>NZ_SEWW01000010.1:0-112500 GCF_011090385.1 Aquirufa beregesia
TGACAGAGGAGCTCAATATATTTATAAGCCCTATATAGAGTTATTAAAAGCTAATAAATGTAAAATCTCTATGGCTATTTGTGCTCAAGATAATGCATATGCTGAACGAATAAATAGAACAATTAAAGAGGAATACTTAGACCACTGGAAACCTAAAAATTATGAACAATTAAAAAAGTGTGTTGATAAAGCAGTTTATCATTATAATAACAAAAGACCACATAATAATAATGGAAAATTAAGTCCTGTAAGTTTTGAAGAAAGTTGGAATAATAATAAGTTTTTTTCAAAACCAAGATTTACTATTTTTAACAATGAAAAATTATTAGAAACCGGTCAACTCTAATCAGGGAAGTGCAAGAAATGATACATTATAAATGATTGCTGGATTTTCCCGCATTCCCTAGAATACTGTTAAAAACACATTAAGTATTGAATCGCAGATAGATTATTAAACAGAGATACAGTTTGTTGAACATTCCCATTTAACAGGCAACTATAACTAAACACAAATAACTGATTCCTAATAAAAACAACTAAGACATATCAATTTTTGGATTCTACATTCTACATTTTTCATTCTACATTTATACAATGAAAGCACTCAAACTACTCCTACTGATTTGTTTACTGAGTTATCAGGCTCCTGCCCAGATTATGGAGAAATTGAAATCGATGAAAGCCTATACGGGATATTTTGATTTCTTCTATGATGAGAGTGCCGACAAAATATATTTGTCAGTAGATAAGCTAAATCATGAGTTTTTATATGTGTATTCCCTCAGTCAAGGTGTAGGCAATAATGATTTAGGTTTGGACAGAGGGCAATTAGGTAATGAGCAAGTTGTCTATTTTGAGAAACAAGGAAATAAGCTTTTTCTTATTCAACCCAATTACCAATATAGGGCAAATACCAATAATCCTTTAGAAAAGGTCTCTGTCCAACAAGCTTTTGCTAAATCCATCCTTTATGGCTTCAAAATTGAAGGGCAAGAAAATGGGAAATACATCATTGATGCCACCGATTTTTTAATGCAAGATGCTCATGGGGTCTTAAAAACATTAACTAAAGCTAAACAAGGTTCCTATCAATTAGACAAATCAAGGAGTTCATTATTGCTAGAAAAGACTAAATCTTTCCCTAAAAACGCTGAATTTGAAGCTCGACTTACCTTTTCTGGGAATGCCACGGGAGCAGAAATTCGTTCAGTTACTCCTAATCCTGATTTTGTGACAGTGGTAGAACACCATTCCTTTATTGAACTACCTGACAATCAATATCAACCTAGAGTGTATGATCCAAGATCTGGCTCCAATGCCTTGACCTTCTTGGACTATGCTACACCCGTGACAGAATCCATTGAAAAGAAATGGATTACTCGACATCGCTTAGAAAAGAAAGATCCAAGCGCAGCAGTCAGTGAGGCCATTAAACCTATTATTTATTACCTCGACAATGGTACACCAGAACCCATCCGTTCGGCATTATTGGAAGGAGGAAAATGGTGGAATCAAGCCTTTGAAGCCATTGGATATAAAGAGGCTTTTCAAGTGAAAATTTTACCTGATGACGCAGATCCCATGGACGTGAGATATCATGTTATCCAATGGGTTCACCGATCTACGCGTGGCTGGAGCTATGGAGCTAGCATTTCTGATCCAAGAACGGGGGAAATTATCAAAGGACACGTGAGTTTGGGAAGTTTGCGCATCCGACAAGATTTTATGATTGCCCAATCTCTCATGAACGCACCTTATGCTAAAAACAACCAAAATAATCAGCCCATGCTAGAAATGGCCTTGGCGCGTATTCGACAATTGGCTGCACATGAAATAGGACATACCCTAGGTTTTGCCCACAATTATGCTGCCAGTGCTCAAGGAAATTCAAGTGTCATGGATTATCCACATCCTCAAGTGTCATTTCTTGGGAATGAAATCGACTTGTCGAAAGCCTATGATCGCAATATCGGGGAATGGGATAAAGTATCCGTAGATTATGCCTATGGTCAACATAGCGAGGCTGAACTTCCTCATATTTTAGATAAAGCCTATGAAAAAGGATTGAGATTCATCACGGATTTTGATGCCCGCAATCCTGGAGGAGCTCATATTTATGCCCATTTATGGGACAATGGCCATACGGTAGTCGATGAATTACAACGTATGTTAGGTGTCAGAAAACAAGCCATCAAACAGTTTTCCGCAGACAATATGCGTCAAGGTGAAAGCTATTCCAAATTAGAAGACATGTTTGTGCCTTTATATTTCATGCACCGCTACCAAACAGAAGCTGTCAGTAAAATAGTAGGTGGTTTTGAATATAATTATGCTGTCAAAGGAGGAAAAGAATTGATTCTTAAGCCTGCCTCCAAAAGCCTGCAAGTGGACGCTCTACAACAATTAATGCGGACCTTACAAGCAGATGAAATCGCTATTCCTAAAGATAAACTTAGCCTGTTCCCTCCTCGGGCCTTTGGCTTTCCTAGAACCAGAGAATCCTTTAAAAGCAAAACGGGAGTAACTTTTGATGCGTTAGGAGCAGTAGAAACGGCTGCTGAATTCACATTGGACTTTTTACTACATCCCGACAGAATTTCCCGAATTCAACAAAACCATACGATAGATGTAGCTAATTTAGGTGTATCTGAAATGTTACAAAAAATAAGCCAACAGACCATTGAAAAAAGCTGGTCAGACTCTTATTTAAATGCAGCCCAAGAAACCATTAACTATAAAGTCTGTGAAGCGGTCCTAAATACCTTACATGCCCCTACCTTAGCGCCTTTGGCAAAAGTGGAACTCCACTCGGGGATTAAAAAATGGCAACAATATTATGCCAAAAAAGCAGCTTCAAGTTCATTTGCTCAATACATGCAGCAATTCATTCAAGAATCACTCGATCATCCAAGGGAATGGAAAGCGTTAGCTAGTCCTCAAATACCTGATGGTGCTCCCATTGGTATGGATTGTTATTAATTGGTCATCCCATTAGGCCAATCCATGAATAGCTTCTGATAACTAAAACTACACATAAACAAAATTGTAAAAACATATGTCAATTATATTATTTTACAAATAATATGCATAAATTTACAATGAATAATAAAAAATTATTTTTTTATTTAAAGTCTATTGTATAATTTTGATTCTTTAATCAAAGGGGATAAATTTCCAATGATTAAAAGAAAATACTTATCCGCGAAATAACCCTATTAATTATAGAACACAGGGATGCAAAAAGCTCTTATTCTTTGAATAAGAGCTTTTTTTACTATTAAAATCAACAAGTGGAATGAAAATCGTTTCTCCTTTTTGATTTTAATACATGGTGTTACTATTGCTTTTTAATTAGTAAGGCCTCTAAATCCAGTGATTCAAATTCGGCTAAACCTTTGGCACTTAAATAAGGCTTATAAATACTGATAGTTCCAGCTAAATAAGTGGGTTTAACCTCTTCATAACTTTTGTTAAAATCAAATAACAAATACGTATTCAACCAATGAACGCTTAACACTGCATGTTGGTGATAAAATATCTTGAAATTCTTTTCTTCAAATACTGACTCCAATAAATAATTATCTTCAACCAATTTTTCAAAAAGTCGAATCATTTGATGCTTTCTACCCTTAAATGATTCAATGATATGCAAAGAAAGTGCCTCATCTTTGAAAGGTGCTGTCAAAATAAAAATAATGGCATTTCGATATTTAAACTGGATATCCATTATTTCAGAAAGAATTTCTACGTAATCTTTCCAGGAAATTTCTTTTGAAATAGTGATCGATTCAAAATATTGCTGAATTTCTACAATGTAAAAATCAGCAATGGCAATAAATAATGATTCCTTGGTAGAAAAATGGTTACTAATTTTGCTTTTATTAATACCTGTATACTTGGCTATTTCATCAATAGTGATATAATAACCGTAAGTGTTAAAAATATCTGATGCTTGTAAAATAATATGTTCACGACTCCTCTCCCCTTTTCTTTGGTATATTTTCATGATTATATTATAGGTTTATGTAAAAATAAAAAATATTTTTTTTATTACAAGTCAATGTGTGTTTTTGATACATTATAGAAAATGATAATACCAACCACACAAAACAAAATACCCATAACCACGGTTATTCAAGATAATTATAGAACACAGAAATGTAATTAGCTCTTATTTTTTGAATAGGAGCTTTTTTGTTTCATACAATTAGTGTGAAAATATGATCGTAGAAGACCAAATAGTCCAGGTTCTACCTACTCGATCTTCTGAATCTGATTCCAATTTAATCCCAATTCGCAAAACTTGAGAAGGTTGATGAGTGGGGTAGTTTATGTGGTACCAAGTCATGCCATTGGAATCTTTAGAAACAATTGGTTTCCGGGCAGCTATATCTTGCTCTAATTGTTTGATTACCATAAGTTTAGTGGGTGAAAGTAAAAATTGAACTTGCGTGTTTTCCTTTCTAATCAATCGCATTTGGTTGACACGACTTGTGGGAGCTAAATATTCCATCTCATTTCCACGATAAAACTCTTGATATTGATATTGTTTCATCAAACGTTGAAATACCTCTTTATTAGCATCCAATAAAACAAAACCATTTTCTAAACTTGGAACCAGATACGTAGAATATTCATCCGATTCGCACTGTAAAGGCGGGTTAGTTTGTGCCCAAGTAGATTGCCACAAACATAAATTCAAAATGACTCCTACCCAATATTTCATGTGTATTTCAGCATTAATCTCGGTAATTCAGAGCTGGTTGTCGATTCCCTAATAGAGATTTATATACAAAATTAGGGCCCCTTCGTTTCTCAAATTCAGCTTTGGCTTCTTTAATCCACTCGGGGTGCTTAAATAAATCGATGGCAGTAGAGGCCAAGGTCTTTGCAGCTACCATCATCCCCCTTCGACCAATGGAAGTTCCTCCTGCAGCCACAGCTTGCCAGCTATGTGCACTTGTCCCAGGCACCCAAGCAGCTGTTCCTAAACCTATCGTGGGCACAGTCCAGCTTACATCAGCCACATCGGTAGAACCTGTTGCTAAATTATCTCCATCGTTCAATCCCTTAATTTGATTTGTACTCGCTAAGTCCACTATTTCCATACCCTCCGACTGCTGGATTTGCTTGGCAAAAGCCAATTCGCTGGGATTCAATGTATAGCCACCCACCAGTTGCAAGTTGGCATGCATCACTCGAGCTAAGCGATCATTGGGCAACATTTCATATACCCCACCAATTACTTCGGCTTCATATTTAGTCCCAGTTCCCAAAGCTGCTCCTTTGGCTGCATTTTCTAAACGATCCCAAACGTCCATCACAACATCTCTTTTGGGGGAGCGAACATAATAATAGACTTCCGCAAAATCAGGCACAATATTGGGTGCTTTTCCTCCATGGGTAATGACATAATGCATGCGCGTCGTGGAAGGAATATGTTCCCGCATCATATTGGCCATATAATTCATAGCTTCTACCGCATCCAAGGCTGACCTTCCTCTTTCTGGAGAAGCAGCAGCATGGGAGGATAATCCGTAAAAGCGAAACTTCCCAGCCTTATTAGCTAAGGAATTACTCATTGAAATGACATGCTGATTGTTGGGATGCCAGTGTAACATCACATCTGCCTGAGAAAACAAACCCTCACGCACCATATATACCTTACCAGATCCACCTTCTTCGGCCGGGCAACCATAAAACGTAATGGTACCTTTTTGACCTGTTTCCTGCATCCATTCTTTCACCGCAATGGCCGCTGCCACTGAGCCTGTTCCAAATAAATGGTGCCCACAAGCATGTCCTGCCGAATTTCCCAAACTTCGTTTGGTGGGAATGGAATCTTGCGACATTCCCGGTAATGCATCGTATTCCCCCATGATACCAATGACAGGTTTCCCTTGTCCAAAAGTAGCCACAAAAGCCGTAGGAATATTGGCCACACCTGGTTCAATCGTAAAACCAGCTTTTCTCAAAGTTTCCTGTAATAAGGCGGAACTTTGTTTTTCTTTATAACCTACTTCAGCAAATCGCCAAATTTGATTAGCCATTTGACCGTATTGGCTTTCTTTTTGCTGAATCCGTTGAATAACTTTTTTCTTATCCGCCTCTTGGGCTAACAAGGCAAAGCTTAAAAAAATCAAGGCAAATGTTAAGATACGTTTCATCGAATTTTTTGTTGATATTGTTAATTTCTCCATTTGGCCAATTCATATTTAGCCATTTCCTCTTCTCTATCATACATATTTTTGTCGAACAAGGAAGCATGTCCGCAATCTGTATCATTGGTCCAAGCATGTTTAGCAAATGGCATATAGGATTCATTCACCATTTTATAGCCTTTCAAAGTCATGCCTTGAAACCATGGAATTCCATTATCCAGACTATTTTTTAATCCGATAGGCGCCACAGTACCTAAGGGGCTTGTTATTGGACGTGCCATGTCTAAATTAATTAAAGCGGCATGTTCATTGAGTCGGCATTCGGGCAATGGCCAGCTTAATTGACCATCTTGTACCAAGCCATGCATAACCGCTCTACCTTCTGGCCTAGATTGATATAAGGTTTTTAATTCCTCCATGGATGGTCGGTAATCCCAATAGCGGTTTCCATCACAAAGCTCTCCCAATGCTGGGCAATTCCAGCATTGACCCACTTGGCCTATTCCTATTGAATCTCCAATCTTAGTTAAATAATGTCCTATTAAATCATCGGTAAAAAGCATGTCGTTGTGCATCAAAAACAACCACTTAGCCTGGCTATTTTCCCAAGCGTATTGACTTCGAATGGAATAACGATAATCCTTAAAGCGCAATAGAATTCTATTGAGCAAACCTTTTCTCCTTCCTTCCCACCAACCAAAGAAAAATTTAGGCTTAAAGTAAATGATAGGTAAACCTTCCAAAAGTGATCTCAATAATGCTTCATCAAAATCTTCTGGCTGTTTTTTTTCTAATGTCACATAAATTTGTTGGATATGCTGCCCAGAATTTTTCATCAATGACCAAATACTTACCGCCGTTTGGTAAGGTTTTCCATACACATTAATGGCTACGTCTACTTTTTGAATAATCATACGGTACAAAATTACCCTAAAATTAATGGTAATTTTTTAATGGTGAATTGTAAATGATGAAATGCAAATGGTGAATTGTAAATGATAAATTATTAATGGTACATGGTAAAAAATATTCACCGACATGCTAGTATTTACCATTCAACATTTAAAAAGGTTCATACTTCGCCTGTATAACATAATAATTGCCATTTTTGCCTTGGATGATGGAATTCCCTAGGTCATCAATGTCATTGATTTGCAATGTGTCTTGAAGGAATTTTGAGCCTTTAGGAAAACGAATGCCTATCACTAAACAGCCTTCTATTTCGACTGCAATCCGAGCAAAAACAGTGGAATCCTTGGTCATTGTATTTCGTTGAATGACCGTAGCAGGATAAGCCCCATCTTCAAAAATACAGGCATATGGCAAATGAGCATTCTTTTTTTCCGGCAAAGGTTTTTTCACCTTAGTCTGTTGTGAATACCCTAAGGTCGGAATCAATAAACCCAAAAATATAAGTAGACGAAGCAAGGGATGTATTAGTTATTAGTTATTAGGGATTAGTTATTAGAGATTAGTTAGTAATTGACACAGTTTATTAAGCATACTCAAATAAAACTATCTTAATCACTAATACCTAGACACTAACAACTTACTTAACTTCTTCTTTTCCAAACTTAATATACTGATCCCAATCGTAGTCATTGATATCATGTTTACCATCCCGAATATGGTATCGAATGAGCTTACCAACCGGTTGATTTAACCCTGGCATGTCGATATTTCCTAATCCTTTTTTACCGTACAAAGAATACACTTTTTCCATTTCTTTGGTACCTAAAAACTCTCCTTTAGGGTCCGACCATTGATCGCCAAAGGCAGAAGCTACATAAACTGGTCGTGGAGCCAATAAGCTCAATAAAATATGTTGATCAAAAGGTAATTCATTTTCTCGGTCAGCATAGGTGGCATATGTAGGCAAAAACCAATGAGGGAAGCTATTGGTAATGCGCCAAATGGTTTCTCCATATATTCTCCTACTCAATGCAGCTCCTCCTTCTCCTGATTCATTGGAAATAATGGCAGCAAAACGTCGATCATTAGCACCCGCCCATAAGGCAGCCTTACCTAAGCGAGAATGCCCATGCAATATCACTTTCTTTCCATCAATTTCAGCTATACTTTGAGCTAAGTCTAACATGCGGCTCAATCCCCAGGCCCACGCTCCATTGGCGGTCCATTCTTCTGGCTTTAACCCCAATTCTCCTGCCAATTTTGTTCTAAGCCCATTTTTGAATCCTGTCGCAAAATCTTCCTCAAAATCGCCACAGGCAGCCGTAATGGTGCCAAAACCGGCATCTATTACTTTTTCAATCTGCCATCGACTAGCCCATTCTCCTCTAGATGCGGCTTGAGAGATATTGTTAATAAAATCGGGAGCGTTATTACAAACTACATATTTGTCAAAAATGGGAATACCTTCATCCTGACTGATCGTCTGATTTCCACAGAAATTCAATCCTAAAAATACCGGAGCCTTCTTGTTCGATTTGGGCAATATTACCACCACCGTGGCTTGAACCTTCCCCGCAAAATCCATTTTCCAAATCGATTGCGTCGCTTTTCCGCCTAAAATGTCTTTTTGAGAAACTAAGGTGTTGGTCTGTTTGATGGATTTTGGGGGCATTTGTCCATACATGTGATCGGCAAACAAAGTCAACCAGGTAGCCCTATTCTTTTCCCAGTCCTCTTCCGTGCTTATTTTCATTGAACCTAACCGTAATGGATCTGGTAAAGTAAATTGACCTACTTTACTTTCATCATAATTCGCTACAAAAGGTTTTTGCTGGGCCATAAGCGTAGTAGTTATCAAACAAATAAAGAGAATTTTTTTCATCGTATAAGTTTATTGTAAAGCTGTTACTATTTTGATTTAACTTGAAATGGAATTAGTACTTGTGTTTCTTTGATTGGCTTTTTATGAATTAAATCTAATGCCAAGGCAATAGCTTGGGCTCCTTGTTGTTCGGCATTTTGTAAAATAGTTGCATCTAAGGTTCCTGCATCCACTGCTTTAATAGCATCACCTATACCATCCACGCTAACCACCAGTACTTTATCTTTTTTCTTAGCATCCACTAATGCCTGCATAGCTCCTAGTCCCATTTCATCATTATGTGCAAATACCCCTTGGATTTGATCTCCATAAGATTGTATCCAATTTTCCATTAAAGACATGGATTTGGCTCGATCCCACTCTCCAGTTTGAGTAGCTAATAATTTCAAATTAGGATATGCTTTTAAAGCCTCAACAGCTCCACGTTCACGATCTATCTGAGCTGCTTGCCCCATATATCCTTGGATAATCAAGATATTGCCTTTACCATTCAATTTCTTCGCCAAAAAATCGATGGCCATTTTAGCCGATTCGGCATCATCTGATCCCACCCAAGCATCCGGTTTTTCTTTGGTGGAAGAATTGACATTAACGATGGGAATTCCTGCTTTTTTAGCGCGTAATATAGCTGGAGAACTAGCCTCAAATTCAGCTGGATTTAGTATAATAGCGTCAACTTGTTGACTGATAAAATTCTCTACTTGCTCCACTTGCTTCAATGCTGAGCGTTCCGCATCCACAACAATTAATTCTACATCAGCCTCTTTGGCATGCTTTTCTAAAGACGCGCTTACTTGCTGAATGAACTCATTTTGTAAACTCAACATGGACACTCCAATGACGATTTTTTTCTTTCCACCCGATTCTTTATTTCCACAAGCCCAAGCCAATGCCGCCACTAAACAAATAACTAAAATGCGTAAACCAATTTTCATATTAACGTTTCATTTTTTGATAAACACTATCCAATACTACTGCTAATATAATGATTCCCCCCATGACAACTTGTTGCCAATAGGCAGAAACATTTAATAAATCCAAACCATTATTAATAACTCCAATGAACAAGACTCCCAAAAGTGTTCCAGTCATACTTCCTTTTCCTCCCCGAGTACTGGTACCTCCGATAATCACTGCGGCAATGGCATCTAGTTCAAAACCTAATCCAGCATTAGGCTGACCTGTATTAATCCTGGCTGATAACAATATTCCACCTAAAGCAGCGAATATCCCACTAAGGGTATACACCCACCATTTAACTTTGGCAACAGGTATCCCCGCCACCCAAGCAGCTGTTTCATTTCCTCCTATGGCGGTGACATAACGTCCAAATACCGTTTGTGTTAATACGAAATGACATACGACATAAGTGCCTACTAGGAACAATATAGGGATAGGTATTCCAACAAGATCTCCATTACCCAAATAATTAAAGGATTCGGATAAATCAGACACGGGTCTACCGGATGATATAATCAAAGCCGCACCTCGAGCGATGGTCATGGTACCTAAAGTCACGATAAAGGGGGGAACTTTTGACAATATGACTGTAAAGCCATTCATAGCTCCCATCAATGCACCTACTCCTAGCGCCATCAATAAGGCTAAATACACATTTCCTCCATCTGATTTGGCAAATAAAGCAGCCACTACACCCGCTACGGCTAACATGGAACCTAAAGACAAGTCGATCCCTCCTGAAATAATCACAAAGGTGACACCAAAGGCTAGAATGGCATTGACCGAAACTTGATTTAAGATGACCAAAAGGTTGGTATCCGTTAAAAAGCGAGGTGTCAAACTAGAGATTAACACACACATCAAAATCAACGCAAGAAAGATTCCTCCTGACTGACTCCCAATAAGTATTTTTTTCAAATTCATGTGCTTACTATTTCATAGCATAAAACATAATCTCTGCTGGATTGGTCTCTTCTTTATTCAAATTGGCTGTTTGCTTTCCTTTGGAAATAACCAAAATCCGATCACTCATATGCATCAATTCTGGCAAATCGGAAGAAATTAAAATGATGGATTTACCTTGTCGACTTAATTCTGCCATCAAGGTATATATCTCAAATTTGGCTTGCACATCAATTCCTCGGGTGGGTTCATCCAAAATTAATACGTCAGGAACATGTTGCAACACACGACCGAAGACTACTTTTTGTTGATTACCTCCACTCAAATTCATCACCTGTTGACCTACTCCTTTAGACTTAATGTTCAGTCGGGCAATATGGGCAGATGCTATTTCTTTCTCTTTAACTTTATCCAGTATACCCCAACGCTGACAGCTTAGCAGAGAAGATAACGTTATATTATGCTGAATGGAAAATTCGGGAATAAATCCCATTTCTTTTCTGTCCTCACTCACATAGCCTATACCTTGCTTTATCGCATCTTGAGGGCTTTTAAACGAAACAGACTTGTTTCTCCAAATGATTTCACCGCTTTGAGGACTTAATAATCCAGCTATGGCCTTACCTATATCTGTCCGTCCTGCTCCAACGAGTCCACCAAAACCTAAAATTTCTCCTTGATGCAAATCAAATTCAATGTCTTGAAATAAGCCAGGAATACCTAGGCCTTTTACTTGTAAACAAATTTCTCCTTTTTGTACTTCCCGGTGAGGGAAAAACTGATTCATTTCTCGACCAACCATTTGTTGGACTACCTCCTGCTCTGTACATTCCTCCCGACATTTGGAAGAAATCAAATAACCATCCCGCAAAACAGAAATTCGATCTGAGAAGCCAAATATCTCCTCCATTTTGTGGGAGGTAAATAAAATACTAACTCCTTCGTTTTTTAATTTATTAATCAGACGCCTGAACAAGGTAATTTCCTTTTCTGACAAGGATGAAGTAGGTTCATCCATCAAAATCAAATGGGCACGCTGGGATATAGCCCGCAATATTTCTACTAATTGTTGTTCGGCAATCGACAAATTCTTGACCAAAGTGCTTGAATCTAAGGGGATTTCACAATCCGACAATAATTCCAAGGTTTGTAATTGGGCATTTTTCTTCCTTTTCCAAGGCCAGAATCCCAATTCATGCTCTCTCCCCAAAAATATATTCTCAGCTACGCTTAACTCGGGAATCAACATCAATTCTTGATGTATCATGGATATTCCTGCATCCATGATTTGCTTCAAACTTTGCTGCTGCCGTTTTTGACCAAAAAAAATCACCTCCCCATGGTCAGGAGAGATGATTCCTAATATAGTCTTCATTAAGGTAGATTTCCCTGCCCCATTTTCACCCACCAAAGCGTGGATTTCACCAGGATACAAGGATAAATCAATGGAATGTAAAATGGGAGTTCTCGAATAAGCAATAGATACTTGTCTGAGTTCTAAAACTGGTTTCTCTCCTTCCACCCTACATTCCATTTAAAAAATTAACAAGGCCACTCTACGTTCGTATCCTTCCACTGTTTTTGCTTAGCAGAATCAATGACAGCCTCACACACTTTTTGTGTTTGTAAAGCCTCACGGAAGGTAGGTGAACAAGGCTCTCCTTTCTCCAATGATTTCAGGAAATCAGCGGCTTGATGTACAAAGCTATGCTCATAACCAATGGATAGACCTGGAACCCACCATTTGTCCATGTAAGGTTGGTCGCCGTCAGTTACTAAAATCGATTTCCAACCACGGACATTGGATTCATCCGAATGATCATACATTTCTAAGCGGTTCAAATCATGTAAATCCCAACGAAGAGAAGCATGCTCTCCATTGATTTCAAATGTATAAAGCGCCTTATGTCCACGAGCATAACGGGTAGACTCAAATAAACCTAATGAACCATTATCAAAGTGGCAGTGAAACAAACATGCATCATCAATACCCACTTTTTGAACTTGTCCAGATTCTGTATGTACACGTTCCTTAATGAAAGTTTCCGTCATAGCAGAAACATCGGTGATTCCGCCATTGATCCATAGAGCTGTATCAATACAGTGAGCTAATAAGTCGCCCGTCACACCTGAACCAGCTGCTTCCACATCTAGACGCCAAGTACCAGCTCCACCTTGAGGTAGATCAGGACTAATGGTCCAATCTTGTAAGAAGTTAGCACGGTAGTGAAAAATACGGCCTAATTTACCAGAATCAACGATTTGTTTGGCTAAAGTAACGGCAGGCAAGCGACGGTAGTTATACCAAACGGTGTTTTTCACACCAGCTGCTTCTATTTCCTTCACCATTTCTTCTCCTTCTGCTAGAGTTCTAGACAAAGGTTTTTCACAAAGAATCATTTTGCCTGCTTTGGCAGCGGCAATGGCGATTTCTGCGTGAGTATCGTTAGGAGTACAAATGTCTACCGCATCAATATCATCACGGGCAATTAATTTGCGCCAATCTGTTTCGTAAGAGGCATAGCCCCACTGTTCAGCAAACGCTTTCACTTTCTCCTCATTACGAGAGCAAACTGCCTGCATAACAGGCTCATAAGCCAAATTGGGGAAAAAGTTGGTAATACGGTTGAAACCGTTGGAGTGGGTTCTTCCCATGAAGCCCGTTCCTATTAATCCTATTCTTAATTTCTTCTTTTCCATTGTCAAATATATTTCAAAATTCTAAGACCAACCATGGGCATTACGCACCTTAATCATGGTAGCTAAAATATCGTTCCACGTTTTTTGTTGTAACATTACTTCATTGCTGAACATACAACCATCCCAACAAATATGTTTGAATGCTTTGGTCAATTCACCTTTTTCATCACGAAGCCAAAATCCTGCATCTTCAGCCACCACTAATTTTCCATTAGGATCAGTAGCTTGGCAGTGTCTTCCTGTTTTATCATGGCTACCTGTTCCGTGAACAGTACCATCATTTTGTGCCACGTGGAAGTCGATGGTCCATGGACGAAGCGCCGCTGTGATTTGACGTAAAGCATCTTTCAATACTTCACGATCAGACCAATCATACCCTTCTGGTAAAATACGATCTTCTGGAGAATTGTATCCCATGGTATACAATAGAGTATGTGACATATCCGCTTGAAAACCAATGTTTTTACGATCTACTGCTTCTAATGTGGCTACCATCTGACGCCAAGAGTGCATCCCCCCCCAGCAAATCTCTCCCTCAGCGGCTAAGCGCTCGCCATAATCAGCCGCTACATCACATGCACGTTGGAATGTTTCCACAATTTTTTTGGAATTACCCACGGGATCTTTCGCCCAATCAGACACGCCACTAGCAGAATCAATACGAACAATACCATTCGGGCGAATACCCATTTCACGCAATGTTTGACCTATTTCACAGGATTTTTTTACCATGTCTACGAAAGTATCTTGATCTGCTTTAGAACCAATAGCTGGTCCCCCCCAAATAGGAGCAACCAAACTACCTATTTCTAAACCGTGAGCTGCTACTTTTTCCGCCAAGCGTTTGGCTCCCTCTTTACCTGAATTAATGTCAAAATGCGGATCAAATAAACCCACATCTACTCCATCAAATTTCACGCCATCTACTTCTGCCGCAGCCGTCATTTCAAGCATTTGATCTAAAGAAATAACGGGTTCGGAATCAGGACCCTTACCCACAATGCCAGGCCAAGTGGCATTGTGCAATTTTGGATAATTATGTATTTGTGTCATTTGTTCAAATGGTTTATATCAATTATAAAGTTAAATCAGGATTGCTTGGACCAAAATGCTTCAACATCACGATTGGGTCAGTAGAAGAATGGTTAGTAATCACTACCCCTTCTTGAGCTGCTTTTTCAGTTACAAAGAATTCATCATTAGTCAATTGTCCGTAACGAATCATCGCAGGGGTCTCCACATTCCAAACACCCATTTTACCGTGACCTTGCATCATGATTAGGCCATAAGCAGCTGCATCTTTGATGGTTACGGTTTGACCCGGGAATACGGTTAATTCTTTGGCAGAGAATGCTTCTGAACGGTAGCAAACCCATTTCTCTGAATATCCTTCTTTGGCCATTTCTGCCTCATCTTTCACAGGAATTGGAGCCATGAAACGAGTTTCCAATAAATTAGGATTGGTATTCAAATCCCAGTCAATCACTTCCATTAATTGGTCATAATTTCCAATTTCTTCTTTAGGAGTTCCATTCCACAATAATTCTTCTGGAATGATTGCTTCATTCACTAAAGATTGATACATAGCAAAAACGTCAGAAGCTTTCTGAGGCTCATAGGTACAAAGGCTACCAGGAGCATGTAACATTCCTGGAGGCACATCCCAACCTGTTCCTGGAATTAAAGGGAATGCTTGAGAGAACATGGTGATTTTATTATCTCCCTTGGTGAAATTCTGCAAACATTCTTTGATTTGTTCCTTAGTCGTTCCTGGAGCGATTCCAAAGAAAGTATATGGAAAATCTCCACCATGGTTATTCAATTGTGGAGGAAAATAATAGGCCTCAGGCTTACCCAATTGACCAATTTTAGCCGCATGCTCGTCGTTATGGTGAATGTGGTGAGGTAAAGGACCCATGTTATCAAAAAACTTGGAATACATAGGCCAAGACTTATATTCATTCCAAAGACGATCACCAATAATTTGGCCACCTAATTCTTCAATGACATCCTTCAACAGGATTTGTTCTTCATTTCCACCTTCGGAATAAACTACTGCACTAAGGCCTTCATTTTCTCCCGTTAACGGACCATTTTTAGCAGGGGTAGTAGATGATAACCAACGCTCATCAATTCCTCCTCGCACTCCTCCGAGTACATAATAATCATCTGGATGCAATTTAATACGACGACCTGGAACACAAAATGATCTTGGTACCCAAGTTGGCGCTAAACGCAATATGCCCTTTCCTTGCTCTAGGGCTTTTTCTGCTTTATTTTTCATAAGAATAGGCAATCTTTTATTGTATAAAATTAGTTAATTTCTCTGTTTGTTTTTGTTGATCTAAGACTTCTAAAGTCACCGAAAAACGTTTACTCGCTCTGGGGGCTAAAAACACCAACGAGCCTTCTTCCCTAGCTGCTTTTTGGCCAATGGGAGGGTTTGTGCCAGGTTCAATTCCCGTAACATATTCATCCTTTCCCCAATGTTGCCAATTGGTTAAACTAGGCAATTCTCTTTTGTCGTAAGACATCTTCACTCCTAGTCCTAGCTGTTCATTGTAAAGTCCGCAAACAACTTGATGTTGCGCATCAGTAGCGGCATCAATAAAGGCCACTTCTTCTCCCCCACCCAAATGGATATCCAATGGGGCTGGACAAGTTTTGTAATCATTTCCTTCCTTGAAAATCAAAGCATCTTGAGTTCCCTCAAAACGGTATTTCCAAGTTCCTTTCGCCACAATCTTGGTTCCTTCGTCTACAAGAGGCCAGCCAAAATTAAAGTGATATAATAACATCAAAGGGGCATCCATATTGCCTTCATTGACAATTTCATCTTCAATTTTCAGAAATGCTTCCCCTAATCGACCGGAAATCGTTCTTTTTAATGTCAAACATGGTCCAAAAATCACATGCTGACGAATAATACCTGAAATACTCATGTCTAATTGACCCGAATGAATATCAGGTTGTACAATGGAAGTAATTTCAGCGATTTGATTACTGATTTTTCCATGAATACCACGAATCCCAAACTCATCTTGCTCTGGGCCACCTACGTGGTCCAAACCACAGGTAGTCAGCAATCCTCCGCCAAAGGTGCGTAACCAGTGCAGCCCCTGATCAGACAGGGGCTGTGGACTGGTAATGCCTGCATGGGAAATCCATGCTAAACTATTCTCTTGGTAAAAGGCCTCGGCAATATCCATGCCACGATCTAGTACAATTTTGTAGCGAAATCCCGCTCCCGTATCCATCCAAGCAATTCGAACGCCTCTACCTGCTCCGTTATCTAATGTGGAGGTTTCAATGCCTCCGAGTTGCTTGTGATTGGATATTTTATCTTTCCAAGGATACGTCATCTTTTTTCTATTCAATTATTTCGCAGCTGGTTTAGCAAACATGGCATTAGCCTCACTACCACCTGACATTAAATAAGCCATTAAATCTTTCAATTCTTCTGGATTCAAGCTATTGATCAAACCAGCAAGCATGGGAGATACTCCAGAATACTTCACTGAAGTTACATTTTTCTTCAATACCTTTTCAACTTGATCCGGAGCATATGGGTTTTGCGACACATAGAATGCTACTTTATCCTGATTTGTGATACGACCTACTACGGATGTTCCATTTCTCAACATCAACTGAGAAGCAGCATATTGATCTGAAACCGTTTTGTTCGGGTCAATGATTGATTCCAAAATATCCTTCTTAGAGAAACGAGTTCCCAAATTAGTCAAGTCGGGACCAACATTTCCTCCGCCATCAGAACCTACGGCATGACAGTTTCTACAAGTTGTAGCAGCAAACATCGATTTACCATTTTGGAAATCACGATTTGTTAAAGGAGCATCCAAAAGTGCTACTGCGTCTTCCACTTTCCAGTTTCTACCAGGGCCTTTCGGTGCATTTACTTTTACTAAATCATTACCATTAGCTGTTAATAAATCAGCACCTGACATTTTATCATATTTTGCACGCTGTGCTTCAGCTACATTTTTCAAAGCTAATTTACGAGCACGATCAATGAAACCTACATAACTACGTCCACCTTGATACTCAAATCCTTTACGGAACCAAGCAAAATAGCGGTCGTGTAATTCTGGAGTCCAATTGTTCTTAGCCGCACTTAACATCGTAGCTAAATAGGTTTGTTGTGCTGGTGGAATTTTTTCCAACATACGAGCGATATCTGTACCATACTGAGGGTTACGCATAATTAAGTCAGCAGAAGAAGTCGCCGTTTCAGCACGGTAAGCAGCTACGGAAGCGGTATCTTTTGTTTCCATCAACTTCAAAGTACGAGGAATGATGTTTGGAGCTTCCAAAGTCACCAAGATACGGCTCAATGAACGAGTTAAGTTCATTTGTTTCGCTGGGTATAATGCATCAAACTTCGCCACAATAGCTGAAGATTGAGAAGCATCTGGCAAACCGTTTCTTAAAATATTCAATTCAAAGGCACGGATGTAATCAATTTGCAATGCCTCATTGAAACCTTTATTATCAATCTTCAATAAAGCTGCATTGATAGCATTTTTATTTTCTGGCTTATCCATACGAATCAAACCAATCAAAGCATTGATAGCTGCAACTGGATCTTTTTCATTCAATGCTTTATCTTTCCAAGAATCAGCTGGATTATGCTCTAGAGCAATACGTGCAGCATAACGAACAAAACGATCTGGGCTATTCAAATGTGGCCAAACTGTAGCAACAGCTGCAGGATTTGGTCCATTATGGAATACCTCTAACTTACGACGCAATTCATTCAATGGAGTAATTTGAGAAACAACTGGTTTGGTATTAGCTTCTTCAGGTCCTGTATAATATACACGATACAAATCAGACTCTAAACGACGACCACCAATTAAGAAATATAAAGCTCCATCAGGACCAATTTGACCATCTGTTAATGGTAAAGGAATACCCGATAAGAATTCTTCACGATCAGCTGTATAAGTAGAACCTTGTGGTTTCAACTTGATTAAGTGAGCAATACCAAATGTCCAGTCAAATGCCAATAACGATTTTTTGTATTTCGCAGGAAACTTAGCATCACGCAATGACAATAAACTTGTTGGAGAACCTTGTCCGATATTCAATACTGGAGGTAAGTTATCCGGTAAAGAAGGTGACCATTTGCTGTTACCTGTTCTCCATCCATGCTCTGAACCAGATGTTACGTGGTTGATACGAGTTGGTCTGTACCAAGGTAAACCGAAATCCCACTCCATATCAGCATCATATGCGAATAAATCACCTACTTCATTAAAAGCAATATCAAATGCATTTCTGTATCCAGCACTGATTAATTCCCATTTTTTGCCATCTGGATCAATGTTTACTACATATCCACCTGGAGCATAACGATCATTAGCATGTCCACGCGGGTCTTTGATTAAAGGGAACAAATTGTCCTCATGCCAGTTTTTAGGCAAACGGTAAGCATCCATTGGAGGTACATCCGTATGGTTACCATTGATTAAATAGATGGATTTTTTATCAGGAGATAAAATGATGGAGTGTGGACCGTGTTCTCCTTCACCTTTGAATTCCTTCATCAAAGTGATCTTATCGAACTGATCATCACCATCTAAATCCTGAACACGGTACAATCCACTACCACGTGGAGCATAGCTAGGAGCAAAATTAGGATTACGACCAGGTTGAGCTGCAGGAGGATTAACTGGAGCTACACGAGCATTCACCATCACGTACAAGCTATTGAACGCATATAATAAACCGTGAGCATTACCAATACCTAATGTATCCACCCCTTTTCCAAATTTCAATTTCTCAATTTTCGGAGTATTATCTTTTGATCCAATAGCTGGAATAGTTAATCTAAACAATCCACCATATTGGTCAGAAGCAATCATTCTGCCTTTATCATCAAAACACATAGCTACCCATGAACCAATTTTGGCATCCGATGGGCTAAATAAGTGTTCTACTTTAAATCCAGGTTGTAGACGAATCTTATCGATCTTTGGATTAGCTCCTTCTGCCAGAGCGGGCTGTACTTTGTGGAGTGAATTGTAGCCAAAACTGCCCAAAGCAATTACGGCTGCAAACACCATTCCAAGTTTAACTAGAGGTCTCATTTTCATATAATTAACAGTGTTTATTTAAGAGTTTTCAATCGAATATTTTTGTATTCCACTTTCATGGGAGGTCCTACGTGAACTTGCATACCTAACCAACCAGAAGCTTTTCCATTAATTTTATCTAAATCAGTTACATCGCTCATCAAAACGCCGTTGATGTAATGCAATAAATGATTTCCTTTGGCCACAATATGTAGCTCATTCCAATCTTCTGATTTAATCGAGGTTTTCAAAGAATCCGTATGTCCTAAAGAACCTTTTACCTGACGAGCTGTCCAGTTATTTCTTTGAGCCAATGTACGTAAATTGTTCTTTATTTCTGGGTCTGTTTGCTCGTTAATGACGGATATTTCACCGCGATAGGCCAAAGTTGTGCGAGCACGTTCTTCATAATTCTGACCAGTATAACGGTTACTACCATCGATATCCGCTTGATATCCTTTTAAAGCATAAGGCAAATCAGGTAATAATTCTTCCGAACGGTAGTTCACACCGGTATTACCCGATTTAGTAATTTTAACATCTGCCTTAAATTCAAAATCAGCAGGCTGTCCACCTCTCCAAATTAAGAAATGATTTCTTTTTAATATTGTTGCCGGAGTAATTTCCCCTACGATGGATCCGTTTTCTACTCGCCAATAGGCTGGATCACCCTCCCATCCTTTTAAACTCTTGCCATCAAAGATTTTCTTGAATCCTTTTTCCTTAGGTTTGTCCTGGCCTGCCGAAGGATTGCGAAACGCAAAGAATGGAAGCATCAGCCCTACGAGGCCTAGGTACAATAATTGTTTTTTCATAGGTACTATAGATTATATGTAAAAATTAGTGAAAAAATTCGCATTTATATAATGTTTTATAGGGTTCTAAGCCTTTTTCTTAGTCTGTTGAAAAAAGACGAAAACACCCTTTTTATTCGAGATAACTATATCTTTTAATCCATCTTGATTCATATCTTCTATCACAATATGTATCCCTGCACCTGAATCTTCGTCAATGTCATGGCTTATCCAAGTAGGGTTTTTACCTGATTTAAATTCATACCAGCGTAACAGTGATTTTTCAAATTCTCCTGGATCTTTTCCATTATGCGCCATAAAGCGCTTGCCAACGACAAAATCAGGCTGTTTATCTCCATTTAAATCGGCCATCACCATAGCATGTGTTTGAGATAAATCTTTTTGAATGACTTGGGTTTCAACACCTGTGGCTGTCCGGCGGTGCCACCAAATGCCATAATCATGTGCTGAAGAATTAAGTAAATCAACCAGGCCATCTCCATCCAAATCAAGAACCATGATATGAGCACTATCAAAACTCAAGGATAAAGGGTGAAAAGTCCAATCATTGGCTAATACATCTTGTGGACATTCCCACCAACCTTCTTTGAAGATGATGTCTTTTCTTCCATCTCCGTTCATGTCGCCATGACCTAAACCATGGGTATATTTATGTGTCCCTAAACTAGGGTTAGAGGAAATCACGTGTGCTTTCCAAACAGTATCTTTTTTAGTGCTAGGTGCTTGTAACCAAACCATTTGTTTTGATTTGGAATCATTGCCAATAATATCTTTCAATCCATCTCCATTCACATCTTCAAAAAGTGGAGATTCATTTCCGATGGACGCATATAAAAAATGTCTTTTCCAAAGCTCAGTCTTGTTTTTGGGATTCTCAAACCAAAAAACTGCTTCACCTGGCAATCCCACTTTAATCAAATCGACCCAGCCGTCGTGGTTTACATCCTGAGCAAAATTTAAAAATGAATTACTATATCCCTCGTCTACCTTAAACACATGATCTTTCGGGAAAACTTTCAATGATTTATCGTAACGAAGATCATCATCACTAATAACATGTTTTGTCCATTTCGGTGCTTCAAACCAATAGGAACCTGCCATAACATCTTTTTTTCCATCATGGTTTACATCTCCCACGCAAACCCCTTCAGAGAGAAAAGTTGAACTTAGAATCACTTTCTTAAAATCGGGAGTATGATTTGCTCCTATGGCTTGCCCAACAAATGCCAAACTAAACAATAGAGCCTTCAAAGTGAATGTAAACGTTTTCATAGAAATAAGAGAAAAAAATAGCTGTCCTGATGATCTAGGACAGCTATTCTAACTACTAAATGATTACTTAATATTTGGATTCAATGCAGCTTCATCAGCAGGCATTGGGTAATATTTCTCAATAACTGAGAAAGAGTTACTACGAAGTGTATATCCTCTTTGGTAATAATAAGAGAATGGATCCTTTTTGATAGCTTCTCCACGAGCAGTGATCACAGCTTTATACGTATCTGTACGTACTAGGTCATGCCAACGCTTGTTCTCAAACGCCAATTCTACACGACGCTCTTGCATTAAAGCCGTACGGAAGTCAGCTTGAGAAGTAGCTGTAGAATTCGCTAAACCTGCACGCTTACGTACCATATTTAAGTACGTTGCAGCTTCAGCCGTTTTTCCTTGCTCATTCAATGCTTCAGCTAAGAATAATAAAGCTTCAGAATAACGATATACTGGCCAGTTCATACCATGGTTACCATTCAAGGAGTGAGTTTTCATATACTTCTTAATGATTGGGTATGTTTTACCTTCCCATAAAGTTGATGAACATAAAATGTAACCAATGGAAGCATCTTTACGTAAATCACCTGACTCATATGCCGCAATAATATCTGGAGTTGGAATGTTATTACCTTCTCCTGTTTGGGGC
Organism: Aquirufa beregesia; assembly: GCF_011090385.1. Classification (GTDB taxonomy): domain Bacteria; phylum Bacteroidota; class Bacteroidia; order Cytophagales; family Spirosomataceae; genus Aquirufa; species Aquirufa beregesia. The sequence continues at coordinate 22,347 of NZ_SEWW01000010.1, forward strand.
TGTGGATTTGACGTTCCTGAAAGCGTTTTTAATTCAGACTCTAACATAGGACGAGGCAAAAAGTTGTACATAAATGTACCGTTAAATCCATTAGAACCCTCTTGGAACTGAACTTCAAATACGCTTTCGGCATTATTTTTGTTCGCAGTAGAAGTAGAGAATACATTGTTGTAATCTGGAATTAATGAATAATTTCCTTCTGCAACAACTTCCTTCATTAATTTCTCTGCTTCAGCCCATTTCTTCTGAATGATGTACAAGTTAGCCAACACTGTTTTGGCAGCACCTGAAGTAGCACGTCCAGCTTCCTGAGTAGACTTTGGCTTTAAGTTTGCCGCAGCACCTATTAAATCATCCGTGATAATTTTCTCTAAATCAGCGGCAGTTCCCATTTTGGCAGCTGCTGCCTCACGAGTAGTAACTGGAGTTAATTGTAAAGGCGCTTTATTGAAATAACGGTACAATTCAAAGTAAGCAAATCCACGCATGAATTGGGCCTGACCCTTCAAGTTTGCTTTTTCTGTAGCATCAAAATCCGCTTTATCAATCAAAGCTAGGATTTGATTCGCACGTGCGATAATCAAATAATCTTGACGATATTGGTTCAATACGTGTGCGTTGGTGGTTAATCCATTCGATACTGGAATAGAGAAATCCGCCAAATCTTCTTGCTGCTCTGTTGCACCAAATGCTGTATTACGAGCATAATAAGTGTTATCCGAGTGCATTTCAGATAATAACCAAGAACGGTCATTGTAGATTGTTCTCAATGGAACATAACATGCATTCACCGCTTGTTGAAAATCGGACTGCGTCTTAAAAAACGTTACCGAACTTAAACTTGTTTCCGGAGTAATATCCAAGAAACTCTCTGTGCAACCTGTCAATCCGACAGCCAGCAAACAGCTTAATATTATTTTATTTTTCATTGTTTCTAAAAATAAACGTGATTATCTGGCTAATTAAAAGTTAAAGTTGGCTCCAACAGTGAAGGTACGCGGAACTGGATAACTTGAGAAGTCAATACCTTGACTTAAGTTACCACCATCTCCTTGACCGTTTCCTTGAGAACTAACCTCAGGATTTGGTCCACCCCAGTAATTAGTGAAAATAAATGCTTGCTGACATGAAGCATATACACGAAGCGATTTGTACACCTTAGAAGGCTTAGTAAATGTATAACCCAACGTGATGTTACGGATAGTGAAGTAAGAAGCATCAGAGATGAAACGAGAGTTAATCCAGTCACGCTCAATACCCGTTACGTTACCACCACCTACAGTAGTACCATATTTACCTAAACCAGGATTAGATTCTGATCTCCAACGATTAGCTACTTCTTCTAACAAGTTGAAAGGACCATCTAAGTTAGCCGTTGAGTAAATGTGACGAACCATAACTTGGTTTCCATAAGAACCAGATCCAATTACATTGAAATCCCAGTTTTTGTAGGCTACATTGTTCGTAATTCCGTAAATGAAATCTGGGAAAGGATTACCCATAATCACACGGTCATCATTGTTACCACCATAAGTAATTACACCATCACCGTTAGCATCCCAAATTTTGATTGTACCAGGGAATGAACGACCTGGAACCTTAGGACTATTGTCTACATCAGCTTGGTTTTTGTACATACCTTGAGAAATCAAACCGTAGAACTGACCGAATGGTTGACCTACTTTAGTGATGTGGAATGTACCATAAACACGGTCAATACCAGGAGCTAAAGCTACTACTACGTTACGGTTGAACGAGATGTTGGCATTGGTAGTCCACTTAACTGCACCAGTTGTATTTTTTGTGTTTACACCAAATTCATGACCCCAGAATTTAATCTCACCAATGTTATCATTAAAGTTAGAGAAACCTGATTCCTGAGCAATTTGAACGGAATACAATAAGTTAGACGTATTCTTTAAGTAATAATCATACGTGAAACTCACACGATCATTCCATAAGTTCAAGTCCAAACCTAAGTCTAACTGACGTGTTTTTTCCCATCCTAAGTTCGGATTAGCTAAAGAACTAACAGAAGCTCCAGGAGAAACAGTATTACCAAATACACCGTTGACCGTATTGTTAATCAAGGCATACTGAGTATAGTTACCAATGTTGTTGTTACCAATTTCACCGAAACTACCTCTGATTTTCATGAAAGAAACAGCTGGGATATCTTGCATAAAGCCCTCATCAGAAACGACCCAACCTAAACCAACAGATGGGAATGTACCCCAACGGTTATTTAAACCGAAACGAGAAGATCCGTCACGACGAATAGCTGCGTTTAATAAATACTTTCCTTTGTAGTTATACGTAGCACGAGCTAAGAAAGAGGTCAACGCCCACTCTTGAACACCACTTTGAGTCGCTCCACGATTGATGTTGATAGCACCTTGGATTGTAGGAAGACGGTCATCCGAATAAGTATCCGCTTGAACTTGAGTAAACTCTTGACGGAAATACTGGTTGGTGTAACCTCCTAATAACTCTAATTTATGATCTTCGTTGATTGTCTTGTTATAAGTAACAGTATTCTCATTCAACCAAGATACGTTCTCTACGTTTTGACGGATAGAAACCGCCGTAGTAGGAATTGGAGTGTTAATAGCACTAGTAGCAGTTGATGGGTTGAAGAAGAAGAATTTCGTTCTTAAAATTTCACCATTGATACTAGACTTCAATTTCAAACCTTTGATTGGCTCATACTCCATGAAAGCATTCGTCAATAAGTTCGTTGTAGTCGTTTCATTTATTAACTCTTGAGCAGAACGAACCCAGTTAGCATAAGCAAAGATGTTACCTGTACTTGCTGGAAAACGGTTGAACTTAGTAAGTGTAGTACCATCAGCCTCATAAATCGGCATGATAGGCCATGTATGCAAAGCATTGAACAAGATACCAGTACCACGGTCACCATCAGTTCTTGGAGTATTATCGTAGGTCAATTGAGGAGCTACGTTAAAACCAATAGTCACTTTGTCAGAAATGTCATATGCTGAATTTAAACGTAATGAATAACGCTTATAATCCGTATTGATAACCACACCTTTTTGATCCAAAACTCCAGCTACTAAGGAAGTTCTAGATTTCTCCTTGTTAGAAGTGATGGATAAGTTATAACTTGTGATAGGTGCATTTTTATTAATTAATGCATCAAACCAATCGTTGTTTTTACCTGCATACTGAGAAGGATTTTGGAATTCAGCAGGAACTGGTTGCTTTGCATCTTCATAGAATTCTTTCTTGAATTGAGCAAACTGAACAGCATCCATCATTTTAACACGTCCCTTCATTGGAACTTGCTGAACACCTGTGTAAACGTTAAAGCTTACGTTAGTTCCACTTCCTTTACCCTTCTTCGTTGTAATCAAAACCACACCATTAGCTGCACGAGAACCATATAATGAAGTAGAAGCAGCATCTTTCAATACGGAGATATCTTCAATCTCATCTGGGTTCATAGCGCCGATTGTACCCGTGATAGGGAAACCATCCACTACATATAATGGATCAGAACCAGCAGAAACTGATAATTGACCACGAATACGGATATTCAAACCCTTACCAGGTTGACCAGTAGTTTGATTAATTTGAACACCTGCTAATTGACCTTGTAATTTTTGGCCAATTTGAGTCACAGGTAAATCTTTCAATTCTTTGTAACCAATCGTTTGTACAGCACCCGTGATTTCTTTTTTCACTTGACTACCGTAACCCACTACTACGATTTCGTTCAGTGTCTTGTTATCCGCAACTAATGAAATATTCAAAGTCTTTTGACCCGAATAAACGACATCTTTGGATATAAAACCAACCGAACTAAAACGTAAAGTTTCATTGTTTTTAACATCGATGGCAAAGTTACCTGAACCATCTGTGGAAGCTCCACGAGTGGTACCTACGATAGTAACTGCAGCACCAATCAAAGGCTCCCCGTCGGAACCACTTACTTTACCTCGAAGATTCTGGGCCTGTGCCATTGCTACCGAGGACAAAAAGAAAATCAGCGCTAGAAGCAAGCCTCCAGTCCGATTTCCCATTCGTAGATCGTAAAATTTGTTTTTCATAGAGAAAAAATTAAAGGTTAAAAATGTGTGATTTTGATTAATTCAGAAGCCAAGTTTTAAAGCAACATGATTAATAACTGTCGAAATTTAGAATATAGCACTACCCTAACCGTCCTTATCTATCCTTATGAAAAAAATAAAAAATTTCTAGATTTCATCAAAAAAGTACCATTTCGTGTATTTAATGGTAAATAAAAATACGCTAAATAGTACTTTAACTGCATTATTTTGAAAATTTCTGACTTGGTCTTTTTTAATTTGACTTAACCTGAGGTGCTGATGAAAATCATACTTATGTGCTGATTTTTGAGAAAAAAGAAAGAAATTAGATTATATATCTATTAAATAACATGATTCATCGACGACAATTCCTTCAATCTTCTTCTTTAGCATTCTTAGCTCCCAGTATTTGGACACAAGCCAATCAAACAATACTTCCTCCAAGCATCAAACCAATAAGTCTGGAAGAAAGGAGACAAAGGATAGCTAAGGCCCAACGTTTATTAGTGAAAAATAAATTGAGGGCTTTGATATTGGATGCAGGAACAAGCATGGAGTATTTCACGGGTGTAAAATGGTATCCTAGTGAAAGATCCTTATTGGCCATCATTCCTGACAAAGGAGAGTTGAGCTTTATTTGTCCAGCCTTTGAAGAGGATCGATTCAGAGAAATAAATATGTTAAGCCAACAAGTCCGTACTTGGGAGGAACATGAAAATCCATTCGCCATGACGATTGAGCTGTTGAAAGATCATGGAATTCGCTCCGGGAAATTAGCCATAGAAGAAAGAACTCGATTTTTCATTTTTGATGGTTTAAGAAAGGCGGGGATGTCTTTTCAACTAGTCAGTGGTGATTCTATCAGTATTCCTTGCCGGATGATTAAATCCCCTACGGAAATTGCTTTGATGCAAAGAGCCAATGATATCACGGTGGAAGCGATCAAAGCTGGGATGGCTAGTTTAAAAGAAGGTATGACTCCAGCGGATGTATCTGCCAAAATTGCTCAAGTACATCGAAGCCAAGGAGCAGTACATGATTTTGCCTTGGTAAATATGGGGGTTGCTACCTCATTTCCTCATGGAAGTAATAAACCACAAATTTTAAAGCAAGGGGATGTGGTATTGATGGACGTGGGCTGTGTGGTAGGTGGTTACAGTTCTGATATTACACGTACGATTGTTTTTGGACAAGCCAATGATCAACAAAAGCGGATTTGGGATCTAGAGAAAAAATCGCAGGCAGCTGGTTTTGCTGCGGCTCAACTAGGCCGCCCTTGTGAAGAGGTGGATTATGCTTCTCGAAAAGTTTTAGAAGATGCGGGCTTTGGTCCAGGATATCGCTTACCTGGTTTGCCGCATCGAACAGGACATGGTATTGGAATGAATGGACATGAATGGGGAAATATGGTCAAAGGGAATAAAGATCCTTTACAAGTAGGTATGTGTTTCAGTATTGAACCCACTATTGCTATTCCTGGAGAATTTGGTATCCGACTAGAAGATTGTGTGTACATGACCCAAGATGGCCCTCGTTGGTTTTCACAACCTAGCCCATCCATTGATGTGCCATTTTAGTAATTAGACAATCTTCTAATTACTGTCGATTCACGAGCATATTTGAGTAGATTTTTCTACTCTCCTTTGAATCCTATGGCTCTTATGAATTTGGTGAATTCTGTAACACCTGTGGTACAGTTGTCATTGTTGTTACAGGAATTACCTGGGTTACTAGGCAAGATTTGTCAACTTTTAAAAAGTTGACAAATCTAAGTGATAAATCTAAGTAACAAATACATATACCAAACTACTTATTGGCACACTTTCTACCTATATAAAAATTGATAATTTCAATCAAAAATTTGATAATCAACTATATCATACTCTTTCTATGTGTGACACAACGAGGTACATCACTTTCGTAATGCGATACATAAAGTAAGGTAAACTCATCCTGCTCGGACATAAAGTCCAACAAATGCTTAACATGCTGTATTTGATCTTCATCTAAACCCTGACATGGTTCGTCTAAAATCAATAGAGGTGGGTTCTTCACCAATGCCCTGGTTAATAAAACCATTCGCTGTTCACCTGTCGAAATCTGCTGGAAATGTCTTTCTGACAAATGTGATAAGCCCATTATTTCCATCCAAGTCTGCACCCGACCACTCTGATCCGTACTCATTCTTTTGCCTAAACCCATGATATCAAATAAACCAGAAGAAATCACTTCTCTGACCGTACCTGGTGCTCGGAAATACACATGCAATTCTGGACTTACATAACCCATGCGTTTCTTAATATCCCAAATGCTTTCACCACTCCCTCGTTTCCGATCAAATAAGAACAAGTTTTGAGCATAAGCCTGGGGATTATCCGCCGAAATCAAACTTAACATGGTGGATTTTCCTGCACCGTTAGGTCCATAAATCAACCATTTGTCTCCTTGAAATACTTCCCAATCAAATCCAGACAAAATCACTTTTTCGCCGTACCTAACTTGTACATCTTTCATTTGAATGGCCCATTGAAAAGCAGGAAATACCTCTTTTGTCGCTATCAAGGTCTTCAATTTCTCTTTCCAGCCATCTTCCCGTTGGTTAAAAAACAGCATTTTTCTCTGCTCGTATGCTTTCTTTTCTCCTTGCCAGACAGATTGACCTGCCTCCAATACCATGACATGAGTTATGGTATCAGGCAATTCCATAGCTGAACTAATCAAGATAAAATGAATTCCTAATTGGGGCAATTTAGCCAAACATTGACTTAATATTTCTCGGCCTTGAACATCTAATCCTAAAAACGGATTGTCTAATATCAACCAATCTGGCTGTTTTAATAAGGCCTTAACTAGTTGCAATCGCTTATTCTCTCCATTGGACAATTGAATCAATGGCTTGTTTACCAATTCTTGTAAATGAAAGACATTTAACCAGGCATGAATAGCTTCAGAATCCTCTTCTGCCAACTCCTCTAACATGGTATATGCATCCTCAGAATCTTGTGAATTAAAGCGCTGTTGTAAATAAAAATCGGATACATTACTGCGGTTCTTAAAGCGATGTTGCTGCTCTATCCAATACACTTTTGATGTAGGAGCATCATCTTGGAAAAAGCTAAATGTTCCTTTTCTAAATAACCGCCCTGTCAATGCTTTCGCTAAAGTCGTTTTTCCTGAACCCATCGAACCCACAATGGCCCAATTTTGCCCTTCCAGCACTTGAAAGCTAATATCATTCAGCACTTGAGCACTTCCATAAGAAGCACTCAAATGCTGAATATCGGCCAAAATTTTTGCCATATTACAATCTTTCTTCCTTGATTTTGTCCACGACTGACGGATCTAATAAAGTGGAAGTATCTCCCAAATTATTGATATCTCCTTCCGCTATTTTTCGCAAAATCCGGCGCATGATTTTTCCTGAACGTGTCTTGGGCAAACCCGTCACAAATTGAATTTTGTCTGGTCTAGCTATAGCACCTATAATCTGGCTTACCGTGGCCGCTATGTCTTTACGTGCCATGACAGGATCTTTGGGCGTTGAAGCCATAATGACATAAGCATAAATACCTTGTCCTTTGATATCATGTGGATATCCTACCACAGCTGATTCAATCACATCCGTAAACATATTGATCGCATTTTCAACCTCAGCCGTCCCAATGCGATGGCCGGAAATATTCATCACATCATCTACTCGACCAGTAATCCGATAATACCCATCCTCATCGCGCATACAACCATCCCCTGTGAAATAAAGGTTTTCATAGGTGGCAAAATAGTTTGTCCGACAACGCTCATGATCTCCATACGTAGTTCTTAAAATACCAGGCCAAGGGAATTTAATACATAGGTTTCCTGAAACGCCATTACCTATTATTTCTTCTCCTTTTTCATCCACCAAGATGGGCTGAACTCCCGGTAAAGGTAGCGTGGCGTAACATGGCTTGGTTGGGGTAATATTCGCTAAAGGAGAAATCAAAATACCTCCTGTTTCAGTTTGCCACCACGTATCTACAATCGGGCATTTCCCTTTGCCAATCTGTTCATTATACCAATTCCAAGCCTCCTCATTAATAGGTTCTCCTACCGACCCCAATACACGTAAACTACTCAAATCCTTGTCTTTGACATAATCCAAGCCGAATTGCATCAAAGAACGAATAGCCGTTGGTGCTGTATACAGGATATTTACATCATGTTTATCGACTATATCCCAAAAACGACCCGCGTCAGGATAAGTTGGAATACCTTCAAAAATCAAACTAGTGGCTCCTTGAATTAATGGTCCATAAACAATGTAGGAATGACCCGTAATCCAGCCAATATCCGCAGTGCAGAAATACATTTCCCCAGGCTTATATTGAAATATATTTTGGAAGGTATAGGCCGTAAATACCATATATCCTCCACATGTATGCACCACCCCCTTCGGCTTGCCTGTTGAACCAGAAGTATATAAAATAAATAAAGGATCTTCGGCATCCATTTCTTCAGCTGGACAATCCGTCAAACCTAAGCTACGCATACGATCCATTTCTGAACTCCAAAAAAGGTCGCGGCCCTTGATCATACTTACGGCCGATTTAGACCGCTCCAATACAATCACTGTTTTCACACAGGGACAAGTAATAATGGCCTCATCCATGATATGCTTCAAGAAAATCTCTTTATTTCCTCGGTGTGAACCATCAGCTGTAACCACTATGGAACATTGGGCATCTTGAATTCGGTCAGATATCGACTGAGCAGAAAAACCACCAAATACCACCGAATGTATAGCACCAATACGAGCACAAGCTAAAACAGCAATGGCCAATTCGGGTACCATAGGCATGTATAAACAAATTCTATCCCCTTTCTTTGCCCCATTTTGTTTCAGCACATTGGCAAAAGTGCATACTTCTTGATGTAATTCGCGATAAGTATACGTCTTATTAGCCTCATTAGGGTCATTTGATTCCCATACAATAGCTGGTTGATCTGCTTTATCTGTCAAATGACGATCCAGACAGTTTTCTGTAATATTCAACTTGGCCCCTTGGTACCATTCAATTTTGGGTTCTTTGAAATTCCAATCCAGTACTTTATTCCATTTTTTCTTCCAAACAAAATTTTCAGCTATTTCACCCCAAAAACCCTCCGGGTTTTCAATACTATATTGGTACGCTTTTTCGTATTCTTCAAAATTTTCTACTTGTAGTTTCATGCGGATTTTGTTTTTAATCTATAATTCATATTCGTTTTGTAAGGCATAAAGGCCAAAGACACACATCCCCCCCGTGATGATGGGGGATAAAATAAACGTGTAAATGATTGCTGGCACCAAACTCTCCATGTCACCCTTAGCAAACAAGGGAATAGCTTGTTCAACAATCAAAAAATAAGCAGCTGCGATTCCCAAAAGTATCCAAACGGCTCCAGCAATACGTCTAATGTTATTCATTTTAATCATTGATCTCCCGATCTTTTCCGTTAATGTATAATAATCCAATCACAAAACAGACCCCACCTATGATGATAGGATACCATAATCCTTCCAAATATGGCTTAGCATAAGGAAGGCTTTGCCCTGCTGCTGCGGCAACTTCATTAGCTGTATTCGCTTTGGCGGCTAAATAGGTGGCTACCGCAGGAAGTAGTCCTCCAAAAATACCATTTCCAATATGGTAAGGTAAAGACATAGAAGTATATCGAATGGCCGTAGGAAACATTTCAACCAAAAAAGCGGCTATAGGACCATACACCATGGTAACATACAATACTTGTATAAAAACCAGCAATATCAACATCCAAAATGCATGCTGACCCACGTGGATTGTTTTTTTCAACATGGCTTTTTCTCTCTGAATAGATGGCAAATGAGATACTTTCTCCGTCTTTTCTTCCAATAATTGAGTCCCATCCGTATAAGTATAAATGGTGCGCGTCACTTTGGATAGGGTCACCGTTCCGTCAATCATGTGATAATCCGTGTGAACTTGCCTGGAATTCGCTTTCTCCGTCTTCAAACTTACATCGGCTAGTTCATACATGGCCTGATATATGGGACGATAGGTACAAATAGCGATTAACATTCCAGCTAACATGATGCCTTTCCGACCAATCTTATCAGATAACCACCCAAAAAATATAAAGAAACCCGTTCCCGCTGCTAAGGAAATGGCAATGATGTAATTGCTTTGTTCAAACTCAATATTCGCTACTTTTTGAAGAAAAGAAAGGGCATAAAATTGGCCAGTATACCAAACTACCCCCTGCCCCATGGTGGCTCCAAAAAGAGCTAAAAGAACGAACTTGAAATTCAATTTCTTTCCAAAAGATTCTTTCAAAGGGTTTGCTACAATCTTACCCTCCTGTTTCGCTTGGGCAAACAAAGGAGATTCATCCATGTTTTTGCGGATGAAGTAGGAAATACCTACCATCACAATGGAAATCAAAAAAGGAATTCGCCAGCCCCAATCATTGAACGCTTCTAGGCTCATCGACTTCTTGGTTGCTAAAATAACTAACAAAGAAATGAATAAACCCAGAGAAGCGGTGGTTTGAATCCATGCCGTTCTTAGCCCCCTTTTGTTAGGCTCAGCATGTTCGGCTACATAAGTGGCTGCACCTCCGTATTCCCCGCCTAAGGCTAATCCTTGCAATAAACGCAAGGTTAAAACCAATATAGGAGCTAAAAAACCAATACTGGAATACGATGGAATTAAACCTATGGCAAAAGTGGAAAAGCCCATGATTAAAAGGGTCACAAGGAAGGTATATTTCCTCCCTAATAAATCTCCTAAACGACCAAAAAATAGTGCCCCAAAGGGGCGAACAACAAAACCTGCTGCAAAAGTAGCTAAAGTGGACAAAAAGGCTGCCGTGGGATTATCAGAAGGGAAAAATTTAGTAGCAATGATGACAGACAAACTTCCAAAAATATAGAAATCGTACCATTCTATTAAAGTACCTACGGAAGAGGCGGCAATTACTCTACGCAATTTCTTTCCATCAAAGCCTTCGCTTATTTCATTCTGTAACATAGTTGTATTCATAGGTTGATATCCATGTCATACCTTCACTCAACTTCTCCTTCAGACACGAAAGTCTAAATTACTGATAATTTCATTATTTTTAGAAATCTTTAGACAATAGAATTGTAAAAAAACACGCAATCCCATTATAGACCATGAAAAAATTATCCTTACTCTTTTTACTTACTGGAATCTGGTGTCTTAGTATCAGTCAAAACCTAGCACAAAGTTTAGTGAGAAGTACGCCTGAAGCAGAAGGCGTTTCCTCCGCGGCCATCGAACAGTTCATTGATTCTTTTGATGCCAAAAAACACGAATTACATTCTGTCATGATCCTGCGTCATGGAAAAGTCATAGCGGAAGCTTGGTGGAAACCTTATGCTGCTAATTTGAAACATAGTATGTATTCCGTATCAAAAAGCTGGACTTCTACCGCTATTGGTTTCGCAGTTGCTGAGAAAAAAATCCAAGTCAGTGATAAAGTCATCAACTATTTTCCTGAATACCCAGACTTAGCTAATAAGCCTTACATCGCTGATCTAAGCATTCAAAACCTGTTAACCATGTCGGTTGGGCATGAGGTAGAACCGCTTCGTGGCGTAGTGGCCACACAGACAGATTGGGTAAAAGGATTCCTTTCCGCTAGTATTGCCCATCAGCCAGGGACTAAGTTCTTGTACAATACCTTAGCTACTTACATGCTTTCTGCCATCATTCAAAAAGTAACAGGACAAAAAGTGGTGGATTACTTAGACCCTCGTTTATTTAAACCGTTGGGCATCCAAGGGGTTGATTGGGAAGTTGATCCCCAAGGCATTAATACGGGAGGCTGGGGAATTCGAGTGAAAACAGAAGATATGGCCAAGCTTGGTCAATTATATCTTCAACAGGGTAAGTGGAAAGGCAAACAAATCTTACCTGCTGCCTGGGTAGCAGAGGCTACTTCCAAGCATATTGATCAAGATCCTAGCGCAAGTGCGGAGAAAAAATCCAATTCCGATTGGTTACAAGGGTACGGATATCAGTTTTGGCGTTGTAGAAATGGAGCCTTTAGAGCTGATGGAGCCTATGGCCAATACATTGTGATGATGCCCGAACAGGATGCTGTGGTTGTCATTACTTCAGAATCGCATGAATTGCAAGACGACCTAAACATGGTTTGGAAGCATTTACTTCCTGCCTTTGAAAAAAATGCTTTAACTCCAAATCCTATTGCTCAAAAGCAGTTAAAATCGAAACTAAGCCAATTACAATTAATTGCTCCTGCACAAGACAATGCAATTTCATCGACTACTTGGAATAATCCTTCCGTTCAATTAGATAAAAATGCGTTGAATGTAGAACAAATTGGATTTCAATGGATAGGTGAAAAATTGAATCTACAATTGATGGATAACAAACAACAAAAGCACTTGATCCCCGTGGGACATGGGACATGGGCTGAGACAAGTACGGAGATGCCTGGTCCTTATTTATTGAGAGCAGCTAAGGCCAATTTAGAAGGTCAATCGCCCTTTAAAGTAGCCTCAAGCTATCGTTGGATAGGTCAAAATACATTGGAAATCACTTTGCGTTTTTATGAGAGTCCCCATCACTGGGTTTGGACTTGTCAGTTAGACCATGGCCAATTCAAGATGGAGATTAAAAACTCTTTCGATCGACTAAATACCATTAAAGTAAGTGGTAATGTGAAACTTTAACCTACGTAATCCCCTACTCGTCGCAAAATAGAGAATGCCGTATAAGAATATTGAAAACTTTTTCTAACATTGTACAATAGCAAAAATATTGCATCTAAAGATTTCATTTAAATCATATATCTATGTCAACTCATTTACCAAAAAACTCATCTCGTCGTCAATTTTTACTTTCGGGATCCTTGGCCACGGTAGGCCTATTTTTGGCAGGAAAAGCGAATGCTTCTTCCTTACTCTTAGCCGCTAAACCAGATTCTAAATTTGCTGGTGTACAAATCGGAGCTATTACTTATTCATACCGTAGTTTACCAGGTAGCATTGAGCAAGTATTGCAATATTGCATTGACAGTAACATTTCTGCCATTGAATTGATGGGAGATGCTGCCGAAGAGTTTGCAGGAAAGCCTAAAAATCCAAATCCAAGACCGATGATGGGTCCTCCAGCTCCAGGCGCAGCACGTCCTCAAATGACGGATGAGCAAAGAGCTAAAATGGCTGCTTATCAAAAAGAAGTAGCAGAATGGAGAGCATCTGTTTCTATGGACAAGTTCAAAGAGGTGAAACAAATGTTTGATAAAGCAGGTATTAACATTTATGCATTTAAACCGAATGCTTTAGGTGCAAACAACACGGATGCAGAAGTAGAATACGCATTAAAAGCTGGTAAGGCTTTAGGAGCTAAGTCGGTAACCATTGAATTACCAACAGATCCTGCTCAATCTCAGCGTTTAGGTGATTTAGGTGCTAAGCACAAAATGTACATTGGATACCACTTGCACACTACGGCTACTGATACAGCTTGGGATGTAGCATTAGCCCAGTCGCCTTACAACTCCATGAACTTGGATTGCGGTCACTACATTGCTGCTGGTGGAAATAATACCACAGCTAGTTTATTGAAATTGATCGAATCCAAAGCAGATCGTATTACTTCGATGCACATTAAGGATAGAAAAAATAAGGAGAATGGTGGTCAGAACCAAGTTTGGGGACAAGGAAACACTCCATTGAAAGAAATTCTTACTTTGCTGAAGGAGAAAAAATACAAATTCCCTGCAACCATCGAATTGGAATATGATATCCCAGCAGGTTCTGATCCAGTATCAGAAGTTAAAAAATGTGTTGCTTACGCAAAAAACATTTTGGTAGGATAAAATCAAAATCTGGCATGAAACATGCCAAATTTTGAAATGATAAATGATGAATTGTAAATGGTAAATTATTCTATTTCATTCACCATTTTTTAAAAGTCCTACAATTGAATTAAATAGGTGGATAAAACGAACGTTTTGTTCACCTATTTTTTTGATTTATAATTGATAAAAATTACATAACCATTAAGAAACTTTTGAATTCACCATTTACCATTAAATTTTAATTTCCTTCAGCATCTCGATCAAATCTCCAGCCATCAAACTGGATTTAGAATAAGTACTGGCATACAAATCACCAGCCAGGCCATGATAATAGACTCCTAAGCAAGCCGCCAACCCTGTTGGATAAGATTGTGCAGCCAAAGAAGCAATGATGCCGGATAATACATCTCCACTCCCTGCTGTAGCCATACCATCATTTCCTGTGCTATTCACCCATTTCTTGCCATCCGAGGTAAAAACATGGGAATTCTTACCCTTTACCACCAACTGAACAGGATAATGGTGGACAAATTTTTGTGCTTCCTCCAAAGCGGTTTCCGCATCTACTGTTTTCCCTACGAGTCTACTTAATTCTCCCAAATGAGGAGTTAAGATATGATTCTCATGTAGTAAAGCATACCACTCGGGATGTTGGGCCAATAATGTCAAACCGTCCGCATCAATCACCATGGGAGTTTTAATGTGCTCCATTAAATAATGTAGTTCTTCCGTAGCTAGCTCGCTCAAGCCCACACCAGGTCCATAAACGATCGCAGTTTTATCTTCATACAAAGGCAAATTCTCCAACACAGATCTTCCTCCATTGATTTCATACATGACTTCAGGACTATTCGCTAACAAGGGAATTACCCCTTCTGATGGAATAATGGCTGTTACTAAACCACAACCCGCCCTCAAGGCAGCTCGAGAGCTTAATGCGGAGGCTCCTAATTTGCCTTCACTCCCGGCAATCACCCATACATGACCAAAACTTCTCTTATGGCCATCCATCGCTCTTTCTTTCCGGTGACTTTGCACCCAATCTTCTTGCAGGACTGTTTCCATTTTTATTCTATTTTATCGTCAAATAATAAAATTTATAACCAAATTTGCAATTCTAGTAATCGAGAACTACTATTGTAACAAACGGATACAATAAAGAATTTAACACACATGAAAAGAATCTTACAACTAGCTGCTGGCTGCCTTTTCAGCCTATCCCTGTTGACCATGAATGCACAAGGACCTCAAAACTCCTATGGTATCGATGTACAAGTTAAAACCAAAAACGGAACTGTAGAAGGTGAACTTGATACTCGATCAAAAATCGTTAGTTTCAAAGGCATTCCATTTGCTCAAGCTCCTGTAGGAGAATTACGCTGGAAGGCTCCCCAAGAACCCAAATCATGGAATGGCACATTGCAAGCTAAGCAATTTGGTCCAAAAGCGGTGCAAACTCCCATCTTTGGAGACATGGGTTTCCGTAGCAATGGCATGAGCGAAGATTGCTTATACCTAAACGTTTGGACTCCTAAAGTGGAATCAGGAGCTAAATTACCAGTATTAGTATATTTTTATGGAGGGGGATTTATGGCTGGAGATGGCTCTGAGCCACGTTACGATGGAGAATCCATGGCTAAAAAAGGTGTGGTTTCTGTGACCATCAATTACCGTTTGAATCTATTCGGTTTCTTTTCTCATCCTGAATTAACTCAAGAGTCTCCTAACAAAGCTTCGGGTAATTATGGCTACATGGACATGGTGGCTGCCTTAAAATGGGTAAAAGCAAATATCGCTCAATTTGGTGGTGACCCTAATCACGTGACCATTGCTGGTGAATCGGCTGGATCTATTGCTGTTTCTGCACAAATGGCCTCTCCTTTAGCTAAAGGTCTATTCCAAGGAGCTATTGGGGAAAGTGGAGGTTGGTTAAGCAATACCTTAGCACCTATGAGCTTAAAAGATTCTGAGAAATATGGAGCGGATTGGGCTAAGAAAGTGGGGGCTACTTCGTTGAAAGAATTGAGAGCCATGTCTACCTATGAATTGTATCAAAAAATGGTCGATTCTAAAGCGCTGAGTTTCCCTGGCAATATTGATGGCTATTTCATGCCAAAAACAGTTCGGGAAATTTTTGAGGCAGGAGAACAATCTCAAGTCCCTTTATTAGTAGGCTGGAATTCCGAAGAAATGGGATATCGCGCCATTACTAGAGGAAAGACCGCTACACCAGAAGTATTTACAGAGGTCGTTAAAGAACTTTACAAAGACAAAGCAGATCAAGTGTTGCAATTATACCCTGCCAAAACGGCTGAAGAAGCGGAGCAATCAGCCACGGATTTAGCGGGTGATCGTTTCTTAGGATTCTCTACTTGGAAATGGTTTGATCTACATCGTAAACACAGTCAACAACCCATTTATCGCTATTATTTTGCCCGTCCTAGACCAGACATGGTACAAAAAGACGTAGAAGCAGCCTTAGCGGGTGGTGTGGTGAAAAGAGATCCCAATGCTCCGAAAGCCCCTAAACCTAAAGGCGCTGTTCACTCGGCTGAAATTGAATATGCTCTAGGCAATTTATCGACTAATTTAACCTATGCTTGGACCCCAGAAGATTATAAAGTGTCCAAAGTTATGCAGGAATATTTTGCCAATTTCATCAAAACCTGGAATCCCAATGGAGCTAATTTAGCCAATTGGCCAGCAGCAAAAATGGAAGCCAAACCAGAATTGATGTTGTTAGACGTAGAATCCAAAGTCATTCGCGGCGAAAAAGATGCCCGATATGAATTTTTAGATCAAGATTCAGGTAAAAAATAAATTGCTTATTTTTACCTAATCTAATGTAAACCTATCACATGCAATCGAACATATTTCACACGGCCATACTTTCTTACGGAATGTCTGGTCGTGTTTTTCATGCCCCTTTCCTTGTTACACATCCAGGATTCCAATTAATAGGATGCTGGGAAAGATCTCAAAAAAACATTCAATCAAGATATCCAGAAGTAAGTAGCTACGATTCATTAGAAGAAGTCTTGGCGAATGATTCCATTGACTTGGTCGTAGTCAACACTCCCATTGTTACCCATTTTGAATACACCTTGAAATGCTTGGAAGCAGGAAAACATGTCCTAGTGGAGAAGTGTTTTACCCGTACCGCTGAGGAAGCTATTCAGTTAAAAGCAGCCATGGAAAAAGCAAATAAGCAGCTATTTGTCTTTCAAAACCGTCGCTGGGACTCTGATTTTCTAACTGTCAAAAAAGTCAAAGAATCGGGTGTATTAGGCGAATTAGTGGAAGCTGAATTCCATTATGATCGCTTTGACGGAAATCTTTCTTATAAAGCCCACAAGGAAACCGCAGGTGTGGGTGTGGGTGTGGTTACCGACTTAGGTCCACATATCATTGATCAAGCGATATCCTTATTTGGCATGCCTGAGCGTGTATTTGCTGATTTACGCAAAACTAGGAAAAATACGCAAGTGGACGATTACTTTGAAATTTTACTGTACTACGCCAATTTGCGCGTACGATTGAAAGCCGGATATTTTGTCAAAATGCCTGTACCATCCTTTCAATTGCACGGCAAACAAGGTAGTTTTTTAAAGACCCGTTCAGACAGGCAAGAAGCTGATTTACAATTAGCTATACTTCCCAATACTCCCAACTGGGGCCAAGATTCGGAAAAGGATTTTGGTCAAATTTGGATTGATGGAGAAGATAGTCCACGTGCTATCCCTTCTGAGACCGGTAATTACATGGCCTTCTTTGAAAATGTATACCAAACCCTGTTAGGGAACGAAAAGCCAGCCGTATCTGTTGAAGATGGTATTCGTAGCATGCGCATTGTAGATGCAGCCTATGAAAGTAATCGTCAACAAGCTATCATCCCGCTTTCCTAAAAATATGGCAACAGCATCAACTACCCAGAGATTATTCCAACAATTTGAACCTGAATTACTAAAAAAGGTACAACAGGTAGGATTGGTTCGTAAGTTTAAAGCGGAGGAGTATTTAATGCAAACAGGCCAACAAATCCGTTCGGCTGTATTAGTATTGGACGGTGTTATCAAAGTATTTAGAGAAGACGATGAGGGCAATGAAGTCTTTATGTACAACCTGCATCCTGGAGAAGCTTGTGCAATTTCTATGACTTGTGCTGCTCGTCAACTCTCTAGTCAAATCATGGCCAAAGCCTTAGTGGACACGGAGGTTTTGGCTATTCCTGTAGAATTAATGGATGAATGGGCACTTAAATACCGTTCTTGGTACCAATTTGTCTTAGAAACTTACCGCTCTCGTTTTGAGGAACTTTTAGATACGCTGGACCACATTGCCTTCCGTAATCTAGATGAACGTCTACTTTGGTACTTAAAACAGCATCAAAAAAGCCTAAAAAGCAACTTTATCAAAACTTCCTTCACAGACATCGCATTAGAACTCAACTCTTCCCGTGAAGTCATCTCTCGCCTAATGAAAAAACTGGCTGAAAAAGGCCATGTCAAATTACATAAGAATGAAGTGGAGATTCTGAACTTAAAAATGTAGAATTTATTGAACTTAATTAATAACCTTTCAGAGAATGCTCAATGAACTGTATAAATGTGTAATAATGTTATCTTAAAAGGGTCTGAGTTATTCTACATTCTTCATCACCCTCCTGTGATGCTTATCACGCCCAAAGTACCTATAATATTGGAAATTTGCGAGTGTAAATAACTCAAAATGCCGGCAAAAACCACCCATTACCTGATTCTATTCTGGTCATTGTGTATTTTACCCACTGTTCAAGCAAGTCCAACCATCTCCCATACGACAGATTCTATTTCGGTTTGGAATGCCTTAACAAACGGGAAAATACGACCTAATCTTCGCTATTTTTACATGAACACTGATAATGTAGGTGAGGCATACGATGCTTTCGCCCATGGAATAGGTCTGGGACTTTCCTATGAAACCGCTCCTTGGAACCATATAAGCTTGGGAGTAAGTGCCCAATGGATGTACAATATACATTCCAGCTCCTTGACACCTGATCCCAAATTTCCTATACTCAATCGTTATGAAATGGGGCTTTTTGATCTGATTCAGCCTCAATCAAAGGATATACTAAGTCGATTAGAAAAATTATATGTAGCCTATTCTATCCAAAAATCAAGCATTAAAATTGGGCGTCAAGTCATCAATACTCCTTTTATCAATCCGCAAGATGGAAGACTACGACCTACGGCTGTATCAGGAATTTGGGTAGATTGGAATAACATATCCAATACTAAAATAGAAGGAGGATTTCTTCAGGCCATTTCACCCCGAAGTACCACGCAATGGTTTGGTATAGGTGAATCTTTAGGAATATATCCACAAGGCCTAAATCCTGACGGGTCTAAGTCGAATTACTTGGGCAACATTAACTCACAAGGTATCGGAATCTTAGGAATCACCCTAAAACAAATGAAACCTTGGAGCATTCAGGCTTGGAATATGTATGTGGATCAAATGATGTACACAGGTATGCTACAAGCGGACGTACAATGGTCAACTCATCAACATAGCCAATGGCTTGCAGGTTTACAATACATCGAACAACATGCCGTCCAACATGGAGGAAATCCTGAACCTTCCAAAACATACATGAGCCCTGGTACAATGTCAAGGTCTTTGGGAGCTAAATTTGGTTGGGAAAATAAACAGTGGAAAACCTCCATCAATTACAATAGAATAACGGGAGAAGGGCGGTATTTGATGCCCCGAGAATGGGGAAAAGACCCATTCTTTACTTTCATGCCCAGGGAAAGAAATGAAGGTTTTGGTGATGTGCAAGCCTTTGTAGCAAAAGTCACGTATCAATGGAAAAAAATTCCATTAAAGACCCAAATTGCTCAAGGTTATTTTCACCTACCTAATGTGAATGATTTTACTTTAAATAAATATGCCATGCCATCCTATTCACAAACCAACCTAGATATGACCTATGAACCAAAAGGGTATTGGAAAGGTATGAGCTTTTCCATTATTTATGTTTATAAAAACCAATTGGAAAGGGGGGACTTGGCCGACAAATTCATCATCAACAAAGTGAATATGAGCCAATTGAACCTCATCATAAATTACAATTTATAGAATCAAGGAAATATTCAAAAGAATTCTCCTGTATGTACATAGCTTTGAAGGCTAAAAACTAAACACTAATCCCTTATAAAATTTTCTTCCCTTGTGATAAAAATCACGAATTAGGCCAAATAATTGCTTGACATTTGTATCAACAAAAAAGAAAAGCACAACATGGAAATTATTGGATACTTTGCCTCTTTACTGATTGGAATCTCCTTGGGACTCATAGGTGGTGGTGGATCCATTTTGACGGTACCTGTATTGGTCTATTTATTTGGCATCAATCCTATTTTAGCTACAGCTTATTCTCTTTTTATAGTGGGTGCCAGTAGTTTGGTAGGAGCGTTCCCAAAATACAAACAAGGCTTAGTCAATTTAAAGACGGCCATCATTTTTGGAATACCTTCTATCATCTCAGTCTACGCTACACGTAAGTTCATTGTTCCATTAATACCAACAGATATATTCCAAATTAGAGAATTAATGATTACCAAATCCATCTTAATGATGGTATTATTTGCTATCCTGATGGTAGCCGCTTCCATCTCCATGATTCGTGGAAAATGTGAAAATTGTGGAAAAGAAGGAACTGAGGAACTAGATGTAAAAGAACAATCGTTTAATTACCCTGTGATTATTCTGGAAGGTGGAGTCGTAGGATTACTAACTGGATTAGTCGGCGCAGGAGGTGGATTCTTAATCATTCCAGCTTTGGTCGTACTTTCCAAATTACCGATGAAACAGGCGGTTGGGACTTCCCTACTCATCATAGCCATGAAATCATTGATTGGTTTCACGGGAGATTTGGGACATCAAATCATCGATTGGCCCTTACTATTAACCATTACGGCATTGGCCATTGCAGGAATTTTTATAGGAGATAAATTCAGTAAAAACGTCGACAGTGATAAATTAAAAAGAGGCTTCGGCTGGTTCGTACTCATCATGGGTATATATATCTTAATCCAACAATTAGCCTTTCCATTAAAATAAGCAATAATTACTTTAAAACATCACATTAACAACATAGCATTAAAGAAAATGAAAGTAGAGCAAATTTACACAGGATGTTTAGCACAAGGTGCCTATTACATTGAAAACAATGGCGAAGCTGCCATCATTGATCCATTGCGTGAAGTAGAACCTTATATCCAAAAGGCAGAACGAAATGGAGCTAAAATCAAATACGTATTTGAGACGCATTTTCATGCCGACTTCGTTTCAGGACACATCGATTTATCTGCGAAAACAGGTGCTCCAATCGTCTATGGTCCTAATGCAGCTTGCGCATTTGATTGTATCTCGGCTACCGATGGACAAGAGTTCCCATTAGGAAATGCAATAATCCGAGTGATCCATACACCAGGTCATACCATGGAAAGTACTTGTTTCTTGCTGATTGATGAGCATGGAAAAGAAACCAGTCTTTTCTCTGGAGACACCTTATTCATTGGAGATGTGGGTCGTCCGGATTTGGCTCAAAAAGTTAAAGCGGAATTAACCGAAGATATTTTGGCTGGGCATTTGTACGATTCTCTACGCAATAAAATCATGCCATTAGCTGATGATATCATCGTGTATCCAGCGCACGGTGCGGGTTCTGCCTGTGGAAAAAATATGAGCAAGGAAACCACGGATACCTTGGGCAACCAGAAGAAAACCAATTATGCTTTGAACCCGAATTTGACCAGAGAAGAATTCAAAAAAGAAGTATTAACGGGTCTAGTCGCTCCTCCATCCTATTTCCCATTAAACGTATTGATGAATATTCAAGGATACGATAGCATTGACAAGGTATTAGAAAGAGGTCAGCATGCGCTATCTCCAGAAGCCTTTGAAGTAGCTGCCAATGAAACTGGAGCCTTGATTTTAGATACCCGTGATCCACAGACATTCACGAAAGGATTTGTACCTAATTCCATCAACATTGGCATTGACGGATCCTTTGCTCCTTGGGTGGGTGCCATGATTCCAGACATCAAACAAGAAATCTTGTTAATCACAGATGAAGGACGTGAAGAAGAAGTCATTACACGCTTAGCTCGTGTAGGTTACGACTTTACTATTGGATATTTAAAAGGAGGATTGGAGGCATGGAAAGCTGCAGGAAAAGAAATGGACAGCATTGAATCCATTTCAGCAGAGGAAGTAGCCAAGCGTTTTGAAGCAGGAGAGGGTGAGATATTGGATGTACGCAAAAACTCTGAATATTTGAGCGAGCACGTCAAAGAGGCAGAAAATGCCCCATTAGATTTCATCAATGACAGTATGTTGAAAATTGACAAGAACAAAATCTATTTTGTACACTGTGCAGGAGGCTATCGTTCCATGATTTTCAACTCCACCTTGAGAGCCCGTGGATATCACAACTTAATTGATGTCAACGGAGGTTTTAAAGCCATCAAAGAATCAGAGAAATTTCACATCACGGACTATGTTTGTCCATCAACTTTATTGTAATCATGAACATACAAGAATTAATCAGCAACCCGAAAACCAGTATTGTGGATGTGCGTGAAGTCGGAGAATTCATGCAAGGGCACTATGAGGGCGCCATCAACATCCCCTTGGGAACCATTCCTAATCAATTGGATAAATTCAAAGCTATGGATGGACCTATCATCGTGTATTGTCGCAGTGGAAACCGCTCTGGCTTAGCACAAACCATGTTGAAGCAAATGGGCTATCAAGAGGTTTACAATGGCGGTGCCTTGCAGGATATGTTGGTCTACTCGAACAACTAATCTTATGTGGAACACACTCAGACAACCTTGGGATCTTATGCGCATAGCTCGCCTAACGATGGGCGGCTATGCGCTGTATGAGGCTATAAAAACACAAGAGCTTTTTTTAGGCCTCTTGGCGGGAATTTTATTGATCCAAGCTTTGTTTAATATAGGCTGTGGAGCACAGGGATGCGGCATCCCAACGAGTACTAAGAAATCATCCTCTAAAAACATAGATGAGACAACATATGAAGAAGTTCATTCAAAACCATAAATTAGCCCTAATAGGCACGTTCTTGGGTGGAATCGCAGGCTATTTCTATTGGCAGCAAATTGGTTGTAGCACGGGCACTTGTCCACTTACCTCCAAGCCACTGAATAGTACTTTGTATTTTGCCTTTCTGGGCTATATAGGAAGTGGATTTTTCAATACAAAAAAAGCTGTAAATAGGGATTAGTTGTTAGTTATTAGGGAGTAGATTTTTTATCCCATAAGACTAAAATTAATAATTTTGATTCCACTAAAACCTAATAACAAAACACTAACTAAGCTTACCATACTCAAACAATGATAGAAACAATTTCACAACCTTGGCCTTGGTACGTGGCGGGGGCCCTAATCGGTTTAATTGTACCAGCTTTATTGCTTTTAGGCAATAAGCATTTTGGCATATCTTCTAATTTAAGGCATATTTGCGCGGCTTGTATTCCTAGTAATATTCCCTTTTTTAAATACGATTGGAAGAAAGAATCTTGGAATTTATTCTTTGTAGGTGGAATTTTGGTGGGTGGATTTTTATCAGCCCAATACCTAGGTTCCAATGAGCCCATCCAAATTCATCCTGATTTAGCTAAGGAATTAGCTGCCTATGGCATAACTGATTTTTCAGGTATGGTTCCGGTTCAACTGTTCTCTTTTGACTCCTTGTTTTCAGCCAAAGGATTGATCATGATGATAGGAGGCGGATTTTTAGTGGGCTTTGGCACTCGTTATGCGGGAGGTTGTACTTCTGGACATGCCATCATGGGCTTAAGTAATCTTCAGTGGCCTTCCTTGATAGCTACGATTTGCTTCATGGCAGGAGGATTCATCATGGCCAATTTCATTTTACCTTACATTCTTAGCCTTTAATGAACATGGAAAATAAGACAATCGTACATAGTAACCCGGCAGATTACGAAGCAAGATCATTGGATACCATGTGTATCAATGAATCCGAGTTAAAGCACCCATGGTGGTATAATTTTAAGTATTTAGCTGTAGGCATCGTATTTGGAGTAGTATTCGTGAAAGCGGAAATTATTTCTTGGTTTAGAATTCAAGAAATGTTTCGCTTGCAAAACTTTCATATGTATGGCGTGATTGGCACAGCGGTTGTGGTAGGAGCCATTTCGGTATTCTTAATTAAGAAATTTAATGTCAAAACCATTCACGGAGAAGAAATCACCTTTACGGATAAGAAATTCAACAAAGGCCAGATTTACGGCGGTTTGATGTTTGGCTTTGGCTGGGCGATCACAGGAGCTTGCCCAGGTCCGCTGTTTGCCCAATTGGGTACTGGAGTATTGTCCATCGCCGTAGTAATCCTAAGCGCCATTGCTGGCACTTGGACTTACGGATACCTACGCGATAAACTACCGCATTAATACCAATATATCCTTAATTTATACGAAGACCATCACCGAGAGGTGGTGGTCTTTTTTTATGGTGGGGGTAATATTTGAACAGATTAAACCATTCCAAATTTTCTGAAATTAACTTCAATAATTGAACAACATATTAATTTTAATTAGAAATCATTTTACCAAAACAGTAATATATATGCTTCAAATTTCAAAATAGGCCTAATGTAAAATCAAAAATCAACATAATTCTTACTATATTTTGGAAACTTAATTAATGAATTTCCTATTTTCAAATGAACGATTACTGTATTTCAACATCAGAAAAAAAATCCTTGTCTGAATATAATTCTTTGGAACTAAGAGGATGGATAATTGAACGTTTATCTAAAATTGAATTTCAAATAAATCAAGTTATTATCAACCATATAAAACCTGTCAATTGTGAAGATTTCGAAAGAATTATATTAAACCCATCAATTATTTCATTTGGAAGTAAAATCAAGATTCTTCAAAATATAAATGATTTCGATAAGTCAATAATTGGTAAAATCCGCGAATCGGCTTCTATTCGGAATGTATTTGCACATGCCCCCATCTATGATTTAATTGAAATAGATATAGACCCTGATATTAATAGTATTAACGCGTCTAATAAAATTGATAAAATGAATAGTCAAGGACAAATAACCTCAGTAAAAGTTTCGGAAAGTCTGAATCAATTCTATGATTCAACTTCTGACATATTAGAATATTTTTCAAAATATTCATTAAATAAATCGGAATGAAGCCCATGCTAAAAAAACACCCAATTCTAGTAGGCATTATCTGTGCAACTATCTTGTTATTCATCGCTACCCAATTTTATCCGGGTGGTTCTATGGCCGACAAAAACTCGGTTGGTTTTGATTGGACCCAAAATTTCATTTCCAATCTCTTTGGCGAAAAAGCCATCAATGGCAATGAAAATCTAGCTCGTTATTGGGCCTATGCAGGAATGGTTTTCCTCTCGCTTAGCTTGACGGTCTTCTTTGTTCAGTTTTCCGTCAAAATACCTCATAAAGGGTCTGGACTTGTAGTCCGTTACCTTGGTTCTCTGGGTATGCTATTTACTTTTTTAATCGTAACTCCATACCATGATCTCATGGTGGTATTATCCAGCACGCTATTTCTAGTTTGCCTCTTCTACATCACCGTCTTTATCTTTAAAACGAAACAGCACTTCTTAAAACTCTTATGTGTCATCTGCTTACTTATTTTCTATGCGACACTGTACCTATATGGCGCTGGCTCATTTGACATACTGCCCATCATGCAGAAATTAACTTTTGTAAGCGTCATTAGCTTGGTATTAACGCTGCAATATCGATGTACGTTGTAGCAAAAAAACCACAAATACCTACTCTTGCTCAGGTCAAAAACCCGTCTACCGCTGCGTTCATCACATTTCGCTGGAGCTGAACGACGGGGTTCTCTTTCTTAAGAAAATTCTACATTCTTCATTTTACATTCTACATAGAAAGGTTAATCCCAACGAAAGATTGGAGCGTAGCTTGAGCGAAGCGGCAGGCGGATATTTGACTTTGCGCATAGGCCATGTGCGAAAGCGTCAAAGATTAAAGCCATAAGCGAAGTGACAATCGGTTCTGCAAGGCAGAATTCGTCTTGGATTAACCGTACTCTTCCTGTTTTTTTTGTTTCTTTTTTTATGAAAAAAAAGAAAGAACATGAAAAGTATTTTTCCAATAATGTTAATGATAAAAGGAAACAGAATAAGCCAACCTTTTATTGTTTCATCATTTCACTAGGCATTTCTTTTTTTTCAAAAAAAGAAAGACCAAAGAAAGGTTGAAATAAAATGATGAATTATAAATGGTTTTGTTTCAAATTCTTCATTCCCCTCTAATCCCTAATAACTAATCACTTTTTATATGGCCCATACTTATGCCTTTTCTCCGAATAGGAATCTGCATATGGACCAAAGGGATGATCAAAGGGCTTTTTAGCTATTTTAGGCCAATCATGACTTAGATCCATGCTCGGTCTAGGCATGGAATTGATGTAGGCAGCTACATCCCAAGCTTCTTCATCGCTCAGTTGAGCTTTTTCATACGTAGTACCCAAGGGCATATTGTATTTCACATAGCCTGCCAAATTGGAGATCCGGAACAAACCCGCCCCCTGGTTATAACTATGAACTCCCCAAAGCGGTGGATAGGTATACGATTTTCCTCCTTCGGCTAACACCCCTTCCCCATTGGCCTGATGACAAGATTGACATTTACCTTCATACACCATCTTCCCTTTGTCAAGATCGGTGGCTCGTTTCAGAAATTTCAACTTAAAGATCCCTGATCCCTTGGGTTTATCCCCTTTGGCTACATCCTTTCCTAGCCATGCGATATAGGCTAAAATGGCCTGCATTTCCTTACTGGTAGAGTCCAGTTTCTTCCCATTCAAACTCCTTTCAAAACAATCATTGACCCTTTTAACTTGGTTTTCTACAGTCCCCGAACGGGCTCTAAACTTAGGATAAGTGGATTCCACCGCAAAATAATTATTTCCCCAAGGCTGAGCACCCGCCTTCAAATGACAATTTTGACAATTCATGCCATTGGACATGGCTCTCACTGAGCCTTTAGGCCCCAAATAATCCGATGTATGCGCAATCAATTCCCGCCCATACAAAACCAATTCCTTTTGCTTAGGACTTAAATACATCATACGCCAGTCGGAAGGTGCCGTCCACACATGGCTAAAATTGGAATCTGGCTGAATAAATATAGCACTCGAATCGGCTCTTGTTTCTGTGGATGTCATGGTATGACTTCTTCCAAAAATCAAATATGCCGCCAGACCTAGCAAAAGTACAACTAGGCCGTACAAAAATCGAATGAAGGTGTCTATGGATGTCTTAGGGGATTGACTTGTTTTCATGAGTAATGATGCTGGTAAAACATTCAAAATTAGCTCCTCTTTTTGCCTCTCATAGTGACAAATATCACGAATTACTATGCTTGAATCCTATAATATTACATATAATTAAAACAAAAACCACATGAGAATTCATCATCAAATTGTCATCATCGGTGGAGGGAATGCTGGAATTTCCGTTGCTAGCCAGTTATTACGTACTGATTCCTCTTTAGACATTGCCTTAATAGATGCTGCCGACAAACATTATTATCAGCCTGCTTGGACTTTAGTGGGTGGCGGCGTGTATGATATTCAAAAAACCGTTCGCGATGAGGCTTCGGTAATGCCTGACAAGGTTCGATGGATAAAAGCTATGGTGACGGAGGTTCAGGCCGACAAGAATAAATTGGAACTGAGCAATGGAGAATCCATCTATTACGACTACCTCGTGGTAAGTCCAGGCATTCAATTGAATTGGTCTGAAATCAAAGGTCTAAAAGAAAGTCTGGGTAAAAACGGAGTTTGCTCCAATTATAGCTTTGAAACAGCTCCCTATACATGGGAATGTGTACAAGCGCTACCCCAAGGAGGAAAAGTCATTTTTACCAATCCTCATACTCCTGTGAAATGTGGTGGTGCCCCTCAAAAAGTCATGTACCTTTCCTCCGACTATTTCAAAAAACACCACAAAGCAGCTGATGTTCAATTTTGGAGTGGTGGAACTCGGGTATTTGGTGTGGAAAAATATGAAAAAACATTAAAGCGAGTTATACATCGTTATGGGATCAAAACTCAGTTTTTTGTCAAATTAGTGGAGATTGATGGACCAGCTAAAAAAGCCAAATTCGTGGGTATAGGAGAAGCTAATAAAGACCACGAATATTGGGTAGATTATGATATGATTCACGTAACTCCACCCCAGTCCGCTCCTGATTTTATTCAAAAAAGCAGCTTGGCCAATGCCACAGGCTGGGTAGAAGTAGACAAACATAGCCTACAACATGTTCGTTTCCCAAATGTGTTTTCTTGTGGAGACGTAGCAGGTATACCTGTTTCCAGAACGGGAGCGGCTATACGTAAACAAGCCCCTGTATTGGTGGCCAACTTAAGTTCGCTGATTAAAGGAGAAGCATTAAAGGCATCTTACAACGGTTATTCATCCTGCCCTATTGTTACGGGATATGGCAAATTAGTCTTAGCGGAGTTTGATTATGATAATGTACCAACGGAAACTTTTCCTTTTGATCAATCAAAAGAAAGGTGGTCTATGTACCAATTAAAAACTAAAATCTTGCCTTGGCTCTATTGGAATGAAATATTACCCGGTAAAATGTAAAAAAGCTGGAGACATTTTGTGCCCCCAGCTCTAACAAAAATGCCCGATGACTATGGTTTCAAATAAGACCAACCCGCTTCTTGCTTTAAAACTACTTCAGCAACTCCAGATGGTACAAATCCCGACTGAGGCAATAAAGTGGCTTTATCAATTTTGTTCATGCGGATGGTATTTTCGCAAGCTACAAAAGATACACCTTTAGCGGCTAATTCGGCAATTTTAGCCTTTTGAGTAGTTTTTGAATCAATTAATAAACCAATACCTGATCCATGTGCCACTACTTCAATGGAAGTATTAGGCCCAAGGGCAGATTGAAGATTACCAATATTACGTACCACACCATGCCAAGCAATGGTATCCGAAGTGTTCACTTGAATCACAATTTTGTGAGTAGGCGACTGGGCTAAAACATGAAAGCTCATTAATAGCGCAAAGACAGAAGTAACAAGGATTTTTTTCATTTTCTAAATTTTTCCGAAAGTAAGCAATCTACACATGAAAGCCATATGGAATTCCAAATATGATTCAAAAGAATATCAATACGGCTTAGAGCCTAATGAATTCTTAAAAAAAACATTAACCCAAATGGCGGTAGGTAGACTCCTCGTTCCTGCAGCCGGCGAAGGACGAGACGCTGTTTTTGCGGCTCAAGTAGCTTGGGAAGTCCATGCTTTTGATAGCAGTGCTACAGCTCAAGGAAAAGCCAACAAACTAGCCGGAGAAAGATCCGTCAATTTACATTATGAATGCATCGATGCAGCCAGTGTGCGCTATCCCTTAGAATCCTTTGATGCCATAGCTTTGATCTACTTCCACCAAATGCCAGAAGAAAGACGAAAATTTCATCAACAATGTATCAAATGGCTAAAACCTGGAGGTAAAATTATCTTGGAAGGATTTCATAAAAATCAACTGGGTCAAAAATCAGGTGGACCCAAGGAATGGGATATGCTGTTTGATGAGGAAGAGCTGAACCAAGATTTCACTGGATTACATATCGAGTATTTGGAAGAAAAGGAATGCATACTAAACGAAGGACCCTTACACCAAGGAAAAGCTTATGTGATTGATTTAGTGGCTACAAAACCCTTGAGCTAATCACCTTGAGTGAGATAATAGTCACGCCGACAGATCTAAATCAACGCTACCTTTGTCATATAAAAAATCAAAGACATGTTCGAATTTATTAAGAATTTATTGGGTATAGGCCCACAGGTGGATGTGAAAGCGCTTATTCGAGAAGGTGCAAAAGTTGTCGATGTTCGGACTCCTGCCGAGTATCAGCAAGGACATATCAAAAAATCCATGAATATTCCTTTGCAAACATTGGCCAACAATCTGAATAAATTAGGCAAAGATGAAGTCATCATTACCTGTTGTGCCTCTGGTATGCGAAGTGGTGCCGCCAGACGCATGCTAAAGTCCTATGGATATAAAAATGTCCACAATGGTGGAACTTGGTCATCATTACAATAGTTTAGCCTTATAAACGCCTTAGACATGAGCAATTTTTCAGAATTATTAAAATCGGAGCAGCCAGTACTGGTCGACTTTTCGGCAGAATGGTGTGGCCCTTGTAAGCAATTGAAGCCTATTTTGGAGCAAGTAAAAGCCAAAATTGGAGACTCCGCGAAAATCATCAAGGTAGATGTGGACAAAAACCGAAAAACGGCTGAGAAATTCCAGATTCGATCTGTACCAACCATGATTTTATTCAAAAATGGTAAATCCGTCTGGCGACAATCAGGCGTTATTCCTGCTCATACGTTGGTGGAAATAATTCAACAATACAGCTAAATCAATGTAGAATGAAGAATTATCACTTACCAGACAGTGAAAAGAAATATATGAATAACGAATTATCCTACATCCTACATTTATTATGAAAGCTTTTCTCTTCTCTCTACTTATCTCACTTACTCTATTTTCTTGCTCGAAACCTGCAGGAAACGGATTACAAGATGTCAGTGCTACCGAATTCCAACAATCGATTCAAACTAATGCCTCGAATCAAGTATTAGATGTCAGAACTCCGGATGAATTTGCAGGTGGACATATCGCAGGGGCTATTTCGGCTGATATCAGTTCAGAGGCATTCCAACAAGCTGCCGAGGCTTTGGATAAAAACAAAGCGGTATATGTTTATTGTTTGTCGGGAGGTAGATCATCCCAAGCAGCCCAACAATTAGTTGCCATGGGCTTCAAAGAAGTCTATAATTTAGGTGGAGGGATCTTAGCTTGGAATGCAGCTAGCCTACCATTATCTACTGAAACAGGGGCTTCTAGCCCACAAGCAGGCATGACATTAGCCGCATTTGAAACCCAAATTAAAGGGAAGAAAAAGGTTATCATTGATTACAATGCTACGTGGTGCGGTCCTTGCAAACAACTAAGCCCCATTTTGGAAGCTTATGTAAAAGATCAAAAAGGGGCGGTTGAACTAATTAAAATCGACGTAGATGCTAATCCTGAATTAGCTAAAACAAAAAACATTGAAGCTATTCCCTACTTGGAACTATACCAAGACGGGAAACTAACTTGGAAAAACGTAGGATTGATTGGAAGAGCAGAGCTAGATAAATTATGAATTATAAATTATAAATAAGTGGTAGGTTGTATTCAATTCGAAACGAATAATATCAATAACCTATAATTTATAATTCCCTACTTGCTTGCTTCAAAACTCAAAGAGACCGAATTGACGCAATAGCGTAAACCTGTTTCTGTTGGGCCATCATCGAAAATATGGCCTAAATGACCACCACATTTTCCGCAAGTTATCTCCACGCGACGCATGCCTAAAGAATTATCGACTGTCTCTTTAATGACCCCAGCCTTTATTTCTTTATCGAAACTAGGCCATCCACAATGTGCATCGAATTTCGAATTGGATGAAAACAAATGAGCGCCACAGCCTCTACAAGTATATACTCCTTTTTCGCTGTGCATCACAAATTTCCCCGTAAAAGGTCTTTCTGTCCCTTTTTGACGCAAAATATAATACTCATCTGGAGTTAATTTGGCCTTCCATTCGGCCTCTGACTTAGGTAAATCTTTCATAGGTATATTTGCTTGAGCAGCATCCTTGGGTCTTTGACCGCAAGCTTGAAAACATAAAAAAACGATACAAGAAACAAAGAAGGATTTCATAAATGTTTTTTTTACAAATAACGAGAAAAAAAGGAGATTGTTTTAAAAAAGGAAATGTCCTTTTTTAAATTATAGATGATAAATTTAGGAGGACAAATAAAATTGTAATCAGCAACGAGTTCTTAATCATCTCGATCTTACCGATTACGAAATCAAAATAATTTATAAATTATAATCTATAATTTCCATGTGTTACTACACCAACCAAACCAGCTCCAATAAAACCCTGGAAAATAGGTTCAAAGCACAGGCGAAATACGATGAATCCATGGCTAAAAAGGGTAAAATATCTGGTTTTACACGAGCTGCATTACCGATCATCACGCAAGCTAAACCAGAACTCATCCAATTAATTCCATGGGGCCTTATTCCCGCCTGGGCCAATGAAGAACAAGCCCAAGAACTACCCAAAAACACCTTAAATGCCAAATCAGAAAGCATTTTCGAAAAGGTCTCTTTTGAGCCTTCTATCCTAAAACAACGCTGTATCGTGCTAATTGATGGTTTTTATGAATGGCAACATGTGGGCAAAGAAAAAATCGAATACCACATACATCTAAAATCAACGGGGCCCTTTGCTTTAGCTGGAATCTATGCCATTTGGCATAATCCTCGAACAAGAAATCTCGAACCCTCTTTTTCCATCATCACCACTCCTGCTAATGAACTGATGGAAGATATCCACAATACCAAAAAGCGAATGCCCTTAATCCTTTCAGCCGAACAAGAAAGAAATTGGCTTGAAGATATGTCGAGCGAGGGCATTAAAACCTTTTTCAAACCTTTTGCCAGCGATAAGATGCAGGCACAAAAGGTGAAAAATGTGGGAGATCAAACCCAACTCTTCGCTTAAAATCCCTCTCTTGTATCCAATCGAGATTCTATTTTGATACATGATCGATGACTTTCTGGCAAAAAAACACCTTTTACACATAAATCGATTTCTTATGCTCACTGAAATACACCCCAAATTACCCATGCGAAACAAAGCCGCAACCATGGACTATTACGTACATCAACTAGGATTTCATGAAGTGGGACAAGTGGATTATGATGGTTATTTAATGTTGCAAAAAGATCAAATCCAACTCCATTTTTTTGAGTTCAAGGACTTAAATCCGTATGAAAATTATGGACAGGTATACATCAGAACTAAGGATATCACCGATTTTTATCAATCTTTAATAAGCAAACAAGTGAAAATCCATACAAATGGGCCTTTAGAAACAAAACCCTGGGGTCAAAAAGAGTTTTCCTTACTTGATCCAGATCACAATTTGTTAACATTTGGGGAAGCAATAATTCCCCAATAAAAGAGTTAATAGTTCTCCCATCCTAGCTCAATTCCAAATATCCTTGGATGTATGTTATAAACCTGAAACTAGCAGCATCTTCCAGCCATTTATTAACCGCCTAATTTACTTACCATACATATGAAAAAAATAGCCCTTTTTTTACTTCCATTCATCAGTTTTTGCGGCATGTCGCAAACGAAAAATTTCATCGATCAAGCCCATATAGAGACCTCTGCCAAAGTAGATACACTCGTAAGCCCTGACAGAATTTACCTGAATATCACCATTTCAGAAAAAGACACCAAAGGTAAAATTTCACTAGAGGAATTAGAAAACAATATGAATAACAAATTAAAATCCTTAGGAATAGCTACCGATAAGCAACTGATTTTAAAAGACTTATCGAGCAATTTTCAAAAATACTTTTTAAAACAACAAGATATCCAAAAAAGTAAAAATTATACCCTATTAGTATATAGCGCCCTAATGGCTGGTAAAGTGATGGTGGGTTTGGAACAAATAAATATTTCCAATATCAGCTTAGAAAAAACAGAATATGCTAACATGGAATCATTGCTTTTAACATTAAAAAGTAGAGCCATTAAAAAAGCCAAAATGCAAGCTCTGGCTATGACAAAACCGCTGAATCAATCATTAGGAAATGCGCTATATATTTCTGACAATTCCAATTTCATGAGTCCATACAATAACCGAATGCTAGGCATACAAATGAAAGCTTCCAAAAATTCCTTAGAAAATGATAGCCTAACACCAATTGACATTGAATTTGAGAAGATTCCAGTAGAGACAGAAGTGCGGGTTGTATTTAAATTAGATTAAGCGTTTGGATTAATCACCTTCTTGATTTTGAGGGGTTTGCCAATTTGCTGATTACATCGTGTAGCAAAATTTTGTATATTGAAAATCTAATTGGCATCAATATCTATTCTACTTATCCATTTTATTATGAAAAACCTACTTCTTTTACTCCTCACGTTACTCTCTTGGACAAGTCTAGCCCAACATACCTTAGAAAAAGTTTGGGAAAGTGATACCACACTCGCCGTACCTGAGTCTGTTTTATACCACCAAGGTAGTCTGTATGTCGCCTTGATTAATGGCCAACCCTGGGATGTCGATGGCAAAGGAGAAATTGCCAAACTAGATCAAAATGGTAAAATCCTAAACGCCTCGTGGGTCACTGGCTTAAACGCTCCCAAAGGAATGGGGATTTGGAAACAGCAAATGTATGTGGCTGATGTCTCAGAAGTGGTCCTTATCCAATTAGCAACTGGAAAAATTACGTCTAAAATACCTGTAGAAGGAGCTACTGGCTTAAACGACATCACGGTTGACAAGCAGGGGATTATCTATGTCTCTGATTCAAAATTGGGGAAAGTTCACCGCATTGAAAATGGTAAAGCAGCCCTCTATTTAAGTGATCTCAAAGGGGTTAATGGGCTTAAAGCGGTAGGTGATGATTTGTATATGCTGACAGCCAATGTTGTCTTCAAAGCGGCTGCCGACAAAAAACTAGTACCTGTCGCTACGACGGAGATTGGTGGAGATGGCATTGAGCCAGTTGGTAATGGAGATTTCGTAGTTTCTTGTTGGCCAGGCTTAATTTACTACATGGACCAAGCGGGTAAATTAACTACGATGCTGGATACCCGTGAAAAAAAATACAATACTGCCGACATTGGTTATAACCCGGAGCAGCGCATCGTATATGTCCCTACTTTTTTCAAAAAATCAATTGTGGCGTATAAGCTGAGGTAGATAGTGATTAGTTATTAGGATTTAGGATTTAGTTATTAGGGAGTTAGATGGAAGTGGTAAATATCTCCGCTGTTTTAAATATGCTATGTCGAATAGCTGATAAAAATGCTTGGATCCCAGTTTAGTTTATTAATGTCTTTATTAAATATTCTCCACTGGGTACATTCTATTTTGCCTCTGAGGATATTTATAACTTTATGTTCTGTCCCCTAAACACTAATCCCTAACAACTAATAACTAACTAATACCTCGGATCCGCTTTCCAGCCTAGTTTGCGCATTTGTAAGACCCGCAAAGAGCGCTGACCAAATTCCTCCATGACTGGCCCCTGCATCCAGTAAACGCCTCCGCCTTTAAAAGCATATTTCTTTAAATCTGAAGGAAAATGTACCGTATCAAAAAAGGCACCTTGCGCATCCAAAAAATACCCAAAATACATCCGTTCTCCCTTTTTCGTCCAAGTAGTTTTTAAGGTTACCAAATAACCCAAAATATCGCCTCGGTCGGCCAACAAACGAGCATCCAAACTCGTGACAGGCCATTCTACCAATAAGTCGAAAGGCGAACAAAGAGGAAAACCCAATATTTCCCACTCATCAAAAGCATCTTCCAACGGCTCATGTACCAGCGTGGGTAAAACCCCAATCTCCGTACTATCTTCAAACATTTCCATGGCCACCACCTCGGACACTTTCCCTTGAAAACGGGCATGCGCCTCCCACATCAAGTTCTTTTTCCCGGGTCCAAATCGCCGAAAAGCCCCTATCCGAATCAGAATGAGGGCTTGTTCCAAACCCAAGCTCACCCTCCGGCAAAAATCCTCCCAAGACAGAAAAGGGCCTAGCTTCCTCGCCTCAAGCATATCGTATATCAAACCTTTCTCCAAACCTTTGACATGCACCCAACCCAAATACAGCACTTGACCATCCAAACGTGTCAAATAGTTACTTTCATTAATCTCAGGTGCCTCCACCCATCCTCCAGCCCTGCGTGCCTCATGCACGTAAAACTCCGTCCTATAAAAACCCCCAAAATTATTAATCACTGCCACCATGAACTCCAAGGGAAAATATGCCTTCAAATACAAACTTTGGTAGCTCTCCACCGCAA
This sequence comes from Aquirufa beregesia, assembly GCF_011090385.1. Lineage (GTDB taxonomy): Bacteria > Bacteroidota > Bacteroidia > Cytophagales > Spirosomataceae > Aquirufa > Aquirufa beregesia. The sequence continues at coordinate 58,318 of NZ_SEWW01000010.1, forward strand.
AACTGGCCGAATGCGCCTTACTGAAAGAATAACCACTGAAACTCTCCATTTGTCGCCATACCTCCTTAGCCACCGCCGCCTCATAGCCCTTTTCAGCACAGTTCAGAAAAAACTGAGCCCTAATGCGTTCAAACTCCCCTCTAGAACGGTATTTACCCGACATCCCTCGGCGTAAGACATCCGCCTCCGCCAAGCTCAAACCCGCAAAATAATGCGCCACTTTGATGACATCTTCTTGATAGACCATCACCCCATAAGTCTCCTGCATCAACTCCCCCATCAAAGGATGAACAGGCTGATAAGCATTAGGCGCATGGTGTCTTTCTATATAAGCCTTCATCATACCCGAGCTAGCCACCCCAGGACGAATGATGGAGCTAGCTGCTACTAGGGTTAGGTAATCGGAACAATGTAACTTCTTGATTAACTGCTGCATGGCTGGAGATTCAACATAAAAACAGCCCATCGTTTCATGACTTTCCAACTGCATTTTGATCCGCTCATCCTGCTTAAAATCCGCCACCCGATGGATATCGATGTCGACCCCACGGTTTTGACGAATAATCTCTACCGCCTCTTTGATATGCCCTAAACCTCGTTGAGATAAAATATCAAACTTCGCAAAACCGACTTCCTCGGCTACATACATATCAAATTGACAAATGGGAAAACCCTTGGGCATAGGCTCTAAGGCCGTATATTCTGACAAAGGTCTATCCGAAATCAATATTCCACCCGCATGAATACTCAGGTAATTGGGAAAATCAATCAATAGATTACCGTATTTAATGATCCATTGATGAATCTGAGAATTCGACTGTCGCAACTCGGCCGTTGGGCCTATCCACGCATCGATCTCTGCCTTGGGTAAACCAAACACCTTCGCCAATTCCCGATAAATAGAGCGATCCCGAAAAGTCACATAAGTAGCCAAAAGGCAGACATATTGCGCTCCATACCGCTTAAAGATGTAATCAATAATCTCATCGCGCTCATCCCAGGAAAAATCAATGTCAAAATCAGGGGGACTCGTTCGCTGAGGATTAATGAAGCGCTCAAAATACAAATCCAGCTCAATGGGATCCACATCCGTAATACCTAAACAATACGCCACAATGGAATTAGCTCCACTACCCCTACCCACATGGAAATAACCCCTCGAGCGAGCATAGCGAATGATGTCCCAAGTAATCAAAAAATAAGACTCAAAAGCGAGATCATGAATCACCTGAAGCTCTTTTTTGATTCGCTCTTTTGCCTCTCTTGAGGCATGAGGATAACGGTAAATCATCCCCTCATAGGCCAGTTTAGCCAGTAAAGCCTGATCGTCTTCCTGACTGGCGCTAAATAATTTCCGGTTTTTGGTGGACTTAAACTCAAAGTGAAATTCACAGCTCTCCAAGATATGGGCAGCTTCTTCCACTAAACCCGGGAAATCGGCACAAAAATCCACCAATTCCTCTGGGCTATACAAACGTTCATCTTCTTGGGCTTGTGCCTCCAGCGGTAGCTTGCTCAATAACACATTGTGGTCGATAGCCCGCAACAAACGGTGCATGGAAAAAGCCCGCTTATCCAAAAAGGTAAAAGGTTGACACCAAACCAAGGACGCCCAATCTTGCTCTTTCCACAATTTGTTTCGATCACTGCCTCTGACTCCCCAACGCTCCTGAGGACCTAAGCTTTTTATTTGTTCTCGACGTGCCAAAGGAAAGATGGTCCACACATCGGGTGAACTAGGCGGCCTGTCTGGCCAAGGCTTAGAAGACAAAAGATGTTGACTCGCAAAAGCGTTAATTTGAGCTAAACCAGAGGCATTTTTGGCTAAACAAATATAATAACAAGCATCTCCCTGCCGAAACTCCATACCCACCACGGGCTTGATATTCGCTACTCGACAGGCCTGAAAAAAATCATAGATCCCCGATATTCGGTGTATATCGGTCAATGCCAAGGCCTTAATACCCTGCGCTACAGCCGCCTCCACCAAAGCCTCGGGAGACAGCGTTCCATAACGCAAACTATAATAGGAATGGCAGTTGAGATACATTAATTCTCCGATTTAGGTAAGATATTACGGCGTTCATGACGCCCCATCAAACCACTGGCTCGTACGATAGAAAATTCGCCAAATCGATTTTTCAAACCATCCATGGCATGATAAAGAGGTGCCAAACGAGCGCCATCATCAAATAGATTTAACTGCTCTTGCCCTTGCAATAATTTCGAGAAACGCACTCCAATCAAACGTATCAACAAACGACGGTCATAAAGTTTCTCAAACAACTCCACTACCGCCGGAATCAAGCGATGATCACTAGCGGTAGCTGGTAAGGTGATTTGTCGGGTATGCGTATCAAAATTGGAATAGCGCAACTTCACCGTCACGCAGGAAGTACATTGTCCCAAACTCCGCAAATCATAGGCCAGCTGCTCCGTCAATGATCCCAATATCCGTCTCAGCAAAACCACGTCGGTACTGTCTTGATCAAAAGTCATTTCCTTCGACAAAGACTTTTGATCTGAATAAGGCACCACAGGTCGCAGATCTATCCCATTCGCGCGCTCCCAAAGCATCACGCCCGACTTACCAAAACTACGCTCTAGGACTTTCAGAGGCATTTGGCTCAAAGTCCCCACGTGTGCGATTCCCATATTACGCAGCGTCTGAGCTGTCACCGCCCCGATCATCGGAATTTTACCCACTGGCATAGGTGCCAAGAAAGCCTTTTCTTCTCCCGCCAACACCTGGTACTGACCCGCAGGTTTCACATGGTTGGTAGCCACTTTAGATACGGTTTTATTGACCGACAAACCAAAGGAAATCTGCAAGCCCGTTTGTTTCTGAATCCGTTCTCGTAAATCTGTCGCAAAACGATAGGCCCCAAAAAAGCGCTCCATACCCGTCATATCCAAATAAAACTCATCAATGGAAGCCTTCTCTACCAAAGGTGCTCGCTCCATAATCAAGGATGTCACCGATTCAGAATATTGGGAATAAGCTTCTAGATCGCCTCGTAACACAATGGCATCAGGACAAAGCCGCGTGGCCATCCGCATGGGCATAGCAGAACGAACTCCAAAAGCCCTTGTTTCATAACTACAAGCCGCCACGACACCTCGATCGGATAAGCCCCCGACAATCACGGGCTTACCCACCAAGGCACTGTCTCGTAGTCTTTCGACAGAGACGAAGAAGCTGTCCAAATCCATATGAACAATGGCGCGCTCTTGCATAAAATTGATAGATATTTGGGTATTCTGAATACCTTTTGTAATTTCGATACAAATGATATCCATAAATGGATACGAATTTTATTCATTTTATATTAATAAGCAACATACATGAGCACTTTTTTTAGCCATAATTTACGATTCTTACGCAGCAAAATGTCGGAGAAAACTTCCCAAGAAAAACTGGCTGAAATCTTACAAATAAAAAAACCTACTTTAGGCTCTTATGAGTCCGGAAGAGCGGAGCCAAAATACATGGATTTGATCTTACTGGCCAACTTTTTCGAGGTTGAAGTGGATGAATTACTCAAGGAAGATTTATCCAAAAGAATCCCTGGCTTATCCAATAAACCTAAGCTACGTATTTTAGCCACCACGGTTAACGACGATAATGAGGAAAACATTGAAATGGTACCTGTGAAGGCTTTGGCAGGATATACCACCTCCTATGACGACCTGGAGTTTATCAAAGAATTACCTACTTTTCAAGTTCCTTTTTTAACCAAAGACCGTAAATACCGTGTATTCCCAATCAAAGGGGATTCCATGCTACCTTTACAATCTGGCTCTTTGGTATTTGCCGAATACGTAGAAGATTGGAAAGACATCAAAGATGGCACCATCTGTATCGTAGTGACTCGCGAAGACGGGGTAGTGTTGAAAAAAGTCATCAACCACTTACAAGAGAAAAATGTGTTGATCTTAAAGTCGACCAACAAACTCTACGACCCCTATCCTATCCTAGGCACTGAAATCCAGGAAATCTGGAAGTTCGCTGGGTATTTCTACAATGAATTCCCTGAAACCAACGAATAAATCAAGGCCTGTTTCTTATTTTTCTTATGTCCATTCCTTTTCAAAAAATAGCCGCTAGCTTACAGCTAAGCGAAAATGCCGTTCGTAAAACCATTGCCTTATTAGAAGAAGGCGCTACCATCCCTTTCATTGCCCGTTATCGAAAAGAGATGACAGGCAGTTTGGATGAGGTTCAAATCCGCGACATTCGGGATGCCATGGAGCTTTCTATGGAATTAGAAAAACGCCGAGAAGCGATTTTGAAATCCTTGAAAGAGCTGGATAAACTTAGCCCTGAACTAGAAAGAGCTGTTCGTGCCGCTGAAACCTTGGCTAAGCTGGAAGACCTGTACCTACCGTATAAGCCTAAACGTAAGACTCGTGCCATGGCTGCTCGAGAAAAAGGTTTACAGGAATTAGCTAATGCCCTATTTCAGCAAAGGAATCTTTCGCCAGAGGATTTAGCCGAGAAATTTTTAGATGAAGAAAAAGGTGTCCTTTCTTTGGATATCGCCCTAGCAGGTGCGCGAGATATTTTGGCTGAAGAAATGATGGAAAAAGCCGAAGCCAGAGAAGATGCGCGCCAGCTTTTTGCTCGAAAAACTCAGGTGAAATCTAAAGTCAGTAAAGGCAAACAAGAAGCAGGCATTAAATACAAAGATTATTTTGATTGGTCAGAGTCCTTAGCCCAAGCTCCTTCCCACCGTGTATTAGCCTTATTTCGAGGTGAAAACGAGGGTATTTTGACGCTGTCGCTGGAAGGGCCCGACAAAGATGTGCTAGACCGATTGGGCCGCCGATTCCTAACGGGTCGTAATGCTTGTGCAGATCAGGTGGAATTAGCCATACAAGATGGCTACAAAAGGCTCTTGCAACCAGCCATGGAAACTGAAATGCGAGCAGAGGCCAAAAAACGAGCCGATGAAGAAGCGATTCGGGTATTTGCAGAAAATGTTCGTCAATTACTATTGGCAGCCCCATTGGGACAAAAACGTATCCTTTCCTTAGATCCAGGTTTTAGAACAGGCTGCAAATTGGTCTATTTGGACGAACAAGGCAATCTGATTGAGAATACCACCATTTACCCACACACTGGCCCAGGTCAGGCACAAGATGCCGAACAAATCCTTCGTTCTTGGGTAAATAAATACCAAATAGAGGCCATTGCTATTGGTAATGGCACAGCAGGTAGAGAAAGTGAAAGTTTCGTGAAGAATCTCCGACTAGAAGGCATTAGCCTCATCATGGTGAACGAAAGCGGAGCCTCCATCTATTCAGCTTCAGATGTGGCTCGAGAAGAGTTTCCCGATAAAGACATTACCGTTCGTGGGGCGGTGTCCATTGGTCGCCGACTCATGGACCCTTTAGCCGAATTAGTGAAGATTGACCCTAAGTCGATTGGCGTTGGTCAATACCAACATGATGTCGATCAAAAGAAATTACAAGCTTCATTGGATGATACCGTCATTTCATGCGTTAACTCGGTGGGGGTTGAATTGAATACTGCTTCCAAACAAATTCTTTCCTACATTTCTGGATTAGGACCGCAGTTGGCCCAAAACATCATTGATTACCGACAAAAAAATGGCCCTTTCTTACGTCGATCTGATCTAAAGAAAGTTCCTCGTTTAGGGGAAAAAGCCTTTGAGCAAGCCGCCGCATTTTTACGTATTCGAAAAGCGAGTAATCCTTTGGATGCCAGTGCTGTGCATCCTGAACGTTATGCCATTGTAGAGCAAATGGCTAAGGATTTACAATGTAAAGTGGCTGATCTTCTTCAAAATGAAGCCTTACGAAAGCAAATACAAATAAGTCGATACGTAAGTACGGAAGTAGGAATCCCTACCCTGACCGACATCGTTCAGGAATTGGCTAAACCAGGACGTGATCCCAGAGATCAATTTGAAGCTTTTGAATTTACGGAGGGGGTAAACTCCATCAAGGATTTGCGTGTAGGAATGAAGCTAGCAGGTATTGTGACCAACATCACCAATTTTGGTGCTTTTGTGGATATCGGTGTGCACCAAGATGGTTTAGTGCATGTAAGTCAACTGGCCGACAAATTCGTAAAAGACCCGAATGAGGTTGTGAAAGTCCAACAAAAAGTACTAGTCACTGTCACCGAAGTAGATGAAGCCCGTAAGCGAATAGCCCTGAGCATGAAAGCCCGATAATCTAACGTTATCAAGTTATTGGACAACAAAATTATGTTGAAAAACGTTACAACGCTCAACGCTGTCAAGGTTTGGAACCTTGCCAGCGTTAGAAAAAGAGCGTTGATGTTGAGTTTTTTACCCTAATTAATGAGCCGTAGCAGTAGCGCCTTTCTTGCAACAAGAAGGTAATTTCTCGTAGCTCTTGCCATCAGCCACCACTTCATCCGCATCATATCCTACTTCGGCAATGGTACGCTTAATGGCCGCCACATCCGTCTTTTTAGGATTGTATTCTACCGAAATGGTTTTGTCTTTCAAGTCCAAATCCGAATGAGAAATTCCCTTGCTCAAAGCCAAATTTTTCTCGATGCGCTCTTTGCACATTTCACAAATGGCCGAGGTTTTGATTTTAACCGTTTGTTTTGGCCCCGCCAATGTAGCAAAAGGCAAAGCCAAGAAGGCTGCTAAAACTAGTTTTTTCATTAGGCTGCTTTTTTAACTGCTTTTAATTCCATCGTGCAAGCTGGACATTTCCCTTTTTTAGCATAGGTTTTGTTCCCCTCACATTTCATCGGACATTGATATACTTCTTTCTTATCCGCACCTGCTTTGCTGGTGTCGTGCTTATGCTCTTGCTTTTCTTGTGCCATCAAGCCATATGTTCCCAACATAAGACCTGCCATCATGATTACATTTTTCATTGTTTTTCTATTTATTGAATTTTATAACGCATTCCAGTATACATCATTCGACCTACGATAGGCCCCCACACCATGGTGGCATCAAATCCCCGACTAAAAGGATCTTTGGCCGACATGATCGGATTAGATTGTGTAAAATTAAACAGATTTTCAGCACCTACATACATTTCCCACTTTTTGAATTGGCGAGTTACTTGCGCATATACCGTGGAAAATGCTGGTGCCGTCAACGATGGACTCACTCCATCATGAACATGAGTCAAACTTCCGTTAGGAATTCTTCGACTGCCGTTCCATTGCCAAGTCACATCGTACTTCCATTTTTCATAAGGCGTGGCATAGGCTAAATTCACCAATACCCTGTCCTTATTCAAATAAGCTTTAGGCAAGCGACTTAAAGTACCCTGGACTGTCAAATAATCTGCCTGAACATCTTGGTAGCGGTAGGCCGCCTTCAGCTCTAAACGCTTTACTGGACTATAATTTAATTCTGCCTGCCAACTGTTCGCAAAGGATACTCCTGGATTACTATACATACGAATCTCCCCCCCATTTTCCATATCCACCAGCCATTGCTTTTCAAAATCCGTTCGGAAAGCATCCAACACGAAACTTCCTTTTCTCGTCCCAATTTGGAAATTCTTTGTCAGTGTAGCCCCAAAATTCCATGCTTTTTCCAATGGATTTAGATCGCCCAAAAGTACTAATCGTCTTCCATTAGCTAGGAAACCCATATTTTCTGCCAAAGGGTTAACTCGGCGCCAGCCTTTTCCAGCCGATAAACGAACGATCCAATCTTCTGCCGCATCCCACTTCAAGTGCCATCTAGGTACCCATTGCGCTCCGAATTGATTATGCCAATCGATGCGATTCCCCAACACCATGGTTAGGTGATTAGGCACTGTCCAAGTATATTCAAAAAATGCCCCAGGGACTAATTCTGTTCGAACAAAAGATGAATCAATATAACGCTCTTGGTACGAATCATATAAAAAACTAGCTCCTGCTTTCCAGCTATGATTGGTATTATCAAAGATGGATTGGTAAATCAAATTGGCATACATACTTTGCTCTCTACCTACATAGTTTTTGAAGGCAAAATAGGAGTCATTTTGATGCTGAGCTGTATTCAATATCAATCCTAAACCTTGATATGGTTTATCAGGATATAATCGTGCAATCTTGGCAAAGGTTTCAAAACGGGATGTCTTACTTCCAAACCCATATACCAAGAATCGATTGGAATTGTTTGCGTCAAAGTTACTTTGACCTGCCAAACGATTTTCATATAAATACGAAGCTCCCCACTGAACCATCCAACGATCCGTAGCATACTTCCAGCGATTCAGTACATTCCATAAGTCGAAAAGCGGCAAATCCATAAACCCATCTTTATTCCCATCCAAACGAGCTGCTTGCTTCGAATAATGTGTAAAAAGTCCAGTGGACAATCTCGAGTTGAATTTATGTGCCCCCTGTTGATTGATCTCAAATCGACCTTGTGAGTTGGTATACACATTCAAAAAATACTTTTCTGATGTATCTGGCTTGGCTAATTCCACATTAATTCCTCCGGTAATCGACTCATAACCATTAACTACGGAGCTTTGACCTTTCGCCAAATCAATGGATTTAATCCAAGTCCCTGGTAAATAATTCAATCCATACGTGGTTTTTAATCCTCGAATGGAGGGAATATTCTCCACATTGGTTTGCACGTATGTACCCGATAATCCTAATAATTGAATCTGTTTGGCACCAGTTACAGCATCCGCAAAGCTGACGGATACCGATGCATTGGTTTCAAAGCTTTCCGATAAATTACAACAGGCTGCTTTGGCCAATGTCTTCATCGTCAAGATTTCTGTATGAAGCGTTGCTACATCATCATGATTACCCGGCGCAGCAATAACGCGCACTTCGCTTAGCTCTTTATTCGCTGGCTTTAAGTGTACGTGCAAAAATTGATTTTTATCAACAAAAATAGAATCACTGATAAAACCTGTCGAGCTAAAAAGCATCCAACCTGTTTTACCTTGTACATCCAAGGAAAAAGCGCCTTTAATATCCGTTAAAGTTCCTTTTTTAATAGGTCTAAAATAAACGGAGGCTCCTACTAAGTCCTCCATGTTTCCTTGAGCATCTAAGCTCATAACTCGGCCTTGAACCACTTGTCCAAAGCTATAGGGCAATGCTACCGTGAAGGTAAAAAGCAATCCCAACAATATAATTCGGTGAATTGACATAAGATTACAATAAGAATGAGAAAAAATTCAGTTTGAATTTTAGTCCCATCAAATATTGTAACGCTGTATGAAAGCCAGTCGCTCATGCAATGGCCTTAAATAAGAGAATTCCTGAATAGGTTCTTCCCAATCAATGCCTACTAAAGTAGCTTGATTGGAAAACGTTGGAACGAACACCTCCGAACAAAGCAAAGTTTGATCTAAGGTATTTTGAACCTTTTTGATTTGCTGATCAAAACTAAATTTGACCTGAATATGGGCATATTCATAACAGGCTGCCCGTGAAATGCTTGTTTCGTTGGATGAGGAAGAAGATTTGGGTGACACAGGAGCAGCCCAAGTCACCTTCTTTTTTCCTGTAACCAAACAATCTGATATACGGTACGCAAAGCCCACATGGCCTATCAAAAGCCATGCCGACAAGAACACCAAGAAAAAACGTTGAATAGCGCTTTTCATCAAATTCTGTTTGAAACAATCAAATTTACGCATTAATTAAATATATTAGCTTAATGTCTTTCGTTAAACCACGTTATTTCCTTTTTTTCATCAGTTTACTGTTAATCTGCATCCGTACTTCGGCTCAGAATGACAGCTACCGATACCTCATTTTATTTAAAGATAAAGCCAACTCCCCTTATTCTCTATCCCAGCCTGATAAGTTTCTCAGTACTCGCTCCATAGAACGAAGGAAAAAACACAAGATTGCTTTACAAGAACAAGACTTACCAGTAAACCCCGAATATCTCATAAACGTTCAAAAAAGTGGAGCCAAAGTATTATTCTCTTTAAAATGGATTAATGGAGCCCTTATACAACAAAAGCCCAAAGATTTGGCCAAGACCCTAAGTCAGGCTGGAGTTAAAGGCTTATACTATGCCTACCCCATCGATTCCAGCTCAAGCTTTCAAATTTTAAAGAAAAAACCCAAACTCCCTGAATTAGCCCAAGCATCCATCACCTTGGCTGATAGCTTAGATTATGGAAATTCAAGTGTACAAATTAGCCAGCTGGGTGTTAACAACATGCATATCAAGGGTTTCCACGGTGAGGGTATTCTAATCAGCCTGTTGGATGAAGGCTATTTAAACGCCAACAATACTCCCTATCTTCAAAAGGCCTTTTCCGAAAAAAGAATTATAGCCACCTTAACCACAACGCCTGGATTGACTGACGTATATAGCCAAGGTTCACACGGCACCCATGTACTGAGTACCATCGCTGGCTTTACACCGGGTAAACTCATTGGCGCAGCCTATCAAGCACAATTAGCCCTAGCCCAAACAGAGGAAGGTAGTACCGAAAAAATCGTTGAAGAGGTCAACTGGCTTCGTGGTGCTGAGTGGGCAGATAGTCTAGGCACTGATGTCATTAGCTCCTCCCTTGGCTACACCGTATATGATTTAAAATCAAGTAATCACACCTATGCCGAAATGAATGGCAAAACGGCCTTAAGCAGTAAAGCGGCTGCATGGGCAGCACAAAGGGGTATTATTTGTACCATTTCAGCTGGAAATGAAGGAGCGGCGGCTTGGAAATACATTGCTTCTCCGGCTGATGCCGACTCCATCTTAGCCGTTGCGGCCATAGACAAATCCATGCTTCGAGCCAGTTTTAGTTCTTGGGGACCTAGTTCAGATGGGCGAATCAAACCTGATGTTGCCGCCATGGGCCAATCAACCGTCATTGGTACTTATCTGGGAACGTATAGCACCTCCAATGGAACATCCTTTGCCGCTCCACTCATAGCTGGTTTAGTTGCAGGAACGCTACAAGCCAACCCCACAAAATCCCCTTGGCAAGTGATGAATGCCATTCGGCAATCGGGCCATCAAAGTAGCAATCCCGACAATTCTTTGGGATATGGAGTTCCCAATTTTAACCGCATCGATAAACTATTAAATCCCATCTTAAGTACCGCTGCGCTAGAAAATCCCAAGATTCGAGTCTTTCCCAATGTCGTGTCCTTGGGAGAAGCTATTCATTTAAATAGAGAGCTAGCTACCGAGATCAAAGTTGAATTAATTAGCTCATGGGGAGCCATTATTCATGAATTTATATGGACCAATACCCAACAAGATTTTTACCCACCGCCCCTCGTTTCTGGCAAATATTATTTTAGATTTACGGACAAAATCACCCAGCAAGTGATTCCTTTTTATTTTTCAAACTAAACCTACATGAAAACACGCTTTCTCTCTTTAGACATTTTTCGAGGTATCACCTTAGCCATGATGATTTTGGTCAATACCTCTGGAAATGGAGAGTTTACTTATGCTCCATTAAAACATGCTAGTTGGCATGGATTCACTCCTACCGACCTAGTTTTCCCTTCCTTCTTATTCATGGTGGGAGTCGCGATGCGCTTTGCATTCAAGTCGTTTCAATTCCAACTGACACCGGCATTAAGAAATAAGATTTTAAAAAGAACGGTCTTATTATTCCTCATCAATTACCTGATTTTCTACTTTCCATTCCTAGATTTTTCTTTTGAAAATATGCGTTTCCTCAACGTATTGCCTAGGATAGCACTATCTTATTGTGCCATTTCATTCATTGTTTTGCTTGTCAAAGAGAAGTGGCTTACTGCAGTGAATGTTGCCATTTTATTGCTGTACTGGATTTTAATGCTCGTTTTTGGCGACCATGGGGCGGCCTTTGATTTAGGTACTAATGCCGTTCGTAAACTTGATTTATTCTTATTTGGTCCTTCACATTTATATCACGGAGATGGTATTGCTTTTGACCCAGAAGGACTTTTAAGTACGCTGCCTGCCTTTTCTACCTGTTTATTTGGTTATCAAGTAAGTCTGTTTTTAGAGAAAAGAAGGTTAGATGGCAAAGAAGTAACATTTCCTTTGGTGAGTGCTGGAGCAGGTCTTATTGTCTTGGCGCTTATTTGGAATTTAGGCTTTCCTATCAACAAAAAGCTATGGTCGAGTTCATTTGTATTACTATGTGCTGGTATCGACTTCCTGTTAATCGCATTGATCTATTGGTGGATTGAAATCAAAGAAAGGAAATTTGCTAATACCTTTTTCTTGGTCTTTGGTACTAATTCTATTTTAGCCTATGGTATTTCAGAGCTTTTGGCCATCCAATTAAACAAATGGCAAATAGCCGAAGGTGATGGCACTACTTCAGCCAGCAATTGGATGTATTGGCATATTTTTGAACCTGTATTAGGTAAATACAATGGTTCTTTGGCTTATGCCATCAGTTTTGTAATGCTTTGTTGGATCATTTGCTATGTCTTTTACCGAAAAAAATGGTTCTTAAAAGTCTAGAACTTGATTTGAAGTTCATAAAAAAAGCTCATTAGTGATTCTAATGAGCTTTTTTTATAAAGTGATATTCTAATAACGATTGGTGGCTTGGCGCAGTGATGGATTTTATCATCAAACTTGATACGAAGCACAAAGCTTCATTTAAGCACTGAATCGCCAATTTCTTCTAGGTGCTGTTATAGGCTGGCGTTCTCTTCATGCGGGATCAAATTCTGAGTAAATGAATTGTAAGGAAAATATTTAGGCATTTTGCTATAAATCAATTCGTCTTCAAAGAAACACTGTGCTACTCGGTCGTCAAACATTGCTGGATTCAATGGAAACTTTGCATTAGGGTTGTGGAATACAATTACACCTTCTGACCAAGTTTCAATACTAGTCTCATCGACTTTATATGAAATTAAATTTGGTTTGTCGGTATTAGGCTCGTGATTATAAAAACTACACGTTCTTATCAAAGTTACCTTGTGATTACCAAGACCAGCTTGTTTGCCCATTCTGTTGAATTTTGATAAAGTGCCACAAGAAGAAAAAATAATAGCACTAACATTTTCAGAATCTGGTAAATGGAAAAATCTACTTGGTATTTCCTGTCCATTTTGTTTCACGTAATTTCCAATTTTAATTGGTTTTACAATCAGTTGTCCTTTTTTGTCAAAAGAATGTTGGTATTTGTATCCATAGAGATAATTAGATAAAGCGTTGAAAGTCCATGTCATGGACATTGTATCATGGAAATCTGCAATTGCAATTACAAATGGCTTATCTTTTACGTGTTCCTTTTCCCAATACTTTTTCTTCATTTTGTCATATAGAGCATTACCAAAGAGTAACGGAACTTCGTTATTTAGTTTCTCCTGAATTTCCTCTGAACTTTTTGGAATAGATTCACCAAGTTCAGTTTTTCGACTAACAATTACAGCTTCAACCGCAATTTCATGATTGAACTTCTCAATCATATAATCAGGTGCTTTAAAGTTCCTTTTAAACGAAAAGATTTGTTCTTTAAAGAAACAAAATAGAAACAGTTCCCAAACCCTTGCATCGAACCCATTAAGAGATTGAAACTGGTTAATAAAATTTCCGTCAATGTCTTTATAGTGATAGGATATTTCCTTTATTACTTCCCTAGCAGAAGACAAGCTAATGTGTTCTTTTAATAATGTATAATTAGGGTGTTGCTGGTCCTTTTTGGAAAGGATTTGAAACAAGTCGAAAAATCCGTGTTTATTGTCATGGAAAACGATTGAGTTATTACTCATTTTTTCGTCTATCCATTTTCTTGCTTCTTCAAGAGTAGGAATACTGGCTTCTATAACTTCCGCTCGATATTGTTTTGATGTATCTCTTGACAAAATGCATCCATAATAGTCGTTGTCTGTTAAGTCTAAACTTATTAGCCCTAATAAGCCACCATTGCCATTGGAATAGAATTCTAATTCTCTTGTAAAATACTGTACAAAAGGTTCTCTAGTAAAGAGAAGAAAGATGTCAAAAAGCTTTTTGTTTATTGGAACTGCCGTCTTCATTATATACCGTTGTTCTTTCTGTTTGCACGGATTATGTCCATTTTAGACATTTCTTCAAAACTGTCTGTATTGTGCAAGAACCCAATATTTTTGTTATGAGATTTGTCAATTACGTTAATTAGTAAGTCAATGTTTTTCAGTTGAGTAGCTGATAATGAAACGAAGTCTATATTAATTTTTTCTCGTGAGGATGTATTCAAGTAGTTTGTCAGTTTGCCCATTAACCCAACAAAAACGTCTGAAAGTTGGATTAGTTGGCTTGTCTGCGAATCAACAAACGTATAATTTTTTATTTCCACACCTTTGTCAAGTATTTTATAATCATTGACTGTTTCGGCAATTGAATCTTCGTTGTCAAAAATGTGTGTTGAGTTTTTAAAAAGATAAATTGGTCTTAGGTAAAAATGAGATAAGTCATTAAGTAAAATAAAGTCATCCTCGTCCATTACAAACGGTAGAGAATTCTTTTTCTTGGCTTCTTTCAGAATCTGTCTTAATGACTCTAACCCAAAATGATATTCCTGTGTGTTAATGTAGTCGTTAAATAGAGAAGTAAATTCTTCTATGAATGGAAGAACGGATTCACTTTTAATATTCGGATATTCATACTTGTAAAAAAGCTGAATGACTGATTCAATTTCAAGTCTTGAAAGTTTATAAAGATCATTCTTCAAATGGTTTGCAAACCGAGGTCCCAATTGTTGAGCAGATTCTGAACTTACAATTGCAGAATCAACGATGTCAACAATTGACCAGTAAAGAATATTTAGACTAGAATAGTGAACATACAAATTACTGTCCTTTACAAATTGCAAAACCAATTTCATTTTTTCTGATTTTAAACAGTCAAGAAAGTCGCCACTGGCAATATGCTTGAATTTAACCTCCTTAGCTGTCATTTGTTGTTTGAAACTGTCAATTAGGGGTTGAACATCGGGTGCTTGTCCAAGGTGAACCAAGCCACCTAAAACGAAGTTTGCAGTAAAAGTGTAATTGAAGTCATTCTCTCGGACGTAGAATTTCTTGATATTGTTTGTTTCATCATAGTAAAATGTAAAAGCAGAATCAAAGTCTGCAGACCGTGCTAACATTTTAGTAGCTTTTCTAATTTCGCCTATTTCAAAATCTATCATTCAGTGTCGTGTTGTTTTACAATGGCATATAACGTTTCGCAGATTGGCGATGGGTGGGCTTTTCAGCACAGAAGTTTGTTCGGAGGACTGAACTTTCGGCTATCACAAAACTGTCAAGCGGAGACGAAACCCCGCCAATTGCCAATGTGCTGTTAGCGGCTGCCTTTCTCTCCGTCCGAAGTTGTGTCGTTTCAATGTTAGTCATATTGTCAAAGAGTAAGTTCGTCAATAATGATAAAAGTCCCAAAGTCAATTTCAGTTTTGAAGCGTTTAATTTTATCGTCCTTAATTGTCTTGCCGTTAATTCTCCAACGCAGTCGCCACTCGTAGTGTGCTGGATGAATAATTGGTTTTAATAATTTTCTTGTCCCGTCAATAAACTCTAAGTTCCAAATGTAAGTTGGTGGAGTATTTTCATCTGTCGTGTATGGCTCGTCATTCCACAACTCAATTGTTTCGTCAGCACGTTGAACAGAACTTGTATGTAAATGCTCTG
Source organism: Aquirufa beregesia (assembly GCF_011090385.1). Classification (GTDB taxonomy): domain Bacteria; phylum Bacteroidota; class Bacteroidia; order Cytophagales; family Spirosomataceae; genus Aquirufa; species Aquirufa beregesia. Next base: position 73,895 of record NZ_SEWW01000010.1, read on the forward strand.
TCAAAATTGAATAGAGTTTTTTGTTATCGTCAAAGTTAAAGTTGTAGTTCTCAGGTGGGTCAGGAAACTCTACAAAACCTAAACGCTTCCAAACAGGTTCTGAAGTGTCTGGGGAACATTGTAAGTCAACAACACAAACACCTTTGTCCTTTAGAAAATTGAGAAGATGAGTTGTTAGTTTTTTACCAATTCCTTTTTTGCGATGTGTCGGCTTTACTTCCGTTATTTCAATTCTTGCTGTCTTGTCTGTAGTTAGTCGCCAAGTTGCAAACCCAATAGTTTTGTTTTTGAGTGAGATTGTCGCCAACTCGTTTTTGTCAAACGAAGATTTAATAATGTTCCAATTACAATAAAAGCCGTCTCCAGTTTTTTGTCTCTCCGCTATTAACCACTTTTCTATTTCTCCTACTTGCTTGTCTGTCGGTGAAAAAGTTACCTGAAAATTGTCGGTCGTATTATGTATTTCAGTTGTCATTATTTGTGTCCATCGGTTGGGTTTGCACTTTCGTTTAAGGTTGCCGATAACTAGTATATAGGTCTGACAAAATCAGACCTATCACTCCAAATTTGGGCGGAAAGGCCTGACAGCAATCAGACTTTATCATGATCCCCATGTACTGGCGTCCGAGACATATTTAGGTGGTGTCCCAAAGCTTGCCACTAACTATACAACATCGCCGCACCAAATACACCAGCACTATCCCCCAATTTAGGTTTAACTACCGGTGTATGAACTTCTCTCGAATTAAAAATATACTTTTTAATGCGCTCATAGCCTTCAGAATACAATAAATCGACATTGCCAACGCCTCCTCCAATCACAATCACATCTGGGTCCATTACATTGATTAAGGTGGAAATAGCCCTCCCAAAATAGTCCACCATGCGCTCGACAGTCGCTTCTGCAGCTGCATCCGAATGGTCCTTGGCAGCCTGCAATATCTCCTTTAATTTCATTTTTTTACCCGAATGCTTTTCATAATATTTCTCTAAAGCAGGTCCTGAAATTACGGTTTCTACACAACCCGATTTACCACAATAACAAGCATCTCCATCATCTTCTAAAATATTATGGCCCCATTCGCCACCAATGCCATGTAATCCATTGATGATTTTACCATGAACCACAAGTCCACCACCCACTCCTGTACCCATAATAACCCCAAAAGCGACTTCCGCATTCGGGTTAACATCTTGTACTGCCCCCAATAGTGTCTCAGCTAAAGCAAAGCAATTGGCATCATTGGCTAGCTTAACTTCACAGCCTAAGGTATTCGCTAAATCTGTTGCTAAGGCTTGTCCATTCAAACAAACGGTATTACAATTTTTCATGGTATTGGTCAAGGGATTTAAAACACCTGGCGTTGCAAATCCAATGGCCTTAGGCTTTTCGCCGATGATGCCCGTCACTCGGTCAACCAAAATCTTAATCTGTGCAATGATATGATCATAGCCTTTAGCTGATTCCGTATCAATCCGCTCTCTTAGTACTACTTGGCTTGGATTCTGCTTTTCCAAAACCGCACATTCAATCTTAGTCCCCCCCAAATCAATCCCCCATAATAATTCTTTGTTCATCGTTTTTTTAGGTTTAGCGTCTATTATCATTATTTTCAAGCATACTCAAATAACTAAAATACCGAGACTCTGCAATATCTCCCTGCTCCAAAGCCTCCCGCACCACGCAGCCCGGTTCTGACAAATGCATGCAATTATTAAACTTACATTGGCCAAGTAGTTCACGCATTTCTGGGAAATAATGCGCCAATTCTTCTTTCTCAATTTCCAAAATTCCCAATTCCTTGATCCCAGGGCTATCTATCAAATAGGTATCTTTCCCCAATTCCCACATGGTGGAATAGGTAGTCGTATGAACTCCTTTTTCTGCAAAATCAGATACTTCTTTGGTTTTGATATGTAAATCAGGAGCAACAATATTCATCAAACTGGATTTACCTACCCCAGAATGGCCAGACATCAAAGATACTTTACCTTGAAACATCTCAGTAAACTCTTCTATCCCTTGTTCCTTCGGAATGGAGGTAAACAATATTCCATATCCCAATGATTGATACAATCCTGCCCATTCAAAAACCTGATCTTGTTCTTCCTCATTCAGCAAATCCATTTTATTGAACACGATTTGTACCGGAATACGAAATGCCTCAGCTGTGACTAAAAATCGATCTAAAAAGCCCAAGGATGTTTTAGGCATTTTATAGGTCATAATAAAAATGGCTTGATCGATGTTGGCTGCCAGCAATTGCCCTTGTCCTGTTTTATGGACCGATTTACGAATCAAATAGTTTTGTCGAGGTAATATCTCCACAATTAAAACCGTTTGATGCACCTCATCTTCCATTTCATACATGACCCAATCACCCACAGCTATGGGATTCGAGGTTTGAGGACCTTTCAATTTAAATTTACCTTTCAATCGCCCATTATATACCTTTCCTTCTTCCGAACGAACTTCATACCAAGAACCCGTGGAGCGCACAATCAATCCTTTTTTCTTAGACTCAGTCATGTTGTAAGTTCATTAAAATGTGCATGATGGCATCCGTAGCACCCATATTTTTTGCAATGAAAGCTTCTGATCTAGCCTTAATTTGCGCTCTTTGATCGGGCTTTTCCCACAAGTCTAACCAGTATTTATCTAAGTCTTCGGTAGTAGAAATAGTTTTAGCGATACCCTCTTCCAATAAGGCACAAGCTTCTCTAAATTTCAAATAATTCTGATCTCCAAAAGCGATAACGGGACCAAACACGGCGGCTTCCAAGGTATTGTGTAATCCAGCACCATAAGCCCCACCAATAAAAGCAAAATCGGCACCTTGGTAAATCGAAGATAGGCGACCGACTTCATTGACTAATACTACTTGATGATTAGCTAAGCCTTCTGTTGAACTACCTTTAGAATAAACAGATGGTAAAGTAATAGCACTTTTCCATTGTTCCAATTCAGCTTGATGAATTTCATGTGGGACAATGACCCATTTGATGGGTAACGATTGTTTATTGATCAAAGGTATTATTCGATCCATGTCGGCTTGCCAAACAGAACCTAAAACAGCAAAGGCTTGTCCATCTAAAAATTCATCTAATAAATCCCAAGAACTCACCTGTTTGGACTGAGCATAAACCCGATCAAATCGAGTATCACCTGCCACATGAACATGCTTAATTCCGATTTGAGTTAATAATTCTTTGGACACTTCATCTTGGACAAACAAATGAGTAAACTGCCTCAATAGCTTACGATAAAAACCACCATACCAAGCAAAAAATACTTGCTTGGGTCGAAATATCGCAGATACAAGCAATAAGGGAATCTGTCGTTTGGCTAATCCTGTAAGGTAGAAATGCCAAAATTCGTATTTGACAAAAATGGCTAAAGATGGTTTTACAAGGTCTAAAAAACGCTCACTAGTCTTTGCTCCATCCATGGGTAAATAGGAAACGAAATCCACTCCTGAAAAATTCTTCCGAACTTCATAACCAGACGGCGAAAAAAAGGTTACTAAAATAAAATGCGATGGAAACTGCTTTTTATAAGCTTCTATGATGGGCCTTCCCTGTTCAAATTCCCCCAAAGAGGCTGTATGAAACCAAGCAACGGGTTGATCTTGATGAGCAAACGTTTTTTCAAGACCTTGCCAAACTTCCATTTGACCTTGATTCCAAAGTTTCGCCTTGGGATGGAACTTTGACAAGCCTCTCAGGGTTTGACGATACAAAAACAAGGCAAAAGAATACAGCCAAACTCTCAAGTTTTTCTTAAATTTGAAGGTGAATCTTTAAAATTACGAAATAAGCAGAAAACCTGCATCATTCTTTATGAACTGGAATACATTAAACGACGCTCAGCAAGTAGCTCAAATCTTAGAAGATTCTCAAAAACAACCTGTTCTTATTTTTAAACATAGCACCCGTTGTTCTATCTCCGCAACTTCCTTAAATAGATTAGAAAGGGCTTGGGATCAAGATAATACCCCAGCATATTTATTAGATTTAATTGCTTTTCGACCTATTTCTAATCAAATTGCTGAAACATTTCAAGTAGAACATCAATCGCCCCAAATTTTAGTCATTGATGGAGGTAAATGTACTTACCATGCCTCTCATTGGGACATATCCAATGAGGATTTGAAACCATATACTAGCCGTTAACATGAAGCAGGCTTTACCTCATTATATTTTGGCTCTTTTATTGATGCCCGCGTTGGTGTGGGCGCAACGAAGTGGTAGTACCAGTACCACAACTAGTCCAAATCAAAGCAGCAGTAAAGCCAATAATGCTTCGAGTAAAACAGGTAATATTCCCGCATCCGCTGGTTCACTGGCAGAACGAGGAACTTGGGCCATTGGATTAACCACCACGACCAATTCTGGAATTTTTGGTGGTATCAATTTGCGGAAATCTTGGAATAAGAATCCGAGTCGCCAACCCATCATTGGTCTAGACATTGTTAATGTAAAGGATTATCGCGAGTTCACTTCCCCTTTTTCTTATAACGGACGAAGCTACATTGAAGGTAAGTTAAACAACCTATTGATCGTTAGACCAGAATTTGGGATGCAATGGATGTTGTTCAAAAAATCCAGTGAAGGAGGAGCCGCTTTACGAGGGATTTTGGCTACAGGACCTAGTCTAGGTGTTAAAATTCCCTACTATGTGGATGTCTCTTTTTTAGATCCTGCCACAGGCAGAACCATCATTAAATCAATTCCATATACCGAATCCATGACCAACACCACTGGCCGCTCAGTAATCGTCGGTGAAGGAGGATATTTTGTGGGTAGTGCTGATGCTAAAATGGTTCCGGGATGGCATCTGAAATCTGGCTTTGACATAGAACTAAATACGATTAAGCATAATTATTTAAGTTTGGAAGTAGGCTTTATTGTGGATGTATTCCAAAATCCTGTCGAAATGCTTAACCAAACAAGCCCTAGATCAGTTTATACAACTGGTTACTTAACTTTTTTCTTCGGAAGAACATATTGATATAAGATGATTGAATTACCTCAGATAAATCCAGCTGCTAACACGCGTAAACCCGATTGGCTTCGTGTCAAACTACCCATTGGTGAGAAATACACGAATGTTAGGAAGATTGTGGATGAATATAAACTACATACTATTTGTCAATCAGGTAATTGCCCCAACATGGGTGAATGCTGGGGTGAAGGTACAGCTACCTTCATGATATTAGGAAATGTATGTACTCGTTCCTGTACTTTTTGTGCCGTAGCTACTGGCAGACCACCCGAATACGATGAGGATGAACCAAGACGTGTAGCAGAAGCCATAAAGTTGATGCAAGTAAAACATGCCGTTATTACTTCTGTCAACCGTGATGAACTGAAAGACAAAGGAGCAGAAATATGGTATCAAACGGTTCGTGCGGTGAAAGAAAGCACACCGCAAACGACCATTGAAACCTTAATTCCAGATACCAAAGGAAATTGGGATGCCTTGATTCGCATGATTGAAGCTGGACAAGAAGTTGTTTCGCATAACATGGAAACGGTGGCTAGTTTATACCGATATGTACGCCCTCAGGCTAAATATGAGCGTAGTTTGGAACAAATCCAACGAACTAAAGACTTTGGAAAAAGAACGAAGTCGGGCATTATGTTAGGTTTAGGAGAAAAACAAGATGAGGTATTCAAGGCAATGGATGATTTAGTCGCACATGGTTTAGACGTGTTAACCTTGGGTCAATATTTGCAACCTACCAAAATGCATCATGAGGTGATTGAATGGATTCATCCAGACACCTTTGCTATGTACAAAGAAGAAGGTCTAAAAAGAGGATTAGCCTATGTAGAATCTGGGGCATTGGTTCGTTCTAGTTATCACGCAGAACGCCATATTTAATGCCTCATGCGTATGAATGTCCCTTCCAGTAAAACGTATCGATACATTTTCGCTGGAGGAGGTATGTCTGCTCTATCTTTGGTTTATTTTTTAAGTCAAAGTAAGCGAGCGAAAGAGCCTATGTTAATCATTGACCTTTCCAGTAAATCTGAAAATGATAAAACCTGGTGTTATTGGTCAGATAGGCCCGAAGAGTTTGATGATTTGGCACAAAAAAGCTGGAAAAATTTATGGTTTCATGGTCCACATGGAAAGAGCATCGCTTTAGACATTGCTCCATTTCAATACCATAAAATCCGAAGTATAGACTGGTATACTTACATCAAAAAGCAGCTGAGTCAATTCCCCAACATTGAATTTTTACAAGCCGAGGTTCTACAAATTATTCCAGAAGAAAAAGATACCAAGGTCCAAAGTTCAATGGGAGATTTTTATGCCACGGATAAAGTTTTTGATTCCTTTACAGCTTACCCCTGCGAAATCAATAATCCGAAGCATATCAAGCAACATTTTCTAGGTTGGGAGATTGAATCCCACTTCCCCATCTTTAAATCAGATGCGGTTCACTTATTTGATTTCCGAGTGGCACAAGGAAAAGAATGTGAGTTTATGTACATCCTTCCCACATCATCTAAAAAAGCATTATTCGAATATACATTTTTCTCCGCCCATGTGAGAGAAGCTTCCTTTTATCGAGATAAAATCAAATCTTATTTGCAGGCATTTTATGGATTGGGCGAAGAAGACTATCAAATCAAAGAAGAAGAAAAAGGGATTATTCCAATGTGTTTAGATCAAAGGGCTCGTCAAAGGATATCCGAAAAAATCATCCGAATAGGTACTTCGGGGGGCTTTGTCAAAGCTTCCACGGGTTACAGTTTTTTACGCACCCAGCGCATCAATCAAGCCTTAGCCAAAGAACTTGAAAAGGATCACCCGCAAGGCTTGATTCTTCCTCAACACATTTTTAAAACCTGGCTGGATAAGGTCTTTTTACAAGTGCTTTTAGAACAATCCAAGGCAGGGAGTGAGGTATTTGAAGCTTTATTTCAAAAAAATAAAGGAAGTAAAATGCTGCGCTTTTTGGATGAAAAAACCAGTTTTTGGGAAGATCTCAGCTTGATGGCCAGTGTTCCCACCCTACCTTTTATGCGCGCCGTTTACCACTTAATCATTAGCTCAAAATAAGTGTTTAAAAGCTAAAATAGCATTTGTAGCTTCGTAAGATAAATTGTATTTTTGTCAGAATTATAACATCAAACATATAAACTGTTTCGCCAATGGCATACTTATTCACGTCTGAATCGGTATCTGAAGGACATCCCGATAAGGTGGCCGATCAAATCTCAGATGCACTCATTGACCACTTCATGGCTTTTGATCCTACTTCAAAAGTAGCTTGTGAAACATTGGTTACTACAGGTCAAGTGATTTTAGCTGGAGAAGTTAAAACAAATACCTACCTAGATGTTCAAGCAATTACCCGAGAAGTAATTCGTAAGATTGGTTATACTAAATCAGAATACATGTTTGAAGCCAATTCATGTGGTATTTTATCTGCCATTCATGAACAATCGGCTGACATCAACCAAGGTGTAGAGCGTGCCAATCCAGAGGAGCAAGGCGCAGGTGACCAAGGAATGATGTTTGGTTTTGCTACGAAAGAAACAGATAATTACATGCCTTTGGCATTGGATTTAGCCCATAAAATTCTTCAGGAATTATCCAACATTCGTAACAACGAGTCTGGATTAATTGGCTACTTGCGTCCTGATGCTAAATCTCAAGTAACAATTGAATACTCCGATGATCATGTACCACAACGTATTGATACGATCGTAGTTTCAACCCAACATGATGATTTTGCAGCAGAACCAGAAATGCTGGCAAAAATCAAAAAAGATATTGTTGAAATCGTTATTCCTCGCGTTAAAGCTAGTTTGAAACCTGAATTACAGGCATTATTCAATGATGCGATTACCTACCACATTAATCCAACAGGGAAATTTGTGATTGGTGGTCCTCACGGTGATACGGGTTTAACAGGTCGTAAGATTATTGTTGATACCTATGGTGGAAAAGGTGCTCACGGTGGTGGGGCATTTTCAGGAAAAGATCCTTCCAAAGTAGACCGTTCAGCAGCCTATGCCACGCGCCATATTGCGAAAAACTTAGTTGCGGCAGGTTTGTGCGATCAAGTCTTGGTTCAAGTTTCTTATGCGATCGGTGTAGCTAAACCTTGTGGTTTGTTCATTGATACTTATGGAACAGCGAAAGTGAACTTAACAGACGGAGAAATCGCTAGAAAGGTAGAAGAGATTTTTGACATGCGTCCTTATTTCATCGAACAACGTTTGAAATTAAGAAACCCAATATATTCTGAAACAGCTGCTTATGGACACATGGGTCGTAAAAACGAAGTAGTTAACAAAACTTTCGTTGGACCTAATGGACAAAAAATCAGTCAAGAAGTAGAATTATTTACTTGGGAGAAATTAGATTATGTCGATGCGGTAAAAGCAGCTTTCCAAATTTAATTATACTTAAAATTGCATAAAAAAAAAGGGGACAAATTGTCCCCTTTTTCATGTTCATATAAAAACTACTCTGATATATCAAGAGCCGTTTTTGCAGCTTTAACTTGCGTTATTTTAGCCTTAAAGCGTTTAATCTGTTCTGCGATGGCATTCAATGCCAAATCTAAGGCTTCTTCAAAGGATCTTGCTTTCTCTTTGACAAACAAAATAGCCCCAGGTACAGCAATTTTTATTTCAAGTAACTTTTCTCTGACTTTCCCCTCCCCTTGTTCTATTTTAAGAAATACCTCTCCGCTGGTTATTCGATCATAAAAGGTTTCTAATTTGTTCAACTTAGCTTGGATACTCTCGACTAATTTACGATCCGCTGTAAAGTGGATGGCATGAACTTGCACTTTCATAAGCTTGAAATTTAAAGGTGAAATAATGCTTTGGGAATCCGACAAAGCCTACAACATAAAGAACGTTCTAGATTCATCAGAAATGTAGAATATTTTCAAAACGATGTCAAGCATTTCAAGAATAATTTTAAAATTAGTTTTTAGTCAAAAATTTGAATAGTTGTGTCATGTTTTGAAAATCATTGAATTAAGAAATGATTAAATCCATTCTATTCGGATAAGTCGAACCGCTATTTCCTGCTGCCTAAAAAAATCATGCCAAAAAAACTGAATGGCAGAAAGATGATCGTTGGGGGATTTTACCTCGATAAAGGCATATTCCTCCCCTTTTTGGATAAATAAATCAGGAAAACCTTTGGCATGTGTCGCCAAATGTTGCCACATAAAGCTCACGACTTCGACTAAAGCAGACTTAGGAATCACTCGCACTAAGCGCTGAATCAGGTCGAAATCCAGATTTTGCCAGTCTACCAAAGGATTCATTTTTCCCTGATTTTGTGCTGCATTTTGTTCCAATAAATCCCACCAGCTTTTCTCATCATCGAAGAGTTTCAACAAAGTATGAAACTCCGCTTCTGAATCAATGGCAAAATTTTCACGGGCATAATGGCTAGGAGCATATTGGAATGGATGGTGAAATCCTGATCTATTCTGTTGAAATATCAATTCCCAAAACCAAAGCCCCATTAAATTCTTCCAAACTCGGTTTTCTGTAAAAGCGGCATAATAGCCTTGGTTTCTAAAATAATCGACCACACCTTCCTCTACTTGATCTTTCCATTCAATAGAAATAGTCAATTTTTCAGCTTCTTTCAAACTGGCTGTCACTTGTTTAATCTGCTTCTTAGAGGCTTGTTTCAATAAAAAGTCTTCAAAAAAATGCCTTTCCTTGGGATTGCTAATCAACTCCAAGCCAGTCCTTGCCCACATCAAAGCCTCATCCAATCGCTTAAGTTTTACTAACAGTCGGACCCGCCTTTCCAAAGATGCTCCCGCTAAACTTTCTTCATACAGGGATAGCGCCATTTCTAATTCACCTTGGCGTTCTAGCCAGCGAGCCACATGAAACAACGTCCTTTCAAAACTACCGATGCATAATTCCAATAATTCAGGAATCAATGGCCACATATTCGCTTGCCAACTAGACACCACTTCTTCCACAGCATGGTCCTCTTTCGACTTCTCAAAAAACCATTCTCGCCAAATACTGATACGCCATTTCTGAATGGCTTCCTCCCGATTGGAAAAATATGGGACTAAATCTGCCTCATTGATGTCGATGAATTGTCGATGCCCCAAATCCCGAATTACAAAATCTGTTAAATCATGATTTCGACTTCCAAAAAATAAAAATTGAATGAAATGAAAATACGTGGTCTGCAAAGGCCTAATTAGGCCAATTTGGAGCTTTTCTAAGCGTAGAAGCAGTTCCTCTTCACGGATGTTTTCAACGATATACTGAAGTAAAATGGGTTTAGAAACTGATTTTGCCAAGGGGCTTTTTTGACCAGGAATTTGTAATAAATCGAAACAAATAGCCTTATTCAAATTGTTCAAGCATGCATAGACCGACTGCCCATTCGTCTGACCTATTCTTTCCAATAGATTCATGTGAAACAACTCCGTTTTAGCCTCTTCTAAGGAATGAATTTCAGGATAATGGAGTAAGTCTTCTTGAAACCAAATAGTTCTTCTTGAAGCAAGACGTAGATACAAACACTGGGCGGAAAAGGAGGAGGTTTCAAAATCACGTATAAAAGCCATTTCATTTTTATCCAACAGCTCAGCATAATGCTTTGTGACATAACGTAATACATATTGGAAATAATCCCAATAATAGGTGGGTGATAAATTAGCAATAGGACTATTATCCATATATGGAGGAACGTTCAAAGAGTAAAAATTGTACTATTCGACTAATAATTTCGAGATTTTCAACAGAAAATTAGATTTTTTCAACAATTAGCAAAACTTGGGTATATTTGCCTGCCTTATCTGAGGCACACGTATCCACTTACAATTTGAAACAAAAATAGTATGCAAACAGTCGCCAATTTCAATTTTGCTGGTAAAAAAGCCTTAGTTCGTGTTGATTTTAATGTGCCTTTAAACGAAAGGTACGAAATCACCGACGATACACGTATAAAAGCCACGATCCCTACTATTCAGAAAATTCTGAAAGATGGTGGTTCGGTTATTCTGATGTCACACTTAGGCAGACCAAAAGATGGTCCAACAGAAAAGTATTCATTGAAACACCTAGTGACTCCCCTTTCCATCGTTTTTGGCATCAAAGTAAAATTTGCCCCAGATTGCATTGGTGAGGAGGCTGCTCAACTAGCTAGTGAATTACAAGCAGGTGAAATTCTTTTATTAGAAAATCTTCGTTTTTATAAAGAGGAAGAAAAAGGTGATGAGGAATTTGCGAAAAAATTAGCCAGTTTGGGTAATGTATGGGTGAATGATGCTTTTGGTACGGCTCACCGAGCACACGCCTCAACAGCCGTAATGGGTAAGTTTTTACCGGATCGTGTCAGTGGATATGTCATGCAAGCAGAAATTGATAATGCGAAAAAAATCTTAGAATTTGCTGATAGACCATTTACGGCCATCATGGGTGGTTCTAAAATATCCGATAAAATCTTAATTATTGAGCAACTATTAGATAAAGTAGATAATTTGATCATTGGTGGTGGTATGACCTATACTTTTTCCTTGGCAGAGGGAGGAAAAATTGGAAAATCTATTTCTGAGCCTGATAAAGTAGATTTAGCTAAAAGTCTATTGGAAAAAGCAAAGGCCAAAGGTGTTAATATTTACATGCCATTGGACAATGTGGTGGCAGATGATTTTAGTAACTCAGCCAATAGACAAATTGTCGATAAAGGCGAAATTCCAGATGGTTGGGAAGGTTTAGACATTGGTCCAAAGACCATTGAACTATTCCAAAAAGTCGTTTCTGAATCAAAAACCATCCTTTGGAATGGACCTATGGGTGTATTTGAATTTCCTAATTTTGCTAAAGGTACCAATGCCATTGCTGATGCTGTAGTTAAAGCGACAGAAGAAAACGGAGCCTTTTCATTAATTGGTGGAGGTGATTCAGCTTCAGCCATTAACAATGCAGGTTATGGCGACCGCGTAAGTTATGTATCTACCGGTGGTGGAGCTCTATTAGAATACATGGAAGGTAAGGTCTTACCAGGCGTAGCAGCATTAGAAGCATAATACCAATCAATATAAATATTGAAAATAGCGTGAAAGGCGAGGGAACTATTCCTCGCCTTTTTGTATTTTAGCTTATTGCCAATCTGATCTGCATACATGATTCATTTTTCATCGCCAACACAAGTAAAATCAAGCATACTTAGTCTTGATAGTCGTCAAATCTATTTACCCCAACAAACGGCCTTTTTTGCGGTCAGAGGGGTACATCATGATGGCCATCAATACATTGAACCTTTGTATCATCTTGGTATCCGAGAATTCATTGTAGAAAGTGCCGCCTGGTCTGGTATATTAGCCGAAAAAGCTAAAAAATGGACGCAGGCAGATTTCTGGGTAGTTGATAGTAGTATCCATTGTCTGCAAGAAATAGCTAGTATTCATCGTAAAGGCTTTTCGATTCCAGTCATTGGAATTACAGGATCCAATGGAAAAACCACCTGCAAAGAATGGTTGGCTACCTTATTACAAAGTAAATTTTCCATAGTCAAAAGCCCAAAAAGTTTCAATTCGCAAATTGGTGTTCCTTTATCTGTTTGGGGTTTAAAAGCCCAACACCAGATTGCCATTTTTGAAGCAGGTATATCACGTGTAGGGGAAATGCAGCGAATAGAAAAAATCATCCAACCTACTTGGGGAATATTCACTCATTTTGGCGAAGCGCATGGACAAAATTTTGAATCAGATCAACAAAAACTACAGGAAAAACTACAGCTTTTTTCTCATGTGGAAAAATTGGTATACCGCCGAAAAAACTCCGAGCAGGATTCCATCAAAGTGGAAATGCAATCCATCAATCCACAAGTAGAACTCATAGCCTGGAGTACGGAGGACATGGCCAACTGCCTCTATGTCTATTGGAAAATAGGGCCAAAAGAAACCCATATACGGATTAAAAAACCAGCTCAAAGCGAAGCGTTTCTAGATGTCAAAACCGAACTAACGGATGAAGCCTATTTGGAAAATCTGTGCCATTGCCTCATTATGGCGCATGTGGCAGGTTTAAGTGTAGAAGAAATACAGGCCAGAACCAAATGGATACGTCCAATTTCCATGCGCCTTGAGATTAAAGAAGGACTTAGAAATAATCAGATCATAGACGATTCCTATAATAATGATTTAGATGGATTGCAATTAGCTTTACCTCTGCTCAAAAAATACGAACATAAAAAGCGCGTATTAATCATCAGTGATTTCATTGAAGCAGGCATAGTGGCAGCTGAGCTATATCCTAAAATCGCCACCTTGCTTCAATCCCAAAAAATTGATCAACTCATTGGTGTGGGAGATCAGCTAATTAAATATCAAGATTCATTCAAAGAAATAGATGTATTTTATAATACCGAAGACCTCATTACAAGTGGAATATTAAATCAAATCAGCGATGCTGTGGTACTCTTAAAAGGTGCCCGAAAGTTCAATTTTGAACAAATAACCCAACTGCTCGAGACAAAAACACATTGTACCAAATTAGAGGTCAATTTAGATGCGCTACAGAACAATCTAACGTATTTCAAGGAAACCATTGGACCTGATACCAAACTCATGGTCATGGTCAAAGCTTTCGCCTATGGAGCAGGTGCCGTGGAAATTGCCCAGGTATTACAACAACAAGGGATTGATTACCTTACAGTAGCCTACACCGATGAAGGCGTACAATTGCGTAAAAATGGCATTTATTGCCCCATCATGGTCATGAATCCGCAAATTGGAGAATTGGATACCTTAAGCAATTTTGCTTTAGAACCCGAAGTCTATTCCATGTCCATGCTAGAAGCTATTGATGAATATAGCCATGCCCATAATAAAAGCATCAAAATTCATATAAAGCTAGACACAGGGATGAAACGCTTAGGCTTTAGTCCAGATCAATGTAAAGAATTAACCCAAAAAATAGCCAGCATGCCACAGGTATGGGTTGCCAGTATACTGAGTCATTTAGTCGCCTCTGAATCGCTGAAACATCAAAAATTCACTGAAAAACAAGTGGAATTATTTGAAAAAATGACGCAAAAAATCATCCGAACATTAGGTTATACTCCTTTACGACATATTGCCAATTCAGCAGCCATTAAAAATTACCCTTCAGCACGCTATGAAATGGTCCGCTTAGGCATCAGTTTGTATGGAATTTCAGAAAATAAAGAAGAAAAGAAATCACTAGAAAATGTACTTACCTTAAAAACCTATATATCTCAAATCAAAGACATCAAGAAAAACGAAACCATTGGCTATGGTAGAAAGGGGAAATTAAAGTCAAATGGTCGCATCGCAACCCTCGCCTTAGGCTATGCTGATGGTTATTCTCGAAGCCTTGGAATGGGTAAAGGAATGTTCGAAATCAATGGCCATTTATGCCCTACGGTAGGTTCCATTTGTATGGATATGTGCATGGTAGATATTAGTCATTTACCACTGGTTAAAGAAGGAGATGAGGCCATTGCCTTTGGAGGAAAAATACAATTAACTGATTTGGCACATCAAGCTAAAACCATCCCGTATGAACTCATGACCAACATCAGCGAACGCGTGAAAAGGGTCTATGTGAAAAACTAAATTGTCATAATTATAAGCAAATTTGGAGCCGCCAGAATTCTTGCAAATCCCATACCTCAGATGAAATTCTGGGGTATTTTTTTGTGTAAAATCTGCTAGATTTTGGAGTTAATCCAGAACTCATGAAATTCACATTCATTCAATAATCTTAATATCATTTGAAATAGTTGAACAATTGGGTCTTAAACCTAAATAAACATTAATTAGTCATAATACTAAATATAATTATCAACATAACTAATTATTTAGCTATTAGGCAAATTATAATTAGCTATATTGACAAATAATTAATTGTTCGACTAAATAAGCTTTCCGTACTCATCCCCTTGACTATTTTTGGATAATACATTGAATTGTACTAAATTAGCTAAATAGATAATTTTAATATGCAAGTAGAGTCTATAGCCAAAGCATTAGGTGATGAATCGAGGCGAAAGATTGTGGAGCTTTTGAAGGATGGTGAGCTGCCTGCCAGTACCATTTTTGAACAATTTGACTATGCTGCACCTACTATATCTAGACACCTATCCGTACTTAAAGAAGCTGGCTTAGTGAGTACCCGTAGGAATGGAGTATTCATCTATTATTCCTTAGAAAAGGAAGCCTTACAAGTGATACAAAACTGGTTAGCTCCTCTCCTAGGCACGGCGCCTGAAAAGCCAAAATCTGCTCCAAGAGAGCGAAGCCAAAAACCAAAAATCAAAACGGAGTCGAATCCCTTTGAGAAATTTCAAAGCGAATTTTAATCTTAGAATAATACTAATTTAATGAAACGATTTGTCATCATCATTCGGGGACCAGTAGCGGGAATTTCAGGTGAAAATTCAATGGCCACAGAAGAAGAATTAGAGCAAATTAGAACCTGGCTAAAGGGTTTAAAATCCAGCTATGAAGACATGTTGTATCAGAAATTTTCAGGTCATCAAATGCACTTGACTGCAACGGGAAATTTGGATTCCAAATTAATCAATCAAATTGACGGAGGTGAAATTTCTCAAATTGTTACTTTAATTTTACCCGACTGGGAAGAAGCCCAGAGAATTGCCACTACTTTTCCCTTTGTTAGTTCATTTTACAGTATTGAACTCCGCGAAATGGCCTAATATCATAAAAAAAGCCCCATACATCACGTATAGGGCTTTTTTTATATAAATCGCTGAGAATCGTGTATATAGGAGCTCTTTACAGATTGATTTCTCCTACCATATTCTCAGGGCGAACCCATTCATCAAACTCTTCTGCGCTTACATACCCCAAGGAAATCGCTGTTTCCTTCAAAGTAGAGCCATTTTTATGAGCCGTTTGAGCAATTTCAGCTGATTTGTAATACCCAATCTTGGTATTCAAGGCGGTAACGAGCATCAAGGAATTATTTACGTGCTTTTGAATATTTTCTTTCAATGGTTCAATCCCCACAGCACATTTATCATTGAATGCCGTACAAACATCTCCGATCAAACGAGCTGAATGCAAGAAATTATAAATCATCACCGGCTTAAATACGTTCAGCTCAAAATGCCCCGAAGCTCCGCCAATGTTGATGGCAACATCATTCCCCAATACTTGGGCAGCCACCATGGTCATGGCTTCACATTGGGTAGGATTTACTTTACCTGGCATGATGGATGAGCCTGGCTCATTATCTGGAATATAAATTTCTCCAATTCCTGAACGAGGACCTGAAGATAACATACGTACATCATTTCCAATCTTCATTAAACTCACGGCAACTGTTTTTAAAGCTCCGTGTGCTTCTACTATAGCATCATGTGCCGCCAAGGCTTCAAACTTGTTTTCGGCAGTTCTAAATGGCAATCCTGTCAGCGTAGCGATATGTTCCGCTACATTCTCAGAATAGCCTGCGGGCGTGTTGATACCAGTACCTACCGCTGTTCCACCTAAAGCCAATTCGCTCAAGTGATCTAAAGTATTATTGATGGCTTTTAAACCATGATTCAATTGAGATACATAACCAGAAAATTCTTGTCCCAAGGTCAATGGAGTAGCATCCATGAAGTGAGTACGACCAATCTTCACGACATCCTTAAATGCCTTCGCCTTAGCAGCTAAGGTATCACGTAATTTAGTAATTCCTGGAATAGTCGTTTCCATCAAAATTTGATAGGCCGCTATGTGCATAGCCGTTGGGAAGGTATCATTAGAAGACTGTGATTTATTCACATCATCGTTTGGATGAACTACTTTCTTTTCATCCATCAAATTTCCACCTTGTAAAACATGTGCACGGTAGGCTATCACCTCATTGCAATTCATATTAGATTGCGTACCTGAACCTGTTTGCCAAACTACCAATGGGAATTGATCTGCCCATTGACCAGCTAAAATTTCATCACATACTTGTGCAATGAGCTCTTTTTTAGATTCATCCAATACTCCCGCTTCAAAATTCGTGATAGCAGCAGCTTTTTTCAAGAATGCAAATGCCCGAATAATCTCTTTAGGCATTTTATTGATGTCTTGCGCAATGGGAAAATTCTCAATGGAACGTTGGGTTTGTGCACCCCAATACACGTGTGCAGGCACTTTCACCTGACCCATCGTATCTTTTTCTATTCTATACTCCATAAGGTAGCTTTGTGTTAAATTTGTAAGGAAAAAACAAAAATACCACCAAAACAAACAAGTCGCACACCTTTTTAAAATAAATAGCCAACATGATTATCATTTACGGAATACCTGCCTGCAATACCATGAAAAAAGCCTTTGAATATTTGAAAAATCAAGGGCTAACGTATGAATTTCATGATTATAAAAAGAAAGGAATTAGTCCTGAAACCTTGAGCATATTTTTGGAAAAATTGGGACCAGCAAGCGTATTAAACAAAAATGGCAGTACGTATAAACAATTGGAGGATGCCACTAAAAATAACTTAGAAAATCCAGATGCCCTTTTTGAATTTCTAAGTCAAAAAACCTCTGCCATTAAACGACCTATATTGGTGGATGGAGAGAAAATAATCGCCGGTTTTGATGAGGCTAAATTAGCCGCTTGGTTAAAGTCATAAGTCAAGCCTTCATCTGGGAAATTGCCTTAAAGATGCTGTCTAATTCTCCGACTTGGGTGGTATAGCATTCAAGACAGGTAAATGAAGATGAAAACGAAAAGCCAAAATCCTAACAGATATAACCACCGAAGCGGCAATTAGCTCCGTCCAGGTAGTGGACAATTGCCCATATTGGCAAGCGAAATAAACCAAACCTCCAGCGACGCAGGCTAGAGCATAGATATCTTTTCTCAATAAAAGGGGTACTTCATTCAACAAAACATCTCTTAGCAAGCCTCCTACCGAACCGGTAATGGTCCCCATGACGATACACACCCAAAAGGGCAATTGGGCATCCATGGATTTACTAATTCCTACGATGGTCACTAAACCCAAGCCAATGGCATCAAATAAAAACAACATATTCCACCATTTGACAAGGCGCTCTTTCAACAAAAGCATGGCAATTAAAGCAATTCCTGTAGTTAGAAAATAGCGCCCATCCAGCATCCAAAAAGGTCGGATGCCCAACAATAAATCACGAACTGTCCCCCCTCCTATAGCAGTAACGAGTCCAATGATATAAGCCCCAAACCAATCAATTTGTTTCCCTGAAGCCAAGCGAATACCACTGACTGCAAAGGCAAAGGTGCCAATGAAATCAATCAGGATGGTGAAATAATTTTCCAAGGAATTACATTAATTGATGAGCTAAAGAAGGCTCAAATTACGCAGGAATCACGTAAAATAATTACACATAAACATATAAATTCACACCGAGAGCAGAGATTCTGCTTTCAGTGTGAATAAAACAGTTGTTTATTAGCTTAATCTGCAGTGGTTGGATCTATGATGGTAAAAACTTCACTGACCAAATTGGCAGGAAAACCTCCTAGCCGAGCATGCTCCAAAATCATTTCAGGATTGGGTGCTTTATACACACAGTAAATTTTATCATTGGTTACGTAACTCTGGAGCCATTTGATTTCTGGTCCCAAATTATTTAACACACTACACGAAGTTTGGGAAATAGATTTCAATTGATCATTTGACAGATTTCCTGCTCCAGGAATCTCTCTTTCTATTAGGTAAGTTGCCATGATAAATTAATCTAGAATATGCTGTTGCCTACTCGAAACGGTTTTCGGCGTACCCGATAATTTCTTTATGCCCTGATTCTCATCAGGCCACCTCTTTTGAAATATCACCGTATCTATCTCAAAAACAAGACATTACGATTAAAAGATAGGGTTCTTTTAGAAAATAAACAAGTGATTAATCGAACCTAAAACCATTCTTCTTCAAAATCTATTAAATTAAGCAATAAGGCCAAAATGAAGGCATTACTAGCATACCGTTAAATAAATTTCGCTTTAGCCAAAGCACAAAAAAGAGCCAAGGAATCCCTAAGCTCTTTTTAACCATTGAGTCAAATGTTTATGTATTCGAATGGAAATAGATTGTTTTTAATTTTATAATTTAAAATTTGTCTAAATACCTAATTAGTTTTTATAAAACACCCATTTACTAATCTCTTTCCAGGTCATTTTCTTGCCATACATTAAGATACCCACTCGGTAAATTCGAGAAGATAACCAGCTGCAAGCTAAGAATCCGCCAACCAGCAATGCCATGGAAAGTACTATCTCCCAGGTAGGAACACCATAAGGTAAACGAACCATCATATTGATAGGCGAAGTAAAAGGAATAATGGAAGCCCAAAATGCGATATTGCTATCGGGATCTTGCATGGTGAACTGGGCCAATATAAATGCCAAAATGATAGGAATCATCACCGGAAAAGTAAATTGCTGGGCCTCAGCAGCACTTTCTACAGCCGAACCAATAGCTGCAAAAAGAGAGCTATACAGTAGATAACCAAACAAAAAGTAAAAGAAGAATGAGCCCAAAATCAAGGGAATATTGGTACTTTCAATCACCTTGTTTAACTCTTCCATAGGCTGTGTGCTTGACTCAACCTTGGCTACACTTTTCTTTAATTCCTCGGAATTACTTGTATTAGCGACAGTAGCCATTCTGGAGGGAGCTTGGTAAAATTTACTGGTTGCTGTTGATAAGCCCACTGTCAGCACAATCCAAAGCAAAAACTGGGTTAATCCCACCATACCTACACCTAGGATCTTACCCAACATCAATTGGTAAGGCTTAATGGAAGAAATAATAACTTCAATAATCCGACTACTCTTCTCTTCAATAACCCCATTCATAACCTGTGAACCATAGAGCAATAAGCTCAAATACAATAAAAAACCTAAAATTGCAGCTAATATCATGGCTCCTCCCGAACTGGAAGTTGTTTCCGCCCCATGCTTGGAAACCGTGATGGTCTCACTGGATATATCCACTTGTGTTTCCTTGTATTTCAACGTAGAAATCCCTGCATTACGCAGCAAAATCTCACGTACTTTATTTTGAACCATCCGCTCTATATCACTCTTCAACGACAAGCTCAAATTCTTCTCCGAGTAAATTTTTAAACCTTGAGGATTCTTTAAAATATCTGCTGGGATAGTGGCAAAAGCATCATATCCTTGCTTGTCGAAAGTTTTCTTAATATTGGCCACATCACCTGTTACTAATTGAAAGGCAATTTCCTTATCGGCCAAATCTTTCTGTTCAAAAAGCCCACTCCCATCCCAAATGGCCACTTGCTTTACTTCTTTATCCCGTGTGGCTAACCAGATGGGAACGGCATAAATAGCCGTTAATAATAATGGCGCTACCAAAGAGGCGATCCAAAAGGATTTCTTACTCACTCGAGTCAAATACTCCCTTTTTATAACTAAAAATATCTTGTTCATGTTGATGCGATTAATTTGTTTCTTGGACTACTTGAATGAATATATCATTGAATGAAGGTATCAATTCCTGAAATTTCTGGACTTGCACTTGTGGGATCAATTGACCCAACAAGTGATTGGGACTAACAGCCTCTTGCAACTTAAACACTCCCTTCTTACTGCTTTGATCACCCGACATTTCTAGACTTATTAAGTCCACTCCTTGTAGTTCTTGGGTCAAATCACCCTCAAATATCACTTCAAACTGATGCGCCTTGAATCGATTACGAACTTCATCTTTTTCTCCTGTCAACACCACTTGAGAATGATTGATTAAGGCAATGGAATCACATAATTCTTCCACGGATTCCATCCGGTGTGTAGAAAACAAAATGCTGGTTCCACGGTCTTTTAAGGCCAATATTTCATCTTTTAACATGTTCGCATTGATGGGGTCAAAACCAGAAAATGGCTCATCCAAAATCAATAATTTAGGTTCATGAACAACGGTAGAGATAAACTGTGTTTTTTGCTGCATTCCCTTCGATAAATCATCGACTTGCTTATCCCACCACTCCTTGATATCCAAGCGGATAAACCAATCCTTTAAACGAGAGATCGATTCCTGACGAGATAGCCCTTTTAATTGAGCTAAATATATCAATTGCTCCCCGACCTTCATTTTCTTATACAAGCCACGCTCTTCGGGCAAATAACCAATTTGCTCTACATGTTTGGACGATAAGCGTTCTCCATCAAAAAGAATCTGACCTTCATCAGGAGCCGTAATTTGGGTAATAATGCGAATTAAAGACGTTTTTCCTGCTCCATTGGGTCCTAATAAACCAAAGATTTTGCCTTTGGGTATTTCGAGACTTACCCGATCTAAGGCCACATGGCTGGAATAACGTTTAACAACGTCTTGAATAGATAATATCATGTTAGGGTATGTTATAATTTCACCTAAAATAAAAAATGCGTTCATCCTTTTTGTGTAAAAACGGATGAACGCAAAATTATGGGGATAAACGAAATAGCTCTATTTAGCTACAACAGTTCTCTTTTTTCTGACTGGACTAGCAGCGGTGGTTTTAGATTTGGCCGTTGCTTTTTTCGGACTAACTGGAGCTGTAGATGCCACCTCCGAACCTACAATTTTGGCCCCTTTAGTCAACAAGGCGATTTGCTTATCTTTAACTGCTTTCTTGGCTAATTTATCTTTCTTTTTAGCCTCTTTTTCCAATTGCTTTTTGGCTTTCTTGGCTTCCTTCTCTTTCAATTCCGCCAAAGCTTTCACTTGTTGGTCTTTTAACTTCTGGAATTTTTTAACAATTGTTGCAATGGCCTTATCTGCAGTATTGACCATTTTTTTAGCATTCTTATCATGTAAGCCACTTAATTTTGGCAAAATAGATAATGCTAGTTGTTCCATTAATGATTTGTCAGCTTTGCTCATACATTTTTATAACTATGGACATAAATCTAGAAAAGATTTACAGGAATAAAAATTTATTTGTGTTAAGTTTTTGAGCAAAAAGACAAATAAGAATGAATCTTAGTTAAACTGGGTTTTTGAGACAAAGTCCCAAACCACAATTCCTAGGCTGACAGATACATTGAGCGAATGTTTGGTTCCAAATTGTGGAATCTCCAGACAAACATCACTGACCGCAATCCACTCATCTTGAACACCAAATACTTCGTTCCCGAAAACAAAAGCATATTTCGCTCCTGACTCAGGTATAAAATCTTGAAGTGATTGGGAGGCTTCCACTTGCTCCACAGATACAATCTTATACCCTTGAGCTTGCAATAGAGCCATACAATCGGATGCCGTGGCACAATATTCCCAATCCACTGATTCATCAGCCCCAAGAGCAGTCTTGGTGATCTCACGATGGGGTGGCTGAGCACTGATACCACACAGATATATTTTTTCACAACGAAAAGCATCTGCCGTTCTAAAAGCTGAGCCTATATTATTCATACTACGAATATCATCCATGACAAGCACATAGGGAAATTTTTCCAATGCTTTAAAAGCAGGAACATCGAGCCGATTGAGCTCGTCCATGGATAACTTCTTTGACATGTTGTTGCTTCGAATTAATTAAGCAATCCAAGTAAATGGATAAGCTAATTCTGGAATTTTGATACGGTCAGCCAAACGCTCTAGTCGAGCTGGTAAAGCAGCTACATAATCCCTAGCCTTTTCTGCGGCATCATTCAAGCCCGTGATTTTCTCTACTTCCCAATCTTGAATTAAACCTTGCATGATGGTCACGTAATCTTGCGTAGTATAAACTCCGAT
This sequence comes from Aquirufa beregesia, assembly GCF_011090385.1. Classification (GTDB taxonomy): domain Bacteria; phylum Bacteroidota; class Bacteroidia; order Cytophagales; family Spirosomataceae; genus Aquirufa; species Aquirufa beregesia. The sequence goes on from NZ_SEWW01000010.1 coordinate 96,618, forward strand.
TCGCTGTGCAGCATCCGAAAAATGCTCAAATAAAGAACTTTTCTGACCATTAATTTCACGTAGGAAATGAGCAGGCATCACAATTTTCTTTTTCATCATGTCAGCAAAAGCCAACATCATTTCGGAAGGATCTAATTTGAAAATTTCATTCACAAACCGGCGATATGCCTTGGCATGACGTAATTCATCAGCGGCAATTTGAGCACACATACGGGATAATTGAGGATTTCCGTGCTGTTTAGCTAATGAGGCTGTTCTACGGTGAGAAACATTGGTTGCCATCTCTTGAAAAGAAGTATATACAAAGTTTCTATAGGGATCAGAAGAGGTTCCAATATCAAAACCATCTGCAATTAAATACTGGGTTGAAACTGCCATAGCACGCATATCTACTTTACCAGAAAGATATAAATATGTGCTAAGCAAATTACCATGACGGTTTTCTTCTGCTGTCCAACTACGAATCCATTGTACCCAACCTTGTCCTTGATCAGTTACTTGGTTCACAGAATCCATCGCCATTAACCACGATTCATAAGTAGGCAAAGCTTCCTCTGTAATCGTATCTCCAATCAATACCGCCCAATAATCATAAGGTAGCTCCTGTGCAGCCTCTTGCAATAATTTCACCTCACTCAAAAAATTTTCTTTCGTTGAATCAGGTAACATATCAGAAGGCTGCCAATTGGATTCAATTGGATTCAAATACTCTTGGACATAGGCGTCCATGTTTTTGGCAAGTTCAGACATTACCTCCACACGATTGGCAAATTGAGACATGGGATTTCGTTTGGTTTGAATTGTTAAATTAAACGAAGATACAAAAATAAAATGTGCTAATTAGTCTTACTTCACCTCCCAAATCGTAATTTGTTTTAAGTCTAATTTACCTTTCTCCGAAAAAATAGATAGACTTTCCTTGGACGATGCAGGAAAACGTAGTGATGTAATGGCTACTGTGCCATCCTGAGCCAATAGCTCTAGCATAGAATGATCGACCCATACCCGCATATGCCGAGATCTTCCTTCCACCCAAGGGGCAGAATCAAGTTTGAAAAACCCAGGACTTAAGATCTTCCCAGAATGAGATCGATCAATGAACCATTGTTTTTTGTTTTCATCAAATGCGACCAAGGTATACTCCTGAGGATTATCTACCGATTGCCACTTTAATCCCCAGAGATCCGCATGGCTTTCTTCTACTTCCACATCGACAAGATAGGATTTACCTTGTAACATCTTAAAACCATTCAATATTTTTGGTTTTGAAATGGAAATATCTTTTGCCATAAAAGTGGGCTCCATTTGATTAAAATCAGGTTGAAATACCTGTTTTAATCGTAAACCTTCCTGAGTATCCACTAAACTTAGTTTTCGAACTGATGACATTTGCCCTTTCCAGGGATAGGTTGGCTGCTCTTTAGCATATTGCCAACTCAATGCCCAAGCCAACCACAATACTTCTTTTTCTGGTGCATTATAAAAAGGTATAGCGGCATAAAAATCCTTCCCAAAATCAACGAATAGTTTTGTGTCGCCAGAATTTTCATTGATAAAAGTCTTGCCATTAAATTCGCCCACAAAATACTGCATCCCTACAAAACCTTTTTGCACTCCTTGCGACGAATTAAATAAGACCCATTTACTTTCCTTTTCTCGTCCTTCAATAGGCAATTCAACCAAGGATGGACATTCCCAAATCATCTCCAATTCTCCTTGATTACTGAATTCACTCAATAAATTCCATTGAATCAGATTTTTAGAGCCATAAAATTGAACAGATCGCTCCAAGGGTTTAGCGATCGACATGACATATTGTTTACTGGCCTCGTGCCAAATGACATTGGGGTCACGAAAGTTTAACAATTGTATATCCAAAATCGGATTATGCGCATATTTCTTCCAAGTCAAGCCTTCATCATTGGAATAGGCCAAATGCTGTTCTTGCTTTTTATTGGGATAATCTGCCGTATAAATGGCCACTAAAAGATCCATATTCGGATTACCTAAACCAGATACATGATCTTTATCCCAAACCACACAACCTGAAAAAATAAATTCTTCCCCATGCGGAATGGCTATAGGTAGTTCTTCCCAGTGCAACAAATCTTTGCTTCGAGCATGTCCCCAGCTCATATTTCCCCAGTCATTTCCTTTCGGGTTATGTTGGAAAAACACATGGTAATACCCTTTGAAATAAATCAATCCATTGGGATCATTTGTCCAATTCTTTTTAGGAGAAAAATGTGCGGCTGGTCGCCAATGTTCCGTGGGGCTTTGTGCTGAAATCGTGAAAGAAATAGCTAGCAACAAGCATCCTAAACAACTAAGAAGCTGAATACTTTTGGAAAGAGTTTTCATGGGCGTCAATACGTAAAAAGTAAGCATTACATAATGCTGGACTAAACCAATCCCCTAAGTTATAATAAGTAGCATCAGTTCCTAGTTCCCAAGCAATGGGATGATGCCGATGTCCAAAAATATAACTAGATGATACTTGCTGTTGAATGAGGTCCTTTTGATATTGCTCTTGAACAAATTGTAGAATATAATCTGTCTCAGGATGAAACGGTACGGCACCTTGCGTGATGGCATTCGTCTTTCGGGTATTGGACCAAGCATGTGCTAATCGAATTCCTAAATCTGGATGTAGCCATTGAAATAAAAACTGGGCAATCTTATTGGTAAATACTTGCTTCAGGACTTTATATCCATAATCTCCAGGTCCTAAACCATCCCCATGACCCACGAATATTGATTTATAACTTCCGTCGCTAAATGCTAGCTGAAAACGCTCAGGATGGCGGTATATCTTGGCAGCTAACTCCTCTTGAAAATAATCATACATCCATAAATCATGATTACCCACAAAAATATGAAGTTCTATGCCAGCATCAGATAGATCCGCTAGCTTCCCTAAAAAGCGAATAAATCCCTTGGGGACAGCTTTTCTATATTCAAACCAAAAATCGAATAAATCGCCCAGCAGAAAAATGGCTTGAGCGTCTACTTTAACTTGATCCAGCCAGTTCAATAAATAAGCTTCTCGCTCCCTACTTTCCTTTTCATTCGGAAAACCCAAATGGAAATCAGAGGCGAAATAGACTTTTTTACCAGCAGCTACCTGAATATGTTTCATAAAAAAAGGGGTGGTCAAGCCACCCCAAAAATTAGTTAAACGGCCGATTCACCAGAAATATCATCGGAAGCTATGGTTTCTTCCTTTTTTACAGCCTTAGCTCTTGGCTTTTTAATCGTTTTCTTGACTTCCTGGACATCCGGTGCAGATTCCGCTTTTTCAGCTAAATCACGCTCATCCTTAGCTTCCTTACGCTTCTTTTCCGTCTCTCCTTTGATATACTCTTGATAAGAAGTTAATTGCTCAAATGGACGAGGACCAACCAAAGCTTCTAAATCACTTTGAAACAATACCTCTTTTTTCAACAATTGTTCTGCCAGTATAATCAATTTAGCTTTCTTTGAACGCAATAAAGCCAGCGTTCTCTTATAGGCTTCCGCGATAATCTTACGTACTTCCTCATCTATTTCACGGGCCGTAGTTTCAGAATATGGTTTATTAAATTGGTATTCTGTTCCTTTGGAATCGTAATAAGAAATATTACCCAACTTATCATTCATACCATAAACTGTCACCATGGAATAGGCCAATTTGGTGATTCGCTCCAAATCATTCTGTGCACCGGTAGATATTTTTCCAAAAATAATTTCTTCGGCTGCTCTACCGCCCAGCGTCACACACATCTCATCCATCAACTGTTCTGTACGATACAAAAACTGCTCTTTGGGTAGATATTGCGCATAACCCAAAGCCGCTACTCCACGAGGAACAATGGATACTTTCACTAATGGATTGGCATGCTCTAAAAACCAACCAGCAATGGCATGCCCCGCTTCATGGTGAGCTACTATATTTTTTTCTTCAGGAGAAATCAATTTATTTTTCTTCTCCAAACCTCCAATCACACGATCCATAGCTTCTTGGAAATCAGTCATTTCCACCGCTACTTTATTTCTACGTGCAGCAATTAAGGCTGCTTCATTACATACATTGGCAATCTCTGCTCCAGCAAAACCAGGAGTTTGAGCAGCTAATTCTTTTACATCTACACCATTCGCCAATTTCAATGGCTTAATATGTACTTTGAAGATAGCCTCACGACCAATGATATCGGGTTTATCAATACTGATGGTACGATCAAAACGACCCGGACGTAATAAAGCTGAATCCAATACATCTGGACGGTTTGTAGCGGCCATGATGATAATTCCTGAATCCGTAGCAAAACCATCCATCTCTACCAATAGGGAGTTCAAGGTGTTTTCTCTTTCATCGTTGGCACCTGGCATAGAACCACGTCCACGAGAACGACCTACTGCATCTATCTCATCAATAAAAATGATACAAGGTGCTTTTTCTTTGGCTTGTTTGAATAAATCACGGACACGAGCAGCTCCTACCCCGACAAACATTTCCACAAAATCGGAACCTGAAAGGGAGAAAAATGGAACCCCAGCTTCACCTGCTACGGCTTTAGCCAATAAGGTTTTACCAGTCCCTGGAGGGCCTACTAATAAGGCACCTTTGGGGATTTTACCTCCTAAATCGGTGAATTTTTTTGGAAATTTTAAAAATTCGACAATTTCTTGAATCTCTTCTTTGGCCTCATCCAAACCAGCTACATCGTTGAAAGTAACACGTACTTTCGACTCCCCTTCGATCAGCGTAGCTTTACTACGACCAATATTGAAGATTTGTCCGCCGGCACCTCCACCTCCCCCCATGCGGAAGAATAGGAAATAGAAACTTAAACCCATCAAGATAAAGAAGCCCCAAGTACCCAACCAATCCAATGGACCTGTACGGGTTTCAGGTTTGGCCATGATTTGCTCATTACGAGGAAAAGCCTTTTGTCTATCTTCTAAAAAACGTTCAAAACCCTCTTTTGAAATAATTTGAAACTCAAAATGAGGGCCTTGTTTCACTGAAATAAGGCCTTGAGGAGAGTTTTTAAAATACTTAGCTACATAATTTGGCTTCAGATTTACCTCCACCAATTTATCATTGACGATGGTTACGCCTTCTACTTCTTTTTGAATCAACATGGACTCAAATTGTTTCTGAGAAATCTCTTGAAGGGTTCGTTGTTTAGTAAAAAAGAACATACTCACCACGGCGATCATCAAACCAATGACCATCCAGCTTTGCATGCCTCCAACAGGTTTTTTAGGTAATCGAGGGGGAATTCCTGACCTCTTTGTATTCTTTGAATTGTTTACTTGTTTTGCCATTGGTTATCTATTTGGGCTTGTAACAATGTAGCGGAGTGATTAAGTTTCTTTTCTAGTAAAAAATCTGATTATTCCAGACCATCAGTCAGGAATGATCGTAAATTTAGCGTCTCCCCATAATTCTTCTAATTTAAAAAAGGCCCTCTTTTCCTTTAAAAATACGTGAACGATGACATCATAATAGTCCATCAAAATCCACTCACGATTGGCTTTTCCTTCAATGGTATGAGCATGTAATTTACCTGCTTCCCATATTTCTTTATCTACAGAATCAGCAATGGCATCAATTTGGGTATCTGAGGTACCTGAACAAATCACAAAAAAATCCGTAAAGGCATTCTGTACACCGCGCAAGTCCAATACCATAATTTCCTGTGCCTTTTTTTCTTGCATCCCCTTGACTACCCAATTCACAATTTCTTCCGAGATATCTTCTTTGGGGGACTTAATGGAACTTTTACGCATATATTGTTTTGATCTAAATGTTAATAGAGAACTATCTTAACGATTAAAAAATTAAATTTGTTCTACCAAGCTTAAAATTACAAATAAATTTGAACAATTACCACGCACCAACCCGGTTCATAGGCAAATTGGCGAAATACATTCCCACTTGCCCTTCCACCAATTCCATGGCTTTTCAAGAGTCTTTAGAAAGCAACATTCCCGAAGGATTTGCTTGGGTAGCCGGACATCAAAGTGCTGGTAGAGGACAAAGAGGGAATACGTGGCAGGCGGAACCCGATCAAAACTTATTAATATCCTTTCTGCTTAAGCCCCCCCATTCCCTGCTTGAAAATCAATTCTATCTCAGTAAGGCTATAGCGCTAGGTATTCTGAATGGACTACAAAATTGGGCCGCCGAAAACTATGGAGAAAAACTCCCCTTAACCATCAAATGGCCCAACGATCTGTATTTAGATGGAAAAAAATTAGGAGGAATATTGATTGAAAACAACTTTCAATCTGGGCTATGGACCTTTTCCATCGTGGGGATTGGACTGAACATCAATCAAACCAACTTTGCTGATTTACGAGCTTGCTCCCTGAAATCCTGGATGAAATCGCCTCAATCCTTTGATTTACATGACATCTACAAGCATATTTCTCTAGGGATAGAGCAGGAATACTTATATTTTTTAGAGCAAAAATTCCATTTTTTAGATGAAAATTATCATCAAAAATTATTTAGATTCCAAGAATGGCACTCATATGAAGACAATCAACACGAATTTATAGGTAAGATTCTAAGAGTCAATGCGCAAGGCCTTTTAATCATGGAAAAACCAGCAGGTGAACAAGTCTATGAAATAAAGGAATTAAGTTTTATTTTTAAGGACTAACCTTAGAAATAAAGCCTGTCCATGATTGACCACTACCGTAGTAACTTGGAGAATTTTCTTTATTGGGCAGAACATCGGCCAGATGCTATTTACTTAAAACAGCCTGTTGGCCCCCATTTCCAAGATTATACCTATCAAGAGGTGGCCATTCAAATCAGCAAAATAGCTAATTACCTCCGTCAAACAGTAGATACGCAGCGTCCTAATCACGTGGGTATATTGTCTAAAAACTGTGCCCATTGGATTATGGCTGATTTGGCCATTGCCGCTGCAGGGGCAGTTTCGGTTCCCTTTTACCCCACATTGACTGCCGATCAATTGAACCAAGTATTGGTACATTCCGACTGCCAAATACTCTTTGTGGGAAAACTAGATCAGTGGGAAAGCATACGAGCGGGTATTCCTCCGCACATTACATTGATTTTCACACCAGAACACGAGAGTCCTCTTTCGGAATCTCATTGGACAAGCATTGAAGCCCAAACTGCACCCCTGGAAAACTTCCATCAGGCAGAAGCTGATGAATTGAGTACGATTGTGTACACTTCTGGCACAACGGGCTCTCCCAAAGGTGTCATGTTACATCATGGCGGCATTGCACAAGCCATCAACTTAGCTAAAGAAGCTGCTTATTTACAAGAACCGAATAACCGATTTATATCGTATCTCCCCTTATGCCATATTGCTGAGCGCAACTTTGTGGAGTTTGCGGGTACTGCGTCAGGTGGTACCATTTATTTCGTGGAAACCCTAGACAGCTTTAAAGAAAATTTAGTGGCTTGTCGACCTACTCATTTCTTAGCCGTACCTCGTATTTGGGCCAAATTTAGAGAAGGCATTTTGCAAAAAATAGGAGGGCAAAAACGCTTACAACTATTGCTTTCCATTCCCATCCTCAGCGAATTCATTCAAAAGAAAATCAAAACAGGTTTGGGTTTAGATCAAACCAAAATGAATGTAACAGGGGCGGCACCTATGCCAACAGAATTATTGCAATGGTTTCAAAAACTTGGGCTTCCGATTCAAGAAGCTTATGGGATGACAGAAAATATGGGATTTAATTCATTAATGCCTCGTGATCAAATTCGATTGGGAACGGTAGGGAGACCTTGGCCTACTTGTGAAGTAAAATTAGACCCAGAATCTCAGGAATTATTGATGAAGGCCTCTTACAATACCACTGGATATTACAAAGAGCCCGCTTTAACTCAGGAGCTATTTGATGGACCATGGTTAAAAACCGGCGATATGGCCGAATTGGATTCCGAAGGATTTATTTCCATCATTGGTCGGGTCAAGGATAATTTCAAAACAAGCAAAGGGCAGTACGTGGCACCTGCCCCCATTGAAAACATGATCTTATCGCATGAATGGATTGAACAAGCCTGTGTGGTAGGCACTAATTTACCTCAACCCATCGCATTGATTATATTGAATACGGAAGGCAAAAAAGCCGACAAAAATAGCCTAGAGATGGCCTTGGATGGCATCAAAAGCAACCTAAAGCCTCATTTCAAAAAATATGAACATTTGTCCAAAATGGTCATATTGAGAGAGGATTGGACCATCGAAAACCAATGTATTACCCCTACCCTAAAAATCAGAAGACAAGCGATTGAGAAAAAATTCCAAGATAAATTAGAAGCTTGGAATCAGCATCCTTCGACCATACTTTTTGAATAATTCATCTTAGGGTAAATTAATAGCTGTGCTTTTTGACTAAATTAGATGCATGAGACGCTTGTTAACGCCTAATGTTGTCATATTCAGCTTATTTATTTGCCTTGGACTAGGTTTGTCAACAAGTCTTTTAGGTCAAATGGTGACGGTAGATAGCATACATTTCAGAGGTAATGAGCGAAGCAAAAGAAGTATTCTGAACCGAGAATTAGATTTCAAAGAAGGTGATCTGCTTGACCTCAATGAAGTAGACCAAAAACTGGAATTCAGTCGACGGAAACTCATGAATACCAATTTATTCATTTGGGTTCGTTCGGAATATCACCTATCAAAGGCTGGAAAATTAGTCATCAATTTTGATGTGTTGGAACAATGGTATTTTCTGGCTTATCCTGTTTTTCAATTAGCTGACCGTAATTTAAATGAGTGGTGGGCCCGAGGTCATCCCTTGGATCGAGCGATATATGGAGTTCATTTACTGCACACCAACTTTAGGGGAAGAGCTGAAAAACTGATGCTTAAAGCGGAAACAGGTTTTTCTCAGCGTTTGGAATTCTCTTACAATAATCCCTACATAGACCGCAAAAAAACATTGGGCATTGGATTTAATTTGGATTATTTAACGAGTAAAAACATCGCCTATAAAACACAAGCTGATACTTTGGTGTATTTAGGTTCTGAAAACATTTTACGTGAAAAATGGAGTGGAGGGGTTACCTTCAGAAAGCGTTTTCGATTTTATGATTTCCAAACATTGGAAGTCAAATACAGTCACAATTTAGTGGCAGATACCATTACTAAACTAAATCCAGTTTATTTTCAAGGAAAATCCAACGAGCAAAACTTCATGCAATTAGGCTATACCTTTTCCTATGATTTCAGGGATTATGTGGTTTATCCATTGGTAGGTAAAAAGATTGACATCAGTTTTCAAAAATTCGGTATCTTAGCCCAAGATGAAATCAATTTTTGGGAGATGAATGCAGGACTATCTTACTATTTTGATTTAGGTAAAAAGTTTTATTTCAGCAGTCAATTTAAAGGGAAAATAACTCAAGAAGGAGCTACAGTCCCATATGCCAATCAACGAGGTTTAGGATATCGAAATGAGGTGGTGAGAGGTTTTGAGCTGAAGGTTGTGGATGGAACCGATTATTTCTTGTCGAAAAACACGTGGAAATACCAATTGTATAAACAAATCATACCCTTGTCATTCATCCCTTATAAGCAATTTAATCAAATGCCCTTATCCATTTATCCTACTGCTTTTTTGGATTTGGCTTATGTTAATCAAGCGAATCGGGTCGAGACTAAAAGTCTTTATGCCAATAAATGGCTGTTTGGATATGGAGTTGGACTCGATATTGTTACCTATTATAATTTTGTTTTGAAGATGGCTCTCCCATTTAATAATGGAGGCAAATATGGCTTTGTGATGGGACTTGGGCGTGAATTCTAAAAAAAAAGCCAGTCAAAGACCGGCTCCTTTTTAAAATACCTAACCACTAATAATCTTAAATATTGTCAGTTTGACGAATCAAACGTAAAAATCATTGAACAAAAATAACACTATTTTTCTAAAAACAGAATATATCAAATTTGAAATTTTTTAATTTTAGAAATTCAATTATACTACATTGTTGAATCTTACTCAAATGAACCCTAAAACAAGCTTATTCCAAAATTTTCCAACATTTGCTCTCATTATCAGTTTATTGATAATAAGTAATGCATGTCAAACGACAACAGATAAACAGGAGGCAAATCAGAATACCCCGGAATCAAAAAAACAAGCCAAGCAAAAAGCTTGGGATGAAAGTACCCCCTTATTGCAACGAATCACCCTGGGTTCAGCAGGGGTTATCAGGAATGTTTCTTGGGGACAGGATATGTCGACGATTGGCGAGAAAGTGGAATTATCAGAAACTCAACCCAGCGTAGGGAAATCTTATACTCAATTCTTTGATGATACGGATCTGAACTTTGTGGACATCACCTATTTACCCGATGAAAACAACCAAGTAAAAGGTATCATATTAAATATCTTTTTAGAAGAACAAGATGAGGTGTTGGACTTAACGGTCAATTTCAAAGAATACTTAGGCAATATATACGGCAATGGCTATGCCAAGGCAAAAAAGATTATTTGGAAAAATGAAAATACCCAGGTCATTTTGGAAGATGTGGGTACTCCCAAAGACCCAGGTATTCAATTAGTATTTTCTAAAATAAACTAGACTTTCCAAATCCATTGACGGGTATCAGCTACCTCGCCTAAACGGATGTGATTGATTTCATGGAATACTTTGGATGAAAAGTCACTTTCTTTTCGTGCAGGTAATTCGTAATCTTTACCTTCAAAAGCAATGACTTGAATCGGTGCAATCACCGCAGCTGTTCCTGCTCCGAATGCTTCGGTTACAGCTCCAGATTGAATACCTTCTACCAATTCCTTCACCGAAAGCGGTCTTTCTTCCACTTTCATACCCCAGTCTTTGGCTATTTGTAAAACAGACTTTCTAGTAACCCCATCTAAAATGGTATCGCCAGTAGGTGCTGTCACTAGAGCGCCATTCACCACAAACATCAAGTTCATGGTTCCCGCTTCTTCTACATATTGATGGGTAGCAGCATCTGTCCAAATGATCTGATCATAGCCTGCTTTATTGGCTTCTTGAGTTGGGAATAAAGAACCCCCATAATTTCCTGCGTTTTTGGAGAATCCTACGCCACCTTTAGCCGCACGAATGTATTCTGTTTCCACACGAACTCGCAATGGCTTGGCATAGTAAGAACCTACTGGACAAAGGAAAATAATGAACTTATAGGTATTAGATGGAGAAACACCCACATACTCATCGGTAGAAAACATGAATGGACGAATATACAAGGAACAACCTTCTTTGGCTGGAACCCATGCCTTATCCATTTGCAATAATTGTCTCAATCCATCCATAAAAATCTCTTCAGGGACTTCCGGCATGCACATCCGAATGGCAGATTTATTGAAACGTTTAAAATTCTCTTCTGGACGAAAAACTAAAATATCATCTTGCTTGGAACGGTAGGCTTTCATTCCTTCAAAAATGGCCTGTCCATAATGCAATGACATCATGGCTGGCTGATAGCTCAATGGGCCGTAAGGCTGAATGCTTACTTTTTGCCAAGCTCCATCGGCATAATCTGCTACTAACATGTGGTCAGCAAAACTGCGACCAAAAACTAAGTGATCAAAATCAACCTCATTGATTCGAGATTGGGCTATGGGTTTTATTTCTATTTGCATCATATTAAATCTTATTGGCTATCTGCCAGAGTTCCATGGAATCTCAGGGATTCCTAAAGAATGATGGAGATAACGGCACATCATGAATAAATAATCGGATAATCTATTTAAATAAGCGATGGATATTTGATAAGCTTCTTCTTTATCTTCAGCTTGAACCCATCTGATTAGGCTGCGTTCTGCACGGCGGCAAACAGTGCGGCAAACTTGTGCCAAGGCAATTGTCTCGTGACCACCGGGCAGAATAAAGACTCGCATGGGTGTCAGTACTTCATCCATCTCATCAATTAATCCTTCAAGCGCCACAATATCATGAAGCTCGATCAACTTCATATTTCCTAAAAATTCGGTAGAATCACTGGCCACATGGGCTCCTAGGACAAACAAACTCGTTTGAATACCCAACACTTTGGCATTCAATTTATCTGCAATTTGTGTATTCAATAATCCTAAATAAGAATTTAACTCATCGATATCCCCAATGGCATCAATTCGCAAATCCGATTTAGATACACCATTCCCATCAGCAAGCCGAGTAAAACCCCTATCTCCGTTTTTAGTATAGATTGCCATGGCTATATAGTATAAGGTACAAATCTACTTTTTTCAAGCCTGAATTACAAGAATGAGGCATAATTATCATTTTCCTGATGGAAAGAATACAAAGATTAGGTCAGTTAGATTTTCAGACCTAATTTTGTGGACATTTTAATCAACGTATGTCGATCGATCATTTCTTTTCTCGAGTATGGCGCATCATATCCATCATTGGATTTGGGGTCTCTCTCCTATTTATATACCGCGGTTTACCTGATCCTACCGCCGTGCATTTTGGTGAAACTGGTCGTGGCGATGGATTTCTACCCAAAGAAGAAGTATTTTATTTGACGGCAGGTATCATGACCTTGATTAATATGCTCGCCTTGCTTTTGATCAAAAACATCCAAAAAATACCTGATTTCCAATTCACGATCTTATTTTCTGTCTTTAAGAAAAAAGGAGGTACCAAGATTAAAGAAACCCTTGGGCATTGGTTGCACATGTTACCCGCTTTGATTAATACCTACATGATCTTGGTATTAAGGGCCTTGCTTTTATTGAACGACGAAAGAACCTATAACCAAGACTTTTCCTATTATCCAATGATAGGAATCATCGCATTGGTCATTTGGATTGCCTACCTACCTGTTCGCTTACTGACCTATTCGGATTATTTGGAAGAATAATGAAGCTTGAATTAGCCCCTTTATCAATTCAGGCATTTGATTATCATCTACCTGAATCCAGCATAGCTTTACATCCTAGTCCTAGCAGAGATGCCTCTCGACTATTGGTTTCTAAAAACAGCCAAATCTCGCACTATCATTTTTATGATATTTTAGATGTCATTCCACCAAACAGTCTGCTTGTTTTTAATAATACTCGGGTAATTCCGGCTAGGATACATCTCAAAAAATCAACAGGAGCCACCATTGAACTATTTCTATTAAAACCTTTGGCCTCGAAAATTGCCACTCAAATCACCATGGAAACCCAGCATGAGGTGGAATGGGAATGTTTGGTAGGTAACAAAAAACGCTGGAAAGCAGGAGAAATCTTACATCAAGGGCTTCAGATTGCCGAGGAAGAAATTCAAATAGAGCTGCATTGGATTGAGCGAGAGAAAAATTGGGTCAGAATAACGTGGAATAGTCAACATCTATTTGCGGAGATATTAAATGCCTTTGGTCAAATACCCCTCCCCCCCTATTTAGGTAGAGATTTAGATGAAGAAGACCAAGAGAGGTACCAAACCATATTTTCCAAAGAATTAGGAGCGGTGGCAGCCCCCACGGCTAGTCTTCATTTTACCCAGAATTTATTGGATCAAATCCCCAGCAAAGGCCACCAAAGTACCTTCATCACCTTACATGTGGGTGCAGGAACCTTTCTTCCGGTCAAAGAAGAAAACATAGCTAACCATCCCATGCATCGGGAACAATTGATTTTTTCCATTCCTATGATGGAAGCCATCCTAAATCATGCGGGTCCTATTGTGCCTGTTGGTACTACGGCTTTGAGAGCATTAGAAAGTTTGTATTGGTCAGGTGTTTATTTACTGGAGCATCAAAGCATAGACCCAGAAGGATTCGTTTTGGCCAAAGAATTTGCCTATCAGCCTAGAGTCAAATCCTATACCGTAAAAGAATCATTGGAAAGAGTCATCAACTATTTACAAGCTATTGGCCAAGAACAATGGATTGCGGAAACGGAATTATTGATCATGCCCGGCTATGAATTACACCTATGTGATGCCTTAATAACCAATTTTCATCAACCTAAATCAACGCTATTGGTATTAGTAGCGGCCATGATTGGTGACCATTGGAAAGAGGTATATGCGGAGGCCCAAGAACAGGGCTATCGCTTTTTAAGTTATGGAGATACGTCATTGTTATTCAAACAGTAGACGAATTCAAGCAAATATGCTTATTTTTGCGACCATTTTATTTATGACAACCCAAGAAAATGCAAGGTAATTTTATCGAGGAATTGAGATGGAGAGGCATGTTACATGACATGATTCCCGGCTTAGAAGAGCAATTAGCTAAAGAAATGACGACGGCTTATATTGGCTTTGACCCTACTGCGCCCAGTTTGCACATTGGAAACTTAGCCGCTATTATGTTGTTAAAGCATTTCCAATTAGCAGGTCATAAGCCCATTGCCTTGGTGGGAGGCGCTACTGGAATGATTGGCGACCCATCAGGAAAGAATGCCGAGCGGGAGTTTTTATCGGAAGATACCTTGCGGGAGAATCAAATTGGCATTCAAAAGCAATTAGAGAAGTTTTTAGATTTCCATGCAGGAGCTAATTCTGCGGAAGTAGTGAATAATTACGATTGGTTCAAAGAATTTAGTTTTTTGGGATTTTTACGAGAAGCAGGTAAGTTTTTAACGGTGAATTACATGATGTCGAAAGATTCGGTAAAAAACCGCTTGGAAACGGGACTCTCTTTTACGGAATTCTCTTATCAATTATTGCAAGGTTACGACTTCTATCATTTGTACAAAACCAAGAACGTCCGTTTACAAATGGGAGGTTCGGACCAGTGGGGTAATATTACTACGGGTACGGAAATCATTCGCCGGAAGGAAGGTACTGGAGAAGATGAAACGGATCGCGCTTTTGCATTGACCACACCATTAGTCACCAAAGCAGATGGCACCAAGTTTGGTAAATCGGAATCGGGTAATGTATGGTTAGATCCAAGCAAGACAAGCCCATATGAATTTTATCAATTTTGGCTCAATACGGCAGATGCCGATGTTCCTAGGTTATTGCGTGTATTCACGTTATTTACGCAAGCAGAAATAGAGAACATGGAATCTCAGCATGCAGAGGCCCCACATTTGCGACTGTTGCAAAAGGCATTGGGTCAAGAAGTAACGACACGAGTACATGGTGCTAAGGTCTGCGAGGAGGTGATGGAGGCATCTACTATACTCTTTGCCAAAGATGCCATTGAACAATTGGAAGCGGCGGCGGAAAGTGTATTCCAACGACTCCCCATCTATCAGGTAAGTCCAGAGGCTTTGGCGGAATGCCAAAATTTGACCGATTTAATCAGTGTGGGATGTGATCATTTAATCTGCAGTTCCAAAGGAGAAGCACGTAAAGCCATCCAAGGAAACGCCATTAGTGTGAATAAAGTAAAAGTGAATAATCCACAAGCAAATATTGATTTTCCGTTATTGCGTAATAAATACTTATTGATTGGCAACGGAAAACAAAAAAATTACATTCTGGCTATCAGCTAGTTGTCGCAATATTGGCGAATTAATTCAAAAAAAATTAAAAAATTTCTTCGCCAATAGTTGCACAAAATAAATAAACCGTGCATCTTTGCACTCCCAATCGCTAGCTAAACGAGCAAGCGCAATAAACGAAGCGAGTACTAGAACAAAGTTTCGATGATGTTCAAAATAGGAGATTAGTTTAAAAGAGTTCTTTGACGTGTTGATAAAAGGAAAAAGTTTGTAACCATTTAAAGTGGTTATGAAGAGAAAAAATAGCATTCAAGACAAGGATAATGACAATTCTTATTTTAATAGTAAGAGCAAAGTCAAACATCCAAAGAATATTTACAATGGAGAGTTTGATCCTGGCTCAGGATGAACGCTAGCGGCAGGCCTAATACATGCAAGTCGAACGGTGTAGCAATACACAGTGGCGCACGGGTGCGTAACACGTATGCAACCTACCTTACATTGGGGGATAGCC
>NZ_SEWW01000010.1:113993-116517 GCF_011090385.1 Aquirufa beregesia
AATCCGTTATTCTCCACACTGTTGAATAACAGAGATTAATAGCAGGGGTCAACGGAATTGCATTCTGCGTTGAATCCTTTATTGTCCACTTAGAGTAAAAACATTAAGCGAACGAGTTTAATGAAAACATTAGAGTAGAACTTAAAAGATAAACGATGATGTATAATTCATCATTTATAATTTATCCTTTAAGTATTGCCTCCCTCCTACTTCAACGGAAGTAAGGAAATAGGGAAACGATGTAATTGATTGGTAGGCAACTACTAAGAGATTACACAAGGTTCTTTGACATATTGTGAGAATAAAGTAAAGAGTAAGAGCAAAAATAGATAGCGATTGCCTTCGGGCATGAAGATATTAGAGAGTAAGTGAAATAAGGGCGTATGGGGGATGCCTAGGCTCTTGGAGGCGAAGAAGGACGTGTTAAGCTGCGATAAGCTTCGGGGAGGTGCACAAGACCCTTAATCCGAAGATTTCCGAATGGGGCAACCCACTAGATTGAAGATCTAGTATTCTATTTAAATAGAAGGCAAACCTGCTGAACTGAAACATCTAAGTAAGCAGAGGAAGAGAAAACAAAAGTGATTCCGTAAGTAGTGGCGAGCGAACGCGGATTAGCCCAAACCAGTGTTGTTGCGGCAAGACTGGGGTTGTAGGACTTCGATATCGATGGATTAAATGAACGAGAACTGTCTGGGAAGGCGGGCCGTAGAAGGTGAGAGCCCTGTATTGGTAAGTTTATTTCATTGTAGGAGTATCCTGAGTAGGGGGGGACCGGAGAAATCCCCTTTGAATCTGCCGGCACCATCCGGTAAGGCTAAATACTACCAAGAGACCGATAGTGAACGAGTACTGTGAAGGAAAGGTGAAAAGTACCCTGAGTAAGGGGGTGAAAAGACCCTGAAACCATACGCTTACAAGCGGTCGGAGCCCTTTCGTGGGGTGACGGCGTGCCTTTTGCATAATGAGCCTACGAGTTACTTTCACTGGCGAGGTTAATCACATAGATGTGAGCAGCCGGAGCGAAAGCGAGTCTGAATAGGGCGCTTAGTCAGTGGGAGTAGACGCGAAACTTTGTGATCTACCCATGAGCAGGTTGAAGCTCCGGTAAAACGGAGTGGAGGACCGAACCAGTTTACGTTGAAAAGTATTTGGATGACTTGTGGGTAGGGGTGAAAGGCCAATCAAACTGAGAAATAGCTCGTACTCCCCGAAATGTTTTTAGGAACAGCCTCGGGGTCAAGTTTTAAGCAGGTAAAGCTACCGATAGGACTAGGGGGAGTCAAATCCTACCAAATCCTGACGAACTCTGAATGGCTTAAAATATACCCGGGAGTGAGGGTTGGGGTGCTAAGGTCCCAATCCGAGAGGGAAAGAACCCAGACCAACAGCTAAGGTCCCAAAATCTTTACTAAGTTGAACTAAGGAAGTCTGATTGCAGTGACAGCCAGGATGTTAGCTTGGAAGCAGCTATTCATTTAAAGAGTGCGTAACAGCTCACTGGTCGAGCGAGGCGGGCATCGATAATAAACGGGCATCAAGTAAAGTACCGAAGCTTTGGATTATATTTATATACTGGTAGGGGAGCATTCTGATTGCGGCGAAGGTTGAGCGACGAGCTTGGCTGGAGCGATCAGAAAAGCAAATGTAGGCATGAGTAACGATAATGAGGGCGAGAAACCCTCACGCCGAAAGACTAAGGTTTCCTCAGCTATGCTAATCAACTGAGGGTTAGTCGGGGGCTAAGGGTCTAGCGAGAGCGACAACCTAATGCACAACAGGTTAATATTCCTGTACTTACTTATTGGGCAAATAGATGACGGAGAGAATGGGTTACCAGATACTGACGGAATAGTGTCTTTGAGAGGCGGCAGCAATGCCAAAACGAGTGTAGCGAGTGATCTTCCAAGAAAAGTCTAGGCGTGTATAACTAATAAGTAACCCGTACCGTAAACCGACACAGGTGGTCGAGAAGAATATTCTAAGGCGCTCGAGTGAATCACGGCTAAGGAACTCGGCAAATTAACCCTGTAACTTCGGGATAAAGGGAGCCTCGAGTAATCGAGGCCGCAGAGAAATGGCCCAGGCGACTGTTTAACAAAAACACATGGCTTTGCAAAATCGAAAGATGACGTATAAGGCCTGACACCTGCCCGGTGCTGGAAGGTTAAGGGGGGATGTTAGCCGCAAGGCGAAGCATTGAACTGAAGCCCCAGTAAACGGCGGCCGTAACTATAACGGTCCTAAGGTAGCGAAATTCCTTGTCGGGTAAGTTCCGACCTGCACGAATGGTGTAACGATCTGGGCACTGTCTCAGCCGTGAGCTCGGTGAAATTGTAGTAACGGTGAAGATGCCGTTTACCCGCAACGGGACGGAAAGACCCCATGAACCTTTACTATAGCTTAGCATTGAGTTTTGGTACTGGATGTGTAGGATAGGTGGGAGGCTATGAGCCGGTGTCGCTAGGCATCGGGGAGCCAACGTTGAAATACCACCCTTCTTGTACTGGAATTCTAATCCCTA
>NZ_SEWW01000011.1 GCF_011090385.1 Aquirufa beregesia
TCTTCAATATCCAATCCTTGTTGTTCACAAATAACCTCTAAGGTGCTTTCCGCAATAACTCGGTCGGTGACAATGTCTGCAATAGACATCTTTAAGCGCTTTATTTCTAGCTTTAAAGCAGCGATTTCATCTTTTTCTTGGGGAGTTTCCACACGAATAGTTTTTGGTATGAGATTAAAATTACCACTTTTTCTTGCCCAACAAGCAATCGTGGTTGAACCTTTAATTCCATAGCGCCGCTGTAATTCATTGGCACTATAAATACCTTGTGATAGTTCTTCTAATACTTGTTGTTTGAAACTCTCACTGTAACGATAAATCCTCTTAATTTTAAGCATAAGTATTCAGTTTGTAACTGTCTACTTTTTTCAGGACGGGACAGAATGAGTTTTAGGGTTTACTTTTTAGTGATTCTGTCTTCAAGCTATTTCCAACTACCAAATAATTTATAATCCATAATTTATATTTCCTTCCAATTTCTTGTTGCAAATTCGTAAATTTACCTTTCGTTTCCACCTTTAAATATTTGCATTTTGGCCTTAATCAAATCAATCTCTGGAATTCGTGGTACTATTGGAGGAAAGCCTGGTGAAGGCTTAAGCCCCATTGATGTTGTTACTTTTGCTGCGGCTTATGGTACTTGGCTTCGTCGTAATAACCATCCTTCCAATTCCATTGTGTTGGGTCGTGATGCGCGTATTTCGGGTGAAATGGTTTCTTCTTTGGTGGCTAATACGCTGATTGGTTTAGGTTGGAACGTGCTCGACATAGGTTTGTCGACGACACCTACCGTCGAACTAGCCGTCCCTTGGACAAAAGCTGCCGGAGGGATCATCATTACTGCCAGTCATAATCCAGCGCAGTGGAATGCCCTAAAGCTCCTAAATTCGGATGGTGAATTCATTTCGGATGCCGATGGGAAGGCTTTATTGCAGATTGCAGAACAACAAGATTTTCAGTTTTCAGAAGTGTTTCAATTAGGAAAAATCACTCAAGATGATTCCTTCCTAGACCAACATATTCAACATGTCCTTGACCTTCCTTGGGTGGATGTCAATGCAATTGTTCAATCCAAATTCCGCATTTTGGTGGATGCGGTGAATTCCACTGGGGGTATCGTGGTGCCTCATTTATTGAAAGCTCTAGGAGCGGCTCATATAGATGTGATCTTCGGTGAACCTACAGGCCATTTTGCCCATAATCCAGAACCACTTCCAGAAAACTTGACGGACATGATTGCCAAAATGAAGTCGGGTAATTATGACTTAGGTATTGTCGTAGACCCTGATGTGGATCGCCTTTGCTTCATTAATGAAGACGGTACTCCTTTTGGAGAAGAATATACCTTGGTGGCTGTAGCAGATTATGTATTGTCCAAACAAGTTGGAAATACGGTTTCTAACCTATCGTCTACCCGTGCTTTGCATGATGTGACCGAGTCTAAAGGGGGGCATTATTTTGCGGCGGCGGTTGGTGAGGTGAATGTGGTGAATCAAATGAAGGCACAAAAGGCCATCATTGGGGGAGAGGGTAATGGAGGTGTTATCTTCCCAGAATCGCACTATGGACGTGATGCTCTCGTGGGTATTGGTTTGTTTTTAACGCATTTGGCTAATTCAGGTATGAAGATTTCAGAGTTGAGAGCCTCATATCCAGCTTATGTGATTTCCAAGAATAAAATAGAGCTTTCGGCCAATCTCAACGTGGATTTAATCCTCGATTCCATTGCCAAAGCGTATCAAGAATACAATGTCAACACGATTGATGGGGTCAAAATTGACTTCCCGAATGGATGGGTGCATTTGCGCAAATCCAATACGGAACCTATCATTCGTATTTATGCGGAAGCTTCTACGGAGGAACAAGCGAACATTTTTGCTCAACAAATTATGAATGCGATTGAGAAAATCGCACAGTCTTAAAATTTATGTCAAATTCTGTCACGCCCATCTATTTGGACAATGCAGCTACTACGCCCATTGATCCCTTAGTTTGGCAAGAAATGCAGCCGTATTTTGAAAATTTCACGGCTAATCCCTCGTCGATTCACTCCCATGGCCGACAAGCCAAA
Source organism: Aquirufa beregesia (assembly GCF_011090385.1). Classification (GTDB taxonomy): domain Bacteria; phylum Bacteroidota; class Bacteroidia; order Cytophagales; family Spirosomataceae; genus Aquirufa; species Aquirufa beregesia. The sequence continues at coordinate 2,072 of NZ_SEWW01000011.1, forward strand.
GTGGCGGTGGAGCGAGCACGCAAGTCCATTGCCACCTTATTGAATGCTTCTCCCTCGGAGATTTTCTTTACTTCGGGTGGTACGGAGGCGGATAATACTGTCATTCAATCTGCTGTTTTATACGGTGGTGTAAAGACCATCATCACGTCGCCCTTAGAACATCATGCCGTTTTGCATACGTCTGAGGCTTGGTTGAAACTGGGATTGGTGGATCTCAAATTAGTTCAATTGCTTCCCGATGGCAGTATCGATTTAGCTAATTTGGAACGTCTCTTGCAAGAAAACCCTCATGCCTTGGTGAGTTTGATGCACGGAAATAATGAAATCGGTAATTTATTGGATTTGAATGCAGTAGGTGCTCTTTGCGAGCAATACGGCGCTATTTTTCATTCGGATACGGTTCAAACCATGGGCCATTATCGTCATGATATGTCGCAATTACCTGTCCATTTCATCGTGGGTGCAGCACATAAATTTCATGGTCCCAAGGGCATCGGTTTTTTATATACCAAAGCAGGTTCAAAATTTCATCCATTACTACATGGTGGCGCGCAAGAGCGTAACCAACGTGGGGGAACAGAAAATGTCTATGGCGCCATTGGTCTAGCTAAAGCATTGTCCATTGCTTATGAAGAAATGGATGCGCATGAGGCCTATATCAAAGGCTTGAAGGCCTATTTCATCGAGGGCTTGAAAAAAGCTTTCCCGAATGTGGAATTTAATGGAAAATCAGGTGATGTAGACAATAGTTTGTACACGGTGCTCAATGTGCGTTTCCCCCAAGTGGCGGACGGCGATATGCTCTTGTTTCAATTGGATATCGAGAAAATTTCAGCTTCAGGTGGTAGTGCTTGTTCGAGTGGGACTTCGGTAGGTTCACACGTCTTGTCGGCTTTGAACCCCAATGCCGCAGGAGCGGCCGTTCGTTTTTCTTTCTCAAAAAACAATACCCAATCGGAGATCGATCGGGTATTGGAGGTATTGAAGAAATTGATTCCCGCGTCTTAGTAAGCGCGGGCAAAAATAACGCGTTGTTTCGATGGGTTTCCAGTAAGGATGCATTTTCCTGCTTCTTCCTGGGAATCCAAAGGAATACAACGAATGGTGGCTTTGGTCAATTCCTTGATCTTTTCTTCGGTCTCAGGACTTCCATCCCAATGGGCCGACAAGAATCCCCCTTCTTCTATTTTCACTAGGAATTCATCCCATGTATTCACATCAAACGTATTGGCAGCCCTGAAATCCAGTGCTTTTTGGTAGATGCTGATCTGGATATCTTCTAAGGTATCTACAATCACTTGCTCAATGCCTTCAAATGGCAAACTGGTTTTCACACGGGTATCACGACGGGCCAATTCGATGGTTCCATTTTCAATGTCGCGGTTACCAATCGCCAAGCGAATAGGGACACCTTTTAATTCATATTCGGCAAACTTGAAGCCTGGGCTTTGGTTTTCAGATACATCAAATTTCACCGAAATGCCACTTTTCTTCAAAGCGGCAACCAATGGATCAATTTTAGATTTGATGTTATTCAATTGCTCTTCTCCTTTGTAAATTGGCACAATCACCACTTGGATAGGGGCTAATTTTGGAGGTAATACCAAACCTTGGTCATCCGAGTGCGCCATGATCAAAGCTCCCATCAAACGGGTAGAAACACCCCAAGAGGTTCCCCACACAAATTCTTGTTGGTTGGCTTTGTTCAAAAATTTCACATCAAATGCTTTAGCAAAGTTTTGTCCCAAAAAGTGGGAAGTACCTGCCTGCAAGGCCTTTCCATCCTGCATCATGGCTTCGATGCAATAGGTATCTTCTGCACCCGCAAAACGCTCATTGGCAGTTTTACGTCCTTTGATGACTGGCATAGCCATGAAAGTCTCCGCAAATTCGGAATAGATGTTCAACATCTGTTCCGTTTCTTCTACTGCTTCTTCTTTGGTAGCGTGTGCCGTATGGCCTTCTTGCCATAGGAATTCCGCTGTTCTCAAGAACAAACGGGTACGCATTTCCCAGCGCATCACGTTCGCCCATTGATTCATCAAAATAGGCAAGTCGCGGTAGGATTGCACCCAGTTTTTATAAGTAGACCAAATCACGGTTTCTGAAGTCGGACGAATGATCAATTCTTCTTCCAATTTTGCTTCTGGATCCACGATAACCCCGTGGCCGTTCGGGTCATTTTTTAGTCGGTAATGAGTTACTACAGCACATTCTTTAGCAAAGCCTTCTACGTGAGAAGCTTCTTTGGAAAGAAAGGATTTGGGGATTAAAAGGGGGAAATAAGCGTTTACGTGCCCGGTTTCTTTGAACATATCATCCAAGGCTCTTTGCATTTTTTCCCAAATAGAATAGCCATACGGTTTGATGATCATACAGCCACGTACCGCTGAGTTTTCAGCTAGGTCTGCACGCTTCACCAATTCGTTATACCATTCGGAATAATTTTCAGCTCTGCTGGGTAAGGATTTACTCATAAAAATAGCTTGTCGCGTAATTAATTAGATATTTATTCGTTTTATTTGTGTTAATATTATCACTCAACGAACGATTAGCGACAAAGATACGTTATTGTCCTTAGTTAAGCTTATACTTTTATCTCTAAGACCATGAAAAATCAACTTATTATCTTGTCTTTTCTGGGTATCGCAGCTTTATTTCAAGCTTGTGTGACCATTCAGGTCAGTCCATCAGGAGAAGTTGCCAAGAAGCAATTTGCTTCGGATGATTTGTATGATGCACCCCAGCGTGCAGTGGCTTCAACTAAAAAAGTGAAATCCGATTATTTGAATTTTGATGATAATACCGTAGTCATTGAAGAGGAAGAGGGAATTGCGGAGGAGTCGACTTATTTGAACTCCAGAAGCGTTTATAATTACAACAATAGTGTTAATCCTACTACCTATAACCAAGTGTATAACAGTGGTTATAATGCGGGTTATAACACCGCTTCAGCTTGGAACAATTGGTATGTAAATCCCATGATTAGCTTTGGTTATGGATTTGGTTCTCGTTGGTATTCACCATTGAGTTCATACAACATGATGATGAACCCATACTATTCCAGCTATGCGATGATGTATGATCCATTTTTCTCTGGTTCTTCCTTCGGTTATGGATTTAATTCTTATCGCTATTATGATCCATTTTATAACCCATGGTCATTTTACAACCCTTACCGCAATTTTGGAGGGGTAGTCTACAATAATTACAATTACTATAATTCTTTGGGTTCTAGTGGGTATAATTACAATAATACCACGGTAGACCCTCCTCGTAAAGTGAATTATGGTCCTCGTGATGCAGCTTCTTCCAATAGGGCTAGTTACGGTGATTCTTTCTCCAACACGCCTAGAAGCGGCAATAACTATTACAACAGTCAAGGTTCTAATCAGCCAAGTACCTATTCTAACCGTTCAGTGGGTACACAAAGTAACGAGCGTTCGGCAGCGCCAAGAAGAAATAGTAATGTAGAATACCGCTATGCGGAACCATCACAATCTCGTCAGACGGAAACTTTCTCTAGACCTTCTTCTAACTCAGGAGGAGGATCATATGGTGGAGGCGGAAGTAGTGGCGGCGGTGGCGGTGGTGGAAGTTCACGTGGACCTAGGTAATTTTTGATCTTATGAAAAAGTATATTGTAACAATCGCCTTAGGATTGTGTTTGCCTAGCTTTGTGTTTGGGCAAATATACAGCTATGCCAACTTGGCCAAATACTTCTCTACTAGCTATGCTACGGGAACCGCCCGTATGCAGGCCTTGGGAGGTAATTATAGTGTCTTGGGAGCAGATATTAGTTCCATTGCAGCTAATCCTGCAGGCTTGGGATTGTACAATCGTTCGGAGGTGCATTTGAGCATGGCTCAACAAAATTCCTCCACTAGCTCCGATTACCTAGGAAGTACTGCCAAGCAAACAGATGCTTTATTTCATTTACCCAGTTTAGGCTTGGTCTTAGCTGGAGATCCTAGTACCTACAGTAAATGGCATGGAGCTTTTGGTATCAGCTATTCAAAGCATGTGGTCTTTACGCAGCCAGTTTATGTGACAGGGACGAATAACCGTAGTTCATTATTGGATTCCTTCATTGAGAAGGCCAACGATAAAAATGCAACAGGGGCTAGTTTAGACGATGAATACAGTCCAGCGAGTAATTATGCCGATAGCCCGGAAGCAGCGGCTTATCAAGCCTATTTGATTGATCCTAACTCAACCTCAGGAGGTGTACCATTCACTCGATATGAGCCTAATTTGCCGACTTACCAAGTAGGGGAAGTGGTAAATTCAGGGTCCTTGAGCAGTTGGAATTTTAGTTATGGAGCCTCCTACATGGACAAATTGTACATTGGTGCGGGTTTGCAGTTTTCTAAAATTACGTCAACGACCACCAGCAATTGGACAGAAGAGTATGTAGGTGGACGCTATGTGGCTGGAATGAATTACCGTGAAAATTTAGTGACCAATGGTTCTGGCATCTCTTTGTCATTGGGCATGATTTATAAGTGGAGTCCAAATTTGAGGGTGGCGTTTAATTTCCAAAGCCCTGCTTATTTTGATCAAATGAATGAGCGTTATGATGCACGAATTAGCCCAACAGTCAATGGCATTCCATCTTATGATTCCAATGGGGTCCCTATCGTCATTACCAAAGTTAAGCCTGTTTACGTAACTCCTAATGAATTTACGTATCAAATGACCAGTCCTATGACCTTATCTGGAGGATTGGCTTATTTCTTTGGGAAGAGAGGCTTTTTGAGTATGGATTTGGCTTATGTGAACTATCCTGGCATGCGAGTTTCTTCCGGAGAATTATCGTCTTTGGCTAATCAACAGTTTCAAGATAAACATAATGGACAAATCAAACGTAATTTTGATTCGGCATTGAACATTAAGGTAGGGACGGAGATTCGTGTAACAACGAATTGGAATGTGCGAGCAGGAGTGGCCCAGTTTGGTAGTGGATATGCCAGTACGTACGATAGCATTGATCGCAATAGCCTTCAAATCTCAGGAGGAATTGGATATCGTGCCTCTTCTTTTTATATCGATTTAACGGCTGTTCAGCGTACAGCTAAAGATGGATTTACCCCATATAGCTTAAAAAATGCTGCAGATTATTCTTCGGCCATGTTGACAAAGAATAACCTGCAGCTGGTTTTAGGTGCGGGAATCTTGTTCTAGTTATTGAACAGGAACATACGATTCAATCAGCCACAACAATTGATTGACGCTGATTTCTCCATCCACCTGAATATCAGCTTGCTTGTAAAAAGGAAGTCTTTCTTCAAAGGTCTTTTTGATGGTCGCTATAACCGCTTCTTCGCTTTGGCTTTTGTCCAATAAGGGACGGTTATTTCCTTGGGCTTTATACAATCTCTTGGCTAAGTCATTCAACTCCACATTCAAGAAAATACTGATGCCGTGCTTCTTCATGTAATCCATGTTGTCGAAAAAGCAAGGTACCCCACCACCTGTGGCGATGACCATGGATTGATCCGGCTGGAAACCATGCAAAGTTTTGCGTTCTAATTCACGGAAATGTGCTTCACCTTGGTTTGAAAAAATTTCAGAAATAGTTTTTTGTTCCCTTGTTTCAATCAGCTTATCCATATCAGTAAAACTAAATCCTAAGTTTTTCGCTAATTCTTTCCCAAGAGTACTTTTACCCGAGGAGGGCATTCCTATTAAATAAATATTTCTCATTCTTAATCTGTTGTTATTAAACGTTGGTCTATGTCTTCGATACTAGGCAGGTGGTAGGCAGACCATTTACCACGAACAGTTCCTTGGTTGATCAACCAAAGTCCCGGGCTAGAACGAATGATGGTTTTTAATACTTTGGTATCAACGGACATCGCTGGGAAGTTCAATTGATACTCGTGTCGGATGGCATTGACCTCTTCGTCGGAAGAAGCACTCAATAACCAAACCTGGATTCCTTTTTTACTGGCTTCATTCGCCAATACGGCAATTTGTTTTAAAGCGTCCAAGTGCGCATGATGCACATTGGGTATAATGACCATGAGTTTTTTACCCGTAAAACTCGCTGCGGTATAGTCGATGGTATCGTTTTCCACCCAAATACGGTAATCCGTAATCAAGGGTCTAGCTTCTTTTTCATTCAAAGCTTGCATGGAAACAAAAATGGCTTGGGTATCCGTTGGCATTTCTGTCAATGTCTCTTCTTTACCATGGATTTTATATACATAAGAAAAGCGTAGCGCTTCTCTGGACTTCATGTTTTGCGGAATATTGTCACCAATGGCATAAGGAAGACCATCGTGGATAGGCAAGTAGAAAAAGCAGTAAATACCTAAAGAAACACTTACTAGGGCACTGATGAGGACAGGACTGAGATTCTTATTGAAGGACTTTATTTTGTCCGTAAACAATAAACTTACTGCCAAAACAAATAAGAACACATCTTTAAAGAAAGAAGTCCAGGGCGTTAATTTGATGGTTTCTCCGAAACAACCGCAGTCGGTAACCTTGTTGAAATAAGCCGAATAAAAAGTCAGGAAACCAAAGAATCCCAAAAGGCCTAAAAAAGTCCAAAGCACTTGTTTGGTTCGGTAATTAGCCCAAAGAGCGATACCCAGAACAATTTCCATGCTACTTAACAGGATGGATAGCGGTAAAGCCAAGGGAATCCAGAATTTCCAAAAGCCTTCCATGGCGGGAAAATCCTGGGAGAAAACATCGAAATATTCTTCCAACTTCAATTGGGTGCCAATCGGGTCATTGAGCTTGATGAGACCTGAAAAGAGGAAGATAAAGACCAATAAAAAAGTAGCGATTCGACTGTATTGCCGCATGTTATTGGTGGATTATTGTTGTTGGATTTGCATTTGCTCTTCCTTGATTTTGATTAAACAGAAGACTGCGTAATTCAGCATGTCTTGGTAATTAGCTTCTACACCTTCGGAAACTAAGGTTACACCCAGGTTGTTTTCGATTTGTTTGGTGCGGAAAATCTTCATTAAAATCAGGTCTGTCATACTACTCACCCGCATGTCGCGCCAAGCCTCACCATAATCATGGTTTTTATTACGTAAAAGCTCTAAGGTGATTTCTATTTGGTGATCATAAAATCGACTTAATTCTTCTGCTGAAAATTCCATTTGTTCCGAATTTTCAAGGGATCTTTGAATCAAGGCAATGATGCAATAGTTGATGATTCCAATGAATTCACCTTCAATACCATCTTGAATTTTTTGCTCTCCTTTTTCTTGAATGCTGCGAATACGCTGCGCTTTAATAAAAATTTGATCTGTTAAACTAGGCAATCGCAAAATTCGCCAAGAAGTACCGTAATCTTTGTTTTTTTTATCAAACAAGGCTTTGCAGTGTGAAATTACTTGTCGATATTCGATTTCAGTTTGGGAAGGCGCATTGTCCCTGTTCATAGGAGAGGATTAGTTTACAAATCTCTTTTTTTTCAGACTACAAAAATATTTAAATTATCCTAAATTTCAGCTCATTTGGAAGCTCTTTTTCCATCTTTTCAAACAATTCGATATAAGTCGGGTTTGATTGATCTTCAGATACCCCAAATCATGGGTATATTGAACGCTACGCCCGATTCATTTTTTTCAGCTAGTCGGGTGAGTGTCATCGACGATTGCCTGACATTAGCTGCCAAAATGATCGAGGAAGGGGCAAGCATCTTGGATATTGGGGGGCATTCTACCAGACCCAATGCGGATGCCGTTTCTGCCCAAGAGGAGCAAGATCGTGTAATTCCGGTGCTGGAGGCCTTACGTAAAGCCTTTCCCCAAATGTGTCTATCCGTGGATACCTACCGTTTGTCCGTTGCACAGGCTGCCATCCAAGCGGGGGCAGATTGGTTCAATGATGTGGGTGGAGGGCAAATGGATGATGGAATTTTCGATTGGGTAGCAAAAAATCAGGTTCCTTATATTTTAATGCATAGTGTAGGCGCATTTTCTCAGGTGCATCAGGTGCCAGTTTATGAATATGTGGTGGAAGATGTCTGGTTAGACATGGCAAAAAAAATACATGCATTGAGGTCCTTGGGTGCTAAGGATATCGTGTTAGATCCAGGCTTTGGTTTTTCTAAATCCTTGGATCAAAATTATCAATTGATGGCTCAACTGCATCAATTTACTCGATTAGGTGTGCCGCTATTGGTGGGGATTTCTCGTAAATCCATGATTCAGAAAGTGCTAGGAACTCAAGCGGAAGAGGCCTTGAATGGGACTAGCGTTTTGCATACGGTGGCATTGCAACAAGGCGCCAATATTTTGCGAGTGCATGATGTGAAAGAAGCCCGACAAGTCATTCAATTAGTGAAGAAATTACAAGAAAATGGTTTACCCAATTTATCATAATCACCACTGGATAGATCCAGATCAGGTGTATGTAGGCATTCAGGATGTCGGCTTTTTACGGGGCTTTGGCATATTTGACTTTTTTAGAGTCATGCATGGCAGACCTATCTTTCTATCGGATCACCTAGATCGTTTTTTGGTATCGGCAGATAAAATGGGGATTTCCCATATTTACAGCAAAGAACAGCTAGCAGGTTTAATTCATGAGATTGCGGCTAAGTCGGAAGTGGAATGCTTGGGCATCAAAATGGTGCTTACAGGTGGTGATTCCTCCAACGGATTTGAACCTCAAGGCAAAAGTCAATTATTCATCATTCCCAACGAGTTTCAGTTCATGGACCCCATTCATGGCATGAAATTGGCCAGTCGGCAGTATGTCCGTGAAATGGCGGATATCAAATCCTTGAACTATGCTTATGCCATCCGAAATTGGAGCGGAATTAAATCCCAAGGATTTGATGATTTAATCTATTATACGGATGAATATGGTGTGTCGGAATCCTCCAGAAGCAATTTGTTCTGTGTGAAAGATGGAGTTTTATATACACCTGCTCAACATATCTTAGAGGGAATTACTCGAAAACATGTGATTGACTTGGCTTCTTCCTTTATGGAGGTCAAGGTGCAAGATGTGAGTTTGGAAGCATTTAAACAGGCCGATGAGGTCTTTACCACAGGAAGTACCAAGCGAGTGGTTCCTATCCTTCAAATTGATGATAGTATCATTGCCAATGGGAAAAGAGGAGCCATCACGGCACAATTGTACGAACTCTTACTCCAGCACGAACATTAAGAAACGGGCGGACGGAAGGCTTTCATGTTGGCATCATTACACACTAAAAATGGGCCACCAATCAAATCAATACAATAGGGGATAGCAGGAAATACCGCTTCTAAGCATTGGCGAATAGCTTTGGGTTTTCCGGGTAAATTGATGATCAAGGATTTCCCTCGGATGCCAGCAGTTTGACGACTCAAAATGGCCGTAGGGACGTATTGTAAGCTGACCTGGCGCATCAGTTCTCCAAAACCAGGCATCATCTTTTGGCATACCGCCTCTGTGGCTTCAGGAGTAACATCACGCAGTGCAGGGCCTGTTCCTCCTGTCGTGACAATCAAACAAGCTTCCGCTTCATCCGCCATTTGGCACATGGTTTGTTCCAATAGCGCTTGTTCATCAGGAATTACGGCATAAACAACTTCAAAATCTGAAATCAAATATTCCTTGAGTAATTCCACTACAGCTTTGCCTGGGATATCTTCGTAGATACCCGCACTGGCCCGGTCAGAAACATTGATAACCCCTATTTTGATCATTTCTTTTGTTTATTTTTTTGCTCCATTTTAATGAAGGCCTTAGGCTTTTTTTCCATGGGAATAGGCTCATTCAATAGGTCGCGAATCACTACCGAAGCGCAAACACCACCAAAAGCCGCAGGCAGATAGGAAATAGTTCCGTAGGCCGACTTCTTGAAGTTGGACCCATCGGTTAAGATAAGCGATTCATCTTTTACTTTTTCCTGAGAATAAACAGCTTTAATGCCGCGTGAAACACCCATTTTGCGGATGCGCTTTCTCACCAAAGAAGCTAAATAACATTCTCTGGTATCCAACAAGTCCGCTGTTTTGAGTTTGGTTGGATCTAATTTTCCTCCTGCTCCCATGGAGCTCACTATGTTCAAACCTAAGTCATAGGCTGTTTTCAATAAGGTCAATTTGGGTGTGACCGAATCGATACAATCCATGACATAATCGTATTTCGTTTTTTCTAAGATGTCTTTGGCCGCTTCTGGGCTTAAAAAGGCCTCATGTTCGTGCAAGACCAAATCTGGATTAATAGCCTTTAGGCGTTCGGCCATAATTTTTACTTTAGCCACACCGTGGTTGGTAGCTAAAGCAGGTAATTGACGATTGCGGTTCGTGGGGTCTACCACATCGCCATCTACTATGGTCATGGTTCCAATACCTGCACGGGCAATAAATTCTGCTGCAAAGGAGCCAACTCCCCCTAGTCCTACAATCAATACATGGGCATTTTGTAATTGCTGAATGCCTTGTTCTCCAATGAGAAGTTCCGAGCGACTCAGCCAACGAAGGTCTTTTGTACTCATATTTAGGATATTTCTTCCTTGATTTGATAATCAGTTGTTTTATCAGAATTGGTTACCATCAGCTCACCAATGAAGCCTGCCAAAAATAATTGAACGCCCAGAATAATGGCCACCAAGGCCAAAAAGAATAAAGGGTTATCCGTTACATTGCGGTATTTTAAATGCTGTGTGATATTGTATAGCTTTTCGCCGATGAGCCATAAGGTAATGATGCTTCCAGAAAAGAAAGACAGGATACCTAGGCTACCAAATAGGTGCATGGGTCTCTTACCAAAGGTCTGTACGAAGGTGATGGAGAGTAAATCCAAAAATCCATACAGGAAACGCTCTAAGCCAAATTTGGTTACACCATATTTTCTGGCTTGGTGCTGTACCACCTTTTCTCCAATTTTAGAAAAACCGTTCCATTTAGCCTGAACAGGAATATAGCGATGCATTTCGCCGTATAAGCGAATGGTCTTAATCACTTCTAATTTGTAGGCTTTCAGTCCACAGTTGAAGTCGTGCAAATACACTCCCGAAAGAGCTCTCGTAGCGGCATTGTATAATTTGGTAGGGATGGTTTTGGATAGAGGATCAAAACGTTTTTGTTTCCAACCTGAAACCAAATCAAAGCCATCTGAAGTAATCATTTCATACAAAGCAGGAATCTCATCAGGTGAATCTTGCATGTCGGCATCCATGGTAATGACCACAGATCCTTGTGCCTTAGAGAAGCCTTCATGCAAGGCAGCTGATTTACCATAGTTACGGGCAAAAGAACTAGCTTTTAAGCTGGGGTATTGAACCGATAAGGATTTCAATACTTCCCAGGATTCATCCCGACTGCCATCATTTACAAAAATCATTTCATAGGTGAAATGATTGGCTCGCATAACCCGATCAATCCAGGCACATAGCTCAGGGAGTGATTCAGCCTCATTGTAGAGGGGAATGACGATGGAAATTTGTAGCGTAGAATCTTGCATGTTGACAAAAATACAAAAAGCTAAGTTATTATTTTAGGGGAAAATTAAATAGTACGGTTTTAATAATTCTTGAAAATCAGGGTGGTAGTCGCCCTGTTCATCCCGAATATGGATTTGTTCTTTCAATAGTTCAGATTTTTGACGAGATCCCCAGAGCATTTGTCGGAGTACCTTAGCCCCTGGCTTGGGAATAATATCGGCCAAGCGATTGGCAAATATGCCTCTTTTTTCAGCAGTTTGTAAGAAAAGACCCATTTCATAGGGAGGATATAAGACGGCAAAATTCCCTGAATCCGCTAATTGATGTTGGATAGCTTGCGCTAAATCATCTGGAGATAAGTGATCTGCATGTATGGCAGCTTGTTTGGAACTATCAGAAGCGGCTAAATGGTTCGTGAAAAATGGAGGATTACACAGGATAAGGTCATATGCTTGGCTTGCTGTCCAAGTTTTGATATCTCCTTGAAAGACCTTGATTTGCACTTTAAATGGGCCATGTTCCGCATTTTGATGGGCTAATTCCGCCACATCTGGATGGATTTCTAGGGCATCCACTTGCAAGCCGGGGGCTTTTTGACAAAGCATGTGAGCCAACAATCCGCATCCAGTACCTATATCCAAGGCATGATGGACGTTTCCTAAAGGTATCCATGCACCGAAAAGACATGCTTCCGTACTGATTTTAAGTCCTGGATTTCCGTGAGCTAGTTGAAATTGTTTGAACTGAAAAATGGACCTACTTTCTGCCATAATCCGCCGGATTTTCACCCCAATGCTCTGTTTCCCACTTCAAGATTTTCGTTTGGTAGAAATTACCTTTCAACCAAGCGATGGCCTTATCGACTCGCTGGAATAGCTCTTCCGTTTCGGTATTTCGTTCCAAATTGGTTTTGATGGCCTTATTTCTAACCCAAGCGATGGCCGTTCTGGAATCGGAATACAAGGGAAAAGGACAATCGATTTTCTTTAAATAGGCCAAGCCATGCACAATGGCCAGAAATTCGCCAAGATTGACCGTTCCAATGGGATAGGGGCCTTGGGCAAAAAGTACCTCTTTGGTTTCGGTATTGACACCCTGGTATTCCAACACCCCAGGATTTCCAGAACATGCAGCGTCCACTGAAATGCTTGGGATAATAATGGCTTGGGAGTTAATGGTCTTTTTAACACTGGCTTTTTTAGCCGTATCAATGCTAGCCCAATAGTTCTTTTTGAAGGCATCTTCGGCTGCGGCACGACTATCAAAAGATTTGTATTGTGCCCCTGGGAAGTTCTTGATTAACTTTTCGGCCTTACCCCAAGAATCAAAAATCCCTGTTTCATGACCCGCCCAGATGACATAGTATTTTTGTTTTTTACTCATGCTTAGAACAATCGGGTCTTAATGATTTTAATAGCAATGGCAATTAAGATGACCCCAAAAACCTTACGCAAGATTTGTGTACCAACGTTCCCTAATTTCTTTTCTATCCAAACGCTAGTGCGTAAAACGAGGTAGATGAAGATGAGGTTAATCAGAATACTGATGATAATGTTTTCTTCTTCAAACTGTGATTTTAAGGAAATCAGAGTAGTCATGGTCCCTGCTCCAGCAATCACTGGAAAGGCAAGGGGTACAATGGAGTGGGTCCCTTCTTGCATCTCTTCTGCTTTGAAAATATTTCTTCCCAAGGTCATTTCTAGACCAATCAAAAAGATGATCAGTGCCCCTGCCACGGCAAAGGAATTGGTATCAACCCCTAGCAGATGCAGGATGAATTTACCTGCAAAAAAGAACCCAATCATGATGGCGCCAGAAACCAAAGTGGCTTGTTCGGCGTGAATGCTTCCATTTTTCTTTCGCAGATCTATGATGATGGGAATAGAGCCCAAGATATCGATCACGGAAAAAAGAATGAGGGAAGAGGAAATGATTTCTTTTAGGTTGAAGTGCATGTTAAGCTTGTATAAGTTGAATGAGCGAGTATATATCTTCTACGGTATGGCTTGGGAAATTGGCAATGCGGAAGGTATTGTTCTTCCAGGTTCCATAACCTTTGCCTAAATCAATCAGGTGTTGTTCAGCCAACTTAAAAATGCGACTTACCTCCGAGGCTTCTCCTTTCAAAGCGAGTACCGTCGGTAGTCGAAGTTCTTGCTTGCCCACTAAAAAATCAAATTCAAAAGAGGATTGACGTGTCCAAAAATCTTCCCAAATGGCCATTTTCTCCAAGGTATGTTGGTGGATTTCTTGAATAGAAGGCAGCGTTTGGCTTAAACGATTTAGTAAATAAATCCCCAAAACATTGGGTGTATAATGCGTTTGGAACAACTTTCTATTTTGTTCCATCAAAATGATGCTATTGTAATGATCTTTTCTGTTCAGTTTTTCGGCTCTTTCTAAGGCTTTGGGAGAACAAATCAATACCCCTAATCCGGCAGGAATGCCCATGCATTTTTGACAAGAAGCCAACCAAACATCGGCTTCTGACCAAGGAAGTTCGATACCTCCCATGGAAGACGTGGCATCCACGGCAATCAGGCAATCGGTAGAAAAGCCTAATTCTTTTCGATTAATCACTTGGCCTGTTCCATTGGATGTTTCACTTTGAACTAAGCAAAGTGTATCCACTTCTGTTTTTATTTCTGCTGAGATTGTGGTGGCAAATTCCGACAAAGACTCATTTAATTCAAACTCCAAACTGGAAGCTTGGGGAATAATTTGCTCCACATAATGCCCCCATTTTTTACCAAATGCCCCATTGTAAAGATGAAGGCTTTTCTTTTCTATCAGGGATTGAGCCACGATTTCCCAAGCCTCGGTGGCCGAAGAAATGAAATAGATGGTGTATTCGGCCGGAATGTCCCACTTTTGGTGCAAGTTTTCTAGGGTTTCTTTCAACAAGCTTTCAAAGCGGGCACTGCGGTGGTTGATGCTCACAATTCCCTGCTCATACGCTTCTTGGATGAAGCCCAAAGTTTGAGGATAGACTTTGGAAGGACCAGGGTAAAAAGATAGCATGTTAAATAAAGGAGTATAGGCCTAAATCATAACTTCTCAATCCAAAACCAATGATGCTTCCTTTGCATTTTGGACTCAAGTAAGAATGCGCACGAAAAGATTCACGGGCATGAACATTGGAGATATGCACTTCAATCACGGGGGTAGAAATAGCTGAAACAGCATCTGCCAAAGCGATGGAAGTATGTGTGTATCCACCTGCATTCAACAAGATACCATCATAGGAAAAACCCACTTCATGTAATTTGCTGATCATGGCGCCTTCGCTATTGGATTGAAAATATTCCAATTCCAATTCCTTTCCGAATTTATCCTTCAGTACTTCTAGGTATTGTTCAAAGGTCTGATGACCGTAAATTTCTGGTTCTCTCGTTCCTAATAGGTTCAAATTGGGCCCGTTTAGGATCAATATTTTTTGTCGTACCATACCAATGGGTTTTGCTTACATCTACGGATTTTAAAACGTCCGTCAAGGCTTAAAATTACGTAATTCTTCTAAATTTACATGTTTGTTTCAATAAAAAGCCCATGTGGGAAAAGGAAATACGTTCGTTTGGAAACTATTTAAAGATAGAGCGAGGCTTGTCCGGCCATTCGCATGAGGCTTACTTGCGGGATGTCACTAAATTAGCCACTTATTTGGCTAGCAGTTTCGGAGATGATCTCCCCATAGCGGAAGTTCAAGAAGTACATCTATTAGCATTTTTGAAGGATTTACACGGACTGGGTATCGAGGCAAGTACACAAGCTAGGTGCTTGTCGGGCATTCGCTCTTTCTTTCATTTTCTTCAATTTGAAGGCAGCATTCAGCAAGATCCCACTTTGCATATTAAGAGTCCTCAGCAAGGCCGGAAACTCCCAGATACTCTTTCTTTTGATGAAATCAATCAGATTTTGGAACAAAATGATATGTCGACCCCCGAGGGAGTGCGCAATCGGGCCATGTTGGAAATGTTGTATGGAGCTGGCATGCGGGTTTCCGAGTTGACCAATTTGAAATTGACGGATGTTTACGAGGATATTGGTTTTTTGAAAGTGCGGGGGAAAGGAGATAAGGAAAGATTGGTGCCAGCAGGCAAGGATGCTTTTCATTATTTGAAAATCTACTTGGAGTCGGTACGGTCACAAATTTCAGTCAAAAAAGAGGCCTTGAATGTTGTCTTCTTAAATAGGCGAGGAGGGTCCTTGAGCCGGGTGATGGTTTTTATTATTTGTAAAGACCTAGCTGCCAAAGCGGGCATTGAAAAATCCATTAGTCCACATACCTTCCGACATTCCTTTGCCACGCATTTAATTGAAGGGGGAGCTGATCTTCGTGCTGTGCAAGAAATGCTCGGCCATGAATCCATTTTAACAACAGAAATTTATACCCATTTAGACCGCGCTTATTTAAGTCAGATGGTGCGGGATTTTCATCCGCTGAATAAGAGAATGTAGAGAGGAAATGATAAATTATAAATGATTTTGAGGTCATTTTGCAAATAATAGATTAGCCTATTCTTTATTCAAAATACAAATAATTTCAATTCACCTTATCGTGTTACAATTACCAAGGCATTTCTTTTTTTATAAAAAAAAAGAAAATCCAAAGAACGTTTTAATCCAAAAATGTCAATTAAATAAAGAAAATTGAATATTAACCCATTTATAATTCACCATTTACCATTTCATCATTTACTAAGGCTTTTCTTTTTTTGAAAAAAAAGAAACAAAAAAACTTCTTTTTTTGTCGTTCAGCCAAGGCGAATTCCGCTTTGCGGAACCGTGATTCTCTCCGCTAGCGCCTATATTTTTGACGCCGACGCACATCGCCCATGCTGAGGTCAAAACCTCGTCTACCGCTGCGTTCATCACCTTTCGCTCGTGCTGACCGACGGTATTTTCTCTCAAAAATTCTAGATTCTAATAACTAACCTCTAATCCCTATTAAGAAGGTTAATCCCAACGAAAGATTGGAACGAAGCTTGAGCGAAGCGGCAGGCGGATATTTGACCCTGCGCATAGGCCGTGTGCGATGGCGTCAAAGATTAAAGACGTAAGCGGAGAGACAATCGGTTCTGCGCAGCGGAATTCGTCTTGGGATTAACCGTCCTTCTTCTGTTTTTTTTGTTTCTTTTTTTATGAAAAAAAAGAAATGCCAAAGAAAGTTAAAGTAAGAAAATGTGATTGGTTATAAAATTGAAGAGATCATCCATTATAAGTAAAATTAATTACTAAGGCCTTTCTTTTTTTATAAAAAAAAGAAAATCCAAAGAACGTTTTAATCCAAAAATGTCAATTAAATAAAGAAAATTGAATATTAACCCATTTATAATTCACCATTTACCATTTCATCATTTACTAAGGCTTTTCTTTTTTTGAAAAAAAAGAAACAAAAAAACTTCTTTTTTTGTTGTCCAGCCAAGGCGAATTTCGCTTTGCGAAACCGTGATTCTCTCCGCTAGCGCCTATATTTTTGACGCCGACGCGCATCGCCCATGCTGAGGTCAAAACCTCGTCTACCGCTTCGTTCATCACATTTCGCTGGAGCTGGACGACGCTATTCTCATTTTCATAAAATTCTTCATTCTAGATTGAAAGGTTAATCCCAACGAAAGATTGGAACGAAGCTTGAGCGAAGCGGCAGGCGGATATTTGACCCTGCGCATAGGCCGTGTGCGATGGCGTCAAAGATTAAAGCCGTAAGCGGAGAGACAATCGGTTCTGCGCAGCGGAATTCGTCTTGGGATTAACCGTCCTTCTTCTGTTTTTTTTGTTTCTTTTTTTATGAAAAAAAAGAAATGCCAAAGAAAGTATTAGTAAAAAAATGCAGTTAGTAAATGAATCATTAAACTATTCAATTTTACGGAACATCAATTCCCAAGGCATTTCTTTTTTTGAAAAAAAAGAAACAAAAAAACTTCATTTTTTGTCGTCCAGCCAAGGCGAATTCCGCTTTGCGGAACCGTGATTCTCTCCGCTAGCGCCTATATTTTTGACGCCGACGCACATCGCCCATGCTCAAGGTCAAAACCTCGTCTACCGCTGCGTTCATCACCTTTCGCTCGTGCTGACCGACGGTATTTTCTCTCAAAAATTCTAGATTCTAATAACTAACCTCTAATCCCTATTAAGAAGGTTAATCCCAACGAAAGATTGGAACGGAGCTTGAGCGAAGCGGCAGGCGAATATTTGACCTTGAGCATAGGCCATGTGTGTAAGTGTCAAAGATTAAAGCCGTAAGCGGAGAGACAATCGGTTCCGCGCAGCGGAATTCGTCTTGGGATTAACCGTCCTTCTTCTGTTTTTTTTGTTTCTTTTTTTATGAAAAAAAGAAAATCCAAAGAACGTTTTAATCCAAAAATGTCAATTAAATAAAGAAAATTGAATATTATGTCAATGCCTGAAATAGGTTGACCGTTTAAAAGTAAAATTTTAAACATAAAATCTATTATCCATGGCAAACAAAAAATCATATCTTCAAAGTGTGTCACAAAGACGGCTCCGTCATTTTAGTGATAGTTTTAAAATTGAGAAAGTTCGAGAAATAGAACAAGGTCGAACTCGTGTTTCAGAAATTTGTAAGCAATACGAAGTATCTGGAACCAACGTGTACAAATGGATTTCTAAATTTGGTATCATGAAAACCAACAAGACTCGAGTCATAGTAGAAACACAGAGTGATACACAAGAATTGTTACTACTCAAGAAAAAAGTGGCTGAACTAGAGCGTATTGTAGGTCAGAAGCAAATTCTACTTGATTTTAAGGATAAAATGATTGATCTAGCCGAGCAGGCTTATGGGGTTGACATTAAAAAAAAATTCGATTCAAAACCCTTAGATACTACTGGCTTACCCGAGAAAAACATCCCTTCAGTTTGAATGAATTATATCGAAGTCTTGGTATGAGTAAGCAAGCCGTACATCAACAGTTAAATCGGCAACTTAAACAGGAATATGTAGAGCAACACCTATTAAAGACCATTGACAAAATTAGAGAAGAACACCCCACCATGGCTATACGCTACTTGTATTATATGATTAAACCTCATCATCAGCAGATGATGGGACGAGATCTTTTTGAGGTATTTTGTAAGCAACAGCATTTAACTAGACCTCGAATACTCTCCTTCATCAAGACAACAGACAGTCAAGGAGTGATTCGATTTGAGAATTTATTGATGCATCAAAAACCAAGTCGGGTAGATCAATATTGGCAGAGTGACATTAGTTATTATCAAGTCAATGAGATTTATTATTACCTCACTTTTATCATAGATGCCTATACTCGTCATATCGTAGGCCATCACACCTCTAAAAGACTGTTGACAACTCATACCACCATTCCAGCCTTACAAATGGCCATCAAGCTTCGAAAACAGAGGAGATTTGATGATTTAATACTTCACTCCGACGGAGGTGGACAATATTATGCCAAGGAGTTTTTACGTATTACTCAAAAACGAGGAATTAAAAACAGTATGTGTAAGTATCCTTGGGAGAATGGTAAAGCGGAACGAATCAATGGCATCATAAAAAACAATTATTTACGGCATCGTAACATCCATAATTTCGAAATGCTGGTCAAGGAAGTTGACCGAGCAGTATCACTCTATAATCTAGAAAAGCCTCATATTGGATTAAATAAAATGACACCTATTGCTTTTGAGAAAAAACTACTAAATTTAAATCAAGCTATAGGCTAAACAACTAAAGTACTTGAATATGAATCAAGTATAAGTGGCATAAAACGGTCAACGTCATTCAGGCATTCACATTAACCCATTTATAATTCACCATTTACCATTTCATCATTTACTAAGGCTTTTCTTTTTTTGAAAAAAAAGAAACAAAAAAACTTCTTTTTTTGTCGTTCAGCCAAGGCGAATTCCGCTTTGCGGAACCGTGATTCTCTCCGCTAGCGCCTATATTTTTGACGCCGACGCACATCGCCCATGCTGAGGTCAAAACCTCGTCTACCGCTGCGTTCATCACCTTTCGCTCGTGCTGACCGACGGTATTTTCTCTCAAAAATTCTAGATTCTAATAACTAACCTCTAATCCCTATTAAGAAGGTTAATCCCAACGAAAGATTGGAACGGAGCTTGAGCGAAGCGGCAGGCGGATATTTGACCCTGCGCATAGGCCGTGTGCGATGGCGTCAAAGATTAAAGCCGTAAGCGGAGAGACAATCGGTTCTGCGCAGCGGAATTCGTCTTGGGATTAACCGTCCTTCTTCTGTTTTTTTTGTTTCTTTTTTTATGAAAAAAAAGAAATACCGTGGTAGTATTGATGCAGCTTAGTTAATATGTACAATAAGCATTTAATAAACCCCATGTCAACCTATATCAGGAAAAGACACTAATACCTAATAACTAAACACTAAGAACTAATTTCTACATTTCCTCCGGGAACGGAATAAACACAAAATTAGTAAACTGGCCATCGACCACGAAAAGGCAAGCGAATTCTTCAATGTCCTTGTAATTTTGAACAAATAATTCTTTGTTTTCTTCGGAAACCAAACCTCTTTGAAGAAATTCCTCTAAAGTAGAAGCGTGGTAATTCCATTTATTACCATTCATTTCATTGACACCAATCAGCTTTTGACCAATTTCAATGGGTCTTTGAGAAGTAACAAAAACAGGAAAATCCGAAAAGCCTCTTTTCTTGATTTGATAGGAAGCCTCCTTCAAGAGTTCAGATACCAAGATGAAATCACTGGAAATTAGACCCAAGTACTTGCCATTCAAGTCTGGGGAGTTGGGTGCGTTGGAAAGGGCTTGATAATCTTCAATCATAATGTTAACTTTTACTTAGTAATAATAATTGGATGTCTTTGACAGCTTTATGAAATAGCTTGCCTATCATGGGATGAGTGATGTAACCTTTATACGCATAGACGCCCTTCATGAAGGATTTTCCTTGCCAAAGCATTTCTTCTACTCCACCCGTTTTTCCTGCTTTCAGTAAAAAAGAAGTAATTAAATTGCTGATAGCCAAACTGGCGGTTTGACTCACTTGGGAAGGGATGTTGGGCACACAATAATGGATGACCCCATGTTTGGTAAAAGTGGGATTGCCCAAATTGGTGGTAAACGATGTTTCAAAACACCCACCTTGGTCAATGCATACATCCATGATTAACGTGCCTTCTTTCAGCTTGCTCACCATCTCCTCCGTCACAATGCAAGGCGTGATACCGCTATCTGAACGTAAGGCGCCCACAATTACTTGAGCTTCTTGCAAGGCTTTTGGTAAGTTTTCTGAATCAATCACTTGGGTGATGAGAGGAAAGCCTAAACTTTGCTTCAAACGCTGTAATTTATAGATGTCTTTATCGAATACTTGTACTTGAATGCCCGCATGCCATGCTGCCCGTGCCGCTTGTTCCACCACTTGCCCTGATCCCAGAAGCACCATTTTGCAGGGTGGTACGCCCGTTACATTGCCCAATAAAATACCAGGCTGATGTTCCTTGCGTAATATGTCAGAGGCTATAGGCAGTATTAATTGCCCGGCTATTTCTGCCATGATTTTCACAAATGGAAAGCCTCCCCCATTATCTTCTGCATATTCCAAACCGATGGCCAGTATTTTCTTTTGGATTAATTTATCGATGATTTCCACCGACAAATGATGGTAGGAGGCACAAGAAATGAGGCAATTGCCCACTTTCATTAGCTCAATTTCCTTTTCGCTGGGTGGGCTGATTTTAATCACCAAGGGTGATTGCCAAACTTGTGCAATATCTTCCGTAACGGAAGCTCCTGCTAATAAATAATCGGCATCTGAAAAGCCCGACCGCTCTCCAGCCGATTTTTCTAATACTACTTCATGGCCATTGGCAACCAATAATTGAACGGCATGTGGACTTAATGCGATTCGGTTTTCGTATTTGGCATGTTCTTTCGGTATACCAATCAAGATACTACGTGCATTTTGTTTGGTCCAAGCCATCGCCTCCATGGGCATAATGCCTTGTTGTGCTAATAATTCTTGAAAAGGATTAGATTCCATCATTCGTGCCAAATTGCTGTAAGATGACGGTGCTTTTCATCTTGGGTACTAATATTTATTTCGATATGTGGAAAATCCCACAAGGCTTCGGCTTGCTCCGGCCATTCAATCAAACAAAGATGACCAGAATCTAGGTATTCTTCAATACCAATGTCCAAAGCTTCTCGAACATTTTTCAATCGGTATAGGTCAAAGTGATAGATGATATCACCAGCCGCGTTTTGGTATTCATTGACCAAAGAAAAGGTAGGGCTTTGGACCGATTGCAAAACGCCCAATTGTTTACCTATTTCCTTGATTAAAGTCGTCTTTCCTGCACCCATCTGTCCTCTAAATAGATAAACGGAAGGGAATTGAGAGCTTATTGCTATCCAATCTTTTACCACAGTGGGTAAATCTTCTAAGGTATAAGTAGCGCTAAATACTTGTTTCATTAGTCTAAATCAATATCTCCTAGTTGTGGACGAATTAAAATTTCTTCTAAAACGGTAGAAGGGGCCATTTGATAAGCCGCCCAAATGGTGGAGGCTATATCCTCTGCTGGAATAAATCGACTTGCTGGTAAATTGACTCCATCCCAAGAAGGAGTCAATGTTGCCCCTGGTAGAATGGCCGTCACTTTGATGCCTTGGGTCTTTAATTCTTCTCTCAACACTTTGGTGAAACCTAGTAGGGCAAATTTACTGATGCAGTAGGAGCCACCTTGGGTATAAGCCGTAATCGAAGCGGTAGAACAAATGGTAAAAATATGTCCCGATTGCTGGGCTTGAAAGTTAGGTAATAAGGCCCTCGTCAAATGGTACGCAGAATACAAATTGGTTTCAATTTGTCGCTCCAGCACATTTTCCTCCTCATTTTGAATTTGGCCTGGAAGAAAAAATCCCGCATTATTGATTAAAACATCCACTTGGGAGCTATGCTGTAAAACGAATTGAGCAAAGGCTTGAGTTTGATCTTTTTGACTGACATCAGCCACAAAAGTATGTAGCAAAGGACTGTTTAATTCCTCGCTTAAAGCGGCTAAACTAGCGACTTTACGGGAGCAGGTAAAGGTGTTAAATCCTTCCGAGATGAATTTTTTCACTAAAGCTTTGCCAATTCCCTGACTACCTCCGCTGATTACTACCGTTTTGTTCATTATATTTGAGTCTTATTGCGCTCAATTAATCCAACGCATGTCAAAATTAGGCAAATATTTAATCTTCCTTGGTAAGCTTTTTACAAATCCTGAGAAATTTAGGGTCTATGTATCTTTAGTGATTCAGGAATGTATGGATATTGGGATCAACTCCTTGTTGATTGTAACGATTGTAGCCTCCTTTTTAGGGGCAGTTACTTGCGTTCAAACCGCTGCCAATATGGACAATCCTTTTGTTCCGCAGTATATCATTAGTTTGATTGTACGCGATTCCACCTTATTGGAATTAGGCCCAACAATCACCTGTGTCGTGCTAAGTGGTAAAGTAGGGTCCAGCATTGCTGGTCAATTAGGCACTATGCGCATTACTGAGCAAATTGATGCCTTGGAGGTCATGGGAATCAATTCTCAGTCCTATTTGGTATTACCTAAAATTTTAGCTTCCATAATTACCTTTCCTATGTTAGTTACGTTAGCTTGTTTCTTGGGTATTTATGGCGGATATATCGCAGGTTGGCTGACAGGAGCCATTTCTCCACAGGAATACATTCATGGTATTCAGTTTCAATTCAAAGGAAACTACATGTTTTTTGCCTTAGTAAAATCAGTCGTGTTTGCTTTCTTGATTGCTTCCATTGCCTCATTTCAAGGTTTTTATACCAAAGGAGGAGCTTATGAAGTAGGAAAAGCAAGTACTGCCGCTGTGACCAACTCCTGTATTGCGGTATTAATTGCAGATTATCTATTAGCCCAATTATTGGTCGGCTAGATTCTTTCAATCTTAACTTCCGTTTCTAAACTGGAAATGGCGATACCTCGGTAGGTGCCATAGACAGGTGTAATTTCTTCTGGCAGGCAAGAGGCTGCTAAAGGAATATGATTTCCTGAGACTACCTCATGTTGGGTTGGATCATAGCCTCTCCAGCCACCGCCTGGTAAATAGACTTCCACCCAAGCATGTAAATGGTGTGTTTGATTCGGTACATCCACTGGGGCAACCCCAATGTAATAGCCGGAAACAAAGCGCGTGGCAAGACCCATCGCTCGGCAGAGGGCAGCAAATAATACGGCATAATCTCGACAAGAGCCTTTTCTATTTTGTAAGGTTACTTCAGGACTATGCGGAGCCCCTTCTTCTCGAATTTCGTAAGCAAAGTTTTGGAATATAAATTCATTGACCGCCGATAAAAACGCGGAAGTATCCCAAAGGACAGCCTTGGCTAATTGCTGGGCACAGGCATCTATATCAGGGCTGATAGCATCTTGCGTTAAATAAGGACTTAATGTTCTTTGGTAACTCGGACTGTATTGAAGGGGCAGTTTTTGACTTTCAAAAGGAAAGTACACAAAATCAAAGGGGTTAAATTCGGTGGTTTCCACTACCGCTTCCATGTATATGCTTAAGTGCTCTGTGGGCTGCTTGAAATACAAAATATTTTGAATGTTCCCTTCTGGGTCCAGGTTTTTTGAAATTTGGACAGGCAGTGGTTGGATGTCTAGGCTGATGGAATTAACGGACAGCATGGAACTTTTCCTGGGATGTAAATACAAGACATGCGGATCTAGTGTCACGAGTTCACTATATCGATAATTCAAACGGTGTTGAATGTGTGCGATCATGCAGGCTTGGGGCTAAGAGAAATGAGGTTTTCCATCCATTTTTCGTCGATTCCTTCCAAAGACTTACGCAAAGCGATGTTCCAATCATCCGAAATGTTTTGCATGTCTTCTTTGGATAATCGAATCTCTTTGGCATGAAAACTATTTTTTTCATATACCACCACGTCGATCGGATAATCCACGTCATTGGAACTTACTTGCGTGGCATCAAAGGAAAGAAAACCCATTTTTAAGGCATCTTTTAAGGACGTTTCTGCCGTAAGATTACGGTTTAGCAAAGGCTTACCATAATTGGAATTACCAATGATTTGATATTTCAATCCTTCATTGATTTCAATCCAATTCCCTTCTGGGAAAATCAAAAAGAGCTTATGTTCTTTATCTTGGCACATTTGTCCTCCCACTAGGGCATGGAGATTAAAATGGTATCCTTCTTTTTCCAGCGAATCGCGATCTTCGGAAGCTACTTTTTTCAGCATATTGCCAAAGGCCGTTGCCGCTTCAAACATAAAATCATAGCTAGCTTCTTCCTTTTCTATGGCTTGATTAAAATACGTGACTGCTTTATCACGTACGGAGCGTAAACCAGCCGTCATGATAAATAAGCTATGCTTTTGTACTTCGTGTATGGATATTTTCTTATTCGAGTAAACTTCGTTTCCGGCTGTAATACGCGTGTCGGCAATGGCTACTAAACCTTCTTTAACCTTAATTCCTAGGCAAAATGTCATGAGATGCAAATCAAAAATGTGCGCAAAAATACAAATTTTAAACTAAGCCAAGGCTTAGTTGACCGGTTTTAGGTCAAAATAGGTATTGAAAATGGTTTCTCCAACCTCATTATTTTTGATCTGAAAATTATCTAAGTATTGGTGTAGACCTGTACTTAAAATATCATCAATTTCCGTGAATTCCACTTCTGAAAGGAGTTTGGATAGTTTCTTCTCGGCTGGATTCGAAAATCCATTGTCGGATGAGGTTCCTGAAATGTCATAGAGAGAAACTTGCGCTTCTTTCAAGCAATGCACTACCGAGCGAGGAAAGTTTTTGTCCAAAATCAAAAACTCCACAATGTGCGTTGGATTCACCACCTTGTACTGCTGACGAAACATGTTGTAAGCAGATACCGATTTTAACACGGCAGACCAGAGTAATAAGTCCAAAGGAGAACCAATTTCATTGACATCAGGTAAAAGCGTAAAATATTTCACATCCAGAAAACGCGTGGTTTTGTCGGCCCTTTCTAGCAGCTTGCCCAATTGCCCAAAATGCCAAGCTTCACCTCGGGTAATGGTGGAATCCACAATGCCATAAAACAATTGACTGCCGGATTTGATTTCTTCTAAGAAGCCTTGGTAACGGGAGATTTCCCAGTTTTTACTGCCTTCCACTTTGTCTTTTACTTTCCAATAGATTTGATTGACATATTCCCACATCTCTTTGGAAATACTTTCCCGGATGGTACGAGCATTTTCACGGGCGCAATAGAGACAAGAAATGATGGAATTCGGATTTTTAATATCAAATGTCATGTAGTGCAATACGTTCTCTCGACTGGCCTCCGAATAATGCTCAAAGAAATTAAAATGATCGGCGGTAGCCACAATGAGCGGTTCCCATTGTTCAGGGACATTGGGAGGAAGGTCTAAAGCAAGGTTGAAATTGACAGAGATAAAGCGGGCATAATTATCCGCTCTTTCAATGTATCGATTCATCCAATAAATGGAATTAGCAACACGGCTTAACATAGGCTTTTGTTTTTATTAAATGCTTGATTTTTTGAATGATATTTAAAATTAGCCTTTTTTTTAAGAGTTGCAATTGAGCTAAGCAGAAAATTGAAATTGGAGACAAAATTTGGATTTTATGGGGAAGAATTTCCTCTATCTAGCCCAATTTTTGTATTTTTGAGGTATAATAAATTTCTTCTATGATATATCAATCCATCATTAAGCCCCTCTTATTTTTGTTGAGTCCTGAAAAAGCTCATTATGTTGTGGCCGATAGTTTACGCTGGATGATGAAGATTCCTGGAGTGAAATCCATCTTTCGTTCTTTGTTTCAGCTAGAAGATCCTCGATTAACACGTACGGTTTTTGGTATACAATTTCCTAACCCCGTTGGTCTGGCAGCAGGATTTGATAAAAATGCTTCCTTGGTGGATGAGTTTTCCAATCTGGGTTTTGGATTTATTGAAGTAGGGACGGTAACTCCTAAAGCGCAGGACGGCAATCCTCAGCCACGATTGTTTCGTTTGCCAGCGGATAGTGCTTTGATCAATCGGATGGGATTTAATAATGAAGGTTTGGATGCTATGAAAGCCCGATTGGCTAAAAGGACCTCACGGGTGATTGTTGGAGGAAATTTGGGAAAGAATAAAGTAACGCCCAATGAATTGGCAGAAGAAGATTATTGCTTGGGATTTGAGGCATTATTTGATGTGGTGGATTATTTTGTGGTCAATGTGAGTTCTCCGAACACGCCCAATCTGCGCGACTTACAAGAGAAAGAGCCATTGAAGAAATTGCTGAGTCGATTACAAGCGCTGAATGCGCTTAAACCTAGTCCTAAACCCATCTTACTGAAAATAGCACCAGATTTATCCAATGAGCAATTGGATGATGTCTTGGAAATTGTTCAAGAGACGAAATTGGCAGGAATTATTGCCACCAATACGACGCTTTCCAGAGAAGGATTGCACTCAAATGTTAGCTTAACCCAAGAAACGGGAGGTCTGAGTGGTAAGCCTTTGACCCAGCGATCTACTGAAGTAATTGCTTATTTATACCAACATTCAAACGGTAAAATACCGATTATTGGTGTGGGAGGGATACATTCTGCTGAGGATGCTTTGGACAAGTTGAGAGCAGGGGCAAGTCTAGTCCAGGTTTATACGGGTTTTGTCTATGAGGGGCCATGTTTGGTCAAAAAAATCAATCAGGGAATCATTCAATCAGGACTATAAAAATGATTTTGTAAATCGAATCAAAAAAGCGAAATTTACACAAAGCATTCACCCTACATCTTTATGGCCAAAAAGATTACTAGTCCTAGCAATACCCTCCAACTGAATTTTGAGAAGGATAGCAACAAGGAATCTGTAAAGAGGAGTGAATTGTCGGGCCGTATCCGTCTCATTGTCGCCAGTTTTTTATTTTTAACAGGGGTTTTATTGTTGGTTGCTTTTGTTTCCAACTTCTTCATGGGTGTGGCAGATCAAAGTGAAGTAGAACGTAGCACTTTGGAAGTGATTGAGGGATCGGATATCCCAGTTAAAAATTTGGCCGGACTTTTAGGCGCTAAAATTGCGCATTTCTTCTTGTTTAGAACCTTTGGTTGGTCATCCGTTTTATTGATACCCTTATTCTTATTATCAGCGTTAAAGGTTGGTTTTAGAAAAGAAATATATTCGGTGGATCGCCTATCTTGGCAAGTTCTTTTCTATGTGATTTGGGGCAGTTTGGTGGCTGGTTTTTTATCATACCAATTGGATTTACCGCATTCATTAGGAGGAGGCGTCGGCTTTTTCTTGAATGAGAAACTGCATCAGCTGATTGGATACATGTCCATTTTTGTGATTTTGTTCACAGGTTTAGTCTTCATTATATTATTCTATCAATTAAATCCTAAACCTAAGGCGCAAGCTTTGTCGGATGTGCCTAGCAAGGAAGATGCCGCTCAAGCTCCCTTGGTTCCCAATGCTGAGGATGCGTTGTTTGAGGAAGATTTATTTGATGAAGATCCGAGCATTCATGTAGATAATGATGATCTCGAGAAATTTAGGCCCATAGTTCCTCCTTTGAAAGGGAACGCGGATGTAGAAGAATTAGACTTGGATGAGGAATTGTCTACACAAGAAGTACCAGAGGCTCCTGTTGAAGATGATTTGACCTTCACTTATAAGGTAGCAGAAGTAGACCCTAATGCCCCTGTAGAAGAGGTGGAAGAACTCACTACCGAAACCAAGGCCAATGATTTAGTGGCCCAGTTTGGATTATATGACCCTACGGCTGATTTGCCCAAATACCAATACCCAACCTTGGATTTACTGAAAGAGTATGATGTGAAAAATCAGACCACTCAAGTAACCATGGATGAGTTGAAAGAGAATAAGGAGAAGATTGTAGAAACACTTCAGTACTATGGCATTGGTATTTCCAAGATTGAAGCGACCATTGGGCCTACGGTTACTTTGTATGAGATTGTTCCTAAAGCAGGAGTTCGAGTAAGCAAGATTACGTCTTTGGAAGATGATTTATCGCTTTCCTTGGCCGCTATGGGTGTTCGTATTATTGGCCAAATGCCAGGAAAGAATACCATTGGTATTGAAGTAGCGAACAAGAACCGAGAAATGGTGCCTGTGCGAGCGGTAATTGGTTCAGAGAAATTCCAAAAGTCGAATTTTGACTTACCTATTACCTTAGGGAAGACCATTTCCAATGAGATTTTTGTGGCCGATTTAGCCAAAATGCCTCACTTATTGATGGCCGGAGCTACGGGTCAAGGCAAGTCCGTTGGTTTGAATATGTTGTTGACCTCACTCATCTACAAGAAGCATCCAGCTACCTTGAAGTTTGTACTGGTAGACCCGAAGAAAGTAGAGTTGTCCTTATTCAATAAGCTGGAAAGACATTTCTTAGCTTGTCTACCCGATTCCGAAGAAGCGATTATCACCGATACCAAAAAGGTAGTGAGTACGTTGAATTCCTTATGTAAGGAAATGGACTTGCGTTATGATAAGTTGAAAGATGCCGGCTGTCGTAATATCAAGGAATACAACCAGAAGTTTATCAATCGTCGTTTGAATCCGAATGATCATGACTTCATGCCCTACATTGTGTTGGTGATTGATGAGTTGGCCGACTTAATGTTGACCGCCGGAAAAGAGGTGGAACATCCGATTGCTCGTTTGGCACAATTAGCTCGAGCTATTGGTATTCACTTGGTGGTTGCCACGCAGCGCCCATCGGTCAATGTGATTACGGGAACCATTAAAGCCAACTTCCCCGCTCGTTTATCCTTTAAAGTGATGTCGAAAATTGACTCCAGAACCATTCTGGATGCTAGTGGAGCGGATCAATTGGTGGGACAAGGGGATATGTTATTATCCATGGGTTCTGAGGTGATACGTTTACAATGTGCGTTTGTAGATACCCCCGAAGTAGAAGAGATTTGTGAGTTTATTGGCAACCAGCAGGGCTATGCTTCGGCTTATTTATTACCAGAACCCGATTCAGAAGAAACGGGAGGACAAGAGCGTGGAGATATGGATTTAAGTAATCGTGATTCCTTTTTTGATGAAGCAGCTCGATTGGTGGTGATGCATCAGCAAGGTTCCACTTCTTTGATCCAGCGTAAATTAAAATTGGGCTATAATAGGGCTGGAAGATTGATTGATCAGTTAGAAGCTGCAGGCATAGTAGGTTCATTTGGAGGTTCCAAAGCCCGTGATGTCTTAGTAAAAAGTGAAACAGAATTGGAAGAGATTTTGAGAAATTTATAACATAACCATGAAGAAAATTATAGCTATTATTGCCGGAGTATGTATTAGTACCTTCAGTTTTGCACAAGCTTCTAAAGCAATCAGTTACATTGACGGGATGCAAAAAAAGTATAAAGCGATGTCCTCTTTTGCGGCTAGCTTTTCTTATGCCACGGATGGCGGGGCTCCCATGAGTGGATCCATTTCTGTGAAAGGAACCAAATTTCGTTTAAAGACTGCTGGACAAGAGATTTTCAATAATGGCAAGGAAGTATCCACCTACATCAAAGAAATCAATGAGGTGAACGTATCGGCCTTTGATCCGGCAGATAATGATTTGAATCCTGCTAAGATTTATTCTTTTGATAAAAAAGCCTATAAAATATCCTTAGCTGGGGATGCAGGGTCGATTGCTACTGTAGACATGATGCCTACGTCTAAAAATGCACAAATGCAGAAAATCAGCATCAAGATCAATAAAGCAGACAAAGCGGTAAAGGAATGGACCATCATCAATAAAGCGGGGAAGAAACAGAACTTTAAAGTGCTGAAAATTGAATCTAAATCCTTGGATGATAAGTTCTTTACCTTTGACAAAAAGCAATACCCTGGGGTGGAGGTGAATGATTTGAGGTAAGTTGTAAATGATAGATTATAAATGATTAGGGTTTAATTAGTGATTAGATATAGATGATGGAAAATCGTTTCACCTGAACCAATAAGCCCCAATAGAATAATAATATACCAAATATTGAATAGTAAAAAAGCCCCGAATTTCGGGGCCTTTCATTTATAATCAATAATTTATAATTCATAATTTACAAAATCAGTTGCTTCAAAATCTCCAAGCCATCGATATTGGCTAAATCTGGATCAGCAGCGCGTTCTGGGTGAGGCATCATGCCAATCACATTACGACCAGCATTGCATATTCCCGCGATGTTGAATAAACTACCATTCGGGTTAGCCGCATCATTTACTTGGCCATTTTCATCACAATAGTAGAATAAGATTTGGTCATTGGCCTTTAAATCTTCCAAGGTCTTTTCATCAGCGAAATAACGGCCTTCTGCATGGGCAATAGGTATTTTATAGGCTTTATTTAAGTCTAAAGATTGCGTAATCAAGGATTGATTCGTGGCAGTTTTTAAGTAGATGTTCTTTGAGATGAATTTTTGTGAATTATTTCTCAATAAGACGCCCGGCAACAAATGAGCTTCCACTAATACTTGGAAGCCATTGCAAATACCCATCAAATATCCTCCGTCATTGGCATGCTTGATGACATTGTCCATGATCGGAGAAAAGCGTGCAATGGCACCCGAACGTAGGTAGTCGCCATACGAGAATCCGCCCGGTAAAATGATGAAATCACAGTTTTGAAGACTGGTTTCTTTATGCCACAGCTTCACAGCTTGATGACCTAAACTTTCAATGACCCCAACGGTATCATCATCACAATTGGAACCAGGAAATACTACTACGCCAAATTTCATAAGATGCTATTAAATATTGAGCGCAAAAATAGCGGTTTTTGTTCAGAATTCCCCGATTAAATTTGCTTTTCTACTTGGAATAAAAAATGCTCAAAGTCCCATTGGGGTGCTTCGGTCAACTTTATTTGCTGCCAAGTGTCAGTAGGATGTATTCTTTCCCCTAATCCTTGGCTATGTTTTATTTCAATAGGTAAGTCGATTTCCCCTGGTACATTTTTCCATTTATAGCGTAAAGTATAGACCCCATTGTCTTCTTTCAATTGATACGTTAAGGTTGGAATATCCGCCCGATTCAGGTAATACGACATGATGGACTTCATGTTTCGTTTCAACTTCTTTTCAAAGAAATTAAGCACTTCCTCGGCATTGGTGTTTTTATGGTAAAAGGTCAAACAAAAGTCCTGGATGGTGCTGAACCAAAGCTTATCATCTGCCACGATGGACCGTAAGGTATGAAACATCCATGTACCTTTGAAATACATGTCGGAATCAGGACTTTGATAATTTACGCCATAAGGGCCAATGATAGGAAAGCGATTTTTGATGTTGTTTTTTTGTCCGTTCAAATAGGACTGAGCTTGATCTTTACCTGATTTTTCTTCCAAATAAATGGCTTCGGCATAGGTTCCTAAGGCTTCATGAATCCACAGGTCAGCATGATCGGTACAAGAGATGGAATTCCCAAACCATTCATGGGCAGATTCATGCACGATGATGAAATCAAAGCCATAATTATTGTTTTTGTAATGGTTGCCATAGGCCACGGCACTTTGATGCTCCATGCCCCAATAATCCGTTTCTACCAGCGCATAACCATCTTTGGGAAAAGGGTATGGGCCAAAGTATTTTTCAAAAATGCGCAGCATTTCCGGCGTTTGCTGAAAATGTTTTTTGGCTATTTCGGCATTACTTTGAAGGACATAATAATCCAAATCCAAGGGCTTGCCATTCAGTTGAATCATTTTTTCTGACCAATGGGCATAGTCGGCTATGTTGACAGACACATTGTAGGTATTGATGGGATATTGTACTTTCCAATGGTATTCTGTACCAAAGGGCGTGGGTGTACTGGCCACTAGATTTCCATTAGATACGGCCATTAGGCCTTTGGGAGCTTCAATGCGGATATCCATGGATGCTGGTTCATCACCTGGGTGATCTTTACAAGGCCACCAAACAGAAGCACCTAGGCCTTCACATGAAACGGTTACCCAAGGTTTACCTGCGGGGTCTTTGGTCCAAGAAAAACCACCATCCCATGGTGGACGCACCGCTTTACGAGGTTGGCCTTGGTAGGAAATAAGTATCTGGTGTTTTTGTTTTACGAGGAGTGTTCTTGGAAAATCAATGAAAATGGCATTGCCATCACGACGGTATTTTAAGGCTTTGTTTTCAAATACAATTTGGTCAATGCTCAAGTTTTGGAATAAGTCCACTTGGATTTGTTGCGTCTTTTCCTTCACCACAAATTGAATGACATTAGAACCGGTGATGTAGGTTTTCTCCAGGTCAACCTTCACTTTCAAATCATAATGCAGTACATCATAGGAAGTACGCGCAGGCCGTAAACTGCCCCGCAAACTATCCGCATGACTGAACTTTTGGGCGGAGAGGCTAAAGGAGAACAGTAGAGAAAATAGAAGGAGCAATCTTTTAGGTATCATAGATTTTTCTCGATTTAATTGCAAGGATGATTAAATTATAGTGTACGGGATATAGCCGAATAATCCATTTCTAGTTTTTCTACCAGAAAATTTTCGGATGCTAAATCTTCTGGTCCAAATACAAGAGTAATGGGATATGCATTCAAGCATTGCCAAGCACGGATGGCCTCTCCATGGGAGTTTAATAACGATATGGTTAATGTATTGACAGACATTTTACCCATATTTGATAGGGTATTTGACATTGTTTGAAATGATTTGGTATTTTGACAAAGACCTCTTTTAAAGCCAATTGGAGAATGTTTAATATCTTTTTTCAAACTTGAACTTTCGATATTCAATCCAGAAACCTCTTGAAACGACATCTCAAGTTTGCCATATTGAACTTTAAAGTAAAAAGCAGGTTGGGTAATTTCAGTCATTTGTATGAATAGCTTAGTAAAAGTAGCCCAAGATTCCCTTGAAAGCAAAAAAGCCACCCTCTTGCGAAGGTGGCTTTGGGGATATAATCTCAAAAAGACTAGTAACGGTAATGCTCTGGTTTGAATGGACCATTTTGTGGTACCCCAATGTATTCCGCTTGTTCTTTCTCTAATTTCTCCAATTTAGCCCCAATGTGCGCTAAGTGTAAGAAAGCGACTTTCTCATCCAAATGCTTTGGAAGGATGTACACTTTGTTCTCATAATTAGCGGCATTGGCCCAAAGCTCTAATTGAGCTAAGGTTTGATTACAGAATGAGTTCGACATCACGAATGATGGGTGACCCATGGCGCAGCCTAAGTTGACCAAACGACCTTCTGCTAATACGATGATATTTTTACCTTCCACGGTGTACATATCCACTTGTGGTTTAATTTGGTCTTTCGAAGCACCGTAGTTTTCATTCAACCAAGCCATGTCGATTTCGTTATCGAAGTGACCAATGTTACAAACGATCGCTTTGTCCTTCATGGCTTTGAAGTGGCGGTCACGAATGATTTTCACATTACCAGTAGCTGTTACAAAGATGTTAGCACGCGAAGCAGCTTCGTCCATCGGAACTACTTCAAAACCATCCATCGCCGCTTGTAAGGCACAGATTGGGTCAATCTCCGTCACTAATACACGGCAACCAGCACCACGTAATGATTCAGCACTCCCTTTCCCTACGTCACCGTATCCCGCTACAACAGCAACTTTACCAGCTAACATTAAGTCAGTAGCACGACGAATCGCATCGACCAATGACTCTTTACAGCCGTATTTATTATCAAATTTAGATTTTGTTACTGAGTCGTTCACGTTGATCGCTGGTAAGAATAAAGTACCATTTTTCATACGCTCATATAAACGGTGAACACCCGTAGTAGTTTCCTCAGAAAGTCCTTTGATGCCAGGTATTAATTCTGGATAGTCATCAAATACCATGTTGGTTAAATCACCACCATCATCCAAAATCATGTTCAAAGGTTGTTTTTCTTCTCCGAAAAACAACGTTTGCTCAATACACCAGTTGAACTCTTCTTCGTTCATGCCTTTCCAAGCATAAACGGGGATGCCTGCGGCTGCAATGGCTGCTGCTGCGTGATCTTGTGTAGAGAAAATATTACATGAAGACCAGGTAACTTCAGCTCCTAAGGCAGTCAATGTTTCAATCAAAACCGCTGTTTGGATGGTCATGTGCAAACATCCTGCGATGCGTGCTCCTTTTAAAGGTTGAGCTTTTCCAAATTCAGCACGTAAAGCCATTAATCCTGGCATTTCTGCTTCTGCTAATTGAATCTCTTTACGACCCCAGTCGGCCAATGCAATGTCTTTAACTTTAAAAGGTACATACGTACCGGATTGTGATGCCATTGTGTATGATGTTGAATTGAATTTTCTTAATAAAATGCAAAGTTAAGTCTTTTTTAAAGAAAGAGAAAATGTAGAAATGAGTTTAATTTTATTCGTTTATTGCCGCTAAACTTCGCTAATTGATTTATGGCTCCCTGCTTTAGGTAATGGTAAATTTATACCGGAGTTTCTCAGTAATTTTTTATTTAGTGGTACTTAATATTTGAAGTAAATCAGCTGTTTTAAGATATTGCTGGTGTTGAAATAGGATTTCTTTATCAGGACTTAATAGGCAAATGCTAGGGAAGGCAATTTCCCCATGGATGCTACCTAATTTCTGAGCGAGTTCATGTATTCCTGTATTTTCACCCGTAGGTTGAAACTGAAAAACTTTACCAAGGAAGGAAATCTTTCGTTTTTCTTCAGCATTCAGAGACACAAACCAGAATTGACTGTTCAAAGCTGTGATAACCTGTTTATTTTTAAATGTGGTGTTTTTCATGAGTTGACAAAATTTACACCAATCGGTGTGTATGAAAATAAACACATGTCTCTTTTGTGTTTTTTGTAAACTATCTATTTGCTCTATAGTATAGGAATTCAATTGTGGAAAAGCCTGTATAGGCTTTAAAAAGAAAAGCGAAATCAAAAGCAAGAACAATAGATATTTCTGTCTCATTTTTTGAACGTATATCGAATACCTAAAAACATTCTGATACCTTGATTGGGACCATAGACGTAGTTGGGATCAAAGGTTAAAGCATAGGGATTATTGGGGCTTGCAATGACTTGCCCATTATTCCCGAATTGCACTTCTTTATCAAAAGGGTCATTACTTCTAGCAATGATGAATGGATTTCCTTGATTGGGAGTCCAGTTCAATAAGTTTTTCACACCACCATACAGTTGGAAATGAGTAAAACCATCATATGTTATTTGTATATTTTGAATGCTCCACCAAGGTGAATAGGCTCTTCTAGGGTCGCTTTCTCCTAGCAAAGGTAAGCGCATAGGACTGTACATGTTTCCCGTATAATCGAAAGATAAGTGCGCATGGTTGATTTTGTAAGAAATAGCCCACGTACTAGTGAGATTTTCGGTTAATATTTGCTGTTTAGTTATACCGTTTTCAGTCAGGGTGTTTTCCATTAAGGTACCTCCTACAATTACTTTTAAGCCATTGCTTAATACTGCATCAATATTTATACTGAGACCTTTGCTTTCAGCATGTCCATTTAAGTTATCGTAGATAATTTTATTGGGATCTTTATCGTAATCACCCACAATGCGGTTGTTGAAATAGGTGTAAAATGCCGAGACATCTAGTCCTATATAGGTGTCATTTTGAGAATAAATCTTTTTGATGTAATTCACATTGAGGTTATGTGAGCGTTCTGGGCGTAATTCATTTTTTATTTCAATGCTTCTTGCGCCAGTTAGTGCAGCGTGGTCTTCAGTAAATAAATTCACGACGCGGTAACCAGTTCCACCATTTAATCGAAGTATATTATTATCATTTAAAGTCCATTTATAGGCTAATCGAGGGGTAAAAATGTTGCCATGGTAGGAGTTATAGTCGTACCTGAAACCCAATAGCAATTTGTGCTTTTCAGAAAGGGATATTTCATTTTGAGCAAATATGCCTGGCAACCATGTTTGTTGTGCTTGATTTTGTTGGGTTACTTGGTTGGAAGTAGCAGTGGCCGGTGTATTATCATCATAATAAGTATACCGCAGTGCTGTGCCTATTAAAAAGTCATTTTTTCCTATTTTTTTGTCCCATGTTAATTGCAAAAAGGCAATATTTTGCTGAGCATCATACACTGTAGTGCCGTATCTACTATCTTGATTATGGTTGTTGTAAGAAAAGGAGAGTAGTAACTTTTCACTGCTAGGTAATTGATAATTCCCAAGTATTTCCCAACGGTTAGTAAATATACTTTCCCCATAAATGCTATCGCCACCTCTAAATTGTTTTTGCCATCGCATATCGCCACCCCAACGGTCTTCATACATGTAACGGGCAGCCAGGCTAAACAATCTATTTTCTTTGCGGTTAAAATTCCATTTTTGAAATAATGAAATCCGATGCTGCAAAGTCATATCGGTAAAATTGTCTTTGTTGTTATCTACTCTATTTTGAAAATTAAAATAGTTGAGACCTGTTAAAGCACTAGCCTTTTTGCCTGCATTCAGTTTGAAAGCCAGATCAGCATTGTATTCACCCCAACTTGTACTAAATATATCTACCGAAGCCAGAGGTGCATTTTGTGGTTTTTTGGTAATGATATTGATTAACCCACCTACGGCTTCACTGCCATATAATGACGATGCCGGCCCTTTGACAATTTCAATTCTTTCCACAATGGAATTCGGAATACCCGATAAACCATATACCGTACTCAAACTGCTGACTATGGGCATGCCGTCAACTAGGACCATGGTATATGGACCTTCTAATCCATTGATATGAATATCTCCCGTATTGCACACATTGCAATTCAATTGAGGTCTTACCCCATTGACGTTTTGTAATGCCTCATAGATATTAGGAGTCGGATTTTTCTTGAAATAAGTGGGCGTATAAATTTCTACTGGTACAGGACTTTCTAATCGACTTACTTCTTTCATCGTCCCAGTAATGACTACCTCATTTAAAAGAATAGCATAATTACTCAAATCAACGTGTAGGGTCAAATGATCTCCGTCTTTTATGGAAATAGCTTTTTCGAATTTTTCAAAGCCCACGCAGCTTACGCGAAGGATATAATTTCCAGCTTTGATGTTTTTAATGGTATAAATTCCTGACTTGTCGCTGGGAGCTCCATAGGTGCTTCCTAGTAAGGCTACACTAGCCAACTCGATTGGCTGGTTCTCTGAAATGATTTTACCCGTTATACTGGCTAGTTGAGCATTGGATATCGTGCCACTTAAGATAAAGCAAACAGCTAATAAAATTTGTAGTCTTGTTCTTTTCATCTTTTTTATGTTTCAGTCAAGCAAAAGTAAATAAGTTAGGCTAATCTAACAAATTAAGTTTTATCTTTTTTTGTATCTTTACGTATTAATCCCTTTTTCTGTTCATGCAATTATCCTACACCGAAGAAAATTATTTAAAAGCATTGCTAAAAGTTTCATTTGATAGTGGAATCGAAGCGGTTGGAACGAATGAATTAGCCATTTCCTTATTCGTAAAACCTGCCACGGTGAATGACATGCTCAAAAAGTTAAAAGAGAAGGGATTGGTGGATTATGAAAAATATGGTAAAATCACCTTAAGTGCTGAAGGAAAGAAAATTGCCACTTACATTATCAGGAAGCATCGACTATGGGAAACTTTTTTATATGAGAAATTAGAGTTTAGTTGGGACGAAGTACATGACGTGGCTGAGCAGTTGGAGCATATACATTCTCAAAAGTTGGTCGATAAATTGGACAAGTTTTTGGATTTTCCTGAATTTGATCCACATGGGGATCCTATTCCCAACCGTTTGGGAGAGTTAAAAGTGCAATTCAAGAAAACATTATCTGAGGTTGCGGTGGGTGGTAGTTGCAAAATGGTCGCAGTAAAAGACAATTCAAGTTCTTTTTTACAATACGTAGTTCAGGTGGGTCTAGGTTTAAATAATGAGATTAATGTGCTGTCCAAACAAGAATACGATGCCATCCTGGTGATTGAGGTTAATGGCTTAAAGTCAAGTGTTAGTCAAAAGTTTGCCGACAATATTTTTGTAGTCTGCCATCATTGTGAAGTAGGGAAAATTTGTCCCAATACCCAATGTACATTCAGCTAACCATGTGGTGTACGAAATTTTTAGGAAATTAATTGGCGGTCTTTCAGTTCTACCTTGAAACAAGCTTGAATCAAAATATTATTCCAAAAACGGCAACACACTCTCTAAAGAAATACCCCTAGAACCTTTGACCAACAAATAGCTGTTTTTAATGGGATGATCTTGCAGCCAATTGTGTAAACCAAATTTGTCAGGGAAATAATAGGCCTTAGGTAAATGAATCAAGGCATGTTGCATGTGCTGACCCACCAATAAAACTCGATCAAATCCTTGCTGGGCAATTAGCTCGCCCAATGCCGCATGTTCTTCAGCGGAAGCATCACCCAATTCAAACATGTCACCCAATATGATGATTTTGGGGTTGTTTTCTGTCTCCGAAAAATGCTGGATAGCGGCCGACATCGAGGAGGGATTGGCATTGTAAGCATCCATCAATACTTGGTTACTTCCAATGTGAATATACTGAGAACGGTGATTAGTCGGGATATAGCTTCGAATCCCCTCATGGCATTGTTCATCTGTTAGACCAAAATGTTTACCCACCGCTAAGGCCATTTGAATGTTTTCGAAATTATAGATGCCTGGTAAATGACTGCGAACTTGCAGCCCATCCCGCGTTTGGTAAACCACCGTAGGTTTAGCTTCCACCAATTCTGTATACAAGGCCTCATTGGCGATGATGGTATTTGTAAAAAGTCTTTCAGCGTGCATGTCATGGACCACGTTTTTGTCATAAGGCAAAAACACCGTTCCTTCATGGTGGGCAAGGAAATCAAATAATTCACCTTTTCCTTTTTTGATTCCTTCCATTCCCCCAAAACCTTCTAAATGGGCTTTACCTATGTTGGTAATTAATCCGTGCGTCGGTTGGGCAATACTCACCAGTTCGTGAATGTCCCCTTGTTTATTGGCACCCATTTCAATCACCGCTATTTCATGACTAGCTTGAATGGACAAAATAGATAAAGGGACGCCTATGTGATTATTTAAATTTCCAGAAGTAGCAAAACAATGAAACTTTTGAGACAGCACAGAAAATAATAGTTCTTTGGTCGTCGTTTTACCATTTGACCCCGTTAAGCCAATGACAGGAATATGCAAGGTTTCTCGGTATAGTCGGGCTACATCTTGCAAAGCTTGTAAACCATCCTCCACCAAAAGCGTGTTTGGGATGTGTGCAAAAGCTTCATCATCAATCACGGCATAGGCTGCACCTTTGGATAAAGCTTCTTCTGCCAATTGATTGGCATTAAAATTGGGACCTTTTAGAGCAAAGAATAGATTACCTGGAGCGATCTTGCGGGTATCGGTAGATACACCACTGGCTTGTAAAAATCTTTCTAAAAGTGTTACATTAGAGGTCTTCATCATAAATTAGATTACCAGGGCTTTTGGCTTACAAATATCGAATGAAATTTTTAGTATTCTTATTTTTTGGATTCCTAAGCTCGGAAATACTTGCCCAGGTACCATCTTGGAAGCAAAGTTCGCAAATCCCCGTTAAAGTCAATCAAACATTTTTAGCCAATCCATGGGCAGGAGGGTTTAATTCTGTCCAGGTAGAAAGTATGGATTTGAATTTCGATGGACTGGAAGATTGGGTGATTTTCGACCGGAGTACCCAAAAATTGAGTACTTTTTTGCGCTTAAAAAATGCTGCGGGTCAAATTTCTCAGGTGTACAGCCCTCAATTTGAATCCTTATTCCCCAAAATAGAAAACTGGTTTCATCTAGTAGATTATAATGGAGATGGAAAGAAAGATTTATTCTGCTCGGCTCCAGCCGGAATGAAGATATACCAAAATACATCGGGGGCGAATATCACTTTTCAAATCTTGGTCGATCCTGTATATTCCGAAGGCTTCTCAGGAAAAATCAATTTGTATGTAGCCGCTTCCGATATTCCGGCCATTGGCGATGTGGATGGTGATGGTGATGTGGATGTGCTGGCCTTTGAACCGGCAGGACATTATGTGGAGTTTCATGAAAATGTCGCTGCTAAAGGTTCAGGGTTGATTCAGTTCAAGAAAACAGTAGATTGTTGGGGCGACTTTCTTCACAATGATTGTGAAGATGTGGTGTTAGGCAAATCTTGTAGTACTACTTACATCCCTTTTCAAGTGAAAGGCCCTAATCAGGTCATGCATTCCGGGAATAGTTTGGCCTTATTGCCCAATAAAAATGGATTGCCTGATCTCTTGTTTGGCCATGTTTCTTGTCAAAATCTCATTCATCTAATCAATACGGGCACTGCTTCTAAGCCTCAATTCAGTCAGTTAAATTATCATTTTCCTAGTGGTAACCCAGTTCAAGTTGGTGCTTTTGCCTCGGCTTTTCCTCAAGATGTCAATGCTGATGGTCAATTAGACTTGCTGGTATCTAGTAATACCTATGATAATGCTTTGTATAGCCAAGATTTCCAACATTCATTAGCCTATTATCAGTTAGAGGGTGATACTTGGGTTGAAAAAAAATCGTCCTTCATGCAAGATCAGATGTTGGATGTAGGAGAAAATGCTGCGCCCCTTTGGTGGGATGCCGATGGGGATGGAGATTTAGACTTGCTGATTGGAAATAGCGGTATTCGTGGGGCATTGGGTGTGCGGGCCAGTTTGAGTTATTATGAAAATGTGGGCACAGCCCAGCAAGCATCCTTGGTGCAGAAGAGCACGGACTATGGCAATTTTAGTATAGCTACCCAAGCCACGGATATCATCCCTCAAGCCGTGGATTGGGATGGAAATGGGCAAAAAGAGTTATTGATTTCTTATCAAACTTTTGTGGGGGTGAAGGTGGCACTTTACACGATGGATAAAAAGTGGCAAGAATTACCTATATCCGTTCTGCAAGTAGGAGAGACACCCCTGTTTGTGGATTGGAATCAAGACGGAAAATTGGATTTGCTGGTTTTAGAAAAGTCGGGAAGAATACGATCCTATCAATTTCAAACGGATAAATCCTTGCAATTGGACAATGCCAATTGGGCCAATCTGCTTCAAGACATAAATTTCATTCCGAAAAGCCTCACCTTTTTGGATGTAGATGGGGATGGAAAATGGGAGTGTATGGCATTTGATCGAATGGGTAAAGCACAATTGATCACCTACAGTTTGGATGGGAAAAGTGCTAGTAGGGCTCAGGCATTTACCTGGACTGCTGAATTGGGGGAGCGTGTTTGGCCCTTTGCTGCCGACTGGAATGGAGATGGGAAGATGGATTTAAGTATTGGTTTAGGTGCAGGTGGAGTTCAGTTAGTAGAAAACATTTCCAATAGCCCTGTTATGGAACAGCTTAGTCAAGATGGCTTACAAGTTTGGCCTAACCCTAGCAAAGGGCCCATTTTTGTGATGAGTGCTGTGGCAGGAGAATTGACCTTCTTGGACATACAAGGAAGAGTCATGATGAATCCCATGGCCATTCAAGCCAAAGAAACTAAGACCATTCAATTACCCAAGGGATATCAAGGGTCCTTGTTTATCCGTTGGGTAAATCAAGTTGGTCA
Organism: Aquirufa beregesia; assembly: GCF_011090385.1. Lineage (GTDB taxonomy): Bacteria > Bacteroidota > Bacteroidia > Cytophagales > Spirosomataceae > Aquirufa > Aquirufa beregesia. The sequence goes on from NZ_SEWW01000011.1 coordinate 44,019, forward strand.
GACAATTGTAAAACGCTTACTGATCGACTAAAAGAATTTGTCAGCCCCTAGGATAATTTGACGAAGACTAACGATGATAATCACCATACCCACTAAAATCATCATGGATTTGATCGGAAGCTTGTTGGCCAAACGTGCGGCGATAGGAGCGGCAACCACACCACCCAAGATCAAGCCAATGATGACCTGCCAATAGCCCAGTCCGATGACCGTAAAAAAGGTCAAAGAAGAAGCTAAGGATACAAAAAATTCCGTTAGGTTCACACTTCCAATCGTGTATTTGGGATGACGACCCGAAGCAATTAAGGTAGAGGACACGATGGGTCCCCAACCACCACCACCGATGGAATCTAAGTAGCCACCAAATAGAGCTAAAAGACCTACTTTTTTCAACTGACGTTTTTCTTGTCTTTTAATCAATGCCTTCCGAATGATGATGGCTCCTAAAAATAAGGTATAAATAGAAACGATGGGTTTGATGTAATCTGCGTAATCTTCTAAGCTAGAAATCACATAGGCTCCTAAAATGGCACCTATGATTCCGGGTATAACTAGGGTTTTAAATAGCTTGGAATTGACATTCCCAAATTTCAAGTGCATATAACCAGAAACACCGGATGTGAAAACTTCCGAAGCATGTACACTAGCAGATGCTGCCGCGGGTGAAATACCCACGGAAAGTAAAAAGGTGGTAGCAGTAACTCCATAAGCCATGCCCAAGGCTCCATCGATCATTTGAGCAATAAAGCCCCCTAAAATGTAATAGAGAATTTCAGAATTGATAGAAGTGAAGACCACTTCCATTTTTTCAATGGTCACATAGGTAAACAATAAATGCCCCACGATCATCAAAGCCAAGGCATTACTGATGTGTATAATGACTTCGGTAATACTTCTTTCTCTTTTCCAAATGGTTTGCACCGCATTGAAAATGCTCGGGAATTTTCTCTTTGTTTCTGGACTAGGAGGAGTATTTTGGGACATAATGCTTACTCGTAAGGTAAAATTGCCTACAAAAATAGTAGACTTTATCTAATCTACCAATAAAGTAGAGTAAATATTTTTTCATAAAAAAAGCCGTAATTTGCATTCCTTTTTTAAAATGATAAAAATTTATGCGTACAGAGTATCAGTTTCGAGAAATCGAAAAGCAATGGCAGTCTTTTTGGGAGGCCAATAATACCTTTCAAGCAAATGTAAATCCGAACAAACCTAAGTATTATGTGTTGGATATGTTTCCTTACCCATCTGGGGCAGGTTTACACGTCGGGCATCCGCTAGGGTACATTGCATCTGATATCATCTCTCGCTACAAGCGTTTGCAGGGTTTTGAGGTTTTACACCCGATGGGTTTTGATTCCTTTGGTTTACCAGCTGAGCAATACGCTATACAAACCGGGCAGCATCCTGCGCTTACTACAGAACAAAACATTAGCCGATACATTGAGCAATTGAAAAACATGGGTTTTTCTTTTGATTGGACAAGAGAAGTAAGAACCTCTGACCCATCTTATTATAAATGGACACAATGGATTTTCATGCAATTGTTCAATTCTTGGTACAATCAGGTTTCCGATAAAGCGGAGTCGATGGATACCTTGGTTCAAATTTTTGAAAAATCAGGATCGATTGGAGCACAGGCTGTTTGTGATGAAGAAGTGGCACGTATCTCTGCTGAAGAGTGGAATACCTATAGCGAAGAGGAGAAATATACTTATTTACTATCTTTCCGTTTAGCTTTCTTGGATGATTCTGTGGTGAACTGGTGTCCGGCTTTAGGTACCGTTTTAGCCAATGATGAAGTCAAAGATGGTGTTTCTGAACGAGGAGGCCATCCCGTAGAACAAAAGAAAATGCGTCAGTGGTCGATGCGTATCACGGCCTATGCTGACCGACTATTGCGTGGATTGGAAGAGGTGGATTGGTCAGATTCATTGAAAGAACAACAGCGCAACTGGATTGGTAAATCCATTGGTGCTGAGGTTGATTTTGATATCGATAATCCTGCGCTTTCTCATAAAAAAATCAAAGTATTTACGACCCGGGTGGATACCATTTATGGGGTTTCCTTCATGGTTTTAGCTCCTGAGCACGAATGGGTGGAGGAATTGACAACGCCGGAGCAAAAAGAGGCAGTGGAGGCTTATGTGACTTGGGCAAAATCTCGCTCTGAGTTAGATCGTGTTTCGGAAGTAAAACAAGTGAGCGGCGTATTTACTGGTTCATTTGTGATCAATCCGTTCAATGGAGAACGAGTACCTATTTATTTGGCTGATTATGTCTTGGCAGGATATGGAACTGGAGCGGTGATGGGAGTACCTTCGGGTGATCAGCGCGACTGGAACTTTGCGACACATTTCAATCTTCCAATTATCCCTATTTTGGATGCACAGAAGGATATAGAAAAACAAGCTGATGCTACCAAAGAAGGAAAATACATCAATTCCGAATTGATTAATGGTAAGACCTATCAAGAGGCTACTCCTATTTTAACCGCATGGTTAGAAGAAAAGGGCATTGGTAAGGGTAAAATACAGTACCGTATGCGTAATGCGGTATTTTCTCGTCAGCGTTATTGGGGAGAACCCGTTCCGGTATATTTTAAACCGAATTCCAAAGGTGATTTATTGCCTTATTTGATTCAGGAAAGCGAATTGCCATTAGAGCTTCCTAAAATTGATAAATATCTACCCACTGAAACTGGCGAACCGCCATTAGGTCGTGCGGCAGAAGCTTGGAAGTACCAAGGACAGTACGACTATGAATGGTCGACCATGCCAGGTTGGGCTGGCTCTTCTTGGTATTGGTACCGCTACATGGATGCCCAAAATGACCAGGAATTTGCTTCGCAAGAGACTGTGAATTATTGGAAAGCAGTGGATTTATACATTGGCGGTTCTGAGCACGCAACGGGGCACTTATTGTATTCTCGTTTTTGGAATAAATTCTTGAAAGACTTGGGATATGTGCAGGAAGAGGAGTTTGCTAAGAAATTGATCAATCAAGGAATGATTCAGGGGCGATCTAATTTCGTCTATCGAGTGAAAAACGTGAGTCCAGCTACTTTTGTTTCTCATGGTTTAAAGGATCAATATGATGTGGCAGCATTGCATGTGGATGTCAATATTGTAGAGAATGACATATTGAATGTGGAGGCCTTTACATCTTCTAGAAATGATGTTCCTGCGGATGCCGTTTTCGTATTGGAAGATGGTAAATACCTATGTGGATGGGAAGTGGAAAAAATGTCCAAATCCAAGTACAATGTAGTGAATCCAGATGATCTGATAGCCAAATATGGAGCTGATACGCTACGAGTATATGAGATGTTTTTGGGACCATTGGAGCAATTTAAACCTTGGAATACCAACAGTATTTCAGGATCTCATAATTTCTTAAGAAAAGTGTGGCGTTTGTTCTTTGATGAAACAACCCAAAAAGTGAAATTGGAAGATGCTCCTGCAAAGCCAGAGGAATTGAAAGTTTTGCATACGGCCATCAGAAAAGTACATGAAGATTTAGAGCGTTATTCGTTCAACACGGTGGTTTCAACCTTGATGATTTGTGTCAATGATTTGACTCAATTGAAATGCCATAAGAAAGCCATTTTGAAGGATTTAGTACTATTATTATCTCCATATGCTCCTCACATGGCAGAAGAATTATGGGTTGCATTGGGAGAGGAGGCAGGAAGTATTTCCAAAGCTAAATTCCCTGAGTTCAATGCGGCCTATTTAGTAGAAGATGAGTTTAATTACCCGATTTCATTCAATGGAAAAGTGAAATTAACCTTATCTTTTTCTGCGACTGCTAGTCCAGCCGAAGTAGAAGCTGGTGTTTTAGCTCATGCACAAGTGCAAAAAGTATTGAATGGTCAAACACCTAGCAAGATCATCGTAGTGCCGAAGCGGATAGTTAATATCGTTTTGGCGAAGTAGGAATTAGTTATTAGTGTTTAGTTATTAGGTATTAGAACTCTATTTTAAATTCTAAACACTAATCCCTAAACACTAATAACTATCAATTCTTCATTCTACATTTTTAATCCGCTGTAGTAGCGCCCTCATCTCACTAACCTTTTCAGGATATTTCTCAAACAAGTTTTCCGATTCTTTGGGGTCAAGTTTTAGGTTAAATAATTGGCCAGTGATGTGATTGGTGGCTTTGACATTTCTAGGGTCAGTGAAACCTCCCGAGCCCAATCCTTCCACCCATTTCCATTCACCCTGTCGGACAACTAAATACCCGATGGACGTGGTGAATACCAAAGCCTCTTGCTCTGGAATATCCTTGCTTTTCTGGGTCAATAATGGGTAAATGCCATAACTGTCATTTTTGCTGGTGCTTTGACCTAGGATTTGTTGACAAGTAGCTAATAAACTGGTTTGAGAAACTAAGGCATGGGACGTGCTTTTGGCCTTTACTTTCTTAGGCCAACGAACAATGAACGGGATACGGTGGCCAGCTTCAAAGGCATCACCTTTCATTCCTCTCCATTCTCCAGCCGCCTGATGTTGAAATTCTTTCACGAAATTTTCTCTCCAATAGGGCCCATTATCGCTGGTAAAAATAACGATGGTGTTTTCTTTTAATCCAAGGCTATCCAAGGTTTTCATGAGTTGACCAACCGAAGCATCCACTTGTTGAACAAAATCCCCATACTCGCCGGCTTTGGAGCTTCCCTTGAATTTGTTTTGAGGAACCCAAGGAGTATGTGGACCAGAAAAGGGGATGTACAAGAAAAAGGGTTTATTGGGTTTTTGACGGGCCAAAAACTCGTTGGATTTATCGATGAATCGGGGCATAACTCCATAGAAATCAAAACTAGGTGCCATTTTTCCTTCTCGCCAAAAGGGACCTGTATACCCTGTGGTTAATTTATTGCCATCTGTATAGCCAGTAGGCTTCTCCACCAAATGTTGGTTTTCCAAATAGCAATAGGGTGGCATGTCCAACGATGCTGGCAAAATATAGGAATAGTCGAAACCCACCGCAGCAGGACCACCTGTAGGATCTTGGTCAAAATCAATATGCTCTGGCTTCATTTCTTCCTTGATGCCATAATTCACTTGGGTTATATTGCCTTCAAAACCGGCTTTTACGGCCCAGTCCAAACCCAAATGCCATTTGCCAACCACGCCTGTTTGATAGCCTTGACTTTTGAGAAAAGAAGCAACGGTCATACGTTCTTTTTCAATCAAGCTGCGACTATAGCCACGCAATACGCCCACAGGTAATTTACTTCGAAAAGGATATTGTCCCGTCATGATGGCGTATCTGGATGGCGTACAAACTCCAGAAGCAGAATGAGCATCTAAAAAGCGCATGCCTTCTTTAGCCAATTGATCGATGTGAGGAGTGGCTACTTTATCTCCTTTGGGATTATAGATGGAGATATCTCCATAGCCCAAATCATCGGCTAATATGTAAATGATATTCGGTTTCTTCTGAGCCAAACTCGGAAAAACCAGGGACATACCCAGCAAAAGAGGAAAGATAAAGCTTGTTTTCATGTTAATGTGCTAAGGAGTTTATCCAATCTTGAATCAATTTGATTCCTGCCTGATGTTTCATTTTTCGACCTAGTTCAGGCATCATAATGCCTGGGTCTACGGAATCCATGCGGTAGGCCAAGATACTTTCTTTGGCTTTGCCGGGAACAATATCGTATTTCAAATTGCCTGATCCTCTTCCCGCTGCTACCGGGGTCTTCATGAACCCATAGGCTGTTTTATCTTTTGAATCCCATTGTAAATATAATCCTGAAGAGCGTGCAGGTCCTGTTGGGTTATGGCAATGCGCGCAGTTGATGTCTAAATAGGCTTTGGCACGTTCATCGAGCGACTTACTTTCATCGGCATAATTGACTAGCGCTGGAATTTCATTCAGATGGGGTAAACCCGATAAAATGCCTGCTTTTGCCCAATAATCCAATTGATTTTGCTTCCCAGAAACATAATGAAACTCTCCGTTTACTTGTCGGGCCGAAGGACCAATGGGCGTCATTTTGCCACTTCGTTCATGGCAACCTTTGCATTGGTTCATGTTAGGCACTTGATAATTTACCTGTTTTAGTATGCCTTGTTTGTCCTTCCAACTAACCATAGAAGAACCTCCTGCTACTTCCAAAGTGGCTTCTGTTTGGGCTTCATCCCAAATATAGGGCAAGGCTACCCACGACTTTTCTTGTCGGATTAACACCCGTGTTTCCATGATTCTCCTTCCTGCCGAAGGATTGGCTTCATCTTTGGGATAATAAAAGGTTTTAATGATGGCGGTGCCCACCGGAAACTGAAATACGGAATCTGCATTATAGGCCACCTTACTTTCCGCTGGTAATTTGATAAAGCGGAGTTTGGATGCATAATCCGAAAAAAGGGGGGAATTCAATTGGTAAGGAATCACGCCGTCTTGTGGATTTTGATCTTTTAAATCACCCTTGAAAAATCCATAATCGGATAATTTCATGACATAGCCAGTCGTGCTTTTTTGGATGGAACTAGCGTTGATAAAGGTCATCCAAACCAATATCATCAAGCCTAAACGAAAAGACCTGTTCATGATTAACGGAGTGTCTTAAATGCTTGAAGATGGCAATTGTACAAACTGACGTCGCGTTGGATGTTTTTGAAATCGTGTTCAGCATCGATATTGGCGAAGCTTTGATTCGTATTGTTTCGAATACAAATACGATACGAAGGAAAATATTCACCGCTGGAATCCAATCGTTTCGGGTCCAAGATGCCATCATACACAATATTGGGTACCTGTCTACCAAATTTCAGTTTGAAGCGATACATCTGACCAAATCGACCTTTGGCAGGAACTCTGCCGGCTTTTCTTTCAAAATCATTGTCACGGATTTCAATGGCTGTAGGATAGGGGTCATATTCCAAATCCGTGATTTTATTTTCCGTCATGTGGTAAGAAATAATTCCCACGCCCATGGTTCTATTTTGGTGAATCTTATTATTGAAAATTTCTACCTGACTCGTAGCTAAAACGAGCATGCCCGTTCCTTTTGGGACACGAGCCACAATGTTTCCTTTGGGGGCAAAATTGGCTAGGTTATTTTCAATGACCTCATTTTGATATACTTTCACATGACCTCCTTTTTTCTGAACCAAATCAGGTAAATCAAAGACCAAAATGCCTCCTGTATTGCCATAGGCTTTATTGTGATGCACCTCGGCAAATTGAGAATTTTCAATTTCTATCCCAGCTACATTTTGAAATGCGATACTATTTTTCACTTCAATGTACTTGGATTGACCTACATAAATACCTGCATCTGAGGCACCAATGGCAATGCAACTATCAATCAATACATTTTCACAAAGCACCGGATAAAGCGCATAGCTACCATTGCTAGGAGAGGGTTTGCCTGTCCACTCGGCCTTGATTCGGCGAAAGGTGATGCCTTTGACATGCATGGTTTTGATTAAATCCCCTTTGGAATCCTGCACGGTCAGATCTTCCAAAATGATGTTTTCAGAATTGCTGATTTTAATGCCTTCGGCTCCTCCCACTTGATTTTTAAAGGAAAGGATGGTTTTATCGATTCCTTTACCGCGGATGATCATGTTTTTTTTACCATCCATGGAGAGACTTTGGGATATTTGGAAAGTACCTTCTTCTAATTGTATGGTACTTCCATCTTCCGCTAAAATCAAATCCGTTTGGATTTTCTTTTCGATATCTTGCTGCCCTACAACCTGGGTGACAAGGACTATTTGTAAGATCAATAGGTAAAGAAAACGCTTTGTCATATTATTTTAAATTCGATAAATAGGTTCTGCTTTGTCGGGTTTGAACGGGATATCTAGAGCTTTCATCCTCTAAATAATAATGCTGAATTTTGGCTTTTTTCGCCGCTTTCATGATTTCAGGTATGTTCAGTTGCCCACTTCCTAAAGCTACATCATTTTCCACAGATGTGCCACCCGACATATTTCCTTGCACTCCTTTTTTCAAATCCTTCAAGTGCACCAATTTAAAGCGATTACCATATTTTTCCAACAGAGACGCTGGATTTTGACCTGGGAAAAAAGTCCAAAGGATATCCATTTCATAGCTGACAAATTTAGGATCCGTATTTTGAACCAAGTAATCAAACAATGTACCTTCTCCATAAGGCTCAAATTCAAAGCCATGGTTGTGGTAGCAAAAGGTTAGGTCATATTTCTCTTTCAAGGCTTTACCAATTTGGTTAAATTCCTGAGCCGTCTTTTGGGCCATTTCTAAGGTAAACGGACCTGTATGAGGAATCCATGCCACTCGAACAAAGGAAGCACCTAAGGTTTTCGCATTTTCGCCCACCTGATCCGTCTTGTTTAATGCATCAGCCATATTTACTCCGAAAGAAGAACATTTCATGCCCCTTTCATCCAACAGGTCTCTCACTTCTTGGGCTGTTTTGCCAAATAAACTGGAGAATTCCATGTCGGTAATACCTTGGTTTTTTAAGGTATCTAAAGTTTTGGCCATGTTTTTGGATAAGCTATTGCGGTAAGTAAAAGATACCATGCCGATGTCTTTGCCATTGATTTGCATGGGTTTCTGGGCAAATGCCAACGTAGGCAATAGGAGTAAAAGAAAAAATGCTTTCATGTTATTTTAAAAAAATGGTTTTGTGAGTTTTTGCAGATTCAGAGGCAGCGGATAATATTTCCACTACAATTTCATTGATGGCTAAAGAAGACAAATCCTTTTGTGGATCTATTTTGCCTTGTACTACAGCAGCTAAATAGGCAAATACATTGGCTCTTTCGGGAGCTAATGGAGATAAATCAATGAGGCTTTCTTTGCCAAATCGACCTTCAGCAACATACTTCATTTGTTTGGTCTTATTGGCCACTAAAATACCTTTGCTGGCATATAATTCGGTGTCTTTTCTATCAAATGGCCAATTCCAGGAACCTTGAATGATGGCCTGAGCATTAGGGTAGTTTAAAATAATGGTGGTTTCATCATCTACTTTAGGATAGATGTGCGGTTTTAAATGTTGGCTCACAGCTGTCACGGAAATAGGCTTTTGTCCTTCCATGAGCCAAGTCATGATGTTAGCACCATAGCAACCAAAATCAATCAATGCTCCTCCACCGTTCATTTTAGGGTCGGTTAGCCAAGCTAAGAATTCTTTCGAACAACCAATTTCTACGGGACCATTATGTCCGTCCATGATGACTACCTTGCGCAGATCCCCCAAGGATTTTTCCACTTTCAGCATGTCCCACATCTTGGCATGGGAGGGATACCAAGTCGTTTCAAAATTGGTTAATAGGGCTATCGGATGCTTTTTAACCAAGGCTTTCATCTTAGCCAGATGATCCATATTGACAGCCAACGGTTTTTCTACCATTACATGTATGCCTTTGGGGGCACAAGTTTGGACGACTTCCAAATGTTCATAGATGCTATTAAATGCACAAACGGCTTCTGGTTTTGTTTGGGCAATCAGTGTTTCTAAATCGGGGAACCAAAGGGATTCGGGTAATTGGTATTGCTTGAGCAGGCGCATGGCCAAGTTTTTATTTTTCTCGGCAAATCCAACAATGACCACATCCGCATTTTTTTGTGCGGCATGTAGCGCCTGACCCACGTGATCATGCGTCATTCCGGCTATTCCCACTCGAATGGGATTGCTGAATAAAAGTATAGGGCTGATCATGACCAGCCCTATGAGAAATAGTTTCGTTTTCATTGCTAAAAGATATATAAAGAATTAGTTTCTTGGAGGACCACCTTGACGCATTTGACTTTGCATCGTGATGTATTTTTCCAATTGTTCTGGAGAGAAAATGGCTTTCAATGATTCCAATTGTCCATCATTGATTTTCTTCATTTCTGCCATCATTTGCTCACGCTCCATGCCAGCCTGACGGAATTCCGTCATTTTTTGCATACGAGCGGAAATAATCGGCTCCAGTTTTTTAACCTGATCATCAGTCAGTTTTAATTCCGTAGAATAACGGTCAAGCTGACGTTGAACCATCGCTTTTGGATCAAAGTCTTGTGCAGTAGCTTTTGTACTCAGGCCAAGGAGCATCGCCATCATGGCGCATAGAGCAATTAGTTTTTTCATGGTAAAGTATTTTATTGATTTAATGGCTAAATATAGTGCTAATTTTTCTAATTAAATTTTTATTGAAAAATAGTTTTCCAAATTAAATCATATACTTCAGGCGCCTCTACTTGGCTAGGAAGGCTTTTTTGATCCGATACATAAATAGGATAATAGGCTGGCTCACAAAAAATACTTCCATGGGAACCTTTGATGAGCGTGGCATCTAGTGGAATTACATCCATCAAATAGCGAAAACCACTGAGTTTTCTAGCCAATTTATAGGCCGCTCTGAGTTTAATGAAGGGGTTTTTAGGGTCCATAAACATCTCTACAGGGTCATAACCTGGTTTTTTATGAATATCCACTAAACGGGCATAGTCAGGCGCTTTGGCGTCATTCATCCAGAAATAATAGACAAACCAAGCCTGCGGCTCGGCTATTAATACCAATTCCCCACTGCGGGCATGATCAATGTGGTAGGCTTTTTGTTCCTTCTTATTTAAGACTTTAGCTATGCCGGGTACTTTTTCTAAATCGGCCTTTATTGCCGCTATTTTGTTGGCATCTTGAATGTAGACGTGCGCTATTTGGTGATCTGCCGTTGCAAATGCCACACTAGCACCTGCATCCAGTAGTTCTAAGCCTTGTTCAATGCGTATGCTAATCAAACCTTTTTCACGCAAAATACGATTGATGTAAATAGGCTGATTCACTTCGTTGATTCCATATTCGGATAATAGAATCACTTCCGCTCCTGTACTTTCAAAATGCGTCACTAGGTCTTTGACCACTTCATCTATTTCCTTCAACTCCTTCGCTATCTTGGGAATATCTGGGCCAAATTTTTGCAGACAATAGTCCAAATGCGGCAAATAAATCAGATTCAGCGTGGGATTATATTTCTTATCCACCCAGATAGAAGCATCAGCAATCCATTGGGTCGATTTGATATTGGCATTAGGCCCCCAAAAACTAAATAATGGGAATGTTCCTAGTTCCGCTTGTAATTCATCGCGTAAGGAGGCGGGGTAGGAGTAGCAGTCGGGTGCTTTTACGCCGTCTGCATGGTACTGTGGACGAGGCGTGACAGAATAATCCGCTGTAGAATACATGTTGTACCACCAGAACATTTTGGCACAGGTAAAATTCGGATTTGCCTTTTTGGCGGCATCCCAAATTTTCTCCCCTTGAACTAGGTGGTTGGATTGTTTCCAAAACTTCACTTCGGCATCTTCGCGGTCATACCAGCCATTTCCCACGATTCCGTTTTCATTGGGATATTTTCCAGTCACATAACAACTTTGAGAAGTGGTCGTAACAGCTGGTAAAACGGGTTTGATGTGGCAAATTTGCTTGGAAGCAATGAACTGGTTTAAAAACGGTGTATGTTCGCAGAGAACACTTTGACTTAATCCAACCACATCAATCACGACCGTCTTTTGCATAGTTTTAGGCTTTTAATTGTTCTTGTACCCATTGAATTTCTCGAATGATGGATTCATGAATGGGAATTTGATGTTCTTCCGGCAAGACAGCCCAGGTATAGGTTTCTATTTCCATTTGTCCGGTGAATGCTTTCTGCTTTTGTATGGCTAATGTTTCTCGAATTTCTTTCTGTGTGGAACCCAATAATCCATAATTCTCTAAAAATAAAGGCACATGGTAGTGAATTCTCCATTCCAAAAATGCCCCTGGCTCATAAGCCGCAAAGGCTTGGTCCAAATCCGGATATTGGATGAAACTGCCATCCACTTTTTTGGCTTTCACCTGATGTAAATAAACAGGCTCTTGGTATTTTTTCAGCAAGGCTAATTTTTCTTCCGCTTGCTGACTAAAGTCCAACCGCAAGGCTGAACTCACCTGTATCTTTCCTACTTGTATGCCTTTTTCCTTCAACTCAGCAATGCAGGTAGCAGGATGATCATAGCTTACTCCGAAATGACAGATGTCAAAACAGATTTGAATATGTCGACGAATCAATTCCTCGGCTTTGGTAGCGCTATATCCTTTTTCGATTAAATGAGGAATACCTAGTGGCAATAAACAGGCACCATACCAATCCACGAATTCACGGTGGTTTTCTAAAATACCATCGGGTTCTGGTTCAATATCAATGTGTATGCTTTTTCCTGTAGCTTGTTCAATGTGTGCCAAAGAATCCACTAAATCTACTAAGGCCAAGGTGCCTTTTTCAGTAGCTTCTTGCAATGCCTCTGGACTTTTCCACCAAAAACGGTAGGAGAGTGGAGAGGTGGAAATGCCTCCTGAAGCTTGACTTTCTGGCAATAATTTGGCTAAAATATGGGCCAAACGCAGGGTATAATCGTAACGTTCTGTTGTGGTCCAATCAGGTGTGTGCACATCGTCTTTAACCACTACGCCATGAAATCCTCCAAAAGGAAATCCGTTGAGCGTAAATACGTACAAATCCTCGGCTTTCAACCAATCTGTCAAGGCTTTCCAAGCTTGTTCATCTTGTAAATCTCTACTGGCTAAATCGGCAATGCGTAAACCTAGGCCCATGGGAGCATCAGGACTTACTACCGCTTTGATAGCCGGTATGTTTTTTTGAAGATTGGCAAAATGTTCAGACCAAATTTCACCCGGATGAATGTTGGAACAATAACTTAAAAGCCCTTGTGCTGTTTTCATGGTATGCTATCCTAATTGAGCTAAGAAATCAACCGATTTTTTAATTAAATCGAAATTCATTTCATGCACTTCTTTTCCTTTGCCTAGTTTTTCCAACAAAGTAATACATAATTGTCCACCCAAATGCTCTTGGAATTCCTGCAAGCCTTTGAATAAATTGGCTTTATCATTTTCTGCCAAAGCTGGGTGGTAGGTATCAAATCCTAAAGTTCGAATCACCGCAATCACACGGTCTCTTTCCTCAGCGGTTAAATAGCCAATTTCATGCGAATAGGCTGTATCTAAAGCAAGACCAATGGCCACAGCTTCTCCATGACGAATCTCAAAATTGCTTAAATATTCTAATTTATGAGCTGCCCAATGGCCAAAATCCAAGGGTCTAGCTGATCCTAATTCAAAAGGATCCCCGCTGGAAATGTGCTGCATATGTAATTCAGCGCAACGGTAGATTTGTTCCATCATGGCCGCTTCATTGCGCTCATTCATGGCTGCTGCATTGGCTTCCAACCATTGGAAGAAGGCTAAATCCTTGATTAAAGCTACTTTGATGGCTTCTGCAATACCTGATCTCCAGTCGCGGTCGTTTAAGGTAGCCAATAAATTCACATCGTTGAACACAGCTACGGGTGGAGCAAAAGTGCCTAGGAAATTTTTCTTTCCCATGTAATTCACTCCATTTTTAACGCCTACTCCCGAATCATTTTGAGATAAAACCGTACTCGGTATACGAATGAATTTCACCCCTCGGTGCGAGATAGCTGCGGCATAACCGCTCATATCTAAAAAGGCTCCACCACCAATACATGCCACAAAAGAGTGTCGATCGATGCGATGCTCATCAATAGCCCGAACCACTTCTTCATAAAAGCGAGGGTCATTTTTACATATTTCTCCACCGGGTAAAATCAAGATTTCTGGGGATAAATCTGCCACAGGATACGTTTCAAAGTAGTGGACGATTTCAGAGGTCAAGTTCGGATGGGCATCTGCCACGCCTTTGTCGATGACAAACACAATCCTTTTCCTAAAATCGGCTAAGCCAAAGTTCAAGATGAAATCCTTGAAAACGGGATTATCTTGTTGGAATAAGCCTTTGGAAAAAATGACTTGATAGCGAAAGGGTACCTGAAAATATTGTTCTAATGACTGCATGCTATAAAATTACGTAACGGCAAAGAATTTCCCTACTCGCATGGAAATGGGTAATAGGGCTAACACTGCCAAAGCAATCATCCATTGTCCACTTAGACTCACCCAGGCCGCGTTCATCACAATGAGTGACAAGACACCTGCTTTCACCGTTTTACCAATGTTGGGTCCAATGGGATTTTGATATGCTTTTATTAAAGGTTTAAATATAAGCGTGATGTGCAAGATAATGAAAGGAATGGCAATCCATTGTTCCGATTTAATGGCCAAGGATAATTGTGCCGCATGAATGATCAAAAAGAAAAAGGCCGCTGCCGCTATGGGCCAAGGGGTACTTCCATGTACTTCACCCCGACTCACCATGGTAATGGCTGCAATGTAAATCAAAGGTAATATCATCCATTGTCCCTGTTCTATGACCCCTAGTTCGTAGACCGACATGCCCAAAAGTAGGTTAAATGCTCTGCAAAGGCCCATGTTGATGGGGCCAAAGTATGGCATGTGTTTTCCTTTCCAGTCGTAAAATAGGGCTAATAAAGTAATGATAATGGCCACGTAGCCACTGAGTATACTTTGTTTGAAGGCTAAGAAAATGCCCAAAACTAAAAGGAGTAAACCTCCTGCAATAGCGGCTTGTAAAGAAATCCTTCCACTGGGTAAAGCTCTTTCTGGTCGTTCTAGGCTATCCAAATCTCTATCAAACACATCATTGAACACCACCCCACCTGCATATAAACACATGGTGGAAAATCCTAATAAGAAAAGGGGCTGTATGGAATAATCTTTCCAAACAAAAAGGAAACCCACGATGGCCATACCCGCCATGATGTCGGTCAAAGCCGTGATGACATTGGCGGGTCGAGTTAATTCCAAAAAGGCCCTAATCTGACTCATTAGCGAATGATCAAGGAGTTTTTATTGACTCTTGGAGCTTGTCCACCACGTAAAACCGTATTGCCATTGAATTTCAGAGACTGATCTATTTCCATGCCATGGATAAAATCAGATTCCTTAATTTGTCCACTTTGAGCAAAAGCATCCAAGGCATTTTGGTAGGTTACTAAACGAATATCTTCATCCGAAATACCTTTCATTTTCATCAATGCTGCTGTTTTTGGAATCGCCAAGGGATCGGAAATACCCCAGTCGGCCGCCGAATTAATCATGATCATGGATGGGCCGTATTGTTTGACAATTTCCACCATGCGCTCATTTCCCATTTTAGTGAAGGGGTAAATGGTAAAGGCGGCATAGAATCCTTGATCCAATACCGATTTAACGGTTTCCTCGTTGTTATGGTCAATGATGACCATATGAGGATCTAAACCATGCTCCAAAGCGATGGCCATGCTTCTTTCTGTACCTTTTTTCTTATCTCGGTGAGGCGTATGCACCTGCACAGGCAAGCCCATTTCTTTGGCCAATTCCAATTGTGCTCGGTAGTATTTTTCTTCCAAGGCTGTTTGGTCATCAAAACCAATTTCACCTACACCCACTACGCCTTCTTTTTGCAAGAATAAGGGTAAAATCTCCATTACCTCCTCAGCCAAAGCTTCATTATTAGCCTCGCGAGAGTTAAGTCCAATGGTGCAATAATGCTTGATGCCAAATTGAGAAGAACGAAAACGCTCCCAACCAACCAACGTAGCAAAATAGTCTTTAAACGACGATAATCCTGTTCTAGGTTGACCTAACCAGAAGGCAGGCTCAATGATGGCCACCACTCCAGCATCCGCTAAGGCTTGGTAATCATCCGTTGTTCTTGCCGTCATGTGCACATGCGGATCAAAAAACTTCATGCCTTTGATGTATTGCTCAAATGTTTCTTCCACGGTGCTAGCAGTCATGGCTTCCTCTGCTGATCCTTGAAAATGAGATGGGTTCGATTGGTGTGGATTTTTACACATAATCTTAGGCTGGTTGGTAAATGGGTTCTGGTTTCTCTAAAGCTCCCCAAGCATCATTTGGGACTACAGGAAGCTCGTTTTTGTATTTTTCTGCCAATTTTTTTGCTTCAGGTAAAGTGCTTTGTGCTAAAACGAGCGCAGCAGCTAAACGGTCTGAGGCTAAATCGGAATGAATTAATTTTTCAATATCAGGTAATATCTTCTGATTCAAATAAGGTACGATTAAGCGCCAAACTTGCGATGGTACACGACGGTTCGCCGCCCAACGTTCATGCGCAAAATCCACCAAGGTTTGTACCAAAGCTTCGTTATTTCTTTCGGCTAAACCTTCAATTTGATGGATAGGCTTATCGTTGAATATGCATTTTAAGACCAATTGGTTCCAAGCTAATTCCGAGAAATACTGCTTGGGATATGGATTTCCAAAGGCAATGGCGTCAAAGATTAAACCCACATTAGAACGTACCGCATCCGTAGCACGGTTCATCCATGCTTCAGGATAAGCGAAAACCGGAATGGCCGAATATAGGGCAACGGACTCGTTCAATTCAGCGGTATCAAATAGCAGGTTGATTTTCTTGATGTATTCTTCTCGACTTAACTCTCTTTCTTGGCAAAGGCTCAATAAATACACACGGGCCAAGCGGTCTAAGGTCCAACCATTCCAATTCCAATCGGGTAGGATGGAGGCGGCTTGACTCAAGACTTCATTTTCTAGTTCTTGTTTTTCAATAAAACGAGGAACCATGACAAAGCTGAGCGATAAAGAATTAGTGTCTTTCGCTGATTTTTCCTTCAACCAATCCAATTCTTTGGGTTGACATTGGGTACTTAATGCTTGAAATAGGGACTCGGAGATATTCAAAATATGCTATTTTATGATGATTTTAGGCTAAAAACGAATTTACTACATAATCCTTAGATTGATGACATGATTTATGTATGATATTTATCAGCATTGGCATTTAGTGCGCATTTTCTTCGGGTTTGATCTGATACGACTTTTTTAACAGGAAAACCGTTTGCCAAAAATAATGAAACAGCATGCCTGTTTTTCGGCTAAACAAGACCTGGTTTTCCGTATTGTGCAGCAGTGGTCTCCTCTTGACCAAATTCAACAAAATTTTCCAAGTCCAAAACAAAGGAACCAAAGCCGCATAGTTCAATAGAATAAGCAAATAGGCTCCTTGGCCATAACTTTTTCTAATCCACAGTAAATTCGACACTTGGATTTGAACTGAAAAACGATTGACCCAAGATGTTTTCGCTCTTCGGAAGGGATTATCTCCCAACAAATGCGTCACTCGGATATCCTCAAAATAGGCTAATTTTCCCGCTTTGATTAATCGAGTACTCCATTCGGCATCTTCGGCATACATGAAAAAATCCTCGTCCCATGCGCCCACTTGTTGAATCACTTCTTTACTTGTCATCAAGAAAAAACCGACCAAATTATTCGTTTCGTAGCTTTCTTGCGCCTCATACGGAGGAAAACATTGGTATACCCAACGCTTCCATGCAGGTATATTCGGCAAAATATATAGATCAATGCGGATGTCGTTCAGCGTCCGATAATAGGATATCGGATTTCCCCCGGCATCTACCTGAATAGCTCCAACAGCGGCAATTTCAGGTTTTTGTTGCAGGTAATCATAGGCTTTCCAAATGGCATTATCGCTTACAAAGGTATCCGCATTCATGAACAAGATATGAGGGGCTTTGGCCGCGGCTAAACCTGCATTATTCGCTTTGGAGAAACCGGCATTATAGCCCAAATCCATCCATATCGTTTCAGGGAATTCCTGAAGAATAGCGGCATTAGCGCCCGCTTGGTATTTATTATCCACCACAATGCACTCAAATTCCAAACCTTGGGTATACTGGTAAATGCTTCGGAAGCAATTCAGTAAAAGATCTTCACTTTGGTAATTAACAAAAATGATGGAAAGCTGCATATCTTACAAAAATAAGATAGATTGTGAAATAATCATGCTTAAAATTATTCTGCATTCTACATTCTTCAATTTACAATAAACGGTTAATCCCAACGAAAGATTGGAACGAAGCATGAGCGAAGCGGAAGGCGGATATTTGACCTTGCGCATGGGCCATGTGCGTAAGCGTCAAAGATTAAAGCCGTAAGCGGAGAGACAATCGGTTCTGCAAAGCAGAATTCGTCTTAGGATTAACCGAATTCCTTCTGTTTTTTTTGTTTCTTTTTTTATGAAAAAAAAGAAAGACCACGGAAATTTTTAACTAAGAAATGTACTTGTATGAACTTTTTTAACAATTCTTTTTATGGAACTTAACTTACCAATGCCTTTCTTTTTTTGAAAAAAAAGAAACAAAAAAACTTCTTTTTTTGTCGTCCAGCAAAGGCGAATTTCGCTTTGCGAAACCGTGATTCACTCCGCTATCGCCTATATTTTTGACGCCGACGCGCATCGCCTATGCAGAGGTCAAAACCTCGTCTATCGCTGCGTTCATCACCTTTCGCTCGTGCTGACCGACGGTATTTTCAATCCTATAAATTCTACATTCTAATAACTAATACCTATTTAAACGGTTAATCCCAACGAAAGATTGGAACGAAGCATGAGCGAAGCGGAAGGCGGATATTTGACCTTGCGCATAGGCCATGTGCGTTGGCGTCAAAGATTAAAGCCGTATGCGGAGTGACAATCGGTTCTGCGCTGCAGAATTCGTCTTAGGATTAACCGTATTTCATCTGTTTTTTTTGTTTCTTTTTTTATGAAAAAAAAGAAAGACCAAGGAAATTTTTAACTAAGAAATGTACTTGTATGAACTTTTTTAGCAATTCTTTTTATGGAACTTAACTTACCAAGGCCTTTCTTTTTTTATGAAAAAAAAGAAAGACCAAGAAAAGTATTAATCCAACAATGTTAATTAAATAAAGAAAATATAACTCATTCATCATTTACCAAGGCATTTCTTATTATAGGGTTTGACATGACCCTGCAAAACATGTTGATAATTGAAGAATAGGTAAAACACCCAATTTCCACTAATTTTGTAGCATGGAAGAAAGACCGATCACCGACTGGTTACCCTTGACAAAAAAAGAAGTAGAAAAATGCGGCTGGGACGAGCTAGATGTTATTTTAATATCCGGCGACGCCTACGTAGACCATCCCTCTTTTGGCACCGCAGTGATTGGTCGAATCATGGAAAGTGAAGGTTTGAAAGTGGGTATTGTGGCCCAACCCAACTGGCAAGATGATTTACGTGATTTCAAGAAATTAGGGAAACCCAAGTATTTTTTTGGTGTAACCGCTGGTTGCATGGATTCCATGGTGAATCATTATACGGCCAACCGTCGCTTACGTTCCAATGATTCCTATACTCCGGGTGGTGAAGCGGGTTTTAGACCGGATTATGCCACGACGGTGTATTCCAACATCCTCAAAGAAATTTTTCCCGATGTTCCTGTCTTGATTGGAGGAATAGAAGCGTCCTTACGTCGGGTGACGCATTATGATTACTGGGCCGACAAATTATTCCCTTCGGTTTTAGTGGATTCCAAGGCTGATGTATTGGTCTACGGCATGGGCGAGCAGCCCTTGCGGGAGATTATTCGTGGTGTGAAAAGTGGGATTCCTTTGACGGAATTGACCCACATCAATCAAGTCGCATTTTTACAGCCCAAAGAGGCAGCTTTACCGGTGGTGGATTCTTGGGAAACCGTGGAATTGAGCAGTCATGAAGATTGCTTGGTGGACAAAATTAAATACGCCGCCAATTTCAAGATTGTGGAGGTGGAGTCCAATAAATGGCAGGCCAATCGGATTACCCAACAAGTAGGAGATCAAACCTTGGTCATCAATCCCCCTTTCAAAACCATGGATGAGGTGGAAATGGATCGTTCTTTTGATTTGCCTTATACCCGTTTACCTCATCCTAAATACCGCAAAAGAGGGCCTATTCCTGCTTTTGAGATGATTAAATTCTCGGTCAACATGCACCGAGGCTGTTTTGGAGGTTGTAGTTTTTGTACCATTTCGGCCCATCAAGGGAAATTCATAGCTTCTAGAAGTGAGAAGTCCATCATGAAGGAGGTCGATCAAATCACGAAATCACCGGATTTCAAAGGATACATTTCTGATTTGGGAGGACCCTCGGCCAACATGTACAAGATGCGGGGCAAAGATGAGTCCATTTGTGCCCGTTGTTCTAGTCCAAGCTGCATTCACCCCGTGATTTGTTCCAATTTGGATACTTCACACAAGCCCTTGACGGAGATTTACAAAAAAGTGGATGCGCATCCAGGGATCAAGAAAGCATTTGTGGGTTCGGGCGTGCGTTATGATTTATTGGTGGATGATTTCAACAAGAATAATTCCGACATGAATCACGATGAATACATGGAGCAATTGATTACGCGCCATGTATCTGGCCGATTGAAAGTGGCTCCGGAGCATACCTCGGACGCTACTTTGCGTGTTATGCGCAAGCCTTCGTTCAAATATTTCAGAAAGTTCAAAGAGAAATACGATGCCATTTCAGCCAAGCATGGTTTGAAACAGCCTTTGATTCCTTATTTCATTTCCTCTCATCCAGGATGTGAGGAAGTGGATATGGCGAATTTAGCCGCAGAAACGAAGGACTTAGGCTTTCACTTGGAACAAGTACAGGATTTCACCCCAACGCCCATGACGGTAGCCGAGGTGATTTATTATACAGGCGTGCATCCTTATACCTTGCAGCCGATTTATACGGCCAAAACCAAGGAAGAGAAGCAAAATCAAAATAAGTATTTCTTTTGGTACAAAGCCGAGTTCAAGGATTGGATTCGTAACCGTTTGACCAAATTACAGCGGCCCGACTTAGCGCAGCGCTTATTGGGCTTTAGAAATAGGAACCAAAAATATTAATCAAATTATAGCACATGGAAGTTAAAGACAGCAACGGTAATTTATTGAACGACGGAGATTCAGTAACAGTCATCAAAGATTTAAAAGTACGTGGATCATCTGGCGTCATCAAGCGTGGCACCATGGTGCGCAACATCCGCTTAACCGATTTTGAAGGCGAAGTAGAAGGCAAAGTAGAAAAAACGATGATGGTCTTAAAGACGGAGTTTTTGAAGAAAGCGTAATTTAATGGTTCATCTTAGGATTTTACGATTTTTATAAGTTTTTTAATTCTTTTTATCTCCCCAATAAGTAATAAAAATAGAATTGAAGTAAAAATAGTGTACGATTAGACCGTAGAATCTTGGTTTAAATTACAAATTCTAATTTTTATTCATTCTACATGATCCTTTTGTTCTTGCCGAACCGAAGGTATACATGCCGAATAGCAGTTTGTATATTCAATTAAATATGTCATCGGCTAAGCCATACTTATTTTAGAGATTTGACCTTCTTTGTCGTTCAATTATTTGGTGAAAGTAGCTAAACGGTTTGTTATACTTTAAATATTTTCTTTTTTCTTTCCTATCGTCCTCTTTAAATTTTAATTTTGGTTCTTCAATTTCGTTAAGCAATTTGTAATAGTGTTTGCTCCGGTTTCTGTCTAATTGCTTTATTTGTCTAATAGAATGTGGATTTACAGTCAACTCTCTAAAACCATTTTTCCAACACATATCAGTAGATACTTCGTCAAAGTTGTCAAGTCCAATTCTACCAACTGACATACCAATAAGTCTGTTTATTGCAGATTCTGTCACTGTTCCTTTAGGTTTTCGCATTCCTGTTTTAACTGCATTTTTTATTTCACGAATTATAGTTTTTTGTTTGGATAATTCTTTGACCAAGGATTTTTTTCGAACACGGATGTTGCCTAAATAATCCATTTCATAGCCAACAAAACCTATCCACGGAAATCCGTTTTCTTCAACTTTACCCCACTTGTATGGTCCTTTTGATTTTCCGTTCCAAAACTCAGTTAAACTTATTTTATTGTTATCAACTTTCTTTAGTTCATCAGAACTTTTGAATTTGTGTGGAAATAATTTAAGTTTTTTTAATTCATTCTCATAAGCGTTCTTTGCTCTATCACAAGTTTCAAAATCTTTAGCAAGTATAATCATATCATCACAGAAACGTAGATAGAAAACGTCATATTTCTTTATTTCTATGTCGACTTGATTTAGATAAATGTTTGCTATAAGTCCTGAAAGTGCACCGCCTTGCGGAACGCCAATTCTGTTGCGAGAAAAACAGAAGTAATGTTTTCTAAATTCATTTTTGTCAATCCAACCAAAAAATCCCTTCTCTATTTTGTATGAATCCCAATAATCTTTATTCGTAGGCTTAGGAATGTCGACATTATACGCAAAGCTCTTTAAATAACTTTTAAATATTTTGATAGATATATCAAAATTTATTTCAGGGTATCTATTTTTTGACCTTTCAATTAATGATTGAAAAATGTGTGTAGCAATTTTATGATTTACGGTGTCATAAAATTTTTTCATATCACATTCCGCAACAAATAAATTACTCTCGGCATTTTTATCTCTAAAATCTCCAATTCCAAGAATACAGTCGTGATGTGAAATGATATTTTCTTCTGAGTTTCTTTTTGACCTAAATGCAAAAGAACTATCTTGAAATTGCTCATCTAAAACACTTGTCAAAAATTTGTTAGTTAAGCTTAAAACAATTCTGTCTTTTAAGCTATAAATGCAAATGGGTCTGCACTCATTTGGTTGGCCTTTTTTTAATTTATCTTTAAGTTTAGGAAAAATAATTGGTTTAATTACTTCATATTCGTTGCCATGGGAAACAGCCATTACTTCGTCAACGAATTTTTCTAAATTGATAAACCAATTTGCTTTTGTAATTTTTTTTCTTTCTGATTTTATTGTTTTTAAAAGACTATAATAGTTTTTGTCATTTGAACTTAGAAATTCATTTTTATTATTGTGTTTTCTCCTTGATTGCTCTCCCAATTTCAACCATTTCTTTCTAGGCGGTAATATTGACAATAAAAAATCTGTAAGTTCTTTTTGATTTACTTCATAATCATTTTCCGGTTCGGAATTTAATTTAATGTGATAGTTAAATGCTGGATTTGAAGTCAGTAAATGCAATAAATGTTTCTTGGACTTGTTCTTTGCAAGTTTGACACGAAACTTACAAATCAATTTCAAGATTTCATTTTTGCTAAAATAACTTTCAAACGTTCTCATAATAAAAGAAAGAAAGGGGGTTCCTGTAAAGCGATTTCTCGCATATTGACAAAGATACTGACATATAAATGTCTGCACATTTTAAACTGTCGGCTAGTGCTTTGCCGTTTTGACAGTGATACTTGCGAAGTATTAAACCTCCACCTTCGGAACCCCTTCTTTTATCTTTTGTTGTTTTGACATAAATCCTTTTTCGTTTGCTAAATAAATTATGCTAGCAAAATTTACATTTCCATTATTAGTTTCATAGCAATTTTTCAAAAAGTTGATACAATGAATTTCATTGTATTTTGCCTCATCTAACATACTCAATTTTTTGAAGTAATTTAATCCAATGTCGTATGTAAAAGTATTTACTATAGCCAAACCAACTTTACACCAATCAGAATATAAAAACGTTATTGATAATTTTTTCATTGTCAAATAGCGTATAATATCAGTCATTAATTTTCTGTCATTTCGATTATTTCGACCTTCAGGATTATAAAGTGAGTCTTTTTGGTTAAAATCTTTTATTTTTCTAGACTCTGATTTGATTTTTTTTTGCAGTACAAAATTGATGTCCTCATGTGTAATTTGGAACATTTTATATTCTTTCTTTATTACAAGATTTGGATCATATGATAGAAAACACAGTCTACTTATGTCACTTCCGCTTTTATCTAACTCTATGAAATATTTATTTTGAAAATAAGTTGATAATTTCTTAAAAGCACTTTTATGTTTTGTGTCAAGTTCTATTTCATTTGAAATATCTAAGTATTCTATTTGTATGAGACCTTTGAAGCCATTGTTAGAAGGAGAACGCCAAAATGAAAGAACAAATTCGTCTTTTAAAAGTTGATGGTAACATGATTGAATTTGATCTGGAATCAATTTGTCAATATCCAATACAATAAAACCATTATATTCTTTTATGTTTTCTTTGGATCTATTTTTATTAAAAGTGCCACTAAATGTAACAGCAGGTAGTTGTTTTTTATAGTTGTTGTAATAGTCTAGATTGCCTTGATTAAAATTTGATCTTAGATCTGATACTTGATATTTATATTTGTTTGATTTTATTTCATTTAAAATTTCACCAATTGTTGGTTCTATAAAGGAAATATTTGTCCACGTGTTTTCTTGGAAAGATACTTTATAACCTAATATATTTTCGGTAATTCTTTTTGTCATAATTATGATATCTTAAATCATTTAATAGTATTTTAATTTCCAGATTCACACAAAATTAAAGGTCAGGCGAATATTTTTTAGTCATTTTAATTATAAATGATTTCAATTCATCAAAATATAATTTACCATCTATTGTCGTAATAAAATGATTCCAGCTTTTCTCAAAAGCTTCTTCTCTATTCGTGCAAAATGAATTTTCAATCATTTTATCAAATAAACAATGTGGGTTTGAATTGTTTATATGATAAGTTAAAGTACTATTTGGGTATTTTTTTAAATATTCTGCAGTTAAGAATTTTTCAGGACAGTCATTTGAATATATGAAATGTAAGCATTCTTCCTGGGGATAGCTCAAATTACCACTTGCATTTTTTAATATTCTCCTGTCTCCATCAAGTATGCATGCGTAGCCAGTTTTTATTCTTTTGTTAGGGTAGGTCTCTTGATGAGATTTGAAATAAGTATAAGTTTTGTCCCCATTACCTGAAACCACAATGTTTATTAAGTCAGAAAAATTAGTTAATGACATTTCACTTTGAATTGCTGAAATCGCTTTTTGTATAATTTTTTTTGCTTCATTATCCTCACAATATAAATCTACTAAAGGATATGAAATTGAATCCATTTTTGATAATGCAGCATTTACACTTATGTTAGGTATAGCTTTATATTGACCTTCAGAAATTTTTTCTATAAAAATTCTAGCCTTATCAGGTAAAGATGAAAGAATGGATGGGGAATGGGAAGTTAATACAAATTGTTTATTATCATTTCTTGCAATATTATATAATGCTTGAATTAAGAGTCTTTGGATTTTAGGGTGTAAACCTACTTCTATCTCATCAATTAATATTAGAGAGTGGTCTGGAGCCTCAATTATGTCAATAATTATTTTAGTAAGAACTTCTTCGCCAGTTGCTGCATTATAACTTGAATATTCATTTGAGTTACTATACTTAAAAATATCTTTGTCTAAATGAGTTGCAAGTTTATTGAGCTTAAAATTTTCTTCCAAAACGTATGAAAGGTATTTCTCAATACTTGGAATATTGGCAGATGAAATATTAGTAACAGCTGCTTTTTGAGATTTATTGAATATTACTCTACCAAAATTTCTTGCAGGAGATATTCTGTCCAAATCAAGAAAAATAACTTGTCTATTGGTAAATTGCGTTTCCTTTTTACCAATACCGTTCCATTTCTTTGTAGTGGCTTTACGTTGCCCTCTTTTTGTTTCCTCCTTACTTCCATATTTGTAAGTAATATAATATGTCCAGTCAATTTTTTGTTTGTCTTGACTGGTAAATTGCATAATCGAACTCCATGTGTGTCTTTCAAGTATGCCATTATGTACATTTCTTTTTTTGAAGTCGAAATGGCTACAAGCTAAAGCCATTAAAATTGTGGATTTCCCAGATCTATTCGTCCCTGCTATAACAGAAATTGGATGATTGAAGTTTAAGGTTAAATCGGTAATATGCCTAAATGGAGATAGTTTTATAGATTTTAAGAATTTAGGAAAATTATGTTCGTTTGACAAATCTATTTGGTCAATATAATCCTTGTCTGCGTTTGGATTGATTTCCTTTTTTGCCATTTTGACTAAAGTGATTTTGAAATTGCCAATAACTAAATAATTTAGCTTATAAAAATGTCTTATAAATCTTCCAATTACTGAGCAT
Organism: Aquirufa beregesia; assembly: GCF_011090385.1. Lineage (GTDB taxonomy): Bacteria > Bacteroidota > Bacteroidia > Cytophagales > Spirosomataceae > Aquirufa > Aquirufa beregesia. Next base: position 69,807 of record NZ_SEWW01000011.1, read on the forward strand.
CGAATTTAATATATACTTGATTAAAACTTCTATAAAGTTAATTTCTGTCCCCAATCTACCCAAAATCCATTTCCCCACCATATCCAGAATGTCTATTAGCTAAACTTAGTTGTAAAGACAAATTGAAATTTTGCTAGAAAATGAACCATAGAAATTGAGAACATACCGTTTAATCCGTGAATTGGATTAGCATGGAGGTATTTTGGCTAAATATCTGCAAGAAAATACCTAAAAGAATGCTTTCAACCATTCGTGTAAAAAGCTTCCATGGAAGGTGATATAGGAAAGTATTTTGGTTGTCTTATGTCAATCCTAATTGATCCAATTTCTTACCCACAGTCATTTGCTTAATTTCTGTTTCCAAGGTAGCAAAGTCTAGCTTTTGCACAGACTTGATCAAACTCCCTTGGTTCATTACCTGTATTTCATCGCAGGTATCACTCAAGGTGGAGAATATATGCGAGGAAATAATCACGGTCTTACCCAGTGCTTTGAGTTGATGAATGATTTCGGTAATCAGGATATTACTGGCTATATCCACCCCATTAAATGGCTCGTCCAGGATAAAATACTCGTTGCCCTGCAGTAAAATGGCCGTCAAGGCTAATTTCTTCTTCATGCCCGTGGAATAAGTAGCCGCATATTGGTTCAAGGGCAAATCAAAAATGTTCCTGTCCTCCATGTTGGAGATTTGGATGTCCCTGGCTTGGCATAACAACTGGATGTATTCTTTGCCTGTTATTTTTGGAAAGAAGAAAGGTTCTGTCAACAATAAACCCAGGTGGTTTTTAAGGGGTGTCAGATGAGAGAAGATCTCGCCTTCATAGTCTTCTAATCCCGCTATGCACCTAAATAAGGTGGTCTTTCCGGCACCATTTTCACCCACAATGCCATATACTTTCCCTTGCTCAAAATCCAAGTGGATTTGATTCAACACTACCTTAGTCCCATATTGCTTGGATAAGTTTCGGATGGATATCATTTCAATAGACGGCTAAGGCGGTGTTCAGATTTTTTGAAATAGTAGGGTATGAATATCAGGAGAAGGGGCGGAAACCAAAGGCATAGTGCCAACAAGATACTGGGTGCAAGGTATATTTCATTGGGATACTCGGAATATTTGCTCACAACCATGGAAATCAAAAATGCCCAAGCCAGCACCAAGAAAAGCAAGATGATGCCCATGTTTGGATAAAAGAAATAGGAGAGAAGCAGTGCTATGGGTAAAGCTAGTAAAGTAGAATAAAGTAGGGCCGTTTTTATTTTCCTCAACAAAAATGCTCTCGGTTTCAGATGAAAAGACCAAACGTAATATTCATTTTCTGCTTTGGTATGGTAAAATAGGCATGTGGTAAATACGATCAACAAAGCGAATATCCCCAAATTAAAATTGTTCTGTACCACAGCCAAAATAGCCAAGGCATAGGCCATAATAAACAGGTAAAATGTATTTCTAAAACCTACCGTAAATTCAAAAGGACTTTTTGAAAATGGCGTCCACAGGGTGCATTGGAAGGCGGTTTTGAACTGGCTGAGTGCCATTAGGATAACCAATGCAACTAATAATGCCACATAAACAAAAAGCTGTTGATACAGCAGAAAAGCTAGAAAGGGCACAGAAGCCATGACATTCTCGCAAATTCTAATTTTTTTCATGCGAGAATCACCAAAACAAATACGTAGAAACTCCGATCTCCGCTTTTCCGATAAATTCCCAATCAGCGACAGCGCGAAAAGCAAGTAAATGTAGGGGGCAAATTCGGTACTTTGAAAAAGGTAAACAGATAGTCCCAGGAACAATGCGGCCAATCCAACATAACCTAATAGCGGATGTATCCCCGCATCTTTCAAATGGCGGTTGCACATCTTAACTTGAAGTTCAATATACTCTTTTACCATGGGTGTTGCTTGGTGGTATTAAAATACGCTAAAATGATTCATTGACATAACCGTTCGTGTAAAATCTATTTTATCAGTTATTTTACAGAACATCACTTACCAAGGCATTTCTTTTTTTTCAAAAACAGAAAATACATGTGAAATAATGAAACGAAAAGTGCTTTTAAACTCTTTTGAATTCATCACTTTTTCTGGAGCTTTACTTTCTTTGGTATTTCTTTTTTTTCATAAAAAGAAACAAAAAAAACAGAAGAAATACGGTTAATCCTAAGACGAATTCCGCTGCGCAGAACCGATTGTCACTCCGCATACGGCTTTAATCTTTGACACTTAGCTTTAGCCTACGCACTAGGTCAAAGATGCGCCTGCCGCTTCGCTCATGCTGCGTTCCCATCTTTCGTTGGGATTAACCGTTCAATGTAGAATGAAGATTTTTTGATAGAAAACACCGTCGTGCAGCCCTGCGAAAGGAGATGAACGAAGCGGTAGACGGGGTTTTGACCTCAGCATGGGCGATGTGCGTCGGCGTCAAAAATATAGGCGATAGCGAAGTGAATCACGGTTCCGCAAAGCGGAATTCGCCTTGGCTGGACGACAAAAAAAGAAGTTTTTTTGTTTCTTTTTTTTCAAAAAAAGAAAATCCATGTGAATTAATGAAACGAAAAGTGCTTGATTTTAAATAAAAAGTATTTTAAACTCGTTTGAATTCATCACCTTTTCTGGA
>NZ_SEWW01000012.1 GCF_011090385.1 Aquirufa beregesia
TTGTGAGTTAAGTTTTTTAGCCTTAACTCGCTTCCACTTTTTGATAACTTCGTTTGTCCAATTGTGCTTGTTTTCCAAATAAAAATCGTCACACAATTTCAAAAACTCATCCCACTCCTTGTTGGTAAATTCAATACCATAGAAGTGTTTTAGCATGTCTCTATCCGCCATCAAACAGATATTGAACCTAAATTCAAAACGTAATTTCTGATACATTTCAAAACCTCCGTTTTTCTCGATACTAACTGATTTATTGGTAATCATAATAAAAAAATGGTTAACCAGTCACCATAAGGTTTTATTTTTGAGAGGGTATCCTATACACCCACAGGTTGGTACTATTTTTAGGCAGCAATTGCCAATTCTTCTGAATTTTCACTCCCAAGAACCATATCCATTCTCTTACGACAGAATTCCACGGATTCAATGTCAATATCTACCCCAATGGAATTACATCCGTTCTTTGCGAACACTTCAAGCCCCTGACCGGCACCGCAATGTATATCGATACAGGTCATGCCGGGTAAAGTGTAACTCTGGGTTAAGATGTCATAAATTTCCATGGGACATGGAGCATCATGAGTAAAGTTGGGATCATATTTTTTGTATTCAGAGTTATTAAATACAGGTGTAGTAATGATATTTGAGATTACCGTTTCCTCATCTTGAACAAAAAATCTATTAGAACCATCTTTAGATTTATGACTTTTCTTAACCATTTTTTTACCCTCTTTTGTCATTTTCATTTTGGGATTAAAAACCACATTTGCCCCTTTCATTTTACAGACAAATATTTTCTCGTTTGCTGGTCTATAGAAGTTTTCAACAACCACAGGTGATGGATTTGATTTTACCCATTCACATACACCTAATAGTTCCAGTCCAGTATCAATTAGCATCATTTCATACTTAGCAAGAATACTTTTGTAACCACCAGAGAAAGACTCACCAATAACAATTACGATTACTCCATTTTCATCCATAATCTCAATGAGTGAAAGGATGAATTTTTTACAATTATTAAGATATTCTTCAAGGGTTGGCTCCTGTCCAAATTTCATTTCTCCTTGGTTTCTATAATCTTTCATTGTCCAATATGTCGGAGAAAACATGGCAAAATTTGGTCGGTATTTTTTCAGGTTTGAAAGGTTATCTGAACTTTGGTGAAAGACCTTGGACCAAACGGATTGATTTGATATTTCATTTTTTCTCCACTCTTTGAAGGCGTTTTTTTCTTGGATTTTCTCATCTTTTTTTATCAATCGATAAGCTTGATCTATGGAATACAAATTGGAATCAATACCATCCATTAATCCTAGACTATTGTCTATTTGATTATGCCAATACACAGCCATCAATTTTCTCAGAGTAGATGATTTAATTGGTAAATCCAATAGAATAGATGCTAATTCAAACCGATCCTTCCCAGCAAGTCCATAATTATCATCACTTTCCAAATTGTCCATTCCCAACCATTCTTCTTTCTTTTTACCCTGTGTGGACCCAATTGTCTGTAAAATGTGTTCAGCACAACTTGCCATCTCAATGTAGGATCTCTTAACCCGTTGATTGCTAATCATTCTCATTTTGATTATTTCCTCATCTGGTATATTAATTGGAATACATCTTATTGTTTTTAAACCGATGTTTTGGGCGGCTTTATATCTTGCACATCCATCGGTAATAAAGAATTTTCCATCTACTAGATTTCCAAATACAGGAGTTAATTGACCTACCATTTTCATGGTACGTTCCAGATTTTCTATATTCTTCTCCTTAAGCGTGTTTATGACTTTAGAATGGATTTCGACATCCTTAATAGGTATGTCAATTTCTTGTGGATTTGATTTAAACATAATAAAACAATTTAAAAGTTATACAAAATAAAAAATTGGATATACATTGAGATCAAAAAAATAAGGCACCTTTTACCAATAAAAAAATTGGACATACTGCTGGTTTCTAAAAAAAGTCCCGAAGGACAAATTCTTTGAGGATTATTCATTTTCATTCCTTTTAAGTACAGCAGAGGGTAAAGGTCTCGGATGCAATGGTAATCTACCTAATTCATAATTTTCGGTTAAGTGTTTTTTCATCATTAGAACGGCTTTGTTTTTTATTTCATCACTCGATGAAAGATTGGTCCTTTTTATATGTGGATAATCAGATACACGTCCAATATAGATTCTAATTTCTTTTTTACCACCTCCTACTAAGGGCCAAAACGTCTTTGCTGTTATATTCTCATGTTCAGGATTACGTGTATCCTTTAATACAGCAATATAGATGGACGGCTCTCTAATAATATCAAGTTGAAGATATTGTACCATTTTTTCCTCAATCTCAATAATCTCCTTTTTATACTTTTTTAAGGAATCTAAAATAGAAACCCTTTTCTCTTTCATTTCTTCTGTTTCAGGATAATAGAAAATATCAGTTCTAAAAGGTATACCTTTAAATTCTTTGTTATTGATTACATCGAATAAGTCGAACCAATCATCATAACACAAAACCTTCGGAAACTTGCTGTATTTCATATGTATCCTTACTTAACAGAACAAAAGTAAAACAAATTTTTTGTTTGTCCAAATATTTTATTTGTATTTTTGAAAAAATAATTCATTTAGATAAATTTAATTCCTAAAAAGTGACCATAATTTGATAGATTCATTGGTTTCATCTATGTTTTTTGGTTAGAATTTAAGTAGCACCTCACTCAAAGTTTTTTATACTTCCTGTAATTTACACGAAGTGGAAATGGTATTCTTTTGGGGAGGGGGTGAGCGCAACTGGGGGTGGGGAAGTCCGAAGGACTTATACTAATGCGGTCGATACTCTCCCGTTCACCGTTGAGGAGTTACTTATATTAGATTCTTTTGCCGGAGAAATTTATCCATGTTATCTCTTACAAAGGTTAAGTCCTGACGGACTTCTATAAAATTTTCAAATCCATATTGCTGGTATAATTCATTATAGCTTTTGAATAAATCTCCATTGGTAATAAAATCATAACCAAATTTGATTTCTAATCCAGCTAGGCTATCCATGAAATTTAAAAGAAACTGGCTAGCAATGTTATCAGGATGTATATCCATTAATTCTTTAATTCTTAGACAAGCAACTTGATACTGGTTACCAATAGTTTCATCTAAATTTTCATTTTCTGCCCCAGTATATTGTAGTTCTTCTTGTATTAATAATTCTGTATTAGTGGTTGTAATAGTTGTGTCCAAATCTCGACACGAGGTGTCTTCAATCTCGTCACCTACCTGTAACGAATCCTGACACGGGTTGTCTTGTATTACGACACCACCCTGTTCTTGAATAGCCTCAGAGGTGTCTTCAATTTGGACAGGTGTTTTAATCAAATCCCAAAAATTATCCACTGGTTTGGTAATCTTTCCAATACCTTGTTTTACTTTAATTGAAATAAATCCTTTGGTTTCAAGCTTCTTAATGATTCCATTTGTCCTCTGTCTTGTCTTATTTATAATCTTAGCAAAATGATTATCGCTGGCAATACATCCATTGTTGAGTTTATCAAGTGATGTAATTTCTGCAAGGATTATCTTTTCATCACTTGTAAGAGTTGGGTTGTACAGAATACTGTTGGTGATGTTTAAATATGGTTCTTTCATTTTATTGTAATGTTCCCTCACCGAGATCATTGGTAAAGGACAATGAACTCAAATGAGGAAGGTTAAAGTTGATTTTGGTTTTTGATGAAGATTAAATCCTTTACATTTCAATCTGTGATTATTAAAAATATATCGAAAATGGGTCAGAACGAGAAATTTCCAATGCTAAGGAATTGCTAAGAAATCAAAAGTCACTTCCTGTAATTTACAGGAGGTTTTTGCCGTAAGACAGAAGTACATGATTTCAAATCATTTTTTAAAAAACGATGTACCGGATATCCACCCAACAATACCCGGAACCCAAAAACATGGATGAGACCCAGTTAATGATTTGTCGTAAAACTTGAGGTGGGATATTGACCTGTTCGTGAAGTGGAACTGTATCATTTTAAAAGTGTCTCAAAAAAACCTTGAAAAGGATGCCGCACCGGTCAAAAAACCGCTATAACTTTGGCTAAAAGCATAAAATGAAACAAAAAACCAAAGTTGTAGTATTCTCAAGGGTCTCGACGATTATACAAGATAATTTTCGCCAGACAGAAGAATTGAAGGAATACGCAGAAAGAATGAACTATCAAGTCCTACATGTATTTGCGGAAACTATTTCCGGCACGAAAAAGACTTCTGATAGACCGGTATTACAATCCATGTTAACCTACATTCAAAACAATCCCGTTCAGAAAATTCTCATTTGGGAACTCAGCCGAATAGGTAGAAATTCACTTGAGGTGTTACAGATATTAAATCTATGTAATTCACTCAAGGTCTCCATATTCATTAAGAATTTCAACATCGAGACTTTGGATGATAAAGGGAACATTAATCCAATGACCCAGTTCATGTTGGAAATCATAAATACCCTAAACCAGCTTGAGAGAAATAACATCGTTCAAAGATTACGTTCCGGTTTTGAGCAGTACCGTAAATCTAATCCAATCGGGAGAAAGGTAGGTTCAGTTCAAAGTGAAGAAGAATTACTCGGTAAGTACCCACAGGTCTTAAAGTACCTAAAAAAAGGATTGTCAATTCGTCAAATCTCTGGTTTGACCAATAATACATCCACCAATACTATTTTGAAAGTTAAGAAGACAGCTGTGAAATTGGGTGTCCTCAAAGTATAAATCAAATGAAATAAGAATTTAGATCCTGCCGATCACCAAGAAAATAATACCGGGAAAACAATCCAATATGAAGATTCCCGGTAATATAAGTTTTGGATCAGGGTCCTCAGGTGAAGAAAAAATCCTCCAAAAATTCTCAGTTGGACATATTGAAAGGAATCCCGGTAATATTTGACTTGCCGGCAGGTCGTCTGAAGATGATCCCCGAACAGGTGGTGGGTGGAGGGAGGAGGTGCCGGGAAGAGGTGCCGGAGAAGGTGCCGTATCTGACCTTAAATTAGGAGAAAATACTCAATTCTAATACTAGTCTCGATTTCTCGATTGAAAAATCTGGCAGATTTTATTGGAAAGTTGGAAATCTGTTCCCACAAAAACCTAATGATTCAAATGAAATGTGAAAATTAATTTAAAAACTATGATAAAAAATTACTTACAGAATTTCTGAATAGCAAGATATGATTTCTCATCGCCCAATTCACCAGCTCTACTTAACCATAAACAACCCTCATTTTTATTTTTTAATTTAATATTTACAATACCCCTTGTAAAATAAATATTTCCAAGGTGGAGATTAAAATTTGCAATGGACTTGCCTTTACTCGATTTATCCAAATTCAATAAATCTTCTGCAGTAATTAAATCAATTAGAGCACCTCTGTTATCATCCAACATTGTTTTTGATGATCCCCTTAGAAAATAAGTCCAAAAATTTTTATTGTTTATTTCTATCGATTTATTAAACATTTGAATTGCTTCAAAAAATCTTTTGTTTTGCAACAAAGCATCCCCTTTGGCAACATACGAATTTTCTTCTCCCAAATATTCTCTATCCCAAGCATCTGTAGTTTGAGAAAATGCATTTGTAGAAATCAGAATGATGAAATAAAAAAATAAATTTTTCATATACATTATTTATTTTAAATTTTTCTTCTAATAAATTATAAAATTCAAATAAGGATTTACAATTTCTTTCATGATATGGATATAACGAATACTTTAATAAATACAATTCGAATTTTTATTTCCCAATGACCATTAAATAAAATTTCATTTAAAATATAGTTTAATGGGTCGATTTATTCTATTTTGTATAATGTAAATAACTAAATATGAAAACCATACTTAAATTTACGTTTTTTTTATTCCTTATTTCATATTCACAGGAATCATTTGGTAAAGAGAAATTTAGACTGGTTGAAGATTATGTTTTTCTATGTAACGGACCAAATTCAAAAGTTTACCATCGATCAGAAAATTGCAAAGGTCTAAATAGATGTTCCACACAAATCGCTAAAGTACTTGTATCGGTTGCTCAGAATAAAGGGAGAAGGGCATGTAAGATTGAGTATTAAAATATTTCTCTATATCATTTAACCTCAACCTAAAATTAACATGAAAAAAATCATTTTATCTGCACTAATTGGCTTAATTAGCCACTTATCGTTTTCTCAAAGTTCAACTTATGTAAATCCTTACATTAAACGAGACGGTTCAACAGTTCAAGGTTATTATAAAACTTCACCGAATAATACTAATTTGGATAATTATTCCACTCAAGGAAATTACAATCCCTATAACCAACAGCAGGGTTATAAAGCCAAAGATTATTCATATGAAGCTCAAAATTATGGAGCTGGGCAAACAATAGAAACTGGACCAAGGGGAGGACAATATTATTATAATAGCAATGGAAATAAGACCTATGTACCAAAGCAACCCAAATAAGTTTTGGGGGACCTTTTTGATTTTATTACTATTTACGAGTTGTGAAAGTAAATATGATTTAAGGGAAGAGAAGTTGAGTGAATTGATAGGTATTCGAAATAAATACACTAATTCAATCGATAGTATAAAAAGTATTTTGAATGAAATAGCAAATGCAGATACAGTAGCAGTTGATACAGCTGCAGTTGATATAGCTGTAGTTGATACAGCTTCAATTGGTTATGGAATTAGTAGTGAGGAATTAAAAAAAGGAAGAAAATCAGGTGTCATCCACGATATCACCAATGAAATTGTGGACATTATGATCAATGAATATGATGCAGACCAAAGAAGAATTTTATTAAAATCAAGTCTTCAAAGTTATAAATTAAAATTAAAGTTTGTGAAGGCAAGTATTGATAGTATTAAAGAGATGGATGAGTTGAATTAAATGAATATTTTCTTTGATTTTTCAATATGATGAATAATACTAATTGGTTTTCATTCATTCTTATATTGGTCTTTAGCGGATTAAGTATAGGTTTCATTTCATCTTGCCAAAAATCAAACGTAGAACCCTCACCTGTTGTTGAAAACCCTTTGGATGTATCTACTAAAAATGGAATGAACGCCTTTTATTCTTTTGATGGTAATTGGCAAGATGTGTCAGGAAACCAGCATCATTCACTATCCCAAGCAGGAAATTTAGTGGTAGATAGAAATGGTAAAGCCAACAGTGCTTTAAGTTTTGATGAATCCGACAAAACACCAGCAATATTTCCCGGCAGTTTGATGAAAAAAGGGGCTACTTATTGTTTTTGGGTCTACAAATCAGATCCTTTGAAACAATTTTGTATTTGGAATAATACTTACACTAGACCTGAAAAAACCGCTGGAGTTACCAAAGATGCCACGTATGGTATCAAGATATATACTTTAGGAATTGATAATAATTACACGATTGAATATAAAGTAGGATTTAGTCCGGGTATTTTCATTAAAATCCCTTACACTCCCAATCAATGGGATTTCTTTGTCGTATCCGTCATAGAAGGAACCATTTCTTATCCCTTCCCTACCTTTAAAGTATATCGTAATGGGATGTTGATTTACAAACAGGATGTAGATCCTACAGCCATCAATGCCCCAGAGGTATCAGAAACACTAAAATTAGGAGGTGATCCTCAATTCAATAGCACCAAAGGTGTCGAAGGTAAGATAGATGATATTGGTATCTGGTCTAGATTACTGACCGATGATGAGATTGTGAGATTGTATTTTAAAAAATAAAAGTTAGTCTATTTCAATTTTCATTCAGATTTACACATGTTTTTTGATTTTTCTTAATTGTATGAATCACTGGATATAATAGAGCCATGTAATTTAATCTATGAATCAAGAATCAAAATTAAGGGTCTAAGAACTAAGTTATTGGTTTAAAATCACATTGGTATAAAAACTAGTACAATTCAAATACTAAAATGTGGAATTAGTACATTACTATTTCATCATATGTGTCCAAGTTAATAAGGGGTTTGTACATGCATTGTTTGAATGGGCCATTAAGGTCATTCATACATTAATCTAAAATAGGTAGGTAAATCTAACAAATTTCATCATTTAAATACTTGGCCTGACTTTATATGGCGAATAAAATTACTTCCTTTAAATTACAGGAAGGGAATTTCATTAATTTGCTTTACAAGCATATTTTGAATAGCATGTTTATCCTAAATAAAAATTGCTACATTGGTTAAAACTTATAATAAGGTTAAGATTAAGAGATAGCTCAACACCAGCTCAAATTAACGATTTAGGTAATTGAAATGAATTTTCTTATTACTGATAATAGAACTTTCAATTTATGTACAATGATATATGATTTACTTTGGTATTATTCAAGAATGCAATTTTGAGGAACTTATAAACATAAACCTGTTCGGTTTTCTGAAATTAAAAAGTATATCTTACCCTGAAAACTTTATAAAAATGCTATAATGAGCAATTAATACACATATGTGTCCAAGTAATAAGAGGTTTGTATAAACGAACCTTGACAACTGATAAATAAGAACTATGACCTGCGCATTATGTAAGAATAGAGAAGCTGACAAAAAGAACACTCACTTTTTGACGGACGGGATTATTCGCAGTTGCTTGAACCTTGACGGTAGTAAAGAACGAGAAAAGGGTTTCTATTTTGACTTATCAAATGACAACGCTTTTATTGAATTCAATTTTCAAAGAGGAACCTCTGTTGACAAACTCAAATCATCACTTGGTAGAGATGTTACAGACGAAGAAATTGAAAAGGCTAAATCAATTCCATTTTCGGTTGATAATGTATTTTGTAGTGTTTGTGAAAGCTACTTCACAGAGATTGAAACCAAGTTCATTAGCGAAATTCTACCAAGTTTTCGCAACGCCGACTTAACAGGTAAAGACAGGATTAACTTGACAGACATAAAAACTGTTCGGTTGTTTTTTTACATACAAGTTTGGAGGACTGCTGTTTGCGATGACACTTTAAAAATTTCAGCCGATGTAGCTGAAAATCTAAGACTAATTATTTTAAATCATTCAACAGTTAATGCTAATGAGTTAAGCCATTACCCAATTGCTATCACATACCTTCAGACAACTGGAGATGAAGCTGAATACACTACCAACTATGTTGGGTTTACGAATGACAGAAATCCGAACTTGATAATAATGAATGATTTTGTAATTCAGTTCTATGAAAATCCTGACACTGTAAAGTTTTTTAATTTCTACGGCTTGACAACGGAGCAAAACTATAAGGAGTTAATCAACTTTAGCGAACAACAATTCGTGGTCAATATTTTTCAAAATTCCAACCGCAAACAACTTCTTAAAGACTTTATTACAACAGATAGAGTAAAACTGACAATCCAATATTATGTAGACAGCTTTGAAGAATTATGGCTTAAACTTTTCGGTGTTTATCCGCCAGTTCAAACTACACAAGAATATTTGAAAGCACTGACAGGAGGGGACGAGTTTAATGTTCTTAAATATACCAAGGAGAATATTATGGAGATTACGGTTAAGTTCATTCAGATCAAAATAAACTAATGACCATGAATACATTTAACGACCTTCACTATGGACTTCGGACAGACAGAAGGGCAGCAGGTAGCAGCACATTTGCAATAGGCGGGGTTTCGTGCCTACCAGACAGTTTTGTGGTAGCCGATAGTTCTGTGCTCCGCATCAACATTAGTGGTAAAAATCTCGCCCATCGCATAGCCGCAAACCGTTATACAAAATAGTAAGACTGACCTAAAATAGTGGACTATGGCAATATTTGACCTTTTTTCAAAAAGACAGAAACGACTTCGTGGAGAAGTTCTAGATATATACACGTATGACAAAATCCCACAAAATTTAAGAGTTCAAATTGTGCACATAATACGTGACGCAATAGGGGAACATAATTATGGAGGAACCAATGAACCTCAAAAAGTATATGAATTTATCCATCATACATTGTGTCGTGAATATGGCAAGTTTACTTTGGGTGAAGATTATAATGAAAGCCATCAAGAACTAGTTCTTAATTTTTTGCTACAAACACAGGTTACTGACGAAGTAATTGATGTAATTGAACTAACATTCAAATATATTGACAGAATTATCAAAAAGGATTACCATCTATACACTTTTAACACAACAGTCAAGATAACCCCAGACGATGCTATTACAGAATTAAATGAACGTTTTAAGGAAAACGGAATTGGTTACTCATTTGATGGCAGTGAAATTATAAGAGTTGATTCGACTTATGTTCACGCAGAAATAACCAGACCGACCATTTCCCTTTTGTGGAATAATAAATTCAAAGGTGCAAATGAAGAATATCTTAAAGCACATGAACATTACAGACATGGACGAAACAAAGAATGTTTAACAGAATGTCTAAAAGCTTTTGAAAGTGTTATGAAATCTATTTGCAAAGAAAAGGGATGGACTTACAATCAAACGGACACTGCAAAAAAACTTATTCAAATATGTTTTCAAAATGGGCTTGTGCCTTCTTTCACGCAAAACCAATTTACTTCACTACAAAACCTATTGGAGAGTGGCATACCGACAATTAGAAATAAATTAGGTGGACATGGTCAAGGACAAACTCTACAAAAAGTAGATGACGAAATGACTAGATATGGGCTGAACTTGACTGGAACTAATATCATTTTCTTAATCGAACAAAGTGGAATTAAATAAAACTACTGTGCATAACAGCACCTACCCAAAAGGTGGGGTTTCGTGTTCCAAAGATAGTTTTGCGGTTAATAAAATATTAGTTTTTCAAATCAAGTTTTGTGGTAAAAATCCCGCCCTTCGGGTAGCAGCAGACCGTTATGGGAAATGCTAAGAAAACGCAGTGCTAACATTACAAGGACTAGAAATAATCATAAAATAACAATTGGACAAATATGATATTCAAAATTCTTAATAGAAACCAAAGACCACCTTACAATGCAAAATCTAAAGCGTATTTAACTTGGGACAATTGGAATGATTATTCTTTCCTTACTTTATTCGGACTGATATATGTCGATGAAAATTCAAAATACCATGACATTGGTTCCGTTAAAATAGGATATTATGGGCAAAAAGAAAGTCAAAGAAAATTATTTATTGGTGACTCATTCGAAAACATTGGTCAAGAGTATTTCTCATTAGGACAGTCAGATAGCTACTATGAAATCTTAAATTCTCTTGGTAGTGACATAAGAGATGAAATACTTAAGGCATTAAATGACATAGCAAAATTTCCAGAAATTTACGATAAAGCAATACACGAAAATGTTACAAAGATTTCTCTACTTCGTTCAATAAGTCAAACTTCAGTAATTGGACAATATCGCAGAATTTCCTCAGGTGGTGCAAGACTGACCAACTATAGTTTTAAATTTAAAAATCCAAAAATAAGAGGAGCTTCTGAAGCAATTGAGCTTACATTCAATGTTAATCCTGAGACATTCCCTCCCACAAATATTCATGTGTTAATTGGTCGCAACGGTGTTGGTAAGACTCACCTTCTCAATAACATGATTAATGCACTCATAGATGGCGAAACGAATAACAAGTCAGGTTCATTTACATCTGAAATTACCCAACAAAACAATTCAATCTTTGCAAATTTAACCTCTGTTACATTTAGTGCTTTTGACGAAACAGAACCAAAGCCAGAAAGAAAAGACAAGACACAAGGAATTCAATTTTCATACATTGGTTTACGAAGGGTTCAATCTGGAAGTGACAAAAATCTAGGGCCTAAAAGCACAATAATGTTGCGAAATGAATTTTTCAAAAGTCTCAATACATGCAAAATCAATGCAACAACTAATCGTTGGAAAAAAAGTATCGAGATGTTAGAGTCTGACCCAAATTTTAGAGAAGCCAAAATTAAAGAACTAATAGATATCACAGACGAAGAAGAAATAAAAAGTGTTGGTTGGAATGTTTTTAAAAAATTAAGTTCTGGCCACAAGATTGTATTGCTTACAATTACAAGATTGATTGAAACATTGCAAGAGAGAAGTCTTGTTTTAATTGATGAGCCAGAAGCACATTTGCATCCCCCGTTACTTTCTGCTTTTACTAGAACACTATCAGAGTTACTTATTGAAACTAATAGTGTCGCAATTATTGCAACACATTCTCCAGTAATATTACAAGAAGTTCCTAAAAATTGCGTCTGGAAATTAAGAAGAACTGGTGCAGAAGCAATTGCTGAAAGATTGGAAATAGAATCATTTGGAGAAAATGTTGGAACTCTTACAAATGAAATTTTTGGACTTGAAGTCACAAATTCTGGTTATTACAAAATGATAAGTCAAGCAATTGCTGAAACAGATAGTTATGAAGAAGTAATTCAATATTTTCATAAACAAATAGGTATGGAAGCACGAGCAATAATAATGTCATTGACCGTAAACAAAAACTAACTCAATGAGAAGATTACCTGTACCAATAGATAATCCTGGGAATGTCTTTATAGATTGTATTGACTTAGTGAGAAATACTAATTTAAAAGCAAGATTGACGGAAATTAGAAATTTAGTTATCGAGGCAGCAGATGAATTTGAAGAAAAAGTAACTACAGGACAATTGCATACTGTCATTAGAGAAACACTTATCAACGGTAACGTAACATCTACAGAACTTCAAGATGTTTATGAAAGAATGGTAAGAAAAGGAACCTTAGGGAGAAAGATATATGATAAATTAATTATTGCTTCTCCTTCAGGAATTTGCCCGTTATGTTCACATAGAGAGGTCACTCAGATTGACCACTATTTACCAAAAGCAGAGTACCCTAGACTATCAGTAGTCCCAATAAATTTAGTTCCGTCTTGTTCTGACTGTAACAAATCAAAATTGACGAAATTTCCCCAAGCACCAGAAGAAGAAACACTTCATCCATATTTTGACAATATTGAGAATGACGTTTGGTTGACTGCAACCGTTACTCAATCAAATCCAGCATCATTCCAGTTTCAAGTAACACCACCCGACCATTGGGATCCGCTTTTATCAGATAGGGTAAGATTTCATTTTAATTCCTTATCGCTTAATAAATTGTATTCAACTCAGGCAGCCGTAGAATTAGTTCAGATTAATTTCAGACTAATTAAAATTTATGCTGTTTCAGGTTCTCCAGGAGTTAGGCAATATTTATTGGAAGGGGCTGAAAGTAGAAGCCATGCAAATTTGAACTCTTGGCAAACTGCTATGTATAAAGCAATGACTGCAGACAATTGGTTTTGTGATGGAGGATTTAGATTTTTGCCAATTTGATGAAAGGAAAACAACCAAATATAGACGACAGACAAGAAGCACATGCCCATAACAAGCGTTTGTCTCAATGGCGGGTGACATGGTTAATTGAACATTCTACCAAGCATCAATTTTTGTGGTGTATTGATAGTTTTGTACTCCGAAATCCGCCACTTTGCCAAGCTGCAAACCGTTTGTAAACATACTGTGCTAACATATGTGTTTTTGGGAATTATACCTTTTGGTGGCATTCATTATTTATCCATAGTGAAAAGGGATGATATTCATTTTAAAATATCCACCAAGGACTGGGATAATGGTACAAATGTTTAGAATCATAACCTAATGATGATTTACTTGGGGAAATTCAATTTCAGCATTTATAATTAAAATGAGATTACACCATGTTTTTAATGGTTATAAAAGTATAGCTTAGAATGTATCTCACTTAAATTTTATAAAAGTTTGAAGAAATCAACTTCCTGTATTTTACACGAAGTTTGTCAAGTGGAGTTAATTTGAGGATAATTGAAAAGTAAATCAATTATCTTTACAAAAAAGTTGATTTCCAATCAATTTAGGTAGTTTTAAAGTTAGTGATGGCTGCAACATTCCTTCTATTAAGGGAGCAAACAGGAAGGTCATCAGAAATGGTGACTTTTTTTGTGTTAAGTAAAATTTAATCCCTAATTTTCCTCAGATGCAAGTCGAGAAAATTCATACGAAACAAGAGTTATTGGATGCGCTATTTCAACATGGAGCTGAGATAAAATCTTATGGGGTTAACAGTTTGGGAATATTTGGGTCTTTCATCAAGGAAAGCTACACTGAAGAAAGTGATATAGATTTCTTAGTTGACTTTGATCCATCAAAAAAGAGTTTCGATAATTTTATGGATTTGTCATTTTTTTTGGAGGACTTATTAGGGCGGAAAGTGGAATTAGTTACAACACAATCCTTGAGTAAATTTATAGGTCCCCACATATTAAAGGAGGTACAACATGTCAGCCTCTAATTTAGAATTGATTCGACATATCTTGGTCGAAACAACATTTATTTTACAGCATACGGAACAGAAATCTAAGGAAGAAGTTATCAATGATGATGTTCTTTGTCGGGCAGTTGTCCGCAGCCTTGAAATTATTGGCGAGGCGACAAAAAAATTAGATGATGAATTTAAGTTAACGAACAATCATATTGAGTGGAAAAAGATTGCAGGTACAAGGGATAAATTAATCCATGATTACTTCGGTATCGATTACGATATTATTTGGGACATAATTCAAACCAAAATTCAGGATTTAGATTATTTTTTGAAGGAATTAAAATAGAAAACGGCTGCAACATTCCACCTAATAAGGGAGCTAGATTCAAAAAGAGGTCAATTTGACCTCTTTTTTTGTTTCAAAACCTCCAGACTTTTGTTTTAAAGGTCATTTTTTGTGGTTACCTCTTTTTTTCTAATAATTCAGCCAGTCTTATGGGGGGGGTATTTTTTTGTATATTAGCGCTATTAAAATCTCTTTATAAAATATTGATTCTCGTTTTACAAAAGTGAAAAGGCTTTTGTAAGTTCGTTTTATGCCCACTTGTGGCGATATACGAACCAATATTCTATTTAATAATTTTATAAAGAACAAAATGAATAGTAAAATCAAAATCGCTGTTATTGGCGGTACAGGTAAGTCTGGAAAATATCTTGTTAAAGAACTCATAAAACAAGGATTTCAACTTAAAATACTGATAAGAGACCCCGATAAATTCCAAATTAGAAATCCACTTGTTGAAGTTGTTATAGGTGATGTAATAAATTATAGTTCTGTCAGTTCCTTAATTGAAGGTTGCCAAGCCGTAATTAGCACATTAGGTATGGGTATACCCGCAAGCGAACCCACAATTTTTAGTCAGGCAACCTCTAATATTGTTCAAGCAATGAATGAACAAAAGATTCGTCGCTATATTGTAACTACAGGGTTGAATGTTGATGCTCATTTTGACAATAAAAGTCCTAAAACGCTTTTTGCTACGGAATGGATGAGCAAAAACTATCCAATTTCAACAGCTAATAAGCAGTTAGAATTAGACATTTTGTCAAACAGTAATATTGATTGGACTTTGGTAAGGCTTCCTTTAATCGAACAAACGGATAAAATAGAAGAAACAATCGTTAGTTTAGAGGATTGTCCTGGTGACAAAGTAAGTGCTACCGATTTGGCGAATTTTCTAATAGAACAATTGTCCAATGAAGCATTTATCAGGAAATCTCCATTTATTGCAAGTGTCTAATTTATCACAACAATGAGTCTGAAATTTTTACAATTTTCCTGATTTCCTGTTTGTCAAATTAAATAATCTCCTGACAGTTACATACTCAATCATTGAATTATAGTTGCATCTTTCGTTTGTAAGGGGAACTACACTGGACAAGCCATCAGAAATGATGGCTTGTTCTTTGTCTATCAGAGAGTTAGGGTTTTGCATCTGTCAATTTTTGCAAATTGCATAATCATTTGTAGCTTAGAGCGTAAAATAATCAAACGAACATACTAAAAATGAAAAAAATCATTTATGCTCTGATTTTACCATTGGTTGTGGTAAGCGGATTAGTATTTGCAAATCGTGAAATTAGAAGTGAAACTTCTATAAAGTCAATCCCAAAGCCTCTTTCTGTAGTAGAAAGTAAAGCGGCATTGAAAAAATGGGAGGCTTCCCCTGATGGTATCATGTTCAAAAATTGGGAAGCGTCTCCTGTAGGTAAAAAAGTGCATGCAGGTGCTGCTAAAATAAATAAGGCTATTCGGGGGAACAGCAGTTTGGAGGGCGTTGTAACCTCTCTTTCGCTTCCAGAAGGTTCAAGCTTAGGTTTTGGAGTTATGGTAAAGATAAACGGTGACGATTATATCCTAGCTTTTGGGGGAGAAACTGACAATGAATTCGATCAATTACGAAGCCTGAAAATGAATGACAAAATCATCATAAAAAGCCAATACGTATCGAAGGCGCCTAAGTATGCATATCCCATTGTAGCGGCGGCCATTGTAGCACGAGATCGTAAACTTATTTATAAACGCGCACCTCGCAAAGGTAGTTGTTAAGGAGATTAACCTCCTGCAATTTGATATGAAGTTTAACCCTTTAATATCCTGATAGTCACATTCTCAATCAAGGTATTATAGCTGCATCTTTCGTCTGTAAGGGAGCAAACAAGAAAGTCAGCGTTTCTGCTGACTTTTTTGCTTATAATTTATCCTAATTTCATCCATTTGTCGACTTTGTGGGTTAAGCTCAAGGCTTTTACTACCCTGTTAGTAACCAAGGTAGATGATGAAAACCCCAAATGGGATACTTTAGGTAGAGTATGCTTGGATCTAAAACAAAATGAATCAAACAATTCGTTTATGAGCCATTTTTTGTCGCCAATTTTTTCATACATTAGTTTTTATGAGCAGTACTAATAAAAGGTGTAAGAATTGTCAACAAGAACTAAATGGAAAATTTTGTTCTAATTGTGGACAAGATTCTAATACGCATCGTATGAGTATGCACTTTATTTGGCATGATTTACAGCATGGTTTTTTGCATTTTGATAATGGTATTTTTTATACAATCAAATAATTACTTTTCCGTCCTGGATATGCGATTAAAGATTATATCAATGGAAAACAGGCATCTCATTTTAAACCATTCTCATTCGTAATTATTATTGCAACGGTCTATAGATTACTAAGTAAAAACTTATTTTTTAATTCAGGGGATAGTCAATCCTTGGATTCTGTACTCAGAATGTATGTGTCCATGATAGAATGGACATTAAAGCATTTGACTTATACGACAATCGCTTTAATTGTTACTACATCAATTGCCTCTTACTGGGCTTTCCAAAAACAAGGGTTTATTTTGCTGAGCATTTGGTTTTAAATACATATTATCGTGGATTAGTTTTATTGGTGACTATATTGTTAATACCATTTATGTATCTATCGAATGATTTAGATATAAAATCTTTGATGATGTATGCGCCAGTTTCACAGATGGTCGACTTTTATTGATGTATTGGTGTTATTATCAATTTTTTGATAAAATATCTTTTATCAAGTCTTTTGGAACGTCTTTGCTAGCCTATTTCTACATGTCTGTGATTAACATGTTAATATTCATGTTATTTGTATTAATACTTTAGAGCTATTAGCCCTATTTTATTTTCTATCAAAACGGTCAAAAAATGAGCAAAATAGAAATTATCAATCAGTCAAATACCCTTTGGAATCAAGTTTCATTAGATGATTATGAAAATCATATGAAACACAGTACCGTAGGGCAGTTGAAAATGTTAAGTGGCCTTACTCAAAAATACCTAGTTAAGTATCATCCCAAAAGCCCTTTATTTCTTGGTATTGCTGGGGGAAATGGATTAGAACATATTGACTCTACATCAGTTCAACAAGTGGTAGGGCTTGATATTAACGAAGCGTATCTCCAACAAACGCATATTCGATTTAAGGATTCTCTTCCACAATTGAAACTGATAAAATGTAACATTGACGAAACGACTGAAACTTTCCTTCAGTCAGATTTTATTTGGGCAGCTTTGTTTTTGGAATATGTAGAGTTAAAAAATTGCATACAGTTTATGTTAAATAACCTCGCTGAAAAAGGAGTAGTTATTGTAACCATTCAATCGAATAATGGAAATGGTGCAGTTAGTGAGTCTGGAATTGAAGGGGTAAAAGTGCTAAGTGGTCAATTTAAGCGAATTGATAAAGAAATAATAATGACTGCAATGTCTGGGTTTGGCTTACATGTTGCAAATGAGGAGGAGAACATATTGCCCAATGGGAAAGTATTTTTGACTTTTGCTTTTCAGCGTAATGAAGCATTGTGATATTTTACTTTTCGGAAAGTAAGCAATTCATTAAAGACAATTTAGGCTGCAGCATTTCTCCTAATAAGGGAGCAAATGGGAAAGCCATCAGAGATGATGGCTTTTTCTTAGTCTATCAGAGAGTTAAGAGTGTTGCATCTTTTTTATTATATTTAATAAAACTTCTGTTAGAAAAATGACGTATCAACTCAACTTAATCAAGCAAACAAGACATAATTTTTTAAATTTAATTGAGCCATTGTCTATTGATGAACTAAACAAAATTCCTGATGGCTTTAATAACAATATAGCATGGAACTTGGGGCATATTGTGGCTAGTCAACAAATACTTTGTTATGTTCTTTCAGGCGTATTACCCAAAATTGGACAGGAATTTATTGATAAATATAAGAAAGGAACTAAGCCAGAAAGCTTCATTGGAAATGATGAAATACAACAATTAAAAGTTCTTTCACTTACTTTAATGGACGAGTTGGAAAAAGACATGAATACCAAATTGTTTGACAATTTTAAATCTTATACTACATCATACGGGTTTGAATTAAATAATATAAATGATGCTATAAATTTCTTTTCTGTACATGATGCAATGCATTTTGGTGTATCGCTGTCCATTAAGAAATTGATTTAGTTTATAGGGTTGGCATTTTTACAAATATTTTGGTATACCGAGCTCATTTGTAATTAAACATACATGCACTCTCTTTAATACTTTAGTTCTAATGCTGTGTTTTATCTTAATACTTGGTGGTATTTGGATGAAACGTTTCCCAGCTGTGCCAAAACTCCTGATGAGCAGCAATGGGTTTAAGAGCCAAATTAGAAGAGAGAGCTTGTCCCTTTAAATTATATACTTGGTTGTTTTCAAATAGCTTATTCCCTTTAAAGACAAAGCTACTTTGTTTGTTAGGTCTTTCAAAAGCGAAAAAGCTCCTGTCGTCGTTTGCTAACACGAGCAAGATGGGTTTATTGGCTAGATCTAGTTGTATTATGCGCTCTTTTTTTAATCGATTCCAATCGATTGCAACGCTCTTGTGCGCAATTTCAATTCCTACTACCCATGATTTTCTTTTCCAAGATAGAGAGTCTGTTCCTGTCAATTCCTTTTTGGATTTTCCTGTCTCGTATTTACCGGTAGAATCATAATTTTCTTTAAATTCTGGGTCAGGTTGCATGATTTTAGAATTGGGATAAAGCTTTAACCACATAGCGAGGGACATTTGTTGCGCTTGGATTTCTGGCAATAATGTACCCTTTAATGGCCCTATTAATGCTTCTCCATTCGCTTGTCTCCACCAACTTTTTGTAGTTTTATCCTCAAACATGGCATTAAAGTGGTCCATGCCAACTAATCGAAACACCTCCAATTTCCCATTCACTTTTGGCTCAAATACTCGTCCTGTTCTACATACTGTACAGTAAGTAACCATGACCTCTTTATCTCCCACTTTATCTCGAACTTGGTGATGATAGCCAATGAGTGAAATAGGATATGCTTTTGATTCGCCTTCTATATTAACACCAATGATCAGCCGATCGAGCGGGATTTTATTGCTTTTGGCTTCAACGAGTAGAAGACTCTTCGGTTGATAAAACATTGCATCAGCCGCCATGACAAAATTTAATACATAGAAGGTTGTAATACTGATTGCTAGTGCAAAAAAGAATATCAACTTGTTGAAAACGAATGTGTGATATGCCCCTGCAACACTTAAAATGAGAAAGCCAAAACGAAATATCCATCGATTTGTGTAAAGAAAAAATGCAAGTTCAATACTATTTATGCTCTGTGATCCAGGCATAGGCATAATAAAGAACACATTTAAAATCTCAAATAAGATGATTCCAGCAATGCCAATAAAGAAAAGAAATTTCATAGTCATATTCGTATTTTGGCTTTTCAGAATCAATTTATGATCAAAAGTAGAACTTTTAATGAATCTAAAATTCCAAATTTAATTTGGAAGAGTCCTATAAAACTCACTAATTTGGTAGAGAAATGAAAAAAATACTTGCAATAGTGCTATTTGGTGTACTGCTTTATCAGGCAGGGGGCTTTGCATTGCAGTATTTATCGAATGAATCATCTATTATTGACTCGTCCACAGAAACAGTCGTTGTAAAAATCCCGATCAATCTACCGTATCAAACGGATTGGATTTCTGCTGAAGAGGTTTCAGGGTCGGTGCGACAAGGAGAGGAATTCTATGAGATGAAGGAGAGAAAAGTAGTCAACGATACATTGGTTACGGTGATGGTGAAGGATAAGAATGCGCGTGACAACTTTTTGGATTTTGCTGAAAAGGTAAATGAGCATTTGAAAGACGAACCTGGATCCGCTCCTGCTAAAACAAAACTTATTAATATCCTAGTCAAGGAATATTGTGCTCAAGTTTCTTCATGGGTATTTTATATCATTGAATGGCCAGTTGAAAGACCTAATTCCATCCATTCTATCTTACCTACTCAAGACATTTCGTCTGACTTTTTCTCGCCTCCTAGGCACGCTTAATTTTCTTTTCTTGATTTTGTAAGGCATTTACAGTCTTGCAATATTCTCTTTGTCGATTTTCAGTTTCGGATTATTAATTCGATTCGCATGAATCGTGCTCTTTAATTTCTAGGGTATAATCATGTCTATTTAATCGACTTTTATTAAGCGTTTAAACAGATTTTATACAATGAAAAAGTTTTTATTCATACTATTCTTATTTTCTACAGTTCAATTATTTGCCCAAAAGGTTAAAATTTCGGGTATCGTTACATCTTCTGAGTCGAATGAGTGCATCCCTGGTGCTAGCATTCGCGTGAAGGGATCCTCTACAGGAGTAAGCACTAATGCAAAAGGGGAATTTGAGTTAGCGGTTAGTAATGTAAAAATTCCATTTACGATTACAATATCAGCAGTCGGTTATGGCGTTGTTGAAGTACCTATTAGTTCAGAAAACCAATCGATTAGTATTGTTTTGGCGTTTAAATCAATACTCCTTATTGAGGTAGTAAGCTCAGCCACCAGGGTAAATCAAAATATATTAGAATCTCCGGTAAGTATTGAAAAAATGAGCAATAAAGCGATTAAAGAAAATCCATCATTTACGTTTTATGATGGTTTAGTTAATTTAAAAGGGCTTGAAGCAGTTACAAGCAGTATCACGTACAAGCAGATTAATACACGTGGTTTTAATACGACTGGAAATTCGCGTTTTTTACAATTGGTGGATGGGGTAGATAATCAAACTCCGGGATTAAATTTTGCAGTGGGCAATCAATTTGGTGCATCTGATTTAGATGTTGAATCAGCTGAGGTGATTCCAGGTGCAGCTTCTGCGCTTTATGGACCGGTGGCATTTAATGGGTTATTATCTATTAAAACAAAGGATGCATTTAAATATCAAGGCTTATCTTTTTCAATCAAAAGTGGTTTAAATCACGTTGGGGAGAGTTTTTCAGATCCTAAAGGACTAAATGATTTTGCTTTTCGTTTTGCTAAATCATTTAATGATAAGATTGCATTTAAGGTTAATGCGTCTTATTTAGCGGGTACAGATTGGTATGCGAATAATTATACGGATGTTAATGCCTCTATTCCAGGAGCAAATCGTGGACCAAATAATCCGGCTAGAGATGCATTAAATATTTATGGCGATGAGGTGACTAAAAATATTGCTGGAGTAGGAGTAGTTAATCGTACAGGATACGAAGAAAAGGATTTAATGAATTATGGTGTATATAGCTTCAAACTTAATGGTGCGTTGCAATATAAAATCAGCAAAAATCTGGAGGCTATCTATCAATATAATTTTGGACAAGGCACAGCTAGTTATACAGGAAGTAGTCGTTTTGATTTAAATAATTTTACACTTCAAACTCATCGTTTAGAACTTCGTGGAAGTAATTTCTTCATTCGTGGATACTCCGTTCAAGAAAACTCAAATGATTCATATAATACGCGCTCATTAGGACAATTCATTAACCGTACATGGGTTCAGGATTTAAATGGACAAGTTGTTTCTCCTGCAAATGCTGATGCTATGTGGTTTACTCGTTATGAAGCAGCGTTTAAGGGTACTGTAAATAGTGTTTCTGCAAACGATAATAGTGCGGCTCGTGCCTTTGCAGATAGAGGTAGATTAGCACCAGGAACTAGGGCCTTTGATGCGGCGAAAGATGCTTCAATACACAATTATGGATTAAGTGGAGCAGGCGTATTTAGTGCTAGTAAGTTTTATCATGCAGATGGACAATATGATTTGAGCAAAGACATCAAGTTTGTTGACTTATTAGTAGGTGGTAGTGTTCGTCAATACAGCATGTTTACAAATGGAAGTTTATTCGATGATGCAAAGAATCCAATTAGTATTTTAGAGTGGGGTAGTTTTGTGCAAGCAAGCAAAAAGTTGTTTAATGAAAAATTAAAACTAGCCGCTTCACTTCGTTATGATAAGAATGAAAACTTCCAAGGGAATTCCACACCTCGTTTTTCAGGGGTTTATTCTGTAACACCATTACATAACTTTAGAGCATCTTATCAAACCGGTTTCCGTAATCCAACACCTGTTGATCAGTTTATTAAGTTGAATGTAGGGCCAATTACGATTTTGGGTGGTGCACCTAATAATAGTGCAGGTATGAATATTTATGAAAACAGCTACACGGCTAATTCAGTAAATGCATTTGGAAATGCGGTAGGAACGGCAATTGGTGTAGGAACTCCTCCTCCAGTTGCTATCGCGGCTAATAAGGATTTATTGGTTAAAGCAAACGTAGCCTATATTAAGCCAGAGCAACAAAAGGCATTTGAATTAGGGTATAAAGGGGTTGTTAATGGAAAACTATTAATAGACCTTAACTATTACCAAAGCTGGTATACCGATTTTATCTTAAATACGGTGGTTATTCAACCTGCTGCACCTGTTTTAGGATCAGATGGAAAACCAAATATTGGAGCTGCGTACCAAGTGGCGGCTAGATCAGTAAATGCATACCAATTATATACGAATGCATCTGATGAGGTTTCTGCACAAGGATTCAGTTTAGGTCTAACCTATTTACTAGATAAAGGCTATGTTTTAGGAGGAAACTTAACTAACTCAAATTTTAATTTAGGTAGCGCAAACGTAAATAATATTGCTCAATTTAATACACCTGAATATAGCACGAATTTGAATTTTGGTAATGCAAATATTGGGGGCAGCAATTATGGATTCAACGTAAATCTGCACTGGCAAAGTCAATTTGATTGGTATGGTACTTTTAATGGAAACAGACCAGGTACAATCCCAGCGTATTCATTAGCTGACGTTCAGATTAATAAGAAACTGCCAAAACAAAATGTTACGATTAAATTAGGTGCTAGCAATTTGTTTAATAATCACGTTTCGCAATCTTATGGCTCTCCAGCTATTGGTGGTATTTATTACATCTCTTTGGTTTACGATAATCCATTAAAATAACAATGAAGGATTTAGAGATGTCGAAAACAAGTAAATACACCAATTATTTGGCAGTGGTATTCGTCCTATGCTTTATAAGTAATGTACTAGGGGGCTCCGTTTCCACCCTAATATCGGTTTACCTCCCTGTGGTCATTAAAGACTTACAGGGAGATATAGCCCCAAATCAATTGAATAACATTAGTGGTGTTATTAATGCGTTCTTCATTTTTGGTTGGGCCATTGGAGGCTTTACTTGGGGCGTAATAAGTGATCGGATTGGAAGGAGAAAGGCATTAGTTTATTCTATTGCAGGATATGGTGTATTTACGATTTTGACAGGTTTGATGACATCTTGGGAGGGCTTGGTTCTTTGTCGTGTTATGAGTGGTTTTGGTGTAGGTGGTGAGATGGTGGTAGCTACTACATTTATTAGTGAAATATGGCCAAAGAAAAACAATGCGGTCATGTTAGGAATTTTATCCATTGCTTTTCCGATTGGTATTTTTGCTGCAGGTGCAATTAATGTTGTTTTGCCAGATTGGCATCAAGGATTTTTAATTGGATTAATACCCTTATTAATGGCTGTTCTTGGATTGTTTATTATAAAAGAATCAGAGGAATGGTTATCGCAAGAACAAAAGGCGTCAGTATTCGCTTTGAATAACGTATTTGCTCAAGAAAATCGAAAAGAAGTAATAATAGGCTCTTTATTATTTGGATCCATGTTAATTGGACTGTGGGCTATTTTTTCTTGGATGCCTACCTGGATTCAAAGTTTAATGGTATATGATGCACCTAAAGAAAGAGGATTAAGCATGATGTTTTTAGGTATGGGAGGATTAGCAGGAGGGTTCTTATCAGGATGGTTAGTGAAGTTAATTGGTTTACGGAAGTCAATGTTATCTTGTTTTACTGTTTGCACCGTAATGTCATTTGTTCTTTTTAAGACTAATTCTACTGTTACAAATATCGTATATGTTGAAATTGTTATTATGGCCTTGTTTTTTGGGGCTAGCCAAGGGGTTCTTTCTTCTTACATTCCACAGCTTTTTCCTACGGCAATTAGAGCAACAGCCACAGGATTCTGTTTTAATGTTGGAAGATTATTTACAGGTTCTGCCGTATTATTTATTGGAGTTTTGGTAACAGGTTTAGGGGGTTATGGGAATGCCATTTTCCTTTTTTCACTTGTTTTTGTTTTGGGATTATTGGTAACACTTTTTGTTGTTAAGGATGATAAATCATCTATAAATTTGAAATAAAATATGGCACATATTAACGTACCAGACGGAGTACCGGGGATTAGATCTCTGGTCATGTTCAGACCTGAAACAGGTCAGCATTTGTATGCGTTAGCAGAGGTATTGCTTCGCGGTGATTCGACCTTAACTCAAGCAGAGCGAGAATTAATGGCTGCCTATGTTTCAAGGCGGAATGAATGTGTTTTTTGTAGTAGCAGTCATGCTGCTGCAGCCAGATGTTTATACGGAGAAGGCGACGCAACTGTTGATGATGTGTTGAATGATTTAGACGCATCAAATATCAGTCCTAAATTAAAGTCCTTACTCCAAATTGCAGGGAAGGTTCAGATTTTGGGGAAAGAAGTAAAGCAAGATGATATTGATGTAGCTCGTGGACTAGGCGCAACGGATAAGGAGATTCATGATACCGTATTGATCGCAGCTTCTTTCAGCATGTTTAATCGGTATGTTGATGGATTAGCTAGCCTAACACCTACAAATCCAGAAGAGTATAAAGAAATGGGAAAACGGATGGTTCAAGGATACGTATTACCCCCTAATAATTCATAAGATGGCACATATAGATTTAGGAAATGAGCTTCCAGGAATTCGTGGATTGATGGCATTTAGTCCTTTGACAGAAAAGCCTTTAAATGCACTTGCTGAAGTATTATTAAGAGGGGACAATTCCTTAACTAGAGGAGAAAGAGAGCTTATAGGAACCTATGTCTCTTATTTAAATGATTGTTTTTTTTGTCAAAATGTACATGGAGCAATGGCTGGCCACTATTTGGGATGTAACATAGAAGAAATAGATGCAATAAAGAAAGACTTTATAAATCAGAATATCACCGCTAAAATGAAGGCATTATTAACCATTGCAGGAAGTGTTCAAAAAGGAGGAAAGCATGTCTCCCATGATCAAATTGAATTAGCGAAAATAGAAGGTGCTTCGGATATGGAGATTCATGATACTGTATTAATTGCAGCATCTTTCTGTATGTTTAATCGATATGTGGATGGACTAGCGACTTTGGCTCCCGAAGATCGACAGTTTTACATTAATAGAGCACCGCAGCGTGCAGAAGAAGGTTATACAGCAAGTGTTTATAAATAGAAAAGCGATGCCATATATTAAATTAGAGAGCCACCTACCAGGGATTACAGGATTATTGGAATATAGTAAAGATACCGCACAACCTATTCGCGATCTTACACAGGTATTATTGAGAGGTCCGTCATCATTATCAGAGGCAGAACGAGAACTTATTGCTACGGTCGTTTCACATGGAAATCAATGTGTTTTTTGTACTACAGCACATACGGCTGCCGCTGATTTATTAGCGGGAGAATCAGAAACTGCGGCTTGTGTAAAGACCGATATAGAAACAGCTCCTGTAAGTGAAAAGATGAAGGCGTTATTAACCATTGCGAAACAAACACGCGAAAGCGGGAAGTCGGTTACAGAGGATTCAATTACGCGCGCAAAAGTGGCTGGTGCCACTGATATAGAGATTCATGATACGGTATTGATTGCCGCCTTATTTTGTTTGTATAATCGGTATGTGGATGGTTTAGGAACATCGCTTCCTGAAAACGAAGAATATTATGGTGTGTTAGCTGATAGAATAGTATATCATGGTTATACACGATTACCACAAGGTTACGATCATTTAAAGGGGAATAATAGGTAGATTTTTTAAATTAATGATTCAGTTAGTATAAGCTCTGAGGGCTTCCCTCGGAGCCTATGTAATTATTTTATGTATTGAGAAAATCAACGAACCTTACAAAAGGTTACTGAAAGACCAATTTAGATAGTTTTACCGATATAAATGGCTGCAACATTTCACCTAGTAAGGGAGCAAACAGGAAAGCCATCATTTCTGATGGCTTTTTTATAATCAATGAATTAGGGGTGTTGTCGCTTTGGGTTTCTGCATGTTATTAAAAGTTAAACCAAAGAACGTGTTCATTTCGTTAGATATTTTTTTTCAGCTTAGCCATTGCTCTAACAGGAAATGTACCAACGCCTTTAAATTTGGGCGGAATCGCACTAAAAGTAAAACCGTCTTGAGGCAATAGATTAAGATTGCAAAGATGTTCGACAATTAAAATCTCTGCTCCTAAAAGTGTCGTGTGAACAGGCCTAGTTTTTCCTGATGTGTTGTCAATATTATGGGAATCAATGCCAACCAATTTAACGCTACAATCTTTTAGGTATTTCGCGGCACCTTCTGTCAAATAGGGATGATTTTCATAATATTTTTCGGTATTCCAATTACTGTCCCAACCCGTATGAATTAAAACAGCTCTATTTCTGATTTCGTAGCTTTTTAAATGTTCTTTTGTTATTTCTAATGTTTCGGTGAAAGGAATGCGAATAACAATGGCATCAAGGTCTGTAAAACAGGCTAATCCAACTTCCGAAAGATCTTTTCCATTTTTAAACCTATGAAATGGGCAATCAATATAAGTACCTGTGTTTGTAACCATTTCAATTTTACCAATTTGAAAAGTAGTTCCTTCTGCATAAAATTGTTTTGAATTTTCTCTGCTTAAATAATCGCAAATAATAGGTGCTGGTAAACCTTTATAGGTTACAAGTCCATGTTTTATTGTGTGGCTTAAATCAATGAATAAGCCATTCTCCATTTTCGAATTAATGGATTTTCTTTTATGAGGTTCAATCAATATTTTTTTATTCAAGATTTTGGTTTCGCCTACCATTAGAAGTCTTAAATCTTCTATAATATAATCCGTAAGTTCTTTGTCTGAGATATTGTCGCCCATTATATCAAGCCGAAAATCCTCGCCTTTGATGTTTCCTCCGTTAGTAAAGTATATCTCGAAGTCAAATTTTACTCTCTTATCCATTTGTCGTTTTTTGTGCAAAGTTTTTCAGTGTGGTTTGTTTATAATTACCGCTATATGTGGTCAAACCCTTTACCATATTTCGCAAGTTAATCCTAAATAGGTAAACTTTAAGAAGCGGTATGTTGTGTATTCTAAATACAAAGTAAGAATATTGTGCGGGAGTTTCAGATTGTCCCTAAGCCATTTAGCTGCCATTACTTTTATTAATTAGGAAGGAAGTTAAATGCATGGGCTAACCTCTTGTAACATTGCAATAAGTTTAACTTTTGTCTAGTTACATGTTCTTTCATAGCATGGGGGAGCATACGAGAAAATCAGCAGAAATGCTGACTTTTTTGTTTCTGCGGAATGACAGAAACAGAACAAGTCCAAGAAATTTCAATTAATGAGCCTGTCAACAAAGAACCTAAAGATTGAATTTTTAATTTAAATAACAAGGATGTTGAAATTCCTATAATAGTGCCCAAAATCCAATAAACCCTTTTGCTATAAATGGTAGCAAGCGTTAAATATCTTCCGCCTATAATTAAAAGCATAGCTTGAAAAAACCATTCATCATTTATTGCAGGGGGCTATTTTAAATTTTTTATATTTTTAGAAAATGTCCTAAAATCTTCATGCTTAAATCATTCGCTCTAAGTGCCCTTATACTGCTCAGTTTTGTTGCAATAGGTCAAAACCGTGTTCAAATTCAAGGAAAATTAGTAGATACAAGTGGGCATCCCTTGTCGCAGGCGACGGTGATGTTGTTGCTACCGAAAGACTCCTCATTAGTTAATTTTGGTCGCGCAAATGATCAAGGAGTTTTTGAATTCAAGAGTGTAAAGCGTCAGCCCTATATTTTGAAGGCGTCTTATGTGAGCTATGTCCCCTTACAAGTGGATGTGAAACCATTGCAAGAGGCGACAATTGATTTAGGGGCTTTGATCATGAAGCCTATTTCTAAGGAATTGTTTGAAGTGGTAGTCAGAACGGCGAAAGCTCCTTTGAGCATTCGGGGTGATACGATTGAATACAATGCCGCCTCTTTTAAAGTGCCACCTGGGGCAACAGTGGAAGACTTGTTAAGAAAGCTTCCAGGAATGGAGATTGAGGCGGATGGAAGTATAAGGGCACAGGGCCAAACCGTGAAAAAAGTGACGGTAGATGGTCGTAGTTTTTTTGGGTCTGATCCGAAGTTAGCGACTAAAAATATAGCTGCAGATGCGATTCAAAAGGTTCAAGTGTTTAATGGGAAAACAGAAGCAGCAAAGGTGACTGGCATTGATGATGGGAAAAAAGAGAAGACGATAAATTTAGAGTTAAAGGAGAGCCATAAGAAGGGGGGATTTGGAAAAATAACAGGAGGTATTGCTACGGAAGGAAGAAAAGAGATCAAGGGGAATTACAATAAGTTTGATGCAAAAAACCAACTGTCTTTGATTGGATTGGGTAATAATACGAATCAAACGGGGATGTCTTTTGATGATTACCAAGATTTCAGAGGCAGTCAAGCATTTTCTTGGGGAAATGAGGCAGATTTTGGTTTTACAGGAAACGTGCGTTACATTACTTTTGATGATGGAGATGATCAAATGGGGATTCCAATTGGAGGCAGACGCGATGGTTTTTCAAAGAATTATTCGGGTGGGGCCAATTACAATTATGACACGAAAAAGACTAAATTCAGTTCGAATTACTATTTCAATCAATCTGAACGTTTAATTGATAAAATCTCAAGTACGCAACGCTTTTTTCAAGATAAAACTCAAAATTCAGCGGATACAACCAGCCAGCGAACGTTCTCCGCGAATCACCGCATGAGTATGCGCTACGAGAAAGCTATCGACACGTTGAACACACTTATTTTAATAAGTAATGGTAAAATGTCTTTTGGAAACGCTGATCAAAAGAGTCAAATTTTTCAACAATTATTGGTTCAAAATAATTTTTATCCGCGCCAAACAAAATTGTTAAATGGAAGTGAACAGCAATCTTTTTCGGTACAAAACACAGCGATATTTCGACATAAATTTGCTAAAAAAGGACGCAGTTTTTCAGCTAGTGCAGGGTATAATTATGCTAATTCTGATGGGTCGTCTACCCAGAAATCGATCAGCCAATTCTTAAGTGCAACTACACTACGGGATTCGATTCAGGCTATTGATCAATTGACAAACAACTTCTCTAGAAAAACACAAGTCAAGTCAAGCCTCTTTTTTGTGGAGCCTTTGTCTAAGGTATTTTATTGGGAGTCATTTTTTAATACGAGTTTCCAAAGTAACCGCCTAAACCGCGATCTTTCTGATCGTAGTACCACTGGAGTAGATAGTAGAAATGACAGTTTAAGCCGATATTATGATAATAATTTAGCTTACAATCGGCTAGGTTCTAGCGTTCGCTATTCAAAGGACGGGGTGAATATAACGGTAGGATTAGCAGCTCAGCATTTTAACCTAACGGGGGATTTTAGAAAATCTGCTACTGCCTCAAATTTAGCCACGATTGATTTAAATTATTTTGCATGGATTCCTAAAGTGGGGCTTGACTTAGAATTAAAAAATAATCGGTATTTATTTTTTTCATATGATAAATCTGTTCAGGAGCCAAGCATTAGAGATTTACAGCCCATTGTTGATAATAGCAATCCCTTATTTTTACGTGTAGGTAATCCGAATTTATTACCGAGTCTTAATCACTCAATAAGTTCTGGATTTAACTTATTTGATGCGGCGAATTTCTTAAATCTATATACGAATCTTGCGTATAATTATAATGTAAATCAAGTGGTGTATAGTCAAAGTATCAATTCGAATGGTGTCGTATTAACCAAGCCCTTGAATATATCTGGGGGGGAGAGCTATGTGGGCTATTTTGGATTCGGGTTTCCATTGAAAAAAACGGTTAGTACGATGAATATTAACGCGGATTTTAATTTGGCAAAAAACCCACTCTTTTTAAATGATGTTTTGTCTAATACAAATACCAATGCAGGCAGTTTGGGGGCACGTATTTCTTTTACCCCCAATGATCGAATCACGTTTTATATGAATGCCAGATTCGGTTTGAACAATACAAGCTACGATAAATCAGCTTTGCCAGAGCAAACCATTCGCAATAATCAGTTTGGGTCTGAATTAACAGTTAATTTTGGCAAGAACACCTTTTTGTCTTATAATTTAGATTACAAAGTGTATGAAAATAAGACAAGAGGTTTGTACCAAGAAATGCCTATTTTGAACGTTTCGGTATTCAAATATCTAGGGAAGGCACAAAAATCAGAAATTCGATTGACCGTGTACGATGTATTTAAAAAGAATCTTGGGGTTAATCAATTCGCTTTTCAAAACTTTGTGAGTTTTGAAAAAACTCAAACGCTTTCCCAATATGTCATGCTGAGTTATACCTACAATATGCGAGGCTTAAATTCTCCCATTCGTAAAAGATAAAAGATGAAGCAAATAGGATTTTTATTGTTTTTGATTTCCTTTTCAGCCTTCTCTCAAGAAGGAAAAAAGGAGGGAATGGTTCAGTACGAACGAACGACTTTTTGGGCCAACATTATGACTCGCTTAACGTATTTAAGTGCAGAGGAAAAAGACCGAATAAAGTTAACTTGGGGAAGCTCAGACGAAGGATGGAAACAAAAAATGACCTTGGCGTTTAACGAAAATCAAAGCTTGTATATGCAAGGTGAGGAAAATGCAGAACAGGGTTGGTCTGGCCGAAAAGAGACCTTTTTCTTAACGAAGAATTTTGCTTCAGAACACTCCACCGACTACATTGATTTACTCGGAAAGACCTATGTGGTGGATGACTCTTTGCATGCACCCTCTTGGAAAATTTTGAATCAAATTAAAGAAGTGGCAGGTTTTATTTGTATGAAAGCGGTGACGGTCGATACCGTGAAAAAACAAACAATTACGGCTTGGTTTGCGCAAGATATTCCGGTTCAAGCAGGTCCCGAGCGCTATTTTGGTCTTCCTGGTTTAATTTTGGAATTGGATATCAATGACGGGGATGTGACGATTATTGCCAATAAAGTCGAGTTTAAAAAACTGACGAACGAATTCAATTTGAAGAAAATTAAGGGCAAGAAAATCTCGGATGCTGATTACAATAAAATCATTGCTGATTTCATTAAAGAATCGATCAAAGGGTTTCGAAATCCATATTGGGGCTTGAGGTATTAAAGTTGAATTTAAAGCTTTAGTATCTGTACGTCCCTGATATATGTTGACCACAAAAGTCAAAATATATGAAAGCGAATTTACATCAAATCAGGAAAACTCGTTGTTACTCGGAAGCATTTAAACGAGAAATTGTGAGTATGTTTGAGTCTGG
>NZ_SEWW01000013.1 GCF_011090385.1 Aquirufa beregesia
GTAGGATCATTTGCTAAGTTTAGCCTAGCTATGTCAGACCCTCAAACATCTGGCACCGCCTTTACAGGCACGAATACTTTAACGGCACAAGATGCTTATGGTAATACGGTAACAGGCTTTAGTGCAGCAACGAATAACGTAACCGTGACATCGAGCTTAACAGGTACTATTACGGGCTTATCAGGCACGGATAAATTAAGTAGTGCCGGCGACTTTAGTAGTGGCGTAGCGAACTTAAGCAGCTTAGGCTTGAAGTTCACAGGCACATCAGGTTCAGGGACGTTTACCTTTAGTCCAGCTACTGGAGCACCAGTAACTTCTGGTTCTATCACGTTAAATTCTGGAGCTGCAACAAAATTGATCATCACGGGCAGTGGAAGTCAAGTAGCAGGAGCAAGCCAAACGATTACGATTACGGCGAAAGATGCGAGTGGCAATACAGCGACAACCTACAGTGGAGCTAAGTCCATCACATTCAGTGGCGCGAATGCCTCGAGCAGTCCAGTGACGAATCCAACGGTAGCAAGTACGGACTTGGGCACAGCGACAAGCCTTACTTTCAGCAATGGAGTAGCGAGTGCGAGCTTGAGCTTGTTCCAAGTAGAATCAGCGATGATAGCAGCCACAGATGGAAGCATCGTAGCTGCAGGCTCAGACCGCTTGTCGGTATCTGTCTCTACTGGTAGCTTCTCTACTTTTGTTGTCATCATTAGTAGTCCACAACAAAGTGGAACTGGGTTTACTTTCGGAGGTACAAATACCTTAACAGCGAAAGATGCTTATGGCAATACTGTAACTAATTACGATGCTTCAATAAATAATATTACGGTAACTAGTAGCTTAGTTGGCACAATAACGGGTTTATCTGGATCAAATAAATTGACAGGATTTGGAGATTTTGTGAATGGAGTAGCTAACATAAGTAATTTAACATATACTGGTATAGCAGGTATTGGCACCTTCACTTTTAGTCCAGCTACAGGAACAGCAGCAACGAGCGGCAATGTGACAATCGGAGCAGGAGTGGCAAGCAAGTTCATCATTACCGGAACTGGCACCCAAACGGCAGGAGGGACACAAAATATCACGATTACGGCGAAGGATGCGAGTGGTAATACAGCGACAACCTACAGTGGAGCTAAGTCCATCACATTCAGTGGCGCGAATGCCTCGAGCAGTCCAGTGACGAATCCAACGGTAGCTGGCACGGACTTTGGCACAGCGACAAGCCTTACTTTCAGCAATGGGGTAGCCACGGTGAGCATGGGCTTATTCAAAGTAGAGTCGGCACAGATTGTAGCTACCGATGGATTGGTGAGCACGAGTGGATCAGATCGCTTGAGTGTAACCGTGAGTCCAGCCACCTTTAGCAAATTAGCTTTAAGCTTGACCGGACCACAGATCAACGGAGTAGCGTTTACAGGAACTAATAGCTTAACAGCACAAGATGCCTATGGAAATACAGTAACTAGCTTTGATGCCAGTAGCAATAACATTACAGTAAGCACGAGCTTAAGTGGAGCAATTTCAGGATTATCAGGCACGACTAAACTAAGTAGTGCCGGCGACTTTAGTAGTGGTGTAGCGAGCTTAACAAGCTTAGGCTTGAAATATACGGGAGCGGTAGGTTCAGGCACCTTCACGTTCACACCAGCGACAGGCATAGCAATTACCAGTGGAAGTATTACTATTAATCCTGGTTCAGCTAACCGATTGGTCATCACTGGAACAGGAACGCAAATCGCAGGAAATACACAAACGATTACGATTACAGCCAAAGATGCTAGTGGTAATACCATTACATCTTATGCAGGTGATAAGGCGCTTACATTCTCAGGAGCACTTAGCTCATTGAGTCCAGTAACAACACCTAAGGTGACGGATAAAAATTCCAATCAAGTTAGTATGGGAACTGCTGCTACCATAACATTTACGAATGGTGTAGCAACGACCAACTTGGCCTTGTATTTAGCTGAAACAGTTAATATCGCAGTAAGTGATGGATCCTTAACTGCCTCAGGATTGGATCGTTTGGCTATCTCAGTAGGAGTAGGTTCATTCAGTAAATTAGGATTAACATTATCAACATCTCAATCCATTGGTACAGCCTTTACAGGGACCAATACCTTAACAGCTTTGGATGCCTATGGTAATACGGTAACTGGCTTTAGTGCAGCGACGAATAACATTACAGTGACTTCTAGCTTAACAGGTAGTGTTACAGGATTATCCGGAACAAATAAATTAAATGGAGCAGGCGACTTTGTCAATGGTGTAGCGAACTTAACCAGTTTAGGTTTAACCTTCACAGGAACTGCAGGAACAGGAACCTTTACCTTTAGTCCAGCTACAGGATTGGCAGTAAGCAGCTCTAATGTGAGCATGAGTTCTGGTTCGGCTACTCGATTAGTCATTACAGGGGCTTCTTCTACACAGACAGCAGGTGCTGCTCAGTCCATTATCATTACAGCCAAAGATGCCAATGGAAATACGGTAACTAGTTTCACTGGAGACAAAACACTCGTATTCTCTGGTGCAAGTGTTTCTCCTAATGGAAACTTTACCGCAAGTGTAAATAATAAAACAGCAGTTGCTACCAATTTTGGAACCAATACATTGCTAACATTTAGTAATGGGGTAGCTAGTTCTAGCTTGATACTATACACAGTTGAAACGGCAAATATTGCCGCAAGTACGGCTGGAATTACGGCTTCTAGTGGATCCGATAGATTAACTGTAACGGTTAACGCTGGAGTATTTAATCAATTAGCTTTGAGTTTAGCCGCTTCACAATCGAATGGTATTGCTTGGACAGGAACCAATACGTTGACAGCGAAAGATGTTTATGGAAATACCGTAACGAACTTTAATGCAAGTTCCAACGTAATTACCGTAAGCTCTAGCTTAACAGGTAGCATTACAGGATTGTCAGGGATTAATAAATTGAATTCTGCAGGTGATTTTGTGAATGGAGTAGCCAATTTAACCAGCCTGGGTATAGTTTACTCTGGTTTGGCTGGTTCTATTAATTTCACTTTCACTCCAGCAACAGGAACAGCTAGCGTAGGTGGCCCAGTAACCATTAATCCAGGTGCTTTAAATAAATTGATCATAACAGGCGCAAGTACTCAAGTAGCTGGTACTACTCAAACCATTACCTTGACAGCCAAAGATTCTGGAGGGAATACCATTACTAGCTATACAGGTACCAAGAGCTTAACCTTCTCCGGAGCAACAGCATCCACACTTCCTGTGACTAGCCCAGCGGTAGCCAATACGGCCTTTGGAGCAGCCACAAGTGTGGTATTTACCAATGGTGTTGCTACGGCTAATATGAACTTGTTTCATGTCGAAAATGTGTTTATCTCAGCAACAGATGGAACCATTACATCCACTGGTACAGATCGTTTATCGGTGGATGTCAATCCTGCAGCCTTTAGTAAATTACAAGTTGCTTTAGCTAGTTCACAAGCCAATGGTATAGCCTTCACGGGTATCAATACCTTAACGGCCTTGGATGCTTATGGCAATACCGTGACGAGCTTTGATGCTTCTGCCAATAACATTACCGTTAGTCCTAGCTTGACGGGTAGTATTTCTGGATTATCCGGAACGAATAAATTAAGCAGTGTAGATGACTTTGCTAATGGAGTGGCCAACTTGACAAGCTTAGGATTAACATTTACTGGAACAGCAGGAACAGGTACATTTACTTTCACTCCTGCAACGGGTACTGCTGTTACTAGTGCCAATGTTAGCTTCACCAGTGGAAGTGCGACTAAATTTATTCTAACTGGAGCCGCTAGTCAAACAGCAGGTGTTGCTCAAACCATCACCATCACCGCTCAGGATGAAAGTGGAAATAGCGTAACGACGTATACTGGAGCTAAATTATTGACATTCTCGGGGGCAAATCCTTCCACAAGTCCAGTAACAAAAGCAACAATAGATGCAACGGATTTTGAAACAGAAACATCCATCACCTTTAGTAATGGTGTGGCAACTGCCAGCATGATTTTATATCAAGTAGAATCTGCTGTTGTGGCAGTGACTGATGGAAGCATTTCAGCAGAAGGAACCGATCGTTTAACGGTGGCAGTTACGGCAGGAAGCTTTAGTAAATTAGTTCTTAGCTTAGCAAGTCCTCAAAACAATGCAGAGACTTTCAAAGGTATCAATACCTTAACGGCGAGAGATGCTTATGGTAATACAGTCACAGGATTTAATGCTGCTACCAATAATATCACGGTAAGCACTAGCTTGACGGGTTTAATCAGTGGATTATCTGGTACCAATAAATTAAGTGCTGCGGGTGACTTTGTGAATGGGGTAGCTAATTTAACTAGCCTAGGTATGATTTATACTGGAAATCCAGGAACAGGAACATTTACCTTTACTCCAGCAACAGGTACAGCCATAACTAGTGAAAATATTGTAATCAACGGAGGAGAGGCTACTAAATTGGTGATTACTTCAGCAGCTACTAGTGTAACAGCAGGGGTAGCTCAAAGTATTACCATCACAGCAAAAGATAGCAATGGAAATACGTCCACGATGTACACAGGTACTAAGTCGTTGATATTCTCTGGTGCAAATTCAGCATTGAACCCAATAACCACTCCTTTAGCAGGTAGTATCGCTTTAGGATCAGCAACCTCAGTCACTTTTGTAAATGGTGTAGCTACGTTAAATGTTACTCTTTATAAAGCTGAAACGGCATTAATCGCGACTACAGATGGAATCATCTCTAGTGCGGGTGCAGATCGCTTAAGTTTAACGGTGACCCCAAGTACCTTCTCTAAAATGTCGGTGAGCCTAGCTTCCCCTCAAAATAGTGCTGTTGCATTTACAGGAACCAACACCTTAACAGCTTTAGATGCTTATGGTAATACAGTCACAGGATTTAGTGCTGCCACCAATAATATTACGGTAAGTACCAGTTTGGCTGGAACAGTCTCGGGATTATCAGGCACCAATAAATTGACAAGTGCAGCTGATTTTGTAGCCGGAGTTTCCACATTGACTGGATTTACATATTCAGGTACAACAGGTACAGGAACATTTACCTTTACACCAGCTAGCGGAACTGCTGTAACTAGTACTTCGATTGTAATTAATGCGAATGTAGCCAGCGCTGCTACCTCAACCTTAACACCAATCAGTGCGAGTCTGGTAGCGAGTGGTATTCCACAGATCTTAACGGTTACAGCGAAAGATGCTTTAGGTAATGCGATAACCACAGGAGGAGCTACCGTCGTTATTTCCAAATTGTCGGGAGTAGGTACAGTTTCCGCGGTGACGGATAATGCTAATGGAACATATACAGCAACAGTTAGCTCTATAGTGGCTGGAACAGGAGTGTTTGTGGCAACCATCAACGCTAATCCAGTATTGAGCGGTGCAGCCACTCAAACCCAAGCAAGCATCATCTTTACCGTGGGTGCAGCCAATGCGGCGGCATCAACTTTAAGCCCAACTACCGCTAGCATAGTAGCCGATGGTAGTACACAAACATTGACAGTGACCGCTAAAGACCTGAATGGTAATGCAATTACCACTGGTGGAGCT
The DNA here is from genome assembly GCF_011090385.1 of Aquirufa beregesia. Taxonomy (GTDB): domain Bacteria; phylum Bacteroidota; class Bacteroidia; order Cytophagales; family Spirosomataceae; genus Aquirufa; species Aquirufa beregesia. The sequence continues at coordinate 5,569 of NZ_SEWW01000013.1, forward strand.
ACAGTTCTTATTACCAAGTCTTCAGGTGTAGGAACGGTTTCTGCCGTGACAGATAATGGCAATGGAACCTATACAGCTACGGTTAGTTCAACGACTCCAGGCACAGGAGTATTTGTGGCAAGTTTAAATAGTAACCCAGTATTGAGTGGAACAAGTAGCCAAACTACGGCTAGTATTACCTTCAATGCGGGTGCTGCTATGAAGTTGATTATTACGGGTTCTGGTACTCAAACAGCAGGTGGACAACAAATTATCACCATAACTGCTAAAGATGCTAGTGGAAATACTGCCCTAGGATATACAGGATCTAAATTAGTGACATTCAGTGGCGCAACTAGTTCCGCCAGCCCTGTGACAGCTCCTAGCATTGATGGTGCCAATATGGGTGCGGCTATGAACTTGAACTTCACTTCAGGTGTGGCTACAGCGGTCATGAGATTATATAAATCTGAAACGGCTATTATCAGCGCTTCAGAAGGAACAATCACGACTAGTGGTTCAGACCGATTGACTGTTGCGGTTAATGCTGCCAGCATGTCTAAGTTTGAGCTGAATTTAATAAGCCCACAAGTAGCAAGTCAAGCCTTCGTTGGTGTGAATACCCTAACAGCTCAAGATGCCTTTGGTAATATCATCACGAATTTCAATGCCAGCTCTAACAATGTGACAGTAAGTACCAACTTAGTAGGTGTCATTTCAGGATTGTCAGGAGGAAATAAATTGACTGCCGCTAATGACTTTGTGAATGGAGTAGCCAACTTGACAAACCTAGGACTAATCTATACAGGTGAAATTGGTATAGGTGTATTTACATTCACTGCCTCAACAGGAGTAACGATAACAAGTCCAAGCATCACCTTAAGTTCTGGTGAAGCTGCTAAGATTAAATTGAGCACCATCGCGAACCATGGCGCTGGATTAGGACAAACTGTAACAGCTACTTTGGTTGACGTTACGAATAATCCTGTGAAAGCTACCGCTAATGGTCTCATTACTTTGACCGTTAAAACTGGTACAGGTACATTAACTGGAACTGTTTCAGCTACTTTATTAGCTGGTTCAAGTTCGGTAGATATCACAGGCTGGGTTTACAATAAGAGCGAGACAGGTGTAGTTTTATTAGCTACAGGAAGTGGATTGTCGAGCAGCAATGTAACAGGTAAAACAGGAGAAACCAATGCATTTAATGTAACAGCTGGAGCACCTACCAACTTCATCATTACATCAGACAAGAATGTGGTAAGAGCAGGCCTTAAAATGGTAGTTTCCCTGCAAGCAGTTGATGAATTCGGAAATTTTGTGAGTAATTTCAAACAAGATTTAATCATGCAGTTTGCTGGGGCATCCGTTTCTCCAAACCATATTGCCAATCCTCAAATTGGAGTATCTCTGACAACTACATCTATTCCAATTGACAGTAAGCCACAATCGCGTGTAGAATCAAGTAAGAAAACGACGAATTCTACGGTCAATATTTTAAGTAATACTACTGGTGGTGCTAGTTTGGCCAATGCTAAAACAGGAACTAGCAGTGCGAATATTGTATTGGATGGATTTACGCCATTTGGATCTGATGTAGTAGTGAAATTTGTGAATGGAATTGCTACGCTAGAATTAGTCTTGTTTGCTGCTGAAGTGGCAAATTTAGAGGCCAGAACGGTCAATGGATCTATTGTAACAAAACCTGAAAATAAATTACCTATCACCGTAGAGCCAGATAAGTTCAACACCTTAGAGGTGAAGTTAGATCCTGTACAAGAATCAGGCAAGCCAATTACTGGATCAATGACTGCTGTGGATGAATGGGGTAATGTGGTTAAAACATTCAATGCAGCTGAAAATCCAGTTAAAATAGTAGTGACTAGTGTAAGTGGAACAACTTCGACCAATCAAAGTACGTATGTTTTATCTAAACCAACTGACTTCACCCAAGGGGTTGCAGATTTCTCTGTGCTAGGTATTACATACAAGGAAGCTACTTCTGGTTCTAGTAAATTCACCATTACACCAACAGAAGGTGTTGCTGTTCAAACTCCTGAAATTGTGGTGGTTTCACCAGATACAGATGGAGATAGTGTATCGGATGAACAAGAGTTAATAGATAAGACCGACTTGAACGATGGCTGTTCTTATTTGATGAGTTCGTTTGTCATGTCGAAAGCTTCATCTGCATGGAAAGCGTTGGATTGTGATGGTGACGGTTCTGCTAACGGAACAGACGTTGAGCCTTCTAATGCCTGTTCAGGTGGAGTGGCAGGTTATATTCCACCAAAAGGAAGTATTGGATATGCCAAATATTTTGCTGGCGACTGCGATAGCGATGGTATTTCGAATGAAATGGAATGTAACGGAGGATATTTAGGAAGTGGTACTTGCCAAGACTTTGATTCAGACGGTATACCAAACTTCTTGGATCCAGATTCGGATAATGATGGTATCCTAGATATGATCGAGAAGAATATGGATAGCGATGGAGATGGCGATGCCAACTACCTGGATTTAGATTCGGACAATGACGGTATTTTAGATACTCAAGAAAGATCACCCGATACCGATGGAGATGGCATCATGAACTTCCTTGATGTAGATTCAGATAATGACGGTATTTTGGATGCTTGGGAAGGAACAGATAATAAGCGAGGAACCATTGATGATAACTACGATGGCCGTGTAGATAAAAATGGCTCAGCTCCCGATGTGAACGGAAACGGATTAGCAGATTTCTTAGAAGGTAACCCAGCTCCAGTACCAGATACAGATAAAGATGGCACACCAGATTATATCGACCTAGATTCTGATGGAGATGGTGTTGCGGATAAAATCGAATTAACCAATGACCCAGATAAGGACGGAAGACCAAACTACCGCGATAAAGATTCGGATGGAGACTGGTTAGGAGATAGCGATGAACGAGATACGGACAACGACGGAGACCGTATCGCCAATTACCTAGATGATGATTCGGATGGCGACGGTATTCCAGATGCTTGGGAAGGAAAAGATAAGTGTAGAGAATGCACTAATACCAATGATGACAATGACAATGGTTGGGATGATCGAGGAGAATACAAAGCGGTGATAGATTCGGACAAAGATGGATCACCAGACTTCTTAGACCTAGATTCAGATAATGACTGCATCCGTGACGGTGTTGAAGGTGGCGCAGATTGGGATCAAGATAAATTGGCCAACTTCCGAGATACGGATTCTGACGGAGATGGTATTTTAGATCTAGTTGAAGTAGGCGATTGTAATAAACCATGGGATACCGATGGCGATGGTTTGAAAAACTTTGAGGATACGGATTCAGATGGAGATGGAATTCCAGATAGCATTGAAGCCGGAAAAGATTTATCGAAACCTGTTGATACGGATGGAGATGGTATTGCAGATATGTTAGAATTGGATGCGGATAATGATACCATTCCAGATAAAGTGGAAGTAGGTAGCGATGTGTGGAAACCATTGGATTCGGATACTGATGGGAAGTATGACTTCCGGGATACCGATTCAGATAATGATACGGTATCTGACAAGTTAGAAGTGGGAACGAATCCAAACATGCCAAGAGATACAGATAAAGATGGTTTAGCTGATTTCCGTGATGTGGATTCTGATAATGACACAATGCCTGATGGCGTCGAAGTAGGTATCATCAATGGAATTCCAGTAGATACAGACAAAGATGGTCTAGCCGATATGTTGGATACAGATTCAGATAATGATAGTATTCCAGATAGCATAGAAGCAGGCAGAGTACCATTAGTTCCATTAGATTCTGATGGAGACTTATTGCCAGATTACCGTGATATTGATTCGGATAACGATGGTATGTTAGATAGTATTGAGGTAGGTGCTGATGTCAACAATCCCTTGAATACAGATGGTGATACCCATACAGATGGAACACCGAAATACGATTACCGTGATACCGATTCAGATAATGATGGTATCCCTGATTTCATAGAAGCAGGAGCTAATCCATTGAAACCTCAGGATTCTGATGGTGATAACCTTCCAGATTACCGTGAATTGGATGCGGATAATGACGGAATCCCAGATAGTGTAGAAGCAGGCAAAGATCCAATGATTCCTGTAGATACGGATAAAGATGGTCAAGCAAACTACACCGATACTGATTCGGACAATGATACGATCTCCGATAAAATTGAGGCAGGAGATAGCCCTAGAGTACCAGTGGATACCGATAAAGATAGCTTGCCAGATTATTTGGATTTAGACACTGATGGAGATACTATTCCAGATAAAGTGGAGGTAGGATCAGATCCAAGTAGACCAGTAGACACGGATAAAGATGGTATATATGATTTCCGTGATTTGGATTCTGATAGCGATGGTATTCCAGATAAGATGGAAGCTGGTCTAAATCCCAATATCCCAGATGATACCGATGGAGATGGTGTAGCAGATTACCGCGATATAGATTCGGATAATAACGGAATCTCGGATAAGGAAGAAGTGGGTCCAGACCCATTGCATCCAATTGATACTGACGGAGATGGAGTACCAGACTACAAAGATCCAGATGATGATGGAGATAGTATCCCAGATAAATTGGAGGATGATTTAAACTATGGAGCTTTACCAGATTGCGATAAAGATGGAATACCTAATAGTAAGGATAAGGATATTTGCGAACCATTTGTGACGCAAGGATTCTCACCTAATGGGGATGGAATCAACGATAAGTTTGTGATTCCAGGAATCATGAGCATGCCAAGCCACCATCTAAGCATCTTTAACCGTTGGGGTAATATTGTTTACGAAACCGACAATTATAAAAATGATTGGGGTGGAGAGATACCAAAAGGCGTAGGTGTCGTTCAAGGAGAAGGTACTATTACGGATGGTGTATATTTCTACATCATCGACTTCAAAGGAGCGAAACCAAATATTCAATCATTCATTTATGTGAACAGATTGGATAAATAAAGAGATTGAAATGATGTCCTATACGTCATTTCAATGAGAGGGAAACCTCTAAAACATTAGAACACGGATTGCAGAAAGTCGGGACTTTTTAAGTTTCGACTTTTTTATTGGTTAATTTTTGACTCAAAATTCTATTAAAAAGAGAACAAATTTCTTGCCATTAATAAGTATTTTTACCACCAATCTTTTGATATTTGCAAGGCAATGAATAATTGCACATTCTAACCACTAATAGCCAGATCAAACACCCACAAGGTGCTAGGTTGGCGTATAAATAACATGTGTTCTAAACAAGTAAAAAAGAAAGGAAGCGATAGCTTTTTCTTTCAACTTCGACAGCGCTATTGCGTCATTTTCTCCTTTTTCTTTTGTTTCTTTCTGTTTGGGCATCTTGCTAGTAAGGCAAGTTCTATGGTAGTAAAATCGACCACTCGAATTACATCCTTAAAGAAAAACAGTATTCCGCGTGAACGAAGAACTGCATATGTAGGAGATGCTACTCGATTGCGAATCACCGGGAGTGCTACGCAAATAGCTGGAACAGAACAGCAAATTACCATTACTGCATTGGATGCGTCTGATCATGTCGACTTAAATTATACAGGTGAAAGAAATTTAACTTTCACTGGAGCCAGTCAGGTTTATGAAGTCGATTCCACAGAACTCGTTTTGATAGGAGGATCAGCTCAAGTTGTGGCCGATTTACATCCTCAAATTTCTGGTTATAACTTTGAATCAGAAGTTTATGTGACATTTCTAAATGGGATAGCTACTGTGCCTATGGTACTTTATAAGGCTGAAATGGCTGAAATTTCGGTATTGGATTCCGAATTTTCCATTCAATCCAATCTGTCTGATCAATTGTCCGTTCAGGTATTGCATGCACCCATAGCTAAACTTAAGCTTCGAGTGAATCAATTGAACTATAATCGAATCCCCATATTTGGAAGAAATGAATTAAGTGTCGTAGATGATTATTATAATCCGATAATAGAATTTGATGCTTCTTTGACCCCCATTCAAATTCAATTAGCTAATTTACCTGGCACTTTTCTGCGATCAAATGATAGTAATATACTGAATCAAAGTACGGATTTTATTCACGGCGTGGCTGATTTAAGTCGATTGGGATTTACCTATAAAGGACGTGTTACGGCAATTGGTGGATTTGTGTCTACCTTAATTTCTAATCCAGACATTAGTCTATCTAAACCCATCGTATTTTATGGAGGAGATGCCATTAAATTTCAAATTAGGTTAGGTTCAAGTGCATCGGTCTCTAGAAATGCTGGACTTATATCCAATTTCACGATCAATTCCTTTGATCAAGATGGAAATAATGCCGTGTATTATCGTGGCATAAAATCCATTGTGTTTTCTGCGGATGCTCATCATTCGAATACTGGTTTAGTGCCTAAAATTGGGAATAAAGACATTGGCGAAGAGGTAAATGTCAACTTTAATAATGGATCAAGTAATGTCATTAGCTCTGTTTTTTACCTAGTGGAAGAATTTTATATCGCAGCTAGTGATGGTGTTGTAAACTCTCCTGAATTAAGCGATCAGTTAAAGATGAAAATTCTTGTTGCTAATACTTCAAAATTTAAAGTTGCCTTAAATAGCCCTCAAACCAGTGAAATCCCATTTGTAGGGACCAATACCTTAACTGCCTTGGATGCCTACGATAACATAGTCACGGGTTATAATGCCGCTTCATCGGGTAATGCGGTCACTGTCAGTACGACACTGGCAGGAAGCATATCGGGTTTGTCCAATGTTCACATATTAAATAAATCCACTGATTTTGTTTCAGGTAGGGCTAATTTAACAGATATAGGATTTACTTATATCGGAAATGAAGGTGTTGGATCATTCACTTTTAGAAAAGCTACGGGCAATATTTTTGTAGTAAGTACGCCAGTGACCATTTTATCGGGAGATCGAGATAAAGATGGATTATCGGATACCTATGAACAAGGTGGAGATTCCAATAATTTAATTCCAATAGATACGGACCAAGATGGAACGCCAGATTATTTGGATGTCGATTCAGATAATGATGGAATTCTTGATTCAGTCGAGGGGAAATCGGATTTGGATGTTGATCTAATACCCAGTTATCGTGATACCGATTCAGATAACGATGAAGTTTTGGATGTTCAGGAAGGAAATTCGGATCAAGATCAAGATAATCTTCCTAGGTATTTGGATGAAGATTCTGATAATGATGGGATATCCGATCGAATGGAATTAGATAATGATACGGATGGTGACGGAATTCCAAATTCTTTAGATGTCGATTCTGATAACGACGGTATTCCCGATCTCATGGAAACCAATCGAGATAGCGATGGAGACCGAATAGCTGATTATGAAGATTTAGATTCAGATAACGACGGAATCTTGGATGGAATCGAAGGACATGACGATCAGGATCATGATGGCATTCCTAATTTTTTAGATGCAGATTCAGACAACGATGGTATACTAGATGCTTGGGAAGCTGTCGATATCACAAGGGGAACCATTGATCAGAATTATGATGGTCAAGTAGATGTCGCAGGGACATTTTCTGATAGCAATGGAAATGGCTTAGGGGATATGTTGGAAATAGGTTTTGGCGGTAAGCCAGCCAATATTCCAGATACGGATCGAGATGGTATTCCTGACTTTTTGGATCTAGACTCAGATGGGGATAGCTTATTGGACCAACAGGAATTAACGGCTGATCCAGATGCAGATGGTATTCCCAATTACCGCGATTTAGATGCTGATGGAGACTGGCTAGGAGATCGTGATGAAAGAGATGAGGATAATGACCTAGATGGTAAAGCTAATTATTTGGATACCGATTCAGACGATGACGGAATACCTGATGCTTGGGAAGGGAAAAACAAATGTGCAACATGCCAATCCCTACAAGATGAAAAAGGAGATGGCTGGGATGACCGAGGGCAATATGTGGTTGTCATAGACACCGATAGAGACGGACAAGCAGATTATTTAGATGCAGATTCGGATAATGATACCCTTCCCGATCGAGTGGAGTTAGGGGCAGATTTCGATGGAGATGAACTTCCAAATTTCAGAGATGTGGATTCTGATAATGATCGAATTCCTGATACCATGGAAGCTGGGAATAAGGAAAAACCTAGAGATAGTGATGAGGATGGATTGGCAGATTTCGAAGATGCCGACGCTGATAATGATGGATTACCTGATGTCTTGGAAGTGGGACTAGATCCACTACATCCTGATGATTTTGATATAGATGGAATACCGAATTATATTGATCAAGATGCCGATGGTGATGGTATTTTGGATACTTGGGAATTAGGTAAAAATCCATTAATCCCAGTAGATACCGATGCTGATGGTCATCCAGATTACCTGGACCAAGATGCTGATGGTGATGGAATTACTGATGCAATTGAAAAAGGGAAAAGTTCAGATCCGCAAGATACAGATCAGGATGGTAGCCCCGATTTTCAGGATACAGATACCGATGGAGATAGCATTCCAGATAAGTTAGAAGCAGGAACGAACGCATTGAATCCTGTGGATACCGATACAGATGGTCAAGCTGATTTCTTGGATTTGGATTCAGATAATGACTCCATTGTAGACCAAATCGAAGTTGGACCTAATCCTCTTCAACCTGTTGATACCGACCAAGATGGCATAGCTGACTTTAGAGAAATTGATTCAGATGCTGATCGTATTCCAGATCAAATAGAACTGGGTGCAGATCTCAAAAATCCTATCGATACTGATGGTGATTTGAAACCAGATTATCAGGATATTGATTCAGATAACGATGGAATTCCCGATACTTTGGAGGTCGGATCTAAAAGTGAAAAGCCTCTAGATACGGATTTGGATGGAAGGGCAGATTATATGGATACAGATTCCGATGGGGATGGTATCAATGATTATTTAGAAGCCGGCCCATATTCTTTACAACCTTTAGATACGGATGCCGATAAGATTCCAAATTTTCAAGACTTGGATTCTGATGCAGATGGGATTTCAGATGCTCTAGAAGCGGGAATAAATCCCAGTATTCTCGCAGATTATGACAAAGATGGTATTCCCAATTACATGGATTTGGATTCGGATAATGATACCATCCCCGATAAAGCGGAGGCAAAACCCTTTATTGCAGGGCTTCCTGATACCGACCTAGATGGTCAAGCTGATTATGTCGATGTTGATACGGATAATGATAAAATTCTAGACCGTTTGGAGGTAGGAAAGGATGTTAATAACCCTGTCGACACAGACCAAGACGGATTAGCGGATTTTCGTGATTTGGATGCCGACGGTGACAGAATTCTAGATACTTTAGAGCTTGGAAAAAATCCATTGATTCCTGTAGATACAGATGGAGACGGAATGCCAGATTTTGTCGATATAGATTCGGATAACAATGGCATTCAAGATACGGAGGAAGTAGGACCAGATCCAAGCCATCCTCTAGACACTGATGCCGATGGAATTTATAATTTTTTAGACCCCGATGATGATGGAGATGGTTTGGCAGATAAATTAGAAAATGACTTAAATTTTGGAGCATTGCCTGATTGTGATCATGATGGAATCCCCAATCAAATGGATGCTGATCGTTGTGATACTTACTTGACCAATGGATTTTCTCCTAATGGAGATGGCGTCAATGATTTATTTGCGATTCCTGGAATTATGTCATTACCCAATCATCACCTGAGTATTTTTAACCGATGGGGAAATTTGGTATATGAAACAGATAATTATAAAAACGATTGGGATGGGAAAGTGATAGAATCCAACCCTTTATTCGTTGAAGACGGCCGCTTAGTGGATGGAATTTATTTTTATGTGATTGATTTTCATGGACTTATTCCTAATATTTCATCCTTTCTATTTGTAAATAGATTAATAAAAAACTAACAATAGGGTTAGAAGAAAGTCAGGTGTTTTAACACCTACTTTCTTGATTGACAGAGTGTAAAAAAGTCGGATCAAATTTTGATTCGACTTTTTTTGTTGACTTTAATTGGATTTTTTATGGGTTCATTTTAAAACGAGAACAAAAAATTAATTCATAGAATATATATTTCAGGTATATTTTTAGTAACTAGTTTATCAATTCCTTGTGTTCAAACAGTCTAGGAAAAAAATGGACTGTTGATCTTAATTTATAAACTGATTCCTTGTATGTTGTGTTCTAAAGCTGTTGTATTTCAGCAGGAGAAATCCTTTGCTAGTAAATCGGGTGTTACACATTTCCAATACCTTTCATTTTTTTTAGGACTGTTCCTAGCTTTACTTTTGTTGCCATGGCAAAGTCAGGCTTCAGAAAGAATGGCTGCTGCGGTTAAATATAAAATTACAGGTTCAGGGACACAGACAGCAGGTGTTTCTCAAACGATTACGATTACTGCGGTAGATGGAGGGGGGCTGACAGATAATACTTATGCGGGAATTTATGATTTAATATTTTCAGGAGCCAATAATTCTACTTTAGGGGACACTCCTAAGGTTAATTCAACTGCTTTTGGTACCAGTACGAGCCTTACTTTTACAAATGGTGTGGCCACCGCCTCTTTGAATTTATTTCGTGCAGAAACAGCCACCATTCAGGTTTCAGATGGAACGCTGTCTTCTACTGGAGCTGATGGATTAAGTGTGGTGGTTGGCTTTGGGTCTTTGGGGCGATTTGATCAGACCTTGTCCAACCCAGATCAAATTGTCGATAAAAATTTTACAGGTACTTATACCGTTACAGCACAAGATACTTATGCTAATGTCATCACGAACTTTAATGCCGCAGCAACACCTTTGACCATCATTGGAAACAATAATTATGCAGCAGGTACATTTACCCTGGGATATGGTGGAAATACCTTAAATAGAGTCACGGATTTTGTTAATGGAGTGGCTGATTTGCAAGCTATTGGAATTAAATATTCTGGTACTACCAATGCTTCCGGAAATATTTTAATTCGAAATGCAGATTTATCAGTCATTGGTGCAATTCCTGCTAACATTCGGGGAGGAAATGCTGTAAAATTTACCATTACTGGGACTACTTCTAGAACGGCTGGTACTAGTTCATCTATTACGGTGAATGCGCTTGATACGTATGGAAATAATTCAAATGAGTATGCAGGCATCAAATCCTTATTGTTCTCTGGAGCCAGCACGGCTATTGCCGGCAACGTTCCTCGTGTATCTACTTTCAATTTTGGAACAAATACTAATTTGACATTCTCAGGAGGTACAGTGACCACCAATATGACTTTATTTAAAGTGGAAACACCTACTATTTCTGTTACTGATGGAACAATTAGTTCTACTGGGTCTGGGAATTTAACGGTAACAGTTAATTCTGGAACCTTAAATAAATTGGAAGTACTGATTAGTAATCCACAGCAAAGTGAAAGAACATTTTCTGGTATCAATACCCTAACAGCTCAAGACCTATATAGCAATACGGTTACTTCTTTCAATGCCGCAACCAATAATGTAACAGCTACAACTTCTTTGTCAGGAAGTATATCTGGATTATCAGGAGGAAATAAATTATCCTCTGCTTCAGATTTTGTCAACGGTGTGGCTAATTTGACAGCCTTAGGTATGATCTACCTAGGTGCAGAAGGTTCAGGTACATTTACTTTTAGAGCAAATACAGGCCCTACGGGTACAAGTCAAATCATTGAAACAGCTTTTGCCGATGATGATGGTGATGGGATTCCTAATTCGATGGAATGCTTTGGAACATCTTCTTTGTTAGGTACCTGTGCCGATTTTGATGGGGATGGACGTATGAATTCCAAAGATACCGATTCAGATAATGACGGTATAAACGATTCCATAGAAAGAAATATCGATACGGATGGCGATCGACAAGCCAATTATTTGGATATCGATTCAGACAATGATGGTATCCCAGATGCCATAGAAGGAGAACAAGACACGGATGGAGATGGAATCCCCAATTATATTGACTCCGATTCTGATGGCGATGGATTGATGGATGTTTGGGAGGCTAGCGATAATGCCCGAGGGAATGTAGATCAAAATTATGATGGGAAAATGGATATTAATGGAGTCTTTACCGATATTAATGGCAATGGGTTAGCCGATATTTTGGAGACAGCATTTGGCGGCAAAGCTTTGCCATTACCTGATACAGACCGCGATGGGAAAAAAGATTATTTGGACACGGATTCTGATAACGATGGAATTTCAGATCGAAGCGAAGGAACAGCTGACCCAGATAAAGATTCATTTCCTAATTACAGAGACTTGGATTCGGATGGAGATTGGTTAGGTGATCAAGATGAAAGAAATGTGGATAATGATGAGGATGGTGTCGCCAATTATTTGGATGCAGATTCTGATGGAGACACTATTCCTGATGCTTGGGAAGGAAAGAATAAATGTGCCACTTGTACTACGTTAAAAGATGATCAAAGTGATGGTTGGGATGATCGAGGTCAATATGTGCTAGTGATTGACACGGATAAGGATGGTAGTTCTGATTTTTTAGACTTAGATTCTGATAATGATTGTATCCTAGATGCGGTGGAATTGGGAGCGGATATAGACGGAGATGAGTTACCTAATTTTAGGGATTTAGATTCGGATAATGATGGTATGTGGGATAGTGTAGAAGCTATTTCTTGTTCAAAACCTATGGATACAGATAAGGATGGGAAGGCAGATTTTGAAGATATGGATTCAGATAATGATTTGATTTCGGATAAAATAGAGGCAGGCCCTAGTCCAGCCAAACCTTTGGATTCAGATGCTGATGGAATAGCTGATTTTCAAGATTCGGATAGCGATGGTGATGGATTAACAGATACTGTGGAGGCAGGAAAAGATGTTACTAATCCTTTAGATACAGATGGTGACGGAATCATGGATTTTAGGGATACCGATTCAGATAATGACTCCATATTAGATAAAATTGAAATAGGAGCCAATACGACAAAACCTTTGGATTCAGATAGTGATGGCATCTTAGATCATTTGGATCTAGATTCAGACAATGATACTATTTCGGATAAATTGGAAGCAGGAATTGACCCTTCTATTCCTGTGGATACGGATTTGGACGGAAAACGAGATTATGTGGATACCGATTCTGACTCGGATACCATTCCTGATCAAGTAGAAGTAGGAACAGATGTGACGAAACCCCTAGATTCAGATGGGGATGGGATATGGGATTTTAGAGATACGGATTCCGACAATGACGGGATTTCGGATACCTTGGAAGCAGGTCAAAATCCGAACAAACCTGTGGATTCAGATGGAGATAATAAAGCCGATTTCATTGATTTAGATTCTGATAATGATAGCATTGTAGATAAAATAGAAGCAGGCTCTAATCCGGCTAAACCAATGGATTCCGACAGAGATGGTAAAGCCGACTATTGGGATACAGATGCAGACAACGATGGCTTATTAGATTCTTTGGAAGTTGGAATTGATAGTAACAATCCCCTTGATACGGATAAGGATGGCTTAGCCAATTACCGAGATGCCGATTCAGACAATGATGGTATGTTGGACAAATTGGAGGGTGGAGCCGATTTGTCGAAACCCCTTGATACAGATAAAGACGGCTTGGCGGATTATATCGACTTGGATTCGGATAATGATACCATAATCGATCACTGGGAAGCTGGGGCTGATTTTACTCGCCCGGTTGATACCGATCGAGATACTTTGCCCGATTATCGAGATACGGATTCCGACAATGATTTGATTCCTGACAAGATTGAAGCGGGTCCAGATCCGGCCAAACCAATGGATTCGGATCGAGATGGAATTCTTGATTATCAAGATGTAGATTCTGATAATAATGGATTGCTAGATGCCACTGAATTAGGTCCAGATAGCAATAATCCTTTGGATACCGATAAAAATGGTATACCGGATTACCGAGATGTAGATAATGACGGGGATGGCATCATTGATATCCTAGAATTGGATATCAATTACGGAGGTTTAGAGGATTGTGATCAAGATGGTATTAGTAATATGCAGGATAAAGATGTTTGTGAGCCATTTGCTCCTCAGGGGATTTCACCCAATGGAGATGGGAAGAATGACAAATTGATTATTCCTGGTTTATTAAGTTTGCCAAAACACCATATCACAGTATTTAATAGGGCAGGGTCTATCATTTTTGAATCTGATAATTATAAAAATGATTGGGGAGGAGAATTGAATTATGTCAGCGGGCAGTCAAATAGTGGCCCCTTTGTTCCCGACGGAGTCTATTATTATATCGTTGATTTTGCTGGTTTGAAACCAGCTATTCAATCCTATTTGTATGTTAATAGACTGAACTTAAAGTAATCAAATAAAAAGGGAGCTAGATTGAACTGCTCCCTTTTTATTTTCTCCCAAAATCGATTATCAATTTCTTGGACAATTTAATTGAAATCTCAATCGTTAAACGGCTGATTAAACCTGTTTCCGCAACGCTGTCAGGGTTCCAAACCCTGACAGCGTTAGGAGTTTCGCCAATTTCTCACGTGAATACACGGTTTAATCCTGGCGTTTAGAAGGTTAACTCCTCCATTTTCACTTCAGGATTCATCATATACGTGATTAAAGTACCATCATTTAATACTTCTCCCACACGGTAGCCTTTATACGGAGTTCCCCAATTCCCTCCAATATGGGAATCAAATAAAAACGGGGTATTATTCATCATTTTTACCCCATCTTGATCATGCTCATGTCCATGAAATGTGGCCTTCACGTTGGGGTAGTTTTTTAACAAATCAAAAAACTCAGGATGGTCAATGCCATGCTTGGTCCATTTGGCCTGTGGGATATGCAAAAACAATAAGACTTGCTTTTGCTTTTTATACGCCTCTAATTGCTCTTTCAACCAAGTTAAATCAGGACAGAGGTACTTGCCTTGCTCATTGGATGTATCTCCCAACAAGATTCCCACTTTTTTATGTACCACCTGATGATTCAGGGGAGTCCCCCAAATGTCCTTCCAGTATTCAGGACTCACTAAATCATGATTGCCTCGGGTGACATAATAAGGCATCTTTAGCCCATCAATTTTTTGTTTCGCCTTAGACATCCAGGACTTATCATCGTGAACGATATCTCCATTCATGACACAAAAATCCAGAGGATTTTCTGAGTGGAACTGGTTAATCTGCGCAATGGCCTTGTCCAACATTTCTTCAAAAGCTGTGTTAGGCTGACCATAATGGATGTCAGAGGCAACGATAAAACGCAATTTTACTTTCTTGCGAAAAGCCTCGACTTCAGCAGGACTTAATGCCTTGACTTGTCCAGAAAGGAGAAATATGGAGGCAAAAGAAACTTGTTGAATGAAACTTCTTCTGCTCAGGGATAGATGTTCTTTTTTTGACATAGAGGTTTAGATTGAGGACCTAATTTATCTTTTTTTAGCTAAAATATAGTCCTGACCATAGAATCTTAATCCTTTCTTAATAAAAAAATAGAAGCTTATTCCTGCTTCAATTATCGGATTTCCCTAATTCTTAATGCCAAATAGGGCTTTTCTGGCAATCGGATTTTCTTCCAATCTTTGTCGTAAAAGCGATAATCATTGTCTTTTCCTGTCTCAAATATCTCTGGCAAAGTCTGTATCGTCATACCATAGGTATCAATGACATCTACCCGAAAACGAGTTCCTGCTGTCAATTTACCAAAGGATCCATTGTTGATTGGCAAATTAAACATCCAGTATTCTTGCATTTGTTTGCCAAAATAGACTAAATAATTGCCCTTGCCACCCGAAGAGGTAATATTGTCACGAGACACATCCGACAAACTCATGGGCCCGGGCCCTTCTTCCAAGATTTGCCTTAAAAAAGCTACTCTTTTCCAACTGTCCCCGACAAATCGTCCACCCTTGGCCCAAAATATGGTGTCTCGATGATCCTTGAACATATAGGATTCTCCATGGGTCACGTAGGTGCCTCCCATGACCCCGTTCCATATCAAATGAGTCATGGTTTCTGGACTGTAACGGCCCCAGCGCGACTTAAGATTACCTTCATAGCCAACTTCGTCCAAAACTACGGGCTTATGATAGACATTTCGCAACATGGCGGCTGAATTGGGACTTTGTACGGGCGATTCATCTTGAACGCTCACGTGGGTAAATTCAGGTTTCCAATAGTCGTAATAGGTGGCAGTAGCTCCATGAATGGAACATAAATGGCGGTATGGGTCAGAATTGACTACTGTTTTCGTCAATTCATCCCAATCGGCCACTGTTTTTGATTTCACATAATCCCATTCATTGGCCATGGACCACCACACGTTTCTAAAGGATGAGATGCGAGCCAATAGATACCGAATATAGCGAATGTTGACTTCTTTGGGCATGGCATCAAATCCCCATCGTCCTTTGTCGTAGGGATGAAAAAGTATCAAATCCGCTTCGATTCCCATGCTTTGCAAAGCATCAATTTGTTTTTCTAATTGCCGAAAAAATACGGGATTAAACTGAGTATAATCCCAAACTTTCACTTCATTTCCTTGGGCATCCCGTTTGGTTTCTTGTAGGACAAAAGGATAAAGACTAGGTTCTTCTTTAACCAAATCATAGTTTTTGGGAAAAATGCACATCCTGATTTTGTTGAACCCTGATTTTTGTAAGGAGGTCAACGTCAATTGCTGCAATTCCGTACCCATGTGGTTCCAAGCATAAGCAGTGGTTCCAAAGGGATAATATACTTTGCCATCGGCATAGCTAAAATGTAGAGAACTTTGTGTACCTACCAAACCGTGATTTTGAGCAGAAGGGGTAATGCACTCCAATGTCCCAGTTTTTTGGGCTAATCCGGGTACATTGCTTTGGGTGGTATATTTCCATGTTCCCAATCGGGTAGGCATGAATCGAAGTTTGAAGTTTTGATGACCATCATAAAAACCAGAAACGGTCAGCGTTGTATCTCGATGAACAAATATGGCCTTGAATTCCACATCTTGATATCCATTTCCTTGAAATGCGGCATGATAGGATAATTCTATACGATTCCAGCGTTCTATTTTCTCTTGAGCTAATAGTCCAAATGAAAGGCTAAAAAGAAAGCTAATACCTAAAAGAAATGATTTTTTCATCAACTGGATTGTACCTTTATCCCATTTATAAATTACAACCTATAATTTATAATTTCATTGTGGCCCCAGCGGGAATCGAACCCACATCTAACGTTTAGGAAACGTCTATTCTATCCGTTGAACTATGGCGCCAAAATTAGGCTTGCAAATTAATCATTTTAGAACAAAAATCTTGATAATATTTGATGAGGTGCTTCCTAATCTTGTAGCTTTGATTCATCTTTTACCAGGGCAAAAACCTATCTCTATGAAAATCTCTCCATCCAATCAAATATTTTTCCTAAACGTTTGATGTGCCGGGGTCGCGTTCGACTCGATTCCCGCTGGGGCCACAATGAAATTATAAATTATAGGTTATAATTTATAAATGGGGAATGTTTCATTTCTTTATTCAAAGCAATTTAATTTCCTAAACGTTTGATGTGCCGGGGTCGCGTTCGACTCGATTCCCGCTGGGGCCACAATGAAATTATAAATTATAGGTTATAATTTATAAATGGGGAATGGTCAATTTTACATTCTACATTGCATAGTTAATCCCAACGAAAGATTGGAACGAAGCTTGAGCGAAGCGGCAGGCGGATATTTGACATGCGTATAGGCCATGTGCGAAAGCGTCAAAGATTAAAGCCGTAAGCGGAGAGACAATCGGTTCCGCGGAGCGGAATTCGTCTTAGGATTAACCGTATTTCTTCTGTTTTTTTTGTTTCTTTTTTTATGAAAAAAAAGAAAGACCAAAGAAAGTATTAGTAAAAAAATGCAGTTAGTAAATGAATCATTAAACTATTCAATTTTACGGAACATCATTTCCCAAGGCATTTCTTTTTTTGAAAAAAAAGAAACAAAAAAACTTCATTTTTTGTCGCCCAGCCAAGGCGAATTCCGCTTCGCGGAACCGTGATACACTCCGCTATCGCCTATATTTTTGACGCCGACCCGCATCGCCTATGCTGAGGTCAAAACCCCGTCTACCGCTGCGTTCATCACATTTCGCTGGAGCCGAACGACGGTATCCACTTTCGAAACAATTCTACATTCTACATTGCAAGGTTAATCCAACGAAAGATTGGAACGAAGCTTGAGCGAAGCGGCAGGCGGAAAGGAAATGGTAAATGATGAATGGATCATTCTACATTCTAAACACTAATACCTAAAAACTAAGCCCTATTTAGAAGGTTAATCCCAACGAAAGATTGGAACGAAGCTTGAGCGAAGCGGCAGGCGGATATTTGACCCTGCGCATAGGCCATGTGCGAAAGCGTCAAAGATTAAAGCCGTAAGCGGAGAGACAATCGGTTCCGCGGAGCGGAATTCATCTTAGGATTAACCGTATTTCTTCTGTTTTTTTTGTTTCTTTTTTTATAAAAAAAAAGAAAATCCTAAGAACGTTTTAATCCAAAAATGTCATTGAAATAAAGAAAACTGAATATTAACCCATTTATAATTCACCATTTCCCATTTCATCATTTCCCAAGGCATTTCTTTTTTTGAAAAAAAAGAAACAAAAAAACTTCATTTTTGTCGCCCAGCCAAGGCGAATTCCGATTTGCGGAACCGTGATACACTCCGCTAGCGCCTATATTTTTGACGCCGACCCGCATCGTCCATGCTGAGGTCAAAACCCCGTCTACCGCTGCGTTCATCACATTTCGCTGGAGCTGAACGACGGTATTCACTTTCGAAAAAATTCTACATTCTACATTGCAAGGTTAATCCCAACGAAAGATTGGTAAGTAGCTTTTTTGATTTATCTTTTTACCGCAAAATTCTTGCTTATATTTGAATGCTTAGTACCTGATTTTTGTTTTATTATTTTACAATTTATTCTACATTTTTCATTGTCATGAAACACACCTATCCCATATCCGGAATGACTTGTCAAGGCTGCCGGAGCCACGTTGAAAAAGCACTGAATACCGTTGAAGGGGCAGTGGCTACCGTCAACCTCGAAAAAGCAGAAGCGACCATCGAGATGGAGCATCATATCCCCACCGAGGTCTTTGAAAAAGCGCTGAAAGCCAGTGGGGGCAATTACCACATCGGGCAAAGTCCCCAACCTATGTTGGCTAAACCTAAACCTGTCGCCATTCAAGGGGCTTTGTACTATTGCCCCATGCATTGTGAAGGAGATAAAACCTACGATAAACCCGGTTCTTGCCCTGTTTGTGGTATGGATTTAGTCGCTCAAGCGGGCAGCACAGAGGATGAAAATAGTACCTATCAAAAGCTACTGTTCAAACTAAAAATAGCTATCGCTTTCACCTTACCCATTTTCATCATTTCCATGACGGACATGATTCCTGGGAATTCTTTGTTCCAATGGGCTACCATGACGACTTGGAATTGGGTGGAATTAGTCTTGTCAATCCCTGTGGTCTTTTATGCCACATGGATGTTCTTTGAACGTGCTTGGCAATCCTTGATAAGTCGGCATTTTAATATGTTTACGCTGATAGGTATTGGAGCTGGAGCGGCCTGGTTATTTTCGATGATTGCGTTGTTTTTTCCTTCTATTTTTCCGCATCAGTTTCACTCCCACCACGGAACGGTCTATGTGTATTTTGAAGCGGCTACCGTGATTTTAACCTTAGTGCTTTTGGGACAAGTCCTTGAGGCCCGCGCCCATGGCAAGACCAATGCCGCCATTCGGGAATTATTGAAATTAGTGCCAAACGAGGCGACTCTTTTGCGGGATGGCAAGGAAATGATTGTGTCAATTGACCAAATACAAAAACTTGATTTGATACGGGTAAAACCTGGCGAGAAGATTCCGGTCGACGGGCATATTCAGGAAGGACATGCCTCCATTGATGAGTCCATGATTTCTGGAGAGCCGATACCTGTCGACAAGCAAGTAGGAGATATCGTACGGGCAGGTTCCATCAATGGGAATACCAGTTTTGTCTTACAAACAGATAAGGTGGGAGCGGAAACATTATTGGCACAAATCATCGATTTGGTTCATCAGGCTAGTAGTTCCAAAGCACCTATCCAAAAAATGGCAGATACTATTTCTTCTTATTTTGTGCCTGCAGTGGTACTTTCTTCGTTGCTTACTTTTATAGCTTGGGCTCTGTTGGCCGATGAAAATGCCTATACTTTTGCCTTTGTCAATGCCATTGCGGTCTTGATTATCGCTTGTCCATGTGCGCTGGGACTGGCCACACCGATGTCGGTGATGGTTGGAGTAGGGAAGGGGGCTCAAAACGGGATTTTGATTAAGAATGCAGAGGCTTTGGAGAAATTGGCAGAGGTGAATGTGGTGATTATTGACAAGACAGGTACCGTGACAGAAGGGAAACCTTCCTTGGAGAAAATGTTGGTCAGTTCGGAAGAGATTATCGAAAAAGATGTTTGGCAGAAAATCCTTTCTCTGAATATTTTGAGCGAGCATCCATTGGCCAAAGCTAGTGTGGTTTTTGCCAAGAATTTAGGGATTAGTCCTGTCCAAGTAAACCAATTTGAAGCTATTTTGGGCAAAGGAGTTTTGGGGCAAATAGCAGGAAAGACCTATGCCATTGGTAATCAAAAACTGATGGAAGAGCGAGGTATCAATATTCCTGTAGATTTGTTTAAGCAAGTGTTGGCGGAGCAAAAACAGGGCAAAACAATATCTTATTTTGCAGATGAAAAAGAGGCGCAAGTAGCCTTGGTGATTAGTGATAAAATCAAAGAGTCGAGTCAACAAGCCATCCTAGACTTGCAGTCTGAAGGATTACAAGTGATTATGCTAACGGGCGACAACCAAGAAACAGCGGATTTAGTAGGTAAGAAATTGGGTTTGGATGCGTGGAAAGCCCAGATGTTGCCACAGTCTAAACTGGATGAAATAGTGCGCTTACAGGCCGAAGGTAAAAAAGTAGCTATGGCAGGAGATGGAATCAATGACGCCCCGGCTTTATCTCAGGCAGATATTGGCATAGCTATGGGTACAGGCACCGATGTAGCCATAGAAAGTGCCGAAATAACTTTAATCAAGGGAGATTTACGGGATATTGCTAAGGCCAGAAAACTAAGTCAGATGGTCATCCGAAACATCAAAGAAAACTTATTCTTTGCCTTGGGTTACAATGTACTGGGTATCCCCATTGCCGCAGGAGTCTTGTATCCATTCTTTGGCATGCTTTTATCCCCAATGCTCGCCGCCCTAGCCATGAGCTTCAGCTCCGTGTCAGTGATTTCGAATTCCTTGAGGTTGAGGGGGAAAGCGTTATAATGTAGAATGTAGAATTTTTTTAAAATGATTTCTAAATTGTTATTGTCTGACATTTTCCAAAGTTCTGCATAACTATGGATCAATGATTTTAGTTGAATATTCGGTGCAACTTTTGAAATTGAACATTTGTTTACAACAATAATCCTAATTTAAATTACAGAACAAACCTTCCCCGTTTTTTATATTGAGCCTGTTTAATGATGATTTAAGTGAATTTGAACTTTGCTTGACAAGGAGTTATATGCTCGAAAACTAGATGATGAAGGAGATTAGTGTGGAATGGGTAGATTAGGTAAAAGGGTGGTATAAATAAGTATATGATACACCTTTTTGTTTCCGAACACCTCTAGGACAAAATATAATGAAAGTCAATAAGACATATAGAAGTTTATTGGATAAATCTATAAACTCTATGTTATCTGCTATAGAGATTTATAATAAGCCGAATTTTTTCTATCGTGAAGAAACTTTCGCAATATTAGCAATAAATGCTTGGGAGTTAATATTAAAAGCATTTCTTCTTAAAAAGTGCCGTTATAAGATTGACAATCTTTATATCAAGGAATCTATTTTAAAATTGAACGGTGAAAAATCAATTAGAAAAAAAACAAAACTAAATAGAGCAAAAAACCCAATGACTATTGGACTTTTTGATGTAATAAAAAAAATTGAAGAAAAAGGAACTCCAATAAGTGAAAACTTAAAAAATAGTATTGAGGCATTAGTAGAGTTAAGAGACAATGCTATTCATTTTCATAATGAAAAGGAAATCTCTAAGGAATTACAAGAACTTGGTTTTGCTTGTATTAAGAATTATATGAACATTATAAAATATTGGAAAATAGAAATTGACTTATGTAATTATAATTTTTATTTGATGCCACTTGCATATGTTGATTCTAAAGTTGAAGCAAGTTCAATTACAACAGAAGCAGTCCAAAAATATATTGACTTTGTAAAGAATAAAGTAAATGAGACAACTGATGATGAATACACAATTGCAATTTCTATTGAAATTCAATTTACTAAATCAAATAGTTTTGATTCAATAGGAGTTAAATATGCACAAGACGGAATTCCAATTACAATTTCAGAGGAAGATATTAGAATAAAGTTTCCTATGGACACAAAAAAACTTATAGAAACAGCAAAAGAAAGATTCTCTGATTTTAAGCAAGATAAAAAATTTAATACTTTAATGAAAATAATAAAGTCAAATGACAAGTTGTGTTATATTAGACAATTAGATCCCGAGAATCCGAAGTCTAATAAAAAACCCTATTATAGCACTAACATTTTACAAGAGCTAGACAAAAATTACACAAAGAAAAATAGAACGACAAACACATATTCACATCAACATTTGTCGTAAAAATTGCCACCTTCACCAATCCTAAAAACGGTATAAATAATTCAAAACCTTAAAATATGTTTGAGAATTTAATAGAGAGAATAAATCAAGGTTTATGGCAAAGAACACTTGCCTTTTTTACACTTTGGTTTGCGGTTTATAGTGTAATTTGGACAATCCTTGAGCCATTAAATCTTGAAATCGTTACGTGTAAGAGAGATATTTGGAGAATGCTCTTTGTTGGAAGTACATTTATTTTTAATGTATGTATTTATTTTATGCTTTTCTTTAGAAAAAAACTTGAAATCATAGGCTTGGATACTGGAGATACAAATATATTGAATACTGTAATTTCTATAGGGAAGCCAAAACTTAATCAAGAAAATGACGGATTTCAAGGAAGAGTTTTGAATATAAAGGCAGATTATGATACTGAACCTTTGGATTGGAATATTAAAGCAAGTGCTCTCAAAGCAAGTCGGTTATCCATTACATACAAAGCAGAACCAAGACTTATATTTTATGCTAGAATAAGTGTACTTAGTAAAAATAAAACAAGTACAAAGGAAAAATGGCTTCGCTTTGAACCTAATATCTCATTACCTCAATCGCTAGCAGATGACGAAGAAATGGGAGTACCAGTGGTTGCCATTAATAATTACGGTTTGCTTCGTTTAAATATTTATTTACCCAAAATTGTTCAGGATGCATACAGTGCTCATGGTTGGCAATATGATAAGGTTTTAACGATTAGAGCAAGAGGCTCTGGAATAATTAAAAATATCGTTTTAAAATAGCATTAAATACTATTTAAGTTTTCTAGATGGTTGCAAATTAATGTGGATTCAAAATTTCAATATGTAATTCACCTATTAAGAATGAACATTATTTCGAGGGGAAGTCTCTTATATGCATTTTTAAACGCTCCTTTTTGACACCAAAGAAAATATAAATAAGTGCCCAAGTTGGAGTTTTAAGAAATTATCTACAAGTAGAAGTACAGAAAAAAATGGCACCACTTCTAAAAGTGTGTCAGTAGAAAATAGTGTTGGTTTTGGCCTTCTATATTTTTTTTACATTTAAATACTTATTAAGATGGGAATGGATACAAAGATTCATTAATCGATGCTTTCTTAAAGCAATTGAAGACTGAAGATGAATTCTAGGCTTTTCTGCGAGATATTCATAAGCGAGGCTTGGAGAAGAATGTAAGCTTCAACAATTCATGTACTTCCCTGATTAGAGTTGACCGGTTTCTAATAATTTTTCATTGTTAAAAATAGTAAATCTTGGTTTTGAAAAGAACTTATTATTATTCCAACTTTCTTCAAAACTTACAGGGCTTAATTTTCCATTATTATTATGTGGTCTTTTGTTATTGTATTGATAAACTGCTTTATCAACACACTTTTTTAATTGTTCATAATTTTTAGGTTTCCAGTGGTCTAAGTATTCCTCTTTAATGGTTCTATTTATTCGTTCAGCATATGCATTGTCTTGAGCAGAAATAGCCATAGAGATTTTACATTTATTAGCTTTTAATAACTATATATATGGCTTATAAATATATTGAGCTCCTCTGTCAGAATGATGTATTTTGGGTGCTTTATTGTTTTTTAAAGCCATTTCCATTGCTTTAACATTTGCATCAGCTCTCATACTATTTGAAAGTTGATGTCCCACTATTTTTTTGGTGTAAACATCAATGATAAAGACTGCGTAATAGAACTTCTCTTCCTGCTTCACATAAATATATGTGATATCAGATTGCCAAATAATTGACGGCGCCATTACTTCCATTCCTTTTATCAAATTCGAATAATGAACAGATGCAGGATAAGTTGTCCGTTTATAATTCTTTTTTGTTTTCAATCTAAAACCTAAATCCATAAAGACATCGATAAATCTATCTCTACCAATGAAATCAGGTTTTAGTGTATGATACATCTTTTCAACCCCACAACCAGGATGTTCCTTTCTTAACTCCTCAGCTTCAACTAAAAGCAATTGAATAGATTTATCATATGTTAATTGTCTTTTAGCATATTGATTTACCGCTTGCTTACTAATCCCAATTTCTTGATAAAGCTGATTTAAAGAAAATTTTATTTTTCCTTGATTGTCTCGAAACCAGTCGATTGTGAGGTGTTGAAGTTTTTTTTGATATCAACTTTTAATTCAAGCTTGGCAATATCAATCATCTTTTCAAGATAATCAATCTTAATTTGCTTCTGACCGATCGTCTGTTCTAACTGTTTGACTTTCAGCTCAAGGTCCTTTAATTTTGACATACTACTTGCCTTATGTTCTATAACTCGATAACCCTTTTGGTTAAAGGTAGAAAATTTATAAATCCAATTGTAGATGGTTGGATTAGAAATCTTATATAATTTCTCTAACTGGGGAACACTAAACTTCCCAGACTCAAACATACTCACGATTTCTCTTTTAAATGTTTCCGAGTAACAACGAGTTTTCCTGATTTGATGTAAATTCGCTTTCATATATTTTGACTTTTGTGGTCAACATATATCAGGGACGTACTGTCCCGTCCTGAAAAAAGTAGACAGTTACAAACTGAATACTTATGCTTAAAATTAAGAGGATTTATCGTTACAGTGAGAGTTTCAAACAACAAGTATTAGAAGAACTATCACAAGGTATTTATAG
>NZ_SEWW01000014.1 GCF_011090385.1 Aquirufa beregesia
TTGTGAGTTAAGTTTTTTAGCCTTAACTCGCTTCCACTTTTTGATAACTTCGTTTGTCCAATTGTGCTTGTTTTCCAAATAAAAATCGTCACACAATTTCAAAAACTCATCCCACTCCTTGTTGGTATATTCAATACCATAGAAGTGTTTTAGCATGTCTCTATCCGCCATCAAACAGATATTGAACCTAAATTCAAAACGTAATTTCTGATACATTTCAAAACCTCCGTTTTTCTCGATACTAACTGATTTATTAGAAATCATAATAAAAAAATGGTTAACCAGGCACCATAAGGTTTAATTTTTGAGAGGGTTTGATATCCTATACACCCACAGGTTGGTACTATTTTTAGGCAGCAATTGCCAATTCTTCTGAATTTTCACTCCCAAGAACCATATCCATTCTCTTACGACAGAATTCCACGGATTCAATATCAATATCTACACCTACTGAGTTGCATCCCCATTTGGCAAAAATCTCCAAGCCCTGACCAGCACCACAATGTATATCGATACAGGTCATGCCGGGTAAAGTGTAACTCTGGGTTAAGATGTCATAAATTTCCATGGGACATGGTGCATCATGGAAAAAGTTGGAATCATACTTTTGATATTCTGTAGGATTACAAACCGGCGTTTCAATTACATTTGTTAATACCCTTTCCTCGTCCTGAAGAAAAAATCTTTGAGATCCATTTTTTGCCTTATGACTCTTTTTTATACCTTTTTTACCATCCTTTGTCGGTGTCATTTGTGGATTAAAAATGGGATTACCACCTTTCATTTTGCACACAAAAATCATCTCATCAGCAGGTCTGAAAAATTTATCTACAATCGTTGGTGTTGGGTTAGTTTTGATCCATGGGCACTTACCTAAGATTTCAAGACCAGAGGACTTTAACATGTTTTCATATTCATTGATAACACCCATATATCCACCGGAATAACTTTCACCAATGACAATGACTACTACACCATCCTTATCCATTATTTCGACTAGAGCATCAATGAACTTTCTTGAATTAATGATGTACTCCTCTAATGTTGATTCTTGACCATACTTCATTTCACCTTGATTTCTGTAAAGTTTCATCATCCAGTACGGGGGACTGAACATGGCAAAATTTGGTCTATACTTTTTCAGGTTTAAAAGGTCATCTGAACTTTGGTGAAAGATTTTGGACCAAACGGCTTGATTTGATATTTCATTTTTTCTCCACTCTTTGAACAAGTTTTTTTCTTGGATTTTCTTGTCTTTTTTTACGAGTCTATGTGCGGCATCGAGTGAAAACAAATTATTATCCAATCCTTCGATTAATCCCAAACTGTCATCATCCTTCTCTTCATGCCAATGGATATCCATTAATTTTCGTAACGATGAACCCTTAATAGGTAGGTCAAGCAGATGACAAGCGAGCTCATATCTATCCTTACCCACTAATCCATGATGATCTTCATTATCAAAATCCTCGAACCCCAACAACTCTTTCTTTTTTCCTTGGGTCTTGCCAACTAATTCCAACATGTGTTCTGCATACTTTACTATCTCGGAGTATGACATTTTCGTCCGTTGATTACTAGTTAATCTGAATTTTACTACATCTTCTTTAGAGATATTAATAGGTAAACATCGAAGGGTTTTATGACCTAATTTTTTAGCAATTTCTAAACGGACAATGCCGTCAACAACGTAGAAAATGCCATCTTCAAAGTTTCCTAATATGGGTGTAACCTGACCAAATCGTTTCATGGTATATTCGATGTGGTCCATTTTCTTCTCCTTGTTTAATAAGGGAATCTCAGTGTGAGGTTTAATATTCTCTATTGGAATATCAACTTCTTGTGGATTTAATGTTATCATCATTTTAGTTTAATTTTAAAAGTTGGTAAAAAAAATTACCAACCAAGTTTGTTGATTAAAAAACGGACACTCATCCGTTAGTTTTTATTTTTCTATTATTGGTGAATAATATGGTACTAAAAATTCTTTTTCAGGTTTATTGAGGTAGGTTTGAAAATACATATCCCATAGCTCAAATCTTAAAGCCGTTTTAATAAATTCTTTCTTGTCTGTTAATTTAAATTCGAATACCCAGGTCTTTCCATCAACAGAAGCAACATGGTCCGCTCTTAATGATCTGGCAAAAGATTGTTTCAATTTCCAATCAGTAGATTGTTGTGCCTCAGTTGTAAAATAATCATTTATAACCTTCTTCATTGAAAATTCTAAACCTAATTCTCCTTTTTGACCAAATGTCTTCGACACCTTAATAAACTTCAATCCATCGTCACCAATCCAATTTAGTTTTACAAGGTCATATTCATCACCATTAGACTTTTTGGTTATGGTTGGGTAGAAATCGGGTTCGATAACCATGATTAATCGTTTGAGTCTAGTTTTTTTAGCTTCTATAAGAAGATATATATCCTCTGGTGTTAATGCGGATTCTTTATTTTTAAAATGAAGTTTTGTTGTATAGAAATTCAACACATCTTTAACCAAAATATCTCTCTCGGCAAATATCTTTTTTCTAAAGCCGTCCAAAATGTTAGCTGAGAATTTCCCGGCTTCATATTTTTCCATAATTTCCTTTATACTCAATCCTTCAATTTCATCAGCAGGAAATGATACGAACGACTTTCCATTTTTGAAGTCTAAATTTTCCAATTTGGCAACCAACGTTTTAAGGTCTGAGTTTTTCATGTTTTACTAATTTTTTACAAATGTAGAAGAAAATATTTTTCATACAAAATATTTTGTCAACTTTTTTATCTTCGTGTAAATTACACGAAGTGGAAATGGTCTAAATTTCAATCAGAACCACTTTTTTGATTTATAGGAGGTTTAAAATAATTCTTACATAGATCAATATTAAATTGAAACACCCTCCGTTTTTTCTTTTCGAATCGTTTTTCAGTATTCATCCACTTGACTTTCTTCCAGTACTTATCAATGTCTTGCTGGCTTGGGTTTACTTCGATTCTGGGACACTCTCTCTTCACACCCGGCACAATACCCGTTAATTGTTTTCCTTCGTTTATAATCAATTCTTTCAATGGGTCCACGAATTCTTCAAACGTATACAGACCATCATGTATGGTGAATAATGGTGCTTGGGGATATTCTTGATTAAATAGTCTTGAGACATTATTCAACATGAAATAACTTTCTGTTCGTTGGAGGATATAGGATAATTCTTTTCCACCAATGGTTTCATGTGAATATTCCAACCATTTATTAACACCGGGAAAACATTCATTCATATATCGGATCATTGGATTATTGTTCCTCTGTTTTTTGTCTCCATCGAATAGAATGTACATGGTACTCTTCTTGAAGGATTCTCTTTGACTTTGAAGTTCCTCAGGAGTCATATCCATATCAGAGTGTTTCTTTACCACATAGGTGTAATAGTCCTCTTGGAATGGTAACTCTTGATATTCCTTGATACTCTTTAATTCATTTGTATTGAAAAAAAGGCACCACATAAATGAATAATATTCTTTATCTATTCCTTTATTATTATTGTTAATGTTATAATTAATGAATTGAATACTATTAGTATTATTACTTATATGATTACTTAAGTTATTATAAGTAGAACCTGTATTAGTAACTACATTATTATATGATGTATAACCAGTACTAGTTATTACATTATCAGATGATTTATAACCAGTAGAACTAACTGGTATATCATTACCAGTATTCCAGAACTCATCCAACATTCCTCTATTATTTAATCTGTCATACATTTCTGGATATATGGTCTTTAGATTATAACCATCCCCAGTAGCTTTAAAGAATTCATCATTCATGATGGTTGCCAGTATATAAGGTTGGGATGACTTTACATCCAGTCCAACCAGTGGTCTTCCATCACATAGAATGAATGGTCTAAGTATTTTAGGTAAACGAGTATAGACAGAATTTAACCGGTGATTCTTACCAGATACCATGGGGTTTAAATCACCAGTATCCACTTTATTAATCAGGTATAACCACCTTCCAATTAGATTTTGTATTACCCTGATTTGGTATGGATTATTATGGGTGACCCGGCTCATTAAGACGTGATACATATTGGTAACATACACATATACCAAAGGATTGAAGGTTAATATATGCTCATTGAACTGGTCAATCAAGAAGTCATATTTTTTCATCATATCCATTCCATCCTTGTAGTTGGATTGATATTTCATGATTTTATGAACCATTTTAGAGTCCTCAGGCAATGATTTGTATTCAATCTCACCAGTGTTATACTTGTCAGACAACCAGTAACTTTTACATTTCCCATTAACCTGATATGAGTCATCAGTTAGGATTACCGGGTCTTGAGTATCCATTAGAATATTCATAGCCTCGTAGTATTCCCGTGTACCAAGAATCTGTTTCATTTGGTCGGAACTCATGAACCGTCGGTATTCGTTATTTTTATAGAACTCATAGTTCTCATTATGTATCACAACACGTGATAGAATGTAATAGATTCTGTATTTCAGGTTTTTAGACTTGGTTTTAGATAAATTCAACCTTGAAATAATAGATTTTACATCCATTGATTTAGGAACGGTTAATCTTATACGATGATTCCCATTTCCAATTTTTGTACTTTTTGACATGTAATAAATAATCCCCCATTATTTCACCGGTAGTGGACAGTTACTTTAATGAGGGGGACACTCAAACTCTTTATGGTATCAATCAGCTCCACTACTAACTAATTCTTACCTTTTAAAAATATATCGAAATTGGGTCAGAATGAGAAAAAACCAATGCTAAGGAATTGCTAAGAAATCAGAAAACACTTCCTGTAATTTACAGGAGGTTTTTGCCGTATGAAAGATGTACATGATTTCAAATCATTTTTTAAAAAACGATGTACCGGATATTTACCTAACAATACTGGGAACCCAAAAACATGGATGAGACCCAATGGGTGATTTGTCGTGAAATATTGTGTGAGATATTGTACCTCTCGTGAAGTGTGACCAGTTCGTTTATAAAATGATAAAATCGAGATATTTATGATTAAAGAAATACCATGAAATCAAAACCAATATATTCAAATAAAAGTATGAAAGTAATCATCACCGAAAACCAGTTGGAACGATTGTTAGATAGTTACATTTCTCTGTTAGAGGAGAGCCGGTACAATAAGATGTATTCAATCAAGAAAATATAGAAAAACGTGTAGTTCCCTTTTACACAAAAATGGCACCACAGCACAAAAACATCGATTAAACCTCAATTTCAAGGATTTTGAAAAATAATTCATCATTAGCTTGACCAGTAGTTCCAAAAGCGGTAGCCTAGCGCTAAAAAAGGAACTATTATGACAACCAAAATCAAAACATCCGAACACTTAGAGGAACACGAACTCAACAAACTTTTGAAGTATCTCTATCAGAATGAACAATGGACATATTACTTATTTGTTCGACTTGGTGTATCCACCGCATTAAGGTATTCTGACCTATCAAAAATCACATGGTCCATGGTATTACATCAAGACAGATTTATCATCAAGGAGAAGAAAACGGGCAAGGTTAGAGAGATACCAATCCAACCCGAACTCTCTGAGAAGATTAATATGGTATATGAAAAAATGGACAGACCCAGTCAATCCGATTATTTGATACCATTACATATTAGAACCATCAATAAACAGATTAAACTTCATGCTAAGAGAGCTGGTTTAAAGAAGGTACATCTTTCAAGTCATAGTCTAAGAAAGACATTTGGAAGAGAGGTCTATCGTAGGAATGGAGAAAGTGAATCCTCCTTGGTGAAACTTTCATTATTATTCAATCACTCAAGTACAGCAATCACTCGTGTCTATTTATCAATTACCAAAGAAGAAGTTCAAAATCTTTATCAGATGCAGGACCTTTTTGTTTATTAGAGATTAAGCTGAGATTTCATATTGGGATACGGCCGATCATGAAAATAATTTAACCGGGAATATCACATATTTAACAACCTTTCGATAATTTAACACCAGAGGTTTTGATGTGATACAAAATCATACAAAGGGTCCATAATTAAAGAAATTCAACACATTAGGTATGGTTTGATAATCATCAATAATAAGTTTAATTTATCCTCAAATCTGAAAAACCTTATGTCATATTTAGAAGAGATTAAAAAATTGAAAGAGGAACTTAACATTATTAAGTCTAAACTGGATGATTTAGAGTTAAGGCAAAATCGATTCATAAATAATCATGTAATTATTGAAAGTGAAGATTTTTCCAACTTGAAAATTAAACACCAAGAAAACGGCCAAATATTATTTCATTATAAAAACTGTTCCTTTTTGGAGAAGGAAAATTCCGAGTTACATAAAGGATTATTAAATGGGTCCCTCAATTTTATTGTTTTAAGTAAGTTGCCAAACTCTTTAACATGGCAACATAGGTATTCTATTTCTCACAAATCATTATCTCCAACCGAGGCTGCAATCATATTGAATTTCACAATTAACAATAGATAAAATTTTTAATCACCAAAGAGGAAGTTCAAAATCTGTATCAAATGAAGGACCTTTTTGTTTATTAGGTTCAACTAAAAGATTTCAAATTCAGATCCGGCCGATCACCAATTAAACAATACCGGGAAAACAATCCAATATTAAGATTCCCGGTAATATAAGTTTATGATCAGGGTCCTCAGGTAAAGAAAAAATCCTCCCAAAATTCTCTGGTGGACATATTGAACTGAATCCCGGTAAAATAGACAAATAGATCGCTCGTCTGAAGATGGTCCCCGTACAGGTGGTGGGTACAGGGACGAGGTGCCGGAGAAGGTGCCGTATCTGCCCTTAAATTCGGAGAAAATACTCAATTTTAATACTGGTCTCGATTTCTCGATTGAAAAATCCGGTATATTTTTCACCCCAACAAGAGTATTACCCCAAAAAACCTAAAGGTTCAAATGAAATGTGAAAATCCGTTTTAAAAATCCGGCAGAAAAAATTTCAGAATTTAAGACCTCATTAAGACCCAGCTGTATTCAATCAAAAATCTGAAAATTCAGAAACCTTGAAATTAATTTAATTTGAAGGAAGTTGTGGTAACCAAAAACATTATAAATCCCAACCACTATAATTCACATCCTTTTCAACTACTCTTTCCAAGTAATAAGGGGTTTGTACAATAGCGTCCTAAACGAATAAAAAAAGGAAGAGAAGTTTTTTAACTCAATTAACTTTGAGGTGCACAAAAAAACTAACCCTCTTCCCATGGCAAACTTAAGTTTATTTTCTCAAATTATCTCCAAACTTGACCGAGGTAAATTCTCTCAATTAGTAAGTAATAAACAGACTGACAAACACAATAAAGGCTTTGACAGCTGGACGTATTTAGTGTCCATGCTTTTTTGTCAGTTTACCAAGAGTACCTCGGTTCGAGATATTATTAATGGTCTACGTTCTGCCACAGGAAATCTAAATCATTTGGGTATTCAAAAGACTCCATCCAAGTCTTCGGTTAGCTACCAGAACAAACAGCGTGATTATACCTTATTCAAGGAGTATTATTTCAGCCTATTGGAAAGTTTAGGACAGCTTAGCCAATTTAAACGGGTTAAGTTTAGAATTAAGTCCAAGATCTTTCTTTTGGACTCAACAACCATCAGCCTTTGTCTTTCTTTATTTGACTTGGCTAAATACATGACCGCCAAAGGAGCCGTAAAAATGCATACGCTGCTTGACTATGAGGGACAGCTTCCTGTTTAATTGAATATCACCGATGGTAAGACTGCTGATAACAAAGGAGCAGTAGGTATTCCTCTACAAAAAGGAAGCGTGATCGTTGCTTATCGTTTTTACAATGACTTCAACTTACTGAATGCCTGGGTTAGCCATCAGGTGTTCTTCGTGGTTCGACATAAACACAACATGAATTACCTGACCATAAAAGAAAATAAGTTGCCTGAAATTAGCTATTAGCATATACTTATCGATGAAATCATCGAGTTAAAAGGGGCTGTATCAAAAGGAAAGTATAACAATAAATTTCGCCGAGTAGCCATTTGGGATGAAAAGAACCAACAAACCATTGAACTAATCACCAACCAAATGTCTTGGACAGCAAACACCATCAGTGAGCTGTATAAGAGTCGATGGCAAATAGAAATCTTCTTTAGAGAGATTAAAAACCTGTTGCATATTAAGAGTTTTGTGGGAACATCAGAAAATGCGGTCATGATACAAATTTGGACAGCACTGATTACTATTTTGATTCTAAAAGCCCTGAAAGCAATGGCTAAATATGGCTGGCATTTATCTAACTTGGTCGCATTTATTCGGCTGAATATTTTCGTGAAAATAGACCTACATATTTGGCTTGATAAACCCTTTGATGAGCCCCCAAAAGAACCAAACGATAAATATATAAAGGGATTACTTTTTTAATAACAATAAAATACCCCCAATTTCAATGCAATCAAGTAGTTTTACGGAAACCAAAAACGTTTAGGACAGTATTGCTTTAAAAAGATAAATGGAAAATTCTAATTTAGCGGTTAATTGGACAAGTTAATCGAATATCACCCTAGAATAAATGAAAACCAAGAGTTATTTAAAACCAATAAAATAATTCTTGGAAGCTTCCCCACTTGGCCATTAACCAGATGTGAGATTAACGATACAGCGACTTCGCTAGCCAAGGAAGCGATGAGAATCTCAAGTGGAGATATCCAATATTTTTATGGGAGCGCAAATAATAGATTTTGGTCTTGGTATAAAAAATATATCGATGATGATATAGATGGAAAAGACATTAAATCAATTGAGACTAGCTTAAGAAAGAACAAGATGGATATCACCGATACGATCTTCAGCTGTAAACGAAAAGGAAAATCGGCATTAGATAAGGATTTGTCTAATAGAAAATATAATCATAATTTTTTTCACTACCCTGCGATCAATGAAAAAATAAAAATATTATGTACTTCAAAAGGGGTCATGAATGAGATGTTGCTAAATAAATCATTCTTTAACTTTCACAAAGATTTAAAAATTAGCACAACATTATCTGAAGAATTCCAAAATAATATAATGCAAACTTTGAACTGCAAATGCCGAAACATAACTAGACCTATTTTTAGAAGTTTGCAGGTTAAGAACGGGGGCAAGATAGAATGTTTGGCTATTCCATCTCCAGGCAGCCCTTATAGGAGATTAATTGATTTTGGGCATGCCGATGATAATAATAATGAGTTTTTACAAGCATATCTATCAATTGCCTTTTCTTGGTTCAACTCATAAAAGACCATTTATTTTCTAAAACAACGCCATTGATGTCTATCACCGGTCAGCTCCATAATTATAATAATTTAGGTTTAATTTGCAATATTTTTAATAAGACTTTGAAATTAATAAATTACTGCAAATCGTTTTCTCCAATTCTTGCGATTCTCGTAAGATCATCGAGTAGGTTTCTAGAAAAATAAATAGCTTCGGGAGCTAGATTTAAAAAGAGGTCATTTTCGACCTCTTTTTTTGTTTAAAAACCACTATAACTTTCTTTAAAAGAACATTTTTGCGGTTGCAACTTTTTCAATTTCAACTACTTTTTACGATTTATTTTCTCTTTCGCTGTATCAACAAAGTAATACACCATTGGCACTAAAAACACAGTCAAAATAAGTGATGAAAGAAGTCCTCCAATAATAACCCAAGCTAATCCGTTTTTCCATTCGGCTGCCGTTCCTGTCGCTATTGCGATAGGAAGCATACCAACAACCATTGAAAGTGTAGTCATTAGGATTGGTCGCATACGACCTTTTCCTGCTATGATTAGAGCTTCTTTGAAATGTTTGCCTTCGGCTTTTAATTGATTGGTAAAATCCACAATTAGAATAGCGTTTTTTACTACTAAGCCCATTAGCATAATTAAACCGAGTAAGGCGAACAAACTCAAATTGCTTAACGACAAATTCAATGCAAAAAATGCTCCAATTGCTGCTACAGGAATAGAAAACAACACAACAAATGGATAAACAAAATTGTCATAAAGTGCCACCAGAATTAGGTAAATCAGTAAAAATGAAATCAGCAATACCGAACCTAATGCTCCAAAACTATCATCTTGTCTTTTGATGTCGCTACCCCAAGTCATTTGTATTCCATTTGATAGTGGATTTTCTTTTAGATAAGCTACAACATCATCTGCTACAGTTCCAGATGGCCTTCCCAACGCGTCAGAAGTAAGAGTAACTGCTGGTTGTCGGTCTTTCCTTTCCAACAAAGACGGAGAATTGTCTTGTTCAACGGTTGCAAATTGTGAAACCTCCACGGGTAATCCCATTGGGTTAATAATGGAAAGTTGTTGAACATCTTCAAAATTTTGCCGGCTAAATTCATTTAACCAAATTCTCACTGGATATTCTGTCCCATTATCGGTAAGTGTGGCATCATCATTTCCAGTAAACGCTGTTCTTAGGTTTAATCCAACATAGGCGGTTGTTAATCCCAATCGCTGCATTTTATCTTTGTCAGGAATTATTTTGAATTCGGGACTTCCTGCTTCAATGGATAAGCGAACGTTATCAGCACCAGGAATTTTTTCAATAATAGCTTTTAGGTCATTTCCGCTTTGCATCACCAAATCCATGTTACTTCCGCTCAAAGTGATTTCAATAGGTGCAGAACGAGGAATTAAACCTAAAGCGGCCATTGAATAATTTATACTTGGAAACTTTGCTTTCAAATCCTCCCGAAGCTTTTTCATAAATGTTTCCGTCGGTACATTTTTAAGTTCCGTTTTAGATTTTAATTGAATTGTAAATTCTGTTTTGTTTGCAGAACCAATACCCAAACTTCCAATACCTGTGCTTGGCCCGCCAATGTTACTGAATACGGTGGCAACTTCGGGTTGTTGAATAATGTAGGTTTCAATTTTTTGAGCAATTAAGTTATTTTGCTGAATGGAAGTGGATTTGTCAAACTCTAAAGCCATTCTGAACTTTCCTTGGTCGCCAGTTGAAATTAACTCTTTACCAATAATGCCTTGTCGCATAATGCCTAAAGTCATTACAAAAAGTAATAATACAATTCCAGTAAAGATTAATTTATGGCTTAAAACCCACCCTAATTGTCTGCCATACCAATGGGTGAAATTTTCTAATTGATGCTCAAACCAAATCAAGAAACGATTGAAAAAATTAGTTGGTTGTAAATCTTCTTTCTTTCCAATACGTGAAGCTAACCAAGGTGTAAGCGTAAAACCTACTAATAAACTTGTGAGCGTAGAAGTTACTACAACCACCGAAAACTGCTTGAGCATATCGGCAACAAACACTTGTAAAAAAAGAATTGGCAAGAAAACAACTACGTCAACCAATGTAATTGATAATGCAGCAAAGCCAATTTCCATACGACCATCCATTGCAGCAGTTTTTTTATCTTTCCCCCCGTCTAAATGTTTTTGAATATTTTCTAATACGACCACCGCATCATCTACCAAAACTCCAATGATTAAAGACATTGCGAGTAAGGTCATTAGGTTAAGTGTGTAACCTAAAAGCCACATTACGGCAAACGCTGTAACTAAAGAAGTTGGAATGGCAACAATTACAATTAAAGAGTTTCTGAAACTTCTTAGGAATAAAAGCATCACCAATGAAACTAATATAACCGCTAATATTAAATCGAAAACAACTGAATTGACTGCTGCAATAGTGTTGTCTGTGCTATCATCTGCAATAATAAATTTCACACTTGCATCAGAATTTTGTTGTTCAATGGATTTGAATTTTTCTCGAACTAACGTTGAAACATCAACAGCATTGGCATCACCTTGTTTTTTCAATAGCAAACCAATTCCATTTTTACCATTGTAACGGCTGATAGAAGTCGTTTCTTTTATGCCATCAATAACATTGGCAATATCTTTTACATAAACGGGACTTCCTAAAACTGGCATTGCCACTTGAACGTTTTTAATGTTTTCTAAGGAAGTAAATTTTCCAGTTAACCGAACTGAATTACTCTCTTTCTCGTTTTGCACTTTTCCAGCAGGTAAGTCTAAGCCCGAACGATTTATTGCTTCAACAACCTGAAGCATTGAAATTTTATATAATTTCAGTTTGTCTTGATTTATTTTTACTTGTATTTCCCTTTCTTCTCCTCCTAAAACGGTAATCTCTGCAACGCCCTTTATTTGTTGAATTTGTGGCAGATAATCATCTTTCATTTTTTGATAAAACTCAGTAGCAGATAAATTACCTGTTGCACTAATGGACATTATTGGTAAATCATTTGGCGAAACTTTGCTCATCACAGGACTTAAAATATCTTGTGGCAAATCTTTACGGATATTGTCAATATAGCGTTGAGAATCTTGCATAGTTTTATCTAAATCTGTTCCATATTTCAGATTGGCGATAATGATAGATGCGTTCGGTAATGACTTTGTAACCAAGTAATCAACACCTTCCAAATTGGATAAGGCATCTTCTATTTTTCGTGAAACGGAAGTTTCTACTTCGTTGGGTTCGGCACCTGGATAAACTGTTTTTATTACAATTACTGGCTGATTAAAGTCAGGCATTAATTCGTAACTTAAATTTTTATATCCAATAAAACCTAATAAAGTAAATACGCCGAACAGCACTATTATAAGCGATGGTCTTTTGATTGAAATTTCTGTAATATTCATTTTTCGCAGATTTTATTTAACCGTTACTTTCGCTCCGTCAAAAAGATTTATAAAGCCACTTGTTACCATTGCATCACCTGGTTTTAAACCGCTTGACACAATGGATTTGTTTTGTATCTTTTTTGAAATAGTGATGTTTTGCAAGACAGCTTTTCCATTTTTTATCAGGTAAACTTGTGGTTGATTTTCAGAGCCAACAATAACAGAGGACGAAATAATAATTCCCTTTTCTTGTATGTCGTTTTTCAAATTCACCTTGCCAAACATTCCTGATTTTATTTTTACATCTGATGTATTATTTACTGTGAACTGAATAGGGAAGCTACTTCCCATATTTGCTTTACTACCTATCATTGTAGCTTTACCTGCTAATGAAATTTCAGAATATGCATCTACTGATACAGAATATTTTTGATTTAATTTGAATTGGCTCAACTCATTTTCGGGAACATTTACGGTGAATTTTAAATTTGTAATGTCTGTTATTTGAAGTAATGGAACTCCGGGTGCTGCAAATGCCCCTTCTTCACTAAGTTTTGCAGTAACCACACCATTGAAAGGGGCTTTGATCGTTGTTTTATGTATTTGCTCTACTAAAGTAGCTTTCTGCACTTTTGCAGATTTTAATCCCAATATGGATTTTTCTAATAGGACACCTTGTATGGCATCTGCTTTAGCAAGAATCGTATGACGATTTACATCAGCTTCTAAACCTTCAATTTGCACTTCAATGGTTTGCAATTGCAATTTCAATAATGAATTATCCAACTGAATTAATGAATGCCCTTTATTCACATTGCTTCCTACTTCAACTAAAACATCATTTATCTTTCCTTGTATTTCGGCACTTATTTTCGTTTCCTTATTAGGTTCAAATGTTCCAGAATAAGAAATTTCGGCATTCACATTTTCAATTTGCAAGGTGTCTGCCTGAATACTGATAGCTTGTTCTTTATCGTATTGATAAACTTTACTTTGTGTAATTTCTTTGTTGTTTTTCAACTTGATTACTACGATGGCAATCAATACCAATGGTATGATAATGTATAATGCCTTTTTTAAGATTGACGTTTTTGTATTCATTGTAACAATTATTATTTAGTTGTTGAAATATTACCTGTTAGTTTTTTAAGATTTAAATCTGCTTTTAGATAATCAATTACCGCAGAGAGGTAATTTTGTTGTGCTTCACGCAAAGCATTTTCAGCAAGCAATACATCTGTTAAACTTGCTGTTCCTTGTTTCTGTTGAATTATCGTTTGTTCATAAATTGTTTGAGCCAATTGGATTTGTTCTGTAGCTGTTTCTATCGTTTTTTTAGCGACTCCTTTTTGCATTTTTGCATTTTGAACCTGCATATTATTTTGTTCAGTAAGTAGTCCAAATCGAATTTCATTGTTTTGAATTTCAATTTTTTTCTGATTAATTTTTCGTTGTGAGACCGTTCCATTAAATAGTGGATATGAAAGCTGAATACCTGC
Organism: Aquirufa beregesia; assembly: GCF_011090385.1. Taxonomy (GTDB): domain Bacteria; phylum Bacteroidota; class Bacteroidia; order Cytophagales; family Spirosomataceae; genus Aquirufa; species Aquirufa beregesia. The sequence goes on from NZ_SEWW01000014.1 coordinate 14,154, forward strand.
AAAGCCAATAGGGAAGAATTTTATAAAATCAGTTGGTTGCTTGTCATATCCAAAACCTGTTGTACCATACATTCCAATAAGATTTAGTGAAGGTAAAAACCTTGAATTGTTTAAGGTGCTTAGTTCACTCGACAATAAGCGGTTTTGAGTTTTTATGATATGAATATCTAAAATTGATAATGGGGAATATTCATTTGCGTTTTGATATTGAATATTCGGCTCAATTTGTAGATTTTGTTTGATCGAAACACCAATTGCAAATTTCAACGCATTTAAAACTTGCTCGTACTTACTGCCGATACTTACTTTTTGTGATGTTAATTGCCCAACCTGCAACTTCACTATGCCTATATCTGTTCCTTTGGCAAGGAATTGTTCTTTGAGCAGTTGAAAGTTTTTTAGTAACCTTTCGGCATTTAAAAGGTTGCTTTCAATAAAAGCTAATTGATTATATACTATTTGTGCATTGTAATATAGATTGGAGATTTCAAAAAAGATTTGTTCTTCCGTTTTTTTGTATTGTAATTCGGTCAATTCCGATGCTATTTTAGTAGTTTGAATAGTACCATAAACTTGCGGATTATACAAAGGCATTGATAATTGTAAGTTGGCATTGATGTTGTGTGGAACGCCAAATTGAGCTTCTTTAAACTGTCCTTCTGGAGCTGTCGGATTAAATGTTGATAAGGGCATTAACTGGTAGGGCAAATTGGTAAAATACTTGTAATCCGCATTAGCTGTTACCTTTGGTAGTAAATAGGCTTTGGCTTCTTTCTCTTTTTGATCACCAATAGAAATATTATTTCTACTCATTTGCAGGTTTTTATTGTGAACCTGTGCTGTGTCAATACATTGTTCTAGCGACCAGACTTGTGCTTGTGTCGAATTCAATCCTATTAGTATGAATAATAGGAGGGAAAAAAGTGTGTGAATATTTACTAACTTCATAAGTCAATTTTTTTTATTTGTTCTTTTGTGATAGTGAAATAAGCAATGATTGTAAATACAAGTGTTGCAGAAATTCTAAAAATCATTGCACCAATTGTTTTTGTTTCATAAATACTGCCTGAGTTGAAATGATAAAATAATCCAACAAAGGCAGTACTTAATATTATTGTAGAAACTCCTAAAAGTTTAGCAGTCCATTTTTTAGATGTAACAAACCCATAAGATGAAAATAAATAAAGAATGCTACTGATAAAATTTGACCAAACTACAAATAAAACGTAGTTGCCTTCTTTTGCTCTGATACCAAATAGATCGAATATTAAAGAGGTGCTAAGAAACAAAGTAAGTAGTCCAAATCCTGTTACGATTATTGCTAATAAGTAGGGAAAGGCTTTTTTCATTTTTCTATCATTTTTAATAGTCCGTTTAGTACAGTATTTCCATCTTTAATTAAGTTTGATTTATGCCCCGATAATTTCCATTTTAATACTGTCATACGCATACTGCCCATAATAATAGTTGAAATAGTTGCCGAACCAGTTAATTCACTGTATGTTCCTTCATCTTGACCTTTCTTTATGATGGTATTAATATGAGTTTGCATCAGTTCCATCATACTAGAGACCTTCTCACTAAGGTCTTTATTAAATTGAAAAATACCTTCCGAAAAAATTACGCTTACAATAGCCGGTTTCTTTAAAAATGTTTTTAACTGAGAATTAAAAATTTGTATTAATTGTTCTGTTGGCGTGTTTTCCTCTTTAGAGATTATTGTTGTAATTCGCTCTTTCATTTCAAAAATAAAATATGACAAAAGCCCCAGCATAATATCATTTTTGCTTTTGAAATGTCGGTATAATGCAGCCTCAGAAAGTCTTAAATCGGCCGCTAAGTTTTTTATTGTTAATTCTTGTATGCCATATTGGTCAATCCGCAAAGTGGCGGCTTCCATTATTTCTATTTGCCTGTCTGTGAATGTATTGTTTTTCATTTTCAAGGTCCTCTTGATAAATTATTTTATATATGTAAGTAAGTGTTCGCTTACAAAGATAATTGAATTTTTAGCTTTTCCTATATCACATCACAGAGAGCAATACAAGAAACTACAAATAGAGTTAACTCTTTAGTTTCCTTAAAGTTGCAAGTTCAAATATTGAAAACGGCCGCAACATTCCACCTATTATGGGAGCAAACAGAAAAGTCATCAGAAATGGTGACTTTTTTTGTGTTAAGTAAAATTTAATCCCTAATTGTCCTCAGATGCAAGTCGAGAAAATTCATACGAAGCAAGAGTTATTGGATGCACTATTTCAACACGGAGCTGAGATAAAATCGTATGGAGTAAACAGTTTGGGAATATTTGGATCCTTTATCAAGGAAACCTACACAGAAGAAAGTGATATAGATTTCTTAGTTGATTTTGAGCCATCGAAAAAGAGTTTCGATAATTTTATGGATTTATCATTCTTTTTGGAGGATTTATTGGGGCGTAAAGTAGAATTAGTAACTCCACAATCTTTAAGTAAATTTATAGGACCACACATCTTAAAGGAGGTACAAGATGTCAGCCTCTAATTTAGAATTGATTCGACATATCTTGGTCGAAACTACATTTATTCTACAGCATACGTAACAGAAATCTAAGGAAGAAGTTATCAATGATGATGTACTTTGTCGGGCAGTTGTCCGCAGCCTTGAAATTATTGGCGAGGCGACAAAAAAATTAGATGATGAATTTAAGTTAACGAACAATCATATTGAGTGGAAAAAGATTTCAGGTACAAGGGATAAATTCATTCATGATTATTTCGGTATCGATTATGATATCGTATGGGACATCATTCATACTAAAATTCGGGATTTAGATTATTTTTTGAAGGAATTAAAATAGAAAACGGCTGCAACATTCCTACTATTAAGGGAGCTAGATTAAAAAGGAGGTCATTTTCGACCTCTTTTTTTGTTTTACCACTCTCCAAAACCCCCTTTACGTTCAATAGGACCTGAATTGGTGTCGTGTACTTAACGGCTGCAACTTTTTTATT
>NZ_SEWW01000015.1 GCF_011090385.1 Aquirufa beregesia
TAGCTACCGTATTTCCATAGGCATCTTGTGCCGTTAAGGTATTCGTTCCAGTAAAGCCTACTCCGTTCACTTGAGGGGTTGCTAAACTAACCGCCAATTTACTGTAAGTGGCTGGGCTAACCGTTACCGATAAGCGGTCCCCTCCTGCTGCCAACAAGGTCCCGTCGGTAGCGGCTATCGTAGCACTTTCTGCTTTGTACAATGCCATGCTCGCAGTGGCTACACCACTTGTAAAGCTCATGCTCGTACTTTGACCAAAGTTGGTACTAGCTACTGTTGGTACGGTAGCTGGGCTACTTGAGCTAGCTGCTCCTGAGAAGGTAATCGATTTCGTTCCACTATATGTCGTGGCTGTATTGCCATTGGCATCTTTAGCTGTAACCGTGATAGTCTGACTTCCCCCTGCTGTTTGTGTGCCTGTTCCGGTTACAACCAATTTCGTGGCTTCTCCTGCACTCACTGTAATACTAGAGCTAGTCACAGCTGTTCCAGTGGCCGGGGTAAAGGTAAATGTTCCTGCACCTGCATTTCCTGCGAAGGTCAAACCTAAGCCAGTCAAATTCGCAACTCCACTGGTGAAGTCTGCTACATTATTTAATTTATTCGTTCCTGACAATCCTATGATACTACCTGTTAGGCTAGTAGTCACGGTAATATTATTTCCCGAAGCATTAAAGCTTGTTATTGGGTTACCATAGGCATCTTGGGCCGTTAAGGTATTGGTTCCTGTAAAGGCTGTGCCATTCACTTGTGGACTCGCCAAGCTCACCACTAATTTGCTGAAAGTGGCTGGCAATACCGTTACCGATAATTCATGTGAATTACCTGTCGCATTAATCGTTCCATCGGTCGTTGTTATCAAAGCACTCTCTGCTTGGTACAAGACCACAGAAGCCGTTGCCACTCCATTCGTAAAGACAATGCTGGTCGCTGTGCCAAAGTTCGTTCCATTCGCTGTCGCTACCGTCACTGGGCTACTAGAACTAGCTGCTCCTGAGAAAGTTAAACTCTTGCTTCCTGCATATCCTGTGGCTGTATTATGACTCGCATCCACCGCTCGAATCGTGATCGTTTGGGCTTCGCCAGCATTCTGACTCGCATTACCCGTGATCATCAAGTGATTGGCTACTCCTGAATTTATTTGTACCGTTCCACTGGTTACCGCTGTTCCACTTTGTGGGGTGAAAGTAAAGGTTCCTGTTCCTACTGTTCCTGTGAAAATCAATTGGCTCGTCAAATTCGCCACGCCGGCTGTAAAGTCACCGGCACTACTTAGTTTATTCGTGCCTGATAATCCCGTGATGGCTCCTGTTAAGGTTGTTGTTACTGTCACATTATTCGCACTCGCATCAAAGCTAGCTACCGTATTTCCATAGGCATCTTGTGCCGTTAAGGTATTCGTTCCAGTAAAGCCTACTCCGTTCACTTGAGGGGTTGCTAAACTAACCGCCAATTTACTGTAAGTGGCTGGGCTAACCGTTACCGATAAGCGGTCCCCTCCTGCTGCCAACAAGGTCCCGTCGGTAGCGGCTATCGTAGCACTTTCTGCTTTGTACAATGCCATGCTCGCAGTGGCTACACCACTTGTAAAGCTCATGCTCGTACTTTGACCAAAGTTGGTACTAGCTACTGTTGGTACGGTAGCTGGGCTACTTGAGCTAGCTGCTCCTGAGAAGGTAATCGATTTCGTTCCACTATATGTCGTGGCTGTATTGCCATTGGCATCTTTAGCTGTAACCGTGATAGTCTGACTTCCCCCTGCTGTTTGTGTGCCTGTTCCGGTTACAACCAATTTCGTGGCTTCTCCTGCACTCACTGTAATACTAGAGCTAGTCACAGCTGTTCCAGTGGCCGGGGTAAAGGTAAATGTTCCTGCACCTGAGGTTCCTGTGAAGGTCAAACCTAAGCCAGTTAAATTCGCAACTCCACTGGTGAAGTCTGCACCACTAGTTAATTTATTCGTTCCAGACAATCCGATGATGCTACCTGTTAGGCTAGTAGTCACGGTAATATTATTTCCCGAAGCATTGAAACTTGTTACCGTATTACCATAAGCATCCTGTGCCGTCAAGGTATTTGTTCCCGTAAAGGCTGTGCCATTCACTTGTGGACTCGCCAAGCTCACCGCTAATTTGCTGAAGCTTGCCTGAGAAACCGTTACCGATAAACGATCAGCACCAGCAGCTACAATTGATCCGTCTGTGGCGGCAATAGTAGCAGATTCGGCTTTGTACAATACCATGGAAGCTGTCGCTACCCCATTCGTAAAGGTCAAGCTTGTTCCTGTTCCTAAATCGGTACCCGCAACGGTTGGCGCTGTGGCTGGACTGTCTGAGCTATTCGCCCCAGAGAAAGTAATCGTATGAGAACCTGTATAAGCAGTCGCCGTATTTCCACTCGCATCTTTCGCGGTAACCGTGATTGTTTGAGCAGCACCTGCCGTTTGGGTGCCCGTTCCGGTCACTACTAACTTCGTAGCAGCACCTGAATTAATCGTGATGGATGAACTAGTAACTGCTGTACCGGTAGCAGGAGTAAAAGTAAATGTACCTGAACCTACGGCTCCTGTATATTTTAACCAGCCAGAAATATCGGCTACTCCATTGACAAATCGCTCGGATGCTAAAATCACATCACCTCCAACAAAACCAGATATCGTTCCTGATAAACTAGTCGTTACTGTAATATGATTTAATGCGGCATTGAAAGTTGTAACCGTATTTCCATAAGCATCTAATGCTGTTAAATTATTAGTACCCGTAAATGATACACCGCTTACTTGTGGACTAGTTAAACTAACCGATAATTTAGAGAAACTCGCTGCACCCACTGTGATGGATAAGCGATCCCCTCCCGATGTAGTGATGGCTCCTTGAGTAGCTACAATGACAGCAGATTCTGCTTTATAAAGTGCCATGGAAGCTGTGGCCACACCATTGGTAAAGGTTAAGCTAGTTGCAGTTCCAAAATCCGTACTTGCAACGGTTGGAGCTGTGGCAGGACTAGATGAACTTGCCGCACCTGAGAATATAATGGATTTACTTCCTGTGTATCCTGTGGCAGTATTGCCAGAAACATCTTTAGCGGTAATGGTAATGGTTTGAGCATTTCCCGCTGTTTGTGTTGTATTTCCTGTAACCACAAACTTGGTGGCATCTCCCGGTAAGAGATCACCTGAATCTGTACCTGTAGCTCCAGAAGCTGAAGTAAATACCAATGCTCCTGTTCCTGAAATACCTGTTAAGGTTAATTTATTGGTCAAATTAGATACCCCATTCACAAAATCAGCGGCAGAATTCAACACATTTCCACCAGATAAACCTGAGATTACTATGCCAACATCAGGTACACCAGTTACTGAAATGATATTTTGAGATGCATCAAAATCCGTAACGGTATTTCCATATTGATCTTGAGCCGTAATGGTATTTACACCTGTCCAAGCTACTGCATTGATTTGAGGAGAAGTTAAGTCTACGGCAAATTTACTTAGGGTACTTGGGCTAACGGTGACAGAAAGACGATCGGCTCCACTCGATGAAATTGTTCCATCGGTAGCAGAAACAGTAGCCGCCTCAGCCTTGTATAATCTCATGGATGCCGAAGCAACCCCATTGCTAAATGTTAAGCTGGTACCAGTACCAAAATTAGTACCCGCAACTGTTGGAGCTGTGCTTGGACTTAAGGAACTTCCTGCACCTGAGAATGTAAGGGTGTGGGAACCTGTATATGTCGTCGCTGTATTTCCATTAGCATCTTTCGCCGTTATAGTAATGGTTTGAGTACCTCCTGCAGTTTGACTTGCTGTACCTGTTACCACCAATTTGGTAGCTGCACCAGGAGCGAAAGTGATGGTAGATTGAGTTTGAGATCCTCCTCCACTTTTCACAGCTGTTCCACCGATCGTGGCAATGAAAACGCCTGATCCAGCAGTGGTTGGTGAAGTTACCGTAGCTGTATACGTACCATTACCAGCATCACTCACAGTTCCAATACTTCCTGAACCAGATTGTTTAGTAATCGTAACTGTTGCCCCGCCAGTTCCTATATTATTTCCATTGGCATCTTTGGCGGTAACGGTTAATACTTGAGTCGTCAATCCATCCGCTATAATAGATGCGCTAGTTGGTGTTAAAGTAGTAACAACTGCATCAATTGCTCCTGGAACATAAGTCACCGTGGCCTCTGTTTGAACACCTGAACCACTTTTCACTTCAGCTCCACCGATAGTCGCTACAAATACCCCTGAACCCGCAGCACTAGCTGCCGTTACTGTAGCAGTGTAAGTTCCATTTCCTCCGTCATTAACGATACTAATTGAGCCTGTTCCAGAAAGCTTGGTGATGGTAACTGTGGATCCACCTGCAAGTAAATTATTTCCAAAGGCATCCTTAGCTCTAACTGTTAATACTTGAGTACTTGCACCATCCGCAGTGATACTAGCAGATGTAGGTAATAAAGTAGAGATAGCGGCATCCACACTCGCAGGATTAACCGTTATATTATCCGATGCATCTAAAATTCCTGTAGCTCCGTCGGCGCTAGGTGTTGCATCTGAAACTGTCACAGAATAATTACCCGCCAACGTATTTCTAAACCAGAAATTAGCAATTGAGTCTCCATCCGCAATATTCACCGAAGTAATGATGCTACCATTACTCGCTGTACTATGGAATGTACCACCCGAATTGTATAAGTATACGGTTTGAGCACCTACAGTATTGGATAAATTGGCTATATCTCGACGAGAAACAGTATAAGCTGCTCGTGTACCAGCTGCGATATTGGCTGGTGCATTAATCACAAACTTGTTAGTTCCTGCTGTTTCTCCTGCATAAAAATCGCCCAATGAAGTAAATCCTGAACTTTGAACGGATGTACCTGTTCTGGTTCCTGCATTACCTATTGACCACACATCACCTAATTTTTTTCTTACAATGATAGCTGCCGTATTGGCACTTCCTTGTACATCTCCTCCTACATAATTCAAGGTTGCATCCAATGAACTATACGCACCTGAAGTATTGTCTAAGTCATTAATCGTCCAATAACGATTGATGTATTTGGACTGACTAATACCTGAACCTACTGCCGGAGCTGAACCTGGAACAGTGGTAGATGTAGTAATGGTTAAATTACCCGATCTTCCAGCAAATGATAAACTTAAAGGTGCATAGTTTCCTGAATCACCAATTGGGAAATTCACGGTACTGGAGTTTTGAGGTATACCTCTAGCCAATTTACCTTGGACGTATCTAGCACTACTAGCTCCTGTAATACTTGCTCCACTGGTTAATGTCAAGATGTTTCCACCATTGGTTACCACTTTTCCATTTTGGAATGTCAAAGTACCATTGATTAATACATCAGAATCCAAGGCTATGCCTGACGCAGTATTGACGGTTAAATTTCCTAATTGACGTGAGCCCGATTTGAAGCTGAAAGTTGGAGTTCCTGAGGTGGTATTCACCACCAAATTCGAGCTTGAACTACCTAATAAATTTCCAGTAATGGTCGACATAGAACCATCTAAAGTCAATGTATTAGCTCCAATAGCCAAATCACCACTTGCTAAATTAAAGTTTTGAGATACACTGATATTTCCATGCAATGTCTGGGTCACACTTTGAGAAGCATTATTCCATTCTACATTCATGAAGTTCTGATCCAAACCTCCGGTTAATGCCGTATTCGTAATTCCGTTTACTTTTAATAAAGCATGGGTTCCTGCACCTGCATTGCTTGTCCAAGTAGATGCTGGAATCACCCCACCATTTCTAGCATGCTCATAAGTACCTCCACGGAAGGCTAATAATTCTGTTCCCAATTCTTTCACAAAAGTACCTCCAGAGTTTTTGAATGTACCTTGTGTGTGAATATTATTTGCCGCTATCGGATCTGAAGCAAGTTTTAACGTTAATGTACTTCCAGATGGTAAGTCAAAGACCCCATCTATAATTAAACTATATAATTCAATATTGGTATTTAAAGTAGTTGTAATACCTGTTGGTATTTTAACAATATCATATTCTCCTTGAGATGTTTGAGTAGGAGCAACACTTGCACTAAACACAGTTCCACCGTCATTGGACACTTCCCATCCTACGGATGTCCAGTTTCCACTAGAAGTTGGTTGATAAATCGCACCTTCCGTAATGGTAAACGAGCCTGTTGAACTAGCTGTCAAACCCATTCCCGAAATTGCCGTGGTCGTTACAATCGCATTATTGTTATATGTGTACAATGGAGTATTTCGAGTTGATTCTGTAAATCTTAAATAATCAATCAAGAAAGAACTACTTCCTGCATTGATTGTCACTGTTACAGGATTACTCAATAATACGCCACCTGAAGTGGTTCGAACCAATTTATCTGTTTTATCTACACCACCGATGGTTAAGCCCAATTGTAAGGTTGTGTTGGTGCTTACATTGACTTGGTTACCATATGTATCTTGTACCAAAGCATTCAAAGTTGCATTGTTAGACCCCATCGTTGGGTAAGCTGGTGATAAGCTAGTTGCCACCAATTTAGAAGCAGTAGCTCCACTTACTGCCACACTCAATTTATCTTCATTAGCAGAAGAACTAACCGTTCCATCGGTCACAGAAACAAGTGCTGATTCAGCTTTATACAAAATCATAGAAGCTGTTCCCACCCCATTAGTGAAAGTCACTATGGTATTACTACCTAAATTAATGGCAGTTGAATTTTTATTGGTAACCGTTGGAGCTGTAACAGGATTCACTGAACTTGTTGCTCCTGAGAAAGTCAAGGTCTTATCTCCTGAATAACCCGTCACTGTATTACCATCTGCATCTTTAGCTGTGATGGTGATGGTCTGTGCAGCCCCAGCTGTTTGTGAACCTGTACCCGTAATGACCAATTTACTCACCGTTCCTGCACTAATCGTCACGTTCGAGCTTGTTACTGCTGTTCCTGATGCTGGAGTAAACGTAAATGTTCCTGTTCCCGTATTTCCAGTAAAAGTCAAACCAGCTATGGACGAAACACCGCTGGTGAAATCGCTTACATTATTTAATTTATTGGTTCCTGTTAAACCGCTAATTGTTCCTGTTAATGTAGACGTAACCGTCATGTTATTCGTGGCCGCATTAAAACCTGTGGCTACGTTACCCCAGAAGTCATAAGCTGTTAAGGTATTGGTACCCGTGAAGGCTATACCTGAGTTTTGAGGACTCGCTAAACTTACCGTAAATTTGGCACCTACACTTGGACTAACAGTAATTGATAAACGATCTCCCCCTGTGGAAGCTGAAATGGCCGTGGCACTAGCCGTAATGAATGTCGATTCCGCTTTATACAAGGCCATACTACCCGTTGCAACTCCAGCAGTAAAGGTCATGGTGGTGGCAGTTCCAAAATTCACAGCGGCCGCTGTTTTATCTGTTACTGTTGGCACAGTCACTGGATTAGTTGAAGAACTAGCTCCAGCAAAAGTAACATCGTGATCCCCTGTATAGGTCGTTACTGTATTTCCATTAGCATCTTTCGCAGTAATAGTAATTGATTGAGTACCTCCAGCTGTTTGAGTTCCCGTGCCAGTCACAACCAAACGTATCACAGTACCTGCACCCATGGTTACACTTCCACTAGTCACTGGTGTACCTGAGGCCGGAGTAAAGGTAAATGTGCCCGTTCCTATTGTTCCAGTAAAGGTCAATTTGCTACTTAAATTAGCTACACCTGTGCTAAAGTCTGCTGCATTATTTAATACATTAGATCCATTTAATCCAGATATTGTACCTGTCAATGAAGAAGTTACCGTAATCACATTAGCCGAAGCATTGAAGGTCGTTGCTACGTTGCCATAAGCATCATATGCTGTTAAGGTATTGGTACCCGTGAAGGCTGTACCTGAGTTTTGAGGGCTGGTTAAACTCACGGTAAACTTAGTGGCTACTCCATGACTTACCACTACGGTCAAACGGTCACCACCTGTAGAAGCGTTGATACCAACTGCGCTTGCCGCTATGTTAGCCGTTTCTACTTTGTACAATTTCAAATCCGATGTAGCTACTCCGCTTGTAAAGGCGATGGTGGTAGCAGTTCCAAAATCAATGGCTGCACTCGTATTATCTGTAGCATTAGGTGCTGTCACTGGATTAGCAGAAGAACTTGCACCAGAGAAAGTCAAAGTTTGATTTCCGGTATAACCCGTAGCTGTATTACCATTCGCGTCTTTGGCAGTGATGGTCATGGTTTGAGTAGCACCAGCCACTTGTGTTCCTGATCCTGTTATCACGAATTTAGTCGCTGCGCCAGAACCAACGGTTACATTGGAACTAGTAACGCTAGTACCAGTGGTAGGGGTAAAAGTAAATGTACCTGTTCCCACAGTTCCTGAGAAAATCAAACTTGAACTTAAGTTCGCTACTCCAGCAGTGAAATCACCTGCACTGTTTAAAATATTCGTTCCCGATAGACCGGTAATAGTTCCTGTTAAAGAAGTAGTAACGGTAACGGGGTTGGTAGACGCATTATATAAGGAAGTATTTCCATAAGCATCTTGGGCCGTCAAGGTATTGGTTCCAGTAAAGGCTACTCCGTTGGTTTGTGGACTTGTTAGACTTACCACAAATTTACTGAACGGTGATGCAGCCACTAGTACACCTAAACGATCCGCTCCAGATGTAGTAATGGCACTTTGCGTAGCCACTACATTGACTGTTTCAGCCTTGTATAAAACCATGCTGGCAGTAGCCACACCATTACTAAACGAAATATTGGTGGCTGTACCAAAATTAGTTCCTCCTACAGTTGGAACTGTTACGGGATTAGAAGAACTCGCTGCACCTGTAAATGTCACGGATTTAGTTCCTGTGTAAGCTGTAGCCGTATTGCCACTGGCGTCTTTTGCGGTAATGGTAATGGTTTGAGCTTGACCAGCTGTTTCTGTACCGCTACCTGTAACGACAAATTTAGTAGCCGCACCTGGGTTAATCACTCCATTGAATGAGCCTGTGGCTCCTCCTGTGGTAGAAGTAAAGGTAATAGTACCAGATCCTGAGGTACCTGTATAAATTAATTTACCGGTCAAATCCGCTACCCCATTGACAAAATCCGTATTACTCGTCAATTTATCCACTCCGGATAAGCCTGTAATAGCTCCGCCTAAACTGGTCGTGGCTGTTACATTGTTTGTTGAGGCATCAAATGTTAAGACTGCATTTCCGTATGCATCTTCTGCCGTAATAGTATTTACTCCTGTAATGACCGCTCCACTGGTTTGTGGGGTAGTCAATGATGCTTCAAATTTATTTAACGTACTATAATTAACCGTGACGGTCAATCGATCTGCCCCAGATGAAGCTATACTTCCATCATTAGCAACGATATTACTTACCTCAGCCGCATATAATACCATAGATGCCGTAGCAACCCCATTCGTAAATGTCACATTCGTACTAGTTCCAAAATCAATACCACCTACAGTTGGTGCTGTCTGAGGATTATGGGAAACATTGGCTCCTGAGAAGGTCAAAGCTTTTACTCCTGCATAAGAAGTAACCGTGTTTCCTTGGGCATCTTTAGCCGTTAACGTAATGGTTTGACTAGTACCCGCTGTAATCGTGCTGGTTCCTGTAATCACTAAACGAGTCGCAGATCCTGTGTTTATAGTGACATTGCCGCTAGTACCTGTGGCACCGCTAGCCGTTGCAAAACTAAAAGTACCCGTTCCCACGGTACCAGTGAATTTCAAACCTAAACTAGTTAAGTCAGCTACACCACTGGTAAAGTCTCCTGCTTGGTTTAGTACGTTATTTGTTCCTGAACCTAATCCACTGATGGTTCCTGTTAACGTACTAGTAACCGTAACATTATTGGTATTAGCAGCAAAAGTAGTCACGGTATTACCATACGCATCTTGTGCCGTTAAGGTATTTGTTCCAGTGAAGGCTGTTCCATTGGTTTGTGGACTTGCCAAATTAGCTACCAATTTATCTAATGTTGCTGCTGACACAGCTACACTTAGGCGATTAGCACCTGAAGTAGTTACTGCACCTTGTGTTGCCACTAATAGTGCAGTTTCTGCTTTGTACAATTTCACTAAAGCTGTTCCAACACCATTGCTAAAGGTTACAACAGTCGCTGTGCCAAAATTAATATCGGCAAGATCTTTATCACGTGCTGTTGCTGCTGTGCTTGGGTTAGTTGAACTATTGGCTCCTGATAATACGATCGATTTATCTCCCGTATATCCAGTAGCCGTATTTCCACTGGCATCTTTAGCTGTAACCGTGATAGTCTGACTTCCTCCTGCTGTTTGCGTACCTGTTCCTGTTACAATAAACTTCGTAGCTGTACCCGGATTCACCGTGATACTGGAACTTGTTACTGCAGTTCCTGTCGCTGGGGTAAAGGTAAATGTTCCTGTACCTGAGGTTCCGGTGAAGGTCAAACCTAAGCTAGTTAAGTTCGCTACTCCGCTAGTGAAATCTACCGCATTGTTCATCACGGCACCATTGGACAATCCACTAATGCTTCCTGTTAGGCTTGTACTTACTGTAATATTATTCGCGTTCGCATTAAAGCTAGTTACCGTGTTTCCATAAGCATCTTGGGCCGTTAAAGTATTGGTTCCCGTAAAGGCTGTGCCATTCACTTGTGGACTCGCCAAGCTCACCACTAATTTACTGAAAGTGGCTGGCAATACCGTTACCGATAATTCATGTGAATTACCTGTCGCATTAA
>NZ_SEWW01000016.1 GCF_011090385.1 Aquirufa beregesia
TTAATGCGACAGGTAATTCACATGAATTATCGGTAACGGTATTGCCAGCCACTTTCAGTAAATTAGTGGTGAGCTTGGCGAGTCCACAAGTGAATGGCACAGCCTTTACGGGAACCAATACTTTAACAGCCCAAGATGATTATGGTAATACAGTTACCACATTCAATGCTTCATCAAATAATATTACAGTAAGCACCGGTTTAACAGGGGTTATTTCAGGATTATCTGGAACCAATAAATTAAACAGTGCGGGAGACTTTGTGAATGGAGTGGCTAATTTGACCTCTGCTTTAATTTTTACAGGAAATGCAGGAACAGGTACATTTACCTTTACCCCAGCTACAGGTACGGCAGCCACATCTACCAATGTTTCAATTGGTTCAGGTAGTGCTTCGAAATTAATCATTACAGGAGTTTCAGCGACACAAACAGCGGGATCGACTCAAACGATAACTCTGACCGCTAAAGATACTAATGGAAATACGGTTACCTCTTATACAGGAACTAAATCGATTACTTTCTCAGGAGCAAATGCTTCTATCAATCCTGCGACTAACCCAACGGTGGCAGGAACCAATGTTGGGGTGGCAACTAGTATTAGCTTCTCCAATGGTGTGGCTACTGCTAGTCTTGCTTTATTCAAAGCAGAAACGCTTGATTTGTCAGCTACAGATGGAAGTATTTCAGCAACAGGATCAGATCGTTTCAATGTAACAGTTAATGCATCCAGTTACACCAAATTAATGGTAAGCTTGGCAAGTCCACAAGTGAATGAGACAGCCTTTACAGGTACGAATACCTTAACCGCACAAGATGCTTATGGTAATACCGTGGCGTTCAATGCTGCTACCAATAATGTAACTGTAAGTACTAGCTTAACCGGTAGTATTTCTGGATTATCAGGTACCAACAAGCTAAGTAATAGCAATGATTTTGTTGGTGGAGTGGCTAATTTAACCAGCTTGGGATTAACCTTTACAGGTACATCAGGAACTGGAACATTTACTTTCACTCCTGCTACTGGTACTGCGACTACAAGCGCCAACGTAACGGTAAATCCTGGTACAGTGAATCGTTTGGTGATTACTGGCACAGCCAATGTGACGGCTGGTGATGCACAAACCATTACTTTACGAGCCAAAGACGCAAGTGGAAACGTGGTGACTACCTATTCAGGTGATAAATCGGTGGTCTTCTCTGGTGCAAATCAAACCAATTCACCAGTGGTTAATCCAACGGTCAGTGATAAAACTAGTGCCGATGTGAACTTTGGAACTGCTACCACCATCACCTTTACCAATGGTGAGGCAACAGCTTCCATGAAATTGTATAAAGCAGAATCTGCACTTATTGTAGCTACGCAAGGGGCATTAGTTTCTTCAGGAGCAGATCGTTTGAGTGTAGCAGTAGCCTATGGAAGTTTAAATAAATTTGCTGTCAATTTGGCTTCTCCGCAGGTAAATGCTTCTGCCTTTACTGGTACGAATGAAATCATTGCTCAAGATGCTTACAGTAATACTGTTTTGAATTTCAATGCAAGTTCAAACAATGTGACTATATCGACTAGTTTATCTGGAGCTATCAGTGGATTAAGCGGAACCAATAAATTGACTAGTGCTGGTGATTTTGTGAGTGGGGTAGCCAATGTTACAGCGGGATTAATTTATACTGGTACATCTGGGGTGGGAACATTTACGGCCTTAGCTGCTACAGGTGGAGCCACAGGAACAAGCTCATCCATCACGATTTCAAGTAGTTTAGCTACCAAATTAGTTGTTACAGGTAGTGGTACAGGAACAGCAGGTTCTGCACAAACAATTACGATTACAGCCAAAGATGCAAGTGGTAACACGGCTACAGCTTATACCGGCACTAAGAGTTTAACTTTCTCTGGGGCTAACAGTTCTTCTTCTCCAGCAACTGCACCAACAATAGCAGGAACCAATGTCAGTTCGGCTACTAGCATTAGTTTCTCCAATGGGGTGGCAACGGCTAGTATGATTTTATATAAAGCAGAAAGTGCAACAATCGCTGCGACAGATGGCTCTATTGTAGCGACTGGTTCAGATCGATTATCGGTAACAGTTTCTGAATCAACATTCACCAAATTAGCGGTAAGTTTAGCTAGTCCACAAATCAATGGAACAGCCTTTACAGGTACGAATACTTTGACGGCGCAAGATGCTTATGGAAATATCGTGACAGCTTTTACGGCTTCTTCGAATAACATAACAGTGACCAAAACCTTAACCGGTAGCATTACTGGATTAAGTGGAGGAGCAGTATTAAATGCTTCTGGAGATTTTGTGAGTGGTGTGGCTAATTTGACTTCCAAATTAATCTTTACAGGTACTATTGGAACAGGTACATTTACTTTTACACCAGCTACGGGAACGGCAGTAACCAGTGGCAATGTGGTGGTTAACCCAGGTACGGCAACTAAATTAGTAATTACTGCAACCCCAGGAGCTATCACAGCAGGAACGACGAAATCGGTTACTATTGCGGCACAGGATGCTAGTGGTAATACCACAACCTCGTATGCAGGAGATAAAAACTTGATTTTCTCAACATCATCATCTCCTTCAAAAGTACCCACAGCGAGCAATAAGAATTCAGTGGATATCGATTTTGGTTTGACCACTGTCGTTACTTTTGTCAATGGAGTAGGAACCAGTATTCTAAAAGGTTACAAATCTGAAATTACTACGGTTAGTGTGACTGATGGAACGATTAGTTCAAGTGGTGGTGGAAATTTACCGTTTGAAGTTACTCCTGGTTCCTTCAGTAAGTTGGCCGTAAGCTTGGCCAGTCCACAAACTACAGGCACAGCCTTTACAGGTGTTAATACCTTAACGGCACAAGATGAATTTGGGAATACGGTTAATTTAGATGCTTCAATCAACAACGTGACGGTTACTAATAGCCTTGGTGGAATCATCACAGGTTTATCTGGTACCAATAAATTAAACAATGCCAATGACTTTGTAGCTGGCGTGGCTAATTTGACCAACCTAGGATTAATCTATACAGGAGCTTCTGGAACAGGTACATTTACCTTTACTCCAGCTACTGGAACAGCCATTACTAGCAGCAATGTAACCATTAACCCGGGTACGGTAAGTCGCTTGGAAGTAACTGGAACAGGTACTCAAACAGCAGGAGGTTCTCAAACCATCACCTTACGTGCGAAGGATGCAAGCGGAAATATTGTACCTTCTTATACTGGAGATAAATCCATTGTATTCTCAGGAGCACTTTCATCGACCAATCCTTTAGTGAATCCAACGGTTACCGATAAGAATAGTTCAGCCGTGAATTTTGGTACAGCTACCATCATCACGTTTACGAATGGTGTGGCCACGGCAACCCTGAAATTATACCGAGTAGAAACTTCCACCATCGTGGCTACGCAAGGAGCCTTGGTATCTAGTGGAGGTGATCGTCTTATTGTGGTCGTTTCACCAGCAAGCTTAAATAAATTTGCGCTAGCCTTATCTACTCCTCAAATTAATGGACAAGCATTTACTTCGACTAATAGTATTACGGCTCAAGATGCTTATGGTAATACTGTAACGAGTTTTGATGCAAGTGCCAATAATGTGACTGTCACCACAAGTTTGTCAGGAAGCATTTCTGGTTTATCTGGAACAAACAAGTTAAACAGTGCGGGAGATTTTGTGAATGGGGTAAGTAATTTAAGTAGTAAATTAACCTTTACGGGTACGTCTGGTACTGGAACATTTACCTTTACCTCGGCTACTGGTGGAATTACAGGTACGAGTGTAAATATAGCCATCAATGGAGGCACAGCTACCAAATTGCTTATAACGGGAAATGCTACTCAAACGGCAGGCTCTTCTCAAAGTATTACTTTGACTGCACAAGATACCGATGGAAATACAGCTTCGGCTTATACGGGCGTTAAGAGCATTACCTTCTCAGGAGCAACTAGCTCAGCTAGTCCAGTCACGAATCCAACAGTAAGTGGAGTAAACTTTGGTACAGCAATAAATGTCACCTTTACCAATGGAGTTGCTACGGCTAACATGATCTTGTTTAAAGCAGAAAGTGCTATTGTTTCCGCCACAGATGCTGGTATTTCAACATCCGGTTCGGACCGATTGACTGTGGCAGTATCGGCTGCTGCCTTTGCTAAATTAAGCTTAAGTTTAGCTAGTCCACAAACCAATGGAGTGGCCTTTACCGGTACGAATACCTTAACTGCCCTAGATGCCTATGGTAATACAGTAACAGCATTTGATGCGAGTGCTAACCCAATTACCATCACAGGCACATTGACTGGAAGTATAAGTGGTTATACGGCTAATGTGATGAATCAGGCAGGTAATTTCACCAGTGGAGTTGCTAATTTAACGTCTAGTTTAGTATTTACAGGTACAGTAGGTACGGGTACATTTACCTTTACACCGCAATCTGGAACAGCCATTACTTCAAGCAATGTGACCATCAATGCAGGAGCAGCTACTAAATTATTCATTACTGGAACAGGTACTCAAACAGCTGGAGCTACACAAACAATCACCATTACAGCTAAAGATGCAAGTGGTAATACGGCCGCATCCTATACTGGCGATAAGAATTTGACATTCTCAGGTGCAAATAGTTCAGTTAATCCGGTGACAACTCCTACTGCCACCAACAAAAATAGTGTAGCTACCAATTTTGGTTCGACCACGGTAGTAACATTCTCGAATGGAGTGGGTACAGCAGATTTGAAAGCTTACAAAGCGGAAAGTGCCGAAATTCAAGTGTCGGATGGTTCTATTAATTCAAGCGTTGGAGGTAGTTTGCCTATCACGGTTAGTCCAGCAAGCTTCTCTAAATTGGCAGTTAGTCTAGTAGGTTCCCAAGCCAATGGAGTAGCCTTTACAGGTAGCAATACCTTGACAGCTTTGGATGCGTATGGCAACGTGGTGACAGGTTTTGATGCTTCTGGAAATAATATTTCTGTATCGACAAGCTTAACAGGTAGTATTACAGGATTATCTGGAACAAATAAATTATCTAGTGCAGGTGACTTTAGTAATGGGGTTGCCAACTTGTCGAGCTTAGGAATGACCTTTACAGGAACAGTTGGTACTGGTACATTTACCTTTACACCTGCCAGTGGAAGCGCTGTGACTTCAGGAAATGTGTCCATTGGATCAGGTGTGGCAACTCGTTTGGTTGTAACAGGAAATGCTACTCAAACCGCTGGTGGTACACAGATGATTACCATTTCGGCCAAAGATGTCAATGGAAACACGGTAACATCCTACACAGGAGATCACGCCTTGACCTTCTCAGGTGCTTTAGATTCAAGCAATCCAATTGTTCACCCTTATGTCATTGATAAAAATTCTGTAGAACAAGATATCCACACTGGGGCAACTTTAACATTTGCCAATGGTGTAGCTACAACCACCTTGGCGCTATATACGGCAGAGGTGGCAAACTTTGCGGTGAGTGATGGTAGTATCAGTGCAGCTGGAGCAGATCGATTGACCGTAACGGTTAGTCCAAGCTCATTTAGTAAAGTAGTAGTTAGTTTAAGTTCTCCACAGTCTAACCGAGTAGTCTTTACAGGCACGAATACCTTAACGGCCCAAGATGCTTATGGTAATACAATAACTAACTTTGATGCTTCAGCGAATAATGTAACAGTTACTACGACATTAACGGGAGCAATTTCAGGATTATCAGGAACCAATAAGTTAAGCAGTGCAGGCGATTTTGTGAATGGGGTGGCTAATTTATCTAGCCTTGGATTGAAATACTCAGGAACAATCGGTTCAGGGACATTTACCTTTACACCAGCTACAGGTTCTGCTGCGGTAAGTACTAGTATCACCATGAACGCTGGTCCAGCTGATCATATCATGCTCATTGGATCTGAAACACAAACGGCTGGTACTTCTCAATCGATTACCATACGTGTAGTGGATGCGAATCATAATACGGTTACTTTATATGCAGGTACTAAGACATTAGTATTCTCCGGTGCGAATAGCTCATCAAGCCCAGCTACAACTCCAACAGTCAACGGAACTGCATTTGGATCCAATACTTCGGTCGTGTTTACATCGGGTATTGCCACCGTTTCATTGACACTGTACAAAGCAGAAAATGCAGTAGTACAAGTTTCCGACGGGACTTTAGTAGCTGTAGGAAACCACCATGAATTACCAGTGACCGTTTCAGCAACAGCCTTCGAAAAATTGGCTGTTAGCTTGGCAAGTCCTCAAAATAGCGGTGTGGCCTTTACGGGTACGAATACTTTACAAGCCTTGGATGCTTATGGTAACTTAGTAACAACCTTTAATGCGGCAGGAAATAACGTAACGGTTTCTGTTAATAGCCTAACAGGTTCTATATCTGGATTATCAGGCACGAATAAATTAAATGCAGGTGCTGATTTCTCAGGAGGAGTAGCGAATTTGACTAGCCTTGGATTAATTTATACCGGAACCACAGGCACAGGCACCTTCACGTTTAGTCCAGCTACAGGCACCGCAGTAACGAGTGCTAATGTAACGGTAGGCGCAGGAACAGCTAGTAAGTTTATCATTACCGGAACTGGCACCCAAACGGCAGGAGGGACACAAAACATCACGATTACGGCGAAAGATGCGAGTGGAAATACAGCGACAACCTACAGTGGAGCTAAGTCCATCACAT
>NZ_SEWW01000017.1 GCF_011090385.1 Aquirufa beregesia
CAGCAGATATTGCTTTTGGAACGAGCACAGCCTTGACGTTTGCCTCAGGAAGTGTGACAACAAATATGAAGCTGTACAATGTGGAATCAGCTGTTGTGGCTGTTACAGATGGAAGTATCGTTGCTGCTGGAGCAGATCGATTGACAGTAGCCGTGAGTGCAGCAGCTGTTAGTAAGTTTGGACTTAATTTGACCGCTTCTCAAATCAATGGTTTGAATTGGACAGGAGTCAATACCCTTACTGCACAAGATGCATATGGAAATACCGTATTAAGTTATGATGCCAGTTCAAATGCCGTAACGGTGACTAATTCATTAGGGGGTGTTGTTAGTGGATTAGGATCAGGAGTTAATAATGTATTGAACCAAGCAGGAGATTTTGTCAGTGGGGTAGCTGATCTTACAAGTTTAGGAATTAAATATACGGGAGTTACTGGTACTGGAACATATACATTTACCTCTACTACGGGTGGAATTACAGGAAGTGATGTGGTATTAATTAGTGCAGGTGCTGCGACTAGGTTAGTCGTTACTGGAAATAATTCTCAGACAGCAGGTGGTTCACAAGTAATTACCATTACAGCTAAAGATGCGAGCGGTAATACCGATCTTACTTATTCAGGAAGTAAATCAATTACATTTTCAGGTGCCAGCAGTTCAGTCAATCCAGTTACAGAACCAACTGTAGCAGGTACAAATTTTGGTTCATCAACAAGCCTTACTTTTACCAATGGTGTAGCAACAGCGAATTTGGTCGTTTATAAAGCCGAAAGTGCTTTAATCTCAGCCACAGATGGAAGTATTTCATCTGCAGGTGGTGATCAATTAGCGGTTACAGTTGGAGAATCATCATTTATAAAATTGGCAGTTAGCTTAACGAGTCCTCAGACGAATGGTACAGCTTTCACCGGCACGAATACTTTGACAGCCCAAGATGCGTATGGCAATGCCGTAACGAATTTTAATGCAGCTACGAATAATATTACGGTTACATCCACTTTGACAGGAAGCATTTCAGGTTTTGTTGGAGGGAATGTAATCAATTCTTTAGGACGGTTTGTCAACGGTGTTGCCAATTTGACTAGTGTTATGATTTTCACAGGAACCTCGGGTACTGGTACTTTTACCTTTACACCAGTTACTGGAACAGCTGTTACTAGCGGCAGTGTTACGGTAAATGCAGGAGCAGCCACCAAATTAGTAGTAACGGGATCAGGTACTCAAACCGCAGGTGGGTCACAAACGGTGACGGTAACGGCCCAAGATGCTAATGGCAATACAGCCACGACGTATACAGGAGCTAAGAGCATCACTTTCTCAGGAGCCTTAGCTTCACCAAGTCCTGCTACAACGCCCACGGTAGCTGGAACTGACTTTGGTACAGCGACTAGCATGACCTTTACGGCGGGTGTGGCGACAGGCTCGATGATATTGTACAAAGCAGAAGCTGCGACAGTGAATGCCACGGACGGAACGATCAACTCCACCTCAGGAGGCACTTTGAATGTGACGGTGAGTGCATCAACGATGACGAAATTAGCTGTTAGCTTAGCGAGTCCTCAAACGAATGGAACAGCCTTTACTGGAACGAATACCTTGACAGCCCAAGATGCGTATGGCAATACGGTCACGACTTTTGCTGCCAATACGAATAATGTAACAGTAACGAGCACGTTAACCGGAGCAATCACAGGATTAGGCTCAGGAGTGAACAACGTGTTGAATCAAGCTGGTGACTTTACGAGTGGAGTAGCGAACTTGACAAGCTTAGGCTTGAAATTCACGGGAACTTCAGGAGCAGGAACCTTTACCTTCACTCCAACTTCAGGAACAGCGGCTACCAGTTCAAGTATCACGGTTAATCCAGGCGCAGCTACGAAATTGGTAGTGACCGGCTCCGCTTCTCAAACGGCAGGTGGGTCACAAACGGTTACAGTAACCGCAAAAGATGCAAGTGGAAATACGGCAACGACCTATTTTGGGAGCAAAAATTTATCATTTTCAGGAGCCTTAGCCTCACCTAGTCCAGCAACGAATCCAACTTTTGGAGGAGTCAATTTTGGTTCTCCTACAATTGTGACTTTTGTGGGTGGAGTATATTCTGCATCCATGGTTTTATATAAATCCGAAGCTGCCACGGTGAATGTGAGTGATGGAACGATCAACTCCACCTCAGGAGGCACTTTGAATGTGACGGTGAGTGCATCAACGATGACGAAATTAGCTGTTAGCTTAGCGAGTCCTCAAACGAATGGAACAGCCTTCACCGGCACGAATACCTTGACAGCCCAAGATGCGTATGGCAATACGGTCACGACTTTTGCTGCCAATACGAATAATGTAACAGTAACGAGCACGTTAACCGGAGCAATCACAGGATTAGGCTCAGGAGTGAACAACGTGTTGAATCAAGCAGGCGACTTTACGAGTGGAGTAGCGAACTTGACAAGCTTAGGCTTGAAATTCACGGGAACTTCAGGAGCAGGAACCTTCACTTTTACTCCTGCGACTGGAACAGCGGCTACAAGTTCAAGTGTGACAATCAATGCAGGAGCAGCCACCAAATTAGTGGTAACGGGATCAAGTACTCAGACAGCAGGTGGGTCACAAACGGTGACGGTAACGGCCCAAGATGCTAATGGCAATACAGCCACGACGTATACAGGAGCTAAGAGCATCACTTTCTCTGGAGCCTTAGCTTCACCAAGTCCTGCTACAACGCCCACGGTAGCTGGAACTGACTTTGGTACAGCGACTAGCATGACCTTTACGGCGGGTGTGGCGACAGGCTCGATGATATTGTACAAAGCAGAAGCTGCGACAGTGAATGCCACGGACGGAACGATCAACTCCACCTCAGGAGGCACTTTGAATGTGACGGTGAGTGCATCAACGATGACGAAATTAGCTGTTAGCTTAGCGAGTCCTCAAACGAATGGAACAGCCTTTACTGGAACGAATACCTTGACGGCCCAAGATGCGTATGGCAATACGGTCACGACTTTTGCTGCCAATACAAATAATGTAACAGTAACGAGCACGTTAACTGGAGCAATCACAGGTTTAGGCTCAGGAGTGAACAACGTGTTGAATCAAGCAGGCGACTTTACGAGTGGAGTAGCGAACTTGACAAGCTTAGGCTTGAAATTCATGGGAACTTCAGGAGCAGGAACCTTTACCTTCACTCCAACTTCAGGAACAGCAGCTACCAGTTCAAGTATCACGGTTAATCCAGGCGCAGCTACGAAATTGGTAGTGACCGGCTCCGCTTCTCAAACGGCAGGTGGAGCGCAAACCGTTACAGTAACCGCAAAAGATGCAAGTGGAAATACAGCAACGACCTATTTTGGGAGCAAAAATTTATCATTTTCAGGAGCCTTAGCCTCACCTAGTCCAGCAACGAATCCAACTTTTGGAGGAGTCAATTTTGGTTCTCCTACAATTGTGACTTTTGTGGGTGGAGTATATTCTGCATCCATGGTTTTATATAAATCCGAAGCTGCCACGGTGAATGTGAGTGATGGAACGATCAACTCCACCTCAGGAGGCACTTTGAATGTGACGGTGAGTGCATCAACGATGACGAAATTAGCTGTTAGCTTAGCGAGTCCTCAAACGAATGGCACAGCCTTTACTGGAACGAATACCTTGACAGCCCAAGATGCGTATGGCAATACGGTCACGACTTTTGCTGCCAATACGAATAATGTAACAGTAACGAGCACGTTAACCGGAGCAATCACAGGATTAGGCTCAGGAGTGAACAACGTGTTGAATCAAGCAGGCGACTTTACGAGTGGAGTAGCGAACTTGACAAGCTTAGGCTTGAAATTCACGGGAACTTCTGGTTCAGGAACCTTCACTTTTACTCCTGCGACTGGAACAGCGGCTACCAGTTCAAGTGTGACAATCAATGCAGGAGCAGCCACCAAATTAGTGGTAACGGGATCAGGTACTCAAACCGCAGGTGGGTCACAAACGGTGACGGTAACGGCCCAAGATGCTAATGGCAATACAGCCACGACGTATACAGGAGCTAAGAGCATCACTTTCTCAGGAGCCTTAGCTTCACCAAGTCCTGCTACAACGCCCACGGTAGCTGGAACTGACTTTGGTACAGCGACTAGCATGACCTTTACGGCGGGTGTGGCGACAGGCTCGATGATATTGTACAAAGCAGAAGCTGCGACAGTGAATGCCACGGACGGAACGATCAACTCCACCTCAGGAGGCACTTTGAATGTGACGGTGAGTGCATCAACGATGACGAAATTAGCTGTTAGCTTAGCGAGTCCTCAAACGAATGGAACAGCCTTTACAGGCACGAATACCTTGACAGCCCAAGATGCGTATGGCAATACGGTCACAACTTTTGCTGCCAATACGAATAATGTAACAGTAACGAGCACGTTAACCGGAGCAATCACAGGATTAGGCTCAGGAGTGAACAACGTGTTGAATCAAGCAGGCGACTTTACGAGTGGAGTAGCGAACTTGACAAGCTTAGGCTTGAAATTCACGGGAACTTCAGGAGCAGGAACCTTTACCTTCACTCCAACTTCAGGAACAGCAGCTACCAGTTCAAGTATCACGGTTAATCCAGGCGCAGCTACGAAATTGGTAGTGACAGGCTCCGCTTCTCAAACGGCAGGAACGAGTAATTCGATTACGATTACCGCGAAAGATGCGAGTGGAAATACGGTTACTACTTATACCGGATCCAAGAACTTAACATTTTCAGGAGCGACTAGTTCAACAGCCCCAGTAACAACGCCAAAGGTGACGAACAGTTCCGCAGCAGATATTGCTTTTGGAACGAGCACAGCCTTGACGTTTGCCTCAGGAAGTGTGACAACAAATATGAAGCTGTACAATGTGGAATCAGCTGTTGTGGCTGTTACAGATGGAAGTATCGTTGCTGCAGGAGCAGATCGATTGACAGTAGCCGTGAGTGCATCAACGATGACGAAATTGGCGGTTAGCTTAGCGAGTCCTCAAACGAATGGAACAGCCTTTACCGGCACGAATACCTTGACAGCCCAAGATGCGTATGGCAATACGGTCACAACTTTTGCTGCCAATACGAATAATGTAACAGTAACGAGCACGTTAACCGGAGCAATCACAGGATTAGGCTCAGGAGTGAACAACGTGTTGAATCAAGCAGGCGACTTTACGAGTGGAGTAGCGAACTTGACAAGCTTAGGCTTGAAATTCACGGGAACTTCAGGAGCAGGAACCTTTACCTTCACTCCAACTTCAG
>NZ_SEWW01000018.1 GCF_011090385.1 Aquirufa beregesia
TCCGTCTGTGGCGGCAATAGTAGCAGATTCGGCTTTGTACAATACCATGGAAGCTGTCGCTACCCCATTCGTAAAGGTCAAGCTTGTTCCTGTTCCTAAATCGGTACCCGCAACGGTTGGCGCTGTGACTGGACTACTAGAGCTATTGGCTCCAGAGAAAGTTATCGTATGTGAACCCGTATATCCTATTACTGTATTTCCTTGAGCATCTTTAGCCGTGATAGAAATTGTTTGAGCAGCTCCAGCAGTTTGAGAACTTGTTCCTGTTACTACTAATTTGGTAGCGGCTCCAGCACTGATAGAAACAGAGCCACTTGTAACTGCGGTTCCGGATTGTGGAGTAAATGTAAATGTTCCAGTACCTACTGTTCCTGTGAAAATCAATTGACTCGTCAAATTCGCCACTCCGGCTGTAAAGTCGCCGGCACTACTTAGTTTATTCGTGCCTGATAATCCCGTGATGGCTCCTGTTAAGGTTGTTGTTACCGTCACATTATTCGCACTAGCATCAAAGCTAGCTACCGTATTTCCATAGGCATCTTGTGCCGTCAAGGTATTCGTTCCAGTAAAGCCTACTCCGTTCACTTGTGGGGTTGCTAAACTAACCGCCAATTTACTGTAAGTGGCTGGGCTAACCGTTACTGATAAGCGGTCCCCTCCTGCTGCCAACAAGGTACCGTCGGTAGCGGCTATGGTAGCACTTTCTGCTTTGTACAAGACCATACTAGCAGTCGCCACCCCATTACTAAAGTTTAATCCAGTTTCAATACCAAAGTTGGAACCTGCTACGGTAGGAACCGTCACAGGACTAGGAGAACTTGCTGCACCTGAGAATGTAATATTATGCGTTCCTGTGTATCCTGTATCTGTATTTCCACTGACATCTTTGGCTGTGACAGTAATGGTCTGCGCACCTCCTGCTGTTTGCGTACCTGTACCTGTTATAACGAACTTAGTAGCTGTACCAGGATTCACCGTGATGCTGGTACTTGTTACCGCAGTTCCTGTGGCTGGGGTAAAGGTGAAGGTTCCTGCACTTGAGGTTCCTGTGAAGGTCAAGCCTAAGCTAGTTAGGTTCGCGACTCCACTAGTAAAGTCGCCTGCCTGGTTCAGTACGTTATTTCCTCCCGATCCTAATCCACTGATACTTCCTGTTAAACTCGTGCTAACCGTGATATTATTACCTGATGGATTGAAACTCGTTACCGTGTTTCCATAGGCATCTTGGGCTGTGACGGTATTGGTTCCAGTAAAGGCTGTTCCGTTAATTTGTGGACTCGTTAAACTAACTGCCAATTTACTGAAGCTAGCTTCTGCAACTGTCACAGATAAACGATCAGCACCAGCAGCTACAATCGAACCGTCAGTTGTAGCAATTATCGCAGCTTCTGCTTTGTATAATTTTAAGTTAGCCGTAGCCACACCACTGCTGAAGGTTACTACAGTAGCTGTACCAAAATTCACAGCACTGGCATTTTTGTCTGAAACCGTAGGCGCTGTAACTGGGCTAGAAGAACTTAATGCTCCCGAGAAAGTCAATGACTTATCTCCTGTATACGTTAAGGCCGTATTTCCACTGATATCTTTGGCAGTTAAGGTAATCGACTGAGTACCACCTGCTGTTTGAGAGGCATTACCTGTAATCACTAATTTAGTGGCGGCTCCAGCTACTATGTCGCCATTGGCTGAACCTGTTTTACCGGATACAGAAGTGAAGATGGCGGAACCCGTTCCGATCGCACCTGTAAAGGTTAATTGACCCGTTACATTGGCTACACCATTCACAAAATCACCAGCGCTATTCATGACATTACCACCAGATAATCCAGAAATAACTCCAGATAATGTACCTGTAGCTGTAATGTTATCAGTAGCAGCATTAAAGCTCGTTACTGTATTACCATAAGCATCTTGTGCCGTAATGGTATTGGTTCCAGTAAAGGCAATACCATTGGTTTGTGGTGAAGTTAACGAAACAGCAAATTTGTCTAAACCAGCAGGGGAAACCGTAACTGATAATCTATTTCCTCCTGTTGATAGAATCGTACCATCCGTAGCGGAAATAGTAGCTGCTTCGGCTTTGTATAAGACCATAGATCCTGTTGCCACGCCCGCCGTAAAGGTCAAACTAGTCGCTGTTCCAAAATTGGTACCTGCTACCGTTGGAGTAGTAGCTGGACTTGGAGAAGCTAGTGCTCCTGAGAAAGTAATGTTTTTAGCTCCTGTATAAGTCGTGACTGTATTACTGTTGGCATCTTGTGCCGTTACTGTAACTGTCTGCGCCCCACCAGCTGTTTGTGTACTTGACCCAGTCACTACCAA
The DNA here is from genome assembly GCF_011090385.1 of Aquirufa beregesia. Taxonomy (GTDB): domain Bacteria; phylum Bacteroidota; class Bacteroidia; order Cytophagales; family Spirosomataceae; genus Aquirufa; species Aquirufa beregesia. The sequence goes on from NZ_SEWW01000018.1 coordinate 2,323, forward strand.
TTTCGTGGCTTCACCTGGGTTCATGGTTATGCTTGAACTAGTTGCTGCCGTTCCGGTCGCTGGGGTAAAAGTAAAGGTACCGGCACCCGAAGTTCCCGTAAATTTCAATCCTAGACTCGTCAAGTTAGCTACTCCACTGCTGAAATCGCCTGCTTGGTTCAACACGTTATTTACTCCTGAACCTAATCCACTAATGGTTCCTGTCAATGTACTTGTCACAGTCACATTGTTGGTATTGGCTGCAAAAGAAGTTACTGTATTGCCATAAGTATCTTGCGCTGTCAAGGTATTCGTTCCTGTAAAGGCTGTTCCATTAATCTGTGGACTCGTTAGGCTAACGGCCAATTTCGAGAAAACGTCAGGACTTACCGTCACATTCAAGGTTCCACCTGTATTGGAATTAATCGTTCCATCGGTAGCATTGACAGTAGCAGATTCTGCTTTGTACAATATCATCGATCCTGTTGCCACACCCGCTGTAAAGGTCATACTTGTGGCTGTGCCAAAGTTGGTACCCGCAACCGTAGGATTTGTAGCAGGACTTGGTGAAGCTAAGGCTCCAGAGAAAGTAATGTTTTTAGCTCCAGAATAAGCCGTAACCGTATTTCCACTCGCATCCTTGGCGCTTAAAGTTATAGTTTGTGAACCTCCGGCAGTTTGAGTGCTGCTTCCTGTTACAACCAATTTGGTAGCTGCTCCTGGAGTGACAGTAACACTAGAACTGGTTGCAGCAGTACCTGTCGCTGGACTAAAAGTAAATGTTCCAGAACCAGAAGTTCCCGTGAATTTCAAGCCTAAACTAGTCAAATTAGCTACCCCACTAGTAAAGTCAGATCCATTATTTAGTACATTAGTTCCTGATAATCCAGAGATAGCACCTGTTAAAGTTGTTGTAACCGTCACATTATTCACCGCAGCACTAAAGCTGGTTACTGTATTTCCATAAACATCTTGTGCTGTTAAGGTATTGGTACCTGTGAAAGCTGTACCATTGATTTGAGGGCTAGTCAGACTTACCGCCAATTTCGTCATGGTAGATGGACTCACTGTAACCGACAAACGATCCCCCCCAGTGGAAGAGATAGTGCCATCTGTAGCAGCAATTGTAGCAGCTTCGGCTTGATATAAACCCAAAGAACCTGTGGCTACCCCAGAACTAAAGTTTAACGTTGTCGTTGATCCAAAATCCGTTCCTGCAACAGTTGGTACAGTAGCAGGACTCAATGAACTATTCGCCCCAGAGAAAGTAATTGATTTATTTCCAGTATATGTAGTGGCTGTATTTCCACTAGCATCCTTCGCCGTAATGGTCAATGTTTGGGCCCCTCCTGCTGTTTGAGTACTTGAACCCGTTACTACCAATTTAGTGGCAGCACCCGAATTAATTACCACAATATCATTGCCTGTAAATCCACCTGTCGTAGAAGTAAAGGTAAAGGTCCCAGAACCTGAAACACCTGTATATTTAATGCCTAATGCCGTTAAATCAGCTACACCATTGACAAAATCACCTGCTTGGTTTAGCACATTATTCGTACCAGAACCTAAACCACTAACTACTCCTCCTAGGGAATTTGTTACGGTAACCGCATTGCTACTCGCATTATAATTGACCGTATTACCATAAGCATCTTGAGCGGTTAAGGTATTTGTTCCTGTCCAAGCTAATCCAGTGATTTGAGGACCATTTAAATCTGATAAGAATTTAGATAGGCTACTTGCACTTACATTTACTGATAAACGATCTCCTCCTGTAGAGGAAATAGTTCCATCATTAGCAGAAATCGTTGCCGATTCTGCCTTATACAATATCATGGTACCCGTAGCTACCCCTGCGGTAAAAGTCAAGTTGGCTGATGTACCAAAATTGGTTCCAGCAAAAGTTGGAATAGTACTTGGATTAGTTGAATTATTGGCACCTGAAATAGTGATACTTTTTGCTCCAGAATAAGTTGTTGCCGTATTACCATTAGCATCTTGGGCCGTTACCGTCACCGTTTGTGACCCACCTGCGGTTTGAGTACCTGATCCCGTTACTACTAATTTGGTGGCTGCTCCTGCATTGATTGTCACACTTGAACTGGTAGCCGCTGTTCCAGTCGCAGGAGTAAAAGTGAAGGTTCCTGAACCAGAAGTTCCCGTGAATTTCAAGCCTAAGCTTGTCA
>NZ_SEWW01000001.1 GCF_011090385.1 Aquirufa beregesia
CCAGACTCAAACATACTCACAATTTCTCGTTTAAATGCTTCCGAGTAACAACGAGTTTTCCTGATTTGATGTAAATTCGCTTTCATATATTTTGACTTTTGTGGTCAACATATATCAGGGACGTACATCTTACTAATCCCTAAACACTAATAACTAAATTCTAGGCATTTATAAATGATAATTTATCATTTTTTATTAAATCCTTTTCTCGTCATTTCACCCCAAGAATGCGTTCCTTTAATCTTGTCTATATAGCCTTTAAATGCAGAAATAACACTTAATGGATGGAAATAAAATGGTTCAATGAAGGCTGCACCCAAGAGTTTTAAGAAGTCGTCAACCTTCGTGTATTTATGATAGGTTCTTTCTTCAGTAAATAAGGTGAGTATGGAAAATAGAATGGCAAATGAATACACAAATATCATGAGTAAGAAGAAATAATGCCAATTCATCGTTCCTGCCAAAATAAAATATAGCGTAGCTAATAAGCCTATCACTTCTGCCAACGGAGCAAAAAACTCAAAAAATGTCCAATAGGGAACACTAATTAAACCCAATAATTTGTATTTAGGATTCAGAAACATAATCCGATGCGCCCATAAAGTTTCTATTGTTCCACGCATCCACCGACTTCTTTGTTTCATGAAAATTTCAAGTGTCTCTGGTGCTTCTGTCCAGCAAAGAGGGTCAGGGATATAACTTACGGTATAGGCTAATTTTCTTTCATGCATATATCGGCGCATTCTGACTACCAGTTCCATGTCTTCGCCCACCGTTTTAGTATTATAACCTCCCGCTGCAATCACGATCTCCTTGTCAAACGCACCAAAAGCCCCGCTGATGAGCAAAAGTCCATCCAGCCTTTCCCAGGCCATCCTTCCTAACAAAAAAGAACGCAAATATTCCAATACCTGAATACGAGGCATTAATTTATCTGGAATATTGACTTCTATTAATCGACCATCTTGAATGATGCATTGATTCGCAATTCGAACAACGCCTCCAGTTGCAATGACTCTTTTGTGGCTAGTTTCCATAAAAGGTTTTACCAATTTCAGTAAAGCATCTTTATCCAATATACAGTCGACATCGATGCAAACCACATAAGGATGTTTGGATATATTGATCCCCACATTTAAGGCATCTGCCTTTCCTCCATTTTCTTTATTCACCACAATCAATTTATTGAAGGCAGGATTTTGAGATTGATAAACACCTTTGATATTTTTTGTTGGAATAGAGCCAATTTTATCCAGTTCCATAGGAATCAAATCATAGGTAGATTGCAGAATTTCCATGGAATTATCTTTACTTCCATCATTGACTACAATCACTTCATAATGATTGTAATTCAGGGATAAAAGTGATTTAACATTCTCTTCGATGGTAAATCCTTCATTATATGCAGGGGCAATAATGGATAAAAAAGGTGCATATTCACTGGAAAGAAGTACTTCGTAATTTTCAAAACTGTTTCTCTTCAAATAGGCTTTTAACTCTTTGACCGACAAATAAGCCAAATACAGGTACGAGGACATGATTGTCACCGCATATCCCAAGGCTATGCCTAAGTACAATTCAACCAGAAAGGGTAAATTAGATGCCCCCATATTAGTTTATTTCCTTGCCATAAGATGTAAAAGTAGCTAATAGACTTTCAGCTTCCTCTTTAATATGTTGGGTATGCTTATGTTGTAATAAGGCTTCTACGTGACTTTGTTTTTCAAACAATCTGAAAGTTTGAATGATTTTTAAACCTAAACTAATCACGGAATTATTTTTAGCCTGAAGTAATAGTTCAATATGCTGAGTATCTAATAAGGATGTTTTCTTTAGGGCATCAATAATGTTTAATTGTGTCCATAAATCAATGGTAAATTCATGTTTGGCTAAGTGAATAATGCCTTGTGGTCCATTGATTTTAATGCAGCCATTTAAGGCGTTGATTTTTAAAATAGGATGATTGGATTTGGATATTTCGACCAAATGTTCATAGGCTTTTTTGATGTTCATTTCCGTCAATTCCTTGATTCCCTTACATTTAATTTCCCAGTTTTTGTGACGCAACTTCGCAAATGAATCTGCTATTAACTGGGATTCAATATAAAGTTTTTGAAGGCTTTCAGCATATTCACCTTCATAATTTTGGTGTAAATTAATCACTGATTCCATCAATTGAGCTCTAAATTGTGGAATGGAAAATAAACGCACAAGCATTTTATCTTCCATTAAATCAAAATAGCTCTTGTCGTTAAAAAGAATTTCTAGTAATAGATTATTGATTGTTTCCGTATTTCTTTCAAAATGTATCGCTTGTCGGATGTGGTACAAGCGACTCAACACAATAGCCATAAAAAGTATGAAGGAAATCACACTAAACAGCAAAATAGCACCCACGATGAAAAAGTCTGCTGGGTGTAGTTCAGAAAAGAATTGTTTGCTGTATTCTAACATCAACTCTGAGGTAGTGCTTATTTATTCAGTAATTTATTCATTCTAATTAATAAAATGGCAGGACTGACGGGTTTTGCGATAAATTCGTTGGCTCCAATGCGAAAAGAATCTAATTCTGTTTGTTCGACCGTAGAAGAGGTGAATATAATGATGGGTGTTTCCCGTTGGAGCGTATTTCGGACATAGTCTGTTATTTCTAAACCACTAAATCCTGGCATATTGATATCCGTTAGAATGATATCATAGGCATAATCTTTGATGGATTCTAGCGCATCTTTTCCGTTACTAAAAGGGCTAACCTCAAAACCTTGCTTCTTTAAGAAGAAAGAAAGGGAAGTTCTTAATATTTCATTGTCTTCAGCGAGTAGGACTTTCATTGGGTGAATTTATTGTCTAACAGGAGAAAAGATGCTCTCAATTGCTAAACTTTTGTATGAGGTAGATTAGAGTAAAAGCTTTAATGAAAAAATAACGGACTGAATATATGTTTGGAAATCTGGAAGGGTTTTAGGCAATATTGGATCCATCGTTTCAGATAAGGACTGCTGTTCGGCAGATTCTAAAAACTGAATTCCTTTGGATAGCTGAAACATCGCCAAGGATGATTTCATGCGATGGGCCGATTTTTTAATTTGAACCTGATTTTTCTCTTGAATAGCTTGGGAAAGCTCTATTACATCTTCAGGTACATTTTTGATAAAAAGCTCCATCATCTCTTTTTTGAAATCATCATCTCCGCCCGACAATTCATCTAAATAAGAAAAATCAATCGCTATTATTTTATCCTCTATGGGATTAATTGAGCTTGTCGTTTCTGATTCTGTTCCGAGTAAATTGCTTTTTTTTATCACATCTTGGATAGCTTCCAATAATTCATACTGCTTAAATGGTTTTGCAACATACGCATTCATGCCAATATCAAAGCATTTTTGTTGCTCACCTACTAATGAATGAGCCGTCATAGCAATGATCGGAATATTCATTTTAAGCTCATTCCGTATCATAATGGTTGTTTGATAGCCATCTTGTATAGGCATCTGCAAATCCATCAAAATAAGGTCATACTTTTTCTTTGTTAGCTTTTCAATGCCTAATTGACCATTTGCTGCAATATCGATGTCAAAACCAAAATTTTGAATGACCGTTTTGGCAAGTCGCTGGTTCAACTCATTGTCTTCACACAATAAAATTGACAATTTCCCAAGCTCATTATTTACCTTACTGTTCTGATTGCTTAATTCATTATTACTATCAGTGGTCTTCTTGAATTCTAAGCTAAAGTAAAATTCAGAACCTTGCCCTAATTTACTTTTTACTTCTAATTTTCCATGCTGAAGTTCCACCATTTGTTTAGCAATATTCAAACCTAATCCAGTTCCTCCAAACTTTCTAGTGGTACTTTCTTCCGCTTGTCTAAACCTCTCAAATATACTATCTAGTTTAGTTTCCGCAATACCTATCCCTGTATCTTTGACAGAAAAGCGAAGAGTCACGGTAGTATCCGTTTCAGCTGTTTTCTTAACCGATATAAGCACTTCCCCTTCTTCTGTGAATTTAATAGCATTTCCTGCTAAATTCATGATGATTTGGTTGATTCTTACTTTATCACCAATAATGGAATCAGGAATTTCTGCATCCAAAAATAAGCTAAAGTCTAATTTATTTTTATGTGCTTTTACTTTGAGTAATTCATACACATGCTTGAGGGTATTTCTGACATTGAATGGGTGTTCTTCAATGTGTAATTGCCCAGAATCTATTTTAGACAGGTCAAGTATTTCATTGATAATCACCAGTAAATTTTCCCCAGCCGTTTGAATATGATCAACGTATTCTTTTTGGTCAGTAGATAGCTCACTTTGGGTCAAGAGTTCCGTGAAGCCAATGACCGCATTTAATGGAGTTCTTATTTCATGACTCATATTGGCCAAGAAACTATCTTTGGCAAATACGGCTTGTTCAGCTAGGGTTTTGGCTTGAATTAACTCATTTTCTACTTGTTTTTTGAGCGTATAATCTTCCGCCACACCTAAATAGCCTAAGATTTCTCCATTGATATGTCGGATACACGTCACACTTAACCAAACAGGAATTCGCTTCCCTGATTTAGAAATGTAAGTCCATTCGTTGGCATCAGCCACGCCTGTGCTTCTCGCCTTAAGGACAAAGGTGTCAAAACTAGTTTTAAGATCAATTCCCAGTTCCAAGCTTAAGTCTTTGGTCCGTTTTTTGATTTCTTCTGGATCATGAAATAGGGCAGGAGTGGACTTTCCAATGAGGTCACCACTTTTGTACTCTAATAAATTCAGTGCAGCTTGATTAATGTTTTGAATGATACCTTGGGTGTCAGTAAAAATCACACATAATCCTACCCCGTAGAATATGGCTTTTTGGGTGGCCAATAAATTGGCAATATTATTGTCCTTTTCTTTCTTTTCTGTGATGTCAGACTCAATGGCGATGTAGTTGATTAAATCGCCTTTGTCATTATAAATCGGACTAATGTATAGATCGACCCAATACTCTTTACCTGATTTACTGATATTTTGAATTTCCCCCCGAAATGGTTTATGGTGATCAAGTGCTTCTCGGATGGCCTTTTTGGTTTCTAGGCTAGTACCTATATATTGAACAAGTTCAGCCGGTTTTTTATCAAAAGATTCTTCAAAAGTATAGCCGGTTATTTTTTCAAATGGTTCGTTGACCCATTGAATTCTTTCCGTTTTGTCGGTAATAACCACCATATTGTCTGTGGCGCGGGCGACAAAGGACAGGCGTTTATTTTCCTCTGTCCGAGATTTGATTTCGGTGATATCTCTAGCAGTGGCAAATAATAATCCAGATTCCTTATTGAGAGAGGCATTCCAGCTTAAGATTCGATGTCCGCCAGTTTTACAGGTGAATCGAGCTTCAAAATTGACTACTTCTTTTCCTTCGGCCAAGCTAGAAATAATTTTTTGCGTGGAAAGAATATCCTCCGTTACAATGAAATCATAAAATGGCTTAGCCATTAGCTCTTCGTTCGAATAGCCCAGTATTTCTGAAAAACTCGGGCTCAATCGTTCAAAATACCCATTGACATTTGCTATACACAATAAGTCTTTCGATAAATCAAAGTACTGTTTGAGTTGATCTTCATCCTGTTTTTGACGGGTGATATCACTTTTGATGGCTAAAAATTTACTGGCTTTTCCTTGTTCATCATATATTGGGACTATAGTCAAATCAGCCCAAAATAAGGATCCGTCTTTGGCTTTGTTTTTGATTTCACCCTTCCAAATGGAGCCGTTTTGAACGGTTTGCCACATGTCGGCAAAATATGCTGAATTATGGTAACCTGAATTTAAAATGCGGTTATGTTGGCCAACTAATTCCTCCTTACTGAATTTGGTAACTTTACATGTCGTATCATTGACAAATTTGATTATCCCATGTTCATCGGTGATAATGACACAAGAGGTTTGATCTAATGCTAATTTATAAGAATTTAGCTCTTTCGTGAGAACTTCCAAGGCATCCTTAGCTAAAGAAGCAATCTCATCTTTTAATTGTATATTTTTTTGACGAAGTTCTAATTGATTGATGACTTGTTTGGAGAGTGTTTGCAATGACTTTTTTTGCTCTTCAGTTAATTGCCTTGGTACTCGATCCAATACACATATTGAACCTATGGCATAACCATCCGGATTGAGTAAGGGTGCCCCAGCATAAAAGCGGATTTCATCTTGACCCGTAACAAAGGGATTATCTATAAAGCGATTGTCTTGAAGCGTATTTTGAACTTCAAATACCGAATCACCCATGATGGTGTATTGGCAAAAGGAAATACCCCGACTGGTTTCTTCTATGGTAAGGCCAATTTTAGATTTAAACCATTGTCTGTCTTTGTCAATTAAAGAGATTAATGCAATCGGTACTTGACAAATAGAAGAGGCTAATTGCGTTAGGTCATCAAATTCTTCTTCAGATATAGTATCAAGAATATTATATTGTAATAAAGCCGTTAATCTCTCCTCCTCATTTTGAGGAATTGGTAGAACAATTGGTAGCATAGGTTATAGGGTCGAGAAGATTTACCTCTTGAGCCAAAGCTAGAAAAAATCCGAAGTATTTTCTTAAGGAACCTGAGGTAATGGGATAATACATGATTTTAAGGAGCACAGTGAACTGTGAACTAAATTAGCCAATAATTATTGAAATAGAAATTCATATCGGCACGAATATTCTAGCTGTTCTGCTTAATTAGGATTTATTCCATAAGGATAAATATCCCCATTATTTCTTCTATCTATTTATTTAAGGGGAGGATATTCTGGTACAAGTATTTTTTCTCATCTATCTGAGAGAAAAAATGTAGACCACATCCTACAATCAAATAGCTCATATGTGCAGTAACTAATAGAGAAAAATATCCATCGCTAGGGCTTTGACCAAATAATTGATACGGCGCCAACATGAGATAAAATGAAATGAATAGATTCACTACCACGATGGCAAAGATCCACATTCGATATTTCTTGTATTGAGAGGGCCGCCAAAGGGCTCTGGCAATTCCTTCTGTGGCATATAAGATAATCCATACTAGGACCAAACTCAACATCAGCATTTTTACTAGTTTGTTATTCATGGGATCTACCTGTTTACTTTTTGTTTTTCGATACCCAAAATTCGATTTATAGTCCGCCAAATATTGGCGTTTTACTAACATTTCACTAGCTTGTAGTTCATTTCTTTTACATTCAACATTGATTATGTTAAGCCCCCAAGACCGACTCAAAGAAATCAACACTTTATTTTTACGAAAGGCTTTTCTGGTGAATTTTCGCACCGTGGAGCAGTATTTATCAGAGCATTTTGACATCCCCACTTACTCAGAGCGTAGTTTTAGTCGGGATGTAAGTGCCTTAAAGGAATTATTAAAAGAACGATACCCTAGTATAGAAGAAGAAATGGGTGAATTGATTCGATTTTCTAGGTCAACTTTAGGTTTTTACTATGTGCGACAGGACATCTCTGCTTTCCCAAGTTTTTCCGAAAAGGAATTAAATCAGATTGCCTCCATCATTGATTTGAATCAACATCTATTTACGGATGGAGCAGGACAGGGAATAGTCAATAAGTTAAGGGCAATTACATTGGAAAATAACTTGGCTACTTACCATAAAATCAATACTTGGCCAAGTATTCAGTTGATTAAGGATGGTGAGCGAGCAGGGTCAGATAACATTAAACCTATTTTAGAAGCTATTGCAGCTAAAGATTGTTTGCATTTCTCCTACCAAAGCTTGTCCAAATCAGCTCGTCACAAATTCTATTTAGGCATTCCACTGATGATCAAGGAGTACAATAATGGCTGGTATACGGGTTGGTATGTGCTTATCCAAGAAGTGAAAGAGAATGACCGTATTATAAAGACTGAAATCAATACTCTTCGCCTATTGGCATTGGACCGTATGGATCAATTGAAGGTTGTTAAATCAACGTATCAACTCCGCTTTGCTCCTGATTTTTATCCTCCAGATTATTTCAAAAATATGTTGGGAATACTTCGAAGCAACTTGATTAATCCAGAAATAAAGCCAGAAATAGTATGTGTGCGTTTAGATACAGACAATTGGTTGTTGGATTATTTAACGAAATATCCTTTACATCCTTCTCAACAAGTGAAGGTCCAGGATTCCTCACATCAAAAAATACGTGTTACTTGGAACATGGAAATTAATATAGAATTAGAGAGTTTTTTAATGAGGTATGCGCATGATTTAACCGTTGTTTCACCGGCATCGTTGAGGAAAAGGCTAAAACAAAATTTAGAAGAAGCATTGAAACATCTGGAAGAGGAATAGCTTGACCAATATCATATCTTTCTTGATAAAAGCTCTGTAAATTGAATGGAATTTATGTCAATCTAGCTAAGCTCAATCATGGAACATTCATATACCAAATATTTATTTTTTACTGGTAAAGGGGGTGTTGGTAAAACATCTCTAGCCTGTGCCACGGCAGTTCAACTAGCTGATCAAGCAAAAAAAGTCTTATTAATTAGCACAGATCCAGCATCCAATTTAGAAGATGTTTTACAAACATCCGTTGGGGAGCAAATTCAGGCGCATCAGCAATTGCCCACCTTATTTACGATTAATATCAGTCCCGATGTGTCCGCTGAGGAGTACAGGGATCGGGTGATTCAGCCCATGATGGGGGTAGCTAGTGAAATGGAAATTAAACAAGTAAAAGAGGGTCTATCGGGGGCCTGTACCACCGAAATAGCATCTTTTGATGAGTTTTCTAGGTTTATTACCGGGGAAGGAATTGATGATTTGTATGATGTTGTCATATTTGATACGGCACCTACGGGGCACACTATACGACTACTTGAATTGCCATCTGCATGGGATGATTTTTTAGAGAATAATCCAGGGGGAGCGTCTTGTATTGGGCCTTCCTCTGCCTTAAAAAGTAGTAAAGAGCGCTATAAAAAAGTGATTCAAAGTTTGCGAGATCCACAATTGACTACCTTCTATTTAGTCAGTAGACCGGAAAAATCTTCCTTAAAAGAAGCTGCGAAGACCAGTATGGAATTAAGGGAATTAGGCTTAGAAAATCAGCGATTACTCATCAATGGTGTTTTTAAAGCTTTGAATCCAATGGATCCAGTTGCCCAGCGAATAGCCTTGTTGGCCGACAAACAATTGCAAGAGATTCCTATGCCGCTGGCTAATTTGCCGATGAAAACCTATCCATTATTGCCTTATAACGTATTGGGACTAAGAAAATTAAGGTCATTGTTAGATGAGACTTTGCAATCACAAATCGTTTTGGAAGAGATCGCCTCTTCTCCTCATGCCCAGTATCATATTGAATCTCTGAAAGAATTGGTAAATTCTTTGGAACAAGGCCAAAGGACCTCCGGCTTAATTATGACTATGGGAAAAGGGGGAGTTGGAAAGACAATTGCCGCTGCAACGATAGCTTGTTTATTGGCAGAAAGAGGACATAAGGTATTATTAACTACTACGGACCCGGCAGCACATATTAACGATTTCCTTAGTCAATTGGATCAAATTCCTGCCAATTTACAAGTGGAGCGCATAGATCCTAAAGTGGAAACGCAATTGTATATCCATAAAATCATGGCTCAGAAAGGGGCAAAATTAGGTGCAAATGAGAGGAATTTACTATTGGAAGATTTACAATCACCCTGTACAGAAGAGGTGGCTGTTTTTCATGCATTTTCTAAAGCCATTCATTCGGCATCAAGGCAATTTGTGGTTATGGATACGGCACCTACAGGACATACGCTCCTATTATTGGATACTACAGGTAGTTATCACAAAGAGGTTTTAAAACACAGTTCTTTATCAGCTGATAAAATTCGGACACCTTATATGGCATTGCAAGACAAGGAATTTGCAAAGATTATTTTAGTGGCTTTGCCCGAAACGACGCCCATGCGTGAAGCTGCCGCCTTGCAAGAGGATTTAAGAAGGGCAGGTATAGAACCTTATGCCTGGTTGATTAACCAATGTTTATCGGCTTTACCCGAACTAAAGGACCCCATATTAAAAAAGAGAGCTTCGGCCGAAGGAGCTATTATTGAACAGATTCAAACAAAATTGGCCCATAGGACATTTGGAATACCTTATTTAACGGAGGAACTCGTATTTCCTGAGTTACTGAGTATGTAGAGTCCCCCTTGTATGCAGAAGAGCCCTTGCCTGTAAAGCCCTTGCATGCAAGGGCTTTACAGGCAAGGGGCTTTACATTTTATCTGGTGATATTGGGGATGGCACCACATTTTTTACAGGTTTCAAGCTCTTGAGATATTGAAACATAGCATGAGCATCTTCATCTTTTAGATGAACGAAATTGAACCAAGGCATAGGAGGTAAGAGCATGCGTTCTTGGTCTAAGCCTTTGAATTTCCCCTTGGTTAAGGCCATTTTAAATTGATCTTCAGTCCAATTACCTATTCCTGATTCATCAGGTGTTAGGTTAGCAGCAAAGGATACCCCCCAAGGGCCTGCGGCGGCAGTTAAATCAGGGTACAGTTGGGCAAAGCCTTGTTTGATTAATGGACTATCAAATTTGACGATGGGTCGATCAGAGGGATATCCAGAAAGTAATAATTCAGGAATAATTTCAGGACCTTTAGGCCCCATTTTTTTGGGAGAATGGCAGTCGTTACACCCCATCGTGGTGACTAAATATTCTCCACGTTGGATGATTTCTTTTTCGGAATTTACCGAGATGGCTGGTTTTTCAGCCTTGTTTTCTTGTGAGGAGCAGGAGGCTAGAGTGAGTGCTAAGCCAAATCCTAGCATAGCCCAAACCAATGGTTTTGAGTGATTCATGTTTTTTGGTTGATTAAAGAACAGAAAAATTTCAGCTTTTCAGAATTTTTGATTCAAGGAAGATTGGCTGATTGATGTACAATGTTAATCGGAAAATTCGAAAATCACAATTTTCGTTTATGTCAATGGAAGGAGGGGAGGATTAGAGGTGGAAAATAAATAGGGAAGAATGATTATTCATTTTCAAATTATCATTTTCTTGGCTTTAGTGAATTAGATAAATATACGATATTAGTGAAATTGAAATATGGGAGCACAAATTGAAAGTTTCCGTATATTGTAAATAATAATATTTTAATTTACATTTTTTGTAAGCTTTATTGTATACTTGTATGATGAATGTAGTTGAAGTTTCAACAAGTAAAATTTATCCGATAGAAGTGTTACCCGTTGAAAGTGAGGATTATAAATTGTTGTCGAAAACGCGCTATTTTTTTAATTGGGAGGAAGAAAAAACGCAGGAGACATACAAATTAGTCATCAAAGGACAAGATGATATACTGGGTCTAATTTCACTAGAAAGAATTCCATCTGAATGGAGAATTCACATCAGACTTCTCTGTGTATCATTGGAAAATAGAGGAGAGAGGAAGATTTACGAAAATATTGCAGGCAACTTAATTGCCTTTGTTTCTAAAATTGCAGTTATAGAATTCGGAGAATTTGCTTGTGTTTCACTTAGACCCAAAAGTTCAATTGCTCCCCATTATATTACTAAATACAACATGAATGTTACAGGCGTAACCTTAAGTCTAGAAGTTCCAGAAATACTAGATCTTATTAATCGATACGAACATGGCGAATAAAGACAATATGATCAATCTTGATTCCGATTTTGGAATAGACTCTAGGTATAAAACGAAAAGGGAAAGAGAACAAGATTCTATTGCCTTAATGCATGCTCGTTTAGAGAGATTGAAGAATTTACCGAAACAACAAATTCTACGTGCGAAGCTCATGCAATTAAAGTTGAAAATGGAGGATTTCCTACATTCAACTATCAATGACAATCAAGCACATTTTACTCAATTCTTAGAATTTTATGTGGATACTCTTTATTCCAAACGAAGCGACTTTACTCGGGATTTGAATATTACAGCTGTAAGCCTTAGTCAAGTGATTAATAAGCATAGAGAACCAAAGGAAGAATTTCTTTTCAAGTTACTCTTTCATTCAGAAATGGTTTTTAAAGATGTTTGTAAATTTGATAACAGAATTTGGCTGGAAGTTTATTTTCGGGATAAAATTAATCAGAAATTATCCCTTCAGTCAGAGTGGAAAGAGAAATGGGATAAACAAGTTCGGTTTTCAGAATTACCTGTTTAATGATAGAAATCTATGTTGAAATGCTTTAAAATGAGCAAATACACTAGCTATTTAAAATCTTGGCTGGGATAAAAAATCCAGCACAATTATTCTTCCATGATGGATGATTTTCAAGATGCTCTTACATGGAAAAATGCACAATAAAGGAATGGATTAATTTCCAGATTTGTGAGAAGAATTTGTTTTTTGATATATGAGACACAAAGGAAAAGTAATAATGTCTTGCAATTAAATTTAATCTCTTTTCTCTCATTAGAAGGCAATATGCTGGCTAATGCATTTTCCAAGGCATTTCTTTTTTTGAAAAAAAAGAAACAAAAAAACTTTCTGCTGTTCGTTAATCCAAGACGAATCCGCAAGCGGACCGATTTTCACTTCGCTTTCGGCTATTTTCTTTGACTCAGACGCACATTGCCCCTGCGCATTGTCAAAGCTCCACCTACCGCTTCGTTCAAATCTTTCGTTGGGATTAACTATGAAATCTGGTTTGAAAAATCATAAAAAAAGACAATTTCACTTATTTTTCTTTATTTACTCATTGTTACAAAACCTATATCTCTGATACATGTAATGCAATTCCAATGACCTACGATTATAACAAAAAAGCCCAACATTTCTGTTGAGCTTTGATGAGCCTCCTATCGGGATCGAACCAATGACCTACTGATTACAAGTCAGTTGCTCTACCAGCTGAGCTAAGGAGGCTTGAATTGGGTATGCAAAAGTAAGCATCTAGGCTTAAATTGACAAGTGTTGTCCCCAAAAAACTTGATTTTTTTTAATCTTTTTTCAGTTTTTCCAATTCCTTTTGTGCCTGTTCAATCTTCTTTTCTACCTCAGCACGTAATTTATCTGCCCCTTTCGATTTGGCAAAAAACTCTAAGTTATTGGTTAACACCGCAATATCATTTTCCAAAGCTTGGATTTTCTTACGGCTATCTCCTGAGTGATTTCTACGCTCTTCAGAACCTCCACCTGTCTCCGTAGGCAATGATTTTAACTCAAATCCCCAAGCAGCCAATTGCTCCTTTGGTTGGGTTCTTGCTAAATCAATCACTGCATTCCAGGTATTGCGGAATTTCTCTTGTATGTCTTTAACATTTTTACGTGGAACAAAACCAATGGCATCCCAAGCTTCTTTCTTCGCTTTCAAATTGGCTAATAAGCTAGGATCTTTCAATGTTGCTTCTAAATCGGATAAAATGGCTTGTTTAGCTACCAAATTTGCTTCAAATTCTTCATCCTGAGCTCCTTTGCCTTTACTTCGTTTCAAATTGAAATAAGCATCACAAGCGGCTTTGAATTTGGTATATACCTGATCCTTTTGCTTCTCAGGTACATGACCTATCTCTTTCCACTTTTTCTGCAATTCAATCACCTGTTGGGTAATCTCTTGTGTCTCTGTTCCAACGGCTACGATCCCTTCTACTTGCTCAATTAACAATAATTTGGAAGCTAAATTGGCTTTTCTCTCGGCATCTATTTTGGCGAAAAACTCACTTTTATGCTTGAAGAATAGTTTCAAGTCGGACCAGAACAGATGACTCACTTCTTTTCCTCCTTCTCTAGGTAAACCGCCTTTCAATTTACCCCATTGTTCTTGCAGAGCTAACACGGCTTTAGAGGCTTGGTTCCATTCCGTAATACTACCAGACTGGAAAGTGGCATGGTGGTGCATTAAATCCGCTAATTCTTTCTTAATCTTTAAATTTTCTTCATAAACGGCTTTCTGAGCTTCATTGACTTGTCTTTTTTGTTCAAACAAAACATCCAATGATTTTTTAACTCGTTGCCATAATGCCTCATTTTCATCACGATGAGCAGGTCCAATATGTTTGTATTCTTCAAACAATTCTTCTGCATCCTTCATCAATTTTTGCAAGGGAGCATTTTGTTTCACCATCTCTGCTAGGCTTTCCAACTTCACAGCAATGGTTTCCTTAGCTTGTAAATTCTTTTTACGGTCAAGTTCCAACAACTCAAAGAATATACTACGATTGCTATAAAAGCGATCCACTAAAGCATGATAACTCTGCCAAAGTGTTTGATTCATAGGACCTTGAACAGAACCTAAGGTTTTCCATTCATCTTGTATTTTTTTGAATGCCTTGAAACTGGCATTCACATGCGCTGGATCAGAATTATCATCGGCATCCACTAGGGTGCGTAATTCATTGATCAACCGCGTTTTACCTTCCAATGCTTTCTCACGAACTTTTTCTAGTTGTTGGAAAAAGTCTTGCTTGGTCTTTTTAATTACATGTATGGCAGCATCAATTTCTTGAGCTAAGCTATCTCCTTTGTAAGTAAAACCTTCTTCGAATCCATCATTAGCAGCTTTGAAACTATCTAAAGCAGCTTGTCGCTCTGCTTGTTTGATGCTATCCCAAGATTCTTTGGCTTCTTTGATTAATTCATCCACTTTTTTGTACACCGCAGGCCCCGCATGATGCTGTACCAAGTCTTTAAGTTTCCCAAAAAAGCGATGCAAATGCTCTTTTGAATGTCCATCTTCCAAAAGCGGATATTCCACCGTTTTCTCTTCTGTGCTCAACATGGCTTCTGTAGGACTGCTTAATTCAATTTCTGCGCTACTTTCTATCACTTTTTCTATTTCCTCCACAGGAGAAACAGGAGTGGGTGTGTTAGCTTCAACAGAAATCTCTTCAGCTTTTGGGGTCTCTTCGGTCATCATACTCATCGTTGTTTGCGTGTTTAAACAAGTAATTTTTCAAAAATACGCTCCATCGATACAGCATAACCTAATTTTTCTTTTAGGTCAGCTATAGAAATGCGCTCCTGACTCATTGTGTTACGATCACGTACAGTAACTGTATCGTCTTCCATCGTTTGGTAATCAATCACCACACAATAAGGGGTTCCTATTAAATCCTGACGAGTATAACGCTTTCCAATGGCGCCGCCCTCATCGTAGGTAGTATTAAAGGCAAATTTCAGTGAACGACTAATTTCCTGAGCTTTTTCAGCGAGACCATCTTTTTTCACTAATGGCAATACCGCCACCTTGATTGGGGCTATTGCTGGATGTAAATTAAGGTAAATTCTTTGTTTTTGTTGATCTCCCTCACCAACTATTTCTTCTGTATAGGCATTACACAGGATAGCCAAGAACAAACGGTCCGCTCCAACAGAGGTTTCTACCACGTATGGAATGTAATTTTCGTTGATTTCAGGATCAAAATATTGCTGCTTTTTCCTTGATAAATCTTGATGCGCTTTTAGATCAAAATCCGTTCTGGAGTGAATGCCTTCCATTTCTTTGAAGCCAAAAGGGAATTCATATTCAATATCCACGGCAGCATTGGCATAATGAGCCAATTTTTCATGATCATGGAATTTTAATTTGGAAGCTGGTAAACCAATAGCTTGATGGAATTTCATACGAACCTCTTTCCAAGCGGCATACCATTCCATTTCTGTGCCAGGACGTACAAAGAATTGCATTTCCATTTGTTCAAATTCCCGCATACGGAAAATGAAATTTCGAGCTACAATCTCATTTCGAAAGGCTTTACCTATTTGAGCGATACCAAATGGAACTTTCATTCGGCCCGTTTTTTGGACATTCAAGAAATTAACAAAGATTCCTTGCGCTGTTTCTGGACGTAAGTAAATTAAGCTAGCATCTTCTGATACGGCTCCTACTTGGGTAGAAAACATCAAATTAAATTGTCGAACCTCTGTCCAATTCGCCGTATTGGAAATAGGACAAGTGATATTTTCATCAATGATGATTTGTCGAACCGCCTCCAAATCTCCCGCATCCAAGGCTTTGGCCATCTTTTGCAACAAGGCTTTACCTACTTCGGCTTTACCTTCTGCCTCATATTGGGCGGCACGATCTTCTAATAAAGTATCTGCTCGATAACGTTTCTTGGAGTCTTTATTATCAATCATCGGGTCATTGAATGAATCCACGTGACCAGAAGCTTTCCAAATGAGTGGATGCATGAAAATAGAGGCATCTATTCCCACGACATTATCGTTTAACATGGTCATGGCTTTCCACCAAACCATTTTTAAATTATTCTTTAGTTCAACACCATTTTGGCCGTAATCATAAACGGCCTGCAAACCATCATAAATTTCAGAGGAAGGAAATACGAAGCCGTATTCTTTAGCATGTGAAATAATGTCTTTTAAAGCTGAGGCGGTGTCTTGTTTTTTATTTTCCATTAAAGCAATCAAATTAGTGCGCAATTTACCGAAAAGAATGAAAGTATGAGGCTTGGCTATTGAATTTTCTTAATTTTACAGGGCTATTTGCGACCAATGAACAAAATTCTCTGCATTCGTTTTTCTTCACTAGGGGATATTATCCTAACCACACCCATCATTCGGGCACTGAAAAGTCGATACCCACAAGCGGAAATTCATATAGCTACCAAACAACAATACGCCAATTTGTGGGAGGGGAATCCATATGTTCATCAGGTGCATGCTTACCAAGGAAATTTATGGAAATTGGCTTCTGAGCTCCGAAAAGAAGGTTTTGATGCCGTGGTGGATTTACATAAAAATGTTCGATCTCATGCACTTTGCTTTTTGTTAGGGAAGATTCCTCATCAAATAGATAAGTTTACCAGAGAAAGAAAACTATTAGTTAAGAAGAAAATCAATCTCCTGCCTAAAAAACATTTGGTGGATCGCTATTTTGATTCATTACACAAACTGGATATACATTCGGATGGACAAGGATTGGATTATTTTATACCAGCCGGTCAAGCTGTTAATCCCATTGATTTTGGTATTCATGGTAAATACATCGTGTATGCCATTGGAGCTCAGTACATCACCAAGGTTTTATCTTACCCCAAAATGATCGAATTGTGTGAGCGAATCGACGGACAATTGGTTCTGATTGGGGATGTTTGGGATGAGCATTATGGCTATCGATTGAATACTTTATTCCCCAATAAGGTAATTAATTTATGTAATCGCACGTCGGTTGCGGCTTCGGCCTCTTTGATGCAACAAGCAGAGTTTGTTATTGCCCATGATTCCAGTATGATGCATATTGCTGCTGCTCTAAAAAAGAAATTATTTGTCTTATGGGGTGCCACGCATTCCGATTTTGGCTTTTATCCATATCAAACAGAGTTCACATCCATTGAAAATAAAGAAATTACTTGTCGTCCATGTTCAACTCAGGGAGGTAATTTCTGTCCCCTAGGGCATTTTGATTGTTTAAACAAGGTTTCTTTAGATCTCATTATTAGCGCTTCTCAAACAATATGAAAAACGTATCCTTTGCCTTGATTCAATTGTCGGTTTCAGAAAATCTGTCTGAAAACTGGACCAAAACCATTCAATCCATCCGAGATGCAGCCGCTAAGGGGGCTCAGGTGATCTGTTTACAGGAATTATTCAAGTCCATTTACTTCTGTTATGAAGAAAATCCTCGATTTTTTGAATTGGCAGAGTCCATTCCTGGTCCAAGTACCGATGAATTAGGAGAATTGGCCAAGGAGTTGAACGTGGTTATTGTAGCTTCTCTTTTTGAGAAAAGAGCTGCAGGATTGTACCATAATACCACGGCGGTGATTGACGCCGATGGATCCTATTTAGGTAAGTATCGCAAAATGCACATTCCAGATGATCCTGGCTATTATGAAAAGTATTATTTCACGCCTGGTGATCTAGGATACCAAGTATATCAAACCAAATTTGCCAAAATCGGCGTGTTAATTTGTTGGGATCAATGGTATCCAGAAGCCGCTCGTTTGACGGCCTTGAAAGGAGCGGAGGTATTGGTGTATCCAACGGCTATCGGCTGGGATTTGGAGGAAAAAAATGGAGATATTAATCGTGAACAATATCAAGCCTGGCAGACAATTCAACGAAGTCACGCCATTGCTAATGGCATTCCTGTGGTTTCAGTAAATCGGGTTGGTCAAGAAAACGGTCAACAGTTTTGGGGAGGAAGTTTTGTTTCCAATGCTTTTGGAAGAGTAATGTATCAGGCTCCTCATGATCAGGAGGAAATAGCTGTTCTATCTGTTGATGTCGAATCCAGTGAATATTACCGCAAAACTTGGCCTTTCTTCCGTGACCGCAGGATAGATTCATATGGGAATGTGGTGAAGCGGTTTGTGGATTAGTTATTAGGGATTAGTTATTAGGGTTTTATCAATTACTTGGTAATTTGATGTTTGCTTTATTTATTCCAAAAATATTTCATGAGATTTGACAGTTAATTATCAAACATGAATCATAGTAATATTTGAAATAAGACATTTCAATTTGCAATAAATACAGTCAAACTTTATCAGCATTTAACATCTGATAAAAAGGAGCAAATTCTCTCTAAACAATTATTGCGTTGTTCAACAAGTGTAGGTGCCATGATTCGAGAGGCAGAATATGCAGAATCTAAGGCTGATTTTATCCACAAAATGTCAGTAGCTCAAAAAGAAATAAATGAAAGTTTATATTGGCTTGAATTACTTTTTAAAACCAAATATTTAGTAATAATAGAGTTTCAAAATTATACGAATGAAGCTACTGAGATATTGAAAATAATAACAAGTATCATAAAAAAACTGAAAGGGATTTCAAAAACCAATCCTAATCCCTAATAACTAATCCCTAATATCTATTCCAAAATATCTCCCAAAAACATCAAATACGGTGCTAGGGCTTCGGAATCCATGTCTTTGAAACGGTGGTAATGACCACCCAGTAGGTTGTGAAGCGTAGGTTTTAGTCGTTTCCAACGGGTTTCGGGAAGGTGGGCGCGTCTTTCTAAATAGTCAATTTTGGTATCTAATGCTTCTAAGGATAAAGTAGGATTGCTTGCTAGCATTGCTTCTCTAACTTGGCAAAGAAATGACCAGCTTTTCTGATAAGGGGCTACTTTATCTGCATGTGGTCGACTCATGCGATCTACCATGGTTGGCGGTTTTCCTTCACTACCTTTTACACCCACTTGCTGTTCGGAGTGTAAACGGTAATGTACATAGGTAGCAGGAATGAAGTCGATTTTGTTTTCAGCAGCAGCCATGATACCTAACCACGCATCATGCAAAAAGGAGGAGGGAAGAGAGCTTGGAAAGGGACTAACACGCTCAAAATAAGACTTTCTAATTCCCATGGTACAACCTGTTACCCGGTTTCCATCCAACAAGATTTCTAAGGATTTACCGTTTTTCCATTCCTGTTGCTGTTTTTGTCTAAAGCGGAAAGATTGCCAAAGTTGCTTGCCAGAAGTTTGTCCAAATTCATTTACTAACAGCGCATCTGTAAAGATGGCATCAATCTCTGGATGGAAATTAAAATAGGTATAAACCCGCTCTAACTTTTGTGGGACCCAAAAATCATCTTGATCTGCGGGAAAAATAATATCACCCTGACAAAGAGATAAGGCTTTTTCGAAATTTCGATACGTGCCTAAACGTTCAGGGTTTTTATGAATTTTAAGGGGTAATCTATCGGAAAATTGTTCTAATATAGCTAATGTCTGATCTGTAGATCCTTCATCGCACACAATGATTTCATCGGCTTGCAACGTTTGATCAACAAAGCTACTTAGTTGTGTTCTTAAAAACTTCTCCCCGTTACGGGTACATAATGCGATGGAAATATTCACAATTTAATCGTTAATGGGCCTCCAACCAATTTGCACCAACACCAATACCCGTTTCAATAACAACACCCAAATCTAGGGCAGAACACATGATTTTATCAATCCTTTCACGAAGGTAGCCAATTTCATCCACATGAGCATCAAATACAAGTTCGTCATGTACGGTTAGGATCATTTTCGACTTCATATTCTCTTTCCATAAGAAATCTTGGATTTGAATCATAGCTACTTTAATCATATCGGCGGCAGATCCCTGAATGGGAGCATTGATGGCATTTCGTTCCGCAAAGCCCCTTTCATTCATATTGGGAGAAAGTATGTCTTTCAAATAGCGCCTTCTTCCAAGGACCGTTTCTACGTAGCCAAAATCTCGGGCTTTGGTAATACTTTGATCCATATACGACTTCACTTTAGGGAACTCAATGAAATATTGGTCAATGATTTCTTTAGCTTCAGTTCTGGAAATACCAATTTGAGCCGCTAAACCAAAGGCAGATACGCCATAAATGATCCCAAAGTTTACCGTTTTGGCTTTTCTTCTCATATCTGAGCTTACCTCCTCTAAAGGAACTTGAAATACTTTAGCAGCGGTGGCTTTGTGTACATCCAAACCTTTGTTGAAGGCCTCACACATAGATTCATCTTGTGAAAAGGCTGCCATGATGCGCAACTCTATTTGAGAATAATCTGCTGAGAGTATTTGGTATTCTTCATTTCTGGGAATAAAGGCCTTTCTTATTTCTCTTCCCCGTACCGTACGGATGGGGATATTTTGCAAATTGGGATCTTTAGAAGACAATCTTCCAGTAGCCGTAACAGCTTGCATGAAAGAGGTATGAATGCGGCCAGTTTTCGGTGAAATTAATTGGGGAAGGGCATCCACATAGGTGGATTTTAACTTTTGCAATTCCCTAAAGTCCAAGATCAACGAAGCGATTTTGTGCTCACCTTCTAATTTGGAAAGGATTTCTTCCCCTGTCATATATTGACCCGTCTTAGTCTTTTTAGCCTTAGGGTCTAACCGTAGTTTTTCAAATAAAACTTCGCCCAATTGCTTAGGAGAGGCAATATTGAATGATTCGCCTGCTAATTCAAATATTTGTTTTTGAACCTCATGAGAATCCTTTTCTAGCGTAGTAGACATGTCCTTTAAGAAAGGAATATCCAATAAAACACCTTCTCTTTCTACTGTAGATAAAACTCTGGCCAAGGGCATTTCAACTTCTTTGAAAAGTTGAACCGTTTTATCATTTGTAGCCATAAGTTGGTCTAAATGGGGTTTTATTTGCCAAGTGATATCCGCATCTTCGGCAGCATATTCTTTTACTAAATCCAAATCCACGTCTCGCATGTTGCCTTGCTTGGCTCCTTTCTTTCCAATCAATTTCTCGATGGACATAGGTTCATAATGCAGGTAACTCATGGACATGGCGTCCATATTATGGCGTTTTTCTGGCTCAATCAAATAATGGGCCAACATGGTGTCATAGGTTTCTCCTTTGATTTCAATGCCATAATTGGCCAACACGCTCATATCATATTTGATATTTTGAGCAATTTTTTGAATCTGTTCATTAGCAAAAAGGTCTATGAACAAATCTAGTTGTTGCTGGCAAGCTATGGGATCTTCCGGAAAAGGAATGTAGAATGCTTCTCCTTTACGATAAGCAAAAGACATACCAACTAATTCGGCATCTATGGCGTTGATGTTCGTCGTTTCCGTATCAAAACAAAAAGAGGATTGTCGAGCTAAATATGTGATTAATCCTTTGATAGCCCCTTCACCTTGAACTAAATGGTATTGGTGAGGGGTATTTTCTAGCGTATTGAAAGATTGATAAGTAGAAGCCTCTTCCTCATCGGAGTTATCTTCTGACGTACTGGAAGGAGCAGGTGCGGCTGGGGTTGGACTACCAAACATATCCATTTGATTGGCGGCCACTTTGGGACTAGC
The DNA here is from genome assembly GCF_011090385.1 of Aquirufa beregesia. Lineage (GTDB taxonomy): Bacteria > Bacteroidota > Bacteroidia > Cytophagales > Spirosomataceae > Aquirufa > Aquirufa beregesia. The sequence continues at coordinate 21,695 of NZ_SEWW01000001.1, forward strand.
CTTGGCTTTGGGAGTAGCGGGTTCAGCCGACGCATCTTCACCTAAAATTCTCTTTCTCAGCGTTCGAAATTCCAATTCATCCAATAAAGGTTCTAACAAGGCTTTGTTGGGAGGAGTGTAGAGTAATTTTTCTTCCTCGTATTCCAAAGGAACTTCACAAAGTATTCTAGCCAAATGTTTGGATAAAATGCCTTGTTCCTTAAAGTTAATCAGGTTTTCCTGTAGTTTTCCTTTGAGTTGATCCGTATTTTCTAAGAGATTTTCTAAGGATCCAAACTGCTCAATCAGTTTTTGAGCGGTCTTTTCACCTACTCCAGGAATGCCAGGTATATTGTCCACTGCATCTCCCATCAAACCCAGCATATCGATTACCTGATCCACATGCTGAATATTCCATCGAGCACAAACTTCTTCTGGTCCTAATATTTCTACGCCCTTACCCATGAAGGCAGGCTTGTACATTTTAATTCTTTCTTCGACCAATTGTCCATAATCTTTATCGGGCGTCATCATGTAAACAACAATATCCGGATTCGCTTTTACGGCTTTCTTGGCTATGGTTCCTATGATATCATCGGCCTCGTAACCATCCATGATTAATAAAGGAATATCCATGGCCTCCACCAAGCGTTTCACATAGGGAATGGCAATGGTAATGTCTTCCGGCTGAACTTGTCGCTGAGCCTTATAAGGGGTGTATTCGATGTGTCGAAAAGTAGGAGCAGAGGTGTCAAAGGCAACGCCTAAATAATCTGGTTTTTCCTTTTGGATTACTTCCAAAATGGTATTCGTAAAACCGAATACAGCACTGGTATTTATTCCTTTTGATGAGATTCTAGGTGTTTTAGCAAATGCAAAGTGGGCACGATAAATCAAGGCCATTGCATCAAAAAGGAATAATTTTTTCATATATTTAATCTTTATTAGATGGGCTTTGGGAGCCTAAACAAAGATAAGGAATAAATACTCGAATTATGAATTTAGCAGCTCTAAGAGAAAATTATCAGAAAGGAGAATTATTGGAAAGTAAGGTGCATCCTGATCCTTTGGAACAATTTAAAATTTGGTTTAAGGAAGCTCAAAATGCCGAATTACCAGAGCCCAATGCGATGTTTTTGAGTACGTTGGGGAAAGATATGCGACCTTCGGGAAGAATCGTTTTATTAAAATATATCGATCGGGGATTCTCCTTTTTTACGAATTATTTTTCGAGAAAAGGGCATGATTTAGCGCATCACGATAAAGCTTCTATTACCTTTTTTTGGGGGGAATTGGAAAGACAAGTTCGCATCGAGGGGCATGTAGAAAAAGTAGATGAAAAGCTATCTACCGAGTATTTTCAATCTAGACCAAGAGCATCTCAAATTGGAGCTTGGGTTTCCGAGCAAAGTGCTAAAATTCCTCATCGGGAATTTTTGGAGGAACGTTTCAAGGAATTGGAGAAACAATATGAAGGTCAAGATATCCCTAAACCGGAACATTGGGGAGGTTATGAATTAATTCCTGATTACATCGAATTTTGGCAAGGTAGACCTTCACGACTACATGATCGCGTGGTATATGAATGGATCAATGGGAAATGGGAGAGGTATAGAATTGCACCTTAAGGGAATTATAAATTATAAATTATAAATGGATTTGTGTTAATGCCTGAATGACGTTGACTGTTTTATTAATTTTTGGATTCTACATTTTCAGTCTACATTTTACCAGCCGTAAGTGAAGAGCCAATCAGTTCTGCACAGCAGAATTCGTCTTAGGATTAACCGTCTTTCTTCAGTTTTTTTGTTTCTTTTTTTATGACATAAAAGAGCCCAAAATGCTTTTTTATGTCGTGCAGCCAAGGTGGAAAGGGATTTGTAAATTTGAATTGTAAGTTGAATTCAAAACTCATTTATAAATTATAATTCATCATTTATAATTTACAGTATTGCCTCAAATCCATTTAACCCCATTGTTCTTTGGCTTTGGTATCCTTCTCCATATTTAACACCTATTTTGTGACCCATTTCCATGGAACGGGCACGGATGAATTCTAGGAAGTCGGGAGAGGAAATGTAAGAGTCTGGCTCATTCGAGTTTGGATCAAAGAATTGACTTTTGAATGCACGAATGGATTGCTCTTTGACATCCCAATGGGCACTGACATCAATCACAAAATCAGGATTTAAATACCGATCTTGAATGTAGTGAAAAACATGTTTTGGTCGCCAAGCTGCTTGTGCATTACCTAGCTCATCATGAGTTTCTATTTTTCGTAAGCCAGATAAAAAACAAGCATCAATGGCTAATTGAGCGCCTTTCCCATGATCTGGATGGCGGTCTTCCAACGCATTAGCCAATACGATTTCGGGCTGGTATTTACGAATGATTTGAATCAATTTCAATTGGCTTTCTTCATCATTTCGGAAGAAACCATCTCTGATTCCTAGGTTTTCTCGGGCATGAATTTCTAAAATGGCGCTAGAAGCGGCAGATTCAGCTATTCTAATTTCTGGTGTACCTCTCGTACCTAATTCACCACGGGTAAAATCAACAATACCTACTTTTTTGCCTTGCTGAATTTGAGATACTATAGTACCCGAACAAGCTAGCTCGGCATCATCTGGATGCGCAGCCATAACTAAAATATCAAGTTTCATCATTAGTGAATACGTAAACGTCTACCTGCTCGAATGGTGGAGCTGAGTTTTAATCCATTTAATCTAGCCAATTTGGTCACTGACATTCCTGCTCTTTGAGCGATGGAATACAAGGAATCCCCTGAACGAACGCGTGTCCAAGCCGTACGTCTAGAACGAATCTTTTCACCCGCACTTCCGTATTCATTGCGAAGGGAAAGGGAGCGTCTATCAAATGTTCTAGCGGTAATTAATAAGTGATCTGAAAGCGGTTCTCCTGTGCTCAAATTATACACATTGTTCGGATTGAAGGGGTTTCCTTCATACCTAGTTTCAAAATGCAAGTGAGAGCCCGTACTTCTACCGGTGTTTCCTCCTAAACCTATTTCATCTCCCGCTTTCACAAAAGTACCTGGTTCAAAGTTTCGTTTGGAAAGATGACCATAAAGTGTCTCTAGTCCATTGTAATGCCTGACTACCACATAGTTGCCATAACCGGAATAATCAAAACCTGAAATACGAACAATGCCATCAAAGGCCGACATCACTGGATAGCCTGTCTCCAAGTCTAGGTCAACCCCAGCATGTAAGCGCCCCCAACGTGGGCCAAATGGACTGGTCTGTTTAACTACATTTAAAGGAGGAGACCAATTTCTACCGCTGCCAACATTGTATAGTTCTATGTCGACAGGTTCATCAAAATCTTTGATGTCTATGTCATATGGGTCTATACTTTTAGTATCCCAAATGGCAAAATAGGAGGCTACGGTGACGAAATCTTCACTTCCTACTGGAGCATTTTCTTCTTCAATTTCAACGACTAGAGCTTCCCCTTCATCGATGGAAGTGGTATCGAAATTACTGATGGTTGGGTTTACGATTTTAATAGGTTCATATTTACGTTCCTGCATCTCAGAACCAGCCACCATTCCAGAGGTTTCCGTTTCATTTCGAAATTGTAATGGAGGGAGATCATCGATTTCCTCTTTCTTTTCTTTGGTATTGGGGTTAGATTTGGTCTCTATCTTGGTGCTCTTTTTGAACAAATTACGTTCTTGTGCCTTAGCTGTAAAGGCAAAAAAACTAAGAGATAGGAAGAAAATCAGGTTTTTTACTGACATACATGTGTTTTAATGTAAATGATTGGCAGCCAACCATCTTTCTGCATCTAAGGCAGCCATACAACCGCTACCAGCTGCTGTTACTGCTTGTCGATAAATAGAATCCTGCACATCTCCACAAGCAAATACGCCAGGGATATTGGTGCGAGCACTCCCTTTTTCTGTGATCAAATATTCTTGTGCATCCATGTCCAATTGACCTTTGAAAATGGAAGTATTCGGTTGATGACCAATGGCTACGAAAAATCCGGTTAAGGTGATTTCTTCCGTGGCTCCAGTCTCTCGGTTTTTGATACGAATACCCGTAACTCCGTTAGCGTCTCCTAGAATTTCTTCCGTTTCTGAGTTCCAGTGGATATGTATTTTTGGATTATTTTTAACACGTTCTTGCATGATTAAGGAAGCCCGCATTTCGTTTCTGCGAACAATCATGTGTACTTCTGTACATAAATTAGCCAAATAACTAGCTTCTTCGGCAGCGGTATCACCCGCTCCAACGACAGCTACTACTTGATTACGGTAAAAGAAACCATCACAAACAGCACAGGCAGAAACGCCTAAACCATTGAAAGTTGTTTCTCCTTCCAATCCTAACCATTTGGCAGAAGCCCCAGTCGCAATAATAACGGCATCAGCTTCTAATTCGATTTGATCATCGATCCACACTTTCTTGGGTTGACTGCTAAAGTCTACTTTAGTGGCTAAACCAAAGCGCACATCGGTACCAAATCGCTTCGCTTGATTTTCTAAATCCTGCATCATCGTGGGCCCCTCTACACCCTTGGGGTAGCCAGGGAAATTGTCAACTTCCGTGGTTGTAGTTAACTGACCACCGGGTTGACCACCTTGATACATAATCGGTTGTAAACCTGCTCTAGAAGCGTAAATAGCTGCGGTATAACCTGCCGGCCCTGAGCCAATAATCAAACATTTAATTTTTTCTGCCATAAAATTAGTAACACCTGAAAGATCTCAAAAGGTTCATGAAGGTGCAAAATTCGGTAAATAAGCCCAGAATCCCAAACGAGGATATTTTGCTATTAATCCTTACATTTGTTTATCATCTGCATACAAACGAATGAGTAAAAAGAAAATTACACAGAACCTTACTTTTTGGGTATTAATCTCCATTTTTCTAGGTGTTCTACTAGGCCATTTTGCTCCAGAATGGGCATTGTATTCCTTAATGGAAAAGAAATTTACGTATTCATTTTTAGGGGCTGATATCAGCATGGGACCAAGTTTAAGTGAATTGCTGAGTGGATTTTTTATCAGTTTAGTGAAATTATTTATTCATCCCATTATTTTCTTGACAATCAGTTTGGGAATAGTCAATATGGGTAACCTGAAAAAGGTGGGTCGAGTTGGAGGGAAGGCCTTGTTGTATTTTGAGGTGATTACTACCGTGGCATTGGTCATTGGCCTTTTCGTATCGACCATTTTAGTTCCTGGGGAAGGCGTCATTCGTTCGGATGTGGCGGGAGGAGACATTAGTAAATATACTTCCAAAGCAGCTTCTTTCTCTTGGTTATTGTTTTTGAAAGAAAATTTTACCGTTCAGGTTTTATTTTTCTCCATTTTTTTTGGAGTATTTTTAAACTCTGTTCGGGGAAAAGCTCGTATGATTTCTGGGATGGAACAAGCCTCCCATTGGGTATTTAAAGCCCTGCATTGGGTGATGTATTTAGCGCCTTTGGGTGCTATGGGTGGGATGGCTTACACAATTGGAAAATTTGGAATACACTCCTTGCTTCCATTAGCTAAACTAATGGCCTCCGTTTACATCACCATGGGGCTATTTATATTTGTTATTTTGGCCTTGGTCATGCGTTCCTGCGGGGAAAGAATCACCTCTTTTTTGAGTTATATCAAGGCAGAACTTTTGATTGTCTTAGGCACTTCTTCTTCGGAGGCAGCCTTACCCTCTTTAATGCAAAAATTAGAAAAAATGGGATGCTCCAAGTCTGTTGTGGGCTTAGTGGTCCCTGCCGGATATTCCTTTAATTTAGATGGTACCAGTATTTACTTATCTATGGCGACTTTATTTCTCGCTCAGGTATACGGTATCCAACTCAATTGGGAACAATTATTAACCATCATTGGTGTTTTGATGGTTACGTCCAAAGGCGCCGCAGGCGTAACAGGAAGTGGATTTGTCGTGTTAGCATCCACATTAACTGCTTTACAAGTCATCCCATTAGAGGGATTAGCCCTTCTTTTAGGTGTGGATCGTTTCATGTCAGAAGCCAGAGCGATCACAAATTTCATTGGTAATGGGGTAGCTACCATTTGGTTGGCGAAGCATGAAGGTGAATTTCACGCCCCCGAGTCCGAATAATTTTCATCAACATATCCAATTATGTCCATTTCATCTATTTTAAAACAAGATGCCTTAGCTTACCATTCCGAAGGTAAACCAGGGAAGATTGAAGTTAAACCTACCAAATCCACCGCCACTCAGCGGGATTTATCGCTTGCCTATTCCCCTGGTGTGGCAGAGCCATGTTTAGAGATTGCCGCCTTTCCAGAAAAAGTGTACCAGTATACAGCCAAGGGCAATTTAGTGGGGGTGATTTCTAATGGAACAGCCGTCTTAGGATTAGGAAATATTGGTCCGGAAGCTAGTAAGCCTGTCATGGAGGGAAAAGGAGTCTTGTTTAAGATTTTTGCCGATATTGATGTATTTGACCTCGAGTTGAACTGCCTGGAGCCAAACGATTTTGTCGAGACAGTCGTACGCTTAGAACCTACTTTTGGAGGAATCAATTTGGAAGATATCAAGTCGCCCGAGTGCTTTGAAATTGAAGAGAAACTGAAAAAGCGCTTGAAGATTCCCATCATGCACGATGACCAGCATGGAACAGCGATTATTTCTTCTGCAGCTTTAATTAATGCCTTAGAAATTGTGGGGAAAAAAATTAATCAAGCGCGTTTTGTGGTTTCAGGAGCAGGTGCTGCGGCCATTTCTTGTGTTAAATTATACTTGCAATTAGGAGCTAAGATTGAAAATTTTCTGATTTTTGATAAAGACGGTCTAGTTTCAAAAGCTAGAACGGACTTGAATCCATATGTTAGCCCATTAGCTTGTGATGCCCAAGAAAAAAGAACATTAGCCGAAGCCATGAAAGGAGCAGATGTCTTTTTAGGTTTATCGGTGGGTAATATTATTTCTCCTGATATGGTTGCAACGATGGCAAAAGACCCCATTGTCTTTGCTATGGCTAATCCAACTCCAGAAATAGGTTATTTAGAAGCCAAGGCAGTTCGAGATGATTTAATCATGGCCACAGGTCGTTCGGATTATCCTAATCAAGTCAATAATGTCTTGGGTTTCCCCTTTATTTTTAGAGGAGCTTTGGATGTGAGAGCCTCCGAGATCAACGATGAAATGAAACTAGCTGCGGCTAAGGCCTTGGCTTGTTTAGCTAAAAAACCGGTACCTGATATTGTGAATTTGGCTTATAATGAAAAGAGCATCAGTTTTGGACCGGATTATATTATTCCTAAACCGGTAGACCCACGTTTGATTACCACCGTTTCTATGGCTGTGGCCAAAGCGGCCATGGACTCAGGTGTGGCTACCGTTCAAATTAAAAATTGGGATGAATACGAACACCAATTGGCTAAACGCTTAGGTTTAGATAATCAGGTGATGAAATTCATTTTGAAGCGTGCCAAGAGTAATCCTAAGCGTATTGTGTTTGCCGATGCGCAAAATTTGAAAGTGTTAAAGGCCGTGAGGGAAGTACTTGACGAGGGGATAGCTAAACCGATATTATTAGGAAATCAAGCCGCCATTCAGGCCATTTGTGAAGAACATCATATAGATTTACAGGGAACAGAAATTCTGGACTTTAAACATCCAGATAGTGAACCTTTGTTAAAAGAGTTTGCTGATTTGTTTTATGAAAAGCGTAAAAGAAGGGGCTATACACGATGGGAAGCTGAAAAACAGGTAAGAAAGAGTAATTACTTTGCCGCCATGATGCTGGAAACTCAGCGTGCAGATGGGGTTATTTCTGGTTTGACGAAGAATTATCCTGAAGCCATTCGACCAGCTTTACAGATTATTGGTAAAAAACCAGGAGTTAAAAAAGTGGCAGGGATGTATTTACTTTTAAGTAAAAAAGGGCCATTGTTTTTCTCTGATACCACCATTAATTTTCAGCCAGATGTAGAAGACATCGTGGAAATCACTCGCTTGACAGGAGAGGCTGTGGAGCGTTTTAATTTACAGCCAAGAATTGCGCTATTGAGTTATTCCAATTTTGGATCAGCCGATGGAGATGATGCCATCAAAATGCGCGAGGCCACTCATATTTTGCAGAAAAAATACCCTAAATGGCTGATTGAAGGCGAAATGCAAGCACATTTGGCCTTTGATAAGGAGTTACGCCAACAAAATTATCCGTTTGCTACTTTAGGAAATGAAACGGCCAATACGCTCATTTTTCCTAATTTGTCTGCAGCCAATATCGCCTACAATTTATTGAAAGAAGCAGCAGAAATTGAATACATTGGACCGATACTACTAGGATTGCGTAAACCTGTTCACGTGTTGCAACTAGGAGCTAGTGTACGAGAAATTATCAATATGGTGGCTATTGCGGTAGTGGAAGCACAAACTACGGAATAGAATTCATCCATTGCTGACGTAATTCCAATTGGGCATCGCTCGGATTCTTTTGAGGAACAAAAGAGGTCGGGGCGCTGCCCATACTTGTTTGAAATGGGGCTTTTAAACGAACTGTTTCATAGCTTCCATTGACTTTGGGTCTGGCTACTTCTATTTCTAAGATGTCACCTAACTGGATATCTTTAAGTACTTTAGCGGCATTCACGCTGAAATTTTCTAAGCTAAAAGAAAGTTGATTGATAAATACCAATTCATCTTTGGCTTGAAGGCCCAGCATGCGTCCAAACTCATTGATTCCATCTTCTGAATTAATAATAGCTCGATGGGTCTCGGAATTAACATTTAATGCCTGAAAATCAAAACCTAAGGACTTGACAGGGCTGGCATTAAACTCTTGGATTTCATAGCCTATGCTATGAAGCCAATCGGCTACAGGAATTTCTTCTTTCCCTTCCACATATTTTTCAAAAAAGCTTTTCAATTCCGGTTTTTGGGTGATTTTAACCAATTGATCAAATAATTCATCGTCTTTAAAAGACTGGTGAGGCCCATAAAATTTAGCCAAATCTCGCATCATTTCTTGAGTTCCGTATTTTCCTTGACTGATCTTTCTGAGCGTTACATCTAATCCAAATCCTAGCCAAGCTCCTTTTTGGTAGACATTTCCGTATTGATCTTTATACTTATCCAATACTTTTTCACTCATGACGGTGAAGGGTAATTTTCTGTCGAATTGCACATTCATCACTTCCCACTTATTTTCAAAAGTGGACATGAATTTCTTGAGGTCGGTGATTTGGTATTTTAGTTGAACATGATGGGCTGCATATTCCGTTAATCCCTCATACAGCCATAAGTGTTTGGACATCTTGGGTTGTAGGAAATTAAAGTTTCCAATTTCCTCCGAATGGATATTTAAAGGGGTAACTATATGGAAAAATTCATGGGCACATACCTCACGGATGGTTTCCGATAAGGTTTGAATATTTCCTTCAGGCAAGTAATAGAAAGAAGATTGGGCATGTTCCAATGCTCCGTAACTTCCGTTTTTGATATTGTCAGATAAGACAATGATGAAGGCATAGTTGGAAACAGGTAATTGACCTCCTAGATATTTTTTTTGTGCTTCTAAGATCGGTTTTATCTGTTCAGCCACTTGTGCAGCCGAGCACATTTTATTGGGAGAATAGACCGAAATTAAAATGTTGGCATTGGCCAAAGGAAAACTTATCGTATCTGGTGCAGAATACATCAATGGTGCATCTATCAGTTCTTGATAATGTGCCGCTTCAAATAGATCAGTAGAGGCTTTACTTGTATTTTGTAAAGAACTTGCGCCAAAAAAATGAACCGGTTTATCAATGGATAGTTGGACTTGCGTTTTTTCGTAACCAATGAAATAACCCAACATGGCATGCGTGTTCAAGGCAAATAAACTATCCTTTTGAAAGGAGGTTCCCGCGGGTTCAAATACATAATCGCCTGCAATTTCTGGGCTATCCCAGGTGTCATCCACGAAATATCGAATCTCTGCCAATTGAGAAGCATTGGATATTTGGTAGGTATTGGGACTTGTTTTTTTGATGCGTAAACTTTTTCCCTGAGCATCTAGTGCTTTAAACTCCTGAACAAATCGACCGAAATCATAATTGGCATAGGTTCCAGGTACAATTTTGGGAAGGGCATATACCACCTCCTTTTGTTTGAATTTAGGTGTTTTGACAATAACCTCTAATCGGTCATTGGCTAGTTTATTCAAGTCGAGCTTGTACTGAATCTTATCTTGACCAAACGCAAGAGTCGAAATGAACAACAGTAAGAAAATACGTATTCTTTTCATAGTTAATGCTTGTATTGTAGCGCTTCTTGTGCTTGAATTTTTTTGATAAAGATGGTGGGTAAGATGATGATGAGTGCCACCAAAAGACTCGTGCCGATATTGACCCAAATCCAAGTAGACATGGACCAGACAATAGGAACCGAATTCATGTAATAGCTTTCGGGGTCTAAAGGAATGAGGTGGTATGTTGATTGTAGGTAGCAAAATACCACAGCTAACATATTACCTAAAGCTAAACCACGAAGTAAAATAAAGAATCCGTTCCACCAAAATATGGTCCTGATTTGCCGATGACTAGCCCCCATAGCTTTTAATACACCCACCATAGGAATACGTTCCATAATCAACACCCAAAGGGTGGCAATGAGATTGAAACAGGCAACTACCAATAACAATGAAATAAAAATGACAATATTTCTATCGAGCATCATCATCCAGTCGAATAGAGCAGGGTATAGCTCTGTAATGGTTTCTAAGCGCCATTCCGTGGGCATGCTTGATTCTATCTCATCGGCAGATTGGTATAAGTCTGCTGATTTTTTTAGAAATATTTCATAGGTACCAATGGAATCGACCGACCAGCCATTCATTTTTTGAACCCAGCTACGGTCGGCCAAAATGAACATTTTATCTAATTCTTCTAATCCTGTTTCATAGATTCCTGTAATCTTTACTTTTCTTGGACGTTCTGGATTACTTAAAAAATAAAGAATTAAACTGCCATGTAGCTTGACTTTCAGTTGTTTAGCTAAGGTATTACTTACGATGATATCTTGTGGATGTTGAATTTGAGCATGTCCTTGCAGCATGTTTTTCGACAACTGATTTTTAGGGACATCATCTCCAATTCCTTTAATAACAATGCCAGCCAATCCTGCATTACCCACTAAAATTCCAGGTTTTTGTAAATGTGCCTGTATATGGTCAATGGAAGGATTTTGACGAATGGCTTTTTCCCAAGCTAAGTTTCTACGCATGGGACTATCCGAAAGGGAATGATTTCCTGTGATTTGACTCACATGGATATCCCCCGCAAAACTGGTTAATTTGTCTAGAATGGATTCTTTAAAACCGAATAAAATGGAAAAAGCAATGAGAATGATACTGACTCCCATGGCTACTGTTCCTATACCGACATAGGTAACCGTTTTAGAAAAGGAGGTTTCATGGGTATTACGAATCCGACGTGCAACAAAAAGCGGAAAATTCATTCAGTCGATTTACATTAATAATCTTAAAATTTATCTGATATTTGAAAAGTAAATTTTAAACCGCAAAGAAAATAGGAATGCATCGAATCTACAAGCTATTGATTTTATTGTTGTTTTTTTCCAATGGGCTATTTGTTCCAATGAGTTTGGCTCAATCAACAAAAGCTATTCCGGGAGATCAACAAATTGCTGAGTATTTGCCTATGATATTTGACAAGCGAATAGCTTTGGTCGTTAATCATACTTCGGTTTTAGGTAAAACTCATTTGGCAGATACCTTATTGTCTTTGAAAGTACCCATTAAGAAAATCTTTGCTCCTGAGCACGGTTTTAGAGGGACAGCGGATGCCGGTGCTCATATTGATAATGGAAAAGATGAGAAGACAGGTTTGCCTATCATTTCTTTATATGGTTCACATAAAAAGCCGACTAAGGCTGATTTGGAAGGAATTGATGTAATGATTTTTGATATTCAAGATGTGGGGACACGTTTTTATACTTACAGTTCCACCTTGCATTATGTGATGGAAGCTTGCGCTGAAAACAGTGTGAAATTGATTATTTTGGATCGTCCTAATCCCAATGGGCATTATGTAGATGGACCGGTACTTGAGAAAGAATTTGCTTCATTTGTGGGTTTAAATCCCATTCCTGTGGTACATGGATGTAGCTTAGGGGAGTTGGCCAAAATGATTAATGGGGAAGCTTGGTTGGATCGAGGGATTCAATGTGATTTGACCGTTATTCCTGTTAAAAAATATAAACATTCAGATAAAGTGCACATCAGCGTGGCACCTTCCCCCAATTTACCTAATGACCAGGCTATAGGATTGTATCCCTCTTTGTGTTTGTTTGAAGGAACAAATGTCAGTATTGGCAGAGGAACAAGTACTCAATTTCAAGTGGCAGGAACGAATGTAGAAGGATTGGGTAATTATACCTTTACACCGATGCCTATGCCAGGAGCGATGGATCCACCATTGAAAGGAAAGCTATGTTATGGTTTTGATTTAACGCAGGCGGATACACGAGATTTAGGATTTAGTTTGAAATATTTGTTTTATTTCTTTGAAAAAATGGGCAAAAAAGAATCGTTTTTTACCAGTCCAGCTTTCTTTGACAAGTTGGCAGGAACCAATGAATTAAGAAAAATGATGTTGGAAGGGAAATCAGAAAAGGAGATTAGGGCAAGTTGGCAGGAGGGTTTGAAAGAGTATAAAAAGGTTCGAGAGAAGTACCTGATTTATCGATAGAAATACCAAATAAATACTCGATTTTTCGTTTAAAATTGCGACCTTTGCCGTTTATTTTTATTTAACGAAGCTATGGCGGAAAAAATTATTATTCTTGACTTCGGTTCTCAGGTGACACAATTGATTGCTCGCAGAGTACGTGAACTTCAAGTATATTGTGAAATACATCCTTACAATCATATACCCACGATAGATTCCTCTGTGAAGGGGATTATTTTATCAGGTAGTCCATGTTCAGTTCGAGATGAAGACTCACCTAGGGTGGATTTAAGTCTTTTTGGTGAATTGCCTATCTTAGGAATATGTTATGGAGCGCAGCTATTGGCTCATCAAGGGGGCGGATCTGTTCAGGCATCCCAGCATAGGGAATATGGACGTGCTCATCTGCACGCAACGAAAGATTCTGTTTTGTGGGATGAAATTTCCAATAGTAGTCAAGTTTGGATGTCGCACGGAGATACCATTATGGAATTACCTGCTCCCTATGAAATTATTGGTTCTACGGAAACGGTCAAGGTAGCGGCATTTGCTCATGCTTCTAAACCTATTTTTGGGATACAGTTTCATCCTGAGGTGACTCATAGTACGGAAGGAAGTATCATTTTACGCAATTTTGTGGTGAAGGTTTGTGATTGTACTCAGGATTGGACTTCTGATTCCTTTGTTGAAACTACGGTGGCTCAATTAAAAGAGAAATTAGGTCAAGATAAAGTGGTGTTGGGATTATCAGGTGGGGTGGATAGTTCGGTAGCTGCGGTATTGTTGCATCATGCAATAGGAAAGAATTTGTATTGCATATTTGTCGACAATGGCTTGTTACGCAAGGATGAATTTGAGCAAGTGCTGGAATCTTATCATTCCTTAGGATTGAATGTCAAAGGAGTGGATTCAAAGCAGCGTTTTTATGATGCTTTGGCAGGATTAAGTGATCCAGAATTAAAGAGAAAGGCTATTGGTAAAACCTTTATTGATGTATTTGACCAGGAGGCTCATGCTATAGAAGGAGTAGCTTGGTTAGGTCAGGGTACGATTTATCCGGATGTGATCGAGTCGGTTTCGGTAAAAGGACCATCGGCAACTATCAAATCACATCATAATGTGGGCGGATTGCCTGATTTCATGAAGTTGAAAGTGGTGGAGCCTTTGAATACCTTGTTTAAAGATGAAGTTCGAAAAGTGGGTAAAACCTTGGGTATTCCTCAAGATATTTTAGGGCGTCATCCATTTCCTGGTCCTGGTTTAGCGATTCGCATCTTGGGTGATATTACTCCAGAGAAAGTGGATATACTTCAAAAGGTGGATGCTATTTTCATCAATGGTTTAAAATCAGAAGGCCTATATGATCAGGTTTGGCAAGCAGGAGCTATTTTACTACCGATTCATTCGGTAGGGGTGATGGGAGATGAAAGAACCTATGAGCAGGTGGTTGCTTTACGAGCAGTGAGTAGTTTGGATGGAATGACGGCCGATTGGTGTCATTTGCCTTATGAATTCTTAGGAAAAATTTCCAATGAAATTATCAATAAGGTGAAAGGAGTCAATCGCGTGGTATATGATATTTCTTCGAAGCCACCGGCAACGATTGAGTGGGAATAATCAAGAAATTGGACAACAAATAAATTTATAAAACGTTTCCGCTCCGTAACGCTGTCAGCGTTTAGAACGCTGCCAGCGTTGGAAAAAACGGAGCGAATTGATTTAAATTAGATGGAAAACAAGCTCTGGGTTTAAACCCGGAGCTTGTTCAATTTAGAGGTTATCTCTTTTTAGGAAGAAAACTTTATTCTGAATTTTCTATTTTGGTTCTAATCATTTCAAGTCAATTAGGCAGAATTAATTCCAAAAGAATGTAAGAAATTAATTCAAGATTGAAAGTGTGGGATGATGTTTAATCGGCTGAAGAAAAACAAGCTCTGGGTTTAAACCCAAAGCTTGTTTTTTTATGAGATAGTCTTTTCTGCATAAATGGCAGCAAGATGTACGATAGTCTCCGTCGCTTTTTGCATATCCTGAACACTCACCCACTCTTGTTTACTGTGAAAGGCATGCTCACCAGCAAACAAATTCGGACAAGGTAAACCCATGAATGTCAGTCGGGAACCATCCGTTCCCCCACGTATACTTTGCATTTCTGGATTTAATCCAGCTCTTCTCATGGCCTCCATCGCATTTTCTAGGCAAGCAGGGTGATCGACTAAAATCTCATTCATATTGCGGTATTGTTGCGTTTGCTGAAATTGAACTTTGGAATGAGGGTAATTCTCTAAAACCTTATGAGTTATTTCTTGAAGTAGATTACCATATTCTTGGAGCTTTTCCGTCTTGAAATCGCGTAAGATTAATTCAATTTCAGCAGCCTCTACACTACCATAAATTCCTACAGGATGAATAAACCCTTCCATTTTCTCAGTACTTTCAGGACTTAAGTGATTTTTGGGTAGTTGATTTACAATTTCTGCCGCTATTTTTAGGGCGCTTTCCATGCGTCCTTTGGCAAAACCAGGATGTTGAGAAATACCTTCTATCTGTATTTTAAATCCATCAGCAGAAAAAGTTTCATTTTCTAGATGACCTCTTTTTTCACCGTCAATGGTATATCCATATTGCGCATTGACTTGATCTAAATTGACATGGTCAGTTCCTCTTCCCACCTCTTCATCTGGAGTAAATAGGATGGAGATGGGGCCATGAGGAACTTCTGGATGTTCTATCCAAAACTGAATGGCATCCATAATTTCAGCTACTCCGGCTTTATTATCTGCTCCCAAAAGAGTTCTACCACTTGCCGTTATGATATCGTGACCCATTTGTTCGGCTAAATCTGGATGCTCTTTTAAACGAATGACCACCGACGAATCATCAGGTAAAACCAAATCTTGCCCTTGGTAATTACGGTGAATGATGGGCTTAACCTGTTTACCCGAACAGTCGGGCGAAGTATCCATGTGAGCACAAAAACATATACCAGGAATGGACTGATTTATATTGGATGGCAGCTGAGCATATACATAGCCATACTCATCCATATGGGATGAGTCAATTCCAAGTTGTTTTAATTCCTGAACTAAAACTTTTCCTAAATCTTTTTGTTTCTCTGTAGTAGGGCTATTAGAGGAGCTGGGGTCAGATTGTGTGTCAATTTGTACATAAGTAAGAAAACGCTGGGTGGAGCTGTAGGAGTAGTTATTGAACTTTTGGGAGATATTGGTCATAAAAACCGATTATTTTTGAAATATAGAAAGAAAAAATTGTGTTAAATAAATTTATTTTTTTTGGATTCATAAAGGTAATTAACCTTTCAAAATTACGTATTATCTTAGAGGCTTGAATTTTGCTTGAAGCAATAAGCTTCTTCAATATTTAAGATTATACCAAAGTTAAGCTTATAAAAATTATGTCTCAACCGGCTACTATTAACCTCGAAGGGAAATCCTTTGATTTGCCTACTCTGGAGGGTACAGAGAACGAAAAGGCCATCGATATCGCAAAATTGCGTGATTTGACGGGTTATATTACGTTTGATCCAGGCTTCAAAAATACTGGAGTAACTAAAAGTTCAATTACTTATTTGGATGGAGAAGATGGGATTTTGCGTTACCGAGGTTATAGCATTGAAGAATTAGCAGATAAAGCTTCGTTTTTAGAGGTTGCTTATTTGCTCATTCATGAGGAATTACCTACACAAGCTCAGTTGGATGCCTTTTCGGCTGATATCCAATCTTACACTCAGGTAAATCAAGATTTATTTAAGATTTCTGAAGGATTCCCAACAAACTCACATCCTATGTGTACCATTGCTGCTTTAGTAGGAGCGATGTCTGCGTTTTATTCTACAGATGAAGCAGGTGATGATGAAAAAAGTGTATTGAGATTATTAGCTCAGTTGCCTATAATGGCTACTTGGTCCTATAAAAAATCCATGGGTGAAGGTATCATTCAACCGGACACTTCGGTGGATTATTGTTCTACCTTTTTGCAAATGATGTTCGCTAAACCAGGCGAAAAATATACTGGCGATGCTGTGGTATCAAAAGCATTGAATAAATTATTAATCTTACATGCTGACCACGAACAAAACTGTTCAACCTCCACGGTACGTTTAGTTGGTTCTTCTCATGCTAATTTATTTGCGTCTATTTCAGCAGGTATCAATGCCCTTTGGGGACCATTACATGGTGGTGCTAACCAAGAGGTGATAGAAATGTTAGAAGCAATTAAGGCAGATGGGGGTGATACAGATAAGTACATTGCCATGGCGAAAGATAAAAATTCAGGTTTCCGCTTGATGGGTTTTGGACACCGTGTGTACAAAAACTTTGATCCTCGTGCGAAGATTATTAAAAAGGCAGCGGATGATGTTTTGACCGCTCTAGGAGTCAATGATCCTGTGTTGGCTATTGCCGCACGCTTGGAAGCCGCTGCTTTAAGTGATGAGTATTTTGTAGCTAGAAAGCTATATCCGAATGTCGATTTCTATTCAGGAATTATCTATCGTGCTTTAGGAATTCCAACCAATATGTTCACCGTGATGTTTGCCATTGGTCGTCTTCCAGGTTGGATAGCACAGTGGAAAGAAATGCGTGCTAACAAAGAGCCTATTGGTCGTCCAAGACAAATTTATACTGGGGCAACAAGCCGTGCATTTGTTGAGATTGCTCAACGATAGGCTTATTTTCCTAACGATTTTTAACTAGCCCCAAGCCCTTCCTTCGAAGGGCTTTTTTGGTTTACTGAGGTATTAGGGCTAATTTGCAAGCTTAAATAGAATGCATGACATTACAATTCAAGCGATTTTTTCTTTTTGTCCTCCTTTTTATGGGAGTGTTTGTAGAAGGATTATTAGCTCAAAATCAACAAGGGAAAGCTTCTTATTATCATAAGAATTTAAGTGGAAAAAAGACATATAGCGGAGAACGTTATAATGCTTATTTATTCACTGCTGCTCACCGGAAATACCCTATGGGAACATGGTTAGAAATAACCCATATTCAATCCGGAATTAAGTCGTATGTTCGGGTTAATGACCGTGGTCCGCATCATAAACGTTTATTGATTGATGTGTCTTTTAGCGCAGCTAAAGAATTAGGTATCGTAGGCGCAGGTATTGCTCCTGTGCTTATACGTCCATTAGAAGAGACTGATTTACGAGATACGCTTTTAACCTTCTTGCAAAAAAGGGATAGCCTTATCTTACAGGAGCATCCTTATACGGTCTATGTCAAAAAGGCGAAGAAAAAGAAGAAGTCAAAAAAGAAAAAGAAGAGATAGGGTTTAGTTTTTAGTGTCTTGTCCTGATATAGGTTGACAGTTTTTAGGACGACTCAGCTGGTAGTTATCGAACATTAATATTTGGGATTTTCCGATATGTATTTATTGAAGCAATACATGTTATTTTATATCGCACTCTACTTTAATGCGATTACTTAGGTATTTCTTTTTTTTAAAAAAAAGAAACAAAAAAAAATGAAGTACGGTTAATCCTAAGACGAATTCCGCTACGCGGAACCGATGTTCACTCCGCATACGGCTTTAATCTTTGACTCTAACGCACATGGCCTATGCGCCGGGTCAAATATCCGCCTACCGCTTCGCTCATGCTACGTTCCCATCTTTCGTTGGGATTAACCTCATCAGTTGTCTTTATTAGAGTTTAGTTTTTAGAATGAATTTTGAGATTTTTTGATAGAAAATACCGTCGGTCAGCACGAGCGAAAGATGATGAACTCAGCGGTAGACGAGGTTTTGACCTTAGCAAAGGCGATGCGTGTCGGCGTCAAAAATATAGGCGATAGCGGAGTGAATTACGGTTTCGCGAAGCGAAATTCGCCTTTGATGACCGACAAGAAAAGAATTTTTTTTGTTTCTTTTTTTTCAAAAAAAAGAAATACCGTAAAATTGGATTTTAAGTGATGTTATTTATGAGCTGATTCAAAAGAACTATAATCACACCATTTACCATGAACTTTAATTTTTATAAAAAGAAAGACTTTGGAGGTTTTGAAACTGCTAAATTTTTATTTAAGATGTATTATTAACAAACCTAAAGTCAACTTATTTCAGAACAAGACCACATTTAGCTTTAAAAATGAAAAAGCCAGTTGATTTATATGCAGCTTAATTTATATTTACAATGAATTATTAATAAACCCAAAGTCTACCTATTTCAGGACAAGACAAATATTTCTAAGTAACTAATCACTTAAAAGCACGATCTCGATCCTTCGATTCAACTTCCTAGCTTCTGCTTGAACAGGTGCTACTTTGGGTTTAAGAAAGCTGAGTCCCTTGGTTTGAATTCTAGTGGCGGCAATCCCTTGATTTATTAAGTAAAGTTTGATGGAATTGGCCCTTTTCTCAGAAAGAACTTGATTGGATTTAGCTTGCCCAATTTCATCTGTATGCCCTCTGATTTCTATTTTTTGAATGGGGTTTTCCTGGAGATAATGCGCCAATTTTAGTAAACTAGAAGGAATAGGGCTGGGAATGTTCCATTGGTTTGTCGCAAATTGAATATCATCAAAGCTGACATCTAGCAACTTGATTTTGGAAGGTGCCGGCACTACTGGATCTACCTTAGTTGGAAGTACTTTTTTCACCATCCAAATGGAATTGGGAATGATGATACGATGTAACTCTTCTTCTGTAGCCTGACCCGGCTTGTTTCTAGAAATAAAATATTCATTTTCATGAATACCTAAGCATATTCCTGCCTCATTTCCTGAACTATTTAATTCTAATATATTTTTGGGCACAAGCCATTGGTTATTTTCTAATTGACTTTGATAAAAATCTAATCCCCCTTGTCCACCTTTTTTATCACTGGAAAAGACTAATACTTCTTGTTTTTCCAACCAATAAGGTCCTTGTTCATCTGTGGAGCTATTGATTTGAGAACCCAAATTAACAGCCAATTTCCATCGTCCATGAGCATCTTTTTCACTCACCCAAAGATCTCTCTTGCCTTGCCCCCCGGGTCTGTCCGATGAAAAATAGAGTTTTTTACCATCCTGACTTAAGGAAGGTTGACCTTCCCAATCATGGGAATTAATCAGTATACCTAAATTTCGAGGTTTAGTCCAGCTTTCATTGACCCAATAACTTTCATATAAATCACAGCCGCCAAAACTGTTTCTGTATTCACAGCCTGAAAAGATCAAGGTGTTCCCATCTTTAGATAAGGTAACAGTCCCCTCATTAGTATCTTGGTTAATACTGATAAGTGCTTGAGGATCAATGAATTTTTCTCCATCCCAAGTGGCTACTTGTAATTCTTCATCGGATTGATTTCCCCGGGTTGTATAGTAGATTTCCTTTCGAGATTCCGAATAATGTGGAAAATACTGTGCTTTTTGAAGATTGAGTTCGGTGATAGGTGCCGATGTTAGGCTATCTGAGGATAATCCCCATACACTGAATGAAAATATCCAAGCCGCTAGCATGTGTTAGGGGATTTGTAAAAACTTATGAGTCTGAACAGATATCTGCCAGCGAGGATTTTCTTTGACAAAATCAACAATCAAAGGATTCATGTCTGCTTGTTTGGACCATTCTGGTTGCATCAGCCAAAGGCTTTTTGCAGGTAGTTTTTCTGTCCAAGATTGTGACCAGACTATATCTGAGGGATGAAAAATGACCACTTTCAGTTCGTTGACTAATGGAAATATGTATGGATTAGGGTCCTTGAATTTTTTAGGGGAAAAACAGACCCAATCCCATACACCCGTTATTTGCTTGCCAACACCTGAAGTCTCGATATGGGTTCTAAAGCCTGCCTCTTGTAAAGCTTCAGTTAGTGGGTTTAAATCATGCATCAAAGGCTCTCCGCCAGTAATAACAACGATTCTACCTGGAAATTCAGATGCTTCTTGAACTAATTCAGCTACTGTTTTAATCGGATGTGTATCTATGGGCCAAGATTCTTTCACATCACACCAATGGCATCCTACATCACAACCGCCCAAACGAATGAAATAGGCCGCATGTCCTTGGAATTTTCCTTCACCTTGAATCGTATAAAAAGATTCCATCACTGGATACTCAAAAGCATCTCTTTTTACAACTGATTTTATATCTTTGGTGTTTGATTGCATGCAAGGCTAAAATTCTAAGTAAAATTAAGCTTTGATTTGTAATTTAACTAATAAGAAATCGTTCTTATAGACAGGATCGATTTTTTATTTTTCTCTTAAAATGATCAAGAATCAAACATTCCGTATTTTTTGGATGTTTTTTATAGGAACCTTCCTAACAGTTGGGATGAGTTCTTGTTGGTCAGCGCGCTGTCCTAGAGAGACATGTCGTGTACGGGTTGAACACCGTCACGGAGAAAGTTATTATCGGCCTAGAGAAGCATTTTCTTGGATGTGGACTCCCCGCTATAAGCATGTGAGAACCTCCAACTACGCGACCATAGGCCCCAATAAGCCTACAAAGAAAAGAGCTTGGTATCAATTTTATAAACCAGCTGATCGTGTTAGTTCCAAGAAACCCCGTTAATCATTATGCCTAAAATAGCAATAGCTGCCGGGGTTCTTAACCAAGTACCTTTGGATTGGAAGGGGAATCACGCCCGAATCATATCTTTAATTCAAGAAGCCCAACAAAAACAGGCTGGTATACTTTGTTTGCCTGAGCTTTGTTTGACGGGCTACGGTTGTGAAGATCAGTTTTTAAATGCCCATACTTCTGAGAAAGCTTGGGAGTACTTGCTGCAATTACTACCTCATACCCAACATATCTTAGTGTGGGTTGGATTACCCATTTTTTTTGAAGATAAATTATATAATGTAGCAGCTTGTTTGGCTAATGAAAAACTGATTGCTTTAATTCCGAAGCAACATTTAGCCAATGACGGTGTCCATTATGAAACGCGTTGGTTTAACCCTTGGCCTGCCCATAAAAGAAGCTTTATTTCCACCAGTTTGGGAGACATTCCCATAGGAGATTATCGTATTCATGCGGATGGTATCAGTATAGGTATTGAAATATGTCAAGATGCTTGGGAAGGAGAAAATAGACCAGCCCACTCCTTGGCACAGCGAGGGGTATCGGTCATTTGTAGTCCTACTGCATCTCATTTTGCCTTTGCTAAGTCTAAAACGCGTCAGCGATTAGCCATAGAAGGTTCTAACATCATTCAAGGGGCCTATGTCTTTGCTAATGTATTAGGCAATGAATCAGGAAGAACTATTTTTGATGGGGATGCCTACTTGGTTCATCAGGGTCAAATACTAGCAGAATCCAAGCGATTCAGTTTTAAAGATAGCCAATTGATTATTGCTTCTGTCGATATCAGTAGTGAAACGAGTACGGGAGAAGATCTCCTACAAGCTGATGTTGATTGGCCGAAGCCAAGTGAATATCCGAACTTTGAGGGAGCCACCTGGGAACATTCAGGAAACATCAAGGAAGAGGAGTTTGCCCGAGCTGTCAGTTTGGGATTGTGGGATTATGTAAGAAAATCACATTCCTTTGGTTGGGTAATATCGCTTTCCGGAGGAGCCGATTCATCGGCTATTGCAACCTTGTGTTATTTAGCAGTAAAGTTGGCCTACAAAGAGTTAGGTTGGGAGGGAGTTCAAGCAAAAATGGCTTACATTCCTTGGATAACAGATATTGCATCTGAGAAGGATTTTATGGCCAAAATTTTAACCACGGCATATCAAGGAACAGAAAATTCTTCTGATCAAACCAGAGCTTCAGCCAAGGCTTTGGCGGAAAGTATTGGAACAACCCATTACGATTGGAACATTGATGTATTGGTAAAAGAATATCGGGGCATCATTGAGAAGGCCATTGGAAGAACCTTAAGTTGGGAACAGGATGATATCACTCTACAAAATGTTCAAGCCAGATTACGTAGCCCTAGTGTTTGGATGCTGGCCAATATCAACAATGCTTTATTATTAGCGACTTCCAACCGTTCGGAGGCGTCCGTAGGATATGCTACCATGGATGGAGATACATCGGGTTCTATTTCTCCTATTGCAGGAATTGATAAAACATTTATTCGTCAATGGCTGATTTGGATGGAGAAAGAGGGATTGGATGGGGCATGGCACTTATCAGGCCTATCACATGTCAATACATTAGAACCAAGTGCAGAATTAAGACCATTAACATCCAAGCAAGTGGATGAGGAGGATTTAATGCCTTATCCTATATTAAACGCTATTGAACGCTGGGCCTTTTTTGATAAATTGTCGCCTGCAGCTTGTTTGCAAAATTTGATCCAGGAATATGGTTCGCATTTTACGGAAGAACAATTGACTGTTTTTTGTTCTCGATTTTTCCGATTATGGGCAAGAAATCAATGGAAAAGGGAGCGCTATGCACCTGGTTTTCATGTGGATGATTATAGTTTGGATCCAAAATCATGGCTTCGTTTTCCAATTTTATCTGCGGGATTAGAAAAAGATATTAAACCTTAACACATGCTCTTAGTAGTAGATATTGGAAATACCGACATTGTCTTTGGATTTTATACTGAAGGGGAGTGGAAATTGATTTTAAGAACGCCTACTCACCAGCCTTGGACTACGTTGCGGATGGAAAATTGGATTCGTCAGGAGTGGTTAGAGAAAAATATAGGTTCGCTGAAGCCTCAGAAATTAATTATTTCTTCCGTAGTTCCTTCTGTTTCCTATCATGTTCAAAAAGGCCTAGAAAATTGGCTTTCTGTTTCGGCTGATATCATGTCGCCTAAATTGTATCAGAAATTCCCTATTGATATTATTTCTCCAGATGAAATAGGATCTGATTTAGTAGCCAATGCCGTGTATGCGCATTATGCCTATCAAGCGGATGTGTTAATTGTTGATTTTGGTACTGCTTTAACCTTTACTTTAGTGAATGCACAGGGAAAAATGGAGGGTGTTTCCATTGCTCCTGGACTAAAAACGGCGGTAAAATCTTTGTTTTCTCAAACAGCTCAATTACCCGAAGTACCCTTAGAAATGCCTCATTCTGCTTTAGGATTTGATACCGTAAGTGCGATTCAATCGGGCATATTGTGGGGATATGTTGGTATGGTGAAAGAGATGATTCATCGGGTAAAGGCGGAGAAGGGCCAACATGTCAAAGTATTGGCTACCGGCGGATTGTCGTCTATTTTAACCCCTTTAGAATCCTATTTTGATGAGGTGAATAAGTTAATCACCTTAGATGGATTACGTTTAATTTCTGAAAATTACTTGGATTAATATGGTATCGACTCCTAAAGAAAGAGGCTTTTTTTTTCCTGCAGAGTGGCATCCTCATGAAGCTACTTGGATTACCTTTCCATACAATGATCATTCCTGGCAAGGAGGTAAATTGGCTCAGATGTATCCTGAATACTTTGCACTCATCAAAGCTATTTCACTAGGAGAAAAGGTGAAAATTAACGTCAATAATGTAGCACTTAAAGATTTTATTTTAGGAGAGTTACTCAAGTATCAGATTGATCCTCAGCAAATTGAATTATTTATTCGCCCTACGAATGATGCCTGGTGCCGTGACCATGGACCTGCATTTTTAATTAAGAACGGTAGTCCAGAACGACTATTAATTGACTGGGGATATAATGCTTGGGGAGGGAAATATCCTCCATTTGATGATGATGATCGAATTCCTCAAGCCATCGCTAAAGATTTAGGTGTAGCATGCCAAAGTCCAGGCATCATCATGGAAGGAGGATCGGTGGAATTTAATGGGAAAGGTACGGTATTGACAAGTCGTTCATGTTTATTAAACCCTAACCGTAACCCACATCTAACTCAGGCACACATTGAGAACTACTTGCAAGAGTATTATGGAGTGGATCAGGTCCTATGGGTCAGTGATGGAATTGTAGGGGATGATACCGATGGTCACATTGATGATACCGTTCGATTCGTGAATGAAGATACAGTCATCACCATGGTCGAACCTAATGTAGCTGACGATAATCATGCTGTTTTGGCTCAAAATTTGCAAGAATTAAGAGAAATGAGGTTGTTGGACGGTCGGCCGCTTAAGATTATAGAGATACCCATGCCAGATGCCGTGGTGATAGATGAATTTAGAGCGCCGGGATCATATGCCAATTTTTACATCTCTAATGCGGCAGTAATAGTGCCAACCTTCCATTGTCCTCAAGATTCCATTGCTTTGGAAATATTGTCGACTTTATTCATCGATAGACCAGTGATAGGTCTTTCTGCCAGAGAAATAATCTGGGGACAGGGTAGTTTCCATTGTCTGACTCAGCAAGAGCCTAAGGCAGTCTTATGAGATATGTTCTCCTTTTTTTGATGGGTATACCATTTTTCTCTTGTAGGAAAGAGGCTATTCCTGTCAAATCGGAAGTTCCGATTCAAAAAGTCTTGGTAAAAGATAAGCAGGTGCAGTTCCATTGGACTCAAATGGCAGCTAAAAATATTCAAGAAAATATCACGCAAGCCGATGAACTTTTATTGGTTTATTCGGTGGTAGCCATTGAAAAACAACAAGTTGTTCAGATTCAACAATCATCGCATTATCTAGGAAAAGTTAAGCAGGGCCTTCTTATTAATTTGAAAGAAATTCCGCCATTGACGATCAAATTGAAGCCAGGACAAAGTTTAGGAGTTCAAGTGACTCTGTGGGAAGTAGATGATTATCAAAAAATTCAGCAGGTATTAAAACAAGTTAATCAATGGGGAGGGGTATTGCAAGTTCCGGTATCTATATTGGAATTATCTTCATTAACGAATCCATTGGGATGGTTTATGTGGGGGATGAGAGCGAGTGGTTTGGGCATGGATTTATGGAGTAAATGGGATGGTAATGATCGATTGGGAATATCAGAGATGCAAATTAATGGAGATAAGCTGGGTAGTTTTAAGAAAAATGGCACTTGGAAAAGTGGACCTAAGATGCTCAATGACTATCACTATGATTTCTCTTATGAAATAAGCGTAAGGGATTGATGAATTAAAGGGTTTATTTAGGGATTATTCGTAATTTTATAAGCTTGTTGTCGTTTATAACCCATTGGACAAGCAAAATTGGCAAACTATGCGTTTTCGTTTTCACTTATTAGCTTTTATATATTTTCTTTTTACCCTTCCAAGCACCTTGGCACAAGAGGGATTTCCGATTCAGATTGGCCCTAAAAAAATCAGTTCGGCTCAGTTTTCCTCCATTTACCGTCGTTTGATTGAAAGCGATAGTATAAAACCAGATAATAAGAATAAATTTCTATCTGATTATTTAGACTTATCCTTGAAATTAGTAGCTGCAGAAGATGAAAAATTGGCTGAAAATCCTGGTTTTCAGGAGGAATATGCTAGTTTTCGTAAGGAATTGGCTAGTCCTTATTTAGTGGATAATGACAAGGTGAATGCCCTAGTGAAAGAGGCGTACCAACGTTTGAAGGATGAAAAGCAAGTGGCTCACATATTAGTCAAATTACCTGCCAATCCTAGTCCAGGAGATACTTTAATAGCCTATCAGAAAATTGATAATTTATATAAAAAACTGAAAGCAGGAGAGGATTTTGCCTCATTGGCCCTACGCTTTTCTGATGATGAATTAACGGCTAAAAAAGGCGGGAATTTGGGTTTTATCACCAGTTTACAAACACAATATGCTTTTGAAAATAAAGTGTATGAACTGGCTTTGGGTGAATATTCTAGTCCTGTGAGAACGTCCAACGGCTATCATTTGATCAAAATACTGAAGCAGCGTCCTAACCAAGGAAAAATTCGTTTGGCTCATATTCTAATTTCTGTACCAGTAGAAGCAGGAACCCCCTTCCAAGTAGAAGCAAAAAAGAAAATAGAGCAAGTAGAAGCTTATCTGAAAAAGGGAGAAAGCTATGAAGATGTTTGTCGAAATTATTCAGAGGATCCTTACTCCAAAGGGCGTGGTGGTGAATTGCGTCGCTGGTATTATTCTTCTGATTTAAGTGAAGAATTACAAGATAAGTTATTTGGTCTACAGCGTTTGGGAGATATTTCAGAACCTATTCGGACCAATTTAGGTTGGCAAATTTTCAAATTATTGGACAAAAAGCCACTTCTTTCTTATGAAGAAATGGCTGAATACTTACGTCAAAAGGTAAATACGGATCCAGAGCGTAGTGCTTTAATCCGCCAGTCATTCATGAAGCGGGTGCGAGTAGAAAACCGAGTGGCCATTTTGGAAGAATCCAAGAAAATGGCTTTGGAGCGTTTTGCTCGTGATCGTGTAGGAGATGAGCCTTGGCTTCAGTTTCCTTTGTTTAAAGTCTTGGATAAATCGTTTACGATCCATGAATTTTATCAGTTTATTGTCGCCCAACAGCGCAGAAAAGTAAAGGAATTAGGCTATTTACCAGCCGTATCAGAAGTCACTTGGTTAGACGAGTTTATTGATTCTCATACACTAAGGGCTGAGGAGCAGCATTTGGAAACAAAATATCCTGCCTTTAAAGAGCAGATGACGGAGTTTTTAGAGGGTAGTTTATTAAGCAAGATAACTGACCGTGAGATCTTTGAAAAATCGTTGGATTCTTTACGTCAACAAGCTTATTATCAGGAAAATATGTCATTGTTTACTATGCCCGTTAGAGCTGAAGTTAAACTGATTTCATCTGATAATGCCAAGACCTTAGCTGATGCCATGGAATTGCTTAAATCGGCCCCTTACCCTATGAATAAGCGTTATCCGGATATTTTATTCAAATTGGGACAATCTGAACTGAATGTGAATGCCAAAAAAGTATTACAAGAATTGGGTTTGTTGATGAGTAAGAACCGTGATTATGTGGTGGAAGTGACGGGACATATTGATGGAACGGAACATGATACTTTATCAGAAGGGCGTGTTAATCAGGTAGTTGAATTTTTAGCTAGTAAGGGAATTAATAACGTTAGATTCATCGAAAAGGATGAGGGGAAATTAGTATCAGCTTCCAAAACGGATAAAGCCAAGAATGCTCGAGTGAGTTTTCGTTTATTCTCTCAATCCATGGATGATGTGGTCAAGCGCTTTAATGCCATTAAACCTAAAAGCTTAGAAGCTACAGAAGGGTATTTTAAAAAGGGTGAAATACCTGTTTTAGATGCTCAAGCCTGGCAGGTTGGCAAAAAGAATTTGGAATATGAAGGCCGTTATGTTTATCTTGAGATTAAAAAAGTAGAAGAACAGCGTGTTAAGACCTTTGACGAATGTAGAAGTAGTATCATTCGTGATTTGCAAGCGCAACTAGATAAGGAGTGGCTTAAGAAATTGAAGAATAAGTATCCGATTGTTATTCAGCAAGAGGAATTACAAAAATTAATGCAATAAAAAATTTATGAAATTGAATCGTTGGATTTTTGGAGGAGTGATGTTGATGCTGTCTTGGGCAACATTTGCACAAGAGGCTAGTAAAGGAACTTTGTTGGATAAGATTATTGTCAAGGTCGACAATCATTATATTTTAAAATCAGAGGTCGAGCAGCAATACCAGCAGTATTTGTCGAGTGGCCAAGCCAATACACCTACTCGCTGTCAATTATTAGAAGGTTTGGTTATCAATAAATTAATGTTAGCCAAAGCTGAGATAGACTCTGTGATTGTGGAGGATAAGCGTGTTGAAATGGAATTGAATTCCCGCATGGATCAAATGGAAACTCAATATGGTTCTTCCAAAAATATTGTAGAGGCTTTTGGTAAGTCAATCGTTAATTTGAAAGAAGATTTACGCACCTCATTGAAGGAACAGTTGACCGGACGTAAGATGCAAGATAAGATTACAGGTGACGTGAAAATTACGCCGAAAGAAGTGGCTGCTTTTTTTGCGGCTATTCCCACAGATTCATTGCCTTATTTGCCTTCTGAAGTAGAAGTGGGTCACATTGTTCGCTTGGCTCAGCCGAATAAAAATCAGAAGAATGAGTTAATTGCTAAGTTATTGGATTACCGCAAACGAGTGGAAAAAGGGGAGAGTTTTGAGGAGTTAGCTAAATTGTATTCAGAAGATTTAGGAAGTGGAAAACGTGGCGGGGATTTAGGTTTTTCTAAACGTGGGCAAATGGTTGCTCCATTTGAAGCTGCCGCATTGAAGTTGAAGCCAGGAGTGATGTCGGATGTGGTTGAATCAGAATTTGGATTTCACTTGATTCAATTATTGGAGATTCGTGGACAAGAATATCATGCAAGACATATTTTGTTACGTCCTGATTATCAAAAACTTGATTTAACAGAGCCAACTAAGTTTTTGGATAGTATCCGTGTCTTGATTCAAAGAGATTCCATCAAGTTTGATCGTGCTGCAAGAGAATTTTCTGAAGATAAACCAACCCAAGATGCGGGTGGTATGTTGATAGACCCAGGTACTCGTACTACTCGTATGCCATTTGATAGTGGCATGGAGCCAGGTTTATATTTCTCCTTGGATTCCATGAAAGTAGGTACTATTTCGACACCTATTTCTTATCGTACAGAAGATGGAAGAAGTGCTGTGCGCGTCTTATATTTTAAGGCGAAACATCCTCCTCACTTTGCCAATTTGAAAGATGATTATCAAAAGATTGCTGCCATTGCTTTGACCCGTAAAAAGAATCAGGCGGTAGAGAAATGGTTTATGAAAGCAAAAGAGGATGTCTTTATTTTCATTGATGACGAATATAAAGATTGTAATTTATTGGCGGGCAGTGTAACAGGAGAATGATGAACGACGTACAATTAGCCGAATCATTTGTTAAGGATTTTCAGCGGATTAAAACAGCGGTAGCAGACCGCATTGTTGGTCAGGAGGAAATTATTGATTTGCTATTAATTTCATTGTTTTGCGAAGGACACTGTTTGTTGGTAGGTGTTCCTGGATTAGCTAAAACACGATTAGTGCATACGGTGGCTGCATTGACAGATTTAGAATTTCGTCGGATTCAGTTTACACCTGATTTGATGCCATCAGACATCATTGGAGCAGAGGTGATGGATGCACAAAGAAATTTTGTGTTTAACCGAGGACCGATTTTCTCCAATATTGTTTTAGCGGATGAAATTAACCGTACACCTCCTAAGACCCAGTCGGCCTTATTGGAGGCTATGCAAGAAGAAACCGTTTCTGTGGCTGGAGAGAGTTATCCTTTACCCAAGCCATTCTTTGTTTTAGCTACTCAAAACCCGATTGAACAGGAAGGAACGTACCCACTACCAGAGGCTCAGTTAGACCGTTTTTTATTTATGTTGGTCTTGGATTACCCATCCTATGAAGAGGAAGTAGCGGTAGTACGTATGTCCGAGAGATCCAATGCCGAAACATTACCAGCCTCCATTTTAAATGCTCACACTTTATTGGAATACCAGCAATTGGTAAAACGTGTACCTGTTCCAGATCATGTGGTAGAAACCGCTGTGAAATGGGTACATCAAACAAGACCGAATTCTGCCTTAGCCACAGAAGTGACTAATTCATACATCTCTTGGGGGGCAGGTCCTAGAGCCTCGCAAAATTTGATTTTGGCAGCTAAGTGCCGTGCCTTATTACAAGGAAGATTTTCACCCAACGTGGAAGATGTACGTGCGGTTGCCGTACCTGTTCTTCAGCACCGTATCATTTTGAATTACAAAGCGGAGTCACAAGGATTGAATGCCGCGGAGGTGGTGAGGAGAATTATTGAAGAATGAAGAATGTCTTGTCCTGAAATAGGTAGACTTTGTGTTTATTAATAATTCATTGTAAATATAAATTAAGCTGCATATAAATCAACTGGCTTTTTCATTTTTAAAGCTAAATGTGGTCTTGTTCTGAAATAAGTTGACTTTAGGTTTGTTAATAATACATCTTAAATAAAAATTTAGCAGTTTCAAAACCTCCAAAGTCTTTCTTTTTATAAAAATTAAAGGCCATGGTAAATGGTGTGATTATAGTTCTTTTGAATCAGCTCATAAATAACATCACTTAAAATCCAATTTTACGGTATTTCTTTTTTTTGAAAAAAAAGAAACAAAAAAACTTCTTTTCTTGTCGGTCATCAAAGGCGAATTTCGCTTCGCGAAACCGTGATTCACTCCGCTATCGCCTATATTTTTGACGCCGACACGCATCGCCTTTGCTAAGGTCAAAACCTCGTCTACCGCTGCGTTCATCATCTTTCGCTCGTGCTGACCGACGGTATTTTCTATCAAAAAATCTCAAAATTCATTCTAAAAACTAAACTCTAATAAAGACAACTGATGAGGTTAATCCCAACGAAAGATGGGAACGTAGCATGAGCGAAGCGGTAGGCGGATATTTGACCCGGCGCATAGGCCATGTGCGTTAGAGTCAAAGATTAAAGCCGTATGCGGAGTGAACATCGGTTCCGCGTAGCGGAATTCGTCTTAGGATTAACCGTACTTCATTTTTTTTTGTTTCTTTTTTTTAAAAAAAAGAAATACCTAAGTAATCGCATTAAAGTAGAGTGCGATATAAAATAACATGTATTGCTTCAATAAATACATATCGGAAAATCCCAAATATTAATGTTCGATAACTACCAGCTGAGTCGTCCTAAAAACTGTCAACCTATATCAGGACAAGACACAAGACATTCTTCATTCTACATTTATACAGCCACTGGTGCCTTAATCCCTGGATGAGGGTCGTAGTTTTCTAAGGTGAAATCCTCGTAAGTAAATTCAAAAATATCTTTAACGGCTGGATTAATTTTCATTTGAGGCAAAGCTCTTGGTTCACGGGACAACTGCTTTTCCACTTGTTCCATGTGGTTGGAATATAAGTGAGTATCGCCGCCAGTCCACACAAAATCTCCTAGACCTAAATCACATACCTGAGCTATCATCATCGTCAAGAGTGCATAACTAGCGATGTTGAATGGCACTCCTAAAAATACATCGGCCGAACGCTGGTATAACTGACAAGATAGCTTACCATCGGCCACATAAAATTGGAATAGGGCATGACACGGCATCAAGGCCATTTTAGGCAAATCAGCGACATTCCAAGCAGAAACAATGATCCTTCGAGAATCTGGATTGGTTTTTAAGGTATGGATTACTTCTTTGATTTGGTCAATCACTTGTCCATTCGGTCCTTCCCAAGAACGCCATTGTTTACCATATACGGGTCCCAAATCTCCGTTTTCATTCGCCCATTCATCCCAAATAGATACTTCATGTTCTTTTAGGTATTGGATGTTGGTCTCACCCTTTAAAAACCACAATAACTCATAAATGATGGATTTGGTATGTACTTTCTTGGTCGTTAACATGGGGAATCCTTCCTCCAAATTAAATCGCATTTGGTAACCAAATACACTTAAAGTTCCTGTTCCTGTTCGGTCCGATTTAAAGGTGCCGTTTTCTTTGATATGACGCAATAGGTCTAAATATACTTTCATGGACTAAATTTCGAAGGCTTCACCGTTCAACAATAGGGTATGGGTAATTACAGAACTAGGTTCTAATTGTGCAGTCGCAGAGCAGTATTTATCCATGGACATTTGGATGGCTTTTAAAGCTTTAGCTCCATCAATATTGCCTTGTAATTCAAATTGAATGTTAATCGTTCTAAATGGTGTTTTCTCCGTTCCTTCAATCTTTTCTCTAGTGCCCGACACGCGGATTTGAAAATCATCTACCACCTGTCTTTGTTTCTTCAAAATTAAGATGACATCAATGGCAGTACAGCCCCCTAAACCCATTAAGAGCAACTCCATAGGTCTTGCACCTGCATTATGTCCACCGATTCCTTCTGCGGCATCAATATGAACGGGTACAGTAGAACTGCCTCTAGCTTCGAAATGAAAATCTTGATCTACTCGATTTAATACAACTTCCATGTTATTTCAATTGACTTGATGTGATACGTTGTTTCCACAATTCCTTCCCCTCTGAATTCACTAAATTAATCTCTAATATACGATCTTTTAGTGGACCGCTGACAGAAATATGGGCAAAAGCACGCTGATTGCTCACTGTTCCTGGTACTAATGTTTTATTTAAATCCTCCGGGGTAGGGCTTGCCGTTCCTGCAGTTAATGGAGAAACTGTTAAGTCAAACAAAGGATAGGTGCCTGGGCGTTCCATTTTCCAAAAACTTGACCAATGACGGTCGCCAGAAATGAATAAAACACCGGGGATATTTCTGTTTTTAATCTCTTTTAATAATTGTGTATGCTCTTGTTCATAATTTGCCATGTTTTCAAACACCTTGGCAGGATTAATCACTTGTCCGCCATTGACGATGATTTTAAAACTAGCTCTGCTAGTTGTCAAAGCATCCAACAACCACTGCAATTGTTTTTGTCCAAAATAATCCTTGGCCGGATTCTTTTCATCGTTGGGAGCTTTAAACCAGCGATCGTCCATCATGAAAAACTCGACATCCGCCCATTGAAACATTCCTGTAACAGCTTCATTGGGATAGACAAAATTGGGGTTACCCCAATACAGTTTAAACAATTCCAAGGAAGTATGCTTTAAGGCAAATGAACGATCTGCGTCGTTAGGACCATAATCGTGATCATCCCAAATCGCATAATGGTGGGTACTGGCCAATAAAGGTTGAACGGATTTTTGTCCACGAGTATGGTCATTTCTGTGAATCATGCCCGTTCTTGTATTCCAATCAGTCTCTCGGTAATAAAAATTATCACCTCCCCAAATCATGAAATCAGGCTTTTTGTCATATATCGCCTTGTAGATTTCGTCGGCTCCACCATAAGGTCTACCTGGTCTATCCGTAGCCTCCTCATTGATGTAATTACATGAACCTACTACAAATTGAAAATTAGGGGGATCAGTTCGGTATTGCCAAAGCGTTTGAGTTTGAAATTCTAATGGATAATCAAAGTTGACCTTTTTATGGTCTACCCACACTTCATAGGTATATTTTTTACCCATGCTTACTTCATCGGCAATGATTCGAGCGATATTGGCTTGGGATTTTTGTGTGCTAATGGCAGAAGAAAGGCGAACCAATTTATTAGCATCACTACCTTTTTCCCAATATTTGATTTGTACCTGAGCTGGCTTTTGAGTTTGTACCCAAATCAATACCTCTTTCATTTCAGAATATCCCAACATGGGGCCACTTTTTACTTGTGCCAAGGAAGAGGAAATGGCTGAAATTCCGAAGAATAAGCTGAGAAGGATTAGTCTTATTTTGTTTGTTGACTGCATAGATAAGAAGATTAGCACTATCTTTGTGCCTTAATTTATTAACAATGGCCTATTATTCCATTCAAGGTATTCCTTTGACAACGCTTGCCAAACAATTTGGTACACCTCTTTACGTATATAATGCGGACAAAATTAGAGAAAAAATCTCGGTTCTTCGTTCCGCATTTGATGATATATCCTTGTCGATCAAGTACGCTTGTAAGGCAAATACGAATATCTCCATTTTGAAGTTGATGTTGGCAGAAGGCGTGGATTTGGATGTGGTTTCACCACAGGAATTGGAATTAGGTTTATTGGCAGGGTATCGGGGTGATCAGATTACTTTTACACCGAGTGGGGTAGAGTTTGAGGAAATAGAATTTGCGGTATCCCAAGGCGCGATGGTTAATTTGGATAATTTGTCGGTCTTAGAAAAGTTTGGCCAAAAATACGGTTCATCGGTACCTTGTTTATTGCGCATTAAGCCCCACGTTTTTGGAGGGGGAAATGCCAAAATCATGACGGCACATCCAGAATCCAAGTTTGGTATATCCATTCATCAAAAGGCGGAGATTTTGGCTTTGGTGAATCAATATCAAATAAAGGTGATTGGTTTACATCAACATACGGGTTCTGATATTAAAGATGGAAAGACCTTTGAACAAGCAGCGTCAGCCTTGTTTGAATTTGCTAAGGATTTTCCAGATTTAGAATTGATGGATTTGGGAGGAGGGTTTAAAGTACCTTATTCTCCTGAAGATCCAGGCGTAAACATGCAGGAGATTGGTCAAATCATGGGCAATGCCTTCTTGAAATTCTGTGCACATTATGGCAAAGAATTGAAGCTTTGGGTGGAACCGGGTAAGTTTTTAGTATCAGAGGCAGGAACTTTATTAACTACTGCTACGGTGGTTAAACGAGATCCCATTAAAACATTTTTGGGAATTAATTCCGGATTAAATCATTTGATTCGTCCGATGATGTATGGTTCATATCATTATATTTTCAATGCTTCAAACGAAGAGGATGTCCAACAAGATGCTTACCGTGTGGTAGGAAATATATGTGAGACAGATACTTTCTCTTTTGATTTTGAAGGAAATCAAAATGAGCGCATTTTAAATGAAGTTAAAGAAGGAGATATCATCGCCTTTGCCAATGCGGGTGCATATGGTTTTACGATGGCATCTCATTACAATTCTCGCTTTCTTCCTGCCGAAGTATTGGTAGACCAATCAGAAGCCAAATTAATCCGCAAAAGAGATACCTTGGAGGATTTGGTGAGAAACCAGATTTATTAGTGATTAGTGTTTTTGATTAGGGATTTTGATTGGTGTATTAGATTTGTCAAATTTTCAAAATTTGACAAATCTAAGCTCCAAGCTTCGACAAACCTTAGCATTTTGATGAATCAATTCCTTTGATGAGTAACCACAAACAAAGAGATAATTCACCTACAAAAATCGGAATGGCAAAGTACATGAACAAAGGATTGGCAAATCCTTTGGAGAGAAACATGGTAAAACTATTGATCAAATAGCACAGTCCAGCTATGGCATATAATACGCCAATAATTTTTGGTATGGCATTGGTTTTGAAAATGATATACCCAATTAGAATACAATAAAATCCAAAGAATACTAAACCAATTCCATAACCTTGTGCTTGAATATTTAAGGACAAAAGAGCGAGTGTGGCTAATTGACTTGGTTGAAAAGCTGCTAAGTAAGTGTCATTGCTTAAAAGTAACAAGGGGGGTAATTTGATTTAATAGATTGACTGCAATAATGGCCGTTTGAATAATAGCCATGGCTAAAGCAATTTGCAGGATAAGCTTATTCGATTTTTTGAAAAAGTGATAAATGATCAATATAGTGGGTATTCCAATCACAAAATTGATCAGGTCAGCAGCAAAACCCCAACGATAAAGCATTTCATTCGTTTGAATATTATGGGCAGTAGCCAATGCATTATTGGGCACTCGTAAAGCTTGCCTAACAAAAACTTCTGAAAACATTCCTGTAGCAATCACGACTAAATAGCAAAATCCTGCAATTCGGGCTAAATTTTTATCTGAAATCATTTTTTGTAGGAAGTATCATTGATTGTAAATTATTTCCATGGAAAGTAAAATTAGAAACAATAGCCCAAATAAAAATAGTGGCTTATTCTTCTGATGGAGAGCCCATCAAATATTCTATGCCCAAAATAGGTATGGCACGAATTTAACCCCATCTAAATATTAAAAATCATAAAATGCAAAATAGCTAACATTTTCAAGGTAGGGTAGATTTATTTTGCTAAAATAGTCGCATAAGCCGCCCAAACACAATATGTTATACCAGCTGATGCTTGCCAATCTGCCAAAACCAACACTATTTTCTGATACACAATTAAGAGATGGTGAGTAGAAAATTATAACCATTTTTCATAAAGATGCTTGGCTTTCGCATGATCATTTAATTTACTGTCCTCTGCCTCTTGCAGTCCTTTTTCGATGGATTTATTTTCCAATTCATAGATTTTATTGAGCAAAGTAAATTCATTGAGATTGGTACTCTTTGGGATTAATTCTAACTTCTTGCTTTGTTTGATTGATTCCGTTTTCATATTCAAAATTAATTTAATGCTGTTCGACATGTTCCGAAGGGTCATGTCGAACAGCAGATCAATCTTTATCGTTTTCTTTTCTTCGAACAGAGGATGAAGTTGGCTGAGGTTCTCGAAGCCAAATTTATTTTTATCAAAGGATTACAAATCCCTATCATCTGTCGTTCGACATGACCCTTCGGAACATGTCGAACAGCAGAGTTAACAGCATTAAATCTATCTTGTATCACTAGATTTGACAACTATATTTCTTGAGATTTCATACACTAGTGCCATTTCAATATTTAGACTAATTACATTTTCAGATGTATGAACAAAAGGGACAGCCTTGGTTTCGTCAAAATCGGGATTGGAATGTACAATTGAACAACGCATAGCATACACTCGGTTTGTCAATGATTGGAAAAATGTCACCTCATTGGTAAAGTCTAATAATGGAATTTTGAGTGGTTTATAGCAGTTAAATATTTGTTCCTTTTGGAAGTGATCTAAAAGTTTTGTTGCATCTAAATATTCTCGAAATTCATGCATGTTAACGAATTGCTGCAAAACCCTTGTTAATTTAATTTTGTCAGTTAAATGTTTTTCATTTTCCTTTTTAAAAATATTAATTGCTTGTTCAATGTAATTGTCGGTTTTGAGGTGGAAGTCAGGTTTTAAGAGCAACTGCTTTACTTGTGCTGCAACCACAAAATAAGCACTTTTATCAGAAAAATATTCAAGAATATGAAAATAGCATAAGTATTTGAAAGGTATATAGTCAACCTTTTCTGATAAATGATAGTACTGAATTAACTCAGGTATATATTTTTTATATGTAAAATTTATCGGGTGTGCAGGTACCTCCAATGCAGGTCTTTTGAGTCGAGGAATTCTTTTGTTCAGGCTATTTAATTCAATAGGTTCATAAGCTAAATTGAAGCTATATTCAAAGTCAAACAAGACTGAATTTAAAATATTTCTTAAATCGTTATTTAGACCATCAGGTGAAGTCCTTTTAAAGTTTTCAATTGTGATTATCCAGTTTCGTTTCCCAGATCCAAATCTATAAAGCAAACTATACAAGTCCGAAGCTGGAGTATTTTCAACATTACTTTCTAAGTGAATACTTAACTCATTCTTAAAATAATTTAGGATGATTTCAAATTTTTGTTTTTTACTCGAAGGCCCCATATAGTGGTTACTAATGGATGATAGAACAATTTCATATTTATCTTGATACTTAACACCTAAGTATTCATCTAAAATTACTGATTCGTTCGATAAAAATTTATCTAACAATTCTAATTTGCTTTCTGAGGAAACGGTAACGGAAATATTTTTGTTACCATGAAAATTTGAAATAATATAATATGTGTCAATTACTGGAACTTCACCTTCCTGAGTAAATGGATCTTCCTCTTCAATTTTATCAATCTTCAAATGTTTGAATTTTTCTTTAAGTGCTTTTATCTTGTCTTCCATATATTAATATTTGCAAATTGTGTTTGTACATTTATTACTATTTATGTTCCACACTTGGCGTTCATGCGGTGGATTTCGGAGCACAAAACTGTCAACCTGTACTGAACTTGAATAGAAGCACAAAGCTCCAAGTTTGCACGTCACCCCGCCTGACGCAAAACTCGTGTTATAAACTGTGGTTTTTGTATTCATTTTAGATTTTCTGTTTGTTTTTCACTTCTTTATCATAGCCAATTTGCCAAAAATACATATCCAAAATTTTCATTACTGGATAATGTTGTTCTGTCTTTTTCAAAATAAGTTTTTGTGCGTTGTCTATTTCAGTTGTATGATTGTTAATAAAGTCAAACAGTTCATTTAATGAATTGTAATTGAAAGCAGTATTTTTAATTTTCTTTTCTTTTAAACCGTTAATGAAATATTTGTCATAAGCGGGAACACAACTCAAAGTGCCAAGTAATATTTTACTTAACAATGTGTCTGTCGGTGAAATTGGTTTTGGTTTGTCTGCTCCCTTTGTAAACTTAATGTTTTTATAATGGTTAGATAGTATGTCTTTTAAGATTAAAATGTCTTTGATATTAGATTTATTAACTTCTTTTATTGAGTTGCATTTTAGTTTTTGTCCTTTATTTGAAAACAAAATGTCAACTGCACCTTTGTGAATTAAATGATTTTTTTGAAGTAAGCCACTAGAGCCTCTATACATTCCCCAACTTGCCAAATAAAATGCCAACTCTAAAATATGACTGTCTTTCTGATTTGACACACTGAATGATTGGTGGCAATTGTCCCACGACTTATACCTGTGAAATTCGTCTGTAGTAATTCCGTTCAAGTATTTTTCAATTGTTGGTATTATTTCCATTTGTCAAGATAGTCTGATTGTTCTTGATGTCGCCTTACCATTTGCTATAAAGTTTTGCCTGAAGATGATGTTGCCTTGTGTTGTGTCTGTGGCAAGGCAATATTACATACACGCTATTATGTGAAGATTAGATTTTAAATTCCTGCTAATTTTAAAAGTGTCGAACACGGACTTAACATTGGTCTTCTGTGACAAATTCTTAAATATTTTGATGCGTTTGGTGGTACAAGAGGCGCAACCACTCTAATTTGGTCCAATGGTCCTGGAGGGTCCAATGTTATTGCATTAGCTAAGCACCAAGCATTGAAACTACCAACAGCACCAACATCAAATAAGATTATTCTACCAAAACTAGTAAGTGCAAAACCAATTGCTATTGTTTTTTGAATATAACAAATTAGATAATTCAGTGTATTAATAATGTTATGTGGGTATGTCGTGGGCCCTACTCCCCAAGAGCTTATACAAGCTTGACTATAATTTGCATTGCCTCTTCCTGAATATTTGATAGCATAAGGAAACAAGTCTAAAAGTAAAAACCCTTCTCTTGCACATGCTTCCAAAAACGAAACCGTATCTGGAAATGCCATTCCCGGAAATAAGCTGTTTTTTATTGCGCTAGTCCATGTTTGACTTAAGGAAGGATTACCGGTTGTAGGATTCCATCTTAAAGGTGTGGGATTGTAGAAATAATTCATTGGGTTCGGTGGTGGAGCTTCCCCAATTAATATTTTCGTGATTCTTGGTTCACATATTTTTCCTTTGTTTAGTTCAAATCCTTTAAGTATCTCTTCAATTGATAATCCATTCGGATAATTTCCTTTAGCATTCATTATACACAAATAGTATATGTACCGCATGAAATGAACATGATAATAACTTAAATAATCAGGAAATGGTGGAACAGCAACAGTTCTTCCATTGAAATATCCCTTTGATATTACAAGAGGATAATTGTAGTCTACATTTGTTATCATATTTTGTTTTTTATTTTCACATAACAAACATTTCCACGCTACTACAAATCGTAAATCCACCCTGTAAAGACTGAATTGGCGATACTGAGTTGGTTAAATTAATAACATGTACCTCAATTTATCTAAATCTTATTGATTTACAATGAGTTATGAATAAACCCCGATTTAACCTATTTCAAGACAAGACATTCTACATTAATAAAGCACCCACGTATCCTTCGAGCCACCACCTTGTGAGGAATTGACTACTAAGGAGCCTTTTCTCAATGCTACACGGGTTAAACCTCCGGGGATTACCTTGACTTCATTTCCATATAAAATATAGGGTCTTAGGTCTACATGGCGCCCTTCAGGATGATCTTCTATCAAACAAGGTACTCGCGACAAGGATATAGTCGGTTGAGCAATGTAATTTCTTGGATTTTCTAAAATGTATTTTTTGAATTTCTCTTGTTCCTCTTTAGTTGATTTAGGTCCAATCAGCATGCCGTATCCACCTGCTTCATTGGCTTCTTTCACCACCAACTTTTCGATGTTTTCCAAGACATACTTTCTGTCGGCTTCTTCTCCGCAGATATAGGTTTCCACATTGGGAAGGATGGCATCTTCTCCTAAATAATATTTGATGATTTTAGGCACATAGGCATAGATTACCTTATCATCTGCCACCCCTGTGCCTGGCGCATTAGCTAAGGCTACTCGTCCTTTTTTATACACTTCAAATATCCCTGGAATACCAATCATGGAATCTGGGTTGAATGTTTGAGGGTCTAAAAAGGTGTCGTCTATACGGCGGTAAATCACATCTACAATCTTGAAACCTTTGGTCGTACGCATTTTGACATAGCCTTCATGAACCACCAAATCACGGGCATCCACTAATTCTACTCCCATTTGTTGGGCCAAATAAGAATGCTCAAAATAGGCCGAATTGTAAATTCCAGGAGTTAATACCACCACAGTTGGATCTGGACGATCACTAATGAAACGCAGCATTTCCAACAGTTTATGTGGGTAATCAGAAATGGTTCGAATCTGCGTTTTGGCCACGACCTCAGGAAATGTTTGCTTGAACAATTCTCGGTTTTCCAACATGTAGGACACACCTGAAGGACAGCGTAAATTGTCTTCCAATACCATAAATTCACCATTATCACCCCGAATTAAATCCGTTCCTGTAATGTGAATCCAAATGTTTTTAGGTGGTTTAATCCCTATGCAGGGGGCTAAAAAGTTTTTGGAAGAATAGATAACTTCCTTGGGAATAATTCCGTCTTTGATGATTTTTTGATCGGAATAAATATCAGATAAAAATAAATTTAATGCTGTAATTCGTTGAACTAGGCCTTTCTCCACATTATCCCAATCAGAACCATTCACAATTCGGGGAATGATATCCACGGGCATGATACGCTCCGTACCTTCGTTTTCGGAATAGACATTGAACGTGATACCCATGGCCATTAAGGCTCTTTCGGCAGATTGATGGCGACGTAAAAATTCTTCTTTACTTAATTGTTCTACGCGTTCTTTGAATGGTTGATATCCTTCGCGAACTAGTCCCTCTGGACTAAACATTTCGTCGTAAAATCCTTCTGTTTGGTAATCTTTAAATGAGAAATTCATAGGCTTTATTATTCTGGAATGCTTGATTAGGTAATAATTTAGGATTTTATTTCTGGAAAAAAAAGAGGTAATACATTATAAAGTATAGATTATAATTTATAAATGGCAACGATAAATTAGGAATTTTATATGGTCTTATTTTAAAAGAATCTGATTCAGGTATCAGATAATTGGTTTAATTTTAAAATATATCAAATGCTAATTTTGATTTTTTTCATTTGGTGAAATTAAATTTATACGGAACTATTCTTACGATAAATTATAAATAGAAATTTCAATTTCGTTTAAATAAATAATTCATCATTTACACTTTATAATTTACTCATGTTTTTCTACCATTCTCCCATCGGATTTATACAAATAGGACTTTCAGATAAAGGCTTGACCTCCTTGCAATTTGTGGAAATTGGGGGGAATGATTCCATAACAGATGAATTAAAAGGAATGCAGGAAGAAGTGGTGCGGAATTTGGATGCCTATTTTGAAAGGTCTCATTGGAAGTGGACTTGTCCTATTGATTTTTCAAAAGCTACCACATTTCAAAGGAAAGTTTGGTCGGCATTACTCGAAATTCCTGCTGGGGAAGTGATGTCCTATCAGCAAATTGCTGAGTTAATCGAACAACCTAAGGCCGCACAAGCGGTAGGGAATGCCAATGCCCAAAATCCCGTGCTGTTGCTTGTTCCATGCCATCGGGTCATCGGTTCAGATGGTTCATTAGTCGGGTATAGGGGAGAGTTGTGGAGAAAAGAATGGTTGTTAAAACATGAAGGATATCCAGGTCTAAGTCAGCAATTGAATCTTTTTTAGGCTTATCTTTGGGTATGGGAAATGATGAAATTGTAGACGCTCTGGAATTATTGGTGAAACTATGGGATGTCCATGGTATCAATGAATTTAAAAGTAAAAATTTGGCTTTTGCAGCCCGTGGATTGGATAAATATCCCGGTAAAATCTCCTCTCTTACAGAAACAGAATTATTACAAATACCTGGCGTAGGGAAGTCCATTGTTAAGATTATTTTAGACCTAATTCAAGTTGGAAGCAGCTCCGACTTGGATGGAATACTAGAACAAACGCCTCCGGGGATTTTGAACCTATTAAAAATCAAAGGTCTAGGGCCTAAGAAAGTAGGTCTTATTTGGAAGGAATTGGGCATCACTGATTTAGATGATTTATTAACAGCATGTGAAGAAAACCGCTTGGAGCAATTGAAAGGTTTTGGAAAAGCAGTTCAAGAAAATGTGCAGCTTTATATTCAATTCCTCAAGCAAAATGCTAAAAAACTTCGATTAGATAAAGCCACCCATTTGTCGCACATCATTCTGGAGCAGTTGAAAACAAAATTCAGCCAAGTAGCTGAAGCTGGAGAGTTGTCGAGGAATTGTGAAGTAATTTCCGAACTCATTTTCTTAGTTGAATCAACTGATATTTTTGGCTCAGGCGCGCTTATCAATTCCATTGAAGGAATGGAAGAAGATATCCAAGCATCATCTCCTTTTACTTGGAGAGGCTTATTTCATGGACATCTATTAGCTCTCCAAATTCATGTTATTGCACCAGATCAATGGGGAAATGCGCTATTTCAACAGGTGGCTCATCCAGAGCATTTGATCTCCATTCAATTTTATAAATATTTTCAAGGCAAAGCGATTACTTCCGACAAAGAGGTGTATGATACCTTAGTATTGCCTTATATCGTTCCTGAAATGCGGGAAGGATTCAAAGAATTTGAATGGTCGCAAAAGCATCAATCCGATGAATTGATTCAATATTCCGATTTAAAAGGTTGCTTACATAATCACTCGACCTATTCCGATGGTAAAAACACCGTATTGGAAATGGCTGAGGCTTGCCGAGCACAGGGTTTGCAGTATTTTGGTATAGCTGATCATTCTCAATATGCCGCTTATGCCAATGGTTTAAAAGAAGACCGTGTTATAGCCCAACAGGAGGAAATAGACAAATTGAATACCCGATGGAATGATTTTACCATCCTGAAGGGCATTGAAGCAGATATTTTACCAGATGGGTCTTTGGATTATGATGCGTCTGTTTTAGCGCGATTTGATTATGTAGTGGCATCTGTACACGCTCAATTAGCCATGGATTTAGACCGTTCCATGCCACGTGTTATTAAGGCCATTGAAAATCCATATACCTCTATTTTGGGGCATCCTACAGGCCGACTGCTATTAACCCGAGCGGGGTTTCCTTTGCACATGGATAAGATTTTAGATGCCTGTAAAGCTAATGGCGTCAGCATTGAATTGAATGCTAGTCCTTATCGTTTAGATTTAGATTGGCGTTATATTTATGATGCGATGGACAAGGGCATTTTTGTTTCCATCAATCCCGATGCCCACCAAATAGAAGGCATCCGAGATATGGAATATGGGGTCAAAGTAGGTCGAAAAGGAGGATTATTGCGCTCCTTAACCTTAAATGCACTGAATGTCCAAGACGTGAAAACCTTTTTTAAAAAAGCTTAGAAGTTTGGTTTCAATAAGTATTTGGCATAGAATTCATCGATGACGCGTACGGCTTCGGTAGGTGTATCGACTAAGGAAAATAAATCCAAATCTTCTTCATTGATATTCCCTTGGGTGATCATGGTGTTTTTTACCCAATCAATTAGGCCTTTCCAGTAA
This sequence comes from Aquirufa beregesia, assembly GCF_011090385.1. Classification (GTDB taxonomy): domain Bacteria; phylum Bacteroidota; class Bacteroidia; order Cytophagales; family Spirosomataceae; genus Aquirufa; species Aquirufa beregesia. The sequence continues at coordinate 65,651 of NZ_SEWW01000001.1, forward strand.
TCTGTGCCTACTAATACCACGGGGAAACGTCCAATTTTATGAGTTTGAATCAGGGTTAATGATTCAAACATTTCATCCAAGGTGCCAAATCCACCCGGCATGATGATAAATCCTTGAGAATATTTTACAAACATGACTTTTCTGACAAAGAAGAAGTCGAAATTGATGTTCTTGTCATGGTCAATGTAAGGATTAGCAAATTGCTCGAATGGCAATTCAATATTTAATCCTACGGATCTACCACCTTCTGTTTTGGCCCCTTTATTACCCGCTTCCATAATACCTGGGCCACCACCTGTAATCACTCCATAGCCATGCCTCACCAGTTTAGCAGCAATTTCTTCCGCTACTTGGTAATAAGGATTGTCTGGCTTAGTTCTTGCCGAACCAAAAATGGATACGCAAGGTCCAATTTTAGATAGTTTATCAATGCCTTCGACAAATTCACTCATGATCTTGAAAATCCTCCAAGACTCTTCCGATTTTATTTGTGCCCAGGTTTTGTCTCCAAATGCTTTTTTGATTCTTTCTTCTTCGTTCTGCCGATCGTTCTCCAACATAAATTTATTCTTTTGATACTACGCAAATGTAGGATTTATCCGCTTACCTTTGTTAAGAATTTAGAACTAAAATACAAGACAATGAGCTTAACTTTTGCTGTTGGTGGTGATCATGCCGGATTTGATTATAAAAATGATTTGATTGATTTCTTATCAGAAAGAGGAATCACAGTGAAGGATTATGGTACTTTTTCGGCAGATTCAGTGGATTATCCAGATTTTGCACATCCTGTGGCATCGGCTGTAGAAAATGGTGAACAGCGTTTTGGTTTACTCCTTTGTGGAAGTGCTAATGGAGTGGCCATTACGGCGAATAAACACCAGGGTATACGTGCTGGATTAGCTTGGAATGTAGAGGTAGCTAAATTAATCCGTCAGCATAATGATGCCAACGTTATTTGTTTACCCGTTCGTTTTATTTCCTTAGAAGAAGCTAAAGCTTGTTTAGCTACATTCATTGAAACTCCTTTTGAAGGTGGTCGTCACCAAGGCCGTGTAGGTAAAATCGCGTGTAGCTAAGGATTTTTTTGGTACAAATTGGGGGAGATTTGTCGGTACGACTTTCTTAAACGAGGTAAATAGACACTCAGTTTTTTGATGTTGTTTTCTGCATCATAGATGTAATCTGGGGCATCTTTTTCAAAATATTCGTGCAATAAAACTACATTTTTGTATTGATCCAAATTAGAAAAAAGGGGTTTAGCTAAATCCCAATTGACAAAAGGTCCTACCATTTGGTTCCCCAAATACTCTTCAATTTGTGGCCCTAACACCATCAATCTTTGATTCTTTAGCGTCAAGGTAGGGGCGGGAATACGCTCTCGATCCTTATTTTTGATTTCAATTTGTACATTATACCAAGTCCCAGCTATCAATAACCAAATGGCTATTTCTTTTAGAATAGCATTGCTGCTTAAGTGAAAAATATTGAGCCCAAAATAAGCTAATGCTGGAAGGAAAAAAAGTAAATTGATCCGAATCAAAGAGGGCACAGTCAACGTAGCAAAAATAGCTGTAATGAGCCAGATGAGATTTGTTTGCTGCCCTTTTTGAGCATTGGAGCGTATTCTTCTACTGCGTAACACCAACCAAAATCCCCAAATTCCAATGAATAAAACAGGTGCGAAAACACCTGCAATTTGCGTGACTTCTAGCTGCTCAGGGACTTGAAATTGAAAAGCGGAGCGTTTAAATACCTGAATCATGAAGGGCAAATTTCCATTGATGGAAAAAAACAGGATGTTCAAGGAGAAGACCATGAAGAATCCGACAAACATCAGTACTATTTGTCGTAAGGTAATACCCGAATAAAATAGCAAACTCAATAAGGCCCACACAAAGAATAAGGAATAACTCAAGTAAAATAAACTGGCTATAGCCATGTAAATGCCTATGAGTATGACTCGGTCATTGACTTGTAGGGTTCTTTGTTGATAGATAATTTCCCTCCATGCCAATAATAAAAAAGTCAAGCCAACTAAGGCAGGACCAGGGGCTAAAAACTCCAAGGATAAATGAAAGATGATGGCATACATCAAAAATGGTAAATACCCAATTTGAGGCATCAATTCAAAGCGCTGAATGGTTTGTTGGAAAATATAACTTTGGTAAATAACAATGATGGAAGATAAATAAATATTCCAATGCACGGGTATCGATAACCATTGAATGATCTGATAAAAAAGAGCAGCTAATGGGGCCGTATTGTCACTAATGTCCTCATAAATCAAGAAGCCTTGATTTAATTTTTGACCCAATAAATAGTTTTTAATCTCCCAAGGAAATGGAGCCAAGCCCCATTGCTGGATATAAAATAAACTTATAAGCCAAATTGTTACCAACAAAAGGGTAGGCAAGATGGAATCAGACTTGAAAATTTGGAACATATTTTTGGAACACTGTCCCTAAATTACGGTTAATCCAATTATTATTCTGAAATTTGTGAGATTTTTAGGTAAAGAAAGGAGAAATATGGAAAGCAAGCGTCAACAAAAGTTTGGTCGTCAAATACAAAAGGATTTAAGTGATATCTTTCAAAAGGAATTTAAAGAGATTTTTGGCAAAGGGATGGTCACTATTACGGATGTAAAAATGAGCCCAGATTTATCGGCTGCTCGTTGTTATTTGAGCTTTCTTTTAGTGGATGATCCGCAAAGTATAGTGGACATTTTAGAAGAAAAAACGAAAGCCATACGTAATGCCTTGGCCAATCGAATTCGCCATCAAGTACGAATCATTCCTCACTTGTCGTTCTATTTAGATGATACTGCAGCCTATGCAGCTAAGATTGAAGCTTTATTTGAAGGATTAGTCATTCCTCCTGCTACTGACGAGGAAGATAAATAAATTGTATTCCCTTGAATCTACCCTTATTTGTTGCAAAAAGGTATTTTTTCACCAAGTCTAAGGCGAGTTTTATCACCTTCATTTCCCGCATTTCTATGCTGGGCGTGGGTGTGGAAGTCATGGCCTTAATTCTGATTTTGTCGGTATTTAATGGGTTAGAAGAATTCCAAAAAGATTTATTTAAAACGTACGATCCAGATGTAAAGGTAATTTCTACCAAGGATGCTCGATTTACACTTTCTGCCCAGCAAAAAATGGCAGTAAAATCTCTTGAAGGCATTCGCTTCGTCAATCCCATTTTAGAAGATCAAGCTCTTATTCGTTATAAAAACAAGCAATTGGTTGTTCGTTTTAAAGGGGTTGATGAAGCGTTTTTGAAGGCCGAACGCTTAAAGAAACAAGTGGTGGAAGGAGATTATTTTGTTCAAAATGGAGAACATGCCTTTGCTGTGGTAGGTATCGGAGTGTTTTTAAATATGGGAATGAGTTTTGAAGATGTTTTTACACCCATAGAAGCCTGGTATCCCAATCACCAAGCATTGAAGCGCTTTACGGCGAATGAGCAATCCATACGAAGTAATCGGTTTTTTCCTTCTGGAGTGATGGAAGTAGAGCAATCGTTTGATAATCAAATGATATTAGTACCTCTACCCTGGATGGAGGAATTGATGGGTGTAGATAATCAAATTTCTGCTTTGGAAATCATGATTGAGGATTCCGCCGATGAGCAACAAATTAAAACGAAACTTGAGGCTTTATTTGGAAAAGACTTTCAGGTTCAAACTCGGGATGAACAACACGCTGCTCTTTTGAAAGCCATCAAGATTGAAAAATTCTTTGTTTTCTTAATCATGGCCTTTGTGATGGGTATTGCTTCCTTTACCTTGTTTTATGCCCTTTCCTTATTGGTCATTGAAAAAAAGAAGGACCTTTCTACCTTATTGGCTATGGGTTTTACGAAAAGACAGATGTTCCAAACTTTCTTATTGGTTGGAGTATTAATTAGCTTCTCAGGGGCTATCTTGGGGATGTTATTAGGTTATGGATTAGGTTATATTCAACAGGAATTTGGGATAATATCCTTAGGAATCCCTAATTCACTGATCGATGCCTATCCCATCCAAATGCATATGTCGGATTTCATCCAAACCGCATTGGTGGTCATCATTGTCACATTTTTAGCTTCTATATTTCCAGCAAGAAAAGCCGTTGAAATGACTTTTAAGCGTTCGTAGGAGGATTGAATTCTCCTTCCCACTTAGACACGACACAGGTAGCAACTCCATTTCCTGCCACTGATGTAACGGTTCTACCCATATCTAAGAAAGGATCGACTCCCAGTAATAAAGCGATTCCTTCTGCAGGTAAATTAAACATGGTTAAAGTTCCTGCGATAATAACGAGGGAGGCTCTTGGTACACCAGCTATTCCTTTGGAGGTAATCATTAAGGTTAATAACATGGTGATTTGCTGCTCTAAGCTTAAATGAACCCCATAGGCTTGAGCTATAAATCCTGTAGCAAAGGTCATGTACAACATGGAGCCGTCTAAGTTAAAACTATAACCTAAGGGTAACACAAAACCCACGATTCTGCGACTGCAACCAAACCGCTCTAAGGCAGCAATGGTCTGAGGGAAGGATGCTTCAGAACTGGCCGTAGAGAATGAAATTAATAAAGCTTCTTTGAGTTCTTTTAATAAGCCCCAATATGGGATTTTGTTGAATATACAGATGGCCCACAATACGACTACCGTAAAAAATAAAAGACCCCCTAAGAAGCAAATCATCAAATAACCATAACTAATTAAGATACTCAATCCCTTATTCGCTACCACGGTAGTCATAGCGGCAAAAACGGCATAAGGTGCCACTTCCATCACATAATTAACCATTTTGAAAACAACCTCGGCTAAGTTTTCAAACACATGGATGAGTTTTTTACCTGTTTCCCCGATAGACCCTAAGGCCACTCCAAAGAATAAAGAAAAGATGACGATTTGAAGTATCTCATTTTCTGCCAATGCTTTAAAAAAACTATCAGGGAAAATGTGCAAAATGAAGTCTTCTAAGGTTTTAGCTTTTGAGGCATCTATACCCGTAGAAGTTCCTGCTGCAGGTTTTGGCCAAGATTGTAAACTTCCTGGTTGCGTGATATTTACCACAACCAAACCTGTTACCAAGGAAAGTAGGGTAGCAAAATAGAAATATCCAATGGTTTTTAATCCAATTCTACCCACAGCTTTAAAGTCACCTAATTTGGCAATACCCACCACAAGAGTACAAAATACTAAGGGTCCTACAATCATTTTGATTAATCGTAGGAAAATCTTGGATATCACCTGAAAACGTTGCGCCCACTCATGACTTTCTTCGGGGGAAAAAGAGAGGAAGAAGTATTCGCCTAAAGCGAGTCCTAGGATAAAACCTAAGATGATTTTTTGAGTAAGGCTTAATTTCATATGTTTAGCGAAGTGTAAGTATGGATTTATAAAAAGGTTTGCGATAGGCAATCATTCCCCAAAGTAAGGGATAAAGTAGAATATCTAAAAATTTGGAGGAAGTGGAATACGAAATCTGATCAATGACTCGAGTTTGGTCAATACTCAATTTCTCTAAAATATGTTGATGTTTCCAAAATTTTATACCCAAGGGAATGCGTCTTCCTTCATCGATAAAATATATTTTATCATCACTCTGAAAATCTTCAGTAATTTCTGAGTCCCAATACAGGCTAAAAAAGCCTAATTTAATTTCTAATTGGACTAAATCTCCTTTTCGACAGCCATCGAATCTGTTGATGGAAATAGGAGGGAAAGGGGGAGATAATTTGGTTAATAAATCCTTATCAAATAGAGTCCAAACATATTCAATCGGAGAGTAAATAGGAGTTTGGACTCTAAATGATGGCATAAGGTGGGATTTACTTAATCATATAACTAACGAGACTAAGTAATGTTGAAAAGATAGCTTTCACACCTAATACAATATATTTGGACCAATGACTGCCTTCTTCATTCAGTTGAGCGTCTTGTTGATTCTCCTCTTCCTTTTTCTGGACCTGATTCAATTCTTTTTTAGCCGAGGCTAATGGAGACTGCTTCATTTTTGTACTATCTATACCCACAAAATACGTGTGTGGTCTCATGGCAGAATACTCTACCAATCCAAAACTACTAGTCATGATGTAGATCATGATTAGTCCCAAAAAATGAATGGATTTTTTCATGGGTTTAGTCTTTAATTTTCTTTTTTGCTGATTCTAATGCTTGATTTTGAAGAATTAACGCATCTTCTGTTGCTTTTTGATCTAATTTATTTTGTTCTTGATTAGCTAGTAATTTCTCTTTTTCTAATTTCGCTTCCTCTAATTTTTTAGTTAAAAGTTCGGTTTGCTTTTTATTAGCTTCTAATTCTCTCACAAGCCTTTCTGCCGATTTCGTATTTTTCACCTTTTGGCTGGTCAAATTAGCTACTTTTTGATCTTCTTTTCTTACAGCTTCTTCTAGATTGAGAATTTCAATAAAATCTTCTAACCAAGCAGTAGCGTCCTTAAATTGGGCATGACCCGTTTGAATGTAATCATCTGGGCCAAGCGCTATGGAAACAAACAGTTTTGTTTTATTATTTTCTTCCGAAATTTTAGATAGCAAGGGGAATGAATTCTTAGAAATGGATGAAATCCGTGTATCAAAACTATTGATAGCCCCGCCTTTACCATTTTCTACCCGACCAAATTTCTTTAAATAGTTTTTCCAGCTTTCAATGGCGTATTTTTCTTCCGTTCCTAAATAGGTATAAAAGCCTTCTTTTTTAGATCGCTCTATCTCCGTCATACCAGAAAATATTTGAGCTTGACTATAGAAAGTACCGAAAACAAATAACGCTAGGAAAAGATACTTAGACATGGCCTTAATTTGTTGAATATAAAGAACAAAGGTAATTTTTTTGATGTAAATACGAAATCAATTTACTGGACATTTTTCTGTAAGCGCCAAGACATTTTTTTGATGCTCATCCTGATAGGCAAAAAGTGTCCATGGGCCGCCTTCTTTTATCTTCCATTTCTTTCTAATTTCTTCGGGACTCATGGGGAAGTTTCTTGTGCTGATATTGGCTTTGCCTGTAGGTAAATGTGTCTCGATCCATTTTTTATCAGGATTCCCTTGGGCTATCACTTTAAATTGCCGACCAGGAAAAGTATCTTCCCTTTCAGCCGAAGTATATACATGCGTATTATTACCTAATTTATGAAGCTGCTTTCCAGCAACTAATTTGAAGAAACCTGCTTTTAGAATACCTGGATGTGGTTCGTAAAGGTATTTATCTAATGTACCTAGCTTAGAAATAGTCTCACGCTCTTCACTTAATTTGGCCTGGAAAATCAAGCTATTCGCTAAACTTAACTCATGAACTTCTAGGACAGGGTCCATCGTAGCATTTTGGGATTTTAGAAATAGCAATTCTTTCACTTCATTTTTTACACAAATGATCCAAACTTTATCCACTCCTTTCAGGCTTTGAATGGCCCGACTGATATCGAGAAGTGGGCTAGTCTTTATCAATAATTGGGTATTATTTTCAATGAAGGGCAATAGTTCAATCACATTGGGTTCGCAATCTTCTAACAGAATGACTTTTTCCCCTTTGGAACCTCTTCTGGCTGGGTCTATGTAGATATAATCCCAATCAGATGGATGCTTCTTCATATAGTCTATCCCGTCACCATGAACATGATGTATGGAATTTCCTACTAATACTTGATGATTGAATCGAGTGATATGGACCAAGCTTTCGTCCCTTTCTACATAAGTGACCGAATGTCCTTGTTGGGCAAAGGCCCAAGAGTCTACTCCCATGCCACCCGTTATATCAATGATTTTTCCATGAATCAGTCCCGCTTTAAAGAGGGCCGTATCCTCTGATGAGGCTTGTTCAAGATTTAATTGAGGCGGGAAAAATACGCTAGAATGTGAAATCCAAGTAGGTAATTTGTGCACTAATTTTTGCCTTGCTTGAATTTGTGGAGCTAATTTACTTAAGGAAAGTCCAGGATGTAGACCTTTTGACAGACTTAACTGATAAGGGTCATCTTGGGCATGTTCTTGAATAAACTTGATTTCCTCCTTGGATAGCATCGTGCAAATTAATGGGCTTATGTTAAATTTCCCATCTAAGACGAAAGGAAATTGATTTTATTGTAAATTTATATTCTAATCTATTAATCAAAACCATGAGTAAGTACAGCATCAAACTTAATGGGAAGAAACATCTGGTGGATGTAGCTTCTGATACACCCCTTTTATGGGTAATTCGGGATGAAATAGGGATGACAGGTACTAAATTTGGATGTGGGATGGGTCTTTGCGGGGCATGTACAGTTTTATTAAACGGTCATCCGATTCGCTCTTGTTCAACTCCAATTTCTAGCATCAAGCCTGAAGATAAACTTATTAGTATTGAAGGTTTATCTACTACGACAAGCCACCCAGTTCAATTAGCTTGGATTAAAGAGCAAGTTCCACAATGTGGATATTGTCAATCGGGTCAGATATTAGCCGTAGCGGCTTTATTGGATTCCAATCCAAATCCCACGGATCAAGATATTGACACTGCCTTAGCTGGAAATATTTGTCGATGTGGTACTTACCAAGACATGCGCAAAGCGATACATGCTGCGGCTAAATCCATGAAAAGCCAAACTAAAACGAAATCCAAATGAGCGCGAATACAACAAAGCAAACCTCGAGAAGAGATTTTATTAAGATAAGTGCCCAAACGGCAGCTTTTCTTGCCATTGGTTTTGAAAATTTAGCCAATGGGAAAGGGGTGAAAGTCAGGAATTTGGCTCATGAACCTCATATTGGAGTAGAGATAAATCCCTATGTACTGATTAATGAATCAGGTAAAGTAACCTTGTTTAATGCTAGGCCAGATATGGGTCAGGGAACCTCCCAATCCATCCCTATGCTGATTGCAGAGGAATTAGAAGTTCGTTTAGACCAAGTAGAAATTGTCACCTCTGATGGTTCGGCTAAATTTGGTTCTCAGCTTTCTGGAGGCTCATCATCTGTGAGTACCCGTTACCTTCCTATGAGAACTGTAGGTGCTGCAGTTAAAGAAATGCTTGTTCAGGCTGCTGCCAATCACTGGCATGTTCCCGTTAGTGCATGTTATGCCAAAGAAGGACGTGTTTATCAAAAGAACAAAACAATCAGCTTGGGATATGGTGAATTAGTAGCTTCGGCAGCTAAATTACCTGTACCTTCCAGTCCCGTTCTAAAAAATCCTGCTGATTTTACGCAAATAGGTAAGTCCCTTCCAAGGCCCGAAATACCATCCAAAGTAAATGGAACTGCTAAATTTGGCATGGATGTGGTCATTCCAGGTATGTTATACGCCAGTATAGCTCATGCTCCAAGTATTCATGCCAAAGTAAAATCCTATCATGGAGAAAAAGCCATTGCTAGTCCAGGTGTAAAATTCGTATTAAAAACTGAGCGTAAAATGCCTCATGCTAGTACAGAGGCTGTTGCCGTATTAGCTGATTCCTATTGGGCTGCCCTAAAAGGAAAACGTCTCTTGGATATTGAATGGGAAAGTACTGAAGCGGATGCCATGAATACGGAGAAGTACTTCAATCAATTGAAGGAAGCCGGTAAATCACCAGGATTTGAATACAAAGAATCATTGACAGGTGATGTGAATAAGGCATTTGCTGGAGCCAATCAACTAATAGAGGCTTCCTATCAAACTCCTTTTTTAGCTCATGCGCCCATGGAACCTGAAAACGCTACTGTCTATGTTCAAGATGGTAAAGTCGAAGTTTGGGCTCCAGTTCAAGGCCCCGATTCATTGGTTACCGAATTAGCCACTTACTTAGGTTTTAAAAAGGAGCATGTTAAAATTAATGTGACTTTCTTAGGAGGAGCCTTTGGTAGAAAAGCCTATTACGATTATGTATTGGAAGCAGCTCATCTATCTAAGCAAATCAATGCTCCTGTCAAAGTAATTTGGACGAGAGAAGATGATACCCAACAAGGACCATTCCGTCCTGGTATGCTATCTGTTATGAAAGGGGCCTTAGATGCACAAGGAAAGGTGCAAGCTTTTGAACATCGATTGAATGGTGCTTCTATTTTAAATCAGGTATTCCAAGTTCCTTTGGATAATGCTCCAGATCCTTGGGCTGAAGAAGGGATTAATTTGCCAGATAGTCCTTATACTTTCCCGAATAGAAGGAATTCATTTAGTTTGGTAAAAACCAAAATACCTATCCTCTGGTGGCGATCTGTGTATGCTTCTACCAATTTGTTTGGTCAAGAATCATTTATCGATGAACTAGCCCATCATGCGAAAAAAGATCCTTTGGCATTTCGACTAGAATTGTTAGCTGGCTCTCCTCGATTTGTGGAGGTTTTAAAGAAGTTAGCTGAATTATCGAATTACCAGCAACTGAAGGCTCAAGGAAAAGCGGTAGGTATTGCCATAGCTCGTTCGTTTTCTTCCATTTGTGCTCATGCCATCGTGGTGGAAAAACAAGGAAATGGAGTTTTAATTAAAAAAGTCTATTCTGTGATTGACTGTGGTGTAGCTATTAATCCTCGAAATATCAAAGCCCAAGTACAAAGTAATATTACCATGGGTTTAACGGCAGCGATTAAGAATGAAATAACCGTGGTCAATGGACAAACCCAACAAAGTAATTTCCACGACTATGCTGTACTTCGACAAGGAGAAATACCCGAGATGGAAGTATTCGTGATGCCCAGTAGCGAAGCACCCGGTGGAGTAGGGGAGCCTGGACTTCCTCCCGTAGCACCTGCTTTATGCAATGCCGTGTTTTTAGCTACAGGAAAGCGTGTGAGAACTTTACCTTTTGATATCTCAAACGTCTAATGCTTGGAGTTCTTTTAGCGGCAGGTGCTTCCTCGCGACTAGGTGAGCCAAAGGCTTTACTTAGATTAGGTCAAAAAACGTTAATAGAAAGGAGCTTGCAGGTTTTGCAAGCTCCTTTTAAGGAAGAGATAGTTGTGGTTCTAGGAGCAGAAAAAGAAGCCGTTCGGTCGATCATTTCTCAGGAACAGGTGGAAATTTTGGAAAGCCAAGATTGGGCTTTAGGACAAGGAAATACACTTGCAGAATGTATGAGAGCCTTAGCTCCTCGAAAAGAAGCCATTCTTCTCATGTTAGTGGATACTCCATTTGTTCAGGAAAAACACCTTCATGCCATTCTAGAAGCTCATCAAGAAAATGCCAGTCAAGTGATCATTTCTTCATTCCGCGGTCAATCTTCTCCACCCGTATTGATTCCTTTTGAACATCAACATAAATTACATGATTGGAAGGGAGATAAAGGATTTGGACCTTTTTGGAAATCTCATCCAGACATTTGTCGGTGGATTTCCTTTGAAGAAGAATACCGAGATTTAGATACACCAGAGGATAAAAAGTATTGGCAAGAAAATTGGGAGAAATAGATATGCTTAAATGGAATATTCCTGATTTAATCGTTTCCCTCCAAGCAAAAATTATTACCTTTGTGCTCAATTGTGTGCTTCCAAGCCATTTCTTACATTAAAATTTATATTGTGGAATCCAACGAAAGCTTACCCACCCTCGAAACTGCCAAAAAATTAGGTTTACTACCAGAAGAGTACGATCGCATTCAGGAGATTTTAGGTCGCAAACCTAACTTCACTGAATTATCCATTTTCTCTGTGATGTGGTCTGAGCACTGTAGTTATAAAAACTCCATTGTTTGGTTAAAAACCTTGCCGAAAGATTCTCCACGTATGTTGGCTAAAGCCGGTGAAGAAAATGCAGGGTTGGTTGATTTAGGTGATGGATTAGGATGTGCCTTTAAGATTGAATCTCATAACCACCCATCAGCCTTAGAGCCTTATCAAGGTGCTGCTACCGGAGTTGGTGGAATCAATCGGGATATATTTACGATGGGTGCGCGTCCGATCGCCCAATTGAACTCCTTGCGTTTTGGAAATATTGAATTAGCCAAAACCAAGTGGTTAGTCAAAGGTGTTGTGAAAGGTATCGGTGATTACGGTAATGCCTTTGGTATTCCTACAGTAGGTGGTGAAGTATTCTTTGATGATTGTTATTCTACTAATCCATTGGTCAATGCCTTTTCTGCTGGTATCTTAAAAGTAGGAAAACAAGCATCTGCTATTTCTTATGGTGTTGGAAATCCCGTATTTATAGTAGGTTCAGCCACAGGAAAAGATGGTATTGGTGGAGCAAGTTTTGCTTCTGAGGATATCACAGCTAAATCATCAGAGAAATTACCTGCCGTACAAGTAGGTGATCCTTTCCAAGAAAAATTATTATTAGAAGCTTCTTTAGAAATCATTGAAGCAGGTTGTGTGATTGGTATTCAAGACATGGGTGCAGCAGGTATTATCTGCTCTACTTCCGAAATGTCTGCCAAAGGGGAACATGGAATGATTATTGATTTATCTAAGGTTCCTACGCGTCAACCGAACATGAAACCTTTTGAAATTCTATTATCTGAATCTCAAGAGCGTATGTTGATCGTCGTGGAGAAAGGTAGAGAGCATGAAGCTAAAAAGATATTTGATAAGTGGGATTTAAATTGTGAACAAATTGGTGAAGTGACTGATACAAAACGTCTTCAATTCTTCCAAGATGGACAATTGGTTGCCGATGTACCTGCAGATGATCTAGTATTGGGCGGAGGCGCACCAATCTATCACCGCGAATACCGTGAACCAGCTTATTACCAAGAGTTTAAGAAATTTAAGATAGATTCTGTTGCCGATTTAGAAGCAGGTGAAATAAGTAAAGCATTTGATTTCTTAATGAATCATCCGAACATTGCTTCTAAAAAATGGGTTGCCGAACAATATGATTCATCCATTGGTCGTGCCAATCGTAATACGAATGCCCCTTCAGATGCAGCGGTAGTGAAAGTACATGGGTCTAAGAAATCCATCGTTATCACGGTCGACTGTAACTCGCGTTACGTCAATGCTGATCCAGAGGAGGGTTGTGCCATTGCTGTAGCGGAGGCAGCTCGTAATATCGTATGTTCCGGTGGAGTGCCAGTAGCAATCACCAATTGCTTGAATTTCGGTAATCCTTATGTTCCAGAAGTATATTGGCAGTTTGTTGGTGCTATCAAAGGTATGAGAAAAGCTTGTTTGGCTTTTGAAACACCTGTAACTGGTGGTAACGTAAGTTTTTATAACCAATCATCTGACGAAGGTCCTGTGTTCCCAACGCCAACGATTGGTATGTTGGGTATCTTAGAGGAGGCGAGTCAAAAAATGACTTTGGACTTCAAGGAAGAAGGAGATTTGATTTATTTGGTAGGAGAAAGTGTCAATGATATCGCATCTTCTGAATATTTATATTCGTACAAAGGAGTTAAAGCAAGTCCTTCTCCACATTTTGTTTTGGAGACGGAACAAAAAATACAAGGCGGAATTGCTAGTTTGATTCAACAATCCTTGATTCAATCAGCACATGATTTATCCGATGGAGGTTTATTAGTGGCCTTAGCTGAGTCTTCTTTCCCTCGTCAAAAAGGTTTTGCCATCAATTCAGACAAAAATATTCGCCAAGATGCCTTCTTATTTGGAGAAGCTCAAAGCCGTGTTTTAGTGTCAGTTGCTCCTGAAAAACAAGCCGCCTTTGAAGCACAACTTTCAGCACAAGCTATTCCTTTTAGTGATTTAGGTGTAGTTGTTGGACATGATTTTATTGTTGATGGACAAATTGTTTCGTCACAAGCAAAAGCGTCAGAATCATTCCATACCGCTTTAGAAAAGGCATTGAATTAAATCCCTATAGAAATGAGCCGTTATCTACTACAATTTTCGTACGATGGCGGCTTTTTTCATGGATTTCAGATTCAAAAAAATGCGGTTTCTGTTCAATCAGAACTAGAAAAAGCACTCAGTACCATCGCAGGAATCCCTGTGGATTTAGTGGGGAGCAGTAGGACAGATACGGGTGTTCATGCACAAGAACAATTTGCCCATTTTGACTGTATAGAGGAGGCAAATCAGCCGAAGGTGGATTGGGTTTATCGATTGAATCGGATACTTCCTGCTAGTTTAGCGATTCAGGCCATTTATCAAGTACCTGATGATTTTCATGCACGTTTTGATGCGCTCAGCAGAACCTATGAATACCACATAAGTCTGACAAAAGATCCTTTTTCAAGAGAATATGCTTATTGGTTTGAAGCTCCACTAAATTTGGAAGCGATGAATCAAGCAGCCCAGATTCTATTGAATCACCAAGATTTCCAAAGTTTCTCAAAAGTAAAAACGGATGTAAATACGTTTGATTGTCAACTTAGCCAAGCATCTTGGAGAAGACAAACGAATCAGTTGATTTTCACCATACAAGGGAATCGTTTTTTGCGAGGCATGGTCCGGGCGGTAGTAGGTACTTTGATTGAAATAGGGTTAGGGAAATGGGACCAAGTGGATTTAATCAGAATTTTAGCATCTAAAGACCGAAAACAAGCTGGTAGGGCTGTTCCAGCACATGGATTACATTTAATACAAGTAGCTTATCCGGAAATTACGTTCGTTTCCAAATGTTCATCATAACCTCCATCCAGGTACTTGCCAATTGCACTTTAATCGTTTTGGCTTTATAATTAATGCTTTTTTGGTTGTATTTACTGATCCAAATCTCTTTAAAACCAAGTTTTTCTGCTTCTGCGATGCGTTGATCTATACGGGTTACAGCTCTTAATTCTCCTCCCAAACCTACTTCTGAGGCAAAACAAATGCTGGAATCTATGACTTTATCTTCATGGGAAGAAAGTAATGACATACAAGCAGCTAAATCCAAGGCGGGATCGTCTACACGAATACCACCTGTAATATTCAAAAATACGTCTTGGGCCCCTAGCCTAAAACCTCCTCTTTTTTCCAAAACAGCCAGCAACATGTTCAATCGTTTGGCATCATAGCCAGTAGCAGTTCTTTGGGCTGTCGCATAAGAAGTTTGGGTCACTAAAGACTGAATTTCTATCAATAAGGGTCTATTTCCTTCCAAAATAGTTCCAATGGCAATACCTGATGCTGGCTCATCCCTAGATGAAAGGAGGATTTCCGAAGGATTACTCACGGGTCTTAGGCCGTTGCCCAACATTTCATAAATGCCAAGTTCAGATGTGCTTCCAAAGCGATTTTTGGTGGTACGAAGAATTCGATAGATCATATTTCGATCTCCTTCAAATTGGAGTACTGTATCGACTAAGTGTTCCAACACTTTAGGCCCTGCAATGGATCCTTCTTTGGTGATATGACCCACTAAAAAGATGGGGGTGCCACTTTCTTTGGCAAATCTCATGAGTTCCAAGGCACATTCTCTAATTTGAGAAACAGAGCCAGGCCCAGATTCTATTTGATCTGAATATAAAGTTTGAATGGAATCAATGATAATCAAATCAGGCTCTAAGTCGACCAGGTGTTTGAAGATTTGCTGGGTATTGGTTTCCGTTAAAATATATAAATCCGGAGAAATCGGTCCTAAACGGTCAGCTCTTAATTTAATCTGTTGTTCTGATTCTTCTCCTGTTACATACAATATTCTAGGGCCTTGAAGAGAAAGGGCAACTTGAAGCAGTAAGGTTGATTTACCAATACCAGGCTCACCTCCAATTAAGACTAAACTTCCAGGAACGATACCTCCGCCTAACACCCGATTGAATTCTTCATCGGAGCATTGAAGTTTTGGACTGCTCTCAAAGCTTATTTCCTGCAATAATTTAGGTACAGGAGCCGTTCTTATGGTACTTTTATTTTTCCAAACTTCAGCTGGATGTATGGTCGTTTCAAGGAGTTCTTCTACAAAAGTGTTCCATTCTTCACAAGCTGGACATTTACCTAACCATTTAGGTGAGGATTGTCCACAAGATTGACAAATAAAAGAGGTTTTGGCTTTGGCCACAGAAATATATTAAGAACCCAAAATTACGCTTTGATTTGGTTTTTCCTTTTTTTTCGGAGTAAAAAGGATAATTTTACAAGCTAATTGAATTAAACCGCCCAATCATGAAAAAGTCAATTAAATTCAGCTTACTGTTTTTGTTCCTTTTAGGAATGATTTTTCAAGCTAATGCCCAATTTGGGGCTAGGAGAGTTACTGGAAGTTTATTCCGTTTCGGAATAAAAGGAGGTATTACCTTATCCTCTATTAATGTAGAAAGTATGACGTATAAAGGAGCTTCTGTCCCAATTAATGATATCATTAATCAGAATCTAGCTTTAAAAACGGGTTATGTTGGTGGAGTTTATGCACGAATTGGACGTAAATTATTCATTGAGCCAGAGGTATTAGTGACTGCCAAAAATGCAGCTATTACTATTTCTAGCCGTAATCAATCGGTCGATGTAGCATATACAAGTTTAGATGTACCTCTTCTTTTGGGATATAAACTAGGGCCTTTGCATGTATTGGCAGGACCTGTCGCTTCCTATAATTTAAACTCAGATAATACCATTGCTCAAGCTATTACTTCGGTAACTTCTTCGGCATCCGTTAGAGATGCGATCTCCAAGGCGTATTTTTCATATACTGTAGGAGGTGGCCTGGATTTATTGGGATTAACCTTAGACCTTCGTTATGAAGGGAATTTAACTGATTTGTCAAATACTGTGCCCATTCCAACGGATGTGAATATTTCTCAAAAGGCTAGTGTGTGGCATCTTACCTTGGGTATAAAAATATTATAATTAACGTTTTATTGAATGAATGAACAAATAAAGGTGATTCAGGATGAAATTGAGGCTTTTGTCATTTCAAATGAATCTGATGTAGAGCAATTCCGAATTCAGTTCGTAGGTCGTAAAAGTCGATTAGCCAGTTTATTTGATGGCTTAAAAGATGTGCCCGCTGAAAATAGGAGAGAGGTTGGTCAAGCCTTAAATCAATTAAAAAATCTAGCCGAAAGTAAGTTTAATCAAGCTCAGGAATCATTTGCTGATGCTAAGTCTAGCTTTGTCGTTCCTTCGGATTTGACATTATCAAGTCCCGTTCAACAAGGAACTATCCATCCTTTAACTTTAGTCCGTAGCCGAATTTTAGAAATCTTCAATCGCATGGGATTTTCTGTTTCAGATGGACCTGAAATTGAAACAGATTTTTACAATTTTACGGCCTTAAATTTCCCTGCTAATCACCCGGCTAGAGAAATGCAGGATACCTTTTTTATTGAAAAAGGAGCAGGAGAAATTCAAGATGATGTATTGTTAAGAACACATACTTCCAATGTGCAAATTCGTCTGATGCAGCATCAGAAACCTCCCATTCGTTCGGTAATGCCAGGACGAGTATACCGTAATGAGGCGATTTCAGCACGAGCACATTGTCTTTTTCATCAAGTTGAAGGATTGTATGTGGATGAAAAAGTGAGTTTCAAGGATTTGAAAGATACTCTTTATCACTTTGCTAAAGAGATGTTTGGAAAAGATACTAAAGTACGTTTCCGTCCTTCCTATTTTCCTTTTACAGAGCCTAGTGCTGAAATGGATATTACTTGTTTACTGTGTAAAGGAGAAGGCTGTAATGTATGTAAACAGGCAGGTTGGGTAGAAATAGCTGGAGCAGGTATGGTCGATCCCAATGTCCTTGAAAACGTAGGCATAGATTCTAAAAAATATAATGGATTTGCCTTTGGAATGGGTATTGAACGCATCACGATGTTGAAATACCAAATCAAAGATTTACGCTTATTTACCGAAAATGACGTTCGCTTTTTAAAGCAATTCAATTAACAACTCTTAACAGAAAGCTTTTTTTTGACAGGATGAATCCCTGTACATTTGATTTTAATTTGTAATATATGATGAATTTTAAACGCTTAAATAACGTAACTGGCTGGGGCGTATTTGCCATCGCATTGGTTACGTATACACTAACCGTTGAACCGACTGCTTCATTTTGGGATTGCGGTGAATTCATCGCCTGTTCCTATAAATTGCAAGTCCCACACCCTCCAGGGGCACCTTTGTTCTTATTGCTAGGAAGAATGTTTTCTTTATTGGCTCTTGGTGACGTGAGTCGGGTGGCCTTTTGGGTCAATATGCTTTCGGTTATCAGTAGTGCATTGACTATTTTATTCATGCATTGGACCATTGTGATGATTGGTCGTAAAGTAATCAACAAATCCTTTGAAGAATTAAATAAGGCAGAAACCTATACCTTGTTGTTTTCGGGTGTGGTTGGTTCATTGATTTATACTTTCTCTGACTCCTTCTGGTTTTCAGCTGTAGAAGCTGAAGTATACGCCATGTCGTCATTCTTTACCGCGATTGTGGTATGGGCAGCCTTCCGTTGGGAATTGGTCGAAGATCGTGCTGAAGCAAACCGTTGGTTGTTATTTATTGCCTATTTAGTGGGGCTATCCATCGGTGTCCATTTATTGAATTTGGTGACTTTGCCAGCCTTGGCTATTTTATACTATTTTAAACGTGAGGCTAAACCAACTTACAAAGGCGGTTTTATTGCTATGTTTATCGGATTGGTCATTTTGGCTATTATAAATTCAGGTATCATTCCTGGATTACCTTCTATCGCATTCAAGTTTGAATTATTCTTTGTGAATTCATTGGGCTTGAGTAATGGCAGTGGGGCCTTATTTTTCTTGTTTTTAATCATCATAGCTGTGGTTTTAGGAATTCGTTATTCTTATGCCAAAGGCAAAGAGGTATTGAATATAGCCTTGTTTTCATTTGTATTCTTGATGATAGGTTATTCCACGTATACGGTGGCCTTAGTTCGTTCGGGATATAATCCTCCGATTAATGAGAACGATCCGAGTAATATTTTGAATTTCTTGAAGTATTTGAAAAGGGAACAATATGGAGAGCGTTCTTTGCTATATGGTCCTGTGTATACAGCTGAAATCGAAGAATTTAAGCAAGGAGAGCCTGTTTATAAGTTGAAAGACGGTAAATACGAAGTCTATACTTACAAACCAGAATACGTCTACCAAAAGGACCAGCAAATGTTGTTACCTCGGGTGTACAGTAATTCACCTCAACATGTGGCCTTGTATCAAGAGATGCTAGGAATTCCTGCAGGTCAAAAACCTAGCTTTGGTGATAATCTCCGTTTTATGTTTACTCATCAGGTCGGACATATGTACATGAGGTATTTGTTGTGGAATTTCTTAGGTAGGGAAAGTGATTATCAAGATGCTTGGGCTATCAATCCATTCCAAGACTCATCTAAATTACCAGAAAATTTGGCCAATAATAAAGCCAGAAATAATTATTTCTTCCTGCCACTCATCTTGGTTTTCCTAGGTTTTTACTTGTTGTACAATAAAAATGAAAAGGATTTTCTGATAACCATTTTAATGTTTGTTCTCAGTGGTGTAGCCTTGGTGGTTTATTTAAATTCACCACCCGTAGAGCCTCGTGAACGGGATTATATTTATGTAGGATCCTTTTATTTCATGGCTATTTGGGCTGGATTAGGAGTAATGCAATTGGGTGATTGGTTGTCTATGATAGTACGAAGTCCTCAGTTGAAATGGTCTCTTTTAGCCGTATTCGGACTTTCTGCACCCTTGATTATGGCTCAGCAAAACTGGGATGATCATGACAGAAGTGGTAGATATCATCAAATCGACTTTGCTAAGAACTTGTTGAATAGTTGTGCACCCAATGCCATTCTATTTACAGGTGGAGACAATGATACTTTCCCTCTTTGGTATGTACAAGAAGTAGAAGGCTTCCGTACAGACGTACGTGTATGTAATTTATCCTTATTGGGTACAGACTGGTATATCGATCAAATGAAACGTCAAACGTATCAATCGGCTCCTTTACCAATTGAATTAACGAAAGATCAATTTTTAGAAGGTGTTAATGACCAAGTGATGTATAATGGCAATCCGAATATCACAGGGATGTCATTACCTGACTATTTGGATTTATTACACAAAAATGACCCTAGAATTCAAGCTCAGACTCAATCGGGTGATATGATTAATACTTTCCCATCTGATTCTTTGGTAATACCTGTTAATCCAACGGAAATTGCGGCTAGTAATTGGTTCCCTAAAGAGTTTACTCCTTTCTTGAGTACCAGCATCGGTTGGAAGCTTCCCGGTAAAAATATTTTCAAAGGGGAATTGATTCAATTGGAAGTCATTTCTAACAATGCGAAAACAGGTTGGAAGCGTCCTATCTATTTTGCTTCTACTTTACCCAATGACCAATATTTGGGATTGAAAGAAAGTATGCAATTGGAAGGTTATGCTTATCGTTTGATGCCATTCAAAATTCCTGGAGCCAAAGATGGTTTTGTGAATACAAAAATCATGGCGGATAATTTCTTGAATAAAATGTATTGGAGAGGTTTAAATGATGAAAAGATTTATTACCACGGAGATTTCTATTTAGGTATTCCTAGTGTCACGGCCCGACTAGGTGTTTATCGTTTAGCAGATCAATTGATTCGTGAAGGGAATTTACCTAAGGCTAAACAAGTGCTGGATTATTTAGACAAGGTCATGCCTAATAAAGTGATTCCTTACGATCAGTTCTCGGCTAGTTCGGTTGGCTTATATTTAGAAATTGGAGATGAAGCTAAAGCCTTGAGTATGGCCAATACCATTATCAAACGTAATTCTAAAGCCATTGATTATTACTTCTCAGAAGACAATGTACGTTCACATGATCGTGATATTCAAATAGCTTTCTACGAGATGAATTTGATTGTTTCGGCTTTCAAAGAATCAAAAGTGAATCCTGCTAAATACAAGGAGTTGGAAGGGATTTTCAATAAACAGTTAGCAAGAATCAATGGATAGCAATCTGCGATTATCGCTTATAAACAAAGAAAGGCTTGATGATTCAAGCCTTTCTTTGTTTTATATAGATGTATTAGTTATTTCTAACTGAACATATCTCGAACTTTATGGAAGAATCCTTTATCGGATTTACCGGGTTGCGGGGCAAAGTTTTCGGAGCTTCTTAATTTCTCTAAGATTTCGGTTTCTTCTTTAGTCAATTGCTTAGGTGTCCAGATATTCACATGAACCAATTGGTCGCCTACGTGGTAACCATTCAATTCTTTGATTCCTTTGCCTTTTAAGCGAAGAATTTTACCACTTTGAGTTCCTGCCTCTAAATTGATTTTGGCTTTACCTCCAATCGTAGGAACCTCAACCGAGGTGCCTAAAGCTGCATCAGCAAAGCTGACATATAAATCATAAATGATATTATTCCCATCACGGTGTAATACCTCATGGGCTTCCTCTTCGATTACGATCAATAGATCACCTGCTACTCCTCCACGAGGAGGAACATTTCCTTTTCCATTCATAGACAACTGCATATCGTTAGATACACCAGCAGGAATTTTGATAGGGATAATTTCCTCTTCTAAGACACGACCTTCGCCAAAACAAACATCACATTTAGCTCCCACACTTTTCCCTTCTCCACTACATGTAGGGCAGGTAGATGAGGTAACCATTTGTCCTAGCATGGTTTGTTGTACTCGACGAACCTGACCAGAACCTTGGCAAGTTTGGCAGGTTTTTAGGTCTGTCCCATTTTTTGAGCCATTCCCAGAACAAGTCTTACATGCTACATGACGTTTAACTTTAATTTTTTTCTCAACGCCATTGGCAATCTCTTCCAAATTTAGCTTTAGCTTAATGCGTAAGTCTGAACCTTTGCGCTGGCGTCTTCCTCCGCCACCTCGGCCTCCTGAGAAAAAGCCGCCAAATGGACTTTCGTCACCGAATATATCTCCAAATTGAGAGAAGATATCTTCCATGTTCATATTTCCACCATTGAAACCGCCACTAGCTGCTCCACCCATGCCCGCATGTCCAAATCGGTCATACTGAGTTTTTTTCTGGGCATTGCTTAGGACTTCATAAGCCTCAGCTGCTTCTTTGAATTTTTCTTCTGCTTCTTTGTTATCAGGGTTTTTATCGGGATGGTATTTAATGGCCATCTTACGATATGCCTTCTTAATCTCCTCCTCGGAAGCTGTTTTAGCTACTCCCAATACCTCGTAATAATCTCTTTTTTGAGCCATTTTGCTTATTAATTACCAACCACCACTTTCGCAAAGCGGATGACTTTTTCGTATAACGTATATCCTTTTTCAATCACTTCAATCACCTTTCCTTTATCAGCTTCTGTAGGGGCAGTAAATTGCGTGATACAATCATGTATTTCCGCATCAAATACTTCTCCTTTTGCTGGTAATTCCTTTAATCCTTTTGATTGTAATACGGAATTGATTTTGGCGAAAATCAATTGAATTCCTTCCGAAATTTCTCCTTCTGGAGCGTTGGCTAAGGCACGTTCGTAATCATCGATTACGGGAAGTAAATCAACAATCAAACCTGCTGATGCGGTTTGGATTAATTCCACTTTTTCTTTGGCTGTCCGCTTTCTGAAATTTTCAAAGTCTGAATACAAGCGAAGGTATTTTTCCTTCATTTCTGCCAACTCATCCGTAGGAGTCTCTTGCGTTTCGGTCTCTTCGTTATCTGTCAAATTTTCCTGATTTTCGGATTGGATTTTTTCTTCCTCTAAGTTATTCTCGTTTTCTTTCTTTTTCATAAGGCAAAATTAATACGCTTTCATAGCCTCACAAATCATAAGCCAAAAAGTATTTTATGACAGTTTGGCAGAGATAAGGCATCTTTGTAATTTTAGGAATATGACACTAGATTCCAAACAAGTTTCTTCTTTGATTAAAAAACGGGCTTATGAAGCAGGGTTTTCTTTTTGTGGAATATCGAAGGCTGATTTTTTGGAGGAAGAAGCCCCTCAATTAGAAGCTTGGTTGAACCAAGGATTACAGGGAGAAATGGCTTATATGGCCAATCATTTTGACAAGCGTTTAGACCCTAGAAAACTGGTAGAGGGCTGTCAGACCGTGGTTTCCTTGGTATTCAATTATTTTCCTAATCCGGAATTAATCCCCCTGAATCATCATTTTAAGATTTCCAAATATGCCTATGGTGAGGATTACCACCGTGTGGTTAAGGATAAGATGCAAGTTTTATGGGATGCGCTACAGGAGGATTTAGGTGAAATTTCCGGTCGTATGTTTGTTGATTCTGCCCCTGTATTAGAAAAGGCCTGGGCTAAAAAGTCAGGCATGGGATGGATTGGAAAAAATGGTAACTTAATCATTCCCAAACAGGGGAGTTTCTATTTTATAGCCGAATTGCTCATTGACCTACCTGCCGACCCCGACGGGCCTATCAAGGATTTTTGTGGAACTTGTACCCGTTGCATTGATGCTTGTCCTACCGAGGCTTTAAGTCCATATTGGGTTGATGGTTCAAAATGCATTTCCTATTTCACCATTGAATTAAAAGCAGGCATTCCCGCTTCCATGAAATCAGATTTTCAAGATTGGATTTTTGGTTGTGATATTTGCCAAGATGTCTGTCCTTGGAATCGGTTTTCTACTCCGCATCAGGAACCTCGGTTAGAAGCAAAATCTGCATTTTTAGAGATGGAAAGGGGAGATTGGGAATCTTTGTCGGAAGAGGTATTTAAAGAACTATTTCATTATTCCGCCATCAAGCGAAGTAAAATAAGTGGTCTGCAACGAAACATTCAGTATGTCAACAAAAAAAACGAGTCATGAATTTCATGACCCGTTTCCACAAAATTAAACCCTAAAGTGATAGTCTTACGATCAATTGCAGATCAATTTCTTCTGTGGTCTTATAGCTTTCACCAATAAGTGCTGCAGCTTGTCGACCGATTTTCTCAGGTTGATTGGAAAGTACCGTAATTCCACCCGATAATATTTCTTTATATCCTTGATCATTATAGGATATGATTCCCATGTCTTGTCCTAATTTCCAGTTTTGTTTATCTGCGTATTTGATGGCCTGAATTAAGTCTGAATCATCCAAGGTAAAGTACAATTCACCTTGGTTTAATTCTTCTCCGTCCAGACCATCCAATACTTTAAAATCCATGTTAATGGATTCACAGAAATCTCCACAGCCATTGATAAATTCCGCATCGAAGTATTCTTCTTCCGTTAATACGAGATTTAAGCAACGGTATTTTTGAAACAGGTTTGTATGGTTGGTAAATTCTTGAATAATTTGGGATTTAGGATGACAAACAATGCTCGCATGCGTATTTTGCATGCTTTCGAATTGTTGGTCCAATAAGATCAAGCGATCTCCAGCAATCTTCTTTAAACATTTAATGTTTTCTTCTTCCTCTTCAATCAAATGTGGCATAATCACATAGTAATGGTAATTACCCAATTGTTGACCTAATATTTCTTGAAATTGACGTGTCTTGTACTGATATGTGAATATATCCACCAGGACATTTTTGCCTACCGCTTCATTGAAGGAATTGAAAATGGCCTTATTGGTGTCGGTGATTTTTCCAACTAAAAACATCACTTTCGTTTTTAGTTTTAACGACGAGTTAGAAATGAAATATCCTTTTCTAAAAATGGAAGTAATGGCTCCCATTTTGTGTAATTCAGTATAAGCTCTTTCTACTGTATCTCTGGATAAATAACATTCTTCGGAAGCTTCATTGATGGAAGGAAGACGTTCTCCAGGTTTCAATTCTCCCATCTCAATATCTTGAAGAAGTGAATTAATTAATTGCTGGTATTTCGGCAATTTATTGTCAAAATTTCTGCCAGAAAACGAAACAAATGATTTATTCATAATTTGATTCTGATATATTTAATAGATGGAGAAAGTTTAGGACAAAAACTAAATTATTTTGTCTTAAATCGTGTTCAAAATTAAGTTTCATTGCTTGGATACTTTAGGACAAATCTTTCATATATCAGGATATATCTTGCAGAATGGGCATTTTGAAAAATTTTAAGCATAAAAAGAACCTTTTAATCAGCCTTTTGAGTCATATTACGACAAAAGCTTTTATTTCAATTAGGGATAAATCAGCTCAGGATTCAGGAATAATTTTCTAATTTTAGTTTTTATTATCCTGCATAATTGATCTCTTGAAACGACATTTTCGCCTTTTATTGGTTTTGATTTTATGCGTCAGTCATATCTTACAGGCGCAAAAAAGTCAGCGTTATGAACGTTTGACTACGGCTTCTGGATTGTCGCAAAGTACCATCTCCAAAATTATTCAGGATAAAAAAGGTTTCCTTTGGTTTGCTACTTCCGACGGCCTTAACCGCTATGATGGAAATAATTTTGTGGTTTTTAGAAGTGATCCATCCGATTCCACCACACTCAGTGGTAGCGATATTTTTACCATGTGTGAAGATGATGAAGGGAATATGTGGGCAGGTACCCGTAATGCGGGATTGAATAAAATCGACTTAGCCACTGGAAAGGTGTATCGTTTCAGTAAAGGGCCCAATGGGGAAGATTTTTCTTCCATGACGGTTTCATCCATTTTGAATTTAGGTAATCACCGCGTCATGGTTTCCGCTACTGGATTAGGTATTTTAATTTATGATACCCGAGAAAACAAATTGATTGCTAAAGAATCGGATGTAAAAAATCCCATGATGGCGGATGTAGTGCGGATTTATCGACATTCTAAAGGGTCTATTTGGTTTGGTACGAGGACTGGTTTATTGATTTCCCGATTAGGACCAAGATCCTATTTACCCTTTAAATTGGCAGAAAATAATAATACACCTGATTATCGGGTTCGAGTAATCAATGAATCCTTCAATGGAGATATCCTTATCGGAACAGAAGGGCGTGGATTATTTCGTTTTAATCCTCAAAATCAGCACTTTACACGAGTTTTTTATAATGCTCAAAGCCCATTAAGTAGACAAAACATCGTCACGAGTTTGACCAAGGATGCCTATAGAAATTTATGGATAGGGACAGATAATGGTGTTTACGTATTGAAAAAAGAAGATTATTCTTCTTATTATCAAATATCCTCTAATCCAGATCCCGATTTAGGGATTAGCTCATTTTCTGTTACTAGTTTATTTACCGATGCAAACCTAAATACCTGGGTGGGCACTTGGGAAGCTGGTTTGAATATTGCTTTTTTTCAAAAGCCTCGCTTTTCCATTTTAAGGTATAAGCCTAATACCTTACAAGGCTTATTAAGTAATAAAGTTACCGCCATCAGTGCGAGTAAAACTGACCCCAATGGTGTTTGGATTGGATTGAATGTGGGTTTGTCTTATTTCAATTATAAAACGGGCAAAATAGAACATATCATCAATAATGCAGGAGTGAATAAATTAAATCCCGTAGCGGATTTTGATGTCAGTTTATTGCAGTCTGATTCAGAAGGAAATCTGTGGATTGGAGTATGGGGCCATGGATTAATCAATTTAACACCTCAAAGAAAGCAAGTGGCTTATCCTTATCAATTGGGTAATCGTGCAGCTAATTTGACAGCCATGAATTTGATGGGGGATAAATTATTACTGGGTACCGCTGGCTTGGGCGTTATTGAATTTGACATAGCTAGTAAAAAATACCGAATCCCTTATCCCATTTTAGGGAGTAAGAATTTTGGAGCAAAAAATATTTCCAGCCTTTTGGTAGATGAAAATAGGCAAATTTGGATTGGAACTACGGGTTTTGGAATTTATGTCTATAACATAGCAACCCAAAGCTTGGCGCATATCGACAAAAATGGATCAGCTAATGGTATTCGTTACAATAATATTACTAAGATATTCCAAGATCGAAATAGGCGGATCTGGGTATTGACCAATGGTGGTGGTTTACATCTGTATCATGGGCCCGGGAAAGGATTTAGAAACTTTACAGTGGCGGATGGTTTAGCTTCTAATACCTTGAGAAGTATGATGGAAGATAAACAAGGAAATCTTTGGATAAGTACCAATGGAGGGATTTCAAAAATGAATTCCAAGACGCTTAAATTTGTCAATTTTGATGAATTAGACGGATTACAGGGAAAAGAGTTTCTGGCCAATGCATATAGTCAAAATAATAAGGACTGGTTGTTTTTTGGTGGTGCCAATGGCCTTAATTTTATCAAAGCAGATAGTTTGAGGATGAAAATGGATATTCCTCCTATCTATTTGACAGGTTTGAAAATATTTAATAAGCCCGTTAAAGTAGGCGATGAGAATTCTCCATTGGATAAGGATATCCTTCAAACTAAGCACTTAATCCTTCAACCAGATCAGACCGTATTTAGTTTAGACTTTGTCGCCTTGGAATATCAAAGACCCAAAAATAACCGTTATGCGTATTATTTAGAAGGATTTGATAAGGAATGGAATGAAGTAGGTACACAGCGTTCGGCTACGTATACCAATTTGAATCCAGGAGATTATACCTTTAAAGTAAAGGCTACCAATTCGGATGGTGTCTGGGGGGAGAACCCATTTGAGTTGAAAATTACAGTTTTGCCACCATGGTATAGAACTTGGTGGGCATATGGAATGTATACCTTGCTGTTGTTGGGAATGGTATTTGGTTTTATGAGAGAAGTTAGAATCCGAGAAGCATTCAAAACGGATCTGCGGATGAAGGAAATAGAAAAAGAACGTATCCGCGAATTGGAGCAAGTGAAAACTCATTTTTTCACCAATATCTCTCACGAATTAAGAACTCCTTTGACTTTGATTATTAGTCCATTGGAAAAGTATTTTTTAAATAATACCCAAGCCAATAAAGAGCAGAAGTCAAGAATTTTGGCCATATACCAGAATGCCCAAAAGTTATTGCACCTGATCAATCAATTATTGGATTTGTCGAAAATTGAAGCCGGTAAACAACAACCTGTTATAGCTCAACATGATTTGATTTTGCAGGTCAATGGTATTCTACAAGGTTTTGAGACTTATGCCGTTCAAAAGCAGATCAAGTTAAAATGGACTGCGCCCGTGGATTCTTTATTCGTTTATTACGATGCCGATATTATCGAAAAATGTATCAGTAACTTACTTTCCAATGCCTTTAAGCATACTCCCGAAGATGGTACCATAGCGGTAAAGATGGATTTAATTAAACAGTTTAAGGCTGATTCAGAAGAGGAGGTACAAGTGGTGAAAATCCATGTCATGGATACCGGGAAAGGAATTGATTCTACTCATCTGCCGCATATATTTAATCGATTTTATCAAGTACCAGATTCCATTGGTCGAGTGGGAACAGGGGTAGGTCTATCCTTATGTAAGGAGTTAATGGAGTTACATTTGGGTCATATTCATGTAAGTAGTGAATTAGGGAAGGGAAGTGATTTTTGTATTGACTTTCCTGTAACTAAAAACGACTTTGACCCTTCTTGGATCCTTGCCTACAGTATTTTTCCAACAATGGACAAAGTATCAACCAGTAAGAAGGCTGATGAACTGGAAATAGAACAAGAAAAACAAATTTTAATGGTGGTGGACGATCATGCGGAAATGCGCCTTTTTATCTCAGATATTTTCAAAAATCGATTCCAAATTATCCAAGCAGAAAGGGGTGAGGACGCCTTAGAAATGGCCTTAAAGTTTATTCCAGATGTGCTCATCACCGACTGGATGATGCCCGGAATGAGTGGGGTGAATTTATGTAGGGCATTGCGACAAAATCCGAAGACGAACCATATCCCTTTGTTGATTCTAACATCAAAAAGTTCTCATGAAAGTCAAATCGAAGGTATGCAAGCAGGGGCAGACGATTTTGTTTCCAAGCCATTCAATGCTGATATTTTAGAAATTCGGGTGAATAAATTGCTAGAAACGAAGGAGAGAATGCGGAAAAACTGGCAAAAGCAGATGATCCAACAAGGGCTTACAGAAGGAAAACTACCTGTATATGAAGACCCTTTCTTGCAAAAAGCCACTCAATTGGTTATAAATCATCTTTCAGAAGCCGAATTTGATGTGGATGATTTAGAAAAGGGATTAGATATGAGCAAAATGCAGTTGTATCGAAAACTGAAGAACTTAACATCCCTAGCGGGAAATGAGTTTATTCGTTCTATCCGATTGCAACAAGCTAAGTTATTGTTAGAAAATTCAGAGTTTAATATTTCAGAAGTAGCTTATCAGGTTGGATTTAATGACCCTGCTTATTTTACTCGTGCCTTTAAAAAACAATATGGGAAATCCCCTAAATCATTCATTCAACAAATTCAAGATGAAAAATCCTAAGCGTTTATTTTTACTCATTATTCCATTTACTCTAATCATTTCTTCCTGGGGTTTTTTAGCTCATAAGACCTTACAGCAAGTGTCTATTTATGCTTTACCTGAACCATTGGGAGCATATTTTTTTGCTAATCAAGATTATTTAGTTAATCAATCCGTCCGACCAGATGTTCGTCGAAATGAAGATAAATCAGAAGAATCTAAGCATTATTTAGATATGGATGCGGCCATTTTTGGAGCTAATTATAGAACAGATATACCTCATGACTATACGGCAGCTGTGGCGAAATATGGTTTTGATTCACTTCGTAAGGAGGGTTTAGTCCCATGGGAGGTAGTTCGTGTCTATGGTCGATTGGTCAATGCCTTTAAAATGGAAATGAGAGATTCTGTGTTGTTTTATGCAGCAGACTTAGGTCATTATGTGGCGGATGCACATGTGCCATTGCACACAACCAAAAATCATGATGGACAATTGACTGGACAAAAAGGTTTACATGCTTTATGGGAAAGTTTAGTTCCAGAAGAGCAATTGTCGCAATATCATTTAGCTACTTACCAAGCAAAACCACTCGTTTATATCGCTAAACCTCAAGACTTTATTTTTGAGATTTTATTGGAATCTCATGCTATGTTGCCTGAACTGTTTCAAGTAGAAAAGGAGGTTACGGTAGTAGTGGGAGCGGAAAAGAAACATATGCAAGTGGTAAGAAATGGAAGAACCTTGAATTATTATACTAAAGAGTTTATTCAAGCATATGGCAATCGATTGGGCGATAAGGTACAGGATCGTATGTTGGTTTCAGCGCACCGAGTGGCCTCATTTTGGTATTCAGCTTATAAAGAGGCAGGTTCTCCAAGCTGGGTGAATGCAGATGCTCAATTAAACAAGGAGCTGATGGCTGCATTTCAAGGGGAGAAAAAAGCCTGGCTCTCCAATAGCTTGATTGCAGATAAATTATTGATTTCATTAAAAAATAAAAGGGCAGAGTAGCGTGAAGAAAATTTTGATTATTTCAGATACGCATTCCTATTTAGATCCTCGATTGGAACCTCATTTGCAAGCCTGTGATCAGATTTGGCATGCGGGAGATTGGGGTTCTGTACAATTGGCAGATCAATTAATTGCCTACAAAAAGCCTATAGCTGGAGTATATGGTAATATTGATGATAGAACAATCCGCAATATGTATCCCAAAATTATGCGGTTTCGATGCGAAGAAGTCAATATCGCAATGACGCACATTGCTGGGGCACCTTCCTCTTATAAGCCTGATGCATATGAGGCTTTTTCTAAAGGAATACCTCAAATCTTTGTTTGTGGTCATTCCCATATTTTACAAGTTAAGCGGGATATAAAGCGGAATAATATGCTTTTTATTAATCCAGGTGCAGCAGGTCAGCATGGTTTTCACCCAATACAAACTGCTATCCAATTAAAAATAGATTGCTCCAGGATATTTGATGTAGAAATTATTCAAATGGAGAGGAACAGAAAAGTGCCCAAAGAAATGCTGGAGGAAGGTAATTAAGTTAAATGGCCTAGAAAAAGAAAGGTGTAAACAAGTTAATGTTTACACCTTATTATATGAACACAGGATTTGGTAATTAAAAGGCGGAATTAAATAATATAATTTTTGATAATGTCTTGTCCAAAATCATAAAATAGAATGGTATGTTCTAGCTATAACGTAACAAAATTCAACAAAAATACTTGTTACCTAAAGGTTAATCTGTGACAGATAATGGTAAATATGAAACCTTATTTGTTTTTTGACCTAAATTCAAGAGGGGTGATTCCTGTAGTTTTTTTGAAGTATTTGATGAAATTGGTTGGTTCATCAAAGCCAATAATAAAGCAAATTTCCTTGACAGAGAGGCTTGTTGAGCTTAGTTTTCTCTTAATTTCCAGGATGATGTAATCATCTAAAAACTCCTTGGCGGTCCTATTGGTAAATCGCTTGGAAATCTCATTGAGATGCTTGTAGGAAATATTCATTTTGTCGGCGTAATCATTGACATTCCTACTGTTAGGGTATTCTTCCTCAATCATGTTTTTGAATTTTTCAAACAAATCAAAACCTTGCTTGGAGTTTTGATGAGACTGAATGAGTAAGTTTCTGTTATTTAATTTGTATAAAATAATAGAAAACAAAGAAGAGATAATTTGATTTTTAAGCAGATAAGGGCTGTAAATGTATTCTGATGCCACCCTTCCAGCATAATCCATCATGCACTCATCTAGCTGATATACAGGGTTAAATAGATGGTAATTGAATAATTGAGAAATATGAAAATACGTATTTGGCGTAAAATAGTTTAATAAATATTCTTTGGTGAACAAAAAGAAATATCCATGGTAATCTGACTCACTATTTAAGGCATGAATTTGATTGGGAGAAATAATCAAACATTCATTCTCCTGAACTAAGAATTCTTTTAAATCAACTTTATGTCGGACAGATCCTTGGGTAATAACTAATAGGACAAAAAAATCTAGTCGATGCGGGGAAAAGGGAGTATTGGGTTCCAAACTAGACCAATCTCGCTTAGAAAATTCTTGCAAATCGATGCTCTCAAACCCTTCCATTTTGAGATCTTCTTTAAAACCTAATTTGGGTATAAATTTCAATTGTAAAACACATTTAATGAACGAAAAATCAGGTACGAAAATACCAATTATCAATGGTAATATACGAACCTTGATGCTTTAATTCATTTAATACGATAATATTTTACTGTTTTAATATCTTGACTTATTGTCAATACGTGCTGAAAAGCTAAAATGGAAGAATGGATTATTTTTTGATTTGTTGACTAAAGAGGGTATTTCCCTTTTCATCGATAAATTGGAATACCAATACTTTGGGTTGAATGAAAAATGCGGCAAAGCCATTGACAGATTGTGCAAACTTGGCTTTTTCAGTCGATTTTAAAGGGGTTATTTTACTTCCAGCCCCAGAAATCATGTGATGAAGTTTGGGGCTAAGCTGATGGTATTCTAAATGATGCTCATGTCCGGCCAAATAGAAATCTACATTCACGGCTTCCATCTGATAATTTATAGGTTTTCGAATAGTAGCGGGTAGGCATATTCCTTCTTCTGCTGATTTGAGAATAATCAATTTCGGCTTGAGGGTTTCCTGCATAGTCGTGATTTCCTAAAACAGGATACCAATTGACATGCAGGCTATGTCCAAGATAAATATCTTCATAACTACTTCTCCAAGCAGGATCTAATGCACTAGCTACTCCTTTGGGATACATATTGTCTCCTGTGGTGATGATGAAATCGATTTCTGCTTCAGTACCTGTAATAGCCATTTGGTTAGCTACTTCTTTTTGGTGGTATTCACCCTGTCGACCGAAGTCCCCATCACTAAAACGCTAATATCTGATTTAGGACAGCTTTTAGTTGGTTGGGCCAAATTGAATTATATACAAAACAGAATCAATAAGCAGGTTAAGGTTACTAGTTTCATCATTCAAAAGACTGAATGTTTTCAAAAACACTACCTTTTTGAAAGGATTTTAAAATCCATCCTCCGCCAACCACATCATCCCCTTCATAAAATACAGCGGCTTGTCCTGGAGCTATGCCAGCCACTTCATCGTGAAATTCAACCTTGATTTTATCTTTAAATTGCTCAATTTTGGCCTCAGTGCCAGGATCTTTGTACCGTACTTTGGTTATGGTTTCTAGTCCACCTGCGGGTATTTCAGCATATTTCTGCATATTTAATTGACCCACGTACATCCCTGTTCTGTTCAAATCTTCTAATTTCCCTATCACTACTTCATTGGTCTCTTTGCGAATTTCCGTCACAAAGGCGGGGAATCCAAAAGCTTTACCTAGGCCTTTTCTTTGACCAATGGTATAAAAAGGATAGCCTTCATGTTTACCAATGATTTTCCCAGCTTGGTCGACGAAGTTGCCCCCATGTACTGCTTCTTCTAATTCAGGTAAACGTCTTTTTAGAAATCCACGGTAATCATTATCAGGCACAAAACAGATTTCGTAGCTTTCTGATTTATTGACTAAATCGACAAAGCCACGCTCTGTAGCCATCTCACGGATGTGTTGCTTGGTTAAGTGTCCTAGAGGCAGGATAGTCCTAGCTAGGCTTTCCTGCGATACTCCCCAAAGCACGTAACTTTGATCTTTCAAGGCATCTACACCTTTGGAAATGACATATCGTCCATTTTCTTGGCGTATTTGGGCATAATGACCTGTAGCAATGAATTCACATCCCAATTGATCAGCTCTGCGCAAAAGGGCATCCCATTTAATATGGGTATTGCACATCACACAGGGGTTAGGAGTACGACCCTCTACATATTCATGGGTGAAATAATCGATAACAGAATCCCCAAATTCTTCTCTGATGTCCAAAATATAGTGAGGGAATCCCAAGGATACAGCAATGTGTCGGGCATCATTGATGGAATCCAAAGAACAGCAACCTGTTTCTTTTTTTGTTCCGCCCGAACTAGCATAGTCCCATGTTTTCATGGTCATGCCAATAACTTCATAACCTTGTTCGTGTAATAAAACAGCTGCGACCGAGCTGTCAATGCCGCCGCTCATAGCGACGAGAACGCGTCCTTTTGTTTCCATATTCATTTCAGGTTCAAAGCCTGCAGAAATTTTCCGCAATTTAGTGATTTATTTCTCCAATAAGTCATTTTTATTTGTAATTCACGTCCTAAACCGTAGTTTTGCCAATTGTTTTAGAAGAGAATATGATGTTAAAAACACGCGTTAAGGTTTCATCAATTGCTAACCTTTCAGACGCTCGCTACTGTGCCGGCATGGGGGTTGATTGGTTAGGTTTTGCCTTATATGAGATGCCATTAGATAAATACAAAGAAATTAGGAATTGGTTGAGTGGCGTAGAAATAGTAGCAGAACTTTCTGGTGTTTCTGCCGATCAAATGAAAGAAATTGTGCAAAACTATGCTCCTGATTGGATAGAAGTGGATTCTCGAGCAGCTTTGCCCCGTTTATTGGAATTGGATATTCCCAAAATGATGCGTGTCAATATCGACACGGATAATTTACCTGCATTATTTGCTACCGCAGCTCCTTATGTAAGCTATTTTTTATTAGTAGCTGATTCTCCTGACTCTCTACAAGGTATGGAAGCTCAAATAGAAACTTGGGCAGCCCAATATCCTGTTATATTGGGATTGGAGCTTCCAGAAGAAGATGTAGAAGAATGGGTAGAGCAAAGTTCGATCCAAGGTATCGGTCTAGTGGCAGGCCAAGAGGATAGGCCAGGCTTTAGGGATTTTACGGATTTAATGAGTATCTTAGAAAAATTAGAAACGGAATAATTCAATCCATTTATGCTACAACGAATTCGCGCAATCGTTCAACAGCTTAAAAGCCTTTTCTGGACAGGATTGGAGCGTTTAACTGCTTTTTTATTGCCCTTATTAGCCCGAGTCTTAGGTGAAAAAAAGTATTCTTGGTTAGTTGGTCAAGTGGCTATGACCATTTTTTTTCTTAGGACTAAATGGCGATTGATTGAAGCATATTATGAAGCACATGTAGATCGTAGTTCACCCTATTATCGGCCCATAGTGACCATGTGGAAAGTGGCTGGGAAAGTTGTCATGTATGTGCTCATTTACCTTTTTGTGATTGAAACCAATGTCTTTTGGTTGACTGGTGAAATGCCGGGTGTTGATGAATTACAAAATCCCAAATTGTCGCAAGCTTCTGAAATTTATTCCGCCGATGGAGTTTTGCTTGGTAAGTATTTTGCAGAAAATAGAACCCCCATACGTGATTACAAACTACTTTCTCCTTATTTGGTACAAGCATTAGTAGCCACGGAGGATGCGCGTTTTTATGAGCATACAGGTATTGACTTTCAAGCTTGGGCTGGGGTAGCTGTTGGTTTAGTAAAAGGCGGAGATCGTGGGGGTGGAAGTACTATTTCTCAACAGTTAGCTAAGAATTTATTCAAAACGCGAACCAAAAAGAGCTTTACCAAAACAGGTTTGTTCGGTTATGTTCCAGGCCTGAGTAAATTAATCTACAAATCTAAAGAATGGGTTACGGCTATCAAGCTGGAAAGATTCTATACCAAAGATGAAATCATCCTTTGGTACTTAAATACGGTAGATTATGGAAATAATGCCTATGGTATTAAAGTGGCTTCCAAAACCTATTTTAACACCTCTCCTGATTCATTGAATATTCAAGAAGCGGCTATTTTAGTCGGGCTTCAGAAAGCAACCACGACCTATAATCCT
This sequence comes from Aquirufa beregesia, assembly GCF_011090385.1. Lineage (GTDB taxonomy): Bacteria > Bacteroidota > Bacteroidia > Cytophagales > Spirosomataceae > Aquirufa > Aquirufa beregesia. The sequence goes on from NZ_SEWW01000001.1 coordinate 100,922, forward strand.
AAAAGGTATGAAGGCAAACCTTTGGAGCAAAATAGGGCATGGAAGCGTCGTAATGTGGTATTAGCTCAAATGGTGAAAGCGGGATATGTCAAGAAAAATGCCTATGATTCATTGGCTAAAATGCCGATTGAGTTGCATTCCAATGAGGAATCGCCATATGATGGTACGGGTAATTATTTTAAAGTGGCAATTGCCAAATATTTGAATGAGTGGGCCAAAGCCAATGACATGGAAATTGACTTGTATCGAGATGGTTTGAAAATTTATACCACCATTGATTCAAGGATGCAAATTCATGCTGAACAGGCTGTAGAGTCAGGTATGCGTTCCATTCAAAAAACCTTTGATAATCACTGGACGGGACAAAATCCTTGGGTAGATGAGCATGGTAAAGAAATTCCAGGTTTCATTGATACGGTCGCCAAACGTACAGAATATTATAAGGCATTAGTACATAAATATCCCAAGAATCCTGATTCTGTCATGCATTACATGAAAAATGTAAAACGGAAAATGTGGGTTTATTCTAGATCTACTTTAGGTGAAGAACAAATGACCATGAGTGCTTATGATTCTATTCAGTATTATAAGCGTTTCTTGCAGTCGGGCATGATGACCTTAGATCCTTATACTGGACATATTAAAGCTTGGGTAGGGGGATTGGATTTTAAGTATTTTAAATACGATCACGTCAAACAGTCGAGACGCCAGCCAGGTTCAACCTTCAAACCATTTGTATATACCGCCGCCATTGATGGTCCCAAGGATTTGTCGCCATGCTACATGATGACTGATGAGCCATTTGAGTTAGAAGTAGAAGAAAAAGGGGAAAAGAAAATTTGGCGTCCTTCCAATGCGGATGGTACATTTTCTTATTCTGCTATGCCAATTCGTCGTGCTCTAGCTAAATCCATTAATTCCATTACAGCTCGATTAACCAATGAGGTGGGCGCAGATACTGTCATGTATTATGCACAGAAAATGGGTATTAAGAGTCCATTGAAAGCTGTTCCTTCCATTGGTTTAGGTTCCTTTGATGTGTCTTTATATGAAATGATTGGGGCCTACTCTGCATTTGTCAATGAAGGAATTCATGTAGAACCTATGATAGTTCAGGAGATTAAAGATCAAAATGGTAAAGTATTACAGCGATTTGATCCTGTTTCTTACCGAGTGATTAAAAAAGAATCGGCCCAATTGGTTCGTTCCATGTTAGAGGGAGTGGTATATGAAGGAGGGACTGGAAGTTCCTTACTTTGGAATGAAGGAGAGGTCTTATTACCAACCAATAATCGTTATGCACCTGCATTTGCTGCAAAAACAGGAACGACCTCGAATCATTCGGATGGTTGGTTTATTGGAATGACCCATAATTTGATTTCGGGTGTGTGGGTTGGTGGTGACGACCGTTCTATACACTTCCGAACGGGGGCACTCGGTGAAGGGTCTAAAACAGCCTTACCTATCTACAAGCGATTTATGATCAAAGTGGTCAATGACCCTTTATTGGCTAATTATAAACCTGTGCCATTCGATAAACTCGACAAGCGTGTGGTCAAAAAAGATTTTAATTGTCAAAGTGCTTATAGTACTTTGCCTGATTCACTACAAGTCAGTGACTCGGAATTGGATTCTCTCAATTCATTGTTAGGAAGTCCATCAGAAACACCAGATACCAATCAACATTCTCCTCAATAAGTATGCGTAAGGAAGTCATAGCTGATTATTTCAAAGGTTTGCAGGATTCTATCTGTAGAGGCATAGAAGCTGTCGATGGTGGAAGTCGATTTAAAGAAGATCAATGGAAGCGTAAAGAAGGTGGGGGAGGTCGATCACGTGTCATCGTGAACGGAAATATCTTAGAAAAGGCCGGAGTCAATTTTTCTGCTGTATTTGGTCCTTTACATCCCAAAATGGTGAAAAGTCTTGATATAAAAGAGGAAGTAGATTTTTTTGCCTCAGGAGTGTCCATTGTGATGCATCCCATCAATCCATGGGTTCCTATTATTCACATGAATGTTCGCTATTTTGAATTAAGCAATGGTGAACATTGGTTTGGAGGGGGTATCGATCTGACCCCTCATATCATCATTCCGGAGCAGGCAAAATGGTTTCATGAACAGATTAAGGCAGTTTGTGATCGGTTTGATAAGGAGTATTACCCGAAATATAAAACTTGGGCAGATGATTATTTCTTTAATTCACACCGTGAAGAAACGCGGGGAATCGGAGGGATATTTTTTGATTATATCAAGGCCAAAACTTTGGAAGAAAAACTAGCCAATTTTGAGTTTGTGAAGGCGATAGGAGAGGCTTTTGTTCCTATCTATAGTTATTTGATGCAGGAAAATGCTATCCGTCCATTTGGTGAAGCAGAAAAGGCATTTCAATTACTACGTAGAGGAAGATATGTGGAATTTAATTTGGTTCATGACCGGGGCACTAAATTCGGATTAGAGACGAATGGAAGAACGGAATCCATTTTAATGAGCTTACCTCCTTTAGCAAGTTGGGATTATATGCACAACTATTCAGATTATCCTTTGGGACTAGAAACTCAGAAATTATTGGTTAAAGGAGTGGATTGGGTGTGATTTTGACATTAAAGAGCCCATGATATCAAAAAAGCCATTTGAATTTTATTTCAAATGGCTTTTTTGATGATTAAAAATCAGGTTTCAAGGGTTAATTGATCCTAATATTTTCTGATAATCTTACTGTTAAGCTTAGCTTTCTTTTTCCCAAACGACACTTATACCTTTAGGTGTCATCAGTAAAATACGTGTAGGAGAAGGTAAAAGTACTAATCTGGCACCTACTGAAGGGTTTTCTATCCATTCTACCTCTACACCTTCTTTCTTCCCTATTTCAATTTCGCCATCTTCTGTTTCTACAAATTTCTTAGCTAGGTATGCTGTAGGTAAAAGAACATCGGATTCTGGGCAATGCTTGATATGAACCTTCTCCAGAATTTCTTCTAATTGATCACCATATTTTTCATTAAAATCATCTTCCAAATCATGTAAGATTTCTTCTACATCATCGTAGCTTTCATCTGAGTAATTCAATTTAGAGAGTTCTAAGCGTTTTTCTAGGATGGCAATCATTGCCGCGTCAATCGTATTCATGAAGTATTTTTCTAATTTTTTGTAAAGATAGGCCTTAAAATGTATTTCCTAAACATGAATTTCATGAAAAGGATTGACACGATGGAAATTTGGGTTGAAATGTAAATTTCCACTTTGAATGGAAAGACCAGAAGCAAAATTGTTGGTATATAAGGAACCTGTACCTAAGCCTTGGGGAATTTGTAGTGAATATTCAGCGGTAAATTGTGCTATAGCCTGTAAACCTATGTTGGATTCTAAGGCAGAAGTTATCCACCAGTCCATTTGATGTTCTTCTGCTGCTTGAATCCAAGTATGACTGGAGGAAAAGCCACCTACTAAGCTAGGTTTAATAATTAAGTAATTAGCAGGGATTTTATCTAATAATTGATTTTGTTGCTCATAGTTTTCCAAACCAATCAATTCTTCATCTAGGGCTATGGGCAAAATATTTTCTTGGCATAATTCTGCCATTGCATTCCAAAGTCCGGCCCGAATAGGTTGTTCAATACTATGTATATCCAATTTAGCCAATTGCTCTAATTTATGAGCAGCTTCCTTTGTTGTAAAAGCTCCATTGGCATCTACCCGAATGCTTAATTTTTCTTTGGGAAATTGATTTCTGAGATTATTTAAAATGGCAAGTTCTTGATCAAAATCAATGGCTCCAATTTTTAACTTTAGACATGTATAACCTTGGGCGATTTTTTGTTCGATTTGATCTTCCATGAAATCGGGTTTCCCCATCCAAATCAAACCATTGATAGGTATAGCCATTTTACCAAGGCTAAATGCATTTTCAAAATGAATTCCATTTTTAGCATGAATATAATCATAAACAGCCATTTCAATGGCAAATTTATAGGAGGGATAAGCTAAAGGAAGATGGGAGACAAATTCAGGTATTTCTTCCAAGTTTTCGGGAAATAACTCCCAATTGGCGCTTTTAATATACTTTTCGAAGCCCGCTAATCCTTCTTCTTCAAATTCTGGGCTTAGGCCTCTTAAGGGGCCAGCTTCTCCCAGTCCCACTTGAGTGGGATTTTTTTTATTTTTAATCTGGATGAAATATGAGTTTTTTTCGGTCAATATTCCTCGTGAAGTACCTGCTTCAAAGTGAAATTGTAGAGGATGTTTTTGGTAAGAAACGGATATATCAAACATACCGCAAGTTATTATTTTCTTGGCTGTTTTGCTGCCTCGACGATTCTTTTTAGCTTTAAACTTGATATGAAAAATATATTCACCTGGTTTCCTGCATTGCTTTATGGAATTATCATCTCCGTACGTAATGCATTTTATGATTGGGGTTGGTTCAAATCTCATCATTTTGACAAACCCAAAACCATAGTAGTTGGAAATTTAGCCGTGGGTGGTACCGGTAAAAGTCCACTGGTGGCTTATTTAATTCATCATGCAAGCTGGAATAATTCTGTGGGAATTTTAAGTAGGGGATACGGGCGGATAAGCAAGGGTTTTAAATGGGTAGAGCTTAGTTCCGCCGCTGCCGAAGTTGGGGATGAACCTCTAACCTATAAGACCACTTTTCCACAAATGCATGTGGCTGTTTGTGAAAGTAGGGTTACAGGAATTCAACAAATGATAGAGCAAATTCCGGAAATCGAAACGGTCATTTTAGATGATGCCTTTCAGCATCGTGCTTTAAAAGCTGATTTTAATATCATTTGTACTACGTATGATCAACCTTATTTTGAAGACCATTTAATGCCCATGGGGAGGTTAAGGGAATGGAGATCGGGAATTGAAAGGGCAGATGCCGTAGTGGTGACTCGTTGTCCATCAATGTTGGACCATCAACAAATAGACCGTTTTCAGTTAGAAATACGCAAACCTGTTTTCTTTGCTTCTATCCGTTATGGAAAACCACAGGGAATCCAAGAATTTTCCCATATGTCATGGCATGCATTGGCAGGTATAGCAGATCCGAGTCTATTTTTTGAGCAAGTAAAAAAAATAGGTGTAATGAAAAGCACACAATCTTATCCAGATCATCATCGTTTTACTCAAGCTGAACTACACGATTTAAATACAAAGGCGGCTAAAATGGCAGAGGATGAGGCATTTATTACCACGCACAAGGATTATGTTCGCCTGCAAGCTGCTTATCAGGAATTTCCAGACTTAGCCAATAAATTAGCCTATCTGCCTATGGAGATGTATTTTTTGAAGAGGGAGGCTGAGTTTTGGAGCTTATTGAACCAAAGCTTGACAAGATAATTTCCTTATTTTAAGCTACCTTTGCGGTGATGAAACATCGGTTAACCATACTTTTTCTTATTTCCTTTTTGCTTCCATTTTCGATTTGGGCTCAAGTTTTGACGCCTGGAACGACTTCAGGTTTTCCCGGTACCCAAAATCCGAATGACAGAAATGGCTTTCCCAATCCAGCTACTCAGAATACTAAAGGAACTAGCAAAGGGCCTCAAAAAAGTGGTCGTGCCGCATTAGATGATTCGACCAAACAAGTGTTTGGCCCTAATACTATGTATTATGTACATGAATCTGATATTGTAAATTCTCGTGAAATCAAGCGAAGAATTGATACGACACTTACGCTTTTCCACCGATATTTATTTCAGGAGAAAAGTGGTTTTTTGACGGCTAATTTAGGAAATGATGGAACAGCCGTTAGAAATATGTTTTTTCAATCCCCAGGTAGTTTGGGCACCCAATTGGGTTATTCAGTATATTCTCCCTACGCTTTTCAATCGGATCAGGTTCGATATTTTAATTCCAAATCGCCTTATTCTGAAGTGGAATATAATCTGGGTGGAGGAGGTCAAACTCGTTTGAATTTTAATTTTGCCCGAAACGTAGATTCTCTCTGGAATATAGGTATTGCTCTTCAAAGGATGGTGGCCGACAAAGTATTGACAGATGCCGCATTTAAATCAGGTGAGCAGAGTTTATTAGGTCAATGGGGATTATTGTTGCATAGCAATTATCAATCAAAAAATAAGAAATACCGTTTATTAGGGCATATTAATTATTTTGATCAAGGAACCAATGATCAAGGGGGCGTGAAATTATCAAAAACGTTGACTGCGGATGAAGCTTTGAAATACATTGATAATACGGCCATTTTGTCCAATTCTTTATCTCAATCCAATGATAAATTCATCAAATTTCACGTTTACCATGAATTTGTTGGGTGGAAAGGCTTACAATTATTCCAAGCCTTGGATGTGGAAAATCGAACTGTGAAGTTTAGAGATAAGGCATTCCAACAATCATTAGCCGATGGTTTTTATCCAAGAACCTATATTCAATACATTCAAGCTCCTACCGAGGATTCACTGTACAATGAGAATCAATGGTCATCCTATAGTCACCAAACAGGCTTAAAAGGAATATATAAACAGTTTGTTTATCGGACTTATTTAAAGCAACGTTATTGGTCGGTGTATAATCCGCTAAATGAGACTAAATTAGATCGATTTGAGAATTATGTAGGCTTGTGGATCAATCAATCATTTAGTCAGAATATTGATTTTACAGCTGAGGGTGAATATTTGTTAGGATCAGATTATCGACTGAAAGCCAGTTTTCAATCGCCCATTTTTCAAGTCAGTGCCCAAAGAATTTCGTATAGTCCAAGTATTGCACAAAACTGGGTGTATAATACCTCATATCGGTGGAAAAATGATTTTGCGAATATCTCCATGGACGAAATCTATGGAGGGATTAATTTGAAGTCGAAATATATTTATTTTAAGCCAGGTTTAACCATTCAACGTATTTCTGATTGGATATACCTTGATTCACTAGCTACTCCCATGCAAGCTAAATCAGATATTGGTGTTTTTAGAACGTCGGTGGATGTAGGAGGACAATGGAAAAAACTCTCCTGGTTTACGAAAGTTTATGCCAATACACAAACAGGTCCCAATGTTCTCCGCATGCCTAACCTATTGGTTGATGCTAATTTGGCTTTGGATGTACAATATAAGAAGTTGCTTTATGTTCAATTTGGAATCGATATACACCATCAATCTGCCTATTTTGCGGATGCTTATCAGCCTGCTTTGCAACAGTACCATATTCAAAATAATTACCAAGTACCGGCTTTTGTCCAGCTTGACCCCTATGTTTCCTTGCGTATTAATCGGGTACGCCTATTTTTCAAAATGTCACATGCCAATTATGGTCTCTTGAACAACAATTATTATACGGCTTACCTTCATCCAGCCATGTCACGGGTTTTTGGTTATGGGGTAAAATGGCTGTTGTTTGATTAGGACCGTTGAGCCGTTGCAGTGCAACGGCTTTGGAGGTGCCAGAGATCCGTTGAGCCGAAGCAGTGCTTCGGCTTTGGGTTTTATCTGGATATTGATATTCTGATAGTCGGATTTTTTTTGATGTTTTATAGAGCTTTTTTTGTTGTAGCGGTCTGTTTTTCTACAGATTTATACAGTCAAAAATTATACCTATGACACCAATTAAACCTAGAAAATTTCGAAATAAATATAGGGTTGATACAACTCGAAAACCATATTGGGACTACAGAAGGCCTGGTGCTTATTTTATTACTATTTGTACCAAAAACAGGGTTCATTATTTTGGTAAAATTGTCAAAAAACATCCTTTATCCGATTCAGAAATGCAATTGAGTGAATTAGGTAAATTGGCAGAAAAATTTTGGAACGAAATACCTTTACATTTTCCATTTGTAGATTTAGGTAATTTTGTCATCATGCCAGACCATATGCATGGGATGTTGATTATCAAAAATATTTTAGATACTTTGTCCATTAGGATTTCATCAAATGAAGATAAATTTTCTCCCAATTCGAATGTCTTGGATGGAAACATAGTAAATAAAGAGGAGCCTTTCCAAAAGGTAAATGTATGTCCAAGCAAAGCATTTATGTCTTCCATTTCACCTAAATATGGATCCATATCATCTATTATTCGATCATATAAATCTGCGGTGTCAAAATATGCACACATGATTGATGCCGCATTTTCTTGGCATTCGAATTACCACGATTATGTTGTTCTACATAAAAAAGCATTTGACAATATGCAGAAATATACACGTAATAACCCTAAAAATTGGGGAAAGAAGAGAATACGCCATATTCCTTGTTCGCGCTAAATGAATTTCTATTTTTTCATTTTTTACCTACATTTTCAGCACAACAAGCTCCCGAATTTTCCTTAGATTTACTCTCTTTAAATTCTTTTGCAAATGACAACAATTTCTCGTAGAGAATGGGTAAAAGGAATGGCTTTAGCCACCTTAGGAACAGTGGCTTTTTATGACCTTTCTGCCCAATCGAAACAGGCCAATGCAGCGTCTTGGAAGCCAAGAGCATGGTCTGCAGAACAAGATCAATTACTAAGCGATTGGGTAGGAATCATTATACCTGAATCTGCTATCCCCGGAGCCGTCAGTTTGGGAGTTCCCGTATTTGTTAAAACCATGTTAGATGACTGCTATGATCCAGCCGCACAAGCGACTTTTCGTAAGGTTTTAGATGGTTTTAAAACTTCATTGGAATCCTATGTGAAAAAACCTTGGTCTCAAGCTAGCCAAGCAGAAAAAGAGCAATTTCTTTTTGTGATGGCTCATGGAAATCTAGGAGCTGATGCACAAAAAGCAATGTCAACTTTAAAAGGATTAACCATTCAGGGCTATACTTCTTCGGAAGAAATCATGGTCAATCATTTTCATTATGTCATGGCACCTGGCTATTTTAATGGCTGTGCTTCTGTCAAAAAATCATAAGTTATATTCAATGAATTATTTAACTAATGCCGAAAAGCGCACCTATGGTGCCATTGTCATCGGGTCTGGAATGGCTGGAGGATGGGCTGCCAAAGAATTTTGTGAGAAAGGGGTTAAGACTCTTGTTTTAGAAAGAGGAAGAAAGGTGACTCACAATGAAGACTATCCAACTACCTTAATGTCGCCTTGGGAATTTCCTCACCGTGGTCGATTGACTGATGATGAAATCAAGGAAAACCCTATCATTTCTAAGTGCTATGCTTTCCGTGAGGATGCCAAGCATTTTTTTGTGAAAGATAAGGAGCACCCCTATGAGCAAGACAAGCCCTTTGACTGGATTCGTGGTTATCAAGTAGGCGGTAAATCACTTTTATGGGCTCGTCAAACGCAGCGTTGGTCTCAATTGGATTTTGATGGACCTGCTCGCGATGGCTTTGCCACTCCTTGGCCTATTAGCTATAAAGAATTAGACCCTTGGTATTCCCATGTAGAGAAATTTGCTGGTATATCTGGAAATAAGGATGGATTAGATGCCTTACCTGATGGCGAGTTTTTACCTCCGCATGAATTGACCTGTGTGGAAAAACACTTTCAAAAGGAAATCAAGCGATTGTATAATGATCGCCATGTGATTATCGGTCGGTGTGCGCATTTAACTCAGCCACAGGAAATCCACTATCAACAAGGTAGAGCGCAATGCTTGGGTAGGAATTTATGCCAAAGAGGCTGTCCGTATGGTGGCTATTTTTCTGCTAATGCTTCTACTTTACCTTGGGCCGCCAAAACTGGAAACATGACTTTACGTCCTGATTCCGTGGTTCATTCCATTATTTACGACGAGAAGAAACAAAAGGCCGTAGGAGTAAGGGTGGTAGATGCACATACCAAAGAAATGGTGGAATATTATGCGAAAGTGATCTTTGTTACTGCTGCAGCTTTAAATACCAATTTGATTTTATTGAATTCTACCTCGCATCGTTTCCCCAATGGACTTGGTAATGATTCAGGATTGTTGGGTACACACATCGCCTTTCATAACTATCGTGCTTCTATTTCAGCCGAATACGAAGGTTATTTGGACTATAAAACAGAAGGAGGACGGCCAAATTCAGGTTATATCCCTCGCTTCCGTAATTTATATAAGCAAGAAACCAACTTCTTACGAGGCTATGCTGCTGGTATGAATGCAGGAAGAGGTTCAAATACTGATCGTGAAGGGTTAGGAGAAAGCTTGAAAAATTCCTTATTAAATCCTAAACTGAATCAAATGTGGTATGCTGGCTCACACATGATGGGAGAGACGATACCGAAAGAATCCAATAAAGTCACACTGGATAAGCTAAAAAAGGATGAAAACGGAATGCCTATTTTGCATGTGAATGTGGCTTATGATGACAATGACGATAAAATGGTGCAAGATTTCATTGATCAATTTACTGAAATGTATACCAAAGCAGGTTTTAAAAATATCCGTCATCGAGATACCAAACAAGCACCTGGTTTAGATATCCATGAAATGGGCGGAGTGCGCATGGGAGCGGATGCTAAAACGTCTCTTTTGAATAAATGGAATCAAATGCATCATGTTAAAAATGTATTCGTGACTGATGGAGCCTGTATGACTTCTACTTCTACACAAAATCCTTCTTTAACGTACATGGCTTTTACCGCTAGAGCAGTAGATTATGCTGTCAAAGAAATGAAAAAGGGAAATCTGTAAGACAGCATGAAATCATTTTTAAGGAAAACAGCGGAACATCTCATAGCTCAACATGGCTTTGATGAACTGAGGGAAGTCGCTGTAGTGATGCCTTCCCAAAGGGGTGCGCTTTACCTTAAAACTCAATTAGCACAATTGGGAGAAAGACCTTTTATTTCTCCCAAAGTGATGACCATTGAGGAATTTGCTCTGCAAATGACAAATTCGGAGCTCATTGATCCCATTTCCCTATTGATGGAAGCTTTTGCATGCTTCAAGGAAGTGGATCTGCAGGTGGATTTCGATCGATTTGTTTCATGGGGACAATTGATGCTGAAAGATTTTGATATACTTGATCTTTACCTAGTGGATCCCATTCAATTGTTTTCTTTTTTGTCAGAAGCCAAATCCTTAGAACGTTGGGGGCTAGAATATGGCGAAGATCAACCTGAAAAATTCATTACAGAGAATACTAAGGCTTATTTCAAGCTCTACGATCATTTATTAGAGGTGTATATTCGTCTCAAAAGCAGATTGGAGTCCTTAGGTTTAGTGTACCGAGGAATGGCCTATCGTAAGTTGGTAGAAAATTTAGAAAATGGATTAGCCCTAGCCAAAAACTTTAAAAAAATCTACTTTGTTGGTTTTAATGCCCTGTCGAAAGCCGAGGAAGATATTATCAGCATGTTACTCAAACAGGGTTTGGCTGAGACACTTTGGGATGCGGATGAATATTACGTGAAAAATAAATTTCATCGGGCAGGCAACTGGTTAAGGAATTATTCTCATCCTGCTTCCCAAAACTATTTATCGCGAGGGCCTTTCCTCTGGATGGAAAAGCATTTGTTAGAAGATCCTAAAAAAGTACAAATCATAGGGCTAGCCAATCCTTCAGCTCAAGTGTATGTGGCCATGGAGGCCATCCGAAAATGGGCATATACCTATGGAGATCAGGAACAAGTAGCTTTGGTACTGGGGGATGAATCACTTTTGGATCAAGTGACACAGTATATCGGTGAATTTAAGGATCGCTTGAACATCACCATGGGTTTTTCCATCAAAAAGACCCAAATTTTTTCATTGATTAATTTATGGTGGGATTTGACCAAAAGAGGTGTTGATGGACGTTTTCCTACGGCCCATTTGATGAAGCTTTGGCAGCATCCCTTAGTTCAGCTTTATGCCCAATATTGGTCAAAACATAAACAAATTGATGCCCATAAATTATTGATTTCAAAACTCGGTACCGATAACCTATATGTGTCATTTGATACGATAAAGGAAATCAATATTCCCATTCTACACCATGTTTTGGTGCATACGGACTCTGATTTTTCGGAGATTTTAGAACATATCAAAAGCTTTATTTATCAGATTATGCTGGCTTATCCCCGCAATGAATGGGATGAGGAAGCAGAGGCTGTTCAGCAAGCTTTTGATGTCTGTGAAACCTTAGAAACAGCTATTTTAGATAGATTTCCAATATCCTATGCCAGTGGTAAAATATTATTGATGCAATTATTACAGCAACAAAAATTGACCTTTGAGGGGCCAGATCATAGCTCCCGGACCTTACATGTCATGGGTTTATTAGAAACGAGAACGTTGGATTTTGACCGAGTAATCGTGTTGTCATTAAATGAAGGTTCATTGCCAGGTACAAGAAAGCGAGAAAGTTTAATTCCTACTGACATAGCCAATATGTCGTATTTCTCGCTACCTACATTTACTCAGGCTGATGCGGTTACGTCCTATCACTTTTATCGATTATTGCAAAGAGCTCAGGAAGTGATTCTTTGTTATGTGCAACCTTCCGAAAAATCAAGTATCAAGGAAATGAGTCGTTTCATTAAGCAGATACGATTCGACTGGAAAAAGAAGAATCCCCAATTGGTATTGGAAGAGCCAGTCTTGGAATTAGGTAAATTAAACAAAGAGCAGGAGGAGCATGTAAGTAGCATTGAAAAAACGGATGAGATGCGACAAAAGATCAAAGAAGTTCTTTTGAAAAGGGGACTATCTGCTTCTTCAGTGTCCATGTTAGTGACCTGTTCCATGAAGTATTACTTTTCCCAAATTGTAGGATTGCGGGATGAAAAACAAAGTGATGATGACATGGGGGCCGATGTTTTTGGTACTTGGATTCATAAAGTGTTGGAATTACTCGATAACGAAATTCAAGAGCAGCATGGAGGAAGAATGGATCAAGTGGATTGGAAGGAGAAAATCAGTCATTTGGATGATTATTTGAATCGGGCCATTCGAGAAATTGAAAAAGAAAAAGGGGTATTTGAGCTGGAAAAAGGCTTCAATTATGTATTAAAAGAAGTTGCCAAAACAATTCTAGAAAATTATTTACAAGCATCACCACAATGGGTAAATGAGCCCATTGAACTTTTGGAAGTCGAAGGAAGTTTAGAAACACAGGTTGGAATATCGGTTGATGGGGAAATTTGGCCAGTGAAAATCAAAGGTCGTGTTGACCGATTGGATCGATTAGGGGCGAATACCATTCGGATTATTGATTATAAAACGGGAAAAGTAGAGAAAAAAGACTTAAAAATTGGAGGAGACTTAATGTCGGAATTAACTTCCGAGGATATCAAGGAAAAACTTTTTCAATTGTGGCTATATAAGTTTTTATTAGGTAAGGAGCTTTCCAAACCTCAGGAAGAGCGAGTGGGATATTTGAAACAAATTCATACACCTACGGCTCAGATCCAGCCTGGGATTATATCTTTTAGAAATTTATCAGCTACCGTTTTAACGGAGAATATAGAATTTAGTGAGAATCAATCATTGGAAGATTTTTTGAAAGAATCAGAACAATTGATTGCTCATTGGGTTCATCGATTACTAGATCCTTCGGCGCCTTTTGAGAAAACAGCTAATTTGGAAGACTGCCAATATTGCGACTTCAAGGGGATTTGTCACCGGGAGGTATAGTTGTAAAATTTCATTAAGGAAATAAATGCCTTAAATTTGCCATTTCATTGACACATTTAGAATAATAAACATGACATTTCAAGACATCAACGACCGTATTGCCGCCATGGCCGCACAGAAAGGCGGATTAGGCGTTTCATTTAAGTTTGCATTTCCAGAAGGAATCATCGTGGTTAAAAACGATGGAACAGTCACTAATGAAAATGAAGAAGCAGATTGTACGATTTCAGCTACGGTGGAGAACTTTAGTAAAGTGATGTCGGGCGACTTAAACCCGATGATGGCTGTTATGACTGGTAAAATTAAGATTTCGGGTGATATGTCAGTAGCCATGAAATTGCAAAACTTGCTATAATGGATTTTAAGGATACAATTATTGCCCTAGCTACACCTTTGGGTGTAGGAGCTATTGGTGTCATCCGCTTGTCGGGCGACAAGGCCATAGCTTGGGTCAATGAGGTATTCCCAAACAAAGATTTATCCAAACAAGCCCCACATACCTTGCACTATGGCCGTATTGAGTCGGGTGGCAGAGTGTATGATGAGGTTGTGATTAGTTTATACAAGGGACCTAAGTCCTACACCAAAGAGGATGTTATTGAGATTTCTTGTCATGGTTCGCCCTATATTCAAGAGAGTATCATTCAATTATTTGTGGAAAAAGGGGCGAGATTAGCCAGAGCAGGGGAGTTTACGCAAAGAGCCTTTTTGAATGGAGCATTTGATTTAGCCCAAGCGGAAGCCGTGGCGGATGTTATTGCAGCCGATTCAGCCGCCGCTACTTCCGCTGCTTTGCATCAATTGCGCGGAGGTTTTTCCCAGGAATTGGCCGCCTTGCGAGAGGAATTAATTCATTTTGCGTCTTTGATTGAGTTGGAGTTGGATTTTGGAGAAGAAGATGTGGAATTTGCGGATCGACAAGATTTAGAAGATTTAGTCAATAAGCTCTTGGATAAAGTGAGACCCTTGGTGGCTAGTTTTAAGGCAGGTAATGCCATTAAAAATGGCGTGGCTACCGTGATAGTAGGGAAACCCAATGCAGGAAAATCCACGCTGTTAAATGCCTTATTGAAAGAGGAGAGAGCCATAGTGTCTGATATTGCGGGCACTACTCGAGATAGCTTAGAAGATGAGTGGGTATTGGGGGGTATTCGATTCCGCTTGGTGGATACAGCAGGACTGCGTGATACTACGGATGTTATCGAAGCGCAGGGAGTTCAACGAACGCAAGCTTGGGTAAAGAAGGCTCAAGTGATTTTATATGTGGTCGATGTGAGTGAGAATAATCCTATGGATATTCAAGCTGCATTGTCGGAAATGGCCGAATTAGATATACCGCTGATTTTGGTATTGAACAAAGTCGATGAGAACCAGCCAGCCATTCAAGATTGGGAAGGATTAGGTTTTCCTACAGTGGCTATCTCAGCCAAATTCGGTCAAGGTTTAGCCGATTTTGAGCAATTGTTGTTGGAGGTTGTCGGTTTAAATCAGGTGTCCAACTCAGGAACGATGGTAACCAATTTACGACATTACGAGAAATTAAAACAGACGCAGGAAACCTTGGAAGAGGTTTTGAACGCCTTAAAAATCAATTTAACGGGAGATTTAATTGCTCAAGACCTACGTTACGCCCTACATCATTTGGGCGAGATCACAGGAGCCATATCCAACGACGACCTTTTGAAAAATATCTTTGGGAAGTTTTGTATTGGGAAGTAACGTATTTTTATTTTGTCTTATTTTAGTTTATTTAAGCCTATTCTGAAGAAAAATGTAATCATTTTGTCAATTTGAAAATCTTAATTATTCATATTGTCAATTTCAAGCCCTAAACATTTTGCAAAATCGATGAATCTTTCCGAGCTGTTATTAATTAATTTTTCTTTTATGAATTCTAAAATATCCTGAGCTTCTTCACCCGCAGAACTTATAATTGCAGGCATTTTTTCTTGGTTACTAAATATTATTTGTAAGCAATCTTCATTTTCAAAAACTTCTGTTATAAATATTGTTCTTAGAGATGAAGTGTTTTTTTCTAAGTCAGAGTAATCAAATAGCCATTCTCCAAAATATTTAAAGAGTGCTACATTCATAGAGTCTAATCGACAAATAGTGTCACGTACTCTATTAAAAGTAGCTTTTAATGACTTACGTTGTTCTACAAATTTTTTAATAATATTTTGAATTACATCTTTATTTGGCAATTCATCAGTATTTCCAGTTGAAATATCATTTAGGAAATCTTTAAATGCTTCGAATGAGTTACTAGAATATTTATAATCAATTATTAAACTGGATTCAATTTCGTAAGAGTCGGGATTTTTTAATGATTCTTTCCATTGTTCTTTTGTTAATGTATTTAAGTACTCTTTTACCGTTTCAATGCATTTATTTCCTATTTGAATATTTTCAAGTAGAGATTGCTCTAAGAAAAATGGTGTTACTATTTCTTTTACGTTTACAACATTGATTTCATCCGAAAACGAGATATCTAAGCCATTTAATCTAATTAGGAGAGTTCGAGGATTTATATTTCCTAATTCACAAATTTCTTTAAAGTTCCAAATCAGTGTGTTAATGTCAGCTCTAGAAACTTTACTATCATTAACTGTAAGATACTTTGCAATTTCGGTAAATAGCAAACTACTGTTAAATTGTTTCAAACCTAATAGTATATCATCAAAATCTATATAATTCTCTAATCTCGTTGCAATTTTTTGAATTAATTCTGAATCATTACTTTCTAAAACCGATTTAAAGGGACTATTAAGAATTGATTCAAAGTTATCAAGTTTAGCAATTCTCATTGCAATTAACTCGAAATAGAAATCTTCCTCGACTGTAGATTGCTTAAATAAAGTACTTATTGTAGAATTTTCTAATTTAATTTCCAATGGTTTTTCTGAACTAACTTCTTTATACCTAGTGAACAAAATATTCATTTCTTCTTTTTCGTTTCTAGGTGCATTTGATGATATCAATTGTTCCAAATTCTTTGTGAATTTACTTAATGAATATTCTGAAGTAATATAAGGGAGAAAATCAATATCTTTTAATTGCAGAATATTTAGTTTTATCAAATATTCATTTAAGTTATTTTCATCTGTTTTAATATTGTACTTTGAATAATTATTCTTTGCTTTTGAAATAAAAGCTATAAACTCTTGAACAGATGTTAGTTTTGGTTTGAGACCTGAAAATACAGGTAGAGATCCCTTAAATTTGACATTAATTTTATTTAGACTTTCAAAATAATTTAATGTTGAAAATGAAGGATCATCATATAGGTCATTTTTAAGTTTAGACAAATATTCTTTTTGATCAGAAACCTTAGAGAGTAGTATAAGTTGATATTCACTTATTAGAGAATTAGGTTTTGAGATAATTTTTCGGTAAAGTGAATTCCAAATTATATTAGACTTATGTGCATTACCAATTTTTTCTGTTGATAATTTATCTAACGCAAGAATTGCATTTTCGTAGTTTGAAACGTCAATAATAACATTTTCAAGAATATCATAAAATTCAGGAATAGAACTAGTCTTTTCAAGTTCATATGAATTATTTTCATTCAATGCCCGTTTTATCCTGTCTGTAAATACAATTTGAATTGCTTTTTCGGGGTCTACTTGGTAAAATAATGCTGAGATAAACTTTGGAAGTTCCTCATCATTATTATATAAATATGTAAGTCCTTTTAAGTATGTAGGTTTAATAATTTCATCAATTGGTTTTTTAGCAAGAAATGGCTTACCAAGAATGAAAATGGCAATGTAATTATTTGGAATAGAGTTCTTAATTGTTTGTTTTATAGATACAAACTCGTTTATAAATGCGATAATTTTTCTAGGAGTTATTTCATCATTTAGTAAGTCAAATATTTGTAAAACATTATTACTTTCAATTAATGAATTCTCTTCTCCAAAAGCTAATTTCCATTGATCTGTAAAGTATTTTTTCCAATCAGAAAGTATTGGCGGCGATACTCTGTAAACAACATTGAATGTTTTATTTATAAAATCTTCCCCGTAATGTTTTTCATTTTCCTGTGAAACAAAAGCTAGTTTGATGTGTTCTCTGTCAAATGGAATTATTACTTTAACGTTTTCATATGAATGCTCACAAAAAAAAACATGAATAGAAGACCATAACTCTTGAACTTTTCGTTGGGGAAGTCTGTCCATATTGTCAAATACTAGAATTAATTTTTTATTTCCTAAATCTACTGAAATCTCTTTCATCCAGTTTCTGAATTTTCTAACAGAAGGTTCATCCTCTGATATTGTTTCATATCTTGTCTCCTCTTCAAGTTTATTTTGATATTCTAGAAATAATTTAGTAAATGCATTTTTAAGTTTTCTAGAAATGGATTTTTCATTTTCTAGAAAAAAATAACATATAAATAATGTCAATATTAATAGAACTGGAATAGATAAAATTATCAAACTAATTAAATAGTGACACTTAGCATTTTCAGCTTTTTCGGATAGATACTTAAATATTGGGTTGCTCAAAACAGCCAAACCTGTTATTATAATACCAATACTAAGTCTGGGCATTCTTTTACTTTCTGTTTTTCTTGTTTTAGCAAGTAATTGATTTAATTTAGTATTCCATTTGTCTTTTTTTAAAATATCTTGAGTTAAATCTTCAGTTAACTCTTCTAAGAAAGAGCGTCTATGAAGGTCTTCTTGGTGCCCCCATGCGTCATAAATAAAAAAATGATAATTCTCATTAGTCAAAATGTTATGAACTTGACTAACAACATTTGATTTACCTGACCCCCACCCTCCATCAATGCCAATAATTTTACAACTCACTTCATTTCTAATAATATCGCATATGCTGTGAGTGATTTTGTGTTGCGATTTGCCTTCAAATAAATCTTCCCCGCATGGAGAGTTCGTTAGAAATCTTGGGTATTTTGAAGTCTTCATTTTAATATTTTATAAATCTATATTAAACACTAAAGAAGCTATAATTATATAGCATATCTAAATTGTTATATTTTCAAGTGAAAAAAATCGAATAAAAATTAAATTAGTTTACAATGTACTTTAAAAACTTGCTAAATCTTTTTTGAATTCTATAATAGTATAATATTTCTCAGATATAATTATATACAAACTACTTAGTTGTATGCAAAAAAGAGTGATTGAAAAGTTTTACTGAACCATATTGGAACTTTAAGTTTTTATTATAAATATATTACCATGGCTGATTTAGTGAATACCTAATCCTAATTTAAGTATAGATGTTATACTTTAAAGTTTATTGATTATGCATAATATATTTTATGTTTTAACCATTATAGTTCTTCTAAATGATAAAATAGGCTCAAAGAAATAGATGGATCTTGGTTTAATTATTGGAAATAGAGGTAGCTATCTAATTGGTTCAAATTCTTAACCATTTCATTTCTGAAAGTAAGATCATATTAATATGGATTTATAAATTTACAGGTTTTGAAGGAATCTATTACGATGAGTAATTTTGAACACACACAACCCATGAATTAATTTATTAGTTTCAATGATTAATTTTGAATTTTTAAATGGTAAGAAACTTCCTTTAGATATTTTTATTTTAGTTGTTGCTTTTTTGTTGTATTTAAGGTTCAATAAATTGATTATGAGTTAGTTAATTTAATATAAATCGTGAAGTGATTTCATAATAAATATTACCGCTGTTTGGTATATCTACACAAATTTTAATACTTGCAGATTAGTCTTAGGGTTCAAATTATTATGCCAGAGAATATGCAAAGTAGCGATATCATATTTTACACTACCCCAACAGGTCATGTGAATATTGAAGTGGTTTTTAATAACGAAACCTTTTGGCTTACCCAAAAAGCCATGGCGGAGTTATTTGGTGTCAAGGTACCAGCCATTAGTAAGCACTTAACTAACATTTATTCTGACGGAGAATTAACTTCATCTACCACTATTTCCAAAATGGAAACAGTCGTAAATAGAGGTTTTAGGGGCGAAGTTTCTGAAAAACTGGATTTTTACAATTTAGATGCCATTATAGCCGTAGGCTACAGAGTAAATAGTTATCAGGCTACCCAATTCCGCATTTGGGCTACCAAAACCCTTAAAGAGTTCATTATCAAAGGTTTTGTATTAGACGATGAACGTTTGAAACAAGGCAAGCGCTTTGGCAAAGATTACTTTGATGAACTTTTAGAACGCATCAGAGAAATAAGGGCGAGTGAAAGACGCTTTTATCTTAAAATTACGGATATATACGAGCAGTGCAGCATTGATTACAATAAGGAAGCTGAAATAACACAGCAATTTTTTAAAACTGTTCAAAATAAGTTGCACTGGGCAATTACTGGAAAAACAGCAGCCGAAATAATTGTACAAAGAGCTGATGCGAATAAACCCAACATGGGTCTTACCACCTGGAAAAATGCTCCCCACGGTAAAGTATTAAAGGGCGATATAGGCACTGCGAAAAATTATATGCAGGAAAAGGAAATCAAAGAGTTGGAGCGCATTGTTACCATGTATTTAGACTTTGCGGAACTACAAGCCGAAAGGCAAATTCCAATGAAGATGGCAGATTGGGTAAATAAGTTAGATGCTTTCTTACAGTTCAATGATTATCAAATACTAAAAGATGCTGGTACGGTAAGTCATGAAGTCGCCATGAAACTGGCAGAACAGGTATACTCCAAATTCCGAGTAAACCAAGACCATCACTTTGTTAGTGATTTTGAAGTAGAAACAAAAAAAATATCTAGTATTTCTAAATCAAGCAAAAAGAAAAAGTAATAGTATAATTTTAGCAAATAAATAAGACACTATTAAGTTCTAAGGCCAACCATGTCAAAAATCAGCACCTACCTCAACTTCCCCGGAAATGCAGAAGAAGCATTTCTGTTTTATCAATCGATTTTTAAAACGGAGTTTGTGAATGGAATTCAGCGATTTGCTGATATTGCAACAGAAAGTAATTTGCCTCCAATGTCTGATGCTGTTAAAAATATGATTTCGCATATTGAGCTGCCATTACTAAATAATCATATTTTAATGGCTAGTGATGCTCCTTCAGAGTTGGGATTTACAGTAACTACTGGAAACAACATGCACATTTGTGTGGAGCCTGAAAGTAAAGAAGAAGCTCAACGAATTTTTGATGGCTTGTCGGAAGGAGCGGCCATCACCATGCCCATTCAAGATATGTTCTGGGGCGCCTATTATGGTACTTTAACCGATCAGTTTGGAATTAATTGGATGATTACATTTACGGCTAAATAGTAAGAGTACAACATGTTGACTTTGATTTTTTTTATAAGGTTAACTGAGGTAACCAAGTCAGCAGGTATTTAGATCACGAGATGAAATTGATAGTTTTGGCGACAAATAATAACCTACATTACTCCTTTTAAATAGACACATGCAATTCATCACCATTCGATTTTTTCATATTAACGGATTAATCAATAAGTTAAAAGCTTTTGTTTTGACTGGAAAATTGTGGAATCAACCATGGGAGGCTTCGGGTTTACTATTTGCCAAACAATTAGGCACGGGAGCAGGAAAAGGCTTTTCTATTTGGCCAGATTGGGGAACTTATGCATTTTTAGGACTTTGGGAGAGAGAAGAAGATGCCCAATATTTTTTCGAACATGATAAACGATGGCTTGAATTTTCAGGTTTCTGTCAATCCATCTCTGGATGGGATGCCACACCATGGAAAGGACATGGTACTTGGAATAACTTACAACCTTTTGAATTTGAAGATACCAATGAGTCTTGGGATGGCCCTGTGGCCGTAATCACTCGTGCTAGTATC
The DNA here is from genome assembly GCF_011090385.1 of Aquirufa beregesia. Lineage (GTDB taxonomy): Bacteria > Bacteroidota > Bacteroidia > Cytophagales > Spirosomataceae > Aquirufa > Aquirufa beregesia. Next base: position 122,235 of record NZ_SEWW01000001.1, read on the forward strand.
CGTCGTTCTCAAGCCATCCGATTTTGGATGAATGTTCCTTCCTCCAGTCGGGGTATTGAAAATCAAGCAGGACTCATTTTTGCCAAAGGAGTAGGAGAGATTCCCTTATTGGAACAGGCTACTTTCAGTCTGTGGGAAAATGTTCAAGCTTTAGATGCCTTTGCTTACCGTTCCAGATCTCATGCCCCCATGATTAAAAAAACGAGGCAGTATCAATGGTATACAGAGGAGATGTTTGTGCGGATGAAAACCAAAGAAATTATAAATTATAAGTTATAATTTATAAATGAATTGTTATTCAGAATTGAATAGATATCCGTTACTTATCTACCATTTACAATTAAAAATTCACCATTAACATCTTATAATCAATAATTTATAAATTATAACTTATAATTACCTTATTGCTTCCACCCCTCGAGTCCTAGTTCTGATGCGAATCGCATCTTGTACATCATAAATGAATATTTTCCCATCTCCAGTATTGCCTTCCGAGGCATTATCTAAAATGACGTCAATGCATTTTTCAAGATTTTCATCACTCACCACGCAAATGATCATCACTTTGGGAAGTAATATCAAAGATTTCTCCGTACCACGGTAAATTTCAGAATAGCCTTGTTGTAAACCTGCTCCACGCACTGGAACCACTGTCATACAAGGGATGTTGGCATCTATAAGCCCTTTTTGAATGGCTTTTAATTTGGATGGCTTAACGATAGCTTCTACTTTTTTCATGTGTTTTTCCCTTTCAGCTTATTCAAATGTGGTATATGATTCAACTCCAAACTCGACAGCATCAATACCTGCCGATTCCTCTTTGTAACTTAAACGGATACCGATGGTGCTCTTTAATACCTTAAATATCGCAAATGTTGCGCCAAAGGAAAACAAACTGATAATTCCTACACCCATCAATTGAATTAGCAATTGCTCACTTTGACCTGTGGTAAATAAACCATTCTTTTCTGAAAAAAGGCCAACGGCTACTGTACCAAAAAAACCATTGATTCCATGTACCGCAATAGCACCCACTGGATCATCAATTTGCATTTTATCGATTAATACAACGGCCACATCCACCAATATACCAGCTATGAAACCGATTAGTAAAGCACTTTCTGGACTGACCACATTACAACCGGCTGTTACTGCAACCAATCCTGCCAAAACCCCATTGATGACCATGGTGATATCTACTTTTTTATAGCGTAAAAAGGTATACAGCATGGTCGAAATACCCCCCATTGCCGACGCTAAAAAGGTATTGGTCGCTACGGAACCAATTAAATCCCATTTGCCTACCGCCGCTAGGGTAGATCCTGGGTTAAATCCAAACCATCCAAACCAAAGCAAAAAGGCTCCTACGGCAGAAAGCGTTAAATTATGACCAGGAATGGCATTGATGCTACCATCCTCATTGTATTTTCCAATTCTAGGTCCCAAAACAATGGCTCCAGCCAAAGCGGCAAATCCACCCATGGCATGTACAGCTGCCGAACCTGCAAAATCATTAAATCCTTTTACAGCAAACCACCCTTGTGGGTTCCAAACCCAATGTGCCACGACAGGATATAAAAACGCACAAAATATGGTTACATAAATAGCGTAAGCCCACATTTTCATTCTTTCAGCCACACCACCCGATACAATGGAAATAGCTGCAATGGCAAATCCCATTTGAATAAACCAAAATAATTTATTGGAAATGGTGAGACCTAAACCTAAATCTCCTAAATTGATTCCGAAATCGAATAAACCTGTTCCGTAGGCAATACCAAATCCTACTACATAAAAGGCTATTCCGCCAAACATGATGTCAATCATGACTTTGGCAATGATACTAACTGCGTTTTTTGAACGGACAAAGCCTGCTTCTAATAAAGCAAAGCCTCCTTCCATTTGAAAAATGAGCGCTCCACAAAGGGCCACCCAGACAGTATCAATAGCATGTGTAAGTTCGACTTGCTGAGCCGCAAGGGAAATGGTGTTGTTCATGGTTTTGTTTCTGTTTTTAACCTTATTTCTGTGAAATTATATTAAAATTTCCGAAATGACTTTATTTTTCAACCTTTAAAACAAAATAATTACATTTTTTACCTAAAATCTATTTGAAAACCATGTTAAAATCTAAATTTATCGCATTTGCAGTTTTTTTACTGCAAAGCTTAAGTATGTCAATTACTGCTCAACAAGCACCCTTAATTCCTATACCCGTAAAGGCCGAATATCCCCAAGGATTTTATAGTTTACCCAGTCGAGTTATCATAGCAGCTCCTAAATCTGAAGCCTTACAAGCAGCGGTAAAAAATTTGACGGATCGTTTAGAAAAAACGGCTATGCGCAAGGTTCAAATGCTTTGGGATGCTAGTTCTCAGGCTGATTTAGCGCATATTCGTCTGGTATTATCTAAACAGTCCTTAGCAAATCTTGGAAATGAGGGGTATACCTTGAGCGTCAATGCCAAGGGAATAGTCATTACTGCCAATAAACCTGCAGGGCTATTTTATGGAATTCAGAGTTTATTGCAATTAATGCCCAAGGAAATAGAGTCCAAACAAACGGTAATTAAACAAACTTGGAAAGTTCCCTTTGCCCAAATAACGGATTATCCTCGTTTTGCTTGGAGGGGATTGATGCTCGATGTAGCTAGACACTTTTTCAATAAAGACCAAGTGAAGCAGTTCATTGATGAAATGGTGGCTTATAAATACAATATCTTGCACTTTCACTTAACCGACGATGAAGGCTGGAGAGTGGAAATTAAATCTTTCCCAAATTTGACGAAAAAGGGTGCTTGGAATGTCCCTAAGGTGGGTCGATTTACAGAGTTTTCTAAGCCAGAACCCAATGAACCTCGTACACAAGGCGGATTTTTTACCAAAGAAGATATTCAAGATATCGTTGCCTATGCCAAAGATCGTTTTGTTAATGTCATGCCGGAAATAGATGTTCCAGGGCATTCCATGGCGGCAATAGCATCCTATCCTGAACTTTCCTGTACTCCAGAAGCCGTAAATTATCAAGTGATATCGGGTGAACCTTTTATTGATTGGTCACATGGACATGCTGTAGCTTTGCAAGACAATACCTTATGTCCTGCCAATGAGAAAGTGTATACTTTCTTAGATAAAGTGTTTACGGAGGTTGCCGAAATGTTTCCTTTTGAATACATCCACATGGGAGGAGACGAATGTCCTAAAAATTATTGGGAAAAGAATCCACAGATATTAGCCATGATGCAAAAGGAGAATCTGAAAACTCCTCAAGAAGTTCAAGCCTTTTTTACCCGTCGATTGGAAAAAATCATTACTTCCAAAGGAAAGAAAATGATGGGTTGGGATGAGATTTTAGAAGGTGGGGGCTTACCAAAAAATACGGCTGTGATGTCTTGGAGAGGTATAGCTGGAGGTGTACAAGCCGCTAAAGATGGTCATGAAGTGGTGATGACCCCTAATAATCATGTGTATGTGGATTTGATGCAAGGGGATGCCGCTATCGAACCTCCTGTGTATGAAACAGTTCGCTTGCGTGATTCTTATGCCTTCAATCCTGTACCAGAGGGGGTAGATGCCAAACTAGTTAAGGGTGGTCAAGCTAATTTATGGTCAGAACAATTATTTACCTACCGTCATTTGCAGTATATGTTATTTCCTCGTGCCTGGGCGGTATCTGAAGCGTTGTGGTCACCGCAAGAAAACAGAAATTGGGATAATTTCGTGAGTCGAGTGGAGCATCATTTTGCTCGTTTTGATCAAGCAGAAAAGAAATATGCTCCAAGTATGTATGATGCCATTATTCAGGTGGGGAAAAATGAACAAGGACAACTATGGGTTGATTTGAGTACAGAAGTCAATCCATTGTCAGTTCACTATAGTTTTGATTACTCGTATCCAGATAATTTTTATCCGGCTGCTTCAGGTAAAGTAATCATTCCAAAGGATGCCTTGGTGATGCGTATGATTTCTTACCGAGGTAAAGAAAAAGTAGGCAGAATGATGTCCATTTCCATCGAAGATTTGAAAAAACGTGTAAAAAAATAAAACCATGAAGAAAATTCTTTTCCTTTTATGTGGCTTATTCATTAGCCTGGGTGCATTTTCACAAGCTAAATTCGAAAAAAGAGAATTAGCTTTTGGTCCAGACCAAACCTTACCTTATCAGATTCTTTATCCTTCAAACATGGAAAAAGGGAAGAAATATCCCGTTATTTTGTTTTTGCATGGGGCTGGTGAAAGAGGAAATGATAATGAAAAACAGTTGACTCATGGTTCCAAACTGTTTTTGGATCCTAGCAATCAATCCAAATACCCTGCCATAGTCATTTTCCCACAATGTCCAGCTAATTCCTATTGGTCTACGGTCAAGATTGATCGTAATACTAAGCCAACAAGCTTCGTTTTTGAATATCCGAAAGAACCCAATTGGGCTTTGGCGGCAGCTGTAAGTATAGTTAAGACTTTAGTGAAAGAAAAAGTAGCCGATAAAAAGCGCTTATACATCATGGGATTGTCCATGGGGGGAATGGGGACATTTGAAGCCATTTCTAGAAACCCTAAAATGTTTGCTGCTGCAGCGCCTATTTGTGGAGGAGCAGACTTACATTTTGTGAAAAAGTATGCTAAAAGATTGCCTTTGTGGATATTCCATGGGGATGCAGATGCGGTGGTACCAGTTCGTCATTCTCGCGAAGCGGTTGCTGCTTTAAAGGAAGCAGGTGCAAATCCCACGTATACGGAATACCCAGGTGTAAATCATAATTCATGGGATAATGCATTTAAAGAACCTGACTTGTTTTCTTGGATGTTTTCGCACAAAAAATAATACTTAAATTATGCTGTTAAGCATCTTATTATACCTCCAGGTTGCTTTATTACCTGGAGGTATTTTTAATGTATCAGGGGCATCTACTGCCTCTACCACAAACTATTTACTTGTTAAGAAAGGCTATGTCATGTCCTATGACGGAGTTCAAGGGAAAGCGAACTGGGTGGCTTGGACCTTAACAGCTAGGGATATAGGAGATGTGCCTAGATCCAATCGATTTAGGCAAGATGAAGACCTACCTAGGCAATTTAAGCGGATAGATGCTGATGATTATAAATACAGTGGATATGATCGAGGGCATTTGTGTAATTCAGAGGATCGATCTTCTTCCTCATTTTTAAATGCAGAGACTTTTTTAATGTCCAACATGATACCTCAGAGCCCTGAATTAAATCGAGGGCCCTGGGAGCGATTGGAAGCTTATTGTAGGAAATTGGCCAAAAGAGGACAAAAATTGACTATTTATGCCGGAGGAATTGGAGTGGTAGACAAAATTGGAAATGAAGTGGTCATCCCCAAATATTGCTGGAAAGTAGTCATAAGTCCCGAAAAATCATGGTACCTTTTATTTCCCAATTCACATGATTTACATCCAAACTGGCAGACCTTTGCCATTTCTAAATCTACGCTGGAAAAAATGACAGGTTTACGTTTTCCCTAAGGTTGTAAGGCCCATTCCATGAGTTTCTTGGCAGCAGGGAAGTTTTCGTATTCCAAAGGAATGCGGCGGTTATTCGTGTATTCATTGTAAATCCAAGGATCCCCTAAAGCGAATACCCGACCTTTGCCTACTTGGGCTATGGCCATGACACAATGCCCGTTTAAATCTTCAATCGATTTAGCCGAACCAGATAATTTAATGGTGGAGATTTCTTTGATATAGATTTTTTTCAATCCTTTAAAAACGGGATTATTGGCTTGAATATTCAAAGTCCCTTGATGCCAATTTTTACCTTGAACCATGTTTAAATTAGGTCCGACAAACTCCATACCAAACCTTTTGGCTAAGGTATTGAATTTCGGTATTTCGCAATTGGTGGTATCATTGGCCAATAGAATTAAGGTTCCACCAGCTTTCACCCATTTTTCTATTTCATCCACATCTTGGGCGCGCATGTAGTTGGGTTTGGCCGTTTCTTTTGGGCTATCTGGATCCACGATGATGTAAACCTTGGCTCCCGCTAAGGTTTTAATCGTAGGTGCTTGAGCTAAACTATCAATTTTAGCTCCCAATTGTTCCGTTTGAACCCCTAATAACTGAAATCCAGAGTCTTTTCTATCTTCCCAGGTATAATGGAAACGCTCCATGTTTCCCTGTTTGTTTTTACGGAATTCATGGTTGAAATAATAATCTAACACCACTTTTTTACCTTTTCCTATACCCAATTCTTTGGCAATTTCCATTTCCAAAGAAGCCATAATGAATGGGCCTGCACCCTTTAAATCATCTGTTTTTACTGGTTCAGACATGTAATAGGCAAAACTGCCGTCGCGGTAGGGAGTGCCGCCTAGTCCTCCCACACTTACCGTTTTCTCTAAATGAATATAACCATGAGCATCTTTGGTGATGAATTTTTCAAGGATAGCCGCATAGGCTTTTTGAGAGGCTGTCAGATAGGAGTAGGGAAGATAGCCCTTGCGAACCCCTTTTGCAAAGGCGTATACGTACATATTGGCACAGGAGGCCTCTAAGTAATTCCCTTTTTGAGTACCTAATGTGGGTAATTGGTACCAAAGTCCAGTAGATTGATCTTGCACCTTAACTAAAGCTGCGCTCAATTCATTCAATTGCTTGATTAGCATATTTCTTTTGGGATGCTGCTTGGGAAAATAGTCCAACACATCTACTAAGGCCATGGCGTACCAACCCATGGCTCTTCCCCAAAAGTTGGGAGATAATCCCGTCTGCTTACTTGCCCAAGCTTGTTTTCTTTCATGGTCATAGGCATGATACAATAGTCCAGTCTTAGGGTCTTTGGCATTCTTATACATCAATTCAAATTGACGAGCGATATCATCCCAATTATTTTGATGAAAGACTTGACTGTATTCAGCATAAAACGGCTCTAACATATATAGACCATCTAACCACATTTGATTGGGATAACGATCTTTATGCCAAAATCCACCTTCTTTCGTTCTGGGTTGTTTACTGATTTGTAAGCGTAATTGTTCAGCAGCTAATTGGTATTTGTCTTCATTAAGTTCTTGAAATAGAGAAAGTAAAAGTCTACCTGTGGTGATATTATCTGAATTGAACTCGGAAACTTTATACGTGCGTATTTCCCCCTTCTCATTGATGAAACGGTTAATGTTCTTTTGAATGTATTGAAAATAAGTAGCGTCACCTGTTCTTTGATAGACATTTTCAAGCGCTTTTAGGAACAACCCTTGTTCATAATCCCATGTGGCAGGTTTTCCTATTTTGACTTGAATGGAATCTTGATGTGTATGCATCAAAGATTGGGCCATTTGGATAGAATAAGGGTTGTTTTGTGCCGATGCAGGAACTAAAAAAACATAGCAAAGTATACCTAAAAGTGCTTTTTTCATATTAACGTAGTTCAGTAATTTCAGAAAAATCCATATCAGTATAGTCTTTATTTTCTCCTGCCATTCCCCAAATAAAGGAATAGTTTTGTGTGCCAGCACCGCTATGAATAGACCAAGGTGGGGAAATCACGGCTTGATGATTTTGTACCCAGATATGTTTTGTTTCTTTGGTTTCACCCATTAAATGTAAAACGGCTTGACCAGGTTTTACGTCAAAATACAAATAGGCTTCCATTCTGCGGTCATGCACGTGAGCAGGCATGGTATTCCAGATGGATCCTGGTTCTAAGATGGTTAAACCCATCACCAATTGACAGGACTGTATCCCATCTTGATGAATGTATTTATAGATGGTTCTATGATTGGAATTTTCCAATGAACCTACATTCACCGTCACGACATTTTCTCGGTCTAATTTTTCATTAGGGTAAATAGCATGTGCCGGAGAAGATAGCAAATAGAACTGTGCAGGTTCGTTGGCTGAAACAGAACTAAAACTAACGTCTTGCGTTCCCTTACCAAGATATACGGCACTTAATTTAGATATTTCAAAGCTTTGTCCATCTGCTTTTACGATTCCCGGACCACCCACGTTGATAATCCCCAATTCTCTACGCTCAAGGAAATAATTGGCCTTTAATTTTTCAGGGTTAGGTAATTTGATTTCTCCTAATACCGGCATAGCTCCACCGATGATCATACGATCATATATGGAATAGGTTAAGTGAATTTGATTCGCTTCAAATATATTTTCAACCAAAAAATGGTCCCTTAATTCTTGATTAGTGAAGGTGGATACTTCTTTTCTACTCGCCTCAAATCGATAGTTCATGCTGATTATTTTTAGTTTAGAAAGAGATGACAGGAGATATTCTACTCAAATTGCAGCTATCTTTAGGTGCAATTTCTAATGGCATGGCGGTATATCCTATTAATTTCTATGATGATGTGTCCTCTTTTTTCAAGGAAATTGAGTTAGCGGTTGAAATTACTCTGGACAAAGGTCCCAATACTATTTTTTTACCTGAGCTTTCTTTATTTGTTCAATGTTATTCCTTGGCAGATTTTGAAATAGCCAAGAAGCATTCAGATCCAGAGACATGGCAAAGGGATTATTTACAACTAATCAGTGGGACTGCAGAATTCATTCGGATTTGGGAGGATATATGGTTTAAACATACTAGCTGGATTAAGCAATATTTTAGCTATCGAAAACGAAAGAATACATCCATTTTTGCTCGTGATTTACGCGGGGTGAATATTAGCAAGGAAATAGCGGATCATTTTTTAGAAAAGGAACATCTGTTAGGGAAAGTGCAGGCGAAAAGATATATAGGTTTGGTGGTGCCTCCCCATCGTCAATTCCGAAACATCACGAGTGATTACTTCATAGGTGATCAAAAACTGGTTGGAGTGGCTGCATTTGCGAAGCCCATGTTGATGAAAGAACCAGGTTTGGAAGGCCAGCTTTCAGGTGAGTTAATACGTTTTTGTTCTATTTTAGGAACTCGTATTGTTGGGGGATTGAGCAAGGTGATTCAGTATTATCACAAAGAGGAAAAAGTCAACAACATCATGACCTACATTGATTTGGAATGGAATAGAGGTGAAGGTTATCAATCAATTGGATTTCAAGAAGTACAACTAACTAAGCCGATTTTATATACGCTCAATGACCTAGGGGAACGAGTTATTTGCCAAACTTGGGAGGAAGCCTCCACTTGCACTGCTGGAAATAAAAAACTGCGTATCTATTTTTCAGAAAATTGACGCAATTTTGTAAATCCGTTTACAGCCAATCATCTTCTAATTAGCTTCTAAATTCATGTCACTTCCACTCATTACGATTCTTGGTCCCACAGCAAGCGGCAAGACGGCTTTGGCAGTAGAATTGGCCAGAAGAATAGGAGGGGAGATTATCTCAGCTGATTCCAGGCAAGTATATCGACGATTGGATATAGGAACAGGGAAAGATTTAATGGAATATGGATCAGGTGAGAATGCTGTCCCATATCACCTAATTGATACGTTGGAAGTGGGCGATACTTATTCTGTGGCGCATTTTCAGAAGGATGCTTTTGATGCACTGAAGGAAATAGATGCTCATGAAAAATATCCTATATTATGTGGAGGTACGGGATTGTATATTGATGCGGTTTTATCAAGTTATCAATTTTCTAGTTTACCTCCTTTTTTAGATTCACCCTTGGAATTAGATCGTTCAAGCATCGTTTTTGGATTACAACCTTCATGGGAAAGTAGAAGAGCAAATTGCTCGAAACGACTCTTTCAGCGCTTAGATGAAGGGATGATTGAAGAAGTAGAAAATCTATTAAAAGAAGGTGTCATGCCAGCAGATTTACGTTGGTTAGGACTGGAATACAAATGGTTAACGGATTTTGTCGAAGGGAAAATTAGTCGTGAAGAATTAGAAAAAGGCCTTGAAGTAGCTATTCATCAATTTGCCAAGAGGCAAATGACATTTTTCCGTAAAATGGAACGATCGGGGATTGAGATTCGATGGATTCCCGAAAATTTAATGCGGTCAGAAGCAGTCGATTGGATGATTTCTCAATTAATTTTTAAGGATTTTTTGACAAAGGATTTGCTTAAAATCGAAAAAAGGCCTTAATTTGCATTCTCAATTTGAGACAGAGGGTTGTCAGAGTGGTCGATCGAGGCAGTCTTGAAAACTGTTGGCTGTTACAGGCCCGGGGGTTCGAATCCCTCACCCTCTACCAAAAGCGCAAAGAAATTTGCGCTTTTTTTTTACATCCTTCATTTTTCAGGGAATACATCAGATCTCAAGAGTTATAAAAAGACGAATCTTTAGAAGCTAGTAGATTGAAATTTATTGATGAGTAATTTCCTCGCCTCCCAAGAAATTCATATTTATGTAGTATTTTCATTGTATGAAATTATACATTGTTCCTACACCCATTGGAAACTTAGAAGATATCACCTTACGCGCCATTCGGATTTTAGGAGAAGTGGATGGTATTTTGGCAGAAGATACGCGCAATACAGGTCAATTATTGAAACATTTAAACATTAATAAGCCCTTATTTGCCCATCATGCCCACAATGAACATGCGGGAGTAGCAGGTGTTATCAAAATGTTATTGGCTGGGAAGTCTTTAGCCTTAGTTTCTGATGCAGGTACTCCTGGAATCTCTGATCCAGGTTTTTTATTGGTTAAAGCCTGCGTAGAGCAAGGTATCTCGGTGGAGACATTACCAGGGGCTACTGCCTTTGTTCCCGCTTTGGTGAATTCAGGATTTCCATGTGATCGATTTATTTTTGAAGGATTTTTGCCTCATAAAAAAGGCCGTCAAACTCGTTGGAAAGCCATTGCTGAAGAGGATAAAACCGTTGTCTTGTATGAGTCACCTCATCGCATTGTGAAAACAATGGAACAAGCCGTGGAATTTTTAGGGGAATCAAGACAAGTTATGCTTGCCAGAGAATTATCCAAAATGCATGAGCAGATGATTCGAGGTACAACGGCTGAAGTATTACTGTATTTAAATCAACATCCTGATAAAGTTAGAGGCGAAATGGTTTTAATTATTGCTGGTAAATAAGTTTTTATGAAGTATTTGTATCTATTGTTTCTAAGCTGCCTGATGAGCTCAGCTTTGGCCCAACATAGTCTAAGTCCCCAATCACGCGTGTCCTTGGTGACCATTGCTCCAGGTACAGAATTGTATTCCTATTTTGGACATACCTTGATTCGAGTGTATGATCCAGCCACGGGATTAGACCGAGCCTATAGTTATGGTACTTTCGATTTTCAAACTGATAATTTTTATTGGAAATTTTTGAAAGGCACCTTGCCCTATTCTTTGTCGTACAATAATATGTCCGATGTGTTGAATTATTATTCACAATATGAAAATAGGACCCTAAGAGAACAGGTACTGGCCTTAAATGATGCTCAGCGTAATCAAGTTTTTCAAGCCTTAGAAAAGAATTACTTGCCAGAAAACCGCTATTATCAATATAAATTTTTCTATGATAATTGTGCCACTCGAATTCGTGATATATTTGAACAGGCCGCTCCTGGAGCTTATCCATGGGATAAAATGACTCGTTTGGAGGGACTGTCTTACCGAGATTGGATGAACCGCTATTTGCCTGCTACCGCTTGGCTTACTTTTGGTATGAACATGGCATTAGGCTTGCCATCAGATGTAACAGCCAATGCTTCACAATCCTGTTATTTGCCAGATAATTTAGAAATTGCTACGGCACAAGCTGGCTTGAACAATCAAAAATTGGTAGAAGCTTCTTTAACTTTATTTGAAGCACAACCGAATCCATCGGTAGGCTTTGATCCCTTGGGACCTCTTCCCATATTGCTGACATTATCTCTTGTTTTGGTATTTTTATCCTTACGTTTTTCTCACAAAAAAGGCCTGTTGTATGGTTTGGACATAGCCCTTTTTCTCATTTATGGATTATTTGGGATGTTGATTTTCTTTTTAGCTACAGCTACAGACCATGAAGTGATGACTTATAATGTGAGTTGTTTAATATTATGGCCAGTACATTTCCCATTGGTCTTTTGGTTCGCGAAAAACCCTTCGGGTGGATTTTGGCTCAAATATGTTAGGGTAGCCTTTATTCTGGCATTAATAGCTAGTATTATTTCAGGTTATCTCTTTTATGGCTTATTCATCATTGCTTTGCCATTATTGGTTCGTTTGTTCTTTTTATCTCGTTTTTATTCCAAATAGCCTCCATGAAAATCATTGAATTGAGAAGTGATACTTTCACATTACCCACCCCAGGGATGCGCGATGCCATGTTTTCTGCGCCTTTAGGGGATGATGTATTTGGGGAAGATCCTAGTGTGTCAGCTTTGGAGTCTAAATTGGCTACCATGTTTCATAAAGAAGCAGCTTTGTTTTGTCCATCTGGAACAATGAGTAACCAAATGGCCATATCGGCTACTGTTTCCAAAGGTCAAGAGGTAATTTGCGATGAGCTTTCTCACATTTATTTATATGAAGGGGGTGGTATCATGGCCAATGCTGGAGCTTCCGTTAAATTATTGAAAGGAGATTTAGGTAGATTAACGAAATCTCAAATTGAAGCTGCGATTTCACCGGACGATATTCATGCCTGTGAAAGCGCTTTGGTTAGTTTGGAAAATACGGTAAACAAAGGAGGGGGGAGTGTGTATACCAGTGAAAGTCTGGAGGAAATTTCCGGTTTTTGTCGAATGAAAGCAATTCCTCTACATTTAGATGGGGCGCGTATTTTTAATGCAATGGCCGTAACGGGACAAAGTCCTGCCCAATTTGGTTCCTGGTTTGATTCCATTTCGATTTGTTTATCCAAAGGATTAGGAGCCCCTGTAGGTTCTGTATTGGTGGGGAATACTGCTTTTATCAAAAAAGCCAAAAGGATTAGAAAACGATTAGGTGGAGGGTGGCGACAAGCGGGAATGCTTGCTGCTGCGGGGATTTATGCCTTAGATCATCAAGTGGAAAGACTTCAAGAAGATCATCAAAGAGCTAAAGCTATTTCAGAAATATGTGAGTCTTTGGATTGGGTAGAAAATACTTTACCTGTGGTAACGAATATTGTGATTGTGAAAATAAGTGATGGTTTGAATTCCTCCACTAAAGTGGCTGAATTAGCTCAAAAAGGTATTAAATGTTCCCCATTTGGTGTGGATTACATTCGATTTGTTACTCACCTAGGGTTTGATGATGAAGATTTAAATCGTTTTGAAAAAGCCATCCAAGCTTAGTTCAATTCTTTTCTTTGGCATAATCATATTGATTGAGTAGAATTGTTGATTCATTGACTTATTTCAACAATTAGATTCGCTAAAATATGCAAAGAAAAGCCCTTAAAATGTTTCTTCTTCCAGGGAAAGAGGCTGAATACAAAAAACGTCACGATGAAATTTGGCCTGAACTGGCAGATTTATTGAAGTCCGTAGGTGTCCAAAATTATTCTATCTTTCTGGACCCAGAAACGTTAGTGCTTTTTGCGTATCTAGAGGCTGAAGATCTAAGCCAATTGGACAATTTGCCCCAGTTGCCTATTATGCAAAAATGGTGGGCATATATGGCTGATATCATGGAATGTAATCCAGATCATTCACCTAAATCTGTTGAAATTCCTTCTGTATTTTATTTAGCTTAATCTTTTTCTGATGAAAATTAGATATACCCTAACTAGTTTAGTGATCCTTGTTTTTGTTGCATTATCTGCCATGGCAAAGCCTAATAAAAAGCTGATTTTATCTCAAATGCATTTGGCAAATAGTTATTTTAAATTAAAATGGCCTCAAGTAGGACAAGTGATCGTAAGTCCTGATCGAACGCGTCCATCCAATATTTGGACAAGGGCCGTTTATTATGAAGGACTGATGGAATTGTATAAACTAGATCCCAAAGAATCGGATTTGAAATACATGACGGATTGGGGTATTTTTCATCAATGGGGTTTACGAGATGGCTTGAAAACTCGAAATGCGGATAACCAAGCTTGTGGACAAGTCTATTTGGATTTATTTGATATACAGGGTGATTCTGCGAGGATAAAACCCATTAAAGCTAATATTGATTACATGTTAGCCAGTGAAAAAGCTGATGATTGGTCTTGGATTGATTGTTTACAAATGAGTATGCCTGTTTTTGCCAGATTAGGAACTCGATTTCATGATAACCGATATTATGAAAAAATGTATGATTTATATGCCTTTACTAAATATAAACACGGCGGAAAAGGTTTATATAACGCACAAGAGCATCTTTGGTGGCGAGATAAGGATTTCATTCCTCCATATAAGGAGCCCAATGGGGAAAACTGTTATTGGTCACGAGGTAATGCATGGGTTTATGCGGCTCTCATTAGAACATTAGAAGTGATGCCTACTAATGCACCCCATCGTGCGGAATACATACAAGATTTTAAAGATATGTCAGAAGCCTTGCTTCCTTTGCAAAGAAAAGATGGTTTCTGGAATGTGAGTTTAAAAGATGAGAGTAATTTTGGAGGACCGGAATTAACGGGTACAGCCTTATTTGTTTATGGAATGAAATGGGCTTTGCGAAACGGAATATTAAGCGATAAAAAGTATCATAAAGCAGCTGATAAAGCTTGGAATGCCATGAGTAAATGTGTTCATCCCAATGGCTTTTTAGGCTTTGTTCAGGGTACAGGAAAGGAACCTAAAGATTCACAACCCGTGACATTTACATCTGTTCCTAATTTCGAAGATTTTGGATTGGGTTGTTTCCTTTTGGCGGGATCAGAAATGTTAAAATCAAATTAATTCTATGTTTTCTGTTTTTTTTCATACATTTAACTCGTACTAAATGTTAAAACAATGAAAAGAACAATCATAGGAGCTATCGTAGGTGGCTTAATTATTTTCTTTTGGCAGGCTGCGTCCCATGTGGCATTTAATTTACATGAGCCTTCCCAAATGTACACTGCTAGCCAGGATAGTGTATTGAACGCGTTGACAAAACACCTCAAAAAGGAGGGGGGGTATATTTTACCTCGTTTGGAAAATGAGCAAGATATGGCTCAGGCGGAAGAATTTGCTAAATCTGTTACAGGGAAACCATGGGCACGTATTCAGTATTATACCAACTATCAAATTTCCATGCAGGATAATATGATTAGAGGTCTAATCGTAGATATCTTCTTAGTATTATTGGTTATTTATCTGATTAAGCAATTAAAAGCTCCTAAAATGCGAGATATTTTAGGCTTATGTTTAGTGATTGCTGTCTTGGTATTCACCAATTCCACTTATACTCAACATATCTGGTATCCTGTGTTTGATTTGAGGGCAGAACTAATTGATTTAGTTGTTTCTTGGGCACTATGTGGCTTGTGGCTAGGCTGGTATTTGCCAAGAAGAGCAGAATGAACAATGTAGAATGTAGAAATTTGAAAATTCTACATTCTACATTCTTAATTTATTTCGCTGGAGTAATAACCAAATTTCTGTATTCTACCGGGCCATGATCACCTTGAATCATTATCGGGCCTGCTTCACCTTCATTACTGTCTAAAGCACCTCCAGTAATGCCAGGAATTTCAGCTTTGTAAATGACCGTTTTACCATTTAGGATTACCGTGATATTGCGGCCTACTAATTCAATATCATAAGTTTGCCATTCTCCTGCTTCTTTGGCTGCATTTTCTAATGGAGCAATAAATCCATAAACCGCACCTAATTGATCTTTTGCAGGCTCTAAACCTTTACTGTCGGCCACTTGGATTTCATAACGACCTCGTAAATATAAACCACTATTGCTTTCTTTAGGTACACGAAATTCTGCGTGTAATTTGAAGTCTTGGAAGGTATGAACAGTACGTATATTGGCACCCGTTCTTGGACTTTTCATAATTCCATTGACAGCTACCCATTGATTATCTGGACCTAAAGTCTGCCAGCCATCCATGTTTTTACCATTGAAAAGACTGATTGGCGTACCCCATACTGGAGCCTTTTCTCTCCATAATTTAGGAGCTCTAACTCCTAGAATACGAAATTTCTCTCCTAATGGGGTTGTGATGCTTCCCATCAACTTATCATCTTTTAATTCAGCCTCTAGCATTAAATCTTTCTCTGAGTTTTCCCATTGGGGTGGAATGCTGAAAGAAATGATATTGTTGGCGAAATTTACTTTGGAAATAGGTCGAGAACTACCACCATCACCCACAAAATGGCCAGTTAATGTTTTTAAACCAGAATGCGTCACTTCTAGCCAGGCTGGAGTTGTAACGTTTCTTTTAGTAATGGTGATATTCCATCTTCCTTCTATCACAGAATGCCCCGCAGGAACTTGCGCTAAGGAACTGTAAGATAAACCGACAATAGAGAGAAGGAATGCTGTCTTAAAGAATTGAATGAATCTTTGTTTCATAGTAAAATTGAGTATTGTTTGAACAATGAATTTACGATTTTTTCATTGTTATCATTCTGAAATCATTTAAAATATGCTGCCATATCGGTACTGTCCTGATTGAAAGAATGGTAATATTTGAATTATTATAAATCTTTTAAAATTAAGGAATGAAATCAGTCGAATTTTAAAATGATAAAATAGGAATTTTTCTTCCATGATTGGTCGTCAGAATGCAATCAATAATTAACTTTCAGGCTAAGCTAAATTGTTTGTTATTCTAAAATTTTGCTGGTGTACCATATTTTGGAATGCTCTTTTTAATAAAAGTTCTTAAGTGATCATTACTAGTTTTTAAATCGTCTTTTCGTAAATACATCATGTGTCCACTCCTATATCCTTCCCAGAACATTCGATCTTGAATTTTTCCAGCGGGATCCATTTGCCACATGTTGTATTTAGCGTTGAAATAATCACAAGCACCATCATAATATCCTGATTGTACCAACACATGCAAGTAAGGATTTTGCATCATTGCTTGACGTAAATCGTCTCCTGTGTGGTTGTTGGTTCTATCCCAAGGGAATGTGGGTCCGAAAATATAATATTGTAAATCTGTTTTATATGCTAACTCATCTCGTAAATACATGTTAATTGCTGGAGTAAATGAGTGCTCCCAACTTGTTAACTCTGAATTATAATCTGGTTTGTCCCCTGCATCTTTTTTATCTATACCAATATATCTTGAATCTAAACGACCAACCGTTTTACCTTGATTTCGTAATAATTCTTTCCAGAAATAGTCTAAAGGGATTTCTAAATTCTGATTCATTACTGCTATCTCACTTAGTCCAGTATAACGAGCTAATTTTTTCACCATCAATGCGCGCTTCTCTTTACTTAATGCACCACCTTGTGCAATAGCTGGTAATAATTCATTAAGAGTAAATGCTTCAACTTCTGGCAAATATGCTGTTAAATCTTTTGATTGTAAGTCATCCGGTAATTTTTTATGGTACCAAGCAGTTGCTGCCATATAAGGTATACGTAATACAGCACTCATAGTACCACCTCGCTCGATACCCAAATCAGTTGGAGAAACCAAGATTACTCCATTTAAATACATCCAATGTTTATTTTGTAATTCTAAAGACAAACCTGCAACCCTGGCTGTACCATAACTTTCACCAATCAAGAACTTTGGTGAAGCCCATCTTTTTTGACGAGCAACAAATGCATTAATCCATTCTGCCAAATATTTTATATCTGCATTTACTCCGAAAAATTTCGAAGTTGGGATTGATTTATCTATGATACGAGAAAATCCGGTATTCACAGGATCTATGTATACAATATCTGCAACATCTAAAATAGATTGTTGGTTTTCATCAAATCCATAAGGTTGTATCGGATATCCCTCATCGTCAATTTTTAATTTTCGTGGACTTGTATAACCTAAATGCATCCAAACGCTTGCTGTTCCTGGACCTCCGTTAAAAGAAATTACCAAGGGTCGATCTGTTTTATTTGTAACATCTGTACGCTCATAATACACATAAAATAATCCAGCAATGGCTTTTCCATTATCATCCCAAACAGGCATGGTTCCGGTTACCACTTTATAAGTTACTTTTTGACCCTTGATATTGATTTCTCCTTTGTTTTCAGTTTTAGCCTCTAAAGAAAGCTCTCTTTTAAAATTAGGATTCATATCTACCTTCAGAGCGGCTTTAGATACGGTATCTTCTACGAGCTTTTGTGCTTGAGTGAATAAGCTAATAAACAGAAGCAAATATGTTATGAGAAGTTTTTGCATGTTAGTATTATTTTATTTGTATAAAATTTACGGTTCCTAAATATACAGGTAATTGAAAATCATCCTTAGCCACATGATTATTTTTTTATCCATGCATGAAGTCTTTACAATGGAATATGTCTGTAATTGTAAAATTTAAGGAAAAATGTAATGATGTTATCCCCAATGATAAGTTATAATCACCAAATTCAAATTTTGAAATATCAAAATTTGGCTGTTTTATTTTAATTAAAAAAAGGAAAATCAAAAGGAATACAGAAATACTGTCTTGCGTAGCTATTTCAAAGCACTACAGAATGAAAGGATTTATAGAGAAAATGGGAGGTAAAAGCTTAAAAAAGGCCCGAATGTTGGCCGGGCCTTTTTTGATTTTTGCGCCTTAATGGCACCTTGTGGGCTGTCAGGGACTGCAATCGAACACCTTATCTCAATTTTGAGTTTTTTCGAAAATATAAAATGGAATATTTCTTAACGTTTGGCCGCTTGGTGATGTGGCGGATTAAGAAAGCCTAAACTTTCGGTTAATTACTAATCTTTCAAGTGTAAAACCATCTTTAAATTAAGCCTAAACCCGCCACATCGCCAAACGGCGGTTGCGCGTTGTTATTCTATCGAGATATCTTTACTTTCAGTTACTTTAGGAATATAAATAAGATAATCATACCCCTTTATAACTCTCGATAAGTATACATCTTCTACTTTTAGCTTGTTTTGTAAAATAGATTTTTTTAAAGGTCTTAAATCAAAACAATACCATTGTTCATCATTTACCACATTTAGAAAAGATTTAAAACTAGTGTTATCCTTTTCGTCTTCTCCTTTTCCTACAACCATTATATGTAACGATTTCCTGAAATTTGCCTCTTCAATATTAGAAATTAAGCTGCCTATATCATATATATCGGTTTTTGTTAATATGGTTTCCCCTTTTGGTAGATGGTTCGCACCAAATTTGAAAAGATTTTTTTTGTTATTCCAATCGGGCATTTGGTTTAGCAAGATGTTTTTCATCAATTGAATCCTTAAGAGATGACTTCTTTTAGTATAAATCTCTCTACTTAACTTGAATGCTTCAATTTGTTTTCGCTCTTTGTCAGAAAGTTTTAACTTCAACAACAAATCTAATTTTTGAAGACAATCTTCAGAAAGCATGTAGTATTTTTCCAAACCTTCTTTAGATGCAACTAGTTTGGAATTATGAAGCATTTGCTCGTATATCTCAATCACCTTTTTATTTTTCGAAGTTTCTTTTAAACTTGAAATTATCATTTGATCTGCAGAAACGCTCATTTGTTCGACACCATATATTTTGGTATTACGTTTAACGAGATTCTTAAACAAAGCAAATTCGGGTTCATACTGCAAAAAAGAAAAGTTTGTATAATATTCTTTAAGAAAAGAATTAAGCTGATCAGTAGATAGCGATTTAATTTTTGTTTCGATTAAATCTACAGAATAAGGATCAACCTCAAGGAAATAGTTATCAAAATCAACCTCATTGATAATAGCATTTGTGAAATAAGGAATTTCGTTTGTAAAATGAATTTCTCCCAACAAAACAGAATTAGATTGTTTTATTTCGTCTAGCAAAACATCCCATCCTTTTCCCTGAAATGAAATGTTTTTATCAATTTGGAAAGGAAAACCATTCTTTTGAACTAGACTGTCAAGTACTATGTTTTGAGCATAGTTAAAATTTGTAATGAATAATGTAAGAAGTAAGAATATTATTTTTTTCATTTTGTATTATCGAAGTTGTATTATAATAACGCACAACTGTTACATACCCATTACTTTATAGCGCATATCTACCTTATTATGGATGTATATGCGCTAGGTAATCAGTACAAGATTTTGCAATACTACACATAAAAAGAATACGACGATTGTGATTTTACGTAGATTGACTTTTATTTTTTGCTATCTCAAAAAATAAGCTAAGAGTTTTTGGGAAGAAAAACATCTTTAAATGAAAACAACGCTATTGTCTTCCAATGGCGTTGTTTGTCTTTGTGGTGGAGTCGGAGGGATTCGAACCCTCGTCCAAACCTAGCGAACAATAGCTTTCTACACGTTTAGCTGTGATTCATTTTCGATCAAAAGCGGGTTCACATCAGAC
This sequence comes from Aquirufa beregesia, assembly GCF_011090385.1. Taxonomy (GTDB): domain Bacteria; phylum Bacteroidota; class Bacteroidia; order Cytophagales; family Spirosomataceae; genus Aquirufa; species Aquirufa beregesia. The sequence continues at coordinate 142,435 of NZ_SEWW01000001.1, forward strand.
CCAAACTTTCAACTTATCCTCTGAATACTAACAAGTCCGTAGAGAAATTCGAACTTATCGACTCTGCATGTCGACGCTCAGATGCCCTCCTCGGCAGAGTTTAGAGAAGGCTGAACGATGGCAAATTGATTAATCTCTAAGATTAAGCAGCCATGGCATACTGTGTATTGCCAGTTATAATTCGAAGGTTTTTTTAACAGGAAATGCCTACAACTCCCGACGTGCTTACCACCGACCGACATAAGCTGTCAAAACCGGTCGACCCCATAATTGGAATACAAAGGTACAACATTAAACAGCCCTTTGTCAAGTAATAGGTAATTCTGTACTTTGTTTTATTTCATCCATCACGAATAAACTGTTGATGTGCGCAACTGTTGGAAGCACAGCCAACTTCTCTTGATAAAACCGGTTGTAACTTTCTACATCCGCACTGACAACCATTAAGTAATAGTCAAAGTTCCCAGAGACCAAATGGCAAGATAGAACTTCAGGAAAAGCTTGGACGGCTTGTTCAAATTCTTTGAAATTCTTACGATTTTGTTTTTCTAAGGTCACTTGACAATGCACTAATAATCCCAAGTCCAGCATTTTTCGATTGAGTAGTCCTACATACGACATGATATATCCATCTTTCTCCAACTTTCTGATCCGATCATGGGTAGGCGAAAGGGATAAATTAACTTGTGAGGCTATTTCTTTGAGTTTCTTTTGCCCATTTCCTTGTATGATTTTTAAAATCTTTAAATCAAGTGCATCTAAATTGAGTTTGGAAGCCATAATTTTTTCGGATTTGCGTTAACAGAAAGTTAATTTATAGAATTATTTTCTACAAAAACACATTTAACAGAAATAATTCCTTTTTTATAAGTGATATACATAAATATTTTTTGTCTTTTTTATATTTGCAGTGTATTATACTTCATCAAAGGTAACGGCCAGCGAAATTTTTCGTTGGCCGTTCTTTTTTTTTCAACAAGCTAACATCTACTATCATGATCATTGGCGTCCCTAAGGAAATAAAAAAACAAGAGTTCCGAGTAGGCCTAACACCTGCAGGAGTTCAATCATTGGTGGCTCAAGGTCACCAAGTGTATGTGCAAAGTCAGGCTGGTGTCGGATCAGGATTTTCAGATGAGTTTTACACTCAAACGGGAGCAGTCATTCTTCCAGATGCGGTTTCTGTATATGAAAAATCTCAGATGATTGTCAAGGTGAAAGAACCCTTGGCTCAAGAATTTTCATTGATACAAGCAGGACAAATTCTATTTACCTATTTCCACTTTGCAGCATCTAAGGAACTAACTCAAGCAATGATAGCAAGCAAAGCGATTTGTATTGCCTATGAAACAGTGGAATTGCCTGACAAGAGTCTTCCTTTATTAACTCCTATGTCAGAAGTAGCTGGAAGAATGTCCATCCAAGTAGGAGCCTATTTTTTAGGAAAGGCTCAGGGGGGAAAAGGTAAAATGTTAGGAGGAGTACCCGGAGTAAAACCCGCTAATGTGATCATTTTAGGAGGAGGAGTGGTTGGTACGCAGGCTGCCAAAATGGCGGCAGGACTAGGGGCCAATGTAACCATCATGGATACTAATCTAGCTAGATTACGTTATTTGGAAGATATTTTACCTGCCAATGTGTCTACTCAGTATTCCACGTCATTAGCCATTCAGGAATGTTTGCCTCAGGCAGACTTAATTGTAGGCGCTGTACTGTTACATGGGGCAAAGGCTCCTCATCTAATTAAAAGAGAAGATTTAAAACGGATGAGCCCGGGAACAGTGCTGGTTGATGTAGCTGTTGATCAAGGTGGATGTATAGAGACCTGTCGACCTACAACCCATGAGAACCCAGTATTTGAAATAGATGGAATTCTTCATTATTGTGTAGCCAATATGCCTGGGGCTGTGCCTCAAACATCTACTCTAGCGCTGACTCAAGCGACATTACCTTATGTACAACAAATTGCCAAAGAAGGTTGGAATGTGGCATGTACCAATAATCAAGCCTTAGCTAACGGATTGACGATTTATGAGGGTAAATTGCAAAATCCTGCTTTAGCTATCTTGTTTGATTTATAATTACCAGATCTTTATTCCCTGTATTCTATATAATTCCAATTGTTGTAGGTTCACTTGATAATCAAATTGAGCTTGCATCAATTGGGATTCTTCTAAGATAGATTCTGCTTGATCTAATTCAATTCGGCGAATCAATCCCTGCTTAAATCGTGTATTAGCTAATTCCAAGGCATATTGTGCTTGCGCCACGACCTCTTTCTGCGTTGCAGCTTTCTTTACATAGTTTTGATGATTCAATTGTGCTTGTCTCCATTCTGTTCCTAATTTTTCTTGAGCATCTTCCAACTGAAAAGCGACACGCTCTTTTTGAATGGTGGCTAATTCTGTTTGATAACTTGCCCTTTTTCCTGCATAAATAGGAATACTAAGTTTTAGGCCTAAGACGCTGTTCACTTTAAAATCATCTCCAAAAGATGGTGTTTCTCCATTAATTCTAGGAACATAACCATTTTTCAGTCCTAATGTAGCCAAACCAGCCAGAGAAGGGGTATTTTCAGACTTGGCTAATTCAATACTTTTATTGATGATTTCTTCTTGTGCTTTTATTTGAGTAATCTCCGGATTCGTAAATGATTCTATGGGTTTAGCTGTTTGAGCCTGCCAGATTTGGGGATTTTCTACTAAATAGGCCTCGGCATTCGCCCCCAATAAGGTGCTTACATAATCCAACATACGAGCTACTTGATTCTCCAATTCTAGGATTTTACTCTCTTGATTGGCTATTTTAACTTGTTGGCTGATCTTATCATATTCAATAGCCTCACCTAGTGCTATTTGTTTTTGAATAACTTGGAAATTATTTTCAAGTCGTTTCAATTGTGATTTTTGAACCAGGATAGCCTTTTTATTAAAGACAATTTGCTGGTATAAATTGGCAATTTGGAAACCCATTTGGAATTCTTGTTGATCAATTTGAGCTTGACTTAATTGAGTTTCTAATCGGGTTTTCTCAATGGCCATGGCATTTCTTCCCCAATCATACAATACATGATTAGCCACAAATTGAGAATTATAATTCATGTTGGGTTGAAATTGTAAAGTTGAATTGCCTCCACCAAAGTTAAAACTAGCTTTTGCCACGGGATCGATTCGAGTTATCCCAATTTCGGCGCCAATGATGGGTTTGCCGTAGGATTCTTGTATTTGAGTTTTCACTTGACCCATTTTAATCAGGTTTCTTTGTCCCTTTAAGGCAGGCGAATGCTGTAAAATTCCTTGAATTAATTCAGGAAGTCCTTTAGTTTGGGCTAGCAAGGTGCTGCTCAACAAGGAATAGGAAAGGAGTAGGATGTATTTTTTCATATAATTAATGAGCCTCTTCACTGGCTTTCATGATTTTTTCAATTTCTGCTTTGGTTTTCCTAGGGGTACGCAATAACCATAAGAAGGGTAGTATACATAAGAATAAAATGGAGACCAATCGGAATGTATCTAAGTAGGCCAAATAATAGGCTTGCTTGTTGACCATAGCATCTAATTGGCGATAGGCAGCTTCACCACTGCGGACGAAATCTCCCGTTTTTTGCATCATATTCTGAGTCAAACCTTGAATTCTTTGTTGGAACAATGGATTTTCCACTTGAATATTCGCTAATAAATCTGTTCGATGTTGGGCAGCTCGATGCGTAGCATAATTGTTTGCCACTGCAATACCAAAAGCTCCTCCTAATTGACGAATCATATTACTTAAGGCAATTCCTGCTGGATATTCAGCGGGTTGTAAACCCGCTACAGCCTGATTAATTAGCGGCATTTGTAACATAGCAACCCCCATCATACGTAAAAGGTGCATGGGGAAGAAATCCCAACGACCCATTTCAGGGGTGGCTGAACCACCTATGAAACCGAAAATGATAAAAATACAGATCCCAACACCCATGACCGGAATGGGTTTCCCTCCTAGAGATAAATATTTAGCTATCATTGGAAAAAAGAGGACTCCCAATAAGGTTGGAAACATCAAGGATAAACCCGTTTCTGTAGAACTTAATCCATTGATGCGCTGCACCATGATGGGATAAATGAATACCGAAGTAAATAAACCAAATCCACTGACTAGGTTAAAGACGGTACTCATGGCAAATACCTTATTCTTGAAGATCTTTAAGTTGATTACTGGATGTTCTGTGGTCAATTCTCTCCAAATAAAACCAATTAGGCCAATGGCACATAATACTGCCATGGTATTGATGGTTCTTGATTCAAACCAGCTCTCCGATTCTCCTTTTTCTAAGATATATTGTAAGTTTCCAATTCCTAATGTTAGGAAAGCGATTCCGATGTAATCGATTTCCATACTTTTTCGATGCTGCCCTTCACCTTCCTTACGATCAATGAATACGATGGTCAGAATGGTTGCCAAAATACACACGGGTATATTGACATAGAAAATATCATTCCATTCATAATTGTCGACTAAATACCCCCCTAAAACAGGCCCTAAGGAAGGCCCTAGGATAATCCCCATGCCAAAAAAACCAGAGGCAGTTGGTCGGTCTTTAACTTCAAAGGCATCAAATAAAATCGCTTGAGATGTAGATAGTAAAGCCCCTCCACCAATTCCTTGTATAAATCGCCAAAAGACTAATTCCCATAAGCTATCACTCATCCCACAAAAATATGAGGCAATTCCAAAGAGAATCATGGAGCCTAAGTAGTAGTTTTTTCTACCAAAATATTCCCCTAAAAATCCCGTCATTGGAATAATAATCACGTTGGCAATGGCATAGCTGGTAATTACCCATGCAATATCTTCAATGGTAGCTCCGAGATTTCCGGCTATCTGGTTGAGGGCCACGTTAACAATCGTGGTATCCAACAACTCCATGACAGCTGCGGTAATCGTAGTAAGTACGATGATGATTTTTGCGAATCCCTGAGGTCTTTGCATTGTATTAGTTTATGGGAACTGATACATCTAATGATAAACCTGCACGTAAAATATCCTTGTATTTATCGGCATTCAATATTTCGATTTTCACTGGAATACGTTGGGTTACTTTGACAAAGTTCCCTGATGCATTATCTGGAGGAAGTAAAGTTGTTTTGGCCCCTGTAGATTCAGAAATAGATAAAATACGTCCTTTCAAAGTGATTTCTGGGTAAGCATCAATTTTTATATCTGTCTCCATTCCCACTTTCAAAGACTCCACTTGGGTCTCTTTGTAGTTTGCCACAACCCAATATCTACTGTCATCCATGATGGTCATCAGGGGCTGTGAGACTTGAATGAATTGACCCGCCTCTACTGATTTCTTACCAATTTTTCCATCGGCAGGTGCGTAAACTTTATTGTAGCTTAATTTCAATTGCTGTTGCTGAACCTTAACTTTTTTAAGTTTTAACGCTATTTCAGCTTTATGCCAAGTAGCTTGTAAGATGCCTATTCTGGATTGTGTACTACTTAATTCAGCTTTAGCTCCTTGGTATTTAATGGCACCCTGCTCCGCCAAATCTTGACTGTCTATTAATTGTTGACGCGTAATGGCTTTAGCAGATTCTAATGCGGCATTTCTACTAACATCACGATTATACTTATTGTATGCCAATTCTGCTGACTTGACCAGGCTTTGTTGCGCTTCGATACTTTTCTTTAAATTATTCAAATTAGCTCTTGCACTTTCAATATCAGATTGAGCTTGTTCTACCTCTACTTGCATTTCTTCCAATGCCAAGGCTGCTTCATCGGAATCTATTTCCAAAATCAATTGACCTTTTTTAACTTGATCATAATCATTGACACAAACCTTTTTGACAAATCCCGCCATTCTAGGTAATACAGGAATAAAATAGGCTTCTATTTGTGCATTATCAGTATCTTCATGCGAAGTAGCATATTGGTATTTTTTATAACCGAAAAAGCCTCCTATGAGTAAAACTACTGCTAAAATGATTTTAGGAAGATGAGATTTTGGTTTTTGATGAGTAGACATGGTACGTTTTTTTTGTTGCAAAGTAAAGAAGCATTTATAATAAAGTCAAGTCAGTTGACTAGTTATTTTATTTTTGTATTTTTGCATGAAAGAAAAATCTTATATGGATCAGATTACACCAACTGATTATTCCAAACACATGTTTTTATCAAGGCTTTTGGTAAAGTCTTACCGCATTGTACAATCGATGAATGGCTCGTATTTAAGAAGTTTAGGCTATGAAAATTTCAAAATAGGGCATATCATTGTTTTAATGAATCTTACTGAACAGGGAGTTACTACAACTGATTTGGCCAAAAAAGCGAAAGTGAGTAAGCAAGCCATGAGTAAGTTGGTTAATGAATTAATCCAGAAAGGATACCTCATTTCTAAAAGTCATCCTCAAGATTTACGCTCCTCTCTCTTATTTTGCACAGAGAAAGGTAATCAATTTTTGGAAGATTTAATGAAATCGAGAGCTCATCTTGAGCAAAAATTTGCTGAAATAGTTGGTCAAGAGCGTTTAGCGGAGTTAAATCAATTATTAATAGAAATCGTCTCTCACTATGATGATTTAGCAATTGTGGATACAATTAATGACAATATAGCAGGTACTAAAATCTAGTTTAGGGAAAAAAACGTTCGTGAAAATTGACTAAAAAAAGTTCATGAGTGGCCCGCGTGATGGCCGTATATAGCCAACGGATGTATTCAGCGTCTATTTGCTCTTCTTTAAGATATCCCTGATCCACAAAAACAGCTTTCCATTGTCCACCTTGAGATTTGTGGCAAGTCAATGCGTAAGCAAATTTAACTTGAAGAGCATTTAGAAATGGATCTTTTCGAATGGCCTCCATTCTTTCTTTTTTTTTGGTTATATGGGCATAATCTTCGCAAACAGAATCATATAGTTTTTTATTGGCTTCTTTTCCTAAAGCAGATTCTGCCGAATGAAGCGTATCCAACAATATTTTGGCCTCTACCTCAGGATGATCTTCGTAATCACATAATCGTACACTTACATTCAGAAATCGAAAACCATGCATGTCCTCTTGTTTCTTGATTTTCATTACTTCCACAAAATCCCCATTGGCTAAGAACCCCGCTGGAGAATCTTCATCTAACCAATGGTAATTATTTCGAACAATCATCAATAAATCACCACTGCTAATTTCATCTTCTTGATACAAAATACATCTCCGAACAAATTCATTATACTGCACAGCACTTTTATTGGATCTCGTAAGTAAGATGGTTTCTTCTTTTCCGAATTTCCGGTAGGCATATTGCATTCCATCTTCCACTTTTTCACCAGACATTTTGAAAAAGTCTTTGAATGACTTGGTATTAAATTGAATTTGATGGGATGATTGATTCAATAATTCTCGAAGATTAGTGGCATTGTATAGAATTCCAGAATGTATGTCTTGGCGCATAACATCCGTTAATTCATGGTCCATCACCTCCATATGAAATTCACTGCTAATATATTCTTTGGAAAGGGCAGGAGAGAGGCTTTTCCCAACCGGAGGTAATTGGGCTGTATCTCCTACAAAAATCAATTTATTACCCGTATGGCCATTTTCTGGATTTGTAAAAACGTATTCTATTAAATCAGTCAATAAACTATTCGTACCAAAATCAGATTCATCGGTTATCATAGAAGCTTCATCCACGATGAAGACGGTGTTGGTGGCATAGTTGTTCATTCGTTGAAACACCAAAGCACCCGAGTTGGGATTACTGACTTGTCGGTAGATTTTTTTGTGGATCGTGAATGCCTTTTTCTTCGCATAATTAGCCATAACCTTAGCTGCTCGACCAGTAGGTGCTAGTAATTGAGTTTTATAACCAAAGCTAGCTAAAATTTTAATGAGGGTAGAAATGACCGTTGTTTTTCCAGTTCCGGCATAACCCTTGATGATAAAAGTGAGAGCTCCCCATTCATCTTTATTTACAATAAAATCATTCAATTTCTGAAATAAAGCCGTTTGAGAGGGTGTAGGCTCAAAGGGGAACTTTTGATGCAATAGAAAGGAAGGACTTTGGGAAGGATTCATGTCTTAAAGAAGACACAATTTACACAATTGAATCGGGAAGCAAAAGTGCGTTCTCATCTGAAAGTGGCCTAAATACATTGATGAGGCAGATATGACTGTAATCTTTTAACTCCGTTTCCAAAATATCCCTTTCTTCCAACACTTGTTCATCTAATAATCTTCTTCGGGTAGTTCCCCAATGGAGAGGCTCTTTAGGGGTATACCATTTATTGTCTTTTTTAAACGCTAAATTGGCTATGCTAGAATCTTGCAGCTTTCCTTGTTTGGAAAAGATAATATCATCAGCTTCTGGATGCTCAGCTATTTTCTTTAAGATATGGGATCTATCTGCAAACTTAAAAGGGTATTCGAAATCACCTGTATTGACAATAGCCAGCTTATTGATGTTTTTCGATTGATAGGGAATGAATTCATGGAAATCCCATTCAGTGCGGTATACCAATCTAGCTCGATAACTCCCATGCTGAGGGATATCCAAGCTAGCAAAATAATCGCGGATGTTTAAAACAGGAGATGTTGGAAAGTAATTTTGAAAGGCATCATTGATTCTTTTTTGATGATAATCTAGATGAAGTGTTTCGCCATTCACAACATGAACGGTCTCTAAAAAAGTGGGCATTTTTAAATAGGTAGATAAATTTTTTGAATTAATTCCAAATACTCTTTTTCAGGATCTGAGAACACGGTAATTCCGCCCCCACTTTTAAAAACTAGCTTTTGGTTAATTTGTTCTATAAATCTAATTAAAACTCCTGAATCTAAGGATGTTCCATCAAATTTACCCATTATTCCTGTGTAAAATCCTCGGTCATACCCCTCTGCTTTTTCAATAATATCCATCGTAGCTACTTTGGGTGCCCCTGTAATGGATCCCGCAGGTAACATGGCTTTTAAAATACTGCCAAATCTATTTTTTAAATGTGGCATCAATTCTCCAGAAATCAAGGATGACATTTGCCACAAATCTTGACTGTGAGTCTTTACCTCTTCAATGTATTGATATTTTTCAACTTGTATTGGGTAAGCGACACGACTGATGTCATTGCGTATTAAATCAACGATAGTAGCATGTTCTGCTTGTTCTTTAGCATCAATACGTAAATCTTCGGGATGGTTTTTTTCATTGATCGCTAAGGTGCCTTTCATGGGAAAAGCTTGTATTTTATTGTTTTCAATATGAATAAATGGTTCGGGAGAGAATACCACTACTTGGTCTTGAATAAGTAATTTGTATTTAGCCTTGGCATGACGATAAATATCCTCTAAACGTAGATTCGTTTGGATAGGGGTAGGAGAGGTTAAATTCACCAAGAAAGAATCGCCTCGCTTTAATCCTGCTTGAACTTGGTAAAATTTAGCTAGGTACTCTTTATAGCTTAATGGGAATTTCTCAAATTGAATTTCTTCTTGAAAGCTGGGGCTTTGGTAACTATTGAATTCCAATGAAATGCCCCAGTGTTTTGCCTCTTCTTCACTTCCCCACCAAACTTTTTCCCCTTTGTAATCACAAATAAATACAAAAGGGCGTCCCTCCATACCCCATTGATCCATGCCTACAGCAGCTTGATCTAAGGAGATAAAAGGGATGTCCTTCATGGAATTTTAAATGAATTGTTGAGCCGCTTTAATTACTTGTGGTATTCCTTGAGGATTTTGTCCTCCGGCAGTAGCCAAAAATGCTTGTCCACCTCCTCCACCTTGTACTTCTTTCGCCAATTCGCGTATGATTTTACCAGCATCTAATGATTTGGCAGCTACTAATTCTTTAGAAATAGCTAAGGCTAAGCTGGCTTTTCCATCCATTTCTGCCAACAATAAGCAAAACAAATTCTGATGTTCATTGCTCAAGTCAAAAGCTACATTTTTCAAGGCATCAGCATGAGGAACCTCTACTTGCTGGATGAGGTATAGTAATTCTCCTTTACCCAAAATTTGTTGGGTCAACTCACCTTTTAATAGCTTAATCTCGTTGGCTTGATACTGTGCAATCGTTTTTTGCAAGCTAGAATTTTGTTCGATGAGACTAGTCACGGCTTTAATAATGTCTTTAGGCGCTTTTAAAAGCTCATTAATCTGATCTAATTGATAGGCCTGATGGCTTAATAATTCAAACGCTTTTTGGGAAGTGACCGCCTCAATTCGTCTTACCCCCGTAGCCACTGAACTTTCAGATAAGATCTTGAATAAGGCAATTTCACCAGTGGAATTGACATGCGTACCCCCACAAAGTTCAACGGAATATGTAGGGTCAAAAGTAATCACACGGACAAAATCGCCGTATTTTTCACCGAATAAAGCCATGGCTCCTTTTTCTTTCGCTTGCGCTATGGGTACATTTCTTTCTTCTACTAACGGTATATTGGCTGCAATTTTGGCATTCACCATATCTTCTATTTGCTTCAATTCTTCCTCAGTCACTTTCTGGAAATGAGAGAAATCGAATCGTAACAATTGCTCATTAACTAAACTGCCTTTTTGCGCTACGTGCTTACCAAGAATTTGTTGTAAGGCGGCTTGCATTAAGTGCGTCGAACTATGATGGCTAGTAATGGCTTTTCTACGGCTTTCATCTATTTGTGCTACTACCTCTTCCTCTTGAGCAACCTCTTCAATGCTGGCATCTGTTGTCCAATGAACAATTAAATCATTTTCCTTTTTGGTATCTGTAATTTCAATACGTTTTCCTGATTTTTTGAAAAACAAAAATCCAGAATCACCTACTTGCCCTCCCGATTCGGCATAGAAAGGGGTACTTTCTAACACGATTTTATATTGGATTCCTGATTTATTTTGAACTTTTTGGTATTTAACTACTCGGGTTGTCCAGGTACTATGATCATATCCAACAAAAGAAACGTCATCACTATCAAACAGGTTAACCCAATCTTCTGCACTTGCTCCCGCATCCTTTCTTGAACGGCTCTTTTGAGCATTCAATGCTTGTTGGAATCCAGGCTCATCGATATCCATGCCTTTTTCACGGGCAATTAAAGCAGTTAAATCAACTGGAAAGCCATAGGTATCATTTAGTTCAAAGACATCTTCACCAGTTAAAATGCTGGTACCTTTGGCTTGGGTATCTTCCATTAATTTATCCAATCGCACTAATCCCGTGGAGAGCGTTCTTAAAAAAGAAACTTCTTCCTCATAAATTACCTTAGCCACAAAAGCTTCTTGTGAAATGAGTTCATCAAATACCCCCTTAAATTGTTGAGCTAAAAGTGGAATCAATTCATACATAAATGGCTCCTTGAAGCCTAAATACGTATATCCATAACGCACGGCACGACGTAAAATACGACGTATGACATATCCTGCTTTGGCATTGGATGGTAATTGTCCATCTGAAATAGAAAAGGCAATGGCCCGGATATGGTCAGCAATAACACGCATGGCTATGTCGGTCCATTTATCATGACCGTAAGCTATGCCACTTTTTTTAGCTAAATGTTGAATACTTCCTTGGAATACATCGGTATCATAATTGGATTGTTTACCCTGAATCGCCATGCAGAGACGCTCAAAACCCATACCGGTATCAACGTGTTTAGATGGGAGAGGAACCAAAGAACCATCTGCCATACGTTCAAACTGCATGAATACATTGTTCCAAATTTCAACGACCTGAGGATGGTCGGCATTAACCAATGATTTTCCAGGAATTCGATCCACTTCATCTTGATTTCTCAGGTCTATGTGGATTTCTGAACAAGGACCACAGGGGCCAGTCTCGCCCATTTCCCAGAAATTGTCCTTTTTATTGCCTAGAATGATTTTTTCTTCTCCGACAATAGCTTTCCAAATATCAAATGCTTCTTGATCAAAAGGAACACCATCTTTGGCATCTCCTTCAAACACGGAAACATATATACGCTCTTTAGGAAGTTGATAAACCTCGGTTAATAATTCCCATGACCAAGCCAATGCTTCTTTTTTGAAATAATCTCCAAAAGACCAGTTGCCCAACATTTCAAACATGGTATGGTGGTAGGTATCAAAACCTACATCCTCCAAGTCATTGTGTTTTCCAGAAACACGAAGGCATTTTTGAGTATCAGCGATTCGCTTGGAAGGAGGAGTACCATTTCCCAAGAAAAAATCCTTGAATTGGGCCATACCTGAATTATTGAATAATAAGGTAGGGTCATTTTTGGCTACCAATGGGGCAGATGGTACAATTAAATGTCCTTTCGATTGAAAAAAAGCTAAAAAATGCTGGCGGATCTCCGTTGAAGTCATTGGTTTAATATCGAAATTATGGGTAATTTTATTTCTTCCTGATTTTTCAAATCAAAGGAAGTGCAAAATTACGTGATTTTATTCGAATTCTTGATTTTGCTGTAGAACAAGGTTTTAATTTATTCGATGGAACAGTATAGTAAGCAGTATTATTCAATTTCTGAGGTTGCCGAGATTTTCAAGGTAAAAACATCTAAATTGAGGTATTGGGAAACCCAATTTCCTCATCTGATACCGAAACGTCGATCTAGTGGTATACGAAAATATACCCCGGAGGATATTCAAAAGATTAAAGTCCTCATTCAGTTGATCGATGAAAAAGGCTTAACCATTGAAGGAGCCAAGCAAGCCATCAACCATCGGGGAGAATCAAAAAATATCAATACTCCCTTAATTAATCAGTTAACTGAAATTCGACAGTTTTTACAAGGGCTACGCGAGGATTTAGGCGAATGATTTTTTTCTTTCGGGAAATGTTTCATTCATATCCCCATGGCGGAAGAAAAAGTATTTCAAATTGCCCTTAGTTTAGTTCCTCAAATTGGGATCGTCAATGCACGACGATTAATCTCCTACCTAGGTTCTGCCAAAGAAGTTTTTCAATCCACTATTTCCGCAATGCAGAAAGTCCCGCATATCGGACCTATGATTGCCCAAGAAATTAAGTCAAATCAGGTTCTGAAAGATGCGGAAAAGATCTATTCTGATTGTATCAAAGAGCAAATTCAGCTATTTTTTTATTTGGATGAAGGGTATCCCGAGCGATTAAAGCAATTGTACGATGCACCCTTATTGCTCTATTTTAAGGGGAAAGCTAATTTCCAACAGGAAAAAGTGATGGCTTTGGTAGGGACTAGAAAAGCTACGGAATATGGTCGGGATATAACCTATCAAATTGTTAAGGATTCAATCGATGATGAAGTGTTGTTTGTCAGTGGGTTAGCATATGGAATTGATATAGCCTTACATCAGGCTTGCATTGAATTGGATGTACCAACCATCGCTGTATTGGCTGGAGGCTTTCAACGAATTTATCCCTCCTTACATATTAAATATGCGCATCAAATGATGGAAATGGGGGGTATTTTATCGGAACATCCATTTCATCAAAAACCCGACCCTCGCTTTTTTCCATTACGAAACCGAATTATAGCTGGTATGGCGGATGCGACCATCGTCGTGGAAGCGGCAGAAAAAGGAGGAGCATTAATTACAGCTGAATATGCAAACAATTACCATCGCGATGTGTTTGCTGTTCCAGGTAATTTACAAAAAGTATTTTCAGAGGGATGTAATCGCTTGATTCTAAAAAACCTAGCTACCATATATACGGATTGGAATACCTGTAAAGAGCAGCTAAGTTGGCAATCCCATCCTGATAAAATAGTCAAAAATAAAAGCTTATTGTGGAGTCGACTGACGGAGGAGGAAAGTCAACTCTTAGCCTTATTGCACCAAGAAAAGGTATTGGCTTTGGATGAAATTGCTTGGAAATTGCAAAAAGGGGTCAATCAACTGGCAATGTTATTATTAAACTTGGAGTTTCAGGGTTTTATAAAAACATTGCCAGGCCACCGATATGGACTAAAATGACTTATTTACGCCATTCACTAGGGTTGATTCTCCAATCTTGTAATGTCATTAATTGGGTTTCTGTCACGTGATGTAGTTTTACCGCTTCGTCAATTAATACGTCGTAATTACTCAAAGTGATGCATGGGATTCCATGGTTTTTGAAGTTGTCTTCAGCTATTTGGAAACCATAAGTAAAGATGGCTACCATCCCTAAGACTTCGGCACCAGCTTCTTGTAAAGCCGTAGCAGCTTTTAAGGAACTACCGCCTGTGGAAATTAAATCTTCGATTAAAACCACTTTTTGGCCTTTTTCGATATGTCCTTCAATTTGATTACCCATGCCATGTTTTTTAGGCTCTGGTCGAACATAACAGAACGGAAGATCTAAATAATCGGCGACTAAAGCGCCTTGAGCAATACCGGCAGTCGCTACTCCTGCAATAATCTCCACATCTGAAAAATAAGCTTTAACAGCAGCGGATAAACAATTTTTAATGTAAGTTCTGACTTTAGGGTAGGAAAGAGATATTCGATTATCACAATAAATTGGAGAATTCCATCCAGAAGCCCATGTAAATGGTTGATCAGGTCTTAATTGGATAGCTTTTACGCTTAATAAGTGTTGGGCAACTTCTTGTGAAATGGTAAAATCAGGCATACGAATTTGTTTCAAAGATTATATATACAAAAATAGTTTATTCAAGTTATCTTTCATTATTTAATTCTATTTTTGCCAACTTAAATTCTGAATTCAATACATGATACTGTTTATTGACGACCGTCCGATTCGCATTTACAAGGAATCAAAAAAACATGCCATTCCTATGGGTGATGAATTTGAATTGGTGATTGATGCTCGCCTTCAGCCTGTACGTTTGGCGGATTTCAAAGGTCATACCTGTATTTTGAATTTGACTTTAGATCAAATGGAGAAACTAATTCATGGGCTTCATCAGAAATCGGGTGCTACTTTTGATTCGGTGTATATTTTAGTGCAAGATATTAAACCTTTTAAGCAACGGATTTTTGGCATGTATCACATGCTGGAAGCTGCAGGTGGGGTGGTACTTAATCCAGAGGATAAGGTGTTGTGGATGTTGCGCTTAGGCAAATGGGATTTGCCCAAAGGGAAATTAGAAAAAGGAGAGAAATTTAAAAAGGCAGCTGTGAGGGAAGTGGAGGAAGAATGCAATGTAAAAGCTGTTTTAGAGCAAAAACTTTGTACGACCTATCATACCTATACCCATAAAAACCAACGTATTTTAAAGAAAACGAAGTGGTATTTAATGAGTTCAATTGGGGACACTAAATTGATACCACAAAAAGAGGAGAATATTGAAAAAGTAGAGTGGCTAGGATCGGCTGCGATGAATAAAGCCATGACGAATACATATAGTTCGATACGTTATGTCATTCATCGTTTTCAATTGCTTTGTTCGTCTTCCAAATTATAAGGTAAATACTGGTTGATTGAGCTGCCATAGCGGTGTAAATCCCGAATAATGGTTGAGCTTATCGGAGCTAAGTGAGGAGATGTAATTAAGAATACCGTTTCTAACTCTTCATTGATATGTCTATTTACCTGAGAAATGGAGTTTTCGTATTCAAAATCAGTGGTATTTCTTAAACCCCTGATGATAAATCTAGCCCCAACTTCCCGGGCAACAGTAGCTGTTAAATTTTGATAAGTCACCACGCGAATGGGTTTTCCTTCAAATGTTTTTTCTATGGCTACTTTCATTTTTTCTAAAGAGAAATAGCGGGCCTTACTGGAATTGTGACCAATACCAATCACAATTTCATCAAATAGAGCTAGAGCTCTTAATACGATATCTTCATGGCCTTTGGTAAAAGGATCAAAAGAACCGGGAAAAAAAGCTGTTCTATGCTTCATGAGAAAAGATTGGGGTGTAAATCTTGAATGGAATTAATTCCTCAGCCCATTTAGTATCAACATCACCCAGCCAGTGTATGCTGGTTGAATTCCATTTTATTAAATAACTATCTCGGATGGAATGAATATAAAAAGCGAGCTCGGTGGCTTTAGAAAAAGGAAAAATATTGACTAAAGTCAATATTCCTGATTTCCGAAGAACGATGCAAGCTTGATGATGCTGGATGGATATACTTAATCCGTTTTCTTGAGATTGAGTAATTAGGGTTTCTAATTGATGTTGGTAGGTAATTTGGGACAAAGGAAACCAATAACTTAATAAATCCTTCCATTCGCTGGGTACTAAAAAAAGCAAATTGGCTGCTTCGGACAGGATTTTTTGTACATGAATTTCTTGACCTATTAATGCTTCTTCACCTAAGGCTTTTTCTAAAAAACCAATTCGGTATATGGGGCTATCGTATTTTTGAGGTATGAGTAAAAAATGTTGATGACAAAGGTGAGTATGTACATTTTCCACTGTAGCAGGTGAAATTCCCTTTTTCTCCCAAAAATCCTTTTGAATTTTAGAAGATTTGTTCCATTCAATATGGCCTTGGTGAACTCCATTGGCATCATTGAATTCCAATCCATCCTCATGTAAATACACATGTAGCGTGTTCATGGAGTCAATAGAAGTAGCATTATTCAAATTTTCCAAGGCAATTGCTGGGTATAGAGGTCGAAATTGCAAAAAAAATATGGGATAGGAATAAAAATATTCATTTTTTTCTAGGCTCAAAATGAGTAATTTTGCGCCTTATTTAATTAATTACGCTATGTTGCAGGTGTCTAATGTTTCCCTAAGATTTGGGAAGAGAGTGTTATTTGAAGAGGTAAATATTAAATTTACTGAAGGTAACTGTTATGGATTGATTGGCGCCAATGGTGCCGGTAAATCCACATTTTTAAAGATTCTTTCAGGTGAAATAGATTCTCAGACAGGAAGTGTCAGCATGAATCCTGGCGAGCGTATGTCGATTCTCAAGCAGAATCACTTTGAATTCGAAGAATTCGCTGTGCTACAAACTGTCATTATGGGTAATAAACGCCTGTATGACATTATGTTAGAAAAGGATGCCATCTATATGAAGGAGGACTTTACAGAAGCAGATGGAAACAAAGCGGCTGATTTAGAAGCAGAATTTGCCGAATTGAACGGATGGGAGGCAGAATCTGAAGCAGCCACCTTATTGAGTGGTTTGGGGATTAAAGAGGATATTCATTATTCCCTATTAAAAGATATCAATGGTTCTGAGAAAGTGAAGGTGCTGTTAGCTCAAGCTTTGTTTGGTAACCCTGATATATTATTACTAGATGAGCCAACTAACAACTTGGATATTGATTCCATCATGTGGTTGGAGGGTTATTTACAGAATTTTAAAAATACGGTGATTGTTGTTTCTCACGACCGTCACTTTTTGGATAATGTGTGTACGCACATTGCTGACCTTGATTTTGCTAAGATTCAGTTGTACGGAGGAACATATACTTTTTGGTATGAATCTTCTCAATTAGCTGCTAGACAGCGTACTGATCAAAATAAGAAAACGGATGAGAAACGTAAGGAGCTGGAAGAATTCATTCGTCGATTCTCAGCTAACGTAGCTAAATCTAAGCAAGCAACTGCACGTCAGAAAATGTTGGACAAATTGCAAGTAGAGGATATCAAACCTTCTTCTCGTAAATATCCTTTCATTAATTTTAAACCTGAACGTGAAGCTGGCGATCAGTTATTGAGTGTAGAAAATTTATCATATAAAACGGAAGAAGGCATTATGCTATTCTCCAATTTATCTTTTACTATTAATAAAGGAGATAAAGTAGCCTTTTTAGCGAAAGATTCTTTAGCTATCACGGCCTTATTTGATATTTTAATAGGAGAAAGAAAAGCAAGTGCTGGAGATTTTAAATGGGGAGTAACTACCACGCAAACCTATTTACCTAACGATAATGCCTCTTATTTTAAGGATGATTCTTTGAATTTAGTGGATTGGTTGCGCCAGTATTCTGCCGAAAAAGACGAAAGTTTTATTCGTGGATTTTTAGGAAGAATGTTGTTTTCGGGAGATGAAGCCTTGAAAAAATGTACCGTAATTTCTGGAGGAGAAAAGCAACGTTGTATGTTCTCTAGAATGATGCTATCGGGAGCCAATGTCTTATTATTTGATGAGCCTACTAATCACTTGGACTTAGAGTCAATTACAGCTTTGAACAATGGTCTGATTGAATTCCCAGGAACGATTTTATTTACTTGTCATGATCATCAATTGACCAATACTGTGGCTAATCGAGTAATTGAACTAGGTGCAAAATCTTGTTTGGATAAATTAATGACCTATGATGAGTTCATTACGGATAGTACCGTAAAATCACAGCGGGTTAATTTGTAAGGGGATCTTGTATTTATGCCAACTTAAAGATTTGTCAACTTAGGTTCGTCAACTTAGATTTGTCAACTTTTAAAAAGTTGACAAATCTTTAAGTTGGATAAATCTACCTATTTCATCAATATAACTGGCGCAATAATCTGATAATCAGTATCGATTACTTGGATTTTTTCACTTTCATATTCAATGCATCCCATTCTATGGGTTTGCCAATTTCAACGGAAGTATTACATAATACGGAAGGCCCAGCAGCTCTTAATCCAAAAGAGGCATCTTCAAACACAGTTTTTCCAGTTCTAATGGAATCAAAGAAATTGATAAAGTGGTCTAAACGGTCATCATAACCTTGAGGGGCATTGAATTCTATTTCATCTAGCACTTTCATTCTTCTGTCATCTGGACTATATTTTGCATTATAATCAGCTAACATAGCGTCTTGCATAGCTTTTGGGAAACTTTCTAAAGAATCATAACCTCCCATACTGGCTACTTTTGCCCGCTTAAAATGCTTGATTTTTATTCCCCGATTTTTGACTTCAATCACACCTTCTGTACCTATCAAACGAGTTCCTTCTCCTCCACCTGCACCATCAGCTAAATTTACTCGGGTCATGAATTGAAATGCATTATGATTCTCTGTTTTACCATAGGTCATAAAACCAGTCAATAAATCATAGGCATCACGTCCATCTTTCCAATAATTAAGGGCTCCTTGAGCATATATTCTTTCAGGTCCTAAGGAATTAGTTACAGTATGCAAACCTGTCACATTATGAACAAATAAATCACCAGCTACGCCGGTACCATAGGCTTTGTAATTTCTCCAACGGAAAAAACGTAGGGGGTCAAATGCCACTTTGGGTGCATCTCCTAGAAACATATCCCATGAAACTGTTTGTAAACTAGCGTCCGTTGGTACGGAATATTGCCATGCTCCATTGGCTGAATTTCTATCCGTATAGGCCTCTACATAGGTAATTTCACCAATGGTACCTTGTTGGTAATATTTACGCGCCTCCTGAAATACGACAGAGCTTGCTCTTTGAGAGCCTACCTGCAAGACCTTGCCACTGGCTTTTTGTGCAGCCACAACGGCTAAGCCTTCCTCTACATGGTGTACCATGGGTTTTTCACAGTACACATGTTTACCTGCTTTAAGGGCATCTATGGTGATATGATCATGCCAATGGTCACTTGTACATACTAAAACGGCATCAATATCTTTTCGGGCTAAAATCTCTTTGTAATTTCTGGTGACAAAAATATCTTTGCCCCATTTTTCCTGAGCTCGATCTAGTCTGCCTTGGTATAAATCGGCTACGGCCACTAATTCTACTCCAGGTACTTTTAGGGCAGTTGTGGCGTCATAATGACCAATGATACCAGATCCAATTAATCCTATTCGGATGGTATCGTTTGGACTAACTTTGATCTTTTCTAATATTTGAGGTAATGGTCTTTCATCCGCCCCAAGCAAAGGAATTCCTCCCAATAGGAGTGAGGTACCTGCACTGAGTGATTGAATAAATTGTCGTCTACTTTTTTCCATGGTCTTGTAGCTTTAGTGTTTTCCAAATTACAAATTATCTGGAAATAAAAAACCCTAATCTAACCTGCTAAGGAAAAATTAGGGTTCTATAAAATATTCGAAACCTACTTATAGAATAAATCGAGTCGATAAGAAATTAGATTGTTGATTTTCAACAATCTGATTCACAATATCCTTATTCGCTTGTGTAGCTTTGGTAGCTACTACTGTACGAATAGAGAATGAACGCAAAGCTGCCGTTACTGAGAGTGTACCTTCAGCCGAATCTTTACGACCTGTAAATGGGAATGAATCTGGACCACGCTGACATTGTGCGTTGATATTGACACGTGATACTTGATTCACCGTTGCATCAATCAAGGCTGAAATTTGATTTGGATCTGTTCCAAATATAGCCACTTGCTGTCCATGTGATGATTCATGAATATAATCAATTGGTACATTGATATCATCAAATGGAACCACTGGAACCACGGGTCCAAACTGCTCTTCTGACCAAACTTTCATCTTCTTATTTACTGGATACAATAAAGCTGGAAAGAATAAAGATTTGGCATTTTCTCCACCATGTTTATTCAATACTTTGGCTCCATGTAATTTAGCATCTTCGATCAATTCCTTCAAATAGGCCGGTTTATTCGGTTCGGGAAGTGGAGTAATTTGTACACCGGGATCCCACACCATTCCAACTTTGATAGCTTCTATCTTTTCTGCTAATCCTTTATTGAATGCATCAGCCAAACTACTATGTACAAAGATGATTTTGATCGCGGTACAACGTTGACCATTGAATGATAAAGAACCTAATAAACATTCATTAATCGCATTATCCAATTGTGCACTTTCCGTCACAATCGCTGCATTTTTGGCATCTAAACCTAAAATAGCACGCAAACGATTCACTTTTGGGTGCATTTTCTTTAATTTATCAGCCACTTTGGATGAACCAATCAAGGTTAACACATCAATTTTACCCGATTCCATCAATTGTGGAATAATGGAATTTCCACGACCATACAAGGTATTAATAACACCAGCTGGGAAAGATTCTCTAAATGCTTCTAATAATGGGTAGTGCAATAAAGTACCGTGTTTCGGTGGTTTGAATAAAACCGTATTACCCATAATTAATGCTGGGATTAAGGTGGTAAAGGTTTCGTTCAATGGATAGTTAAAAGGTCCCATACATAATACTACTCCTAAAGGCGAACGACGAACCTGTCCAATGATACCTTCTTCAATCAAAAATGTCGAAGAATTTCTATCAATATCTTTTAATGCTCCAATCGTATCATAAATGTACTGAACAGTTCTGTCAAATTCTTTTTGCGAATCAGTTAATGATTTTCCGATTTCCCACATCAATAATTTAACCACCTCATCACGTTTCAAAATCATCTTTTGTGTGAATTTTTCTACACATTCAATGCGTTTGTCAACCGACATGGAGGGCCATTCTCCACGACCATTGGAATAGGCTTTTACACCAGCATAGAGAACCTCCATGGCATCAGTAGCATCTGTAATAGGATATGATCCAATGCGCTTAGGTTCAAAACCTTTTTCTGATTTGATATAAATGGGAGACCAAACATCCTGAGTTTTGCCTTTCCATTGGCGCATCTCTCCATTCACTAAATATTCTCTTTGTTCGATCGGTTTGACCAAATCATATTCTTTCGGAATTTCTCCTTCTTTTGGAAACAGTTTTTCTAATTCACTCGATTGCATAGGTTGTATTTTTATGGTCGCAAATTTCAGCTATTTGAACAATTCAAAGAATTTATGGCATGTATTATTTGAATAGTAACACTATTTTTTGAAATTATTATAAAAATTTCAAAATAGCTATTGGTTAATTTCTGAATTCAAGGAGTACTTTCTCCTGATTCGATTGATCTGAAATCGCTTTTGATCTGTAAAACTGGCTTCATGCAGTTGGTTAAATTCGTAAAGCCAAGTAGAAAAGAGTTCGATGTCATTGGTTTTAAAAGCCAAAGCATCAATTTTTTTACTTATCAAATAGGTTTCAAATTTCATTTCTAGTCCAGTTTTTCCTAAAGCTCAATAAAACAACTAATGCAATAGTAGCTAATAATCCCGCAATGAAAAAGGGGAGAGGTATCATTTGACTTAAACCTTTGTATAAATATCCCGACAAAAACGCCCCAATACCAATACCCATTTCTAAGGCAATATACATGGTGGCCATAGCTCTTCCCATGTGATTTTTATGAGCTAAATCGGTGGTCCAAGCCGCTAATGTTGGGGTAGAAAAACCCCATGAAATACCAAATAATATGGCTGAAATAATTAAAGACAAAGCGGATGCTGGAAATGCCAAAAGGAACATAGCCGCAATTAAAAATACACAGGAAATGATTAATACAGGTATTCTTCCGTGTTTATCTGAACTTTTTGAAAAGAAAAACCGAACAAAAATGGAAGCAATAGTGTATATCGTAAAATACAGGCCTTTGTTATGCCAGCCCACTAATTTGGTCGTATCAGGGAGCAGTGTAACAACCACTCCCGAGGAAAATGCCATCAAGATCATGATCAAAAAAACCGGGGCTATTTTGGGTTCAAAAACATCATTCCAATTGATTTTAAACAGCTTTAATGAAAATTTACTTTTCATACTTTTAGGCAATGTTTCCTCCAATTTCATTAAAATGACGATAGATGCTAAAGCAAATAGAGATGAAACATAAAACATGGGCTGTAATCCAATGGAATTGGCTAATCCAGAACCTATACTTGGACCGATGGACATCCCCGTTGCTGTAAATATCCCTAAAGTACCTTGAGCTTCACCTCGTCGATGCTCTGGGATGATATCGGCTACATAAGCTGCCGTGGCAGTTGGTTTGGTGCCTGTCGACATACCATGTATAAAACGCAAGAAAAGAAAGGCTTGAACGGTATGTACCATGGGATATATACCTCCACAGATGAAACAAACAATAGACCCAAATGCCATGACAGGCACGCGCCCAATATGATCAGTCAGTTTACCAGAAAATGGCCTGCTGAGCCCTGCAGTTAATGTAAATAACGCAATGATGTATCCAATGTATTCACTTCCTCCCATAGCTGCCAGATAATCCGGCAACTCAGGAATGATCATGGAAAAACTAGCCGCAAATAAAAAGTTGCTAGAACATAATAACCAGAAGGGAATGGTATAGATTTTTTCCTCTTGTATCTCCATGTTAAATTTCTTCCTCTATGATGGTATCAATTTCTTTTTTATTCAATCCCATCAAAAAGGCAGGTAATAAAATCAGATTACAAATCATGGCCATCAATAAGGTTATTGATACCAATATACCCAGTGCCTGAGTTCCCTTAAAGGTCGAAGCAGTAAAAATGAAGAAACCGAAAAACAAGATCATAGCCGTATAGAACATGGATACACCCGTTTTTTGAATGGTTATTTGAACTGCCCGTTTTACATTTTGCTGATTTTTTAACCACTCCTCTTTATACCTGGTTAAGAAATAAATGGTTCCATCGCTAGAAATGCCAAAAGCAATGGAAAAAATTAGAATGGTACTTGGTTTCAAGGCTATATTAAAATAGCCCATCAAACCTGCTGTGATTATGAGTGGAATCAAACTAGGCAAGGTGGATATAATGACCATTTTCCATGAACGAAATAAAAAAGCCATCAATAGACAAATTAACACAATAGCCGTTAAGGTACTTTCTATTAAGTTTTTCTGTAAATATTCCGTATTAAAAGAATTGATAACCGAATTTCCGGTTACATCTGCTTGATAGGCATTAGGACTATCTTGGGCTAATATTTCTCCTGTATCAGGGTCAGTTCTAAAAATACTATCAATCTTGGGCTGTAAAATTTGATATAATTCCTTTGTTCTTACTGTACCTGCATCAGCCATTTGATAGGAGATACGGGTATGCTGTTTTTCTTTGTCTATGAATCCAGCAAATAAGTTGTTTTTTCCTGATAAACTGGATTGAAAGTCTTTTAATTTATTTAATTCATCAATACCCGGTAAAGTGAAATATTTGGGGTCACCACCTCGGTATACTTGGTATAAATACTTGGTAGCAGTCAAAATCGAAAGTCCAGTAGTAAATTCAGGGTATTTAGCCATGAGCTTTTCTGTTCTTTTCATTTTGGACAATATTTCGGGACTTAATGCCTTACCTGGACTTTTAGCATCCACAGAAATTTCAAAAGGTATGATACCATGAAAATGCTTTTCAATGAATTTTAAATCGGAATAAATCGCATTTTCTCGAGGTAAATCATCAACGATAAATCCAATTGCCTTAATTTGCAATAAGCCATATACAGAAATCATCAGAAGCAGGATCACTGTTCCATAAATGGATTTTCTATGATGTAAAACCCAATTTTCAATTCGAATTAAGAATAAATTGACTCTTTTGGACTCAAAATGTGCCAAGTCCTTTGGACGTGGAGGAGCCAAGAAACTAAAGAAAATGGGAATTAAAAGTAAGGATAACAAAAAGGTAAACATGACATTGACCGAAGCCACTATTCCAAATTCAACTAATAAACCTGAACCAGTAAAACTGAATACGCCAAAGCCAATGGAAGTAGTTAAATTGGCCAAAAATAAGGTTCTACCCACTTTAGAGGCACTTTCTTGTAAAGAAAACAACTTGTTCTGAGTCTGAATATAGGTTTCATGGTATTTGTTCAACAAGAAAATTACATTCGGTATACCAATCACTACGATAAGTGGAGGGATTAAACCCGAGAGTAATGTGATTTTGAAACCTAGAAATACGATGGTAGCCAAGGATGCAAGTATACCAATCAATATTACGATTAATGCAAAAAATACGACTTGAATAGACCTAAAAAAGAACAATAAGATGAGTGAGGTCACCAGAATTGCTAAGCCTAGAAATATGATTAATTCCTTGGTTACTTGGGAAGTATACTCCGTACGGATAAATGGCATTCCCGAGAAATGAATATCCCGTTTTGTTTTTAAACGATAATCTTCTCCTAATTGCTTTATTTTCTTGACTAAAGTGATTCTTCCTTTATCGTTAATCGTCTTTTGATCGAGAGTAATTAGTAACAAATGGACCTTATAATCATCCGTATATAAGAAATTAGTAAAAATGGGTAATCGGCTAATTTTACTTTTTAAGGTATCCAAACGTTCCTGCGTAGTCGGTAAACTGGCATCCCAAATGGTTCTAGTTTTGAATTTTTTATCAGTACTGTCAATGTAAACCTCAGGTAGATTGGATAAGGATAAAATGTTTTTGATCCCAGATAATTGTTTGATATCTGAACTAAGATTTTTCCATGCATCAAACTCTGCAGGAGTAAAAAGTTGAGGATTTTCTAATCCTATAACCATCACGTTTCCATCTTCCCCGTACTTCTTTTTGAAACCTTCATATAGTTGAAATCGCTCATCCGTTTTGGGTAAGATTTTGGCTAATTCATAGCTTAATTGAATCTGAGAAGCTTTGTAAATGAGTCCTGCTGTGAGTAGAGTTAATACAAACAGGATAACAATTTTATGTTTTAATATATTGGATCCAATCCAATCCCAGGCGTTTTTCATGTTTATGCATTTTGAGTCAATGCCTCGGCAATCAGCATATCCTCAGGAGTTGTAATTTTAATATTGGAATAATTTCCTTCCACTAATTGGATTTCGGTGCCCAATAATTCCACGACACTCGCATCATCCGTAAAAAAATCTTGGTATTCTTGTTGGAAAGCTTTCTTTAAAAGAGAAACTTCGAAAATTTGAGGCGTTTGAATCAGTTTAATTTGTGTACGATCTAGCGGAAAATAAATGTTTTCGTTGGGGTCCCATTGGCGAATAGAGTCCTTACTTGAAACAGCCAAAACCGCATTTCCATGCTTTTGGGCATGTTGAAATGCTTGCTGAATACAAGTCACGGATACCAAAGGTCTTACCCCATCATGAATTGCCACAAGAGCATGGTGATTTATTAAAATAGCTTGTACTCCTTGTTGACTCGAATGAAAGCGGGTATTACCACCTTTCACTAACTGATGTGGACATTGTTGGAGAATTTCAGGATGTTCTTGACAAAGTAAATGCCAAGTAGGAAATTGATCCTGAGGCAAAACTAAAATCAATTCAATATCAGCAAATGCTTTTTTGAATTGTAATAGTGTATGGTATAAAATGGGTTTGCCTTGAAGGAGCAAAAATTGTTTAGGAACGGCACTTTTCATTCGCTGTCCAGTACCTCCGGCTACAATGATGGCATATTTCTTCAAAACAAACCCGATTTTATTTAGATGATTAACATAACGTCACCATAACTAAAGAAACGATATTTTTCTTTAATGGCTTGTTGGTATGCTTCATGAATTAATTCATATCCACCAAACGCCGAAGTCATCATCAATAATATAGACTCAGGTAAATGGAAATTAGTTAATAAAGCAGTTGGTATTTTAAACTCGTAGGGAGGGAAAATGAATTTATCTGTCCAGCTATTGATAGGCTTTAAATGACCACTAGCAGAAACAGAAGATTCCAACGCTTTCATGACCGTAGTTCCCACCGATAACACATGTTTTTTGTTGTCAATGGCTTGATTCACATAATCACATGTATCTTGATTGATGATAAAATGTTCAGAGTCTGTTTTATGTTTGGTTAAATCTTCCACATCCACTTGACGGAAAGTACCCAAACCTACATGTAAGGTGATAGGAGTAAACTGCGAACCATTCAGTTCCATTCTTTTCATGATGATCTTAGAGAAGTGCAATCCAGCCGTTGGAGCAGCTACAGCACCCACATGCTCAGCATAAATGGTTTGAAACCTCTCAGCATCTTCAGGAGTAGCCTCTCTTTTCGAACGAATTTCCTCTGGAAGTGGAGTTTCCCCCAATTCGTGAATGGCCGCCATTAAAGCTTCATGGTCTCCATCATACAGGAAACGGATAGTTCTTCCACGTGATGTGGTATTGTCAATAACCTCCGCTACTAAATCAGAATCACCAAAATATAATTTATTACCTACACGAATTTTACGAGCAGGATCTACCAAAACATCCCATAGACGATGTTCACGATTCAATTCTCTAAGTAAAAATACTTCAATTTGAGCACCAGTCTTTTCCTTGTTTCCATACAATCTAGCCGGAAAAACTTTGGTGTTGTTGGTTACTAACACATCTCCTTCTCCGAAGTAATCAACGATATCAGTGAATTTCTTATGTTCAATGGTTTTGTTTTTTCTGTTTACAACCATCATGCGAGCGTCTTCGCGGTTATCAGTTGGATGTAAGGCAATTAAACTTTGAGGTAAATCGAATCTGAATTCAGATAATTTCATTCGTATGGGGTTTGAAAATGAAAAACGTTGAATTAATTAGTTGAAAAAATTAAAACAATCGTTCATTTATTTTTGAACTAAAAAAACAATTTGCAAATATACACTTTTCAAGGGGGGCTTGTCAAGGTAATTTTTCGAAACAATCAAAAGCTAAGGAGGTTAAGCAATAGAATATTGATTATTATGAATGAGATTTCTGTTTTCTGGTTTCGTCGCGATTTGCGTATAGAAGATAACGTTGGGCTTTTTGCAGCCTTAAGTAGCCCATATCCCATTTTACCAATTTTTATTTTTGATCCTATTATTTTAGATAAATTAGAAAATAAAAAAGATGCCCGTGTCGAATTTATCCATCAGTCTCTCATTCAATTAAAAAAGGAAATCAAAAAACGAGGTGGCGATTTAGTGGTTATACATGAAAAACCTTTTGAGGCGTTTCATAGGCTGGCCCAGCAATTTCATATCAAACAGATTTATTCCAACCATGATTATGAAAGTTATGCCATAGCCAGGGATGCTTCCATCCAACAATGGGCAGAGAGTCAGGGGATCGGTTTTTATAGTTATAAGGATCAGGTTATTTTTGAAAAGAATGAAGTATTAACAGGTCAAAATACACCCTATACTGTTTTTTCTCCTTATTCGAGAAAGTGGAAAGAAAAGTTGGCTAATACCGAATGGAGGCAGTTTGAATCTGAGAATTTGATAAACTATCTAAAAGCCTCCTTTGAATTACCGTCTTTAAATCAATTAGGATTTCAAGCCACAGGATTAAAATTTCCGTCATTGACATTTTCAGATGAACTAATATTACACTACCAAGTAAACCGAAATTTTCCTGGATTGGATGCCACATCGCACGTTTCAGTCCATTTGCGTTTTGGAACTATTTCGATTCGCAAACTAGTAAAAAGGGCCCTAGGTAAATCAGAAACCTGGTTAAATGAATTAATTTGGCGTGATTTCTACTTTAATATCACTTTTCATTTTCCTTATATTAGTCAAGGAATAGCCTTTAGAAAAGAGTATGATCGGATGAACTGGCGAAATAATGAACAGGAGTTTGAGGCTTGGAAAAACGGTCAAACCGGATACCCTATCGTTGACGCTGGTATGCGAGAGTTGAATCAGACAGGGTTCATGCACAATCGAGTGCGTATGATAGTTGCCAGTTTCCTCGTCAAACATTTATTAATAGACTGGCGTTGGGGAGAGGCTTATTTTGCTGAAAAATTATTGGATTTTGACTTTTCTTCCAATAATGGTGGATGGCAATGGGCTGCAGGTTCTGGCTGTGATGCAGCTCCCTATTTCCGGGTATTTAATCCCTATTTACAAACTCAGAAGTTTGATAAAGATCTAACATACATTCGGAAATGGGTACCCGAGTTTCAGGAATTTCATTATCCCAAGCCTATCGTAGATCATGAATTTGCTCGGAAAAGAGTGCTGACTGCTTATAAAGAAGCTTTAGGGTAGAGCCGAGTATATTGGTTTTCCTGCGATTTTATAATCTTCTAAATCGATACTCAAGAATCCAATCTTCAGATTCACTTCCATTTTGAATGGAATCTGGTAGTTATCTTGGCTTATCCAAAGTCTAATCGCATCTTTATCTTGGAACAAATTGTTTTTAGGTAAAACCAAAGAGGTACGAATGCAATTTTTGCTACCAAATTTACTATCTACTTTCTCAAAGCCCTTTACGATACACCAGACTTCATATATTTGACCATCCACTAATATTTTAGCGCTCATTTTTTGGCCAATTTCTAATTCCTGCAAGTTCTTTTTACGTAAAAAATAATACCCAGATATTAAGTCCATCATGGAATTTGAAATGGATAGATTTTTGTCTTTGGGGGTATTTTGAGGGGAGGATATTTGAGCGATTCCTTTATCATGATAAAAATCTACGACTTCTTGTTTTTTGTACCGTCCTTCTCGCTTATTCATTTCGGCCTTGATGGGCAATAAAGTAGTGGGTTCCATGTAGGAAACCCATAAATCTAAAAGTGGACTAAATACATTGAAGATGCCGACTGTTTTTCCCTCAATCTCAATTTTTCTGGTTGGAATCTGACGAATGGATCCCAAATTTGGACTACTTTTTATATTGGCCTCTGCCGCATTAATAAATCCTAAGTGAATTCGGTATTTTAATTGTTCTCCGCCCAAAAGTACATCTTTGTCTTGCGCTTTTAACGTGATGGATAGGCAAAATAATAATAAGAAGAAATAGGCAAAATTTTTTGTTTTCAAAGGGTAGAAGGCTCAATTTTCGGCAAGATAAGTATTAAAGAAATAAGAGTACAGAATATCAAGTAATTTGATTAAATATTAGTGGCTATTTCCTATTTTTGTTTAGCTAAATACAAAACAAATTAGTAGAAGCTATAAATACAATTTTATCAATCAACATACCATGGCAAAACAAGCGAGCGAAGCTCAAGGCATAACATCTGAAAAATTAAAAGCCTTACAGACCACTTTAGAAAAATTAGATAAAGCTTATGGAAAGGGGACGGTTATGCGCCTTTCGGATAGTAAAGTCATGGATGTTCCTGTTATCTCAACAGGCTCTTTAGGTTTAGATTTAGCTTTAGGTATTGGTGGTGTACCTAGAGGTAGGGTAGTCGAAATTTATGGACCAGAGTCTTCGGGTAAAACTACGTTAACATTGCATTGTATTGCCGAAGCCCAAAAGGCGGGAGGTATTGCAGCTTTTGTGGATGCAGAACATGCATTTGATCGTTCGTATGCAGAGAAATTAGGTATCGATACTCAAAACTTGTTAATATCTCAGCCGGATAATGGAGAACAAGCATTGGAGATTGCTGAGCATTTAATTAGTTCAGGCGCCATTGATATCATTGTGATAGACTCAGTAGCAGCTTTAGTTCCTAAAGCTGAGATAGAAGGAGAGATGGGAGATTCTAAAATGGGTTTACAAGCTCGATTGATGTCACAGGCTTTACGTAAATTAACAGGAACCATCAATAAAACTGGATGTTGCTGTATTTTCATTAACCAATTGCGGGATAAGATTGGAGTGATGTTTGGAAGTCCAGAAACTACTACGGGTGGTAATGCATTGAAGTTTTATGCTTCTGTACGTTTAGATATTCGTAGAGCTGGTCAAATCAAGGAAAGTGCAGACTCTATCACAGGTAATCGTACTCGAGTGAAAGTGGTTAAAAATAAGTTAGCTCCTCCATTTAAAGTAGTCGAATTTGATATTATGTATGGGGAGGGTATTTCAAAAGCCGGTGAAATACTGGATTTAGGAGTTGATTTTGGCGTGATTGATAAATCAGGTTCTTGGTTTTCTTACAATGGAAACCGATTGGGACAAGGGCGAGATGCTGTTAAAGATTTAATTAAGGATAATCCAGAATTAATGGAGGAATTGGAAGCTAAGATCAAAGAAAAAGTGAAAGGTGATGATTCTGTCTTGTTAGATAAAGTAGTCGTTACCGAAGAATAGAAAAAAATTACTAGATAAATGAAAAGTCTCTCGATTATCGGGAGACTTTTTTAGTGGGTGTTAAGATTAAATCGATTGAATAGTTTTTTGACTGTTTTCTCGACTGTTTTATCTGTTTCCATAGCTTCGGAGATGGATTGCACTGCATGAATGACGGTACTGTGATCTCTTCCACCAAAATGGTATCCTATCGACTTCAGTGGGAGATTCGTTAATTCCTTTAACATATACATGGCCACTTGTCGCGGAAATACATTTTCTTTCTTACGGCATTTCCCTTGCAAAGTACTTAGGTCTACCGAAAAGTGGTGTGTCACAGCCTCAAGAATGTTTTCAACACTTAATTCTTTTTCTTGTTCATTAACAATGCTCTTCAGGGTAGCTTTTGCCAAATCCAAATCAATCTCTTTTCTGGTTAAGGATGCTTGAGCCATTAATGAAATAATCACACCTTCTAATTCTCTAACATTGGTTTGAATGGAATGAGCTAAGTATTCTAAAACTTCGAAATCTATTTGAATACCATCATCCTGTAATTTTTTCTGAATGATAGCAATTCGAGTTTCAAAATCGGGTTGTTGTAGATCTGCCGTTAATCCCCATTTGAATCGACTTAATAAACGGTCTTCCATACCAGCTAAATCACGTGGTGCACGGTCAGAGGACAATATGATTTGTTTCCCTGATTGATGTAGGTGATTGAAGATATTAAAGAATGTTTCTTGCGTCTTCTCTTTTCCTGATAAGAATTGAACGTCATCGATAATGAGTACATCCACTTGCAAATAGAAATTAGTAAATGCTTCTATGGAATTATTGCGAATGGCATTCACAAACTGATTGGTGAATTTCTCTGTAGAAACGTAAAGAACAAATTTGTCAGGAAACTGTAGCTTAATTTCATTACCTATTGCCTGAATCAAGTGTGTTTTACCTAATCCTACACCACCATAAATCATTAAGGGGTTAAAAGAAGTTAAACCGGGTTTATTGGCCACAGCCATTCCAGCGGCACGCCCAAGTCGATTACAATCACCTTCGATGAATTTATCAAACGTATATTTGGGAATTAAGTAGGAATCTAATTCCAAAGAATCCAGATTTTTAAACTGAAAAGGACTTTTTGCCGCCTGTTGGTTGATAAAATCTTTGCTTGGATTTTGGTTAGTCGTAGGTAAATTAAATGATAAAGGAGGATTTTTACGATCACCCTTATCTACGATGATGGAGTATTCCAACATACCTTGTCGACCAATGGTATGATCTATCGCTTTTCTCAGAGATGATACGAAGTTTTCTTCTAACCATTCATAGAAAAATTGAGAAGGAACCTGTATCGTTAAGGTATTATTTTGAAACTTTAAAGGAACAATTGGGCTAAACCAAGTCGTGAAACTCTGCTCAGAAATATCATCACGGATGATATTCAAGCATTTATTCCACAATTCGGTTACTGCAATTTGCATATAAAAATCCTTTTTTTTAGGGTCAAAAATTCCTCGTTGAAGTATTAGCCATAGAAGACATACTTCAAATGTTTAAAATTTCAAATAATGGTTTGGGTACCTAGGGAAACGATAAAGCTTCACTTAAGCGGGGAGACAAAAATAGTAAAATTCAAGGTCGTTCCAAATCTAAAAAAAAATATTTTCAACTTATTTTTAGTAAAAAAAGTGCATTAAAATTTGGAACTAAAAATTGTTCAATTTTTATGTACTTCAGGTGTATTTTGGCTTGAAAAAATATAAGAAAAAAAAATAAAAATATTTTGAATCAAAAACGTAGTTATTTAAACATAGTCTAAAATTGAATCTGCTTTACTATGTATAAGTATCTGAAAATCAGTATGTTATATTAATTCAGTGAACTGGAGTGTAATTTGAAAGAATTTTTAATCTAAACAATTACGCGCAAATAATTTGGAATAATTTTAATAGTATGTTGTAATTCTTTTGTCTGCAAATTTTCCCCATCCATATGGTACAAAGTGCCAACAGGAACGCTGAATTCATATCTTTGGCAAGATTGTATCGATACTTTTTTATGTTGGGAGATATTCTTGAAAAATAGGCTAATTCCAAGTTGGGCTGATTCCCAAATAGTTAACGGCTTAACTTTCACTACTTCAAAGTTCCCATCTTGCAGATTGGAGTAAGGGGAAATGTAGGCATTATTGCCAAACTGGTTGGCATTGGCAAATGTCATAGAAAAAAGGACTTCATTGCTTTCTTCTGTCTGATGAATAGCTATGGCTTTGTACCGAACGATGGATTTGATGGAAGACTTGATGTAATTCACCAATCCTCTTTTTTTGCCTTGGGCAAATTGGTGGGCGACAAAAGCATCAAAGCCGATACCAGCGGTGCAGAAAAAAGCATCTTGATTCCAAAAGGCCACGTCGATTAAGATTTCATTTCCCTGAATAGCTTGTTGCAACGCTTTAGAAAATGTCAGATGTAAGCCTAAATGTCTGGCTAAACCATTTCCTGAACCTATCGGGATAATTCCTAGAGCGGTTTCAGAACCTATCAAAGCACTGGCTATCTCATGAATGGTGCCATCTCCTCCAATAGCGATGACTTTTTGAGCCCCATTTTGTAAGGCTTGCAGGGCTAAATCATGAGCATGACCTGCATATTCAGTAAAATGTAATTGGCTATTTTCAATCTTTTCTAATTTTTGAAGCATTTGCTTTTTACTTGCATTACTTTTGCTTCCAGAGTTGGGATTGTAAATAAAGTGGATCATGCCTTTTAATTTCAATTGCAAAGTTAGACGCTATTTTTTATTAATAATTAATATACCTACAATATGTATTCAGTTGGAGATAACTACGAAATTGAATTTAGTTTTACTCAAGAGCAAGTAAACGACTTCTGTAAAATTTCAGGAGATTTTAATCCATTACATTGGGATGAGGCATTTGCAGCCCAAACAGTATTTAAAAAGCCCATCATTCATGGTGCACTCATTGCCAGTGTTTTTTCTCGTGTCATGGGAATGGAGTTCCCTGGGCAGGGGAGTGTGTATTTAAGTCAATTGTCGGAATTTAAACGCCCGCTTTATGTCGACTTAGTTTACCAAGCTAAATTTACGGTAACTAGCATTGATCCGATCAAGCATACGGCAGAAATTCAAACTCAAGTGTTTGACAAGGAAAGAGGAAAGTTGATGGTCGATGGAATAGCTAAAGCTATGAATGCGGAAAAGTTTTAACATAAAAAAGCCCGTTACGATTAACGGGCTTCTTTTAATCAAGAAATTAAACTAATTATTTTCCTGAGTTCTTTTGATTTTGAACTTCAGTACGAATTTCTTGAGCTAAAGTTTTTAGTTGCTGTAAGCCACCTCTAACGCGTGTTCCTGCTGCTTGGTTTCCTTTATCGTAGAATTTTTCGAAATCTGATTCTAATGACAAAACGAGGTCTTTCACTTGTGCAAATCTGCTCATAATAATTTGATTTTGTAGGTTGTAAAAATAGATTGTCTTATTTCGCTGTTTGAAGCGCTTATAAGGCGAAATTTAACAAAAAACTTAATCCATACAAACTATTTCTATGAAAAAACCCAAAAAAAAGTTAAAAAAGTTAAAAATGGCCAATAAAACTTATTTTACGCCATTTAAAACCTTATAATAACCGTCTTTTAATCTTTTTTGAACTTCAGCAAAACATTCCGTTGTATATTCAATATCAGCTTGAGTATGTGAGGATGTTGGGATAATTCTCAACATAATCTGACCTTTAGGAACCACAGGATAGACAACAATACTGCAGAAAATACCCATGTTTTCGCGCAGGTCTCTTACTAAAGAAGTTACAGCTGCAATATCATATTCACCATGTAAGAATACTGGAGTAACAGGTGATTGAGTTTCACCGATATCAAAACCTTTTTCTTTTAAACCTTTTTGTAAAGAGCGTACGTTTTCCCATAAACGTTCTCTCAATTCAGGATGTTTTTTAATTAATTCCAAACGCTTCATTCCTCCAATAACAAAAGGCATAGGTAGGGCTTTGGCATAGGTTTGTGAGCGCATATTGTATTTTAAGTACATGATGATGTCCTTAGGTGCAGCTACAAAGGCTCCAATGGCTGCCATGGATTTAGCAAACGTTGAAAAGTATAAATCGATACCTTCTGTACAGTTTAAAAATTCACCTACTCCTTTGCCATTGGCACCCATCGTTCCAAATCCATGAGCATCATCCACCAATAAACGGAAGTCGAAGTCTTTCTTCATCTCCACTATTTTATCCAATGAACCCACCTTTCCAGACATACCAAAAACACCTTCAGTAATAACCAAAATTCCTCCTCCCGTCTCTTGGGTCTTTTTGGTCGCACGTTCTAAATTCTTACGCAATGAATCCATGTCATTGTGATTGAATTTATAATAGTCACCCATTTTAGCTTTGTGTAAACGGATACCATCAATTAGACAAGCATGTGATTCAGCATCATATACTATGATATCACGGTGATCTACCATACATTCTATGATGGACATGACACCTTGGTATCCATAATTTAAAAGAAAGCAATCTTCTTTTCCGACGAATTCAGCCAATTGTTTTTCAAATTCTTCATGCTCATCGGTATTTCCAGACATCATTCGAGCTCCCATTGGGTAAGCTAAACCATATTTGGCTGCTGCATCCGCATCTGCCTTTCTTACTTCAGGGTGGTTAGCTAGGCCTAAATAATTATTTAATGACCAGTTGAGCATCTCTTTTCCCATGAAGGTCATTCTTGGGCCAAGTTCTCCTGTTAACTTTGGAAATGAAAAATAATGGTGGGAGTAATGCGCATGAGCACCGATTGGCCCCATGTTTTTAACAACTTTCTCGAAAATATCCACTGTAAGTATCTGTTTTAATTAAAAAAACTTAAAATATTCACAAAGTTAAATTATATTTTTGTTATGACAACGCTCACCGAAGAGCTTTTAACAATTGAATGTTTTCAAATTAAATTCTTCATCATGCAACAGACTAAGCTTTTTGTTCTCATTGCCTTGCTTTTGGCTACTTCTACTAATGCCCAAACCAGTAAACCTGTTATCGAATCTTCTAAAGGAATGGTGGTATCAACTCACCCTGCGGCCAGTGAGGTGGGTTTAGTCATTTTAAAAAAAGGAGGGAATGCCATTGATGCGGCTGTTGCTGTCAATTTTGCTCTTGCGGTTTGTTACCCTGCTGCTGGTAATATTGGCGGAGGAGGTTTTTTGGTTTATCGAGATAAACAAGCCCAAACCTTTGCATTGGATTTCAGAGAGAAGGCTCCTTTGAAAGCTTTTCGAGATATGTATTTAGATGAAACAGGAGCCATTATTCCAGGTAAAAGTCAGGCTGGTATTTTTTCTGTGGGTGTACCCGGTGCAGTGGCTGGCATGGAAGCCATGCATCAAAAATTTGGAAAATTACCATGGTATGAGCTGGTCAAGCCTGCGATTGATTTAGCAAGAAATGGAGTTGTATTGACGGAAAAGGAAGCTAGAGGATTAAACGGACAGAAAGCTGATTTTCAGAAATTCAATTCGGGTAAGGATTATATGATGAAAGCCCTTGACCAAAAATGGGAAAAAGGAGATTTATTGATTCAAGAGGACTTAGCTAAGTCATTGGAACGCATCGCTAAAAGAAAGTCAAAAGGTTTTTATCGGGGTAAAACGGCTCGACTTTTAGTTCGGGAAATGAAGCGACAAGGAGGAATCATGACAAAAAAGGACCTAAAATCGTATCAAGCTGCTTGGAGAAATACGGTCAATTTTGAATACAAAGGAAAGAGAATAATTAGCATGCCTCCACCTTCCAGCGGTGGTATTGCATTAAATCAACTCATAAAAATGATGGAACCATTTCCGTTGGCTTCATGGGGACCTCAATCTGATTCAACCATACAAGTTATGATTGAAGCAGAAAGAAGGGTTTATGCTGATCGTTCCAAATGGTTAGGAGATCCTGATTTTGTGAAAATACCTCAATCTGAATTGGTAAATCCAGCTTACATTCAAAATAGGATGAAGGATTTTAGTTTTGACAAAGCGACGTTAAGCACTTCAATATCTGCAGGTCAATTTCCTGGTTATGAAAGTCCTGAAACCACTCACTATTCTATCGTGGATGAAGAAGGAAATGCCGTTTCTATTACGACCACTTTGAATAATAGTTATGGAAGTAAAGTTTTTGTGGGCGGCGCAGGATTTCTCTTGAACGATGAAATGGATGATTTCAGTGCCAAAGCTGGTTCTCCCAATTTGTATGGCTTGATTGGCTCCAAAGCCAATGAAATTCAACCAGGTAAAAGAATGCTTTCTAGTATGACACCTACCATTGTGGAAGAAAATGGAAAATTAAGAATGGTGGTTGGCACACCTGGAGGTTCTACCATTATTACTTCGGTTTTTCAAGTAATTTTAAATACGCTAGAAATAGGGATGAATATGCAACAAGCAGTGGAGTATCCTCGCTTTCATCACCAATGGCTTCCAGATCAAGTCTTGTATGAAAGAAATCGCTTTAATCCAGAGCAATTGAACCGTTTGAACGAAAAGAAATACAAAATGATGCCAGTCAATGGATTAGGCTTGGTGGAAGGAATTTTAGTATTACCCAATGGAAAACTGCAAGGTGGTGCAGATTCCAGAGGGGATGATACTGTTTCAGCTTATTAAAAAAGTTTAGCTACCATAAAGGCTGCACCAGCTGCGGCAGCACCAATGGACATGACTTTGAGTGCTCCAATGAAAGGTTGCTGCCCAGTCATTTTACTTTTGAAATAACCAAAAATAAATAAGGCCAATAGGGTGATGATAGCGGAATAAATCAAACCATCTTCTGGTTTGTCTAAATAAAAATAAGGAACCAAGGGGATTAAACCACCTATAGCATAGGAAATGCCAATGGTTAAAGCTGAATTTCTAGCACGATTTGGATTGGGCTTTTCTAAGCCTAATTCAAATCTCATCATGAAATCTACCCATTTATCTTTGTCGCTGGCAATGCAATTAACGACAATTTCTTGGGCTTCTGGACTTAATCCATAATCCTCAAAAACTTCTCTGATTTCTTCTTTTTCTCGATCCGGTACACGTTCTACTTCATCGTATTCTCGAGCTAATTCGGCCTCATAGTGTTCCTTTTCAGTCATTCCAGCTAAGTAGCCTCCTAATCCCATGGCAATAGAACCTGCTACAATTTCAGCAACTCCCGCAGTGGTTACAATATCATTACTGGAAACTGCTCCTGAAAGCCCAGCTGCTAGAGCAAAGGGCACGGTTAATCCGTCCGACATACCAATGACCACGTCGGTCAGGAAATCAGAACTTTTTAAATGTTTTTCGTGAAGGTGGTGATCAGGTCCATGCATAGAATTATCGGATGCCGTGCATCATACGTTTTAAAGGTCCAATGGCTAAAGTATATAGAATAATGGCAGCAAGGCCAGTTAATGTGACAAATAACATAAAGAATTCATATAAATTATGAATTTCAAATCCCAAGAAACTAGGAAAGTTTACCTGTCCAACTACTGCTTCTGCTGGAGGCAATAAGGCTCCTAAGGTTCCAGCAAGAGCGTAACCTGCTGCATTGGCTAAAAACCATACTCCCATGAGCAAAGAAGAAAAACGTTTGGGAGCTAATTTAGAAACCAAAGACAAGCCGATAGGTGATAAACATAACTCGCCCATGGTATGGAATAAATACATGACGATCAGCCAAATGACACCTAATTTATTATGTCCTAAATCCTTGATTTGAGAAGCAATAATCAAGTAACCTAATGAAAGTAACAGTAATCCAATGGCCTGTTTGGCAGGTGAATTCGGTTCTAAACCTCGTTTATTAAGCCAGATCCAAAGCCAGGAAAAAGGGAAAGCGAGTAAAATGATAAAAAATGAATTGGCGTTTTGAACCGAACTTGGAGGAAGTTCAATCCCCAAGAAATGTAAATCTGTTTGTTGGTCTGCAATGAATGTCAGTGAAGAACCAGCTTGTTCAAAGGATGCCCAAAAGAAGATAACAAAAAAGGAAATAATGTACATCACCAATATTCTGTTTCTTTCAATACTCGTGATGGTTTTATCTGTAATAATCAAAAATGCTAAACTAATACCAGAAGAATAAATGACAGGATAAATCCAATCTTTGATGATGTTAGGCTCTTCTGTAATGAAAAAGTAATGGAAGGTAAATACCAATATAAAGAATAAAATAACGGCACCCATGATGGATTTAGGGCTAAATTCAGCCTTTCCCGTTTCTCCATCAACTGGAGCGGAATCATTTTTAGAAAAAGGTTTTTCTCCTACAGGTAGACCATCTGGATTGACAATGAATTTATTTTTGAGGAAATAAAAAGAAATAGTTCCTATCAACATGGCAGTTCCTGCTGCAAAGAACCCCCATTTAAAAGCATCCAATACTCGAATTCCATCGACTTTAACATCCCCTAGGAAAGGGCAAATTAACATACCTAATAAGGCACCCGTATTAATTCCCATGTAAAATATGGTGAATGCTGCATCTAGTCGATTATCCCCTTTACGGTATAATTGCCCCACCATGGATGAGATATTGGGTTTAAAAAAACCATTCCCGATAATTAAAAAGAATAATCCTCCCCACATTAAATTTTGAGCTAGGCTTAAATCCATTTCAAATGTGCTCGCAGAAGAGAACATGAATATTTGACCGATGGCCATAATAAGCCCTCCAATAAGAATACAATTTCGATTTCCTAAGTAACGGTCTGATATATATCCCCCAGCCATGGTGGTCAAATAACTTAAACCTAAAAATCCACCGTAAAGGATGGATGCGTCGGTTTGTTTAAAAGCTAGGGCATTAACTAAAAATAGCGAGAGTAAGGCTCTCATTCCGTAAAAATTGAATCGCTCCCACATTTCTGTGGAATACAAAACATAAAGGCCTTTCGGATGACTGCTTGTGTTTTCGGACATATGGGTTGATGAATACAAATACCAAGTTACAAGAATGTTACAAAAATCGATACTCAGAGATTGATTTAATCTTAAAACCGAACATAAAATAATGGACTCAGATGTGAAACATATTTTGTAATATTGTCCTTCATTTGTCCATATAATTCTTCAGATTTTCAACCATGGGTAAGATCATTGCTATTGCTAATCAGAAAGGTGGAGTTGGTAAAACGACCACGGCTATTAATTTAGCGGCCTCCTTAGCAGCTTTAGAATTTAAGACATTGATTATTGATGCAGATCCACAAGCTAATTCTACTTCGGGTTTAGGTTTAAATCCAAAGGAAATAACCCAAAGTATTTATGAATGCATGGTGGGTTTAGCCAGAGTGAAAGAGAGCATCGTTTCCACGGAATTGGATTTTTTAGATATTATTCCGTCTCACATTGATTTAGTAGGAGCGGAGATTGAGATGATTAATTTGAACAATCGGGAGGCGAGAATGCGGGATGCATTAGCGGAAATTAAAGATTTATATGATTTCATCATCATGGATTGTTCTCCTTCCTTGGGCCTAATCACTATTAACTGCCTTACAGCAGCAGATTCTGTAATTATTCCCGTCCAATGTGAATATTATGCATTAGAAGGTTTAGGTAAGTTATTGAATACCATTAAAATTATTCAGTCTCGTTTGAATCCTAATTTAATGATTGAAGGCATATTATTGACCATGTATGATTTACGTTTACGTTTGTCGAACCAGGTAGTCAATGAAGTGAATAGTCACTTTAAAAACATGGTGTTTGAGACTATAATCCCTAGAAATATCCGTTTATCGGAATCACCAAGTTTTGGAATACCCGCTATTTTGCATGATGCAGAAAGTAAAGGTGCCATTAGCTACCTAAATTTGGCAAAAGAAATTATCACCAAAAACGGCTTATTACAGGCTGTTTAGCAGATTAAATGATATGAGTGCAAAGCAAGAATCAAATTCAAAAAAAAGAATAGGTTTGGGTAGAGGTCTAGGCGCTTTGCTTGAAGATTCTGAAAATGTTTCCCATACTTCTAAACATTCTTCTGAGTTTGCAGGTAGTTTAGAAGGGGTAAATCTGATGGATGAAATTCCATTAGAATACATTGAGACTAATCCTTATCAACCGAGAGAGTATTTTGAGCAAGAAGCATTAGCTGATTTGGCAGAATCTATACGTATTCAAGGAATTATTCAGCCGATTACCGTTAGAAAGATTGCTCCTAAGAAATTTCAATTAATTTCTGGAGAGCGCCGTTTACAAGCTTCTAAATTAGCGGGATTAAAGAGTATCCCAGCCTATGTAAGAACCGCGGATGATCAGCAAATGATCGAAATGGCTTTGATTGAGAACATTCAAAGGGAAA
This sequence comes from Aquirufa beregesia, assembly GCF_011090385.1. Classification (GTDB taxonomy): domain Bacteria; phylum Bacteroidota; class Bacteroidia; order Cytophagales; family Spirosomataceae; genus Aquirufa; species Aquirufa beregesia. The sequence continues at coordinate 183,362 of NZ_SEWW01000001.1, forward strand.
ATTTGAATGCTATTGAAATTGCCTTATCCTACAAACGTTTGATGGATGAATGCCAATTGAAACAAGAAGATTTAGGGAATCGGGTAGGGAAGAGTCGTTCCAATGTAACCAATTACATGCGCTTGTTGAAATTACCTATTATCATCCAAGCAGCGATTCGAGATGCTAAAATTTCAATGGGTCATGCCAGGTGTTTGGTTTCGGTAGAGAATCCTGAATTACAACATGTCCTTTTTCAAAAAACCATTTCAGAAGAGTGGTCTGTTCGTAAATTAGAGGATGCCGTTAGGCAGTCAGCTCATCCTAGTCTTGGAAAACCTGATGAATCTAAAGTGCTTCCATTGGCGGAGATGCAACAAATTCAACAAACTTTTGCGAGTTTCTTTCAATCTCCTGTTTCATTCAAAATGAATGAAGAAGGAAAAGGTGAATTGAAAGTTAGTTTTAAGTCGAAAGAAGCGTTATTAAAACTATTGAAAGCAGTACAATAGTCGACCCATGAGGCATGCCACTATCCCCGCATTTCGGGCATTCATTTATTTTTTGCTTTTTTTTCTTTGCTCCTGGGCATCCAAGGCTAATGATGTGGCAATGGATACAGTAGTTAAAGTACAAGAAGTGAAACTTGATAGTTTGCCCAAGAAAAAAATGATTCCTTATAAAATTATCCCGCGTCAAGCCACTTTAAAGTCGTTGATGATTCCAGGTTGGGGACAGTATTACAATCGTCAATATTGGAAATTGCCTTTAGTAGCTGGAGCATTTATCACGTTAGGTATTATAGCTAATTATAATAATGTGCGCTATGAAAAGTATCGTGCCTATTATTACATTGCTTCTCCGCATCCGGATGATCCCACCTATGTACCGCCTGCTACAGTTGCGGTGCCTTATGAAGATGGATTAGTGCGTGATTTAGACGTCAATCAATTGAAGCGATTAAACGATGGATATCGAAGAAATAGAGATTATACCTATATTGGGATGGTTTTAGCTTGGGCTTTTAATGTGGTAGATGCCAATGTGAGTGCTCATTTAAAGACATTTGATGTATCAGATGATATAACCCTGAAAATAAAACCCACTTTTGAATATCAGTCTTTTTCAAATGGTTTAGTTTCTGGTGTATCTTTGTCGTTTAATTTTAAAAAGTAAAAGAATGAAAATAGTTTTGATTGGTTATGGTAAGATGGGTAAGGAAATTGAGCGTATTGCTCTTAGTAGAGGCCATCAAATTGTAGCTAAAATTGATATTGACAACCCAAATGAATTGCTTGGATTAAGCAAACAAGACGTGGATGTGGCTATTGAATTTTCAAATCCTCAGTCTGCCTATTCTAATATTTTAATCTGTTTAGAAAAGCAGATACCGGTAGTTTGTGGTACTACAGGTTGGTTAGAAAAGAAGTCTGAGGTAGAGGCCCTAGCTCAAAAAAACGATGCTACATTTTTTTATGCGTCCAATTATTCCATAGGCGTGAATTTGTTTTTTGCTTTAAATAAGCATTTGGCCAAATTAATGGCTCCCCATACTCAATATGATATTTATACCAATGAAATTCATCATACAGAGAAAAAGGATTCGCCTAGTGGAACAGCCATAACCATTGCAGAAGGGATTATTTCAGCTTATCCTTCCAAGGATACTTGGGTGAATAATGAGATTCCTCAAAGCAATGAAGTGGCTATTTGGTCTCAGAGAGAATCCACAAAACCTGGAACTCATACCGTAAAATACATTTCAAAAGTGGATCAAATTGAAATTACTCATGAGGCATTTAGTCGGGAAGGATTTGCTTTAGGAGCTGTCATAGCAGCGGAATGGGTGAAAGATAAGAAAGGTGTTTTAGGTATGGAAGATATGTTAAAATTAGCTTAATATGCACGATATCGAATTCATAAAAAAGGAGTTAGATGAACAAGGAGTAGTGGTTATTCCAAGTTTTTTTGATCCAGCATTAATTCAAAAGTTGCAGGCAGCAGCCAAACAAATTTTCCAAATTCAATTTGATCATTTTGGAATTCAAGGAGACTACTTGAGTCAAATGGTACAATTGTTTGAAAACCATATTGATGAGTTTATCAATTGTGGAAAATTGATCCAAACGGGTTTAGTAGAATTATATCAAATAGCGGTTCATCCAGATTTGATTCAATTGATGCATGAAATTGGGATGCAAGTACCTAATATGTGTACTCGGCCTGTCTTGTTTTTTAATCATCCTTCTCTGGCCAAATCGGAGCATTTTTATAAAACACCATTGCATCAGGACTGGGTATCGATGTTATCTTCTTCCGATTCCGTAGTAGTTTGGATTCCGCTGATGGATGTAGAAGTAGCTCATGGACCAGTGGTGTTTTATCCAGGATCACATAAATTAGGTCCATTGACAGATAAAATTGACAATGGTTTTGCTGAAGTGCCTTTTGATCGAAATTCATACCCTAGATTGCAACCTGAATTAAAAGCAGGAGATATTGCGGTCTTTTCTACTTTGTTAGTGCATGAGTCAGGAGTAATTACCAATAATGAAATACGTTGGTCTTGTCATTTTCGTTATACGAACATGCTTGATCCAGACTTCATCGATAGAGGGTTTCCGCATCCGTATATCCATAAACCATCACAAGAGTTGATTGATAAATTTTTGAAAAAGAAATAAAATGAAACAAGAGGAAACTAAACGTCCTAAACAAAAGTCAGCTTTTAGAGAATGGCTTGATTCCGTAGCTTTTGCTGTTGTAGCAGCTACGCTTATCCGATTTTTTTTATTTGAAGCTTATACCATTCCCACACCATCCATGGAAAGCTCCTTGATGGTCGGTGATTTCCTTTTTGTTAGCAAAATGCATTATGGAGTTCGAACTCCTAAGACACCATTGCAACTACCCTTGACTCACCAGAAAATTTGGTTTACTAATTTGCCCTCGTATTTACGTTGGTTGGATTTGCCGGTTTTCCGACTTCCAGGATTTACTGAAGTTAAAAAAGGTGATGCTGTCGTATTTAATGCACCCAATTGGGAAGAAGATGGAGATGCACCGCTCGATTTACGTACATTTTATGTGAAGCGTTGTGTAGCTACTCCAGGTGATGTGTTAGAGCTTAGAGATCAACAAGTGTATATCAATGGAAAGGCACTGGAAAATCCAGAAAGAATGCAACACCCTGTTTTCTTAAAGACAAAAGAAGACTTGGATGAATCATTTTTTGACCAATATGGGATCCGAAATTCAGCGGATGCTAGTTTTGAATCTTCTGATTGGTTGCCATTGGCTGATTCCACCAATCAACTAGTAGGTTATAAGCTCAATACAAGCAAGAAACATGTAGATGAAATCATGAAATTGCCTTTTAAAAAGGAAATTGATTACAATTCATTTAAGGATCCTAAAGGAGTAACTTATTTAGACATATTTCCTCATGATACTACTCAATTTAAATGGAACAGAGATTTCTTTGGGCCATTACAGGTGCCAAAGGAAGGATGGACAGTACAATTAGATGCTAAATCAATTCCGCTATATCAGGAGGCTATTAGGAGTTATGAGGAGAATAAAGATATTACATTGGAAGGTGGAAAATTAATGAAGGACGGGAAGGCTTTGATATCCTATACCTTTAAACAGGATTACTATTTCATGATGGGGGACAATCGCCATAATTCAGCAGATTCTCGTTTTTGGGGATTTGTTCCAGCCGATCACATTGTTGGCAAGGCGGTATTTGTTTGGATGTCTTTAGATCCTAACAAAGGCTTGTTTTCGGGTAAGATTCGTTGGAATAGAATCTTTCGATTTGTTGATTAACTAGTGTATTTCTAAGAAAAAAGCCATCTGAAATGATTCTCAGATGGCTTTTTTTATATCACTCGTAACACAAATCCTTTTAAGTAATTACTTTCTGGATGAAATAAGTTGATAGGGTGGTCAGGGGCTTGGGTCATTTGATGAATCACTTGAATTTCTCTGCCGACGGCTATTCCTGCTGCCACTAACATATTCAAGAATAATTCTCTCGTAATCACTTGCGAGCAAGAATAGGTAAAAATCAATCCATTTTTCTTGATTTGTTGAATGGCTAATTGATTGATCTTTTGATAGCCTTGAAGCGCTTTATGCTTCGTACTGATAGACTTGGCAAAGGCAGGAGGGTCCAAGATGATGATATCAAATTCATCTTGATTGTTTTTAAGATAGGGTAGAGTTTCTCCTACAATGGCCTCATGTTTCTTTTTCCCAAACTTATTCAAGCTAATATTGGCATTGACCAAATCAATGGCTTTGGCAGATGCATCCAATGAAATGACAGATGCCGCACCTGCTTTTAAAGCATACAAAGAAAAACCTCCTGAATAACAAAATGTGTTTAGTATTTGCTTATCCTTGGCGTAATGAGCTAATAAAGCACGATTATCTCTTTGATCTAAAAAGAAACCGGTTTTTTGACCCGTTACCCAATTTACAGAAAATTTGACCCCATTTTCTTGAATATCATAGGGTACAGTGGCTATGCCAAATACATAATCATTCTGACAATTTGCCGCAAAGTTCGGAGGTAAAGTTTCCTTACTTTTATCATAAACGGCTTTCAATAGCTCACCAAAGACTATTTTAAGGGCGTTCACTATGGCCTCTCTATTTCGATACATACCAATGGTATGAGCTTGAAAAACAAATACATCTTGGTACACGTCAATGATTAATCCAGGGCAGCCGTCACCTTCACCATGAATTAAGCGAAAGGCATTGGTTTCTGAAAAATTTAATTGCTGCCTTAGTTCCCAAGCTCTAGCTATTTTATGAACCCATAAATCTTGGAGATCCACAACAGGGGCAAATGAGACTATTTTTACAGCGATACTTCCTACATGATAATGTCCTAGACCGAGAAATTCCCCTTTGTCGCTTAGTACATTGACCCAATCTCCATCTTGTAAGTTTGGGCTTTGCTGGTAAATCGCACCTGAAAATATCCAGGGGTGAAACCTTCTCACAGGGGCATCTTTGCCTCTTTTTAAATGTATACTTTGCTCTGTTATCATGCTGTAAAATTGCACATTTTTATTTAAAATCACTTTGTCCACCCAATATCCAAGCTGTAAATAGTAAATCACCTAAGTGCTGGATGGCAAATTTAAATTGATTCTCAATTTGCTGATGCAAAGACTTATGGTAGGCTAAACTATAGGCCTTACTGTAGGTTTTAACTAATGAATTGCCTTTTTTTTCAAAACTGTATTTTTTGTTTTCAGGAGTTTTTAGATGTAAATCTTTTTCATTTTTTAAGAGTTCAGGAATTAATTGGTGGGCATGCAATACCCATTCCCAAGTAGATTGTTGTGTATTCTCTAGATAGTTAGCTGGTCCTATCCAATCCTCCATGGAGTCACCTAATAATTCAGGTATGCGAGATTCCCAAAAACTGTGCAAGCCTTGTTGTCCCGTTTTTTGCCCATCGTAATTAGAGGTGGTATGCAGTGGAACATGGGCATCTGCTACATAATGGCCTAATTCTGCCGATAATTTTATGATTTGTAAGGTGTCATTATTTCTAAATGCTTGAATCAATCGGTGATGAACTTGAGGAATACGCCAAGGAACGATTCCATGTTTCTGTAGACTATCCTCTTGGATTTGTTTAATAGCCTGCTCCCAAGTAGTATGTTGTATGGATTTGGGATATTGATCTAGGTCAATGTAATGACGGGCTGCCTCAACATCCAAGATATACCTTCTTTGATCGGGTAGCACGGCCCATTCTTCTAATTTGGAGAGATGTCTTTTGTAAAATTTACTTAAAGTAGGAGGTAAGGTGAAGATTGCCAGCTTGTTGATTTTTTTATGAGCATAGAATCCCCATGGATTTAAGCTTAAACTAGGACTGCTGAATAAAAAGAGGCTAGAAATCAAGTAAATTATCTGGCTTTTTTTGAGTAAAACCTTGTGAGTATAAATCATATTGTTTACTTTTGCATTTCAATTTTCAAAAGAATAGAAATTTTTTAGTTAAAAATGGCAAATCATAAATCAGCACTAAAGCGTATTCGGGCAAATGAAGCAAAGCGTTTGCGCAATCGTTATCAGCATAAATCTACTCGTACATTGATCAAGAAATTGAGATTGACTACGGACTCATCTGTAGTGGTAGATTTGTTCAAACAAGTTTCTTCAGCTTTGGATAAATTAGCGAAGAAGAACATCATTCACAAGAATAAAGCTGCCAACCAGAAGTCTAAATTAGCTAAGTTGGTTAACAAAGTCGCTGCTTAATAGCACGATTATCATATATTTGATAAACCCTGCCTATGGCGGGGTTTTTTCGTTTATGGCCCTTACATTCGCTTAAAAAAAGCCAATGAAGTACGAAGGTTCTAACTTAGGAATTAAAGAGCTCAATGTAGAGGATCGTCCCAGAGAGAAGCTAAACTTAGTGGGAAAGGATTTATTAGGGGTGGACGAATTGCTTGCCATTTTGATTCATTCCGGGATTCCCAATAAATCAGCTTTACTGATGGCCAATGAATTACTGAATTCTATTGGAGGGAATTTAAGTACCCTAGGTCGTTTTTCTTTACACGATTTCATGAAGTTTAAGGGCCTTGGTAAGGCAAAGGCTACCATGTTGGTAGCTGCTCTGGAATTGGGGCGCAGGAGGATGTCATATGAAGCTTCTCAGGCTATCCAAGTGATTCAAAGCTCTAAAGATGCTTATCGCTTATTTCATCCCCACCTCTTTGATTTAAACCATGAAGAATTTTGGGTCATGCATTTAAATCGGGCATCAAATTTATTGAAAATGCAACGATTGAGTATGGGAGGAGTAGCTGGTACGTCGGTCGACTTAAAACTATTGTTTAAGTCTGCTTTAGACACCATATCCAGTTCATTGATTATAGCTCATAATCACCCATCTGGACAATTGAAACCAAGTAAAGCAGATCGGGAATTAACGCAACGGATTGTAGAAGCAGGTAAAATGTTAGATATCCAGATTTTGGACCATGTAATAATAACTGCTCAAGGGTATTTCAGTTTTGCCGATGAAGGCTGTTTATAAAGAAAGAGGCTTATTTACCTCTTTCTTTATAAATTTTTTGAAGTTTTGAACCAATAACAATTGAAATTGCGAACAAAATAATAAAAAATGCTGCTCCTGAATAACCCATAGTTGTATGTTTAATTACGTGCAAAAGTACTAAAAAAATTAAAGCAGGCCTTTAGTACTTGGTAAAGAATTTAAATTATTTACGTCTCTTTGGACCGCTAAACGAATCGACTTAGCAAAAGCTTTAAAAATAGCTTCTATTTTATGATGTTCATTTTCACCTTCTGCTTTGATGTTCAAATTGGATTTGGACGAATCTGAAAAGGATTTAAAAAAATGAGAGAACATTTCTGTTGGCATTTCACCGATTTTTTCACGTTTGAAATTGGCTTCCCAAACCAACCAATTGCGTCCAGAGAAGTCGATAGCCACCTGTGCTAAACAATCATCCATGGGTAGTAAAAATCCATAGCGATTGATTCCTCGCTTATTTCCTAAGGCAATGGCAAAAGCTTCTCCTAAAGCAATACCGGTATCTTCAATGGTATGGTGTTCATCAATGTGTAAATCTCCTTGTACATGTACCGATAAATCCATGTTGGCATGTTTGGCAATTTGATCTAACATATGATCAAAGAAACCAAGGCCTGTTTGGTTATTGGCCTTACCACTTCCATCCAAATTTAATTCTATATGGATTTTTGTTTCATGCGTATTTCTATTGTGAGAGACCTTTCTGGCGGGTAATTGGAAAAATTGAAATAGTTGATTCCAATCTTCACATTGTAAGGCTATTGACTTTTCTAATTCAATGGGAACCTCTAAATTACCCAATAAAATCCCCTGACAACCTAAGTTTTTAGCTAATTGAATGTCGGTTAATCGATCTCCAATCACCAAGGAATTGGCTAAGTCGTATGCTGGAGAAAAGTATTCGCCTAAAAGCCCAATACCTGGTTTTCTGGTAGGTAAATTTTCATGAGGGAAACTCTTATCAATATGTATTTGGGCAAATGTAATCCCCTCAGATGCTAGAATTTCCAACATTTTTTGTTGGGCAGGCCAAAATGTTTCTTCTGGAAAAGAGGAGGTTCCTAAGCCATCCTGATTAGTCACCATCACCAATTCATAATCGGTGATTTCGGTGATTTTTTTCAGATTGGAAATAACATGAGGCAAAAACGATAGTTTTTCATAACTATCCACCTGCTGGTCAGTGATGGGTTCAATGATAATAGTTCCATCACGGTCAATGAATAATACTTTCTTCATCTAGCAAAGTTAATGATACATTTTCATGGAAGTAAGAAATATGAAAAAAATACGAATCAATATGTGCTAAAAGTGATGGGACTAATGTAATTTAGGGGATAATTATACCCAAAGAGGCAGATGTTTACAATTTTGGAAGCTGGCGAGAGAGAGATTTTTATTCAACGTGTAGCACAATTAACCAACGAGAGTGTCGATAAAATACAGGAATTATTGCCTGTTTGGGAATCCATCATTTTAGGGTCATCCTTAAAGCTTATTCGAAATCGAATTCGATTCAATGCTTTATATAATTTCATACATCAAAAGGCTGTTCCTAGTAAAGAGATAGAAATCATATTTTCTAGTCCAGCAGCTAGTGTCAACTGGGAAAAGATTATATCTTATGGAGAAGGTTTATTTGGCATTTTAATGCCCGATAAAAAAAGTGCTATTGCTTTATTGGTTTCTCGAGAATTGAAATGTAAAAGTTCTTTAGTTGTTAAAGGGTTGAGCATATGTTTTGCTATGTATGGGAATCGATTGAAGGTTGTGGACCTAGCTAGTATGAAGGATTGGAATTCATTTGGGGAACATTTTTTTGCTCAAAAGCATGATTTTTCGACCTTATGTCCTCCTAAATTACAAGGTCAAATATCGGAAATCTTACTTTTATCTGACGTATTTAAGCATGAATCAAGTTCGTTTCCAATTAATACAGATGAAATCGAATTGAATGCGGATGAAGAAGGAAGTTCTTCTACCAATTGGAAAATGATTGGTCTTATTTTAGGATCAATTATGCTAGCTTCGGTGATTGCTTGGTTTGTGTATGCCAAAATGACTAAGGAAGATGAAGTGGTGAGTGCTGATACGGAAGAAATCATTCCTATAGATAGTTTGGCCAAGCTGCGTGATAGTTTGACTAAATTAAGTGCTGATTCTGCCAGAATTGCATCTGATTCTTTAACTCATTTAAGTTGGCCAGATGGAAAGGCATTTGACGTGCCGAAGACTTCGACTTTAGTTCCTATGTTTGAGTATTTGACGGATACCACGAATACCGAATCAAGTGAATTGCGAGTTAGCGAAATTTCTTTTGATGCTGAAACCAATCAATTAGTATCCCCTTTTGATGCCTTTTTTAAGAAGATGGCAGAAGGCTTAAATAAATACAGAGATGTGCAAATTCGCATTTTTGCATTTGCTGAAAATGACTCTAAATCTGCCTTGAAACGAGGTTTTGTAGTCAAGAATCGCTTGGTAGGAGAAGGGGTTTCTCCCAACCGAATTGAGGTAAAAGCATCAGGAAATAACGTAAATCCAGAGGCTTCTGTTCCGATTAATTCACAGATACTTTTGGTCTTGTCTAAGAAGGCTGTATTAAAATAATACAATTTATTTGCTTCTCATTTTTTTATAAAGTACTTTTGTGCTTTAGAAATACAAATACATCCTCACAACTCTTTTTTTACATTAATTGTAAAATTCTTTTCTCTGGTAAAGGGCTATCGGCAAGAGTTAATTACGGATGTGTTCGGGCAACGTAATTAAAAAACAACAAATGAGTAATCAAATTCGCTTTGATTCGCTTCCGTTTTCGGAAGGAATCCTGGCTGCTGTTAATGAAATGGGCTTTGAATTCGCTTCTCCCATTCAATCAGAAGCTATTCCATTTATTTTAGAAGGTCGTGATGTGATCGGCCAAGCACAAACTGGTACAGGTAAAACTGCCGCGTTTGGTATTCCAATGATTGAGCATGTCGCTCCATTCGAAAAATATGTGCAGGCCATCGTGTTATGTCCTACACGTGAATTAGCACTTCAGGTGACTGAAGAATTAAAGAAATTATCCAAATTCACTAAAGGTGTTTGGGTTACTACTGTTTATGGTGGAGACTCCATTGAACGTCAAATAAAGTCTTTAAAGGCTGGAGCAAACATTGTAGTTGGTACTCCTGGTCGTGTGATTGACTTAATCGAACGTCGTGCATTGAAATTAGGTCAGGCTTCCATGATTGTATTGGATGAAGCTGACGAAATGTTAGATATGGGTTTTAGAGAAGATATTGAAAGTATCTTACAAGAAATACCTGAAGAACGCCAAGTAGTATTATTTTCTGCAACGATGTCTAAGCCTATTCTGGCTTTAACTAACCGTTATTTAACCAATCCTAAATTAGTGAAGGTGGTTAAAAATGAAATTACGAATGTGAACATTGAGCAATTGTACTTTGATGTCAAAGGACGTGCAAAAATGGAAGTTACGACACGTTTAATCGATTTTTATAACCTAAAATTGGTGCTTATTTTCTGTAATCAGAAGAAAAGGGTAGATGAGGTAGTGGAAGAATTAGTGTTGCGTGGATATGCTGCTGAAGGTTTACACGGTGATTTACGTCAATCTCAGCGTACACAAGTAATGAATCGTTTCCGTAACGGAAATGTAGGTTTCTTGGTAGCTACTGACGTGGCAGCCCGTGGTTTGGACGTAGAAAATGTAGATGCGGTTATTAATTATGATATCCCATTGGATGAAGAATATTATGTACACCGTATCGGTCGTACAGGTAGAGCAGGAAAATTCGGTAAAGCTTTTACTTTGGTAGTAGGTTCGGAAAGAAATCGCTTGCGCGAAATCATGAATTACACGAAAGTGAAAATCGAAAAAGGAGTTATTCCTACTTTTACGGATGTAGTGGGTATTAAAAAAGGTATGTTCATTGAACGTGTTGCTGCTACTATTCAAGAAGGAGATTTGGATGTATTTAACGATGCATTAACCAATCTTCATCATGCTGGATTTACTACGGAGCAAATTGTTGCTGCCTTAGTGAAAATTAGTATGGGTGTTCAAAAGAATGAGTTTGGTGATGAAAATCTGGAAGGAGAATTAGAACGTCAATCTCGTAAATATGGCCGTGATGACCGTGGAGGAGATCGTGGAGGAGATCGTGGAGGATACCGTGGTGATCGTGGCGGAGACCGTGATGGTCGTCGTGGCGCTGGTCGCTTTGAGAGAGAATCTCGTTACGGTGGACGTGATGACCGTGGTGGCGACAGAGATCGTGGACCTCGTGGACCAAGAAATGACAAAGAAGGCAAACCTTATCGTTCAGATGAAAATATGGTTCGTATGTTTGTTAACATAGGTTTCAATGAGAAAATTTCTCCTTCAAACATCGTAGGTGCTTTTGCTGGCGAATCTGGAATTCCAGGTAGTGTTTTGGGGCAAATTCAAATTGAGAATAAGCATACTTATGTAGATGTGCCTAAAGAATATGCGAATGTCGTTTTAGAAAAAATGGCTGGAGCTCAAATTAAAGGAAAACGCGTATTAGTAGAAATTGCTAAGCCCGTTTAATTTTTTGAGAATTTGATGAAAAGGCGACCTCGGTCGCCTTTTTTTATGTATATGATTTTTTTAGCATAAAATGCTGTTTACTCGCCAATGGATTAAATCGTAAAATTCCCATATCAAACAAATCTATGCTGTGAATCACTCGTGGGTCATCTACCAGGGTATCCCAAATATCTTGACTTAGAGTAGTCTCATAAGGATTTAGTATAAATAGAATGGAATTAAATTGGGCCTTAGGTAGTAAATCTTGATCAATTTGTTGATAAATTTCAGGACTTAGACGTGGAATAACCAAAGGGAAAACTTCACCTGAATCAATTTCTTGGGCATAATATTGACTTATGCCTTGGATAAGTTCATCCGTTTTTATTTTCTTAGAAATTCTCTTTTGTAATATCGGGTTGATCACCTCTGAATATAAGTTAAATACAGAAGGGGAATGTAATCCATGACTTGTTTGTGCTTGTAATAGAAAGAAGATTTTTTGAAATAAACGCATTAATTTAAAATATAAGCTGGTGCTAATTCAAATGGGGGAATTTTGACAGAAAAGGTGGATTGATTTTCTAAATTTAGGAAGGTGTAATGCCCACTCATTTTGCCTAAATTACCAATAATAGGACAGCCAGAAGTATAGGTAAAGGATTGATTAGGTTCAATGATGGGTTGTTGACCTACAACTCCCAAACCATTGACATGTTCCGTTTTCCCTGATCCATCTTGGATTTTCCAGAATCTACTTACTAATTGTGCAGGTTGCTTACTGAGGTTTTTGATTGTAATTTGGTAAGAGAAAAAATGTTGGTATGGTTTTTGAATTTCATATTCCGACATATGATGTGTCTCTACAGCAATATAAAAACCATTCGTGATAGATTCGGTCATAAGTATGGATCAATTCAAGAGTAAAATAGTTCGAAAATTACCTGATTTACTAATGAATGATTGGAAAAATATTTTCCTTTCTGAATTAGGCGAATCTTATTTTGAAAGCATGCAGGAGAAGTTGTCTACCATTATGCAGACGGAAGACGTATATCCGCCTCAGGATGCTATTTTCCAAGCATTTAATCTTTGTTCTTTTGCCGATACCCAAGTAGTCATCATAGGTCAAGATCCTTATCACGGAAAAGGGCAAGCACATGGCCTTTGTTTTTCTGTTCCACTAGGCATACCGCTTCCTCCATCATTGAGAAATATTAAAAAGGAATTACATCTGGATTTAGATGTGTTTTTGACGAGTCAAGATGGTGACTTAAGTCAATGGGCTAAACAAGGAGTTTTGATGTTGAATTCTATCTTAACCGTTTCTGATTCGAAACCCGGTTCGCATGCAGACTTGGGATGGCAACAATTAACTTCTTTGTCCATTGAAAAAATCAGTGAAGAAAAGGAAAATGTGGTATTTCTTTTATGGGGCAATTATGCTCAAAATTTGGCAAAAAATATTGATGCGGATAAGCATCTGCTTTTGTGTTCTTCACATCCTTCACCACTGTCAGCGAATAGGGGAGGTTGGTTTGGGAATAAGCCTTTTTCAAAAACGAACGACTACTTGTTAGCACATCAAAAAGCAGCTATACATTGGTTATAACTTCTTTAACTGACTAGGGAAATAGACATGTTGATTCGGAAATTCTTCTACTAGAAATCCAGATACAAGAGCTTCAATAATGGACAATTGCTTCTCGAATTCGGGTTCAACCCAACATTGCAAGCTAAAACCCTTAGAGTCAGGTTCCTGATGTGAGGTGATTTCAAATAAATAGACGCGAGAAATAAAGGATTGTTTTTCTATTTCAGGGACAATGATTTTTTGTAAGGCAATGATGGCTTTTTCTTCCGCTGAATTTTCAAAAAAGAGCGATAAGTTGTATTGAATCATAATTTTATCTGGGGATTGGCTAAGGATTGATATAAAATCTCAACGGTATGATAAGCTTTTTTATCGATGCCGTCTTTGATCTGATGCCTGCAAGAAGTACCATTACTTGCCACAATGGTTGAGCTCGGTTTTGACAAAATAGTTGGGAATAGAACTAGATTGGCTATTTGTTTGGAGATCTTAAAGTGTTTTTTTTCATATCCAAAGGAACCGGCCATTCCACAACACCCTGATGGGATTAGTTCCACTTCATGTCCTTCTGGAAAGGATAAAACCTGTCTAGTAGAACTTAAGCCAGCAATGGATTTTTGATGACAATGTCCGTGTAGGACTATTTTTCTGCTTTTTGATCCAAAAGATGATTTTTGTATTCTTGCGGCTTTTATTTCTTGGGCTAAGAATTCATCAATCAACAGACAGTTAGCTTTTAATTGGAGTGCATCATGTCTAAGTACTGGGTCTACTAAATCTGGAATCTCATCACGGAAACTAAGTATGGCGCTTGGTTCCAATCCAATAAAAGGTGTTTCAGAACTGATGATATCCCTTAATGCCCGAACATTATGGTTGGCGAGTTTCTTGGCTTCTATGAGCATTCCTTTTGACAAATAACTTCTACCACTGATAATCCCATGGGGTATTTCTATGCCATAGCCAAGTTCATTTAACAGGACAATCGCCTTTTTACCTATAGCTACATCATTGTAATTAGTGAATTCATCCGCAAAAAAGTAAATCATTCCCAAGGGCATTTCCTTTTGGTTTACATATTTTTTGTAAGTTGAAAACCATTCTTCTAGACTTGTAAACGAAACCTTTGGAATGCTTCTTTCCCATGAAAATCCCATGAAGCTTTTGATGACAATACTGCTCAATGGGAACTCGATTGCAAAATTATAAAGTGGTGAAATTTTTCGGACCCAGTTTTGAATTCGAGGAAAATGACCAATCAGCTGGGTTCGCCAGGGTGTACCTTGGTCGATATAACTTTGTTGAAGTGTTTCCGCCTTTAGTTTGCTGATATCAACTCCTGAAGGACATTCTGTTTGACAACCTTTACAGGAAAGACATAAATCCAAAATGTCTTTTAGTTGTGGTTCAGAAAATGGCTTTTCTACATCGGAACTAAGAATTTGTCGCAGCATATTGGCTCTCGCCCTAGTACTGTCTTTTTCTTGTTGTGTGGCCATAAAACTAGGACACATAGTTCCGCCAGTTAAGGCAGTTTTTTTACAGTCACCAGAACCAGAACATTTTTCTGCTAAGGTCAGAGGGTCGTTTAGTGCGCCATAATCAAAGAAATAATGCTTCTTTTGTGGACTTTTTGCTTGAATTCTAAATGCCTCATCCATAGGTGGGGTATGAACTATTTTTCCGGGATTCAGCGTATTGTATGGGTCAAAAATATGCTTGATTTCTTGAAATAGGTCATATATTTCAGCCCCCATGATTTCAGGAATAAATTCACCGCGAAGTCTGCCATCTCCGTGTTCTCCACTTAATGAACCTTGGTATTTTTTTAGTATTTGAACAGTTTCTTGTAATAATTGTCGGAATAGTTTTTTTCCTTCTTCCGATTTTAAATCTAGAAAGGGCTCAATGTGTAATTCGCCAGCACCAGCATGAGCATAAAATGCGGCATTCACCTGATGTTTTTTGAGTAGGTCTTGAATATCCGCCACATAATTTGGTAAATCCTCTGGGTCCACGGCACAATCTTCGATTAGATTAACTGCTTGTTTGTCTCCAAGAATATTTCGGATTAAACCTAAACCAGCTTTACGGATATCCCAGCCTTTAGCGATTTCCTCTCCAATTAAAATAGGAGAGGCATATCCTATACTTTGAGCATTCAATTTTTCAATAAATCGATTGGCTTTATTTTCACCATTGGATGCCTCATCTCCTCTAAATTCAACCATCAAAATTGCTTCTGGTTTACCTTGGATAAAATCTCGATCCTTTTGGAATTGAGGATGACCCTCTGTGAAGGAAAGAATGAAGTCATCCACTAATTCGGAGGCAGTAGGTTGGCATGATAATGCCACTAAGTTAGCTTGCAAGGATTCTTGGATGGAATGACAATGCACACAAACCAAGCATACATCGGTTGAAGGAAGGTCCAGTAAATGAAGTCGTAGGGAGTGAACCACTGCCAAAGTGCCTTCTGATCCCGCTATCAATGCGGAAAGATTAAATGGTTTTCCAGTAGGGTTGAAAGGTTGCATTTCCACCAAAGCATCTAAAGCGTAGCCCGTATTTCTTCGTTTAATGCTCGGTTTGGGAAATTTGTTTCTGATTAATTCTTGCAAAGTGGGATTATTCAAAATCCGATGCAACTCACGATATATGTTACCTTCTAAATTTTGAAGGCTCGTTTTCTTGTAAAATTCTTCATTGCTCAAGGGATGAGTATAAATGTCTGTACCATCAGCTAGAATAGCTTTTGTTTCTAGCAAGTGGTCACGTACATTTCCCCAGACAATGGAATGTAATCCGCAAGAATTATTACCAACCATTCCACCCAATAAGGCCCTATTGGCGGTGGAGGTTTCTGGTCCAAAGAACAATCCCGTTTTTTTGATGGATGTATTTAAATCATCTCTTACAATACCAGGTTCTACCCAAACAGTTTTTTCTTTTTTGTTTAATGAAATGATTTTACTCATGGCGGAAGAAATCTCCATCACGATGCCTTCTCCTACCACTTGACCTGCCAGTGATGTTCCTGCACCACGTGGAATAATGCCTAATTTATTGTTTTTAGCAAATTGAATTAGACGTTTAATGTCTTTTTGCGAAGCTGGAATGGCAACAGCTTTTGGCTGAACTTGGTATACCGAGGCGTCAGTGGCATAAATTTTTCTGGCTATTTGAGATGATTGAGAGGTATCAAAATATAATTTACCCTCAAAATGAGCAGATAATACGTGATATTCTCGTTGACTCCAGGCCATAGGTATGAATTAAGATTCAAAATTACAAAAATCCAGTCTTACCTTCATATTGCCATTCAAAGTTTATACCATCTATTCATACAATTAGAAGAATATAAATTGAAATAGCTTAGTAACTTTAAGCTTATTGCGCAAATTCATAGCTATGAAATTTCTAAGACAAGTATTTGAAAGTTTAGTTTTCGCCTACCAGGCACTTCGTTCTAATATCATGCGTACCACCTTGTCCTTGTTGGGTGTTAGTGTGGGTATTTTTGCCATAGTAGCTGTTTTTACAGCTGTGGATTCATTAAATGGCAAGATTCGTTCGGAGATTGATTCATTTGCGGGTTCTGGAGTTTTGTATGTGGGCAAATGGCCTTGGTTGATGCAAAATAATTATCCTTGGTGGAAATATTTGAACCGTCCTGAGATGAAATATTCGGAATTTAAATATTTGAAAGAAAATCTAACTTCCGCTCAGGCAGTAGCTATTATTGATGGAGGAAGAACCGCTTCTGTCAATCGGGGAAGTAGTAGTATGGATATTAATATTACAGGTGCCAGTTATGATTATAATCAAGTAACTAGCTGCCCCATTAGTGAAGGAAGGTATTTTTTACCCATCGAATCAGATAATGGACTTAACGTGGCGATTATTGGCTCCAAAGTAGCCGAAAACCTGTCCAATGGAGAGTCAATGATTGGTCAAGTAATCAAATTGAACGGAATAAAGTTTTCGGTGATAGGCATCATTGAGAAAAAGGGAAATGATATGTTGGGTTTTGGAGGTACACCCGATGAGAAAGTAATTATTCCTTATATCACTTTTGCTACGATTTTTCAGAAGGATAGACCTCAACCTGATATTTCGATTAAAGCTTTTGAAGACGATGTCAATCAACAAAATTTAGAAGGAGATATTACTGGAATGATACGAAGTTTACGCTCCATTAAACCCAAGCAAGAGGATTCTTTTTCTATCAATCGGATGGATGGTTTGAATCAGTTTTTTGATGGGATATTTTCTGTGCTTAATGTAGCTGGAGCTTTAATTGCAGGTTTTTCGCTATTAGTTGGCGGATTTGGTATTGCCAATATCATGTTTGTATCGGTGAAAGAAAGAACTAATATCATTGGGATTCAAAAGTCTTTAGGAGCCAAGAATTACTTCATTATGTTTCAATTTTTATTTGAAGCAGTATTTTTAAGCTTAATAGGAGGGATTGTGGGGATTGGATTGGTGGTTTTAATTACTTTCATTCCTCAAGAGGCGTTGCCCTTGAGTTTAAGCTTTAAAAATATTCTTAGCGGTTTAATGATCTCTAGTTTTATCGGAATTTTATCTGGGATTATACCAGCTTGGGTGGCAGCCAAGATGGACCCTGTTATTGCTATCCGCTCTAAATAGGAAAAGGCCATCGAATGATGGCCTTTTATTGTTTATTTCGTAGGAATTATAAACTCAAAGTACTTAAAACTGAGTTCATATTGCGAACAGCATCAGCTGATTTGTTGAATGCAGCTTGCTCGTCTTCCGTTAATTGATAATCAACGATTTTCTCCCATCCGTTTTTACCTAAAACAACAGGTACACCCAAACAGATGTCTGATTGGCCATATTCTCCGTCAAGAGATACGCAACATGACATGATTTTTTTCTCATCACGTACAATAGCTTCTACCAAAGCGGCACCAGCTGCACCTGGTGCATACCAAGCTGATGTGCCTAATAGACCTGTTAATGTAGCACCACCTACCATGGTATCCGCAGCCACTCTATCTAATGTTTCAGTAGACAAGAATTGACTTACTGGAACTCCGTTATACGTAGCTAAACGTTTTAAAGGAATCATGGTTGTATCACCATGACCACCAATGACAGTTCCGTGGATATCATTGATGGATACGTCCATGGCTTTCGCTAAATAACATTTGAAACGAGCAGAGTCCAAAGTACCACCCATACCAATGATGCGATGCTTGTCTAATCCTGCTACGGACTTAGCTAAGTAAGTCATGGTATCCATTGGGTTAGAAATGATCACAATGATTGGGTTTTTAGAAAATTTCAAAATATTCTCTACAACACTCTTAACAATACCAGCGTTAACCCCAATTAATTCTTCACGCGTCATACCAGGTTTTCTTGGTAAACCAGAAGTAATGACAACCACATCTGAATTAGCTGTTTTAGAATAATCGTTGGTAGAACCTACTAATTTGGTATCAAAACCTAATAGAGAGGCGGTTTGGAACATATCTAAGGTTTTGCCTTCGGCAATTCCTTCTTTGATGTCCAATAAAACTAATTCATCTGCTAATTCTTTTCTAGCGATGTTGTCAGCACATGTAGCACCTACAGCACCAGCTCCAACTACGGTAATTTTCATTGTTGTATGATTTTAATGATTCTTATGAGCAAAAAACTCCCCTAAATTACGACAAAACCGTTATATATTTGTAAAAGTATATGGATTATATAATTAAGGACAAAGCCTGCTAGATTTTGGTATTCAATTTGTACATTTATGGATAATTCAATGTTTATGACGAGAAAAATCACTTTTATTGATCGGATTTTGAGCTCCCAATTTTTCAAAGAAGCTTTGGATAAAGGTGAGGACTTAATGGCTAACAATAAATATGGTTTATTAAACTTGGTGAAAAGAGCTTTACAAAAAGTGAATGCAACAGCCGCACAGAGTAATCTTTCTGTGGTTCGTTTATTAAATCATTATATTGTATTGTTTAGTCAATTGATTAAGGCGTATGTACAAGGAACTTATCGTAAATTACCTGCGATAACTCTAGCAAAAATTGCCGCAGTTTTGATTTACTTTATATCACCTTTTGATTTCATACCGGATTTATTGCCTATTATTGGTTTTACAGATGATTTGGCATTGGTCTTATGGGTTGGTGGATCAATCAAACAAGAACTGGATGAATTTGAAAAACAAATGTAATCTTTGGCCTTTAGAGAAGGATTTTTAATTAGTATTGAATATATTTACAAAATTTTTAAATACAGAAAATGATGAGCATAGCAAGTATATTGTTGTTTTTGAACGGATTAGGTGGTGGAGAACTTTTATTAATCGGTTTAGCCATACTATTGTTCTTTGGTGGAAAGAAGTTGCCTGAGTTAATGCGTGGACTAGGCAAAGGTATCCGTGAATTTCAGGATGCTAAGAATGAAGTGAAAGATCAAATCAATAAAGAACTAGACGAGACTAAGAAGTAATTCTTGGTTAAACTTAATTAATCTGCATAGTTGGACTTGTCCAACTATGCTTTTGTGTTTTATTGAATACCCCATTTGGATGAATATATCCCTGTTAAAATACCGTGATTTAAGAAATTTGCTGGACCAAGGTCAATTGACCTGTGTGGACGTCGTAACTTATTATTTGTCTCAAATTGAGGCACATAATGCGAAGTTAAATGCATTTTTAGAAGTTTATGCTGCTGAAGCTTTGGGAAAAGCAGCCCTTATTGATGTAAAGATACAATCAGGTACCGCTGGTGAATTGGCCGGATTGGTGATAGGGATCAAAGACCTACTTTGTTATGAAGATCACCATTCCTATGCAGGGAGTAATATTTTAGATTCGTTCAAATCGACCTTTTCTGCGACGGCAGTGCAACGACTATTGGATCAAGATGCCATAGTCATTGGTAGACAAAATTGCGATGAGTTTGGTATGGGTTCAACCAATGAAAATTCTGCCTTTGGTCCTGCATTGAATTTTAAAAATACAGCCCATGTGGCTGGAGGAAGCTCTGGCGGCTCTGCTGTGTCCATACAAGCTAATATGTGTCATATTTCCCTTGGAACAGATACAGGTGGTTCTATCCGAATGCCAGCCGCTTTTTGCGGAGTAGCTGGATTAAAACCTACCTATGGTCGCGTTTCTCGTTGGGGATTAATTGCATATGCTTCTTCTTTTGATACCATTGGTCCCATGGCTCGCCATGTGGAAGACCTAGCACTAATCTTGAAATTTATTTCTGGTGCTGACGGGCAAGATAGCACAGTCGTGTCTGTGTCAGAGTTTGCTGTCAAGAAGCCAAGCAATGGTAAAAGAATAGCCTACATTAAAGAAATGGCAGAACATCCTAGTTTGCAAGCCGATATTAAAAAGGCTTTTTTTGAGCGATTAGATCAATTGAAAAAGAAAGGATATGAAGTAATTGCTGTTGATTTTCCCTATGTAGAAGCTTTGTTACCGACTTATTATATTCTAACCACAGCAGAAGCAAGCTCTAACTTATCCCGATTTGATGGTGTGAAATTTGGTCATAGAACCTCATTTGCTACTAAGGATTTGTTGGAAATGTATAAAAAGACACGCGATGAAGCATTTGGAGAAGAAGTCAAGCGAAGAATCATGCTTGGCACCTTTGTTTTAAGCGCTGATTATTATGATGCTTATTATACCAAAGCTCAAAAGGTTCGACGTTTGATTAAGGAGTTTACGCAAAGTTTATTGCAGGAAAATGATTTTTTAGTTTCCCCAACAACATCTTCTACAGCCTACCGTTTGGGAGAGAAAACACTAGATCCATTGCAAATGTATTTAGGGGATTTGTTTACAGTACAGGCCAATGTGGCAGGTTTGCCTGCCATCTCTATTCCTATGGGAGAGGATGCCCAATCTTTACCTATGGGATTTCAAATTATGGCAGATGTTTTTCAAGAAGAAGCCATGCTGGATTTAGCCACGGAATTAGTTTAATGCCTTGAATAAGAAGAGCTTACATATAGTTTTTTTTCTGCTACTTATTGCTAGTTCAATAGGGAAGGCTCAAGTATGGAATTCATTCAAACCTATTTTAGATGAACGTGTCATAGATTCCTTAGCGCAATATGAGCAAGGTTCTCCGACAGCTTGGATGATAGATCCGGCATTGATTGAAGGAAGATTGAAGCAAATGAAGAATCAAATTCCTTTGCCATATAATTTTTACGTACATCAGTTTGTGGAATACTTTGCATTTAGGAAGTCGGACTTTACTCAGCGTATGTTGGAAAAGCGAGATTTGTATTTTCCTATTTATGAGAAATACTTGAAGCAATACAATCTTCCAGACGAGTTAAAGTATTTATCCTTGATTGAATCAGGTCTGGATCCCAAAGCATTATCCAATAAAGGAGCAGGAGGTTTGTGGCAATTTATGCCTTATACAGCCCGAGGTGATTTTGGTCTGCGTGTAGATTCTTATATAGATGAGCGCTTTGATCCTGAACGGGCTTCGGAAGCCGCAAGTAAGTATCTCAGGCAATTGTACCGCATATTCGGTGATTGGCATTTGGCATTAGCTGCCTATAATACAGGTCCTGGAAACGTGAAAAGAGCTATTCGAAACTGTAAAGGCTCCGATGATTTTTGGGGGATTTATCCTTGTTTACCGAAGCAAACTAGAGCTTATGTTCCTCAGTTTATTGCAATGGCCTATATGATGAATTATCATTGGGATCATGCCATACATCCTGAAACCTGGGCTAGTCATGTTCCATCTGATACCCTACAAATTAATGGTTATTTGAATCTAAGTGTTTTTGCTTCTTTAACCAAGATATCCATGGATACCTTGAAAAAGCTTAATCCTCACGTTTTGACCCATTATTTGCCTAAAGATTCTAAGTCTTTTGTATTAAAAATACCTAAAAACAGAACGGATTTTTTCCAATCGAATCGTAAGCAAATCATGGATTCGGCTGGACTTGCGGCAATCTCTCTTCAACCCGTATTGGCTACTGATACTATGGCTAGCATGAAAATGCGCATGGTTAAAGTGCGCTATAAGGTTAAAAAAGGGGAAACCATTTACGAAGTAGCACGCAAATTTGAAATATCCGTTTTTGAATTAAAAAGGATTAACCGTTTACGAAGAAATCGCTTGAAAAAAGGCCAAAATTTATTTGTTTTGGAAAAGCAATGGTTCCCAGTGAAATCCATCGCCAAAGCGGCTGATACCTCCATCGTTCCATTAACGAGTAAGCAATTAGTTTCCCAAAAGAAAAAAGTAAGGTATTATTTAGTTCGTTCTGGGGATACTTTATCCGACATTGCGGAAAAGCATGACGGATTGACTGTGGCTAAAATTAAAAAATTAAATCGATTGCGTTCTGCCGTTTTACGACCAGGGATGCGACTTAGAATATCCTAAAGATGATTGCATATCTGCAAGGTAAATTAGCTCATAAAGACCGTACTCATATCATCATCGATGTGAATGGAGTAGGTTATGAGGTTAAAATTTCACTACAAACCTATGATAGTTTGGCAAATGGGCATGAATCCATTAAGCTTTTCACTCATTTACAAATTAAGGAAGACTCACATACCTTGGTAGGCTTTCATAGCATGGATGAAAAACTATTATTTTTAGACTTAATCAGTGTTTCAGGTATTGGCTTAAGCACTGCCTTAGTGATGTTATCTTCCTTTTCTTCAGGAGAAATTAGGGCTGCCATCATGAATGAAAATATTAGTTTGATTCAATCGATTAAAGGTATTGGTTCTAAAACGGCTCAGCGTGTCATTTTAGAATTGAAAGATAAATGCAAAAAGGATGCCTTGTTTGTTGAGGCGGGTTTAGCATCCCATGATCAATCTTATGGTGTTAAACAAGAAGCTTTAGCAGCACTTGTTACTTTAGGAATTGCTAGGGGAGTAGCTGAGAAAAGTCTGGATAGTTTACTGAAAAGTAATCCAGATGCTTCTATTGAGCAATTAATTAAGTTGGCTCTTCGTTAAATTGGTTTAAAATTGTTTCCCGGATAATTGTGCATAGACATTTTGCATCTCGTGTTCTGATTGCGTTATTGGCTTTTTTGCTACTTACCTGGGTAGTGGAAGGGGTTCCTACCTATACGAATACGTTTTTTGCAGAAGATACTACCTTAGAAAAAAGTGGAAAAAGGCCAAGGTTTAACCTTAAGTCAATCAATCCTTTTAGTGTATTCCAAAACCAGTCGAAATCTCCTTTTTCTATTTATTCAATCAAAGGAGCTAAGACTTCCTTAACTTTTCAGGAACAAAATCAATTAGTTCAATCTCAACAATTGGGTAATATAGCGGTACAGCCTGTTAGGCCCTTTTCCTTCCAAGAATATGCAAGAGAGCAAGACCGACAAGTCAATAGGAGTTTTTGGAATGCCTATTCAAAAAGTTTAGATGGAAGTAGTTCTTTACAATCTCGAGGTCTATTTCCTAAAATAGAATTACCACCTGCCATAGACCGTATTTTTGGGGGCAATGAGGTCTATTTTAAGCCTAATGGTAGTTTATTGTTGGACATCGGTTATATGGGGCAGTTTGTGGATAATCCTGCTATTCCTGTTCAATTGCGCTATGTAGGAAATTTGTTTTTTAATGAACAGGCGCAAATTAACTTTCAAGGGAAAATTGGCGAAAAACTGAATTTGAATACCAATTTTGATACAAAGGCTAGTTTTAACTTTCAAAACCAACTAAAATTAAACTGGAAGACCCAGGAAGAAGATATTTTACAAAATATTGAATTAGGGAATACATCCTGGACGCTGAATTCCCAACTGATTCCAGGAGTTCAAAATTTGTTTGGTTTAAAGACTTTAATGAGGTTTGGGAACTTGGATGTGACTGTAGTGGCAGCTCAGCAACGTTCCAAACAAGATTGTATTACCTTAAAAGGAGGAGCACAAGGTAAATCCTTTGAGATACGAGCGGATCAGTACGATGAAAATAGACATTTTTTCTTATCAAGCTATTTTAGAAGTCAGTATGAACAGGCATTAAAAAATGTGCCTATGCTATCCTCAGGTATTAGCATTACCCGGGTAGAAGTTTATGTAACCAATAGAACACAGAGTACTGAGACCCTTCGAAACCTAATTTCCCTTTCAGATTTAGGAGAATCTGCCCCATATAGTGCCAATAATCCGACCTTAAGTCCCATCATTCCCAACCAACCAGTTGATAATAAAAACAATGGCTTGTATGATAAATTGGTGAATGACGCTGAAATTAGAAAATCTGATCAGGCCTCTTATCGATTGGAATCTGCATATAATTTACAGAGAGGGACAGATTTCGATATGTTGAAAGGCGCCAAACGATTGAATGAAAGAGAATTTAAATTTCATCCAACCTTAGGTTATTTATCCTTGGTATCACCTCTAAGAAATGACGAAGTATTGGCGGTAGCTTATGAGTACACTTTAAATGGTAGAAAATACAAGGTGGGTGAGTTGACAGAAGATTATCAAGCAAGAAGAGATGACGAGGTGTTGGTGTTGAAAATGCTTAAATCCTCCACCATCCGTAATAATTTGTATCATCCCATGTGGGATTTGATGATGAAGAATATTTATTCATTGAATACTAATGGTTTAGCTAAGCAAAATTTTCAGTTACGCATTGTATACAAGGATGATGCTACGGGTATTGATAATTCCAATTTGATTGAAGGTGAAAAATTAAAGGATATTCCTTTAGTGAAGGTATTGGGCTTGGACAAATTGAATTTTGCAGGTGATCCTCAACCGGACGGAAACTTTGACTTTGTGGAAGACTTAACCATCGATGCCAAAAATGGACGTATTATCTTTCCTGTTTTAGAGCCATTTGGTCGGGATTTGAAATCTCATTTTGGTCCGACGGAGTCCAATTTGGTCAGCAAATACGTTTTTGATGAGCTATACCGTAAGACTCAATCAGATGCATTGCAATTAGCAGGTAAAAATAAGTTCTTTCTGAAAGGTTCTTTCCAATCAGGCATGGGTAGTGATATTATGTTGCCTTTTGGAGTCGAAGCTAAATCTGTTACCGTTTCTGCTGGTGGGCAATTACTTACTTCTGGTACTGATTTTATTGTAGAAGGGATGTCTGGAAGGGTAAAAATTATCAATGAAAGTATCTTTTCTTCAGGCAGAGAGTTGAAGATTTGTTATGAGAAGCCAGATTTGTTTTCCAACCAGGTACGTACTTTATTGGGGACTCGTTTAGATTATAATTTAGGTTCGGATTTTCATTTAGGAGCTACGTTTCAAAATATGAGTGAAAGTCCTCCGGCATTCTTTCGTCGTGTAGCTATTGGAAATGAACCCGTAAATAATACCTTGATTGGCTTTGATGCCAGTTTATTCCGTAAATCTAATGCCATTACACGTGCTTTAGATGCATTGCCTATAGTATCGACTAAAGAGGCATCGGTTATTGATTTTCAAGGTGAGGTAGCTAAATTAATTCCTAATGTCAATGATCGCGTTCAAGGAAATGCCTTTATCGATGATTTTGAAGCGGCTCGCGTTGTTTACAATTTTTCTTCTCAGCCGACACTTTGGAAACCTGCTTCAACGCCTAAGGAGTTTATCATAGGCAATCCCAGAGATTTAACTTCTAATTTCAAACGTGCCAAGATTTCTGCCTACAATGTGGATGCCAGTATTTATGGGCAAGGTGGTTTTGGTTTAGATATTCCAGGTATAGATCCCAATAAAGTTAATGCGTATGCTTACGAAAGGGTTGTTACTCCCAAGGGATTATTTCCCAATAAAGACTTTGCCAATAATATCACCAATTTGCCTTTAGGGGTTTTAGATGTAGCCTATTTCCCTCAAGAAAGAGGTATTTATAACTTTAATACAAACTTGACATCCAAAGGACTTTTGGCAGGAGATCCCAAAAATAATTTTGGAGCCATTACAAGGGCAATCAATTCAGATACGGATTTTGATAATGCCAATGTGGAGCAGATTGAGTTTTGGTTAATGAACCCTTTTGTAGCTGGGGAGCAAGGCAAGGTACGTGATGGCATTTTGAATAAGAATAATGAAACAGGGGGAAAGCTGGTATTCCATCTAGGAGATATTTCAGAAGACTTTATTCCTGATGGCTTTTCCAACTTTGAAAATGGGATTCCAGCAGGAGAGAAAATAACTTCTGGACCTTCTCAAAATGTGGAGGTAACCCAATGGGGTATAGCACCGAAAAGACAGTTTGTAATCAATGCATTTGATAATCAAGCCGGTCGGTCTACACAAGATGTAGGATTAGACGGATTATCCAATCAGGTTTCTGAAGGTACTAGTGTTTCAGAAGAGACCTATTTCAAAGAATATTTGAACCAAATTCGTACCAAGGTTAGCGATCAAACTGCCCTCACTAAATTAGTGAAAGACCCTGCAGGTGACGACTTTGATTATTATTTGAATGAGAAGTTCAATGGTACAGAAAGTTTGATTGAGCGCTATAAGAATTTCATGGGGCTGGAAAATAATTCACCTACTACCGCCAATCCAAGTAATACGAACTTTACGGAAGCCAATAGTATGGTTCCTGATCGGGAAGATTTAAACACGGATAATACCGTGAATGAAGTAGAATCGTACTTTAAATATGAAGTGGATTTGAAATCTGGTCAATTGGAAGTAGGTAAAGGGTATATCGTGGATCGAGTGACAGAGAATGGTGTAGATTGGTATTTATTCCGTATTCCGATCAAGGATAAACCTACAGCAGTAGGAGGAATGAATAGTTTTAAATCCATTCGTTTTTTCCGCATGTTACTGACTCAATTCCAAGAACCAGTTGTATTGCGTTTTGCACAATTACAGCTGTCGGGTTATTCCTATCGTAAGTTTTTAGGAGATTTAGATAAGAAAAATGGAGTAGATATTCCAGAGGCTTATGATGCCAAGTTTAAAGTGTCCTCCGTTAACATTGAAGAAAATGGTCCAGCTTCTAAAGGCACCAATACAATTCCTTATGTAGTTCCTCCTGGTTTTGTGCGTGATCAAGATATTACCACCATTAATAATGCGCGTTTAAACGAACAATCCATGAGTTTGTGTGTGGATAATTTACGACCAGGAGATGCTCGTGCCGTATTTAAAAACACCAATTTTGACTTTATCAATTATAAACGACTTCGCATGTTTATTTCCATGCAAAGTCAAGATCAAATCAATGGTAAAGTAGCGGCATTTATCCGTATAGGGACAGACTTAACGGATAATTACTATGAAGTTCAATCCGTTGGGTTAACTCAAACTCAAAAAGGCCAAAGTTTGGATTTGGAGATTTGGCCAATGGAAAATGAGTTTGATATTGAGTTCGATTTGTTAAAGCGGGCCAAAATGGAGCGCGATAAGCAAGGGAAATCGTTGAATGAACGCTTCTCGGTTCTCATGACAAGTTCATCAGGAAAGCAGTATAAAGTGACTGTCATGGGTAGGCCTGATCAAAGTGCCAGCATGACCATGATGATTGGTATGCGAAATATTAGTACGGATGGTCCTAAGAGTTTTTGTATTTGGGTGAATGAATTGAGAGCTTCTGATTTTGATCAAACATCTGGAGAAGCAGCAGTAGGTAAATTGGGCTTAAAACTTGCTGATTTAGGAACCGTGATGATGAACGGTAGTTTCAAGAATTATGGTTTTGGAGGAGTACAATCGAAAATTTCGGATCGTTCACGTGAGAATTACGTAGAATATGGCATTACTGCTAATTTAAATTTGGAGAAATTTTTACCTGCGAGCTGGGGTTTCCGTATTCCATTTTTTATTACCTACGATAAGCGCAATATCTCACCTCAATTTGACCCACTAGATCCAGATATATTCTTATCTAATGCTTTAGAAACCAAGGGAGCAGGCTATGCTAAATTAGTGGAAGATAATACGGAGCGACGCGGGTTTAACTTTACCAATGTGCGTAAAGTCAAGAGTAATTTGTCTAAACGAGCCTATTTGTGGGATTTTTCAAATTTCACATTCTCCTATGCTTATTCTGAGATGCTCCGGTCGAGTACCATGATACATGCATATCAACAGTACAGTCAGCGGGCAAGTATCTTGTATTCCTTCACCACCAATAGTGCTTTTTGGGAGCCCTTTAACAAATGGAATACCAGCTCAGCTTGGTTAGATATCATCAAAGATTTTAATATTAATTGGAAGCCTAGTTCTTTTACTGTTAGGGCAGAAATGGACCGTAGTTTTATAAAAACTCAATTAAGAAATCAAGATTTGAATATCATTGGGGTGGCCCCTCAATTTGAAAAATATTGGTTCTTTAATCGCCAATATGCGTTGAATTGGAATTTGACAAAAAGTGTCATTTTCAATTATAATACCATGGTGAATGCCATCATTGATGAGCCTATTGGTGATATTGATACTCAAGCCAAGAGAGATTCCGTGATGAATAACATAAAGTCTTTTGGAAGGGCTAAGAATTTTGATCAACAGGCAGGTATCGTTTGGCGATTACCACTTCAAAAGCTTCCTCTGACAGATTGGATGAATGCGGATTATACCCACCGAATCGGTTATAATTATTATGCCAATTCGTTCAATATTCGAGATTCCTTAAATTTGCCTTTTGGAAATATTATTAAAAATACGCGAGAAAGAGCGATTAGTGGAAAAGTGGATTTCGTGTCTTTATACAATCGAATTAGAGCATTAAGATGGGCTAATACGCCGGCAGCAACGGGTAAAAATGTAGCTAGAAATCCTGGTGATGAAGAGGAAATTGCCATTCCAAGTAAATCGGTCTTGAAAACCTTTGCTCGTTTATTTTTAACCCTTCGCGGTATACAGGTTAATTATTCCGTCAATGAGTCAACCACCTTACCTGGTTTCTTACAACAACCAGGATTGTTTGGATTAAATGGAAATACCTCAGCGCCTGGTTTGGATTTTGTTAGTGGCGGACAAGATGATGGCATTCGTTTTAAAGCCGCTCAAGAGGGTTGGTTGACCAAGAGTACGGTTCAAAATGTGCCTTTTACTCAATTGAGAAATACCAAATTCAGTTATATTACTCAATTAGAGCCCAATAAGGATTTACGTATTCAGTTAGAAGGAAATTACAATCGAGGAGATAATTACCAAGAATTTTTTAGGCCAACCAGTGTAGGCGGGAAATTTGTTAGTCAGAACCCTTTACGGTCGGGTAATTATTCCATGTCCTTTTTGTCCTTTTTAACAGCATTTAAAGACCCACAATTGGTTTTTGATGAATTTAGAAGTAATCGGGATGTTTTATTAGCCCGACTCAATAGAGCTAAAGCAGCAGATGGTAGTTATAATATCAATTCCCAAGATGTATTAATTCCTTCCTTCTTTGCCGCCTATTCAGGTGTTTCGGCTCAAACAGTTAAGTATTCTCCTTTTTATGATATTCCTTTACCTAACTGGAAGGTGGATTATAATGGTATTAATTTAATGCCTTGGCTCAAAAAGAAATTCAGTTCATTTACCATTACACACATGTATTCCAGTACCTATAACGTGGGTAACTTCATTTCATCATTGGAATATGGGCAGTTTGAAAATGATTATGTCAACTTAACCTTGAATAGTTTATTGTACCCATTGTCTTCTCGTTTTGACTCTAAAACCAATACGTTAATTCCTGTCTATGTGATGAGTACGATCTCTTTCTCTGAAAGATTTTCACCTTTAATCGGTTTTAATGCGATCACCAAAAGTCGGGTTTCTTTGCGTTTGGAATATAATCAAGATCGAAATGTCGGTTTGAATTTATCGAATTCCCAAGTAGCGGAATTGTCTAATAAAGATTTCACAGTTTCCATTGGCTTTACACGAGCTAATATGTTAATTCCATTTAAGATTAATGGAGCCTTTGTTCGATTGCCGAATGATTTAAGATTTAACATGAATTTAACTATCCGTGATACGCGGACTTTACAAAGAAAATTGGATGCTGAGACAATTGTGACTCAAGGGTTTATCAATTTCCAGTTTAGACCGCAAATAACGTATTCCATCAATAATAAATTATCTGTGACAGCTTATTTCGATAAAATGATGAATAATCCACTAGTTTCAAATTCATTCTACCGCTCTACTGTGGCAGGAGGATTCCAGATACGATATAGTTTATCAGAATAGTAAAAAGGATGTAAATTCGATTTGCAAAAAATGAGAACTTTAATGACCTTTGCGTAACAAATTAAACATAAGAATATGAATTTTCCAGAACAATTAAAATATACCCAAGAGCACGAGTGGATACGTTTAGAAGGAGATGTAGCCATCGTAGGAATTACAGATTTTGCACAAAGTGAGTTGGGAGATATCGTTTTTGTTGAAGTGGAAACAGTAGGAAAAAGCATCGCTAAAGATGCCGTATTCGGAACTGTTGAAGCTGTAAAAACAGTTTCTGATCTGTTTTTACCAGTTGCAGGAGAAGTAATCGAGTTTAATACTGCCTTAAATACTAGTCCAGAATTAATCAATTCAGACCCTTATGGTGAAGGTTGGATCGTGAAATTAAAACCCAATAATTTAGGTGATTTATCTGAATTAATGGATGTAGCCACCTATAAATCATTTGTTGCACATTGATTTTAAAACCCTGATTTTCAGGGTTTTTTTTTATACCAAAGGCCATGCGCATTTTATTTAAATCTGTTTTAATTTTAGATAGTACTTCGTCCTATTTTCAGCAAAAAGTTGATTTATTGTCAGAAAATGGAATTTGGAAGGAAATAGCTCCTTCCATCACTAGCCCTGCTGATACGAAGATCGACTGTGAAAATCTTCGTTGGTATCCTTCTGTCATAGATTTGCGTGTACATCATACATTGCCAGGAGGAGAATTCAAAGAAGATTGGAGTTCCTTGAAGTCGGCTGCTATACGAGGCGGAGTTTTAGATTTGGTCCTTTTGCCTACAGGAAATCCTGTTCCTCAACAAGCTGAAGCTATTCAATTCATTCGGAATCAGTCTTCTGAGCTTAGTTATTTTCCAATAGCTCCACTGACACTAGATAATAAGGGCGATAATTTTACGGATTTATACGATTTACATCAGGCAGGAGCTCATTGGTTTAGTCATGGTTCGGGTTCTTTACAGAATACTGATTTGATGGTCAAATGTTTACAATATCTTCAGACTTTACCAGTTACCTTGGTTTCTAGGCCTATTTCGGAGGGCTTATCTCTGTATGGACAAATCCATGAAGGACTTCAAAGTACCCTAATGGGTTTAAAAGGTATTCCCG
Organism: Aquirufa beregesia; assembly: GCF_011090385.1. GTDB lineage: Bacteria > Bacteroidota > Bacteroidia > Cytophagales > Spirosomataceae > Aquirufa > Aquirufa beregesia. The sequence goes on from NZ_SEWW01000001.1 coordinate 214,874, forward strand.
TTTTAGCGGAAACACTTTCCATCAAGCGGGACCTAGATTTATTACGGTATGTGCAAAGCAATAGCTTTGGGAATGGGAGTGAGGGTTTTAAACTTCATTTTTCTTGTCTATCCAGTAAAGAATCTGTGGATCTAATTAGACAAGCGAAACAAGAAGGATTACCTATTTCCGCGGATGTCGCTATTCATCAATTGATTTTTACAGAAGAAGATTTAGCTGATTTTGATACAAATAAAAAGGTCAATCCTCCCTTTAGAACCCAAGAAGATCAGGATGCACTTTGGAATGGACTACAAGATGGAACAATAGATGCCATTGTATCTGACCACCATCCTATTGAAGTTGAAATGAAGGAGATCGAATTTGATCAAGCAAGTTTTGGTGTGGTGGGTTTGGAAACGTTACTTCCGGCTCTTTTACAAGCTGCCAATCAAAGAAATATTAATGCCATTGATACCTGGTTACATCATGGACCAGCTAAATTAATGGGAATTGATGCTGCGAAATTGTCAGTGAATTTTCCTTCTAAAGGTGTTTTGGTGGCTGAAAAGCAAGTTGAATACCAAGAATCCATGATTTTAAGTAAATCGAAAAACTCGGCATTTTTAAATCATACATTTGACCATCAGATAGTAGGAGTGGTAAACGGTCTATTTTATACCTCATTTTAATATGTTCATACACCTCAAACGCTTACCAGAATTGGTCGTAGCAGCTCTGTTGGTATTTGGCTTAATTTTGGTTTATTGCTATGTATTAAATCAAAATGGTATTATTCCTATAGGTGGTAAAAAGGCCCCTAGTTATGTGATTGTCTTATTTTTTCAGTGGTTTTTGGTTCAAAAAGGAGTAAAACAAAGAGGTAATAATTCGGTTCATTTTCTACATTTATTCGTGTACCAATATGTCTTTGTTATTCTAGTAGGCATATTTACTTTTAGTTTTTTTCATTGGTTTTTTCAATCAAATGCAGGTTTAGCTATTTTAAATGAATATATTCGATTAAACTTAGTTGAACTAGCTCAATATCAGAAAGTTATCGTTCAGCAAGAAGGTCAATCATATTTTTTAGAATTGAAAAATAGTATATCCCAAATTAATGCATACAGCATTGCTAAGGATGATTTTTTTCAAAAAATATCTTTGTCATTTTTACCCAATCTACTTATTTCATTGTACTACAAACGTTCTTAAATCTATGGAAAATCAAATAGACTCAACTCCTTCATCATCCCTAATTGCTTTAAAATGGGGCTTGATAGGAGGGACATTAAGTTTTTTGTTTACTTTATTAACTAAGTACACGGGATTAGAAGATCAATTTTCAGAGTCTCTTGGTTGGATAACATTTTTGGCTACTTTGTTGATTGATACGTCAATTTTATTTCTAACATTGAAAGAATTTCGAGAGCAAAACGGTGGATATTTAGGATATAGCCAAGGTTTGGGCGTTTCTAGCTTGTTAGGAGCTATTTGGGGCTTAGCTGCAGGGGCTTATAATTACATTTATTTGAATTTTATTGATCCTACTGTACTTCAAAAGCAATTGGATATTGCTCGTGAGAAGATGGAGGAGCAAGGTTTGACTGAAAGTCAAATATCAGAAGCCATGAAAGTATCATCCATGATGATGGGGCCAGGTGTACAATTTGTACTGATTGTTTTGATGTCTACCTTATTTTTGTTTTTACTGGGCTTAATTGTTTCAGCTATTTTAAAGAAAGAAAAACCATTTTTTGAGTAAGAGATATGTGGGCCATTGTTCAAAAAGAGTACCAATCGTTTTTCAGTTCATTTATTGGTCTAGGGCTCATGTTGGCTTTTTATTTGCTGACAGGCTTATACACATGGGTATTTGAAGGAAATGTATTGGACTTTGGATTTGCTGAATTAAGCGTTTTTTTTGAATTAGCCCCTTGGTTTTTCTTGTTCTTTATACCAGCTTTGAGCATGCGTTTGTTTTCGGAGGAATATGCCTTGAAAACCTATGATTTGCTCCGTTCTTTGCCCGTTTCTGATTGGGATATACTCATAGGAAAGGTGATTGGGACTTTTGCAGTAGTACTTACTTCACTAATACCAACACTTTTTTTTGTGTATTCCTTAGGCAGTTTAGGAAGTCCTGAAGGTAATTATGATTCAACCTTAATTCTAGGAGGCTACATTTCTATCAGTTTATTGGGATTAGCCTTCGTGTGTTTAAGTGCCTTGGCTTCCTCATTGGCCAATAAACAAGCGTTGGCCTTTGTGCTCGGTGTAGCTTTCAATTTTGTATTTTGGCAAGGTCCTCAAGAGCTGGCTTTGATTCCCTTTTTTGCTAGTCTGGATGTCGATTTATATAGTCTGAATTTTCATTATAGAAATATATCAAAAGGGGTATTAGGAGTAGCTGATGTTGCCTATTTTGCTGGATTCAACTTAGTGGTTTTGGGCCTACTTTTGTTTCGTTTGAAACGACTTTTATTTAAAGTCTAGTATAGAAATACGATGTTGGCATAAATTAATTTCAGCCGCTTCATTCGAAGCAATGATGATCAATTGATTACTTTGTTCCTTAATTTTTTGATAAAACCAGTTTTTTGCTTTTTCGTCCAAATTGGTGGTAGGTTCATCGAAAAACATACATGGTTTATCAGCCATGAGCGCAATTCCCAATTTGATTTTTTGACGCATTCCAGAGGAATAGTTCTTAATGTATTTGGATTTATCGGGTTGTAATTCAATATATTCCTGAAATTGAGCCAGGCTTAGCTGAGCGGGTAATGCTTTTAATTGAATCAGGAAGTTCAATAGTTCTGATAAAGTAAATTCTTCAATCAATTCTACATAGGGGGCAGCATAAGAAATCAGGGAATGACATTGATCCGATTCTATACTGGAAAAGTCTTCATGTAGAAAGGTAACTTGTCCTTTAGTAGGGAGAGAATATTGGGCTAATATTCGTAGAAGCGTGGATTTTCCTGAACCATTGGGGCCAGTTAAGGCATAGGATTGACCGGATTCAAATTGATAGGAAAAGGAGCGAACGACCCATTCTTGACGGAATTTTTTTTCAACATGTTCGGCAAGAATTTTCATGAATTGATTCGTTATCCTTTCATGATTCCGCGTTCGGAGCTACGAATAAAGGAAAGTATTTCATCTCTTTCTAAAGAGGGGCTTATTTGTTCTTCTATTTCACTTAAGGCCGTTTGAATATTCAAGCCTTTTTGATACACATATCGGTAGATCTCCTGAATGTCAGCAATTTGAGCATCTGTGAAATTTCGTCTTCGTAAACCCACGGAATTTATACCTGCATAAGTAAGCGGTTCTCTACCTGATTTGGTATAAGGAGGAACATCTTTACGTACAAGTGACCCACCTGAAATCATGACGTGTTTACCGATACTGGCGAACTGATGTATAGCAGTAGATCCACCAATGATAGCAAATTCACCTACCGTGACATGTCCAGCCATTTGAACTGAATTAGCCAAAATACAATTGTCGGCTATTTGACAATCATGTGCAATATGAACGTAGGCCATGATTAAACAATTTTTACCTACTACCGTGCGGTCTTTATCAACCGTACCCCGATTGATGGTAACACATTCTCGGATAGTGCAATTATCTCCAATTTCAGCTGTTGTTTTTTCACCACCAAATTTTAAATCTTGAGGAATGGCAGAAATAACGGCCCCAGGAAAAATACGTACATTTTTACCAATTCGAGCGCCAGGAAAAATAGTTACATTGGATCCAATCCACGTTCCATCACCGATTTCCACATCTCCGTGTATCATGGTAAATGGATCGATTGTCACATTTTGGCCAATTTTTGCGGATGGATCTATATGTGTAAGCGGATATGTCATGGGTACGATTATGATTTTCTAACTAAACTAGCGGTCATTTCTGCTTCACAAACAACTTGTCCGGCTACATAAGCCTTCCCCGTCATTTTAGCGATTCCTCTTCTAATAGGAGAGATTAATTCACATCGAAAGATAACAGTATCTCCAGGAATTACGCTTTTTCTAAATCGACAATTTTCTATGCCAACTAAATAAGGCCAATAGTTTTCAGGATCAGGAACGGAGCTTAGTACCAAAATACCACCCGTTTGAGCCATAGCTTCTACTTGCATCACACCTGGCATTACCGGATTATTTGGAAAATGGCCCATGAAATAACTTTCATTCATGGTAACATTTTTGATTCCTATCACACTGTTTTCATCCAAATAGGTGATTTTATCAATCATTTGGAAAGGATAGCGGTGCGGTAATAACTCATAAATTCGTTCGTGTGAACAAATGGGAGGTTGCTTAGGATCGTAAACAGGTACTTTATTTTTCTCTGTTTCTAGCATTAATTTCTTAATCTTTTTAGCCAGCTCTACGTTTGAGGCATGCCCCGGCCTAGATGCAAGAATTTGAGCTTTAATAGGTCTACCTACTAAGGCTAGGTCACCCATCACATCCAATAATTTATGGCGGGCCATTTCATTATTATAGTGCAAGTTGGTATTGTTTAAGATACCGACTTCTTTGGAGATGCTTACTTTGGGTTTACCTAATACTTCAGATAAATGAGATAATTCTTTTTCTGAATAGTCGCGATCTGCAATGACAATGGCATTACTTAAATCACCACCTTGGATTAAACCCGCTTTATAAAGCACTTCTAATTCATGCACAAAACAGAATGTTCTGCACATTGCAAATTGCTCTTTAAATTGAGAAACGTGGGTTAAATTCGCATGTTGACTGGATAGGAATTTAGAATTATAATCCACCATAACAGCTATTCGGTAATCATTTAAGGGGAGTGCAGCTAATTCAATGCCCTTATCTAAGTCTTTAAAACGAACTTCTTCTGGTAGTTCAAAGAATTTACGATGTGCTTCTTGCTCTAAAGGAATGGCTTCTTCTAAGGCTTCTACAAATTTGATGGAACTTCCATCCATGATAGGTGGTTCTGGACCATCTAGTTGTATGAGGATATTATCAATTTCCATGCCCACCATTGCCGCTAACACATGTTCTACCGTGTTAATACGCGCGCCATTATGCTCGATGGTGGTACCTCTAGATGTATCTACAACATAATCAACATCAGCGTCTGCAATAGGTTGATCGGGTAAATCGGTACGTTGAAACTTAATACCGTGATTAGCTGGTGCTGGTAAAAAAGTCATATTGGCAGTGACGCCAGTATGGAGACCCACTCCGCTTAGAGTGACAGATTTACTAATGGTGTGTTGCTTATTGTTCATACGAATCTAATGTCCATTTACTCAACAACTTTTATCGTTTGATTTATTTTTTCAAACAAGTCTGGTAATTGACGAATAAGTGCATTTCTTTTTAAATAATCTACATTAGGAGAGGCTGGAGTACCTCCTAGTGTTTGACCAGGGGTTTTAACGGTTTTGGTAACTCCTGATTGAGCTGTAACAATCGTGTTGGGAGCAATGCTAATGTGGCCCGCTACCCCAACTTGCCCACCTATTAAACAATGGTCTCCAATTTTGGAAGAACCCGATATCCCCACTTGTGCGGCTATGGCAGTATTTTGGCCAACTTCCACATTGTGAGCAATTTGTACTAAATTGTCTATTTTAGAGCCTTTGCCAATCTTAGTCGAGCCCATCGTAGCTCGATCGATGGTGGTATTGGCACCTATACTTACATGATCTTCAATCACGACATTTCCCAATTGAGGAATACTGGTAAACGATCCGTCTGGCTGTGGGGCAAACCCAAAGCCATCTGAACCTATTACGGCATTGGCATGAATGGTACAGTGGTTTCCAATTTTTGAGTCAGAATATATGATTACACCTGGGTATAAGACGCAATTTTCGCCAATTTCAACGTTTGCGCCTATACTGACATTGTTCATGATTCGTGTTCCCGAACCAATTTTGGCATTCCGATTTATGCTGGTGAATGTTCCTACATAAATATTATCCCCTAATGTGGCGCTTGAATCAATGAAAGAAGGGTTTTGAATGCCCGTTTCATTAGAAGCCATCATTTCCTGATATTTTTGCAATAAAACAGTAAATGATAAATAGGGATCAGCTACGCGAATTAAAGTAGCTAATGGTTTCTTTCTTAGTGCTTGATCTTCTGAAATGATGATGGCCGTAGCCTTAGAATCATATAAAAAAGATTCGTATTTGGGATTGGCTAAAAATGAAATGGTACCTGATTTCCCTTCTTCTATTTTGCTGAAATCGGATATAATATCAGCTCCATTCCCATCTACTGTTCCATGAATTAGTCCGGCAATTTGATCAACAGTAAATTTCATGCAGGGATGAATTGATTTTCAGGTAATAATGGAATTAGGTACGCAATCAACGTAATTCGCCTTGCAAATATACGCTCTTTGGGCAACAAAAATAGTATTTTTTTACAATCTTACTTAATGCTTGGATGGTCGGTAAGTCAGATGCTTCGAGTAACTCGACAACCTGACCTTGTTTATCGACCATTTTGATGGTATTGTCTCCTTGTATGTAAGCAGCATTACTCGTAGAACCATCCACAACAAAATAACCTACTTCATCGGCGGTAATACCTAGACTTTTTTGAATCATTTGTTCAATTTCTAGTTTTTTCGTTCTTGGAATGGGCTGGCTTCCTAATTTACATGTAAATAATTTTCGTGTTAAAAATTGCTGGCATAGGTTTTTTAAGATGATATCCTCGGCCGATTTCCAGCTTTTTATGGCTGCCCAGACATCGTGGTCATCCAAATCGGTAAAAGCTACCAAAAGAGATTCTCTAGTAGAAAATTCTTCCCAAGTATATATTTTACTTAAAAAGGTAAATAAAGGGGTTGAACATTCTAATTGAATTCCAGAATTAATTAAATATTTGGCTCTTCGTAATATTTGAATCAACATGCTTTCAGCTGCAATGGCCGTTTTGTGTAAATACACTTGCCAATACATGAGTCTTCTTGCCATCAAGAAATTTTCAATGGAATAAATCCCTTTTTCCTCTAATACAAGCTTTTCATTGACTAAATCAAGCATAGATAATAGCCTTTCAGAGCCAATGAATCCCTCCCTTACACCAGTATAAAAGGAATCTCTACTTAGGTAATCTAAACGGTCCACATCCAATTGACTTGAAATTAATTGATGAAAAAATGGCCGGTGATATTTGTCTGAAAACATTTGAATAGCCAAATCTAATTTGCCTTCAAAATGTTTGTTTAGGGTAGCCATTAATAATTGAGATATAGCCTCATGATGGACATTCTCTAATAAGGTATATTCTAGCACATGTGAAAATGGACCATGACCAATATCATGCAATAAAATGGCTATTTCAGCAGCTTCTCTTTCCTCTTCTGAAATGGGGTAACCTTTAGCATGTAAATTATTCAATGCTTGGTCCATAAGGTGCATGGCTCCCAGAGCATGATGAAATCGAGTGTGATGTGCACCAGGATAGACAAACTCGGCTAAACCTAATTGTTTGATGCGTTTTAATCGCTGAAAATAAGGATGATCAATGAGCTTTAAAATGAATGGATTATTGATTTTGATGAATCCATAAATAGGGTCATTGATAATTTTAGTTGGGTACATAGTTTAGCGGACTTTCTTATCTTTTACCAAATTGGTTATTTCATTTAGCATTTCAACTTGGATATTTTGTATTTCTAGTAATTCCTGTTGTTGATGTGTCATTAAGTGATCTATTTTCTCATTCAACAATCTGATTTCTAATTCTGACTTTAAATTGATTAAATAATCTTTTTTGGATCTCTCCCGATCTCTTTCTTCTTGTCTATTTTGGCTCATCATAATCACAGGTGCTTGTAAGGAAGCAATACAGGATAAAATCAGATTCAATAGAATAAAAGGGTAGGGGTCAAATCCTTTGTTTATAAACACATACACATTGACCAAAATCCAAAGGGCTAAAAATACGAAGAAGGAAATGATAAAACGCCAACTTCCTCCAAAGGAAGCTACTTTATCGGCAATTTTTTGACCAGTAGTTAATTCACCAAAATCCTCCATGTCTACCGCCTGAGTGATCAGTCGATGGTCTGCTTCATTTTTTAATACGACTTGTTCCAAGGCTGTCAAATCCCCCGTTTCTTTTTTTAGAAAATCAGACAAATAGATTTGCCTAAATATGTTTAGTTCAGTTAAAGCTAAATTACTTCCTGTTTTGAATTTGGGGTAGTCTCTTTGAATTAATTGTAAAATCCCCTCTTGGATATTACTCCCATTGACCATTTCGGAGATCGGGTAAATTTTCTTGGATAAATCACTGATGAATGTTTTTGTTTTCATTGTTTATACATGGAATGTTCCAAGCCAGTTTGAACCTTAAATTATAAATTTATAAAGGAAATTAGTTAAAAAGCTCTTGATTATTTAATTTTGCAGCTCGTTGAAGTAATTCAATGCGGACTTGTAGCTCAGTTGGTTAGAGCATCTGACTCATAATCAGGGGGTCCATGGTTCGAGCCCATGCTGGTCCACCCCAACTTTAAAACAATACCTTGGAAACGGGGTATTGTTTTTTTTTGCTTTTAATAATATGAAATGCTGAATTTTTGTCATTACCTAGATACGCTCCATGCGAATTATGGAATATTTTATTATTCGATTCTAGAACCGATTTTTAAACAAAATAATTTAAAAATAGCAGTGATCTGTTTCCATTTAAATGCATTACTAGTAAACTATTTTAAGTTTTATTAACAAATATGTTCTTTATTTAAAACAGTCTAATCACCTTATTAAATTAATTTAATATTTTTGCTAATCATTACCTGTGGTTCTGTTTTAAAATATAAGTATGCTACAAAAGTCAGTTCGGACTCTGTCCTTATTGTATTTTGTGCTAATGTCATCCCTTGTTCCGGCTTTTGCACAATTTCCCCTTGATTTGCTGAATTTAACAGCCTCATCACCCGCAAGTGTGGCTTTTTCTGTTAGAAAATTGAGTACTTCTTATACAGGAAAGATTATGCAAGTTCGAAGAGCTAGTGATCATGCAACTGTCGATATTGGTTTTGATTCAAACAGTGAACTGAGTGGGTCAAGTATTTGTACCGTGATATCTGCTGGTAGTTCTGGTTTAAGTCTTGGAGCAACGCTATCATTTGCTAGCTTTTATGCAGGTACAGATGTATTTGTTAGTATTTGGTATGATCAATCGGGTAATAGTAATCATTTAACCCAGATTACGGCAAGTAATCAACCTCAATTAGTGAGTTCTGGTAGCCTCATTTTAGAGGGAAATAAGCCCTTTTTGCGTTTTTCAGGTACTATTTCCGGCACAGATTATAAATCATTAGCTCTTGCTAGTGCTTTGTCTACCAACGCACTAGTAATGGCGGTGAATAAGTTCCAATCTAGTGGTTCTGGATTTTTATTGGGAGATGCAGCAAATAATAACTGGAATTCTGGATCATCTAGTAATTTATTATTTAGCCCAACTTTGGCATCAAGTTCTATTAGAAATGGGGCAATTAATCAAAATGGAATCAATATTCCCACAACTTCTGCTGTTTGGAATACCACATTAGGAATAAATTCAGTACAAGCTCAAACGGCTAATTCTGGTACAACTTGGGATAATATTGGTAGGGATCGCTTAAATGAGCACACTACTGGAGGTGGAGGTTGGTCTGAGCTGATTTCGTTCCCGTCTAGTTTAAGTATGGCCGATCGGATTAAAGTTGAATTAACAGAAAATAGCTATTTTGGCATTCCAATTATTGAAATTAATTCAACAGGTTTTTCAACTTGTTCAGAGAAATTTACGATTACAGGTAAAGGATTAACGGCTAATATTGTTGTTACAGCACCAACAGGATATACGGTTTCTACCAGCCTTTCTGGAACTTACACCTCTTCGGTAACTTTAACTCAGTCAGGGGGTGTCGTAAATGAAAGTACTATTTATGTCAAACAAACAACAGGAGGGGCAGGCAATATTGTTATTTCCTCTACAGGTTTTACCAGTCAAAATTTAGCCATAGTTAATGCTTTACCCAACGCACCAACACAATCTGTTGGAAGCGTATCCACCAATCTGCAATTTACATATGCCTCTTCAAACAGTTCAAGAGGATTGGTTTTTAATCCTCTAAATTCCTATTTATATAGCCCCAAAGTAAGTGATGCCCCAGTTATTCAAGTTTATTCTATCTCAGGAACTCTTATTACTGCCTCAAGTAGTATGCCGATTGGGGGACTTTCTAATAGTGCAATATCTTCATTAACTGTTGATAATTTAGGGAATGTGTACGTAGTTATGCCCCAAGCCAATGGTGTTGTTAAAATGGAATATGGGACTAACACTTTGAGTGTATTTGCCTCTATTACTAGCCCACAAGGCTCTGCCGTAGATAGTAACAATAATGTCTATGTAACCACTACAGGTAATGTTATTTACAAAATTACCCCAAGTGGGGTAGTTTCTACTTTTTGTAACGATTCACAAATAAATAATGCATTTGGGATATGTTTTGATCCTGATGGAAATATGTATGTGGCGAATCGAGGTGCAGCCAATATTTTAAAAATTGGTCCTACTGGTACTAGCGTTTCTGTTTATGCCTCCTCTGTTAATACCAACATTGCGGACTTAATTCGTGATTCGAATGGAAATTTGTATTATCCCATTTTTGCAAGTTCTATTATACGAAAAGTAGCAACAGATAGAACAATTTCATCATATGCTTCGGGTATTACAACTCCACAGGGCATGACATTTGATGCACAAGGATCAATCTATGTGGCAGGCAATGGGTCTTCTACTAAAAGTATCTATAAAATAACTCCACCAAGTCCAAATTCCATATGTAGTTCTGGTACCATGAATTTAGCAATTTCAGCTACTAGTGGACTAGTTGTTGGCGATTGGTATTCAAATTCATCTGGCGGCTCAGCGCTTTTTACAGGAACCAATGCAATAACCACTCCATCTACCAGTACTCCACTTATTTATTATGTTGAAAGCCGTAATAGTACGACTGGATGTGTTTCTAATACTAGAACAAAAATTGTTGCCCCTGTCAATGGTCTTGAAAGTATAACAGCAGGAAGTGCTTGTGAAACAACTTCGGCTAATTTAGCTGCCATAGGTACCACAGGTACAGTAAAGTGGTATGATGCTTTAAGTGGTACAAATTTGTTGGGAAGTGGGGCAACCTTTTCAACTCCTTCACTTTCATCAACTACAACTTTTTATGCACAAGCAGCTGCTACTAGTTGTCCAGAAAGTAGCAGAACTACGGTTATAGCAACTAGCATTCCACTTCCAAGCATTACATTGTCCTCCATTGCTTCAGTTTATCGATCATCAACTAGTTTTTCAATTCCTTATACTGCTATAACAAATTCTCCAGATCAGTATTCATTAACTACTGGAACTACCGCATTAAGTGGCTTTACGGCATTGACAAACTCGAGTTTGGTTTCTAGCCCAATTTCTGTGGGGATTCCAGTTAATTCAGCTCTCAATACATATAATTTCAATTTTTCAGTTAGGAATTCGGGAACAGGGTGTATCGCACCTACCTCTACATTTAATTTGGTGGTAAATGACATTCCGCCTTCAGGATTGACTTATTCTACTCCAGCTACTTTTTATCGGGGAGAGAATGCAACAAGTATTAGTCCTACTGTCACAGGATCAAATATTGTTTATTCAATAAACCCAGCTTTACCAACAGGATTAGCCTTAGATATTAATACTGGTATTATTAGTGGTACACCCACTAGTATTGTTGCTTCATCTACTTATGTGGTAACGGCCACCAATTCTGGAGGTTCTACCACATATAATTTACATGTAGAAGTTGTTCAAGGTGCTGCAGTTAAATTTATTATTACAGGTACTGGAACTCAAACAGCTGGAGCATCGCAGAACATTACGATTACAGCAGTAGATGTACTAGGTGAGACCGTTACAGCATATACAGGTGTTAAAAGTTTAGTTTTTTCTGGAGCGAATAGTTCCTCATCACCATCGACTGCACCAAAAGTAGGAAGCACTGACTTTGGTACAGCAACAAGCCTTACTTTCAGTAATGGTGTAGCTACAACTACATTAATACTATACAAAGCAGAAACGGCAAACATTGTAGCTTCCCAAGGTACAATTAGTACAACAGGATCTGATCGTTTGACAGTTATCGTTGGCCCATCAGGTATGAGTAAATTGGCTGTTAGTTTAACAGACCCTCAAACATCTGGCACCGCCTTTACAGGCACGAATACTTTAACGGCACAAGATGCTTATGGTAATACGGTAACAGGCTTTAGTGCAGCAACGAATAACGTAACCGTGACATCAAGCTTAACAGGTACTATTACGGGCTTATCAGGCACGGATAAATTAAGTAGTGCCGGCGACTTTAGTAGTGGAGTAGCGAGCTTAAGCAGCTTAGGCTTGAAGTTCACAGGCACATCAGGTTCAGGGACGTTTACTTTTACTCCAACTACAGGTACAGCAGTTACAAGTTCAAGTATTCTAATTAATCCTGGCTCAGCAACTAAATTTGTGTTAACAGGTACTGCATCACAAACTGCCGGAAGCTCTCAAAATGTAACAGTTACAGCTAAAGATGCCAATGATAATATTGCAACAACTTATACTGGTTCTCATTCAATAGTATTTTCAGGAGCCAATGGTTCCCTTAATCCAAGCACATCACCAACGTTTGCAGGGACTGTTTTTGGAACAGGAACTAGTTTAACGTTTACTAATGGTGTGGCAACAGGTCCAATGGTCTTGTACAAAACTGAATTAGCAACAGTGATTGGAAGTGATGGAACTATACATTCAAATTCTGGAGGTAGCTTACTTGTGACAGTCAGTTCAGCGGCCTTTGCAAAATTATCTTTAAGCTTAACGAGCCCCCAAGTGAGTGGCACCGCCTTTAGTGGCAGCAATAGCTTAACGGCCTTGGATGCCTATGGAAATACAGTAACTAGCTTTGATGCCAGTAGCAATAACATTACAGTAAGCACGAGCTTAAGTGGAGCAATTTCAGGCTTATCAGGCACGACTAAATTAAGTAGTGCCGGCGACTTTAGTAATGGAGTAGCTAACTTGACAAGCTTAGGCTTGAAATATACGGGAGCGGTAGGTTCAGGCACCTTCACGTTTAGTCCAGCTACAGGAACAGCAGCAACGAGCGGCAATGTGACAATCGGAGCAGGAGTGGCTAGTAAGTTTATCATTACCGGAACTGGCACCCAAACGGCAGGAGGGACACAAAACATCACGATTACGGCGAAAGATGCGAGTGGAAATACAGCGACAACCTACAGTGGAGCTAAGTCCATCACATTCAGTGGCGCGAATGCCTCGAGCAGTCCAGTGACGAATCCAACGGTAGCAAGTACGGACTTTGGCACAGCGACAAGCCTTACTTTCAGCAATGGAGTAGCCACGGTGAGCATGGGCTTATTCAAAGTAGAGTCGGCACAGATTGTAGCTACCGATGGATTGGTGAGCACAAGTGGATCAGATCGCTTGAGTGTAACCGTGAGTCCAGCCACCTTCAGCAAATTAGCTTTGAGCTTGACCGGACCACAGATCAACGGAGTAGCGTTTACAGGAACTAATAGCTTAACAGCACAAGATGCCTATGGCAATACAGTAACGAGCTTTGATGCCAGCAGCAATAACATTACAGTAAGCACGAGCTTAAGTGGAGCAATCACAGGCTTATCAGGAACGAATAAATTAAGTAGTGCCGGCGACTTTAGTAGTGGAGTAGCGAGCTTGACGGGCTTAGGCTTGAAATATACGGGAGCGGTAGGTTCAGGCACCTTCACGTTCACCCCAGTGAGCGGAACGGCAGTGACGAGTGGAAGTATAGACATCAATAGTGGTTCTGCGAATAAGTTTATCATTACAGGAACAGGTACTCAAACGGCAGGAACAAGTCAAACGCTTACGATTACAGCGAAAGATGCGCAAGGCAATACAGTAACAACATATACAGGAGCTAAGAGCTTAACCTTCTCAGGCGCAAATAGTTCCTCATCACCAGTGACAACAGCAAAAGTAGGAAGCACTGACTTTGGTACAGCAACAAGCCTTACTTTCAGCAATGGAGTAGCGACAGCTAGTATGAGTTTATACAAAGTAGAGTCTGCTTCGATTAGTGTGACAGACGGAAGCTTAACTGCGAGTGGAGGAGGAGAATTAGCAGTGAGCGTATCGGTAGGATCATTTGCTAAGTTTAGCCTAGCTATGTCAGACCCTCAAACATCTGGCACCGCCTTTACAGGCACGAATACTTTAACGGCACAAGATGCTTATGGTAATACGGTAACAGGCTTTAGTGCAGCAACGAATAACGTAACCGTGACATCGAGCTTGACTGGAAGCATTACGGGCTTATCAGGCACGGATAAATTAAGTAGTGCCAGCGACTTTAGTAGTGGCGTAGCGAACTTAAGCAGCTTAGGCTTGAAGTTCACAGGCACGTCAGGTTCAGGGACGTTTACCTTTAGTCCAGCTACCGGAGCACCAGTAACTTCTGGTTCTATCACGTTAAATTCTGGAGCTGCAACAAAATTGATTATCACGGGCAGTGGAAGTCAAGTAGCAGGAGCAAGTCAAACGATTACGATTACGGCGAAAGATGCGAGTGGCAATACAGCGACAACCTACAGTGGAGCTAAGTCCATCACATTCAGTGGCGCGAATGCCTCGAGCAGTCCTGCGACAAGCCCAACGGTAGCAAGTACGGACTTGGGTACAGCGACAAGCCTTACTTTCAGCAATGGAGTAGCTACAGCTACTTTAGCACTTTACCGTGCAGAATCAGCCACAGTGGCAGTTAGTGATGGTTCATTGGTCGCTACAGGTTTAGATCGACTAAGTATCACGGTAGGAGAATCCAGCTTAAGTAAATTTGCCTTAAACTTTAGTTCTCCGCAAAATAGTGGAGTGGCCTTTACATCAACCAATACAATTACAGCGCAAGATGCCTATGGAAATACAGTAACAGGCTTTAGTGCAGCAACGAATAATGTAACAGTGACATCAAGCTTGACTGGAAGCATTACAGGCTTATCTGGAACAAACAAACTAAGTGGTGCAGGAGATTTTGTCAATGGAGTAGCCAATGTTGCTAATACCCTTATTTTTACTGGTAATACAGGAAATGGCACATTTACTGCTACTGCAACAACCGGTGGAGCGACTGGATCAAGCCTTGTGACCATTGGTGCAGGAAGCGCTACAAAATTGATCATCACAGGCAGTGGAAGTCAAGTAGCAGGAGCAAGTCAAACGATTACGATTACGGCGAAAGATGCGAGTGGCAATACAGCGACAACCTACAGTGGAGCTAAGTCCATCACATTCAGTGGTGCGAATGCCTCGAGCAGTCCAGTGACGAATCCAACGGTAGCAAGTACGGACTTGGGCACAGCAACAAGCCTTACTTTCAGCAATGGAGTAGCGAGTGCGAGCTTGAGCTTGTTCCAAGTAGAATCAGCGATGATAGCAGCCACAGATGGAAGCATCGTAGCTGCAGGCTCAGACCGCTTATCGGTATCTGTAAGCGCAGGGTCATTCAGTAAAATGACAGTGAGCTTAACGAGCCCCCAAGTGAGTGGCACCGCCTTTAGTGGCAGCAATAGCTTAACGGCCTTGGATGCCTATGGAAATACAGTAACTAGCTTTGATGCCAGCAGCAATAACATTACAGTAAGCACGAGCTTAAGTGGAGCAATCACAGGCTTATCAGGAACGAATAAATTAAGTAGTGCCGGCGACTTTAGTAATGGAGTAGCTAACTTGACAAGCTTAGGCTTGAAATATACGGGAGCGGTAGGTTCAGGCACCTTTGTCTTTACTCCAACATTTGGTGGTTCAACAACAAGTTCTAATGTTAGTTTTAATCCTGGTGTATCTTCACGTTTATTACTATCTCCGATTTCTTCTTTTTCTGCAGGAACTTTACAGTCGTTAACAGTTTCATTAGTGGATGCATCAGGTAACCCTGTCAATGCGGATGAAAATGGCCGAATATCTTTGACTGTAAAAACGGGATCAGGTTCCATTTTAGGTACTATTTCAGCAAATATGCTGTCAGGTCAAAATTTGGTTATATTTACTAATTGGTCATATATTAAAAGTGAATCTGGAATAGTAATTGCTGCATTAGCCAGTTCATTAAATACCAGTAATTTAACTGGTAAAATTGGAGAGTCCAATGCATTTTTAGTCTCGCCTGGAGTACCATACAAATATTCTGTTAGGTCAACACAATCTACTACTAGAGCAGGAAGCTCATTTATAGTAAAGGTATTAGCTAAAGATATGTATGGGAATTTATGTTCCAATTTGTCTGGAGCCCAATTAATTAAATTTTTAGGGGCTAAAATAGCTCCAAATGGAAAAGATAATCCTATGGCTGGTTTAGTCACTTTTACGCCATTTTCTTCTTCTATTTTACCTAATTTAAAAGTTGAATGGAGTAAAAAATTGCCTAATATTTTTACTGTATTGAATATCTCTACTAGTAAAGCCAATGTGGCAAATTCAATTTTGAATATAGTGCAGAGTGGTTTGAATGCATTTGGTTCCAGCTTTTCAGTTGATTTTGTCAATGGAGAAGCTAATGTTCAATTAATTTTAGTTAATGCTGAACTAGCCAATTTGGAAGCTATAAACCCGACAAGTACTTTAACCATTAGTGATGATGATAAATTATTAATGAATGTAACCGAAAGTGATTTTTTAACTTTCCAATATTATTTTGATGAAAAGCAAGATGCTGGGAAAGTAATTTCTGGCTATATGAAGGCAGTAGATATTTACGGAAATACAATAACTAATTTTAATGCTGCTGTTAATCCAGTAACTATAATAGCGAAGTTGATTGTTGGCGGAGTAGTTAATGATCAAAGAGTTATTATTCTAAATAAATCAACTGATTATATTAACGGAGTTGCCTATTTTTCTATTTTAGGTAATTTATTTCCTAGTGCATTGTCTGGTTCAATTCAATTAGAAATTATTCCAAACTCTGGCAATACTGTTCAAACTCCCCAAATTGTTTTAATCCCACTTGATACAGATGGAGATAGTGTATCGGATGAACAAGAGTTAATAGATAAGACCGACTTGAACGATGGCTGTTCTTATTTGATGAGTTCGTTTGTCATGTCGAAAGCTTCATCTGCATGGAAAGCGCTGGATTGTGATGGTGACGGTTCTGCTAACGGAACAGACGTCGAGCCTTCTAATGCCTGTTCAGGCGGAGTGGCAGGTTATATTCCACCAAAAGGAAGTATTGGATATGCCAAATATTTTGCTGGCGACTGCGATAGCGATGGTATTTCGAATGAAATGGAATGTAACGGAGGATATTTAGGAACCGGTACTTGCCAAGACTTTGATTCAGACGGTATACCAAACTTCTTGGATCCAGATTCGGATAATGATGGTATCCTAGATATGATCGAGAAGAATATGGATAGCGATGGAGATGGCGATGCCAACTACCTGGATTTAGATTCGGACAATGACGGTATTTTAGATACTCAAGAAAGATCACC
The DNA here is from genome assembly GCF_011090385.1 of Aquirufa beregesia. Lineage (GTDB taxonomy): Bacteria > Bacteroidota > Bacteroidia > Cytophagales > Spirosomataceae > Aquirufa > Aquirufa beregesia. The sequence continues at coordinate 232,443 of NZ_SEWW01000001.1, forward strand.
CGATACCGATGGAGATGGCATCATGAACTTCCTTGATGTAGATTCAGATAATGACGGTATTTTGGATGCTTGGGAAGGAACAGATAATAAGCGAGGAACCATTGATGATAACTACGATGGCCGTGTAGATAAAAATGGCTCAGCTCCCGATGTGAACGGAAACGGATTAGCAGATTTCTTAGAAGGTAACCCAGCTCCAGTACCAGATACAGATACAGATGGCACACCAGATTATATCGACCTAGATTCTGATGGAGATGGTGTTGCGGATAAAATCGAATTAACCAATGACCCAGATAAGGACGGAAGACCAAACTACCGCGATAAAGATTCGGATGGAGACTGGTTAGGAGATAGCGATGAACGAGATACGGACAACGACGGAGACCGTATCGCCAATTACCTAGATGATGATTCGGATGGCGACGGTATTCCAGATGCTTGGGAAGGAAAAGATAAGTGTAGAGAATGCACTAATACCAATGATGACAATGACAATGGTTGGGATGATCGAGGAGAATACAAAGCGGTGATAGATTCGGACAAAGATGGATCACCAGACTTCTTAGACCTAGATTCAGATAATGACTGCATCCGTGACGGTGTTGAAGGTGGCGCAGATTGGGATCAAGATAAATTGGCCAACTTCCGAGATACGGATTCTGACGGAGATGGTATTTTAGATCTAGTTGAAGTAGGCGATTGTAATAAACCATGGGATACCGATGGCGATGGTTTGAAAAACTTCGAGGATACTGATTCAGATGGAGATGGAATTCCAGATAGCATTGAAGCCGGAAAAGATTTATCGAAACCTGTTGATACGGATGGAGATGGTATTGCAGATATGTTAGAATTGGATGCGGATAATGATACCATTCCAGATAAAGTGGAAGTAGGTAGCGATGTGTGGAAACCATTGGATTCGGATACTGATGGGAAGTATGACTTCCGGGATACCGATTCAGATAATGATACGGTATCTGACAAGTTAGAAGTGGGCCCAAATCCAAACATGCCAAGAGATACAGATAAAGATGGTAGTATGGATTATTTGGATTTAGAAAGTGATGGAGACGGTATTTTGGATTCCTTAGAAGCTGGTAAAAAGGGTGATAGTCCTTTGGATAGTGATCAAGATGGTCTGTTTGATTTCCAAGATACTGATTCGGATAACGATGGTATGTTAGATAGTATTGAGGTAGGTGCTGATGTCAACAATCCCTTGAATACAGATGGTGATACCCATACAGATGGAACACCGAAATACGATTACCGTGATACCGATTCAGATAATGATGGTATCCCTGATTTCATAGAAGCAGGAGCTAATCCATTGAAACCTCAGGATTCTGATGGTGATAACCTTCCAGATTACCGTGAATTGGATGCGGATAATGACGGAATCCCAGATAGTGTAGAAGCAGGCAAAGATCCAATGATTCCTGTAGATACGGATAAAGATGGTCAAGCAAACTACACCGATACTGATTCGGACAATGATACGATCTCCGATAAAATTGAGGCAGGAGATAGCCCTAGAGTACCAGTGGATACCGATAAAGATAGCTTGCCAGATTATTTGGATTTAGACACTGATGGAGATACTATTCCAGATAAAGTGGAGGTAGGATCAGATCCAAGTAGACCAGTAGACACGGATAAAGATGGTATATATGATTTCCGTGATTTGGATTCTGATAGCGATGGTATTCCAGATAAGATGGAAGCTGGTCTAAATCCCAATATCCCAGATGATACCGATGGAGATGGTTTAGCAGATTACCGCGATATAGATTCGGATAATAACGGAATCTCGGATAAGGAAGAAGTGGGTCCAGACCCATTGCATCCAATTGATACTGACGGAGATGGAGTACCAGACTACAAAGATCCAGATGATGATGGAGATAGTATCCCAGATAAATTGGAGGATGATTTGAACTACGGAGCTTTACCAGATTGCGATAAAGATGGAATACCTAATAGTAAGGATAAGGATATTTGCGAACCATTTGTGACGCAAGGATTCTCACCTAATGGGGATGGAATCAACGATAAGTTTGTGATTCCAGGAATCATGAGCATGCCAAGCCACCATCTAAGCATCTTTAACCGTTGGGGTAATATTGTTTACGAAACCGACAATTATAAAAATGATTGGGGTGGAGAGATATCTAAACAAGCATCATTTGTTTCAGGCGATGGAAGAATAGCTGATGGAGTTTACTTTTATTTTATTGATTTTAAAGGGGTTAAGTCTAATGTTCAATCATTTATTTACGTTAATCACATGAAATAGGTAGATGTGTCCTACTATTTTTTTTGATTAAAAATATAATAAATGGAATATTTAGTAGATTGATTCTTATTAAAATATTCAAAAATGGACCGTCAAGAATTTATTAAGAAATCCAGTATCCTTTTTATGTCCAGTCAAATTCATTTTCCAGCTACTTCTGAAACTAATTGGGCAGGGAATTTGACCTATTCAGCCAAAAAAATAGTGTATCCCACCAATATTAATGAGTTAAGAAAAGAGGTATTGGCGGCTCAACAACCCAAAGCTCTAGGATCTAAACACTCATTCAATACTATAGCTAATACCAATGATACTTTAATCTCGACTTCCAAGCTTGATAAATTGATTTCCATTGATCGTCAGAAGATGTGGGTTTGGGTTGAAGCTGGAATAAAGTATGGAAATCTAGGTTTGTTGCTGGATAAAGAAGGTTTTGCTCTACATAATTTAGCTTCATTACCTCATATTTCTGTGTCTGGAGCTTGTGCCACAGCAACTCATGGTTCTGGAGATAAAAATGGTAATTTGTCATCTGCCGTTCGTGGCATTGAAATGATGAAATCAGACGGAAGCTTGGAACGATGGGAGCAAGGCTATCCTGAATTTAATGGAGTAGTAGTGAATATCGGAGCCTTAGGTATTGTGACCAAAATGGCCTTAGCCATACAACCCACGTTTGAAGTAAGTCAATTTGTCTTTGAAAATTTGTTGATGAATCAATTGAAAGATCATTTCAATGAAATTTATCAAGAAGGCTATTCGGTTAGCATGTTTACTCACTGGGAAAATAAGAATATCAATCAGTTGTGGATCAAGAAAAGATCGGATGCCAAAAATATTCATCCAGTAAAAGAATATTTTGGAGGAAAAGCCGCTACTACACACTTACACCCCATTAAAATTAATTCTCCTGTTAATTGCACGGAGCAAATGGGCATTTCTGGACCATGGTATGAACGTTTGCCTCATTTTAAAATGGGTTTTATACCCAGTAATGGTGCGGAATTGCAAGCAGAATATTTTGTGCCAAGGAAATTTGCTTATCAAGCCATTATGGCCGTGGAAGCCATACATTCCATATTTGCACCTTATTTATTTGTTACCGAAATTAGAAGCATAGCAGCAGATGACCTTTGGTTAAGTCCTGCATATCAACAAGATATGATTGCCATTCACTTTACGTGGAAGCCTGATACGCAACATGTGCTAGCTGTATTGCCTAAAATTGAAGCAGCTTTGGAGCCATTTGAAGTGAAACCTCATTGGGGTAAATTATTTACCATGAGTCCTCAGAAATTGCATTCTCGTTATCCTAAATTCAAGGATTTTCAAGCCCTAGCCAAGCGCTTAGATCCACAAGGACATTGGAGAAATGATTTTTTGAAAAGAAATTTATAAGGGCAATTTGTTTGAATTAAGGAAGAGCAAAGGCTACATATTGGTTATTTTTAGGTGTACCTAATTTAGTTCCTCCACAAGCTATCACGATAAATTGTTTTCCTCCTACCATATAAGTAGATGGGGTGGCAAACCCTGCAGCAGGTAAATTTATTTCCCAGACAAGTTTACCTGTTTTTGATTCAAAAGCCCTGAATTTACCGTCTTTGGTAGCTGCTATGAATAATAACCCATTGGCAGTAACTAGTGGCCCACCATAATTTTCTATGCCTGTATTTTTGATTCCTTTTTTAGCTAATTCTACATCTTCACCCAATGGGATTTTCCATAAATACTCTCCAGTGTTCATATCTATCGCATTCAATGTACCCCAAGGTGGTTTAATTCCAGGTCTACCTTTTGAATCCAAGAATTTATTGTAGCCTGTCATTCGGTAAGGAATATTAGCTTGTTGAGCTGAATTTTGACTGCTAATTTCTTGTTTGTCTTCATTCCCTAAAAAAGATAATATGGATTCAATCTCACTATTTTTTAATTGAGTAAACCCGGGCATCATTCCTTTGCCTTGTTGGATAATTTGTTTGACAAATACTTTATCTCTTCTTTTAAAAATATCCACTAATGAAGGGTATCCACTCAGGCTATTTCCGAGTAATTCAGCACCATGACAATTTTGGCAATAGTTCTGATAAAGTCTTTTGGCTGCACTAATTTTTTGCTTTGCCTTTTCAGCTTGGTTCTCCATTTTTTGAACCCAGGCCATTTCATTGCTATTGACATATAGAATACCTTTATCTGGATCAGCAGCTGCTCCTCCCCATTCTCCTCCTCCATCAAATCCTGGAAGAATTAATGTGCCCACTTCACTAGGTGGGGCATACCATTGCTTTTTAAATTGTTTTAAGTTTTCACGTAGTTCCTGCTGGTTTTCGGCATATGGACTTAGGTCTAGATGACTGATTTCGTACGACTGGCGTGCATAGGGCGCAGGTTTGCTAGGAAAAGGTTGGCTTGACCAAGGTTTTTCACCAGACAAGCCTAGTGTAGATACTTTCTTTTCTATGATTGGGAAAAGTGGTTTTCCTGTCGTTCTTTCAAATAGAAATACAAAACCTTGTTTAGAAATCTGAGCTACAGCATCCAGGTACTTTCCTTGATGTTTTACTCGGATTAAATTTGGTGGTGCTGGTAAATCCCGATCCCATAAATCGTGATGTGTAGTTTGAAAATGCCACATACGTTTTCCTGTTTTGGCATCCAAAGCAATCAAACAATTGGAAAATAAATTGCTCCCCGGTCTATTTCCTCCCCAGAAATCATATCCAGCAGAACCTGTAGGAACAAAAATAATCCCTCTTTTTTCATCTACAGCCATTCCTGCCCAATTATTGGCAGCTCCCACATAGTTGTTTTTATAGGCATCTTTTGGAAAACTGGTATATCCATATTCTCCAGGATAAGGAATGGTATGGAAAGTCCAGACTAATTTTCCAGACCTAACATCAAAGGCCCTAATATCTCCAGGAGCGGCATCTTCGCCTTCTGAAAGTCGGAGTGGCATGATGATTAAATTTTGATAAATACTACCTGGAGTATTGGAGACTAGAAATTTGTTTTGGGCTATTTCAGGCAATCCCGTGTGTAGATCTATTTTTCCACCCTGACCAAATGAAAGGATGGGTTTACCTGTTTTAGCATTTAATGCCCATAAATTGGGACCTGCGGTATACAATATTCTAGCTTCTTGCCCATTGGTCCAATAACTGACTCCGCGACTGGTACTAGCCCAATTTTTTAAGGGATCTCCAAATCGCCAAAGTTCTTTTCCCGTGGCGGCATCTAAAGCAAAGGCTTGAACGGAGGCATTGACACTATATAAAATTCCGTTTATGATGATTGGGTTGGCTTGTATTTGTCCTGAATCACCACTGGCGTATGTCCATGCTACTTGTAGTTGATTCACATTTTCTAAGGTAATCTGACTTAATTGGGAATAATGGTTTCGGTCAGATCCACCCAAATAGGAAGGCCAATCTTCGTTGGATTGTATTGCTAAAAATGAGCTGCCCAAGAGGAAAACCAATAATGCTACTAAGGCTGAAAGATGAGGTATTTTATTTTTCATAGGCTTAATTTAATAATAAATAGTACTTTCATTAGCCTGACTTGAATTGTTTTTATCAATTCTTCTGTTACATTAGCGAGCTAAATTTTGGGTAATAACTCTTGATTAGTTGATTTAAAGGCTAAATATATCAGGGTGTTTATTTTTAAGGATTAGAAAAGTATCAATTTTCGCTTTTGTAGGAATTTTTCAAAATAAATAATTTAAAGATCAAATGGGTTCATTATTAGGTTTATTGTTTCACAGTTTGGGAGGTTTTGCTTCAGGCAGTTTTTATATCCCATATCGTAAGATAGAAGTATGGTCTTGGGAAAGTGCCTGGATAGTGGGAGGGGTGTTTTCTTGGATATTGGTTCCCTTTGTGGCGGCATATTTAACCATTCCTGATTTTATGCAGATTATTCAGCAGGCGAACTCAAGTACATTATTCTGGACCTATGCTTTTGGTGTATTATGGGGAATAGGTGGATTAACCTTTGGTTTGGCCATGCGCTATTTGGGAATGTCCTTAGGGATGTCCATTGCTTTAAGTTTATGCAGTATTTTTGGGGCTTTGGTACCACCAATTTATCGTGAATTTTCAGGAATGGAGGGCATTACTTTTTCTCAAATTGCTGCTAGTACTGGTGGAAGACTCGTTTTATTAGGCATTGTAGTTTGCATCTTCGGGATTTACCTGTGCGGAAAAGCCGGAATGATGAAAGAAAATGAACTTTCTGATGAGCAGAAAAAGGAAAGTATCAAAGAGTTTAATTTAGTAAAAGGATTAATCGTTGCAACGATTTCAGGCTTATTGAGTGCTTGTTTTAATTTTGGTATTGAAGCTGGTAAATTGATGGCCAATGAAGCTATAATTAAAGGTTGCGACCCTTTATTTCAAAATAATGTTATTTTCATTGTGGTACTTTGGGGTGGATTTACTACGAATTTCATTTGGTGCATGTATTTAAATTTTTCCAATAAATCTTTTGGTGATTACCTAAATACTGAGTCTCCATTACGTAGAAATTATACTTTTGCGGCGGTAGCAGGTACTACTTGGTTTCTTCAATTCTTCTTCTATGGTATGGGAGAAAGTAAATTAGGTAATGGAGCAAGTTCATGGATATTACACATGGCGACCATTATTTTAACTTCCAATTTCTGGGGGCTCTATTTCAAAGAATGGAAAGGGGTTTCCCAACAAACCTTAAGGACAGTAATGGCGGGAATTGTTGTAATTTTGGTCTCTGTTATCATTGTCGGTATCGGTAATTCTTTATAAATGAGCCATTCTAATATTCTTGATGTCATCCATATCGATGAGTTTTCATCGACACCTAAATACCAGCAACTGGCCAATTCCATCATTGAAGGAATAAGAAACAAGCGGATTAAAAAGGGGGAAAGTTTACCATCAATTAATGAAGTTAGTTTTGAGTATTATATCTCCCGAATCACGGTAGAGAAGGGATATAACTATTTGAAATCCAAAGGGGTTATTGACTCGGTAAGAGGAAAGGGTTTTTTTATTAAAATAGATAAGCTTCCTGTAGATTTTCGCATCTTCCTCTTATTCAATAAGTTAAGTGGCCACAAGAAATTGGTGTATGATTCCTTTGTAGAAGCTATGGGGGAAAATGCCACCATTGATTTTTATATCTACAATAACGACTTCAACTTATTTAAAAAGATTATCCAATCCAGGGACCGAGATTATTCGCATATCGTGATTATTCCTCATTTTATGGAAGGGGAGCAAAGTGCTAGGGAGTTGATTAATCAATTGCCCAAAGAGAAATTGATTTTATTGGATAAATTATTACCTGGTATTCAAGGAAATTTTGGGGCAGTGTATGAAAACTTTGAAAAAGATATTTATTCAGCCTTGATTCAAGCCAAAGATGCTTTGAGTAAATACCATGTATTGAAAATGATTTTCCCCAATACTTCGTATTACCCCCAAGAGATTGTTACGGGTTTTACTAATTTTTGTAGGGATTTCGCCTTTGATATGGATATTGTATCATCTGCCAATGCGATAACTCCAGCAGTGGGTGAAGCTTATATCAATGTCATGGAGGATGATTTGATCATGCTGTTGGAGAAGATTCTGGAAAAAGAATTAATTCTTGGAGAAGATGTTGGACTGATTTCTTATAATGAAACACCGTTAAAAAGGTTGTTGTTTAAAGGGATAAGTACTATTTCTACCGATTTTGCTCAATTGGGCAGGACTGCTGCGGAATTAATTAAAACAAATTCCAAAGTACACATTGAAAATCCATTCTGTCTGATTTCAAGAGCCTCTTTGTAGGACTCGTTATGCCAAATTTTATATGGCAAATCTCTGTTTTTGAGCAATTAAACCTTTGAATTTCCTGAAAAAAGTAGCATTTTTGTAGCTTGATTCAAGTAATTATTTAATTCTATTATAATGAGCAATACTCCCAATACCCTTTTTGATAAAGTTTGGGACTCTCATGTCGTTCGTAAGATCGCAGATGGTCCAGACGTTTTTTTTATTGATCGTCACTTCATTCATGAAGTAACTAGTCCTGTTGCATTTTTAGGTTTAGAGACACGTGGTATCGGTGTATTATTTCCAGAGAAAACTTTTGCTACAGCTGATCATAATACTCCTACCATTAATCAGCATTTACCTGTAGAGGATCCTTTATCAGCTAATCAGTTATTGCAGTTGGAAAAAAATACAGGGAAATATGGTATTTCACACTGGGGTTTAGGAAATCCCAAAAATGGTATTGTTCACGTCGTAGGACCAGAAAACGGAATTACTTTACCTGGAATGACCATTGTTTGTGGAGATTCTCATACTTCTACGCATGGCGCTTTTGGTGCTATTGCCTTTGGTATTGGTACTTCAGAAGTTGAAATGGTACTTTCTTCTCAATGCATCATGCAGCCTAAGCCTAAGAAAATGATTATTAACGTCAATGGAACTTTAGGGAAAGGAGTAACTCCGAAAGATGTGGCATTGTATATCATTTCTAAATTAACTACTTCAGGTGCTACAGGTTATTTTGTCGAGTATGCAGGAGATGTATTCAGAAATATGTCCATGGAAGGTAGAATGACGGTGTGTAACCTTTCTATTGAAATGGGTGCACGTGGAGGTATGATAGCCCCTGACCAAACCACATTTGACTATATTGAAGGTCGCGAATTAGCTCCCAAAGGGGCTGATTGGGATAAGCAATTAGCTTATTGGAAGACTTTAAAAACAGACGAAGGTGCATTTTTTGATCAAGTGATTAATTTCAACGCATCAGATATTGAGCCCATGATTACTTATGGAACTAATCCGGGTATGGGTATGGGTATTTCTAAGCATATTCCTAAAGCTACTGAGGTAGAGGGTGGAGTAGCTACATATGAAAAATCCTTGGATTACATGGGTTTTGCCGAAGATGATGCTATGATCGGAAAGAAGGTAGACTATGTTTTCATTGGTTCTTGCACAAACGGTCGAATCGAGGATTTTAGAGCCTTTGCTTCTATTGTGAAAGGTCGTAAAAAGGCTGATAACGTGACTGCTTGGGTTGTTCCTGGTTCACACGTTGTAGAAAAGCAAATCAAGGATGAAGGTATTTTAGATATCCTTACAGAGGCGGGTTTTGAATTACGTCAACCTGGATGTTCGGCTTGTTTAGCGATGAATGATGACAAAATTCCAGCTGGAAAATACGCAGTGAGTACATCCAACCGTAATTTTGAAGGACGCCAAGGACCTGGCTCACGTACCTTATTGGCTAGTCCATTAGTTGCAGCAGCAGCAGCAGTAACCGGTGTAGTTACCGACCCAAGAGAGTTTTTATAAGTTGTTTAAATTAGACCATTATGGCTTACGATAGTTTTAGTGTATTAAAAAGTTCTGCAGTTCCATTACCTATTGAGAACGTAGATACAGATCAAATCATCCCAGCGCGTTTCTTAAAAGCAACAGAGCGTAAAGGATTTGATGATAATTTATTTAGAGATTGGAGATACGATAAAAATGATCAACCCAAAGCTGATTTCGTATTGAATAATCCTACTTACCATGGAAAGATTTTGGTAGGTGGTAAAAACTTTGGTTCAGGAAGTAGTCGCGAACACGCCGCTTGGGCGATATATGATTATGGTTTTAGATGTGTGGTATCTTCTTTCTTTGCCGATATTTTTCGCGGAAATGCTATTAACGTAGGTATCTTACCTGTACAAGTTAGTCCAGAGTTTTTGCATCAAATTTTTGAAGCCATTGAAAAAGACCCCAATGCTGAATTAGAAGTTAATTTACCGGAACAACGTATCAGCATTGTTTCTACAGGAGCTTCTGAAAGTTTTGATATCAATGGGTATAAAAAACATAATTTATTGAATGGTTTCGACGACATAGATTATTTACAAGCTATGAAAGACGAAATCGTTTCCTTTGCTTCCAATCGATAATTCCTTGAAACGTCATATTGAAATCATGGATACCACCCTTCGCGATGGTGAACAAACCAGTGGGGTATCCTTTTCTGCTAGTGAAAAATTAACCATAGCTCAATTGCTATTGACTGAATTAAAAGTCGATCGTATTGAGATTGCCTCGGCACGTGTGTCGGAAGGTGAATTTCAGGCTGTGAAAAAAATCACCGAATGGGCCACTAAAAATGGTCTTTTGGATAAAGTGGAAGTACTGACTTTTGTCGATGGGGGAACCTCTGTCAAGTGGATGTTGGATGCAGGGGCTAAGGTGATGAACTTATTGACCAAAGGTTCTTTAAATCATTTGACATTTCAATTAAAAAAGACTCCTGAGCAGCATTTTAATGAAGTGGAAGCCACGATTCGACTAGCCATTTCCAAAGGTTTGAAGGTGAATGTATATTTGGAAGATTGGTCAAATGGAATGCGTAATTCGAAAGAGTATGTCATTGCTTATCTTGACTTTTTGAGCACTTTACCTGTGGATCGTATTTTGTTGCCTGATACTTTGGGCATTTTAATACCCTCTGAAGTAGCTTCATTTATTTCGGAGTTGGTGGCGCGTTACCCTAAGGTTCATTTTGACTTTCATGCCCACAATGATTATGATTTAGGAACGGCTAATGCTTTAGAAGCCGTTAGAAATGGTGTACATGGTTTACACTTGACTGTGAATGGCATGGGAGAAAGAGCTGGAAATGCACCTTTGGCGAGTGTCATTGCCGTTATTAACGATTATCAAAAAGATGTAGAAGTATCTGTAGAAGAGAAATCATTATATTCAGTTAGTAAATTAGTAGAAACTTTTTCTGGATTCAGAATACCAGCCAATAAGCCTGTTGTAGGTGAAAATGTTTTCACTCAGACAGCTGGAATTCATGCGGATGGTGATAAAAAGAATAATTTATATCACAATGATTTGATGCCCGAGCGTTTTGGTCGTGAACGTAAATATGCTTTGGGTAAAACAAGTGGTAAAGCCAATATTGAAAACAATTTATTGCAATTGGGTATCCAACTTTCTGATGAAGATTTGAAAAAGGTTACTCAGCGTATCATTGAATTAGGTGATCGTAAGGAAGTGGTAACACCGAATGATTTACCTTATATCATTTCTGATGTATTGGATAGTTCGGCAATTGAGGAGCGAGTTCAAGTGCTGAATTATGTATTAACGCATAGTAAGGAATTACGTCCTTCAGTAACCTTAAAAATCTCCATTGACGGAAAAGTATACGAAGAGCATGCTCAAGGAGATGGTCAATACGATGCTTTTGTGAACGCATTAGAAATTATTTTCCAAAAGAACGGTAAGAAATTGGCACAATTGAAAGATTATGCTGTTCGAATTCCGCCAGGAGGTGATTCGGATGCACTTTGTGAAACCATCATTACTTGGTCACATCAAGGGAAAGAATTAATAACCCGTGGGTTAGATTGCGATCAAACAGTATCTGCCATTAAGGCAACTCAAAAAATGTTGAATTTGATTTAGTAACATACAATAATACAAATGGCTAAGAAGCATATTTTAATTGTTCCAGGTGATGGAATTGGACAAGAAGTAACCGCTGTAGGTAAAAAAGTTTTAGACAAGATCGCAGCACGATTTAATCATGAGTTTACTTATGACGAAGCATTAATTGGTCACGTAGCGATTGAGGCTACAGGAGATCCACTTCCTGCTGAATCATTGGAAAAAATGAGAAATTCGGATGCCATTTTATTTGGAGCAGTAGGTCATCCAAAATATGACAATGATCCATCAGCTAAGGTTCGTCCTGAGCAAGGATTATTAAAAATGCGTAAAGAACTAGGTTTATATGCCAATTTACGCCCAATTAAGTTATTTGATGAGCTTTTGGGAGCGTCTAGTATTAAACCCGAAATTTTAAAAGGTGCAGATATTTTGTTCTTCCGTGAATTAACTGGCGACATTTATTTTGGAGAGAAAGGTCGTAAAAACAATGGGGATACAGCCTATGATGTAGCCGAGTATAGCCGCTACGAAGTTCAACGTATTGGCCGTAAAGCGTTTGACGCTGCTAGAACCCGTCGTAAAAAATTAGTTTCCGTAGATAAAGCGAATGTATTGGAATCTTCTCGTTTGTGGAGAGAAGAAATTCAGAAATTGGCTTTGGAATATCCCGATGTAGAGGTAGAATACCAATTTGTGGATGCTACCGCTATGATTTTAATTAAAGAACCAACTCGTTTTGATGTGGTGGTTACTGCCAATTTATTTGGTGATATTTTGACTGATGAAGCATCTCAAATTGCAGGTTCTATGGGAATGTTAGCTTCAGCTTCTATCGGAGATGGTACAGGTGTATATGAGCCTATTCATGGTTCTGCTCATGATATTACCGGTAAAGGTTTAGCCAACCCTATGGCATCGGTTTTATCAGCAGCTTTATTATTGGATATATCTTTTGGTTTAAAAGAAGAATCTGAAGCTATTATTTCCGCTATTGATCAGGTATTGAAAAAAGGTTTTCGTACCAGAGATATTGCCGACAAAACGACTGATCCATCCATGATTTTAGGTACTGATGCTATCGGTGAAGAGATTTTGAAATTGCTTTAATTATAACATTATTTGATAAATTTAGGTCCCAATAATTTGGGACCTTTTTTTATGGACTTTCAAGAAGTAATGGTGGTATTAGGTTCTCCCAATTCATCCGATGGTCAATTAGGGCCTATCGCTTTGGATCGTGTCAATCATTGTTGGGAACAGTTTCAAAAACAAGCCAGACCCATTCTTTGTACAGGTGGATTTGGGGATCATTTTAATACCAGCCCTTGGTCTCATGCTGCTTTATTGAAACAAGACTTAATTCACAAAGGAATTCCTGAACATGTGTTTTTGCCGCTTGCTTTATCCTCCAATACTGTGGATGATGCAGTAAAAAGTAAAGTAGTACTAGAGAATTTTCCTGTTAAATCGCTAGTCATCATCACATCTTCGTATCATTTAGCGCGAGTGCAATTAATTTTTGATGTTATTCTATTGAAATTTTCTAAACTTTATATGGGCATAGAACATTTCACTGAAATACCCGAATTAGTTCAATTGAAGGCACATGAAGCGAAAGCTATTCATGAAATAAAATCGAAGGGATTATATTATTAAATCAACACACTATGAAAAAACTATTGACGCTCATTATTGTCTTTTTGACCTGTTTTACAGCTAATGCCCAAAGTAAGAAAATTGAATTAACAGATTTACTAAAGATTAAAACGGTTTCTCAGCCACAATTGTCACCGGATGGCAAAAAGTACATTTATTTGCTTAAATCCATTGTGGAAGACCCTGATAAAAAAGGAGAATTTGCCTACCAAAATCATTTGTATTTGGGAGATTGGATCAGCAAGGAATCCAGAGCCTTGACGTCTGGCAAAATGTCGGTGTCATCCGCCTCATGGAGTCCAGATGGGCAGTTTATTAGTTTTGTCAGACTTTCTGGCGACAAACCTCAGCTTTTTATTTTACCCTTAACAGGAGGGGAAGCATATCCAATTACATCTTTACCTTACGGAGTGGGTGCACCGGAATGGTCTAAGGACGGTTCCAATATTTATTTTAGTTCGGAATTAGTTGTTAAGGAATTCCTGATAGATACCCTGTATAATAAACAAGCTTGGGTTCCATCATGGACTCATGAAAAAGTTGCTTATGACTGGTCAAGCTTTCAAAAGAAATCCATCAAAGCAAATCCGGATGGGAATATAGAAGAAATTCGCGCTTATTTATTCCAAAATGAAAAGGATAAAAAAGCGAAAGTTATCAATCAACTTGACTTCCAAGAGGAGAGCGCCACTACAGGTGAACTATCTGTCAAAGCATTTTTCAAAACCTCTGTTTCAGGAAATGCTAAGCCAGAATTAGTAGCTAATCCTTTTCGAAGGATTGATGAAATGAAAGAGCTGAACATGGGTAAAACCTTTGTAGTATGTATGCCTGCAGACACATTAAAACATCCTGATAAGGTATTAGATAATATCATAGCTATTTATGATGTTGCTACGAAATCTTTTCAAACCTTAGTAGAAAAGCCAGGTTATCGCTATTCCAATATTTCGGTTTCCCCGAATGGTAAGTATGTAGCTTATTTTGAGCTAAAAGTAGGTGGAATTCCTAGTCCAGTAGCCAAAATTATAGCATTAAGCCCTGGAGTGTATTTTCAAAAAATTATTCCTTTGGATAGAATCATCACCCAATGGTCCTGGTCTAAAGATGAATCTACCTTATATTTTAGTGCACAAGACCATGGTGGTGTATCACTTTTTGGGTATGATATAGCCAAGGGTAAATTGAATAACTTAAGCTCAACGGAAGAAGGAGTGCTGGGTTTTGACCAGTTAGATGGACAATTCATCTATGCAAAAACAAAAAATTCAAATCCTTCGGAATTATATTTTTCTTCTAAATCGAATCCAAATGATGTAGCATTAACTCAATTTAACTCGATTTGGTTGAAGGATAAGGTTATCAGCTTAGCCAGCAAAAAGACATTTAAAAATAAGAAAGGTTTGATTGTGGATTATTGGGTTATGAAACCAATTGATTTTCAATCGAATAAGAAATATCCTTTGTTGTTGGAAATTCATGGTGGCCCTACTGCCATGTGGGGAACTGGAGAAGCCAGCATGTGGCATGAGTTTCAATATTTTGCTGCGAAAGGATATGGAATTGTGTATTCCAATCCTAGAGGTAGTGGTGGGTATGGTACAGAGTTTATGGCGGCTAATGTGAAAGATTGGGGTCAAGGTCCTATGTCTGATGTGATGCAAGCTTTGGATTTAGGGATTTCAGAAGGTTGGGCGGATACGACGAAATTAGCCGTTTCAGGAGGATCCTATGCGGGTTATTTAGTTGCTTATATGTTAGGACATACCAATCGTTTTAAAGTGGCTTGTTCTCAGCGTGGAGTATATGAGTTATCAACCTTTTTTGGGGAAGGAAATGCTTGGAGATTAGTTCCAAACTATTTTGGAGGATATCCTTGGGAAAAAGAAACAAGGCTTATTTTGGATAAAGAGTCACCTTTAACCTATGTTCAGAACATCAGAACGCCATTAATTATATTTCACGGCGAGCAGGACCTGAGAACAGGAGTGATTCAATCTGAAATGTTGTATAAAAGCTTAAAAGTGATGGGTAGGGATGTCGAATATGTGCGACACCCAGGAGCAACGCATGAAATTACTCGAGCAGGTAATAATCGTCAGCGTTTGGATCAAATGTTGAGGACCTATGAGTTTTTTGAGCGATACCTTAGATAGTTATAAGTTATTAGGTATTAGTTGTTAAATTATAAAAAGCCCAAAATCTAATCCCTAATAACTTATAACTAATAACTAACTAAAGTATCTAAAATCTTCATTTCCTTTTACCTTCAATAAACAAGCATAAATTAGGTCAATAACTGCTTCCATGTCGGATTTGGCAATCATCTCTACCGTAGTATGCATATACTTCAATGGTAAGGAAATCAAGGCAGAAGCTACCCCCTCTGTTGCATAGGCAAAGGAATCTGTATCTGTACCAGTGGATCTGGAGACCGCTTGTCTTTGGAAATCGATCTTGTTTTCATTGGCAATATCAATAATGAAGTCTCTCACATTATTTTGAACGGCAGGGCCATAACAAATAACAGGCCCTTTTCCACAAGCCATATCACCTTGAGTTTTCTTATTGTACATGGGAGATTGAGTATCATGAGTGACGTCTGTTATGATGGCTAAATCGGGTTTTAGGCGCTTCACAATCATTTCTGCTCCTCGTAATCCAATTTCCTCTTGAACAGCATTCACCACATACAAAGTAAAAGGCAATTCAATTTTATTGTCTTTTAATCGCTTAGCCACTTGAGCAATCATATATCCTCCAATACGATTATCGAGTGCACGGCCAACCAAATATTTTTCATTCAATTCCATGAGTCCATCCTCAAAAGTAACGACAGTACCTACATGGATTCCCATTTCTTCCACCTCTTTCTTATTGGATGCTCCACAATCAATGAATATATCACTCACCGTAGGGGCTTTATCTTTTGTTGTATCGCGTACGTGTATAGCAGGCCAACCAAAAATACCTTTGATAACCTTGTCTTTGGTGTGAATATTAGCGCGCATGGATGGTGCAATCAAGGCATCAGAGCCTCCATTTCTACGTAGAAACAAATAACCATTTTCATCGATGTAGTTGACAAACCATGAAATTTCATCGGCATGAGCCTCGATAACGACTGAATACGGTTTCCCTGGATTAATGACAGCTACGGCAGTTCCGTATATATCAATAATTTTTTCGTCTAAGTAAGGTTTTAAATAATCCAACCAAATTTTTTGGCCCGACATTTCGAAACCAGTAGGGGATGCATTATTTAAATATTCGTACAGAAAGTCATTCGATTTTTGAGACATAATTGACATATTTTTTGAATGTGCAATTTACTAAGGCTAATTTATATTTGAATTTTATCGAAAAAATAAATTTAAGAGTTTTGGAGAGCCATTTTAAAGCTTAAATTTGTAGTTAATAGTGAAAATTTATCCAGGTTAGGATTGTTTTTATCATTTTATTAGTAAAACAACATTTGATGAAGAAAATAGCAGTTTATACATCAGGAGGAGATGCCCCAGGAATGAATTCTTGTATTCGTGCCATTGTACGAGGTGCCGCTTATCATGGAGTAGAGGTTTATGGAATTGTGAGGGGGTATAATGGTATGATTAATGGAGACATTATTCCGTTGAATTCACAGTCGGTTAGTAATATTATTCAAAGAGGAGGAACCATCTTAAAATCAGCTCGTTCCAAAGAGTTTTTAACTACAGAAGGACGTAAGAAAGCATACAATCAATTGCAGGCTAAAGGAATAGAAGGTTTAGTAGCTATTGGAGGAAATGGTACATTTACAGGAGCCGAAATTTTTTATAATGAATTTAAAATTCCTTGTGTAGGTGCTCCAGGTACCATCGACAACGATTTATATGGAACAGATTATACCATTGGTTATGACACCGCTGTCAACACAGCTTTAGATGCCATCGATAAAATTAGAGATACTGCAGATTCGCACGATCGCGTGTTTTTTATCGAAGTAATGGGTCGTGATTCTGGTTATATTGCCATTCAATGTGCGATTGCGGGTGGTGCAGAAGCCGTTATGATTCCAGAAAACTTAACTCCGGTTAGCGAAGTGATGGAAACATTACAAAAAGGCTTTTCTAAAGCTAAATCTTCTTCTATCGTGATCGTAGCAGAAGGGGATGAAGAAGGAAATGCACAAAAAGTAGCTCAAAAGATTAAAGATCAAATGAAAATCGAGTTAGATATTCGTGTGACCACTTTAGGGCATATTCAACGAGGCGGAGTTCCTACAGCAGCAGACCGAATTTTAGCTAGTCGATTAGGTCTTGGTGCCTTAGAAGGGCTTTTGCGCGGGGAAAAGAACGTGATGGCTGGTGTTGTAAACAATCAATTGGTTTATACTCCATTCCATGATACCATCACCAAAAAGAAACCTGTATCGGAAGATTTGATTCGAATGGTGGAAATTTTATCTACCTAGACATAACCTTGAAGCTTGTAAGCTAGAATACCTACAAATTCTCTCGTTAATTGAAAAAAGACTTGTAAGCTTTGTTCGCTTGGTTTAAAATTAGAAAGGATGCCCGGAGGGGTGTCCTTTTTTAATATATCGGCTGAATAAGGTCTTACTTTAAAGCCCTGCTTTTCAAAACATAATACGGACCGTCTAATATGCATGGCAGAAGTAATGACTACAATAGTATCGTTTTTTATGTAGTTTCTTAACATTTGACTTGAATAGAAGGCATTTTCATAGGTATTTCTAGCCTTATTTTCCACAAATATATCTCGGGAAGGAACCCCCATCTTAATTAGAAGTTTGCGGACATTCATGGATTCATGGGTGTTATCAATGATTAAATTTGGTATGCTAGTTTCTCCTCCAGATATCAGTATTTTCTTTATTGCCCCTTGTTGATATAAATGAAAAGTCTGTAACATACGGTCAGATACTTGACCTAAGGATATCCTATCAGGATGTCTATCGGTTGATTGTATCATTCCGCCAGTTAAAACAACTCCCCAAGTATAAGACTTTCCCCTTGGAATATCGGGTGCATCCACCTCCCAACTCTGTAGAAATAAGTTACAAATGAACCCATTTGTTAGTACCAGAAGTAATAGTAATGATGTGTAAATGGCCACTTTAACTTGTTTTATATTTTTCAAACGTAATGCAATGACCAAAGGGATAATTATCCAAACTGTTGGTGAAAGTAAGATGTCTAATATTTTAGATAGTATGAAAAACATTGTAATTTTAGATTTGTTAGTCTGTAAATTTAATTAAATATATGAAAGTATTTTTTTTGGCATTCAGCATCATGCTAAGCGGATTTGGATCAATCGCCCAAGTAAAAAAGACAAACAACCCAGCTACTTCACAAGCAGGTTTCTTAATTAAAGGTAAGATTAATGGAATTAGTCATGTTGAGCTCTATTTAGCCCATTATTTTGGTTCTACGCAACAGGTGATCAAAGACACTGCCCGGGCAGATGGACAAGGGAATTTTGTTTTTCAAGGGAAAGAAGATTTACCTAAAGGTCTGTATTTAATTAGCTTTTCGAAAAACAAGTATCTCGATGTCATCATTGGTAACACTAATTTTTCCTTTGAGACTGATACTCTGGATCCCATCAATCACATGAAATTCCAAAATTCTTCAGAAAATGAAGCTTTCTTTAGTTTTCAAAAAGAAATGGGAAAACGGTATGTAGATTTGAGAAAATTGGAATTGGAAAGAAAAGATCCTTCACAAATAAGTAATATTCGGAATGAAATCACTCAATACCAACAGGCTTGGTTTGAAAAAAATAAACAACTTTTTGTGTCTAAATTAGTCAGAGCAACTTTTGAACCTGAAATCCCGCCTTTCAAGAAAAAGATTCTTAATGCTAAAGACAGTACAGCGTTTTATCAATATCAATTTAGTTATTACAAAAAACATTTCTTTGATAACGTTGACCTGAACGATGACCGCTTCATCCGTACACCATTTTTGCAAAAGAAATTAGAAAAATATTTTGAGGATTTAGTCGCCCAACAGCCTGATTCCATCATTAAAGATGCCGATATACTTCTAACGAAAATTAAGAATAGGGATGTTAGACGCTACGTCATTTATAAGATTTCAAGTACCTATGAGACCTCTAATATTGTTGGTACCGATGCTGCATTCGCCCATATGGGAGAGAAGTATTATGTAGGAGAACCCGCTTTATGGGATACCACTACTATCCGACAAATGAGAGATCGTATCAAAGTTTTAAAACCATTGTTAATCGGAAAACGAATTCCAGAGTTATTTTTAACGGATACTTCCGGTAAGCGTTTAACGACAGCATCCATTCCTGGAGAATATACCTTAGTCTATTTTTATGATCCAGATTGCAGCCACTGTAAAGAGGAAACACCTAAATTGATGGCTCAAGCTAATTATTTTAAATCTAAAAAAATATCGGTTTTAGCTACTTCTATTGCTAGAAATAAAGAACAATGGACCAGTTTTATCAAAGAATATAAAATGGAGTCTATTTATAATGGAATTGATATACATCCCAATGCCAAGACTGGCAAAGAGGAATATTATACGGATTTCTTACACACTTTCGATATTTATTCAACTCCGATTATTTATGTCTTAGATAAAAATAAAAGGATTATCGGGAAGAAAATACCAACCGATAAAATCCAAGATTTTATCACATTCTATGAAAACCGTCAAAAAGAGTTAGGTATTAAATAACTTGCCTAATGAGCTCAAAAAGGCTTGTGTTGACACAAAGTGAATGATATTGGAAACCTTTACTGAGTAAGGGATTAATTCTTTGCTCAATAAAAACACCTTGTTGTTTGACTTGTAATTGATTCCATTCTTCAATGGGTAGGGAAAGTACTTGATTCGTTTCAATGTCTTTGTATTGTAAAATACTTCCCAGTTTAGAATCTTGTTGCCTTTCACTTTCATCCCAAACATGAAGAATTTTAATACTATTTTTATTGGCTTTTATTTCTGAAAGACACTGTAAAAATAGAGTAAAATCGTGATCGTTAAATAGCAGGTCAGTTAAAATAAAGACAATTTTTCTTTGGCCAATGGCAGCAACTTTGCTGGATAATATAGTTGGAAGCTTGCTAATTTCCTCTAAAGATTCCCGTTGTAACAATCCCTCTAATTGGTGGTAAATGTCATATAAATGCCCTTTGGTATTAGATAAAGGACTTTCCCAAAGTAATTCATTGGAAATGCCTAAAACACCAAATTTGTCCCTTTGCTTTTGCAAAATTTTACATAAGACAGCAATGATTTGAATGGATTTATGGATTTTTTCTAGATTCTCTCGTGGAAAAAACATGGATGAGGATAAATCAACGAAGAAGTAAGCACTGATGTTTGATTCATCATGAAAGTGTTTAGTAAAAAGTTTATCCGTTCTTCCATATAACTTCCAATCCACTTGTTTTAAATTGTCACCCGTTTGGTAGGCCTTGTATTCTTTAAATTCGGAAGAATATCCATGAAAGGCACTACGATGTTTACCGTGATATAGTTCCTGGCTTATTTCTTCCGCTATAATGGACAAGGTGTTACTTGCCTGTTCTTCCGCTACTTTTCTTAGCATGGCTAATTCTCTTTTTACGTTTTTTATTCACAGTACCCTTCTTTTTACCTTTTATTAGGTAAGAACGGTGGCGAATATGTCTTTTTAGGCGGTACTTCTTTTTATACTTAAGTCGTGTTTTTTGGTAATATTTACTGCTAAATTTTGGACTTGTTTCCATTTCCAAATGCTGATAGGGGATGAGCATTTGTTCATTTTCAAATCCAATAATCTTTAAACGAACTTTTGTGAGACCAATTTTTCGAATATTAAGTTGTTTGGCACTTATTTCAGTTAAATCGATAATTCGACCAGATTTATAAGGACCACGGTCATTGATGCGGACAATGACCGATTTTTTGTTTTGTAAATTAGTAACTTCCACCAAGGTATTAAATGGATATACACGATGAGCGGCGGTAAATTCATTTCTATTCAACAGCTCTTGATTGGCTGTTTTATTCATGTAAAAACTGCGAGAATAATAGGATGCAATCCCATAACTTTCATCTCCCAGGTTTTGTGCCTGGACTTGGAAAATGAAGTGATAGATTAGGGTAAATAGTATGATCCTATACGAAGTCATGATGCAACTTATCAAATTACCCGCTTATTGTGCAATTTTTATACTTATAATTTAAGATTATCTAACTTTTGTACAAAAAATGTGCAATTTTTGACAGTAAATTTCCATTATATTTTTTGAGTGATTGAGAATAAATAGTAGATTTACGCATTGTAAAACTTAAATACTTATTTAAAGTGGAAGAAAGAGACAGAGAAGAATTGTTTTCAAAAAGAATTCGTGCGGGTAAAAGAACTTATTTTTTTGATGTTAAATCAACTCGTTCACAAGATTACTACATAACTATAACTGAAAGTCGCCGTCACCAAAAAGAAGATGGATTTGTGTATGAAAAGCACAAAATGTTCCTTTACAAGGAGGATTTTGATAAATTCATGGATGGACTGAAAGAAGCAGTGGATCATGTGAAGACAGAATTAATGCCAGATGTGGATTTTACACAATTCAATCGTGATGAAGATGAGTTTGGTGGTACAGATTTAAAGTGGGAATAAAAATTTACTGGATATTTACGAAAAAGCCGCTGTACAAACAGGGGCTTTTTTAATTTTTAAGCGTATTTTTGCGCTTCATTTTAAATAAGCTATGGGATTAACGTGTGGAATTGTTGGTTTACCCAATGTAGGTAAGTCAACTTTATTTAGTGCTATTTCTTCTAACAAAGCAGAAGCAGCTAATTACCCTTTTTGTACGATAGAACCCAACGTGGGAATTGTCACTGTACCGGATGAACGCTTGTTCATTTTGGAAGCGTTAGTTAAGCCTCAGCGGGTTTTACCTACCGTCATTGAATTTACGGATATCGCAGGTTTAGTTAAAGGGGCATCTCAAGGAGCAGGTTTAGGAAATAAATTTTTAGCCAATATTCGTGAAGTGGACGCGATCATTCATGTGGTGCGTTGTTTTGTGGATGAAAATATTGTTCACGTAGAAGGGCGTGTCAATCCTGTCAGTGATAAAGAAATCATTGATATGGAATTGCAACTAAAGGATTTAGAATCTGTAGATAAGAAGATTTCTAAAACAGAACGTGCAGCTAAGGCAGGTGATGCCAAGGCGAGACAAGAATTAGCGGCATTGCAGCAGTTTAAAGCCACTTTGGAAGCGGGTAAATCTGCACGTACCTTGGATATGGATCCTGAATTAAGAGCTGCCGCAATTGGGGATTTATATCTATTAACTGATAAGCCAGTTATTTATGTTGCCAATGTGGATGAATCAGCCTTAGCTCAAGGGGGTAATGAATATGTGGATCAATTAAGAACCAATGTGCAAGCTGAAAACGCTGAAGTGATTGTGGTTTGTGCTGCTATAGAAGCTCAGATTGCCGAAATTGAAGACTTAGACGAAAGAGCTATGTTTTTAGGTGAATATGGCTTAACCGAATCGGGCTTAAGCAAGTTGATTCGCAGTTCTTACTATTTGTTGAATTTGATCACTTATTTTACCGCTGGTGTACAAGAAGTCCGTGCTTGGACTATCCAAAAAGGCTGGAAGGCGCCTCAGGCAGCAGGTGTTATACATACTGACTTTGAGAAAGGCTTTATACGTGCTGAAGTCATTAAATTGTCAGATTATCAGACCTTAAAAACGGAATTGGCCTGTAAAGAAGCCGGAAAAATGAGTGTGGAAGGGAAAGAATACGTGGTACAAGATGGTGATATCATGCACTTTAGATTCAATGTCTAGTTAAGGATAAATTAATTTATTATATCCCAATAAAGAATCATGGCGATCGCCAGGTTTTCTAAAATAGACTAATACCTCATAGGTATTTTCAGTTTGTGAGTAATTTCCTTCTAACATGGTATTAGGTTTATTACTTACAAACTGATAATTATAAATCCCTTGTTTTAAACGGATTTTCTTGGTGTACATCTGCTTGGATGCATGGTATTCCATTAAATTATCTAAGCTTTTTTCATATTGGTTAAAAGCACCTACTACATAAATTTGTTCATCGGCCAATTCCTCCATTTTCAATTGGAAATTACACCAGATATAATCAGATGCTACGCTGGCGTTTCCATTTTCATAATGATCAATGACAAATGATCCATCAAAATCGGGCCTTTGGACATAAGAATAATTCCCTTGCGGAACTTCTACCATGGTACTTATTTCCGTAAATGCATCCGATTGTCGAATACTCTCTACAAAGGTCATTTTTTGCTGGGTGCTCGATAAATTGATTAATCGAAATTCATTTCCTCCTGGAATCACATTTTCATTATCATAAAAGGGAAAAGTGATTTTTCGCTCTTGTCCATTTATTTGAGCTCTTGGAATTTTACTCAACCAATTTTCTGTCTGATAATTTTTTCTCAGGATAATGTCTAACCCATCGTCCGAATTTAACATGAGTTGATTTGGATATAACAAAGTTAGATCGATTGCTTGATGGGTATTGCGAAGATGATTGGGTCTAGCAAAAGAGATTTTTGCTGCAACGGTTATGGCGTTTTCATAGACCGAAAATCGCTTGGTAAACACGGTATCTCGCTTATTTCTTTGGGCATACACCATGGCAATGAAATTACCACTGATTCTAACTTTAGGTAATTCAACTTGATAATGTAAGTAAGGGATTTTGGTGCCAAATGAGTTTTTGGGTGATCGAATAGGCACATCGTTAAAATCTTGTAAATACTCAATCTCAGATAGGGAAGAAGGCTTCCAATCTGCTTGGCAATGAATGATGCGAAGATGATAGGTTAAGTTCTTCATTGCCAAATCATCAAAGGATAATTGATGATTACCTTGAGTAGAAAGGTCAATTACTGGATTATCGGTGATGATGGTTTTTTCTTCAGATTGACTCAAAATAATGGTCTGAACTTCACTTTTGATTTTTTTATTTTTGATCTGTCCAAACGAGGAGAAGTATAAAATAAAAAATAAGCAGGTTAAACCATGAAATTTCATCGTATTAAGCGATTAAAGTTTCCCATTCATTCATCACCAAACTTAATTCTTGTGTTACTACTGTTAGTTTTTCTTCCCAAGTTTTCATTTCTTGAAATTGGTTATTTTGGGCCAATTCAGACATTTTAGTCTCAATTTCTTCCTTCTTATTTTCCAATTCCATGATTTTAGCCTCCAGCTTTTCAATTTGTTTGGCATGATTCACTACGGGATTGACTGGGGCAATCGTTTTTTCAATTTCTGGTTTAGGTTTCTCCGCTACCTTTTTATTTCCACTAGGTAATTCTGCTTTTCTAGTTTCTTGCCATGTTTCGTATTCTTCAAATGTGCCTGGATATTCTTTGATTTCGTAATCCTCCAAGTACCAAATTTTATTGGCAATTTGAGATACAAAGAATCGATCGTGAGAAACAACCACATAACTGCCTTCGTATTGCTGCAATGCTTGAATCAAAATATTCACTGACTGCATATCTAGGTGGTTGGTAGGCTCATCCAAAAGCAGGAAGTTAGCCTGAGAAATAAGGACTTTAGCTAAAGCTACACGTGATTTTTCACCTCCTGAAAGTACTTTGATCTTTTTGAATACTTCTTCGCCTGAAAACAAAAAGCATCCCAGGATACTTCTTAATTCCATTTCAGTTTTAGCCGTTCCTGTCGACTTTAATTCATCCAAAAGTGAATTTTCTACTTGTAAGCTTTCTAACTGATGCTGAGCAAAAAAGGATTCAATTACATTATGGCCTAGTCTTCTTTCTCCTTCAATTTTTTCAGTGCCAGAAATGACTCTCAATAAGGTTGATTTCCCCTTACCATTAGCACCAATTAAGGCAATTTTATCTCCTCGATTGATGGTTGCCGAGGTATTTTTTAAGATGATTTTTTCTCCATAAGCCTTGGAAATTTGTTCCAAGAAGAGGATGAATCGGCCTGGTTGTGTGCCAAAATTAAATTTGAAATTAACTTTTGCTTTTTCATCAATGACATCATCGATAATATCAATTTTGTCTAGTGCTTTCACACGCGATTGAACCTGTTTAGCTTTAGATGCTTTAGCTTTAAAGCGTTCTATAAATCGCTCTGTCTGGCGAATTTGGGCTTGCTGGTTTTCAAAAGCCCCTTTTTGTACTTCATTTCTTAAGGCTTTCTCTTCCATGTAGAAGGAAAAATTACCTGGATATAACGTGATTTTAGCATTGGAAACCTCCGCTATATGATCGATGGTTCTATCTAAGAAATAACGATCGTGAGAGACCACGACAATGGAGCCCTCATAATCGTGTATGTATTTTTCTACCCATTCAATGGACGGTAAGTCCAAGTGGTTGGTTGGTTCATCCAGTAATAGAAGGGCAGGTTTTTGTAAAAGTAATTTGGCCAGCATCACACGCATTCTCCATCCTCCAGAAAATAAGCGCAAGGGCCTGGATAAATCTTCGGTGCTAAATCCTAAACCTTCTAATATCTCTTCTGTTTTCGCTTGTATCGTGTAACCATCCAAACGCTCAAATTCCTCCTGTAAATAGGCTAACACATCAATGTCCTTATCTTCATAATTAGTTTCCATCTTATGCAAGACAGCATCAATTTTATGTTGAAGCTCTAGTTGCTTGTCAAAGGCCTGCATGGCTACTTCCAAGATACTATCATCTGTTTGATAGGATAATAAATCTTGATTGAGAAAACCGATGGTACATTCCCCTGATTTGGAAATATTTCCACCATCAGGCGAGTATTCACCTGAAATTAAGCGAAGTAAAGTGGATTTACCTGTACCATTGGCCCCAATGAGACCAATCTTGGTTTTAGGTTTGATGTGCAAATTGGCATTTTCATACAATGCCCTACTACCGAAATAGAAACTTAGATTGGATATGGATAACATAGTGCAAAGATAACCAAACCTTTCTAAACCTGAGGCGCAAATGTTAATCGTTTTCTTGCTCCTTCTCCACCTAAATGAGAACAAGCTAATAAATCATGGAAACTACCATATTTTATGGGGTCTTTATGGTAGCCTAGTGATTTAGAAAGTGCAATGGTACGGTTATTATCTCCCATGGAGAATTCAATATCATCCATGGTCAATTGACATGGATGTTCATAGCCACAGGCATGGGTAATTTCTCCAATTTCTTTGATTAAGGTATAATGGTACAAATAATAACGCTCACTCTTTAGGCTTACATCTATACCCGCTTGTAACCATTTATTGGACGTGGCTATTCCCGTAGGACAGTGATTGGTATGGCATTTTTGGGCCTGAATACATCCAATGGACATCATGGCTTCTCGGGCAATGTTGACGGAGTCAGCACCCATGGCAAAGGCCATTAGGGCTTTTTCAGGAAATCCCAGTTTCCCAGAGGCAATAAAAAAGATATGATGAGTCAATTCCTGTCTTTGAAATATTTGATACACTTTTGCAAAAGCAAAGGTAAATGGCATGGATACGTGGTCAGCAAAGGCATGTGGTGCAGCACCCGTTCCCCCTTCGCCACCATCTATGGTGATGAAATCTGGCCCTTTGCCCGTTTTTTTCATGTATTGAGCTAATTCCTCCCATTGTTCTAATTTTCCTATGGCTGATTTAATCCCAACAGGTAGTCCAGTAGCTTCTGCCATTCTTTCGATGAAATCAACCATTTCTGGAATATTGGAAAATTCAGAATGAAAAGCAGGGGAGAAGGCATCTTTTCCAATGGGTATATGCCGTATATCGGCAATTTCTTTATTAACCTTAGCCGCTGGGAGCATTCCACCTTTTCCTGGTTTAGCCCCTTGGGATAGTTTTAATTCAATAGCTCTTAATCTTGGATTTGCCTGAACTTTTTCAACCAATTTTTCCATAGAGAATTTACCGTCTAAATCCCGTACTCCAAAATAGGCTGTTCCAATATTCAATACGATATCGGCTCCCATTTGATGATAAGGCGACAAAGATCCTTCTCCCGTATTATGAAAGCATCCAGCTAAATAGGCACCTTTATTCAAGGATTCCACAGCCTTGGCAGATAAGGAACCGTAACTCATACCAGAAATATTCACTACAGAATATGGGCGGAATGGTCGCTTCCTTTCATGATAGGCTCCTATGACTTTGGCAGCAGGAATAACGCCAGGATTGGTTCTAAATGGATGGTCCTTGGGAGGATTATAACCCATCATGGCATTTTTTATAAAGATGTATCCAGGAGAATTAAAATCTTGATCACTTCCAAAGCCCTGTAAATTATTTTCATTCTTAGAGGATGCATAAATCCAAGATCGTTCTTGTCGGTTAAATGGAAGCTCTTCCCGGTTATTGGCCACAATGTACTGTCGAATTTCTGGACCAATCCGCTCAATCCAATATCGAATATGGCCTACTATGGGAAAATTGTGCGTAATCGTATGGCTTTTTTGGATAAATACATCTCGTATTACGACGGCTATTAAAATAAGCACTAGCCAAAACCAGAAGGACTGACTTAATTCAAGGAGATCATTAGTTTGCATAATTTGACGAAGTAAAATTCGATGAAACGAATATAGCAAAAGAACGTCGGCAAGCTGTTAAAAGTTTTATTCCCCCATAATATTTTTATCTTTGTACTTTGTTTTTAGACTATGCAAGCAGATTTCACCCGCTTACAAAATTTTGTGGCTTCAGTTTTCGAATCCATAGGAGTACCTGAAAATCAAGCACAGTTGGCCGCTGAAGTTTTGGTATCTGCGGATGCACGTGGAATTGATTCACATGGAGTAGCCCGACTAGCGGGATATGTACGTTTATTTGACCATGGAAGGCTTAATCCTAATCCGAATATAAAGATTATTCATGAATCTCCCTCTACTGCGGTGATTGATGGAGATAAAGGTCTTGGTTTGGTGGTAGCACCTTATGCCATGGAAATTGCTTGTGAAAAAGCAGAAAAAGCAGGTACAGGTTGGATAGCTGTTCGTAATTCGAATCACTTTGGTATTGCAGGTTACCATGCCATGAAAGCTTTAGAACACCAAATGATAGGCTGGGCTATGACTCATGCTGCTCCACTCGTAACTCCCACCTTTTCCAGAGAGAAATTATTGGGAACAAATCCTGTGGCCATGGCAATTCCTGCTTTAACTGAACCAGCCTTTGTGGCTGATTTTGCCTCTACTGCAGTGGCCTATGGTAAATTGGAGATCTTACAAAGAAAAGGATTGGATACACCAGATGGCTGGGTGCAAGATGCAGATGGAAACCCATCCAACGATGCATTTGCTATTAAAAACGGAGGTGCATTACTTCCTTTAGGCGGTGATAGAGAACATGGTTCACATAAAGGTTATGCATTAGGTGCTATGGTCGACATTTTATCGGGTGTCTTATCAGGTGCTAATTTTGGACCTTGGGTTCCACCTTTTGCTACAGCAGGTTTTATGTCGGCAGGTGAGACAGTAGGTATTGGGACAGGCCATTTTTTAGGTGCCATGCGCATAGATGCTTTTAGACCAGCCGATGAATTTAAACAAGACATGGATAAATGGATACAACGTTTTCGATCAGCACAAGCCGTTGAAGGAAAGCAAGTTATTATTCCAGGTGATCCAGAAAGAGAATTAGAAGTGGAACGTAAAGCTCATGGAATTCCACTGCTGGAACCTGTAGTGGCTGATTTACAATCCTTAGCCAATCGATTTAATGTACCTTTTATACTAGCCTGAGATGATTGACAACAAGAAATTCAAGATATTTATTTTAGTATTTTCGCTCTTGGCAGCCATGTTTTCCTATTATGTCTGGCAAGTATTCAAGACACCTAATTTTGATGTGAAGGCAGATAAGCCTTTTGCTTTATTAATACCCAAAGGAGCCAGCTTTCAAACGGTTTTGGATACGTTAGAAAAACATAAATTAGTTAGAGATCAATTAAGTTTTCGCTTTTTAGCCAAAGTATTATCTTATCCAGAAAGAGTAAAAGCAGGTCGCTATTTAATTTATTCAGAATCGGGCAATTTTGAAATCATACGAAAGCTGAGAAATGGTCGACAAGATGCCATTCGACTAGTCATTAATACCTTTCGTTTAAAAGAAGATTTGGCAGGGAAGTTGGCCCAACAATTGCCATTTGATTCGACGTTTATATTCAATCAATTGGATTCCAATGAATATGTAAGTCAATTTGGTTTCAATAAGGAAACAATTCCTTGTATGTTTATTCCCAATACCTATGAAATCCTTTGGACTTCATCTTTTGAGTTATTCATGTCAAAAATGAATAAAGAATATACTAAATTTTGGACCTCTGAAAGAAAAGATAAAGCTAAGAAATTGGCATTGACGCCTACAGAAGTAGGGATTTTAGCTTCTATCGTAGAAGGTGAAAGTAAAAAATCAGATGAACAGTCGAGAATAGCGGGAGTTTATTGGAATCGTTTAAAAACGGGTATGCCTTTGCAAGCTGATCCGACGATCGTTTTTGCTTGGAAAGATTTTACGATTAAACGTGTAACAGGAAAATATACGGCTATTAGTTCTCCGTATAATACGTATCGTTTAACTGGGCTTCCTCCAGGACCTATTTCCATTCCTTCACCACAAGTAATTGATAAGGTTTTAAGTCTGGAAAAGCATTCCTATCTGTATTTTTGTGCCAAAGAGGATTTTTCTGGATACCATTCTTTTGCTAGCACATATGAAGAGCATATGCAGAATGCTCGAAGGTACCAAAGTGCTTTAGACGCTTTAAAAATTAAGTAATATGTTTAGTCATGCAGTAACTTATCGAGTTTGTTATGCCGATACGGATCAAATGGGATATGTTTACTATGGTAACTATGCTCGATTGTATGAGATTGCTCGAGTTGAGACTTTACGCAGTTTAGGTGTTAGTTACAAGGATTTAGAAGATCAACAAATAGGTTTACCTGTTTATGAGAATTATTCAAAATTTTTAGCTCCAGCTTATTACGATGAGGTTTTAACCATAGAATGTACTTTATTGTCATTACCTCAGGTGCGAATTCAATTTTCCTATCGAATATTGAATAGTAAGCAGGAATTAATCCACGAAGGCAAGACAACACTGGTTTTCATGGACATGAAACGACAAAAAATGGTGAAGGCCCCAGATTATTTATTGGAGGTTTTAAAGCCATATTTTTAATATGAAAAAAAGTATACTTCGTGAATTTGAACTAATTTGGAAAGAACTGGAGGAGCACTATGTCTTAGCCCGAATTCTGAGTATACTTTATCAAAAGATATTTCAATTTGACATCGATGTTCGAGCTGCGGCTGTAGCCTATAATTTCACTTTAGCCTTTTTCCCGGCCATCATATTTCTTTTTTCCCTTTTGGCTTATCTACCTATTGATCATTTGGATGTCAAGATGATTGGCTTTTTAAAAGGGTCTATTCCTAAAAGTATGTTGAAGGATTTATCCGAATTGGTGGTGGAATTGGTAAGTAATAAAAGGGGAGGAGTGTTATCATTTGGTTTTATTTTAGCGCTTTATGCGTCCACTAGTGGAATTATGGCATTAATAAGGTCGTTTAACTTGACATATAAAACCAATGAAAATCGGGGGTATATCAAAGAAAGAGTCATAGCTGTTGCGCTGAATTTTTTGTTAACCTTTGTTTTAATTACCGCTTTTTTGGTATTCATTGTAGGTAATTTAATTGTTCATAGTTTGGCCAATAAAGGCTTAATTAATTATGACTTTACGTTTTATTTTATCAAAATACTGACCTATTTCGTTATTTTCTCTGTATTCTTTTTAACGATATCCATCATCTATTTTTATGCACCCGCTATCCATAAACGTTGGAAATTTTTCAACGCAGGGTCTATTACGGCTTCTATTTTAACGATATTTATTACCAATGTATTCTCCTATTATTTAGTGAATTTTGCTAGCTATAATAAGGTATATGGGTCAATAGGTTCTCTTATTGCTCTCATGGTTTGGTTATACTTTTTTGCGCTAATTTTATTGGTGGGTTTTGAAATCAATGCCAGTATTGACCAAGTGAAAATTGAGGATAATGAACAAGAACCCAATGATTTCTTTCATCCACCTTCTCGACTAAAAAATGGAAGCTCAATTGATTAAAATTTACGAGAAGAATAATTCAGCTGCTCTCATGGAGCAAGTGGTACAGGCATTGAATAAAAATGGAGTCATTATTTATCCCACAGATACCATGTATGCCTTGGGATGTTCTATACAATCTGCTCAAGCCATTGCTCGTATTTGTGAAATCAAGCAAATAAAACCCAATAAAAATCGCTTTTCATTCATCTGTGCTGATTTGAGTTCTATTGCCAACTTTGCCAAAGTGAGTGATTTTGCCTTTAAGATCTTAAAGCGCTATTTACCAGGACCATATACATTTGTACTGCCTGCAAGTTCCAAAGTTCCAGCGGTATTGGTTCAAGGTAAGAAAACGGTCGGAATTCGTATACCCAACTATTTGCCCATATTGGATATTGTCAAAGCTTTGGGACACCCCTTGCTAACTACGACATTACCTCAAGAGGGATTAGATATAGAAGATTATACCGATCCTAGTCTGATTTTTGATACCTATAAGAATAAGGTAGATTTAGTCTTAGATGGTGATTTTGGAGGTTTGCTTCCTTCCAGTGTGATTGATCTACTTGATGATGAAATTGAGATTATTCGCGAAGGTGCAGGTGATTGTTCCGATTTTCTTTAATTCCATTTGATGGAAATATGTTCAGGCTTTTTATGTTTCCATCGACGGTGAGACCATAAATACTGCTCAGGATATTTGACAATTGATTTTTCTAATCTTCTAGCAAAGCGCTCAATAATTTCACCATAAGGTAGGTTTTCATAGCTAGGTTCTGCTAATAATTCATAGGACATAGAATAATGTCCTCTTTTTTTGCGAATTAATTCGGCAAATACCACTGGATATTGATATTCCCGGGCAAATCGCTCCATGCCAGTAAAAAATGCTGTGTCCTGTTGTAGAAATGGTGTCCAATAAGCCGTTTCAGGTTTTTGTGGTGCTTGGTCGGCTGCTAAACAAATTACCCTGGGAATTAATTTTCTATCTCTGGTTAGTATGACCGACTCCCTTTTTTCCATTAATACGATATTCCCGAATCTTTGGCGAACCTGTTTACTAAATTCATTAAAGGCAGGATTATTTAATTTTTGATAAACAATATCATTAGTCAATTTGGTTAAAGCTAAGCGGTGGATAGCCCACTCCCAATTTCCTTGGTGGCCAGCTACCAAAATGACAGGAATTCCTTGATTGATGTAGTTTTGAACCAATTCGGGATTCTTTAATTCCACGCGTTCCAGTACTTGCTTTTCTGTTAAAGAAACTCCCTTAAAAAACTCCAATAATTGGTCAGTTAAATAACCATAGAATTGAAAGGCAATTTTTTTGATTTCTTTGTCTGATTTTTCAGGGAAAGAACGACTCAAGTTCCCGATAATAACCTTTTTGCGATATGAAATAATAGCATAAAAGATCCATTTTAATGTATCGGCTAATCTATAAAGTACAAATAAAGGTAGTTGACCTAGTAACCTAAAGAAAAACATCATTTGATTTCTGAACTTATTGGCTATATTCTATTAATTTTGCAAATATCCGATTAATTTTTGGGAATGCGAATTGAGATCCACTATTTACCTAGTATAGAATATATTACTTTACTTCTTTCCCAAGAGCAAGTTCAATTCGAAGTCCACGAACATTTTCCAAAGCAAACGTATCGAAATAGAGCACTGATTTTAGGTGCTAACGGGATTGAGACATTAACAGTTCCCATTCAACATGCTCATTCGGGTAAAACGCTCATGAAAGATATTCGAATCGATTATGCTCAAAATTGGGTTAGGATCCATCAAGGCGCTATACAGGCTGCTTATGGAAAAGCACCCTATTTTGAGTATTTTGAGCCATATATCCAGGCGATTTTTGCGAAAAAATTAAATTTTTTAGTAGATTTAAATATTGAATACATAGAGTTGTTTGGGCGAATTTTGGGGAGAAAGTGGAATTATTCTCTGTCAGAATCGTTTGAAATAGAAGATAAAGATGTATTTTGGAATTATATCCAAGCTAAGCAAGATTGGCGAGATAGAAACGTTTATACGGAATTAGCATATCCCCAATGTTTTGGAAATGTATTTCAACCAAACTTATCTGTGTTGGATTTGTTAATGAATCAAGGCAGGGATGCTAATTTGATTTTAAATCAATTGAACAAAAAATGAACAAATAGAACGGTGTTCTTGTTCTCGGCATAAAAATAAATTATATGGAGGCTAAGTTTTCAAATAAAGTGAAAGAAGTGATCTCTCTATCAAGAGAAGAGGCCTTACGTTTAGGACATGATTACATTGGGACAGAGCACCTGATGCTAGGAATGATTCGTGATGGAGAAGGTCCAGGAATTGATTTATTGTTGAAGTCAAGTGTTTCCTTAGATCAATTAAGGCAAAGTATAGAACATTCAACTTCTTCTACCAGTCGTTCATCATTTGATAAACAAAATATGTTGAACATTCCTTTGACCAAACAAGCAGAAAAGGTATTGCGTTTGACATATTTGGAAGCGAAATATTTCAAAACCAATTTAGTAGGAACAGATCATTTGTTGATGGCAATTTTGCGTGATGAAGATAATGTGGCTACGCAGATTTTAGAAAAGTACCAAGTTTACTACGATTTAATCAAAGAAATGGTAGAATTTCAAAATGGTGCAGGTCAAGAGAATTCTCCCAAGGCAAGTTCGGATACGGATGACAATGATGATGATAACCGCTTATATTCTTCAGGTTCTGGTGGATCTGCAAGTTCGGGCTCTGCATCATCAGGAACCAAAAGTACAGAGAAGAGTAAGACACCTGTATTAGATAATTTTGGCCGAGATTTAACTAAAATTGCAGAAAATGGTAAGTTAGATCCGATAGTAGGTCGTGAAAAAGAAATAGAACGTGTAGCTCAAATCCTATCTCGTCGGAAAAAAAACAATCCTATTTTGATAGGTGAGCCTGGTGTTGGTAAAACGGCTATTGCAGAAGGTCTAGCGCTTCGAATCATTCAGAAGAAGGTTTCTCGAGTGTTATTTGGTAAGCGTGTAGTTACACTTGATTTAGCTTCATTAGTGGCAGGTACCAAATACCGTGGTCAGTTTGAGGAGCGAATGAAGGCGGTCATGAATGAGTTGGAAAAATCAACAGATGTTATTTTATTCATTGATGAGTTACATACGATTGTAGGGGCTGGTGGAGCTTCGGGGTCCTTAGATGCTTCCAATATGTTTAAACCAGCTTTAGCTAGAGGGGATATACAAGTTATTGGAGCCACTACCTTGGATGAGTACCGTCAATACATTGAAAAAGACGGAGCTTTGGCTCGTCGTTTTCAAACGGTGATGGTTGATGCAACCACTGTAGATGAAACAATTGAAATTTTGCATAACATTAAGGACAAGTATGAAGAGCATCACCATGTGATTTATACTCCAGAATCCATTGTTTCCGCAGTGAAACTTTCGGATCGCTATGTCTCTGATCGTTTCTTACCTGATAAGGCGATTGATGTAATGGATGAAGTGGGGGCTCGTGTACATATTTCCAACATTAATGTACCTGCTGATATAGTAGCTTTGGAATCTCAAATTGAAATTGTCAAGAAAGAGAAAAACCAGGTAGTGAAATCGCAGAAATATGAGGAAGCTGCACAGTTGCGTGATCGTGAAAAGAAATTGATTGATCAATTGGAGCAGGCTAAAAATATTTGGGAAGAAGAGTCTAAAAAGCAAAAGTTCACCGTTACCGAGGAACATGTGGCTGAGGTAATTGCTCAAATGACAGGTATTCCTGTGAACCGGGTGGCGGCAAAAGAAGGAGAGAAGCTATTATTAATGGAGCAAGAAATGTCCAAGCATGTCATTGGTCAAGCAGATGCCATTAAAAAATTAGTGAAAGCTATTCAACGTACTCGGGTAGGATTGAAAGATCCGAAAAAGCCGATTGGTTCATTTATTTTCCTAGGACCTACTGGGGTAGGTAAAACAGAAATGGCCAAGGTTTTAGCTTCCTACTTGTTTGACAAAGAAGATGCTTTGGTGCGCATCGATATGAGCGAATACATGGAGAAATTCAGTGTATCTCGTTTAGTGGGAGCGCCTCCGGGATATGTTGGATATGAAGAAGGAGGTCAATTAACTGAGAAAATCCGTAGAAAGCCTTATTCTGTGGTGTTGTTGGACGAAATAGAGAAGGCGCATCCAGATGTATTCAACTTGTTATTGCAAGTACTGGATGATGGTATTTTAACAGATGGCTTAGGAAGAAGAGTTGATTTTAGAAATACAATCATCATCATGACTTCTAATATTGGAGCTCGAGATTTGAAGGATTTTGGTTCAGGAATCGGTTTCTCTACAAAATCTAGAACAGATAATATGGAGGAGCACGCTAAATCAACCATTCAAAATGCATTGAAGAAAGCATTTGCTCCTGAATTTATTAACCGTTTGGATGATATTATTGTCTTTAATTCATTAGAACGAGCTGATTTACATCAAATAATCGATTTAATGCTGATTAAATTGAAAACTCGTTTGAGCAATTTAGGATATACGGTAACTTTGACAGACAAAGCCAAGGATTATATTGCTGATAAAGGATATGATCCTCAATATGGAGCTAGACCTTTGAATCGTGCCATTCAAAAATACTTAGAAGATCCTTTAGCTGAGGAAATATTAAGAGGACCTTTAGCTGAAAATGAGATTATCGAAGCCGATTTTGAGGAGGGGGCAACGGAAATAGTTCTAACAAGAAAAAACCAATTAAAAGAT
Organism: Aquirufa beregesia; assembly: GCF_011090385.1. Taxonomy (GTDB): domain Bacteria; phylum Bacteroidota; class Bacteroidia; order Cytophagales; family Spirosomataceae; genus Aquirufa; species Aquirufa beregesia. The sequence continues at coordinate 268,776 of NZ_SEWW01000001.1, forward strand.
TAAATTATTTGTATGAAATTAGTTGAAAACAAGGTTGTATTAGTTACAGGGGCATCTAGAGGAATTGGTCGTGCTATTGCTACCTCATTTGCTAAATCTGGTGCTAATGTAGCCTTTACCTATTTGTCTTCTGTGGAGAAAGGAGAGGCGCTTGAAAAGGAATTGGCCGCTTTTGGTATTCGTGCTAAAGGTTATCGGTCAGATGCATCTCAATATGCAGAATCGGAAGAGTTAGTTAATTCCGTTTTAGAAGATTTTGGCTCTATTGATGTATTAATAAACAATGCGGGAATTACACGTGATGGTTTGTTGATGCGTATGAGCGAGGAACAATGGGATGAAGTGATTCGGGTAAATTTAAAATCTGTTTTCAATTTGACAAAGGCGGTCATCAAGCCAATGATGAAAGCTAAGTCGGGTTCCATCATCAATTTAACTTCTATAGTAGGTATTAAAGGTAATGCAGGACAAGCCAATTATTCAGCGTCAAAAGCAGGAATTATTGGTTTTACCAAATCAGTGGCCTTGGAATTAGGATCAAGAAACATTCGCTGTAATGCCATAGCTCCAGGGTTTATCGAAACAGAAATGACTGGAGAGCTCAATGAAGCTACTGTAGATGAATGGACTAAGGCTATCCCATTGAAAAGAGGAGGACAAGCAGAAGAAGTAGCTAATGTATGCTTATTTTTAGGCTCTGAATTATCTTCTTATGTAACTGGTCAAGTATTACAAGTTGATGGGGGCCTATTAACCTAATGCATCCAATTCTCTTGAATTTATGGCTAAGCTCAGTTCCCCTTTGGGCGGGATTGGGCTTAGCTTTTTTTACAGGACTCGGTTATTATTGGTTTCAGCATAGAAATCATAACCATCGACTCATTATTAGTTTACAGGCTTTTCTGAGGGGGATATTTCTTGTAGGAATTGTTCTTTGTTTTATTCCTTGGAAAATTCCCATGGAGGAGTCGAATAATCATCCTCCGAAAGTTCTTTTGATCATTGATGATTCTCAATCTATGAATCAGCCATCGTTTACTCATTTTATTGAAAAGGTATTTGATGATTTAGGAATAATCAATAGTCAATCCATTGAGCTAAAAGTCCTAGGATTAAATCAAGCAGGTTCAACCATACAGGAAATTACTCCTAAGGGAGCCATGTCATCCTGGGGGAAGGTGCAAGAATGGATTAGAAAAGAAAGTAAGAATTATCATTTATCGCATGTGTTTTTTGTGACGGATGCCCAATTAAGTGATTTGGAAATTCCAGTACATCGTGGCCCTAAAATTCATTTGATTCCTTTTGGGAAGGTAATATCTCAACAAAAAATAGGTATAAATTTCCCCACAAAGACATTATTCTCTGTGCCTGGAGAGCGCATTCATGTTCCGATTTATGTTTGGTCTAACCTTAATCAAGCGCAAAACGCCCTCGATATTCAAGTGTTTAAGGATGGCAAATTGTTTCAGACGTTGAGAGCGCCAGAATCTAGATGGAAAGATTTTCAACAAGTTGATTTAGGGCTTGTTGAAAATAAAATTGGGAAACACGCCATCCGGATTCAAATGGAAAATGATCCATTGTTGAGTCAAGGGTTTACTTGGGTTATACAAGATTTTCAGGCAAAAGTTGAGGCCTTTGCAGTAACTCCTAATCCCAATTTGGGCGTTATTAATCGAGTTGCTGAAGAAGCTAAAATTAATCTGCATTGGAATTTTGTTTCATCCATAACGGAATTACCTAGCTCAGAGAATTATCTATTTTACGGGATTTTACCTAAAGAATTACCCAAAGATAAGTCCGTATGGTATATGAATATTCCAGTTGAAATAAAGAAGGATTGGCCTCAATTTGAAGAATTAGCCAATTTAGGGAACTATTTTCCCAGTATCTGGAATAAAAATACAGAGCTAAGAACTAGTCTATTGAGTACTAATGCAGCACTTTGGAAAGAACAAATGGCTGAAATGAAAAGCTCTGGTTCTTTTCATCTATTGGATTCTAGTTTGCATGAAATGTTTAAAGTGAGTTTTTTACGGCAAGTGGATGATGTAGTTTCCATCGAATTAGCTAAGCCTCAGATTTCGATGGGGGAAGATGTAGTTTTTGAAGTAAGACAATTGAATCCAGATATTTTGGCTGCGAAAAAAATACGGGTACATTGGAAGATTTCAGGTACCAATTCACTCATTCAATATGATCGCACTTTGAGTGAAGCTCATCAGATTATGAATTTCAGGCCTACTAAGCCTGGTAAATACCAGTATCAAGCTAAGTTGACCTATCAAGGTAAAGAAATGGAATTTAATGGTGAGTTTACTGTTCAAGATTCCAACCCTGAAAAGATTATAGGTCGAAATAATGCTACTTTACAGGTACTAGCTCATCGGGAAGGTGTTGATATTTTGGAAGCTTCCGAAATTAAAAAACTTATTATGGATAATAATGAGCTTAGTAAAGAAGTTAACATCAAAGAAATAAATCTATGGGAATGGCCTTATTTTGGGGCTTTGATGCTGGTGATATTGGGATTGGAATGGATTATTCGGAAAAGATTAAATCAATTATGAGGTATTTTTTACTATTGCTGCTAGCTTTCTTAGGCTTTTCTTGTCGAAAAGCGACTCTTTTACCGTCAAAACCAGCTATTTACCAAGAGAAATTTAACCAATTAAAGCCTAGCTTTACCGAAGTAGACTTTGAATTCAGTTATGATACTTTGCAAAAATGGTTACAATTGCGCCCTGGTAAAACAATGTTTCAAACAGGTTCGAATACATCAATAGTTGGTTTTCCTTTGCAAGTAAATTTGTTGAATGCGGCGAAAATCCAAGGAAATAATGATCGGACTTTGTCCTTAAAATTACCGATTAGTTTTACTGCAGAGCCTAGTTTGGCTGGCTTTTCTGCTGGGAAAGTGAATGGGCAAATGGACTTAACCGTACAAGCGGATATTGTTTCTAAGCCTATTAGTGCGCTATCTGTACAGCAAATTAAATATTCCTATCAATGGAAAGAAAAACCTAGTTTACGAGTAGCAGGATTTGGGGTAAATGTTTCCTCGGTGATAGACCGACTGTTGGCAAGTAAACAAGAGCAATTGGTAAGTCAATTATCTGCCCAAATCAATCAATCGCTTCAAGTTACCCATTTGGAAAAAATGCTTAATTCGACTATTCATAGTATGCCTGTAGCAGATTTTATGTTGCATCCTACCGTTAGTCAAATTGCCTTGGATCATGTTGTTTTGGGAACCAATAGTGTACGTGGAACAGCTTATGTCAACTCTTCGTTGGAGTTTACGAATGTGTTTGACAATCGGGTACTTCAAAAGAATGCTCTCAAATTGATATCGACTGTACCTTCGGTGACTGAATCAGGAGCACCTTTTTCTGTTCAATTAAGTTGGGAGTATCTTCGGTCTTTGGTAGAAACACAAATGAGAAAAGGAGCCAAGCAACCAAATTTAACGTTGACTTTGCAGACGACGGATACGAGGTGGATACATTGTACTATTTTAGGATACAAGGGAAAGGCTAGTTCTTTTAGTTTTGACTTTATTCCCGTTTTACTGGAAGATAATAAACTGAGTATTCGTTTGGTATCAAAGGAATTATCTGGATTGAGTTTTCCATCCAATCTATTTAAGAAACAGGTTGTTAATAGATTGGAGCGGAATTTAAATCAATTCAATATTGACCCTATGTTGTTTATTGATCGCTCTAAGTGGATGAATAGTGGGTTGATTGATTCTGATATGAATATCCGTTTGGATAGTTTGCAATGGAATCTGGAGGTCTTGAATGTTTTGGGCAAAATTCAGGGTAAATGGTTGATAAGGAAATAAATACTACCTTTGCGCCAGAGAAAATAAATCGTCTTATCGCTTTTTTAAAGAGGAAAGTCCGAACAACATAGAGCATCGTGCTTCCTAACGGGAAGGGAGATTATTCGTAATTTTACAGATAGTGCCACAGAAAATAACCGCCTTTCGGGGTAAGGGTGAAAAGGCGAGGTAAGAGCTCACCGCTATTTTGGTGACAAAATAGGCATAGGTAAACCTCACGTGTTGCAAGATCAAATAGGCTGGCTGTCGAAAGACAAAAGGGTTGCTCGTCCGATGTCAGCGGGTAGATTGCTAGAGGTGAACAGTGATGTTCATCCAAGATAAATGATAAGAAGGCTTTACAGCTTACAGAATTCGGCTTACAGATTTATTTTCTCTATTTCTTTTACTTGGAAATTCTCTCCAAAATCATTAATTTCGCAAACATTTTTATAAACTCGAGGGACGAGATCCCTCATAACCCAACAAATAATGGCTGTTAAAATCAGACTAGCGCGTCGTGGACGCAAGAAATTGGCAATTTTTGACTTAGTTGTAGCAGATGCTCGTGCACCTCGCGACGGTCGTTTTATTGAGAAAATTGGTACGTATAACCCAAATTCAAATCCTGCTACTATCGTCTTGAACGATGCACAAGCACTTAAATGGGTGATGAATGGAGCTCAACCTACGGATACAGCGAAAGCAATTTTGTCTTACCGTGGTATTTTATACAAGAAACACTTACAAGTAGGTGTGATCAAAGGTGCTATTACACAAGAGCAAGCAGACGCTAAGTTTGAAGCTTGGAAAGCAGAAAAAGAGACTAAGATTCAAACGAATTCGACTAACATACAAGATTCTAAAGATAAGTCTAAGGCTACACGTTTAGCAGCTGAAGCTAAGGTTTCTGCCGCTCGTGCTGAAGTTATTGCAGCGAAAAACAAAGTAGAAGAAGAAGCTTTAGTAGCAAGTGTAGTAGAAGCTATTAATGAAAGTGATGATGATGCAGCTGAAGAAGTAGAAGTAGAAGAAACTGTTGTAGTTGAAGTAGTTGCAGAAGAAACTCCTGCTGCTGAAGAAGCGCCAGCGACAGAAGAAGCTGCTCCAGAAGCGCCAGCGACAGAAGAAGCTGCTCCAGAAGCAGAAGCTCCTGCTGCAGAATAATTTTTAAATTCATTTAAAATCATACAAATTTGATATTCAGATTTGTATGATTTTTTTTTGTACCTATGGCAGCAACAGAATATTTTGAATTAGGGACACTTTCTAAACCTCATGGTATCAAAGGTGCTTTTCACGTGTATTTAGATGTGGATGATCCAGAAGAATACGAGGATTTAGATGCTGTATTCCTACAATTAGGAAATGAAATGGTTCCTTATTTTATCACCGATTTACAAATTAGATCCAACCTGAATTTGATGTGTTTGGAGGGGATTGATACCTTGGATGCTGCCAAAGAATTAGTAGGAGTCAAGTTATTTTTACCCGTTTCTATGTTGCCTAAATTAAAGGAGAATCAATTTTATTATCACGAAATTGTGGGATATCAAGTGGTAGATAAAAATCACGGTGCCCTAGGAACAGTTAAAGAAGTGTATTCTACAGGAGCCCAAGATGTTTTGGTTATGAGTTATCAATCCAAGGAAGTTTTAATTCCTTTAATGGATGAAATTATACCTAAAGTAGACAAGAAGAATCAAGTGATTCACAGTATTATACCCGACGGCCTTTTAGAAGTTTATTTAGATGATGCGAATTGATATCATTTCGGTGGTTCCAGCCCTCATGCAAAGTTTCTTTGAACATTCTATATGTAAAAGAGCTAGTCAAGCTGGTTTAGTGACCATACATTTGCACGATTTGCATGATTATTCCTCTAAGAAATTTAGACAAGTGGACGATTATCCATTTGGTGGAGGAGCAGGGATGGTGATTGCGGTAGAGCCTCTTTCTACTTGTTTAGATCATTTAATAGCGGAAAGAACCTACCAAGATATTATATTTCTGACACCAGATGGTCAAACTTTTCATCAGGGTTTAGCGAACCAATTGAGTTTGTCAGAAAATATTCTATTCATTTGTGGGCACTACAAGGGTATCGATGAAAGAATTCGAGAAAAATACGTCACTCATGAAATATCCATTGGCGATTATGTGTTATCTGGAGGAGAAATAGCTGCTGCAGTTTGTGCCGATGCGATCATTCGACTGATTCCTGGTGCGATAGGTGATGAGAGTTCAGCACTAACAGATTCGTTTCAAGATGGATTATTAGCCCCACCAGTTTATACTCGACCTGCGAGTTTCAAAGGAATGGATGTACCAGAAGTATTACTTTCGGGTCATGAAAAGAAAATTGAAGCTTGGAGACACGAGCAGTCAGTAAAGCGTACTCTGGAACGTAGACCAGATTTATTACAATAATATGTTAAAAAAGGGTTCATTAAGTTTACCTAATCTGATAGCATTAGGCTTACTTTATCTTATATGGGGTTCCACATTTCTTAGTGTTCGAATATTGGTGGCCTATTTCCCCCCTTTGTTTATTTCTTATGGAAGAAATATTACGGCTGGGTTATTGTTATTAAGTTGGTCCATTATAGGTGGGTATTGGGTGAAAATGCCCATAAAACATGTACGGGTTCACATCATGGCAGGATTACTATTTATCACGGTCAATAATGCTTCTTTAGCAGTGGCTAGTGCTATTGTTCCTTCTGGTTTTTCGGCGGTATTTATGGCTTTAGGGCCATTGATTTTGGTAATATTCTTCTGGCTAGAAGGAGTGAAGCCAAGTTTGAAAAAAATAGTAGCTACACTATTAGGCTTGGTTGGTATCTTACTAATGAGTTCTCAAAAAGGTTTATCCATTCCTGGTAAGGCTGATGAGTTCTTTTCAGGTATTTTACTATTATTAGGCGCTGTTATAGCTTGGAATATTGCTGTATTTCGGGTACAATCTACCAAGGCTAACTCCTATCATTTTACGCAAGTTTGTGCCATTCAAATGATTTCGGGGAGTATTCCATTGATTTTCATTAGTTCAATTAAAGGAGATTGGGCCTTATTGCATTTTGAGGCAGTTCCTTTGTCTGCGTGGTCTATTTTTGCCTATTTAACATTAATTGGCTCCATGGCAGGTTTTTCTTTGTTTGGTTATTTGTCAAAAGAATGTGATGCGACTTTAGTAGCTACCTATACCTATGTAAATCCAGTTGTAGCCTTGATTTTAGGGAATCTAGTTTTAGATGAAGAATTGCACCCTATTTTATTATTTGCCAGTTTTTTCATACTATTGGCAGTTGTTTTAATTACCACCGATAAAACTAAACCTGTTATTAAGTCATGAAAAAAATCCTATTGACTCTTTTTTCTATTGTAAACCTATCTTTTTGTCTAATGGCTCAAGGTCCCCAAGCACTATATCCGGGAGCAGTCCCTAATTACATTGAAGGTCCCAATGAACAAAATGTAGCTGTTACCAACGGTATTTCACGCATTGCCAAAGTAAGTATACCAACCTTTCAATTTTATTCTGCTGGATCAGGCGCTAATAAACCTTGTGTCATTGTTTGTCCAGGAGGTGGTTATGGTATTTTAGCCTCATCTCATGAAGGTTCTGATATAGCAAAAAAATTTAATGAAAAAGGAATACATGCTTTGGTTTTATTTTACCGTTTGCCTGATGCAAAACGACAAGTGGATAAGCGAATAGCACCATTACAGGATGCTCAGCAAGCCATTCGAGTGACTCGTCAACATGCGACAGAATGGGGAATTGACCCTAAAAAAATTGGTATAATGGGCTTTTCAGCTGGAGGACATTTAGCCGCAAGTGTCGCCACTCATTTTACGAAAGATTATACGGGAATCAATGATGGGGCTAATTTACGTCCTGATTTCCAAATCTTATTATACCCTGTAATTAGCTTTAGATCTTTTGGTCATCTAGGCTCAGCCAAGAATTTAATTGGGCCAGACATGTCTGAAGAAGATTTACATTTGTTTTCAAATGAAGAGCAAGTGAGCCCTCAAACACCTCCAGCGTTTTTAGTTCATGCAGCCGATGATAAGGCTGTACCTGTTAAGAATTCCTTGTTATATGTTGAGAAATTAAGTAACCTGAATATATCCAGTGATTTACACGTATATGCCAAAGGGGGTCATGGTTTTGGACTTAATAATAAAACCAATAGCGATGATTGGTTTGAGAGTTTAGTCAAATGGTTTAGAAGTCAATCTTTACTTTGATTTCTTTTCATTAAATAATAAAAAGGTACTCCAGAAATCACTAGACCAAGTCCGATGGTCGAAGATAATGTTTTGACATATAATAAATTAGCTGCAATGGCTACTAGGATTATTAAGTAAACAGCAAATAATAGTTTGTTTGTATTACTTAATAATCCTTTGGAAATCTTTTCCTTGTATAAGGACATCACGGTAAGGAAATAGAAAAGTAAAATAGCAAATACCGTAAAATCTAATAAAGTCCCGTATCCTCCTGAGAAACAAAGGAGGATGGCCCATACCCCTTGTATAATCAAGGAATAGGAAGGAGCGCCATTTTTGTTCAAGTGAGCTGCTTTAGAAAAGAATAATTTGTCTTGTGCCATGGCTTCAAAAAGTCGGCCGCCAGCCAAAATAATTCCATTGTTACAACCAAATGTCGAGACCATAATAAATATAGCCATCAATGTAGCACCTATGGTACCAAAGACACTTTGGAGAGCAGCAGATCCCAATCTATCTTGGCTAGCAAACATAATTCCACGGTCGTAGGCTGTAGACCCATCAGGAGTCCCTTCTAAAGGCAAAATACCCAAATAGGCAATGTTGGTTAGTATATATAATAAACAAACTAAGGCTGAGCCATAAACTAAACCTTTAGCAATTGTTTTTTTGGGATCTTCAAAATCTTGACTGGCAAATGTGACATTATTCCAAGCTGATGATGAGAATAAAGGACCAATCATAGCCACGCCAAATAAACTTGCCAGTGTGAGTGTATCAATGGGTAGAAATTGTTGGGTGGAAGCATCATAGGTTGTGACTTCCCGAAAAAAATGCTCAAAATGTAGCCAATCATTTTGTATCCCAACATAAAAACCAATTAGGATTAATACGATGATGGCTCCGATTTTGGTAAAAGTGAATAGATTTTGTATGAATGAGGCAAACGAAATTCCTTTTAAATTAAAATAGGTTAACAAAGCAATTAAGGCAGCTGCTAAAATTTGCTGACTATTGATGTAATTGAACAAAATAGCATCTTCATTGATCCAAATGGGGAATAAAAATCCGGTATACTTGGCAAATGCAACGGCGACAGCTGCAATCGTCCCAGTTTGGATAACGAGAAATGTAGTCCAGCCAAACAAGAACCCTGTCATAGGGGAATAGGCCTCTTTTAAATAGATGTATTGACCGCCGGTTTGCGGAAATAGGGTGGAAAGTTTACCATATGCATAAGCTCCAGTAATGGTTAAAAAGCTGGTTAGTATCCATGTTCCCAGCCACATATATGGACTAGATATTTGTCTGGCTACTTCAGAACTAACCAAAAATATACCCGATCCGATCATGGATCCCATGACTAGCATAGAGGCATCCAAGGTGTTTAATTTTTTAATTTGTTGATTCATTTTATTTGGAAAACTTAAAAATAGTCAATTTTTAGTTTTTGGTATTTTTTTTGGTAGAAATATTAATTAGTTCATTTTTTGATACACTTTCTCTCTTTTTCCTTAGACCCAAAAATTGTAAACGTTTACGGAAACGTTTACGGAAAAAAATTAAAGATTTTCATTGAATTATTATAATTGGTATATCTATATTGGTTTCACTCGAGGTAAGAAATGGAGTAAAATTTAAAAACTACTTACAAAAGTCCAATTAATCAGAATACCAATGAAACAAAGCATTAATGAGGTGGAAGTTTGGGACCAATTCAGAAGTGGAAACCATCAAGCCTTTACTTGTCTTTATCAGCATTTTGTACAGCCTTTATATTCCTATTCGATGGGGGTTACAAGTGATAAGGAATTAATCAAAGATTGTTTACATGATTTATTTGTTGAACTGTGGCGTAATCATGCTAGCCTTGGGCCAACGACGAGCGTCAAGTTTTACTTGATGGCTTCCATTAAACGAAAATTGGTGCGTCATTTAGATGGTCAATTTAAAAATGCCCAGCATCATGCTAACTATTATTTGGAGTCTGCTGACCGGGATAATAGCCAAGAATATAGGATGATTCGAATGGAAGATGAATTAGCGACCAATAAACAATTGTCTCAGTGTTTATTGAAATTAAGTAAAAGACAAAGAGAGGCCATTTCTTTGAAATTTTATCATAATATGGATACGGACCAAATCAGTCAATCCATGAAAATCAACCCGCAATCCGTGTATAATTTAATTTTCGGTGCTTTGCGCCAGATGAAAGAGTTAATGGTGTATGAAAATGTAGCTTTTTGAGGTAAAATGAGTAAAAAGATTTGTATGATTGCTTTATATAATAATTGTACAAAAAAAACTTTAAATGATTCATATAAATGGAAAGGCACAAAGAAACTTAAAACGATTAATGCGTTATCGCATTGGTAAATTTTTAGTAAGATTTTCTAGTAATCCCTGGAACCAGTCTAGAAAAGTTATAAACCCTAAGGTCCAGCTAACTCCTGATGAGAGCAAGGCATTATGGAGTAGAATACAAAATACTTTGCATTCTTATTAACATAATATTTTAGAACAAATGAGAAAAAAATTACTTTCAAAGTTCCTATTAAGCATGATATTTGTTTTTTTAGGGATTCAGTTGTTTGCTCAGGAACGTTCCATCAGTGGAAAGATTCTTTCAGCCGATGACGGTTCAGGCATACCTGGGGTTTCTGTTTTAATTAAAGGTACTAAATTAGGTACATCCTCTGATGCCAATGGAAATTTTAAAATTTCTGCATCAAATTCATCCATCTTATTGATTTCTTCAGTAGGATATTTACCTCAGGAAATTACGGTAGGATCCAAAAGTCAAATTGATGTTAAGCTTTTAGCAGATAATACCAATTTAAGCGAAGTTATTGTTGTAGGTTATGGTACTCAGAAAAAGAGTCAAATGACTGGGGCTATATCTTCCGTTGGGGCTAAAGAAATTTCAGAATTACCCGTTACAAATGCTAGACAAGCCTTACAAGGTAGAGCTGCGGGAGTTGACGTAGTACAACCTGGTTCAAAACCTGGGGCTGGGCCACAAATTCGTATTCGTGGAAGAAGGTCGTTCAATGCTTCCAATGATCCATTATATGTAGTAGATGGAATTCCATTATCTGGTGGTATTGATGATATTAATCCATCTGATATTACTTCTATGGAGGTATTAAAAGATGCTTCTGCTACTGCTATTTATGGTTCTAGGGGAGCGAATGGTGTTGTTATCATTAGTACAAAACGCGGTAAAGTTGGTAAAACAATAGTTTCGGTGGATTCATATTATGGTGTTAATCAACAATTAGGAACAATTCAGGTAATGAATGGTTCTGAGTTTGCTGAATATAAACGTGAATCTCGTCGTGCCGTAGGACAGTATCCACTTGGTGCTGGAACTGCTGCTGACGATGCTAAAATATTTGAGCCTCGAGAATTAACTAGTATTGCTACTGGTAGAAGTACGGATTATGTAGGAGGGATGTTGCGCGCTGGTGCTATTCAAAGCCATCAAGTTTCAGTTTCTGGAGGATCTGATAAAACTACTTTCAATATTTCTGCTAATTACTTTAATGACATTGGTGTCGTGAAAATGCAGGATTTTACACGTTATACATTTCGTGTAAACTTAGATCATCAAATCAATAGTAAGATCAAAATTGGTTTATCTACCTTGGTTGTAAACAGCTTGCGTAATGGTGAAAACTTAAATACTTTAGGTGGAGCCATGCAGGAGAATCCACTGGGAGAGCCATATGATGCCAATGGGAATTTAGTATTTCTACCAACCAATGATGGCTTAAGAACTAACCCTTTTGCTGAAATTGTTCCAGGTGCTAATATTGATGAGAATAAGCGTTTTAGGACATTTAATAGTCTTTATGGCGAGTGGAATATTGCTAAAGGTTTAAAGTATCGTGTGAATTTTGGACCAGATTTAACCATTGGACGCGCGGGTAGATTTATAGGTGCTTTTACAAATAATAACCGTGGTGGAAATGCTAATGGAAGTATTAGTGAACAATTTTTGTTCAATTGGACTTTAGAAAATGTCATTACTTACAACCGCAAATTTAAAGATGTTCATAATATCAATTTTACTGGATTACAATCTATTCAGCGTGATCGTGATGAAAGAACTTCTATTTCTGTTAACGGTATTCCTGCAGAATCAGAATCATATCATCGATTAGGTGATGCAAGCCAGATTACAGGAGCTAATACAGATTTAATTGAATGGACTTTACTTTCTTATATGGGTCGTTTGAATTATGACTATAAAGAAAAGTATTTAATAACCGCTACTTTGAGAGCAGATGGGTCTTCCCGATTCGGGGCAAACACCAAATTTGGATTATTTCCTTCTGTGGCTGTTGGTTGGAATATGTCTGAGGAACCTTTTATTAAGGATATTACGGCCATTGATCAATTAAAATTACGTGCTAGCTGGGGAGCCATTGGTAATCAAGCAATAAATCCTTATCAAACACAAGCTTTGTTAGGTAGAACGGCTTATGCATGGGATAACGCTGCCGCTTATGGATATCGTCCTAATACGATTGGTAACCCAGACTTACGTTGGGAAACTTCCACTACCAAAAACATAGGTTTAGATTTTAGTTTCCTTCGTGGTAGAATTTCCGGTACAGCTGAATATTATGTTACCAATACGACGAATTTATTAGCACCTCAACCTTTACCAACTTCTATTGGTTTTGGAGGTTTTACAACCAACGTAGGAGAGACTCAAAACTCAGGTCTTGAATTGACTTTGTCATCTGTCAATGTCGATAAAGGTGGATTTAATTGGACAACTGATTTGATTTTCAACCGAAATAGAGAGTCTATCGTGGAATTAGCCAATGGAAAAGTCGATGACATTGGTGCAGGAAGATTTATAGGTCAACCATTAAGTGTATTTTTTGATTATAAGAAAATAGGCATTTGGCAAACTTCAGAAAAAGATGAAGCTGCTAAATATGGTGACAAAGTGGGTCAAATTAAAGTTCAGGACTTTAATAATGATGGTAAAATTAATGCCGATGATCGTCAAATTTTAGGTTCGGCAGTTCCTTCTTTTACCGCTGGTTTAACAAATAGATTTTCTTACAAAGGTTTTGATTTATCATTCTTTGTATTTGCCCGGGTAGGTCAAATGATACGTAGCCGTTTTCATGATAACGTGAATCAATTAGCCGGTCGTTATAATAACTTATCGTTGAATTTTTGGACTCCTAATAATCCAACCAATGAGTTTCCTCAGCCTGTTGTAACTCAAGAATTTCCTAAATATGGTAGTTCATTAACCTATTTTGAAGGATCATTCTTTAAAATTAGAAATATCAATATAGGTTACAATATTCCCGACGCAGTAGCTAAAAAGTGGAAGATGGAAAGTATTCGTGTGTATGCAAGTATTCAACAACCACTGATTTTGGCAGAGTACCGTCAAAAATACAAAGGTATAGATCCAGAAACCTATGTGGATGGTGAGCAAGGTGTTGGAGGGGGTGAGGTAAACACCAGCGTATCTCCAGCGACAAGTGTACTTACTTTTGGTGTAAATCTTAAATTTTAACTATTATTTCAAATATTGATAGATATGAAAAGCTTTAAATTATTTAAAAAAATAAGTTTTTTAGCAAATTTAGGATTGATTGGAACTTTAGGTTTAGGTTTACAATCCTGTAATGATTTGCTAACAGAGAATGTCGTTTCTCGTATTGGGAATGACTACATTAATACTGCTAAAGGATTGAATGACGCAACAAGTGCTGCTTATTCAACGATGCGTTCTTGGTATGGTACTGAGCGTGGAATGAATTTGACTATTTTTGGTACAGATTCTTACACCAATGGTGCTGATGGCAGCTGGAAATTTATGAATACCTATACTACTGATTTCGATACACGAAACGGTTTATTGGCAGAAATTTGGAATGATTTTTACCAAGGTATTAATACATGTAATGCAATTATTGGGCGTGCGCCTTCTGTAACAGGTTTAACTGAGTCAATTAAAAAACAGCGCGTTGCGGAAGCTAAGTTTATTCGTGCTCATCATTATTTTATTTTTACTCAATTATTTGGTGGGGTAGATTTGCGTTTAACAGAAACATTAGCACCTACTAAAGTTGTAAAACGTAGTACCGTAGCTGAGCAATATGCTCAAATCATTAAAGATTTGAATGAAGCAATTCCAGATTTAGAAAATAAATCTAGATCTGCTGAATATGGTCGTGCTACACGTGCTGCTGCTGAACATTTATTAGGAAGAGTGTATTTGACAAAAGCGACTTCATCAGCCAAAGCTGGAGATGATTATGCTAAAGCCATTGTTAATTTAAAAAATGTTATAGCTAATTATGGCCTAATTTTATTACCCAATTTCGCTGACGTGCATAAGCAAGGAAATGAAATGAATAATGAGGTTATTTGGTCAATTCAGTATACTCGTGATCCATTAACGAATGCAGGAGGTAATAATGCTCACGTATTTTTTGGTATGGAGTATGATGTATTACCGGGTATGCAACGTGATACGGAAAATGGTCGTCCATTTAAGCGATACAAGCCTACCAATTATACCTTGGATGTAGTTTTTAACAATCGCGAAAATGATAGTCGCTATAAGAAAACTTTTAAAGATACCTACCTTTCTAATAAACCAGGGACTTACAATACAAGTTTTGACCTAACGAAGAAAACAGTCACATTTGCTTTAGGCGATACGGCTATTTTCTTACCAGGTTATGAAATGTCGGAAGCTGAAAGAGCTAAAAAGAAATATCAAGTGTTGGTTCCGTCTCGATATGACGAGCGTATTTTCCCAGCTATTAACAAGCATTTTGATGGTGGTCGTGTAGACCGTACTCAATTTGAGGGAGGACGTGATTTTATTGCTTTCAGGTTGGCTGATACGTATTTGATGTTAGCAGAAGCTCAATATTTCTCTGGACTTAAGTCAGATGCTGCGACAAATTACAATTTGATACGTCGTCGTGCAGCTTGGTCAGGAAAAGAAGCAGAAATGATGGTTAAAGCAGAGGATTTAACGCTTGATTTTGTTATGGATGAACGTGAACGTGAATTAATTGGTGAACAATCTCGCTGGTTAGATTTAGCTCGTTGGGGTAATTTGATTGAACGTGTGAAAAAATATAATCCGCAAGCAGCTTCATTTATTAAAGCTCATCACGTTTTAAGACCTATTCCTCAATTGCAAATTGATAGAGCAGAAGGTACTTCTACAGGTTTTCCTCAAAATTCAGGCTATTAATGTCAATTTGATTTTGTTATTTTGTAAAATTCCGAGGAGTCATTCTCGGAATTTTACTTTAAACTTATTTTTATGAAAAAATTACTTTTAATCTTATCTAGTTGCATTGCCTTACAGGTAAGTGCTCAAAATCAATCGGTTAGTTTTAAGAAGAATGATGCCGAAAAGAAGATTGATGTCTTAGTTGGGGGCAAATATTTTACATCTTACTTTTTTCCTGGGGAAGCCATATTAAAAAAGGCAGTTCTTTACCCTATTCTAAGTGCTAAAGGAAGTACCATTACACGTGGTTATCCTGTGGCCATTCGTTCAGGAGAACGTACTGACCACCCTCACCATGTAGGTATGTGGTTAAATTATGAGGATGTCAATGGTTTTGACTACTGGAATAATTCCAATAATATTTCTAGTGGAATGAAAAGCCACAAATTTGGCACCATTGTTCATGAACAAGTATTGAACATAAAACCAGGTAAGGAAAAAGGTGAATTGGGCGTCTCAGCTACTTGGATTGATAGCGATGGTCAAGGCGCCAAAGTTTTGGCAGAAAAGACAAGCTATGCTTTTTCTGGTACTTCGGATGTACGTGTCATAGATCGTATTACTACACTAACCGCTTTAGCTGAAACAGTGATTTTTAAAGATGTAAAAGATGGCATGTTTGCTATTCGAGTAGCTCGTCAATTAGAAATTCCATCGAATAAACCGGATATTTTCACTGATGCACATGGAGTGGAAACAAAAGTTCCAGTGTTGGATAATACTGGTGTGAGTGGAGACTATGAAAGTAGTGAAGGAATAACAGGTGAGAAAGTATGGAGTACCCGTGCAAAATGGATGAATTTGAAAGGGGTATTGGATAATCATCCTATCAACATTGCTATTTTAGATCACCCAGCTAATGTTAGCTATCCAAGTTATTGGCATGCGAGAGGATATGGTTTATTTGCTGTAAATCCATTAGGAGCTAAAGTATTCAGTAATGGGAAGGATGAGCGTAATTTGACTTTGAAAAAAGGGGAATCCGTGACATTTAGATATAGAACAGTTATTGCAGATAAGCAATTGACCAAAGACGTTTTGGATAAAATGCAGGCTGATTTTGCTAAGCAAGTGAAATAGTCATTTCTATTTCACGAAAAAGCTGTATTTTTGTGGTGTATCAGGGGCTCTTTGAGCCCCTATTTATTTGATTTTATGAAGCTACAATTTTTAGGTGCGGCCAAACAAGTGACAGGAAGTATGTACTTGCTAGAATTGGAAGATGGATTTAAGATTTTGATCGACTGTGGTACGGATATGGAGCGGGAGATTGATTTTGATGAACCATATGAGAGCAAAGCGTTTTTTCCATTTGATGCTTCCCTGATCAATTTAGTCATTCTTACCCATGCCCATATTGATCATTCGGGAAATATTCCGATGCTGTATCGAGAAGGTTATGAAGGACAAGTGCTTTGTACGCCTCCAACAGCTGAATTAGCAGAATTGCTTTTAATGGACTCGGCTAATTTGCATTTGAGGAAACTAAAAGCTGCTCAAGGAGAAAGTCGTAAAAAACATAAACAAATGGATCGCCTATTACGTAAAGGTGATTTGTATTTACAAAAAGATGTAGAACATTCCGTAACTCATTTTATTACCATACCTTTTAGTAAGAAATTTAGAGCAACGGAGAATTTAGAAATTACCTTTATTCCAGCGGGTCATTTATTAGGAGCCGCTCATGTTCATTTAGGGATTACTGAAAATGGAGTAAAGAAAACAATAGGTTTTAGTGGTGATGTGGGTAGAAAAAATTACCCATTGCACATAGATCCACAAATGATGCCTCCTTGCGATTATTTGGTTTGTGAAACTACCTATGGAAATCGTATCCATGAGGATAAAGAAAGTACCAAGAAAGCATTAGGTGATATCATTAAAGCGACCTGCATTGATAAACCCGGTAGATTAATCATACCAGCTTTTTCAGTAGGTAGAACTCAGGCTGTTTTGTATACCTTAAATCGCTTAATTGAAGAAGACCATTTTCCTGCTATTCGGGTATTTACCGATAGTCCAATGGGAAGAAGTTCTACTCGAATCTATACTAAATATGCTTCTTATTTAAATCGAGAAGCTAGGGAATTTCAAGCTGAATATGGTGAATTATTCGACTTTGATAATTTGAAGTTTTTACAAACTGAGAAAGAAAGTAGAGCTATTAAAAACTACCATGAACCTTGTATCATTATTTCTTCTTCTGGAATGATATCAGGAGGTAGAGTAGAAACCCACATAGCTGATAATATTTCCAATAGCTATTCTACTATTTTGTTGATCGGTTATGCGGCTGAAGGTACCTTAGGCCGACAGTTATTAGCGGGCACAGACCATATTCAAGTACGTGATCGAGAGTATAAAGTTCATGCCCAAATTCGTAAAATTGATGTCTTTTCAGGACATGCCGATAAAATAGGTTTATTGGATTTTATGAAAGTACAAAGTCCATCGACGCTTAAAAAAGTGTTTCTATCACATGGGGAAGAAGAAAGTATGGTAGAATTCAAAGAAGAGTTAACAAATTTGGGATATCAGGAAGTTATTTTGCCTGAAAAGAATCAAACTTTCATTCTTTAATTGATAATTTTACAGTTGAAATTAACATCTACTATGAGAACATTATTAGAATTTGAAAAGCCAATTGCTGAATTAGAGGATAAGTTGATAGAAATGCGCAAATTAGCAATTGAAAATAATGTCGATGTCACTGCTACTGTACAATCGTTGACAGAAAAAATTCTAGAATTGAAAAAAGAGACATTTTCTAATTTAACTCGTTGGCAACGGGTTCAATTATCCCGACATCCCGATCGCCCATATACCTTTGATTATATTGAAAAAATGTGCGAAGAATTCATCGAGATACACGGTGATCGTTCGGTTGCAGATGATAAAGCCATGGTAGGTGGTTTTGGAAATATAGATGGCGAATATTCAGTGATGTTCATTGGTCAGCAGAAAGGTCGTAATACCAAACAAAGACAATATCGAAATTTTGGTATGCCCAATCCCGAAGGTTATCGCAAAGCCTTGCGTTTGATGAAAATGGCGGAGAAATTCAATAAGCCAATTGTTTGTTTAATAGACACGCCAGGGGCATTTCCAGGCCTAGAGGCAGAGGAGAGGGGACAAGGAGAAGCTATTGCGCGTAATATTCGCGATATGTTTATGTTGAAAGTACCCGTTATTTGTATTATAATAGGCGAAGGAGCTTCCGGTGGTGCATTGGGTATAGCTGTAGGTGATCGTGTCTTAATGATGGAAAATACGTGGTATTCCGTGATTTCCCCAGAATCTTGTTCGTCTATTTTATGGAGATCATGGAACTACAAAGAGCAAGCTGCTGAAGCTTTGAAATTGACAGCAAACGACATGGAGCAAAATGGCTTAATTGATGGTATTATTCCAGAGCCTTTAGGTGGTGCTCACTTAGATCCAGATTCAGCTGCCTCTAAAATGAAAGCTGTCATCAAAGAAGAACTGAAAAAGCTTTGCGCAATGGATACACGTGCAAGAATTGATGCACGTATAGATAAGTACGGTAAAATGGGTGTTTTCGTTGAGTAAGTGTTATGTCATCGACTAAACCCTCACTTCTCTTTGATTTAGGCAATGTCTTGTTGCCCATCGACTTAGATAAAACCTATCAGGCATTTGCTGATTTATCTAGCCGGTATTCAGCTCAGGAAGTGAAGGAGTTGACTCATACTCAGTCGCTCTGGGCTGAATATGAAAGTGGTTTACAAAATGATGATGAGTTCAGAGATTTTCTTCGAATAGCTTTAGCATTGGAATGTAGTGATGCGCAATTCGACCAAGCTTTTTCATCTCTTTTATTAGATTTTCATCCTGGAGTGTATAATTGGTTGGGAAATCTAGCGAAACAATTCCCTATATTTTTGTTGAGTAATACCAGTGCAATTCATGCGCAGCAGTTTACTCAAGTACCATTGGGACCCCAAGGGGAGAGCTTATTTACTTTGTTTGAGAAAACTTATTTTTCTTTTAATCTGGGGATGATTAAACCTGATGAAAATATTTATCATCATGTACTGCAAGATTTATCGTTAAAACCAGAAAATCTTGTTTTTTTTGATGATAATTTTCATAATATTGAAGCAGCAAAACGAGTAGGCATTGATGGAGTGCTCATTAATCCTTCGTGTTCTTTAAAACAAATTGACTCCTATTTACTGCAATTATGCTCATAAAATCTGCATTGTTCGACCTTTTCTTTAAGGGAATGGGTTGGGAAATGAAAGGAAATATTCCACGAAATATTCCTAAAAGCATTGTTATAGTGTGCCCACACGCTACTTGGGTTGACTTTCCTATTGGTTTAGGTGTTCGTTCTATACTCAATATGAAAATCTATTTTTGGGGAAAGCAAGAACTGTTTAAAGGTATATTTGGCTGGATATTTCGCTGGTTAGGGGGCTATCCTGTAGACCGCTCTAAAAATCAAAATTTAGTGAGTGCCATCGTAGATATTTATCAAGCGAATAAATATTTTCATGCGGCATTGGCACCAGAGGGTACACGTAAAGATGTGCAAGAATTAAAAACGGGGTTTTATCATATTGCCGTTCAGGCAAACATCCCCATTATTATGGTGGGTTTTGATTATGTGAATAAATGGGTACATATTAATGATCCATTTTATCCAAGCGGAGATTTTGAAGTTGATAAGAAGGTGATTGCTAACTATTATGCTACTATTCCTGGAGCACAAAAATCTTGGATTAAGAATTACTTAGCTTGAAAAGCTACAGCATACTCAAAAATTAGTTTAGCTGTTTTTTTTGATGCACCCGCAGGGCCAATGATTTGTGCCAATTCATCGTAAAGTTTCATTTGCTTTTGTTTACTAGTTGAGTTATGTTCTAGTAATTGATTGAGCTTAAGCGATATATGTGAAGTCGTAAATTTAGATTGTATCATTTCTGGTACAGCTTCTTTTCCCAAAATAATGTTGACTAAGGAAATGAATTTTATCTTAACCAAAAGTTTGGCTAAAGAATAAAATAGCCAATCTGTTTTATAAACTACGATTTGAGGTATTTTGAATAAGGCCGTTTCTAAGGTTGCAGTTCCTGATGTAACGATTGCCACTTGAGATACTTGTAATAAATTGTAGGTATCATCATATATGACATCCAAATGATAAGCTTCATAAATGGATTTCCATTCCTTAAGACCGGCAACATAAAAATGTAAATCAGGAAATTGATATTTTATTTCTTGAAAAACGGGTAAAGCGGCACTAATTTCTTGCTTTCTACTGCCAGCTAATAAAGATATACAAGGTTGTTTGATGGAATGTTGTTCGGCAAATAGAGGATTGGGTTGAAAGTCATCAATGGAATCTTTCAAAGGGTTTCCCACATAATGAGTGGAAATTCCATGTGCTTCAAATAGTTTTTTTTCAAAAGGGAAAATGACATACAATTGATCAACCCATTTTTTGATCACATCCACTCGGCCTTTATTCCATGCCCATACTTTTGGTGCTATGTAGAATTGCGTATGAAAACCTTGTAATTTGGCTATTCTAGCAGCTTTTAGGTTAAATCCACCATAATCAATGAAGATGATAGTATCTGGTTGAAATTGCTGGATTTGATTTTTGAACTTCTGGAATAGGCCCTTTAATCGTTGGATGTTTTGTAATACACCCAATAAGCCCATAATGGCTAATTCTTTATGATGGATGAGCACTTCTGCACCTGCATGCAGCATATCATCTCCCCCCCAGGCTTGTATTCTAGCAGTTGGATCAAGAATCAATAGCTCCTTAATTAATTTGGAACCGTGTAAATCTCCTGATTTTTCTCCTGCTAGTATAAAATACTTCATTTATATTTCTCCGTAATACTCTACCGAGTTTTTGTTGGTTTCTACCAAATGAATTTTATGTAATTGGGCACTGGAAGAAGCTGATTGAATTTTAGGAGCTAATATTTTCCAAAATTCCATCACCAAGTTTTCACAACTCGCTAATTTACCCGTCATGAAATCCACATCCATATTTAGGTTTTTGTGATCTACTTGATCAATAATTTCCATTTTGATCAGTTTACCTAATTCTTTTAAATCAAAAACAAAACCAGTTTCAGGATCGGGATAGCCTTTGACTGTTACGATTAATTCAAAATTGTGGCCATGCCAATTTTTGTTGGCACATGGACCAAACACTTCTTCATTCTTTGCTTCAGACCAATTGGGATTGTATAGCCGATGTGCGGCATTAAAATGTTCCTTACGGATGACGTAAATCATTGTTTTCAGTTGTTTAAAGTGAGGGCGATCTGGGAAAACATTAGCAGAATCACCATTAATTCTGCAAAGGTATGGAATGCTATTGGGATTCTACGTAAATTTGAAGGCTAAATCTATATAATCTATTTAATTATGATCATTGTTACAGGAGCTGCTGGATTCATCGGTAGTTGTTTAATTCAAAAACTTAATGAATTAAATTTTAACTACATTATCGCAGTAGATGATTTTTCTTTCGAAGAAAAAAACAAAAATTTAATTGGTAAAAAAATCAAAGAAAGGGTAGAGAGAACTCAATTTTTTGCTTGGCTTGATTCCAATTTTAGGGAAGTAGAGTTTATCTTTCACATTGGTGCGCGTACAGATACCACTGAGTTTGATAAAGCAATCTTTGATGATTTAAATGTGAATTATTCCAAAGAAATTTGGAATCGTTGCGTGGAATATCAAATTCCTTTAGTGTATGCTTCCTCAGCCGCTACCTATGGCTTGGGTGAGTTGGGATATGATGATGATGAAAGTAAAATTCCAGGTTTGAAGCCATTAAACCCTTATGGGGATTCCAAAAATGACTTTGATATTTGGGCATTGCAACAAGAGAAAAAACCATTTTTCTGGGCAGGATTAAAGTTTTTTAACGTGTATGGTCCCAATGAATACCATAAAGGCCGTATGGCATCGGTTATTTGGCATGCCTTCCGTCAAATTAATGAAAAGGGTAGCCTAAATCTCTTTCGATCACATCGTCCGGATTATGGTGATGGAGAACAAATGCGTGATTTTATCTATGTTAAGGATTTAATTGATGTTTGCATATTCTTCATGGAACACCGCAAAAATTCCGGTATTTATAATTTGGGAACAGGTATTGCCCGTTCATTCAATGATTTGGGCAAATCCACTTTTGCCGCCATGGGTAAGGAAGCTGTCATTAATTATATTGATACACCAATCGATATACGTGATAAATACCAATATTTCACGGAAGCTAATATGACTAAGTTGCGTCAAATTGGATTTACTCAACCTTTCCACACCTTGGAAGATGGTGTTAAAGATTATGTTCAGAATTATTTGCTTAAGAAGGCTTATTGGTAATTTTCTTCCAAGCCTCTTCTAAAAATCCTTGGCCGTACGCGATTAACTGTATGTTTGCCGCTATCAGGCCAAGGATTGCTATGTGCAGGCTTTTTGTCTGAATAAAGGCATCTACTAAAATGCCTATCCAATATAATAGGACAAAGCCTGCCATATATTTACCTATAGTAGGTAATAGTAAAAGGCTTATTCCTACGAATAGCATTCCGATCAAATAGCAAGCAGGGAAAAAATGAACCCATTTTAATTCCTGGGGGAAAAATCTGGAAATATTGATTCTAGCTCGCCCGAAGAAATGCAATTGCTTATAAAATTGAGAAAAATCAGTTCTTCTTTTATGATAAATATAAGCTTTTGGTAATAAGGCCGACTTGAAACCTAGGGATAAACAACGAATACTAAATTCGATATCTTCACCCATGCGGGTAATTTTAAATCCTTGGGTGGCTTCCCATACCTTTCTGGATATACCCATATTGAAGCTTCTTGGGTGAAATTGTCCACCCACATTCTTTTCTTTACCCCGTATCCCCCCCGTAGTAAATAGACTTGTCATGCTAAAACTAATGGCTTTTTGTATGGGAGTGAAGCTTGGATGATCTTTATCAGGGCCACCAAATAGATCAATTCCTTTTTCTTGGATGCCTTTATCCACTTCTTCCAAATAATTGGCTTCTACTAATGCATCGGAATCCAATATGACAAAGAAATCTCCTTTAGCTCTTTCAAAGGCATAATTTCTAGCAAAGCCCTGTCCTCCGTTTTCCTTATAAAAATATTGAATGGATAGATTTTGGGTATATTTATCCACCATTTCCTTAGAAGAAATTTGGGAACCATCTTCAATGATGACTACTTCAAAATGCTTGTACTGTTGTTGAACTAAACAGTTTAAGAGTTCATCCAATTCGTGTGGACGATTGTAGACTGGAATAATAACACTAAAGAAAGTGTATCCTTCTTTCATATAGCTACAGATCTGATTTAGCTGATATTAGGCCCCAAGTGTTTTTTCCAAGGCTATTCGACTAGCTTTTAAAATATGGTCTAGATGTGACTGATCTAGAGCAGCGGATAAAAACCAAGATTCAAATTGAGAAGGAGGTAAGTAAACTCCTTGGTTCAACATCTCTCTAAAGTATACTCCAAATTTTGCAGTATCCGAGGTTTTGGCATCACTGAAATTTTTCACAGCAATATTGGTGAAAAATAAAGTGAACATAGAACCTATCTGATTAACAAAGCCATCAATCTGTAGATCTTTTAACTGCTGACGTATCCCTTCGGCTAAAAATTCTCCTTTTTGATTTAAAGCTTGGTAAACTTCTGGGTGATTGGTAATTAAATTCAACATGGCTAAACCAGCTGTAGTCGCTAAGGGATTTCCCGAAAGCGTACCTGCTTGATAGACAGGTCCAGCGGGAGCAATCATGTTCATGATTTCGGCTTTTCCACCGTAAGCACCCACAGGTAGGCCGCCACCTATGATTTTCCCCAAGGTTGTTAAATCCGGTTGAATTTGCGTGAGCCCTTGATAACCAGAAGAGGAAAGTCTAAAACCAGTCATGACCTCGTCAAATATCAATAGACTACCATGAGTCTGACATAATTGTTGAATTCCTTCGATGAAACCAGGTTCAGGGATAACTAATCCCATATTACCTACTACAGGTTCTAATATAACAGCTGAAATACTGTTTGGATTAGCCTTAAATAAGAGTTCTAATGAAGCTAAATCATTATAAATAGCCGTTAATGTATCTTTTGCTGTGGAAACAGTTACACCTGGACTATCGGGTGTTCCTAAGGTGGCTACACCAGAACCAGCAGCAATCAAAAAGGAATCGCCATGGCCATGATAACAACCTTCAAATTTAATTATTTTATCCCTATTGGTATAAGCTCTAGCCAAACGAATGGCCGCCATGGTAGCCTCTGTACCTGAATTTACTAAGCGGACCTTCTCTATGGAAGGAATCATGGAAACGATTTTTTCCGCGATTAAAACCTCGTTATACGACGGAGCTCCAAATGAAAATCCATTCGATAAGGCCTCACGGACTGCATTTTCAATACTAGGATGTGCTTGTCCAAAAAGCATAGGTCCCCAAGAGCCTATTAGGTCAATGTATTCTTTACCGTCTACATCCTTTAGGTATGCCCCTTTAGCCGATTGAATGAATAGGGGAGAACCTCCTACTGATTTAAATGCTCTAACAGGGGAATTAACGCCACCAGGAATAACTTCTTGTGCACGTTCAAAATAGGAAGCACTTAATGATCCCATATCTATTTCTTCTTCTTAGTATTGGTATTCTTTTGATCCTTTTGTTGTTCTTCAACCGCTTTCATTTGCGTTTGTAGGTATTGAGAGAAACGCGATTTTTTAGCGCCACCACCAGCAGCTATTTTCTTGCGATTTTCATCCAAAAGACGCTTGATTTTATCTTCATCCACAAATTTGCGAATCGCTAATTGCTGACCAATAGTCACTAAGTTGGAAACGAAATAGTAAAAGCTTAATCCCGCTGGGAATGAGTTCATCACAAACATAAAGATGACTGGCGTCACATAGGCCATCATTTTCATGTTAATAGGTTGTCCAGGCTGATCTGGAGTAATTTGATTGTTATAATAACCGTAAGCCAATTGAGACAAAGTCATCAATAAACAAAACATACTGACATGAGAACCATAAAACGGAATGGTAAATGGTAAATCTAATACGGAGTCAAAAGTCGATAAGTCATTTGCCCACCAAAATGATTCTTGGCGAAGGTTAATCAAGTTTGGAAATAACATAAATACCGCCATTAAGACTGGCATGGTAGCTAAAACTGGAATACAGCCACTCAGTGGATTGACACCCACTTCACCGTATAATTTCATTGTTTCTTGCTGAACTTTTGCAGCATCATCTCCAATTTTCTCTTTAATGGCAGCAATTTCAGGAGCTAAAATTCTTGTTTTAGCCATGGACACATATGACTTATAGGTCAATGGCAATAAGGCTGTTTTGATAATTAAAACCAACAGAACAATTAATAGTCCATAATTAGAAACGATACTTTCTAAGAAATCAAACAAGGGCACGAATATATAGCGCGTAATAGGTAATAAGAAGTCATAACTTAATTTGACATTCTTACCAAAAGAGGGAGCTACATGTTTAATGATGGAATAATCATTAGGTCCAAAGTAAAATTTGAAATTCGATTTTCCTTGAAGCAAATCCTGCGAAGAAGCAACAATGTTGGCATCCAATGTTTTAATGTTCAAAGAATCATTCAAATTTGGAGTACTACTTAGAGCCGCTTTTTGAAATTGAAATCCTTGTGGAACCAAACCAGCAATGAAAT
This sequence comes from Aquirufa beregesia, assembly GCF_011090385.1. Classification (GTDB taxonomy): domain Bacteria; phylum Bacteroidota; class Bacteroidia; order Cytophagales; family Spirosomataceae; genus Aquirufa; species Aquirufa beregesia. The sequence goes on from NZ_SEWW01000001.1 coordinate 294,877, forward strand.
ACTTCTTTTTAAAGGTGATCCAATCCAATTTAGATGTGATATTTTCCGCTTCGTTAGCTGATGGATTTTCTGATAAATAATCAAATTCCTCATCTTCATGCAACAAATAATTGATAGTAGCTTTTCTTTCTTCAGCTATATCCTTCTCTGTTTGATGGATATTTTCTTTCCAATGAATTTGATATTCAGCTCCTAAATCAGTTCCTAAAGATTTAGCATCAATGGAATAATTTAGTTCAAAACCTTCTTTAGCCAGGCTATATATTTGCTTAATGACCTTTCCACTAGCTAAGGTGCTAACAAACACAATACTTTCTCCTGATGCTTTGGCCTGATAAGTTAAATCGTTCAATTTGACTTTTTTACCAGAAATAGGAAGTTCTATGTCGAATTGATCTTTTTTTGCATCAAATAATTTTAAACCAGCTTTTAATCCTTGGTTGTAATTCTTGTAAGATTCGTAATTCTTTAGAGTTACGGAAACTATTTTTCCTCCGTAATTACTTAATTGAACACGAATATCCTTGTTTTCTAATACAAAGGTCTCCTCTTTAATGGCAGCTACTGCTGTATCTAAAGCTTGAGTTGCAGGGGCTACTTTTGATACTAAAGAATCAACTTTTTTAGTGCTTGATGCGGCCTTTACGCTGGTTTCACTCTTAATCGGTTCTTTGGGAGCAAAGAAGTATTGATATCCCAATAACATGGCTAATATCAATACTATACCGGTAACTGAATTCCTATCCATAAGATATTTCTATATACTATTTTGAATTTTTAATAAAGGGTACAGCATGTTGGTAGGCTGCTTTAACAAAATGAACAAACAGGGGAGAAGGAGCTTCTACTGTCGACTTATATTCTGGGTGAAACTGAACTCCAACAAAAAATGGATGATTGGGTAATTCCACAATTTCCACCAAATTACTATCAGGATTTACTCCTGAAGTAACCATTCCTGCTTGATGATACTGATCTAAATATGTATTATTAAACTCGTAGCGGTGTCTATGACGTTCTTGAATGGATGATTTCCCATAAATTTTATACGCCAGAGTTCCTTTTTCAATTTTACATGGATATGATCCTAAACGCATGGTCCCACCTTTCTCAGAAATTTTCTTTTGATCTTCCATGATATCAATCACAGGATAAGGTGTTTCTGGATTCATTTCAAAAGAGTGAGCATCTTCTAAACCGATGACATTTCGAGCAAATTCAATGACCGCACATTGCATTCCTAAACAAATACCAAGGAATGGTATCTTGTTTTCACGAGCAAATTTCACTGCATTGATTTTACCTTGAATTCCTCTTTCTCCAAATCCTGGAGCTACTAAAATTCCATCAAGACCCGTTAAGGTTTCTTGGGTATTTTCATCATCCATCGTTTCAGATGAAATCCATTTCACATTGACTTTAATTTCATTGGCCACTCCCGCATGAATAAAGGATTCAGCGATGGATTTGTACGAATCTTTTAACTCAACGTACTTGCCTATTAGCCCAATGGAAATTTCGAATTTGGGATTTTTAAGCTTAGACAAAAAGCTTTTCCAATTAACTAAGTTAGAATCCTTGTCGTTGTAAATATCTAACTTATATAAAACTCGACTATCTAAACGCTCTTCCTTCATTAATAAAGGAACATCATAAATAGTTTCGGCATCCATTGCTTCAATGACGTCTTGTTCTGTTACATTACAGAATAAGCCAATCTTGCGCTTCATTTCTTGTGGTAAAGGATGCTCGGTGCGACAAACCAAAATATCAGGTTGAATACCTGATTCTGATAACGTTTTTACCGAGTGCTGGGTAGGTTTAGTTTTTAATTCACCGGCTGAACTCAAATAGGGTATAAGAGTCAAATGGATGAATAATGTATTTTTCTCACCTAAATCCCACTTCAATTGTCGAGCAGCCTCTATAAATGGCAAGGATTCTATGTCACCGACACATCCACCAATCTCTGTGATTACAATATCAAATTTCCCAGTTTCGCCTAATAGCAAAATATTTCTTTTGATTTCGTCGGTAATGTGGGGAACTACCTGAACGGTCTTGCCTAAATAATCGCCTCTTCTTTCCTTGGTAATTACATTATGGTAAATTCTACCTGTAGTAATGTTATTAGCCTGACTTGTGGGCGTATTTAAGAATCGTTCGTAATGGCCTAAATCTAAATCGGTTTCGGCACCATCATTGGTAACATAACATTCCCCATGTTCGTAGGGATTTAATGTTCCTGGATCAATATTAATATATGGATCAAATTTTTGAATGGTACAGCTTAATCCTCTAGCCTGTAAAAGCTTGGCTAAGGAGGATGCTATGATGCCTTTACCTAATGAAGAAGTTACTCCACCCGTAACGAAAATGTACTTTGATTTCTTTGTGGTCCCTTTACCTGACATTGGGAATTTGTTTGTTTGGTTACGGGAAACAAAGATAGCAATAAAAGGCACACCGAATTAATCCTATTTTTATTTTATCTTGCATTCTAAATAGTTTTTTCATGTTAGCCTCCCCTTTACAACTGTTTTCTGCTTCTGCTGGGTCTGGTAAAACCTATACATTAACGCTGGAGTACATCAAGTTGTCCTTACATCAAGTGGAACCAAGGGGATATTTTCGACGTATTTTAGCAGTAACATTTACCATTAAAGCTGCCGAGGAAATGCGGACAAGAATCATCAAAGCATTATCAGGTATATCAGCATATCCAGATTTTGCGGATGTGGCAGAAAAAGAGATTTCAGAGTCAAATCAATTATTGCATCGAATTCAAGAGGATCTAGCGAAGGAGGGCATTGAATTAACCTTAGACGAATTGGCTTTGCGTGCCTACATTACCTTACAACAAATTCTTCAAGATTATGGTCTTTTTTCAGTTATGACCATTGATGCATTTGTTCAAAGGTTGAGCAGTTCCTTTGTAGAAGAACTTCATTTACCAAGTCAATTTGAGGTTATCTTGGATATAAACTCTTTGATGAATGATTTGATGGACCAGCTTTTAGACAAAGTAAATCAATCAGGAGATCCCGTTTTAACTGATTTAATTCTTTCCTTCGCTCGACAAGAAGTCATAGATGGTAGAAATTGGAATCGTATTCGACAAAGTTTAATTGATTTCTTGAAGATTTCTTTTTCAGAAAATTATTATGGAATTAAACAAGAAATGGACGCCTTTTCCATGTCTGATTTTTTACAAATAGAACATCAGATAAATACTAAAATTAAATCAATAGAGGGGCAGGTAGTCACTATCTCTAAGCAAATTCTAGGTTTGGTTGATTCACTACAAATTCAAGAAACTGATTTTACAGGAGGTTTAACGGGACCCATCAATACTTTTAGAAAATTTGTTAATGGTCAAAGCATAGAATCTAATAAATATGTCAAATTGCGCAATGCCATTGATCAGAATAAATGGTATGCTTCAAAAGTAGACCCCGTCAATAAATCCAATATTGAGGCTATTTCAGATCAATTAACTGAATTGGCGAAAGATTTTATTGATTTATATGATGAAGAGCTTTCTCGCTATTTATTATTTAAATTAATAGCGAGAGATTTAAAAAAAATAGCCTTGATATCTTCCATAAATGAGGAATATCAAGTTTATCAACACGAACAATCGAGTATTTCTATTTCTGAATTTGCTAGGAGAATCAATGAGATTATTTCCCAAGATCCTGTGCCTTTTATTTATGAGAAATTAGGAGATCGTTATTTTCATATTCTAATTGATGAATTCCAAGACACATCAGTATTACAGTGGAAAAATTTCATGCCTTTACTCGAAAACACGGTTTCATTAGGAAAACGCAATTTATTGGTAGGGGATGCCAAACAATCCATTTATAAGTTTAGGGGAGGAGAAGTAGGCCTAATTGCTTCATTAACGGCTAAAAATCCACATTTAGTGGGTGATAAAATCAGTCAATCTGAATTCGATCAAGTTCGTTTTGATTATTTGATTAATCAAATTCAATTAAATCAATTAGAAAGTAATTATCGAAGCGCTCCTGAAATAGTGGAGTTTAATAATGCCTTGTTCTCCTGGATTTCTCAAGAACCTACATATCAGAATTTATGTGCCTTTCTAGAGCCTGTTTATGGACATCATATGACCCAAATTTCACAAGTATCGTCAAGAGCTTTGTCGGGCCAAGTAGATGTATTCGTTTTTCAAAAACCAACGATTACACAAGAAAATAAGGATGTAGAATTGACGTGGATGCTACACCAAGTCATTCAATTAATTGAATATAATGCATCTCTTGGATTTAGATTACGTGATATAGCTTTGCTGACTAGGAAAAATAAGGAGGCTAAATTTTTGGCTTTACAACTAAAAGAGCTAGGTTATCCCATTATTTCAGCTGATTCCCTATTGGTTTATTATTCATCATTGGTGTCTTTCATTTTGGCTTTATTAAAAATGAAAGTAGATGCAGAAAAGCCCATATTGTTATTTGAAGCAGCCTATGCATTAGCTGATGTTCATGGCAAATCAATTTCTCTTGATGCTTTGGAATTTTTGCAAATTCAAAGCAAAAAAGCAGACCAACAAAAAGTACTGAATCTGTATATTCATGAATTTTATGGGATTCGTATGAATTCTATTTGGGAAGAAGAAAATTTGGTTGATACAGTTTATAAAACAATTGGATTGTTTGACTTATTTAATCAGGCGGAAGGTTCAGAATATGTATTGAAATTGCTGGATATAATGCAAGATTTTATCTTGAAAAATACCCCTACAATTTCGGATTTTTTGACTTATTTCGATCTCAACAAACATAGTTTCAGCATTTCTTGTCCTGATAATGTTGATGCCATTACCATAACAAGCATTCATAAATCAAAAGGACTTGAATACCCTGTTGTTATTTTACCATTTGCGGCTTGGTCACATCAAGCCAGTGACCGGGATAAAATCTGGTTTAAACTGGACATGTTAGAAGATGAATTCCGAATGGAAGAAAAAGGAGCATTACCCTATTTTTATGGAAGGGCCAATGCCAGCGATCTCGATCTATATCCACCGTTAGCTATTCAAAAACAACAAGAACTAGATGCTATATTTTTAGATGCCTTGAATATGTTGTATGTAGCTAGTACACGTGCGAAACAACATCTACATATTTTACTTTCGGAACCTAATACAGATGCGCATCATAGAACGAAGGCCACTTTTGAACAATCCATTGGTAGATTGTTGCTTGATTATTTACAATCTGTAAAGTCGCATTCAGATGATTTACCCTCTTTTGTCGATGCTGAATTTCAGGAAAATAGTACGTATTATTTACTGAGTAAATCTGACGCATTTATTAGCCAACCAATCACATCGGATCCCGAAAAACATGTTACTTTAGAATTGAATGCTAGAACATCCGTAAAGCCTTTATTACGTGTAAAAACAGCGCAGGCAGATCTTTATACGCTTGCCAAAGAAAAGCGTGAACGTGGCGATATTATACATAAGCAACTGGAGAATTTGAAATCCTATGAGGACCTAAAGGAAGAAGAAGTATTACCTGAAATATTGGAATTGCTTGAAATGGAGGAGATTAAACAGTTTTTTATTCCCGGTGAATTATTCTTATCTGAAGAGGATATTCTATTGCCTGATGGAAATGCCATAAGGCCAGATCGTGTTATTAAGCAAAATGAATCTTTGATAGTTGTTGATTATAAAACGGGTAAAAAAGAAGAAAAACATATAAATCAAGTAAATTCCTACTGTGATGCATTGAGACAAATGGGCTATCCAAAGGTAAAAGGTGCCATTATTTATACGGTGGATAAAGTAGTAAAATATGTATAAAAGAATTGCAAGTATAGTGATTGTTGTTTTTCTTATTTCATCTTGCTCGGTTTGGAAAAAAACGATACGCTTTTTAGGTCTATCTAATGTGCCTATTGAAACTAATTATTCCATACGTGAAGTGGATCAACTTATTCAATCCGGATTGTCTTATCGGGGTATACCATATCGCACAGGAGGAGTAGATCGGAAAGGGATGGATTGTTCGGGTTTATTATTTAGAATTTATACAGATCAACATTTTCAGATTCCCCGACTTTCAAAAGATCAAGCTCAATTTGGTTTACCCATTTCAATTCAAGAAGCTCAGGTGGGAGATTGGATATTTTTTGCCACGAGTCAAACTAAAGTCATCAATCATTCTGGTATTATTTCACAGATTAAATCGGCCAATGAGGTATATTTTCTACATGCTAGTACTTCTAAAGGCGTTCGGGAAGACAATTTATATACCAAATATTGGCTAGGTAGTTTTGTGAAAATTATTCGTCCATTTAAAAATTAATGAAAGCTTGAAGGATAAAAGCTTCTCTTGATGTATTTTTGCATTCTTTTTAAATAAAACTATGTCGAAAAAGGTAATTGTAATCGGTGCAGGTGGAGTTGGAAATGTGGTGGCGAAGAAATGCGCTATGAATCCCCAGGTCTTTTCAGAAGTTGTTTTGGCTTCTAGAACTTTATCAAAATGTGATGCCATTGCAAAAGAGGCTCAAGAAATTGGACTTCCCATTGCTATTAAAACCCGTCAAGTCGATGCTGATTCTGTTCCAGAACTAGTCGATTTATTTACGGAAGAAAAACCATTTATGGTGATCAATGTGGCGTTACCATATCAAGATTTAACCATCATGGATGCCTGTTTAGCAACGGGTGTTCATTATTTAGATACAGCCAACTATGAACCAAAAGATGAAGCCAAATTTGAATATTCATGGCAATGGGCTTATCAAGAAAGATTTAAAGAGGCGGGTTTAATGGCCTTGTTGGGTTGTGGATTTGACCCGGGTGTTACTGGTGTATATACTGCATATGCCAATAAACATTACTTTGATGAAATGCATTATTTGGATATCATTGATTGTAACGCTGGTGATCATGGTAAGGCATTCGCTACCAATTTTAACCCAGAAATTAATATTCGTGAAATTACGCAAAAAGGTAAGTATTGGGAAAATGGCCAGTGGGTAGAGATTGATGCCATGTCCATTCACAAGCCTATTGAATATCCTAATATTGGACCAAAGGAGTCTTATCTTTTATTTCATGAAGAGTTAGAGTCTCTAACGAAAAACTTCCCCACGTTAAAGCGTGCCCGTTTTTGGATGACATTTGGTCAGGCTTATTTAACTCATTTAGAGGTACTGCAAAATGTAGGTATGACCTCCATTCGGCCAATTAAATTCAATGGAATGGATATTGTGCCATTGGAGTTTTTAAAAGCTGTTTTACCAGAACCAGGTACATTAGGTGAAAATTATTCAGGTCAAACTTCCATTGGATGTCAGATTAAGGGTGTCAAAGATGGCCAGGATGTAACTTATTATGTGTACAACAACTGTCATCATGCAGCATGTTATAAAGAGGTTCAGGCGCAAGGTGTTAGTTATACAACCGGTGTTCCTGCCATGATTGGAGCAAGTTTAATGATTCAAGGGGATTGGATGAAGGCGGGAGTATATAACGTGGAAGAATTTAATCCAGATCCTTTTATGGAGAAGTTACAAATTCACGGCTTACCTTGGCATGAATTGCACAATATCACTCTACCGCATGAGTATTAGGCCTCACGAAGTTTATCCTTCCATACCCTCTCCTTGTTTTGTCTTGGAAGAGAATTTATTGCTGAATAATCTTCGACTTTTACAAAGAGTCCAGCAAGAAGCAGGCATTGAAATTATTTGTGCTCTCAAAGGTTTTTCTTTTTACCATGAATTTCCTTTGGTGAGAAAGTATTTGGCGGGGGCTACAGCTAGTTCCTTGCATGAAGCACGCTTGGCATTTGAAGAAATGCAGGTAAAATGCCATGTGTATTCGCCTGCCTATTTAGAAAAAGAGTTTGAAGAATTGGCTTCTTATACTAGCCACTTGTCATTCAATTCATTCAATCAATATCAGCAATTTTATCAAAGAGCGGCACAAAAAGGGATTTCCTGTGGTATTCGTATCAATCCGGAATATGCTGAGGTTGAAACAGATATGTATAATCCATGTGTTCCCGGATCTAGATTGGGTATTCGTCGGTCTGATATAGGAGAATTTCTACCTGAAGGTATCAAAGGTTTGCATTCACATACATTGTGTGAAAATGATTCCTATGTTTTAGAGCGGACCTTGGCAGTTATCGATGAGAAATTTGGCGATTTGTTGCCCCAAGTCAAATGGTTAAATCTTGGTGGTGGGCATTTGATTACACGTGCAGATTACCATGTCGAACATCTAATCCAAGTATTGACAAGCTTTAAAGCCAAATATCCTCATTTAGCTATCATCTTAGAACCAGGTTCAGCGGTGGGTTGGCAAACGGGATTTTTAAAATCCAAGGTGTTGGACATTGTTCATTCAGCCGGAATTGATGTGGCTATATTGGATGTATCTTTTGCAGCTCACATGCCTGATACTTTAGAAATGCCTTATAAACCTAGAATTCGTTTTGCGGATTCAGAACCTGTAGCTGGAAAACCCACGTATCGTTTTGGAGGTATGACTTGTCTTGCAGGAGATTATTATGGTGATTATTCTTTTGAGGAGCCTTTACAAATAGGGGATGAGATTATTTTAGAAGATATGATTCATTATACCATGGTCAAAACAACAACCTTTAATGGGGTTAATTTACCTAGTATAGGGAAGCTAGATTCGAATCAAAACTTTATTCTATTTAAGAATTTTGGGTATGAATCTTTTAAAGATAGATTGTAAGTTTAGTATAGAGGTAGTTTTGTCAAATTTTCAAAATTTGACAAAACTTAGGTTTTACATGACCCTACGGAATATGTAGAACAGTGAGAGTTGTGTTCTGTCCCCTTTTTTGTCGTTTTTTCATTAGTCATTTTCTTCGTAGTAATATGAGTAGTCAATCCCTTTCATAAACATTTCGCGGTCGTTTATTTTGATGGTGAGCACTTTTTCCAAAAGTGTTTTTAGAACACTACTTTTGATTGGACTTAGTATCATTGCATTCATGTACTCTCGCTTACTTATTTTACTCCAATCAACGCATTTTTTGAGGCGTTTTTTTAGTATCAAATCCAACCATATTCTGGTGCTTCTCCCATTACCTTCCATAAAAGGGTGTGCAATGTTCATTTCTACATATTTGTTTACGATTTCGTCCAATGTAGTTTCGGGCATCGCTTCTATTTGTTTTAATGTGTCGCCTAAAAAGCGCGATACGGCAAATTGAAAATCCCCTTTTGAAATATTTTTTTGTCTGATTTGTCCCGCAAAATCATACAATCCGCCAAACAAATAAGCGTGTATTTGTTGCAAACCTTTGGTTGAACCAACTTCTATGCTGTTGATAAAAGTACTTTCAAACAATGCATACGCTTTTGTTTTGCTTTTTCCGTCTATGCTTTCAGCGCTGTATGTAAACCATTCAATAAATCGGTTTGCCTTTTTGCCCGGAAATTCTTTGCCTAAGGCAATAATGCCAGTGTAATCCAACATATCGGCTAAACGCATTTTACCATCTGGTGCAAGGAATTTCAAGTGGGTAGTGTCACTAACCACTTGACTGTTTTCTTTCTTCAACTTCGCTTTAAGATATTTCCAATAGTTGCGAGTTTTGGCGTAGTCGTCTTGGTCGGTAAGCAAAGCTACAATATCCAACACACTAAACCACCACTTGGCGTTTTGCTCGTCCCAAACAGCTCGCACTTCGCGGTCGTCAAAAAAACGTATGGATATTTTTGTATTACTCATAATTTAAATGTTACCTATACTGTCACTTTAAAATTATTTATCTAAAGGTATGATAAATAATTATATCTTGTGGTTGCTGTACGCTGTGTTACAATGCCCTCAACGGCAGTATATTAAAGGTTATGTTAGCATGGTTCCTATGGTTTGGCTTGCAGCCACCACGAAAACTTAGCTGTTATAGGGAGTTTTATTCTTATATATGTTTAGAGTCATTTCGTTAGGTTTTGGGAAATTTGTTGGTAAAAGGTCAATTCTAAATGGAAGTTCCATATCTTTTAATTCGTCAATTAGTTTGTCTAAAAGTCCGTTTTCATTGCAGTAGTTAAAAGTCAGTTTTAAATATCGTCTGATAATCATTAATGGTAAAAACTGTCCCCGAAAAGCCATCCATTCCATTAAGTCTTTTTTCCCTTTTGAACTGTTACAAGTCCGACAAGCAAAAATTAAGTTTTCTGCATCGTCCTTGCCACCAAGTTTTTGCGGAAAAATATGGTCTAATGCTAACTTATCTATCGAACCGCAATAATTACAAATTTGTCCTGTTTGCAATTTGATTTTTTCATCGTCAAAAATTGTCCGCATATTCATTGTTCCGTCTTTTAGTCCTTTGAATAATTTGGCTCTAATCATAAAGTTAAACATCTCATATTTTTCTTGTTTTTTGTCAATGGCTGTATGTGCCATAGCTAAGTTTGCATATGAGTAGTAAATTAAATGTCTAACAGTTTCAATTTTTTGTTTCGCCATTGTTCGCTATTGTCGCTTGTTTTGTTGTCGTTCTAAAATGCCCGCATAAATTATCGAATGAAAACTGATGTTTGGGGTGCTTTGAGTACTTACACTCTTTTTTGGATGGTATAACCTCTTTCAAAGCCTCCTCGTTTTATTTCTTTTAATCTTATGTTGTGCGTTCGTGCTATACTGTTTATATAGCTATTCTACATGACCCTGCGGAACATGTAGAACAGCTGGGTCTATATTTCAGAACAAAAAAAAGTAGAACCAAGAACCGAATTTACATTCGACATTCTTCATTCTACATTTCACCAGTGGAGAAGATCGGGCTCGAACCGACGACCTCTTGCATGCCATGCAAGCGCTCTAGCCAACTGAGCTACATCCCCGTTTATGGATTGCAAATGTCATGATTTTTCAGTGAAATTGCAATATCAATTAGAAATTAACCCGAACCCCAATTCCCCCTTGAACGTGAAAAAAGAAAGGGTTAGGTGCAATCTCATTGTAAAAACCTATTTCCCCAAAAAAGGATAAATTGGGCGCATCAATCGGATAAAACTCTATTCCACCTACAGCCGCTGCTCCAAATCCTCCATTGTTAGTCGGTGTCGTACTGCCTTTGGCATATAAATCTCTCGAGGTATACTGAGGACCAAATCCATAATAGGTATGTATATCTGAATTAACCAAGGTAGGATGATGCCATAGATACAAAGCATTCATTGTAAAACCAATGTTCTTGAATGTACCATCTTTATAATTCCTGTCGGTTCCCCACAAGCCACCATAGGCTCCAATATTTACTTCAACAGCATTGATGCCATTACTCAAATATTTCCGCGCCATGAATCCCCCAGGTTCACCAATTCTAAAACCTGAGGCCCATTCTTGAATTTGCCCATAAGCAATAGAGGAAAGACAAGTAAATAACAGAATGAATAGGCTCTTTTTAATCATATAGTTAAGAATAAAATTCTTGCATCTTTTGAACTAGTACTTGGTTTTCCTCGGGTAAACCAACAGTAATTCGAATGGAGCTTTCACATAAAGCCACATTAGATCGATTTCTAGTAATGACTTGTTGAGAAATTAAATAATCAAATAATTCTTGCGCCTTTTCCATTTTCACTAATATAAAATTAGCGTGAGAAGGAAAGATACGAATCACTTGAGGCATAGCTTCCAACTTTGAAATTAACGTATTTTTTGCATGATTTATTTGTTGAATCGAATTAAATAAAAATTCTCTATTTCTTAAAGCCTTTAAGACTAATGCTTGAGTCGCTCCACCTATATTATAAGGAGGCTTAATTTTATTTAAAATTTGAATGATTTGAGGATGAGCAAAAGCCATTCCCAAACGTAATGACGCCAATCCATATGCCTTTGAAAGCGTTTGCATGACGATTACATTCGGAAATGTATTTAATTCATGTAGGAAACTTGGCTCATCTGAGAAATCAATATATGCCTCATCAATAATCACAAAACCCTGCTGAAATTTCTCAATGATTGAATAAATGTCGGTTCGATTTATTTTATTTCCAGTCGGATTATTTGGGGAACAAATAAAGATTATCCGAGTGTCCTCTTGAACAGATGCTAATATGTGAGAAACGTTTAGTTGATAATCCTTAGTTAGTGGTACAGATATGATATTGACATTGTTGATCGAAGCACTCACTTCATACATACCATAAGTGGGTGGGCATAAAATAATGGAATTGGCTGCCCCTGCACAGGTCATGCGGATAATTAAGTCAATGGCTTCATCTGATCCATTTCCTATAAAGATTTGATCTACAGGAACCTTTTTAATATTGGCAAGTTCTTCCTTGATTTCCCATTGCATTGGATCAGGATAACGATTCCAATTTTCTGAAAGGGGAGAACCCAAGGGATTTTCATTTGCATCTAAAAATATTCCTTCTTTACCTTTAAATTCATCTCTAGCCGAGGAATAAGGTTTCAAATTCCAAATATGTGGTAAAATGATGGATTGATAATTCATGAACGTGTAGTTAATCGAATCGCCACAGCATTGGCATGTGCTTGCAAAGATTCAGCCTCTGCCATTTCAATGATACTTTGACCTAATACTTCTAAACCAGCCTGACTGATACTTTGAAGCGTAATTTTTTTCTGAAAACTTGCCAAATTAACCCCTGAATAAGCTTTCGCGAATCCATTCGTAGGCAATGTATGATTAGTGCCTGAGGCATAATCTCCAGCAGCTTCTGGCGTGAAATTACCTAAAAAGATAGATCCTGCATTCACAATGTGATCAGCAAATTCTTCAGGATGTTCACAGGCTAATATCAAGTGCTCAGCGGCATATTCATTCAATAAATGAATCGCTTCTTGTCTGTTTTTTACCAAAATTGCTTTTGAATGAGTCAAAGCTTGCAAGGCTAAATCCTTCCTTTCCAATACTTGGACTTGCTTTTCCAGTTCTAGCTGTGTTTTTTCAATAAAAGACTCTTCTAAAGCTACTAAAAAGACTTGAGAGTCAACTCCATGTTCAGCTTGAGATAATAAATCAGCAGCCACATAAGAAGGGTTGGCATGTGCGTCTGCATATATAGCTACTTCTGAAGGACCCGCCGGCATATCAATAGCAATTCCTTTGTGATTCGCATACATTTTAGCTGCAGTAACGTATTGATTACCTGGACCAAATATTTTAAAAACCTTAGGTATTGATTCCGTTCCTAAAGCCATAGCAGCCACTGCTTGTGCTCCACCCACTTTAGCCATCTTAGTTACACCACACAATTGCGCTGTATAGAATATGGCCGGATGCATGGCTGGAGTGCATAATACGATTTCTCGACAACCTGCAATTTTTGCCGGAATGGCTAACATCAATATCGTGGAGAATAAGGGCGCAGTTCCTCCAGGGATATAGATGCCCACTTTTTCTATTGGACTTGCCTTTTGCCAACAAATTACACCAGGACTTGTTTCTATTTTTTGAGGTATAAACTGCTGCGATTCATGAAAGGTAAGAATGTTGGCGTAGGCTTGTTGGATGGCTTTTTTAAGTGAATCAGGAACTTGATTAGCTAATTCACTGATTTCATCTTGACTATACAAAATTTCTTGGATCTCCCTTTTTTCAAATTTTAAGGTAAAATCTCTTAAGGCTTGATCTTGTTGTGTTTCAACTTGAGCGAATATTCCTTCAATGATTTGGTCCAAAGATTGGGCATCTAAGCTTGGTCTTTGACAAATTTGAGCAAAGGAGTCAACCGTTGGATATTTAATAAAAGGAATCATACTAAAGTATCATTTTCTCTATTGGCAACACTAAAATTCCTTGAGCACCTGCTTCGCGTAAGGACTCAATAATTTCCCAAAAATCATTCTCAGAAATAACAGAATGTAAAGAATACCAGCCTTTTTCTGCTAATGGAACACGAGAAGGTGATTTCATACCTGGTAAAAGAGCCATGATTTTATCTAAATTCTTTTCTTCCGCATTTAAAACGACGTATTTGGCATTTTGACCTCTTTGTACGGAATCTATACGGAAAGTAAGCTTGTCTAAGATACTTCTCTTTTCAGCGGTTAAGGATTTATTAGAAATCAATACAGCCTGACTTTTAAATACCTCAGCTACTTCTTTTAACCCATTACTTAGTAGTGTTCCACCAGTAGAAACAATATCACAAATTCCTTCCGCTAGACCAATGCTTGGAGCAATTTCTACAGAACCTGAAATCTCATGTGTATGCGCAGTAACACCTTGCGATGTTAAAAAGGTATTGGTCAAGTTAGGGTAGGAGGTTGCTATATTTTTTCCCTCAAAATAACTTAAATCGGTATATACCTCATTTCTTGGGATAGCTAAAGATAATCTGCATTTAGAAAATCCTAATTCTTTGACAATCTCAACGTCCTTACGATTTTCTTCTAATACGTTCAGACCAATGACTCCTAAATCTGCCACACCATCTTCTACATATCCTGGAATATCGTCGTCGCGTAGAAATAAAAACTCTATAGGGAAATTGCTAGATATCGAGCGCAACTTAGATCCGCCTGATTCAAACTTAATTCCACATTCTTTAAATAATTTCAATGAATCGTCACTTAATCTTCCTGATTTCTGTACAGCGATTCGGATGTTGGTATTGCTCATATTCGTATTTTTCCTAAAATAGACAAGCCCCGAAATTTTCGAGGCTTGCCATTATTAATGTTTAAATAAACATCTTAATGGGATCCTCAAGATACTGTTTTAATGTTAGTAAAAACGCTGCACCTGTTGCTCCATCTACCACGCGATGGTCGCAAGTCAAGGTTAGTTTCATGATATTAGTTGCATAGAATTGACCATTCTTAACACCAACCGTCTCTTTGATACCGCCTACTGCCAAAATACACGATTCTGGAGAGTTGATGATTGATGTGAATTGGTCGATTCCAAACATACCTAAGTTGCTGACGGTAAATGTATTACCTTCCCAATCTTTTGGTTGCAATTGTTTGTTTTTTGCTTTTCCACCTAATTCCTTCGCCTCAGCGGAGATTTGTGCAATCGACTTTTCACTAGCAAAACGAATCACTGGAACTAATAAACCATCTTCCACAGCTACCGCCATACCGATGTGTACATGTTTATTTACGCGAATTCTATCTTCCATCCAATAAGAATTAACTTTAGGATGTTTAACCAGAGATAATGCTACCGCTTTGATCACCATGTCATTGAATGAAATTTTGACTGGCAATACTTCATTCATACTAACACGCGCTCCCATGGCTTTGTCCATGTTGATTTCCATGGTTAAATAAAACTCAGGAGCACTGAATTTAGACTCAGACAAACGACGAGCGATTGTCTTACGCATTTGACTGTTTGGAATATCTTCGAAACTTTCTTCTCCCGAAATAAAGTTGCCAGTGGCTCCTCCCGCATTGGGTTTATAGTTTTCAACATCGGATTTGGTAATTCTACCTCCGTCACCTGTTCCTTGTAACCAATTGAGGTTAATATTCTTTTCTTTAGCTAAAGCTTTAGCTAGAGGAGATGCTTTGATAATTCCTCCTTTAGAATCTGCTTGAATACCAGAAGGAGATGCTTTTACTTCCGATGCTTTGGGAGCTTCCTTTACAGGTGCTGATGCAGCTACTGCCACAGGAGCAGGTGCTGGAGCTGCTGGAGCCGAAGCTTGTTGTAATAGGGGTTGAAAATCGGTTCCTGGCTCACCCACAATCATAATGATTCCGTCTACAATAACACCTTCACCTTCTTTGGCTCCGATGTATAAAATGGTACCATCTTCATAATTTTCTAATTCCATGGTAGCCTTGTCGGTTTCTACCTCAGCAATGATATCACCAGATTTAACCACATCACCTACTTGCTTCAACCACTTGGCAATGACACCTTCTACCATGGTATCACTCATCTTAGGCATTCTTACTGCTTTCGCTGGAATTGAACTTAAATCTACTGTTGGTGCAACAGGAGCAGCAGCTACTGGCGCAGCTGTAGGTGCTCTTGCTTCCACAGCGGCTGCTGGAGCTGCTGGTGCACCAGCTAATAAACTAGAATAATCTTCTCCTGGAGTACCAACGATGGCTATAATTCCATCTACGGGTACAGCTTCACCAACTTTAACTCCAATATATAATAATGTTCCATCCTCATAATTCTCCAATTCCATCGTTGCTTTGTCGGTTTCCACCTCAGCTATGATATCACCAGACTTGATTACATCACCCTCTTTCTTTAGCCAATTTGCGATTACACCTTCAATCATGGTGTCGCTCATCTTGGGCATTCTAATTACTTCAGCCATTATCTTATTTTTAAAAATTCAAAATTAAGCTTTAGAAGCCTGTTTCGAAAACTATTATGTAAAAATATTTGATTAATCTAATTTTAAAACTGCCATAAATGCTTCTTGAGGTATTTCTACATTACCCACTTGACGCATTCTCTTTTTTCCTTTTTTCTGTTTCTCTAACAACTTTCTTTTACGAGAAATATCACCTCCATAACATTTTGCTAAAACGTCTTTTCTTAAGGCTTTTACCGTCTCACGAGCAATAATTTTTTGACCAATTGCTGCTTGAATAGCTATTTCAAATTGCTGCCTAGGCAATAATTCACGCAATTTCTCACATAAACGCTTTCCCCAATCATAGGCTTTGTCCCGGTGCACAATGGCCGACAAAGCATCTACTTTTTCCCCGTTCAGCATGATATCTAATTTAACCAAGTAACCAGGCTCATATCCTTTATATTCATAATCCAAAGATGCATAACCTCGAGAAATGGTTTTTAAACGATCAAAAAAGTCAAATACTACTTCGGACAAAGGCATGTCAAAAGTAAGTTCTACTCGGTCTGTGGTTAAATAAATTTGATTAGTTAAGATACCCCGTTTATCCATACACAAGCTCATTATGATACCAGTGTATTCTGATTTGGTGATAATTTGAGCTTTAATGTAAGGTTCTTCAATAATGTTGATCAAATTGGGTTCAGGTAAATCACTAGGAGCTGATACCCATAATTCTTCATTGGCAGTGGTTAATACCTTGAACTTTACCGAAGGCACAGTGGTAATAACAGTCATGTCAAATTCACGCTCTAAGCGTTCTTGTACAATTTCCATGTGCAACATACCCAAGAAACCACAACGAAACCCAAAGCCCAAAGCCATGGAAGTCTCAGGTTCCCACACTAGCGAAGCGTCATTTAATTGCAACTTCTCCATGGCGTCTCTCAAATCCTCAAATTCAGATGTTTCTACTGGATAAATACCAGCAAATACCATGGGTTTTACTTCTTCAAAACCTTGAATAGCCAATTTACATGGATTAGCCACATGAGTAATTGTGTCACCTACTTTAACTTCTTTTGCTTCTTTGATACCTGAAATCAAATAGCCCACATCCCCCGTTTTAATAATAGACTTCGGTTCTTGTTCTAATCCTAAGATACCAATTTCATCAGCAAAATACTCTTTACCCGTATTCATGAATTTAACGCGATCTCCTTTACGAATCTCCCCATTGTAAACACGGAATATAACTTCAATTCCACGATAGGAATTGAATGTAGAATCAAAAATGAGAGCTTGTAATGGCTCTTCTGGATTGCCTTTAGGAGCAGGGATGCGAGTTACTACTGCATCCAAAATATCTTGAATACCTATACCTTCTTTTCCAGAAGCATGAATGATATCTTCTTTTTTGCAGCCAATTAAATCAATGATTTGATCCGAAACCTCTTCTGGCATAGCGCCTGGCAAGTCTATTTTATTCAAGACTGGAATAATTTCCAAATCATGATTGATAGCCAAATATAAATTTGAAATGGTTTGTGCTTCAATACCTTGGGAAGCATCTACAATTAATAGAGCACCTTCACAAGCAGCAATGGAACGTGATACTTCATAGGAGAAATCGACGTGGCCAGGTGTATCAATTAAGTTAAACGTATAAATCTCCCCATCTTTGGGATATTGCATTTGAATGGCATGAGATTTAATCGTAATTCCACGCTCTCTTTCCAAATCCATATCATCCAAAAGCTGATTCATCATATCTCGCTTTTGGACTGTATTCGTGAATTCAATTAATCGATCGGCCAAGGTACTTTTTCCGTGATCAATATGGGCGATGATGCAAAAATTACGAAGGTTCTTCATTTATGTTAACATATGTTTTACCCCAGATGCAGAAAAGATGTATTTAATCCTTGGCTCAGGGCAATTGGAATTAGTCTTTGCAACTACATTCCATCTATTTAAAATCAATTTTAGGAAAGCATATTTCCATCTTACAAATATAGCTAAGACGAAGCTGGCAATCCACATACTAAGCTATTTATTAGCGTATTTGACCTAATATTTAATTCCTCGATTGCATGATGGATTCAATTTCGTCCCATTCAATGGGAATATGTTTCATCAAGTTGTCTGTACCATTCTCCGTGATTAACAAGTTGTTTTCCAGTCGAATACCTAATCCTTCTTCTCGGATATAAATTCCTGGTTCACAGGTTAAAACCATTCCAGCTTCAAAAGGTTTGTATTTATCCCAAACATCATGTACATCTAAACCCAAGTGATGAGCCACTCCATGCATGAAATATTTTTTGAATAAAGGGGCATTTTTGTCTTGCTTCTCCACATCTCCTCTTGAAAATAGACCTAAATCGATCAATTTTCCCTCCATATAACGCTCTACTTCTTTTTGATAATCTACCCAATAGATCGATGGACGCATCAGTTGACTCGCAAAATTTAATACGTCATAAACTGCCCAATAAACCTGCTTTTGTCTTGAGCTAAACTTCCCATTTACTGGTATAGTTCTGGTCATATCGGCATTGTAATTGCCATATGCCGCACCTGCGTCCAACAAAATAACATCACCATCCTGGCAAACTTCTTTATTCTCAATATAATGTAACACACAGGCGTTGGCACCTGAAGCAATGATTGGAGTATAGGCAAAACCATCTCCTTTTAATCGAATAAACTCGTGGATAAATTCCGCTTCAATTTCATATTCTGTCACTCCCGGTTGAGTGAATTGTAAGACTCTTCTAAAAGCGGATTCAGTTATATCAATAGCCTTCTGCATGGCCTTAATTTCATCCTTTTCCTTTTTCATACGAATGGTGTTCGTAATAGGAGCAAGGCGCTTATAGATATGTGTTGGATATTTTGCTTGCAAAGATTTAGTAAAACGAGCATTTTGTGTTTCCACAGTAGAGCTATTACGAATATGCTCGTTGTCTATCAAATATATATTTTCAGCCGTATATATTAATGTTTGTAAAATAGACTCAAATTGCTGCGTCCATTGGATGTTTTTAATACCCGAAATCCCTTTCGCTTCTTCTTTGGTGAACTTGTGACCTTCCCAGATGGAAATTAATTCAGACGTTTCTCTAACAAAAGCAATTTCTTTTAAATGCTCTTCGGGTGCATCTGGATATAATAAAAGTATCGTTTCCTCTTGATCTAGGCCAGATAAATACAATAAATCTGAATTTTGTTTAAAGCCCATGCTACCATCAGCATTGGTTGGCATGATATCATTGGAGTAAATTAACACAATGGAATTAGGTGCTAATTGCTGCACTAGTTTTTGACGGTTGTTGATGTACAGCTGCGCTGGAAGTGTTTCGTATCTCATGATGTTATTTACGACATAGATATATTATTTCACCCAAGGGTAAGGCCATTTTTTTACTTTCCTCTATTCCAATTTTTTCAATCATATTGATGGGGCTCACCTGAAAACCGGACTTTTCTAATTGGATACCATAGTCACGACCATAAATTCGTAGATGATCATCTTGTAAAAAGTGAATTTCTCTTTCTTTAGGATCGGTGATACTAGCATCTTCGTAGGTAGTAGCTAAATCCAATCTTTGTGGACTTTGGCATAAAGCAAACCCATCGGGTTTTAAAACTCGACGTATCTCTTGCATACAACGAACATCATCACGCACATGTTCTAATACGTGATTACAAAACACTACATCAAAGCTATTATCTTCAAATGGAATGTCATGTAAATCCATTTTAACCTTAGCGAGAGGTGATTCGATATCCGCGGTAATGTAATTGTCACCCAATAACTTCTCAAATCGGTCAATGAAACAATACTCCGGTGCAATGTGTAATAATTTGGGCTGACTCTGGAAAAAACTTGTTTCCTTCTGCAAGAATAGATACATCAAACGATGTCTTTCCAAACTTAAGCATGATGGACAAAGCGCATTTTCTCTAGGATGCAATCTGCCATAAGGTAAAAATTTAGAAAAATTCTCTTGGCAAATAGGGCAGTGGACTTTATTTCCTTTTAAGAATATACGATAAGCTTTCAACAATTGATGAGCTACCAATTGAATGTATTTTCTAGGAATATGACGTAAAATCCAACTAATTAGGTATTTCATAAGATAAAAAAAGGGAAGGTGTTTTCTAAGAAAAACCTTCCCTAAAATAATGAATTAAATATTACATTTCACGAATCCAGATGTTACGGAAACTTACTGGATTTCCATGATCTTGCAAGCTGATAGGTCCTGCACCATGAACTGGATTTTTAGGCTGACCTATGTACTCTGTTGTACCTTGGATCTTAGTATGATGTTGAACCACTACACCATTGTGTATCAAGGTTACATAGGCAGGAGTATCAATTCCGCCATTTATCGTGAATTTGGGTGCCGTATAAATAATGTCGTAGGTATTCCATTCACCCATAGGTGAAGTAGCATTGACTAATGGTGGCGTTTGTTTATAAATACTTCCTGCCTGACCATTACGGTAACTTCTATTTTGGTAGGAGTTCAATACCTGTACCTCATACATTCCCTGCATGAAAATACCGCTATTTCCTTTACCTTGACTTTTTAATGTTTCAGGTTCAATAGGAGAGCGCCACTCAATATGCAATTGGTAATTGGTGAATTTTTGTTTGGTGGAAATATTACCAGCTCCTTTTACAACCGTCATAGCTCCATCTTCGACTTTCCATTTAGCTGGACTGCCATCTTTGACAGTTTCCCAATTGTCTAAATTTTTACCATCAAATAAAATAATGGCATCAGAAGGGGTTTTAGCAGGACTAACTACACGGATCTCTGGATCCCAAAATTCAGTTTTGTCAGGTTTAGTTGGATTCTCTTCAACGAATCGGTGGTCTTGTGCTTGTAAGCTGAATACACCAGCTGCTAATATAGCGGTGCAAATGAAAGTAATTTTTTTCATGAATAATGGATTTAGAAAATCAAATTACAGCAATTTTTGGATAAAAAAAAACCGGTGAATACCGGTTTCTCTTTACTGAAATAATGCTTATTTAGCGAAACTTGCTTTGATTTCTTCTACATCTACCAATTTGATTATTGGTCTCTGCTTTAAAATTCTGATAGCAGATACTTTATTATTCGCTACTGCGTGATTTCTTCTGTCTTTACGTTTTAGTCTAGTTACGGCCATGTCTTGATAAATTTGGTGTGCAAAAATACGAAATATCGTTTATTAATCAAATAATAAGCCCCGATTAATTAAATTTGTTTTTTGAAATTATGCAAAAGCCCAGTAACGCAAGAGGTACAAGAGATTTTGGTCCTAAAGAAATGGCCAAAAGAAATTATGTTTTCAACATCATTAGAAGGCATTTTGAGCAATTTGGTTTTCAAGCCATTGAAACTCCAGCCATTGAGAATTTATCTACTTTGACAGGTAAATACGGTGATGAAGGAGATCAATTATTGTTTAAAATTCTTAATTCTGGAGATTATCTCTCCAAATTAACAGAACAAGATTTCCAAGAAGGAAGCAAGAAGTTTACGTATAAAGTCAGTGAAAAAGGTTTACGTTATGACTTAACAGTGCCTTTTGCACGTTTTGTTTCCATGAATCGCAATGATTTGGCTTTCCCATTTAGGCGTTATCAAATCCAACCCGTTTGGAGAGCGGATAGGCCACAAAAAGGTCGGTATAGAGAATTTTATCAATGTGATGCCGATATCATCGGTTCTAATTCATTATTGAATGAAGCGGAATTAATTACCTTATTTCAGGCAATTTTTAATTCATTAAATTTAAAAGCTAACCTCGTTATCAATTCACGAAAGGTCTTAGCAGGAGTTGTGGATGTCTTAGGCATGAATCATCATTTTGTTGATTTTGCAGTAGCCATCGATAAATTAGATAAAATTGGCTGGGAGGCAGTTGCTAAAGAATTAGTTGAAAAAGGATTTACTGATGATCAATGTGATGTCTTAGCTGATTTGATTGTATTTGAAGGGAATAATTTAGCGAAAATAGATAAGCTGACCTCTTTTTTTAATGGTAATACACAAGGATTAGCAGGCTTAAAAGAAATTGAAGATGTATTAAGGTTTATTCAACAAAATGGATTTGTTAATACCAATATCCTATTTGATTATCGACTTGCCCGCGGTTTAAGTTATTATACGGGTCTAATTTTTGAAGGAAAGGCTTTAGATATACCTTTTGGCTCAATTGCTGGGGGTGGTAGATATGATAACCTGACTACGGATTTTGGTCTACCTAATATGTCAGGTGTCGGATTATCCTTTGGAATCGAACGCATGATCGATGTGATGGATGCCTTGAATCTTTTCCCTGAAATTCCATTTAGTGGTTCTAAGGTATTGTTTGCCTATTTTGATGAGGCAGGTCAAACACAAGCTTTTCAATATGTGAACGAACTGCGTAAACAAGGAATTCCATCTGAAATTTACCCTGAAGTAGCCAAAATCAAGAAGCCATTTGAATTTGCGGATAAAAAGAAGATTCCTTTTGTGGCTGTTTTAGGTGAACAGGAATTAGTTCAGAATAAAATTAACCTGAAAAATATGCTTAGTGGTGAGCAAGAATTACTTAGTCTGCAAGAACTTATTCAGAAAATCAAATAAAAAATGGCTAGTTGAAAGACTAGCCATTTTCATTGATACACCTGAGTAATTATCTCCAAGCCTTAAACTGGTTAATCAATCCATTGGTGGAACTATCATGGCTTTGAATTTTCTCTTCATTTTCTAATTCGGGTAAAATGGAATTAGCTAATTGCTTCCCTAATTCTACTCCCCATTGATCATAGCTGAAAATATTCCAAATAACCCCTTGAACAAAGATTTTGTGTTCATACATGGCAATTAATGCGCCTAATGTAGCAGGGTTAATTTCTTTTGCCAATATGGAATTGGTAGGTTTATTACCTTCAAAAACTTTAAATGGAGCAAGTTTGTTTATTGCTGATTCATCTAATCCAGCTTTACTTAATTCTGTTTTTACCACTTCCAACGATTTTCCATTCATCAATGCTTCTGTTTGAGCAAAGAAATTGGACATCAATAATGTATGGTGATTACCAATTGGATTATGCGTTTTAGCAGGTGCTATAAAATCAGCAGGAATCATTTGCGTGCCCTGATGAATCAATTGATAAAAGGCATGTTGACCGTTGGTTCCAGGTTCTCCCCAAATAACAGGACCTGTCGCATAATCAACTCGCTTTCCTGTTCTATCCACAGTTTTACCATTGGATTCCATATCTCCTTGTTGGAAATAGGCCGCAAATCGATGCATGTACTGGTCATAAGGTAAAATAGCATGCGTAGGAGCATCCCAAAAATTTACATACCAGATTCCTAAAAGAGCTAAAATGACAGGTGCATTAGCTTCTAAAGGTGTGCTAGCTAAGTGTAAATCCATTTCATGTGCTCCTGATAAAAGCGATTCAAAGTTGTCGTAACCTATGGATAAACAAATAGACAAACCAATGGCAGACCAAAGGGAATATCTTCCACCAACCCAATCCCAAAATGCAAACATATTCGCAGAATCAATACCGAATTTTTCAACTTGGGTTTTATTTGTTGATAAGGCAACAAAATGTTTAGAAACTGCTGCTTCATCTTTAGCTGTTTTCAAGAACCAATCCCTCGTCGTAAAAGCATTTGCCATGGTTTCTTGAGTAGTGAATGTTTTAGAAGCAATTAAAAATAAAGTAGTTTCCGGATTTACTTTTTTCAACGTTTCAGCAATATGTGTACCGTCCACATTACTTACAAAATGAACATTCAAATGCGTTTTGTATGGCTTTAAAGCTTCTGTAACCATCACGGGACCTAGGTCTGATCCACCAATTCCTATATTAACTACATCGGTGATGCTTTTATTCGTATATCCTTTCCAAGCCCCAGAAATCACTTGTTCTGTGAATTCCTTCATATGAGCTCTTACTTGGTGTATTTCAGTATTAATATCAACTCCTTGTAATAATTGAACTTGTCCTTTGGGCATTCTTAAAGCAGTATGTAATACAGCTCTTCCCTCTGTTTGATTGATTGGATCACCCGATAATTGAGATTGAATGGCCGATTCTATTTGACATTCTTTAGCTAATTCTATTAAATGCTGGAATGTTTCGGCATCGATGATGTTTTTAGAATAATCGATGAATATATCCTGAAAGAATAAACTATATTTTTTTTGTCTTTCACTATCAGCTTGAAAAAGAGTTGTAATAGAACTAGATTCTAAGCGCTTTTTGTCTGTTAATAGCTTTTGGTAGGCAGTGGTTTGGGTAAAATTAATCGTGGATAGCATGTTTTTATTTGATTAGCATGGAAGCAAATTCTGAATGATCTCCCAAAAATACATTATAATCCCAAGATTTGGAATTTCCTTGGAGCTTCCCTTGTTTGCTGTATTGCCAAAAACGTAGATTATCCGCATCTACGATGGTATTGGATTCATAGCTGGCTAACCACAATGGGAAATCAGTAAACTCCTCATTATTAAATAAATCAGCGTACATACGTGTGTTGGTATATAAGATAGGTTTTGTATGATAGTGTTCAGTCAAATAATCCAAAAAAGCTTTAATATCTTTTCGGATTTTTTGATGACTGACCCTGTTTGTTACTTCGATATCACAAACAGGAGGGAGGTCGCCTTCTTGCAGTTTTACCATGTTACAAAAGTTTTTGGCTTGTTCAATAGGGTCCCTGGTAGGAATATAAAAATGATATGCCCCGGCTATTAATCCTTTTTGTTTGGCTTTATGCCAATTAACCTGAAAATTGGGATCTTGTAAACTGCGTCCTTCTGTAGCCTTAATAAATACAAATTTTAAAGAAACTGTATCAAAAATTTCTAATTCACTGAGGTGATTCCAAGGGACAATTCCATTATGATGAGAAACATCAATACCGTGAATGAGGTGCTTTTGCGGGACTTCTATTTGAATGGCATCACTATAGGAAAATTGATGCCCTTCCTCACCTGTAAGGGAGCTTATATATGAAAAAAGAATCCAGCAAAAGCTAAGTACTGTAATGATACTAACAATAAGCTGGATTCTTTTTTTCTTCAATTTTTTTGGTTGGAATAACCAAATTTACAAAATCTTATAGATTTGGCTGTGGTGTTTTTCTCAAATAAGGCTTAACCGTTGTAAATCCTTTAGGGAATTTAGTAAGCGCCTCCTCATTTGATACAGCAGGAGTGATGATAACATCTTCTCCATTTACCCAGTCGGCCGGAGTTGCTACTTGATAGTTTGCTGTTAATTGCAAAGAATCAATGACACGTAAAATTTCAGTGAAATTTCTACCAGTTGATGCCGGATAAGTTAATGTCAATTTGATTTTTTTATCAGGCCCAATAATAAATACAGAACGAACTGTAGCTTTTTCAGAAGCATTTGGGTGGATCATATCATATAGTAATGCCACTTTTTTCTCTGGATCAGCGATAATCGGGAAGTTAACCTGTACATGGTTTACTTCTTCAATATCTGGAACCCACTTGTTGTGAGAATCCAAACTATCTACCGAAATAGCAATAGCCTTGACACCTCTTTTGCTAAACTCTCCATTCAATAAAGCTGTTTTTCCTAATTCAGTTGTACATACGGGAGTAAAGTCAGCTGGGTGACTAAAAAATAATACCCATGAATTTTCAATCCATTCGTGAAAATTAATAGGTCCTTGGGTTGTTTCAGCGCTGAAATCTGGCGCTATATCTCCTAATCTTAATGACATAATAATAGGTGTTTAAGGTGAGTTATCTACCAAATTTATAGACTATTTGTCAAATAAAAAAGCAATCCTAAAATAGAATTGCTTTTAACATTACACTTCATCAACAAACTAAAAACCAAATAATAAAAATGCTGTAGGAGAAGGATTCGAACCTCCAAGGTGCGGTTAGCCATATCGCAGAACTGATTTAGTGGTCAACCCATTACGCTACGTTTATCCCGAACTCACCACCCCCGAGACAGGAGGGCACGTCTGCCAATTTCATCACCCTACAGTGAAATAATATTTACCTTTGTAACTATTATAGGACAAAATTAGAAATCATTTTTAATTTTTCAAAATTATTTAAAGAAAATCTAATTTTTTTGAGTAATTTTTAAAAATAATATCAATTTGTTGAAAATATTATGGATAAAAAATTTGACCTAGACCCTTTAGACTATAAAATTTTAGAAATTTTAGTTAGTGATTCTAACTTGCCATATACTGAAATTGGCCAGCGTTTAGACGTTTCAGGAGGGACTGTGCACGTTAGAATGAAAAAAATGGAAGCATTGGGCATTGTTAAGGGAGCTCAGCTCTTAATTGATTATTCTAAAATTGGTTGGGATATAACCGCATTTTTAGGAATATATTTGGATAAGAGTTCCTTGTACGAAGATGTAGCCAAACAATTGGAAAAGATACCTGAAGTGGTCAATATTCACTATACCACTGGAATTTACTCCATTTTTGCCAAAATTATTTGTCGAGATACTCAGCATTTACGAGAAGTACTTCATGATAAAATTCAACGGGTGACAGGTATTCAACGAACGGAGACTTTTATCTCTTTGGAAGAAAGTTTAATTAGAAATACACCTTTATTTTAGGTTATTTAGAATAGTTCTAATTAAATGCTTACAAAACTAAATTTTGCTTTGTAATTTTGTATCTCTATAGAAACAAAGGTCATGGCAGAAAAGGTAGATGATATTTTACAGGAAGTAACCACTTCCGATTACAAATACGGTTTTGAATCTCATTTTGATACTGATGAGGCGCCTATTGGTTTAGATGAAACCACCATTCGTTTTATTTCAGATAAAAAGAATGAGCCTGAATGGATGTTTGAATGGCGTTTAGCTGCATTTCGTTATTGGAAAACTCTTCAAGAGCCTACTTGGGCTAATGTGTCTTATAAACCAACAGATTATCAATCTTTAAAGTATTATTCCGCACCTAAGCCTAAAAAGCAATTGAATTCTTTGGATGAAATTGATCCAGAACTTCGTAGAACTTTTGAGAAATTGGGGATTTCATTGGATGAACAAAAGCGCTTATCCAATGTAGCCGTAGATGCGGTTATCGATTCAGTTTCGGTAGCTACGACCTTTAAGGAGACATTAGCTGAAAAAGGTATCATATTTTGTTCGATTTCGGAAGCTGTTAGAGAGCATCCAGAGTTAATTAAAAAATATTTGGGGAGCGTAGTACCAGTTAAAGACAATTACTTTGCAGCCCTTAATGCTGCCGTTTTTTCAGATGGCTCTTTCTGTTATATACCCAAAGGTGTTCGTTGCCCTATGGAGCTTTCGACCTATTTCCGTATTAATGCGTCCGGTACTGGTCAGTTTGAGCGTACGTTAATTATAGCTGATGAAGATTCCTATGTAAGCTATTTAGAAGGTTGTACCGCACCTATGCGTGATGAAAATCAATTGCATGCGGCTGTGGTAGAAATTTTTGTTCATGCTGGTGCAGAAGTGAAATATTCAACGGTCCAAAACTGGTATCCAGGAGATAAAGAGGGTAAAGGTGGAATTTATAATTTTGTTACTAAACGAGGAATATGCGATGGAGCTCATTCCAAATTATCTTGGACCCAAGTAGAAACGGGTTCTGCAGTCACTTGGAAATACCCTTCTGTTATCCTAAAAGGGGATTATTCCATTGGAGAATTTTATTCAGTAGCTGTAACCAATAATCATCAGCAAGCTGATACGGGTACAAAGATGATTCACTTAGGCAAACATTCTAAATCAAGAATTGTATCAAAAGGTATTTCTGCGGGTGTTTCTCAAAATTCATATCGTGGACTAGTGCAAGTGGCCAAACGAGCGGATTCGGCTAAGAATTATTCTCAGTGCGATTCATTACTTCTAGGTGATCGCTGCGGAGCGCATACATTCCCCTATTTAGAGGTTAAAAACAATACGGCTTCGGTAGAACATGAAGCTACTACTTCTAAAATTGGTGAGGATCAAATCTTTTATTGTAACCAAAGGGGATTATCTACTGAAACAGCCATTGCTTTAATCGTAAATGGTTATGCCAAAGAGGTGTTAAATCAGCTACCCATGGAGTTTGCCGTTGAAGCTCAGAAATTATTGGCAATTTCACTGGAAGGATCAGTAGGATAAACTATTTAATACCTCCCGTGTGTATACATACTAAAGTACTTCCTGCCGGGAAGTACTTTTTTTTGAGTAAATCATACACTCCATACATCATTTTACCTGTGTAGGTAGGTTCAATCTCAATATGATGCTGCTGTTTAAATTTTTCACAAAAGTTCATTAATTCGGGCGGTCGGGAAGCATATTTGCCAAATAAGTAATCCTTTGCTAGATATAGCTTGGTAAGCTCTAATTGAAGCTCATGCAAATGTTTTTCAATTTCCTTTTCATTGTTCAAACATAGCACGCCAAGCGTATTGACCTTGGAATATTTTGCTAAACCTAGTATGGTAGTTCCTGTTCCAACGGCACTAATTAGAAAATCAGGTTGAATGCCTTGCTGAATTTCGTCTACCAAAGCTTTCATACCATCAATTCCATGTGAAGAATAACCTCCTTCTGGGATTATCCAATAATCTTCTGAATTAATTTGATTTGGAACTTCCTTTTTACGGTAATAACCTCGGTCAACAAAGTATAATTCCATTCCCATGGCTTCCATTTGACTTAAATATGCATTACTCTTTGTCGTTAATTCTTCTCCTCTTACGATTCCAATTGAAGGTATTTGTAGTAGATTAGCTACATAAGCCAATGCGTACAAATGGTTAGAATAAGCACCTCCAAAACTAATAATTCCCTTTTTGGGATTATCTTGGGCGATACGGATATATTCCTTTAATTTGCGCCACTTATTGCCAGAAACGGTGGGATGAATCAGATCATCTCGCTTGAAAAATAGTCGTATGTTTTGTTCTTTCCAAAGAGGATCAAACAATTCATCGATTGGTGAAGGTAGTTGTAAATAGTTTTTTTCAAAAGCAGATATGTCCATAGATAATGAAATAGATCCCATTGAGAGTGAAGATGATTTGTTTGAACATTTCAATTTCACGGTGGACAAAGGTCAACAATTACTTAGAATAGATAAATACCTACTTCTAAAAATTTCCAATGCTACTCGTTCCAAAATTCAATCAGGAATAGAAGCTGGTTCGGTTAAGGTAAACGGCGCCAATATAAAGTCAAATTACAAGGTTAAGCCATTAGATGAGATAGTAGTATCTTTTTCGCATCCACCCCGTGATAAAGATGTAGTAGCTGAAAATATCCCAATAGATATCATTTACGAAGATGAAGAGCTTATTTTAGTGAATAAACCTTCTGGTATGGTGGTGCATCCAGCTCATGGTAATTGGGAAGGCACGTTGGTGAATGCCTTATTGTACCATTGCCAACATTTACCTGGTAAAGGAGATATTCGACCAGGTTTGGTCCATCGAATAGATAAGGATACTTCGGGAATATTGGTCGTAGCCAAATCTGAATTTTCGTTAAATCATTTGGCAAGGCAGTTTTTTGACCATACCATTGACCGAACCTATTATGCGATTTGTTGGGGTGTCCCTAAAGAAAGTAAAGCCACACTACGTGGAAAAATAGATCGTAGTCCACGGGACAGAAAAGTGATGATGATGTTTCCTGAGGAAGCTGAACACGGAAAATTAGCCATTACACATTATGAAGTGATGGAATCATTTGTCTTTTGTTCTTTAGTCCGATTTAATCTAGAAACAGGTCGAACACATCAAATCAGAGCTCATGCAGCATCCATTGGACATCCGTTGTTATCCGATGCAGCTTATGGGGGTGATAAAATTCGTTATATGAGTTCTATTGCCAATTTTAAAACCTTTGCTGCCAATTTAATGAAATTGTGTCCACGGCAGGCTTTGCACGCTTTTTCTTTGGGTTTTGATCATCCTAAAGCCAACGAACGTATTTATTTTGAACAGGATTTTCCTGAAG
Source organism: Aquirufa beregesia (assembly GCF_011090385.1). Classification (GTDB taxonomy): domain Bacteria; phylum Bacteroidota; class Bacteroidia; order Cytophagales; family Spirosomataceae; genus Aquirufa; species Aquirufa beregesia. Next base: position 325,193 of record NZ_SEWW01000001.1, read on the forward strand.
ACATGCGGGAAGTTTTATATCGATTAAGAGAAGTTACTAATCATGGAGCAAATAGAAATTAGAAAAGCGGGAATAGAGGATGTTCCATCCATTTTTGGCTTAGTAAAAGAATTAGCTTTATTTGAAAAGGCAACCAATGAAGTAAGTTCGAGTTTGGAAGATTTCATTCAACATGGATTTGGAGAAAATCCCATTTTTTCAGCTAACCTCATTTATTATCAAGGAAATTTGGCCGGTTTTTCACTCTGGTATTTTCGTTTTTCCACCTGGAAAGGAAAACGATTTTATTTGGAAGATCTATTCATTAAAGAAGAATATCGTTCCCTAGGTTTGGGTAAACTGCTGTTAGATGAAGCTGTCAAAGAAGCTAAGCATACACATTGTACAGGTATGATGTGGCAAGTACTTGATTGGAATGAATCAGCTATTCAATTTTACAGTAAATACAGTGTCAAATTTGACACAGGTTGGCTAAATGTACATCTGGACATATAATCCCAGATGTACATAAAAGGTTAATGTATAATGATCTGTTTCTCTATATCTTCTAGTGAAGCACCTTTGGTTTCAGGCATTAAGAACATGACATAAAAGAACTGGGCAACCATCATCAAGCCAAACAGACTGAAAATAAAAGTTCCTCCAAAGTTTTCTGTTAGAATTGGGAAAAAGTTAGCGACTAAGGCAGCTAGTAACCAGTGTGTTAATGAGCCCCAAGCCATTCCCGAGGCCCGTACAGAATTAGGGAAAATTTCCGATATAAATACCCAAATAACTGATCCTTGACCAATGGCGTGGGAAGCTATGAATAAGAAAATATAAATGGGTACTAAAGCGTAGGATTCCTGATAAAAAGAGAATGCTATTAAGCCTAAGGAAATAATATATCCCACGGAGCCTATGTACATCAGTATTCTTCTACCAATTTTATCAATAAAATACCAGCCCAATAAAGTGAATAATAAATTAGCTACACCAATGCCAGCAGTAGATAATAGTGCACTTTCTTTGCCTAAACCCGTTAATTCATAAATTCTAGGCGCATAATAAATAATGGCATTGATACCAGACATTTGATTAAAAAAGGCAATCAAAAAGGAGAGGAGTAAAGGAGTGAAGAACTTTTTTGAAAATAGACGCTCTTTTTTGATTTGCGTTTTCGCATTGTCTAAAATTCGCTTTAAAGTAGTTTTCGGATCAGGATCAGCCAAGGTTAACACTTTCAGCGCCCCTGCTTGGTCTTTACGTTTTAAAAGCAAAAACTGAGGTGTTTCTGGCGTAAATAATATTAAGAAAGAAAAAAGCAAACTTGGTATAGCTACCATTCCTAACATATAACGCCAGTCATCCTCTCCACCTTGAAGTAAATAATTGGAAATATAGGCCAATAAAATGCCTAATACGACATTTAATTGAAATGAAATGACCAACTTTCCGCGATGTTGTGGAGGGGCAATTTCAGAAATATAGATAGGAGCAACAACCGAAGAGGCCCCAATGCCCAATCCCCCTAAGAAGCGAAATAACATAAATAGATTGACATCAGTGGCCAATGCCGCCCCTAAAGATGAAACAAAGAAACTAATGCCTATCCAAAGTAGCGTTTGTTTTCTTCCGTATTTATCTGCTGGAATACCCCCCAATGCGGCTCCTACTACGGTTCCATATAATGCCGTGGCCACGGCTAAACCATGAGTCCAGCTATCCAAATGCCATAATTTTTGAATGGCTAATTCAGCACCCGAAATGACTGCTACATCTAAGCCAAATAACATTCCACCTAAACCAACTGTAATAGACCAAAATATGACATGTTTATTCATAGCCAATTATTTATTGAAGTTATACATTAAATAAAGATAATTAAATATCCGAATAATTCAATTGAATGCGGCTAATCTTTGCTCAATGCAAACTTACTGATGCCGCTAGCTAATATTCCTAGTATGATAAGAAGCACTAAGGCATGTTGAAGCCCAAAGTATTCGGACAAAAAACCGATGACAACAGGGCCTAACATAAAACCAACATATGCAATGGTAGAAACAGCCGCTATGGCCATGGCTGGAGATGTATCTTGGGTATTACCAGCTTGAGAATAGATCATAGGAACTATGGTTGAAATACCTAATCCAGTTATAAAGCAACCAAAAATCATCACATGAACTTGAGTAAAAAGTACGGTTATACTCATGCCAATAGCAATTAAGATTCCGTTAAACATCAGGATATTTCTTATGGAAATATGTTTAGCCGCCCAATCGCCCAATAAACGGCCTATGACCATCGAAAAGGCAAAAGATGAAAAACCAATAGTAAAAGGTAAGCCTTCTAAATTGGGTAATAATTTAAAATATAGACTGATCCAATCCGCCATAGCACCTTCACAAAGCATTCCGCAAAAAGCTACAAAGGATAGAATCAATAAATAATTGTTCAATTTGAATTTGGCTTGGACCGCTTCACTTTCTTGATTCGTATTTTTTGAGTCAGTCAATAAATAGCTATATACACCTATGATGCATACTGCATTACATATAGCTATGAGGTAAAAGTGTAGTTCTAAGGTTATGTCAGATTTAACTAAATAGCCGCCTAATAATGAACCTAACATCAAGCCAATGGAGAAAATGGCATGAAATGAGGACATTGTTTTTTTGTTGGTCAACTTTTCTAAGGTAACGACTTGCGTATTCATAGAAATATTCAAAATATCTCCTGCCATTCCGAAAGAAAATAAACCAATAAAAAGAAATAGGGAGCTAGAAATGAGAGTTAAAGCTGGTAAAATGAGGATGTATAATACCACCGCCAGCAAACAGATAATTTTGGAATTATATCTAGCTATTAACCATCCAGCTAAAGGGAGAGATACCATCGAACCAATGGGTAGTCCCATTAATATACTACCCAATTCTGCATCAGATAACGATAAGAATTCTTTGAAATCAGGAATCCTGGTTGCCCAAGAAGCGAAATTCAATCCACACAATAAAAATAATACACTAATGGCAAGTCTAGCTTGAAGCATAGAAATCAATAACTATAAGAATAAATGACCTACTTCCTTCCAAGAATTAACACGTTCGTAGTCGTGTATATGAAGATTATGTAGAGCGGAATAAAGTATAGGTTTCCCAGTAAATGAAGCTAGGTTTTTCTCATGATCATCGATTAAGTAATCGGCCTGAATCATATATTTATGCCCACAAAATACCGTGTGCTTCCAACCAATAAAAGGAAAATGTTGCTCTAACCAAACCAACTTCTCCTTCATGGATTCAGGAAATTCAGTCGCCGCAGAAACAATGAACACTTCGTATTTTTCCTGTAGTTGTTTGACAACTTCTATTGCATCTTCTTTCACTTTAATATCCAAGAAAAAGCCAGGTTCCCATAGAAATTGATTATTGGATTGATAGTCTTCGTAAAATGCTAATTTTAATGCATCACTGTTTAATAAATCATCAGGATTATATGATTTGTTTAAGCGATGGTTTATTTGATCTATAATTTTAATGGAGGTGTCAGCTAAGACATCATCCATATCAATGGCAATTCTTTTCATTGAGAGTTATGGTATAAAAAAAACTCCCCAAAGATGGGGAGTTTTCACTAATAAATCTAATTTAATTACATCATGCCGCCCATTCCGCCGCCACCAGGTCCATGACCGTGAGCAGGTTCCGAAGCCGGTTTATCAGCAATGACACATTCTGTAGTTAATAACAATCCTGCGATAGAAGCAGCATTTTCTAAAGCTAAACGAGTTACTTTAGTTGGGTCAATAATACCCGCAGCAATCATATTCTCGTATTTGTCTTCACGTGCATTGTATCCGAAGTCATCTTTTCCTGCTTTAACAGCATTGATAACTACTGAACCTTCACCACCTGCATTAGATACGATAGTACGTAACGGAGATTCTACCGCTTGACGAATGATGTTGATACCCGTATTTTGATCTTCATTTTCACCTGTCAAGGTATCTAATGCACTAATAGCACGAATTAAAGCAACACCACCACCAGCTACGATTCCTTCTTCTACAGCTGCTCTAGTAGCATGCAAAGCATCATCTACACGATCTTTCTTCTCTTTCATTTCCAATTCAGTTGCCGCTCCAATGTAAAGGATAGCCACACCACCTGAAAGTTTTGCTAAGCGCTCTTGCAATTTCTCACGATCATAATCTGAAGTCGTGTTTTCAATCTGAGCCTTGATTTGGTTAACACGATTTTCGATATCGTCTTTAGAACCATTTCCATTAACAATTGTTGTGTTGTCCTTGTCAATGATTACTTTTTCCGCTTGTCCAAGGTATTCTAAAGTAGCGTTTTCTAATTTGAATCCTCTTTCTTCAGCGATAACAGTACCACCCGTTAAGATAGCGATGTCTTCTAACATAGCTTTTCTTCTGTCTCCAAAACCTGGAGCTTTAACAGCTGCCACTTTCAGCGCACCACGGATTTTGTTAACAACTAAGGTAGCTAAAGCCTCACCGTCCACATCTTCTGAAATGATCAACAATGGACGACCAGTTTGAGCTACTGCTTCCAATACAGGAAGTAATTCTTTCATGGAAGAAACTTTCTTCTCTGAAATCAAAATGAATGGTTTTTCTAATTCCACTTCCATTTTGTCAGTATTAGTCACAAAATACGCAGATAAGTATCCACGATCAAATTGCATACCTTCTACTGTTTTAACTTCCGTTTCAGTACCACGTGCTTCTTCCACAGTGATAACACCTTCACGACCAACTTTTTCCATGGCTGAAGAAATCATTTGACCGATTTCCACATCATTGTTAGCTGAGATTGTAGCCACTTGAGCTATTTCAGTAGAAGTAGTGATAGGACGAGATTGAGTTCTCAAGTTACCTACGATAGCTTCAACCGCTTTCTCAATACCACGCTTCAAATCCATTGGGTTAGCACCAGCAGCTACGTTCTTAGAACCAATCGTGTAAATAGATTGAGCCAATACAGTAGCAGTAGTAGTACCGTCACCTGCTTGATCAGCTGTTTTGGAAGCTACTTCTTTCACTAATTGAGCACCCATGTTTTCTACAGGATCCTCTAATTCAATTTCTTTTGCTACAGATACACCATCTTTCGTAATTGAAGGTGATCCGAATTTTTTATCAATGATAACATTACGTCCTTTGGGTCCTAACGTTACTTTTACGGCGTTCGCAAGGGTATCAACCCCTCTTTTCATTTTTTCTCTCGCCTCGGTGTCAAAATATAGTTCTTTTGCCATTTTGTTAAATAAATTTTACTGGTTGAAATATTTTAAAGTATGAAAACTATAAAACTGCAAAAATGTCAGACTCACGCATGATCAAATAATCTTTACCGTCGATTGTAATCTCTGTTCCAGAATATTTACCATACAATACAGAGTCACCTACTTTTACTGTAATAGGTTCATCTTTTTTGCCATTTCCTACGGCAACAATCGTTCCTTTTTGTGGTTTCTCTTTGGCAGTATCAGGAATAATGATACCAAAAGCAGTTTTTTCTTCAGCTTGAGCAGGCTCAACAACAACCCGATCTGCTAAGGGCTTGATACTTAATTTTGACATAATAATATAGATTTTAAGTTATTAACATATAAAAAGTCCTTATCATCTAAGGACTTTCCATTTATCAGCATGATGTGTGCCAAAAAATTTAAGCTGTAAAATTGTCAGTTATTCAGCAATTCTTGTCAGTCTGACTATTTTGCAGGTGTAGCTGGGCTAGGAGCAGGAGCAGCGGGTAATGTTTTACCTGCAGCTTTCTCTACATTGACTGATTGAGTAGCATCTGTTGTTTCAGAAGAAAGAGTGAAATTAGTTAATAACACTAATACCAAAATGCTAATGGAGAAGCCCCAAGTTAATTGTTCTACTAAATCTCCTGTTTTTTGTACTCCAAACATTTGAGTAGCACCTGCAGAAGAAAACTCTCCACTAATACCACCACCTTTAGGATTTTGAACCAAAATCAAGATGATTAAAAGTGCAGAAAATAGAACTATTAGAGAAATTAATACGGTGAACATCGTTTATTTAAATTAATTTATGTTTCAATTCGGAAATTCGAGTTGCAAAGTAAAGGCTTTTTTCAGGTTTAATCAAACTTAATTTTTCATACATCTCGATTGCTCTTTCGTATTTCTCTTGTCTCTCAAGAATTTTAGCAAAAGTTTCTGACACTGGAGTTGCATTTTTTAGTTCAGCTAAGTCCAAAACATCAGAATCTTCTTCTTTTAGATTCTTTTTGGGACGAGCAATACTAGGTAAGTTTTGTAAAAAATCATCAATGACTTGTAATTGCTCTTTGACATCTGGAATTGATGTCTTAAAACTCTCAACATCGATAAAGGGCATCGATATTTCTTCTATGTCAAAGATAGATTCGAAATAATGCTTCCTGGAGGATGACATTAACGCAATTTTCTTTTGGAGATTGGGATTGAATTTTTCATTCCAAAACAATAAATAGAAATAAGGATAGGCTTCTTTATCTCCATCAAAAGAATGTTGTAGACTCGAATTACTTCGATCTATTTTATGTAAAAGAAACCATAAATCTTGCGCCTTATTATCCATGTATTACCAGTCTCCAGCAATTTTGTTAAATAAATCTAAGATTATTTGATCTACTAATTTCGGAATCAGTGTTTTCTCCACCTGATTCAAGGTTTGATTTTGGGGGAAATCTTGATAAAAAGAAAATTCTTGATCAAAATTCTTATTCTCATCTAGTCTATTGCTTAACCTAAATTGAATGCGTAACGTCAATCGATTTAATCCTGCCTTATCATCTGAAGTAGGAGCCTGTGGACTTAATTCATAGCCAACGATAGTACCTTCTAGCAGTAAATCAGGGGCTTGGGTAGTCAATTTTAAAGAAGTATTTCTTTGAAAATATTCCTTTAATCGCTCATTTACATCCAAACTTAAATTGGCTGGTCCACCAGCCGTTTCCATACGGATATTACTTATTTGAATCGTTTTTAGCTCAGGAGATAAACTAGCTCCTTTGAAACTATAACATCCACTAAAAAGTGTTAATAAACAAAATAGTATGGCCAGCTTAGGCAATATCTTCCAAATCATATTGTTTAATTTTTCGATATAAGGTTCTTTCTGAGATTCCTAAATCCTTAGCAGCGTATTTTCGCTTATTCCTGTTTTTCTTTAATGCTCGGATAATAATTTCCTTTTCCTGTTTTTCAAGTGATAAAGTGACGTCCTGAACTTGAGCACTCACATCTTCAAAATTGACATCTTCCTCCATTGCAGAATTAGAAATGGGGTGAATCTCAATAGGATTAGGACTTACTTCCACTGCACTTGGTGTAGAAGGAAGCGTTAAATTCTTTTGTAAATCAGAGAATTCCGGCTTTATATCTTCAAAAATCGACATATTATTGGAAATAATATCATAGGCATTGGTATTTCCTGACTCAATGACTTTTAATAATATTTTCTTTAACTCGGTCACATCTCGCTTCAAATCAAACAAGATTTTGTATAAAATTTCTCGTTCATTAATTCCATCGGGACTAGTGAAAAAATCTCCTTTGATGACAGATGAATTGATTTTAGGCTCGTTGAACTCCAAATAATACTGGAGCTTGACATCATCTACAATCCGATCTCCAACTTCTAAAACGGAAATTTGCTCTGCTAAATTTTTCAATTGGCGAATATTCCCAGGAAATCGTTGCTTTTGCAATAAATCTTTGGCCTCTCGGGTCAACATAATGGGTTTTACCCGATGTAATTCTGAAAAATCAGTTGTGAATTTTCGGAATAGCAATTCTATATCATCGCCACGCTCTCTCAGAGGTGGGACATAAATAGGCACTGTGCAAAGTCGGTAGTATAAATCTTCCCTAAATTTTCCAGATGATATCGCATCTTGCAGGTTCACGTTGGTAGCGGCAACAACACGTGTATTCGTTTTTTGAACTTTGGAAGAACCGACACGATAGAACTCACCATTCTCTAAAACACGCAAGAGTCTAGCTTGAGTCCCTAAGGGCATTTCTGCTATTTCATCCAAAAAAATAGTTCCTCCGTCAGTTACTTCAAAATAACCTTTTCTGGCTTCAATTGCCCCTGTAAATGATCCCTTTTCATGTCCAAACAATTCTGAATCAATGGTTCCTTCAGGGATAGCGCCACAGTTAACTGCAATGAATTGACCATGTTTCCTTTTAGACAAAGAATGGATTATTTTGGAAAAAGATTCTTTTCCAGATCCACTTTCTCCTGTAATCAATACAGTCATATCCGTCGGGGCTACTTGCTCAGCAACCGAAATAGCGCGTAATAGGGCAGAAGAATTCCCTATTATTCCAAAGCGAGCTTTGATGGCATTCAAATGACTTGATTCCATATTAATTGATTAATTCACCCAATAGAGTACCTGAGGTACAATGTGTAATTTTAACATCCACAAATTTCCCTTTCATTTCCTCTTTCTTAGGGAAAACCACTACCTTATTATTATCTGTTCTTCCAAAATGATGCGCAGAAGATTTCTTGGAATCACCTTCTACCAACACTCGTTGTGTCGTGCCAATCATCAATTGATTTTTGTATGCTGAGTGTTTCCTTTGTAAATCAATGATTTCTTGAAGTCTTCTTTTCTTAATCTCCTCAGGAATATCATCTGCCAATTTCTTTTCGGCAGGAGTGCCCGGTCTTTCAGAATAAGAAAACATATAACCAAAATCATATTTTACTTCCTCTAAAAGGCTCAGTGAATCTTGATGTTCTTCTTCCGTTTCGGAGCAAAACCCCGCAATTAAATCATGAGAAATACCACAAGATTCGCCTAAAATGGTTCGAATCGACTGAATGCGATCTAAATACCATTCTCTGGTATATGTTCGGTTCATTAAATCCAATATGCGATTATTGCCACTTTGTGCTGGTAGATGAATATTTTTGCAAATATTATCATAGGCCGCCATGGTATGCAAAACTTCGTTGGTGATATCTTTTGGATGCGAAGTAGAAAATCTAACACGTAGTTCAGGCTTCAATTGAGCTACCTGCTCTAACAATTGAGCAAAATTGACAGATTGATCTGTTTCAGGATGTTGCCAATGATATGAATCCACATTTTGGCCTAAAAGTGTCACTTCTCGATATCCTGAATTAAATAGATTAATACATTCCCTTAAGATAGAATCAAGATCTCTTGATCTTTCTCTCCCTCGTGTATAAGGTACCACGCAAAAAGAACACATATTATTACAGCCACGCATGATACTGACAAGGGCTGTTACACCATTCGTATGTAAGCGTACGGGGTCAATATTGCCATAGGTTTCTTCACGCGAAAGAAATACATTAACCGCTTTGTTGCCATCCTCTATCTCTTCCAAAAGACGAGGTAAATCACGATAGGCATCTGGTCCAGCTACCAAATCAACGATTTTCTCTTCTTCTAGCAATTGGGTTTTTAAGCGCTCCGCCATACAGCCTAAAATACCTACAGTAATGTGGGGATTTTTAGCTTTAAGAGGTTTGAAACTCTGCAAACGATGGCGTATTTTCTGTTCTGCGTTTTCCCGAATGGCGCAGGTATTCAATAAAATGGTATCAGCTTCTTGAATATTGGACGTGGTAGAATAACCTTGTTCCATTAAAATGGAAGTCACCACTTCCGAATCAGCAAAATTCATCTGACAGCCATAGCTCTCTAAATAAATCTTTTTCGAATAATCTGTTTGATGCTGACTGGGTGAAATTCTTGGTTCATCCAATCCTTTTATCTCCTCTGGTGAGAGTACTTTTAAATCTTGCATGAATTAAAAATTGAATTAATTCACAAATCTATGACATTTTGTCAGACAATGACTATTGAATCTTACCAGAATTTAAAATAATTACTTGATCAGATTGATGAGTAAGCGCTTCATTATGGGTAACCATGATAATTCGTTGATTCCAATCTTGTTTTAATTCTAAAAACAAGTCGTAAAGATTTTCCGCATTGTTTTTATCCAAATTGCCTGTAGGTTCATCTGCCAAAAGTATACTAGGACGATTTATTAAGGCACGTGCAACAGCCACACGCTGTTGTTCTCCTCCAGAAATTTGACCTGGGTATTTTTTGAGGATGTCCACTATGCCTAGTTTATTGACTATTTTATCAAAGAACTCGCCATCTTCTTGAGTTAATTTTCCCCCTCGAATGAAAAGGGGAAATTTGATATTCTCTTCACAAGAAAATTCACCCAATAAATTATGAAATTGGAATACGAAACCCATTTTGCTGTTTCTGAAAAAGCTTTGTTCTTGTTCATTCAAACTAGAATATGCTATTCCATCCAAGTAGATTTCGCCTGAATTGTAGTTTGTTAATAAACCAATGATCTGCAGAAGGGTACTTTTCCCTGAACCAGATGGTCCAAGGATGGAGATCAATTCATTGGTTTTAATAGTAAATGATATGTTGTCCAGAATTAATTGAGTCCCATAGGATTTGGAAATATTTTTTAATTCTAACATTTTTTTGTCTTTTTTTTAGAAAACACGATTGATACAATAAGATTTTAAAAGTTTGGCAAATAAATAGTAATTTCACGAAATAAAAATTTTGATAAATGAATATTCACGAATACCAAGCAAAAGAAATTTTAAAAAGTTACGGGGTAAGGATTCAGGAGGGTATTGTTGTTGACAAGTTAGAAGACGCTACTTCGGCAGCTGAAGCTTTAAAGGCACAAACGGGCACAGGTTGGTTTGTGGTGAAAGCTCAGATTCATGCGGGTGGACGTGGAAAAGGAGGAGGAGTAAAGCTTGCCAAGAACATGGATGAGTTAAATGAGCGCGTTTCTCAAATTTTGGGAATGCAATTGATTACTCATCAAACTGGTCCAGAAGGTAAAAAAGTTAATAAAGTTTTAATTAGTGAGGATGTTTACTATCCTGGCGATTCAGAACCTAAGGAATACTATTTATCGATTTTATTAGATCGTGGTCGTGCTTGCAATGTCATCATGGCATCTACTGAAGGTGGAATGGATATTGAAGAAGTAGCCGAGCATAGTCCTGAAAAGATCATAAAGGAATGGATAGACCCACGTGTGGGATTACAAGATTTCCAAGCTCGTAAAATTGCTTTCATGTTAGGCCTAAGTGGTCAAGCTTTGAAAGAAATGGTGAAATTCATTCAATCTTTATACAAAGCTTATGTGGAAACAGATTCTTCCATGTTTGAAATTAACCCAGTATTAAAGACATCAGATGATAAAATTTTAGCGGTTGATGCTAAAGTAAACTTGGATGATAATGCTTTATATCGTCACAAAGACTTAGCCGTTTTACGTGATATTTCAGAGGAGGATCCTTTGGAAGTAGAAGCATCTGAAAATGATTTGAACTACGTTAAATTAGATGGTAACGTAGGTTGTATGGTTAACGGAGCTGGTTTAGCGATGGCAACCATGGATATCATTAAATTATCTGGTGGCGAGCCCGCTAACTTTCTTGATGTAGGGGGTGGAGCTAACGCTAAAACCGTAGAAGCAGGTTTCCGTATTATTTTACAGGATCCTAATGTTAAAGCTATTTTGATTAACATTTTTGGAGGTATTGTACGTTGTGACCGTGTTGCTAATGGTGTTGTAGAAGCCTACAAAAACATTGGTCAAATTAATGTACCGATTATTGTACGTTTACAAGGAACCAATGCAGAAGAAGGGGCAGCCATTATTAATAATTCTGGTTTAAAAGTATTCTCTGCGGTCTTGTTAAAAGATGCAGCTAAATTGGTTTCAGAAGTATTGAAATAATTTTTACATGAAAATCATCTGTGTTGGAAGAAATTATGTGGATCATATCCAGGAGTTATCAAACGAGAAGCCTAAAGATCCTGTACTTTTTTTAAAGCCAGACACGGCATTGTTAGATCAAAACTCGGATTTTTACTATCCGAGTTTTTCTCATGATGTTCACCATGAAATCGAATTAGTATTTCGTATTTCAAAAGTGGGGAAGAATATTGAATCTAAATTTGCCCATAAGTACATTGATGGTATAGGTTTAGGAATTGATTTTACTGCGCGTGATGTACAGGCTAAGCTTAAAGAAAAGGGCTTACCTTGGGAAAAGTCCAAAGCTTTCAATGGTTCTGCTTTTGTTTCAAGCATTCGATCTTTGAAAGATGGTGAATTAGAACAATCTATACCTTTTCATTTGGAAATTAATGGCCAGACCGTACAATCAGGTGAAAGTAATCTGATGATTTGGAATATTAGTGAGCTAATCGCTGACATTTCGCAATATTTTACCTTGAAAACGGGCGATTATATTTTCACAGGTACACCAGCTGGAGTTGGACCAGTCAAAATTGGAGACAAATTGAGTGGTTTTCTATATGAAGATAAATTATTTGATCTAAACATCTCGTAAATATGAGCTTACAACTAGGCGAGGCAGCTCCTGCTTTTAGTATGATGGATTCCGATGGGACTTTGGTTGATTTATCCGCATTGAAAGGATCTAAAGTGGTGCTTTATTTCTATCCCAAAGACGATACCCCAGGATGTACAGCTCAGGCCTGTAATCTAAATGAAAATCTAGATTATTTGGTGGCCAAAGGATACCGAGTTATCGGTGTCAGTGTGGATTCCAATACTGCTCATACTAAGTTTAAGAAAAAATATCAATTGAATTTCTCTCTTTTAGCGGATACGGAACACGAATTAGTAAATAAATACGGAGTTTGGGTAGAGAAATCTATGTATGGTAAATCCTACATGGGTACCGCTAGAACCACGTTTTTAATTGATGAAAACGGAATTATTACAGATATTATAGCCAAGGTGGATACTAAAAATCACAGTTCTCAGATCCACTAATTTATTTTTATGCAAACACAAGAATTAAAAAATGTAGCTAGCCAAGTGCGAAGAGATATTCTTCGTCAGGTTCATGCTTGTCAATCAGGTCACCCTGGTGGTTCATTAGGTTGTACCGACTTATTAGTTGGGTTATACTTTAATTCCATGAAGTTGGCTCAAGATGCTAATAGAAAGGTCATTTTTAATATGTCCGGAGCCAATGAAGACGTTTTCTATCTTTCAAATGGACATATTTCTCCTCTATTGTATAGTGTATTAGCGCGTAGAGGTTATTTTCCTGTTAAGGAATTAGCCACTTTTAGACAATTGAATTCTCGTTTACAAGGTCACCCAACCCCACATGAGCATTTGGAAGGTATTCGAATAGCTTCTGGCTCTTTAGGACAAGGTTTAAGTGTAGCCATTGGAACAGCTCAAGCTAAAAAACTGTCAAATGACGCTTCTATAGTTTACTGTTTAATGGGAGATGGAGAACAAAATGAAGGTCAAGTTTGGGAGGCTGCTATGTATGCACCACATCATCAAGTGGATAATTTAATCGCCTTTATTGATGAAAATGGACAGCAAATTGATGGTCCTACGGAGAAAGTTATGAGTAATCGTGATTTAGAAGCTAAGTATAAGGCTTTTGGGTGGAATGTTTTACGCATGGATGGAAATAATATGGATGAGGTTGTGGCTACTTTAGCTCATGCCAAGTCTTTATTAGGTCAAGGTTCTCCAATCATGATTTTGATGAAAACCGAAATGGGAGCGGGAGTAGATTTTATGATGGGTAGTCATAAATGGCACGGCGTGGCACCAAACGATCAGCAATTAGCTGATGCTTTAGCACAATTAAATGAAACTTTAGGCGACTATTAATAATTTACAATGAAGTTTACTTACGAAACAAAAAAAGATACTCGTTCTGGCTTTGGTGCAGGAATGGAATATTTGAGTCAAAACAATCCTAAGGTTGTGGCATTGTGTGCTGATTTAATTGGCTCTTTAAAATTAGAAGCTTTCATCAAGAATAGTCCAGAACGTTTTTTTCAAACGGGGATTGCTGAAGCTAACATGATTGGAATTTCTGCTGGTTTAGCGATTGGTGGTTACATTCCATTTGCTACTACGTTTGCTAATTTTGGTACTGGTCGTGTGTACGATCAAATCCGTCAATCCGTAGCATATTCGGGTAAAAACGTGAAAATTTGTTGTTCCCATGCTGGTTTAACGCTAGGAGAAGATGGTGCTACCCACCAAATTTTGGAAGATCTTGGTTTAATGAAAATGCTTCCCGGCATGGTCGTTATTAATCCTTGTGATTACAATCAAACTAAAGCAGCGACTATTGCTATTGCGGAATACGAAGGTCCGGTTTATTTACGCTTTGGGCGTCCCGTAGTTCCTGTATTTACTCCAGAAAATCAAAAATTTGAAATAGGTAAAGCCATTCATCTAATCGAAGGTACAGATGTAACTATTCTGGCAACTGGACATTTGGTTTGGGAGGCAATTCAAGCAGCAGAAATTCTGGAAGAAAAAGGCATCAAAGCAGATGTATTGAATATTCATACCATTAAACCTTTGGATACAACAGCTATTTTAGCTTCTGTTTCCAAGACTGGTTGCGTAGTTACTGCCGAAGAGCACCAAATAAATGGAGGACTAGGCGATTCCGTAGCTCAATTCTTAGCTCAAAATCGTCCAACTGTTCAAGAATTTGTAGGTGTAAATGATTCATTCGGTGAATCAGGAAAGCCTGCTGATTTGATGGAAAAATACGGTTTGAATGCAGCGGCTATAGTTGAAAAATCAATTAAAGCTATCGCAAGAAAATAGGTTAAAAAGGATAACCAATTCCTATATTAAATTCAATTGGGTTTTCTCCACTACTGAAGGAAGTTTTGGAGAGAACCCATTTTTCATTAACCGGTTTGGCAGGGTTTATTACTTTAGTGGCTAAATCTAAACGTAATAGAAAATAAGAGAAGTCCCAACGTAAACCAAAACCTGTGCCTACAGCTATTTGATTATAAAAATTATCAAAAGCAAAATAGCCATCCTTTTCACCTTTGGAATTAGCAAATGTCCAGATATTTCCGGCATCTATAAAGAATGCTCCATTCATAGTTCCAAATAATTGAAACATCCGGAAACGGTATTCAACAGAAGACTCTAATAAGATACTACCTGGTTGCTCGATTAAATTAGTTATGGAATTATATGCTCCTGGGCCTAAGCGACGCGGTTTCCAAGCTCTTAAGCTACTAGGGCCTCCAATGAAGAAATTCTTCTCATAAGGCAACTGATAATCGTTTTCTTCACCATAAGCATAGGCTAGACCTCCAATAAATTTAAACGCTACTTGGGATTTTCTATGTAAACCCAGCATTTTGTATTTTCTGTAATCAAAATTGAATCGTAAGAATCGATAAAACTGAATATTCTGGTCACTACCTAACATGTTCTCAATAAAAGTAATTTTCTTTGATCCTATGAGATTTAAGGTACTACCGCCAGATTCAAGACCTATTTGAAATGATTCACCAGCCTGTAATTCATTACTAGGTAAAAAGCTTCGGTAAGCATAGGTGAAATGAATGCTGGAAACAAAACTAGGGTTAAAACTTCGATAGAGGTTATTTCCTTGTAAACGTAATTCTTCTAAATAGCTCTTAAACGCACTGGCAGTGGCTGTCTCAGGGTAATTGGTATTTAAAATATTTAAATCAACCAATGAAAATTGGAAAGTTTTAAAAGGTGATTTCCTCCATTGATATCGTTGAAAAATCTTAAAATTTGTCCGCAAATATTCAGGGCGATTGATATAATCATAGCCAAAACCAATTTGGGTTTGGGAGGCATATAATGACCCTAATTGCTGTTTGATATTGGTTGGCAAGAATAACTTGGGAAAATTTAACGTGGTACTTAAATTAACCTCCAAGTTTTTTCTAGCTTGATCCGTATTAATAAAGCCAGCTTGTGCCTCAAAACCTATTCTCGCAGAGAAATCCAAGTAATCTAAACTTGAAAATACCCGTCTTACTTTAAATGAATTAGTCAGGAATGGACCAGGAATCCCTCTAAAAACACTACCTCCTAATTCTGACGAGAAATTAAACTTTTCATTGGGTACTAATTCTACTTTGGGGAAAACCCGAGTAGAGGAGGTGTCAAACTTGATGGATACGGATTTAAATTGATCAGAGGCGTAAATGTTTTGTAAACTCTGATTTAATTGATCCACGGAATATAAATCACCTTCTTTAAAAGTAATTAATTTGGACAGTGCTGTAGTATTTAAAACGCCAATATTACTAGAATCAGTATATTGATTATTGACAAAACTCGCTTTGCCGAACCGGAATAATCGATCATATAATCGATTGGTATTTTCTTCTTTAAAATCAGGAATTTTGTAAATAATTCCTACACGCAATAAGCTAGTATCTTGTAAATCATTTAGCTTTAAGCCCACTGCTTCAGTAGAAAAATAGAAATATCCTTGATTTTTCAGGTAATGACTAATATTGTCCTTTTCTTTTTTTAATAATTCCAGATTTAATCGATCATTATTGGCAATAACGCTTTCCTTGGCATAATATGCATCAATCTTTTTGCCAAGTTGAGGGTTATCTACTAGAAAAGAATCCTTTTTAGAGAATGTACTTAGAGTATTTTCATCTATGTTAAAGGTGACATTAACTAATTTATCTGATTTATTGATCGTATCAATCCGTAAGAATACCTCATTTTTTAAGAAACCATTGTTTCGGTAATATTTATAAATAGCTTCTTTGGTAATGTCCAAATAGGGCTTATTTAAACTAGGGTTAGGGGTATTAAACAGCTGAATGAGAGCGGGAGATTTACCTAATGAATCTTTTAATTTTCTTTTTGCCTCAAAAAAAACATATGTCTTGGGAGAAAATATTCTAGCATAGGATTCCTTTAAACCAGGTATATTTGTTCTTAGATCTTCCTTCGAAATTAATTTATTGCCTTGTATATCTATTCGGTTTACTTTGTACTCAGTAAATTTAAATTGTCGATATCCCGTGCAGGAGAAAAACAAAGCCTGAGCTATTACTAAACCAACAAGTATATTTCTAGATTTCAAATGATGCTAACGAATAAACAAATAAAGTTAATTAATTCTCTACATTCTAAAAAAGGACGATCTGAGAACGAACTATTTTTGGTAGAAGGAGAGAAGGGCATTCAAGAAGTACTGGATTCAAACTATGAACTAGAGTTTTTAGTTATAAACGCTGATTTTCAACATCTATTTTCTTCCAATTCATTACCCATCTATTTTGTTTCCAAAGAGGAAATTACCAAGCTCAGTACCTTGACAATCAATCAATATGGTTTGGCTGTTGTTCACTGTAAGGCTTCTAGTTCTTTGTCTCCTCTTGATGATAAGGTATTAGTATTGGATGGTGTTCGTGACCCAGGTAATTTAGGCACCATTATTCGGGTTTGTGATTGGTATGGAATTAAGCAAATTGTGTTATCGAATGATTGCACTGAATTCTATAATCCCAAGGTTATATCCGCCACCATGGGGTCTTTTAAGCGCGTAGATTGTTTATATGCGGACTTAACTGCGTTTTTTCGAACTAATCCAGATCACGTCATTGTAGCGGCCGATTTGTCTGGGGATAATCTACATGAATTTACATTTCCACCTAAAGTCTTTATTGTGATGGGTAGTGAATCACATGGAATTAGGGATGATGTGAGTGCCATGATTCAACAAAGAATCACCATTCCAAGATTTGGAGAAGCGGAATCATTGAATGTGGCTATATCCACTGGAATTATATTAGATCACCTAAGAAGAAATTAATCTTTCTCAGGACTTAAGTACAGTTCAATTAGATAATGAGCAAGATAGAGAAGAGGAGTAAATAGAATCGCAATAATAAACTTGTATAGGTAATTGTTCAATGACACATTCATCCATTGACCTAGACTCCAATTGCCAAAGAAATAAAATGCAATACCAATGACCAATACACTGTCGATTAATTGAGAAATCAGAGTAGAACCAGTGGCTCTTAGCCAAATATGTTTTTGCCCAGTTCTTGATTTAATTTTCTCAAAAACCATCGCATCTAACATCTGACTTACTAGAAAGGCCGTTAATGAACCCGTAATAATACCTAGCCCTTGTCTAAAAATCCGTGAAAAGGAATTATTGATGTCAAAACCATTTGAATTATTTACTTGTAGCCAGAAATCTGCAGGTACAAGTAAAGTAGCCAAATAGATAATAAAAAATGAATAGGCTATGAATAATGCTGTAGAATAAGAAATAAAGCGAACGCCTTTTTTTCCAAAATAATCGTTAATAATATCAGAAGTGATAAATACGATGGGCCAATTTAGCGCACCTGCGGTTTGATTAAAGTCCCATGTTTCTCCCCATGGAGTGAGTAATCCCAATGGGGAGAAGCCTAAAGACCTTTCAATGCTAACAATTTTTACACCAATAATCTCTGCAATGATGGCATTGGTTAAAAAGATTCCGAAAAGGAAAATAAATAACTTTTGCTTGCGAGAAAATTGGTTAAATATCATCGTCTGTAATTATCAAAATGCAAAGCAATTTTATCTAAAGCTAAAGATAGTTGCTCCACATGTGGTAAAAATACAATTCTAAAGTGATCTCTTTGTTTAAAATTAAACCCTCGACCAGCCACTACTAGAATTTTTTGTTCCTCTAGCAATGACATAACAAAGTGTTCATCATCTTCAAAAGTGAATTTTCCTAAATCGATTTTGGGAAATAAGTATAAAGCACCTTTAGGTTTAACGCAACTCACTCCATCAATAGCATTTAACTTTTCATAAGCTAATTGCATTTGTTTGTATAATCTACCACCTGGTGCTACCAAATCATTAATGGATTGATAACCTCCTAATGCGGTTTGAATACCAAATTGTGTGATAACATTGGCACATAAACGCGTACTAAACAAAAAATTCAAGCCTTCTATATACGATTTGGCTTTGTGTTTTGCCCCAGTTAAGATCATCCAACCACCTCTGAAACCAGCAGCACGGTAGTTTTTAGATAAACCTCCCATGGTAACAATTAAGATGTCATCACTTAAACCTGCGGCAGAATAATGCTCATGTTGGTCATATAAAATCTTGTCGTAAATCTCATCAGAAAATAAGATTAACTTATGCTTAGCAGCTAGTTGCACTATTTTATCAACTATTTCTTTAGAATATACGGCTCCCGTAGGATTATTGGGATTAATCATGACAATAGCTCTGCATTTGTCAGTGATTTTAGCTTCCATATCTTCTAAATCTGGTTGCCAATCTGTAGATTCATCACAAACATAATGAACGGAATTCCCACCTGCTAGTCCTACTACGGTAGTCCATAATGGGTAATCTGGAGAAGGTATCAATACTTCATCATCTTGATTCAAAAGAGCCATCATGACCAGGGAAATTAATTCACTGACACCGTTTCCAATATATATATCTTCAATCAGGATGTTTTTTACTCCTTTATTCTGATAATACTGCATGACAGCCTTTCTGGCAGCAAAAAGACCACGTGAATCCGTATAGCCTTGGGCATTACGGATATTAACGATGATATCATGAACGATTTCATCTGGGGTCTCAAAACCAAATGCGGCAGGATTTCCGATATTTAAGGACGTAATTTTGTAACCTTGATTCTGAAGAGCTAGTGCTTTATCATACACAGGTCCCCGGATTTCATACTTCAAATGCTCTAACCTGCGACTTTTTAATATATCCATTGAAAAAAAATAAGAATTGTAAAAATAGTAATTTACTTTTGAATTGTTTTTAAGCACACTCAATGAATTTCACACAGCTTTTTATTATTCTATTGAGTTTATTTTCAAGCATTTATCTCCTGATTCTTTGGAGATATTGGCGAAATTCAAGGGGTATATTTCGTATTTCTGGGATTTTTATATTCAAGATATTAGCTAGACTAAGCATATTTTTACTCTTTTTCTGGTTATTTATCTCTTATTTAGAACCTGTCTCTAGTTCTAGTATACTAGCTGATCCTGTTAAAGTATGTTATCAACTCCCTTTACAGTATACATATTCCAAAGAGCGGTGGCAAGAAGCACAAACTGTTATTAACGAAGATTTAAAACGCAGCCAACCAGTATATGTTTCTCTTGAAATAACTCATATAAAAAAAGAAAATAGAGAAACGCTGATTCCAACAACTCCCTTGCAATCATTTATGAGTTTAATTGAGAATCCCGAAGTTTTGAACTTAAAGCATGCGATTAATTCAAAGGAGTCTTCTGAAAAAGGCGGGATTCATGAGTTTAGTCCCATTACCAAAATTGTGAAAAGGGGAAATGTAAGTCAGGAATTCACCTTAACCAATCAAGAAACTTCCTATTTTACTTTTCTTAGTTCGAATAATTGGACTGAATTAGTCGATATGAAGGTATATTTATTAATTTTGTTATTGATATTAATCACATCAGATTTACTCTTTATCCTGCATATAATTAAGATATAGTTTGTTTACATCTTACTTGTACATTTTCTTGTTGATTTATCAGGGCTTATTTTCGAATAGGGCCAGTGTATACAATAAAGATATTCAGCAGGTTAACTATCTAATCAAGCAAAAGCGTAATGCCGAAGCCTTGTATTGGATTAAGAAAGCAAAGGGTAAAGATATTTTCATCAACAAAGAATTAGAGAAAACGCAAGCTTTATTAAATATTCGACTGAATCAATTGGTAGAAAACAGCACCAGTTTTTCAAGTACCGATTCCAATGAATTGTTAATTCAGGCCGCCATATTAGAAAAGCAGGGCCATATAGACCGAGCTATTTCTTTAATTGAAATGGGAATTAAGGGAAATCCCGTTTCGGATACTCTAATTAAACAATATGAAATCTATGCCTACAAGTGGAGGAAATTAATCCCTATTTTGAAAATGGCTAAGCGAAATCAATTGTTACAAGAACAGCAAAATATGAATCGAATAAATACCAAGGAAGCTTTGGGATTGTTGGATTTAATGAAAAAAAAGGAAAGAATTTTAATTTATTAAACATGGAAAATAAGGCTCAAGGTCAGTTTAACTTCACCAATCAAACGGCTTTTTATCGGGGCAAAGTAAGAGATGTTTATAGCATTGGAAATGAACGACTATTGATGGTCACATCTGATCGTATTTCTGCTTTTGATGTGATTCTTCCAAGAACGATTCCCTTTAAAGGACAAGTTTTAAATCAAATTGCGACTTATTTTTTAAATAAAACCCGAGATATCATACCCAATTGGTTGATTGATACTCCAGATCCGAATGCTGCGTATGGCTATAAATGCACGCCAATTCCCATTGAGATGGTTGTAAGAGGTTATGTAGCGGGACACTTATGGCGTGAATATAAATCGGGGAAAAGAGAGGTTTGTGGCGTTTCTTTACCTGAAGGGTTAAAAGAAAATGATCGATTACCGAGACCCATTATAACTCCAACAACCAAAGCCAGCGAAGGTCATGATGAGGATATTTCTGTAGTTAAAATTTTAGAATTAGGTATTGTTTCGCCAGAAATAATGAATCAGTTATGTCAAAAAGCTTTGTCATTGTTTGAACGCGGGACGCAGATGGCTGAAGAAAAAGGTTTAATTTTAGTAGATACAAAATATGAATTTGGTTTATTGGACGGCCAAATCATGTTAATGGATGAGATTCATACTCCAGATTCTTCTCGCTATTTTTACGCCAACACCTATCAGGAATTATTGGAGAAAGGTTTACCTCAGAAACAATTATCCAAGGAATTTGTCAGAGAATGGCTTATAGCCAATGGATTTCAGGGTAAAGAGGGGCAAGTCGTACCAACTATATCGGATGAATTTGTGGAAGAAATTTCCAATCGATATATATTATTATACGAAGAAATTACAGGCCAAAAATTTCATAAGGAACCTCAGGAAAATTTAGAACAACGTATATTTAATCACGTAAACCAATACTTAGAAAATGTCAACTAATGCTTTATTTCAACTTGATCAAAACGAAAGTTATGCTTTAATTGATTGGAAAGGCGAAAACTTAGTTCAAAGCAATTATGAAGAATTAGAAAATGTCGTTCGATTGCTTTTTAAGAAAGAATACACCAATATGATATTAAATATCTCCAAAATCACTGAATTGGATGGATATGGTGTATCTGCGATTCGTAAAGGGACCAAAATTTGCTCCAATGAATCTGGTTTATTTGTGGTAGTCAGCAAGGAGGAATCTGTGGTAGAACGACTAGATCAAGCTAAAATTGAAAATTTAACCATACTGAATACCGTTCGGGAAGGTGTAGATGCTATCTATTTAAATGATTTAGAAAATGATTTTGGAGATGAAGATGGGGAAGAGGAGAATGAATTTGGTGGAGAATCATCAGATTACAGTGAAGATTATTAATTAATTGCACTCTAACAAGATATTTTATACTTGTTTAGTGATATTTTAATGACAGTATTATATTTTGTTTATTCATTGAATTGCCAAATATATTTTTGATTAAATTTGATATTGTTTATATAAATATCAAATTGTTAACCATTACTGGTATTTAATTTTGTTAAGAATTTTTAGTTTATTATTAGAATATTAATAGTTTCTTATGGAAGTCATGAATGAAGAGGGATTGTATCGGAAAGAATTTGAGCACGATGCTTGTGGTATTGGTTTTGTAGCCAGTATGAAAGGCATTAAATCGCATCGAATTGTACAAGATTCAATTAAGATGTTGATTCGTATGGACCACCGTGGTGCATGTGGTTGTGATCCTAACTCAGGTGATGGAGCTGGCGTACTAGTTCAATTACCGCATGAATTCTTTTTTGAAGAAACAGCTAAATTGGGATTCACTTTACCTTCATTAGGTCAATATGGCGTGGGAATGGTTTTCTTCCCTAAAGATGAAACATTGATTAAAGAATGTAAAGAAATTATTGAAAGAAAGGCTAAGAAATTAAGCTTACGTATCCTAGGTTATAGACATGTTCCTGTTGATAATAGCGAGATTTTAGGAGCTGATTCTGGAAATGAGGAGCCTTCTATTCAACAATTATTTATTGAAAGACCTGAATCCTGTTTAAGTGAAATAGATTTTGAAAGAAAACTCTATGTTTTCCGCCAGTATGTTACTCGTTTGTTGAACGAAACCATTGTTCAATTAAATGGTAAGTTTTATTTCGCGTCCTTGTCTTGTCGTACCATTATTTATAAAGGTATGTTGACGACCATGCAGGTTCCTGGTTATTTCCAGGATTTATTCCAAGAGAATTTCACTTCTGCATTAGCCATCGTACACTCTCGTTTCTCGACGAATACATTCCCAGAATGGAGATTAGCTCAGCCGTTCCGCTATATTGCTCACAATGGTGAAATTAACACCGTAAAAGGTAACTCTTCTTGGATGCAGGCGCAGTCGGCCTTATTCTCTAGTAAATATTTTACGCAAGAAGAACTGGACATGATTTTACCTGTTTGTAGTTTGGGACAATCAGATTCAGCTATTCTAGATAATGCCATTGAAATTTTATATTTAGGTGGACGTAGCTTGCCTCATGTCATGATGATGTTGATTCCTGAAGCATGGGATGGTAATGAATCCATGGAAAGCTATAAAAAAGATTTCTATGAATACCATGCTGCTATGATGGAACCATGGGATGGTCCAGCATCTATTTCATTTACGGATGGTAAGATGATTGGTGCTACGCTGGATAGAAATGGTTTACGTCCTTCAAGATATTGGGTAACCGAAGATGACCATGTGATCATGGCATCAGAAGCAGGTGTTTTGGATTTAGATCCTGCTACCATTGTTTCTAAAGGTCGTTTGCAACCTGGGAAAATGTTTGTGGTGGATATGGAGCAAGGTAGAATTATTCCAGATGAAGAATTAAAAGAAAAGATTTGTCAGCAACAGCCTTATGGACAGTGGTTGCGTGAAAATAAAATTCGAGTAGAAGATTTACCGGAAGCAGGAAGTGAATACCGTCAGCCTAAACCTGTTGAGTTGATTTCACGCCAACAAATATTCGGATTTACCACAGAAGATATTCGAGTGGTTTTAGCCCAAATGGCTGAAACGGGTAAGGAAGCATTAGGTTCTATGGGTATAGATACTCCATTAGCTGTATTATCTGATAAAGCGCAACATCTTTCCAGTTATTTCAAGCAGTTATTTGCTCAAGTGACCAATCCACCAATTGACCCTATTCGTGAAAGAATGGTCATGTCTTTATTGACAGATATTGGAGGTCTTTCTAATTTATTGGATGAGACGCCAAGTCATTGTAGACAAATTGAAATTCAACAACCTGTACTGCGTAATAAAGAAGTAGAAAAGATTCGTTGGATTGATCATGCTAATTTTCAAACGAAATCCATTCACATGACATTCCGTTCTTCGGAAGAGTCAGGAATTTTGAAAAAAGCTTTAAATCGTATTTGTCAATATGCAGAAGATGCCGTAGATGATGGATATTCCATCATTTTATTGACCGATAGAGGAATCGATTCTTCACATGCACCTATACCATCCCTTTTGGCATTAGGAGCAGTACATAACCATTTAATTCGTACGAAGAAACGAGCCAAAGTAGGTATCATTATTGAAGCTGGGGATGTATGGGAAACACATCATTTTGCTACTTTAATTGGTTACGGAGCTTCAGCTATTAACCCTTACATGGCTTTTGAAACAATCAAGACGATGAGGGATAATCGTTTGGTAGATCAAAGTTTATCGTACGAAAAGCTAGAATACAATTACATCAAAGCTGTTAATGGAGAATTATTGAAGATTTTCTCTAAAATGGGTATTTCCACGCTTCAATCATACCAAGGAGCTCAAATATTTGAAATTTTAGGATTGAGCAGAGATGTAGTAGATAATTATTTCAGTGGTTCTATTTCTCGAATCAATGGAGTTGACTTGGATACACTTGCCAAAGAAGCTTTAATCAAACATCAGTCGGGATTTGCTCTATTGAAATCTGACCATCCTAAATTGGAAGTAGGAGGTATTTACCAATGGAAACAACGTGGTGAAGAACATTTATTTAATCCGCAGACGATTCACTTATTGCAACAATCGACCAAGGCAAATGATTATTCCACT
Organism: Aquirufa beregesia; assembly: GCF_011090385.1. Lineage (GTDB taxonomy): Bacteria > Bacteroidota > Bacteroidia > Cytophagales > Spirosomataceae > Aquirufa > Aquirufa beregesia. The sequence goes on from NZ_SEWW01000001.1 coordinate 350,243, forward strand.
TATAAAAAGTATTCCAAGTTGATTGATGACCAAAGTAAGAAGTCGATTACTTTACGTGGTTTATTACGTTTCAAAAATGCCAATTCTATTTCAATTGATGAAGTAGAGCCTATTGAGAGCATTTTAAAACGTTTCGCCACAGGAGCCATGTCATTTGGTTCTATTTCGTATGAAGCGCATACTACTTTAGCCATTGCAATGAACCGTATTGGAGGAAAGTCGAACACGGGAGAAGGAGGGGAAGATCCAATTCGTTTTGAAAAAATGAAGAATGGGGATTCGATGAATTCTGCTATTAAGCAAGTGGCATCGGGTAGATTTGGGGTTACAGCCAATTATTTAACCAATGCGGTCGAACTTCAAATTAAAATGGCTCAAGGTGCTAAACCGGGAGAAGGAGGACAGTTACCTGGTCATAAAGTAGATGATTGGATTGGAAAAACGCGTCATTCTACACCTGGTGTAGGTTTAATTTCACCTCCACCTCACCATGATATTTACTCCATTGAAGATTTAGCTCAATTAATCTTTGATTTGAAAAATGCCAATAGAGCTGCACGTATCTCCGTGAAACTAGTTTCAGAAGCAGGGGTAGGTACTATTGCAGCTGGTGTTGCCAAAGCTCACGCAGATCATATCCTGATTGCAGGATATGACGGAGGAACAGGAGCTTCACCACTATCATCGATTCGTCATGCTGGATTACCTTGGGAACTTGGATTGGCAGAAACACATCAAACATTAGTCAAGAATAAATTAAGAGGCCGTGTGACTATTCAAACGGATGGTCAAATTAAAACGGGAAGAGATATTGCTATTGCTGCTTTATTGGGTGCGGAAGAATTTGGAGTAGCAACTGCGGCATTGGTTACAGCAGGATGTATTATGATGCGTAAGTGTCACTTAAATACTTGTCCAGTGGGTGTGGCTACACAAAATCCTGAACTAAGAGCACTTTATACGGGTAAACCAGAACATGTTGTTAATTTATTCCATTTCTTAGCGCAAGAGTTGCGTGAAATAATGGCAGAATTAGGTTTCCGTAAAATTGAAGATATGGTTGGTCGTGTAGATTATTTAAGTATGACGGATGTTTCTTCTCACTGGAAATTTAAACACATCGATTTGTCGCCTATCTTAAAACCATCTAATCCTGGTGAAGGAGTGGCTGTATTTAAGTCAGAAGAACAAGATCATGGTTTAGCTGAACAATTAGATTGGAAAATTTTAAAAATTGCTCAAGTAGCGATTGATTCCAAGAAACAAGTGAATGGTGAATTTAATATCATTAATGTAAATCGTTCTGTAGGGACTATTTTGTCGAATGAGATCACCAAGAAATATGGAGAGAAAGCACTTCCAGATGGTTTAATTCACATTAAATTTAAAGGAACAGCAGGACAATCATTTGGTGCATTTTCTGTCAAAGGATTAAAATTTGAAATAGAAGGAGATGCCAATGACTACATTGGAAAAGGACTTTGTGGAGCAACATTAATCGCATATCCTTCTCCAGCTGCCAAATTTGTGGCTGCCGAAAATTCCATTGTAGGTAATGTGTCCTTTTATGGAGCAACCTCAGGTGAAGCCTATTTAGCCGGTATGGCGGGTGAACGTTTCTGTGTAAGAAACTCAGGAGCTAAAGTAGTGGTAGAGGGAATTGGTGATCACGGTTGTGAATATATGACTGGTGGTTTGGTGCTTATTCTAGGAGCTACTGGAAGAAATTTCGGTGCTGGTATGTCAGGTGGTGTAGCATATATTTTAGATGAAAAGAATGACTTTGAAGCTAAAGTAAATCGTGAAATGGTAGAAATATCGGATTTAAATCAAGAAGATATTCAAATTGTTTCTATGTATTTAACGAAGCATATTGAATTAACAGGCTCTGTGAAAGGTAAATATGTATTGGATAACTTTAAGTCTATGACAAGTCTATTCAAAAAAGTATTACCAATTGATTATCGCAATGCATTGGCAAGTAGACATTTAAGCATTACAGATGTATTAAATGACAAAGACAAAGTATACCAAAATATTAAAGTAGCATTAAACTAATTATTGAAAATGGGGAAGCCAACAGGTTTTTTAGAAGTTGATAGAAAAACCTCTGCAAAGAGAGATATTACAGAACGTGTCAATGACTATAAAGAAATTGAATTATTAAATTCATCCGAAGAAACTGAAAAACAAGCAAGCCGTTGCATGGACTGCGGTACACCTTTCTGTCATAGTGGATGTCCTTTGGGTAATATTATACCTGAATTCAATGATGCAGTTTATGAGCAAAATTGGAAATACGCGTATGAGATTTTGAGTTCGACCAATAATTTTCCGGAATTTACAGGGAGAATTTGTCCAGCTCCATGCGAATCTGCTTGTGTATTGGGAATAAATAAACCACCAGTTACGATAGAATTGATTGAAAAATCAATAATCGAAAAAGCCTATTCAGAAGGATGGGTGGTACCATTTGTTCCTTTCAAAAGAACGGGGAAGAAGATTGCAATAATAGGTTCTGGTCCTGCTGGATTGGCTGCTGCAGCTCAACTTAATAAAGTGGGGCATTCTGTGACAGTTTTTGAAAGAGCAGATCGTATTGGTGGATTATTACGCTATGGTATTCCTGATTTTAAATTGGATAAATCTGTCGTGGATCGTCGAGTAGCTGTGATGGAAAAGGAGGGGGTTGAATTTAAAACCAATGTGAATATTGGTGTGAATTATAAAGTTTCCAAATTAACTTCTGAATTTGATGCAATTCTAATTGCGACTGGGTCAACTACACCACGTTTGATTTCTACGAAAGGAAGTGATGCGAGTGGTATTTATCCAGCCATGGAGTTTTTATCTCAGCAAAATAAACGTAATGCCAATATCGGTTTAGAAGTAAATCATAAAGGTGAAGTTTATACAAATAAAAATATTGTTGCAACTGGTAAGCATGTGGTGGTTATTGGTGGTGGTGATACGGGTTCAGATTGTGTGGGAACTTCAAACCGTCATAAGGCAGCATCCATTACTCAAATTGAAGTAATGCCCAAGCCACCAATAGATAGAGCAGAAAATACCCCTTGGCCTAACTGGCCAAATATGTTACGTACCTCTACGTCACATGAAGAAGGAGCCAACCGTTTATGGTCTATTTCCTTACAAGAGTTTATCACGAATGATAAGAATGAATTAGTTGCTCTTAAAATAGGAGATATTACTTATGATATGTCACAAGGCAAGGTGGAACAGAAAGTGGAGAATATCCGTGAAATTCCATGTGATTTAGCTTTAATTGCTGCTGGATTTTTACATACAGATCATGGAAATTTATTTCAGGAATTAACGGAAGTAGGGATTTCTGCGGATGAAAGAGGAAATATTGTAGCTAATGGAAATTATCAATCAGTACAAGAAAAGATTTTTGTAGCAGGTGATGCCAGACGTGGACAGTCATTAGTTGTGTGGGCAATTTCTGAAGGAAGAGAGGCAGCCAGAAATATGGATCAGTTTTTAATGGGAAAAACTAGCTTGGAAGGAAAAAGTGTTTCAAGTTTCGATATTTTTAAATAAAATTTCATTTTTGAATTTCAATATTCAAAAAAAATTACTACATTTGTGCTCTCTTAAATGCTAGGAGAGATGCCTGAGAGGCCGAAAGGAACAGTTTGCTAAACTGTCGTACTGGCAACGGTACCGAGGGTTCGAATCCCTCTCTCTCCGCAGTGTTTTTTTTCGGGGTGTAGCGTAGCCCGGTATCGCGCTTGGTTTGGGACCAAGAGGTCGTAGGTTCGAATCCTGCCACCCCGACAACATAGTCAATTTATTTAACAGTGCTTGCACCAAGAATAAATTGACTATTTATTTTTAGGTTCCGTAGCTCAGTTGGATAGAGCAACTGCCTTCTAAGCAGTAGGTCTTTGGTTCGAATCCAAACGGAATCACTAAAAGTCTTTTGACTTTCAAATCGTATCAATCATTTCTAGCCTTCCTACAAAGCGTTGACCATTAAGCAAATCACCTTGGTTAAAAATGCGATAGGAATATTGATATTCTGGATTGCTCCTCCATTAATTTATTTTTTTAAAGAAAAGTTGGGCTTCGGTGGAGGTTCTGTATTCACTGGTGTGGTTTACGTTTCAGGTTTAGTTTTGATGCTAAATCATTTTCATGCCAAAGTAGGGCATAAACCCAATACATTTCTTTTATTATTAGGTGGTACATTTTTTAGTGTAGCCATGATTTATTTCTTTTTGATGAATAAAGAAATGACCATGTTCAACACGGATCTGATCAACTTCGCCTTAATTTTTGGCTTTTTCTTTTCCTTATTACGTGTAGATAACCAAGTTCAAAAATACTTACCTGTTTTAATCCTAATAGTCACCTTTTTAACCAGTTGTGCTTTAATATACTCAGTGGCTACAAACCCTAATTATGTATTTGGAACTAGAGCTACTGTTCAGTATACCAGTAAGACCACAGAGAATTTTACAGGCAATCCTTACATCTATAGTAGAAATGGTTTAGCTGGCTTCTTAATATCATTTTTAATCATCAATAGGAGCTGGGATTCCATCAAGGTACCTCATGTTTATTTGACTCGTTTTTTAGCACATATTAATGTATGGTTTAGCCTTATTGTAATTATATTAACTCAAACAAGAGCTACTATTTTAACCTTATTAATGGCATTGCCATGTATTCTATTTTTCATGGTACCAGTGAAGAACATTTTCACCAACATCAAAAAACAATCCTATATTTTTTACGTATTGGTTATTGTAAATTTATATTATTTCGCGACCAAGCTGAGAATTATTGAATTAATAGACTCTTATTATAATTCATTTTTCAACCTTTTTATTAGAGCTATGAGCACAGGGGTTACCTTGGGTAAAAGTTCTGAGGTAGATGAATCAGCCATGGGGCGGGTAAATAATATTAATTACATAAAACAGTTGTGGAATACGAGTAAGATTGATTTCGTTTTTGGGCATGGATATCGCTATCGATATATTGATATACCGATGTTGGAATCATTGGTTAATTTTGGTGTTTTCGGTTTTATCTTATTTGCTGGATTTCATATCACCTTTTTATATTTTGCCTACCGCTGCTTTAAATCGAATACCATCTTTCAAAATTTTATTGGCCTATTCTATTTAAATACCTTTGTAGGGATGTTTACTTCAGGTAGACCTATGGATTTTGCTTATTGGGTTTCCTTCTTAATATTTATCCGGTTCATGAACGTGGAAATGGTAATGGATAAAAATGAACTAGAAAAATCAATTTAGAGCAGTCGATTGACTTCATCTTTATTTGTTACTATGTCTACTCAGAAAAGAGTTTTGCAAGTTTCTCCAGCTTATTATCCTGCTATTTCTATAGGTGGACCTATTTTTACTAATTTAACCTTTTCCAAAGCTTTAGAAGACATTGGATGTCATGTAGAAGTACTTAGCACAACCCAAGGTTTAAGTAAAGATCAAATTGAACAATTACCATCAACACAACCTTCTACTACAGAATTTTCTTATCCTATTTGGCGATTTCCCTATTATGGCTATTCAAATTATACTTTCTCTCCGGGTTTGTTTATTTGGTTATGTAGAAATGTTCAAAAATTTGATTTAGTCGTATTGCAAGCTGTATGGAATTTCCCCATTATGGCCGCCTATTTAGCATGCAAATGGCATAAGATTCCCTATGTCATCATACCGCACGGGAGTTTATACGATGAAACATTTCATTTGAAATCCTCGAGATTTAAAAAGGTCTTTTTAAGTCTATATGTCAAAAAGATGTTAATTATGGCTCAGCAAGTCATTTTTTCTACCAAGGATGAAGCATTGAAAGTTCGAAATTTTTTATCTATTCCTATTCGCTCCAATATAATACCCAACATCGTCGATGTACAAAAATTTGAAATACTCCCAACCAAAGGGACTTTTCGACAAAAATTTGCTATCTCAACAGAGCGTTTAATTTTAACACATTTTGGACGGGTGACAATTAAAAAAGGGATAAATTATGTACTGGAGATCTTACCTAATTTAGTTCAGCGATATCCTAACGTACTTTATGTCATCGCTGGATCAGAGGAAGATAACTACCTAGATGAGCTTAGATCCATGATTAAAAAAAAGAATTTAGAGCAACACGTTATTTTTACTGGTCTACTTCCTTCTAATGAGGGTATTGAATTATTGGTGGATACTGATGTATTCGTTTTACCTTCTTTATCTGAGAACTTTGGAATGTCAGTGGTGGAAGCCATGTTATGTGAAATTCCCGTTGTAATTTCAGAGCACGTAGGTATAGCTTTAGATTTAAAAGAAGAAAATTGTGCCTGTGTTATTCAACTAAATAATTCATCTTTAGAAAAGGCAGTATTGGAGTTAATTGAAAATCCATCAAAGAGGATTTCATTAGGGAAAAAGGGGAAAGTATTTGTCAAACAAAATTATTCTTACAAAGCAGTAGAGAAACAATTAGCCCAATTAATTCATGGCTAATTTTCTAAACCCTTGATACATTTCATTAGCTAATTTTTCGACACCAAAAATGTGGGAGTTTCTTTTTGAATTATCAGCGTAATATTCAGATTTTTCTGGTAAATCCTTCAAAAAATGTTTGATTCTATTTCGTTCATTTAAATCAGACAATTGTTTGACAACAAGGCCATTATATCCATTCACAATCAAATCATTCGCACAACCACAAGCTTCCGTACAAATAACGGGCTTGCCTAATTCTTGAGCCTCATTTGCCACCATACCCCATGTTTCCGCTGTAGAGACCAAGACCAAACAGGTAGCATGTTGATAAAGATTAGCTAAATCAGACCAGGCAACGGTACCTAATAAATGTACGTTGGAAATTTGCTCTTGTTGAATTTTTTCCTGTAAATCCACATACAAAGGACCATTTCCCGCCATTTTTAATGTATAAGGCAGCTCCTTCATTAAATCGATTAGTTCAAATAAATTTTTCTCTTCTGATAATCTGCCTACATACAGTAAATATGGATCAACATGTTGTTCTGTTAGGCTTGGACTACTGGCAGCAAATTGTTGTTTAAATTTTACCTTATCGAATGAATTTAAAAAGGAAAGTATCTTCTTTTTAGCGATACCTGCGCGGAATAAAAACTGGTTGGAATTTAATCCATAACTAAAAAAACCATCTGTCAATTTGAAAATGGCCGATTTCAAGATAGATTTAATAAGATGTGTCAAGCCATTTTGTTTTTCGGATTGATTTCTTACCGATTCAATCGTCATGACAGTTTTAATACCTAAAATCTTACAAAGTAGTAAAACAGGGAGGGCAGCTGGTTCTGCATATCCTGTAAAGTTGATCACATCAGGTTTATAGTGTAGTATTACTTTAACCCATTCAAATCCTACTTTCCAAGCAGGTATTTGTTGTAATGGTTGGGTGCTCAATAATTTAACAGGAAAACGATAAGGATAGGTAGAAAGGTCAAAATCGACTAAATCTTCTCGACCCGCCTCAGTGATGGTCGTTTCTACTACTACTAATTCATCTTGATTATCCTGGCAGATTTGAGCCACTTTTTCAAAAACCACTGACTTGTATTGCGACCATAAAAGGTTATGGAAAATAAGAATTCTCATAGGCTAAATATCAAGAACAAAACTAATCCCTTTTTTAAAAAAGGCAATAAATAGCGATGCATTATTACATATGGATATCCATAAATTCTTAATTGAATTATCCGTATCATAATTCTCAATTTTATATCTTAAATTGCGTTATTATGAGGGGTAATGAATAGTTTTTTCTGATTCTCTTCCTTGGACATTGAATGAATTAACATTTGAAAAAGACAATCAGTATTTTATTGCTAACCTATAATGAAGAAATTCATTTGGAAAGATGCATTAAGAATGCACAAAAATTGAGCGAGCAAATATTTATTTTTGATTCATTTTCAACAGATAATACATTGGAAATTGCAGCCAAGTATAACATACCTGTTGTTCAACATAAATTCATTCACCATGCCAACCAAATTAATCAAGCTTTGGAGGTTTATCCATTTGAAACAGATTACATTATTCGTGTTGATTGTGATGAACTTTTAAGTGATGCTTTAATCGATGAAATAAAGGAATGTTTGAATAACGAAGCACTTAAAGCGATCAATGGCTTTTATATGCAAAGAAAAGTTTTCTTCATGGGTGGAATCATCCACTATGGTATGACGAATCCAATTTGGTTATTACGTATATGGAAAAGGGGAGAAGGGAAATGTGATGATAAATGGATGGATGAAAAAATAGTTCTACAAGAGCCCTCAACTTATAACTTAAAGAATTTGATTATTGATCATAATTTGAACAATCTAACATGGTGGACACAAAAGCATAATTTATATGCGAGTAGAGAGTCCATAGAAGTATTAAAACATCGGTATTTTCAAGCTGGCGAGATTACAGATAATCTACCATTTAAGGACCTTATTGTTCACTTTCTAAAATCATTTTACAACAAAAGTCCTATTTTTGTACGAGCGATACTTTTGTTTCATTATTCCTATTTCTTTCGATTGGGAATTTTAGATGGATTGCGTGGATTAATGTGGAATGTACTACAAGTATTTTGGTATCGTTTTTTAGTGGATGCCAAAGTATATGAGTTCGAAAATTCGCACAATTTTGATAAAAATAAAATTAAAGACGCATTAAAAGAAATCCTTTGAAAACAGACTTAAGCACATTTACTGGAGAGGGATCCCCTGAATTTACAGCTAAAGTAAAATATTTAGTATGGCTTCTATTTTCTAATGTATTTTTTTTGACTAATATTCCGTATCCCAATGTTCTGAAAGTTACTATTTTACGATTTTTTGGAGCTACAATTGGTCACCATGTCGTTATTAAGCCTTGGGTAAAGATTAAGTTTCCTTGGAAATTGACATTAGGTAATTATGTTTGGTTAGGTGAAGAAGCTTGGTTAGATAATTTGTCTGAAATTAAATTGGGAAACCACGTTTGTCTCTCTCAAGGAGCTTTACTCATTACAGGTAATCATGATTTCAAGAAATCATCTTTTGACTTGATAACCAAAGGAATAGACATTGAAGACGGTGTTTGGATTGGAGCCAAATCCACCGTTAGTGGTGGAGTGAAATTAGGGTCTCATAGTGTTTTAACCATGGGGTCATTTACGAGTAAAGATTTAGCACCTTATACCATTAATCAAGGTAATCCAGCACAAGTAGTTAAACATAGAGAAATCAACTAAGTACAATGAATGAATATTTGCAATTATTAAGTAATAAAGAGTTTCAAATCATTGTTTCCTTTATTGTATCCATTGTGGTGACAGTAACTGCCATTCCTGTTATTATTAATATTTCGAAATTAAAGGATTTAATGGCCGAAATAGAATTGAGAAGTTCCCACGAAGAATTAACTCCTACCCTCGGAGGAGTTGCAATTTTTGCAGCTACTTTAATCAGTTATTTTATTTGGGATAATCCCAATGAAGGACATGAAATCCATTTGGCCGTAGCAGCGTTAATCATTTTATTCTTTTTGGGAATCAAAGACGATATCTTGATTTTATCACCCAAAAAGAAATTGTTCATACAAATCGCGGCAGCTTTACTTTTAATCACCTTTGGTGATTTACGCATTTCGACTTTCTATGGACTTTTGGGAATTAACCACATCCCTTATATCATTAGTATCGCTTTTACCTTGTTCATCATCATAGCTATTATCAATGCGATTAATTTATTGGATGGAATTGATGGTTTAGCGGGTACTGTGGGTTTTGTGGCTTCGGCTATTTTTGCTTATTTATTTTATAGTTTAGGTTTATTTGCCCTAGCAACCTTAGCACTTTCATTAGCCGGATCTTTAGTTGGATTTTTGAGATTCAATTGGTCTACAAAAAACAAAATATTCATGGGTGATACTGGTTCCATGATATTAGGATTCTTGCTTGCATTTTTTGCCGTTAAATATATTGTATTTAATAGTTCCTATGTCTATGACCCAAGACTAGTTAAAGATGCTCCAATCTTAACCATCATTATCCTTTTATTGCCTTTATTTGACACGTTACGTATGTTTATCATACGCATTTCTACAGGAGTTTCTCCATTTAAAGGAGACAGAAAGCACCTACATCATGTTTTGATTGATAATGGATTTAGTCATTTTGGGGCAACCATGATTTTAATCGCATTTAATCTTACCGTGTTGGCTTTATATTCCATTATCCGTCATGAATATTCCAATCATGAAGTATTGTTTGGTCTATTATTAACCTTTTTGGTCTATTGCTATATTGCTTACTTATTATCCAAGAATATAGACACCAATACCGTAGATCGATTAAAATATACCAAAATAGATAAAGTCAAGAGACTTCAATTGGTAGAAGAAAAAAAGAATACTAATTTATCGAGTAACCAACCGAATATTACGGAATAGCTTACCCCAAAAGATACGATTCCAATTTTTGACATTCCATTTGAAGATCAAAATTTAGTAAGCTATCTCGCATTTTTTTCACATTAAACTCCTTTAACAAAATGGAATTTAGTTCCTTGGCTAAGGTTGTAGGTCTAAAATCTTGACTTAAAATCCCGTTGGCCTCATTGATTATCAAGCTAGAACCTCCAGAGTTGGTCGCTAAGACAGGAACTCCGCAGTAGATGGCCTCCATAGCTACCAAACCCATACTCTCTTCTCTGGAACACGTTATAAATACATCAGCACTCGCTAATTCTTGATAATATTCTTTTTGGCTTACATTATCTAAAAATTGAACTGCAGGATATTGACCACTCATCATTTGTCTGCGAATAACTTCGGCATAACCATTATTGGCCCATTTCCCCAGCCAAATAAATTCATATTCGGAGGCAAGAAAGTTTTGACTAATTTCTAAGAAAAGGTCAACCCCTTTGCGATAACAGATTGTACCCGAGGAAACAACTTTCTTTTTTTTCTTTTTTTCTTTTTTAAAATTGGTCAAACAAACATCAATCCATTCCTTATTTATTCCTGATTGTAAAACAAAGCACGTTTTAGGGAAAATTGGTGCAAAAAAATGATAAACTAAATCGGAACAAGTAACTAGGTAATCTACTTGATCAAACAATCGTTGAGAATCCTTGATTTCTAATTGTTCAAAATTATATAGATACTCATGAACATGTAAAAAAGTCTGAACCTTAAATTGATCTTTAAATTGCAATATAAAGGCATTTTGAATGGTATTGATGTACCATACGGAAGCTCCAAATTGTTGTTGAATTGCATGAAGTCGCTGAAGAATCACATTTTGTCCTGCATGGAATTTAACTTTATCCCAGATCGAAAATTGTGTATCCAAATAATACACTTGAATGTGAGGGGCTAATTGATCAACTAATGCTCCGTTTCGTTCTAATAGAACTAATCCAATATCAAACTTACTTGCATCTAATTGATGAATAATATCAAATAAGACAATCTCTGCGCCAGTACGATGTAGATTACTAGAGAAGAATAAAATTTTCTTTTTTGACATTCAACAAAATTAAAATGAGCTAATAAGCAGAAAAACTTCGACTACTGATCAAAATTAGTAATTTTGGGTTGCATTGAAAATTATCCCGAATGAAAAGCATACAACAATTAAGAGAAAGCATTGATACCATTGACGATTCTATATTAAAATTGCTCGTAGAGCGCATGGAGTTTGTTGAAGAAATCGGTCGATTGAAAAGAGAAAATAATACGGTTATTTACCATCCAGATAGAGAAAAAGAAATCGTCGATCGATTGGCATCTAAATACACCGGGAAATTAAGCAAAGCAGCCATTGAAGCCATTTTTTTAGAAATATTTGGTGTTTCTAGAAATTTAGAATTACCTGAAATCATATCATTCTTAGGACCAGAAGGAAGTTTTACTCATCAAGCAGCAGAAAGTAGATTTGGTGCAGTGGCGGATTATATTTCTTTACCTTCTATTCGGTCTGTTTTTGATTCTGTTGAAACAGGAAGAGCCAAGTACGGTGTTGTTCCCATTGAAAATAATCAAGAGGGGATGGTCAAGGAAACGATGGACTTATTAAATGAACGAAATTTATTCATCATATCAGAAATTATAATTCCGGTCAATTTCTGCTTAGCATCTAAAGAGAATTCCATTCATCAAATTCAAAAAATCTATTCAAAGGATATTGCATTCCAGCAATGTAAAGGCTTTTTACAAGATTACTTTAATTATAAGTCTGAAGATTTCTTTGTTCAAGTGGATTCCACTTCCAAAGCGGCCAAACTAGCTGTAGAGGATACCAAAGCTGCCGCTCTATGTTCACATATAGCTGCTAAAATATACTCGCTACCAATTCTTTTTGATAATATTCAAGATAGTGAGGCAAATCAAACACGTTTTTTCATCATTTCTAAAGTAGAGAATTTAAAGAAAACGGATAAGGATAAAACGAGCTTAGCCATTAAATTAAAACATGATGATAAGCCAGGTGCATTATTATCTCTATTGAAAGATTTTGAAGATGTTCAAATCAATTTATTGAAAATAGAATCGCGACCTCAAAAAGACACTCATGAGTTTAAATTTTGGTTTTTCATTGATATTGAAGGAAATAAATTAGATGAAAATGTTCAGCAAATTCTTGATAAAAGAAAAGACGAAATTATCTTCTTAGGAAGTTATATGAATCTTTGCTAACTGAGATTTTGTGAATTTTATATCCAAGGAAATTTGCTCGATTAATTCTTGAAGAGAATTGAATTTTTTCTCGTCTCGAATTTTTTCAAACAAGTATAATTCCACTTCTTTTTCATATATATCATCTTGAAAATCAAATAGATGTGTCTCTATGGATATATATGTATCCTGGGTAATCGTGGGTCTTTTACCTATGTTGGTTACTCCGTAATAGGGAGTTCCATCGACCTTCAAACAACTGATATAAACGCCTAATCCAGGTATCAATTTATCGATATCTTCCAATTCAATATTGGCGGTTGGAAACCCTAATTCTCGGCCTTTATGATGACCATGTACCACTTTTCCTTGTAAAGAATAACTCCTCCCAAGCATGGTGTTAGCCTTACTGATATTCCCTTGAATAACGTATTCCTTAATCAAGGACGAGCTTATAATTTCATTCTCTATTTTAGCTACGTCAATCGAATAGGCGTTTATTTGAGAGGAATAATGTTCATTAACAAAATCAACAGAGCCCTTTCTTTGAAACCCAAAGCGATTATCATAACCTAACACTAAATCATTTATTCCAAACTTAGCAAGCAGAATATCTTCGATAAAATTTTCAGCAGGTAAATGTGCTATATAATTATCAAATGGAATCATAAATAAATAATCTATTCCTAGTGATTCAATCCATCTAATCTTTTCCTTATCGGGGCTTAATAAACTGTTTTTTGATTCATTCTTAGAATTAAAATAGGAGGAAGGGTGATTGCTGAATGAAATAACAACGGAGGAAATTCCTTTTTGCTTAGCAATTTTCACACATTTAGCTACTACTTTAGCATGGCCTAAATGTACACCGTCGAACATTCCAATGGTTATCACTGAACGATCAATAAAAGGTATTTCAGGAAAATTATAAAAGTATTTCATATTGCTCCGCACTAAATTTCTCAATGGATTGGGCCCTTTCAAGCGTATAATCTCCAATTTGACTCCGAACTAACTCTTTTAAATAAGCTCCTGAATTTAGAAAATAACCAAAATCTCTCACTATACTACGGATGTATGTTCCTTTTGAACAAGAAATTTTAAACTTAATTTCTGGAAAAGAAGTCGAATCCATATCAAACTCATATACACTCGCTTGTCGAATTTTAATTTCAACATCCTTTTCGGTTAAACCTTTCCTGGCTTGGACATAAAGGCGCTGTCCATTTTGTTTGATCGCTGAATAAATAGGAGGGACCTGCTCTATTTCACCTACTAATGACTGCCTTGCTTCTTCGAGTAATTCTTGTGTAATATGATCTATTGGGAATTCTTCGTCAAATTCAGTCTCTAAATCGATGGAAGGGGTTGTTTTACCCAAAACAAAAGAACCAGTATAAGTCTTTGGTAAGGATTGAAAATAGTCAATTTTCTTGGTGTATTTGCCTACACAAATAATCAATAAACCGGTAGCCAAAGGGTCTAAAGTGCCTGCATGACCGATTTTTTTGAATTTACCTAAGTTTCTAATCTTTCGAACAGCATCAAAGGAAGTCCAAGTTTTGGGCTTATCAATTAAATAGAATTTATCTTCTATGGGTGTTAGTTCAACCACAAGTATATTGCTAAAAAGATGCCAGCTAAAACTCGATAATATCCAAAGAATTTAAAGCCAAATTTATTTACTAAGTCTACCATCCATCGAATGGTTAACAAGGCTATGACAAAACTAATGAATGCTCCCAAAAGTAAAGAAATACTATTCGATGGATTCAGAATGATGTCAAGGTCATGACGGTAATCTAATAATTTCTTGGCACAGGCACCTAATATGGTGGGGATGCCTAATAAAAAGGAAAATTCAACGGCTGCTCGATGATTTAAACCAACCAAACGACCACCTATGATGGAAGCACCTGAACGAGAAACTCCTGGTATCATGGCTAGACATTGGTATAAGCCAATTTTAATGGACTGGCGTATAGACATCGTATCAATGTTGTCATGTTGATGATCTTTATCTTTAACCCAATCATCAATTTTTATCAATAATAAACCACCTACAAACCAAGAAGCTGCTATAAACCAATATCCTTGAAACAATGATTCCAATAAATCATCTAATAATACTCCAAAGATGGCTGCTGGAATAAAGGAAGCAATGATGTATTTATAAACCTTTAGCGATTGAAATAAACGCTTAAAATACAGGAATGGTACAGCGGCTATAGCTCCTAATTGAATGAAAACTGTGAAAAAATTAAGGTACTTCGATGATTCAATTCCTAATAATTTTTCAGTTACAATGATGTGGGCTGTAGATGAAATAGGTAAAAATTCACTTAATCCTTCTACAATTCCCAGCACAATAGCTTCAAGAAATTGACTCATTACTTCTTTATTTTAAATAAGGAAAAAATGGGAAGGATAACACCAATAAGCACCAATATCGGACCTAGAGTGATTCCTAAAAATCCAAAACCAAAAGGTTCTTTATCCAAGGTCATAACAAAAAAACCAATCATCATGATGCATAATCCAGCAATTAAAATCATGATATCTTTTCTGTCCAATGGTAAATTGGAATTAGTTGAATTTGCCATATTAAAATAAGTTAGTGTGTTGAATATTTAAATAACGATTCAATGAAAAATAAGTTGAGATAACACTAAATAGGGATGAACTAAGCACTGCTAACAGGAATAATTCCAGTTGATTATTCACATCAAAAAACAAAAAACTAGTTTCTGGAAGACTTTGAATAAAATAATAAAAGACTCCATTGGAGAATACATATCCAAGACCTCCACCTAATAAACCCAATAAAAGAGAATTTAATAAATAAGGTTTACGAATAAACGAATTCGTTGAACCTAATAACTGCATTGTTTTTATCAATACACGATTACTATGGATATTTAATCGGATATAATTAGACAATTGAAGGTAAATAAACGCACTTAATAAGACAATAAACACCAAAATAATCCATCCTACATGCTTGATCTTCGATAAAAAAGAATCTAAAAATGCATTGGGGTAGGTGATCTCATACACACCCGGAAATACTTTTAATTCTTTAGCAATTTTCTCAAAAGATTTGCCAGATTTATGTTCATCACTTATGCTTAAAATAAATAGATTTTTAAAAGGATTATCTTCCCCTAATAAGTCCTGATAATTTTCATGGCTAGACTTTAAGAAGTCGGAAGCAATTTTATCTTTAGAAACGAATGTGATCTCCTTTTTTGTTCCAACGGTTTGAATATAGGGCTTTTTATATAGTAGTTTATAGGACTCTACAAGTTGTTGACTAGTCAAAGAATCCTCCATATACACATACATTTTCATTTGTGATTTAATGTCATCACCCCAAGATTTTATTCCCACAAATAACTGAAAGAACACACAAATGATAAAGGCCAAACTAGAAATGGAGAAAATCAACAACACGTTGGTAGAACTCGGCTTAGCTTTTGAATATTTCATTTTGGATTGTTTAAAACTTCTATTTGATCTCTTAATCTGGCAGCTTCTTCGTAATTCTCCTCCAACAATGCTTTTTGAAGCAAATCTTCTAATTCGGCCAAAGTAATAGTACTAGGTTGATAAACAGGAATATCAACAGAAAAGGATAGGTCTTCTTCCATTTCTTCCTCTTCTTCATCGGGAATGCAAATTGACTTCAACAAGCTTTCTTTGATGTAAATGTTTTTTTGAGCTCTCAGCGCCAAAGCAATGGAATCACTGGGTCTAGCATCCAATTCGATCAATGTTCCATCCTGGTAAAATTCGATTTGGGCATAAAATATACCCTCTTTAAAATCCGTAATTAACACACGATTTAAGTCCAAATTGGATTTCTCAATCATTTGAATAAATAAATCGTGTGTTAAAGGTCTACTAGTTTGAATTTGTTCCAAGTAAACAGATATAGCTTGAGCTTCCTGATTCCCAATGACAATGGGAAAGCGTAAGTTGGGATAATCCTCAGATTGCAGAAGGAGTATAAAAGAACTCGCTCCAACTGAACTAGGAGATACAGAAACTATACTTAATTTTAAATAATCGTTCAAGGCTACATTTTAAAAAACAAATGTATCAAAAAATGACCTAAAATTAATGGCTTTTAAGCTTATTTAACAATCTAGGAAGCACATCAAAAACATCACCTACAATACCATAATCAGCATGCTTGAAAAAGGGGGCTTCTGAATCATTGTTAATCACCACTATTTTTCTAGAACCATTAACCCCAGCCAAATGCTGAATAGCTCCTGAAATTCCACAAGCAATGTACAATTTAGGAGCTATTTTTACGCCAGTTTGTCCCACGTGCTCGTGGTGAGGTCTCCAATTTAAATCTGAAACAGGCTTGGAACATGCAGTAGCGGCTCCTAATTCTTTGGCTAAATCCTCTACAATTCCCCAATTAGAAGGGTCTTTAAATCCTCTTCCAGCCCCCACCACGATTGCAGCATCAGGTAATGGAATGGATCCAGTTAATGGATGATTCTCGATTAATTTGTTTTGAATATCCTTTCCTAAGGTAATTTCAGTTTGACCAACAGACGAATTCCCTGGGTTACTCAGTAATTCCATAGAAAATGACTTACTGAATGCTACCAGAAACGATTCACTTTTGATTTCCGTTGTTAAGGTGGCCTTTCCTGAAAAAACAGATTTAGTCATGTGAAATCCTGCAGATACTTTTTCCACTTTCAACACATTGGAAATAAGTGGAATAGCCAATTTATTCGCAAGGCTTGAAGCAATGGTATCCATCAATAAGGATTTTACATAAAAAAATTGGCTAATCCCTTTTTGTTGAATTTCCTCCAATAATGGAGTAATCACTTGGCTATGATTAACTAAATCAGGAATCTTAATATGTGTGTATTGTTTAATGGATGAATAAGTGCTCAACATATCGGATGAGACAAGTTCAAAACCATATACATAAATGCTTTCTGATCCATTCTGAAAGGACCAATTACTTGCAAAATCCAATAAGCGCTTCGAGCTTTCGGTAATTAAACCGTTTTTACTATCTATAAATATTGCTAAATTTTTCATCTTAGATAATTAGATAAGGTTTTCACTTTTCAATATATCAATTAACGATTCTGCATTTTCAACTGGAATCATCTTTTGTAAGCGCTCAGTTTCTACAACATGAGCCGTAATTTGACTTTCAAAATTTGTTTTGCTGGGGGCTATGACCGCAATTTCTTTCGTTCTTGCTGTCATAATTCCACGCATCGATGGGATTTTCCATTCAGCAATGGGCTCTTGACATCCTAATACAGCTGGTAGGGTAGAGCTTACTTTAGACTTACCCAAATCGGTTTCTATCTCTAAGGTTAATTGACCGCCATCATAATCAGCATGCATCACAGGAGAAAAATGATTAAATCCTAAACCATGAGCTACCAAAGCATGAATAATACCACTATTATAATCAATAGCTTCTTTACCCATCATAATTAAATCAAAAGATTTATCTTGTGTATAGTGAATAATTTCTTGGGCTACTTGATAAGAATCAAGCGCAGCTGTATCAATTCTGACTGCACTATCTGCACCCAGAGCCAAACATTTTCTTATTAAAGCTTCAGAATCAGAGGTTCCTACATGCAATACCACTAATTCAGCTTGGTTTTGTTCTTTAATTTCAATAGCTCTAGACAAAGCATAATCATCATATGGACCTACGATAAAAGTAAGCCCCTCAGAATTTATATGAGTATTTGATGAATCTAATGTAATTTTGGATGTTGTATCGGGTACAACCGATATGCAAACTAAGATTTTCATAGGCGATTAAAAAATGTTATGCAAGCATACTAATTTGTTTTTAAAATTACAAAAATGGAGCGTAAAGAATTTATAAAAAACGAAATAAAACTGGAACCAGAGAATCCTTTCAATTACTATTTGCTTGCGTTAGAATTAAAGAAGGAAGGGGATTTAGGGGGGGCGATCGAGATTTTCAATAATTTGATTGAGCAATTTCCTATGTATGTACCTAGTTATTACAGCTTTGCCTGTTTTCTATTAGAAATAGAAGATGACGACAAAGCTAAACTTGTTTTACAGCAAGGAATTGACACCGCTGAAAGAGCAGGTGCAACAAAAGCCCTGAATGAATTGAAACAGTTATGGGAATTGAACTTTTAGTTCAGTAATACCTCTTCTAAGTCTTTTTCAACAATCAGGTTTTCAATGATGAATTTTTGCCTTTCTGGCGTATTTTTACCCATATAATAGGTTAACAACTGAGGAATAGTAAATTCCTTTTCCAAAATAACGGGTTCCAATTTGATGTTTTCACCAATGAAAGTACCAAACTCCTCTGGTGAAATTTCTCCCAATCCTTTAAAACGGGTAATCTCAGGTTTAGGACTCAATTTTTCAATGGCATTTCTTCTTTCCTCGTCGGAATAACAATAAATAGTCTCTTTCTTATTTCTAACCCGAAAAAGGGGAGTCTCTAAAATATACAGGTGGCCATTTCGAACTAAATCGGGAAAAAACTGAAGGAAGAAAGTTAAAATCAATAAACGTATGTGCATACCATCCACGTCGGCATCAGTTGCAATCACAATTTTATTATAACGAAGATTATCCAAACTATCCTCAATATCCAAGGCATGTTGAAGTAGGTTAAATTCTTCATTTTCATAGACTATTTTCTTGGTTAAACCAAAGCAATTCAATGGTTTACCTCGTAAACTGAATACAGCTTGAGTTTGCACATCTCTTGATTTCGTAATAGAACCACTGGCAGAATCTCCTTCTGTGATAAACAATATCGTATCATGCCTGGAATCCGATTTCTCATCAGGTAAATGGACCCGACAATCCCTTAATTTCTTATTGTGTAGATTCGCTTTTTTAGCCCTTTCATTGGCTAATTTTTTGATCCCAGCTATATCTTTTCTTTCTCTTTCTGACTGAAGAATTCTTTTTAGAATAGCATCAGCAGTACTTGGATTTTTATGTAAGAAATTATCCAATTCCGTTTTAATAAAATCACCAATAAATGATCTTATGGAGGTAGAATTAGAATCGGGAGATATGGTTGTAGAACCTAATTTAGTCTTTGTTTGGGATTCAAAAACAGGTTCTTGAACCCGTATGGCAATGGCACCAACAATACTCGCTCTGACATCTGATGGATCAAAATCCTTTTTATAAAATTCTCTTACTGTTTTAACAATGGCCTCCCGAAAAGCAGCTAAATGGGTACCACCTTGTGTGGTATTTTGGCCATTAACGAAAGAATAATATTCCTCACCGTATTGGTTATTGTGGGTGATGGCCAATTCAATATCATTTCCTTTTAAATGAATGATGGGATATCTATTTTCTTCAGCATTGGTCTTTTTAGAAAGTAAATCCAATAAACCATGTTGAGAAAAATATTTCTCTCCATTAAAATTGATGGATAAACCCGCATTTAAATAGGCATAATTCCAAAATAAGGAATCGAGGTATTGAGGAATAAAATGGTAATTTTTAAAAATGGTATTATCCGGTTCAAAGCAAACATGTGTTCCGCTTTTGGCATTGGAAGCTTCAAATCCATCTGATTCGGCGGTTAATTCTCCTTTACAGAATTCGGCCCATTTAGTTTGTCCATCTCGGTAGGATTGTACTTTGAAGTATTGCGAAAGGGCATTGGTCGCTTTTGTACCTACACCATTTAATCCTACTGACTTTTGAAAAGCCCCAGAATCATATTTACCTCCTGTATTTATTTTAGAAACGCAATCGATAACTTTTCCTAAGGGAATTCCACGACCAAAATCCCTTACTTCCACTTTGTGATCAGAAATTTTCACTTCGATGACCTTGCCATTTCCCATCATGTGCTCATCGATGGAGTTATCCATGATTTCTTTAACAAGAACATAAATACCATCATCAACCGAAGAACCATCTCCTAATTTTCCGATATACATACCAGGTCTTAATCGGATATGCTCTTTCCAATCTAAGGAACGGATACTATCATCATTATAAATCGGGGGGGTACTGTTAATTTCTTCCACTAGATAATTTTTGTAAAAATTAATATACGTAAGTCAATGCTCGAATCTGCAATTAGCTTTAAAGTTAGCATTAAATCATGTTTTTTCTTTAATTTGCAGTCAAATTAGAAATAAAAGACTTTATGAACAAAAAGTTTTCTTTTGTCTTAATGGCAATCTTGTTGTTAAGTACAAAAATGATGAGTCAAACGATTCCATTCGGAGTACAAGGCCAGCTTTTGGACCGAATGAATAACAATCCTTCTAATAGTCAAAACAGAAATCAGCCTCAAAATCAAGCTAATGTTGGTCGTAGAACAATTACGACTACTCCCAAGCAAAAGCAAAATTACGATAGTTTGATGGCGGAACGTAAACGCAATGCGGGTGAGATAGCCGATGAGGATACAGCTGTATTTAATTTAAGAAAAAGAATTTTTGGATATTCTATTTTTAATAATAAAACGGGCACATTTGAACCGAATTTAAAAATAGCGACTCCAAAATCATATGTTTTAGGGCCTGATGATGAATTAATCATTGATATCAATGGATATTCAGAAGAGCATTATAATCTAACAGTAAGTCCGGACGGTTATGTCAAAATCAATCGGATTGGAAATGTATATGTAGCAGGATTAACGATTGAGGAAGCGAAAAGTAGAATCATTTCGAAACTATCCCAAATATTTGTTGGGCTTCGTCGAGAAGGTAGTGGCCCAAGCAGCACCAATTTATATGCCTCCATTTCATTGGGCAGTATTCGTACTGTTAATGTTACGGTTCAAGGAGAGGTATTATTCCCAGGCACCTATTCTGTTCCCTCTTTAGCACGAGTAATGAATGTTTTATACTTAGCGGGTGGTCCTAATCAAAATGGTACATATCGTGAGATCCAATTGATTCGTAATAAAAAAGTAATTGCGACTATCGATTTGTATGATTTTTTAACAGCTGGAATACAGAAAAATGACGTCAACATTCATGATCAAGACATCATTAAAGTTGGGGTTTATAAGAATAGAATTGAGGTGAAAGGGAAAGTCAAGCGACCTGCCTTATTTGAAATCATGCCTCATGAAAATTTATCCAAAGTGGTTCAAGATTTTGCGGGTGGATTTACCGAAGATGCCTTCAAGGAATTGGTTAAAATTACTCGATACACTAACCGAGAAAGAAAATTGATAGACCTCAACTCTGCATTAATGGATTCATTCAGTCCGCAAACAGGAGATGTCATTCAAGTAGAATCAGTGAATCAAGACCGATTTGAAAATAAAATATCCATCATTGGCGAAGTTTTCAGACCTGGTCAATTTGCCTTAGAAGGAAGTTCCAGTTTATTGAAATTGATCGACAGAGCGGGTGGATTGAAGGAAAATGCTTTTCTAGATCGTATTTTAATTCAGCGTATTAACCCTGATTTGTCTAAAACTAATTTATCTGTCAATTTGAAAGATATTTTAAACAATAAATCCAAGGATATAGCCTTAAGAAGAGAGGATAATGTGTCTATTTTCTCCGTTTTAGATTTAAAAGAAGGATACACAGTGACTATTCACGGTGAGATTAATTTAAAGAGAGATAGGAGAAATGAAAGCAATCCTGAAACTTCAGTTGATGGAAGCATAAAAGCTGAGAATAACGCAGGAAAAGTAACAAGCTCTCAAGAAAGTGATCGTAAAAATTATGCGGATAAAACTAATGTGGATACGGATTTAGTCCATATTGAAAGTGAGATTTCGGAAGAACTTAAGTCAAATGAAGCGGCTAATCAATTGATTAATCGCCAATTAAAGTTAACCACACCCTTTGTGGAAAAAATGACAGTAGAAGATTTAATTTTACAAGCTGGAGGTCTAAGAGAATCTGCTGCCACAGGAGTGGTAGAAATTGTAAGAAGAAAGAAGAATTTGGCCGATAATACTCCTATCAATTCACAAATAGCAGAAATCATTCGATTCTCCATCAGTAAAAAATTACAATTAGACGAAACAGCATCTACTTTTGAATTGCAACCTTACGATGAAGTATTCATACGTTCTTCTCCTAATTATGAA
Source organism: Aquirufa beregesia (assembly GCF_011090385.1). Taxonomy (GTDB): domain Bacteria; phylum Bacteroidota; class Bacteroidia; order Cytophagales; family Spirosomataceae; genus Aquirufa; species Aquirufa beregesia. Next base: position 373,040 of record NZ_SEWW01000001.1, read on the forward strand.
TTACAGCAATTTATCACCATCCAAGGACAAGTAGTATATCCAGGCGTATATGGCTTAGAAAAGAAAGATGAGCGTTTAAGCGAAATTATCTTGCGTGCTGGAGGTTTAAATAAACAAGCTTATCCGAAAGGAGCCAAATTGATTCGTAAAATTCAATTAACTGAATTTGAGAAAAATAGAAAGGCTGAACAGTTAAATGAAATACAGGATAACTTTACTGGTGTTTCCACTCAAAGAGATCCAGCCATTGTGACTAAAACAAAAGAAACAATTGGTATTGATTTGGTGAAAGCATTAAAAAATCCAGGAGGTGAAGATGACTTATATGTGCTGGAAGGAGATATTATTGATATACCTAAGGAGCCACAAACAGTCAAAGTATCAGGAGAAGTTCTTTACCCTAATAGTGTTAAGTATTTAGACGGAAAATCATTCTACGACTTCATTTCAGAGGCAGGTGGTTTCACATCTAGTTCAGCTCGAAAAAGAGCCTATGTCTTGTATTCCAATGGATCCGTAAAGAGGACTAAATCCTTCTTATTTTTACGTTTCCATCCTAAGATTGAACAAGGTGCAGAAATCATTGTTCCTAAAAAATCCAAAGCGACATCAGGACAACAAATTGTATCAGTGGTATCTATTTTCACAGGAACCCTTACTAGTTTAATTGGTATTATTACCTTGATTAAAGCTACTTCAAACTAATCACATGGCAGAGTTAAGATCTGATCAATTTTCTTTCAAGCGCTTACTATTTAAGTGCTTTTTATTAATTCCGTTTTTTAAACAGCATCGTAAAAAACTTTTAATAGGTGCGCTTATAGGTTTGGTTCTAGGAATTAGTGTAGAAATCATAAGAAGCCAAAATAAAATATATAAGGCGCAAATTGTCTTTGTCATGGATTCGGAGGGATCAGCAGGTGGGGGATTAGCTGACATCGCTAGTAGCTTAGGTTTGGGTGGTTTTACTGCGAGTAATTCTTTATTCAGTGGTGAAAATTTTAAAGAACTTTTGAAAACTAAAGCTTTATTTAGAAAAGCTATGTTAACCAAAGTGAAATTTGGAGATAAAGAAGATTTATTTGCCAATTTCTTTTTACAAAAAGCGGATTTAAAAAAGCACGAATGGAGTGATTTACCAGATGATTTTTTTAATTACCGTTTTAAAATCACTGATCCTAGCAAGGCTAATGAGCAAGATAGAAATATCATGAATGCTATTTATGAATACTTAAAAGGGAATACTGTCATCAGTAACGAAAACCCTAAGTCTTCATTTTTAACCATGACGGTAGAAACACGTAATGATACGTTAAGCTATACTTGGTCTAAATTATATTTAAAAACAGTTACTGAATTCTACATTCAAACCAAGACAAAAAAATCCAAGGAACTTTTAGTTATCATGGATAAACGAGTAGATTCATTACGTTCAGCTTTGTACTATACCCAAGGAAAACTAGCAAATTACAACGATCAAAATCAACAGATCATTTATCAACGTGCTAGAATTACAGCCGAAAGACTGCAAATGAATTCTTCTCAGCTACAAAGTATGTATTTTGAAGCTGTTCGGAATTTTGATAATCTAAAATTCTCCCTTATTAAAGAATCTCCCTTATTTACTATTATTTCGGATTCGGAACTACCTACCAAAATTGAAGTCTATTTCTGGGGTCCAATTACCTTAGTAGCCATGGTCATAGGAATGTTTATCACCTCCTTGTTGATATATATGCGAAGTGTTTATAAAGAATTAATGGCCTAGTTTACATGAATCTTATACAACAAAAATTCAAAGAGATAAGTAGCGATTGGGAGTTATTGGTCATTTTAGCCAAAAGAGACATTTCCGTTAGATACAAGCAAACCATTTTAGGATTAAGCTGGGCTATAGTTAAGCCTGTAGCGACCATGTTGGTGTTTTTATTTGCTTATAAACAAGTAGCTAAAATTCAAGATATTTCAGGCTACCCCATCCAATTGGTCATTTTCTCTGGAATTCTATTTTGGAATTACTTTGCTAATTCACTTCAAGCTATCAGTAATTCTATTTTAGTCAATAGTAATCTTATTTCCAAAGTATATTTTCCCAGATTAATCATTTGTTTTTCTTCAATAGCAGTTTCTTTAGTTGATTTTTTGGTTGGATTAGCCGTTTACATCATTTTAGCACTAAGCCTACATCAAAGTATCTCTCTCTATATTTTCTTATTGCCGGTAGCATTATTTATTACCAGTTTATTTGCCTTAGGTTTTGGTTTAATTTTTGCTTCCTTTTCGGTCAAATACCGTGATGTACAGCAAATTATCCCATTGATTGTTCAATATGGTTTTTTCGCCACACCCATTGTATATACAACGAAACAATTATCTGAGAAGTCGTGGTTCCTATACTATAATATCCTAAATCCATTGGCAGGCTTAGTTGAAATGTTTAGAGCATGTTTAATTAACCAATATGATTTGCTTACTGCACAGAATGTAAGCATCAGTATCATTGCTAGTGTCCTCGTATTTATCCTGGGCATTTTCATTTTTGACAAAAGAGAAGATTCCTTCGTGGATTATTTATAAGATTTATGCACATCATTGAAGTCAATTCCGTTTCTAAGAAATATGAGCTGTCAGCCAACAAAGGAGCTGTCAGCCTAAAAAATGGTATAAAAAACTTATTGACGAAAGAAGAAAAAGAAATTTTCTGGGCCGTAAATGATGTTTCTTTTGCTTTGAATCGAGGAGATAAGTTAGGAATCGTAGGTAGCAATGGTGCAGGGAAGTCGACCTTATTAAAGATATTAAGTAAAATTACTAAGCCAACAAGCGGTGAAATACATGTGCGAGGTAAGGTAGCCAGCTTATTAGAAGTAGGTACAGGTTTTCATCCTGAATTAACGGGTAGAGAAAATATCTTTTTAAATGGTGCCATTTTGGGTATGTCCAAGCATGAAATCAAATCTCAATTTGATGAGATTGTTGATTTTGCTGGAGAACAAATTTCCCGTTTTTTAGATACGCCTGTTAAACGATATTCTTCAGGTATGTATGTTCGCTTAGGTTTTGCTATTTCCGCTCACCTAAACCCAGAAATACTGATTGTAGATGAAGTTTTAGCCGTGGGAGATGCTGATTTTCAAAAGAAATCATTAGGTAAAATGCGGGAGGTTGCTGCCAACGATAAAACGATATTATTCGTTAGTCATAATTTAACTGCAGTTGCCAATTTGTGCAATAAAACATTGCACTTAGAAAAAGGTAGGGTCAAGCAATTTGGAGAAACGGGTGAGGTGCTTTCTAATTACATGGCAGCCCTTCAAACCAACCGATTAGAACAAAATTTTGAATCTTTTGATTCTGCTCCTGGATCGCAACAAATACGCTTGAAAAGAGCGACATTAATTCCTGAGTTATTAGAGGGGCAAACCTATTTAGATATTAGAAACAAAATCAATATTAGTATTGAATTTTGGAATACTGAAGATAAGCAACAATTAAACGTGAGTTTACATCTGTTTGCTAGTACGGGTGAGTGCATTTTTAATGTAGGAACTCTTCCAGGTAATTTTGGAGTAGGCCTAGTCCAAGCCAGTTTAGAAATTCCAGGACATTTTTTAAATGATGGGACCTACCATATTTCTTTCATGGTTGTTAAGGATAAGTCCATTGTCTTATATAACTTCGAAGAAGTATTTAACTTTGAAATTGCTGATTTCAGAGAAGATACCACTTGGTATGGCAAATGGCCGGGTTATGTAAGACCGGTATTTCCTTTTCCTATTCGTCAACTATCTGATTCTATCTAATTATGATACATGTTACCAAATCGTTCTTGCCTGATTTAAAAGAATATGTCAGCTATTTAGAACGTGTTTGGGAAAGTAATCATTTAACGAATGACGGTCCATTATTAAGGGAATTAGAGCAGAAACTTCGTGATTATTTACAAGTAGAACATGTTATTTTTGTCACGAATGGTACCATAGCCTTACAATTAGCCTTAAAAGCTCTTCAAATTAAAGGAGAGGTGATAACCACACCGTTTTCTTATTGTGCTACGTCTAATGCCATTCTTTGGGAAGGTTCTACGCCCATTTTTGCCGATATAGATGCTCATAGCTTGACAGTAGAATCAGCTCAAATCAGGTCCAAAATTACGTCTACTACGCAAGCCATATTAACCACACATGTGTATGGTAATGCGGGAGATTTGGAAGCCCAAGAAGCTCTAGCTGCAGAAAACCATATTCCTCTCATTTATGATGGTGCCCATGCTTTTGGCGTCACCTATAAAGGAAAATCCATATTTAATTATGGTACAGTAAGTACATGCAGTTTTCATGCAACGAAGGTATTCCACAGTGTAGAAGGAGGGGCAGTTATGACCAATGATGCCAAATTAGCAGCCAAAATCATCGAGTTGCGAAGTTTTGGACATAAGAACGATGAATATTTCTCCGCAGGAATTAATGGAAAGAATTCGGAATTCCATGCGGCCATGGGTTTGGTGAATCTAGGACATTTCGAGCAAATCAGGAATTACAGAAAGTGGGCTTGTGCATTGTATGATAACCTTTTGCAGATTCCAGGGGAGGCTATAAAATTCAATGTTCATATCGATCGGAACTACAGTTATTATCCTGTACTTTTCCCCAATGAAGCCAGTTTATTGAAGGCGGTTGCTGCATTACAGGCAGTTCAAATAAACCCAAGGAGATATTTTTATCCTTCCTTGAATACCGTGAGTTTTGTGGATAAACAATCGTGCCCTATTTCAGAAAATATAGCGCTTAGGGTGTTATGCTTGCCGTTAAGTGCCGAAATAAAAGAAGACGAAATCAGATTGATTTCAGATTTAGTGAATCAATCCTTTAATTAATCATACCATGTATTGGATCGCATTCATTTCATTTATTTTGATGAACTACAAGGTAGCATCTAAGATTTCAAATAAAAACTTAGAAGAAATATTAATCATTGGTTTTACCATTTATACTAGTAGTATCATTCTTACAGGCTATGGATTATCTGCTCTAGATCTATGGAATAGCCGTATTTTATGGGCAATTGTACCATTCTTTATTACATCTTTAACGTATTATTTTTTCCAAAGACCTGTATTCGCCTTTGAGATGGAGCATATCTCTGCCTTTAAAGTAATAGGTTCTGCCATTCAAACGACACACCAAACTTATTTAAAATTAACGGGCATTGAGCGGTTTATTTTTGCTTGTTTATTTTGGTCCTTTTTGCTCGTTTGCGCACTTCAAATAACGATCGTTTTTAATAGTCCTCCCAATGAATGGGATAGTATGACTGGGCATTTAAATCGAATCATATATTTTCTTCAACGAGGATCAATGTCGCATTTTATTGGGACAAATTGGAATATTGATACTTATCCGAGAAGTTTTTGTTCCCTACAAGTCTATCCTTTTTTAATGAGTGGGTACAATGAATATCTTTTTAAACTTCCCAATGTAGGTTCCTATTGGATATTATCTTTTGGAATTTACGGAATACTGAAAAATTTAGGCGTTAAATTTAAGACCAGACTGTTTTTAAGTATCCTCTTTTTGTTTCTGCCCAATGTGCTAATGCAATCCATCACCACGGAAACAGATATTGTGCTTGCGGCCTACCTGTGCTCCATTGTTTACTATTTGGTGGCTTATAGAAAACAGGAAAAGACTATTTACTTGTATTTAGCAGGTTTAACTTTTGGTTTAGCTCTAAGCCATAAAATTACGTTTGTATTCTCTTTTATTCCTTTGTTCATTTTATATAGTTATTGCTTTTTACCAGCTATAAAGAAAAAGGCGGTATTTGTTATCAAACATTTAATCATAGCCCATATTTTAGGATTGGTATTGTATGTAGCTGCCACGGGATATATCGCTAATTTCATTCATTATGGTCATCCGATTGGGCCACCTACTGCCACGCAACATCAATCGGTAGAAAGAGCCGGAAGTCTAGGCAATTTATTTGTTCAAGGAAGCAGAAATGTCGTTCGGTATGGTTTTGATTTGCTCAATTTGGATGGATTAAGAAACATCATGGTGGTAGAGAAAGTAAACCATGCCATGAAAGCTCCTTTTAGGGCTATTGATCAAGGATTGCATTTGGGTTTAGAAAAAGTCACTGAATTCACAATCATTCCCTTTACATTTGATAAGCGTTTTGAATTTTATAATGGTAGCCCCATCTATGGGAGTATTTTTATATTCATCATTCTACCAAGTTTGTTAATGTTCATCAGAAGACCAAATTGGATGCAAGGATTGTTTCTTATGGCATTTGCGGTTCATTTTGCCACTTTGGCATTTACAGCGGCCTATGACCCTTGGAAAGGGAGATATATGATAAGTTCTGCCATATACTTGTTCCCGTTGTTGTCCTATCTATCCAGCTCTATTTTTGAAAGGAAACAACAGTGGTTAACGAATATGATTTTTGGATTAGTCGTGGTAATTATCAGTCTTTCAGCCATATTTACCTTAGGACTAAACATTCGAGCATTACCATTTAATGCCTATGGTAAAAAGTCGATTTTAGAACTTGACCGAGTAGCAGCTTTAACCATCAATCGTCCTGATATTACCCCAGCATATCAAAATTTCGAAAAATTAGTGCCTAAAAATGCCATTGTAGCTTTAGGCACGATTAATGACGACTTTGAGTATCCATTATGGGGAGCAAAATTTGGCAGGAAATTAATACCTCTAAATCCTTTTGAACAGGGGATTCAAGCCATTCCAACTAAGGCTGATTACCTATTTTTCAGTAAAGGTGTATTTCAACCGAAGCTAGGAGATATACGATTGGGAACAGATACGACCTTGGTAAAGGGGGTGCTGGTTCGGGGTGAAGATTATTATCTAAGAAAACTACACTAGGTCTTTTGTTTTTTCTTTTTAGCAGAAGGGAATAGAATATTATTCAATATTAATCGATATCCTGGAGAGTTTTTATGTAAACTTAAATCGGTATGTTCTTCGTTAACAAAATGCTGGTAATCCTCAGGGTCATGTCCTCCTAAAAAGGCAAAAAAACCTTTCCCAACCTGTCCGTATAGATATTTCACTTCCTTTAAACTTTCATTTTCAGCTAAAATGGTCACTTCCGACTTGACAGTTGAACTAGCAAAACCTGTGGTTTGTCCCATAAATCCATGAATTACTTGCTGGTGATTTTGAGTCAAGATACAGGGTATCATGTCAGATTTGGCAGAAAATTCATTCAATTCAAAAAAGTCATTTTCTTCAGCTATAAGTCTTTGTGTATAATTGGGTGCCGAATCAATGGTCGAGAATTCATTTACCCGGTAATTGAGAATTAGGGAGAAATCTTTAAAGGCCACTGTATTTTTAAAATTCAACTGGTCGGCACTGATATTGGAAGAAGTAGCATCTCCATCGTAAAATGCAGGAACAGCGTCCATTCCAATCGTGGATAAGGCTATATCAAAGGTATCTGTGGCGGTACACATAGCAAATAAATATCCACCACCTAACATAAAATCTTTGATCATGGAAGCCACTTTCCCTTTCATTTGGGATACTTTCGAAAAACCATTTTTCTTGGCCATTTGTTGATCTTCTTGCAACTGCAATTGATACCACACTTGGTCTTTTTGAGTAAACATTTTTCCCATTTGCCCTGTAAAATCCTCATGATGTAAATGAACCCAATCGTATTTGGCCAAATTACCATCTAGAACATCTTGATCATAAATAGTCTCAAAGGGTATTTCGGCATAAGTGAGGGCTAATGACACAGCATCATCCCAGGGAGAAGCAGATTTAGGAGAATATAGTGCAATTTTAGGTACTTTCTGTAAAGTAGCCTGCTCCATATTGGAACTTTCCGAATTGACCTCTGCCAAAATTTGTGCAGCAGATTGGTCCGAAATAATTTGATAAGAAATACCCTTGCTTAAAAGATCCTTGGAAAAAATCGGATTATACTCCATCAGAAAAGAACCACCCTTATAGTTCAAAAGCCAAGAGACTTTCGCATCTTCACCTTGCAAAACCTTGTAGGTAAAACCATAGGCTTTTAAATGGTTAGTTTGGCTGTCATCCATAGGAATCAATAGCTTATTTGCTAGTAATGAGCTGAATGAAGAACAAAAAATGATTAATGGAAGAATAAGCCCTTTCATTGGTTTCTTAAGACGTAATTTATCTAATAAATTGCAAGGTAAAATTTAAACGGTAGGAGAACAACATGAATCTTAAGGAAAACGTATTTGAAGGACTAAGATCGATCAAAGGAAATTTGCTAAGAACGATATTAACGGCCTTAATCATTTCACTAGGAATTACTTCTTTAGTTGGAATTTTAACCGCCATTGACGGCATTCAAAGTTCAGTGGACAATTCTTTTTCAGGATTGGGAGCCAATTCATTTGACATTAGAAACCGTCCAGCCATGCAAATAAGAAGAGAAGGTCAGAGGGAAAAAAGATTTAAAAATATTGATTACCGGCAAGCCTCCAAATACAAAGCACTCTTTAGTCCAAAAGGGAAAGTGTCTTTAAAAACCAATGTCAATTTCAACGCTATAGCCAAACATGCCTCTAAAAAAACTAACCCCAATACTCGTTTAGTGGGTATAGATGATAATTTCATGGAATTAAAGGGTTATAAAGTTGGTATGGGAAGAAGTTTCTCTAATCAAGAGTTTCAACACGCTAATAATGTTTGTCTATTAGGAGTAGACGTCATTGATCAACTTTTTGAAAAAGAAAATCCCGTTAATTCTGAAATTATAGTCTCTGGTCAAAAATTGAAAGTTGTGGGAATCTTAGAGAAAAAAGGAAGTATGATGGGAGGGGGAGATGACCGCGTGATCATGGTGCCTTTAGAAACAGGTAGAAAAATGGCTGTAGGAAGAAGTTTAACCTTTGATATTACCACTTCTTCAACTAAAGTAAAAAATCTGGATGATTTTATGGAAGAAGCAAGAGGAGCTATGCGCAGAGTAAGAATGGATCCCATAGGTACAGAAGATTCCTTTTCCATCGATCGTTCAGACTCTATAGCTAAAAGCTTTGGAAACATCACTTCTTCCCTGAGAATCGGTGGTTTCGTCATTGGATTTATCACATTACTAGGGGCAGCTATTGCCTTAATGAATATTATGATGGTTTCGGTAACGGAACGAACTCGAGAAATAGGTATTCGTAAATCCTTAGGAGCTACACCTTTCAGAATACTACAACAATTTCTCATTGAAGCGATTGTTATTTGTTTACTAGGTGGAATCGGGGGGATCATTTTAGCGATTCCCATCGGAAATTTAATTGCTCAAGGAATAAGTTCAGGTAGTGCAAGTTTTATTATCCCTTGGGTTTGGATGATTACTGGTATCATTGTTTGTATTTTAGTTGGCTTATTTTCAGGAATTTATCCTGCATTTAAAGCTTCTAAATTAGACCCTGTAGATGCGCTACGCTACGAATAATAAAGAAATTATTAAATAGGTGCTTGATAAATCGAAGGATTTGAAGTACTTTTGTGTCGCAATTAAGAATTGCCCAGATGGCGGAATTGGTAGACGCGCTGGTCTCAAACACCCGTGGGTGCAAGCCCGTGCCGGTTCGACTCCGGCTCTGGGTACAAGCCTCCTGAATTTCAGGAGGCTTTTACTTTTTTAAGCAGGTAAGAAATTTTTCCAGTTGGCATATGCCTGTGCCGTTTCGTCAGCATATTTCAAATCTGGTTCAATTGTTCTTTTTATTTTCAATTTAGATACAGCCTCTTTCGGCGAATTATAATAACCGATTCCGATACCAGCACCCAAAGCTGCGCCCATGGCACCATCGGATTCCATCAAATCCACAGCTATTTGAGCCGCGTTGACAATACTTTGACTAAATACAGGACTTAAATACATATTAGCTAATCCTGCTTTTAATCGTTGAGGCGTAATACCCACCTTATCTAATAATTCGATACCATAGACTAATGAAAAGGCGATACCTTCTTGTACGGATCGACTAATCTCTGCGGATTGATGGCGATTCAAATCCAATTGTTGAAAACTGGCACCAATCACACGGTTTTGAAATATTCTTTCTGCTCCATTCCCAAAAGGCATCACAATTAAGCCTTTAGATCCAATTTCAGCCTGAGAAGCTACATCATTCATTTGTTGATATGAACTGCTAGGAAAAAAGTTTTGCTTCAACCAGCGGTTCATAATCCCCGTTCCATTTATACACATCAAAACCCCAATTCTTCGTAATGTATTTTGGTAGTTCACGTGGGCAAAGGAATTTACCCGATTCCCTTGATCAAATTTTAACTCATCGCTCACACCATATACCACACCGGAAGTTCCAGCAGTGGTGGCAATTTCACCAGGTTCTAAAACCCCTAGAGACAAGGCATTATTAGGCTGATCCCCAGCTTTATACGTCACTTTTACATATTCATTGAAACCAAGGCTTTTAGCTATTTCAGGTAAAATTTGACCGTGATCTGAAAAAACAGGTTGAATGGTTGGAAATAAATCAGCTGAAAAACCAAAATAAGTAAGCAATTCTGTTGAAATTCTATTTTGTTTAAAATCCCAAAAAATGCCTTCTGATAAAGAAGATGGGGTACAAGTTAAATTCCCCGTTAATTGAGCTCCGATGTAATCACCTGGTAAAACAACATGTTTGATTTTTTCAAATATCTCAGGTTGGTTTTCTTTCACCCAAGCCAATTTCGCTGCAGTAAAATTACCCGGAGAGTTAAGTAAATGAGATTGACAATATGCCTCCCCAAGAGCTTGGGCAGCCTTTTCTCCTAAAGCTCCAGCTCTAGAATCGCACCAAATAATGGAAGGTCTTAACACTTCCAGTTTTTCATCCAATACTACCAAGCCATGCATTTGGTAAGAAATTCCTATGGCATGAATATCCAAAGGATTGTATGTACCCGAAGCATTTCCTTTAAAAATAGCTTGTTGCGTACAATTCCACCAATGTGCAGGATCTTGTTCCGCAAAGCCAGGTTGAGGAGAATAAATTTCATTTTCTGTCTCTGGATAGGAGCAAGAAAAAAGAACTGTTTGCTTAGCAGCATCAACAATACTAACTTTAATCGAAGATGTGCCTACATCAATTCCACACAGTAGCATAAAAAGTCATTTAAATGTTAGAGATTCAAATTAATCACCACCAAGTTACAAGTCATTTTGCTTTAAACCATATACATTTCCAAGTAAAAGCAGGTGAAATATTTGCTCTCATAGGAAAAAGTGGCTCAGGGAAGAGTACCATAGCGAATATCGTAGTTGGTCAAACTGTTCAGCCAGAGGCTTCCATAAGAATTCAAGGAAGGGAATTGAACACTCAAATGGATCGTTTGATCAAAGTATTTAGAGAAGTGGGCTATGTCCCTCAAAATTTGCATTTAATGCCTCATCATACAGTAGAAGAATACCTTCGCCGATTAGGGCAAAAAATGACATCCAAGGATTTAGAAAGATTCATTCAGAAAAATTTATTACGGTTTCGGCTTAAATCAGTCAGAAACACTAAAATCCAGCATCTATCAGGTGGTGAAAGGCAAAAATTAGCCCTATTAGAGGCCATCAGTAAACCGATCGAATTGTTAGTTTTAGATGAACCCTTTAGTCAGTTGGATACAGAACAAAAATTAGAATTTTCCGAAATATTCAAACAGGTTGTTGAAGAAGAAAAGATACCATGCCTTCTTATCAGCCACGATTTAATGGATATATTAAGTTTAAGTCAACAGGTGGGAATTCTACATCAAGGTAAATTGATTTTCCTAGGTGATTGGGGACATTTTAAAAAATCCAAAAACAAACATGTCGTCAAATTACAACAAGCCATGTTTGTTTGGAAAGAAAAAATAGACGCACTAATCAAAGCTTGAATAAGCTTTTAAAGCTCTAGCATTTTGACTCGTAATTTCGATTAATTCCGATACGTTTATCTCCCGATAATCAGCCAATTTTTGAGCAATTAAACCAAGATAAGCAGGACTATTAGGTTTACCACGATAGGGAACAGGACTTAAATAGGGAGCGTCTGTTTCTAATACCAAATGAGTTAAAGGAACATGTTGAATATCCTGATACAGATTGGCATTTTTATAGGTTATTACTCCGCCTATACCCAAAGTAAAGCCTAAATCCACTAGGGTATTAGCTTCTCTGGCATCCCCAGAGAAACAGTGAATAATCCCCGTTACATCTTTAAATTCTTTCTTTTTAAGAATTGCCAAAAGGTCTGCATAGGCTTTTCTACAGTGGACATCAATCCACAAATGATGTTCTAAAGCCCAATGACACTGGATTTCAAAAGCGGCGATTTGCTGAGATTTAAAACTTACATCCCAATAATAATCTAGGCCAATTTCTCCTATAGCCAGTACTTTTTTACTTTGTAATTCCTTTTCGAAAAAGGCTAATTGCTGCTCAAAATCTTCTTTTACATAAGTAGGATGCAGGCCCAACATAGGTTTGCAAAAATCCGAGTTTGACAGATATAAATTCCATAAAGCTTCCCAAGATGCTTGGTCACAATTAGGCAACCAAACCTCTTCTATACCAGCTTGTATCATTTCAGCATAAGCGACATCCCATTGCTGGATAAAATATTCATCGTATAAATGGGCGTGAGTATCAATCATAGGGCAGATAATTGAAAGCCATTGTCATAACAATAGGCTAAAAATTCGGGTAAAATAACTTTTAAATGTGGATAGGCTTTTTGGCTATCATGAAAAACAATGATAGAACCCGCTTGAATATTTTTTAGGCAATTTTCAGATATAGATAAAGGAGATAAACTCGCATTATAATCACCCGTTAACAAAGACCACATGTAAATAGGTCCCCATTCATGGGCCTTTTTGATTATTGCTCGATTGACTCGACCATAAGGAGGTCTAAATCCCACACTAGGAATAGCTAAGTCCAAAAACACATCATCACAGGCTATTTTATTGGCTACATAATCTTCATGAGTAACTTTCCAGGCATTGACATGATTCATGGTATGATTTCCCAAACTATGACCAGATACATGCACTCTTTGGGCTAGATCAGGAAATAGGCGCATATTCTTACCAATGCAAAAAAAAGTGGCTTTTGCCTGATATTTATCTAACTCTTCTAAGACAAAATTGGTAATTTCAGGACTAGGTCCATCGTCAAAAGTGAAATACACTTGATTTTCCTTCGCATCGGCTTTTTTATCCCAAATCAAACTGGGAAAAATGCTGGGTACTATTGAAGGTAAACGATGAATGAACATATTTTTCAGATCCAATATTCATGCAAATTACGAGTTCAGGTGCAGAAAAAATAATTTTAGGGATAGACCCAGGTACTCGCTTTTTGGGATATGGCTTATTAAAAATTGATAAAGCCAAAGTCACCGTCCTGCAATATGGTGTTTTAAACCTGACAAAATACACGACTCAAGGTGCCAAATTTCTGAAGATTCATGAAAGAGTATTAGGCATCATAGAAGAATTCTTACCAGATGAAATAGCCATTGAATCTCCATTTTTTGGTAAAAATATTCAATCCATGTTGAAATTAGGCCGTGTTCAAGGTATGGTCATGTCTTTGGCTTTTTCAAAAGGTATTCCCATTGTCGAATATGAGCCGAAAAAAATTAAGCAATCTGTAACAGGAAATGGCAATGCTTCTAAAGAACAAGTGGCCAAAATGGTGGAAGTGATAGCAGGCATCAAATTAGATACTAAATTATTTGATGCAACGGACGCTCTCGGCATAGCTATATGTCATCATTTCCACCAAAATAATATTTCTTCTTCAGTTAAAGGTACCAAAAAGGGCTGGGGGGCCTTTGTTTCTGAAAACCCAGAAAGAATTAAATAATCTCTTTCCATTGCGCTTGTAATTCTTTCCAAGTACTGACAGGAGCTAAGCAATGATTTCCTACGCAAACTAAAAAATGTTTATCTTGAGGCAGATTATCCACAGGAATCAACGTACAATTCAAGGCGCGCAAAGAATCCAATAGTCCCTGATCCATGACAAAGGAATGATTGAATTTGATCATCGCTTGGGGATTTTCAAACCACTGAGAATAAATCCGTAACCAATTAGAAAAATAAGCTGGATTAGACTGAGCCTTCGACATGACAGTTTCCAACATTTGTTGAGCCCGCATCGTGCAATTGATTTGCGATTCAATTAAACCCAACCAAAGTAAAGCTTCGCAAAGCATAGAATTAGAAGAAGGACAAACCGAATCTGTGAATTCAACCTTATCTGCAATTAATTCATTATCCATATTTTGTGCATAATGATATAAAGCAAAATTCTCCTCTTTGGATTCAAATAAATCGGTTGCTTTTTTAACAATTTGATTAGCTATTTCTACATGTTTTTTGTCAAAAGAAATTAAATACAAGTGGATATAAGCTAAAGCAGTAGCCGCATAATCATCCAGAAATCCAACGATGGGACTACCCGAATAAGTGGCTTGGTGTAAACAAGTTCCATCCGGTTTTAATAAATGTTTTTCTATAGCATCCGCTAAAGTCAATGCATCTTGTTTTATCTCCGCAGAAAAAAGTGCCTGAGATGTAGAAACCAATCCAGATAGCACATAGGCATTCCATGCCAAAATTTGCTTGGTATCCGTTTCAGGTCTAATTCGAGTATTTCTTTCAGCTAACAGTAAGCCCAATTCATCCTTAAAAGTATTGTTAAGTACGGCCTCTTTTTTGAATAAGATGTTTCTAGCATCTTCCCAATTACCATTAGGCAAAATGCTATAGGTACGATAAAAATCAGGGTTTTCTAAAGAGGATATAAGCTCATTAACTTCCTCGAAAGACCAAGTATAAAATAATCCTTCAATACCTTCACTATCAGCATCTAAGGATGCATAATATAGGCCATTTTTAGCCAACAATTCTGACTTTAAAAAATGAATTGTTTGTACCAGTACTTCAGCATATAAAGGATTTTTTGACCTTTGGGAGGCCGCTGCATAAGCTTCTAGTAATTGGCCATTATCATATAACATTTTTTCAAAATGAGGGGCAAACCACTCTGAATCAACAGAATAACGAGAGAAACCTCCTGCTAATTGATCAAATATACCTCCTTGAGCCATGCGGCTTAATTGCACATCAGAAGCCTGATAGGCATGGGTATGCTGAGCTAGTTTTTGGGGTGTTGATTCTAAATACTTTAATAAAGAAGGTAATGGAAACTTTGGCGCTTTATTCATTCCTCCGAATACGGGATCCATATTGCCAACAATGATTTGTAGACTAGCAGGAATGAAACTAGGACTTGAATCTAAATCCATCATGTGAAATAATGAAGCATGGTCAGAAATGGCATTAGCAAATCCCTCCGCTGAAGCCTCTAATTCTGCACGATGTTCCACAAAGGCATTTTGAACAGAAGATAAAATATTCATCCATTTCGCCTTAGGAAAATAGGTTCCCCCATAAAAAGGTTTTTGAGAAGGCATTAAAAACACATTCAATGGCCAACCACCTGATAATCCCATTTGTTGGATAGCATCCATGTAAATCATATCCACATCTGGTCTTTCTTCACGATCTACCTTGATATTAATAAAATGTTGATTCATCAAATCTGCTACTTCCTGATTCTCAAAACATTCTTTCTCCATGACATGGCACCAGTGGCAAGCAGCATAACCAATGCTGACTAGAATTAACTTATCCTCGTCTTTAGCTTGTTGCAAAGCTTCCTGACCCCATGGTTGCCAATGAACAGGATTATGCTGATGTTGTAACAAATAGGGGCTAACTTGATGTTGAAGCTTGTTCATTAAAAGAGAGGATTTTTGTAAATTCGTACAAATTTACACGATGTTAGAACTAAAAGATTTTGTAGTCAGTCCAGAAATCGCTCATTCTCCTGAATTGCTTCGAGCCTTTCTTATTTCTGAATTAGGCACAAATCTATTAAATAGCTGCCAATATCGAATCGAGAAAAAATCGATTGATGCGAGAAGCAGACAAATAAAAGTAAATCTAAGAATTGGCTTTTATGAAAAAACACATGATTTCTCTGTACAATATCAGACTAAATTAAATCCTCTCAAAACGAATGCGACACAAGTTATCATTGTTGGAAGTGGTCCAGCTGGCTTATTTGCAGCTATCCGACTTATTCAATTGGGGATTAAACCCATCGTTTTAGAAAGAGGAAAAGATGTTCGTGAAAGAAGAAGAGATTTAGCTGCCATCAATCGATTTAATATCGTCGATTCTGACAGTAATTATTGTTTTGGTGAAGGGGGAGCAGGAACCTATTCCGATGGAAAATTATATACCAGAAGTACCAAAAGGGGTGATATTAAGTCCGTCTTGGAAACTTTTGTCGCCCATGGTGCTGATAGTAATATACTATATGAAGCCCATCCCCATATAGGTACCAATAAATTACCTGCCATTATTGCATCCATGAGAGACGCCATTATTGAGGCAGGGGGGGAGGTGCATTTCCATCAAAGAGTCACTGATTTTATTATTCAAAACAAGCAGATCAAAGGAGTTATTACTGCTCAAAATCAAGAGTATAAAGCTGATAAACTACTTTTAGCTACTGGGCATTCGGCACGTGACATTTTTGAACTATTAAGACAAAAAAACATATTGATTGAGTCCAAAGGTTTTGCTATTGGTGTTCGGATAGAGCATCGACAAGCTTTAATAGATACATGTCAATATAAAACCCAACAAAGACCTGAGTATTTACCACCAGCAAGTTTTAGTTTAGTGAGTCAAACAAAATTCAAAGGCTTACAGCGGGGAGTATTCTCTTTTTGCATGTGTCCTGGAGGTTTTATTGTTCCATCAGCTACTAGCCAAAATCAGGTTGTAGTGAATGGTATGTCTCCATCTCGACGAGATTCCCACTATGCCAATTCGGGCATTGTGGTGAGTTTATTGGAAAATGATTGGGCTGCATTTAAATCTGAAGGAGCTCTAGCAGGTATGTATTTGCAGGAATCATTAGAGCAAAAGGCTCATGAATTGTCTGGTGCTACCCAGAAAGCCATTTCACAATTAACACTAGATTTTATTCAAAAAAAGACGAGTAAGTCCTTTCATGAAACATCCTATGTCCCTGGATTAATACCAGGTGAAATGCGGGAATTTTTACCTGATTTTATTGCTGAACCTTTGGCCTTAGGTTTAAGTGACTTTAATAGAAAGATCCCTACTTTTTCGAGTAATATTGGGCAAATCATAGGATTAGAAAGTAGAACATCTTCTCCGGTTAAAATTCCCAGAGATCAGGAAAGCTTGGAGCACCCACAAATCAAAGGATTATACCCTTGCGGGGAAGGAGCAGGATATGCTGGAGGAATTATGTCGGCGGCATTAGATGGTATTCGTTGTGCTGAAGCCATGTCAAAATAATACATCCAGATGAAAGAAATGTTTGAGCCAATTTTTAACCTACACCAAACTTTCATGAAAATGGATTCGGTGAAAGAAAATGCTCGACATGCTGCGGTGGTAGCCATCATACATAAAAATGTCGAACAAGATACCATTTTATTGATCAAACGAAATGAATATGAGGGGGCGCATTCAGGTCAAATGGCTTTTCCAGGTGGAAAACAAGAAATATCAGACATCGATTTGAAGATAACGGCTATAAGGGAAGTAAAAGAAGAAATTGGAATAGATCTACCGTATGATGCCCTAAAGGCACTAGAACCCGTCTGGGTTATGGTCTCCAATTATTGGGTTCAGCCATATTTTGCCGTCTTAGAAGAAAAGCAAAATTACGTTTTAGATAAACGAGAAATTAATCGTATTTTTGAAATACCTGTGTCACATTTCCAAGATAACTCGCAATTAAAAGCGCATCAATTAAAGATTCAAAATGAGACCTACTGGGCCCCACAATTTGAATTTGAAGGAGAAGTTATTTGGGGAGCCACAGCCTTGTTTTTATATCAATTATTCCACCTTAAAATAGGGGAATTAAAATTATAGTTTGATTATATGGATGAATCATTGGATGGCAGCTTGCAAAATCAAATTGCCGTGGCAGGAATGTACGAGAATTGGTTTTTAGAATATGCCTCTTACGTTATTCTTGAGCGCGCTGTTCCAGCCGTAGCAGATGGACTAAAACCTGTACAAAGAAGGATTCTTCACGCTTTGAGGGAAATGGATGATGGTCGCTTCAATAAAGTGGCCAATGTAGTGGGTCAAACCATGCAATATCACCCACACGGCGATGCCTCCATTACTGATGCTATGGTGAATCTAGGGCAAAAAGAATTGCTATTTGATTGCCAAGGTAACTGGGGTGATATGCGAACGGGAGACAGCGCCGCCGCTGCTCGTTATATTGAGGTAAGGTTATCTAAATTTGCCAATGATGTTGTTTTTAATAACCAAACCACGAAATGGCAATTATCCTATGATGGGCGTAAAAAAGAACCCATTACATTACCCATAAAATTTCCGTTATTATTAGCCCAAGGCGTAGAAGGTATAGCTGTAGGTTTGGCTACCAAAATCATGCCGCATAATTTCTGTGAAATTCTACAGGCTTCCATCGATTTATTGAATAATAAGAAAGTGGAATTATTGCCCGACTTTCTCACTGGAGGTTTATTGGATGCGTCTAATTACAATGATGGCTTACGTGGAGGAAAAATACGCATTCGAGCAAAGATCGAAGAATCGGACAAGAAAACCTTGGTAATCAAGGATATACCTTATTCAACTACTACAACTTCGTTGATTGATTCCATCATAAAGGCCAATGATACGGGAAAGATTAAGATCAAAAAAGTAATCGACAATACGGCGAAAGATGTCGAAATTCAAATACAATTAGCGCCAGGTATTTCGCCCGATGTAACCATAGATGCCTTATATGCCTTTACAGATTGTGAGATTTCTATATCCCCCAATGCTTGTGTGATTATTGAAGAAAAACCCCATTTCGTAGGTATTTCTGAAATTCTTAAAGTTAGCACCAACCAAACAGTCGATTTACTCAAACAAGAATTAGAAATTAGGAAAGCGGAACTTATGGAGCGCATCCTATTTAGTTCTTTGGAGAAAATATTCATTGAAAATCGTATTTACCGTGATATTGAAGAATGTGAAACCTTTGAATCGGTAATAGATATGGTAGATAAAGGTCTAGAGCCTTATAAAAAGGATTTTTACCGAGAAATTGTCGAAGAGGATATCTTACGTTTATTGGAAATTCGTATCAAACGAATCTCTAAATTCGATGCATTCAAGGCAGATGAAGCCATGAAACGTTTAGAAGAAGAATTGACTGAAGTGGAACACCATTTGGCTAATTTGATTACCTATGCCATCAACTACTTCAAAAATTTACTAAATAAATATGGAAAGGGAAGAGAACGTAAAACAGAAATCCAAAACTTTAATACCATAACAGCCACGGTAGTAGCGGCAGCGAATCAAAAACTATATGTGAATCGCACTGATGGTTTTATTGGCTATGGATTGAAAAAAGATGAGTACGTGATGGATTGTTCTGATATCGATGATATCATCGTATTTCGTCAAAATGGTACCTGTGTCGTGACCAAAGTACAAGAGAAGGTATTTGTTGGAAAAGATATATTGTATTGTTCGGTATTCAAGAAAAATGATGACCGAAAGGTGTATAATTTGGTTTATTTTGATGGCAAAAATGGCATTTCCTATGTCAAACGATTTAAAGTCACTTCTGTAACGCGTGACCGAGAATATAAATTAGTGAGTGACAATGCTAAGTCCAAAATCACCTATTTCTCGGCCAATGAAAATGGTGAAGCTGAAATTATTCAAATCAATTTAACGGCCAACTGCACGGCTAAAATTAAGCAATTTGATTACGATTTTGCCAAACTGGCCATTAAAGGAAGGGAGTCTTTAGGTAATGTTTTGACAAAGTATCCTGTAAGGAAAATTGTTCAAAAATCGGCCGGTGTTTCCACACTAGGTGGGGTAGATATCTGGTATGATGCCACAGTAGGTAGATTGAACCGAGATGAACATGGTCAATTTATCGGAAACTTTGAGCCTAAGGACAGTATCTTAGTGCTGTACAAATCAGGCAATTATGAATTAACCAATTTCGAATTAACCAATCGATATACTGCTGATGAAATTTTGTATTTGAAAAAATATGAGGCGAATAGTGTCATTTCTGCTGCTTATTTAGATGGGGCTAGTAAAAATCATTTTATTAAACGGTTTAAATTAGAAACAACAACCATCGACAAGAAATTCTTGTTTATTTCAGATCATAAAGCTTCCAGATTGATTGCCGCTAGTGATAATTATGCACCCAATGTGCAGATTAAGCATAAAGCAGATGGAAAGACGAATCAAATTGAATTAGTTCCCATTGCTGAATTAGTGGATGTTCGAGGATGGAAAGCGATTGGAAATAAACTGAATTATCCCAAACTAACAGATTTGCAATTCATCGACACGGATGAAAAAGCACCCATTCAGCCTGAGGAGGAAAGTCCTGTAGTAGATGGAGATGATGAACCTGAATTCATCATTAAAAACTTAGAGGGAGATTTTGAAACAAGTGAGTCGGAATCGGATGAGATTAAAGAAGATGCAGAATCGGATAATATGTCAAAAGAAGAAGTAGATGATATTCCTTTTGAAATAAAGAATTTACCACCTGATCACAAAGACCTAGGAACTGGAGAACAACTAGGCCTATTTTAACTATGGAGCAATCGCTGAACAATAAAAAAACGATGAATGCCTGGGCCTTTTATGATTGGGCTAATTCGGTGCATTCGTTAACCATTGTTTCAGCTATATTTCCTATTTATTTTCCAGTGGCTGCCATTATGATGGGCAGTAAGCACCCCGAATTGATTGAAATTGCAGGATTTTCTATGCAAAACACGGTGGTTTATTCCTACATTATTTCATTTGCCTACTTAGTACTTGCCATTTTCATGCCCTTTCTATCTGGAATAGCAGATTATACAGGGAATAAAAAAAGTTTCATGCGCTTCTTTTGTTATTTGGGCGCATTTAGCTGTATGCTTTTGTATTTATTCACCAAAGGGCAATACATCATTGGTTCTTTAGGGTTTCTTTTTTCCATCATAGGCTGGGGGGGAAGCTTAGTTTTCTATAATTCCTTTTTACCTGAAATTGCTAGTCCAGATCGCTATGATCAATTAAGTGCCAAAGGCTTTTCATTGGGCTATATAGGAAGCGTAATTCTCTTATTACAAAATTTAAGCATGATCCTTATGCCCGATTTATATGGTGGAATTTCCGTGGAAATGGCATCTAGGATATCCTTTTTAACGGTGGGAGTTTGGTGGTTTATTTTCGCTCAAATACCCTTTTATTATCTTCCTAAATCCATACAAAAGGAAAAAGATCACCCAAGATGGTGGCTGGGTGGATTCAAAGAACTAAAAAAGGTGTTTCATGAAATTACCCATATTCCTTCCATCAAGAACTTTTTACTGGGGTTCTTTCTGTACAATATGGGTTCACAAACAGTGATGCTTTTAGGGGCACTATTTGGAAGCCAGGAGTTACATTTACCCTCAGAATCACTCATCATTACCATTTTACTTATTCAGTTAGTTGCAATTCCAGGAGCCTATGTTTGTGCTCATTTGTCCAAAAAAATAGGGAATGTGAATGCCATACGAATCATTATCCTTTTTTGGATTTTGGTTTGTTGTTCGGCCTATTTTGTGCACGAAACGTTTCATTTCTATTTATTAGCTACCGCCATAGGCTTTGTTATGGGTGGAATTCAATCAAACTCCAGAGCTACTTATGCTAAGTTATGTCCTGAAAATGAACACGATACAGCATCATACTTCAGTTTTTTTGATGTATGTGATCGGGCATCTACCGTAGTTGGAACCTTTATTTTTGGTTTATTGATTCAATTGACTGGCAATATGCGTTTAGGTATTTTGGTTCTGGCCTTAGTATTTATACTTAGTTTGATTTACATGGCTAGACTTCATAAAATAAATCCAGAGGTGCTTAGATCGGAATAATATTTCGTTCATTTAATTCTCTCCAAGATTCTGGAACTACCGATAAGATTTCTTCATGCAAAGCTTGAATAATGCCTTTTCTAGCGTAACTAGGAGAATATACCAAAGAAACCTCACGTACGGGTTTAGGAAATGGTAAAGGAAAAACGTGATCTTGTTTAATGGAATCTAAAAAGTCGTATAACATTTCGGGGATAATCGTCTGCCCCCCTGCATCTTCAGCAATACGAACGATGGTTTCTAAGCTTCCCGTTTGATAAGTAATGTGCGAGCTTAAGGTTTGTCTTGATTTCAAGTTACAAATGGAATTAATTTGACTGCTCAAACAATGTCCTTCTTCCAATAACCATAAATTCTCCGGTTCCACCAATTGACAAATCTTTCCTGTTGATAGGCGAAGATTAGAATAGAGGTATAGTTCTTCGTAATATAGATGCTTCTCAATCAATTGATCTCCCAAAGGGGTTACTAAAATACCAATATCCAATTTACCTTCTTTGATTTCTTTTACAATATTAGACGTAGTCGTTTCGGATATATTAATATGCAGTTCTGGGAATTTTTGTTGAAAGCCCGATAAAAATCGAGGCATTAAATAGGGGGCAATGGTCGGAATTACGCCAATACTCACATTTCCAGAAACCTGATTACTCCAACCTTTAGATAAATCTTTTAATGTAGCTGTTTCTTTTAAAATAACTCTAGCCTGACGGATAATTTCTTGCCCCTGTGGAGTGGCCTTCAATGGCTTATCTTTCCGATTAAAAATGACAATATTTAATTCAGATTCTAACTTTTGAATCTGCATACTGAGACTAGGTTGGGTAACACAACAAAAATCTGCCGCTTTTGAAAAACTTTTTAAATCATCTAAAGCCACAATATATTCTAACTGAGTGATTGTCATGATGTATAGTTTAAAACTATACAAATATAGTAAATATAGATTTGCTTGATATACTTAACTTATCGAAATTTGTGTAACATTTAAACGAAACAAATAATATTATGTCTACACACATGTTAGGATTGGGAAGTAAGTTTCCTGCATTTGAAAAAAAAGCAGTAGTGTCATTAGAAAAAGATAAGGAGTTCGCAACGATTACTGCAGAAGATCATAAAAAAGAGGGAAAATGGTTGGTGATGTTTTGGTGGCCAAAAGATTTTACTTTTGTTTGCCCAACTGAGATCGCAGAATTCAACCGCCGTGCAGGTGATTTTTCTGACCGTGACGCTGTTTTAATAGGTGCATCTACAGATTCTGAGTTCGTTCACGCAGCATGGAGAAGAGATCATGATGATTTACGTGGATTAAAATTCCCCATGTTAGCTGATACTTCTAAAAGTTTAGCTGAAGAGTTAGGTATTTTGACGGAAGATGAAAAAGTAGCTTACCGTGTTACTTATATCGCAGATCAAGATGGTATTATCCGTTGGGTTTCTGCTAATGATTTATCCGTAGGACGTAACGTAGATGAAGTATTACGTGTATTAGATGCTTTACAAACAGATGAGCTTTGCCCATGTAACTGGAAAGCTGGAGAAGCAACCTTATAATATCAACTAAAGCCCCATTCATTTGGGGCTTTTTAACAACAAGATCATGAGTGAAACTAGAGATAATCTATTAGCCGAAATTAATTTACCTGCCACTAGTCAATTTCCATTACTGGACCAATTAGATGCCACGGATAATCGTTATATCAAAGATTTAAAGATCAACGTTTCCAATGCATTAAAGTATGCTACTTTGACAGAAAAAGAAGCTGTATTATTAGCTTTAGCTGTTTCTGTAAATCAAAAGCACGACATCACCATTGACTCATTGACTGAATTAGCCAAATCAAAAGGAGCTACTGAAGCTGAAATCAACGAGATTCATGCATTAACTTCTTTACTGAATGCTAACAATGTGTTTTATCGTTTTAAGCATTTTGTAGGCAAAGAATTTTACAATACAGCTCCAGCAGGAATCAGAATGTCCATCATGATGAATCCTGTATTAGGAAAAGAATTCTTTGAATTGGCGAGTCTAACTGTTTCCGCCATCAATGGCTGCGAAATGTGTGTTAAATCGCATGAACAATCTGTTATTAATCATGGTGCTACGGAAGCTCGCATCATGGATGCCATTCGCTTAACTGCGATTTTCAAAAGCTTAATCGTTTTATTGTAGGGTAATTATTTACCCCACATCGCATTAGCCGTGTTCGGGAAGGGAAGGGTCAATTCAGGTACTTGATGTACCATGCGATTGGCCCATTCTACTCCTTGCATCATCGAGTGATCCTGATTGGACACTTCGTATTTCCAAGCTCCAAATCTTCCGCGACTATACACCTCTTGTTTTTCCAAAACGGGTAACACCTGCTTTAGAATACCATCGCGTTCAATGGAAGGAGTAGGATATCCGTAAGCCGTAGAAAAATAGAATTTAGAAACCACTTGATCTTCAGATTCAATCAAACCATCTTCTAGCATAGCTTTGATCGTATCTTCCACCAAAGTGGCTCTATTTACAGGCTTCATATCAGATTCACTGACCTCAGCCATTAATGACCATTGATTCGCAGGATCAGGTACGTTATCTGGGCTGTAATTAGAAAATACGGTAACACGGTAATACGGACTATTATCCTCTGGGAAATACATCCAACATTTTTTGGCTAATTGTTCTACCGGTTTACCTTTCAATCCAATACCAATAACATGGGTACTACTGTGTTTTAAACCTTGAGCAATTTCGGTCACCTCGTCAGGTAAATCCACACATTTTTGAGTGAATATATCCAAAGGAATCGTATTCATTACTTGATCATATTCAATCTGAGTACCATCTTCCAAGGTAATGTGATGAGCCTTTAAGTTTACCGATTTTACGGTAGAATTTAATCGGAAATATTCCTCTCCAATCAATTGACCTACGGCTTTCCAAATAGCTCCAGTACCTCCTGATTTAGGGAATTGAAATAAATTATTCGGTCCCCAAGAAAGATCATCTTTGTCAAAAATAATATTCTCCACTATTCTTCCTAAATCACTAACCGCTACGCGTTCACCCACCCAACTAGCATTCATCATTTCAGGAGGGTAGGCCCACACTTTGAAATTATATGGAAACATAAATACATCGGCAATTCCTTGTCCACAAGTATTTAAAATCCATTCTCTGAAATTGGATAGTTTTGGAGAGGGGCCTTTTTTGTATAATTCAATTAAACCTTGTAAACATTGCCATTGCTCTTCCTTTGGTAAATAACCTAAATTATTTTGAAAAGGATAAGGAACAAAACGATCTCTAATCCACACCCAAGACTCTCTTTGATGCGTATACCAACCTTCCTCACCTAAGGCCAATTTCATCAAATCATCAAAATACTGATAATGAGAAAACTGAACGTGTCCACCCACATCCCAAGTAAACCCTTGGTCATCCACAAAGCTGGTAGCTAAACCTCCTACAAAGTTTTCTTTTTCAAGAACGATAAAATCAGTAATTCCTAATTCTTTTAATCGATAAGCTGCACCTAAACCAGTGGGTCCTCCACCTAGGATAACATATTTATATTTCATTTCCCTTGGGTAATTTCTTTGACTAAACTGTTTAAATGAACTCTAAAGGCTACTAATTCTTTAAAACTTTGCCAACAAACTTTAAGCAATTTAAAATGACGAATAGACACTTCACCTGTTTCTCTTTCTTTGTGTATAACCGGAATATTAAATAAATTTTGACCCGATTTTTTAGCTAAAACCGCTAAAAATATATTGGGAGCAAAAGGTGTATGTACTGGTAAAGCATGTAGCAACTTCTTCAAGAAACTTGTTTTGAAAAGACGAAAAGGAATATTGGCATCATCGATATAAGTCCCATAGATGAATAATAAAGAGAATTTCAAAATACGAGTAATCACCAATCGGAAAGGATCATCATGTCTTACTTTTCGATATCCCAAAATAAAATCCGACTGATTTCTTTTTTCCCAGAAATTACCAAAATCTTTAACATCAAACTGGTCATCAGAATCTGTTTGAAATACATACGTGGGATTCATTTCTACAGCCATACGATAACCATTGACTACCGCATTACCATGTCCACCATTTAATTGATGTTTGGCCATCAAATTGGGATAAATACCTGAAATCTCATCTAAAATAGCTCCAGTCCGATCTTTCGAACCATCATTAATGATGAGTAATTTGAATTTATCTGGACTCACATAAGTAGAAATTCCATTGATCCAATGTGCTACCACTTGCTGAATACATTCCTCTTCATTGTAAGCAGGTATTACTACTACTAATTCCAAACTCATATTATTTTAATTTATCCTTGAAACTATTTATTGGTTTCTCAATTACAAACCAGGAGACACTAGCAACAAATAGTAATAAAATTAGGTTGACGAAAAATTTTGACAATATAAAATTAAGGAAATTTGTTTGAAATAGGGGCATATATTTAGAAATAGCCCACCATAAAGTGTTTCCTTCTTGGTGATAATAATTATAAATAAAGTTATGGTACAAATATAAACCATAGGATATTTTGCCTAGGTAATCTACCCAGGAATGTGACAAAAATCGACCAAAAACATGTTGCCTTTCAGCCACAGCTTCTGCTATTAAAAAGAAAGAAAAAATAGCTGCTACACTTCGCTCTATCACAATGAACCAGACATTATCATATGTATATTCGGCTAAATGGGATAACCAAAGAACTAGGAAAAAGGAAGCTAATGTAATGGGAAGAATAAACTTGACTTCACTTATTTGCAGGAATATAGCACGATGATAATGGTAGAAATAGGCTAATAAACCACCTAAACCAAAACTATCAATGGCACTGAAAGGATTGACATAGGACCACATCCAAGCTGATTCTTTAAAGTTATGACTCGCCAACAGATAAAAAAACAAACGTGAGCAAAAGCCTAGAGCAATCATCCAAGGAAATAATTTACCAAAGAATTTCCTTGGTAAAAACAGGATAAAATAAGGGAAGATTAAATAGTATTGTTCTTCCACCGCTAAAGACCAAAGATGGTCCCAAACACCAATCCATTGTCGGTGTATCATGATGTAAAAATCAGGCATATAAAAGACCAACCATTTCCATACTTGGGAAAATGGTTCTATGCGTAAGAAACCTCCAATCAATAAAATAAGAAAGTAGATGGGGAAAATACGTAAAGACCTACGCAATATAAAAGTCTTGATTTTTTTCCAGGGAGAATGCCCTCTATCAGCTACATCATCGGCACTTTGAAATAAAATACGCGTAATTAAAAATCCACTTAACACAAAAAAAATGACCACTCCTAAATGCCCTAAGGGAAAGGGGATGGTAGGTACCAACCAATGGTCCATTAAAACCAAAAACACCGCCAAAAAGCGAATACCATTTAACTGCGTGAAATATACTGCGTGTTTATCGCTCATTAATCTCCTTGAAGGGTAAACTCCACTCTTCGATTTAATTTTCTTCTTTCTTCACTCATATTGCTGGCCATCGGTTTCGTTCCTCCCCAGCCTTTTACACGTACTCGATTGGCACTAATCCCTTTAGAAACGATATATGCTTTTACATTTTCAACCCGCTCCAGCGAGAGTTTCATGTTTTCATTCCAATCCCCTTGGTTGTCGGTATGACCCTCCAGCAGTACTTTAAAACTAGTATTATCTTTTAAAATTTTGATTATTTTGTCTAGTTCCTCATAAGAACTTGGGATTAATTCCGCTTTACTCTGGTCAAAGTTAATGTTAGGAATTTGATATTGCTTATTTAACTGAATAGGAATTATCAAAAGGTTCCTTTGTATGCTTTTAAAATTCCGTTCGGAAGTATAATCAAATTTCTCCACCCGACAGATGTAGCCATCTTTGACCACTTGCATGGTGAAAGCCTTTTTAGCTGGCCACATAAAGCTATAATCTCCTAAATATGGGTCATAATCCACCCAGAGAGAATCCGTTCCTGCCACCGATTTAACCAAAATCTTAGCTGCCACTGTTTCTTGTGAATCCTGATTAAGTATCTGACCAGCCATTTGAATCAAAGTCAAAGGTTTAGCTTTCTCTGGTATTTTAATCCGATAGATATCTTCTGCTCCCAAAGAGTTCTCCACCGAACTGAAATAAGCATAATCACCTTGAGCTGCTACCGAAAAATATCCATCCCATTGAGCTGTATTCACGATGGGGCCCAGATTTTCTGGTTCTGACCAATTCAACCAAGTATCATCCAGTCTTCGGGTTAAAAAGATATCATTGTTTCCATAACCCACATGACCACTGGATGAGAAATACATGGTCACGCCATCAGGAGCAATAAAAGGAGTAGACTCCGATTCTCCCGTATTGACTACTTGACCTATGTTTCTTGGTTCAGTCCAACTATCATCGTTTTTCCAAAAAGACACATAAATATCCTTGCCACCATAGGAATCCTTCATTTCCGTGGTCATGACCAAAATCTTACCATTGGGAGCTAGGGAATACTCTGAAAATTCTGATTTATTTTTAAAATTCAAAATTTTCAATGCTTTAGGAAAACTCCAATCACCTGTTCGTAACAAAAAAGACATAGAAACACCTTTTTCCATTTGTCCATCATTTCGGTACACGTTGTTCAACAGCATGGTTTTACCATTGGGTGAAATGCCACAAACTGCATTATTCTCATCATTGTTGATAGGTTCAGAAAACAATTCCGCTTTAGACCAGATTTTGGTATCCACTTGCCAATTAGAAACCCAAATATCCTGATTCT
Source organism: Aquirufa beregesia (assembly GCF_011090385.1). Lineage (GTDB taxonomy): Bacteria > Bacteroidota > Bacteroidia > Cytophagales > Spirosomataceae > Aquirufa > Aquirufa beregesia. The sequence goes on from NZ_SEWW01000001.1 coordinate 401,863, forward strand.
TATTTTTCCCCATATTGGAGGGGTGTTTCCAACGAGTAAAATAGAGCTTTTTGCCATCAGGGCTAATCACAGGGCATATTTCGTTGTAAGGCGAATTAATTTCCTTACCTAGATTTTCCTTAAATGAATAGGCATTAGCATCCTTATTCAATTTCAAACTCTCTTCTATAGGAATATCTGCATCTGAAATACCAATGGCATCTATTTGAGAATATCCTTTTACCCGGTCTGAATTCATGGATACCTTAATCGCCCGAAGGGGAACCGTGGCCGTAGGTAAATTAATACTTGTTATTTGAGCCGATTTTAGGGCATAACCTGGACTAAACTCTTTTAATAATATTAATTTATTATTCTCATCTAATCCATCTACCCGCACAATGGATCCTGCACCAAAGTTCTCAAAAATGGCTACTTGTTTTACTTGAGACAAACTATCAAATGAAACGATGATGTACTCTCCCGCAGGATTATCTGGAGTTAGGGATTGCCAGGCACTGGGACTATTACTGAATGTAGGGTATTTACTAGGTTTTCCTAGAATATGCAGGGCTCGAAACTCCAAACCTAATAGAGGATCAGAATACTCACTAGAAACCGAAATGACTTTACTGGCCCAGCGAACACGCTGTGCAGGCAAGCTAAAAACAAGCAGACAACAGAAAATTCCAAAAATTAAGCGGATTTTCAAATTCATGAATGTTAGTTACCTAGTTTTACCAAATTGGCTATGGTTTCCATGGGATTGGGTGAAGAAAATACAAAATTACCAGCCACTAATACATTAGCACCCGCTTTAATTAAATCAGCAGCATTGGAAGTAGAAACACCACCGTCAATTTCTATTTTAAGTTTCGTCAATCCTTTTGAAGCAGCTAACTCAGCCAATTCTTTTGTCTTTTTAATGGCATTAGGAATAAATTTTTGTCCGCCAAAACCAGGATTCACGGACATAATTAATACCAAATCAAGATCCGAAATGATATCTTCTAAAACATGTACAGGAGTGGATGGATTCAATGCTACACCAGCCAAACAACCTAAATCTTTGATTTGTTGGATTGTACGATGTAAATGAGGACAAGTTTCATAATGTACTGTTAATACTTGAGCACCTGCCTTAGCAAAAGCTTCCAAATATCTTTCCGGCTTTTCAATCATCAAATGTACATCCAACACCTTGTTAGCTCTTTTATTGACTGCCTCTAAAACGGGGAAACCAAAAGAAATATTGGGTACAAACATTCCATCCATAACATCCACATGAATCCACTCAGCTTGAGAGGCATTCAACATGTCGATTTCGGAACCAAGTTCTGCAAAATTAGCAGCTAAAATAGAAGGGGCGATGATTAAACTTTCCATCTTGCAAAGGTATGAAAATTATTGGCTATGGTTTATTTCTTAGTGCTTTCCATTTAACTTTAGGTTGTTAAAAATTGATACATGGATGTGAAAATGCGGATGGAGGATTTAATCCATCAAATTAATCGATACAACGAAGCCTATTACCAGCAACATGAAAGCCTCATTTCTGATCAGGAATTTGATGCATTATTAGCCGAACTTCAAAAATTAGAAGCCGAAAATCCACTTTTTGCCTTAGCAGACAGTCCTTCTCAACGTGTGGGAGGCACTATAACTAAGCAATTTAAAAGTGTCACTCATCGCTTCCCCATGCTTTCTCTGGGAAATACCTACAATGAACAGGATTTAAGAGATTTTGATGAAAGAGTCTCTAAAGCCTTAGAAGGTGAAGCTTATGAGTACATCTGTGAACTCAAATTTGACGGAGTAGCCTTATCGTTTTGGTATGAAAATGGCAAACTCATGAAAGGTGTAACTCGTGGAGATGGATCTAGAGGGGATGATATAACCAATAACATCAAGACAATCAAGGACTTACCTTTACGACTCAATTCTGGCATTTTCCCCAGAGAATTTGAACTAAGGGGGGAAGGGTATATGCCATTATCGTCTTTTGAAGCTATTAATGAACAAAAGATTAGTCGGGGAGAAGCCCCTCTAGCTAATCCTAGAAATGCGGCATCCGGCACCTTTAAAATGCAAGATTCTGCTGAAGTGGCCCGAAGAAATATGGCTTGTTATATCTATGCTATGGTAGGAAATGAGAATCCATTTCAAACCCATGAAGAAAGTTTAATCGCCCTGGCTACTGCCAAATTTCCCGTTTCACCCACCTGGAAAAAATGTCAGTCTATATCTGAAGTGTTCGTTTATATCCATGATTGGCAAGATAAGCGACATGAATTACCATTAAATACAGATGGGATTGTTATTAAAATTAATGATTATGCCCAACAAGAAAGATTAGGATTTACAGCGAAATCACCTAGGTGGGCCATTGCCTATAAATATCCATCTGAAATTGCAGAAACAGAACTTGAAAGCATTAGCTATCAAGTTGGGCGTACTGGTAATGTAACGCCAGTAGCAAACCTCAAACCCGTTTATTTAGCGGGAACGGTTATCAAACGCGCCTCTGTTCATAATGCCAACGAAATGGAGCGATTGGATTTGAGAGAAAATGATACTGTGTTTATCGAGAAGGGGGGTGAGATAATTCCCAAAATCACTTCCGTGAATGTAGCTAAACGATTAGGCAATTCTCCTAAATTCCAATTTCCCCATAAATGCCCCGCGTGTGGCACCCTTTTGGTCCGACAAGAAGGAGAAGCGAATCACTATTGCTTGAACGATAAGCATTGCCCACCTCAGATCAAAGGGAAAATTGAGCATTTCATTCAAAGAAAGGCGCTTAATATTGAAAATTTGGGAGTAGAAACTATCGACTTATTAGTGGAAAAAGGAATCATTCATTGCTTAGCTGACTTGTATGAATTAAATGCAAATCATTTTGAAGGCTTAGAAGGATTTCAAAGTAAATCCATTTCCAACATTTTAAATTCGATTGAAAAATCCAAATCTATTCCCTTTAGGCAGGTGTTATTTGGATTAGGGATTCGACATGTGGGAGCTACTATTGCCGAAAAATTGGTTATACAATTTCATTCGATGGAACAATTAAAATTAGCCACATTAGAGGAATTAATTGCCGTTCCAGAAATTGGAGAAAGAATTGCCCAAAGTTTGAAAGAATATCTGGATGATCCAGATAATATTCAGCAAATTGAACGTTTAAAGCAGGCCGGCGTACAGTTATCCGAAGAAATTCAAGAAATACTTTTGGAGGGAGAAGCCTTGGTCGGAAAAAGTTTTGTAATTTCGGGCGTGTTTAAAAACTTCGAAAGAGAAGAATTAAAAGACAAAATTATTGCCAATGGAGGTAAGGTTGTATCCAGTATTTCATCCAAACTAGATTACTTAGTTGCCGGAGAAAATATGGGACCTGCCAAATTAGAAAAGGCAAATTCATTATCTATAAAAATTATCACAGAGGACGAGTTTTTAGCTCTCCTACACTAGCTCATGCATACATTACCTAAATTTCACGGGGTAGCACCAGCCCTAATTACACCTATGCAAGCCGATCGAACGATTGATTGGAAGGCCTTAGGAAACCTTGTTCAGTACGTAACAACTGGCGGTGTCGATTATTTAGTAGTTCAAGGAACTACAGGAGAATCTGTAACTACTAGCGCAGATGAAAAGAAAAAAATCCTTGCTACTGTACAAGAGGCAAATACTCAAAATTTACCCATTGTTTATGGTTTAGGTGGAAACCATACTGAAAATTTAATTGCTCAAATCAAGCAGACTTCTTTTGATGGCATTGATGCCATTTTATCTGTTTGTCCTTATTATAATAAGCCAAGTGCTCGCGGTGTTATCCAACATTACCGCGCGGTAGCAGATGCCAGTCCTGTTCCTGTTATTTTATACAATATCCCAGGAAGAACCGGAATTAATTTGTCGCCAGAAACTATTCTAAGCCTAGCCGAACATCCCAATATCATTGGGGTGAAGGAGGCTTCCTGCATCATTGAACAATGTATGGAAATTGCCGCTCATAAACCGACAGATTTTCTTTTAATCTCAGGAGACGATGTTCAAGCTGTACCCATTATTTCCATAGGAGGTGTTGGAGTAATGTCTGTTATTGCTAATGCATTTCCTCATCAATTCTCACAAATGATTCATGCAGCTTTAGCTGGTGATTTTGCAGAAGCTAGAAAATCATTAGGAAGTTTCTTAGCCATTGATCCTTTTTTATATGAAGAGGGTAATCCAGTAGGTGTTAAGAAAATTTTAGCCTTAAAAGGCATGATTCAGGCTCAAGTTCGCATGCCATTAGCTGAAGCATCAGAAGAATTAGGAGTAAAATTGAACCGTATTATTCAACAAGAAAACTTATCCAATTAAAACATGTTTGTTCACGTAGTAAATTTTTGGTTAAAAAAAGGCCTAAGCGAAGAAGAAATTCAACAATTTGAAGCTGGGGTATTATCATTAGGGAAAGTTGAAACTGTAAAAGATTTCAATGTTGGAAAGCCCGCTAAAACGGATCGTCCAGTGATTGATCGTTCTTATGATTATTGCTTATTGACCACCTTTACAGATGAAGCTGGACATGATTATTACCAAACAGCCCCTATCCATTTAGAATTCATCAAAAACTGTGCCCAATATTGGGACAGAGTATTAATTTATGACTCAGAAAGCATTTAAAGTACTTAGTTTCAGTTTCCTATTCTTGTTGGCCGCTTGTTCAAAAAACGTCAAGCCTTCAAGCTATTATTCTCCCAATTATAAGGATGGAGGTGTAGATCGCCATGACGGATTGGGTTTTGAAATACCTGTTAAGTATGCCATTGATGTATTTTATTTCAATGAAAGTCCAAAGCAATCCTACGAAGTCATTGAAAGCATCAGTATTTCTGGAGAAGTACCTTTGGAAAACAACCAAACGGTTAATGGAAAAATGCTTAACCGCGGTAATCATCAAACTAAGAAACAAGAAATCTTAAGTCAATTAGTCGAAAAAGCTACTGAAATGGGTGCTAGTGCCTTGATGGATGTAAAATATCAAGTTTATAGCACCCAATATGCCAATGGCTATACATTTAGCGGAAAAGCGATTCGTTACGTGTTGAAATAATTCGATAAAGAGCCAAATTAGAAATCAATGGTTGGGCTCGATACTCTTCTAAAATGATGCGAATCTGCTTTACCTTTCTTTCTGGGAAGGTAAGCATTCGTTTATTTCCAATGGTTTTGGCTTTAATTAGCCATTTTTCTCCATTTTCAGATGCTATTTCTACCGAAAATGCCTTGATTCTTTGACCTAAAGCAATAGGTTCTTGAAGTTGCAATGTGTTCGAATGTACTGCGTGATCTAATGTAATGACCATACTTGGCTGTGCATCACTAACTTGCGGAGCCCAAGCACTTGATGGGTCTTTATCAGATAAGTATTTAACTGAATATGTAGCATTAAACGTTGAACTTACTTGAATCTTAGTGGAGCTAGGCTGCAATAAATTGATTAAGCTTTTCTTTCTTAATTCCGCAAAACCCATCATGGAAGCAGAATCATTGGGATGTATCAAACCTCGCGTATCTACGGGGATGTTTAGGAGTAAATTGGAATTTCTCCCTACAGATGCCACGTAAATCTTCATTAAGGAATCTGGACTTTTCACTCGATTATCCTCCTTGGGATGATAATACCAACCCGGACGAATAGAAACATCAACTTCAGGTGCCACCCAGTGAGTTCCGTTTTCTTGTCCATGCCGATATCGATCGAATTGTGGGTATCCTGGGTAAATTTCATCACGATTGATAGGACTCCAAGAAGTTTCGTAGTTGTAGCCGCGCTCATTTCCTACCCAACGAATATCTGGTCCATTATCTGAAAATTGAACCGCATTAGGCTGATATTTATTGACCATGGCATGAAATAAGGGCCAATCGTATACTTGCTTCTTTCCATTAGGGCCTTCACCATTAGCACCGTCGTACCAAAATTCAAAAATAGGACCATATTGAGTCAATAACTCTTTTTGCATTTCTGCATAAATTTTGTTGTATTCATCAGTGCCATAGGCAGGATGAAAACGATCCCAAGGAGAAAGATAAATCCCCAATTTCAAACCATATTCTTTACATGCTAGGGCTAATTCCTTAACTACATCTCCTTTACCATTTTTCCAAGGAGATTTCGCCACAGAATGAGTAGTAAACTTAGAAGGATACAAGGCAAATCCATCATGATGCTTGGCCGTTACTATTAACCCTTTCATACCAGCCGCCTTGGCAATTCTAGCCCATTGTCGGCAATCCAAAGCACTAGGATTAAAATTGGATGGAGATTCTTTTCCTTCACCCCATTCTACATTGGTAAACGTATTCATATTAAAATGTATGAAGCCATAATATTCCAATGCTTGCCATCGAATTTGTTTCGGAGAAGGGAGCGGGGCAACGGGGACTATTTGTTGAGCAAATGTGCTAAAAATTGAACTCAAATAAACGCTAGCAAGTAGAATGAAACGCATGAAGGTATTTTTTAACGTGAGCAAGTAGATAAGAAAAAATTCATTGATACTAATTATAAAATTGATACAATAATTTCGGTGGAAAAACCTCAATTCAGGATTTATTGAAATTTGATTGAACTATTTTAACATTTAACATAAGAATAATTAGTATAAAACTAAATTTAATAAAAAAAAGCAGGTAAATTAAAGCTGCTAAACTCTTTTAACATAAAGTATCTGCATGGCCTTACCCATTAACTCTGGAGAACAATTAGAACTAAGTCAAAGCAAAGACAATACTAATTATTTACTTCCTTTTATCTTAGTTACTAGTCTATTTTTTCTTTGGGGATTAGCCAATAGCTTGAATGGAACCTTAGTTAAACAATTTCAAATAGCTTTAGATTTACAACGTTGGCAAGCCAATATCGTAGAGACTGCCTTTTATATGGGATATTTTGTCATGGCTATTCCTGCAGGGATGGTCATGCGAAAATTAGGTTATAAAATGGGTATATTAATGGGTCTAATCCTTTATTCAGCAGGAGCATTTTTATTTTATCCTGCCGCTGCCGTAAGACAATACAGCTTTTTCTTGGGTGCCCTATTTCTGATAGCCAGTGGAATTGCCTTTTTAGAAACAGCTGCTAATTTATATGTAACTGTGCTTGGGGACCCCAAGAAAGGAGATTTTCGACTAAATTTGGCGCAGTCATTCAATGGTATAAGCACGATATTGGGTCCAGTTATTGGTGGTTTATTCATTTTTTCGGATCGGGAATATTCTCGTGACATGATTCAAGCGTTACCAGCTGCTGAAGCAGAAGCCATTCGCGTCAGTCAAGCCGAATCCGTTCAAGGACCCTATTTAGCAATAGGCTTGGTAGTGGCGATTGTTGCCATATTGTTCGCCATTACTAAAATGCCGGAGGTAAAAGCGGCAGGAGAAAGTAAGTCGAGTGACAGTAAAATTACTATTTCTAGTTTACTCAAAAACAAGCATTTACGATTAGGCGTTATCGCACAATTTTGCAATATCGGAGCACAAGTTTCGCTGTGGGGAAATTTTGTTGACTTCAAATTAGACTTTGCCAGAGACTCCAATTTATGGATAGTTGAACAAATTTATCAAACTACGGAAAGTATGACTGCTACTCAAATTGCTAGTTTTCATGCTTCATTTGCCTTTATTTTATTTATGGTTGGTCGATTCATTGGTACCTATTTTATGGGTAAATATGAATCAAATCGAGTATTAGGTATTTATGCCGTTGGTTCTGTTCTTTCCATCATCATTGCTATGTTGGGAGGAGGAATCTTAGCAGTTATTGCATTAATGATGGTATATTTTTTCCAATCCATTATGTTTCCTACTATCTTTGCACTGGCATGTAAAGATTTGGGAGAAGGTTCGAAGTTAGCCTCGTCATTACTTATTATGTCCATTGTTGGAGGAGCTATTATTCCGCCATTTACAGCTTACCTATTTAAAATAGGTCCATCATTAGCATTAGGCATTCCTTTACTTTGCTTTGTGTTTATTGTATATTACGCGTACCAGGGATTTAAAATCCAAAAAGTCTAGGATTATGCAACGATTTATGCTAATGCTGGACTTAAAAAATGAATCTAAACTTATTCAAACCTATGAAAACTATCACCAAAACATCCCCGCTGAAATTGCGGAAAGCATCCGTGAATCTGGAATTGAATCCATGGAAATTTATCGCTTTGAAAACCGACTAGTCATGGAGATTGTCGCCCATGACAATTTCAGTTTTGAGGAAAAAAGCAAGCTAGATGCCTCGAATAAAAAGGTTCAGGCATGGGAACAACTCATGAGTCAATTTCAGCAAGTGATACCCGGCACTCCAGAAGGAGTTAAGTGGGTATTAGCTAAACATATCTTTAAACTATAATTTAAAACTATTTTAATGTCTCGTTCTTACTTACAAATACACCCCTTAGATAATTTACTCGTTGCGCTAAAAGACTTAAAAGCTGGTACTATCATACAACATCAAGGTCAGGAAATTACATTAAAGGACGATATTGCTGCTAAACATAAATTTAGTACAATAGATATTCCTAAGGGTGATACGGCTACGATGTACGGTGTTTTAGTAGGTGTGGCTACCCAAGATATTCCCAAAGGTGGATTAATTCATACTTTTAATTTACACCATGCCTCACAAGATTTTTTAGGAAAACAGAAAGAATATTCTTGGGAAGCACCCAATGTCGATCGGTGGAAAAATTCCACATTTAAAGGTTATCAAAGACCTGATGGTCAGGTAGGTACTCAAAATTATTGGCTAGTTATTCCTTTAGTGTTTTGTGAAAATCGAAATATAGAATTACTCAAAAATGCCTTTATCAAAGGTTTAGGATTTCAAAAGAATGACCCATTTACCGACCAGGTCATTGAATTGAAAAATCAATTGGAAAGTGGTAAAGAATTAAAAACAAACGAAATAAAAAGCACATTTAAAGGTGAATTACTTCAGAAATCGGAATCTTTCCCTAATGTAGATGGAATTAAATTTTTACGTCATGAAAGTGGATGTGGTGAAAGCAAAGATGACTCTGACATGCTTTGTGCTTTATTAGCGGGCTATTGTGTCAATCCCAATGTGGGTGGAATTTCTGTGTTAAGCTTAGGCTGCCAACATTCACAAATTGAAACATTCAAAAATAGCCTAAAAGCTATTGATCCTAATTTTTCTAAGCCTATACATTTCTTTGAACAACAACAAGATGAGGGTAGTGGTGTTGAAAATTTATTGAGTGAAGTCATCTTAAAAACATTTCAAGGTCTGGTAGAAATCAATAAAATTAATAGAACAGATACACCACTCTCTAAATTACGTTTAGGGGTAAAATGTGGAGGTTCTGATGGTTTCTCAGGTATTTCTGCCAATCCAGCTATCGGACATACAGCTGATTTATTGGTTGCCCTAGGTGGCACCGTGATGATCGCTGAATTTCCAGAATTATGTGGTGTAGAACAGGAATTACAAAATAGATCGGTGGATGCAACGGTAGCTGATAATTTTGGTAAATTGATGCGCGAATATGCTAGAAGAGCAGAAGCCGTTGGTGCAGGTTTTGATATGAATCCTTCACCAGGTAATATTAAGGATGGCTTAATTACTGATGCCATTAAATCTGCTGGAGCTGCCAAGAAAGCAGGAACTTCACCCATTGTAGATGCCTTAGGTTACGGTCAATACGCTAAAAAACATGGCTTAAATTTAGTTTGTACTCCAGGAAATGATGTATTAGCTACAACTGGTATGGCAGGAGCAGGGGCAACGGTACAACTATTTACTACGGGCTTAGGAACTCCAACAGGAAATCCGATCAGCCCTATGGTTAAATTGTCTACCAATACCCGTTTAGCTGAAAAACTACCGGAAATCATTGATATTGATTGTGGTCCTATTATTTCCGGTGAAAAATCGGTCGAAGAAATGGGGGAAGAAATATTGGATTATGTGATTCATTTAGCTTCAGGAGAAATCAACACCAAAGCCATGGAGCTTGGACAAGATGATTTCATGTTCTGGAGAAGGGGAGTATCTTTATAATTTTAGCCTATGTTATTTACATTAAAAAATAAGAAAGCAGTCATTACGGGTGGTGGATCTGGAATCGGAAAAGCCATTTCTTTACTTTTCGCCAAACAGGGTGCAGAAGTTCACATGATTGATTTAGAAAATGCTAGCTCTCGTCAAACGGAAAAAGAATTAAAAAGCATTTCCCAGCAATCCCAACTTCATATTGTCAATATTACTCAATTAGAAGCCGTTAAGAACTTGGCAAGTGAATTAGGAAACATTGATATCCTTATCAATAATGCAGGAATTGCCCAAATTGGAAATCTAGAAAATACCACCTCTGAAGGCTTTCAGGCTATATTTGATGTCAATGTGAAAGGGGCTTTCCATTGTATGCAAGCATTTATTCCCGGTATGTTAATCCAATCCAAGGGAGTGATTATGAATATGGCCTCCGTAGCGGCTTCAGTGGGCATACCAGATCGCTTTGGTTATTCTATGACCAAAGGAGCTATTCGTTCCATGACACAATCGGTAGCCAAAGACTACATCCAACAAGGAATCCGATGCAATTGCATTTCTCCAGGAAGAGTACATACACCTTTTGTGGATGGATTTATCGCCAAAAATTATCCAGACAAAAAAGAAGAAATGTTTGCCAAATTATCAGCGACTCAGCCCATCGGTCGTATGGCTCAACCAGAAGAAATTGCCCATTTAGCCTTATATTTATGTTCCGATGAAGCCTCTTTCATCACAGGTTGTGATTATCCTATCGATGGAGGTTTTACTTATTTAAACAATTAATTAATCCCATGAAAAATAAGTTGATTTTCTCCATTGTCCTATTAATGGCTTCTTTAAGCTCTTTTAGTCCAGCTAATCCCATCAAAATCGTTTTCTTTGGTGATTCTATTACCCAAGCTGGGGTTTCCAAAACTGGGTATATAACCCAACTGCAAGGTATGTTGGCTTCACAAGGTATAGGTGATCAATATGAATTAATAGGAGCCGGTATAGGTGGTAATAAAATTTATGATTTGTATCTACGTCATGAAGAGGATTTATTGGCCAAAAAACCCAACATTACTGTCATTTACATAGGAATAAACGATGTTTGGCATAAAACATCTTCCAGAACGGGTACTGATGCTGATAAGTTTGAGCGTTTTTACAATGCTTTAATCAAGAAGATTCAATCAGCTGGCAGTCAAGTAGTTATTTGTACTCCAACAGTAATAGGCGAACGATTTGATGCAACAAACGAAAATGATGGAGATCTAAATCGCTATTCAGATATCATCCGCAGAATTGCAAAAAATAATAATTGTGCTTTGATTGATTTAAGAAAAGCCTTTTTAAGCTTTGAGCAAAACAATAATCCAGAAAATAAAGAGTCTGGCATTTTGACCAGCGATCGAGTACATTTGAATGAAGCTGGAAATAAATTTTTAGCAGAAACCATGTGGTCTGTACTAAAGGACATCAAATAATACCCTTATAATTCAAAAATTAACATGAAATTAGTTCGTCTAGGAGCCCAAAACAATGAAAAACCTGCTGTTTTAATCGATGGTAAATACTTCGATGTCAGTACTTATTTTCAAGATTTCAATGAAGCCTTCTTTGAGCAAGGAGGACTTGATAAGTTGGCAGATATTATTAGCAACGAAATATTAGAAGAAATAAGTAATCCAAAAAGAATTGGTTCATGCGTGGCTCGCCCTTCTAAAATCATATGTGTGGGATTAAATTATGCTGACCATGCCAAAGAAACAGGCGCTGCCATTCCTACGGAACCCATTTTGTTTTTCAAAAGCACATCTGCTTTAAGTGGCCCATTTGATGATGTCATTATCCCCAAAAACTCCATTAAGACGGATTGGGAAGTAGAATTTGCCATCGTAATAGGTAAAAAAGCCTCTTATATTAGCGAGGAAAAAGCGTATGACTATGTGGCGGGTTATTGCTTACACAATGATATTTCTGAAAGAGAGTTTCAATTAGAAAGAGGAGGAAATTGGTCCAAAGGTAAAGGCTGTGATACATTTGCCCCATTAGGACCATTTTTAGCCACAAAGGACGAAATTCAAGACGTGCACAACTTAAACATGTGGTTAGATATCAATGGAAAACGTTTTCAAACAAGTAACACGAAACAATTGATTTTCAATGTGCCACAAATTGTTTCTTATATATCTCAATTTATGACCTTATTACCGGGCGACGTGATTTCTACAGGAACACCACACGGAGTAGGACTTGGATTAAATCCCCCCGTATTTTTAAAACCTGGTGATATCATGACTTTAGGAATGGATGGTTTAGGTGAGCAAAAGCAAAAAGCCGTTGCCTACTCAGTATAATATGATTGATGCACATCAACACTTTTGGAATTATCAGCCTGAGCGAGATACTTGGATTACCGATGATATGTCCAAAATTCAAGCTGATTTTTATCCCAATGAAAGTCAAATAATATTCGAAAAAAACGGAATTGATGGCTGCATAGCCGTTCAGGCAGATTCGTCGGAAGAGGAAACGCTCTTTCTCTTAGCATTGGCTGAACAAAATGATTTCATCAAAGGGGTAGTAGGGTGGACCGATCTACAAAATGAACACCTAGAAAGTCGACTCGAGTATTTTTCGCAATTTGAAAAATGTGTGGGTTTCCGCCATGTGATCCAAGGAGAAAAAGACCCATTATTCTTTCAGAGGCCCCATTTTATTCAAGGCGTCAAACAATTAGCTGCCTTTGATTATACTTACGATATCTTAATTTACCCGCATCAATTAAAAGAGAGCGTCGCTTTTGCACAGAAAGTAGATGAACAGAAATTAATTTTAGACCATTTGGCTAAGCCTCCCTATAAGTCTAAAGACTTAACAAATTGGAAAAATGAACTAAGAGGATATCAAAAATTAGACCATGTTTCTGCCAAAATTTCTGGTTTAGTGACTGAAGCTGATTGGGCAAATTGGACAAAAGATGAAATCAAAGAAACCATCGATGTGGCTTTGGAGGTATTCGGCCCCAAAAGATTATTATTTGGTTCTGATTACCCAGTGGTATTGGTGGCCTCAACACTAGAAAAATGGTTGAAAGTATTTCATGAAAGTATTACCAACTTATCTGCAACAGAACAAGCAGATATTAAATTAAATAATTGTTTAGCTTTCTATCAAGTAGAACTATAATGAACCTAGGACTTAAAGAAAAGGTCATCATCGTAACTGGTGGTGCCAAAGGAATTGGAGAAGGAATTAGTCAATCATTGGCTTTAGAATCAGCTATGGTGGCTATTGTGGGAAGGAATAAAGAAGATAATGAAAAGGCCATTGCCAAAATTCAAGCCACGGGTGGTCAAGCATTCTCTTTTGTAGCTGAACTAAGCCGGCCTGAAGAATGTGAACGTGTGGTGAATGAAGTATATCAATTTTTTGGTAAAATTGATGGTTTAGTTAACAATGCAGGAATCAATGATGGTGTAGGATTAGCCACTGGTAGCTATGAAAAATTTATGCAGTCGCTACATTCCAATTTGATTCATTATTATTTGATGGCCAAAGCTTGCTTGCCTCATTTAATCCAATCGAAAGGAGCCATCGTCAATATTGGTTCAAAAGTAGCTGAAACAGGTCAAGGTGGCACTTCTGCCTATGCCGCAGCCAATGGTGGTAGGAATGCACTAACCAGAGAATGGGCAGTGGAATTATTGAAAGAGGGTGTCCGTGTAAACGCAGTTATCGTAGCAGAATGCTATACACCCTTGTACGACAGGTGGTTAAAAACCCTCCCCAATCCAGAAGAAACCTTGGCTTCTATCACCGAAAAAATACCATTAGGGAAGAGAATGACCACTCCTGAGGAATTAGGGGATATGGTTACTTTTTTGATGTCTAAAAAATCAAGTCATACTACAGGCCAATTAATCCATGTAGATGGTGGTTATACACATTTAGATCGTGCATTAATATAAGATGAGCATTGATTGTACAGAAATTCAAAGTCCAGGTCTATTGGTCTTTCCTGAAAAGGTAAAGCAAAATATTGCTTATGTTTTAAGTTTGGTAGATGGAGATCCGAATCGATTAAGGCCTCATATCAAAACTCATAAAACGAAAGAAGTTAATGATTTACTGCTTGAGGCTGGAATAACCAAATTCAAATGCGCTACCATAGCTGAGGCTGAACTACTCGCTTTATCGCAAGCCCCTTCCATTTTATTAAGTATGCAGCCTACTGGACCTAATATAGTCCGTTTGGCTAATTTGGTTCAAGCTTATCCCCAAAGTCAATTTGCTTGCTTAGTCGATGATCTTCATGCCGCTCAAGCTATTTCTCAAATCTTTCAAGACAATGCACAGTCCATCAATGTATTCATCGACTTAAATGTAGGAATGAATCGAACAGGAATCATTCCAGGACAGGCAGCTTCATTGATTCATCAAATAAAGAGTTTACCAGCTTTAAAAATAAGTGGACTTCATGCCTACGATGGACATATTCGTGATGTGAATTTAGAGGATAGAAAAGTACATGTTCAAAGAGATTTCATTGAATTTGAGGCATTGATTCAATCTATTTCATCTGAATTTCCAGACTTAGAATTGTGTGTAGGGGGGACTCCCAGTTTTTTAGTTCATCATCAGAATCCAGCCTATGTGTGTAGTCCTGGTACCTTTGTTTTTTTTGATGCAGGATATAGCTCCCTTTATCCTGAAAATAGCCTAGAACAAGCCCTTTACATCATCAGTAGAATTGTTTCCAAACCAAGTAAAACCAGTATTTGCTTGGATTTGGGTCATAAATCCGTCGCGGCAGAAAATTCCATTGAAAATCGAGTTCGATTTGTCGACTACCCAGAATTTAAGTTAATGAGCCAAAGTGAAGAACATGGAATCGTCGAAGTTCCTGATTCTGAATCATTTGAAATAGGTCAGGAGTTTTATATGATTCCTTACCATGTTTGTCCAACAGTTGCCTTGCATGCTAATTTGCAAGTAATAGAAGATGACATATTTACCGGTATTTGGGAAGTAAAAGCTAGAAACAGAAAAATCAACATATAACATGCTATTATTTGACGCACATTTAGACCTCAGCATGAATGCTTTGGAGTGGAATCGTGATTTAAGATCTTCATTGAAGGATATTAATGACAGAGAAAAAGGCATGATAGATAAACCTGATCGAGGCAATGCAGTCATTTCTTTGGATGAATTGAGAACAGGGAATATTGGTATTGTCGTTGCAACTCAAATTGCTCGATATGTCGATAAAAGCTCTACTTTACCTGGTTGGCATTCGCCTGAACAAGCCTGGGCACAAACTCAAGGGCAATTAGCCTATTACAAAGCATTAGAAACTTTAGGTGAATTAAGTCCTATTCGAAATTGGGAAGAACTCCAAAATCATCTTACTTATTGGAATAGCAGCCAAGACAGTAAAAAGAAGATTGGGTATATCTTAAGTTTAGAAGGAGCAGATTCTATTATTACTGTAGATCATTTAGATATAGCTTATAACTACGGATTAAGAGCCTTAGGCCCTGCTCATTATGGACCTGGAAGATATGCTCAAGGGACAAATGCTACAGGGGGACTAGGCGAGAATGGCAGAGCTCTTCTAACAAGAATGCAGCAATTAGGTATCATTCTTGATGCCACGCATTTATGTGATGACAGCTTTTGGGAAGCCATGGAGCATTATGATGGCCCAGTTTGGGCTAGCCACCATAATTGTAGAGTTTTGGTAGATCATAATCGCCAATTTACGGATGAACAATTCAAAGAATTGATTCGTCGGGATGCCGTGATAGGCATGCCATTAGATGCCTGGATGATGGTTTCTAATTGGGTAAGGGGTGTTTCCACACCTCAAAACATGCAGGTGAGCTTGAATACCATGATTGATCACTTGGATCATATTTGTCAAATTGCTGGAAATACCGACCACGTAGGACTAGGTACAGATTTAGATGGAGGATTTGGAACTGAACAATGTCCTTACGACATTCAATCTATTGCCGATTTACAAAAAATACCTAATTTATTAAGCAACAGAGGCTATTCTGAACATGACATTGAAAAAATATGTCACAAAAACTGGATAGGTTTTTTAGAGAAAAACTGGCAATAAATTATGAATTATAAAATATAGATTATAAATATTGGGAATAAAACAGATTTAAAAGGAGTCAAGAAAACTATCATCTATTTACAATTTATATTCTATAATTTATCATTCAATTAGGGGGTATCCCCACCGAAGTCCAGCCGCCATCAATGACTAAAAACTGGCCAGTGATGTGTTTGGAAAGAGGAGAGAGGAAAAATAAAGCTGCATTCGCGATATCTTCCACTGTGGCTGGGTAGCCCAATGGAGTAATAGCTGACCATTCTTTGATATAATCTTGATCAGAAAGCGTTCTTTCAGTTAAGGTTGCTCCTGGGCTAATCGTATTGATACGAATTTGAAAAGGAGAAAGGTCAATCACCAAATTCTTAGCCAATTGATTCAAAGCTGCTTTAGTCATTCCATAAGCTGCTAAATCAGGATGAGCTTGATGACCTGTAACTGACGACATCAATAAAATACTTCCACCATTTCCTGAGTCTCTAAGTTTTTGAGCTATCAATTGGGCCAAAAAGAAGGTTCCTTTGATGTTAATCTTCAATATTTGATCTAATGATTCTTTGGTATAAGACCAAAAATCTCCGAAAGTAGTGATACCTGCATTACAAACACATCCAGCTAATGTACCAGGCGTTTGATCTATCAGATTGGAGAGCGAGTCCAAAAATTCATCGGAACTAGCATCAGCACAAATACTGGAAAATTGATATAGTCCAAGGTGGTGTAATTGTGCTTGAGCTTTTTCAATTTGTTCCTGATTGATATCATTCCAAATAACATAGTCTCCCTGCAATAAAATAGACTTAACTATCTCAAATCCAATACCTTGTGCAGCACCCGTAACAATATACTTTAACATAATAATCGATAAAACAAAGAGGCCTCATTGAGTCAATAAGGCCTCTTCTATCTGAAATTAATGGGAATCTCTTGTCACCACAGAACCTGATCCTCCTTTTAGGAAATCAAAATCAGCCCCCTCGTGGGCTTGGGATACACGATCAATAAATAGACCTACATAACCTCGAATATGCGCTTGTGCTTGGAAAGGCTGAGCTTGTTTACGTACTTCCAATTCTTCATCAGATACTTCCCAATGAATGGATCTATTATCTAAATCCAAAGCAATATAATCGCCATTTTGAACCCAATTTAATGGACCCCCAGCAGCAGATTCAGGGGAAACGTGTAATACAACGGTTCCAAATCCTGTACCGCTCATACGTCCATCAGAAATACGAACCATGTCTTTCACACCTTTTTCCAAGAGTTTTTTAGGTATACCCATATTACCAACCTCGGCCATACCTGGATATCCTTTAGGACCCACATTTTTCAAAACCATCACCGAGTTTTCATCGATATCTAAATCTGGATGATCAATACGAGCATGATAGTCTTCAATATTTTCAAAAACAACTGCTTTTCCCCGATGTTTATATAACTCAGGTGAAGCTGCACTTGGCTTAACCACAGCACCATTGGGAGCCAAATTACCTTTTACCACCGCAATTCCAGAATCTGGTTTAAAGGGATTCTCCATGGTAGATATGATCTTGGAATCATAAATAGGGGTATTCGCTATATTTTCACCGACCGTTTTACCATTCACAGTAATGATTCCCGTATGTAAAAATTCCTTCATTTGATTCATCAAAGCAGGTAAGCCACCGGCATAATATAAATCTTCCATGAAGTGCTCTCCTGAAGGCTGAATATTAGCCAATAAAGGAATTTGCTTGGAGAATTTATCAAAATCATTTAGATCCAATTCCACACCAATACGACCAGCAATGGCCAATAGATGGATGACAAAATTCGTGGAACCTCCTGTAGCAGCATTCACACGAATGGCATTTTCAAATGCCTCGCGCGTAAGTACTTTAGAAAGTTTTAAATCTTCCTTCACCATTTCCACAATCCTTCTTCCTGAATGCTGAGCCAAGACTTTTCTACGTACATCGGCAGCAGGAATGGCTGCATTTTGTGGTAAACTTAATCCCAAGGCTTCCACCATAGTAGCCATCGTAGAGGCTGTGCCCATAACTGCACAGTGACCTGGCGTACGAGCCATACAGGCTTCTGCTTCAATAAACTCTGCTTGAGATAATTCTCCTAGCTTGTAAGCTTCAGCAAAGCGCCATACATCAGATGTACCAATTTCTTTTCCTTTAAACTTTCCTTTCATCATAGGTCCTCCAGAAATAACCAAACTAGGTAAATCCACACTGCAAGCGCCCATGACCAAAGAAGGAGTGGTTTTATCACAACCACACATCAATACCACACCGTCAATTGGATTAGCACGAATAGATTCCTCTACGTCCATACTTGCCAAATTACGGTATAACATCGCTGTAGGCTTAATCAATGTTTCCCCCAAAGACATCACAGGGAATTCAACTGGAAATCCACCTGCTTCAATGACCCCTTTTTTAACAAATTCAGCTAATTCTCTAAAATGAGCATTACAAGGGGTTAATTCTGACCAAGTATTACATATACCAATAACTGGTTTCCCCTGAAAATAATCATCAGGAATACCCTGATTTTTCATCCATGCACGATAAATAAATCCGTCTTTACCTGTCTTGCCAAACCATTGTTGCGATCGTAATTTTTGCTCACTCATTGTTGAATATGTTCTAAGTCTAACGTTTTGTTTAATATAAAGCTTCGGTCTGTTCCAAAGCTATAATAACATGCCCTAATTCCTTCGGAAAGGTCCGAATAGGGATCATTTCGAAAATCAAATGACCTTACAATATAAGATTTATCTACATGTAAACTATCATTTCCTGCGTACCCAAAGTTTTGTCGACCTTTTAGCACGGGGAAATGAACAGCTTTCAGATTACCCTTTTGGTATTCAAAAGCATAAATCAACCTATTTTTACCTTGGCTGACTAATAACCAAAACTCAGGTTGCATGTCGCTATTCAAATCAGAAGATAGAATTTGCTTACACCTAACATCCAAAAATTCCCTCCGATAAATCGTATGATTACTCTTGGATACGCTAAAAACAATTTTAGCTGTTAACACTTCTACCTTCGCTTCAAAATCCTCAATTTTAGTGGTGTATTCTGGTATTTTATCATGCTCCACTGGCTTTTGTAACCTATTTAAAGAGTCTTGGTAACGCTGTACCAAATCCAATTCCTCCAATCCAATGTTCGATTGCTTTTCAATATCTTCTTCTTGCTGTACATAAAAAATCAGTCCAACGAGCAGCGATACCAACAATAGAAATAAAGCAAAGCGAATCATTTTTACCATGCTAGTGCGCCAAACTGGCAATAATCTGACAGGCTTCTTGCAACTGCGTCTTAGAGCAAGCAAAATTTAAACGAATGAAGTTTTTTCCTTTAAACTGTTCCCCACGCAAAACATGTAGTCCGTTTTCCAAAAGTCGTTCTGGTAAATCTCCCCAAGTAGGGTCATAAGAAATCCAAGCCAAATAAGTGGCTTCCAAAGGAACCATGTCCAATCCTGAAGTTTGATTGACAAAATCCATTAGATAATCGTGATTTTGTTTCAAATATGGCAATAATTGAGATAGCCAATTGGAACCATGCAGGTAGGCGGCTGACATCACATCAATACTATGTCGACTTAGCATGGGCATATACCCAAACGTTTTTTTAATAAAAGCTTCTCTAGTCTTTTGATGAGGAATAATGGTTACACAACCACCTAAACCAGCAGTATTGAATGCTTTGGAAGTAGCGAAAAAACTAATAGAAGGAATTTCTTCGATGTATTGACCAATACAAATATGCTTGGATTGGGGATGTATACGCAAATCAGCATGTATTTCATCAGAAATGATGAGGCAATCATATTGCTTGCATAAGGCCACAATTCGATCTATTTCTGCTTGATTAAATACCGTTCCTCCAGGATTATGTGGATTACAAAATAAAAATACACCCGGTTTTTGTTTTAGAGCTTCCTCAAAAGCTACAAAATCGTAAGTCCACCGGCCATCTTTTTCCACCATGGGAAAAGTAAGCAAGGGACGATTTAACCAAGTAGGAATCAAGTGAAATGGATGATACACAGGAATGGCTGTCAAAACGCCTCTCGCATCATTGGAAAAAAGATCGCATGCTAAGGTAATTCCTGGAACTATTCCAGGTAGCCATACTTGCCAATCTAATTCAGTTGTCCAATGATATTCTTCCTGAATCCTTTTTTGAGCCAATAATTTCAAAGAATCTGGCACGATGGAATAACCTAAAACTCCATGTTGAGTAATCTTATCCAAGGCCTCCAAAATCTCATCCGCTACCACAAACTCCATATCAGCCACAGGCATTGGAAGCATGGATTTACCAGCATACATGGGATTATCCCATTTATAACTAGAAGTATTTCTACGATCAATCACTTGATCAAAGTCGTATTTTTTCATTTAATAAAATTAGGTCTAAAAACCTGAATGCCAAGAAAGGAGGGATGTGATTTCATGTATTCCACTAAATTCTTATCCGACACACATACCTTTTTTAATTCCTGAGAAGCATGTAGCAGATACCAGTTTGATTTTCTAAACGTAAGAAATCCAGTATGCTGTACATCCAGACCATTCCTTTTGGAAACAAAAGTAACGATATCTCCTTCCTTCAAATTCGACAGCACCATGTTTACTTTGGCAGAAGGAATATAGCTAAATGGAGCAGATGCCAAATTTTTCTCAACTTGTTCCAAAGCTATAATGGAGATATTCTTATTCTTATTCCGATAAAATTGAGATAAAAACGTAAAACTTTTCTTTATCTGTATTCCTTCATGAGTAGGTATGGGAACAATCCATTTGTCTTTCATTAATTGTTCCATGGCAGCAGAGAAATAATGATTTCTTGTTTCAAAGCGAATATCCTTCGGTTGGGTATATCTCCAATGAATCAAGTTTTTCTTGTAAAGAGAATCCTGACCTTTGGATTGGTATAGAGACATCACATTTTCAATAAATGTCACGCAATCAAAATCTTCCAGTGAAAGGTATAATTTCTCTGGATTTTCAGCCGAAAGGGCATTGGCCACATAAGGTTTACCTAAGAAATACTCGGCCAAAATTACATGATTTTGACTTTTCTGCGCTAAAGCTATTCTACTTTGCAAATCCAAAGGAATCCATTTTTCTTGAGCAATACCATGCTGTACCAGAAGACTAAATAGTATAAATATTAAAAATCGCATGGATTTATGCATCTAAGGAATTAAGAAATCTTAAACATATAAGCACTATTTGGAGGCAAATTAGACTCATCAGGCTGTTGATTTAGCCCCTTTACTACTGGAGGTACAAATGCTTGCATTAATTTCAACTTAACCTTAGACACTTTCATCATATCTCTAGCTAAAGTTGGGATTTGAATGTCCAATGAATAGGATTGTTGAGAATCAAAATTACATACGATTAACAATTTTTCTTTGGAGGTATATCTTAAAAATGAATAGACTTTTCTCTTCGGATAATGCTCATTTTGAGCATATTGTAAATCAAAAAAATGCCCTTCTTGAATACTAGGCTGGGAGTGAACGAATTGGAATAAATGCCCATAAAAATCATCCAATTGTTTTTCCTCCTTAGTTAATCGTGCCCCATCAAATTGCCCTTGATTCATCCATCTTTGATGTGTTTCTACCCGCCAAAAATCAAACATGGTTGTGCGATCTTGCGCCAAATTAAATCCTTCCACCTCATTGGCCGCTTCGCCAAATTCTTGCCCCATATACATCATTACTGGCCCATGATGCAGGCAAGCGGTAATCACCATAGCTGGAATAGTTGACCATAGATTATGCTGGGCAAAACCTGGACTATTAATCCTGGTTTCATCATGGTTTTCCAAAAAACGCAACATATGTTCTGAAAAATCACCAGATTCATTTTGCCACACTCGCGTAATATCTTCTACCGTAGCCTCAGGTCTTTCTTCCATCAATCTACGCAGGGCATCATATAAACCTACTTTATCGTACAAATAATCAAATCCACCACGGAAAATATAATCATGGTAACGATAAGGTTGATAAATTTCAGCAATAAATGTCACTTGAGGACTAATAGCCTTAATCTTAGGAATAACATAAGCCCAAAATTCCACGGGCACCATTTCTGCCATATCGCAACGAAATGAATCGACACCTTTCTGAGTCCAATAAATAAGTACATCCAAAAGCTTTAACCATGTATCAGGTATCGGGTCAAAATAAGTTTTTTCCCCGTGCTGAAAATCGATTCCATAATTCAGCTTAACCGTTTCAAACCAATCATCCTTAGTGGGTTGAGCAGAAAAAACATTATTGCCGCTCACCTTAGCGGGAATTTCAATATAAGGTATAGAGTAGGGCACAGGCATTTCCAATCCTACCGGAACGGAAAATTGAGTTCCAGGTAAATAGTAGAAATTGTTATTCGGATCAAAAGATTTATCTGTTTGATCGTTTGTACCAAAATCAAGTACACCTTGGGGCTTTTTATCTGAATAGTATTGACGAGCTAAATGATTCGGCACAAAATCAAGTATTAAATGCAATCCACAAGCATGAATCCTCTCCAGCATTTCCTCAAACTCTTCCATTCTTTTAGCTGGATCAGAAGCTAAAAACGGATTGACATCGTAATAATCTTTGATAGCAAAAGGAGAACCTGCCCGACCTTTAACGATGGAAGGATGATCCAAGGGCGATCCGTAGGCAGAAAAATCTTCCATGGTCGCATGTTCAATGATTCCAGTGGCATACAAATGAGTATATCCCTTTTTAGCCAAGGCCTGTAAAGCTTTCACAGATACGTCAGCAAACTTGGTAACTCCATTTCTTTGACAAGAACCATTAAAAGCTAAATCGGTATTGGTATTTCCCCATAAGTGAAACATCATTTGATACACAATAAACTTATGGGAGCTTTTCTCTTTCATCTACATCAAATGGGAAATTAATTCTAAAAAAATAGTCTTAGGAAGGAATAATTCTAGTTTAAATAAAATTAAATTATTCCTCAAATACAAGATAAAGTGCTCAAATAAGCCATTTTTCGCTTTTTCCCCATGAGGAAAACTCGTATTTTTGAAATATAGCATTGAACCCTAAAAAATATAGCATGACATATAAAGCCTGTCTTTTTGACTTAGATGGCGTACTGGTTGATACGGCAATATACCATTTTCAAGCTTGGAGAACTTTAGGGAAGCAATTTGATTTTGAATTAAGTCATGAACAAAATGAAGGGCTAAAAGGTATATCCCGAGTAGAGTCTTTGGAAAAAATATTACATTGGGCTCATTATCAGGCCACTCAGGAACAAAAAGAACGTTGGCTAAAAGAAAAGAATGATACTTACCTAGAACTAATTTCGCATATGAATCCAAGCGAAATTTTACCTGGAGTCATTTCATTTTTAAGTCAATTAAAAGAACAAGGGTATTTAATTGCTTTAGGTTCTGCCAGCAAAAATGCCCGTATCATTTTGGAAAAAACAGGCCTAATCACTTGGTTCAACGCAATAATTGACGGAAATCTTGTCACAAAAAGCAAACCAGATCCAGAAGTATTTTTGAAAGGCGCTGCCGCATTACATTGCCAAGCATCAGATTGTATTGTATTTGAAGATGCACAAGCCGGAATAGACGCCGCTAAAGCGGGAGGGATGAAAGTCATAGGAATTGGCTCCCAAAAAGTTTTGCAAGGCGCAGATAAAGTCATTTCATCTTTTACTGACCTACAAGTTTCCGAACTACTTCATCTTTAATATTAACTAATAAATGCATTTGCGCTCCTAATTAGAACCCTATGAAACAATATTTAAAACACGATGCTTGGAAAGTGATAGAAGATTCTTTCCATCCTGAATTCAATGAAATCACGGAATCCGTTTTTTCATTAGGAAACGGGCGAATGGGACAAAGAGCCAATTTTGAAGAAAGCTACACGGGTAAAACACTTCAAGGAAATTATGTAGCTGGAGTTTACTACCCAGATAAAACGCGCGTTGGTTGGTGGAAAAACGGTTATCCAGAATATTTTGCCAAAGTATTAAATGCCGCCAATTGGATTGGAATAGATATTGAAATAGAAGGAGTGAAGGTCGACCTACACCAAGCAACGATTCATGATTTTTACCGTGAATTGAATATGAAAGAGGGTTATTTGCTTCGTACTTGCGACATCACCTTATCGAATAAAAAACGGTTGAAAATTGAATCAATACGCTTCAACAGTTTGGCAGATGATGAATCTGGAGCCATTTCTTATAAAATCACCCCCATCAATTTCTCTGGTTCAATACACATCAAGGCTTTTATTGATGGAGATATTCAAAATAAAGATTCTAATTACCAAGAAAAATTTTGGGATCAAGTAAAAGTAGAAGCTCAAGGAAATCGTTCATTTGTTTGGTCTAAAACGAAAAAAACAAATTTTGAAGTCATCACAGGACAAGAAGTGCATCTACTCCAAGGCGGACAAAGGTTGAACTTAGCTGCTCAATGCGATAGTAGAGAAAAGTATAGTTCCTTGGGTTTTGAAGTTAAAGTTCTAGAAAATGAACCCATTACACTATATAAATACGCGGTCAATTTAAGTTCAGAAAATCATCCAACTGCCCATTTTGAAAATTCACTATCCAACTATCTAACAAAAATTACAGCCAAAGGATTTGATCAAATGCTCCAAGAACATGCCTCTACTTGGGCAGAAAAATGGAATAGCAATGATATTATCATTGAAGGAGATGTGGCTGCCCAACAAGGTATTCGATTTAACATATTTCAACTCAATCAAACTTATACAGGTAAAGATGATCGTTTAAATATTGGTCCCAAGGGATTTACTGGTGAAAAATATGGAGGATCTACCTATTGGGATACAGAAGCTTATTGCATACCTTTTTACTTATCAACAGCCCCTTCCCAAGTAGCCAAAAATCTCTTGATTTATCGTTGGAAGCAATTGGATAAGGCCATTGAAAATGCCCAAAAGCTCGGTTTTAGTCAAGGTGCAGCTCTTTATCCCATGGTGACTATGAATGGAGAAGAATGTCATAATGAATGGGAAATCACCTTTGAAGAAATCCATCGAAATGGTGCTATTGCCTATGCCATCAAGGATTATGTGCAATACACAGATGATAAACGACATTTACTAGATTACGGATGGGATGTATTATTAGCTATTGCCCGCTTTTGGAAGCAGCGGGTCAATTGGTCAGAAAATCTTCAAAAATATGTCATGCTGGGTGTTACTGGGCCCAATGAATATGAAAACAATGTCAATAATAACTGGTATACCAATTACCTAGCAGCCTGGTGCTTAGCGTATGTACAAGAGGTTTATCAAGAAATCACCAACTTATACCCTCAAGAAGCCATTTTGAAATTCGAAAATAGCCAATTTCATGTGAGAGAATTAGCTGAATTCGAACATATTGTTCAGCACATGTACTTTCCAAGGGATGAGAAAAGAGGTATTTATCTCCAGCAAGACGGCTTTTTAGATAAAGTTATAGCCCCAGTAGATCAAATACCGGCCTATCAACGACCTATTAATCAGCATTGGTCTTGGGATCGAATTTTACGTTCTTGTTACATTAAACAAGCAGATGTACTACAAGGCATGTATTTCTTTGAAACCGATTTCTCCAAGGATGAAATCGAAAGAAATTATCAATTTTATGAACCATTAACCGTCCATGAATCATCATTGAGTCCTTGTGTTCATAGCATTCTTGCGGCCAAATTAGGGAAAGAAGATAAATCCTATGAATTCTATACTCGGGCTGCTCGTTTGGATTTAGATGATTATAACAATGATACGGAAGATGGCTGTCATATCACCAGCATGGCAGGAACTTGGATGTCGATTATCAAAGGTTTTGCTGGACAAAGTGTCCAAAACAATCAATTACACTTAGCACCATTTTTACCAAAGCAATGGAAGAGTTATCGATTTAAAATCAATTTCAGAAATGATCATTTGGAAATAGAAGTGAACCAAGCAGGAGTGAAGGTTCAAAATTTATCTAGCCATGATACGGAGATTGTTGTTCATGGTCAAAAGCATCACATTGCAGGAAATTCTACTACATAGCATTAAAAAGGCCTCTGTGAGGCCTTTTTAATGCTATGTAGTCTAGATTTTTTTATTCTTTTGATAAATCAATATCAGGAGTTGAAACATCCGTTAATACAACCCCACCCCGTTCTTTTCGAGCTATTCTAGAAAACAAACCTACCTCTTGAGAGAATAGGAAAGTAAAGAATAATTTGACAAATGAAGTGTGATATTTCAAATTATCATAGTATTCAGGAGCTGCCGCTTTTAATTTGGGAAGATTATTCCAAGGAATAGATGGCATATCATGGTGTTCATTGTGGTAACCCACATTCATATTGATGCCATTCAAACCACCATAGTAACTATACGTTTCCTGATTTTTATCTAAAACTAAATAATGTTCTTGAATCCAACGGGCGCCAAGTGGATGTAAACCCACAGAGAACATGAAACTTAAGCCCATGTAAGCCAATGCGGGCCAACCCCATAAGTACACGATCAAAGCATCAAAAGCAAATTGGGCTATAATATTCATGATTACCCAACGATCAAATACGGCTAACTCAATACAACGGATGGTACGGATAGCTTGGAAGAAAGGAAATAACAATAACCAGATAGCTTTACCAATGAAATAGTTATTAATCAATTTTGCTTCCCAATAATCTGGTAAATCAGCATCCAATTCATGTACCCCTTGAAAAGCATGATGCTTTAAGTGGTAGTTTTTGAAAGAAATGGCCGTAGGGAATAAAGAGGGGAAGTTGGCTACTATCCCAGCAAACACATTCCATGAATTCTTTTTGAAAACCAAATTATGGGCCGTTTCATGAATGCATACAAAAAGTGTATGTGTTGGGAATGCCCCCACAAACCAGGCTACAGCCACAATCAACCACCAGGGGGAATCTTTCAGAAAATAAGCTAAGGTAATTTGCAAACCTACACAGCCCAAAATCCACCACATAGTGTTCGGATTTTTCCCAATTAACTTTTTTACTTCAGGGTGTTTCTTGATAATTTCTCTTGTACGTTGACGATGAGGCTCTGAACCTTCTACCCACGTAAAGTCATTAAATTCAGACATAATTGAACATATTTTCTTGTTACAAAGATAACATATATGCCTATTTACTGACGAAATTTATTGAATTTTATTATTTAGAGTGGAGTACGTGACAATATGTCAGCATTTACATAAAACTAATTTCATGGCATATTCCTTGTTACATGGGAGGAAAAAATAAAATAATAATCATGGGAAAAATTATTGGAATTGACCTAGGTACCACCAACTCATGTGTGGCCGTAATGGAAGGAAATGAGGCAGTTGTTATTGCTAACTCAGAAGGAAGAAGGACAACTCCCTCAATTGTAGCGTTTTTAGAGAATGGTGAGCGTAAAGTAGGAGATCCTGCCAAAAGACAAGCTATTACCAACCCTCAAAATACCATATCATCTGTTAAAAGATTTATGGGTAAAAAATATAGTGATGTTAGTTCTGAATTAAAAACAATTTCATATCAAGTTGAAAAAGGAAATAACGATACACCACGTGTTCGCATAGGTGACCGTTTATATACTCCACAAGAAATTTCTGCGCAAATCTTAACTAAGATGAAGCAAACAGCAGAAGATTATTTGGGACAAACTGTAACTGAAGCTGTCATTACCGTTCCTGCCTATTTCAATGATGCAGAACGTCAAGCTACGAAAGAAGCAGGTCAAATCGCTGGTTTAGAAGTAAAACGTATCATCAACGAGCCTACAGCTGCAGCATTAGCCTATGGGGTTGACAAGCAAGGTAAGGATATGAAGATTGCGGTGTTCGACTTAGGTGGAGGAACATTTGACGTATCTATCTTAGAATTAGGTGATGGGGTTTTTGAAGTAAAATCGACAGATGGAGATACCCACTTAGGCGGTGATGATTTTGATCAAGTAATCATTGATTGGTTGGCTCAAGAATTCATTGCTGATGAAAACATCGACTTGCGTAAAGACCCAATGGCGCTTCAACGTTTAAAAGAAGCGGCTGAAAAAGCTAAAATCGAATTAAGTTCTGGCGCATCGACTGAGATCAATTTGCCTTATATCATGCCAGTGGATGGTATTCCTAAGCACTTAGTTCGCAATTTAACGCGTGCTAAATTTGAACAACTAGCTGATAGTTTGATTCAACGTACGTTGGAGCCTTGCAAGAGAGCCATGAAAAATGCTGGTTATTCTAATGCAGACATCGATGAGGTTATTTTAGTAGGTGGTTCTACTCGTATCCCTAGAATTCAAGAAGAAGTAGAAAAATTCTTTGAAAAGAAACCTTCTAAAGGGGTGAATCCAGACGAAGTAGTAGCTTTAGGAGCTGCCATTCAAGGTGGAGTTTTAACGGGAGAAGTAAAAGATGTTTTGTTACTTGATGTGACTCCATTATCTTTAGGGATTGAAACGATGGGAGGTGTATTTACTAAGCTAATTGAAGCTAACACAACCATCCCAACGAAGAAGTCGGAAGTATTCTCTACAGCCGCAGATAACCAACCTTCTGTTGAGTTAAATGTATTGCAAGGAGAAAGACCAATGGCTAAGGATAATCGTTCATTAGGACGTTTTCACTTAGATGGTTTACCACCATCACAACGTGGAGTACCTCAAATTGAAGTTACTTTTGACATTGATGCCAATGGTATTTTGCATGTATCTGCGAAAGACAAAGGAACAGGTAAGGAACAAAAAATCCGTATCGAAGCTTCCAGCGGTTTAACAGATGCTGAAATTGAAAAAATGCGCAACGAGGCAAAGGCCAACGAAGCGAACGATAAAATTGAGAAAGAGCGTGTTGAGAAAATCAACCAAGCTGATGCTTTAATTTTCCAATCTGAAAAGCAATTGAAAGAATATGGAGAGAAGCTTTCTGAAGGAAACAAATCAGCCATTGAAGGTGCTTTAGCTGAACTAAAAACAGCTCATGCTTCCCAAGATGTAGCCGCTATAGATGCTGGCTTGGAAAAACTTAATACAGCTTGGACTGCTGCTTCCCAAGAAATGTACGCTGCCGGTGAAACTGCAGGTGCAACAGAAAATACAGCGGATGCTTCTGCCAATGGCGCTAGTGAAGCAGAAGATGTAGCTTTCGAGGAAGTAAAATAGTTAAATAGGTTTAGAGGTTTATTTAAACTCCCAGCAGCTACGCTGGGAGTTTTTTGTGGATATACCTCTTTCTATCTTTCCATTCAATAGTTTTACTAGTGGATTGGCTTGTCCCTGAACTTGAGAGGTTGACCATCGCGCTTATTTTTTTGCGCAATTATTTCTGAAATAATTGAAATAGCAATTTCTTCTGGACCTTCTGCACCTACATCAAGACCTATAGGGCTAGATAATTTTTTTCTTAGCTCTGAAATATCAATTCCTTCATCATTCAATTGACCTTGTAGTTTGTCCATTCGCTTTTGAGGTCCTAAAACTCCCCAATAAGCAAAAGTTTCCAAAGAACTTAACTTTCTCATTAAAAACACATCGCGATCAAAGTCATGAGTCATCATGACTAGAGAATCATCGGGTAGAATTTGATACTCTGATTCCCAATCATACACTTGTTTGACTGATTTCTTTCCTTGAAGATTCATTTTTTGAACATTCCCCACCCAATGTATCTCCCAAGCCAATAAATTAATTTGTTGAATCAATGCCAAAGCGTCAAACTGATTCCCAAAAATCCAAATACGGGGCATAGGAGGGATGTATTCCAATAAGGTTGATTTTCCTTGGATCAATCGGTAATGAGCCGTTTTTTGAACTAAAATCGCTTTTTTGTCTGTATCAAAAGAATGAATATCCGACAGAGGAGAGTATACATATTGAAAAGAGGACAAGTCGTTTTCATCCCATTCACTACCTAACACCCCAGGTTCATATGAAGAAACTGCTTGTTTCATCGCTTGACAAAAAGCTTCTAAATGTGAACGAATTGGATCTATGACGATATCAATTAGTCCTTGACAACCCAATCCCACACCTAATTGAAAAGGATCATCCTCCCGGGTATCATACGTGACTAATTTGATTTGTTGAGTCATCATGGCCATTTGTGCCTTTTTCAACATGTCTCCTTCCAAACAACCGCCACTAATAGCTCCCCACCAATTTCCATCTCCTGTCACCAACATTCTAGCTCCCGGTCTTCGATAGGCCGAACCATCTACATGTACGACAGTGGCGAGAGCTAACTCATTATTTTCTAACAAGAGTTGTTCCAATCGATTCACAATTTGTATCCAATCTTTCATGATATCAATTTTTCTAGACTTTTAACTAAGTAATTCATCACCCAATCATGATCTTCATTCAAATAAGTATGAGCTAGAGAAATACGTAGACTGGCTAAGGCCGTATCATCGTCTCTACCAAGTGCTTTTAACACATGTGAGGGAAATGTTGATTTAGAATTACAAGCTGATCCATTAGAAAGAGCTAACATTGGCATGGATCTAAAAAGTTTTTCCCAATCAACTTCTTGAATGGAAAAATTAAGTATATGCGGTATTTGATTTTGGGAAATAGAATTTAAAATCATTCTTTCACCTAACAATTTTTTAAGTGTATTTTCTAACTCTTGCTTTTTTGCTTGTATTTGGGGCAAATAGGTCAAGAGTTGAGGAATACCTTCTACTGCCTTAGCTAGTCCTACAATCAAAGGAACAGGCAGCGTACCCGCTCGTAAGCCTCTTTCTTGGGCGCCTCCCCATTGTCTGGCTTGTAAATGAGTCCCCTCTTTCACATAAAGTCCCCCAATACCTTTGGGCCCGAAAATTTTATGGCCTGAAAAGCTCAGCAAATCTGGTAAATAGGCTTGAGAAATATCCAATTTTCCCAATGCTTGGGTCGCATCACTATGACAGGTGATTCCTACTTGTGTACACCATTGAGCTATGGCAGGAATATCATTGATTGTTCCAATTTCATTATTAACCCACATGATGGATACTAGCCGAGTATTGGACTTCTTACTAGCCGTTATTTGGTCTAACCTTATTTCTCCCTGATGATTAGGTTCTATATAGGTGATATCCCAACCTTTCGAGGCCAAAAATGCTAATGGCTCTAACACAGCTTTATGTTCTAAGGGCGAAGAAATGATATGTCCAGGAGTTTGATGTTCCAACAAACCTAATATGGTTAAGTTATTGGATTCTGTGGCTCCAGAAGTGAATAGGATAGAGGCTGGTTTAACAGAAAAATAAGAGGCTATGGTTTTCCGAGCTTGATCAACTGCATCGGCAGCTTCCCATCCAAAAATATGTTGATTGGAGCCTGAATTACCAAAGTATTGACTAAAATAGGGAATCATAGCTTCCAAAACTTCTGGTAAAACAGGAGTCGTGGCGGCATAATCTAAATAGATAGGACGATTCAATTTCTTAGCGGGTGGATGTATAACAAAGATACAAATTGGGCATGAAAAAAGTCCCAAATTTCTTTGGGACTTTCTTTTAAGGTATGTAAAAAAGGATTAACCTAATTTATTAACTACTGCTTTGAACGCATCTGGGTGGTTCATCGCTAAATCAGCAAGCACTTTACGGTTTAAAGCCATTCCTGATTTGTTGAATTTGCCCATGAAAGCTGAATAAGACATTCCTTCTTGACGAGCAGCAGCATTGATACGCTGAATCCACAATCCTCTGAAATCTCTTTTCTTTACTTTGCGATCACGGTATGCATATTGCAAACCTTTCTCAACTTTGTTTTTGGCTACGGTCCAAACGTTTTTTCCGCGACCATAAAAGCCTTTGGCTAATTTTAAGATTTTTTTTCTGCGAGCTCTAGAAGCTACATGGTTGACACTACGTGGCATAGAAATTTGTTTTTTGAAATTGAGGCGACTTCTTACAGTACTTTAGGCCTTATTTCTGGTTGAACAATAACTTAAATTGATATTAAAGACCTAACATTAAGTTTACACGGTCCATATCAGATGGAGAAACTAAGGTAGCGTGAACTAAGTTACGCTTCTGCTTAGTCGTTTTTTTAGTAAGGATATGGCTATGAAAAGCGTGTTTACGCTTGATTTTACCAGTTCCAGTTACTTTGAAACGTTTCTTTGCTCCAGAGTTGGTTTTAATTTTTGGCATTATTGTAAAAATTAAATTTAAAATTGGGAATGCAAAAGTATAAAAAATACCCTTTAATTCCCTGTTTTGATGAAAAAAAATTGAAATTATTTCTTGGCAGCTTTAGGAGAGAAGATAATGCTCATACGCTTACCTTCTAATTTAGGCATGTCGTCTGGTTTACCAAATTCTTCCAGGCCTTTAGCGAAGTTCAATAATAACATTTCGCCACGCTCTTTGAAAACAATGGTACGTCCCACAAAATGCACATAGGCTTTTACCTTTGCACCTTCTTTTAAGAAGTTAACCGCATGCTTTAATTTAAAATTAAAATCGTGCTCATCTGTATTAGGGCCGAAACGAATCTCCTTAATGACCGTTTTAGTGGCATTAGCTTTGATTTCTTTTTGCTTTTTCTTTTGATCATACTTGAACTTAGCATAATCAATGACCTTACAAACAGGAGGAACTGCATTAGGAGAGATTTCGACCAAATCTAAACTCTGAGATTCAGCAATCGCTAAGGCTTTAGAAAACTCATAAACACCTTGTTCAATATTTTCTCCTACTAATCGCACTTCTGCAACCCCTCGAATTAGGTTATTGATTCTGTAAGGCTCCTCTTCTCGTTTGTTTCCTCTGTAATTGTTATTGGGGCGTAAAGCCATAAAGTAAAATTTCGTTTAATAATTATTGTTAATTCTTGTATTCAATTCGAAAGCTATATCAATTTTAACGCATTTGCAAACAAAAGAGTTTCAAGCAATTGATATTCTCCAATAAATCTATTTATCGTGTGTCAATTGTTGAATTTCCTCCTGAGCGATAGCCATAAATGCATCCAAAGTCATCGAGCCTAAGTCGCCTTGTCCTTTTTTACGGATACTCACCAATCCTTCTGCTTGTTCCTTATCACCCACAATGATCATGAAGGGAACTTTGGAAACTTCTGCATCACGAATTTTGCGTCCGATCTTCTCATCACGGTGATCAACGTAACCTCTTAAATCACGCTCTTGTAAACGTAAATAGATCTCATTGGCATAATCTTCATATTTCTCTGAAATCGGCAATACAGCCAATTGATCTGGAGACAGCCATAAAGGAAAATTCCCTGCTGTATTTTCAATCAAAATAGCCACAAAACGCTCCAAAGAACCGAAAGGGGCTCGGTGAATCATGACGGGACGGTGCTTTTGATTATCTGAGCCAGTATATTCCAATTCAAAACGCTGAGGTAATTGATAATCCACTTGAATGGTTCCTAACTGCCATTTTCTACCTAGAGCATCACGTACCATGAAATCCAGCTTAGGGCCATAAAATGCTGCCTCGCCATATTCCACCACATAAGGTAAACCTTTTTCTTGCGCTGATTTAATGATGGCCGCTTCCGCTTTTTCCCAATCTTCATCACGACCAATGTATTTTTCACGGTCCGTTTTATCTCTCAATGATACCTGTGCAGAAAATTCATGAAAGCCTAAAGCCTTAAAAACATAAAGCACCAAATCAATCACCTTCATAAATTCATCTTCCACTTGATCTGGCCGACAAAATATATGGGCATCGTCCTGCGTAAAACCTCGCACACGTGTCAATCCATGTAATTCACCCGATTGCTCATACCGATAAACCGTTCCAAACTCAGCTAATCGTAAAGGTAAATCCTTGTAAGAGCGAGGTTTGACTTTATAAATCTCACAATGGTGAGGACAGTTCATTGGTTTCAATAGAAACTCTTCCCCTTCATCAGGTGTATGAATTGGCTGGAATGAATCTTTACCATATTTGGCATAATGACCTGAAGTCACATACAATTCTTTACTACCAATGTGTGGAGTCACCACGGGTGAATAACCCGCGCGAACTTGGGCTCTACGTAAGAAATTCTCCAATCTCTCCCGCAAAATTGTTCCTTTAGGCAACCATAAAGGCAATCCTAGACCTACCTTTTCTGAAAATGCAAATAGCTCTAATTCCTTACCTAGTTTACGGTGGTCACGGCGTTTAGCTTCTTCTAACAAGAATAAATATTCTTCCAACTCTTTCGCTTTAGGGAAAGTAATGGCATAAATTCTAGTCATTTGCTTACGCTTCTCATCTCCACGCCAGTAAGCACCTGCTACACTTAGTAATTTGACTGATTTTATAAATCCAGTTTGAGGAATATGAGGTCCACGACATAAATCCGTGAAGTTTCCTTGTGTATAAAAGGTTATTGAACCATCTTCCAAACCTTCTAATAATTCTAATTTATATTCATCGTCTTTCTCTTGAAAATAGGCGATAGCATCAGCTTTCGCGACAGGTTTACGTAGGTACTCGCTTTTTTGACGGGCCAGTTCCAGCATTTTATCTTCAATCTGCTTAAACTGATCACTTCCAAATTCTTTATCACCTAAATCAATGTCATAATAAAATCCATTCTCAATAGCTGGACCAATTCCAAATTTCGTACCTGGATATAAAGCCTCTAATGCTTCTGCCATTAAGTGAGCAGATGAATGCCAAAATGTCTTTTTACCTTCCGTATCATTCCAGGTTAATAATTGAACGTGCGCATCAGCTTGAATAGCGGTAGAGGCATCTACTACTTGATCGTCTACTTTGGCTGCTAACACATTTCTTGCTAAACCTTCTGAAATTGACAACGCAACTTCCATTGGTGTTACACCTGAATTATACTCACGGATATTTCCGTCGGGAAAAGTAATTTTTATCATTCGTACAAATTTTATGCAATTTACAAATTAAGCAGGAATATTAGGAGCGTATTTTAATTTTCAGAGGGCGCTGTAGCCAAACTATCATTTTGAACATGTGCAGAATCCAAATTTCGATTCATCAATCGATACTTTAAACTTTTAAACCTCGCATCGCTAGGGTATAATTGTTGTGCTGAATCCAGCAGTGCCAAACTCTTCACTCTCTCTCCCAAATAAAGCCAACAAATGGATTTAGTAAATAGGGCTTCAGGAGAATACGGACTATCGCTTGGGATTTTATCAAAAAAGGCCACAGCTTTATAGTAGTCTCGATTTTTAAAGTAAAAATTTCCTAATTCAGCAAACAAACTTGGATTAGAAGAAAAGGAAGCTAATACACTAGCATATACTTTTTCGGCCCGAGGAACTTGACGAATTTTAGCCAAAAACCTGGCCCAAAAGCGTAGTAGATGAGGATCATTGGGGAATTTCTTACGAGCAGCGAATAACTGAGCTTGATAATCCAACATAGGTACCCGATCTCCTTGGTGTTGGAAATACAATCGAGCTAAAGGAGTATCTGACAAATAAATGCCACTGCTATCACGGACTGCTTTCATCCAAGATAAGGTATCACCCACAGATAAATTACGTAAGGTATACACATAGGCTCTGTCCTTGGGCGATAAACCTACTTTTAGACTTTTAGCCAAATAGTAATTGGCTAATTTAGTTTGGCCATTTTGTGCATATATTTCTGCCAATAAAATCCATAATCCTGGAGCAGAAAAACCTGCTTCCTCTAATGATTTAGCATCTTTTAAGGCCTCGGTATATTCTTCTAAGTGGTAGTGAGTTTGAGCCGAAAGAAATAAAAAATCCAAATCACCCGATTCTATTTGAAGCGCTCTTTGAATATCTTCAGAGGCCAACAAATATTTCCTTTGAGCAAAATATGCCTTAGATCTTACATAATAGAGGGTAGAAGACGGTTTATCTTCAATGATCGCACTGACGAATTGTATCACTCGCTGTGGATCTTCTCCTTTTAAAAAGGCCGATGCAGGGGGTATTTTTTCGCCTTTTGAATCTTGATTCGTCTCACAAGACATCAATAAACTGCCCAGCCCAAGCAAGGCTATCCAAGAAAAAATTAAAATCCAATATCGATTACTAGAGGATACCACTCGATTTGCTTGGTTTGAGATTTATATAAACAACGAACTCCGATTTCAAAACTTTGGGCAAAACGCATCAAGTGAAATTGGGACGACAAATCTACACCGAATGATTGGAATGTAGTGGTAGTCGTACCATCTTTTACGATATTTTCTCCCTGTGAAGCATCAAAAAAGATGTTTCCTTTTAATCGTTTGACATACAATAATCTACCTAAATTAAAATCCGTATTAGCTATGCGGAATTTATAATCGGCGGAAAAGGTATACAAACGATTATATAACACGGTAGTATATCCACGAGGCAAGGCTAAGGTACTAGCAAAGGTATAATTACCATTGGATTGTTGCTGATAGGCTCCCCTCAAGGAAATACTATGATGCTTGAATAAGCCAGGAACAAATCCCTTTCCTTGAGCTGACCAAATTTCCGAATTTAAATTTTGACTAAACGGAGTTCCTTGCCAGTGCAAACCAATTTGATATCCCCAAGGTGATTGCACATCCCAATAGGCTCTATTCAGTAATTTTGAATAGGAAATAGCATGAGTCATGGAAGAATACATGCCATTAAATGCCTCACTTTTGAACCGTAAGGGTAAATCGTAGCCACTAACCTGAAATAAAGAATAGGTGGATGAAATGGTTAAAAATTCTGCATAAGCTGAATGTGTTAAGTTAAATGGCAAGCGAATTCCGAGGTCTCCTTTAGTTTGCATCCAATTATCTGTACGTAAACTGTCAAAGGGTGCACGTTTATCAATATACAAACTCGTACTTCGTTGACTACTTTGAAAAGATGCATCAAATACCGGAAATAATCCTTGGTAGGAAAATCGAGTAAATTGAGTTCCAGAACGTTCATTAGGGTCATATTGATATCCTACACCCGCCTGAAATGTGTTGGTGACATTCTTAGATAACAAGCTTATTTCCAATTGATTTCCTTGGGCTGCAATGAGTGGTCCCCAGGAATACACATTGAAAATATTCCATTTGGAATATTTTTGACTCGAGTAATTAGGTCTTGCTTCTTGTAAAATACGTGTAGGCTTTGTCTGAACAACCATAGGACTCCATGCCTCATTGCTTAATTTTTTTTGCATAATGGCATCTCCTGTAGCACGATAAGCTTGATATATTATCTTATCATTGGCTACTACTTGAGCGGAATAAGCACCAAAATGGGCATGGGTGATCACTTGTTGCTGTTTGGTTTTTACATTGATTCGAACAATCTGATCAATTCCATCAATGGGCTGATTGAAATAAACAAAATCACCTAGTAAATAAGGCGCCCCTACATTATTACTACCTAAGTTAAACTCATGAATCAAGTTAAATCGCTCTAAATCCATCACTCGAATGGATTTTTGATGCTGGTATTTCAGCACATAAACTAATCTATTTTGATCTGCTAATCGAGCATGCAGCACTTGTTCTCCAGGAGAAATACCCATTTTTTTTATCAACTGTCTAGTCTCTACATCAAGCAACAACAAATGAGATGAACCATCATTATTCTGAACTAGGGTTAGAACTTGAGTACCATCCTGACTAATGGATGGATTTATCCATTTTTCATCTCCATCCCAAAAAGACTTTTCCTTTGTTTCTAGGTTAAAAAAGACCAAACGTGTTCCTTGTTTTTGCCCCCAGCGCATATCATACTTGATTTCAGACCAAACCACCCATTTTTCAGATGCCGAAAGCATATTCATTTCTGAAATTGGACCTAATTTGGTTAATTCCTTTTCCTGCCCTTGAGTAACTTCTACTAATACAGGAATCGTAGAAAATCCAGATTTAATAGCTACGAAAGTATTTTCTGATATCCAACATGGATATTCATAGGGAGTATAGCCATGA
Source organism: Aquirufa beregesia (assembly GCF_011090385.1). Lineage (GTDB taxonomy): Bacteria > Bacteroidota > Bacteroidia > Cytophagales > Spirosomataceae > Aquirufa > Aquirufa beregesia. Next base: position 439,956 of record NZ_SEWW01000001.1, read on the forward strand.
GAAACCTTGGGACTGATTTGTTCTGAATAATCTGAGCTAGCTAATTGCCTCAATTGGATAGAATCTCTCAATTCTTGTAAAGCCAAATGACTTAATTGATCAATGCTTAGACCTGTTCGATCTTTTAGAACAGATGAAAAGGCAAAAGGATAGGGTCGCTGTAATGCTTTTTGCCAGATTTGACCAATGGCTAATTCTCCCTGCTTTTGACGAATATATTGACTCAAATACTGACCAAAAACATAATGATTAGGCACCAATTGTCGGAATGATTTTCCCATCATTTTACCATAGGAAGGAATACCATATTCCATTAAATAAGCTTGTAAAGGCAAATAGAACTCGGGAATTTTACTTCGGCCTATAGGATTCAATCTGGTTTCGGTCTCTACCGCATCTCCTTCCCACAACCAGTTTGGGATGATTAAATTAGAATATAATGCTTGTCCATTACTTCCCCAAAGACTTCTAAATACCTTGGCTAAACCTTGTCGCCCCAATTCATTTTGAAACATATGCCTAGTTTCATGACTCACGAGCATTTCCAGCCATTCATTGGTTCCTACTAAAGCTGGATTTTGAGTGGGAATCGTAAAAAATTCAGCCCTTGGTGCGTTTAGACTAACAAAACCGTTGGAATAAATGCCTTTGTTTTGTAATACAATTTTCCATGGATGAAGTTTACTAGGTATAGTTTGTCCAACTTGAGGGACATGTTTTTCCAAATAATATGCAGTTAATTGTGCCAAACTATCGGCATCTTCGGGATAGATAATTTGTATGGCTTGATTGGGGACCTGTAGTCGTTTCCAGCGAACAGAAGCTGGGTTTTGATCTAATAACGAATAATTAAGTTGCCCCATTAGCCAAGGCGACAAACCTATAAACCACAAGAATAAGACGAATTTCTTTACAGCCATTTTAAAATAAAATCAAGCATCCAACGAACTTTAACGTGGTAAGGGGGATATAACATTTTCATCATCCGGCTATGTTGGATTAACACTGATTTTTGATTAGAAAACTCGATAAAACCGTATTTGCCTCCTGTTTTACCAATTCCTGAGTTGTTAACCCCACCAAAAGGTAGCTCACCATGACCGTAATGGATTAAGCAATCATTCACCACCACGCCGCCTGAGCTCGTATTTTTTAATATATGCTGCGTAAACTCTTCGTTTTCTGAAAATATATAAAGAGCCAAAGGCTTTTCTTCCTTCGCTAATTGATCGATGATCTGTTGCTCATCTTTGTATACTAAAATGGGTAGAATAGGGCCGAAAATTTCCTCTTGCATGATTTTCATATCATGATGGCAATTGGTCAAAACGGTAGGGGCAATGAAACAATCTTGTTCATCTGTTTCTCCACCAAATAATACATTGGCCCCATGTAATTTAGCGTCTTCTAGTAAACTAAGGATCCGACTAAAATGTCGAGAATTGACAATTCTAGCATAATCTTTACTTTGTTGAACCCCTTTTTTATCAGAATTATAAAAACGATTCACCGCCTTTTCTAAAGCTTCTAAAAAGGAGAAATAATGCTTCTCGTGCACATACACATAATCTGGGGCAATGCAAGTTTGACCATTATTTAAAAATTTACCCCAAGCTATTTTTTGGGCTGAAGCATCAATGTCCGCCTGAGGACCAATAATGGCAGGAGATTTGCCTCCCAACTCTAAGGTCACGGAAGTCAGATGTTCAGCTGCGGCTTTCATGACCAATTTCCCAATTAAAGGACTGCCTGTAAAGAAAATATGATCAAATTTTTGTTCTAATAAATAGGTAGAAACGGATGCATCACCTTCAAAAACAGCCACTTCACTTCGATCAAACAAGGCGGTAATCATCTTTTTAATAAAAGAAGAGGTGGCTGGACTTAGTTCTGAGGGCTTTAACATAACTGCATTTCCAGCAGCAATGGCTAAAAGTAAAGGACAGATAGCTAAATTAAATGGGTAATTCCAAGGAGCAATGATTAAGCACATACCTTTGGCTTCCATTTGGACATACCCTTGAGTACCTAAAAGTAGGAGTGGAGTATCTACTTTTTGAGGTTTCATCCAGGATTTCAAATGACTACATATATGGTCTATTTCTCTTTTAACCCCTAATAGCTCCGCCAGAATAACCTCGGATGATGGTTTTTTAAAATCATCATATAGTGCATCAAACAATTCCTTCTTATGAGAAATCATGTATTTTTCAATGGACTTCAATTTCTCAATACGTTCCTTGTGAGTCGTGTTTTTAAGACGTGACAAAGACGATTTTTGAACCCAAAATACGTCTGCTATTTGATCTTCAATCGGTGAAACCATGGCCTTTAAGACTTAAATATTTCTCTTAAACTATTTTCTAAACCATCAAAATACCGGTTATTTCCAGCGGGTTTTCTCAAGGAGTCACCTGCCACATACCACAATCCATCTCCAGGATATACCGCAAAAGAATGGATACTTTTTAATTCTTCTTTAGCTTTATCAGCTTGAAAATCAGCAATATAAACAGTATTCATTAAAGCTTGCAAACGATCCCAATCCGAAATCGTTTTTAACACAGAGCCTGATTCCTGATAGGTGAAGTTTAAATTTTCAAATGACAATTCACCCTCAATCCGGACCCATTCATCCAATTCGTTCTTAAACTGAAATCCTAAAAATAAGGGTAATTCTCTCCCAGCAGTCTCAAAAATGGATTGAATGAATTCTTGAATTAAATTTTCTTCGATTTCCAACATTCTAGGCACTTTGGTCGTAGAATTAGGATATTCTAACATAATAAAGGGTTCCTCGTCACGAGGCTTACAAGATCCGGATTTATAGGTATCAAATCTGGCTGCTAGCCTTTGTTGCCAGGCAGATGAAATACTTCCTTTCCAAATCCAAGATTCATCCGTAGGTAAGCCTTCCGCAATTAATTCTTCTTTTGAAAAATCTTCCCGGTCGGTATATTGAATTTCTACTTCCAAAGAGGCTTCTGGAGTACCAAATCCAATAAATCGAATGAGTGATTCAAAATGGTAAGGAGCTGGAACGTTATTAGCACTCTCATAAAATAAATTAAAATTTGTCATGGGCATGAGATTCTTTGGATGAAGATTGAAGATACAAAGCTACCGTTTTCAGGCTATCCAATTTACCATTTGAATTAAATAAGAATTTTGGCAGGCAAATAATCGACTTAGGGATTTGTTTTGAAGACAAATGCTGTAATAAATAGTGTTTTAAATGATCCCCAAAATCAATTTGCTCTGAAGATTCTATAAATAAAACCGCTTTTTGTCCGTATAGTTCATCAGGAATACCTGCTACAAAGGAAAGGCTTGAAATACCCTTTTCTAGAAAATATGCTTGTATGTATTTTTCAATTTGACTAGGTATTAATTTCATTCCACCTGAATTAATGACAAAATCTTTTCTTCCCAAAATTCGGAATCGTTGATCCTCATTTAATTCGGCTAAATCGTTGGTTTCTATCCAGCTGTGATTAGTCACTTGGGATCGAACACAAATACACGCATCTTCATTCAGCTTTACTTCAACCCCCGGAAGAGGATGTAGGAAATCATCCGCTTCTAATGATATGGGGCGATAAGCTATATGTGACACAGTTTCCGTCATGCCATAAGTTAAAAAAATAGGGAAATCTTGTTTCTGGGCAAGATTTTCAATCTCAACAGATATAGCCGCTCCACCAACCAAAACACCTTTTGCTCCTTTAAATGGAGCTAACAATGACTCCTGTTGTAGTATATATTGTAACTGAGGAGGAACTAGGGAAGTCATCCGGATGGGTATTTCCTGGGGAATTTCAGGCTGATTACTGGGTTCCACAATAATGAGTTGTAAATCCCATACCAAGGCTCTCACCACAACCATCACACCTCCAATAAACTTGACCGGTAAACATAATAAAGCGCCATCTCCAGCCTCCAATCCAAGCCATTCACCTGTTAACTGGGCTGAATGCATCATTTGTTTCCGATGAATACGAATGGCCTTGGGCTGACCTGTAGAACCAGAAGTATGGAAGTTAAACCATTCATTTCCTGCGTTCCAAGATTGACAAAATTCAATCACCTCTGCTTCAAAAGCCGTAGAAGGAATAGGGAACACATTTGACTTTGGAGAAATTACCAGCATATAATCAATGAATCATTCCAAAATTAACCAAACATTCTCTAATTTTGAGGGTTACAGCTAGGATTTACCTTAATTAATTGAGCATGTCCGAGGATCCTTTCTTAAATCCCATTAATCCAGAAAAAGTAGCCCAAAACCCAGGGCTTTTGCCATATGCACATACAGCAGGTTCTGCTGTAATTAAGCCGGAAGATATGGGTAAGGCAAAAGGTCGGTCGGTGAAAGCCATGCGGCAGCAGACGGATCGACAAATGAATCTGCTCTATGAACAAATGGAAGTGTTGGCTAAACAAGCTAAATTATTAGCCGAAAGAAAAGAGATTTCGGAGCGTATTTATGATGCGGCAATGGGTTTTGAACCTATTATTAGTGAAACGTATTATCTATATGAAAAGGAGAATGGAACGGATTTATTATCTTTAGTGGCTCCACATGAATGGGGGCGTTCATTTAAGTATAGTCGATTTTTAGCCAAAGTAACATTATTAGCAGACCATACCTGGGATGTGATTTATAACCAAGAAAACGAATAAACAATGACATCAAATTTTCCCTGGAAAGCGATTAAGGAGTACGAAGAAATTCTGTTTCAACAATACAATGGAATCGCCAAAATTTCCATCAATCGTCCACACAAACATAATGCCTTTACCCCTAAAACGGTACAAGAAATGTCGGAAGCGATGGAATTAGCGAGACAAGATACGACCATTGGTGTTATCATATTAACTGGCGAAGGAGGGAAAGCATTCTGTTCAGGTGGTGACCAAAGTGTACGAGGTGATGGAGGATATGTGGGGCAAGATTTAGTTCCTCGTTTAAATGTATTGGATTTACAAAGACAAATCAGAACTATTCCAAAACCAGTAATAGCCATGGTGGCAGGCTGGGCAATAGGAGGTGGACATGTATTACATGTAGTTTGTGATTTATCCATTGCAGCAGATAATGCTCGTTTTGGACAAACAGGACCCAACGTCGGTTCATTTGATGGAGGATTTGGAGCATCCTATTTGGCTCGTGTAGTTGGACAAAAGAAAGCAAGAGAAATTTGGTACTTATGTGATCAATATGATGCTCAAGAAGCTTTACAAATGGGTTTAGTGAATAAAGTAGTTCCATTGGATCAATTAGAAGCGACTACTATTTCCTGGTGTGAGCGGATATTAGAAAAAAGTCCTATTGCGCTACGCATGCTAAAATCATCCTTCAATGCCGAATTAGATGGACAAGCAGGTATTCAAGAATTAGCGGGTAATGCTACCTTATTATATTATTTATCGGATGAAGCCAAGGAAGGAAAAAATGCCTTCTTAGAAAAAAGAAAACCAGATTTCTCTAAATTTCCTAAATTCCCATAATATGAATCATTGGTTAGTTAAATCAGAACCTTTCAAATATTCTTGGGAAGATTTCGTTAAAGAGGGAAAGTCCGTTTGGGATGGAGTAAGAAATTACCAAGCCAGAAACAATTTGATGGCCATGAAAAAAGGCGATTGGGTGTATTTTTATCATTCCAATGAAGGCCTAGAAGTGGTCGGATTAGCCGAAGTCAGTAAGGAGCATTATCCTGATCCTACCACGGAAGATCCTCGCTGGGTGGTTGTTGAACTGATTCCTATACGGAAATTTACGAAAACCGTTACCCTTAAACAGATGAAATTAGATGAACGTTTGAGCAATCTGGCCTTATTGAAGCAATCTAGACTTTCAGTAACACCTGTTGACAAGCCTGAATTTGATATTATCATGAGCCTAACAGAATAAATATATGAAACGTTTTCATCAATTCAAGCTATTTTTGGGTTGCCTTTTGGTAGCCACTTTGTTTCAAGCCAATGCCCAAATAGGGCAAAGAATTGAATTCCCAGTTGGAGGAAAGGACTTAGAATCTTTCACCATTCCTATTGGTAATCAAGGAGTTATCATTCTAAATCAATTGGGTAAGCAGGAATTTAGTATTCAAAAATTCTCGACCAATTTGGAACAAGTTTGGTACACTTCAGGGACGATTGATAATGGTCTAGATTATGTAAATCATAGTTTTGATGGCAAATCCTTAAATCTTTTGTTCAGTCGATTCAAGAGTAATTCCTATCAAATTGTACGCGTCAATGTCTCCAAAGGCAGTTTTGAAAAGTTCCAAATCTATTCAGTGGATAGAATGGAAATTTCCAATTTCAAAGCCCTTAATGAATCCTTGTTTATTGGAGGTATCGTCAATAATCAACCCGTCATTTTATTTACAAACTTGAAAGAACGTAAAACACGTATTCTTCCTGCTGTAGTAAAAGGCCAAGCAGAAATCCAATCCATGGATTTAGATTCCATCCAACAGCAGGTTAATGTGACCTTTTCGGTGGGAAATCGAGCTAAAAATTATCAGTTGATCATTAAATCTTTTGATGAAGATGGAGGGCAAATTGGACAAATTGTCATGAATCCTAATGAAGAATTTGCCATGATGAATGCCAAGTCTACCCAACTAAATGATTCTTTACAAGTAATAGTGGGCACTTATGGTCATAAAACCACTATTGGATCTTCCAAAGGACCAAGTTCACAAGGTATCTATTTCAATTCTTACTTAGATGGGGAATTGCTTCAATCAAAATTTCACAGTTTCACTAAATTTTCCAATTTCTTTAATTTTTTAACTCCTAAACAGAAAGAAAAACAAGAAAAGAAAATCAAAGACAAGGAAAGCAAAGGCGAGGACCTTCGATTGGATTATCGTTTATTAATTCACGAAATCATCAAAAAAGGCGATCATTACATTGTTGTAGCAGAAGCATTTTATCCTGATTACAAATACAATAATTTTGGACCATATGGTTCTATGATGGGCCTAGGAGGTTTTTACTCACCATGGAGCATGATGTATAATCCTTACCGCTGGGGCTACGGATATTATGGTTTATATTCTCCCTATTCTAGCTATTATAGTCCTTGGGGTTATCGTGGATACAATTATTATGGTAACCAACAGCAGTTTGATGGTTGGGTTTATACCCATGCGGTTATTGTGGAATTGGATGAAAAAGGAGATTTACTTTGGGATCACTGCATCGACATGAAAGATCTTAAAGAGCCCAAATTGATTCAAAAAATCAAAACCTCCATCCAAGGAGATCAAATTGTACTTTCCTTTAACTTAGACAATCAAATCATTACCAAGACCATCAGAAATCAAGGGAAATCAGAAAGTGAAAGTATCCAAAACATCAGCACAGAAAATGAGGGTGATAAAATTAGAAGGAGCAGCCGTTCTGAGTTGAACTATTGGTTTGGCCCTTACTATTTAGCCAATGGGTACCAAACTATTTCGAATGAAGAAGGTCGCCGTTCCGTATATTATTTAAATAAGATAGAAATCCAGAAATAATTTTGAAGCAGTCCACATCCATTGCCATTGAAACACCTCAATTTTGGGGAGATAATTATCAGTTAATCGACTCAGGTGGATTTGAAAAGCTGGAAAAATTTGGAGAATTCACAGTCAGAAGACCTGAACCGCAGGCTATTTGGGCTAAATCTCTATCCGAGCAAGAATGGCAAAAACTGAGTCATGCGCATTTTAAAAAAGAAAAAGGAAGCCAAGAGCGTGGACAGTGGGAAGTGAAAGGCAAAGTTCCTGACAAATGGTTTATGCCATACCAATCAGAACGATTAAACCTATCATTCAAAATTTCGCTTTCCTCTTTTAAACATGTGGGATTATTTCCAGAGCAAGCATCCAATTGGGAGTTTTTAGCTGCCAAAATACCTTTGTTTCAAAGACCTAGTCCCAAATTTTTAAACTTGTTTGCTTATACTGGGGGAGCTAGTTTAGTTTGTCGACAAATGGGAGCGGAAGTGACCCATGTAGATTCTGTCAAGCCTGTGTTATCTTGGGCTAGAGAAAATATGGAAGTCTCAAAACTAGACGGAATCCGATGGATGGCGGAAGATGCCTTGAAATTTGTTAAAAGAGAAGCTAGGAGAGGTAATTTTTATCAAGGAATACTCTTAGATCCACCTGCCTATGGAAGGGGGCCTGATGGGGAAAAATGGGTCTTAGAAGAACAAATTGAAGATTTATTGCTTTCTGTCAAAGAAATATTAGACCCTGAAGAACATCTATTGTTGAGTAATGTGTATTCCTTAGGATTCTCCACTTTAGTGGTAGAAAATCTCATGAATGGCATATTTGACGTACCTTCTTCGGCAGAATCGGGAGAGCTCTATTTAAACGACAATAGCGACAAAAAACTACCTTTAGGAGTCTTTCATCGCTATTACCATCGCTTATAAGTACCTCTAGTTTTTAGGATAAATTGTTCCTTTGGCCGCTAGTAAGGTGTTTTTCATTAATGATACAATCGTCATTGGACCCACACCTTTAGGTACTGGAGTAATGTATGAACATTTAGGTGCTACATCGGCAAAATCCACATCACCTTTCAATGCAAAGCCTGATTTTTTGCTGGCATCCTCTACACGGGTTAAACCAACATCAATCACCACCGCACCTTCTTTGATGTATGCAGCTTTAATGAACTCGGGTTTACCTAATGCAGCAATGACTATGTCACCTTGGGCGCAAATTTCTTCCAAATTTGGCGTTCTTGAATGTGTTAAGGTTACTGTACAGTTTCCTTGAGGATGGTTTCTTTGCATCAAAATGGACATAGGTAAACCAACAATCTGGCTACGACCCACAACCACACAATGCTTTCCTGCTGTTTGAATATGGTAATAAGCCAATAAATCCAATACGCCTTGGGGTGTTGCTGAGATATAGGCAGGTAAGCCTTTGGCCATTCTACCTATGTTAATGGGATGAAATCCATCGACATCCTTGGAAGGAAGAATGGTTTCCATCACTTTATCTGGATTTATATGATCTGGTAAAGGTAATTGAACAATCAAACCATCCATATCTGGATTATCATTAACTCCTTGAACAGCTGCCAATAATTCAGCTTCCGTGATAGTAGGTTCAAAACGCAGGAGAGTGGAAGTGAAACCTAATTCTTCACAAGATTTAACTTTATTAGCCACATAAGTTTCAGATGCTCCATTATTTCCAACTAAAATGGCCACTAAATGTGGAGCTCTTTGACCAGCTGATACTAAATCCTGAACTTCTTTGGCAATCGAGGCCTTCATTGTTTCAGAAACAAATTTGCCATCAATAATCTGACTCATACCCTATAATTAATTGTTTATATTACTTTTTTCTTCCCCTTTTAGGAGCTGGTGCTTGTTCGCCTAACTCTAAACATTGTTCTAAAGTTAGTTCTGCAGGATTCTGATCCTTAGGAATCTTCACATTACGTTTTCCAATCTGAATGTAAGGACCATACATGCCATTGACAATCTTCACTTGGTCGTTTTCAGCAAATTCCTTGATAAATTTATTAGCTTCTAAATTTCGCTTAGCTAATATGATTTCAATAGCTCTTTCAGAACTTAATGTAGCTAAATTGTCTGTTTTACCTAAGGAGTAATATTTCCCAGCATGCTTAACATAAGGTCCAAAACGACCTTTCCCCGTGGAAATTAATTCATTTTCAAAAGTTCCTAAACTTTCTGCCTCGGCTACTTTCTGAGCTGATTCTAAAACACGCATAGCTCCTGCCAAATCCAAGGTAAAAGGGTCTTCTGTCTCTGGCAAACTAGTGAATTTACCATCATATTTAATGTATGGCCCTAATTTTCCTGCACCAATAACCAATGGTTTATCTTCATGTATACCCACTTCACGTGGTAATTTTGGACGTTCTAATAATGCAATAGCCTCTTCTAATGTTAAATTTGAAATGGATTGATCTTTAGAAAGATTAGCAAAAACGGGTTTATCTTCTTCTCCGGACTCCCCTAATTGAACAAAAGGACCAAACTTGCCTAGACGAACGGATATTTTCTTTCCTGAAGCAGGATCTACTCCTAATTCTCTTCCACCACCCACAGAACTACGAGAAATAGACTTACTATCTTCAATGGTTTGGTGAAAAGAACCATAAAAATTCTTCATCAATTGAGTCCAAGCTAATTTGCCCTTCGCCACATTGTCAAACTCATCTTCCATTTCAGCAGTGAAAGTATAATCCACTACTTCTTCAAAATTCTCTACCAAAAAGTCCGTTACCAAAGTCCCAATATGTGTCGGGAATAATTTTGCTTTCTCCGTTCCAACAATCTCTGTATTCTTTTGACCAACAATCTCATCATCCTTTAATATCCAGGTTTGAAACTCTCGCTCTTTTCCTGCCCGATCTTCTTTCACAACATAAGCACGCTTAATGATCGTCGAAATAGTAGGAGCATAGGTAGAAGGTCTACCAATTCCTTTTTCTTCCAAAGCTTTTACCAAACTAGCCTCTGTATAACGAGCTGCAGGTCTAGAAAAACGCTCCTGAGCCTTTAATTCAGTCAAATCAAGTACTTGACCTATGGATAAAGGAGGCAACATATCTTTGTTTTCATCCTCCTCTTCTTCATCTTTTCCTTCAAGATATGCCTTTAAGAAACCCTCAAAAGTAACCACTTCACCTTGAGCGATCAACAATTCCGAAGTGCTGGAAATCTGAATTTGCGCTGTAGTACGTTCAATCACAGCCTCAGACATTTGAGACGCAATGGCACGTTTCCAAATCAACTCATATAAACGTTTTTCACGCGCATCACCTGATATAGAATTGACTTCAAAATCAGTAGGACGAATGGCTTCGTGAGCCTCTTGTGCACTTTCGCTCTTGGTTTTAAACTGGCGAGCATGATGAAATTTAGCTCCATAAGCTGCTTCAATAGCCGCCTTAGCCTTATCTCTAGCTTCCTGAGATAACATGGTTGAGTCAGTACGCATGTAGGATATCCGTCCTGATTCATATAATTTTTGAGCAATTTGCATGGTAGTAGCTACCGCATAACCCAATTTTCTGGATGCTTCTTGCTGCAATGTAGAGGTCGTAAATGGAGGTGCAGGTGATTTTTTAGCAGGTTTAGTTTCTAAATTTTTAATGCTAAAATTGGCTCCAACACACTTCTTTAAGAAGGTTACAGCCTCTTCTTCGGTTGCAAAATTCTTGGGTAATTCCGCTTTTAATACTTTTTTACCAGGTAAATTGAATAAGGCGGAAATTTTGTAGGTTCCAACGCTTTCGTGTTTTTCAATTTCTTTTTCCCTTTCAACAATCAAGCGAACAGCTACGGATTGTACGCGTCCTGCAGATAGTCCTTTTTGCACTTTTGACCAAAGAACAGGAGATAATTCAAATCCGATTAAACGATCCATGATTCGACGAGCCTGTTGAGCATTCACCAAATCCATATCAATTTTACGTGGAGTCAAAATGGCATTTTGAATAGCCGATTTCGTGATTTCTCTAAAAACAATCCTTTTGGTATCGTCTTTTAAACCTAAAGCTTCTTTTAAATGCCAAGAAATGGATTCTCCCTCACGGTCGTCGTCAGTCGCTAACCAAACTTCTTCAGAAGATTTAGCTAAACTTTTCAATTCCGAAATCACCTTGGTTTTATCCGGTGAAATCACATACGTTGGCGTAAAATCATGTTCTATATCAATCGCCTTATCGCCCTTGACAGGAAGATCCCTCACGTGACCAAACGAAGATTTCACCACAAAATCTTTACCCAAATACCCTTCGATGGTTTTAGCTTTTGCAGGCGACTCCACGATGACCAAATTTTTTGCCATTCTATTAAATTGAATAATGTAAACTAAAAAATGACCTCAAATATACTTGCTTAAAATGAATTTCTAGCGAATGATACAGAAGCATTGAAAAAAAATCTATTTGTTCAATTAATCCGGGAGATTCCCTATCCGAATTCTTGAATTGAGATTTAAGCGTAATCCAACATAATTAAATTGGCCATTGATAAAGCTAGCAATAGCCTCTAAACGAAATATTTTTAATAGACCATCCAATCCATAACCGACTTCTGAATATAAAAGTTTTTGATTTTTAATGTAAACGGTATTAGCTATCAATAATTCTTTCACATAGGATTTTTTCATTCCTAATATGGGTTTCAACCACAAGTTTGAGAATTGAAACAAGGATAATCCTTCAATATAAGTACCTGCTGTGCTGTAGGCATAATGGTTTACATTCAGACGCTGATTAGCTCCTGAAGTGAAATTTTGGTAGTAACCAACCAAACGATGAGAAGCTAACATTTCGCCGGCCTGTACCAAGTTCATGGTTCCGTTATAATGCTTAAAATCAATAAAATAACTAGGGGCATCGCCGATGAATGTACCGGCATTGATGATAAAGCCTGTTTTTATCCAAGGAGAAAGTGCCATATTTTGTAAATAAGAAAGCTCTATCATGTTAAATTGGGCACTAGATTCAGCCACACCTTTCCATCCTGCTCGGTATTTAAATAAAATGAGAGGTGAGGATCCCCATTCACTTTCACGAATATGGTTGCGGTAATATTGGGTTAAAAAGGGTCTAAATCCTACCGTTAATTGACTGATAAAAGCTTGGTGTGTCTGAAACCCATCTTGAGTATATTCCTCATTTTGAGGATTATTAGACGTGAATTTCCGATTCAGGTAATTGAACCAATAGTAATCCGTAGTATTATCCATCTGACTTCTCCTAGACCATTCAAGACTACTTTTGAGGAAGAACTTAGAGGAAAAACGCTTGATTAAAGCCAAATTCCAAAATTCCTTCCGATAGATTTTCATTTGATTATTTTTCAACAAAAGTGTTGAAAGGGAGTTCATCTCAGGAGAAATGGAATTATCGGGATTCAATTGTTGAACAAAATCTCCTTGGGCTAAAGAAATATCAAAGGAATCCGTTTTATATCTCAATTTCACATAACCTGTATTTCTATTCAACCCAAACGACCGTCTACCCAAAAATTCTGCCTCTAGAAAACGATACCTTGCCCAGCGTTTTCTAAATACTAAACCAGCATTAGCCACAAATCCTTCCACCGTATTAAAGTTGGAATCAAATACAGGTGATTTATAATAAATTTCAAATGGATAAAAATCCTTTTGACGGGGGCCATAGTAAAACGACTTGGAAAAAAGCAATTGATTCAATGAAAATGGGCTTTTTCGTAAAGTATCAATAGACGCCTCCAACAAATTGGAAGTCATGGAACCTTGAAAAAAATGATCTTCTTGCGTATTGTGCTTGATTTCTTCACGCTGGACATAGCGCACAGAATCCATGGTAATCAGACCACTTTGAGGGCGCGACTTCCATTTTCTCAACAATGACTGATGAAAATTACCCAATAATTGGGTGGCAAATACTTCATCAAACCCAATTTCAGCAATATTTAATCGCTCTTGAGATTGATTGGGAATGTGAAACCCCGGTTCTGCTTTCCAACTCTGAGGAGTCTGTTGCACTTCTTCTTGTAATATGAATTCCCCGTAATTACCCATGAGTCCACCTGCCAAGGTAAAATAAGCCGATTTAGGTAACCAGGCTTGATTAACCCATTGATGTTGTAAATCCATATGATACAGTAAAGCATCGGATTCAACTTGAGCTTCCCATCGAATAATCCACCCAGTATTACTTAATGTTAATTTACCTGTAAACAAACGATCCCCAGTGGAGCTTGGTCGAACTTCAAATTGAAAGCCCTTTTGTCCACTAACTAAGGTGTCACCCTTGTATACATATGAATAATACTCTCGCCCTTGATAGTTGAGCGGGGAAACACAGTTCGTACCAATGAAATCTTGATAAAAATCGGGCCAGAAAAATAGGGTAGGCCTAGGGTATTTTTTTTGAAAGCCTTTTACATCAATGATTTCATGAATCATTTGATTCAAACTTTTCACATAAACTTTAACATGAGTTTGATTTCCATACCATTGGCCTTCCTGTATCCCTTCGTTTTTTTTCAATCGATTTTTGGCTAAGCCAATAACCTGATTAAAACGGCCTTTTTCTTTGGTAATAACTTCAGCAGAAAAATGTCCCATCAATGCACTGTGTTGTGGCGCCAATTCCAAGGCTCTCGTGATTAAGGTATCCATAGAATTGCTTTTTTGACCGAAGGCAAAAAAGCTTCCAGAAAAAACCAGAAGAAAACAAAAAGAAGAAATCCGCTTAAATCTCAAATTGGGCTTAACAATGGTTTTAACAAGGAGAAATTAATCGATAAAAAGTAAATTCAAATGTAAAATTCACAAAAAACTGCTGCAAAGGAAATGATATTTACAAAAAGTGGCAAAAAGGTGGCGGTAATCTATTAATTTTATGAACAATTTATTAAAACCAACATTGACTCATGGCCTTTGATATTGAAATGATTAAAGCTGTCTATGACCGCATGCCGGCTAGAATTGCCGCAGCACGTGCATTGACAGGAAAACCGCTTACATTAACGGAAAAAATTCTTTATAGTCACTTGTGGGAAGGTACTCCTTCCACCACATTTACACGTGGAGGTTCCTATGTGGACTTTGCACCAGACCGTGTTGCTATGCAAGATGCTACGGCTCAAATGGCCTTATTGCAATTTATGCAAGCTGGTCGTCCGCAAGTTGCCGTACCTTCAACCGTACACTGTGATCACTTAATTGAAGCTAAAGTAGCTTCTACCACTGACCTAAAAGTGGCAGTTGACAAGAATAAAGAAGTGTATGATTTCTTATCATCTGTTTCAGATAAATACGGTATTGGTTTCTGGAAACCAGGAGCTGGTATTATTCACCAAGTCGTTTTAGAAAACTATGCTTTCCCTGGTGGAATGATGATTGGTACTGACTCGCACACAGTAAATGCGGGTGGTTTGGGTATGATTGCGATTGGTGTTGGTGGTGCCGATGCTTGTGATGTCATGGCTGGTTTAGCTTGGGAATTGAAATTCCCTAAGTTGATTGGTGTTAAATTAAAAGGAAAATTAAACGGTTGGACTTCAGCTAAAGATGTTATCTTAAAAGTTGCTGGAATTTTAACTGTTAAAGGTGGTACTGGTTGTGTGGTTGAATATTTTGGAGAAGGTGCTACTTCAATGTCATGTACGGGTAAAGGAACTATTTGTAACATGGGAGCAGAAATTGGTGCAACCACTTCTACTTTTGGTTACGATGATTCTATGGCTCGTTATTTAGAGTCTACAGGAAGAGCCGATGTAGCTGCCTTAGCCAACGGCATTCGCGAGCATTTAACGGCCGATTCAGAAGTTTATGCAAATCCTGAAGCTTATTTTGATCAGGTAATTGAAATTGATTTGGATACATTGGAACCACACGTAAATGGTCCATTTACGCCAGATTTAGCTACGCCTATTTCTAAATTGAAAGAATTAGCTATCAAAAACAACTGGCCTACGAAAGTGGAGGTTGGTTTGATTGGTTCATGTACCAACTCTTCTTATGAAGATATTGCTCGCGCTGCTTCTTTAGCCAAACAAGTAGCCGCTAAAGGCTTAAAAACCAAAGCACAGTTTACCATTACTCCAGGATCTGAGCAAGTACGTTACACGATCGAAAGAGATGGTTTTATCTCAACATTTGATTCCATTGGTGCTACTGTATTTTCGAATGCTTGTGGACCATGTATTGGTCAATGGGCTCGTCCAGGTGCTGAAAAAGGAGAAAAGAACACCATTGTTCACTCATTTAACAGAAACTTTGCCAAACGTGCTGATGGTAATCCCAATACCTACGCTTTTGTAGCTTCACCAGAAATTGTTACCGCTTTAGCTATTGCTGGTGATTTGACATTCAATCCTTTAACAGATACGTTGACCAACGAAAAAGGAGAACAAGTGAAATTGGAGGCTCCAACAGGAGATGAATTACCAAAGCTAGGTTTCGCTGTAGAAGATGCAGGATATCAAGCTCCAGCTGAAGATGGTTCAGGTGTCCAAGTAAAAGTGGCCCTTACTTCAGATCGTCTTCAATTATTAGCTCCCTTCTCAGCTTGGGAAGGAACCGATTTGAAAGGTTTAAAATTATTGATTAAAGCAAAAGGTAAGTGTACTACAGACCATATTTCCATGGCTGGTCCTTGGTTAAAATACCGTGGACACTTAGACAATATCTCTAACAATATGTTGATTGGTGCTGTGAATTTCTTCAATGAAAAAACAGATAATGTCAAAAACCAATTAACAGGTGTTTATGGTGCAGTACCTGATACTCAACGTGCTTATAAAGCAGCAGGTATTGGTACAATTGTAGTAGGTGATACTAATTATGGCGAAGGTTCTTCTCGTGAGCATGCTGCCATGGAACCACGCCATTTAGGAGTTCGTGCAGTATTAGTAAAATCTTTTGCCCGTATTCACGAAACCAACTTGAAGAAGCAAGGTATGTTAGCTTTAACATTTACCAATGAAGCGGATTATGACAAAATTCAAGAAGATGATAGTATCAATATCCTTGGATTAAAAGATTTTGCTCCTGAAAAGCCATTGACTATTGAATTAACCCATGTAGATGGAAGCACAGATAGTTTCCCTGTTAACCACACGTACAATGCGCAGCAAATCGAATGGTTTAAAGCCGGTGGAGCATTGAATATCATTCGTGCTTCGATTAAATAAGTATAAAATTGTAAAAGGGCGCAAAATTCACTAGTTTTGCGCCTTATTTCAGATAAACCAACCATTGTTCCTTAATTTTTCTAAATGGCAGCGATAAATGCAGTAAAAATATTTTCAGGTTCAGCGTCCAATTATTTGGCCAAAGAAATTGCTAAATACTATGGAAAAGATTTGGGTGCAGCCACCACATTGCGCTTTTCAGATGGAGAAATGTCTCCAAGTTTTGATGAGTCAGTTCGTGGTTGTGATGTATTCATCATTCAATCTACATTCCCTTCGGCTGATAATCTAATGGAATTATTATTGATGATTGATGCTGCCCGAAGAGCTTCTGCACACTATGTTACCGCAGTTATTCCTTATTTTGGATATTCTCGTCAAGATCGTAAAGATCGTCCAAGGGTAGGTATAGGAGCTAAATTGATTGCCAACCTGTTGACTGCCGCTGGAGCTGATCGTTTAATGACGATTGACTTACATGCCGGTCAAATTCAAGGTTTCATGGATTTTCCAGTGGACCATTTGGAAGGTACGGCTATTTTTATCCCTTATTTGAAATCCTTAGGACTTGAAAATCTAACTTTTGCCTCTCCAGATGTGGGTGGAGTAGTTAGAACAAGAAATATGGCTAAGTTTTTCAATGCCAACATGGTTATTTGCGACAAACACAGAAAGCGTGCCAATGAAATTGCTTCCATGCAATTAATTGGAGATGTAGAAGGGGCTAATGTAATATTAGTAGATGACTTAATTGATACCGGTGGTACCATGTGTAAAGCCGCTCAATTGATCATGGACAAAGGCGCAAAATCGGTGAGAGCTATTGTTACCCACCCTGTTTTATCAGGTAAGGCTTATGACAATATCTCCAATTCTGTTTTGACGGAATTAGTGGTAACAGATACTATTCCTTTAAAAGAAGAATGCGCCAAAATTAAAGTTCTTACCGTTTCGGAATTATTCGCCAAGGCGATCGGAAGAATTAGAGATCACGAATCTATCAGTTCATTATTTATTAAATATTAATTTCAACCGTTTTCAGGGGATAGCGTGATGCGACAGACTGGGAACTTAACAAAAACAACATGAAAAAATTAGAGATTGTAGGGTTTAAAAGAGCGAATCTCGGAAGTAAGGGCGCGAAAGATTTGCGTACTGAAGCTTTAGCTCCTTGTGTATTGTATGGTGGAAAAGAGCAGGTTCACTTTGCTGTTCCAATGATCCTTTTCCGTGACTTACTTTACTCATCAGATGTTTACGAAGTAGCATTGAACATTGAAGGTGATCAATACCGCGCTATTTTACAAGATGCGCAGTTTCACCCAGTAAATGAAATGATATTACACGTTGACTTTTTAGAAATTGTTGATAACAAGCCTATTAAGATCGATGTACCTATCAAAATTATTGGTAACTCTCCTGGTGTTATTAAAGGGGGTAAAATGATCCAAAAGTTACGTAAAGTGACTTTGAAAGGATTAGCTGAAAACATTCCTGATTTTGTTACTGCTGATATTTCTGGTTTAGACCTAGGACAAACAGTTAAAGTAAACAAATTGGATGTGAAAGGATGTGAGATATTGAATCCAATGTCCAATCCAGTAGCAACGATCGATATCCCAAGAGCATTAAGAGGTAAATTAACTGCTTAATTCTAGGAATATCTTTCTGATAGAGATTCAAAAAAGCCCTCCAATTGGAGGGCTTTTTTAGTTATTAGGGATTAGTGTTTAGAATGAAAAATTAGGTTAATCCCAACGAAAGATTGGAACGTAGCTTGAGCGAAGCGGAAGGCGGATATTTGACCCTGCGCATAGGCCATGTGTGAAAGCGTCAAAGATTAAAGCCGTAAGCGGAGAGACAATCGGTTCTGCGGAGCAGAATTCGTCTTGGATTAACCGTACTCCTGCTGTTTTTTTTGTTTCTTTTTTTATGAAAAAAAAGAAACACCATGAAAAGTAGTATTCCAATAATGTTAATGATAAAAGGAAACAAAATAAGCCAAACCTTTATTGTTTCATCATTTCACTAGGATTTTCTTTTTTTGAAAAAAAAGAAACAAAAAAACTTCTTTTTTGTCGTCCAGCCAAGGCGAATTCCGCTTTGCGGAACCGTGATTCTCTCCGCTATCGCCTATATTTTTGACGCCGACGCGCATCACCTATGCTGAGGTCAAAACCTCGTCTACCGCTGCGTTCATCACATTTCGCTGGAGCTGGACGACGGAACTCTCTTTCTTAAGAAAATTCTACATTCTACATTTCTAGGTTAATCCCAACGAAAGGTTGAAACGGAGCTTGAGCGAAGCGAAAAGCGAATTCCGCTGAGCTGAACGACGTGATTCTCTTTCCAAAAATCTAATTTCTAATTCTAAACGCTAATCACTAAAAAAGGTCAACCCAACAGGATTGACCTTTTCACATAAAACCAAATTCAAACTATTTCTTTGCCACAATCTTCATGACGATAGGAGCCTTCTCAACGTGAGAAACTTTGCCATCTGTTTTTGCTATATAAGGAGCAATAACTAACGAAACGATCGACATTAATTTAATCAAAATATTCATAGATGGTCCTGAAGTATCTTTGAATGGATCACCTACAGTATCTCCCGTCACCGCTGCTTTGTGTGGCTCAGATCCTTTTTTATAAGTCACTCCATCAATTAAAACACCTTTTTCAAATGATTTTTTTGCATTGTCCCAAGCTCCACCTGCGTTAGATTGGAATATACCCATCAACACACCTGAAACCGTAACACCCGCTAATAAACCACCCAAAACTTCTGGTCCCATGATAAAGCCAACAATAACTGGTACCGATAAAGCAATGGCTCCAGGTAACATCATCTGACGAATCGAAGCTTCTGTTGAGATAGCTACACATTTTTCATATTCTGGCTTGGCTTTATATTCCATAATACCTGGAATTTCACGGAACTGACGACGAACCTCATTCACCATTTCCATAGCTGCTTTTCCTACTGCTGAAATACATAATGCAGAGAAAATAAAGGGTATCATACCACCTACAAATAAACCAGCTAATACATCCGCTTTATAGATGTCTATTTGTGTAATACCTGAAATACCTACAAATGCACCAAATAGAGCTAATGAAGTTAATGCCGCAGAAGCGATTGCAAATCCTTTACCTGTGGCTGCTGTTGTATTACCAACCGCATCTAAATTATCTGTACGCTCACGAACTTCAGCTGGTAATTGAGCCATTTCTGCAATACCACCCGCATTATCAGCAATGGGTCCAAATGCATCAATAGCCAATTGCATAGCTGTTGTAGCCATCATACCTGCCGCAGCAATAGAAACTCCATAAATTCCAGCAAAGAAATAGGAGAAGTAAATACCAGCAGCTAAAACCAAAATAGGCAATACCGTTGACTCCATACCTACAGCTAAACCACCAATGATGTTTGTCGCATGTCCAGTACCTGATTTCTGTACGATTGAATCCACTGGACGTTTTCCCATAGCCGTGTAGTATTCCGTGATGATAGACATCAATGTACCTACAATAAGACCTACAATAATGGAATAGAATACATCCATGGCAGTAAAACTAAATCCACGTAAAACCAAGGATTCTGGTAAAATATTCTTCACTAAAAAATAGGAAGTAATGAACGTGATTGCAATCGATAAGTAATTGCCTGTATTCAAGGCATTTTGAACCGAATCCGTTTCATTTTTAATACGAACAAAGAAAGTAGAAACCAATGAAGCTAATAAGCCTACACCAGCAATCAACATCGGCAATAAAACAGGGGAGAAGCCTCCATAGTTATCACTAACTTCTATTTCCTGACCTAACACCATTGTTGCCAAGATAGTGGCCACATAAGATCCGAACAAGTCAGCTCCCATACCAGCTACGTCACCCACATTGTCACCCACGTTATCAGCAATAGTGGCAGGATTACGCACATCATCTTCAGGAATACCTGCTTCTACTTTTCCAACTAAATCAGCTCCTACATCGGCTGCTTTGGTGTAAATTCCACCACCCACACGAGCAAATAAAGCAATTGATTCTGCACCTAAAGAAAAACCAGCTAATACCTCAATGGCTGTTTTCATCTCATTGGATGTTAAAGCTTGACCCTGAGCAAAAATCTGATAGAAGGTAATGAATAAACCGCCTAATCCTAAGATAGCTAAACCAGCTACACCCATTCCCATCACCGAACCTCCAGTAAATGAAACAGATAATGCTTTAGCTAAGGAAGTTCTCGCAGCTTCCGCTGTACGAACATTGGCTTTGGTTGCTACGATCATACCAATATAACCTGCTGTAGCAGAAAATATGGCTCCAATCAAAAAGGCAACCGCAATAAGTGGTGAAGAGTGAAATCCAGGTCCTTCCTGATTTCCTAACCATGCCAATAATATCGCAGTGGGGATTGCGAAATAGGCTAATATTTTCCATTCTGCTTTCAAAAAGGCGATTGCACCATCTGCAATATAACCTGAAAGCTCTTTCATTGTGTCATTTCCAGCATCTTGCTTCGATACCCAGCTAAACTTCCAAGCCGTGTACAACAATCCTACTATTCCAAAAGCAGGAACTAAGTAAACAATTGAATCCATAAAGTGTGTTTTAGATTATTCCAAAAAAATTTGTTACAAAAATAAGAATTTTGGCGTATAAAACAACTAAAATGGAAATCTAAGCAATAGCTTGAAACGCTCAGGAACCCAATTACCCACGGGATAGGCTAGCTCTAAACCCAGAAATTTACCAATGCCCGAAATACCATAAACGAACTCTTGATACGAACCTTGATTAACCCCTTGTAACATGTGAAGTCGGTTATAAACCACATATTCTCGGATACCGTATTGCGTCAATACATTCCATTGGCTCAACAACAATTTCCTTGGTTCCCACTTCGCATGCAGTTTAATATGATTATCTGTGGTACTAAAAGCATAATAGGGTAAAGCTCGAAACGATTGCTCATTGGCACTAATAAACATCGTTTGATTGCCATTAAAATGTGTATAATCTAGAAAATTAGTCGCCTTTTGTAAATAAGTAGTATAATTCAATTGAAGATTCAATGTACCTAAACGTGCCAAATTGATGAATTGGCTATAATCTAAATTCAAGCGCTGAAATTGATCATCACCTGTTCCAAATGCATATATGAAATTAAAGGAAGGGCCTTCATTATTATTAATTCGCCGAACTCCATTAAATCGATTCCATGAGGCTTTGGGTTGCCATCGAAAACCTATTGAACCCGCTACTTGATTTCCTCTATTCGGAATTTGATTGCCCCAAGCCTCATTTACTGGCATATTGGGTTCAAAAACCTTATCTTGATTCAACCAGCCATGCTCAACCGAATTATTCAACATTTCTCTATTTCTAAATTCAATCAAAGATAAAAACCGAAGACTCGGAGTGAATTGGTATTGGTAATTTAGATTTACATAATTTTTTTGAAATAGGTTGACATAATTTTCTGATAAAATTACAGCATACAGGGTATTCAAAAAGGGTGAAATCGGATTACTCCGATTTATTTGAAATACATTACTCCCTATCTCTGCTTTCAAATATTGGCGATTTTCATCAAAATTTCGCTCCAGATACACATCTCCATTCCAGGCATGACGAGCAATAGCATACCGAACATTGGCACCCAAGGCCAAATAATTATTCCTTCCATAGCGATTCCTATACACTAAACTTCGGTCTACATAAAAGCCATCTACGGCATTAAAACCTCCTCCAAATGAACTTAAATTCAGGCTTTTACCGATGGAGTTCTTTTCATAATTGTAATATTTTCCATAAATCAAATGCCCAAATTGGAATTTAGGCAATGCGTTGATAGAATCTTTTCTTCTCTTATCGGCACCAGCAATCCATAAACTATCCGCTTCTTTGTACCCGACCTTTTCCCCCTCCGTTAAAGGTACCTGACGTTCTTCTTCCCAAAAACTTTCCGACTTATTTCTTGACATGGAATCCACTTCAAACGTATAATCAGAAGTCAAACCATCCATTTTAGCTAAATTCTCCTTTTTCTCTAATTTGTCTACTTCCTTCAATACTTCTTTTAACTTCTTCCTGGTCAGCTCTTTACCCAAAGCCATTTTGGGATCTTTTACCTTTTCTCTATTTATTTCCTTAGCTAATTCCTTATTCAATCGCTCTTCAATGATGGCAGGTTTAACGACAAAGGCAGGATTTACTTTGATCTGATACTGCTTTATTTGTGTGATGTATCTAAAGTTGGCTTTAATCCCGAAGGCATCAAAATTGACTTGAGAATCATATTGAATGGGCATCCAAACACCTTGAAACAAAGCATTTTGTTGCGTAAACCCATAAGATCCATTGGGATCCTTAAATCTCAGCTGAAAAGAATATATACTCCAAGTATCTTCTACTACTTGTACCGTTCCTTCAAATAAGTCGTCATAACTAGCTCTAGGCTGAACCTGAATCTTACTGATGGTCATACCTTCTTGCGTAAAACTGCCCAAATAGGCAAATTTATATAGTTGAAATGCTTGGGGACCAAAGGGCGACCATAAGCTTACCCATACTTTAGGACGATAAAAGTTGGTTTGGGTCACTCGTAGATTCAACCCTTGATTTAAGGCAGGAGGCAAATTATTTCGGTTAGAAATGACTTTTTCTTGTAATCTATTCGGTTTCTGATAACTAACTTGGTTAATTCCCTCTAACACATATGTACTTCCCACTTTCACCCCCATTTCTTTTTCTATCTTTTTCCCTCCCAACATTTTCACCAAAGAACTTACCTCTGTCACCTTGCCTGACCCCTTCACATAAGCCTTAGCTTCATATGCATCTAATTCTTTTAAGTGAAATGGCGCCATAGCAATCATTCGACGCATAATACCTATGGCAGGATCCTCCTTTAAACCACTTACATTGACTTCAACTAAGGCCACAGCCTGCTCTTCCAAAACTACATCCAATAACTTATCTGAAGTTCCTGATTCCAATTCGATGGTAAATGTCTTGGGACTATGACCTAAAAAACGAAAGACCAGATTGTGTTTGCCTACTCCCGTTTTAATCGAATATTTTCCATCTTCATTGGCTGTGGTTCCCTTATTCTGATTAGATACCCAAACCGTAGCAAAAGGCATCACTTCTCCTTGTTTATTTCGGATAGTTCCATGAATTTGCTGTCCATGTAAAGAAGAAACAAAAATGAAAAATAGAGAAAGAGAGAAAAGTAGTTTTATAGAATTCATATGAAGGGCTTTAATACAAAAATAGTTTGAGATTTTATATGTAAACTTTTTTTATGACAAAGGGTAAAATAAAGTAGTAAGTAGAATTACCAATCCTAACGTAAAGAAGATAAATTTGTTTTTCTTTTGATTATGGCTATTACACATCGACAACTATTTCTTGATCATCTTGCTAAAACTTCTGATGCACCTTTGGCTTTGGAAATTGAAAAAGCGGAACATATATATCTATATGATGATCAAGGTAAATCCTATATGGATTTAATCTCAGGTATAGCCGTTTCCAATGTGGGTCATCGACATCCTAAAGTTATTTCTGCCATTAAAAACCAATTAGATGCCTACATGCATTTAATGGTTTATGGGGAATACATCCAAAGTCCACAGGTAAAACTAGCCGCTGCCCTAGTAAAATCAACCCAATCTTCCAGATTGAATCAAGTCTATTTTACTAATTCAGGAACAGAAGCCGTAGAAGGAGCCATGAAACTGGCCAAAAGATACACGGGAAGAACTGAAATTATTTCCTGTTTTCAAGCCTATCACGGTGCTACACAAGGCGCCTTGTCTTTAGCTGGGGATGAAAATTTTAAGAACAGTTTTCGTCCCTTATTACCTGATATTCGCCATATTCGACATGGGAATGTAGTTGACTTAGCTCAAATCACGCATAAAACAGCGGCTATTGTCATAGAAATAGTGGGTGGAGAGTCAGGAGTGAGGTTAGCTTCCAAATCCTATTTTCAAGCGCTAAAACAACGATGCCAAGAAACTGGATGTCTGTTAATCATAGATGAAATACAAACAGGCTTTGGAAGAACAGGTACATTTTGGGCATTTCAAGCCATGGACATAGAACCTGATATTTTACTTTCTGCCAAAGGAATGGGAGGGGGGATGCCCATTGGTGCTTTTATTGCACCAGAAGAAATCATGCAAAGCCTTACAGTAAGACCCGTTTTAGGTCATATTACCACTTTTGGGGGTCATCCTGTGTCATGCGCTGCCTCCTTGGCCACGCTAGAAACTATTTTTGAAGAACACTTATTGGATGATGTTGAAAAGAAAAGTCAACTTTTTAAAGACCTTTTAATTCATCCAAGTATCAAAGAAGTACGGGGTATTGGTCTGATGTTGGCTGTTGAAATGGATTCTTTCCAAACAGTCAAAGCGGTTATTGACACTTGTATTGAACAAGGATTAATCACCGATTGGTTTTTATTTTGCGATTATTCCATCCGCATTGCACCACCTTTGGTGATTACAGAAGACGAAATAAAAATAGCCTGTAACATCTTGCTACAGGCTATCCAATTAGTTACTACTAAAAATTAAGCGTGCTTCAATAAAGCTTCAGCTAATACTGATTTTGGTAAGTTTCCACCTACTAAACGCTCCTTCATTTCTCCATTTTTGAAAACCATCAATGTTGGAATAGAACGAATACCCAAAGAAGCAGGTACCGCTGAATTTAAATCCACATTCATTTTAGCTACAATCGCTTGACCTTCTACTTCACCTGCCAATTCTTCTACTACGGGTCCAATCATTTTACACGGACCGCACCATTCAGCCCAAAAATCCACTAATACCGGAGTATCAGAACCTATTAACTCTTGAAAATTGGCATCAGTAGCCTCTACGTATTTTCCCATGATTTATTTTTTATTAAAATTCAAAATTAAACATTTTTATTATTTCTATTGGATAAACAAGCTAATTAAGATATCAATTTTACCGTAATGTTCTCTATTTCAGCCAATTCGTCCATTAAAGACTTTTCTATATTCAATTGCATTTTGCGCGACATAAAATCAAGCTGCAACCTATCTACTTCATCGTACACCTCAATCACCAACTTTTTGTTTCCCTTATGTCTTTCTAAGGTATCTAACAAATGATCTAATGAAGTTTTGTTTAAACTATGTAAGTTCAAAGAAAGTTTCATTTCCTTCGTTCTAGAAGATAAAATTTCTGACAAAAGCTCAATGGATTGAATTTTGAAGGCTTTTTGATCCGAATAAGAGTTTTTATTTTTATAAACTCCTTGAATAAATAACAGTCGATCGAGACCAATGAAGCGTTCAAATTCAATATAATCCTTGGCAAAAAGCGCAAACTCGGTTGTACCAGTAAAATCCTCCAAACTGAAAATCATGAATTGATTTCCGTTTCCTGAGGTTCGCACGTTCATTTTGGTTACAATACCAGCAAAGGACTGTACATTTCCACCTTTTAACTCCAATTGTGAGACGCTAGAATTACAGAAATTATTGATTTCTATTCGATACTCATCCAATGGATGTCCTGAAATGTAAACGCCTACTACTTCCTTCTCATTCTTCAATTGCTCCATCACAGACCAGGCTTCAGCAATGGGTATTCTTGGTTTAGCAATGTCATTACCCGTACCTGCTCCTAACTCGCCAAATAAGGACTGCGTGGCGCTGGCTTTCAATTCTGCCATGCGTGAGGCATATCTTACTATCTTCTCAATAAAAGTGGTATTCTCTTGATCCACATGAAAATA
Source organism: Aquirufa beregesia (assembly GCF_011090385.1). GTDB lineage: Bacteria > Bacteroidota > Bacteroidia > Cytophagales > Spirosomataceae > Aquirufa > Aquirufa beregesia. The sequence goes on from NZ_SEWW01000001.1 coordinate 466,447, forward strand.
ATGGGAGCGAGGAATTTCTGTAAAACAGTCAAAAGCTCCAGCAAATGCCAGGGACTCCAAACTTTTCTTATTCACTTGGCGTACATTGATTCTGGAAACAAAATCAAAAATATCGGTATACTCCCCATTTTTCGCTCTTTCCTCTACAATGGCATCAACAGCTGCTTCACCCACTCCTTTGATGGCCCCTAGTCCAAAACGAATATGTCCCTTTTTATTAACCGCAAAATACCTTTCTGATTCATTCACATCGGGAACCAATAAAGGAATTCCCATGCGTTTACACTCATCCATGAAGAAGGTAATCTTTTCAATATTACCTAAGGAGTTAGAAAGTACCGCCGCCATGAACTCAGAAGGGTAGTTAGCTTTCAAATACCCTGTCTGGTAAGCCACTAATCCATAGCAAGTTGAGTGTGATTTGTTAAAGGCATATTGAGCAAATGCTTCCCAGTCGGTCCAAATTTTCTCCAATCGATCTGCTGGGTGATTATTGACTTGTCCACCTTCCATGAACTTACCCTTCATTTTATCGATCGTCGCCTTATCCTTTTTACCCATAGCCTTCCTCAAGACGTCCGCATCACCTTTGGTGAAATTGGCCAACTTCTGAGAAAGAAGCATCACTTGCTCTTGATACACCGTAATTCCATAGGTATCACTTAAATACTCTTCCATTTCTGGCAAATCGTATTCAATTTTCTCTCTTCCGTGCTTACGGGAAATGTAATTAGGAATATAGACCATTGGACCTGGTCTAAACAAAGCATTCATGGCAATCAAATCAGAAAACTGATCGGGCTTTAAATCCTTCAGGTGTTTTTGCATCCCCGGAGATTCAAATTGGAAGGTACCATTCGTTTCTGCTCTTTGATATAATTCAAATGTTTTAACATCATCCAGAGGAAGAGTGTCCAAATCAATCGTTATTCCATGATTTTGCTTGATCAAGCGAATGGCTTCCTTTAAAATAGATAAGGTCTTTAAACCTAAAAAGTCCATTTTAATCACACCAGCGTTTTCAATGACTGAACCATCAAATTGTGTGATCAATAAACTAACATCCTTGGACGTGGCAACGGGTAAAATATCCGTTAAATCATTGGGAGCAATGATAATACCAGCGGCATGTATTCCCGTTCCTCGAACCGAACCTTCCAATACCAAAGCATTTTCAATCACCCGGGAGGCTAAACCACCACCCGCTTTGATTTGCCTTAATTGCTTGACTTGCTCTAATTCCTCACTCGATAAATTTTCTTTATCGGCCAAACTACCGTCGCCAGTTAAAGGAGCGTTCATCACACGCTCTAACGAAATTTTGGGCTTATCTGGTACCAATTTTGCTAAAGCATTGGATTCGGAAAGGGGTAAATCCAATACACGAGCCACGTCTTTGATAGACATTTTGGCTGCCATGGTACCGTAGGTGGCTATATGTGCTACTTGATTACGTCCATATTTCTCCACGACATAATCTATGACCTTTTGTCGGCCCTCATCATCAAAATCCGTATCAATATCAGGTAAAGACTTTCTATCAGGATTTAAGAAACGCTCAAATAGTAAATTGTACTTAATGGGGTCAATATTGGTTATTCCCAAACAATAGGCCACAACTGACCCTGCCGCAGAACCACGACCTGGTCCCACATATACTCCTAAATCCTTTCCTGCATTAATAAAATCAGCCACAATCAAGAAATAACCTGCAAACCCCATGGTTTTTATGGTATGTAATTCAAATCGCAAGCGCTCTTCAATTTCTTGGTTGATATCCACATAGCGCTTTTTGGCTCCTTCCATGGTCAAATGCTCCAAGAAATCATCCTGACTCAAAAAGGTACTAGGGATTTGGAAATTCGGCAATAAAACATCCTTTTTCAACTCCAAGGTTTCTACTTTGCCGACAATCTCATTGGTATTATCAATGGATTCAGGAATATGTGACCACAATTGGGTCATTTCTTCCGTGGTCTTGAAATAAAATTGATCATTATAGAAAGCAAAACGCTTTCCTTTCATATCAAAATCACCTTCTATATCCTTATAAGTAGGAGTGGACTGCTTTTCACCTGTATTAATACACAATAAAATATCGTGTGCATTGGCATCTTTTTGGTCCAAATAATGGCTGTCATTGGATGCTATAACTTTTACATTGTATTTCTTCGCAAAACGCAACAAGACTTCATTCACCGTCTGTTGCTCAGGAATATGGTGATTTTGTACCTCGATGTAATAATCCTCACCAAATAAATCCAACCACCATTTAAATTCCTTTTCTGCTTCGGCTTCACCTGAACGTAAAATGGCTTGAGGAACGCTGGCTCCTAAACAACATGTTGTTGCAATTAACCCTTTATGGTATTTCAACACCAATTCTTTATCAATCCTGGGATATTTGGAATACATCCCTTCCATAAATCCCAGAGAACATAATTTCACTAAGTTTTGATAACCTTCTGGGTTTTTGGCTAGAAAGAGTTGGTGATACCTTTTATCCTTTTGCTCCTTGGTAAAGCTTTGCTTATGGCGGTCAGTCACTAAATAAAACTCACATCCCACAATGGGTTTAACACCATGTTTACCTGCTTCTGCTACAAATTGGAACACACCAAACATATTTCCATGGTCAGTAATGGCCACAGCCGGCATATTATCTGCCTTGGCCTTTTTAAACATGGAAGATATCTTGGACGCACCATCCAAAAGAGAAAACTGAGAGTGATTGTGCAAATGCGAAAACTGCATATATTACTTAATAGAAAAGGGTTCTTTATCAAAAAAAATGGCATTCAAGAAATCCAAATAGGGTTTCAATACCTGTGCATCCTGTATTAGACTTTCCACAAACAAGGGACTAATAACTTCTGAATCGCTATATTTTCGCCAAAAAAATAATTGTTTCTTCTTCAATAGTTCTATTTCTGGATGATCTACCACATATCCTTTGGGCATTTTTTTTAAAGAATCACCTACGGGTTCTCCAAAGGCTTTCAAAAAAGTAGGAGCATGTATAATTCCTTTCAAATGCTGCGCATTATAGTCTATCTCTTGTCGAAATAAGGCCAATTGCTCCGGACTTGGATCATACATTCCTCCACCTAAAAACGACTTGCCTCCTGGTTCTATGTGTACATAATAATCCATTAAACCCGACTTGCGACCACCTTCAGAGAAACTGGCTGAAAACCAAGTTTTATAGGGAGCCTTGTCTTTGGCAAAGCGAACATCACGGTAGATCCGATAGGAGCAATGCTTTAATTCCACACCGTCCATATTTTCAAAATCAGCAAATAGCGAAATGAGCTGAATAGTAAATTGGTCAAAAGCCGACTTTTGTTCTAGGAATCTTTCCTTGTTTTCTCCAAACCATTCTCTCGTATTGTTTTCTTTTAAATCAGATAAAAAGGTCAAAAGGGAAGTAGGAATGGACATAGGCCTTGGAATCAAAAAATATAAACGAATTTAAATAAATAAGTCAATACTTGCCCGCAAATTTTGGGAGTTTCGCGCTATTTTCTTGATTTTTGTAAAACATTAAATTTTTAAGCATGCGCATTCTGACGGGCATTCAATCTTCTGGTCGGCCACATTTAGGAAATATATTAGGAGCCATCCTACCAGCGGTTGAACTTTCTAAGAAATCTGGTAATGAATCTTTCCTTTTTATAGCAGATTTACACACATTAACGAGTCTAAAAGATGGGGCAACCATCCGAGCCAATACCTTATCCATTGCTGCCGCTTGGTTAGCTTGTGGTCTTGATACCCAACATACGTATTTTTATCGCCAGTCGAAACTCGCTCCTTACCATACGGAATTATTATGGTATCTATCCTGCGTGACGCCTTTCCCAATGCTGGCCAATGCCCATAGTTTCAAGGATAAATCCAACAAATTGGCTGATGTGAATGCGGGCTTATTTACCTATCCCGTTTTACAAGCCGCTGACATTCTATTGTATGATGCTAACCTGATACCTGTTGGTAAAGATCAGCGTCAGCATATTGAAATGACGAGGGATATGGCAGAGGGAATAAATCGTTTAAACATTTTAAGACAGTTAAAAGAACAAACAAATAATGCCCCAAACAGTCTACTGGAATCATTAAATCTATTAGATTCCAAAATAAAAAGTCATAATTACGTTTTTTTAAACAATGATATTTTTATAAACCCATTAGAATATATAAATCTTTTTAAAGATTATTACAAACAAATTGAATTAAAACATCGAAATAATGCAATAGATTACAGTAATAACAATACTACTACATTCAATTTTAATTTAAAATATGCTGCTAAAATAGTAATTGAAATTAATTCGAATATCCAGAAAATTAAAAATAGCATTAAGAATAAGGACATAGATTCTATTTCAAATTCACTAATTATTAAAACAATTGGACTAATTGAAGACACTGGAATAATTCTTCAGACATACAAAAGTTTTATTGATAACTATCCTATTTTTGGATCAAAGCATACGAATCATGGTACAGATATTAATAATTATGATTTACTGAATCAAAATGAATTTCTATTAAATACTATAATTGAAAATAGTATTTTCGTCATTCCAGAAGCTGAAATTTCCGAGCATGTCATGACGATCCCAGGCATCGATGGACAAAAGATGAGCAAATCCTTGAACAATTACATAGATATATTTTCAGATGAAAAGGATTTATTGAAACAAATCAAAAAAATTGTGACGGATGCCACCCCTTTGGAGGATCCGAAGAATCCAGATGAGGATATTACGTTTAAATTGTATCAATTGATTGCTTCTCCAGAGGAAGTAGCTCAAATGCGGGCTAATTACTTGCAAGGAGGTTACGGATACGGACATGCCAAACAAGCTTTGTATGAGGCTATGTTGGCATATTTCAAAGATGCCCGAGAGAAATTCGATTATTATATGGCCAATCCCAAGGAAATTGAAGCCAAATTAGAAGAAGGAGAGGCCCGAGTAAAACCTATTGCTGAGGCTACGATTCAACGAGTACGTGAAATCTTTCAGTTTTAGTCATGTGGCCACAATGGGATAGTGATGTATTTCAATGGATCAACCAAGCGCATGCGAGTGGTCTAGATGAAATCATGGTGCTTTTATCCAACCGCTGGATTTGGGTTCCTATGTACCTGTATTTGATTTACATCGTTTACCAACAAAAGAAAAAGCTATTTTTAGCTTCCATATCCTATTTGATTTTATGCATCGTTTGGGCAGACCAGATATCGTCTAGTATTTTGAAACCTTATTTTCATCGATTAAGACCCTGTCATGTACCAGAATTTAGTTCTTGGATATATTTACCAGATGGTTGTGGTGGATTATATGGATTTTGTTCGTCCCATGCTGCTAATTCGTTTGCTTTGGCTTTTGGCTTTTATGTTATAACCCAACATAAAATTGCCAGAAATATATTGTTGCTATGGGCTTTTCTAGTCTCTTACAGTCGAGTTTACTTAGGAGCCCATTATCCGCTGGATGTCATTACAGGAGCCACAGTGGGCATTTTGGGGACTTATATATTAAAATACCTCATTTACGACAAGCTTGTTAAAAAAGCATAGGTATCAATTCCATCGGCAAAGTCGCTCAGCCCAGGCTGTTGGCTTTTTCCAAAACCTACCTGATTTTCATGATCTGATTCAGCTCCTACAATGCATTGAATTTTTCCTTCTGAAGTTTGAATCCACGATTGCAATTCATCGGGAGAGGCATACTTTCTCAAATAAACAACACCTACGGGAGAGACTAAATCTTGACTTTCTTGAATCAATAAATTTCCTAAATCAAAATGGGGAATCTGATTTAAGAGAAATAAGGTTTTATGGTACTGGTAATTGTTGGAATACTTGGTATGATCTAAAACCCAATGGTATTGAGTTAACACATCAAACAGCGGGGTAGGGTCATAAGCCTCTGGTATAGCGATGGTCGATACATTTCTACAACCCAATCCATAATAAGAAAATACATCGCTAGCTAAAGCATGAAAATCCTCTTGAGATTCTGAACCATCTAACACAGCAATGGAAGTCCTATTCTTGCGTATAATATGCGGTATTGTAGCAAAATAATGGGCAAAATAAGAACCAGAGAAATCGCTTCCTGTAGCAATGACAGCATCCATACCTTGCAATCGTTCAATCAGTTGAATGGGCACATCAGAGCTGAACTCCTGCATTGCTTGGACATACAATAACATGATGGATTTATCCTGAGAGCTCAATTTAATGTAGGCCTCATTACCACTGGCTAATGTCATTAATACATCGTGAATTCCTACGGCAGGAAGATTTCCTGCTAAAATTAAGCCCACTTTGTGGCTAGCTGGTACTTGATGGGGGTGTTGAAGGAAAAAAGCATCCCAAGCGGCCACATCAAAAAATTGCTTTTGAACAGCCTCCATGGCTTCTCGGATGAGGTGCTCGGAGAACCAAGGATTCTCATTTTTAGCTCTATCTACAAAAAGTTCTATTTTTTCCTTGTTAGATGACTTTGTGAAATAATCAGACAAAAAGGCAATGAGCTGTAAAAATGACTCTTTTCTCATAAATGGAATGGTTCTTAGCGTGTAATGAGAATGCAAAGTTCTAAAAAATTTGCAATAGTCTTTTAAAAATATATAGTATTCAAAATTTTGGATGTAAATTGCAGAAATTTCTTTCAAAAAGGACGATTAAGGTCTTAAACAAAAGATTATGGCTATTATTATTACAGATGAGTGTATTAACTGTGGGGCTTGCGAACCAGAATGCCCGAATACAGCAATTTATGAAGGTGGAGTTGAATGGACTTGGGCAGGAGGAACGGCTTTAACAGAAGTTGAATTAGGTGATGGCTCTACCATGGATGCCAAAGCACCTGTTGAGCCCGTTTCAGAAGAATTTTATTACATCGTTCCAGATAAATGCACGGAATGTACTGGGTTTCATGAGGAACCACAATGTGCAGCTGTTTGTCCTGTGGATTGCTGCGTACCTGATCCAGATCATGTAGAAGATAAAGAAACCTTATTAGCTAAAAAAGCTTGGTTACATGCTGAATAATTAGCTATTATATAGATTCCAGAAGAGACCTGCCAAGTGCAGGTCTTTTTTTTTGCCTCAGTTTAATCCAAACCAACTTTTTCCTAGTCAGGTTATTCAATTTATACTATTCTAAGAAACAAAACCCCAAATTGCATTTTTTCAAAAAATAGGTTTTATTTTCAATATCATTTTTATGCATTTTTGTAATTATTCGAATTTAAGGTTTAATTTTAAACTATAAATTGTAATATTTTTGAATAATTATCATTTTTAGGTTTAATTTTTATCAATAATTCTTGTTTTGTATTTTTTTTAAAACAATATTTGTCCCGTAGTCAAGCATTTATTTTCCCATTAAAATTTAAAGAATATGAAAAAATCAATCTTTACCCTCTTATTGTCAGGAATTAGCTTTTTGGGATTTTCCCAAGAAAAAGAAGCTGAGAGCTCAAAATTTACATTTTCGGGTTACATCGATTCGTACTATATGTTAAATTTTAACAATCCGACAAATCGCAGCAATCTAGGCGTTGCAGGAAACGAAAGAGCATTTGATCAAAAATCAAATCAATTCTCTTTAGGATTGGTGCAAACCAAATTTGGCTATGCTACAAAAACTTCTGATGTGGTTGTTGATTTAACTTTTGGACCCAATGCTGACCTTGGTCAATATGGTAACGTAGTTGGACCATTAGGAGTAGGAAAAGCTTCTACCGCTTTAGCTATTAAACAAGCGTACTTCAACTGGAAGCCGAGCGACAAATGGACATTCACTGTTGGACAGTTTGGTACACACATTGGATATGAAGTCATTGATGCTCCTGTGAATTACAATTATTCATTGTCTAACTTATTCAACAACGGTCCTTTCTACCATATTGGAGCTAAAGCCAATTATGCTTTCTCTTCTAAAGCCGCTTTGATGTTGGGTATTGTGAACAACGTGGACAATTTAAACGACAACAACTCTTCTAAGGGATTCATTGGTCAATTCTTTTTTGCTCCTAAGGAAGGTTGGAATGTATATATCAACGGAATTACTTCCAATGAGTCAGCTCCATTAGCTAGTGGAAAAGATGATTCGGGCAGTTACAACCTATTTGACTTAACCACCTCTTATCAAATTAGCCCTAAATATTTAATTGGTTTAAACGCAGCTTACGGTTCACAAACAGGTGATTTCCAAGGCGGTGGAAGTGTAGGCGATAGCAAAGCTTGGGGTGGAGTAGCACTTTACTCTAACTATGCCTTCACAGATCACTTTAGCTTAGGAGGCCGTTACGAAGTATTTGACAATACTAGTGGAGCTAGAGCCTTACGTGGCATCAATGCAGCTGGTGAGACTGTAGGAACGGACGTTAGTTCATTTACTTTAACAGCTACTTTCACCACCGCAGAAGGACACTTATTAATCAAACCAGAATTAAGAACAGACTCTTTCAAAACAGCACAATTTGTGGATGGTGATGGAAAGTCTCAAAAATCACAAGCCACATTTGGAACAGTCTTTATATACAAATTTTAATTTAACCTAAATTTACGGACATGACAACACAAAAACCAACTTGGATTCCGCTTCTAGTATTACTTGCAGTTGCGGTGCTTGCATTGTTTACCGATCTACCTGGATCGATTCCTACAGAAGGCATTGATACGGGTGACACAGCCTGGCTCATCGTTGCCTCTGGTTTGGTTCTCTTAATGACTCCTGGATTAGCTTATTTCTATGGGGGAATGGTAAATCATAAAAATGTGATTTCTACTATGTTGCAATCTTTCATTGCCATGGGTGTAATCAGTGTAATTTGGGTAATTTTTGGATTCAGCTTAGCATTTGGAGATTCCATTGGTGGCTGGATTGGTGACCCCACTACCTTTTTTATGTTCAATAATGTGTTTGACCACAAATTATCATTAGGATCTGCTGACCAAATTAAATTCACGATTCCTTTTGCTCTATTTGCTTTTTTCCAAATGAAGTTCGCGGTAATTACGCCAGCTTTGATCTCAGGAGCTTTAGCAGAAAGAATTAACTTCAAAGCTTACGTTTTATTCATGGTGCTTTTCTGCATCTGTGTATATTCTCCATTAGCTCACTGGACATGGCACCCAGATGGATTCTTATTCAACTTAGGTGTATTGGATTTCGCAGGTGGAACGGTAGTTCACATGTCAGCTGGATGGGCAGCATTAGCTGGAGCTCTTTACTTACGTCGTAGAAAATCGCACATTGAATCTAACATTTTGCCTCCAGCTAATATTCCATACGTATTGTTAGGAACAGCATTACTTTGGTTCGGATGGTTTGGTTTTAATGCGGGCTCTGCCTTAGGCGCTAACTCATTATCTGTAACCGCTTTCGCTACTACGCATATCGCTGCTGCATCTGCAGGTTTATCTTGGATCTTGTTTGATATAACTCGTGGTAAAAAAGTATCTGCTTTAGGTTTCTGTATCGGTGCTGTTGTTGGTTTAGTAGCCATCACACCAGCAGCTGGTTTTGTAACATTACCTATAGCCATCTTCATCGGTGTAATTGCAGCCTTGGTATCCAACATCATCGCTCACTGGAGAGCATCTTCTAATTTAGATGATACCTTAGACGTATTCCCTTGCCATGGTGTAGGTGGAATGATGGGTATGTTAATGACTGGTATTTTCGCTACAAGCGCAGTGAACTCAGCAGTTGCTAGTAACGGTTTGTTCTACGGTGAAACAGATTTATTCGTAAAACATATTTTAGCTCTTGCTATTGTTTCCGCCTTTGCTTTTGGCGTATCCTATATCCTTTTAATTGTAACGGATAAAATTATTCCATTACGTGTTAACGAGGAAGAAGAAAGATTAGGTTTAGACATTTCGCAACACGACGAGTCGATCTCGGAATAGTCTAACAATAGGCAAAGCCGCAAGTAATGGTTCTTGTGGTTTTGTTTCAATCAAAAAGTCGGAAGCTTCTAGTTTCCGGCTTTTTTGTTTGTAAATCATTACACGAATTGTTCTAGTAAAATATCGGCCCGCATCAATCCTTCTTCGTCCATGGAATTATAACGAACAGGCTGTACGGTATTGATCAGAAGGGGATCATAGGGAACGCGAACGCGAACATAGTTCTCAGAAAATCCTTCCATAAAACCATTAGAAGAAGCTTCTTCAAAAAGCACTTTACCTTTTCGACCCAATTGGGTCTCATAAAATGCCCGACGTTTTTTATCAGAAAGGATATGTAACATCTTAGAACGTTCTGCTTTTACCTTTGCATCTATTTTCGGCTGAATATCAACCGCATAAGTATTGGCACGTTCTGAATAAGTAAATACATGCAAATAAGAGATATCTAAGTCATTCAAAAAATGATAGGTATCTAAAAACATCTCCTCGCTTTCGCCAGGATGACCTACAATCACGTCAACTCCAATGCAAGCATGTGGCATCAGTGATTTAATTTCTCGAACTCGGTCAGCATACAATTCCCTTTGGTACCTACGTTTCATTAAACGCAAAACCGCATTAGATCCAGATTGCAAGGGAACATGAAAATGAGGAACAAAATACTGGGAATCAGCCAAGTATTGTAATAATTCGCTATGCAATAAATTAGGTTCAATGGATGAAATCCGAAAGCGATTTAAATAACTTTGCGCATCAAGCGCTTGTATCAAAGCAAAAAAGGATTCCACTCGTTTACCTTGTTGAATGCCAAAATCACCAATATTTACGCCTGTTAATACCACTTCTTTCACTCCTTTTTCCGCAATTTCCTTCACTAAACCCAGCACATGCTCAATGCTACTCGACCTACTTTGTCCACGTGCTAAAGGGATGGTACAGTAGGAGCAAGGGTAATCACAACCATCTTGAACTTTTAAGAAAGTCCGTGTTCGGTCATTGACAGAATAGGAGGCATGGTAATCCAAATCATAACGAATTTCAGAGGCTATGACTTTAGGTAGGGTATTTTTCTTATCGGAAACAAAATAAGGTGAAATAATATCAGCTAATTGAAATTTCTCATTGGCTCCTAAAACCAAATCAACTCCAGGAATTTGAACAATTTCATCGGGTTTCAATTGGGCATAGCAGCCCAAAATGACAACCACTGATTCGGGATTGATTTTTTTAGCTTCTTTAACAACTTTTTTACACTTTTTGTCTGCTTGATCTGTTACGCTACAGGTATTAATAACAAAAAGATCTGGAGATTGCTGGAACTCCACCCGCTCAAAACCCATAGGTTCTAAGGAACGAGCAATGGTGCTAGACTCGGCAAAATTCAACTTGCAACCTAACGTATAAAAAGCTAATTTCTTCATGGGGCATACTAAGCTGCAAATTTAAAACAAAAATGGCGGATAAATCCGCCATTTTTAACCATTTATGATTTAATCGTTCCCCCCAATATTAATATTTGGCTGTTTTTACCGTTTTAATAATTCTAGATGCCACTTTATATGGATCTGCAGCCGAATTAGGACGACGATCTTCTAACCAACCTTTCCATCCTTTTTCTACCGTTGCGATAGGGATACGAATAGAAGCTCCACGGTCAGAAACTCCATAAGAGAACTGGTGAATGGACTGCGTTTCGTGTTTACCTGTCAAACGTAAGTGGTTATCAGCACCATACACTTCGATGTGCTCTTTCACTAGTGGAGCAAATGCCGAACAGATTGCATCATAAGTACCTTTTTCTCCACAAGTACGTAAAGCTGTATTAGAGAAGTTGGCATGCATACCTGAACCATTCCAATCTAATTCACCTAGAGGCTTACAGTGCCAGTTGATGGCTACACCATATTTCTCACCTAATCTTTCTAATAAATAACGAGCTACCCAAATTTGATCACCCGCTTCTTTAGCACCTTTCGCAAAAATTTGGAATTCCCACTGACCAGCAGCTACTTCGGCATTGATACCTTCTACATTTAAACCTGCTTCTAAACAAATGTCTAAATGTTCCTCAACGATATCTCTTCCAAATGCATTACTTGCACCTACAGAACAATAGTATGGTCCTTGTGGCGCTGGATAACCGTTAGATGGGAAACCTAAAGGCTTGTTGGTTTCTGTATCCCACAAGAAATATTCTTGTTCGAAACCAAACCAAAAATCGTTATCATCATCTTCAATGGTAGCACGACCATTGCTTTCATGTGCTGATCCATCTGAATTCAACACTTCGCACATCACTAAATAGGCACTTTTTCTAGCAGGATCTGGGCAAATGAACACAGGTTTCAAAAGACAGTCAGAAGAACCACCTGGAGCCTGCTCAGTAGATGAGCCATCAAAGCACCACATATCACAATCTTCTAGTCGACCACTGAAGTTATTTTCAATCTTTGTTTTAGAACGTAAACTCTGAGTAGGTTTGTAACCGTCAAGCCAAATGTATTCAAGTTTAGATTTTGCCATGATTTTAAACGTGTTTTTATTAAAAATTCATTTTTTGTAACAAATGCAATGCAAAAATAAACCTGTTTTTAAGAAAAACAATTTTTTGAAATAAAAAATATACAATTTCATCACAAACAAACTTGAAAATAAAAAACATGACATTTATTTGATATAACAAGATATACGGGAAAAAGAGATTAAATTTGTTTCAAGTAACAAGCAAAAATCCTATTTTTACGTTCTTGATAACCAAATTCCAACCATGGCAATAACTAGATTCAAAGCTCTTGAATTAGCTCAAAGTAGAGCTACTGCCGTTGTGAAAATCCCTACTGAAAAAGTAAGTGATTATTACGGCAATATGACATTTAATGATGAGGTAATGCGCTCATTATTATCTCCTGAAGCGTACCTTAAGATTACAACAGCGATTAATACTGGTTCTAAAATTGACCGCGATGCGGCTGATGAAGTAGCAGCAGCGATGAAATCTTGGGCTATTTCTAAGGGAGCAACTCACTATACGCACTGGTTTCAACCTTTAACAGGAACTACGGCAGAGAAACATGACTCGTTTTTTGACATTGATTTAAGCACAGGTAAGGCGGTAGAAAAATTCAAAGGATCTGCTTTGGTTCAACAAGAGCCAGATGCATCCTCTTTTCCTAATGGAGGAATTCGTTCCACATTTGAAGCACGTGGTTATACAGGTTGGGATCCTTCTTCGCCTGCATTTATCATGGAAAATGCGGCTGGAACTGCTACTTTATGTATTCCTTCTGTATTTGTTTCCTATACAGGAGAGGCTTTAGACTATAAAACACCTTTATTAAAGTCCATTGAATTAATTGACAAAGCAGCTACAGCTGTGGTGAAAGAATATTTCAATCGTGATGTGACTAAAGTAGTTCCTACTGTGGGTATCGAGCAAGAATACTTTTTAATAGATGAAGCTCTTTACAATGCTCGTCCAGATTTAATGATGGCGGGAAGAACAGTATTTGGACATGCACCAGCCAAAGGTCAACAATTAGAGGATCACTATTTTGGATCGATTCCAACTCGTGTGAATGCCTTCATGGTTGATTTTGAAATTGAAGCTTTAAAATTAGGTATGCCGGTTCGCACACGTCATAATGAAGTGGCTCCAGCGCAATTTGAGGTAGCTCCGACTTTTGAAGAAGCTAACTTAGCTTGTGATCACAATGCACTTTTGATGGACTTAATGTCGAAAGTAGCTGTAAAACATAAATTAAAAGTATTGTTCCATGAGAAACCATTTGCGGGTATCAATGGATCAGGTAAACATAATAACTGGGCTTTAGGTACTGATACGGGTGTCAATTTATTGGGACCATCATCTAAACCTAAAGAAAACCTTCGTTTCTTGACTTTCTTTGTTAACGTAGTAAAAGCGGTACATGATAATGCCGATTTATTGCGTGCTTCTATTGCTTCTTCAGGAAATGAGCACCGTTTGGGAGCCAATGAAGCGCCACCAGCGATTGTTTCTGTTTTCTTAGGATCTACCATGAACAATGTGTTGGACGACCTAGAGAACATGAAGGACATCGAAGAATTCCAATTAGAAAAAGGAGATAATGTATACTTAAAATTAGGTATCAATAAAATCCCTTCCTTGATTTTGGATAATACCGACCGTAACAGAACGTCGCCATTTGCTTTCACAGGAAATAAATTTGAATTCCGTGCCGTAGGTTCATCTGCTAATTCAGCTGCCCCTATGACAATTTTGAATACGATTGTTGCCAATCAATTGATTCTATTCCGTAAGGAGGTTGATAGCATCTTAGAAAAAGGAGTGAAGAAAGAATTGGCTATTATGGATGTATTGAAGCGCTATGCCAAAGAATCTAAGAAAATCCGTTTTGAAGGAAATGGATATTCTGATGAATGGGTAGAAGAAGCAGCCAAGAGAGGTTTGTCCAACATGAAGACTACTCCAGAGGCACTATTAGTATACACTCGTCCTGAATCCATTGAATTATTCACGAAATACGGCATTTATTCCAAAGAAGAAATGCATGCCCGTTACGAGATTGAATTGGAAAACTACATTAAGAAAATCCAAATTGAATCGCGTGTTGTAGGTGATATGGCCATTAACCACATTGTTTCTACCTCGTTGAAATACCAAACTCAATTGGTAGAAAATGTTAAAGGACAGAAAGAAATTGGTATTGATCCTCAGTATTATGCACCTACGGTTGAAATGATTAAAAAAATCTCTGAATACACTTCTAAGGTTGTTTTATTGCAAAACGACATGACTGAAGCAAGGAAAGAGGCTAATAATGTGGAAAATATCGAAGAAAGAGCGTTCTTGTATGGCTCAAAGGTCAAAGGCTTTTTCGAAGAAATCCGTTATGCAGTGGATAAATTGGAATTAATCATTGATGACGATGAGTGGCCACTACCGAAGTACAGAGAATTATTAATGATTAAATAGTCTGTCACCTTATGACACAAATAAGCAATCCCGGATTTTCTCCCGAGGAAATCAAACGTTTGAAGGAGCTTTGCGCAACTGAACAACGTACCTTTATTTTGATCGAAGACGAAGATCTTCCGGTAAGCAATGATAGAGAAATGGTCCACATACAGTTTGTGGGCCATTTTGAGCAAAAGGAGGTTGTCTATGACGCTATCCTTTGCACGCTTCAGTTACATTATTCTAGCTTATTATATGAAGCAGCAGAGAGAGAAGCTATCCAACATTTCCCGCTGTATGTTCCCATAGAAAACCGGGATGAAACCTATCAAGCGAATGATTCATTAGATGAAGAAGTGGAAATGATGGTTTTAGAAATCATCGAAGAAATGGAAGAAAACGATGAAATCAAAGTAAGTGAATATGTAGAAGTGGATAAAGACTTTGATTTTGGTATCGGTTTGGAGGCTGCTTTATATGTTCCTGCGCTGACAGATGAGGTGATTGAGCAATTCATCCACGACTTCAATGCGGATGCTATACAATTAGATACTTCCTTATATTCGTTTAAATCTGAAGAAGAGTAAGCATGAGTATTCCGGTTTTTTATGAGCCAAATCCAATTGCTAGCCCATTTTTAAGCGAAGAAGAGTCCATTCATGCCCATCGGGTCCTCCGTTTAAAATCGGGAGACCCGATTTTTATTTTAAATGGAATTGGTCAAAAGTTTGAAGCCAAAATTGACCAATCCACCAGTAAAAAGACGACATTCCACCTGCTAAAAGAAATAGAAAATTCGGCCTTGCCAGCCTATTCTATTCATCTATGGATAGCCCCCACCAAACAAATGGAGCGCATGGAATGGATGGTCGAGAAATGTGCGGAATTTGGAATTCAATCCATTGGGTTTTTCCATTCTCGGTATTCAGAAAGAAAAGAGATCAAAACACATCGTTTAGAAAAAATTGTCGTTTCGGCTTTGAAACAGTCTAAAAACCTGTTTTTGCCGAATATTTACCCAATCATTTCCTTCAAAGAGCTTGTCAAACAACTAAGTAACAAGGAACATGAGCAAAAACTATTTGCTTATATATCGAATCCTCCAAGTCCAAGTTTAAGTAAAAGTATACAACAAAACCAAGCTTATCATATTTTGATTGGCCCAGAAGGAGATTTTTCAACCGAGGAAAGTGCTGCTTTATTAGCGAGTGATTGGACTCCTTTTAGCTTGGGAAAAGCTATTTTAAGAACTGAAACAGCTGGATTAGCTGCCACCCATGCCATTCATCTATTACATGAAAATTAAGGCATTTCTTTTCTTATTTTTAGGTCTAAGTCAAGCTATTTTGGCACAAAATCCCCTGTTTAAAATTGCCAAAGTAAAATACAAAGGGGGAGGAGATTGGTATGCCAATAAGACTTCATTGCCTAATCTCATTCAATTTGCTAACCAGCAAAAGAAAATGGGCATCGATCCTAGTCCTGAGACCGTGGAATTAGCCAGTCCCATGCTTTGGAATTATCCCTTCATACATTTGACAGGGCATGGTAATGTGCTTTTCGACAAAGAGGAACAAAGAAACTTACGACAATATTTATTGGGTGGAGGTTTTCTGCACATTGATGATAACTATGGTTTAGATAAATCCATTCGTAGAGAAATGGCGAAGGTCTTTCCTGAATTAAGTTTTGTGGAATTACCATTCAGTCATCCCATTTATTCACAAGCATATTCCTTTCCCAAAGGTTTACCCAAAGTACATGAGCACGACGGCAAGGCTCCCCAAGGATTTGGATTGATTTATCAAGGTCGACTTATCTGTTTTTATTCCTATGAATGCGATTTGGGAAATGGATGGGAAGACGAAAGCATTTACCATGATCCGGTTGAAAAAAGAGAGGCTGCACTTAAAATGGGAGTCAATCTCCTTCAATTCGCTTTCCTACACCCATAACTGATAAAAATCATAAAAGTATATTGGAATACTAGAGATTCTTAAACTTTTCATGGCTAAATTTGTAGCCATATCTTATTATTACTTTTATGCAATTAGTACTTCCTGCTTTTATTATTCATTGGTACGTATCTCTATTTAGTCAAACTTTCTTCCTACACCGTTATTCAGCACATAAAATGTTCTTAATGAACAAATTCTGGGAGAAATTTTTCTATTTTCTTACTTATTTATCCCAAGGATCTTCCTTTTTAAGTCCAAGAGCTTACGCCATTCTACATAGAATGCACCATGCATTTTCGGATACTCCTAAAGATCCACATTCACCGATGTTCTCCAGCAACGTCTTTACGATGATGTGGAAAACAAAGAACATTTATAATGCGGTTTTGAACCGTTCTCAAAAAGTAGAAGAGCGTTTTGAGCATGATTATCCCGTTTCTAAAACCATCGAAAAAATTGGTGATTCTTGGGTTTCAAGAGTCGGCTGGGGAGTGGCCTATTCTTCTTTCTACATTGTTGCCTACAAATATTTTGATATGCACTGGGCATTCTTCTTTTTGTTACCTGTACATTTTTTGATGGGGCCTGTACATGGCGCTATTGTTAATTGGTCTGGTCACAAATATGGCTATCAAAATTATGACAATCATGATCATTCGAAGAACTCTTTGGTAGTAGATGTTTTGATGATGGGAGAACTGTTTCAAAACAATCACCATAAATTACCGAATCGTGTCAATTTTGCTACCAAATGGTTTGAGATTGACCCAACTTATCCTATGGTAAAATTATTGACTTGGTTACGTATTATTCGTCCCAATGTAAAAGATCCTAATTCCAAGTTTTAATTATATAAATTGATGTTAGAAAGCCCTGAATTTATTCAGGGCTTTTTTTTATCAACTGTCCCGCCCTGAAATAAGTTGACAGTTTTTAGGACGACTCAGCTGGTAGTTATCGAACATTAATATTTGGGATTTTCCGATATGTATTTATTGAAGCAATACATGTTATTTTATATCGCACTCTACTTTAATGCGATTACTTAGGTATTTCTTTTTTTTTAAAAAAAGAAATAAAAAAAAATGAAGTACGGTTAATCCTAAGACGAATTCCGCTACGCGGAACCGATGTTCACTCCGCATACGGCTTTAATCTTTGACTCTAACGCACATGGCCTATGCGCCGGGTCAAATATCCGCCTACCGCTTCGCTCATGCTACGTTCCC
The DNA here is from genome assembly GCF_011090385.1 of Aquirufa beregesia. Taxonomy (GTDB): domain Bacteria; phylum Bacteroidota; class Bacteroidia; order Cytophagales; family Spirosomataceae; genus Aquirufa; species Aquirufa beregesia. The sequence continues at coordinate 484,534 of NZ_SEWW01000001.1, forward strand.
ATCTTTCGTTGGGATTAACCTCATCAGTTGTCTTTATTAGAGTTTAGTTTTTAGAATGAATTTTGAGATTTTTTGATAGAAAATACCGTCGGTCAGTACGAGCGAAAGATGATGAACTCAGCGGTAGACGAGGTTTTGACCTTAGCAAAGGCGATGCGTGTCGGCGTCAAAAATATAGGCGATAGCGGAGTGAATCACGGTTTCGCGAAGCGAAATTCGCCTTTGATGACCAACAAGAAAAGAAGTTTTTTCGTTTCTTTTTTTTCAAAAAAAAGAAATACCGTAAAATTGGATTTTAAGTGATGTTATTTATGAGCTGATTCAAAAGAACTATAATCACATCATTTACCATGGCCTTTAATTTTTATAAAAAGAAAGACTTTGGAGGTTTTGAAACTGCTAAATTTTTATTTAAGATGTATTATTAATAAACCCAAAGTCAACCTATTTCAGGACAAGGCAACACTTTGAATATTTTAAATAAAAAAGGCCCAAAATGACATCCTGAGCCTAATTTATAAAAAAATCTATCTATAATTCGTGATCAGTGATATTGAATTTCTCTAAATAATCAGAAACTCGTTTCAAGAAACCTCCTCCCAAAGAGCCGTCTATAACTCGGTGATCATACGAATGAGAAATGAACATCTTTTGACGAATAGCAATCTGATCACCTTGAGGTCCAGAAATCACGGCTGGTTTCTTTTCAATCACTCCAAAGGCCAAAATACCTACTTGCGGTTGAACAATGATTGGAGTTCCCATCAAATTACCAAATGAACCGATATTGGAGATGGAATAGGTACCTCCTTCTAAATCAGAAGGCGTTAACTTATTTAATCTAGCGCGATTAGACAGATCATTGACCTTTTTAGTCAATTCCAATAAAGATAATTTATCAACTTCATGAATGACAGGGACAATTAAATTACCATTAGGCAAGGCCACAGCCATACCAATGTTAATTTGTCCATGCTGTACTAAGTAGTTGCCTTCCACTGAAATATTCATTCCAGGAAAATCCTTCAGAGCTTTAGCCGTAGCCATAATCAATAAAGGAGTATAGGTAATTGGCTCTTTGTATTTGGCCAAAAAATGGGCCTTTTCTGTTTCACGCCAAGTAACCATAGCTGTCATATCTGCCTCCAAAAATGAAGTAACGTGCGGAGCTATACGCTTAGAGTCAACCATACGCTCGGAAATCATCTTACGCATACGGTCCATTTCTATCACCACATCACCTGGTAGACGTAATCCCGGACCTTGACTCAAAGTGCCAGAGGCTATCATGCGCTTAGAATTACGTACAGCAATGTAATTCAACACATCTTTTTTAGTTACTCGCTGATCTAAACCCGAACCTTTAATGGTACTCAGTTCTCGTTGAGTTACATTTTCTTGTAAGCAAATTTGTTTGATCAAGGGAGAAATCCAAGGATTCGATTTTTCCTCATTTTGACCTAGAATCCCTAAACTCACATCCGTTAATAATGCCAATTCTTCATGTTCAGGAAACAAGCTAGACACCGAAGCATTAGTAGATGTTTCTGCCGAATTTTCCGTTGAATCAATCACACAAATAGCCTTACCGATGGTAGCAATTTCACCTACAGGAACGATAATCTTTTGTAAATAGCCTGAAACGGGACTTGGTACTTCGGTATCAATCTTATCGGTAGCAACCTCTAAAATAAATTCATCCGCTTCCACATAATCACCTGGTTTTTTCAACCAGTTTAATACGGTAGCTTCCATGATACTTTCACCCATTTTAGGCATAATGACTTCCATGATGGCCATACTTATTGAGTCAATTCGTTTAACAAAAATTTCCTAACTAAATTCAGGCAGCTGAGTGCCGTCATATGTATTATTTGTTTCCTCGTTCCTGCTAATTGCAATTTCCGAGTAATCACACCCTGGGAATGAGATAAAGCAATCCAAACTGTACCAACAGGCTTCTCCTCGGTACCTCCATCTGGACCAGCAATTCCTGATGTCGCCAAGGATAAAGTACTATTTAATTTCTCTCTGACGCCATTTGACATAGCCACAATGCAAGCTTCGCTAACAGCACCTTCTTGTTCCAATAGGGTAAGAGAAACACCCAAAGTAGCTATTTTTACCTCATTGGCATAAGATATCACTCCGCCTTTAAAATAAGCAGAACTTCCTGCGATTTCGGTGAATAAATGAGATAAATAACCACCAGTACAACTTTCAGCTACAGAAATACTCGCGCCTTTTTCTATCAATAATTGACCTATAACTTGGGATAATTCGTCTTGCTCATAACCAAACACATAAGGTTTGATGAGGGGCATGACACGGTTTATTTCCTGTTGAATATCTTGATTCAATTGAGATACACTGTCACCAAAGCCGGTTAATCGTAATTTGACAATTCCCAAAGAAGGCAAATAGGCTAATTTAATATAACTAGGTAAGGATAATTCCCAATCTTGAATCATATCAGATAAATAGGATTCACCGATGCCCACTACTTTAACAATCTTATGAACAATAGTAGGCGTTTTGAAATGTTTGGCTACCCGAGGTAAAACCAAATCTTCCATGATGGCTTTCATTTCAAAAGGTACTCCTGCCATGGATACCCAAACCGTTCCTTTTTCTTCAAACCACATCCCAGGAGCAGTTCCCTGTTTATTTTGGACATATTGTGCCTTGGTAGGAAGTAAAGCTTGATCTCGATTCAAATCACTTAATTCACGCCCTCTTTTCTCAAAGAAAACACGTACATCTTCCAGTGCTTGCGGATGATATGCCATATCGCAATCAAAGAAATTAGCTAGTACTTTTTTGGTTAAATCGTCTTTCGTAGGGCCTAATCCACCTGTAATGAATACGATATCAGCTCGATGTTGTGCTTCTTCTAGAATGCTTACAATTTCACTTTCCTGATCGCCTACGGACGACTTCCTTATGGTTTTAATTCCTATTTTATCTAATTCAAGGCTAATCCATTGGGTATTGGTATCCAATATTTGCCCATAAAGAATCTCATCCCCAATCGTAATAATTTCTGCTCGAACCATTAAGTTTTCTTACTTTTGTACGAAAATACGATTTATTTGGGATAGAATTTAGTCCATGAATCGAAAAACAATTCAAATTAAGCGATGAAACAATCAGAGATAAATTTCAAAATTAGTTTAGACGAAAATAACATTCCTGAACAAATTTCCTGGTCAGCCACAGATAATCCCAATGAAGGGATTGAAGAGACAAAAGCGATATTGGTAGCTACCTGGGATCCTTATCATAAAGGCACGTTGACTTTGCCCTTATGGACCAAAGAGATGGAAGTATTAGATATGAAACGCTTTTTCATTGAAATTTTAGGTACTGTTTCTGAGGCTTCCTTGCAAGCCACTGGAGATAGTTTTTTTTCTCAGGAAATTGAACAAGTTTGTATGACTTTGTCTAGTCATTTAAAGAAAGAAATCATCGCGGCTGAAAAGGGTCAATAACACTAATTTACATGAAAGTATCCCATTTATTCATTGCCTTAATGCTCTTTATTACTTTGCCTAGCATGGCTCAAAAGGGCATCAATTTCATTAAAACGGGCAATTTCAATACAGCTGTCGCTACCGCCAAACAACAAAGCAAACTTTTATTCATGGAAGTTTATGCGCCAGATTGTCATATTTGCAATGCTTTTAAAGGAACCTTTGCCCAACCCCAAGTAGGAGCTTTTTACAATGCTAAATTTGTCAATTTCCAATTGGATATTCGTAATCCTGAAAATCAAAAGCTCCTAAAAAAGCTTAAAATTACCATTAATGCCACACCTACTTTCATTTTCATGGACCCTGCTACTTTACAAATCGTAGGGGCCAAGATTTTTGGAGAAAGAGATAATTCGGTCATTAATGTAAATTCCATAGCTCAAAAAGCTGTTAATCCAGCAGAACATGCCCAGAACTATGCCAAAAGGTTGAAAGCTGGGGATAAAAATCCTCAATTCTTATTAAACTATGCTGAATATGCCCGGATAATGGGTGATACAACGTCCAATATTTTAGCTTTCAATGAGTTTGCTAAAACCTTGAATCCCAATCAATATACCTCTCAAAGTACGTTCAATGCCATTCAAATGGTCATGATGAATAACAACAATGTGCTATTTGATTATTTCATCAACCACATTCCGGCTTACGAAAGAATTTACGAGGCCAATCCGGTAAGGATGAGTTATGAGAATATCTTTCAAATCGTTTTGACGAGTTCGCAGGCCAATAAATTAACCATAGCTGATATTCAAAAGATTAAGAGTCAAATGAGCAAGGCCGGTTTGGACCCAGGCTCGATTCAAAGAAGAATGTGGATGGTGGAAAGTTCTTTATTGTTTAAACAGAGGAAAGCGACTCAGGCCATTCAAGTCATAGAAAAACTACTAGCAGTACTTCCTAATGCCCCAGGCCCTAAGGAATATCAATATTTATGCGATTACGTCAATGGCAAAACCAAGGACAAAAAGGCATTAGCCTATGCCAAATCACATTGGTGTAAATTTGGAATGAGATAAATTTAGCGAAAAAGAGCTCGGTAAATCATCACAGCCACACAAATTAAAAACATCACAATCGATATTTTATTAATCATGTGCATCGTACGAATATTAAAGTTCGTTGGTGCACCTGGTTTAGGCTTTTGAAATACACGAATGAAGTAAGTGAAAACTTCTCCTATTCTGAATTGTTCTTTTAGTCTGCTCATCTTAGTTGTTCGTTTCTTGCGGATCTTTCCAAATTCCGTCTTCTTTGATTAATTGAATTAATTCATCCACAGCAGAATCTGCCGGCACCGACTTTTTAACGACTTCCTGACCACGATACAAGGCAATTTTGTCTTTCCCTATACCTACATAGCCATAATCGGCATCGGCCATTTCACCTGGGCCATTTACGATACAACCCATGATTCCGATTTTCACCCCTTTTAAATGATCGGTCACTTGTCGGATTCTGGCTGTTGTTTCTTGAAGATCAAATAAGGTTCTTCCGCAAGAAGGGCAGGAGATGTATTCTGTTTTTGAAATGCGCACCCTACATGCCTGTAAAATTCCGAAATTCGTAGAATTCTCTAAGGAGGATTGTGCTTGTAAACTTGATAGAGATAGCATTAATCCATCCCCAAATCCATCAATGAATAAAGCTCCAGCATCTGTTGGTGCAAATAATTGAAACTGATTAGCATGGATATCTTGGTAGTTTAAACGTATCACGACAGGTAGAGCAATTCCTTGCATGTCTAATTCAAAAAAGGCACGGCGAATAGCAGCCATTCGGTTAGAGAAGCTCGAAGAAAGCACTAATACCTCATTCTGAGCCAATTTAAGGGCATTGACCAATAAGTCATTGGTCCAAATCTCTTCGGCATCAGCATGCACAAAATTAAGTTGGGCGTGTTTCTTGCTTGCCTTCAACCAATATTCGGCCTCAAATAATGGGAATTGGTGCTCTGAATGACTCGATTGGAGCCATGTTTTGGCAAGTTGGATTTGTTTCAATCCATTAGGCAGCATAAAATCCAAATCTAATGTACCTGTAAACAAATAATCTGCTCCCAAATCATTCATGGCCCATTTATCCGGTTCTGGCAAATAAAAATGGCCAATGGATTTCAAATCCTCCATGCCTATGCTTTTCAAATGCGAAAAATCAGCAATAACACGTGGTACTTGATGTCCACCAAAATTCATTAATTCGCTACTTTTTCTTCTGGTATGAGCAAATGGATTAATGGGGGAATCGAATCCTGAAGGTAAATTTGTTAGACTAGGAATAGGAGCATTAGGACGATTGCGACCTACATAACGATTCACCAAATCCTTAGCAACAGGAATTTCAAGTTCAGGATCCTCTGTTAAGGATACACGAATGGTATCTCCTAATCCGTCTTCCAATAAAGTTCCAATTCCCACGGCAGATTTAATCCGGCCATCTTCTCCTTCACCAGCCTCAGTCACTCCTAAATGTAAAGGGTAGGCCTTAAAATGGCCATCTACCAGCTTTTTACTCAATAAACGGTAGGCTTCTACCATCACTTGAGTATTGGAAGCTTTCATGGAAAGAACGAGGTTAAAGTAATTTTCATCTTCGCAGATACGTAAAAATTCCAAAGCGGATTCCACCATTCCTAAAGGAGTATCACCGTAGCGACTTAAGATACGATCAGATAATGACCCATGGTTTGTACCAATGCGCATGGCGGTGCCATATTCTTTACAAATTTTCACCAAGGGTAAGAATTTATCTCGAATTCGCTCCAATTCTGATTGATAGGATGTTTCTGTATACTCTAGCGTTTCAAAACGTTTTTTATCGGCATAATTACCCGGATTAATGCGTACTTTTTCTACGATTCTAGCGGCTAATTCAGCCGCATTGGGTGTAAAATGTATATCGGCCACTAAAGGGGTTTTATAGCCTTTAGCACGTAAGCCTTTACGGATATTTTCCAAATTTTGAGCCTCCTTGACGGAGGGTGCCGTGATACGTACCAATTCACAACCTGCATCAATCATACGCATGGATTGTTCTATGGATCCATGAGTATCCATGGTATCCACCGTTGTCATGGATTGTATCCGAATGGGGAAATCAGAACCTAACATCAAATCTCCAATCGAAACAGGAATCGTTTCTCTCCGCTGATAGCCGAACAAGGTAGGAGCATAGATGTTCCCATCGCTGATCAAATGAGCTGAAGACGATTGTAGGATGCTTGACATAGGTAGTATATTTATACCAAATTTACGAAATACAAACAAAAAGCCTCATCTCATGAAAATAAGATGAGGCTCTTTTTACATGATGATATTACCAAGAACTCTTTTTGTGTCCGATTGTTGCGTAAAATAGAATAAACAAATAGCATGGCACCATGATTACATAGGCTAATTGCGTATTTTGAATTCTATCAGCAATATCGCCATACAATAATGGAATTAAAGCTCCTCCAGAAATCATCATAATAATTAAAGCTGAACCCAATTTGGTATATTTCCCTAAACCACGAATGGCTAAGGGCCATAAAGCTGGCCACATTAAAGCATTGGCTAAACCTAACATAGCTAAACACATCACGGAATAATATCCGTCTAAAAGTACGGTTCCAAGAGAAAATACAACCCCTAAAATAGCTGAATAATTCAAGGCTTTTTGTTGAGATAAAATCTTTGGAATGAACAAAATTCCTACTACATATCCTGCCAACATGCCATATAAAGTATAGGTTGTAAAGGTTTTGGCTACTTCCATTTCGATACCTTGAGATACACCATAATTGATGATGGTATCACCCGCCATTACTTCGACTCCCACATATAAAAAGAATGCCACCAAACCCAAAACTAGGTTTGGATAGGCCCATACACTAGGACGTTGTTCAGCAGCAGATTCTTCACTTTCTGCGGCTTCAACTTCTGGAAGGGTAGAGAAACGAACCAACAAGGCTAAACCTACTAAAACCCCTGTCATAATTAAATAGGGATTTACCACAATGCTTAAATCTTTCGCATCTGTGGTGGAGGATAATAATAATCCACCAAAAATAAATTGGCTTAATATGCCGGCAACTTTATTACAAATACCCATCACCGAAATACGTTTGGCGGCAGAATCTGGAGAGCCTAAAATGGTTACATAAGGATTAGAAGCTGTTTGCAATAAAGCTAATCCAGTACCTATCACGAATAATCCCAAAAGAAACATGGGATAATTGGACATTTGAGCAGCTGGAACAAACAGTACTGTTCCCACAGCCATGACAATTAATCCCAAAGACATGCCGTTTTTGAAACCTGTTTTAGCCAATACCCAAGAAGAAGGAATGGCCATAACAAAATAAGAAATGAAAAAGGCTGAAGTCACTAAGAGTGATTCAAAGTTATTTAAGGCAAATGTTGCTTTAAAAAAGGCAATTAATACGGAGTTTACCCAGGTCACAAATCCAAATACAAAGAAGAGTATTCCGATAATTAATAGCGCAGCTGAGGTGTTGGTAGGTTTGTTTGTAGTTGTCATAAAGGTTTAATAGTTATCATGTAAAGCAAAAATAGGTTGATTGGTTTTCCATTTTCCTCGTGTGAAATCTGGAATTTTAACAGGAGTAGATCCTTTGGCAATGGATTCTTCTGATAGGGGTGATATAGCTGACCAAGCGGCTGCATCATATACATCTATAGGGGGGGCTACTTTGTTTTTAATCGATTCAATGAAGGCTCTTAACACAAAATAGTCAATTCCTCCATGGCCAGCATTCTCGGCATCTTGTGCATGAGCTTTCCAAAGCGGGTGGTCATATTTCTCTTGGTAAGGTTTGAATGGCTCCCAACTATGTGCTTTCGGAGAAACACCTTCTAAGTAAATGGACTTGTTATCATCCATCCATAATCCTTGGGTTCCTTGTACGCGAAAACCTAAGGAATAAGGTCTTGGGGAGTTGGTATCATGAGAAATCATGATGGTTTCTCCATTGGCACATTTGATTAAGGAGGTTACTACGTCTCCCAATTTAAACTTGGTCTTGGCATTGGGATGATCTTTCCCACCTTTATCCACAATATATTTCTGTAAACCCAAGGCTGGACTAGCCATAGATGTTACATATAAAAACTGATTTCCGCGATTGATATTTAACATTTCCGCCACAGGGCCTAAGCCGTGAGTTGGATAAATATCGCCATTGCGGTCTATGGAATGTTGAGTCCTCCATTTAGCCTCAGAAAATCCTTTCTCGCCAAATTCAACTCCACCACCATAGGCTTTGACTCCATCATTAAATTTGACTTCTCGTAAATCATGTTGGTAGCCGCATTGGACATGGGTTAAAGAGCCGAACATGCCTTGACGAACCATATTTAAGACCGCTAGGACGTCACGACGGTAGCAGACATTTTCCAAAATCATGCAATGTGAACCTGTTTTTTCATACATATTCACCAAATCCCATGATTCTTTCAAGGTGACTGTAGCTGAAACCTCCACACCCGTGTATTTCCCTTCTTTCATGGAAGCCAAGGCCATAGGCACATGCCATTCCCAAGGAGTGGCAATAATCACGCCATCTATATCATTCCGTTTGACTAAGTTTTCAAAATCATGATCGCCTTGTTGATATACAACCGCTTCTTTACGGCCTTTATCACGAATCATTTTTTGTGAAATCTGAATAGCCTGAGGATCTATATCACATATAGCTATAATTTCCACATCCGAACGATACATTGCCATTTCCAAATGATTTCTTCCACGAAGCCCCACACCAATGAAACCTAAACGCACTTTTGTTTGTTCTGGTGTTATGCCTTTTAAAATAGTGGGAAATAGAGCAGCAGATGAAGTATATAGCAGCGATTTTGAAATAAAATTTCGCCTTTTCATAAATTGTTAAACTGGTTTTAGGTAATGAAATTGAAATTTAATCAAAATATGGCTGTAAATTTATATCCAAATTAAAAAAATGATAGAGCTTCCCCGTGTTAGTGTATTTAGAAAAGAGCATTTTAATGCGGCTCATCGATTATTCCATACAAATTGGTCGGACGAAAAAAACCAGGAAGTGTTTGGATTATGTAATAATCCCAATTATCATGGCCACAATTATGAATTAATTGTGCAAATTACTGGAACAATTAATCCAGAAACGGGTTATGTGATAGACATGAAAGAAGTTTCCCAACTGGTTCAAAAGGAAATAATACATAAATTCGACCATAAAAATCTCAATTTAGATGTTCCCGAATTTGCTCATTTGAATCCTACAGCTGAAAACATTGCTTGTGTCATTTACCAAAAGATTAGAGCTGCACTTGCCTCCCACCTTGATTTAAAAATTAGATTATATGAAACAGAAAGAAATTTTGTTGAATTCCCTGCTCATTGATACGGAAAATTTCCATTTCACAGATGATGAGATTGGAGATAATCACATAGCGACTTCGATAGAAACTCCTATGAGATCAGATGCATTTGATCTTTCTGATGCAGAAAAAATCAAAAAAATCGAAGAACATTTTAAAGAAATCATGTTGACCTTAGGTCTAGATCTAAACGATGATTCTCTAAAAGGTACACCTAAGCGTGTTGCAAAAATGTACGTAGAAGAGATTTTTAGCGGATTAAATCCTAAAAATGAGCCTCAGGTAGCCCTATTTGAAAATAAATTCGGCTATAATGAAATGCTTATTGAGAAAAATATCAGTTTCTATTCGAATTGTGAACACCATTTCGTGCCTATCGTAGGTAAAACTCATATTGCCTACATTTCTTCAGGTAAGGTCATTGGTTTGTCCAAATTGAATCGCATCGTTCAATACTATGCCAAAAGACCGCAGGTTCAAGAGCGTTTAACGATGCAAATTGCCAAGCATTTGCAAAAAGTATTGGAGACGGAACATGTGGCTATTTATATCGATGCCAAACACCTTTGTGTTTCTTCACGTGGCGTAAAAGATGATGCTACGTCTACCATTACTTCCTTTTATGGAGGTAAATTCCAAGAAGAATCAACGAAAAAAGAGTTTTTTGGTGGTATTCAGTCCATATAAATGGGAGTATATGTTATTGTAGGAGCAAGTCAAGGAATTGGTTACTCCATAGCAGAGCAATTGCTTGCGTCTGGACATCGTGTACTTAATTTTTCAAGAAAAGCGTCAGATTTAGCTGGGATTGAGAATTACACGTGGGACGCACTTCAAGAGGACGATCGTATTTTTTCCTCCCTGCAAGGGCCCATTGACGGTTTGGCATATTGTCCTGGTAGTATCATTTTAAAACCATTTCATCGCCTTAGCACTTCCGATTTTGAAGTAGATTTTAAAATCAATCTTATAGGTGCGGTTCGTGTAATTCAAGTTTTATTAGCTTCTTTAAAGCAATCTGATAGTGCTTCCATCGTTCTTTTCAGTACCGTGGCAGTTCAAACAGGTATGGGATTCCATGCATCTATAGCCAGTTCTAAAGGTGCCATTGAAGGACTTACTCGATCTTTAGCTGCAGAATTCAGCAGTTTAAAAATTCGTGTGAATGCCATTGCTCCTTCATTAACTCAAACACCATTAGCTCAAAATCTTTTGAGTAGCCCTGAGAAAATCGAAGCGGGTGGAAAAAGACATCCATTAGGCCGAGTGGGGCAGGCCGAAGACATAGCCAATTTAGCATTTTTTTTATTGAAGCCTGAAAATTCTTGGATAACAGGACAAGTGATTGGAGTAGATGGAGGAATAGGAAGCCTAAGAACGGTTTAATTGTTCTAAAAAATGCTTTTGATTCAGAGCTAAATTCACGTTATTCCATTCAATTTTTTTAACAAAAACATGGGCTCTAATGGGGCAATCAGTCACCTGACAATGGGCACAGCATTCGTCCAAACAGGGGTCTGCGTGGACAAATATCTCAATATGCGTAGGAAGGACTTGAGATAAAGTACCTTCAAAGTCATGAATTTCCTCATGAACATGGTTTAAATCCCAATAGCGAGGAAGTGTTAAATGGCAGTCGATATGTAAATCACCCCCATATTGCTGAACCCGTAAATTGTGTAAATCAATCCATTCATCCTGTTGATTTTTAGTAATCCAATCAATCACCAATCGAAATACTTTGGGATTAGTTTCATCCATTAAAGCTGCTACTGAAGTACGAATCAAACGGATACCTTGCCAAAACATGAAAAATGCAAATAGGAGAGAAGCCGCAGAGTCTACCCATAACCAATTAGTAAAATACGTAATAGCTAAGGCTAAAACGACCAACAAACTATTATAAGCATCTAAACGCAAATGTTTACCATCTGCCACCATGGTGGGAGAATGTTCTTTTTTACCCATTTGAATCAAGAAATAACCCATAATACCATTCAAGGCAGAGGATCCCAAAGAAATGGCCATACCCATATCTAAACTCTTGAGTTGTTGATTCGTCCACAAATGCTGAGAGGCGTGTAAAAAGATATAAGCGGCAGCCAACAAAATCAATACTCCTTCTAATCCCGAGGCAAAGAATTCAATTTTACCGTGCCCATAAGGGTGATTTAGGTCTTTGGGCAAAGAGGCTAAATAAACAGAATAAAAGGCAAAAGCTCCTGCCACCACATTGATGATGGATTCTAAAGCGTCTGTCAATAAGGTCGTGGAACCACTTAAATAATAGGCATAAAACTTCCCAATTAAAATCAAGACACTGGCTGAGAAAGTAATAAGCAGCAAACGCTGTTTCATAGAGAAAAATTATGCACAAAGATACAGCAATTCCTTATATTTTTACGGGATGGAACTACATGATAAACCTTGGAAAACTCTTTCCAAAAATACCGTATATGAAAACCCTTGGATACGAATTGAGCATCATGAGGTCATTAACCCCAATCAAAAAGAGGGGATTTATGGATTGGTACACTTTAAAAATACGGCTGTTTCCATCTTTCCTTTGGATGAAGAGGGAAATACCTATTTAGTAGGTCAATATCGCTATACCTTGGATGCGTATTCTTGGGAATTACCGGAGGGTGGATGCTTGATTCAAGATGAGGAAATTCCCTTGGAAGCAGCAAAAAGGGAATTGGAAGAAGAAACGGGTTTGCACGCCCAGGAATGGATTGCATTAGGAACCTGCTATTTATCCAATTCGGTAACGGATGAAAAAGCCTATATGTTTTTAGCCAAAAATCTTCAACAAGGAATAGCTGCCCCCGAAGAAACAGAGTCTCTAATTGTCAGGAAGCTGCCTATTCAGGAAGTGTTTACCATGGCAGAAACTGGGGAAATTCAAGATGCATTAAGCTTATTGACCATTTTAAAAGTCAAATCACTTATATCGTGAAATCCCAATGCTTCATCTCTTCTAAAGCCTGATAATCCGTTAAATCGTATTTAACAGGAACCACCGTGGCGTAATTCTCTGCTAACCAATCTAAATCAGTTCCATTATTTAGATCTTCATTATGTAAAAAGCCATCCATCCAAAAATAGGGTTGGCCATAAGGATCTTTTCTTTCTTCAAAAAACTCTCGATAGACGGCCTTGGCTTGTCGGGCTACGCGAATTCCTTGAATGGGAGCTTCCGTTTTGGCAGGAAAATTCACATTGAGAGTTAAACCTTCATGCAAACCATGCTCCAAGACTTGCTGGGCTATTTTGACGATTAAATCATGACAATGACTAAAATCCGCATCACTGGCATACTCACATAAGGAAAATCCTACGGCAGGAATCCCCTCCATGGCAGCTTCAATAGCCGCAGACATGGTACCCGAATATAAAACAGAAATAGAGGCATTGGAACCATGATTAATACCAGAAACCATTAGGTCAATCTTACGGCCTTTTAAAATATAGTGCTTACCAAACTTCACACAGTCAGCAGGAGTACCTGAACATTTATAAGAAAGTATATTAGGTCCAAAAGTTTCTGTTTTGGTAACCCGAATAGGAGTTCCCATGGTTATGGCATGTCCCATACCAGATTGATGGCTATCTGGGGCGACAACAACGACCTCACCAATTTCAGCCATGATTTCGGTTAATACCCTAATTCCTTTAGAATGTATAGAATCATCATTAGCAATTAAAATAAGCGGTTTCTCTTGACTCATATTTTCTTAATTTTACTCAAATTTACAAATTTGCTCTCTTAATTTTGCACGATGCAAATCCGAAAAGCTGAAATAAATGATATTCCTACCATACAAGCGATAGCTGAGCAAGCTTGGCGGCCTACCTATGGTACTATCTTAAGTGAAGAACAGTGTGTTTATATGCTGGACATGATGTACCGAAGGGATGTATTGGAAAAACAATTCCATAGAAATGTGCATTTTTTCATGTTGGAATCAGAAGAGGGAGCCATTGGTTTTGCTGCCTATGAGGCCATCGATGCATTGCAAGGTAAACTGCATAAAATTTATTTAAGACCACAACAAAAAAGTCGGGGAGCTGGAACATTTTTATTGGAGCATGTGGCCCAATTTGCTAGAGAAAATGGTCAAAAAGCGATCTTTTTAAACGTCAACCGACTTAATTCTGCCGTACAATTTTATTTGAAAAAAGGATTTCAAATCGATCAAGAATTGGATTTACACGTAGGAAACGGCTATTACATGAATGATTACATCATGAAAAAAGAGCTATAACCTTTTCGATCAATTGACTAATTTGTTTTTCGGGATTAGACGAAAACTGATGGGTTTTCCGATTGGCCAAAATGGCATTCAATGAAATCATTTCATGGCCTAAAACTCCAGAAAAAGCATAGTAAGCAGAGGTCTCCATCTCAATATTCGTAATTTTTGATTTCCCCACAAGAGTTTCAGAGCAGTCATTTAAAAAATTAGGTAAAATAGATTCCATTCTCACCGTTCGTCCTTGTGGAGCATAAAAACCAGGTGCAGTTAGGGTTGTACCCAGAAAAGCATCTTGAAAATAGGCATCTTGAGAGAATAGATGTACTAATTGACTAGAAGCTTTAGCCCCATAGATAGGTAAAGGATAACCAATTTGTTGGCAAAATTGATCTAAATCTATTTGAGGTAGGCTTTTATCAGAAGAAAAAGCATAAAACTGAGCTAAATTATCGAATCCGATAGCGGCCTCTGAAATTAATACCGAATCTACAGGAATATCTTCTTGAATGGACCCTGAGGTACCAATTCGAATGAGATTCAAGGAACGCTTTTGACTTTTTTCCTCTCGAGTTTCAAAATCAATATTGGCTAAGGCATCCAACTCATTCATGACTATTTCCACATTATCTGCTCCAATGCCACTTGAAAGTACACCAATAGGCTTTCCTGCAAGTTCTCCAAAATGGCTGACAAACTCCCTTTTATGGATTTTGGTATGAATACGGTCAAAATGACAGGATACTTTTTCTACTCGTTCGGGGTCCCCAACCATAAAAATAATATCACTTAGCTGCTCAGGACGAATGTTCAAATGATATGAACTTCCATCAGGGTTTATAATCAAGTCGGTCGGTGAGAAATAGGTCATGAACAAATTTATTGATAATTTCCCAAATGAATCATTTCAACTTGTCGGATATGCGCGATTGGACCATTATTAAATCTCAAATTTATCAGGAAATTTTACAGCGCTTGGAACAAAACATTCAAGAGGCCCAAATAGCATATGTTCAGGCAAAAGAATCGAGAGATTCAGATACCAAGAGCTCCGCAGGAGATAAATACGAAACAGGCCGAGAAATGATGCAAAGAGAAATGGATAAATGCTCTGCTTTGATGGATCAAAACAAGCATTCCTTGCAAATAATCCAGCACGTACCCATCCATAGAACCTATGAGAGCGTCGAAAAAGGGGCCCTGATTATCACAGACAAAGGAATGTATTATATGTTGGTAGGATTAGGGAAAATCAGCTTAGATCAAAAAGACTATTTTGCTATTTCACCTGAATCACCCATTGGGAGCTTATTTTGGGGAAAGAAAGTGGGAGAGTACATACTATTGAGAGATCAGAAAATTCAGATACAAGGCATTTATTAATCCATCATCATGAAAAAAATATTCCACATTATCCTACTGGTTATTTGTGTTCAAACAGCATTTGGACAAAGTGCTGAAGAGAAAATCAAGGCATTTATACCGCAAATAGATCAACTTTTTAAACAATATGTTGAGAAAGAAAAACTCCCTAGTGCTGTCTATGGATTGGTATATCAAGGTAAATTGGTACACTCACAATCCATTGGTTTGGCAAATATCAAACAACAAATTCCTGCAAGTTCGCAAATGGATTATCGAATTGCTTCCATGACCAAAAGCTTCACTACCATGGCTATTTTAAAGTTACGAGATGAAGGGAAATTGCATTTGGATGAACCGGCGCACCTTTATATTCCAGAATTAAAAAATCAACGATATGTCACGAAAGATGCTCCTGAAATTACCATTAGGCATTTAATGACCCATGCAGCGGGTTTTCCAGAGGATAATCCTTGGGGCGATCGACAATTGGGTATTTCAGAAAAGGCCTTTTCTGACATGCTACATCAGGGAATTTCATTTTCGAATAACCCTGGCGGAAATTATGAGTATAGTAATATGGGTTTTGCATTATTGGGAAGTATCATTAAGAAAGTGAGTGGACAGCCTTACCAAACTTACATTACAGAGAAAATTTTACAGCCCTTAGGGATGACACATACTTATTGGGAATACATGGATGTTCCTAATAACCAATTAGCTCTGGGTTATCGCTGGATCAATCAAACTTGGGTGGAGCAGCCTTTGGAACATGATGGGGCCTATGGTGCCATGGGTGGTTTGATCACTACCATGGAAGATTTCAGTCATTATGTCGCTTTTCATTTAACTGCTTGGCCAGAAAGAGATGATCCAGAATCTGGCCCAATTAAGCGATCCTCTGTCAGAGAAATGCAATTCCCTTGGAATTTCATTAGCGTCAATGCTCATCAAAAATATCCCAACGGTCAGGTGGGTCAAAACTTCAATGCTTATGCCTATGGCTTAAGTTTTACGAAGGATTATGCCAACAGAACTTCCATTTCTCATTCAGGAGGTTTACCTGGATTTGGGAGTAATTGGCGGATATTTCCGGATTATAACATGGGGATTATATCTTTTAGTAATTTAACCTATGCCAATATGGGAAGCATCAATATGAAGGTCATCGATTCCTTGATTAATTCTACAGGTTTGCAAAAACGGATCACTCCTGTATCTGCGATTTTAAAGAAAAGACAACAAGAATTGATGAAGATATTACCACATTGGAACCAAGCAGAATCCAGTGGCATATTTGCCATCAATTTTTTCTCGGATTATTTTACTGCTGTATTGAAAAAAGAAGCGGAAGCATTATTCGAGAAAGTGGGTTCTATAAAGAAAGTCCATGATATGATTCCTGAAAACCAGTTACGTGGTAAATTTAGGATAGAAGGAGAAAAAGGCGATTTGGAAGTGAGTTTCACTTTGAGCCCAGAAAATCCAGCCTTGATTCAGGAATTCCATTTATATGAAATTAAAAAGGCTCAAGAATGAGCCTTTTTTTGTTTTTCTTCAATCTTCGCATTTCTGCTGAAGGACTTAAATCCTAAAATAGGAGAGTAGCCAACCGATTGTTTGGAATAATATCCATTTTCGTTATAAGGGCGCTTTCTTGGGTGATCCTTGCAGGCTGGAGAACAAGCTCCATCCATTTCTTTTAAACAGCTTGGGCAAATTGCCAAGTGCTCATTACATTCTGGATTGGCACAGTTTACCATGTGGTCCGAAGGTTCCTGACAAATATAACATTTGGAAATAACGATAGGGTTAACGCTATTAACAGAAGTAGCTACACGACTGTCAAACACATAACAAGAGCCATCAAAATCTTCTCCACCTTCTTCCAATCCGTATTTAATGATCCCTCCGTGCAATTGATAGACATCTTTAAAGCCCTTTTCAATTAAATAAGCGGATGCCTTTTCGCATTTGATACCACCTGTACAGTAAGTAATGACCTTCTTATTTTTCAAATGTTCTATTTCATGCACATGGTCTGGTAAATCACGTAGATTTTCCATATCAAACGTATAAGCCCCTTTGAAACGTCCTAATTCATGTTCATAATTGGAACGCATATCCACCAAGACTACATCTGGATCATTTTTCAATAATTCTTTGAATTCCTTGGACTTCAAATGTTTCCCCGTTCTCTCCAAAGGATTCACGGACAAGTCAGAATGAACTATTTCATTTTTGACACGTACATGCAATTTATTAAACGTATGTTGGTCAAATTCCTCTATTTTAAAATCAAAATCAGTCCCTTGAAAGATAGGGTCATTTTCCAGCCATTTCATGTATTTATCACAATCTTCCTTGAGCCCAGAAACGGCTCCATTCAATCCTTCAGAAGCCACAATGATGCGACCTAGGATATTGTTTTCAATACAAAAAAGGTGATGTTTTTCCCGATAAGCCTCAGGATCAGGCACAGAGGTGTAGTTATAGTAAAGCAACACACTGTAAGGTTTCATCTTCAACATGATTTACAGATTAATAATAAAAAATAAGTGACGATGGGGAGATTCGAACTCCCATACCTAAAACGGCACTACCACCTCAAGGTAGCGTGTCTACCAATTTCACCACATCGCCAAAATGGTTAGCAAAATTACCAAATATTTGCTTACTTGCAAGGAAATCAAGTTTTCATCAAATCTGAATAAACAGAATGGCTTTAGAAATCAGCGGAAAATTAATTAAAAAACTTCCGGAAGTTACAGGTACCGGACGTAATGGAACCAATTGGATCAAGCAAGAATTTGTGATTGAAACCCAAGATCAATACCCTAAAAAAGTGTGTATGTCGGTCTGGGGTGACAAGACTCAAGATTTAGCTCCTGTTCAAGAAGGTGAAATGGTGAAAGTACAATTCAATGTCGAATCAAGAGAATATAATGATCGCTGGTATACTGAAATTAGAGCTTATAAATTAGATCGTTCAGGCGCAGCTCCATCTGTTCCTCCTAATGTGGCTCCCACAGCTAGTGGTGGATATCAATTCCCTCCATTGGAAGCTGAATCGGGTGATGATCTTCCCTTTTAAGGATAAGGTATGAGTCCAAAGATTAGCCCTTGCATTGCAAGGGCTTTTTTTTTGTGAGATTCTGTGATTCTAGATCCCTTGCATTGCAAGGACTCTTCGTGCCATGCAAGGGATCTATGATAGATGACCGAATTTCCCAGCATTAAAATCTTCAAAAGCTTGCATGATTTCTTGACGAGTATTCATCACAAAAGGACCATGAGCCGCTATGGGCTCATTAATAGGCTCCCCACTCAGAATTAAGACAACACTATCTTCTTTAGCCTCTATTGAAAATTCCTCACCTTCATTTTCCATCAAAGCCAAATTATCCAATTCAACTTCCTCCGTTCCATTCACTTTAACACTTCCTTCTATTACCAATAAACAGGTATTGTAAGAAGCTGGAAAAGAAAAACTAGCTTGAGCTCCGCTTTTCAATTTGGCATTCAGCATATTCACGGGAGTGAAAGTAGAAGCAGGGCCTTTTTGTCCTTGATATTCTCCTGCAATCACTTCTATAAAACCTGAATCTCCAAGATCAACTTGCGTGATTTGTTGGTTTGATATGGCTTGATACTTAGGTGTCGACATTTTATCTTTAGCAGGTAAATTGACCCATAATTGGACCATTTGAAAATCACCTCCCTCAGCACTGAAACTTTCTTCATGGTATTCTTTATGTAAGACTCCAGAGGCAGCCGTCATCCATTGCACATCTCCCTCACCAATAATTCCACCACCACCACTACTATCATGATGAGCTACTCGACCTTTATAAGCAATGGTAACCGTCTCAAAACCCCGGTGGGGGTGAACACCTACACCTCTGGCATGTGTAGAAGGGGAGAAGTAATGCTTTGAACCGTAATC
The DNA here is from genome assembly GCF_011090385.1 of Aquirufa beregesia. Taxonomy (GTDB): domain Bacteria; phylum Bacteroidota; class Bacteroidia; order Cytophagales; family Spirosomataceae; genus Aquirufa; species Aquirufa beregesia. Next base: position 503,990 of record NZ_SEWW01000001.1, read on the forward strand.
CAACATAATGAATGGACTCATGCGCTGCATGTCTAAACCATGTCGACTAGGAATAAAATTATGTACTCTAAACCCATCACCAACAAAATGTACCTCACCGGGAGGATATACTAACTCGACTTTCTTTGTCATATTTATCTTAAACGTTACTAATAGTAATAAGTTGATGACTATTCAACAAATACTCCCTTTTCAGTAATTTGACCTAAATATCCATTTTTAAATGCATTTGGATGAGCTTTTGAAAATGATTCTGAACTATTTGCTTTATATGCATCTTCAGTTGAATAAAGTACTGCTGACACAAACCCTTCCTTCTTAATTATTTTTCTCAATGTTCTTTCTCTTTCCACTTTTGGAATCTTTTTAGAATAACTGCTTATTAATATCTCGCCAAATCTACCTTCTCCAGAATTTAGATCTACTTGAAAAAGTATCTTATAATCAGGAATATCTTTATCTTTTGACTTGTCAATTGTAGCAGTAGTACTACTTATTTCTTTATGATAAATTCTCAACCTTTGACCATCATCTAAATATTTATAAACACTTACAACTTCTTTATTATGGAGATAAACAAGATATTCACCTTTATCTGTTCTAATTTGAACCCTCTTTCCTTTTTCCCAATCAGGCATTTCAGAACTTGAATTTATGCTCCCAATTTCAGAATGTTGCTTTGCAAATTCTTTGACGATCGTTAGTGTTGGATTACCTGAATTGCAGGAAATAATACCAATTACTAAAGTTGAAAGTATAAGAAATACCTTTGGGGTAAATACAAAATATTCAAATGTTTTCATTTTCATTATAAATAAGGTTTGAGATAAAATATATACAACTACAAAACTTTCAATTTAGAAATGCAAAACTCTAATCACTAAACCCTACTAACTAATCACTAAACCCTAATCACTAATTATGAGTGACATTGCTTGATGAACAATATCAGCCTCTATAAAAGTTTCACCATAAGGTATAAATCCTAAACTGGCATAGAGTGGCATGACTGTTTGCTGAGAATGTAAATAGAAGTAAGTAGCATCTGGATAAGCTATCCGAGCTGCTTGAATCATATGACGTACGATTTGACTGGCATACCCCTTTCCTCTGGCAGCTGCCAGTGTCGCGATGCGCTCCACCTTAATCCCTTTTTCTGTTTTTCGATAGCGACCTGTAGCTACAGGCTTTCCATCTTCCAATAGTAAATAATGCTTGGCTTGCGCATCCAATTCATCAAACTCTTCAGAGGGTAAGCAGGCTTGCTCCACCACAAATACCTCAATTCGGATAGCGAAAACCTCATGTATTTCCTCCAAAGATTTGGCTTGAATGATTTCTACCATCTTATTTTTCTTGTTTTCCGTAAGCCTCAATGATTTCACGTACTAATCGGTGACGAACCACATCAGATCCATCCAATTCTACAAAAGAAATCCCAGTGATGCCTTTTAATATGTGGGCTGCTTCTCCTAAACCTGAAACTTGGTTTTTAGGCAAATCTACTTGAGACTTATCCCCCGTGATAATGGTTTTAGATTGAATACCCATCCGCGTCAAAAACATCTTCATTTGCATGGAGGTAGTATTTTGAGCCTCATCCAACAAGATAAACGCCTTATTTAAGGTCCGACCGCGCATGTAGGCCAAAGGAGCAATTTCGATGGTCCGATTCTCGAGATAGAATTTCAGTTTTTCCGCTGGAATCATATCATCCAAAGCATCGTAAATTGGACGTAGGTAAGGATCTATTTTCTCTTTTAAATCTCCTGGTAAAAAACCCAAGTTTTCACCAGCCTCTACCGCTGGACGAGTGATAATAATCTTCTTGACTTCCTTATTTTTGAGTGCTTTAACGGCTAAAGCTACTGCCGTATAAGTCTTACCAGTACCGGCGGGCCCAATGGCAAAAACTATGTCGTTTTTACTAGCTGCTTCGACTAATTTTCGTTGATTGGGTGTTTTCACTTTGATCACCAAACCTTTGGTTCCAAAAAGTAAAATGTCCTTATCTTCCACCCAAGGAGTTTCATTTTCTTCTCCTGTTGGGTTTAAGATCAAATCGATGTAGGCCTTCATGTGATTGGCCGACAAAGAACTATGTTTTTCTAAATGCTTGATACATTGATTGACAATGGCTTCTACTAAAGAAATTTGATCATCTGAACCTCGAACTGTAATTTGATCACCACGAGCAATGATTTTTGTCTGAGGAAAGGCTTCCGTCAATAGTGTTAAGTTGGAATTTGAGACTCCGAGAAAATCAACCAGAGACACATCCGTTAAGGCAATAATTTTTTCTAACAAGTATGAAAAAGTTAAGGTGAAAAATATTTACTAAAATAGAGAATAATTGAAATTTAATCGGATGATTAGAATGATATTTTTATCAAAATATTGTAAAATTGTAGTCTATGGAATCAAACAATCCCTCATCAATTTCTAAAAAAGCAAATTCTGGCTATAATCGTTCCAATCAACCAGCACGATTAAGTGATTTAGGCTTAGGAAAGCTTCCTCCGCAAGCGCCTGAGTTAGAAGAAGCATTATTGGGGGCTTTGATGTTGGAAAAGGAACCCTTAGCTAATGTCATTGAATTATTAAAACCTGAGACTTTTTACAAAGAAGCTCATCAAAAAATATTTCTGGCCATTCAGGGTTTATTCCAAGCCTCACAACCTGTGGATTTATTAACCGTTAACAATTATTTAAAAGTTAACGGGGATTTAGAAAAAGCAGGAGGGACTAGTTATTTAGCTCAATTGACTTCTCGCGTAAGTTCTACTTCTAACGTTGAATTTCACGCCAGGATTATCATTGAGCAATTCATCAAACGCCAATTGATTCACGTTTCCTCAGAAATCCAGCGCTTGGCTTATGAAGATACAACCGATGTATTCCAAATTTTGGATCGCATGGAGCAAGAATTATTTTCCATTGCTGAATCCAACATTCGAAAGAATTACGAGAGTATGTCGGACATTTTGAAAAAGGCCATTGATGAATTAGAAAAGAAACAAAAGCAAAAAAGTGGCCTTACGGGTATTCCTTCGGGCTTTACTGAATTAGACCGCCATACTTCTGGCTGGCAAAAACAAGAACTCATCATCATTGCGGCTCGTCCAGGTATGGGTAAAACAGCCTTCGTCGTTTCCGCGTGTCGAAACGCAGCTTTGGACTTTGGACATGCAGTAGCCTTGTTCTCCCTAGAAATGAGTTCGATTCAGTTGGTCAATCGTATTGTTTCTGCCGAAGCCGAAATTGAAGCCGAAAAAATACGAAAAGGAAAATTAGAGCCGCACGAATGGCAACAATTGCATACCAAAATTGATAAACTTTTTCAAGCACCTATCTATATAGATGATACTCCTGCTTTATCCATTTTGGAATTAAGGGCGAAATGTCGTCGATTAAAGGCTCAAAAGAACATTGAACTCATTGTGATTGACTACTTGCAATTAATGACAGGTGATACATCTGGAAAAGGAGCAAGTGGAAACCGTGAACAAGAAATCGCTCAGATTTCCCGTGCTTTAAAGCAATTAGCGAAGGAATTGGATGTACCCGTAATTGCGCTATCTCAATTAAATCGTTCGACAGAAACTCGGGGTGGAAATAAAAAACCTCAATTATCCGACTTACGTGAATCGGGAGCCATTGAGCAAGATGCAGACCAAGTAATGTTTATCTATCGTCCTGAATACTATGGCATTACTACGGATGAACAAGGTAATTCCATAGCGGGAATGGGAGAGATCATTATGGCTAAAAACCGTTCTGGTTCATTAGAAAATGTGTGGTTGAAATTCATCGGTAAGTTCACCAAATATTGTGATTTAGATTTCCAACCCTTTGCGGATGGCAATGGAAATGGGGTATTTAACCTCAGTGAACTAGGGGATACTGCATCTCAATTTGAGCAAGGAAACAGCGATTCTGTCTTTAAAGGAAGTAAAATGAATTTACCTCCTGCAGATTTTGACCCTTTGAACGAACCTTTCTAGTTTTTTCTTAATCGTAGCCGTACGATATTTTCCACATGATGCGTTTGCGGAAACATATCTACTGGATGCACTACGTCCACCTCATATGCTTCATCCAACCAAGCCAAATCACGGGCTTGCGTAGCTGGATTACAACTTACATACACTATTTTTTCGGGACGAACTTGCAGTAATTGTCGAACCACATCTTCATCCATACCAGCTCTAGGAGGGTCAGTGATGACCACTTGGGGTTTTCCATGCAAGGCTATAAAATCTTCGGTCAAAAGTTTTTTCATATCCCCTGCAAAGAAGGAAGCTGTATCAATTTTATTATGAATGGCATTCATTTTGGCATCTTCTACAGCCATTTCCACATATTCTAATCCTACTACCTTGGCAGCATATTTAGCCAAAAATAAAGCGATAGTTCCTGTACCTGTATACAAATCATACACCAACTCATCTCCTTGTAAATCAGCGTATTCCCTCACTAATTGATATAAACGTAAAGCTTGTTTGGCATTGGTTTGGAAAAAGGATTTCGGGCCAATCTGAAAACGCAAATCTTCCATTTGCTCTTCGATAAATGGTTTACCATGAAAACAAATGACATCCAAATCGTGGAAAGTATCATTGCCTTTTTGATTGACCACATAATTCAAAGAGCTTATCATAGGGAAATTACTTTTAAGGTAATTCATCAGCAAAGAGATTTCTTCCTCAGTGGCATAAGCAAACTGTACCACAACCATCCATTCACCAGAACTCGCATTTCGAATTATTAGGTTTCGTAAAGCGCCTTCTTGCTGATTTTTTAATTCATAAAATGAAATTCCGTTTGCTTCAGCAAAATCGCGAACACCATTTCGGATGGCATTGGAAGGATCTGGTTGTAAATAACAGTGATCAACGGGTAATATTTTATCAAAACGGCCAGGTACGTGAAAACCCAAGGCATTCATGGAACCTAAATCTTCTTTTCCAATCTCTTCGTTAGTTAACCAGCGAGCAGAGGAAAAAGTGAATTCCAATTTATTTCGGTAATAATAAGCCTCTTCTGAACCTAAAATAGGTTGAAATTCAGGTAATTTAACTTTAGCGATTCGCTCTAAATTATCTTTCACCTGTCGCTGTTTAAATGTCAATTGAGCATCATAAGATACGTGCTGCCACTTACATCCACCACAAACACCAAAATGATCACAAGGAGCATCTGTTCTAAAAGGGGAGAGCGCTTGGATGTTAATTGCCTGGGCTTGTTTGAATTTCTTTTTAGACTTTAGAATGCGTAAATCTGCGATATCGCCTGGGGCAACCGCACCTTGTACGAAAATAACTTCATCATTTACCTTCGCAATGCATTTGGCTTCTGCTGCGAAATCAAGGATGGTAATTTGTTCTAAGACTTGGGGGATTTTATATTTTATGGCGCTCATAAGGTAAATTCTGGCACAAAAATACGGCTTTCATTTGGCTAGTCAATCAATTATGGGATAAAAGCTTAACTTTGAGATCAAATTTTGCATATGAAAAACAAAGTCGTCATCATCACAGGAGCCTCTTCAGGAATAGGAAAAGCATTAGCATTTGAATACGGAAATAAAGGAGCCCAAGTCATTATTACAGGTCGAAACGAAGCTAAGCTTGTAGAAGCTCAGGCGGAATTAGTCACATCTCAAATTGCTTGCCAAGCCATTGTTTGTGATAGTAGTTCAGAAGAACAAACTAGAGCTATGATTGCTCAGGTAGTTCAAGAATTTGGAAGGATTGACATTTTGATTAATAATGCGGGGATTTCCATGCGTGCCATGTTTGAAAATGTAGACCTGAAGGTTTTAAAGCAACTTATGGATATTAATTTCTGGGGAACAGTTTATGCGACTCATGCGGCTTTACCATATTTAAAGCAAAGTAAAGGAGGTATTATTGGCATTTCATCCATCGCTGGGTACCGAGGATTACCTGTAAGAACAGGGTATTCAGCATCCAAATTCGCTATGAATGGCTTTTTAGAGGCGTTGAGAACAGAATTATTGGAAACAGGGGTACATGTCTTAACGGCTTGTCCTGGATTTACGGCTTCCAATATCCGAAATGCCTCTTTAAACTCTGAAGGAAAAATTACAGGAGATTCCATGCGTGATGAGGAGAAAATGATGTCGGCAGAAGAAGTAGCTCAACGAATTTATCAGGCTTTTGAACAAAAGAAAAAAACCTTGGTATTGACATTCCAAGGAAAGCTAACTGTCTTTTTAAACAAATGGATGAATGGTTTGATGGATAGACTGGTGTATAATACCTTGAAGAAGGAGAAGGATAGCCCGCTGAAATAATGTAGAATGAAGAATGAAATTTGACCAATTTCTGTTAAATTTTAAATTTATTTAGTATTTCAATATTCTAGAAAAAGAAGCATACTAATCATATCAATTCTTCATTTTACATTTAAAAGCCCTGCCCGACAATGTCAAGCAGGGCAGTATAACCCTTTTAACTTACCACTCTATTTTTTTTAGAGGTTACCCTCTTAATTAAAATCACAATTAATGCGGAACTAACTCCGTAAATACTGCATCAAATTCTTTACTTTTTTGTTCAAAATAAGATGAAGCAAAATCAAACTCTTGCATTAACATCAAGAAATAATTTTTTTCAAAAACTAAAAATTTAGAAGTTTGAAGAGTCTCGGCAGAAAAGGTATGTTTTTGTCCTTCCAGCACTTCTTTGATGCCTAAAAAAACAGGATTTGCATGATAAATAATACCTTCAGGAGAATTGAAAGACTTTAAAGAAATCTCACCTCCTTGAAAATAAAATACAAACTCCGCTTTCTGACCTTGACGGAACAAAAATTCGTTAGCTAAATAGTTGATTTCTATTCCGCTAGCTAGTACTTTACGTTCGGTCTCGATCATTTGATCCATACTTTTTAAAAATTTGTTTACGAAAGTAGATTTACTCTGGAATTAATTTCATGACAATGCTCATGTTTTGTCCTGCTTTTTATCATTAACAGAGCAGCATTTTCATGGGAACTTTGAGAAAAGATTGAGTTTATGATGGAACAGCCAGTCCATACCACCCTAACAAAAACAAGCTGCTTTCACTGCGGAGAGCCTTTTGTTGATGAAATCATTCAATTTCAGGAAAAGGAATTTTGCTGCCAAGGATGTAAAAATGTTTATGAACTCCTTAATGATCATGAATTAGGTACCTACTATACTTGTGATGTTAATCCAGGTATTTCTCCAAGCCATCAAAACTTTGATTATTTAAATAAGCCTGCTTTTCGAGATAAATTAATACAATTTTCAAACCAAGAAATTTCCAAAGTCAGTTTCAACCTACCCAGTATACATTGTAGGTCATGTTTATATTTATTAGAAAATCTACATAAACTTCATGCTGGAATCATCAAAAGTCAATTGAATTTTGGCAAAAAGGATTTAAGCATTTGGTTCAAAGAGAATGAAATTAGTTTAGGAGAACTAGCCTCCTTATTGGCTAAAATTGGTTATGAACCACTATTATCAGAGGAATCTGAAGGAAAAGAAAAGAAAAAAAGACTTTCTCAACAAACACAACTCTTCATCAAACTAGGGGTTGCTGGCTTTTGTGCCGGCAACATCATGCTTTTTAGTTTCCCTGAATATTTAGGCATTGAAGATGGTAGTTTAAAGAACTTATTTGGCTATTTAAATCTAGTTTTAGGCTCGGTGGCTTTATTTTATTCTGGTTCTGATTACTTTAAAAATATTTGGGCTCACCTGAAATTGAAAAAAATCACCATCGAAATGCCCATACTTTTAGGCGTTATGGTGGGTTATTCTCGAAGTGTTTATGAAATTTTAAGTCATACTGGAGCTGGATACATGGATTCCGTATCTGGCCTTTTATTTTTCTTATTGGTAGGTAAATGGTTTCAACAAAAATCCTTTGATTTTTTATCCTTTGAAAGAAAATATACCTCGTACTTCCCATTGGTTATCACCAAAATCATTGAAGGAATTGAAGAAACGGCACCTTTAAGTGAAATTAAAGTAGGTGACCGTTTGCGTATTCGCAATGAAGAGATCATTCCTGCCGATGCGATTTTGATGAAGGGAAAAAGTAACATGGATTATAGTTTTGTTACGGGAGAAAGCGAGTGGGTTCCCATCCAATCAGGGAATTTAATTTATGCTGGAGGGAAGCATCATGGGGAAATGATTGAAATTGAAGTCAAAAAAGACCTTCAACAGAGTCATTTAACCCAGTTATGGGAACAGCAAGCATTTAAAGATCCTAGTTTAAAAATGGAAAACTGGGAGAATTTTGCCAATCAAGTAGGTATCTATTTTACGATTGGATTAATTACTCTAGCTAGTATAGTTGCCGCTTATTGGATACAAGTTGACCCTAGTAAATGGCAGAATTCGGTGGTCAGTATTTTGGTCATTGCTTGTCCTTGTGCCTTGGCTATTTCCTATCCATTTGCCCTAGGTCATGGCGTAAGATGGCTTTCTAAATTCCAATTATATGTTAAGGATATTCAGGCCTTAGAACGCATGGGGCAGGTTGATACTTTAGTATTTGATAAAACGGGTACGTTAACCTTGGCAAAATCGGAAGCACCTAAAAGTCATTTAAATCGACATATCAGCGAACAAGAATTAGATCTCTTGTATTCATTGTCAGTACAGTCTACGCATCCACTTTCTCGTCGACTTTGTGCCTATACACAGAGCTTGGGTCCAAGGAATTTGGTGAAATTATCTGAATTCAAAGAAATACCTGGTAAAGGATTAGAAGCGAAGTGGGGAAAGATTATCCTAAAACTGGGATCTGCAACATTTTTAGGCATCGCCTTTAACTCGCCTCAGGATTTCTATTCTTCTGAATCTCAATTATTTATACAAATAGGTGAGGAGCCTTTAGGATATTGGGATTTCCCTTGGGAAAATAGAGAAGGGGTAGAGTTCATGTTAAGAAAATTACAGCATCATTATGATGTGTATTTGGTCTCAGGAGATAAATCCAATCATGCTACTAGTTTAAAAGATTGGTTTTCAGAGGAAGGCCACATGAAGTTTGAGTGTAGTCCTATGGAAAAAATGGAATTCATACGGGAATTACAAGCCAAGGGAAAGAAAGTTATGATGGTAGGAGATGGATTAAATGATGCGGGAGCATTGCAACAGGCTCATGTAGGGATAGCCGTTTCTGATGACCATTTGCATTTTACACCTGCGAGTGATGCTATTTTACAAGGCCGTTCGCTAAGTCGTTTACCTGAATTTTTGCAATTTTCAAAAAAGGCTATTACTTTGATAAAAATGAGTTTCTTAGTATCATTGGTATATAATGCCATAGGGTTAAGTTTTGCGGTACAGGGTAATTTATCTCCATTAGTGGCAGCTATCTTAATGCCTGTTAATTCAATCAGTATGTTGATTATAGCTACTTGGGGAATGAATATCTATGGAAAGCAAATTAAAAACAAATTGAAATCATATACAGTCCAGTATATAGCTGAGGAAAATCATATTTTAGGCAAGGATATAAAAAGATCTTTACGGAGTATTTGTTCCATTCCTGTGTTCTTTTAATAATTTTTCGCTCCGTGTTCTTTTAATAGTTTTTTACTCCGTGTTCTTTTAATAATTTTTATTTCTTTTTTTATTATTGAATAATTTCTCATTCCGTGTTATTTTAATAAAATGAAAATGTGCATACCATGGAAATAATGTACTTAATGATTTTTTTGAGTTTACTCATGGCCATCGGTTTCCTCGTTGCGTTTATCTGGTTTGTACGCTCAGGGCAGCAAGATGACCTCATTACTCCAGGTATGCGCATTCTTAATGAAGATAAAAAGACAATCAATTAATCTCAATTTAAACGCTTATGAAGTCACAAACGACTACTTTGGATCAATTCTCGTACGACAATAAAACCGTTCGGAATTTCGCCATTGCAACCATTATCTGGGGTATTGTTGGAATGCTCGTTGGGGTCATTATTGCCTCACAGTTGTTCGAACCTGCAATGAACGTCACTCAATATGGAACATTTGGTCGTATACGTCCGCTGCATACCAATGCAGTGATTTTTGCTTTTGTAGGTAATGCCATCTTTGCCGGTGTGTATTATTCACTCCAAAGGCTTTTAAAAGCACGTATGTTCAGTGATTTTCTTTCGTCGTTCCACTTTTGGGGTTGGCAATTAATCATTGTAGCTGCAGTCATCACGTTACCCTTAGGTATTACTACATCACACGAATATGCGGAGTTGGAGTGGCCAATAGATATTGCGATTACCTTAGTTTGGGTAGCATTCGGTATCAATATGTTTGGTACTATCATCAAACGTAGAGAGCGTCACTTATATGTGGCTATTTGGTTTTACATTGCCACTTTCGTTACTGTTGCGGTATTGCACTTAACCAACTCCGTACAATTACCAATCTCATTCTTAAAAAGTTATTATGTATATGCTGGGGTACAAGATGCCTTGATTCAGTGGTGGTATGGACATAATGCGGTAGCATTTTTCTTAACCACTCCTTTCTTAGGTTTGATGTATTATTTCCTGCCTAAAATGGCAAATCGCCCGGTATATTCGTATCGCTTATCCATTTTACACTTCTGGGCTTTGATATTTATCTATATCTGGGCAGGACCTCACCACTTATTGTATTCTAGCTTACCCGATTGGGCACAATCCTTAGGTGTGGTTTTCTCTATTATGTTGATTGCTCCATCATGGGGTGGAATGATTAATGGCTTGTTAACCTTACGTGGTGCTTGGGATCAAGTACGTGAAAATACCATTTTGAAATTTATGGTAGTGGGTATCACGACTTACGGTATGGCTACTTTTGAAGGCCCCATGTTAAGTTTAAAGAACGTTAATGCGATTGCCCACTTTACTGACTGGATCGTAGCTCACGTTCACGTAGGTGCATTAGGATGGAATGGTTTCTTGACATTCGCCATATTGTATTGGATGGTACCGCGTATTTTCCAAACAACTTTATTCTCAGAAAAATTAGTGAAGACTCACTTCTGGATTGGTACATTAGGTATTGCCTTTTATGCTATTCCGATGTATATCTCTGGTTTCACTCAGGGTATGATGTGGAAACAGTTTACCCCAGAAGGAACTTTACAATACGGTAACTTCTTAGATACTACTTTACAAATTATCCCAATGCACCAAATGCGTGCTTTAGGAGGTACATTGTACTTAGTGGGTGCTATTTTAATGGCATATAACTTATTCAAGACGATGGCTCAAGGTTCTCTTTTAGCCAATGAACCAGCTGAAGCCGCTCCATTAGAGGTTATTGTATCTGAAAAAGAAGTAAAAGGATTACACTGGCATAGCTGGATTGAGAGAAGACCGATTCAATTATTGATAGGTTCTTTAATCATGATTCTTGTAGGTTCTATAGTGGAATTAATACCAACGTTCATGGTGAAATCCAATGTTCCTACGATTGCGGCTGTTCAACCTTATACTTCACTAGAACTAGAAGGACGTGATATTTATATTCGTGAAGGCTGCGTAAACTGCCACTCTCAATTGGTTCGTCCATTCCGAAGTGAAACAGAACGTTATGGCGAGTTTTCTAAATCAGGTGAGTTTGTATATGACCATCCATTCTTGTGGGGATCTAAAAGAACGGGACCGGATTTACACCGTGAGGGGGGGAAATATCCAGATTCTTGGCACTACCATCACATGCGTGAACCGTCATCTATGTCTCCTGGATCCATTATGCCAGCTTATGATTGGTTGTATGATCAGAGTTTAAATACGTCTCAAACTCAAGCTAAATTACAAGCGATGAAGACATTAGGCGTTCCTTATGATGATGTTCAAATCAAAAATGCGGTGAAGGACTTAGAAGCTCAATCCAAAGAGATTCAAGCACGTTTAGCGGAAGAAAAAATCAAAGTAGGTGCTGACAAAGAGATTATTGCTTTGATCGCTTATTTACAAAGATTAGGTACAGACATTTCTAAAAAATAAGACCATGTTTAAGCAATTTATTTCCACCATACCAGGAGCAGACTCCTACATGATATTCTCTTTATTGGTATTCCTTGTATTCTTTGTTTTGGTAGGAATCTATTTGTTCTGGATGGATAAAAAACATCTAGACAAAATGAGAAAAATGCCCCTAGAATAGGCTTAAAGATTTTTGACAACATTTATTCATAACAATATGTTTAATTCATTCACAGAAATTTGGTTAATCAGCTTGATCCTTTTAACCAGCATTTTAGTATTAATCGTAACCATGCAGCTTTCTTCTGCGCTTAAGAAATTAACCTTAGATCCTAGTAAACAGGAGGAGGAAGCATCCTTAAGCTGGTGGCAGAAATTTACTGGATTAAAACCTTTGGAGAAGGAAAAAGATCTAGAAATGGAGCATCAATATGATGGCATTGTAGAGTTAGATAATCCTACTCCACCTTGGTTCATGTATTTGTTTTATATTACGATCTTGTTTGGTGTGGTGTATTTATTTTATTACCACGTAGCTCAAGATGGCAATATTCAAGAAGCAGAATACAAAACAGAGGTAGCTGTTGCTGAAAAGGCGAGGGAAGAATACATGAAGAAATTCGCGAACTCAGTTAATGAGGACAATGTAAAGGCAATGAGTGCAGCAAAAGATTTAACAGAAGGATCAACTATTTATACGACAAATTGCGTAGCTTGTCATGGTGATAAGGGTCAAGGAGGCGTAGGTCCTAATTTGACAGACGTGTATTGGATACACGGAGGTACCATGAAGGATTTGTTTCATACCATCACCAATGGCGTTCCTGAAAAGGGGATGATTGCTTGGAATAAAACACTGAATCCGATTCAGATTCAACAAGTTTCTTCCTATATCCTAACTTTACAAGGAAGCAATCCTCCGGGGGCTAAGGAGCCACAAGGAACGGAGCAAAAATAGTCATCAAAATTCAACCATATGAAACAGAATGTTGGACGTACAGATCGGGTAGCTCGCTTAGCTGCGGCAGTAGCTTTGGCTATCCTTACTTATGCTGGGATAATTCCTGATAATTTATCCGTAGTTGTATATGTAGTTGCGGGCATAATTGCCTTAACGGGAATCTTTCGTTTTTGTCCCTTGTATAAACCTTTTGGTATAAGTACTTGTAGAGAAAAGGCTCCATTTTAAATTAAAAAGGTCCGGAAACGGACCTTCTTTTTTATGTCAAATATCAGTTTAGAAAATGATGATTATCGTAATCATCTATATAATCAAAGCAAAGACGGTAAACGTCTTTGGATTTACCCAGGTAGAATCATTGGTCGTTTATATCGCCTGAGAACCTATTTTTCTTACCTTTTAATGATATTACTTTTTGGTCTACCTTGGATAGAGAGAAAAGGCGAGCCTGTCTTTTTGTTCAATGTGATTGAACGTAAGTTCATCTTTTTTGGGGTTCCTTTCTTTCCACAAGATTTCCATTTAGTAGCTTTGGGCTTAGTGGCCTCCTTAATCTTCATCAGCTTATTTACCGTGCTTTTTGGTCGGGTTTGGTGTGGGTGGGCTTGTCCGCAAACCATCTTTATGGAAATGCTTTTTAGGAAGATTGAATACTGGATTGATGGGGATGATAAGGCCCAAAAAAGATTAGATGCCGCACCTTGGGATAGCCAAAAAATAGTAAAACGAGTTAGCAAGCATACCTTGTTTATTCTTTTGTCTTTCGCTATTTCCAATACCTTTTTGATGTACATCATGGGTAAAAAGGAGTGGATCAAATTAGTGACTGAACCACCCATGGATCACTTGACAGGTTTATTTACCATTTTATTATTCACGGGAACATTTTATTTTGTTTTTGCTCGGTTTAGAGAATTAGTCTGCATTGTGGTTTGTCCTTATGGACGCCTACAAGGTGTTTTATTAGACAATAATTCGATTCTTGTTTCTTATGATCATAAACGAGGCGAGCCAAGAGGAAAAATACAAAAAGGCGTAGATCAAAGTCAGCAGGGTGATTGTATCGATTGTCATTGGTGCGTACGAGTTTGTCCTACAGGGATTGATATCCGAAATGGAAGTAATCAATTGGAATGTATCGGTTGTACGTCCTGTATTGATGCCTGTGATGAAGTGATGGAAAAAATCAATAAGCCTAAAAACCTCATTCGATATGATTCTGTCAATGGGATTAATGAACAAAAGAAATTGAAGTTCAATTTGAGAATTGGTGCTTACAGTGGTGTTCTATTACTTTTAGTGGGAGCTATAGCCTTTCTTTTATTGACTAGAAGTCCTTGGGAAACCACCTTATTGAGAACCCCGGGGATGACTTTCCAATTGGATGAAAAAAATAAGGAAGTAAGTAATTTGTACTCCATTGAGATTTTGAACAAATCGCTGGATTTACAAAATTTACAGTTCCAAATTGAATCACCCATGCGAATTCAATGGGTAGGAACGCCACCTAAGGGTATAGAACCAGGAAAAATGGTAAAGTCTGAATTTTTCATCAAAGCTCCTATAGGTGCATGGAAAAGTAAAGACAAAATAGAAATTCATATCCAGAATAAGGATGGTGAAATAGAAACAATCAAAACTAGATTTATACAGCCTGATGAGTAATACAGAAAAAAAATCGTTGAATTGGGGACATGCCATCATTGGCGTATTTATACTTTTTGGCGCATTTATGGCCTATTTTTATGTCAACATGACACATGAAACCATTGAATTAGTGGGAGACCATTATTATGAAGATGGACAGAAATTTCAAAAGAAAATAGATCAAAGAAAGGAAACAGCCTTACTGGCAGAGAAGGTAGAACTTCAGTTTAACGCTTCTAGTAAGGAAGTCAAATTGAGCATTCCCCAAGGCTCACATGATGTCAAAGTGAATTTCTTTCGTCCTTCCTCTGCCGCTCAGGACAAGTCCTTTACACTGAAAAAACCAAGTGATAGCACTTGGACTATATCGAGCGAATTCTTGTCGAAAGGTCCATGGAAAATCAATATAGAATGGATGATAGCCGATAAAACCTATATGAATGATCAGCGTATTTTAGTTCCTTAATGCAAACTTGGTATCTCAGCTTTTTAATAGGATTAGCCGGTAGTTGGCATTGTGTGGCCATGTGTGGCCCCATTATGCTTCATGTCAGGCAAAAAAACCAACAGGCTAATGTCAGTACGGTCATCTACCAAATTGGCCGTATTTTTACTTATTCCATCCTAGGATTTTTAGTTGCCAGCATGGGCTCCATCTGGATTTTTCCTACATGGTGGCATTTTTACTACTTATTTGCGGGATTAGTCTTGCTTTTCTTATCCTCGGGCAAATTAAAAGACAGTTTGTTTGATTTTCTGTATCGTTGGATAGGAAAGCCCTTACAGCAATCGGGGAGGGGAATGGGCGTATTAGGCCATTTCTTCTTGGGTATGGGCAATGGATTACTTCCTTGTGGATTGGTCATTGGTGGACTTAGTTTGGCCCTGATTCAACCCAGTCCCACATTAGGAGCATGGACCATGTTTATTTTTGGATTGAGTACTTTACCAGCCATCACAACGGCCATATTAGGCTTTCGATGGTTGGAAAAAAAACAAGGAAACTTGATGTACTATGTCAAGTATTTAAGCTGGGGAGTCGCTTTTTTACTCTTATTCAGAGGTGCCTGGGGAATTGGGATGAATCATTCGAATTATTTGAAAAACTCTCCACTCAGCCCCATCATTTGTCACCCATTTAGCTCTAATAGCGCAAATTAGCCAGTTTATTGACATCCAAAAGAGTCATTTCACTTCCTCTAATTTCTAATAGACCTTCTTTTTTAAAGTCACTCAAAGTTCTGATAACAGTTTCCGTGGCGGTGCCCACTCGTGAAGCTAAATCTTCTCGAGAAAGACGGATAACAACTGGTCCATGTAAGTCATTTCCGTAAGTTTTCGCTAATTCTACCAATGCCATGGATACACGTAAACGCAAGGACTGATATGCCATAGAAACCAATATTTTCTCATTTTTCATGAGGTAGCTAGTCAAAGCTTTTCTAAAATATATTTCTAAATGGATATTTTGCTTGAGTAAATCTTTGAATTCATTAGAAGAAATACTTAAAATAATGGACTCTTCTAAGGCTTCAGCTGTTTCTCGATAGATTTGATTTTCTAAAATATCCACATAGCCAAAAAACTCTCCTTCTTTGATGAATGAGGTAATAAAATATTTTCCTTCTCGGTTGGTGTGGTAGGTTTTAATTTTACCCTTTTCTAAGAAATACAAACGTGAATGACTATCGCCCTCGGAATATATGCTCTGTTTCTTCTGTAAATGATGTGTTCTTTTTTCCCCATCGAAATGCGTAAAATCAAGAAAATCTAAGGCTTTTTGAGCAAGTGAAACCTCGGATTGTAATTCTACATCGACGTGACCTTCCATTTGTTGAAGCGACTTCTTTTTTAAACGAGTTTCGATGGAACGCAATAATTCTACCTCTTGGAACGGCTTAGTTAAAAAATCGTCAGCGCCCATTTCCATCCCTTTCCGCATATCTGAACGATCCGTCTTAGCAGTCAAGAAAATAAAAGGAACCTGAGACAATTGCTCATGTTTAGAAAATACCTGCAACACACCAAAGCCATCTAAATGGGGCATCATAATATCACAAATCACCAAATCAGGGAGGTTATGTTGAGCCATACGAACTCCTTCAATGCCATCTGCAGCAGTTTCTACTACATAACCTGATAATTCCAGTAGCTCAGCCGTGTTTTCCCGGATATCATCACTGTCTTCTATAAGTAATATTTTATTCATCATGGTTTAATCTCGGTATTTCTATGGTAAGTTGGGTTCCTTGGTTCAATGCTGATTCTAATTTTAGTTCACCATTTATCAATTCCAAATATCGATCAATCAAGTGTAATCCCAAACCAGTCCCTGGAATAACAGTGGCATTACTGCCACGAAAAAATCGCTCAAATAAATGTTTTTTATCATCATCACTGATTCCTATACCTTTGTCGCTAATCGTGATTTTTAAGATATTGTTTTCTTCCTTGACGATTAAATCTACATTCTCATTGGAAAACTTCAGGGCATTTGATAAGGCATTCAATAATATTTTCCGCAAAACTGATTCATCACTGACCCAGGTTTCCGAGGCATCAAAATCCAACATAATTTTCTGATTGGCCTTTTTATAAGGAATCAAATCCGACTTTATTTCTAAAAACAAAGGTTCTAATTCGATGGTAGAAGCATGAATCTCTACATGTCCTGACTCGAGTTTTCCTACCGATAAAAATTCTTCTAAAATCATGGTCAAATGATTTACTGAAGCCTTGATCCGCCGGATATGCTGTTCTCTTTTTTCTTGTTCTTCGGCTTTTTGGTACTTCTCTAATAAAGTTGCGGAACTTAATATAGAGGTGAGGGGAGTCCTAAACTCATGAGATGCCATAGAAACGAAACGCGTTTTCAAATCCCCTAATTCCTTTTCCTTTTGCAAAGCACTTTCTAATTCTAGCGTATTAGCTTCTAATTTCTCCAGCGTATTCTGCAAGGCTTGCGTTCTTGCCTTTACTTCTTCTTCTAAGGTCTCATTCAATTGGTTAATCTCCTGATTTTTCAAAATCAGTTCCATTTCCACCTTACGTTTCAGAGTAACATCACTGATAAAAGCAATGTAAAACATTTGGTCATTTTCTTTAAAATGACTCAAACTGATCTCCACAGGAAATAAGGATTCATCCTTTCTTTTGGCCTTCAAATCTAAGCCTACACCCATGGGGCGATCTTGTGGATGCTCTGCATATTTGGTTTGATGACCATGATGCCGAGATCGCAAATGATTGGGAATTAGGATATCGATATTTTTCCCTTTTAATTCATTTCGCTCATATCCAAAAAGACTATCGGCAAAGTGATTCGTCATAATGACATTACTGGATGAATCCGTTACCAGAATACCTATGGCCGCCTCATTGAAGATGGCTTCGTATTGAAATCTGGAAACTAAAGGTTGTGACATATCCATTTATTAATCCAACTAATTTACAAAAATTGCCTTCCTAAACAATGAATTTAAGGATGATAAGCTGATTTCTGATGCTTTAAAACATCATCCAAATAAAAATGAACGTCCTTAAATTTTCCTTCCGCATAGTTCTGTGCTTGATCAAAAAAATGAGGAGAATGTATATCACCACTTTGTCCTCCAGCAAGAAGAGATTTTGCTTTAATTTTGGGACCAAATTCCACAGCGCAAATGAAACTATTCCCATTGACACCGTACCATTTTTTGGTATTCGGAAAGGCCTTGCTGTTATAAGAGGGTAACATCCCCCAAGTAGATGAAGCAAAAGGAACGGCATAGCTAGCTTGGGCATCATCAAAGTAGAATTCTGACTGATTTCCAATACGTTGCAAGCGATTTAACTCTCCCCAAGCCACTTGCCAGGTTCCCCAATTTTTGTGTAAATCCTGCAAAACCACATCCAAGACTTGACACATTTCTTCTTCCTTCCCTGACGCAAGATAGGCTTCTACACTTTTAATTAGGTCAATTTCTCCTCCAAACATTAATTTCCTTGGTATTTTCAGTAGTGTTTTTTGTCCCCATTGGATGGCTAAGGTTTGAGCCACAGAACTTAATCGAGCCTGAAAATTCCATTTTTTCAATGTATCTATGGCTAATCCAAAAGTTGAATTAGCTGCTAAATTTCTTTTTTCTCCCGCCTTCACCAAAGCAGGAATCAGGTATTCAAAAGCAATTAATTTTCGATCATAACCAATCTGAATCAAGTCATCCAAATCCAATTTTCCTGATTTAGAAAATAAGCGAAAAGCATTTTTGTCGCGAAAATTCTCTGCATCTGGAGCCATATAGACGGGGAATTGTGATTTTTTAGGACTCGACAAGCCTGAAACGGTAAATGGAGTTGAATTACAATTTTGTATCCAGGCACTTATGGGATCAATGGATTGAACAATCTCTTTCAAAGGATGTACCCCTTTCCAGTCCAAAGATGATTTAGTTCCATCTTGAACCAAAGACCAATCGATTTCTGGCTGTCGTTTTGGAACAAAATTCCCATGCCAATAGGCTATCCGACCATGTTGACCAGCATACACCGTATTGTTGGAAGTATTAGCCCGCATATTCATGACCGATTGAAATTCCTCAAAACTTTTGGTTTTGGTTCTCGCCCAACTTTGTATTAAACTCTTGATAGACCGATTATAGGATTTAACTGAAATCCATTTACCCTCTCTTTCAGCCATGATGGGACCGCGGTGATTGGAGTAAACTTGGATAATATGTGGCGACTGCCCTTTAGCCTGCAATACAATGCTTTGTTCTTTAATAGGTAGCCATTTACCATCTAATAGATATTCTTTTCCATGTTGACCATCTCGGGTCGTTTCTGCATAATTATCAGCCACATCTACCTGACTTGAAGTGTGCATCCATCCACCAAAGCGATTAAATCCCTGATAAACAAAGAATTGTCCCCAAGTAACTGCGCCATATACATTCAATCCTTCCTCACTGCTCATCTGTACTTCAGGTCTAAAATAAAATGTCACGTGAGGATTGATGTAAAACAGAGAATTCCCTGATTTAGATTTAGCAGGACCTACTGCAAAACCATTAGAACCTGTTAAATCTGCCTCTGGGTCTACAGCATTTCTTTTTAAGTAACTTAATTTATTACCCATTAAACCATAAAACCTAGCTACTTCAGCTTGATTAATGCTTCCCGTAGAAATGGCTCCTATACTTCCATCCGTCCATAGAAGGGGATACCAAGGTTCAAAATGACTTAACAGGGCAGGTTTAACTTCAGGATGTTTGTATAAATAATAATTAATACCATCAGCATATGCATGCAATAATTTCTTAAGCCAAAGGGGACTCGTTTTATATTCTTGCTTGGCTTCTTCTTGGCTAATAATCAATCGGATATACAAATCATTGGCTAATTCATTCGGACCAAAGACTTCGGCTTTTCGACCTAGCTTCTCGATATAATTCATTTCTACCCGCATAAAATCATCCTCGCATTGAGCATACAATAAACCAAATACCGCATCAGCATCAAATTTCCCATAAATATGCGGAACCCCATATTCATCTCGAATGATATTTACGCGTTTGGATTGGGCTTTCCACGCTTTTATTTGATTGGAATTGACCCCAAAGGAAAGACTATGACTGAATACAAGGAAAATTAAACAGAGAGAGGGAAGGATAAAGTAAGTTTTCATAGTGCTGATGGAGATAAAAACAAAAATACATTTTTTTCATTAGTAGGCTTAGAAATTCTGGGGGATAAACAATTCCTAGTTGATATTCAATTATTTAAAGATAGCTGGGTATAAATAATATGACTATGTCTTTTTATGTTTGTAGTTCTGATTGAAAATTTTGCTTTTGAAAAACCATTTACGATGAAATTAAAATTTCTTTATGCTCTTGGGCTCGTTTCCGCAATTTCCTATTCTTGTAGTAATTCCTTAGAAAAAGACACCTATCGGGTGATACTAGAAGATCAAGATAATTTGGCCGAAAAGGCTAAATTGGCCAAAGAGAAATTACCCATTAAAATTGCCCCAGGGTTACAGATTACACGATTTGCCTCGGATTCATTAGCTCCAGATCCGGTGGCTATGGATATGGATGATCAGGGTGCCGTATACATTACTCGTACCAATCGTGGAAAATATTCTGAGTTCGATATTCGTGGGCATCGTGATTGGATGACAGAGTCCATTGGGTTTCAATCGGTGGCCGACAGAAAGGCCTTTTTACATAGGACCTTTGCCCCAGAAAATTCCGCCAAAAATGATTGGTTACCGGATTTAAATCAAGATGGAATTCATGATGTCAATGACTTAAAGGTTGAAAAAGAAGAAATCTGGAAAATTGAAGATAAAAATGGAGATGGTTTCGCCGACCAAGCCACCCGCGTATACAACGGTTTTCACGAAGAATTTACCGACGTAACTGGGGGTATTTTGGTACGTAAAAAAGATGCTTTTATCGCCGTTGGCCCTGATTTATGGCGTTTAAAAAACACGAAGAAAAACGGTCTTTTAACGGAACCTGTATCCATTTCAACGGGCTATGCGGTTCACATTGGTTTTGGTGGACATGGTATGTCGGGGGTAATCGAAGGGCCAGATGGCAAGATTTATTGGCAAATTGGAGACATTGGAGCCAATATTACGGCATTGGATGGAGAACAATATAAATATCCTAATTCTGGGGTAATCGTTCGTTCAAATCCAGATGGAAGTAATTTTGAGGTTTTTGCTTCTGGTTTAAGAAATACCCACGAATTTGTATTTGACCACTATGGAAATTTGATAAGTTCAGACAATGACGGTGACCATCCGGGTGAAAGTGAGCGTTTGGTACATATTGTGGAAGGTTCAGATGCGGGTTGGAGATCCAACTGGCAATACGGAAAATATACTGACCCAGGTAATAATCTGTATAAAGTATGGATGGACGAAAAATTGTATGTGCCTCGCTGGAAAGGACAAGCTGCCTACATTATTCCTCCTATCAGAAACTATCATAATGGTCCGACAGGAATGTTGTTTAATCCAGGAACGGCCCTAGGTAAGAAATGGACAAATAAATTCTTTTTAGTGGAGTTTGTGGGTAATCCCAATGCTTCCCACATTTGGTCCTTTGACCTAAAACCTAAAGGAGCCACGTTTGATTTCAAATCGGAAGAAGATGTTGTGAGTGGAATTTTACCTACAGGTATGCGTTTTGGCCCTGATGGAGCCTTGTACGCTGCCGACTGGGTAAATGGCTGGGATGTGAAACATTATGGCCGAGTATGGAAGATTGATGTAGATACCCAAAACAACGATTTAGCACAAGAAAGAGCTGAAACAAAACGATTGATCCAATTGGATTATGAGAAACAGAACACGAATGCCTTGTATGATTTACTTTTCTACAACGACTTACGAGTACGTATGAAAGCTCAATTTGAGCTAGCTAAAAGAGGTAATGCTTCTGTTGCCCTATTTCAAAAAGCCATTCAACAAAAAGAAAATCAATTGGCTCGTATTCATGGAATATGGGGAATGGGACAGCTAGGAGCCACAGATGTTACCGTAGGGGCTATGTTAGGGGAACAATTACAAGATCAAGATGAGGAAATAGTAGCTCAGGCGGCGAAAGTATTGGGAGATATTTTCAACAAAGATCATGAAGGGCGTTTAATTCAATTAATTGATTCCAAAAATCCCCGTGTTAGTTTCTTTGCATGTCAGGCTTTAGGAAGAATTAAATCAGAAAAGGCCATTCCAGGCTTATTGAAACTCATTGAAAAAAATAACGATGAGGATCATTACATCCGCCATGCGGCAGTTTTAGCTTTAGCGAGAATTGGAAAAGAAGATCCTTTGGTTGCTTTGGCAGGTTCTTCAAATACGGCCCTAAAAACAGCAGCGGTACTAGTATTACGTCGTTTATCAAGCCCACAAATAGCTTTATTTTTACAAGATTCAGATGAATATATTGCTACAGAAGCAGCAAGAGCCATTAATGACGATGAATCTATTCCAGCAGCTTTACCAGCTTTAGCCACAGCATTAAACAACAAAGCGTGGAAAGGAGAAGCATTACTTCGTCGTGCGATCAATGCTTGTTTACGTGTAGGTACCAGTAAAGAGATTGATGCTTTGATTCTTTTCAGTGAACGAAATGACATTTCGGATGTCATCCGTGCAGAGGCCATTGCTACCTTAGGATCTTGGGCTAATCCATCGGTGTTAGATCGAGTAGATGGTCGACATAGAGGTGTATTGCAAAGAAATCCAGCTGATGTGGTAGGTCGTATCTACCCTAAAATTGCCTCATTTTTAAGAAGTAATAATCCAGAAGTTTTAGTGGCAACAGCCAAATTGTTATCGGAATTAAAAATCACAGATTTCAAGAGTGAACAAACTCAAATTTTCTTAAATCATGCCAATGCCAAGGTGAGAGCGGCTCATTTGAGTTCTTTAGTAGCATTAAAAGACGCAAATCTATCCTTGATTATTCAAAAAGGCATGAATGATGCAGATCGAAGTGTTCGTGGAGCATCTTTAGGATTTTTAGATAAGGTTGATTTGTCGAAAACTCAATTACCGAACGTGGTCAATCCGATTATGGAAAAGGGAAGTGTGATTGAACAACAACAATTATTACAAAGTATCGGAAAGATGCCAGTGGATAAAACAGACGATGTATTAGCTGATTTAATCCAAAGAATGGTGGCTAATAAATTATCCAATGATATCCGATTGGATTTAGTGGAAGCAGTGGAAGCGAGCAATTCACAAAAACTGATTGCCAAATTAGATGCATTAAAGACCAAAGGGACTTTGACCGATGAATTTAAAGATGCCATGTTTGGTGGAAACATTCAAGCAGGTAATGCCATTTTCTACAGAAATCAAACCGTTCAATGCGTTCGTTGTCATACTGCTGGGGGAGAAGGTGGCATTGTTGGACCATCGTTAAAAGGAATTGGTCGTCGTTTAAGCAGAGAGCAAATTTTACAAGCTTTGATTGAGCCAAGTGCGAGAATTGCTCCTGGATATGGCACCATCAATTTGAAATTAACAGATGGTCAAGAAGTAAGTGGAACCGTTATTTCTGAGACAGAAAGCATGATTCAGCTAAAAACTTCGGAAGCTGAACCTTTGAAAATTGCAATATCTCGCATCAAGTCAAGAGAGAATTTCCCATCCAGTATGCCACCTATGGGCAGCCTGATGTCGAAGAGAGAAATTAGAGATGTTGTAGAATTTTTATCATCTTTAAGAAATTAAATATACATTTGTGCCGTTATAGGTTTATATGAAATTCAATCGTTATTTCTTTTTGTTTATCAGTATCTTCTTTTTCTTGGTCACGGCCTCGATGAAGCAAATAATTGGTTTAACTCAAGAAAGTACAATTGAAAACAATTTTAAGGTTAAAAAAACAGAGCAAAAAGAGCTTGGTTTTTTTAACCTTTTATTTGAAGAAGACCGCGATACTACGGAAGAAGACGATGATGAAACAGAATGTGTTCATTTTGACTTTTCTGATTTTGATTTATCTAGCCACTTTTCATTCAATAATCCCTATTCAGGGGCATTAAAATCTGTAGCTATTCCATCTTTGATGGCTAATAGCTTTTCAACAACCCCATTTTTCATACTTTTCAGGAATATCAGGCTGTAGGATTAATCGCATAGATTATCCTTTATTCAATTCGCCTATTGGATCCTATCCAAATTTTACCACCGCTCATTGATTTTTCTTTAAAAATTGCTTGACAATTTTACTTTTAAAAGAGGAATGAATGCGCACATGAAAAATAAAAATGAAAAATGTAACGCCTCAAATCCCCAAAGATGGAATAGCTGGATTGAAAGAAAATTTCAGTGCCGATGCTGTTTCAGGTTTTATTGTATTTTTATTAGCCTTGCCTTTAAGTTTAGGTATTGCTAAAGCTTCTGAATTCCCACCATTGATGGGATTATTATCCGCCATTATTGGTGGTATTATTGTCAGTCTATTTTCAGGTTCACGCTTAACGATTAAAGGGCCTGCAGCAGGACTTATTGTCATTATTGTAGGTGCTGTAGCTGATTTTGGTGGGGGAGAGCAGGGCTGGCATTATGCCCTAGGAGCTATCGTAGTGGCAGGAATCGTGCAGATCCTTTTTGGTGTTTTTAAACTCGGAAAATTAGTTGATTTCTTCCCCCTTTCTGCCGTTCATGGTATGTTGGCCGCAATTGGTTTAATTATCATATTCAAGCAAATACCGGTTTTATTGAATGTTAATCCATTATTAGCTAAAGGGAAAAGCCCATTTGAATTGGCAGCCTCGATTCCTCAATTTGTGATGAATTTAGATAGAAATGGTGCTATTGTGGGTATGCTAAGTTTTATCATCATGATGACTTGGCAAAAGATTCCAGTAAATTTTTTACGTAAGATTCCAGCTGCCTTGATTGTATTGTGCATTGCTATTCCTGCAGAGATTTTTTTAGATTTTAAGCATACTGAACCAGCATCCGCCTTAGTGAAAATTGGCAATCTGATTGATAATATCCATGTAAACGTTGACTTTTCGGGATTTGCCAATAAAATGGTATTTATCAAATATGTAATCATGTTTGCTTTGGTTGGTTCTTTAGAGTCATTATTGACCGTTAAGGCCATAGACATGCAAGATCCATACAAGCGCAAATCCAATCCAAACAAAGATTTAATTGCCGTTGGTATCGGGAATACCTTGGTAGGAATTTTAGGTGGTTTACCCATGATTTCCGAAGTGGCGCGTAGTTCGGCGAACGTCAACAATGGAGCCCAAACACGCTGGGCAAACTTCTTCCATGGTTTCTTTATTTTGGTGTTTGTGGTATTTGCGGCCCCTGTCATTGAACTTATTCCCAATGCGGCATTAGCGGCCATGTTGGTTTCAGTGGGTATCAAATTAGCTCATCCCAAGGAGTTCATCCATATTTTCAACATCGGTAAAGGTCAATTGGCTATCTTTTTAGTCACTATTTTCTTTACCTTGTATGAAGATTTATTGATTGGTATTGCTGTAGGTATGTTGGTTAAAATACTCATTCATTTGTTAAACGGAGCACCAATATCTAGCTTCTTTAAATCCAATGTAACTGTTTCTTTCAATGATGATCAATATTTAGTTGAGGTAACTAAAGCGGCTGTATTTACGAATTATATGGGATTAAAAGCTAAATTGGATGCCATTCCTCAAGGAATGCATGTCACCATGGATTTTAGTAATACGCATTTGGTAGATCACTCGGTCATGGAAAATTTGCATCATTTTGAGGCAGATTACATCGCTGCAGGGGGTACATTTACCATCATTGGCTTTGACGAGCATATTTTGCTTTCCGAACACAAATTGGCAGCTAGAAAAAAGAAACAAATAATTTCTTAATTTCATTTTGAGAATCAAATCTCATTCCGCCTACATTTTTCATACATTCCAATGAGAATTTTTCCTCTCATTGGAATAATAAATTAAGGAAGATGACTACAACACATAAGGGATTTCATCTAGAGCATGTTCTGCATGAATTAAAACATTATTTGCCTGCACAGGCTCCATTAATGGATTTTGTGCATCATAATACTTTGCATGCCTTTCAACATTTACCTTTTCATGAGGCACTAAGAAAGGCACATACCACCTTGGGGTATCAAGTTTATCTTAGTGTAGATCAGTTTCGTGAACTTCACCATGCTAAACGGATCAATGACGATATTTTAAATAATGTCATTGAAAAGAAAAAAGGAGCGAAAAAAACGACTCAGTGGAAATACAAATTATTACATCAAGAGTTAGAAAGTGTTCCTAGTCCTAGAATTGGAGCTTTACGCGGTCAATGGAAAAAGGTGTACAATATCGATTTGGATTCGATGGTACATCCAAATTTATTTCGTTTAATATCCAGTTATCTAGATCAAGGGATTTCAATTTGGCATTTTCCCATCGAGAATAAAAGCTTTTTAGAAGCGATTAAAGAGCTTGAAAAAAAGAGCTGGCTTAGTTTATTTAAAGGCAAAAGAGCCAAAAATATGCTCCTAGATGAGCATACTACCCTAGAAGATTTATTGAGCATTCTGGTAGGTTCACATCCTCATCTGTATGAACAATACCTCTTTGACCAACAATTTGCCCATCAGGGATGGTCTGGAATGGTTTCTACCGTTGAGGATTTACCACAAACCTTGTTAGATCGTAGGCAAATAAGCCTGCATGATTTGATCATGCTCGAATGCTTATTGGAAATTGATACCATTGATTATCTATTATCAAGCGGTTGGATTGGCTTAGGAAATACCTTAGAAAATCCGCTTCCTTCTTTATTGGATCCTATTGAGCATTCAGAAGTCATGGAAATTCTATCTATTTTCCAGGAAGCATTTGAATGGACATATTATGACCAAGTTTTAGCGGGAATTCAGCAAGAGTCTAAAATGCCTAAATCGACTGGCACTAAAAGCTTTCAAGGTTTATTTTGCATTGACGACCGCGAATGTTCTTTCCGAAGATACTTGGAATCTATTGATCCTCATTGTGATACCTATGGAACGCCTGGTTTCTTTAGTGTAGAATTCTTTTATCAACCCATTGGAGGTAAATTTTATTCTAAGCTATGTCCTGCTCCCGTAACTCCCAAATACCTGATTAAAGAAATAGGAGATGAGAAGAAATGGGAAACTGACCCACATTTTTCCAAGCATAGTCATAATTTTTATACGGGCTGGATTATATCTCAAACCTTAGGTTTTTGGTCGGCACTCAAATTATTTGCTAATATTTTCAAACCAAGTATGAGTCCTGCTACGGCTTCCTCTTTGCGTCACATGGATAAATTTTCCCAATTGCAAGTGGATTACGATGCCTTAATCCAACAAGAAAATGGCTTGCAAATTGGCTTTAAAATCGATGAAATGGCCAATCGGGTGGAAGGGATGTTAAAAAGTATTGGCTTGGTCAAAGATTTTGCGCCAATCGTTTATGCCGTGGGGCATGGTGCAAGCTCTGTTAATAATCCACATTATGCTGCTTACGACTGTGGAGCTTGTTCGGGTAGAGCCGGTTCTGTAAATGCTCGTGTGGTGAGCCAAATGGCCAATAAACCGGAAGTGCGTGCGATTTTGAGAGAAAGAGGCATTGATATTCCTGATGAAACCATTTTTGTAGGAGCATTGCATGATACTACCCGCGATGAGATGGTATTTTATGATGATGAAATCAAGGATGAATTTTATGTGAAATTACATGCTCAGCATGCTAAGGTATTTGAAAGTGCACTTGATTTAAATGCGAAAGAACGTTCTAGACGTTTTGAATCCATCAATACCGAACTGAGTCCGAAGGAAATTCATGAAAAAATTCGCTTGCGTTCGGTATCTCTTTTTGAGCCTCGCCCTGAGTTAAACCATGCGACCAATGCCTTGTGTTTAGTAGGCCGCCGGGAGCTTTCCAAAGGGATTTTCTTGGATAGAAGGTCTTTCTTGAACTCCTTTGATTATCGGGTAGATCCGGAAGGAAATTATTTGTTAAACATTCTAAAAGCGGCTGCGCCCGTTTGTGGTGGTATTAATTTGGAATATTATTTCTCTCGAGTAGACAGTGAAAAATTGGGAGCAGGGACCAAATTACCTCATAATGTGATGGGGCTATTTGGAGTAGCCAATGGTATCGATGGTGATTTGCGACCTGGTTTACCTTCCCAAATGACGGAAGTGCATGATCCCATTCGACTGATGCTCATCGTGGAACATTTCCCGGATGTTGTATTAAAAACCATTCAAAGATCTACTGAAACCTATGAATGGTTCATCAACGATTGGGTGATCTTAGCCTCCGTCAATCCAGAAACCAAAGAAGTGCAAATATTCGAAAATGGGCAATTCAATCCTTACAAACCTATTAATAAGCAATTGGAACATATTCGTGAAATAGAAAGCTTATTAGAAAGTAATCAAGAGAATTTTCCCGTGTATTTAATCCAACAAGACTAATTTCCATGCAAAATTACCTTCCCATATTTATTTTAATTCCTCTGGCGGGTTTTTTGATAAGCTTAGTCTTACCCAAAAACGACGAGAGAAAAATATCATTTACGGCATTTGGAACCCTAGGAGTTCAATTGCTTGTGGCTGTATTGTTTGTTGCCAACTGGTTAGGCCTAGGCGCTCCAGACTGGCAAATGACAGGTTGGATTCTATTTAAAAACAGTGATTATGTATTCCAACTTGACTTTCTATTTGATTATATCACCAGTGTATATCTATTAGTAGGAGCTATTTTAACCTTTTTGGTCACGCTGTATTCCCGTTTTTACTTACACCGAGAACCTGGATATAAACGCTTTTTTAATACCACACTTTTCTTCTATTTGGGGTATTGTATCACCATTTTAGCAGGAAATATGGAAACCCTGTTCATCGGTTGGGAAATGTTAGGAATATCTTCCTTCCTCTTGATTTCCTTTTATCGTGAGCGGTATTTACCAGTTAAAAATGCCGTCAAAGTGTTTTCCATTTATCGGATAGGAGATGTGGGAATCATTTTAGCCATGTGGGCCAGCCATCATTTATGGCATCAGAACATTACTTTTTCTCAATTGAAGAATGCGGAATTAGTACATGAACATTTGCAAACTCATAGCTTTATTGGGGTATTTATTTCCTTAATGATTCTCGTTTCAGCTAGTGCAAAATCGGCCCAATTACCCTTTTCATCTTGGCTTCCAAGAGCCATGGAAGGCCCAACACCTTCGAGTGCCATTTTTTATGGTTCTTTGTCGGTCCATATTGGCGTATTTTTAATGATGAGAACATTTCCGTTTTGGGAGCACCAAATTTCCATTCGCATCCTCATTGCAGCCATGGGACTGATTACGGCGATAATTGCTACTGGAATAGCTAGGGTACAATCTTCTGTGAAAAGTCAGATAGCATATTCTTCTATAGCTCAAATTGGCTTGATTTTCATTGAAATATCCCTGGGATTTGAAAAATTAGCTCTGTTTCATTTTGCAGGAAATGCCTTTTTAAGAACCTACCAATTGCTGGTGTCTCCATCGGTAGTTAGCTATTTGATTCGAGAACAGTTTTATCATTTTGAACCACGAGATAAGACCGTGGAAGATTCGTTTTCTGATAAAATCCAAAACACCTTGTATTTGCTTTGTTTGAAGGAATGGAATTTAGACTCCATCATGTATCAATATCTTTGGAATCCAATGAAATGGGCAGGAAACAAGCTTAATTTCCTGACTGTCAAAAGATTAATAGGGATTTTTGTCCCCATTTTAATGGGTATTTTTATCATTAAAGAAAGTAATTACTTTAGTAATGATTGGACGCTATACATGCCCATAATTCTAGGATCTATTGGATTAATTTTTGTATTGAAATCTTTCACGCAAAGAAGAAGCCTACGTTTAAGCTGGATTCTGGTCATAATCAATCACATTACTATAGCTTTGGCTATTTCATTTAATGAAAGTTATGACAGTAAAGAAACCTGGATATATTTAAGCGGAATACTCATGGCGGGTATCATAGGTTATGCCTGTATCATGCGATTATTCCGTTTGGAAGGCAAAATACTCTTGAACCGCTTCCACGGTTTATCAGAAGAACATCCTAAAATTGCTTTCGTCTTTTTATTGGCTTGTTTGGGATTAACAGGTTTTCCAATAACACCTACTTTTATCGGTGAAGATGTCATTTTTTCCCATATTCATGAGGATCAATTTGCCTTAGCTGCTGTAGTTTCCTTGAGCTTCATTTTAGATGGACTTTCCATTATGCGTATTTACGCCCGTATTTTTATGGGTCCAAATTCTAAGACGCATACTGAATTCTCCAATCGTTATTTTTAACAAAACCCAAGACAATCCGTGTTTGCTAGCGAACTCCTGAAAAGGGTTCGCTTTTTTTATTGAAAAATAGTAAGATAGAATTGAACAATTTCAAAATATGAATATCTTTAAGCTTGCAATCTAATACCTAGTTTATGAATGTAGTAAAAGCTAATCCAAAATGCATTTGGATGCTTTTTATGCTGTTAATTCCTTTGAGCATGAAAGGACAATCCATTGAGAATTGGATTTCCCTTCCAAAGAAAAAACAGATGTTTCAAAAATACCCCAATCTGGCCTGGGACACAAGAAATATAAGCCGTCAAACCAATCCCATCAATTTAAATCCTCAAGGCTTAGATCAAACGGTGGATGGATTTGGCTATACATTAACAGGTGGCAGTGCCCATTTAATTCAAGCATTGGATTCCCAGACTAAACGAGAGCTTTTACAAGAACTATTTGGCAATAAACTGAACCAAGTAGGTATTTCTGTACTGAGAATTAGCATAGGGGCTTCAGATATGGATGAAAAGGTATTTTCATATGATGACGTCCCAATGGGAAAAGAAGATCTTACTCTTGAAAACTTTAGTTTACATGAAGACAAAAAAGCTTTAATTCCTCTTTTAATTGAGATTTTGAGCATTAATCCCAAAATAAAAATATTCGCTACTCCTTGGAGTCCTCCGACCTGGATGAAAGATAATCATGAAACCAAAGGAGGTAAATTACAACCAACCTATTATGAGGTATATGCCCGGTATTTCATCCGATACATCCAAGAAATGAAGAAATTGGGGATCAACATACATGCCGTAACCCCGCAAAATGAACCTTTGCATCCCGGCAATAACCCTAGTTTATCCATGTCGGCAGAGGAACAAATGGTATTTATACGCGATTTTTTAGGTCCACAGTTTCAGAAAAATCGAATCTCCACAAAAATCATTTGTTATGATCATAATTGCGATAAACCTGAATATCCTATTACTATTCTTAATGATCCACAAGCCAGAAAGTATGTCGATGGATCGGCTTTTCATCTATACAATGGAGATATTAGCGCATTAGCACAAGTAAGGACAAAGCATCCAGATAAAAACCTCTATTTCACAGAACAATGGACAGGAGTGAAAGGAGATTTTTATGGAGATTTCATGTGGCATATCAAAAACGTAGTCATAGGCTCTATGAATCAAGGTGCTAAAACGGCCTTGGAATGGAATTTAGCCAATGATCAAAACCTAGGTCCCCATAGTCCAGGTGGATGTACCGAATGCTTGGGAGCCATTACCTTGAGCCAAGGAATACAGCGAAATGTTGCTTATTATATTATTGCTCAAGCTTCCTCTTTTATTCCTGCAGGTTCAAAACGAATTAAATTAAACCAATCACCTAATTTACCCATGGTGGCTTTCCTTAGACCTGATAAAAAAATCTGTTTATTGGTTCAAAATGAAGGCCCTGAAAAACAAAAAATACCCATTCAATACCTAAACAAAACGGTTGAACTGGAAATCCCAGGCTCATCTGTTTCAACTTTTATATTCAAGCTATGAAAACATTCAACATTAATCGAAGACATTTTTTAAAAGGTGCCACCGCCAGTTTAGCCCTGTCTCAATTCGGTGCTTATGGCCTTGACTTAATTCATCCCGACAAACCTTTGCGAGTAGCCTTAATAGGAACTGGTTGGTATGGAAAAAGTGATCTATTCCGACTTATCCAAGTAGTTCCAGTAGAAGTAGTGGCGCTATGTGATGTCGATAAAAACCAGTTAAATCAAGCTGGTAAATTGGTGAGTGAACGTCAAAAATCAGGTAAAGTACCGCGTCTATATGGAGACTACCGTAAGCTTTTGAAGGAAAACGAATTGGACATTGTGTTAATAGGCAGTCCTGATCATTGGCATCCTTTACAAATGATCGAAGCAGTAAAGGCAGGAGCTAATGTCTATGTACAAAAACCCATTTCTGTGGATGTTTTAGAAGGGGAGGCCATGGTAGCGGCCGCGAGAAAATATGGAAAAGTAGTACAAGTGGGTACTCAAAGAAAAAGTACGCCGCATTTAATTCATGCCAAAAAAGAAATCATCGATAAAGGCCTCTTAGGAAAAGTCGCTCACGTGGAAATGTATTGTTATTACCACATGAGAAATAACGGAAATCCACCTGTTCAGGCGGTTCCAGACTATTTTGATTATGAGATGTGGACAGGGCCTGCACCTATGAGACCCTACGATGGAAGCCCGCATATCCGTTGGTGGAGAACGTTCAAGGAATATGGCAATGGTATCATGGGTGATATGTGTATCCACATGTTTGATACGACTCGTTGGATGTTGGATTTAGGCTGGCCAAAACGTATCAGCTCTCAAGGTGGAATTTATGTACAAAAAGAAGGGAAATCCAATATTTCAGATACTCAATCCGCTGTTTTTGAATACGATGGTTTAAACTGCGTATGGCAGCACCGCACTTGGGGTACACCGAATGACCCTGAATATCCTTGGGGATTAACCATCTATGGTGAAAAAGGTACCTTGCGTGCTAGCACCATGAAATATGATTTTACTCCGACAGATTCCAAGCAAAAAAGCCTTCACATGGATGTAATTTATGAAAAAGAAAAATATCCAGAAGATCTAACCGAGGAACGAATTGAATTAAATGCTGCCCCAGCTACACGTTTACACATGTTGGATTTCTTGGCTGCCATTGATAAAAAATCCAAACCTATAGCCGACATCAGTGAAGGACATATTTCTACGGCAAGTTGCTTGTTAGCTAATGTTTCCATGGATTTAGGGGGAAGACCTTTAATTTATGATCCAAGTGCCCAAATTATTGTCAATGATCCCCAAGCCACTGCCTTGTTGGCAAGGCCATATCGTGGACCATGGAATAGAAACATGTTGAAATCATAAATTACAACAAATATGAAAAAGATATTTTATCTGCTGGTATTGCTGTGCTCCAGTTATCTAGCCAATGCCGATGTTCAATTACCCGCAATTATTGGAGACCACATGGTCTTACAACAAAAAAGCAAAGTGACTTTGTGGGGTTGGACAACCAATCCTACGGAAACCGTAAAAATCAATGTGGATTGGGATACAACTCATTTTAAAACCAAGGCTGTTTTAGGTAAATGGAGTATTCAAATACCTACCCCAGCCGCAGGAGGAAACCATCAGATTGAATTTCAGGGAAATAAAAACTCCATTAAAATCACCGACGTGGTGTTTGGAGAAGTTTGGGTTTTTTCGGGTCAGAGTAATATGGAATGGAGTGGAGATCAAAACCTCCAGGAAACGCTGGATGAAATGCCCAATGCCACCAATAACCAAATTCGCTTTTTCTATATCCCTAAAGCTACCTCTTCTTATCCTCAAGAAGATGTCAGAGCACATTGGATAGTTTGTAATCCTGAAGCCATGAAATCCTTTTCGGCGATAGGTTACTTTTTTGGAAAAGAATTAAACCAAAAATTGGGTGTACCCATGGGATTAATCAATTCCAATTGGGGGGGAACTCCTGCTGAAGTTTGGACACCGGAGGATATTTTGGCCAAAAAAACTCCTTTATGGGAGGCTGCTAAAAAACTAAGACCCAATTCCTTTTGGTCCGTTTATCCTGGATTAAATTACAATGCAATGATTGCTCCCATCACTTCTTATACCATTGCAGGAGCTTTATGGTATCAGGGTGAAAGTAATGTTGGCCAATATCAAACCTATGCGGAACTCATGGAAACCATGATCAGCTCTTGGAGAACGGCCTTCAAGAATAATTTCCCTTTCTATTTTGCTCAAATTGCACCTTACAATAAATATGGCGACAATAATTTGGGAGCCAAATTACGGGAAGCTCAAACCAAGAATTTAGCCATTGAAAAAACGGCTATGGTGGTTTTGAGTGATTTAGTCCCTGATGTAAGCAACATTCACCCCACACAAAAAATTGAAGTCGCTCATCGCTTTGCTAGTTTGGCCTTAGTAAAAAATTATGGTCAAGAAGCAGGTCCTATATTTTATCCTAAATATGATAGACATCGGGTAGAAAAGGGTAAAATCCGGATCTATTTTAGAGAATTAAATGGCAAATTAGTGGCAAAGGATGGTGATCCTTCTCATTTGATGATTGCTGGAGAAGATCAGAAATTCTATCCTGCCCAAGGGAAAATCGATGGAAATACGCTCTTAGTTTCATCTCCAGAAGTCCCTAATCCAGTGGCTGTTCGATATTCCTTTAGCAATGATGCCCTACCTAATTTATTCAGTCGAGAGGGTTTACCTGTTAATCTTTTCCGAACCGATACGTGGGATAACTAAATCCTTTAACAAAAGCCTACCTTAAATTCATGAAAAAAATCTTTCTTTACTTATTAGCCTGTAGTAGTTTTTCCAGTTTTGCTCAGCAAACTAACGCTCAATTATACGAGGATTTACAATCCATTCAAGTATTAGGTACAGTTCTACACGTAGCGGCACATCCAGACGATGAAAGTACGCACATGTTAACTTGGTTTGCCCAGGAACAACACTGGGAAGCCAACTATTTCTCCTGTACCCGAGGTGATGGAGGCCAAAACTTAATTGGCGATGAACAGGGTGTTCCTTTGGGATTATTGAGAACCCAAGAATTATTAGCTGCTCGTAAAATAGATGGGGCCCATCAATATTTTTCTCAAGCCTTGGATTTTGGTTTTTCTAAATCGACAGATGAAGCCTTGGTTACTTGGAATCATGAGTTAATATTATCCAATTTGGTATGGGTCATAAGAAAATTACAACCCGATATTATTTTCACTAGATTTCCTCCTGACTCTAGAGCGGGGCACGGACACCATTCAGCTTCGGCAGCCTTGGCCATTGAAGCGTATGCAGCTGCAGCTGATCCTAAGCGCTTTCCTGAACAGTTAAGTAGAGGTGTTCAAACCTGGCAAGCGAAACGTTTACTTTGGAATACCTTCCGTTTTCCAGGCTCTGCCAACAATACCATCAATGAAAACCAGTTTAAAATCCAAATTGGGAATTATTTACCGGCATTAGGTGTCAGCACGGGTGAATTGGCGGCATTAAGCCGAAGCCAACATAAATGTCAGGGATTTGGTTTTGCTGCGGATAGAGGATTAACTACGGAATATTTTGAAACCTTAGCAGGAGAGGCCCCCAAACAACAGTTATGGGATGGTGTTTCCACCTCTTGGTCTAGAATATCAGGATCGGAATCCGTAGAAGCTCAATTGAAAGAAATCATTCGATCATATCAATGGGAAAAACCATATGCCAGCGTAAAAGCCATGATTTCCTTGAAGAAAGCCATTGAAGCCTTACCCAAATCTATCTACCAAGAAAAGAAATTGGTTCAAGTGAAAAATTGGATTTTGAAGGCTGCCGCTTTATATGTTTCTGGAACCACGCAACAAAGCACCATAGCCACAGGAGACACACTGAATTTCAAAACAGAAATTATCTTAAGAAGTCCATTGACATTAGAAAATGTCCAAGTGAAAGTTCTTCAAAAAGACACCACTTTTGCTGGTAAAATAAACAGTTCTAAAAAACTCATTTGGAATGCTAAAATTCCTGTAAATCAATCATATACACAACCATATTGGTTACAAAAAGCGAGAAATTTAGGAAATTTTGTGGTAGAAAATCCGATGAAAATTGGACAAGCCGATGTGGACCCTGCTGTTACGATCCAGCTTAGTTTTCAACTAGAAGGAGAAACGTTTAGTCTGGAAAAATCCGTTCAACAAATGTTTGTAGACCCTGTAAAAGGGGAGAGCTACCAGCCTATTGCCATTACGCCTAAAAGTGTATTCTCATTAAGCTCCAATGTATTGGTATTAGCCAGTGGTTCCAAAGCACAAAAAAGCACTTTGGTTAATATTACAGCCATGTCGCAGATTAGTTCTGGTAACGTTCAAATCAAAAATGAATTAGGAGAAACTTTGGCCAATATTCCATTAGAAAAAGGACTAAAAAAAGGGGAAAAAAGATCCTTTGCCATTTCATTCCAAGAAAGTACGTTAAAAGGTACAGGCAAAATTCACCATCAATTATCCTTGGCATATTCAACTGAGCGTGGGAATTGGATAGATTCATTAGAACTCCACACTATCGAATATGCCCATATCCCCACACAACGATATTTTACTGGAGTTGGGCTAGATTTAATTCATAGCCCAATTATCAGCAAAGGGAAACGCATTGGCTACATTCGTGGAGCTGGTGACAAAGTTCCTGAGGCCTTGTTGCAAATGGGTTACCAAGTTGACTTCCTTCAAGAAAATGATTTGAAATTGGAATCATTAAAGAAATATGATGCCGTAGTGACAGGAGTGAGAGCCTACAATACGGAAGATTATCTAGGAAATGTTCATCCAGAATTGATGAAATACATCGAAAATGGTGGCAATTATGTGGTTCAATACAATACAGCCAGCTTTTTAGGTCCTATGAAAGCGCAAATGGCACCTTATCCTTTTCAAGTGGGTCGTTCTAGAATTACCCGTGAAAATGCCCAGCCAGAGTTTCTAATGGCTAATCATGCGGTATTTAATCAACCAAACAAAATCACGGCAGAAGATTTTCAAGGTTGGGTGCAAGAACGCAGTATCTATTTGGGAGAATCAAATGACCCGCACGTAGAATTTCCATTAGGTTTTACTGATCCTGGGGAAAAACTAGAAAAAGGGAATATTGCTGTAGCTCCTTATGGAAAAGGTCGATTCATTTATACTGGACTTGTATTCTTCCGTGAATTACCTGCAGCGGTACCGGGTGCTTACCGTTTATTTGCCAATTTAATCAGTAACCCAAACAGTAAATAAAATTAACCATTCGAGGGATAGGTTATCTTCTCATAATCTTGATAATAAATGTCAATTTATTATCAAGATTATTCCTTTCCCATTATTAGAACAGAGAAAATTCAAATTGCGAGGGATTCCTATGTATCATCCAGAGAAATCAAAGAAGAATGTAAAATGTAGAAAATTATCATTTTACATTCTTCATTTTTCATTCGGATACTCGTAAAACCCTTCGCCCGATTTTTCCCCTAATTTACCAGCATCTATATAGGTCTTTAATAAGGCAGCAAAGGCTTTCGAATTGGCATCTGGTAATTGATGAGTGACATGCCAAGCCGTGTCTAGTCCAATGGAGTCCAAAATGGCAAACGGCCCCATAGGAACGTGAAAATTGACCATCCAAGATTTATCAATGTCTTGTATCGTAGCCACTTCATTCACCAATAGTTTTCCAGCTGCTCCTAAGAAAGAAAGTAACATGGCATTAAATATATATCCGTTATTTTCTTTTTTCAGTATCACAGGTACTTGTTTCAGTTTCTGCCCAAAATCATGCAAAATTTCAATCACATCAGCATCTGTACCTGGATGAGGCATGATATCCACAATTTTTGAATAAAAAACATCATGAAAATGAAAGGCACAAAAGCGCGTCGGGCGGCCGGTAAATGGAGCTAAAGAGGAGGGTAGTAAATAAGAAGTATTCGTGGTGAAAATGGTTTTTTCAGGAGCGATTTGCGCCATTCTTGCCCAAACTTTTTGTTTAAGTGCTGAATCTTCCGTGACCGACTCAGAAATGATATCTGCCTCTGCTACAGCCTCCACATCACTCAAGGTATAGCTTAATCGAGTTAATGCAGCATCTATGGCTTCTTTCGTATAAGTCTCCGAAGCGATTAATCCTTTGGCAATCTTGGCAATCATCTTTTTTGATGAATCAAATGATTCCTCTTTGATATCATACACTTTGA
This sequence comes from Aquirufa beregesia, assembly GCF_011090385.1. Lineage (GTDB taxonomy): Bacteria > Bacteroidota > Bacteroidia > Cytophagales > Spirosomataceae > Aquirufa > Aquirufa beregesia. The sequence continues at coordinate 542,201 of NZ_SEWW01000001.1, forward strand.
CCCAATAACCCGATAATGCAGCTTGGAAAGCAATTCGGCTTCCTAAAGTTCCTGCTCCTAAAATACACACGTGTTTGATTTCCATATTAAATCCGATGAGTTAAAATGCTTTGAACAGCTAATTTCCCACAAGCTTTAACCACATGAATCAATGCCGCAAAGCGAGGATCAGGGGCAAAACCTTGTACATGTCTTTGGTAGATTTGTTGGGCTATCACACCCACCTTAAATAAACCAAAAGCATAGTAAAAATGTATCTTATCTAAATTCAAGGAACTTCGTTGAGCATAGTAGTCTATCACCTCGGCGCGAGTAAAATTTCCTTCGGCATAAGATAAATTAAACATTTTTAAGATCTCAGGATCTTTTGCCTCCGCCCAATAGGCTAAAACCGTTCCTAAATCCATTAATGGATCTCCCACCGTGGCCATTTCCCAATCAAGCACTGCCTTAACTTCGGGATGCTCAAAACTGGACAAGACTAAATTATCATATTTAAAATCATTATGGATGAATCCTACATGCTCTTCTGACGGAATATGTTGTTGTAACCAACCAGCCAGATGGTTCATATCCAAGATTTCTTCTGTCATTGCCTTATCATATCGCTCTGACCAACCCATTACCTGTCTAGTGACAAAGCCTTCTGGTTTTCCTAATTTTCCTAAACCTGAATGCTCCAATTCCAACTGATGTAATTCCAACAAAACATCCAATGATGTAGCCGAAAGTTGCTTAAAAAAGGGAGGAGAGAGGGATCGCCCTTCCGGCATTTTATTCCGTAAAATCGGTCCTTCTACATGTTCCATGATGAAAAATGGTGCGTCCCATATTCGTTCATCTTCGCAACAAAGGATAGGTTTAGGTATTTTCTGATATCCTGCTCTTTCCAGAGCTTCTAAAATCTGGAATTCCCTCACCATATCATGTGCTTTGGAAATTTTCTTTCCCAAAGGTGGCCTCCGCAAAACCCATTTTTTCCCTTGGGCTTCCAATCCGTAGGTCAAATTAGAAAACCCTCCTTTAAATACTGTCAATTGAAATTCCGAAGAGGGAACGTGTAAATGATCCGACAAATATTCCAATAAAGTGGGATTCGTTAAATTAATCATCTAGCACCATAGGATTGAATGATTCGCTTCGCTAAAACCGTTTTATGTACTTCATCTGGTCCATCATAAATTTTGGCTCCTCGCTCATGTCGATACCAAAAAGACAATAAGGTATCATCCGTAATACCTAAAGCTCCATGCACTTGAATGGCCTTATCGATCACGCGCATTAATACATTGGAAACATAAAATTTGATGGTAGAAATATCTTCTTTGGCAGCCTTTGCTCCGTATTTTTCAATCAAATAAGCCGTTTGCAAAACCATTAATCGAGAGGCTTTTATTTCTGCGGCACTTTCCGCTATACCATGCTGTATGCTTTGTTGATCTGCCAACACATGATGGGGATTTAACTCCCTAGCAATTGCCCTTTTACAAGTCAATTCCAACACCCGTTCACAAATACCAATCCAGCGCATGCAATGATGAATTCTTCCTGGACCTAGTCGTTCTTGAGCCAAAGCAAAACCCGATCCTGCTTCACCAATTAAATTCGTCTTAGGAACCCGACAATCCTTAAATTCAACTTCCCCATGGGATAAATAATCTTCACCTACATCGCCCATGATGGGGATATTTCGAATCAGGCGATAGCCAGGATTATCTAATGGAACTAAAATCATACTGGCCCGCTGATAAGGATTCAAATTGTCAGGATCTGTCACGGCCATCACAATGGTAAAATACGCCCCATCGGCAGAAGACGTAAACCATTTATGTCCATTGATGACATATTCATCACCATCCAATACGGCTCGAGTAGAAAGATGAATGGGATTACTTCCCGCATGTTCAGGTTCAGTCATGGCAAAACAAGAACGGATTTCTCCTTTTTGTAATGGATGAAGGTATTGTGCTTTCAAATCCTCAGAAGCAAATCGATGCATCAGTTCCATATTGCCAATATCGGGAGCTTGGCAGTTAAACACATAATGCCCTAATGGGCTTTGTCCCAAAACTTCCGAAATAGAAGCAAACTCCAATAGGCTTAATCCTAATCCACCTTCCTCTACAGCGAGATGCGGGGCAAATAAGCCTTCCGACTTAGCCTTTTGTCTCAACTCAACTAAAGCAGGCAAATGGGCCTTAAATGAACCATAAATGGCACCTTGTTCCAATGGTTTGAGATGCTCTTGAACAAATTGCTGATATCGGGGCAAAAGGCTTGATACTCGTTCAGAAATAAAAAAATGTGGCAAAGCTTCCATATTAATTAAATAGTAAAACCGCCATCGGCAGTCAAAACGGTACCTGTCGTATACGAAGAAGCCCCAGAAGCCAAATAAAGGGCAGCGGCGGCTATTTCATCTGGCTTACCCACCCGTTTGATAGGCAAGTTTTTCATCATGTGCTTAAGTATATGTTCATTATCCCAAAGGGCTTCTGAGAATTTAGTCTTGATTAAACCTGGACAAATGGCATTCACACGGATTCCATGTTCTCCCCATTCCTTCGCAAAAACTTCCGTCATGGAAATCAAGGCAGCTTTACTGACACTGTAAATTCCTAATCCTGGCTCAGGAGATAATCCCCCAATGGAGGAAATATTGATAACCGAAGCTCCATCTGATTTTTTTAAATAAGGAAAACAAATCTTCATCAATTGAAAGGGAGCTTTCAGGTTCACTTCTATGATTTTATCAAAAGCATCTAAGCTGGTTTCTTCTACGGGGCCAAAAACGGGATTCGTAGCGGCATTATTGACCACAATATCCAATTGTCCATAAAACTCGATGGTTTGATCTACCAGAGATTGTAATTCGTCCATGTGGCCTACATGGCAGGCAATTGCCTCCACTGACAATCCTTTTTCTCGGAGTTCTAGAGCCATCTCATCCAGTGACTCTTGTTTTCTACTACTTATGACCACTTTAGCTCCTGCTTGGGCAAAAGCCTCCGCTATACTTAAACCGATGCCCTTGCTGGCTCCAGTAATCAAAGCCACTTTTCCTTCAAGGGAAAATAAGGTAAATGGATGCATAAAATATTCATTTGTTAAGAAACAATTTAAGCATTCTAAGCTAGATTTAGATGGGCTATCAGCGATTTTTTTTATATTCCTTTTTATTTCCGCTTTTAAAATCATGAACATGAAACAAGTCATTTTTGAACAAACTGGATTACCCAAAGATGTACTACAATGGGTTGATGCACCCATGCCAGAACCCAAAGCCCATGAAGTCAGAATTCAGGTGCTAGCACGAAACATCAATCCTTCCGACATCATGTTTATTCAAGGTTTATATGGTATTCAGCCAAAATTGCCCTGCAGTGCTGGCTTTGAGGCAGTGGGTATTATAGAAACCACAGATAGTACATCAGTATTTCCTGTAGGTACTCGGGTCATATTTACGGCTATAGGTACTTGGAAGGAATATGTATGTGTTCCTGTAAATTCTGTCATTCCCATACCAGCCAATATGAGCAATGAAATGGCTTGTCAGGCATTTGTTAATCCATTAACGGCCTATGCCATGCTGGAAGAAAGTGGATTGAAGGAAGGAGATAAATTACTGATTACTGCAGGAGCCTCAGCTTGGGGTAAATTAGTCATACAAATGGCTAAGCAAAAAGGTATCTGGGTGGGAGCTACGGTACGTCAAGCCTCACAGAAGAAACACTTATACGATTTAGGAGCAGATTTAGTGATTGATACAGAAAATGAGAAAGTCACCAAGCTAATAAAAGAACAAGCCCCCAATGGGGTTCAAGCCGTATTTGATGCAGTAGGAGGTATATTAGCTGCTCAGGCTTTATCCTGCTTAGAAATAGGAGGGACCATGTATGTATTTGGTCTGTTAAGCTTGGAAAACATTCCTTTAAATTCCGGCCTTTTGATTTTCAAAAACCTGACGGTCAAAGGCTTCTGGCTAAGTAGCTGGATGGAAAATGCCAGTCATGAAACACGAAAAACAGCCATTAAGACTGTTTTTGAGCACTTGAGTAAAGAAAGTATCCAAGTAGATATAGCAAGTACCTTTCCATTAGAAAAATTCCAAGAAGCAATATGCGCTTATGAAACTCCAGGTAGGAATGGGAAGGTTTTGATAGTTAGTTATTAGGTATTAGTTATTAGGTATTAGTTATTAGGTATTAGGTGTTTACAATCAATATTAACTTCTAATCCCTAATAACTAATACCTAACAACTAAATCTGTGCCATCACTGCCTCATCCCCTTGTAGAGCATTGGATGGAATAGGATGCTGTGCATTGAATACACGTAATTCTTGATTCGTTAGAATAACCGATTTGTTTTCATCTACTTCCCCTTTTTTGTTTAAAATTAGGTTCATATCCATTCCTAAGTGTTTGGCTAAAAATGGATACAAGGCTAGTCGTTTATTCACTCCATAATCATGCACATCTTTGGCGAGATGCACATTTTCAACCAAAGCATCTTTTTGAAACAACGTATAAATATGTTTGATGAATGGATACTCTACATTCGGTGTATTCTTAGTCCAATCCGCTCCATCAGAAATCAAAAGCATCGGTCGGGGAGCAGTTAATGCCGCAATTTCAACGTTATTGGTTTGATAATCACCTTTTTTATGAATAGGCATCCCACTTTCACAGTTACAACCACCAAAGAAATGGGCAGAAACCATCACGCACGGTACAGCTACTTTGATTCTTTTATCCAAGGCCGCTAATAAAAAAGTTTGAGTGCCTCCTCCTGATTCACCTGTCATGGCTATACGTTCAGCATCCACCTGAGCTCTGCTCAAAAGGAAATCCAAGGCCCTAGATCCATTGATCGTCTGTAATTTTAATGACTTCTTGATCGTATGCGTGCACTGTTGAGAATCTCCATATCCCAGCATATCATAGGCAAAAACAATAGCTCCCATACGGGCTAGTGTAGCGCATCGCCTTTGGGTTTGCTCCCTAAATCTTCCTTCCGCTGCACCATCATGGCCATGAGTACATAAAATACCTGGATAAGATTTTCCAGCAGTCAATTCGGCTGGACAATACAAGTTGCCAGTCACATAAAAACCTGGCAAACTTTCAAAGGCTACATTTTCAATGGTATAGCCATTATATTCCTTCTTACTATGCATAATGGGAGCCAATGTAGGAGCAGCGGGCATTTTGTTTAATTCCATGCCCGTTTTGATTTGCTTGATGATTTGCTCCGAGCGTTTATTCCAAGCTTTTAAGTTAGTAGGAGTATGTTGCTCTAAAAATGCCTTTCCTTCCGCTTCAGTAAAATAGCCTCCCCGACAAAGTTCAGGTTCATCGCCTGCTATAGCCCAAGTGGATGAAGGAAGACAGAATGCCCCTAAAGTAAGGCTAGCGGATTGTAAAAAATGTCGACGTTTGATGATCATAAAAAATAGGTTTAAAATTTCATTTTGATTTTTTCACTTTGATTTGAAAATCCATTTCCTGAATTCGATACTGGATCATTTCTCGAATAAGCTCCTTGGGAAATGCTTTATTCATGGGAAATTGAATGGTGCCTTTTGACATGGCATATTCCTTGGATTGATCTTGAAAGGCTTCGATGCAGCTAGCATGAGGAAATAGACTGATATGCTCTTTAAATGCACCAAAATAAGCCAAAATTTTACCTTTCCATTTAAATGCAGGCATATGATACGAGATTACTTCTACTGCATCAGGAAGTAATTGCTTCACGATCTTCCGAATCTCCTGTAAGCGACCTTGTTTATCAAAATCTTGAGATTCAATATATTGGTCAATGGATTGATAAGCGATTTTATCCATGTTCAAATTTTTCCAAAATGTAAAGAAAAAATAAAATAAATCTATCTCTCTAAGAGAATTATATAAATGAGATAGAAGCTAATTGAGTTGGGATATTTATATTTACTCTTAACAAAAGTGTAATATTCAATTCTACTGAATTCCCCTTGTAATCTAGAATGAATCATTCCTAAGCAATTATTTCCTTATGAGTTCCTTGTTCCAGAAAATAAAAAGTCAAAAATCGAATATTGGCACATTTAGTATTTCCTTCAGCCGTTTAATGCTCGTCTGGTTGGGAACCCTATTTTTCCTTAGTCTATTCGAAATCCTGATAAACGGTTTTAGTAGGCAGTTTCCGGAAAATACATTTCAAATCCTATTATATGCACTTTGGAATAATTTCAACTATTGGATTTCTTGTCTATTCTATTTGTACGTGGTATTTATTGGTTTATCCTACCTATCCCTCAGGCTGACTACAATAACTAGTCAATGCCTCATTGGGCTATTTTTTGTAATGCACTTGGTATTAATAGGCTATTTCAACACGGCTCTTGTCCCATTAGGAGCTGATTTGTATAGCTATTCCATATCGGATATCCAGCAAACAGTGGGTGCTTCTTCGGGTACTGGATTACCCGTAATCATTGCCTTCGTCTTTTTAACAGGTATATTCATTAGCTGTATCAAATACCTACCAGTTAAAGTTAAAATAGGGCCTAAATGGAGTCTATTTTTCCCCATTTTATCCCTATTTCAATACATTACTCCATTCAATTCATTTACGATTAATTTCCCAACTGAATATGAAAATAACCTGACTATAAATAAGCCCGCCTTCTTTTTATCAGCAAGTAGCGATTATTTTTTTCACTCCAATGCCGAAGTGGATATTTATGCGGATGGTTATATTGGTGACTTTGAAGGATTTACAACCCAAGGTATCAAATTTGAATATCCTTACGAAACACAATATCCATTTTACCATAGTAACCAATCTCCAGATGTCTTATCTCCCTACTTTCAAGCACTGAAAACTCAACCCAACTTGGTGATTATTTTAGTAGAGGGACTTGGAAGGGCATTTAGTAACGAAGGCGCCTATTTAGGAAATTTCACGCCTTTTATTGATTCTTTAGCAGATAAAAGCCTCTATTGGAAAAACATGCTAAGTGCAGGAGGAAGAACTTTTGCTGTGCTACCTGCTTTATTGAGCTCTTTGCCTTTCGGAGAAAATGGTATTTTGGAAATGGGACCAGCCATTCCCAAGCATTTATCCTTATACACTATCTTAAAAAGAAATGGTTATCGAACTTCTTTTTACTATGGTGGTGAAACTGAATTTGATGGAATGAAAACCTATTTGGTCAATAATCATGTCGATGAAATCATAGAAGAAAAGTCTTTTCCAACAGGATACATCAAACTACCTCCCTCCACTAATAACTTCACCTGGGGCTATTCTGATGACGAATTATTTCGATATTATTTAAAAAAAAGAAATGGTGCACTGTCAAAGAAACCAGAATTAAATGTCATTTTGACAGTAAGCACTCACAATCCATTTTTAATTCCAAATCAAGGAAAATACATCCAAATGGTCAAGAATAGAATGGGTAAATTAGGCTTTAACGCCAATAAACAGGCAGAATACAGCAATTTCATGAACCAATATTCTAGTATCATGTACACAGATGAATCTCTGAAAAAATTCTTTCAAGAATATCAAAAACGTCCTGATTATACAAATACCATTTTTGTAATTACAGGAGATCACCGTTTGCCTGAAATTCCTATAAGTACTAAAATTGACCGTTACCATGTGCCCTTATTGATTTATTCGCCTATGCTAAAGCGTACCGCCCAATTTGCTTCTATCTCCACTCACTTTGATATAACACCTAGTTTGTTAGCCATGCTACAAAATCAGTTGAACTTCAACCTCCCTAAAACAGGAGCTAGTTGGATGGGAGATGGCTTAGATACCGCTAGAAATTTCAGAAATATTCATCAGTATCCTTTGATGCAAAATAAATCAACGTTAATTGATTTTATATTGGAAGACTACCACATAAACGGTAATACCTTATTCAAAATCACAGATAACATGGAAGAAACTGCTATTAAGGATGAAGTGAAATTAAGTCAATTACAAGCTGCATTTAGCATTTTTAAGAAAAAGAATGCGAAGTTAATTCTAGGTTTCAAAATGGTTCCAGACTCCTTAATCAGCCGTTATGGTATTAACTGATGTATTAAGTTTTGATTTTTTCACCGCATCGTCTAAAATATGGCTCATCATAGGACGATAAAACTTCCAGAAGAAGCTTTTGCGTTTCATAGGATCATTGTAAGTATAAAATAACGATAGAAAGGAGTCAATGCCTTTAAAGTAAGAGGCGTATTCGTGAATGGGATTATCGCAAAAGTCTCCCGAAAAATAATAAAATGGCGCCTTACTATTCTTAGCCATAATAACAGCGGGGAAGGTCGTAGGTATTCCATATTTCTTTAGTTCTGCCAAGCCTTGAACATTGTATTTTAAAGAAAATAAAGATACCACTTCATTCATGCGTGTATCAGGAACAATGATATCAAACCAAAAAGGATATTTCATTTCTTCTGGCAACCCAAATTTACTTTGTCCTAATTCACCACTATTAATGTAGGGAATAGGATCTTTTAAATGAGTTTTATCCTCTAAAATAACGACCTGCCCACCTTCCTCATGAACAAATGCAATTCCCGCATTTTTGAATTTCCATGGAGATTGATGAGTGGCTGTGTAGTTTTTTACCATCCAATGAGGAAGTGCCAAATTAACAGTGGTATCTAAATTATCAAAAAAACGTGCTGTCCAACCTGTCCAGCGCATGCCAAACATCTCCTCAAATTTTCCACGATTTTCGGCTGTGGTGGGAGATCCAATTGTATTAAACTCCGCAATAATTAGTTTTTTCTTGTCCTTCATGTGTTGAAGGAATTCAATGTCTTGATTACTTAAACCTCCATATAACATGCCATAACCCACTGACTGACTGACACTTTTATGATACCATTCTTGTTTATAAACACCATAAGTATCTGTGAAATATGCCATGTCGGAATCTTCACTTAATTGCTTTAATTGATCAGAAGAAAACCGTTCAAGTCCTTTGATTCGAAATTTTTCGTTCTCCTTTGGGAAAAAACCAAAGTAGTCATAATTAGTTTTGTAACGATCTGAACTCGTTTTAGTCAATCGTTTTTGATTCAACAACCAAGTGAAAGAAATGTGTTTGTCGCCCGCAGGAGTGAGTACTGATTTATCAATGATCGCGGCCACCCATTTGGTTGAAGGTGTGAAAAACCAAAAGAGAAACATCAGCAGAGGTCCTAGCCAAAAGAGGCTTAAAAACCAAAAGAGCTTATTGTTAAATGATTTTTGCATGAATGCTAAAATCTGCGGATGTAACCAACTCCTAATTCAAAGGCATTCCCACGAGTATCTTTTCTGTATTCCTGATTAGTCCAACTCGCTTTAAAATTGATGATATGAAAAGAATTAATCGAACGTCTATATCCCAAGGTTAAACCAGTAGATTGTAATTTATAAGCAGAAGCATTGATTAGAACTATATTTCTTTGATCATCAGGAGAAAGTCCTGTACTCAATACTAAACTTAAAAAATCATCGGTTCCACCTACATAATATCGAGTAGTGAAGGCAAACGATTGACTTAATTGACCAGAAGATGGCGTCAAATAAGTCCGTAAATTAAACCAATACGACTTATAATATTTACCCAAAGAGGCAGTATAAATCCACGTATTATCGCTGAATTGCAAGTAGCGAAACCCAGCCTCGGCCTCCATGCTTTTAGGGAGATTGGCATACAGAGAGAAGCCTGCCCTAGATTGAGGAAAAACACCTAAATTGGGAGAATATCCACCACTGACATATGCCATAAAAGTATTCGATAAGCGGGGATAAGCATCCACTTCAAATTGAATACCATTTTCATTAAAGCGATTCGCATAGTTGACTCTTCCTATAAGAGAACCTAGAGAAGTTTGCCTACTATAATCTAAACTAGTCAAATACCAAGGATCATCAAATTGTTTATCAAACGAAACAAAGGTATAATTCACTCCAATTCTATTGGAGAAGATATTTTCGCGTATTCGAATAGCCAAAGCACGCACATCTGCTTGAGTAGGATATTTCACTAAGACATCTGAAATGACTTGATTAGCTTCTGTCCATTTTTTTAAGTCATTAAGGAATTTGGCTTTTAGGATGGCTAATTCAACAGATGAAGGAAAATAACCCAATCCTTGATTACTTAAAAGTAGTGCTCTTTCTGAATTGTCATTCCAAAATTCTAAATTGGCATAAGCAACATAAGCATCTTCGATATCTGCTTTTTGTTGAAGGACAAGATCAAATTCCCTTCTAGCACTATCTGCTTGCTTTTCCCAAGCGTATATTCGACCTAAAAATATACGAATATCATAGTAATTAGGAGATTTTTGTAAGGCTGCTTTGGCTAATCGTTTGGCCAATGGATACTGTTTCTGTTCAAAAGCTGCCGTTCTCGCTTGGCTGAACAATTCCTCTGCATTTTGCGCCAAGGACGAAAATGAGTTGCATAAGAATATGACAAATAAAGAAATTGATAATTTTAAAGACATACAGGACCGAAAAACGTATTTCTATAAAATTATAAAAAAAAGTGAAAAAAAAGTGATTAGAGAGTAGTTATTAGGGTTTAGTCGTTAGAGGGGATGAAGAATGTAGAATTAGTCTCCTAATCCATTCATCATTTATCATGTTATTTAGCCTTTGCTGGGCGACAAAAAAAGAAGTTTTTTTGTTTCTTTTTTTTGAAAAAAAGAAAAGACCTAGGTAGTTGAAGTACCCCAAAAGTGAATCAATGATGTTTTTTCTAGGTTAGGTTATTATTGGAATTGGAATTGGAATTTGATTTAACAAAAATCACTGTACTGCTTAAATACTCTGTTAGGTATTTCTTTTTTTATAAAAAAAATACCTAACAGAAGGAATACGGTTAATCTTATACGAATTCCGCCATACGAAACCGATTGCCACTCCGCTTACGGTTTAATCTTTGACGCTTACGCACATGGCCCTTGCGCAGGGTCAAATATCCGCCTGCCGCTTCGCTCAAGCTACGTTCCAATCTTTCGCTGGGATTAACCTATTATTGTAGAATGTAGAATTGTTTCAAAAGGGAGTACTGTCGTCCAACTCCAGCGAAATGTGATGAACGCAGCATCAAAATATTTATTAGGGTTTAGTGATAAGTCGGGATGAAGAATGAGATTCCGTTTAAATTCATCATTTACCATTTACAATTATCTTATCTTCTTTAGCAGTAGAAAAAGCTTTGCTAAAATCAATTCCTTGATGCTGGTTAGCGATATACTTGATGCCTTGTAAGAGATGATTTCGGTACAAGGGATTCTGGTAATCCGTTTTGGCATGTCCTAAAGTCGTGACCCAAATATGCCCTCCTTGGAAGTTCTGGTACCAAACAGCTGGAAAATAATCACCAAAGGTACCCGTATTTTTAAGAATTAGATCCGATTGCTTCTTATTCAAGGTAGAAACATCGTGCATCATCAATACCCGAATGCCTGGATACATTTCTCTCCCAAAATAACACTCATCTTCTTTGGTCCAAACACTAGGGATTCCCTCCATCGATGGATGCTTAGGATCAATATTAATTAAAGAAAATGGCTGAAAATTAGCATGCCAAGTAAATGTTTCACCCACCATCATTTTAAACCAGGCCCATTTGCGTTCTGTACCCGTCACCGAATGAACTCCTACAAATCCTCCACCCGCTTCTATGTAGCGCCTAAATGCGACACGCTGCTCATCTGTGGCAAATACATCATTGTTGGTGCTTGTAAAAATAAGTAAGGTGTATTTTTTTAAATTAGCCTCTGTAAAAACCATAGGATCATCGGATACATCCACACTAAACTTATTCTCAGTACCCAATTCTTGAATACAGGTTACCGCTGAAGGAATATTATCATGTACATATCCTACACCGTTTTTGGTATACACTAAAACCCGACTGTTCTTCAGTTTATTCTTTTGTGCCCATACTGGTGAAAGTATGGTGCAAAAAAAGAAAGCAAGCAATATAAGACGACAATAGACTGACTTTTTCATTTTATACTATATCCTTTAAATCTACATGTGAACTACATCTAAAACCCAAATGAGCTTCATTCTTACTCATAATTAATAGCTTGACAGAATATTTATGGATTTGTACCATGCTGATCTATCAAATAAATGATTGCAGCCATATTAACAGCTCCTAATAGTAATTCACGTTTATTGACATTCTCAAATACATCGGTTTTGGCATGATGTAAATCAAAATACCGTTGACTATCTGGTATTAAACCCGACAAAACAATCGAAGGATTTACTTTCACTAATGGACCAATATCAGCACCTGTTCCTCCCAAGGTCAGTTCCCCACCAAAAGGCTTAAACAGGGGAGACCATGCTTGAAATTTCTTCCATTGCTCTTTAGAACAAGTGATTCCAATGGATCTAGGCGTAAACCCGCCTTCATCACTCTCCAAAGCAAAAATATGTTTCTCTTGATTTAATTTCGCTTGATTGGCATATTCATTACCTCCTCGCATACCGTTTTCTTCATTCGCAAATAAGACAAAACGTATAGTCCGTTTAGGACGATAGTTAATGGCTTTCATCGTTCTAAGAATCTCCATCGTTTGTACGATGCCTGCGCCATCATCATGAGCCCCTTCATTGACATCCCAACTATCCAAATGTCCACCTAGTGTAATGATCTCCTCAGGAAATTCGGAACCCTTTAATTCAGCCACTACATTGTTTTCATCGGCATCTGGCAGAAAATAGCCATAGGTCTGTAACTGTACTCGAACAGTCGATTTTTTACTTAGCTCATATAACTCTTTGGCATCTTCTGGTCCTAAAGCCAATGCCGGAATTTTAGGATATGCCTCATCATACACCATACTTCCTGTATGGGGCTCATTGTCGGTAGCTGTACTCAAGGAGTGAATCATGACACCTACAGCTCCGTATTTGGCTGCTCTGCTAGGACCTACCCGACGAAATACACCAGATTCTGCATAAGCTTTAAAGGTTTGGAACTTGGTTGGGTCAAAAACACTATGAAAATAAACGACCTTACCCTTAATATCATCCTTTCGTTTTTCCATTTCATCAAAACTCGCAAAAGCAATGACATCAGCTTCTATCAATCCATTAGACCCCAATGAATTACCCAAAGCGAGTGCTTTCATAGGGCGGATTTGAGCTTTCCCATTAAGCGCTACTATCGCAGCAAAATCATTTCCTCCACGCTTCCAATTAGGCGTTTTTACTGCCTGAAAGTATACCTTATCTGCCTGAAATGCTTCTAAATTTCTTTTCCCCCAAATAGCAGCATTTTGCTGCTGGGGCGAGCCAGCTAAACGACCTCCAATTTGTTTGGTTAATTCCCTCAATAAATCATACGCTTTCCCGTGAATCATGATTTCATCGGCCATTTTCTTAATGGTCAAGCTATCTTGCGGAGATTGGGCAGTAGCAAAAAAAGGAACAGTGAATAGTAAAATAAGTAGTTTGCGCATAGAAGAATTTGTTTGTTGAAATATAAATCTAAAAAACAATCAGGAATAAATTGACCTGCATCTCTTGTTCCAAATTTTGAAATTATGGGCATGGCTTTACCCCAATGACCTCATTCGTTTATTTTTAGGAAATAGGATAGAAAAATTCGTAGGAAAAAATGGTAAATTGGTCAATCAAAAATGGACAAAAGCCCTTAAATACCTAATCTTGTTATCATGAAGTATGCTGTTTTACTTGCATTGGCCAGTTTTTCACTCTTCGGTCAAATAGAAAAAAAAGATGTTGGCCCGCTAAAAGGAGGTACTTACCAAATCCTAATCCCAAACAACTGGAATAAAAAATTGGTCATGTATGCTCATGGATACCAGTTTCAAGGTCAAAAACCCCAAGAGGCCAATGCTGGATTAGAAAAACGACTACAAGTTATACTTGATCGTGGCTTTGCTATTGCCGCTTCCGACTACCCCACAGTGGGTTTTGTTTTACCAGAAGGAATAGATGCTACGGAAGAACTAAGACAAGCTTTTGTTAAAAATATGGGGAAACCTGATTCTACCTTCATGGTGGGGCATTCCATGGGAGGGGGCATTACCTTGGGAACCATGGAATACTTTGGTGAAAATTACCACGGAGCAATGCCTTTATGTCCTTTATCATCTAGGCCATATTTGCAGTGCAGAAAGGAATACGATATGTATGCTACGTTCAATGGACTTTTCCCCGGTATCATACCCAGCTTAAAAGATATATTTGATGTTAATTCTCAGGTTGGCTATGTCAATGTATCGCAGGCTGGTTCCAAAATAGGTCAAATGATGAAAGCGATCATGGACAAAGATTCTACTTTGGCCAAGGCGTTTGCCAAAAAATTTGATTTGAAATTAAAGGACCTAGGTGGTTCATTGTTCTTTAATCAAAACGTGTTAAGAGATATCGCTGTCAAGTTGGGTGGCAATCCCTTTGATAACTTACAAACCGTGTATTCGGGATTCCCAGATGATTTATTGACCAATCAAGTAGCGGAACGATTACCTGCCACGAAAAACCCGAATCTATTATTTTCCCGTTATGATCGTACTGGAAATATCAATAAGCCCATTTTATTGGTACACACGATTTACGATCAATTAATTCCTCCTAGCTATGCAGTGGTGAATTATGAAAACATGGTACATCAGCAACAAAAAGATCAGTTTTTTACCGTAAAATATACCCATGGACAGGCCCACTGTGCATTCACTCCCCAGCAAACAGCTACTTCATTTGATTTATTGAGGAATTGGGTAAAAAATGGAGTTAAACCACAAGGAGGATTTTTAAATTAATGGAGAATCAAATCAAAATACAGTCGAGTGCCCCCATGTCGGGTTTTCAAATATTAATGGTAGCCTTGTGCTTTTTAATGAATTTCAATGATGGGATAGACGTATTAATTGTGTCTTTTTCCAGCTCTGAAATCATTCGAGAATTTGGTTTATCCAAATCAGAAATGGGCTATATTTTCAGTGCAGGCTTAGCAGGTATGACCTTAGGATGCTTTTCTTTAGCGCCTTTGGCCGACAAACATGGCAGAAGAAAAATCTTTTTGATTTCTTTGATCATGATAAGCATTGGGATGTTTGGAGTAGCATCTTCTCAAGCCTATTTACCCATTTTGGCTTGGCGTTTTTTAACAGGATTGGGAATTGGAGGAATATTACCTACCATCACCACCACTGCCGCAGAATATTCCAATGATAAATACCGAGATTTTAATGTAGGTTTAATTCAGGCTGGATGGCCCATAGGAGCCATATTAACGGGTCTTATTTGTGCCGATTTAATTCCCATAAAAGGATGGCATTATGCCTTCTTTCTAGCAGGTTGTTTTTCTGCCATGATGACAGTTTTGGTATTCTTTGTCATGAAAGATTCAGAAGAATTTCAAAGTAAAAAAATAGAAGAACAAGGGGTAAAAGTCTTATTAACCGAGGAGTTAAAACCTAATACATGGCGACTCTGGTTAGCTGCATTTTTTGGATTTATGACCTTGTATACCGTCATGAGTTGGGTTCCTACCATTGCCAAAGATTCAGGAATGCCCTTTGAATTAGCTACTTATGTGGGTATTTCCCTTAACATTGGAGCCGCTATTGGTTCTTCGTCCATCGGTGCTTTGGGATCAAAATTCGGATTAAAGAAAATACATGTTATGTATATGTTGTCTGCCTTTACCGTCATGCAATTATACGCTTTTTTACCCTTGAACACCCTACTCATATTTGTCTTGGTGATGTTCATTGGCGTATTTGCACAAGGTGGATTTAATGGTATCTGGCCTATATTATCCCGTATTTATCCCACGTCCATTCGTGCTACGGGAGTTGGCTACACGGTGGGTATTGGTCGACTAGGTGCCATTTTAGGGCCTGCCGTATTCGGAATTTTATCGGATAACCACGTGAGTAATACGGTGCTGTTTGTATTATTTTCTTTACCACTATTAGTGATGGGTTTGATCATTCGTACTTTACCTTCCGATAAATTATGAAAGCAGCCGTATTAGAAAGCCCCAAAAATATACAAGTTCAAGACCTAGAAAAACCCATTCCACAAGCGAATGAATTATTGATTCGTTTGAGGTCGACAGGGATTTGTGGTTCAGATGTGCATTTATTCTTAGGCGATCGATTGTTGCCTGTTCCCACAGTACTTGGCCACGAAGGTCTTGGGTATGTGGAAGCCGTAGGTGCTTACGTGGAAGGGTTCCATAAAGGACAAAGAGTGGTGATTGAACCCAATATCCCATGCGGTACTTGTCGATTTTGTTTACAAGGCAAAGGAAACATCTGTCCCAATAAGCAAGTCATAGGTGTTAATTCACCTGGTTGTTTTGCTGAGTACGTCTGTTTAGACGCTGATTTTTGTTGGAAATTACCTGATTCCATCACTGATGAAGATGCCGTTTGTATCGAACCTTTGGCGGTTGCCGTTCATGCCTTGCACGTTAGTTCTGCCCCCAAGCAAGCCCATATAGCTATATTTGGTTTAGGGGCCATTGGATTATTGCTCTGCCAATTATCCCTAACGAAAGGCTACCAAGTTTGGGTAAAAGATTTGAATGAAGAAAAACAAGTCTTGGCAGAAGCTATGGGAGCAAGAATATTGCCTACAGAAGGATTAGAGGCATTTTTATATGATCGGGAGATAGCTGCCATTTTTGATTGTGTAGGTGTGGCCAAAGCCACCAATTTAATCTTAGAAACAGCACCTAGAGGCTCAGAAATCATCTTAGTTGGGCTAGCCAATGAATCAGCGCAGTTTGTGCCATTAAAAATCGCGAGAGAGGGGATTTCCATATTACCTTCCATCATTTATGATCACCCGAATGACTTTGCTGAAACGATTGAACTAATTGCTCAAGATAAAATCCATCCTGGTCAAATTATTTCAGGACGTTTTCCTTTGAATAGGATAGGGGAAGCCATGGCTTTGGCTGTGAGTGGAAAAGCTACGAAGGTCGTTTTGGATATGGAATAAGGAGTAACCCTTTCATCAATTACTATTTCAAAGTATTTTAAAACGTGTTAACAGCAATCAATTCCTTGCTGCATGGGAGGGCATGGAACAGTTCCATAGCTACAAAACACACAGCAATCTCCTGGCTTGGGTTTCAACATTTCTCCACAAAAGGTACAGACATAAAAATATTGACAGGCATTTTCTGGCATGATTTCTGTTGCCTGATGAGCGCAATGCGGACAGGTGATGATGGATGCTACAATGATGGCTTTTGACATTTGAGAGAAACATTGCTGCTTCAGTTAAGTAAAATCAATGGAAATATGGACAAATTATACGGCTTTTTTGACAAATGATGTACTTGTTTACTCGTTACTTGGGAAATTAGAAGGCCAGTCAAAGAATGTCACTCACATAATCCTCAGAATAAAGGATGTCATTTACCCATTCTAAACTATTGCATTTTTGGCTTTTTCCGTGACTATTATCACAACTTAAGTGCGATCCTTCGCCGTAATAAAAGTCACGTTTAGCTATAAATAAGCCTCATACATTTGCATCATAAATTTTATATGTATGCAAAAACACCATCCATTATCAAGTTCTTCAAAGGGGCACATTTTAAAAATTGTATTTTTCTTTGTTTTAGGATTTAATGTGTCCGCTCAAATAGCGGAGCGCCCATTAAGTCTGCAAAAAGCTTTGGAGCAAGCAATTCTTCAAAATAAGCAACTTGGAGTCGCCCAATTAGACGTAGATTTAGCTAAGTCTAAATTTAAACAAACAGAAGCTATATGGCTACCCCAAGTAAATTTTTCTTACACAGGCTTATTCTCTGACAATCCATTGAACTCCTTTGGATTTAAGTTACAACAAGGCTCAGTTCAAGCAGCGGATTTTAATCCAACGTTACTCAATAAGCCAGGCGGAAATCAAAATTACTTAAGTCAACTTTCCATTCAGCAACCCATTTTTAATATGGATATGCATTTTATGAGACTAGCTGCTGAGAAGCAAATTGATGTGTATCAGAATCAAAAACAAAGAACACATGAGGGTATTAAAATGCAAGTGACACAAGCCTATTTACAGCTTGAGTTAATGTATGAAGCAAGAAAAGTCGTGGAGGAGACATTATATGCGATGAAGAACATGCTTCAGTTCACTCAGGATAGATTCAATCAAGGTTTAATGCAGAAATCTGACCTATTAAATGCCGAAGTACATGTTAAAGCAGTAGAATCGAAATTGGCAGAAACAAGTTCTCAGATTTCAGCAATTTCGGATCAATTGAGTTTTATGATGAATCAGGAGACAGGGGTAAACTATACCATTGAGAAAGTAGTTTTAACGCCAACAATAACCAAAGGGACGGCAGATTTAGCGAATAGGTCAGACATTAAGGCCATGAAAGAGGCGGAAGAAAGTCTGTCTTTAATGCTGAAAAGTAATGCCCAATCAAGCCTGCCTAGATTAAATGGTTTTGCCAATTACATGTTCAATGACTATAAGGCATTAGGGTTCAATGCAAATTCGTATTTACTTGGATTTAACCTGTCTTGGGATATTTTTAAAGGAAATCAAATCAAAAATAAAAATGCTACCCTGAATCTTGAAAAACAAAAATTACAAGAGCAGATTAAAATACAGATCAATCAAGCTTCTGTTGACATAACCAAAACATCACAACAAATAGCAGATGCTTTGTATAAAATCACTTTGGGTAATAAGGCTGTAGAACAAGCTGAAGAAGCCTATAAAATTATACGAAACAGATATACTCAAGGGTTATCAAATACCACAGATGTATTGATGGCTCAAACTCAACTTTCAGAACAAAAAATGCTTTTATCTAAAGCTGTTTTCGAACAAAAAATGGCGGAAGCATATTTAAATTTTTTAACAGAATCGACTAAATAATCATTCAAATGAAATTAAAATCAATCATTATTAGCGCAGCTAGTATCAGTCTAATTTTTGGAACTATAGCTTGTTCAAAAGAAGAAAAAATAGCTAAAGAAAAACTTCAATCAAAGCCCATTCAAGTGGTATTAAGTTTGCCGAATGCCCAAAATAATTTAGCTACAACAGATGTAACAGGACAAATTGAGGCCACTCATCAAGCAAATATTAGTACTCGGATGATGGGATATATTACGAAACTACAAGTCAAAATAGGTGATCATGTAAAAGCTGGGCAATTGCTTTTTGAAGTGAATAATACAGATTTATTAGCTAAGAGAGCTCAAGTAGATGCATCCATTCGTCAAGCAGAGGCTGCTTTTCACAGTGCTCAAAAAGATTACGATCGATTTACTACTTTGTATAAACAGCAAAGTGCCTCAGCAAAGGAATTGGATCAAATAACACTACAATATAATTCTGTAAAAGCAAGCTTAGATGCCGCCAAAGAAATGAGAAACGAGGTGAATGCCCAATTTTCTTATACGCATGTTCGAGCTCCTTTTTCAGGTGTTGTGACGCAAAAATTGGCAGACTTAGGAAGCTTAGCAAGTCCTGGAATGCCTATACTCACCATCGAGCAATCAAGCGGTTTACAAGTAAGTGTATCTGTTCCAGAAGCTTCCATTTCATCCATACAATTAGGCGACCAAGCCAGCTGTATGATTAAATCTTTGAATAAAGAGATCACAGGCAAGGTCGTTCAGATTAATCCATCTTCGCAATTCTCGGGTGGCCAATATATAGTAAAGATTTCCATACCTACGGATCAACAAAAATCAATTTATGCAGGTATGTATGCCAATGTGCGCTTGCATTCAAAGCATCATAAACCCACAAACATGGCGCTTCAGGGCGAAAGTAAAATTCTCGTTCCTCTGAGTTCAATTATTTCCAAAGGACAATTAAATGGTTTATATACGCTTAGTGCTGAAAATACCGCCTTGTTACGTTGGGTTAGACTTGGAAAAACATTTGGTGATCAAGTGGAAGTCCTAAGTGGATTAGCAAAAAATGAAGCCTATATCAAGTGGGCAGATGGAGCATTAAGTAATGGAGCTCCAGTAATAAATAAGCAATAAGAAGAAGACAATTTTTTTCAAAACAAAATCATGGAAAAAGGATTATCAGGTAATATCGCAAAGGCATTTTTACAGTCGAAACTGACAATTTTGCTAATGCTTGCATTTCTATTAATTGGGGGATATAGTACTTTTTTAATACCTCGAGAAGAGGAACCACAAATTCAGGTTCCCATGGCGGATATATTTTTAGGGTATCCAGGCGCTTCACCTAAAGAAGTGGAAACAAAAGTAGCTGCGCCTATGGAGAAAATAATCTCCAATATTAAGGGGGTAGAATACGTCTATTCTACTTCGATGAAGGGTCAAGTAATGTTAATTGTTCAATTTAA
Organism: Aquirufa beregesia; assembly: GCF_011090385.1. Lineage (GTDB taxonomy): Bacteria > Bacteroidota > Bacteroidia > Cytophagales > Spirosomataceae > Aquirufa > Aquirufa beregesia. The sequence goes on from NZ_SEWW01000001.1 coordinate 562,565, forward strand.
GGTTGGCGAAGACGTAGAACGTTCATTAGTGAAGCTGTATGCAGAACTAATGAAAAGTATGGATAAGTTTCCGCAAGGAGTAAGCATGCCCTTGATTAAACCTCGTTCTATCGATGATGTTCCTGTCATGGCTGTAACATTATGGGGAGAAAAATACGATGATTATTCGCTAAAACAAGTTGGTCAAGAATTAGCCAATGAAGTAAAGAAGATACCAGATGTAGCGGATATTAAAATTTCAGGCGGAAGAAGTAGCGAGATTAAAGTTATTTTGGATAGATCTTTAATGGAGTCAAATCACGTTGATTTTTTAGCCATATCAAAAGCGATTCAAGCGGCAAATGTTCAGACCGAAGCAGGCAATATTCAAAACAATGATTCTACTTTTTCTGTACAATCGGGTGATTTTTTAAATACACAAGAGGACGTAGCGGACTTAGTTATTAGCATGAACGGTGGTCAACCCGTGTATTTGAAGCAAGTGGCAAAAGTAGAAGAGTTGCCTGCGAGGGCTTCACAATATGTGTTTTATGGATATGGAAAGGCGGACACAACTGGCTTAAACCAATTTAAGGGAACTTTCCCTGCTGTAACCGTATCTGTTTCTAAGAAGAAAGGAGCCGATGCAATGAAGTTAAGTTCCCAAATTATGCATCATGTGGAAAGTTTAAAGAAAACGCTTATTCCATCGGATATGCACATAGAAGAAACTCGTAATTATGGAGAAACGGCATCACATAAGGTATCAGAATTATTGTTTCATTTATTTATATCAATTGTCGTAGTAACATTATTTGTCATGTTGGCTATGGGATGGAGAGGAGGATTAGTCGTTTTCTTATCGGTACCAGTAACCTTTGCATTGACATTATTTAGTTATTACTTCATGGATTATACCTTGAATCGAATTACCCTATTTGCATTAGTGTTTATTACGGGTATTGTAGTGGATGATTCCATTATCATTGCGGAGAATATGCATCGCCACTTCAAAATGCGCAGAATGCCTCCTCTTCAAGCTGCCATTTATGCCATAAATGAAGTTGGAAATCCTACTATTTTGGCCACATTTACGGTGATTGCAGCTGTTTTACCGATGGCTTTTGTGTCGGGATTAATGGGACCATATATGAGTCCAATGCCCATTGGTGCTTCCATTGCGATGATACTTTCTTTGATTGTAGCCTTAACATTGACACCTTATTTAGGCTATATATTCTTGCGTGAGAAAGATAAAAAGGGAGGAACTGAGTCGCATGTGGAACATGATAAAATGGAAAATACGCCCATTTATCGCTTATATCATTCATTTATTAACCCTTTGTTAGAAACTCGTTGGAAGCGTTGGTCATTTATCTTAGGTACCGTTACCATATTAGTAGGCTCTTTAGGTTTGTTTTATACCAAATCCGTAGCAGTTAAAATGCTTCCTTTTGATAACAAAAATGAATTTCAAGTGGTCATTGATATGCCAGAAGGAACAACTTTGGAAAAGACACAGGCAGTAACGGCAGATATTGCCACCTATATTGCTAAAAATCCATTGGTGAAAAACTACCAAGGCTATGTAGGTACAGCTGCTCCAATTAGTTTCAATGGCTTAGTGCGTCATTATGACCTAAGAAGCGGAGATAATGTCTCTGACATTCAAATAAATTTAGTTGATAAAGAAGAGAGAAGTAAGCAGAGCCATGATATTGCGAAAGAAATGCGCGGGACAGTGCAAAAAATAGCGGCTAAATACCACGCAAATGCTAAAATTGTAGAAGTTCCACCTGGACCTCCCGTTTTATCAACTTTGGTGGCCGAAGTTTATGGGCCGAATTACCTAGAGCAAATTAAAATAGCGAAACAGGTTAAGGATTTATTCTCTAAAACGAAAGATGTAGTAGATGGTGATTGGATGGTTGAAGATGACCAAAAAGAATACCATATCTCTGTAGATAAAGAAAAGGCTATGAGAAATGGAGTAGCTACAGCACAAGTTTCTGCCACAGTAAGTGGAGCTATATCTGGAATGCATGCAGGAATGATAAATCAGCCTAAGGCCTTTACACAAACGCCCATTCGTTTGCAGTTGAGCGATGAGGATAAGTCAGGTATCTCAGATATTTTAAATTTAAAGGTGGTAGGAATGCAAGGTAACCTTGTCTCTTTAGGTGATGTTGTTTCTGTTCATGAAACACATAAAGAAAAAAGTATCTTCCGCAAGAATCAGAAAGAAGTAGTTTATGTATTAGCTGACATGGCTGGAGAATTGGAAAGTCCATTTTATGCCATTTCAAATATGTCTGATTACTTGAAGAATATTCATGTTCCCAAAGGTTATTCATTATCTGAAGAGTATACCGCTCAACCCGAATCGGAAGAAAACTATACATTAAAATGGGATGGAGAATGGCAAATTACTTATGAAGTATTTCGTGATTTGGGAATTGCTTTTGCCGTAGTTATCCTAATGATTTACCTGTTGATTGTTGGTTGGTTTCAAAACTTTACAGTACCCTTAGTCATGTTAGCCGCCATTCCTCTTTCCTTAGTGGGTATTGTATTAGGGCACTGGATGCTAGGAGCCTATTTTACAGCAACTTCTATGATTGGATTTATAGCATTGGCAGGGGTTATGGTCCGAAACTCCGTATTATTAATTGACTTTATTAATATTCGATTGGCTGAAAATATTCCTTTGAAACAAGCCATAATTGAAGCTGGAGCAGTAAGAACTACACCTATTTTATTAACAGCCGGTGCTGTTGTATTAGGGGCTGTAATCATCTTGTTTGATCCTATCTTCCAAGGTTTGGCCATTTCATTAATGGGCGGCACAATTACCTCCACATTCCTTACCTTATTGGTAGTACCATTATTGTATTATAAAATGCTTCGCAACAAAACTAAATAGAAACAACATGAAATTAGTCGTAGTCACAGCTCTTAAAGAGAACTCCGAAGTGGTTCAATCCATTTTTCAACAAGCTAATATTAAAATTTTTAGCGCAACAGATACTCAGGGTGTAAAGAGTAGTTCACCTTCCAATTTATTAGACAGTTGGTTTAGCGGTAATAATCCTGCCATATTTGATTCCGTTTTTTTGTTCAGCTTCACAACTATTGCTCAGGCGAAAAAAACGATAGAATTAATTGATTTGTATAATGAAAATGAAACATCTGAATACCCTATTCGAGCATTTGTTATGCCAGTAGAATATTCATCTAAATAATCAATGTCATGCAGGAAAGAATCATACGTGCCGTAGCAGGATCATTTATCTTGATTTCAACAATTTTAGCTTATTTTATTGATATTCATTTTCTTTGGATGACTATTTTTGTCGGGCTAAATTTATTACAATCGACTTTTACAAGATTCTGTTTATTATCAAATATATTGTCAGCATTTGGAATCAAATCTGAAAGTAATTGTACTAGTTAACAGGGTAAATTTACTAGTCAAAAAGGTGAAAATGATATCATTTTCACCTTTTTTTTGAAAAAATTAATTGGAAAATTTAAAACTGTAGCATGAAAACAAAAAATATATAAATGATTGATTTACAGGTTTTTAATTTAATTAAAAGTGATCCCAAGAGGGGGGCGAACTTTTTACTGGAAGATTTTGAGGCGATGATGAAGTTTATGAATGCTTGGACACAAAAGAATAACCTCCGCTTATAGTACAATCGACTTTATTTTAACAATTGTGTTGGCGGATAACCAAACTGCTTTTTAAACGCATAAGAAAAATGCGATATGTTTTCAAATCCAACTTCATAGCAAACATCAATCGGTTTCTTTTTCTTTTCAACAAATTGATAGTGTGCCAGTTCCAATCGTTTTTGAGTGAGCCATCGCTGGGGAGTGGTGCTGAAGGCTTTACTAAAATCGCGTTTGAAAGTGGTCAGGCTCCGGCCCGTCAGGTAACCAAATTTCTGCAAAGGTAAATTGAACATGAAATTTCGCTCCATATAACTGACCAAGTCAACTTTCCCCAGCTCTTCAAAATTGGCCAGCACCTGATCAATTCCTTTATCAATTGTTCTGAGGATGCTTATGGCTTCTGTAATTTTGAGATTGGCAATATCTTCAGGAAGGTCTTTCATTTCAAAATACGGAATTAAGGAAGAAAGACAACTTTCGAGCAAAGGATGATTATTGAAACAAAGAATTTTCGGTGAAGCAAACGGCTGAATTTGGACATCCTGTTTGGCATAAAAATTCCGCAGCCTTGCTGAGGACAAATGCATGACCACTGTTTTATGGGGTTCACCGTCTTTGGGATAATTAATGATGGTTGCCAACTGGTTTCTGGGAATCAGAAAAATATCATCCTTTTTAAAGAAATAAGTGGCATCGGGCTGTACAATCTTTGTTTCGCCCGAAATGAACCATATCAGCATGTGGTCGTCAAACAGGATGTCCGATTTAAAAAACTTATCCTCGTAACAGGAAAGCTTGATATCATCAGTCATGTATTTTGCTTTATACTCCATTGATTTTCTTTTTAATATCAGCAAATTAAAAAAACCAGTATCACAAAAATAATTATTTAGCCATCAATCAACATCGAATACGATGCCGGTCATTTCTTCACTCAATTTCCACAGCCGTTTTGCATGATTTTCGTCCAGCGAATACAATTTCACTCCAGCAGAAAAAGTTTGTTCGTGGTTGATTTCAGCAACCTCCACATCTTCGCAGTAAACACCTCCAAGATTGTAAAGCAATGGACTTGTTGCAGCCCAAACGGTTGTTGCAGCTCCTTGCGGAATTGTTTTTAGCGATGCTACAACTTCCGGTTTAATGTTTCCTTCTTCGTCGAAGAATCCCATTTTCTGAAATAGTTCTACTGAAGCTTCTCTTCCTAGTTCTGTACCGTGTATAGAACCGGGATGCAACGAATAAGTTCTTACATTGTGAGCTTTTCCTCGATTATCCAATTCAAGAGAAAACAGGTTAACCGCGGTTTTCGATTGCCCGTAAGCTGCCAGTGTTTCATATTTGCGGTGCAAGAAATTGGGGTCATCAAAATTGAAGGGGGCGAACTGATGGCCTTGCGAAGAAACGTTAATTACTTTTGCGCCATCGCCTTTTTTAAGGGTAGGCCACAATCTTGCCGTCAACTGAAACTGTGCCAGGTAATTCGTAGCCAGTTGCGATTCAATACCCCGTTTATCGCGGCGCAGCGGCACCCACATAATTCCAGCATTGTTGATCAGCAGATGGAGCGGTCTGCCGGACACCATGAATTTCTGGGCAAAAGCATCAATGGAGTCCGGGGTCCATCAAATCCATTTGTTCAATTTCTACATTGGCAATGTCTGCTAAATTTCTCTTTGCTTTGTCAATGTCCCGTGCCAGTATAATAACAGTTGCACCAGCAGCAGCCAGCGTTTGGGTGGTTTCCAGTCCAATACCTGTATTTCCTCCAGTTACAATAGCGATTTTACCTGTAAGATCAATGCCTTTAATGACATCGCTTGTTGTAGATTTGGCGCTAAACCCGGAACCTATCGGTTTCTGCAGCGCTCCCTGATCATTACTTTTTCTCATCGTGATAAATTTTAATTGTTATTTGATGAAACAAAGATACCAGCAGCTGAACGAAGCAACTTTGCTCAAACGTCCGAAGTTGCTTTGTTTAAAAGGTCGGTTTTTCAATGTTCAGCTAAAAGAGTGCCTAAATTCTAACGGAGAAAGATTCGTTTTTGCTCTGAATAGTTTACTGAAAAATTCCTTTTCTCTTTTGTTATCGCTGTATAACTAAATTATTTGCATGGAATTTCAAGTGATACAACCTCCATGAGAACAAGAAAATTTAAATTAGAATACATCAGCAAACTCCTTATTTTAAGCAAATTACTTATCATCTCCTGCTTTTGTCCATAGTCAATCTGTGTTTGGTCAATTATGTTGATGATATAATCAATTTAAGCTAATGTTTTGTTGTTTGATGACTTTATCATCTCCTGTTCAAGGTTATACACAAAGTTGGTGGATTCAGTGTTTATCTTTAATAACTTAGGAAGTAGATTTATTAATTTTAGAGATTTATTTATCTCAATCAATGGGTTGGATTTAACCAACGCATAAAACAATGCTACTATATTATCCTTTTCTCTGTATCTGTAATGAACTGAACATTCTCTTAACTGCTTATTATTAATCCTATTATCAGAGGCTAATTCCTTTAACTCATGCTCTATTTCATTTAATGAATCTATTAGATCTTGATTTTTTGAATCATTTAAAGTAGAAGCAATATTTCGATGCCAAAATGACTTAAGATTGTCACTTTCAGTATATCCATATAGATGCTTAAATCCTTCATAAACGACGATATTAATACGTCTAAGGTTTAATTGCTTTTCAAAATAATATTCTGAACTTAAATACGCTCTTAAAGCACATGTCAAGTCCAAATAGATATAGGATATATGAATGCCTGGGAAAACTGATAAAACCAATGGTTGAAGTTTTTCGACAAAAGTTTTATCCAGTTGGAGTTTTTCTTGAACAACTTCCAGCATCTCACAATGTGCAACAACGTTCTCCAGGTGTCCTGCAAAATTCATTAATCTCTCGTCAAGTTCATCAAATAGTTTGTTGTTCCTGTCAGGGAAATGATTGATTCTTTCCCACATATCTATACCGTAATCATCAGTCGAGCAAAAGAGAGGTATTTGATACTTTCGAATATGCTTATTTATGAAAAGCGTAATGTCATCCAATATCTTTAGAAAGCCACTTGCTCTTCTTGTCTCAAATTCTTCACTTATTTGCGATAAAAGATTGTAAACTTTTATCGGGTCTGAATCATAGTGAATGGACAAGTTTCTTTTGTATCTGTCTTCTTGCTGTGCATAGGTAATTTCAAATTCCTTTGCCCATTGCTCTATATCAACAATGTCTTTGATTAATTCTTCATCATTTATTCGTTCCGCTAATTTTTTAACTATTTTCCATAGAGCATTAGTCTTATCTTTTCCAAAACCAAATAAATAACTGTATCCTTCAAATGTTATTACGTTCACATACTTTAAATTACAACGCTTTTCCTGATTTGAGGAAGACCTAATGTTAGCCCTCAGAAATGTACTTATATCAAGATTTGTGATCAGAGAAAATTCATGTAGTTTCAGAAGTAATTTCCAAAGTCTAAGAACTTCGGGATTCTCAGACTCTTCATCATTTAATGGTTCTAAACTTTCAAGGGAGCTATTACAGTTGCAGAGTTGAGGAATAAATGATGGAAAGTTTATTCCCATATTTTCATACAGCTTTTGTATAGTCTCTTTTGATGCAAGCTTTTGAGTCATTTTTTCTTTTGGTTTGATAAATGTATCAATTGTTATACATATACCCATCAACCTGTCACCAATGTTCTCAGTCAATCACAACAGTTATTAGCTTTAAATGTGATAATTAAGAGAATATTGTTCCTCTAATCGCCACCTTTAGCTCTTATCCAAAAAAGAATCGTAGCATTCAATCAGGTTACGAAGTTCATTTTTAATTCGTTCAATCGGAATATCTTCCAACGGGTTTATTTCGAGTGTTGAAATCCTATCTTTTAGTCGCTTCATATTTTCCTGAGGCATAGCTTTCTTGTCAACAACAAAGCCCAGCAATATTTTCTTCTTGTTTACCCACAAGAAACTGATACTGAAATTTTTATATATGAAAAAAGGTATTTGGTATTTTCTGAAATGCACAATTTGCGAACCAACCGACATGATAATCGATTTCAGCGCAAGCAAACAGGCCTTTGTCTCTTCGTTTTGCTTGTCGTAGTAGTGTTCCAGCGGAACCGTCGTTCGTCCATTTACTTTGTCAGCCACATAGGCTTGGTTTTAATAATCTTTTGGTGAACTGGGCAATTTTCGTCGTGTGCTCCTTTTAGATAACCAATGCTCATCAAAAATTCGTTGACAATTTCGCCTCCGGTAAATTTGAAGGTCTTTTTGAACAGCTTTACCCATTCTTCCTTCGTCTTGGGGTGGTGATGTTCTAGCCATTTTTCAAAACTGCCATATTCTTTTTGCAACTGAAGAATCCTTTTGGCGTTTTCGATGGCGGCATTCACTTTCAGTCTGTTGCGGATGATTCCGACATCATTCAGCAGTCGTTCTCGGTCGCTTTCAGTATAGGTAGCAATCTTTTCGATATTAAAATTGTGGTAAGCGCGGCGAAAACCATCTTCCTTTTTCAGAATGGTTTCCCAACTCAATCCGGCCTGATTAATTTCAAGAATCAATCGCCCGAACAACTCATTGTCATCGTGAATCGGGAATCCGTAGTGGTTGTTGTGATAGTTCGCGTGCAGGTTTTGGCTGGGCTCTGTCATTAACGGAATGTAGGTGCAATAGCTCATATCTCAGATGTCAATTTATTTTGTTTACGACTTGAGTTTCTGAGGCAAAAATAAGCAATTCAAACAAGACTCCTTTATTTTTTGAAAGCTTGGCGTATTCATGAGATTCTAACACAAATCGAACTTTTCAATGTGCTTATTACGAGCGTATTAACTTTGGCTTGCGAAATTGGGTTTAAAAATGTTCGAACGCAAAAAAGCCTCTCGGTGAGAGGCTTACATTGTAAATGGTTTAAAGTGTGATCCCGCTGGGATTCGAACCCAGGACCCATACATTAAAAGTGTATTGCTCTACCAACTGAGCTACGGAATCATCAAGCTTGCGCTTGTATATTAATTGACCCACTCTGGAGTCGAAAAGAAGTTTAACCACTGGCCAACTTCTGTTTGCAAAAGCAGAACATTTTCCCCTTATTGCGGTGCAAAACTAGTACGGTTTTTCGAATTATGCAAGTCTACCATCTAAATAAAATTATATTTTTTGCACTTTTTTCTTTCTGCATTTGGCAACCCGCTTATAGCCAAATAGATAGAAATCAATTGACCCTGGCAGATTCTCTGTTTAAAAGCAATCGATTATTGGAAGCAGAAAAAATTTATTTGCCATTCGCTGAATCCCAACGCAGCGAAAATGAAACCATCCGATTAAAATTAGCCTACATCGCCAAAGCCAAAAATGATTGGCTACAAGAATTATATTATTTATCCAGCCTCCAAGCTGAGCAAGATCGACCGCCGATTGCCAAACGACTCCAAGAAATAGGGGATAGGCAAGGGCTTTCTGGTTTTCAAATCAATCTCATGGACCAGTTTCTTTGGATTTATTTTACTTATTTCCCTTACTTGATGGGCTTTTTGTTTGCCTTGGCTTTTTATGTGGTTGGGATTCTAAGCTTCAAAAAAGTCAAAAAGATGAAGATCAAAGCATATAGCTTGTATTATCTTGGATTCTACCTCTTATTTTTAACATGGTTCGCCAATTTTCCTGCTTTGCTTCAATATGGAATTATCACCAAAGAAAAGGCCTATTTGAGAGATTATGCTTCTTCAGCAGCACCCGTTAAGCAAATGCTAAAAAAAGGAAATCGAATTATCCACTGGCAGAAAAAAGACATCTGGGTAAACTGCTATTTCGAAGGGGAATTAGGATACGTGAAAGCGGATGATTATCAACCTATCAACTAAAGATTAAAAATCTCAAAACTCAAGTCTAAAATAATTTCTCGCTCTTTATCGCTGTTGCCAATCACTCCTTTTACCCGTAAATCGGCATTTTTAATGGCTTCTATGACACGAACAACCTTTACTAAGGGATAATTACGTTTGGCCAAAGTATAATCCTTCACAAAGTAAGGATTGATGCCGAGCATACTAGCTATTTCACCATCCGAAATAGCACCCAAATCATGCACTTGCAAAACCTTAGCAAAGAAATTAAACAACATGATCAACATGGGGGCCGCTGGATTTTGTTTGGTATTATCCGCAAAATAAAAGGCTATTTTCTGTCCCTTTTCACCATTTCTCTGAATTATGGCTTTTTGGAATTCAAAGTAATTATACTCCCGACTTATCCCAATGTACTTTTCCACCTCGTCTAAGCCTATTTCCTTGCCTTGTGGAACATTCACGATCAACTTGTCGGCCTCATGGGCCATTCTCTTTAAATCTGTCCCCACAAAAGAAACCATTAATTCCTGGGCATTGGCCTGAATATGCAAAGAATGGCCCCCCAAATAATCCTTTAACCAAACTCCTAAGCGATCTTCAGAGATTTTCTTCGAAGTTACCACCACACCTTTTTTATCCAGTGGTGCTAAAATTTTTGATTTATCAGTCAATAAGGTTTTAAGGGTAAAAACTAGGATAGTCGACTCGGTCGGTCTTTCACAATAATCCACCCAAGCTTTCCAATCCGTATTTCCTTTGTCTTTGGCATCCGTTTTCCCCTTGGCCATCGCTTCTAAAAAGATGGCTTCTTTCACAATAATGACTTGTTTGTCCGACATCATGGGAAATCTTCGAGCATAGGATATCACCTCGCCCAAAGATTGATCTTTGCCATACATCACAAACTGATTAAAACTCTGCTGATCTGGACTCAACACCTTATTTTCAAAAGCATCCACCACTTGGTCAATAAAAAATGGTTCATCTCCATGTATCAGGTATACAGGCGCCAATTTTTGTTGTTTGATGTCTTTTAATACGTCTTGAGCACTTTTTTGCATGGAAATCTTAGAATTTAAATCGAATTACAAAGCTAATCAAAAGCTTTTGATCCAAAAATATTAATCAAGGAGCATCAAGCTTTACAAATTAATCCCGTAGGTTTGCTGCAAAATAGAACAATATGCAGATTAAACCGAACTCCGTTGTATTCATTTCTTACCAATTATCCTTCCCAAATGAAGAAGGTGAGCCAGAAGTGGTAGAAATTGTCGACGAAAATGAACCTATGGTATTCATCCATGGATTAAGTGGATTGCCAGAAGCTTTCGAAGCTAATTTAAATGGCCTTTCCGTAAATGATACCTTTGATTTTACCATTCAGGCAGAAGACGCTTATGGCATAATTGACCCCAATGCCATCATAGATTTACCAAAATCCATTTTTCAAATCGAAGGTCAAGACACCAGTGATATGTTAAAGGTGGGGAATTTCATTCCCATGACTGACGATCAAGGAAATCGTATGCAAGGTATGGTAGTTCAGGTAGGTCCAGAAACCGTAACCATGGACTTTAACCATCCTTTGGCAGAAAAAGACTTAATATTTAGCGGAAAAGTAATCAAAATACGTGAAGCTACCGCCGAAGAAATCGCCCATGGCCACGTGCACGGTGAAGGTGGGGTGCATCATCATTAATTATAAATGAAGAATGTAGAATTGGATCAGTTCCCAAAATTAATTCTACATTCTACATTCTTCATTCTACTCTAATTCCATTTCAGAATAAGCCATAACATCTACACCGAATTTGCGTAAAAAATCTACACCTTCGTCGGAAGAAAGGCCTTTATATGCAGCATAAGAATTCAAGTAAATTACTCGCTTGATTTTCATACTGTAAATGATTCTAGCACAGGATATGCAAGGGGAGAGGGTCACATAAATCGTTGATCCTTCCACATCTGCCCCATTTTTAGAGGCATACAAAATCGCATTTTGTTCTGCATGCAAGGCCAAAGAACAAGAACCTTTGGAATCTCTTGGGCAACCATCTTCACCAAATTCATCATCGCAATTATGGGTTCCAGCTGGGGGACCATTATAACCAATAGAAATGATACGGGTTTCTTTGGTGAGAACTGCTCCTACTTGAGCACGGGTACAATGCGATCTCAAAGCTAAATTTTGAGCTAATTCCATGAAAATCGCATCGAATGGGGGTTTATTCATATAGACTAAAAAATCGGTGGGGTCAAATGTGACAACAAATATCCGATTTATTTTTCAATTGAATAGTAGTGGGCTTCCTTTAAATATTTGGTAAGGCTCGCTGTTCAAGATGCTCCTAAAAAATCTCAATTTAAAAATTCTGAAAATTCGACACCACTATCCGGTGCCTTCGAGAGCCTCAGGCATCGTCTGGAAAAAAATAACACCAGAAAGGTGACTAAGGCTCTTGAAGGTGGCTGAGGTTCTCGAAGCCACCGTCTGGAAATAAATAACACCAGAAGCCAATTATCTCGAAGCTGACTGAGTCTCTCGAAGGTGGCTGAGGTTCTCGAAGCCACCGTCTGGAAATAAATAACACCAGAAGCCAATTATCTCGAAACTGACTGAGTATCTCAAAGGTGACTGAGTATCTCGATGGTGGCTGAGGTTCTCGAAGCCACCTCAAATAAAAAAGACAAATCTTTCGACCTGTCTTTCTAATTGTAGCGGGGAGCAGAATCGAACTGCCGACCTTTGGGTTATGAATCCAACGCTCTAACCATCTGAGCTACCCCGCCAAATTGCGTTGCAAAGGTAGTAGAAAGCGATTAGAGTCACAAATAATTTCTTAATATTGATTAATTTTGTGGCAGATTTGGGATTTAGCTTAGAAATAATACCTTTGCTAATAGCGGGTTAGAATCATGTGTGTAAAGCCTAATCCATTAATAGATAAATAATATGTCAGCAAACAATTTTGAGTTTGAATACGAGGTAAAAGCCTCACCAAAAGTACTTTACCCATACCTAAGTACCGCTTCAGGACTTCAACAGTGGTTTGCCGATAAAGTCACAGTTCCTAATGCTAGCACCTTTCATTTCTATTGGGATGACGAAAATCATCCTGCGGTATTAGTTCAAAGTAAATTGAATAAATTCGTACGATTTGAGTTTTTAAATCCCAAAGATGAGACTTCCAAAGGTTTTATCGAACTTAAATTGGATGTCAGTGAGCTGTCCAATACCACGTATTTAAAAGTGACCGATAGTGCATCAACTTTTAAATCAGACGATGATGCTGCCGAACTTTGGGATTATCTTTGCGATAAATTAAAAGAAATCGTCGGGAGCTAACATGCGTAAAATAGATAAACTAGTCCTCAATGCCTTTGGGGGGCCATTTGTTCTTACTTTCCTTATTGTCATTTTCATTTTCCTATTACGATTGGTCCTTTTTTACTTTGCCGATCTTTTTGGAAAAGACCTGGGTGCGACCGTTTACGTCGAACTTTTCTTTTACTTTTCCCTTATTACCGTTCCGCTTGCCATGCCCTTGTCCATTTTGTTATCCTCTTTGATGACATTTGGAAAATTGGGAGAGAATTTTGAATTAACGGCCCTAAAAAGTGCTGGAATTTCCATTTTTCGCATCTTTAGGCCTATTTTTGTCACCACTGTCTTCATCAGTATCTTCATGTTTTGGTTTGTCAATGTGGCTCTTCCTTGGGCCAATTTGAAAGGATGGAGCCTCTTATATGACATCAAAACCACTAAAACTACCTTAAATATCAAAGAAGGAATCTTTTACAATGACCTTCCTGGTTATTCCATCAAAGTGGCTAAAAAATTCCCTGACAATAAAACCCTGAAGTCGCTGATCATCTACGACCATACTGGAAATGACGGAAATCGTCATGTCACGGTGGCTGATTCCGCTCAGATGTACACCATTTTGGATAGAAAATACCTAATTTTTGAACTTTTCCATGGTAAAGATTACATTGAAGATGCTGACCGAGGACCAGGAAATGATTTATCCGAACTAGCCATTCATAGCTTCAATCGAAGTAAAATTGTCATGTCTTTGTCTGGCTTTGATTTACAAAAAACAGAAGAAAATCAGTTTGCCCATCACCAAATTATGCGAAATAACAATCAATTGGCTGATGATGCTGATTCTTTGTCGAAGAACATTCGCAACATGCGGAAGGGTTTTAGCTTAGCATCCAGTGTATATTATGTCTATTTCCGTAAACCTGTAGGCGCATCTCTGCGTAGCATGAACCACCATACGAAGTGGATTGGTCCTAAAATTGCTGAAAAGACCAAAAACAGCAAAGATTATAGACCCATGGAGGAATTAGCCAAACAAGAGGTCCAAAATTTAATTGCTTTCGGACAGACCAATGAAGTCAATTTAGCCGAACGTGTCACCGAACTTAAAAAGACCGATTTAGAATGGCATCATAAATTCACCAATTCCTTGGCGGTATTGGTCATGTTCCTGATAGGTGCACCTCTAGGCGCTATCATCAAAAAAGGAGGATTTGGTATTCCTGTGGTTGTGGCCGTTTCATTCTTTATTTTGATGTATATACTAACCCAACAAGGGGATAAAATGGCCAAGGAAGGGAAGGTGCTCGTGGAAATTGGTGCTTGGATCTCTAATGGTATTCTGGCACTGATAGGAGCCTATTTCTTACGCATTGCCTTGAAAGACTCCCGACTTTTTGAATCGGACTTCTACAAAATCCTGTGGGATCAAATAAAAACCTATAGGGACAATCGCAGGAACAAGATATCATCCAAAGCATAAGCTATACTATTTGGAATTTCTCTTTAAAATTCCTACTTTTGCAAATTAATTTTTCACAATTTAAAAACTGGTAAAAGATGTATTTGTCACCCGAGAAAAAACAAGAAATTTTTGAATCTAAAGGGAAAGCAAAGTCAAAAATCGATACTGGTTCTGCTGAATCGCAAATTGCGTTATTTACATTCAGAATCAATCATTTGACGGATCACCTTAAGAAAAACAAGAAAGATCATAGCACTCGCTTAGGTCTTTTGAAATTAGTTGGTAAGCGTCGTCGTTTACTTGATTACTTAACTCGTACTGATATTTCACGTTATCGTACTATCATTGCTGAATTAGGTATTCGTAAATAAGATTAATTGCAGGGTTTCATGTCATGAAGCCCTGCTTTATTCATTGCGGTACAGTTTGAATCATCAAACAAACATCTTTATTCTACGCATAGGGCGTAGTAATTTATTCAAAAACGTATGTCATTTAACATTATTACGAAACATATTTCAATGCCTGACGGCAAGGAAATCCAAATCGAAACTGGCAAATTAGCCAAGCAAGCCGATGGAGCCGTTGTAGTCAAATCAGGAAATATGATGTTGTTAGCTACAGTAGTAGCCAACAAAGAGGCCAAAGAAGGAGTAGATTTCCTTCCATTATCTGTAGATTATCAAGAAAAATTTGCGTCCAATGGACGTATTCCTGGTTCTTTCCTTAAAAGAGAGGCTCGCCTTTCTGATTATGAAATTCTCATCTCTCGTTTGGTTGACCGCGCTTTGCGTCCAACTTTCCCAGATGATTATCATGCAGACGTTCAAGTTTTAATCAACTTAATCTCCGCAGATTCAGAAGTTTTACCCGATGCATTTGTAGGTCTAGCTGCTGCTGCTGCATTAGCCGTATCAGACATTCCATTTAATGGACCTATTTCTGAAGTACGTGTCGCGAAAATCAACGGAGTATATAAAGTAAACCCAAGCGTTAGTGAATTAGCAGGAGCTTCCCTTGAACTAATCGTTGCGGCGAACGCAAACGACATTTTGATGGTAGAAGGCGAAGGCGATGAGGTTTCAGAAACAGAAATGTTAGAAGCTTTACGTATTGCGCACGATGCGATTAAATTACAATGCCAAGCGCTTAACGAATTAACCGTTGCTTGCGGCAAAACTGAAAAACGCACGTATTCACATGAATCACACAACGAAGAGCTACGTGCTGAATTGTGGAAAAACTACTACGAGAAATACTTAGCAGTAGCCAAACAAGCGAATCCAAAGAAAGACGAACGTAAAGCTGCATTCAAAGCGATTGTTGACGAGTACATCGCAACTTTGCCAGAAAATCACTTAGTGAACCTTTCCATGGCTAAAACCTATTTACACGATATCGAGAAAGAAGCGGCTCGTCAATTGGTATTGCAAGAGCGCTACCGTTTGGACGGACGTAAATTGAACGAAATCCGTCAAATTACTTGTGAAGTAGATTATTTACCTACTCCTCACGGTTCTTCGGTATTTACTCGTGGAGAAACTCAATCCTTGACTACAGTTACATTAGGTACTAAGATGGATGAACAAATCATCGATCAACCAATGACACAAGGTTATAATAAGTTTATGTTACACTATAACTTCCCTGGATTCTCAACCGGTGAAGTGAAGCCAAACCGCGGTGTAGGCCGTCGTGAGGTAGGACATGGTAACTTAGCGATGCGTGCTATCAAGAAAGTACTTCCTAAAATGGAAGACTTCCCTTATACATTACGTATTGTTTCAGATATTTTAGAATCCAATGGTTCATCTTCCATGGCAACCGTTTGTGCGGGTACTTTAGCCTTGATGGATGCAGGAGTAAAAATCAAAGCTCCTGTTTCAGGTATTGCTATGGGTTTAATCTCTGATTCCAAAACGGGTAAATACGCAGTTCTTTCGGATATTTTAGGTGATGAGGATCACTTAGGAGATATGGACTTTAAAGTTACTGGTACCGAAAATGGTATCACGGCTTGTCAAATGGACATTAAAGTTCAAGGGCTTTCTTACGAAGTGTTAGTTGAAGCTTTATCTCAAGCCAAAGAAGGTCGTTTACACATCTTAAATGAGATGAAAAAAGCGATTCCTCAAGTGAGAGAAGATTTCAAACCTCAAACTCCTCGTGCTACTGTTATTAAGATCATGAAAGACCAAATTGGTGCGGTAATCGGACCAGGTGGTAAAGTGGTTCAAGATATCCAAAAGCAATCAGGTGCTACGGTAACAATTGAAGAAAAAGAAGACGGTGGTTATGTAAGCGTATTCTCTGCGAATGGCGCTGCCATGGATCATGCGGTTAGAATGATCAAAGGTATCGTGACTATTCCTGAAGTAGGAGAGGTATATGAAGGTAAAGTGAAAAACATTCAAGCATTTGGTGCTTTTGTGGAATTTTTACCTGGTAAAGATGGTTTACTACATATCTCTGAGATTTCTTGGGATCGCATCGAAACCATGGATGGCGTTTTCAAAGAAGGAGACAAAGTGAAAGTAAAATTGGTAGAAGTAGACAAGAAAACAGGAAAATTCCGTTTATCTGCTAAAGTGTTATTACCAAAACCAGAACGTAGCTCAGAAAATTCTGACAACTAATATGTTATTTCATGGGTTATATGTTTTTATATAACCCATTCATTCTTTTGTAAGCCCCTATGAGACAGCTAAAAATTAGCAAACAGATTACCAACAGGGAGAGTCAATCACTCGACAAATACCTACAAGAAATTGGCAAGGTGGATTTGTTGACCCCAGACGAGGAAGTAATCCTCGCTCAAAAAATTAGAGATGGGGACCAATTATCCTTAGAACGTCTCACGAAGGCCAATTTACGTTTCGTCGTTTCTGTGGCAAAACAATATCAAAACCAAGGACTTAGCTTAGGTGATTTAATCAACGAAGGTAATCTTGGCTTGATTAAAGCAGCCCAGCGTTTTGATGAAACTCGTGGATTCAAATTTATTTCTTATGCGGTATGGTGGATTCGTCAATCCATTTTACAAGCTTTAGCTGAACAATCTAGAATTGTTCGTTTGCCATTGAACCGCGTAGGTTCATTGAATAAAATATCAAAAACCTTCTCTGAGTTAGAACAAAAATTCGAGCGTGAGCCTTCACCTGAAGAACTAGCCGAAGTTTTAGAAATCTCAACTGGTGAAGTAGTTGATACCTTAAAAATCTCAGGTCGTCACGTATCCATGGATGCACCATTTGTGCAAGGTGAAGAAAATTCCTTATTGGACGTACTTGAAAATGATTCTGAAGATAAGCCAGACTCTGGGTTAATCAATGATTCACTTCGTAGAGAAGTTCAACGTGCCCTTTCTACCTTAACACAACGTGAAGCCGATGTGGTGACCTTGTATTTCGGATTGAATGGTGAACATGCCATGACTTTAGAAGAAATTGGAGAAAAATTCAATTTAACACGTGAACGTGTAAGACAAATCAAAGAAAAAGCGATTCGTCGTTTACGTCACACTTCGAGAAGCAAAGCGCTGAAAACATATCTTGGATAATTTTAAAAGCCTCTCACGAGGCTTTTTTTACCTATGGCCTTTCCTGCTGGACTTGTAGAACTAATTGAAACTCTTAGCCAACATGGTGTAGATCAGGCTGTTATTTGTCCTGGATCACGTAATGCACCCATTATGTTGGCTATTAGTCGCAACGCTGCCATTGAATCCTTTTCCATCAGTGATGAGCGTTCAGCTGGCTTTTTTGCCTTAGGTTTGGCCCTTCATAGTAAAAAGCCTGTCATACTTTGCTGTACTTCTGGTTCTGCCGCTTTAAATTTGGCTCCGGCCATTGCAGAGGCCTATTTTCAAGAAGTTCCATTGATTGTACTGACTGCTGATCGTCCACAAGAATGGATCGGTCAATGGGATGGTCAAACCATTTATCAAGAGCGTATTTTTGGTGCACATGCCAAACAATATTTTTCTTATTCCACCAAATCCAACGAGTCTTCCGATGAAGTTTGGCACCGGAATAGAATTGCCAATGATGCCTTTTGGTCAGCAGTTTCTGCCCCTCAAGGTCCTGTGCAAATCAATATCCCCATACAAGAGCCATTTTACCCAGAAAAAGGTGCGGCTCTACCTGTCGCTAAACCGATTAGAAAAATTCAGAAATGGATTGCTCCGAAATCGCTGGATATAGCCACAAAAACATTCATCCAACGACAAATAAGCGTTTCTAATAAAATAGTCATAACAGTTGGTCAATTTCCCAAAAATGCTGCCATACAATCCGCTATAGCAGCATTAATGAAAAAGGGGATACCCGTTCTAGCTGATTCCATAGCCAATTTATCCAGAATAGCCTTTGACAGTCATGATTTGATTCTTGCCAATACTCAAACCTGGGAAGGCCTACAACCTGACCTTCACATTCACCTTGGAAAAAGCTTTGTTAGTAAAAGAATCAAGCAATTTTTGAGGTCCAATACAGAAAAACAAGAATGGCAAGTTAATCCACATCCTCAGGCACTTATCGCAGATCCTTTCAAAGGATTACAACATGTATTGGAAATAGATGAAGAAGCCTTTTTAAAAGAGTTAGTCCAACTGAATATTTCTGAAAAGCAAAAAGACTATTTCCAAGCATGGAAAAAGGCAGATGAAATCATTGCAGCTATACGAGCAAAAGGTATTAATGACTGGAATGAATTGGGAATTTATCAAAAAATAGCCCAAGCTCTACCTCAATCAAATGCTGAAATTCATGTAGCTAATTCACTATCTGTCAGGTATTTAAATTGGATGAATTTTGTTCCAAAAGGTATTGAAGTTTTTGCGAATCGGGGTACATCAGGCATCGATGGCTGTTTAAGTACCGCCATAGGAGCCGCCCAATCCAATCCGAATTTGGTCATTTCTATCCTAGGTGATGTGGCCTTTCATTACGACAAAAATGCCCTTTGGAATTCCTATATTCCGAATAATGTAAGAATTATCGTCATGAATAATCAAGGAGGAGGAATCTTTAGGAATTTAGATGGTGCCAAAGACCTACCTGAATTAGAAGCATTCATGGAAACTCAACAAGTTTTTCATGCTGAAAATACGGCCAAAGATGCTGGAATCAACTACATCAGCGTAAAACATACGAATGAATTGCTTCATGCTTTAAGCCACTTTTTCCAAGATTCGGACAAGGCTCAGCTAATAGAAATAGAAAGTAATTCCAGTATCAATGCAGCTGCATTAGCCCAGTATATGGCATTATTTAAGGGCTAATTCCTTATTGATTTTCTCTAAATTCTTCAAGAACAAAGCATTGTTAGGTTCAATTTCCAAAGCTTTACGTACCCACTTTTCGGCCAATTTCCATTGCCTTCTTTCAATTTCCAAGTAACCTAAGTTATTGTAAATCAAATGCTTGTATTTTCCTTTGGTGAGAGCGTGTTGAAATGTTTTTTCCGCTAAATCCAATTCACCTATCGTTTGTAGCACTACTCCTTTATTAATCAGGGCCTCAACAGAATTACTATCCAATTGGATGGCTTTTTCATAGGATGCTAAGGCTTGGTTATTAGACTCTTTCTCAAAAAATATGTCGCCCTGTAAGCGATGACAAGCCGATGAATCAGGAAAAAGTTTGACTAATTTTTGTACCTCCAATTCAGCTTCATCCAATCGTTTCATATTTTGAAGCATCTCCACCTTCTTAAATAAAGCAGGGCCAAAATGAGCATCTAACGCTACGGCTTCCGTAAAATCAGTCAAGGCTTCCTCATTTTTTTCCAATTGCTCATAAATCAGACCCCGATTATAATAAGCATCCGAAAAGTCCTTTTTCTTCAAAATAGCCTCACTATACCATTTAATAGCCTCAAAGTATTCCTTTTCCTTAAACTTTTGATTTCCTCTCAAAAAAAACTGAGTCGCCTCTTTTTTTTCTTTTTCAGTGTCGCAAGAAAATAGCCCCACAAAAATCAGCAGGCAAAAGATTGAGGTTAGTCGATTCGTTGAAAACATGTGGTGACTTTAGTTTAGGCAATTAAAAGAATTCAATTTAAATAATTCAAATTTCATTCGCATCTTTGTGCCTCAAAATTAAATGAAATTATGGCATACGCAGAAATGTTGACCGATAAAGGGTTGATGAAAATTGAATTTTATGAGGAAGATGCTCCCATTCACGTGAAAAACTTCATTGATTTGTCCAATAAAGGATTTTATGATGGAGTAACATTTCACCGAGTAATTGCTGATTTTGTGGTTCAAGGAGGAGATCCAACTGGGACAGGTGCTGGTGGTCCAGGCTATACTATTCCATGTGAGTTAACTGGAAACAATCAATTCCATGATCGTGGAGTATTGTCGATGGCACACCGTGGACCCAATACAGGTGGTTCTCAATTCTTCATCTGCCATTCCAGAAATAATACGGCTCATTTGGACCGTAAGCATACTTGTTTTGGTAAAGTGGTAGAAGGCTTAGATGTCATTGATTTAATTCGTGAAGGCGATAAAATCCAAAGTATCAAAATCGTAGAAGAGGCTTAGTATATGCATTTCATCAAAGAAATTCCCCACGAGTCCATGCGAATTTCCTTGTTTGAATGGAACTCCAAATACATCGTGAAGTTTGAAGCGCCTAATTTGGAACAAAGCTACAAATTCTCCGTTTTGGACTTTTCCTCTCAAAAAGAAATAGAGGAGCTGGCATCCAGCTCCTCCTTTCAATCTTTTGTCTTACAGAATTTCCATTCTATGTATGCCGAAATGGGCAAACATATCAATTAGTTGATTTTACCCAACCACTTCATGCGCAATGCTTTTTGACTTTCAGTCAAATTGGTCATCGAACTTATTTTATAGGCTGCCAAATTGGATTTATCCACAGGGATTGCCAATGTTCTTTCTAAGCCATCTCGACGCAACGTAAACAAAATAGTATCACCTACATTTTTGTCTTTCAAGGTCTTATCTACGCTTTCAAAAGTATCTAAATTCACTTTCAATACTTCATCCCCTACATTCAGACCATAATCATAGGCTGTACTTCCTTTTAATACGGTAGCAATTTTACCTGCCGTGACAGTAAAACCTAAATAAGGAGTCGATTTCCCTTGGTTAGCATCTGTCCACTCATAACCCACTTCTTGCAATAAATTGGCGTAATCAGGTTTCTCTGTTCCATAAACCAATTGCTGGAAAATAGTTTTAGCAGATGTTCCGGCAACAGATGAAAAGGCATTTTCTAATTCTGCATCCGTAAATCCACGTTGCTGTTTGAGGTAATAATTTTGGTATAAATAACGGAATACATCATCCAAATTCGCTTTCCCATTACTTTGTTTAATAATCCAAAGATTCAATACAGTCCCTAAAACCGCTCCTTTAGAATAATACGATATCGTGGAATTTCGGCTATTTTCATTGGGACGATAATATTTAATCCAGGCATCCCATGAAGCTGATGCTGCTGATTCAACCTTATTTCCGGGTGTATTTTCCACAGTAGTTATTTCATTGGCCACCGATTTCAAGTAAGCGTCTGTGGTTGTTTGTCCTGAACGTTGCAAAATCAATGCTCCATAGTAGGATGTCATACCCTCAGACAACCATAAGTTATGTGTATAATTTTCATTCTCATAATCAAAGGGTCCAAGGGCCTTCGGACGAATACGCTTCACATTCCATAAATGAAAATACTCATGAGATAATAAACCGATAATGCCATGATAGCCATTTTCAGTTTCGTATGCTGCTCGCGCAACCTGACAAGTGGTGGAATATAAATGCTCCAAACCTCCTGAACCTTTTAGTAAATTATGGATAATAAACAGGTAATGATCACATGGATGTTGGCCAATCACGCGAGCCGCTTCCTCGCACATTTTCTTCACATCCGCAATGAATTTAGTGGTATCAACTTTGGCAAGGCCATAAAAGGCAATTTGATGCGGGATGTTGCCAACTTTAAATTCAAATACTTGATGATTACCTATCTCGATAGGAGAATCAATCAGCTCATCTAAATTTTTAGCTTCATAGGTCTGAACAGCCGTTTGTTTCAGTGCCGTTGAAATCCGCAGAAATGACTTATGAGGGTTAATATAAACCGACTGAGCTTGCTGTGCTAACTCGTTGACGTATAATAGGACAGAGGCAGGATTGATATAACCATGTGTATCATCCAAAAAGGAAGTACGCACGGATAACTCAAAGGCATATATGTCATACGATATTGTCACTTGTTTTTGCCCTTTGCCCAAATACACTCGCCAGGTGTTTTTATTGATCTTATCGACTGGAATCAATGTTCCGTTTTTAACGGTCGACAAGGATTCTACATTACGAGCAAATTCACGAATCAAATAGGAACCAGGAGTCCATGCCGCCATCTTAAAATCAACATAGGGCTTGTTCCAATGGGCTTGACTAAGATCAACCGTAGTTTTAACTTGAAAGTAATGAGTGTGCGGTGCTGGCATGCTGATTTCATGCCGAAGAACAGGAGAGGCGCTGAAGCCTAATAGGTTGATTCCCAACAAAAGTGTGACTAGCACAAAGGAATTTAATGTAAATTTTGTCATGAAAATGTAAATAATTAAACGTTGATTAGGTGTAGGTTGTAAAGATAAGAAAATCGCCTTAATCAAACTAAAATTGGCCATTGCATCCCCAATTTAGCCTAAATAAATTGAACACCTCCTACAATTAATTGGAAGAAAAATCGTATTATTGTAGTAATTGAGAATGCTGTAATCTTCTACAAATGAGAAAACAAAATCGTACGCTTTGCTGGATTCCAGCTATTTTATTTTTCTTGCTTTCTTGGTCGGCGGTGGCACAACAAACCTTGAGTTTCGGGGATCAAACGCTCCACTTTCGACAAGCCAAAGAATATTTTGATTCTAAAAATTATGTAGCGGCGAAGGAAGAGTTTTCTGCCTACTTGGCAAGTTTGGAACCCTTAAATAACGAGCAAGCAGGTCAGCGAGTTTTGGCAGAATATTACATGACCATGTGTACCTTATACATGAGTCAGCCCGAAGCAGAAATCGTTGCCGATCGTTTTGTGGCCAATTACCCAGAACATCCTCAAGCAGTTAAACTAATGCGTGGCATAGGAAGTTTCTTTTATGATAATGGAGATTACAAAAAAGCCATCAAATACTTAAGTAAATCTTCTGATACCAATTTAGAAGCTAAGTTCAAATTAGCCGTTTCATACTATCAATTAAAAGATGTAAGGGAAGCCTTGCCTTTATTCAATGAAATTAAAGTAGAGCCAGAAGAAGAATTTGCCTTTGCTGCAGCCTATTACGCCGGTGTTATCAATTTTGGAGAAAAACGCTATGGAGAGGCTAATAGCGACTTCAAAAAAGCCGAAGGTTCTAGTCGTTTTAGAAAAGATATCCCCAATTGGATTGCCATGTGTTATTTTCATGAGGGCAAATTCAATGAGTTATTAAATTATGCTGAGCCTATCTTAAAGCAGAAAAAAGCTGGCTATAACTTAGATGAGTTATCCCTTTTGGTGGCTGAAGTACAATTTAAACTAGGGTATTTTGAGAAAGCAGCGGTTAGCTATAGTTTATATAAAAGACTAAATCCTACCAAAATCACTTCAGAGATTCAATACCGATTTGGTTATTCATTATATAAAACCAATAAATTCAATGAGGCTTCGGATGAATTAAAAGCCTTGGCTACTAAAAAGGATACCTTAGCTCAGTATGCTGCCTTTACACTAGGTTTGGCTCAATTGAAATCTGGAAATTTGGAGGCTACACTGCAGGCATTTGGACAAGCTAAAGATTTAGCTTTTAATGTGCAGATTCAAGAAGAAGCCTTTTTTAATCATTCCAAAGTATTATTAGATCTGGGAAAGGCTAGTGAAACCATTTATGCCATT
This sequence comes from Aquirufa beregesia, assembly GCF_011090385.1. Taxonomy (GTDB): domain Bacteria; phylum Bacteroidota; class Bacteroidia; order Cytophagales; family Spirosomataceae; genus Aquirufa; species Aquirufa beregesia. Next base: position 586,810 of record NZ_SEWW01000001.1, read on the forward strand.
CAGGAATTCAACAAAAAATATCCCAAAAGTAAGTTTACGGAAGAATCCACTGAATTAGTGGCAGATGCTTTTATCCATTCCAACAACATTCAAGCGGCTTTGGATTATTTAAAAGGTCTTGCTAATCGCAATGCAAAATTAAATGCAGCTTATCAAACCTTGACCTATAATTTAGGGGTTAAAGCCTACAATGAGAATAAGTTTGACCAAGCCTTGGATTTATTTCAAACATCATCTGAAAATCCTGAAAGTGCAGATTTGAAATTTCAAGCTTTGTATGGAAAAGGAGAGGCCCTGTCTCAGCAAAAGAAATACGAGCAAGCCATTCAAGTTTATACGCCTTTGTTGATTGGTACTCCTCCAGTAGCTAAACCAAATGACTTTTTACAAAAAGTGCGCATCGGTCTAGCTTATGCTTATTTCAATACTAAAGACTTTAACAAGGCCAATATCTTGTTTAAGGCCTATGTGGATCGTTTGAAATTAAGTCCAGATGCTAAAAACAACCCAACCATTTTAATTCGTTTGGCCGATACCTATTTAGTATCTAAAAAATACGATGAAGCCTTAACTTATTATAATCAGGCGATCGATTTGGCTAAAACGGAAAAAGATTATGCTTTATACCAAAAAGGTGTAACCTTGACCTATTTGAATCGTGATACTGAAGCGAAAGCAAGTTTCAAACAATTAAGAACCTCTTTCCCGAATTCCAAATATGTGGATGATGCGGCATTCCAAGAAAATGTTATTTCATTCAATACCAACAAATACAAAGAAGCCATTGTTGGTTTTACTGACTTAATCGAAACCAATTCAAAAAGTCCTTACTTCACCCAAGCACTATTGAAGCGAGCGCAATCCTATGCCAATACCAATCAGCATGAATTATCTATAGCTGATTACAAACGCATTATTCAAGAATTCCCAAGCGATAAAACGGCAAAAGATGCCTTGGTAGGCCTTCAAGAAGAATTGAATGAAGTAGGTAGACCAGAAGATTTCGGACAATTATTAGGAAACTTTCAGAAAAACAGCCCAGATGAAGCAGAAAATGTGGATTTGGAATATCGTGCTGCCAAAGGTATTTATTTAGGTGAAAAATACGACAAAGCCATTGCACCTTTGAAAGCCTTCATTGAAAAACATCCAAGCAATGAGAATTTGGTAGAAGCGACCTTCTTAATTGCTGATGCGGCTTATCGTACCAATAATAAAACGGAAGCTTTAGTCTTTTACAAAAAGATGGTGGAACAAAATGTTCATCCTCAGATTAATAAAGCCATCCAACGAAGTGCAGAGATAGAATTAGAAAATAAAAACTATGCTGCTTCTGCCAATTGGTATCATTTGTATAAATCTAAATACACAGGAGCTAAAGATCAATTATTGGCAAATAATGGTTTATTGAGCACGTTCTTGGACGCTAATATGCTGGATTCAGCTGCTTATATCACAGATGAATTAATTCAATTAAAAGATATCAGTGAGGAGGAAAAAGCAAAATTGGCTGAAAAGATGGCCAATACTTTTGAAGTTGGGGGTGATGTAGTTAATCAGAGAAATTGGTTAGGAATCACCACGCATTTGGATAAAAATGATATTGGCGCCTTAGCTCAATTAAAATTGGCAAGTCTTTTGTACAAAGAATCCAAATTCAAAGAGTCCAGCGACATGATTTTAGATAAATTCAGAAATGTATATTCGGAGGCTTCTGATACCATTTTAGGTAAAGCCTATATCTTATTGGCTGATAATTTCATTGCTTTAAAGAATATCCCACAAGCTAGAGCTACCTTAAAATCCATTGTAGATAATTCCAGTGATGCGGAGGTAATTCAAGCAGCCAAAACTAAATTAGAAAGCTTACCCTTAAAATAATATAAGATGAGATTCAATCGAACAGCTAAAAAAGTATTATTCACTGCTACATTCGGACTCTGCTTAGGCGCATTTGAGGGTTTTGCCCAAAAAAGGGAAGGCTCCATACAGGATGAAGCTATTGAAGTAGAGAAAACTCGAAAAATAGAATTACAGCCTCAGGTATCTCGTGGATTTGATCCATTAGAAGAAGCTAAAGATTTACGGAAAGACCGTAAAATGAAATACGATTTAGTGGACAGAAAATGGGAAGGAGCATCTTTGCCAAAGATCAACAATTCCATTGTTGACCCTAGAGAAGGGGATGAATTAACTTCATCCTATGGACCTAAGTTTAAAAATGTATTCAAGGTAGGAGCAGGAAATTATGGTCATACCTTAATGAATGCCCATTTTGGATTTACTCCCAATGAAAATTCCTTTCATGGCTTGTACATTAACCATGATGCCAATCGCAGAGGACCTGTAGCGACCAGTTTTTCTGGCAGAAATGAAAATGAGATTAAAGTGTATAGTAAGACATTCACTCCATCTTATTTATTGAATGGTTCTATTAGTTATAAAAGGGTAGAAGCCAATTGGTACGGTAAACCTGAGGCACAATTCAACAACATCGCCAATGGTACATTTGGCGTTTATTATGATCGCTTTAATTATGTAGGAAGTATTTCTAGTGCTAAAAAAGATGCTAAATTTGACTATATCGCTACTTCCGGATTAACCATGATGTCTACTTCGCAAAATGAAAGAGAGTGGATATGGGATAGCAAGATTCAAACCGTTTTAACCATCAACGATAATTTATCAGCACATTTTTCAGGGGATATGACCATGAGCGAATACGCTAGCTTGGAAAATAACCGAAGAGAGTTATATCGCATCAAACCAAGTTTTTTCTATAAAAATGATCGCGTATCCGTGCATGCCGGCATTAATGTGGTCAATGAAAAGGATAAACTGAAAGGAATTAATACCACTAGCCTATTTCCAGTAGTAAAACTAGATTATAAAGCGGCTAATTTTATTCACTTTTTTGCAGGTTTAGGTGGTGATACTTATTTCAATACGCTAAGTCAAATGGCTTCACAGAACCCTTGGTTGAGAAGCCAAATCGATTTAAGAAATACGGCTCAAACGGCCAATGTATTTGGTGGATTTAAAGGTTCCAATGAGCGAAGTTTTGATTTTGAATTTAAATTCATGTATTCGGAATTCACTAATTTATCCTTTTTTGTACCCAGTACGGCGGATAGTTCTAAATACACCGTTATCTATGCAGGTGATTTGAAAAAGGCGCAAGTCATGAATTTTTCAGGTCAATTTAATTATCAATTGAATGAGCGTTTCTTATCTGTTTTGAAATACGACATCAACCAATATGAGAATTTAGGTAGTTTGGAAAAGGCTTATCACCGCCCAGCTATGAACATCTCCTTCACCAATTCCATCACGTTCAAAGATAAAATCATCATTTCCCCTGATGTATTTTATATGAATGGACTATATGGTTTAAATCCTAGAACCAATACCGCTGTGGCGATGAAGGATATCATTGACCTAAACTTAAAAGTGAATTATTTAATCACAAAAAAGTTTAATGCGGCCGTTAGTGCGAATAATTTACTTGGAAAAAATTACGAAAGGTATTTATTTTACCCTTCACAAGGTTTAAACTATACTGTAAGCGTAGCTTATTCATTCTAATATGACGATCAATAACTCCATAGTTAACTTAATTGAAACATTACTCTATGAGCATGACTGCATCATCATACCTAATTTTGGAGGATTTGTAGTCAATGTTAAGGATTTTGAATTCAATACTAAGGAGGAAAAAATTTACCCAAGAAGAAGGTGGATTGCATTTAATGAAAGACTTCGCTCGGATGATGGAATTTTAGCTACTGCCTGGGCAAAAAAGGAGGGAATCAGTCATAAAGTGGCTTTTGACCAAATCAATCAATTCAGTAAATCATTGAAAGATTCACTGAAATCTGAACAAAATTTAGTTTTAACTAAATTAGGAACTTTAAGTTTAACGGCTGAATCAAAAATTTCATTCGCTCCCAATCCAGAACAAAACTTTGATTTAAGCCAGTTTGGCTTATTGCCCGTAGGTTTACCTGCTACTGCAAAAATTTCCAAGCCCATTTTATTGGAGAACCCAATTGAAAAATCCATGACTTTGCATGAAGAAATTAGCGAAGAAACAGTAGAAGAAGAGGAAATGGTGCCTAAAAGAATCAGTACCAAAGTCTATGTTTATGCTCTCTTAGCCTTTTTACTGGGTGGACTAAGTGCCTATTTTTTAACGGAACCCAATTCTCGCTATGTAAATAGCTCCTTGAGTCCATTTACGATTAAAATTAAAAAAGAGAACAATACCCCGATTCCTCAGGAAAGCAAAGCGGTTATTCCCGTGGAAAAAGCTGTCTCTTCAGATTCAAGCAGCTTGCCTAATCCAACCGTACCTTCGAAAGAAGATATAAAAAGTCCTGTTAGCCAAGCCCATTCGGTATACTTAGTCGCAGCCAGTTTTCAAACACAAGCAAAAGCAGAATTAGCGGTGAGTGAATTAAAGGCCAAAGGATTTGATCAAGCTGTCATTTTACCAAAAGAACAAGATGCAATCCATTTTCGTGTAAGTATAGGCTCGGAAGCTACTATGGAAGCAGGATATAAAAAGGCGGCTGAAATTAAAAGCCAAAAGAAATTAGACATTTGGGTGTTTAAACCATAAGGATATGAATAGCGTTCTCGCACAGAAAGAACTAGAGAAGAAGAATCAGTTAAAGGCATTAGTGCTCACTATTTTAATCAATGGAGGACTTTTGTTGATTTTCTGGACTTTGAACATTTGGTCAGGCGATGAAGTAAAAATGGAAATTCCAGCAGGGGGATTTGAAGTCAACTATGGTAATACAGATGAAGGTGGAGGAAATATTCAAACCCACAATCAAGCAAATGATTTACCCAATGAAGTGGAGTCTAAACCTGCCGATAAAAAAGTAGAACCTAAAAAAGAAATTGTTAAAACAACGCCAAGTAAGGAGAGTCCATTATTGAGTTCTACGGTTAAAAGTACGGTAAAAATTGCCGATAAACCTGCTGAAAAAGTGGCTGTTAAGCCTCCCAAGCCCATAGTAGAAGAACAACCTAAAATAGATGAGTCAGCCTTGTTCAAAAAGAAATCCACTAGCAATGGAACAAGAGGAACGAGTGATGCTCCTGGAGGAAATTCGAATGGAAACGACAAAGGAAAAATTGGCGATAAAGGTCAATTAGACGGGGATATCAATAATTCTGCTATTTATTCTGGACAAAAGGGTAAAGGCGGGGGTAGTGGTGGTGGAATCGGCGGAGGAAATGGCATAGCCTTGAATATGACAGGATGGGCATTAGCCTCTAGGCCTCAGGTAAATGATGATTCAGATGAATCAGGTATCATTCGTTTTTCTCTAAAAATTGACGAAAGTGGCAATATCATTTCCTTAAGAATCATTGAAAATACCTTATCGGCTTCTGTGGCTCAGAAATATAAAAGAGCGGTAGAAAAATTGAGTTTTAAACCTACCTCAGCCGGTGAACGTCCAGAAGTATCGACTGGAACCATTGTATTTAAAATCAATTCGAAATAATTCTTTTACAATCATCGAATGGATTATAAAGAAGTCATTGCTTTTTTATACAGCCAATTACCCGTATTTCACAGGGAAGGTAAAAAAGCATTCAAACCTGGTCTCGGGAATATCCAACAATTATGTGAACGTTTAGGGAATCCTCAAGATTCTTTCAAAGCTTTACATATTGCTGGCACCAATGGAAAGGGAAGTTCTTCCCATTTCATGGCATCTATTTTACAAGAGCATGGCTATCGAGTTGGACTTTATACTTCTCCACACCTAAAATCTTTTACGGAAAGAATTAAGATCAATGGACAAAATGTCTCGGAAGATTGGGTAGTACAGTTTGTTGAAAAAAATATTCAACTGATACAGGATATCAAACCATCCTTTTTTGAATGGACGGTATTAATGGCTTTCTCTTATTTCAAAGAACAACAAGTAGAATGGGCTGTCATTGAAACAGGTTTAGGTGGTCGACTGGATTCAACCAACATCATTCAACCCCAAGCTTGTTTGATAACGAACATCAGTTGGGATCACCAAGATATATTGGGAGATAGCCTAGAGTTGATTGCAGGAGAAAAAGCAGGAATTATTAAGCCAGGAGTTCCGATCTGTATTTCAGAGCGACAAAGTTTTTCGGAACAAATATTCCAAAAAAAGGCGCAGGAAATGAAAGCGCCCATTGTTTTTGCTGAAGATAAAATACAATGGATTTCACATACAAATGTACAAGAGCAACTTCTTCTCCAAGGAAAGTCTAGTCAGCATGAAACTTTTGAAGTTGCATCTCCTTATGCTGGCGAATACCAAGTAAAGAATATCGCAGGAATTTTAGCTTGGTGCGAGCAGATCCAAGAGCAGGAAATTATCCCTTTGCAATGGGAAAAGATCTTGGAAGGAATTGAGAAATCAAAAGTAAATACGCAATTACGAGGAAGGTGGGAGATCCTTCAAAAAAATCCTTGGATAATAGCAGATACTGGTCATAATGAAAGTGGAATCACTCAATTATTGTCGCAAGTAGCTCAACAAAACCAGGGAGATTTATGGATTATTTTAGGCATGGTGGCTGATAAAGACATTCATCTTGTCCTAAAATTATTTCCCCAAAATGCGCATTATATCTTTTGCCAAGCTAAAAACCCGAGAGCACTTTCGGCCGAAAAGTTACAAAAAATGGCCTTAGAGCATGGACTAAAAGGTATTTGTGAAATTGATGTCAACATGGCTATCAAAATGGCTAAATTATCCGCGAAGGAAAATGATTTTATTTTAATTACTGGCAGTACCTATTTGGTCGCTGAAATAAATGTGTAAGTTTTGAGTAGAAGAAAAGAATTCAAATACGATTTGGCCATCCGTTCGCCTTGGGTCATTCAGTCAGGAAAGGATTTTTTTGATTCCTGTCGGGGCAAATGGCAAGAAATCTATTTTAAAAATACTAATCCCATTGTGTTAGAACTAGGTTGTGGCCGAGGGGAATATAGTTTAGGGCTAGCCAAATTATTTCCGGACAAAAATTTTATTGGGATTGACATAAAAGGAGATCGGCTGGCAGCAGGAGCTAGGCAAGCGGAAACTGAAGGATTAAATAATGTCGTCTTTTTGAGAATTCAAATCCAGCATTTACCTGAGTTCTTTGCTGAAAATGAAGTGGATGAAATCTGGATTACTTTTCCTGACCCGCGTCCTAAAGATCGAGATGAAAAGAAAAGGCTGACATTTCCCTTTTTTCTAAACAAGTATCAAACAATTTTGAAAAGCCAAGGGATTGTTCATTTAAAAACAGATTCAGATTCCTTGTTTGAATATTCTTTGGAGCAATTGGTCAAGGAACCTTGGCAATTACTCATCCAGACCTGGGATTTATATCAATCTGAATGGAATCAAGATCATTATGGAATCAAAACCCGTTTTGAAGAGCTATTTTTCCAAAAAGGATTTTCCATTAAATATTTACGAGCAATCAATAACAAATAAAAAAGGGAGGCTAAGCCTCCCTTTTTTAATATCCAAAGTAAGAAAATTATCCTACACGAGCGATTAAATCTGCTGCACGAGAAGAATAACCGTACTCATTGTCATACCAACCAACAACTTTCACCAAAGTTCCCATTGTTGAAGTCAATTTTGAATCAAAAACACATGAGTGAGAATTTCCGATAATATCGATAGAAACAATCTCATCTGTATTGTATTCCAAAATTCCTTTCATAGGACCTTCAGCTGCCTTCTTAACGGCTGCATTGATTTCGTCTGCGCTAACTTCTTTTTTCAAGATGGCCGTAAATTCAGTAACTGAACCATCTGGAGTAGGAACACGCATGGATGAACCATCTAATAAGCCCTTCAAGTGAGGTAATACTAAACCAACTGCTTTAGCAGCACCTGTAGAAGTAGGAATAATAGAATAAGCAGCAGCACGAGCACGACGTAAATCCGCATGAGGAGCATCTTGCAAGTTCTGATCAGCTGTATAAGCGTGGATAGTTGACATATATCCTTTCTCTAAACCAAATGCATCGTCTAACACTTTAGCCATAGGAGCTAAACAGTTAGTAGTACAAGAAGCATTGGAGATGATAGTCATTTCATCAGTTAATGTATCTTCGTTTACACCTAATACTACTGTAGGAACATTTCCTTTAGCAGGAGCAGAGATAATTACTTTACGAGCACCAGCAGTTAAATGTTGGCCAGCACCTGCTTCATCAACGAAACGACCAGTAGATTCTAATACTACGTCAATTCCTAAAGCACCCCATGGTAATAATTTCGGATCACGCTCAGCTAATGCCTTGATTGATTTTCCATTAACAGTAATAGAATCAGCATCAGAAGTCACAGTTCCATTAAAACGACCGTGAACAGAATCATACTTCAACAAATGAGCCAGAGTGGCATTGTCTGTTAAATCATTGATCGCAACAACTTCGACATTTTCCTTTTCTAATAATCTACGAAAAGTAAGTCGACCAATACGACCAAATCCATTAATAGCTACTTTAATTTTTTTCATTGATACAAATAATTTGATTTCAGATTAAAATCAAAAATAGCCATTTTTCCTCAATTCTCAAAAATTGAACGATAAATATATGTTTAATCGCACAGGAGGCACTTTACACAAAAGTAAACAAGTTTGCTACCAATTACCCATATAGCTAATTATGTGGAATTTTAGAAAAAATTAACTGGATACGTTTTTTATTCAAGCTTTTTTTGCATATTTACATAAGCCAATCGCCCAGCATGCAAAGAAGGGTAGGGGCGTGACAGAATGTCACTTGTCTTTTTAGCTAAATTCTAGCTTATTTTTCGCCAAATATAATTTCGGACAAATTATCAACTAACTGATAATCAGATATTTAACTTATTAAAGTTGAAGTTAAATTTTACTGAATTTTTCTGGCATTTTGATAGACCTATTCAATAACCCTGTAGATAATTTCCTATGTCATATTGATTATGCAGGCATTTTCTCCGTTCTTTGTAGTATCAAATTTTGCATACTAATTATATGAATTCATTAGAAAATATCATTCAATCTGCTTGGGATGATACTTCATTGCGTAAAAACCCTGAAGTTATCCAAGCCATTGAAGAAGTTGTAGAAAAAGTCGATAAAGGAATCCTACGTACGGCAGAACCATTAGCTGATGGAAGCTGGCAAGTAAATGAATGGGTTAAGAAAGCCATTGTGATGTATTTCCCTATTCGTCAAATGTCAGTAAGTGAGGTGGGTATATTCGAATACCACGATAAAATGCGTTTAAAATCTAATTATAAAGAATTAGGCGTTCGTGTCGTTCCTCCGGCTGTTGCCCGTTATGGAGCATATTTGGCCAAAGGGACGATATTAATGCCATCCTATGTCAACATAGGAGCCTATGTTGATGAAGGAACCATGGTGGATACCTGGGCTACTGTGGGGAGTTGTGCTCAAATTGGTAAACACGTGCATTTAAGTGGTGGTGTGGGTATTGGTGGAGTATTAGAACCCCCTCAAGCTGCACCTGTGATTATCGAAGATGGCGCATTTATTGGTTCACGCTGTATTGTGGTAGAAGGCGCTCATATTGGTAAAAAAGCCGTTTTAGGTGCTGGCGTTACCATTACTGGTAGTTCTAAAATCATTGATGTCAGTGGTCCAGAACCTATTGAATACATAGGTTATGTTCCTGAAAACTCTGTGGTTATTCCAGGTAGTATTCAAAAGACTTTTGCTGCTGGAACATACGGTGTTCCCTGTGCGCTTATTATAGGTAAAAGAAAAGAAAGCACTGATTTAAAGACATCCTTGAATCAAGCCTTACGTGAAAACAATGTAGTCGTTTAACGTCAGAAATTGAATACCTTTACACCCGGCTAAACACCGGGTTTTTTTATGGAAAATGAATTAAAAATTGGGGAATATAATCGACTAAGAATCGTCAAAGAGGTTCCCTTTGGATTGTATTTAGATGGATACGAAGATGAAATACTTCTACCACTTCAGTATGTACCAGAAAGCTATGAAATAGATGGCTATATAGATGTTTTCATCTACCGCGATTCAGAAGATCGAATCATAGCAACTACCCTAAAGCCATTAGCAACGATTAATCAGTTTGCCTTCTTGGAAGTCAAGCAAGTAACCCCCATTGGTGTTTTCCTCGAATGGGGGCTTATGAAAGATCTATTGGTTCCTTTTGGTCAACAATGGGAAAAGATGTCTGTTGGGAAGTCCTATTTAGTTTATGTCTACCTGGATCCTCAAACAGATCGCATTGTGGCATCAGCTAGAATAGATAAGTTCTTATCCTTATTAGACGAAGTTGAAGAATTTACCATTGGTCAGAAAGTACAAGCATTACCATTTGAATACACCAACTTAGGAATCAAATGCCTAGTAAACAATTGTAAACTTGGCCAATTATTCAAAAATGAAATATTTACAAATGTTAAACTTGGTGAATTAATCGATGTTTACATTGATAACATACGTGAAGATGGCAAATTAGACTTACGTATTGAACCCATTGGCATTCAACGTATGGATTCACAAAGGGAAAAGATCATGGAAGCTATTAATCAACAAGGTGGTACATTAAACCTACATGATAAAAGCCCTGCTGAAGAAATATATGAGCAATTGGGTATGTCAAAAAAGGATTTCAAAAAGGCTGTAGGTGGTTTATACAAAAGTAAACTGATTACACTTGGTGACAATTGTATAATCAAATCGTAAACATTTGTAACGTAAATAAATTTTGCTTTTGTCTTTTATAAATTTAACTTTGTAATCTAGAAGGAATATTTACAAAGATGAATTTAAGTCAAAAGATAGAATTGTTAATTCAGAGAAAACAAATCAGTTCTTCTCAATTTGCTGACAAGATTGGAATACCTCGTAGTAGTGTATCTCACATCTTGTCGGGCAGAAATAAGCCTAGCTTAGATGTCGTTCAGAAAATTCTTAAAGCCTTCCCAGAATTAACGGCTGAGGAATTATTATTCGATGATCGACTACTCTCCCTGAATTCGTCACCAGCTCCTAAAATGGAAGTAAGCTCCAGTAGCCCATCCCTTTTTGATGCTCCGGAGGCAAGCCCCTCAGAATTGGATAAAAATTCTTTCGCTGAACCGACCATCGTACAATCAAATCTCAGACGGAATAGAGAAAGTGCTAAAAACAACAGTGGAAATGCTAGTTCGGTCAATTCCAATAGTACAGTTCCTAGTCTACTCGTGTCAAGTACACATTTGACTAAAAAGATTGAACGAGTGATTATCTTTTACACGGATGGATCATTTAGTGAAAGTAAACCTAGCGAGTGATGTAAAAGCAAGAATAGTATTTCCTGTTGTTTTGCTAATTAACATTTATTAGCAGATACATTGACTTATCCACGACTTATCCACATTCGTGCACAATTGTATTTTGAGACCTTTGAATTACTTATAAATACTCCCATTTTCTATAGTATCAGGAGTATTTTCATCTTTTCGGCTTTACTTATCCACATGATTTTGTGGATAAGTAGTGGGAATGTGTACAAAAGGAAACATTTCTTTCATTTTTCTCCACAATTTCACCATTGGAAATGAACAATTTCAAATCCAATGGTGGAAAAAGCATCCTTTCTAGGGATTTACTTTAACCAATTAATTGACTAATTTTAATCTATTAGATATACCCTATGAAAAAAATCGATTCCTTAAATCAAGTTGCCTTATTTCATGAAACTTTTGGAGCACCCATATTAGCTCAACCGTGTATTCCCTCGGAGGATCGTTGCAAATTACGCGTGAGTTTATTGGCAGAAGAATTAGAGGAATTGCAACAAGCCATCAAAGACCAAGATTTGGTAGAAATAGCTGACGCATTGTGCGACTTGCAATATGTACTTTCAGGGGCAGTTTTGGAATTCGGTTTAGGAGAAAAATTTGTCGATTTATTCAATGAAGTTCAACGTTCTAATATGTCGAAAGCCTGCAAAAGTCTAGAAGAAGCTGAAAAGACCGTGGAATATTACTTCCTTAAAGATGGTACGGAGGCTGAAATCAAAGAAGAACATGGCCTGTGGAAAGTGTACCGAAAATCCGACAATAAAGTTTTAAAATCAATAGCTTACTCTCCCGCTAATCTAAAAGAGATCCTTGGATGATACGAATCTTACTCATAGAAGATGAACCCAAAACGGTACAATCCTTGAAAAGAGGTTTGGAAGAAAATAACTATGAAGTTGAAGTGGCTTACGATGGACTCATGGGCAAGCAATTAGCCACGAGAAATACTTACCAGCTAATCGTTTCAGACATCATCATTCCTGGAATCAATGGAATAGAACTATGTAAAGAATTGAGAAGCTTGGGGATTCAAACCCCCATCTTAATGTTGACCGCTTTAAGCACAACAGACGATAAGCTGATCGGTTTTGAAGCAGGAGCCGACGATTACTTGGCTAAACCCTTTGATTTTAAGGAATTTATGGCGCGTGTTAAAGCGCTTATCAAGCGTTCCAATCAAACCCTAGTTGATTCTCAAGTCCTAAAATTTGCTGATCTTGAGTTGGATTTGACCAGCAAATTAGTGACTCGTTCCGGGCAAAAGATTAATCTAACTGCGAAAGAATTTCAATTATTGGAATACTTTTTGAAAAATCAGGAAAAAGTGATTTCAAAAGCTGAAATAGCTGAAAATATTTGGGAAGTAGAAGATGAAAACTCGTCCAATCTCATAGAGGTATATGTGAACTATTTGCGTAAAAAAGTAGATAAAAATTTCCCAAGTAAATTGATTCATACACAATTTGGTATGGGATATATCCTCCGACAAGAATAAGAAAACATGCAGATACGTTCCCGATTGACATATCAATTTACCTATTTGGTGTCAGCGATATTATTCGTATCCTATTTGATTATCTATATTTTCTCCCAACAGAATTACAAAGAAAATTTCTATTCGCGCTTAAGACAAAAAGCCAATACGGCTGCCGAACTCTTGGTTAATGTTAATCAAGTGGATTCCAAGTTATTACGCATCATCGATAGGGCTAACCGGGACATTCTCTACCGAGAAAATATCATGGCCTATGATACCTGCAATGAGCGAATTTACCGCTCGAACGATACCATTTCTTTTCATATTGATGTCAACCGGGTTAAGGAAGTCCGACGGAAAAAAGAAGTACGGTTTGCCCACGAAGATATCGAAATTCTGGGTACTGTCTTTGCCACTCCAGAGGGCCGAATCGTAGTTTTTGCAGGGGCAGTAGATCAATATTCCGCTGAAAATGCGAAAGACCTTAAAAACATTCTAATCGCCTTATTTCTATTATTTGTATTCATTGTGGTGATTTCAGGCTGGTTTTTTGCGGGAAGAGCCGTAAATCCCATTTCCGAAGTGATCAAACAGGTCGATCATCTCTCACCCAAACGACTAGAAGAAAGGCTAGAATCCTCTGATTCTGAGGATGAAATAGGGAAGATGGTATCCACGATCAATCGATTGCTAGAACGCATTGAAAACGCCTTTAAACTGCAAAAAACCTTTATTGCCAATGTCTCTCATGAACTGAAGAATCCATTAACTAAGATTTCCTCGCAGTTGGAGGTAAGTCTATTGAAGGAAAGAGCAGTGGAAGATTATAAAGAAACCATAGCCTCCGTGTTAGAAGATACCCAAGAATTAGCGGCCATCACGGAATCCTTATTAGAATTAAATAAAATTAGCATATCTGATTATCAGGCAGGTTTTCAATTAATCAGAATCGATGAGATTATTTGGGAAGCTAGAAGCTTAACTCAAAAACTCAACGGCCATTATAAAGTAAGCATTGATACGTCCTTCATGCCGGATGATGAAGAAGAATTGATGATTCGGGGCGACGAGAAACTGATTCTAACTGCGATTAAGAACTTGATGGAAAATGCCTGTAAATTCAGTCCGAAACACTGTGCATTTGTGGGCTTACGTGTCTACCATAACACCATCAATATTCGGGTGAAAAACGAGGGAAAAGGCATTCCTAAACCAGATCTACCTTTTATTTTCCAACCCTTTTTCCGTGGTGAAAATACCGCTTCATCCAAAGGTTATGGTATTGGACTTTCCTTGGTGGAACGCATTATTCACTTGCACAACGGTAGTATTCAAGTTCAATCCAATCCAAATGAATGGACGGAGTTTACCATGTCTTTACCGCAGACAAAACCGTGAGGGAATGATAGATTATAATTTATAATTGGTGGATTGTAAATGGTCAGTGAAGCTGGTTTTTTGTGGCTTGAAATGAATTTGCCATTTGTTATATAATTTATATTATGTTAAATAGATTCTTAATAAGAATGAATGCTATAAACTTCGAATGATAATTTTGCCCACCACAATCCACACTTATACTTTATAATTCATAATTATAAAAAAAGAGCCCAATCTCACGATTGGGCTCTTTTTTTACTGGTGAATGGATTATTTATCCAATTCCGCCAATTTGCTTTCCATCTTAAGTTCGCGGTAAACTTGCTTTAAAATTTCCTTCAAATCTTCATCTTTCTTCGTTGAATATGCTTTCTCAAAGAATGGTAAAGCTTCATTGTATTTAGCAGAAATTTGAGCTTCTACTGCCTTTCCTTCTTTCTTATACGTTTCCATATCCATGGCATTTACTTTCTTCTTGATTTCAGCTGCTTCATTGTAGCGGAAAGCTCCCATTTGGTATAAGGCATCATAGTAATTAGCATCAATAGCTAGTGCTTTAGTATAAAAACCTGGCACTTCTGATTTTAAAGCATTTACTTTAGTGGTCAAATCAGCTAATTTAGCGGCATTTTGAGCTGCATCCCCTACTTCAGCTTCCGCCTTAGTCAACTCCCCTTTCAATTCCTCTAATTTACCATTTTGCTCCTTAACCGTTCCGTCCAATTGAGTAATTTGAGCTGTAATAGCTGCTTTTTGCTTAGGTTGAGCCGTCTTTAATTTAGCTTTATTACGAGTAATCTCTTCTGTAAAGGCTGTTACTTGCTCTTTTTGAGCTGTTATCTTACGTTTAGCTTCATCTACTTTAACTGTTTTATCAGAAATTTTACGAGCCTCTTCATTCAAACCATTGATTTTATTTTCATACAATAGACCAATATTTAATAAAGACATCGCATCCTTTGGATCAGCCGCAATGGTTTTCTTCAATTGATCAATCGCTTGATCAATACGGTTGAAAGAAATCAACATATTGAATTTCTCATTTTTCAAATCCTTACTACCAGGATAAAGCGCAATTCCTTGATCTAATAAAGCTAAGGCCTTATCTTCTTGCTTCTTGTTTTTATAGATTTGGGACAAACCATAAATAATAGCTACGTCCTTCCCTCCTATTCCCATATAACGTTCATAAGCTGATAAGGCCACTTCGTCATTTTGAGATAATTGAGCTACCACACCTGTATACATAGCTGATGTAGTATCTTTTGGAGATAATTCAGATGCTTTAGACATGTATTTCAAGGAATTTTTATAGTCTTTTCCTTGATATTTGATGACACCCATGTTCATCAATGCACTGTAAATTTTCTTGTCTTCAATCAATTTCTCTGCCTCTTTAGCAATCGAACCTTTTTTTCCATCTTTAGTATCCAACTTAACCGCTTCATTGATATATTCAATGGCTTTAAAAACTGCATCTGCATCCGTCAATGCAAAGGTAGAATCAGGAAAAGATGCTACGTCAACATAAGCTAAAGCTCTATTTAACCATGATTTGGCCTTCGTAGGCGCTTTTTTTGCCTCTTCATCTGACTTTTTTACAGACTCTAAGATCGATTTTTTCTGAGCCTCTACCAAAGCCTTATCCGCTTGAGCGAAGGTCGAGCCCATGGCCATAGCCACAGTAAACAGGGTTAAAACTAGTTTTTTCATGTGATTGATTAAATTAAAAAAAAGCCCGAATTTCCCCTCGGGCCGATAAAATTATTATTCTTCTGTTAAAGTTTCATCTTCTGCCCCTAATTCTTCTCCTTCCTTACCTGTTTCTGGAGCATCTGGAATCAATTGACCCTCCACCACAGTTACAGTTCCATCTACCACTTCAGCCTCTTCAATTTCAGGCTCTTTGTCGATTTTGGTTACCGATGAAATCTCATCTGACTCATTCTTCAAACGAATCAATTTCACTCCTTGGGTATTTCTCCCCATTACTCGTAGCTCAGCGACACTGGTACGGATCAAAATACCCGCTTTCGTAATGATCATTAAATCGTTGTTATCATTAACTTCCTTGATCGCAACTAAATTACCTGTCTTTTCAGTAATATTCAGTGCCTTAACACCTTTTCCTCCACGATTAGTCAATCGGTAATCTTCTACCTCCGAACGCTTACCAAATCCTTTTTCAGACACCACTAACAACTGTTGTACTCCTGGATCAGATACACAAACCATACCCACCACTTTCTCCATAGCAATATCTTCATCAATCCAAATACCCTTTACTCCAGCAGCAGAACGACCCATCGGACGAACTCGGGTTTCTTCAAAACGAACAGAACGACCTGTATTAGTTGCAATGACGATTTGATTATTTCCATTGGTCAATGCCACGTCCAATAATCTGTCACCTTCACGAATGGTAATCGCTATAATTCCGTTTTGACGAGGACGAGAATAAGCTTCTAAACTTGTTTTCTTGATGGTTCCATCTTCCGTACACATCACAATGAAGTTATTATCGACGTAATCAGGATCTGTGATGGACTTCACATTGATTACCGCACGGATACTATCTCCATTTTCAATGTTCATCAAATTTTGAATAGGACGACCTTTGGATACTTTAGATCCCTCTGGTACCGCATAAACACGTAACCAGAAACATTTACCTCGTTCAGTAAAGAACAACAGCCAATTGTGCATGGTAGCCGTAAATAAATGCTCCGTATAATCATCGTCTTTGGTAGCCACTGCACGAGAACCTACTCCTCCCCTAGTTTGGGAACGATATTCGGTGATCGGTGTACGTTTGATATAACCTTGGGCAGAAACGGTAATCAACATTTCCTCATCCGCAATCATGTCTTCCACCGAGAATTCATCATCTGTCATGTTGATTTGCGTTCTACGCTCATCTCCATAACGAGTTTTCATATCAATCAATTCATCTTTGATAATTTGTAACTGACGCTCTGGTTTAGCCAAAATATCTTCTAACTCCTCGATTAACTTCATGATTTCTGCATACTCATGCATGATTTTCTCACGCTCCATACCAGTTAGACGCTGTAAACGCATCTCCAATATAGCTTTCGACTGCAGATCGGATAAGTTAAAGGTCGACATCAAGCCTTCTTGAGCCGAGCTTGGATCTTTGGACTCACGGATCAATTTAATCACCGCATCTAAATTATCTAGTGCAATGATGAAACCTTCCAAAATATGCGCTCTCTTACGAGCTTCACGTAAGTCATATTTAGTACGACGAACAATAATCTCATTTCTATGCTCCACAAAATGATGAATCAAATCTTTCAGATTGAGCATCATGGGGCGACCTTTAACCAATGCCACGTTGTTTACACTAAAAGAAGATTGTAGAGCTGAATGCTTGTATAAATTATTTAAAACGACATTGGCTACCGCATCACGCTTTAAATCAAATACGATGCGCATTCCTTGGCGGTCAGACTCATCGCGAATTTCAGATATTCCTTCTATCCTTTTATCATTCACTAAATCAGCACATTGCTTGATCAAGGAAGCTTTATTTACCATGTATGGAATCTCCGAAACAATGATTTGTTCCTTGCCTGATTTCGACGTGTCAAAGGTCGCATTTCCACGAACTACAATACGTCCACGTCCAGTTTCAAAAGCATTTTTTATCCCTTGAACACCATAGATAGTACCCCCTGTAGGAAAATCTGGTGCTTTGATGTATTGCATCAATTCCATGATCGTAATATCACGGTTATCAATATAAGCCGAAATACCATCCACAACCTCCGACAAATTATGTGGCGCCATGTTAGTAGCCATACCCACCGCAATACCCGAAGTACCGTTCAATAATAAATTAGGAATCTTAGCCGGCAATACTGTCGGCTCCTCTAATGAATCGTCAAAGTTGGGCTGAAAATCAACCGTTTCTTTATTTAAATCCGACAACATTTCGTCGGCAATTCGCTTCAATCTCGCCTCAGTATAACGCATCGCTGCTGGAGAATCTCCATCCACCGATCCAAAGTTACCTTGACCATCTACTAAAGGATAACGCAAAGACCAATCCTGGGCCATACGCACCATGGTATCATAGACAGAGGAGTCTCCATGTGGGTGATACTTACCTAACACCTCCCCGACTATACGAGCTGATTTCTTATATGATTTATTGTAACTAACTCCCAACTCCTCCATTCCAAACAACACCCTCCGGTGAACCGGCTTCAATCCATCTCGAACATCGGGCAATGCACGAGACACAATTACAGACATTGAATAATCAATGTACGCCCCTTTCATTTCATCTTCGATGTTGATAGGGATAATATTTGTAGATACTGACATAAATTATGGTTTGATGCGTTGAACAACCTCAAGGAATCAACACAAAAAATGATTGAATTACAGAGATTTCCAATAGCTACAAATATCATTAATTATGCCAATTTTTCCAAGATAAATCACAATAAATTGACAATTTTTCCCGCGTAAAAAAAAGCATTTTTTTTACATTTGATACCCCCATTTTTACACTATTTCTACGAATAACTAGGTGAGTTTTACAGGTCTTTTCTTGTCCGAAATTTTTATAAACTACCTTAAAAAAAACCTTCCTACTCCCCCTAAAGCCTTGGTAATGAGACGTAAATTTCATTTAATTAACAAGCGATTCTCCCATTCCTAACTTGACCAATCTCTAGACTCCTCTTTCCTCCCACCCATCGCAACCCATTGGTATATCGCCTAATCTTTTGTAGCTTTGAATCTATTTATATTCAATCTAAATAATAATTTTATCTGTTACATGGCAGAAATGAACATTTTACTTCCTTTGACATTAAAAATTCCATTTCATTGAACCAATTCTGAATACAAAAACTTAGGCTTTTGATTACCTTTACTCATTGTCGACAATTATGAACCTAAGAAAATCATCCTTTAACACCTATTTCCTGTTTATTGGGTATATCTCTTTACTATTGATTTTAGGTTTTTCTCCTATTGCTTTCGCACAAAAAATTACGCGATATCCCTACATCCAATTAGCTCAATCCAATTCCATATTAATACGCTACCGAACTGATCAAGCCATTGTATCTGAAATCAGCTTAAGTACCGATGGGAAAAGTTTTAATCCCAGTATCAAAAGTGCCAATCTTCAAACTGAACATAGTCTTTCCTTGACTGCTCTTCAACCTAGTACCAAATACTTTTATCGGGTTCATTTGGGCGAAAAAGAGATTTTGGGTGATTCTACTTACTTTTTTAAAACAGCTCCTAGTCTAGGTTCTAAGGAAAAAATATCCATATTCTCTGTGGGTGACATGGCTGCGGGTGATACCCAAAAAAAGGTTTACAATGCCTATTTGAACTACCAAAAAAGCAATTATACTAACATTTTTCTAAGCTTAGGGGATAATGTCTACTGCGGTGGTAGTGACGCTTGCTGGCAAGATGAATTTTTTAACCCCTATCAAGCTGGTCGATTATTGCGTCAAAGTGCCTTGTTTCCTTCAACAGGAAATCATGATTACGACAATCAGCCTTTCCCCTACCAACAAGATGAGCCCAATATGGCTTATTTTCAAAATTTTAGTTTACCTAGCAAAGGTGAATTAGGTGGAATACCCTCTTCTTCCGAAGCCTATTATTCCTATGATTATGGCAATGTCCATTTTATTTGTCTTGATTCATATGCCTGGGGAAAAGACAATTTCCGGATATTCGACCAAGTCAATAACATACAGTTAAACTGGCTGAAAGAAGACCTAAAAGCCACCAAACAAGATTGGAAAGTGGTGTATTTTCATTTTCCAGTATATACCAAAGGCACATACGACTCCGATGTCAGCGGTGAAATCATCAAACTTCGGGATTATTTGACGCGAGTATTTGACGAATACGGGGTTGATTTAGTCATGTCGGGGCATAGCCATGTCTATGAAAGATCTAGGCCACTAAAAGGGCAATATGGTCTGTCTACTGAATTCTCCCCTGAGAAAAATTGGCCATTCAATTCGTCGGGAAGATATGATGGAACAGATAAGTCCTGTGCCTATGTGATTAATAACTCCGATCCTAGCAAAAAAGGCACCACTTATATTGTGAATGGATGTGGAGGGCAAACCGCCGCACACCGCTTTGATTGGCCACATCCCGTGATGGAATTCTCTTTGGATAAGCGTGGAGGCTCCATGGCCGTAGACATTGAGAATAATCGATTAGATGCCAAGTTTATCGATGAAGACGGGGCCATTTTAGATCAGTTTACCATCTTGAAAGAAGTAAACAAAGTCATCAAACAAACCATCAATGCGTATGATGCGATTGAACTAAAGGCATCCTGGCCTGCTCCTGCTAATTCTTACAATTGGTCTACAGGCGATAAATCCCAAAAAATAAACCTAAGACCTTTAAAATCAAGTACATATATAGTAATAGACAGTCAAAAATGCCTACAAGATCAGTATGAAATAACGGTTAATCCACCATTGGGAACAACGAAATGGGAAGAATTATTGTATCAACCTTTTGATTCATTAGAAATATTTGATCTTTTAGGAAGAACATGGAAATCCATTCAAAAAGAAGGAATGGTAGATCAACAAATCATGGAGGGAATTCCGAGTGGTCAATATATTTTGGAATACCGCTACCAGGGAAAAAGATTCACCCTTAAATTAACGCACTAATTCAGTCGGGTTGAGGATTCTCTCACCACCAAATTAGTCTTTAAAACTTCGATTCTAGGGATAGATTCACCGGTTTTTTGCTCAATTTGAGCTAAAAGTAATTCCACTGAAATCCTTCCAATTTCATCCAATGGCTGTGAAACGGAGGTTATCGTCGGAGATATTACTTGACATATAGGTTCATTATTGAAACTAACTATTTTGACATCTTGAGGAACGCTGATTTTTAGTTCTTTCAATGCGGTTAAAACCCCAAGGGCTAAGCGATCAGAGACCACTAGTATCCCATCAGGACGATTGTCGCATTGCATGAGCAAATGCGTCTGAGATCTAGCCGTATCCTGATAATAATCGGAATGTATAATCAAACTAGGGTCCACTGACAATCCTGCTTCCTCTAAGGCATGAATATAGCCCAAACGACGTTGATTACTCACCGAAACATTCTTAGGACCTGCTAAAAATGCAATTCGTTTGCATCCATTTTCAATCAAATGCTTGACAGCTTCATAGGCAGATTGCTCATTGTCTACCATCACTTTAGACGCTTCAATATCTTCACAATTACGATCAAAAAATACCAATGGGATTCCCCTTCTCTGCAATCGAGTTAAATGCTCAAAATTACTGGTTTCTCTAGAAAGTGAAATGATGATTCCGTCTACTTGACCCCTAGATAAATTTTGAATATTAGTCAACTCTCGTTCATAGGATTCCTGAGTTTGAGTAATCAGCAAACTGTATCCTGCCTTCACTGCTGCTTCTTCAATGTGTTTGATGACGGTAGAAAAGAAATAATACCCTAAATCCGGTACGATCAAACCCAGTGTCTTCGTTTT
Source organism: Aquirufa beregesia (assembly GCF_011090385.1). Taxonomy (GTDB): domain Bacteria; phylum Bacteroidota; class Bacteroidia; order Cytophagales; family Spirosomataceae; genus Aquirufa; species Aquirufa beregesia. The sequence goes on from NZ_SEWW01000001.1 coordinate 608,549, forward strand.
ATTTTTTACTAAACTGGTGGCCAATAAATTGGGTTGATAATCCCATTCTTTAGCCAAATCCAACACGAGTTTCTTGGTATCTGGATGAATATCAGGTAAATCTCGAAGGGCACGAGAAACGGTAGCCACAGAAACATTCAACTGCTTAGCAATATCTTTGATTGTTACTTGATGACGCATTCCGTTTGTCGTTTTGTTTCTAATTATTGTAAACCAAGCTCTTATTCAACTGTTTTATGCCAATGTATGGAGGAATTACCTCTACTTTGCCCAAGAGCTGGATTTTCCTTTCTTAAGCTTACTTCCAAGCCTTTTATGTGTGGCCAACGATGGAGTATGGAGCTTCCTATTTTTTCAACCAACGTTTCAAGCAAATCCACTGGCTCTTTCATGATTTGTTGGCAAATCTGGTACACTTGTCCATAATCCAATGTCTGGTTCAAATCATCTTGCATGTCACCTGGGGATACTAAACTAATGGTCACATCCAATTCATACCAATTACCCAATATTCTTTCCTCGGGAAAGTAGCCATGATAGGCATAAAAACGCAATCCTTGCCAGGCAACTTGGTAAAAATCCATATTAATTTAAATCTCCTATTTTCCCTTGAGGCCCAGAAGATTTAGCATAGGCTTCCAACACCTTATTCAAAGTAGGTAAACTATCATCTGGATTTAATTGAGTGGGATCTATTGCTTTTTTCTTACTAGTAGACGTTTTTTTCAAGCCTTGTGATTTAGGAAGTTTAGCTACCTGAGTGATTGTAGTCGACTTAGGTTTTCTGCCTCTTTTAGCTGGTATTTTACTTTCTACTATAGAAGAAGCTGGGGATTTAGGTCTGCCTACTTTCCCTTTGGGTTTGGCTTTCAGAGAAGGCTTTTTTATCCTTTTAGCCTGTTTGGGAGCTGTTTTCTGCTTTTGTGCCCTTGTCTTTCTCCCGATAGCAGACAATGCCGCTTCAGGCTCTATCGATTTAGCGAATGTCTCACTAGAAACCGACCACGTTTTAATTTGCTGTAAGGTTTTTTCAGATATACCCATCAATTGTCCAGCTACTTCTTTTTGAGCTTCTTGAAGACCACGTAAAACACGCTCTTGTTCTCTGATGGTCTGGTTGGATTGCAACAATATCTGTTTGGATTCCCCTTCAGCTAACAATTTAATTTTAGCTGCATCTTTTTCTGCTTGTTCAATTAGATGGCTAGATTGTTTTTGCGCTTTTTGCAAGGCCAATTCAGCATCCTTTTCGGCCTTTATTTTCCAATTCATCTGAGCTTCATCTGCCATTTGAACAGCCTTAAGCATGGATGATTCCGCTTCGCGCAGACGATTGAGTTCTTTCTCTAAATCAACAATCTTTGTCTCTAATCGATCTCGAGATTGTTGAATTGCATGATGGTACTCCTCTATTCGGAATAAATAATCATGTACTTCAGAAACACTGTATCCACGAAAGGATTTTGAAAAAGATGCTTCGGGTAGTTCGTATATATGCTCCATAATCTGCTAAAATAGAAAAAAACTTTAATGTATCTTCCAAACGGAGATATTTTTATCATCCGATGCCGAGACTAACAAATCTTTGAAAGGGCTCCAAATTAATTTATTAACCGAATTTTTATGCCCACCATATCGAGCGGCATCAATCACTTTCAATAAAGTTAAATCTCTAGCATCCCAAATCTTGATTGTCTTATCCATACTGGCGCTTGCAAACAAAGGATGCTGAGGATGAAATGCCAAATCATGAATCGCATACATATGGGCAATCACCTCTGACTCAGGCTGAAAATGAGAGGTAATTTCTCGTAAATTCCATTTCTTAATGCGCGCATCCTTCCCTACCGATATCAGCACTTGTTCCTTTTCCCAATAGTGTAAGCCAAAAACACTTCCCTCATGAGCCTTCCAGACATTTTCTAATTCAAATTTTGAGTTAAAAATGCGGATATAGCCATCACTATAAGCCGCTGCAATCCGATTCTGGGGCAACAAGCGAAGTGTTCTTACGCTTTTATCACTTGCCTTGATATGTTTAATAATTTGCTTAGAGTCTGCGTCTACCACACTGATCAATCCATCTTGATGGGCTACCCATACTTGGTCTTGAGTAAATAAAATATCAAAGATGGAATTACTTCCTAGGGCGATGGAAAAAATACGTTCCTGATTAGACAATTGAATCCCGTGAATTCCTTCAAAATTTTGCCCCACCCATAAAACGCCATGTTCATCTTGCTTCATGGCATAGACAGACCCATTTATTTGTGCAAGCACTTTGCCCAAATCAGGTTTTTGCAAATTCCACTGAACTACCCATCCATCAGAACCAGCCGAATAAAATTCATGCGCTTGCTCCCCTGATGCTAAAGAATAAATCGGTCCACGATGCCCAGAAAAGGTATCTATCCGCTCAATTTGCATGATGTCTACATTTGAACACAAAAATGGTAATTTTACAAGCAAATACGCTCATCCATGCCTCAAATTTTCCCTCATCGTGAATTAAGCTTTCCTGGTACTTCTTGGATGATGTGGGAAATCTCTGAAAATGAGGCCTTTTTCGATCAAATTCCCGAATCATGGAAAAGCACTCTTCCTCCCAACCATGCCCTTGAGCTCAAAAGATTGGAATCCATGGCTGCCCGTTTTTGCTTATGGAAATTAGTCCAAACACATATAGGGCATGAAATAGAATTGGTCAAATCAAGTACAAACCGACCATTTTTTCATGAGTCCGACTGGCACATGAGTATCAGTCATTCTTTTCCTTATGTAGCCGCAGCTATAAGCCATAAAAAAAACATTGGCCTAGATCTAGAAAAAAAAGCCAGAAATATACAGAAAATTGCTCCTAGATTCCTTTCGGCTACCGAACTTGCCTGGGCTGAAATGGATGAACAAAAGCTCTTAGCCGCATGGACGGTAAAAGAGGCCATTTATAAAGCTCAACATCAACCTGGACTTGATTTCAGAAAAGAAATCAGTTTTGAATGTCAATTTCCACTACAAAAAGGCTTTGTCCAATTAGCCCAAGAAAAATTTGATTTTGATCTTTGGCAAGAAGAATTTCCCCAATTCTGGATTAGCCTAGCCATTCGAAATTAATCCAAGGAATCAATGATTTGGTTCAATTCATTTTTATGTTCTTCATCACCAGCTTTATCATAGGCCATGATTAAATTCCTAAGCACCCGACGAATGATTTCGAGGTTAGAGCAAGGATTATAATAAATTTCGTTAGGAGTTAAATTCAACTGCGCCAAATAGTTATCGATATCTACACGATTGAATATTAATCCTTTATTGAATACATTGATATAAAACTGTACTCCTTTTTGTTTAAACGTTAAAACAAACAAATTAGGCAAATTCACTCCATAAACAGGAAAACCCAGTCGTTGGGCTATCCACATGTATATCACACACAGGCTAATTGGATTGCCTTTTCTACTCTCTAAAACGACATTGATGTACGAATTATTAGCCGCATGGAAGTTTTTGGTATTAGCTCCAAACTTTAATTGATCAAAAATCACGCCATTCAACACCTTGATTTGATCCATGGGATGCAAATTTTCTCTGATTTGAGGCCAAACTTCATAATACAGTTGGTCTAATTCAGTCTTTAATTGAGAAAAAGAATAATCAGGAAAACGATACGTAGCTACTATCCACATTCCTTCCATGAGATCCATTCCGCCAGCTTCTTTCCAAAGCGTCAATCGATTACGCATGGATTCCAATTGAAAATCATGAATTAAATTTTCAATTTTCTCTTGAAGAAAAGGGTTTAAACTCAACTGCTCCCACTCTGATTCCAACACAGGAATGATGGAAGGCCCCAAGGTTCGAATCTGTTGCTCCACCAACTGTACGACTTCAGTATCACTGTCGTCGAGCAGTTGAATCATGGCTTTGATAGCTGGTTCCTTCATAAGGGTCTTAATTTAAATCAAAAATAAGGACTAAGTATCGAATTACAAACGGCTTACATGGTAAGTCCATACAATAATTGTTGAGCTTATATATTTTTTTTCAAGAGAATATAAACCTAAATTTGCTAGCTCATTGAAGCATCAATTCAATTTATGAATATTTTAATAACTGGAGGAGCAGGTTTCATAGGCTCTCATACCTATGTCGTCTTAAAGGAAAACGGCTTCACTCCTATTATCGTAGATAATTTTGCTAATTCATCTACTGAGGTAATTGATCGTTTAAAAACCATCACCCAGGATGATGTTATCTGTGTAGAAGGAGATATCAATGATGCTTCGGTATACGACCAGCTATTTCAACAATTTCCCATTGATGGAGTCATTCATTTTGCTGCAGCAAAAGCGGTAGGAGAATCGGTAGAGAACCCTTTGAAATACTACCGAAATAATGTAGCAGCAACGGTCTTATTATTAGAGAAAATGAACGAATATGGTGTTAAAAACCTTGTTTTTTCATCTTCCTGCACCGTTTATGGTCAACCAGAAAGCTTGCCTGTAACCGAATCTGCTCCTGTTCAACCAGCAGTTTCACCTTATGGAAATTCCAAACAAATTTGTGAAGAAATCATTCGGGACAGCGTGCAAGCCAAAAACTCCTTTTTAAAAGCCATTTCTTTGCGCTATTTTAATCCCATTGGAGCTCATGAAAGTGCTTTAATTGGAGAATTGCCCCTCGGACCACCTGCCAATTTAGTGCCCTTTTTAATGCAGTCTGTGGCTGGTTTACGTGGCCCATTGCAGGTATTTGGAGATGACTACCCAACACCTGACGGTACTGCCATACGTGATTACATCCATGTGTGTGATCTCGCAGAGGCACATGTCAAAGCATTAACTTATTTATTAGAGCAGTCCCAGGCCACCTATTATGATTATTTTAATATTGGAACAGGTACAGGGAGCTCAGTTTTGGACGTGATTCATGCGTTTGAAAAAACAACTGGGAAAAAAGTCCCTTATGAAATAAAACCTCGTAGGTCGGGAGACATTACGGCCGTTTATGCCGCCACTGATAAATCCAAAGATATCTTACATTGGTCAACAAAAAAAAGTTTAGAAGAAGCCTTGGCAGATTCTTGGAGATGGCAAGAGAAGCTTCTTAAATCATAATTGTATGAAAAAAATAGTCATTACCGGAGGTGCCGGATTCATTGGTTCACATGTGGTACGTTTGTTTGTTCAAAAATACCCTGAATACCAAATTTATAACCTAGATGCTTTGACTTATGCAGGTAATTTAGCCAACAACGAGGATATCACTCATTTACCTAATTATCATTTCATTAAAGCTGACATCACGGATGCCGACCATATTGATGCCTTATTTGCTGAACACCAATTCGATGGCGTGTTACATTTGGCAGCCGAGTCTCATGTAGATCGCTCCATTTCTGATCCTTTAGCATTTGTTAAAACCAATGTGATAGGAACAGTCAATTTATTACAAGCTGCCAAAAAGCATTGGGCGAATCAATTCGAAGGAAAACGTTTTTACCATATCTCTACAGATGAAGTGTACGGAGAATTACACAATCCTGAGGAATTCTTTTTAGAAACAACTCCTTATGACCCTCGTTCTCCTTATTCAGCCTCAAAAGCTTCATCTGACCACTTTGTGAGGGCTTTTCATGAGACTTATGGCTTGCCTACTGTCATCACCAATTGCTCCAATAACTATGGACCTAACCATTTTCCTGAGAAATTAATCCCTTTGATGATTCATAATATCCTCAACAACAAACCCTTACCTGTATACGGCAAAGGTGAAAACGTGAGAGATTGGCTTTATGTAGTGGATCATGCTCGGGCAATAGACACTGTTTTTCACCAAGGAAAGATTGGAGACACCTATAACATTGGAGGTTTCAATGAATGGAAAAACATCGATTTAGTTCATTTATTATGCCAAATCATGGACAATAAATTAGGTCGTGCTGAGGGAACTTCAAAACAACTCATTACCTATGTGACTGACCGAGCTGGCCATGATTTGCGCTATGCCATTGATGCCCATAAAATCATGAACGAGTTGGGTTGGAAGCCGTCTTTACAATTTGCTGAAGGATTAGAAAAAACAGTTGATTGGTACCTAAGCAATGAAAAATGGCTAAAAGATGTGACCTCGGGAGCCTACCAGCAATATTATCAAAACATGTATCAAGGAAGATAAAAATGAAAGGAATTATTCTAGCAGGTGGTTCAGGAACGCGCCTACATCCATTGACTTTGGCAGTAAGTAAGCAATTGATGCCCATTTATGACAAACCAATGATTTATTATCCCCTATCCATTTTGATGTTATCTGGGATACGTGAAATTTTGATTATCTCTACGCCACATGATTTACCTCACTTTGAGAAATTATTAGGTGACGGTTCACAAATTGGCTGCCATTTTGAATATGCGGTTCAACCAGAACCGAATGGCTTGGCTCAGGCCTTTGTCATTGGTGAAAAATTCATCGGGAAAGAAAAGGTGGCCTTGGTATTAGGAGATAATATCTTTTATGGTTCAGGCTTAAGTAAGCTGCTACAGGCCAACAATGATCCGGATGGTGGTGTGGTTTATGCCTATTCTGTCAATGATCCTGAACGTTATGGAGTGGTGGAATTTGATGCCGATAATAACGTTTTGTCGATCGAAGAAAAGCCCAGCCAACCCAAATCAAATTACGCAGTGCCTGGCTTATATTTCTATGACAATGAAGTGGTAGAAATTGCTAAAAACATTGCTCCTTCTCCTCGTGGCGAATATGAAATCACGGATGTGAATAAAGAATACCTCAAACGCGGTAAACTGAAAGTAGGTATTTTAAACCGAGGAACGGCTTGGTTAGATACAGGTACTTTTGCTTCGCTCATGCAAGCCGGTCAATTTGTTCAAGTGATCGAAGAACGCCAAGGAATGAAAATTGGCTGTATTGAAGAAGTGGCCTACCGCATGGGCTTTATTGATGCCAAACAATTAGAAGCAATTGCCAAACCTTTGGTTAAAAGTGGATATGGCCAGTATTTATTAAATCTACTGCGTTAAGAAACGATAATTCCAGCTAGTAAAGCTATCACAAATAAGGCAATGGGGGGAAGCTTAGTCATTTGAGCAACCAAAAATGTCACAATCACAATGCCGAATCCAATGAAGTTCGCTTGTAAAATCATCGGATGAATAAAGGTATAAACTGCCACGATGGTTAGACCAACCGAAACGGATTGGATTCCCGGTAATGAAGCTCTAATAAAGCGGTACTGCTTTAACTGCCCCCAAATTCGATACACAAAAAAGATGAGAAAGGTGCCCGGTAAAAAAATACCCAAAGCCCCGATAACGCTACCAGCAAGTTCACCCAATGTGCCATAATCTTTCATCAATAATACGCCAAGATAGGACGTTAGGGCAAATACGGGACCAGGTAAGGTCTGAGATAAAGTCATACCCGTTAAGAAATCATCTTCCCGAATGAGGTGCTTAAATTCTACGAATTCCGTAAATAAAACAGGTACTAAAACTTGCCCACCTCCAAAAACTAAACTTCCGTTTCGATAAAAATTCTCAAATATTCGAATAGGATAATAATCAGTAAAATGTCCCAAAACAGCTAAAAAGGCCGCAAAACCCCAAAATAAATGAAAATTAGCCCATGGAATAATCATTTTATGCTTATTCTGACGAGGAAAGTCTTTGAAATTTAGAGATGAAACTAAACCTCCGATCAATAATAATAAGGGAAAAATAAAAGGACTTTGGATATACAATCCTATACCAACTGTGAACAAAAATATCAACATGTACATAGGTGCTCGAAGGAACTTTTTAGCCATAATCCAACCAGCCTGAAGAATTAAACCAATACCTACTGGGGTTACAAACTGAATGATCTCTCTATTTCTCAAATAGGTCATCCCAAATGCTGCCAAGGTCATCACAAAAACCGCAGGAGTAATCCAAGCAATTAAGGTTATATAAGCCATATTGGCACCCCCTCGTTTATAACCGATAGCGGTAATCATTTGGGTGGAAGTAGGTCCTGGTAAAAAGGAACAAAGAGCTTGAATTTCGAATAATTCATCTTCCGTCAAATAGCCCTTTTCCTTGACTAATTTTTTAAGAAAAAGGGCTATATGGACTTGTACGCCTCCAAATGAAGTCATAGCCAACACTAACACATCCCATAAAAATTCGACATGTTTGGGCTTTCTCCACATGGGCTTATTTTTTCAAACCTAATTCAATTAAGCGCTCTGTTAAAAACTCTCCAGCACTCATATCGGTATACATTTTGGGGTTTTCTATGGATACGCAAGATTCCAAACAAGTTAAATCCATCTCCGATCTAGGATGCATAAAGAAAGGAATCGAATATCGGGAAGTTCCCATCTTCTCTCTTGGAGGATTCACCACACGATGAATCGTTGATTTTAAATGATGATTGGTTAATCGATCTAACATATCTCCCACATTCACCACCACTTGGTCGGGTAAAGCTGTGATAGGAATCCATTTTCCATCCATACGAAGTACTTCTAAACCTTCAGCAGAAGCACCCATCAATAAGGTAATCAAATTGATATCACCGTGGGCGGCAGCACGAACAGCGCCTTCTGGCAAAGCATCGGGATTAGGAATAGGGAAATAATGGATGGCGCGTAAAATAGAATTACCATTTTTCACTTTATCTTCGAAATACTCCTCGGGTAATTCCAAATATAGGGCAATAGCCCTCAAAAGTAACTTTCCTGCATTTTCTAAGGTGTGATAGGCCCCTACGGTATAAGCCTCAAAATCAGGATATTCTTTGGGGAAAATATTTTCAGGATATTCACTCCAAACAGGATCTCCATCTGGTTGATGCTTTTGACCTACGTGATAAAATTCTTTCAAATCAGGGACTTTAAAGCCTTTGGCAGTCTCCTTCCCTTTTCCTACATATCCTCGTTGACCAGCGATACCCGGTATTTCATAAGCTTGCTTCAATGCATCAGGTGATTGAAAAAATTGCTCAACTTCTTGATACAATTTTTTGGTAAAATCATCTGACAAACCATGACCTTTTACGGCAACAAAGCCAATCGTATTAAAGGCATTACCTAAATCTTGAACAAATTGGGCTTTTCTAACAGGATCAACTGAATTAAATTCATTCAAATCTAAAGAAGGTATTTCTTCCAACAACATAGTTTATTTTTTTATGGATGAAAATTGTTGAGATACAAAATCCCAATTGACTACATTCCAAAATGCAGTAATGTAATCCGCTCTCTTATTTTGATATTTCAAATAATAAGCATGCTCCCAAACGTCCAAAGCTAAAATTGGCGTACCCTTTACTTCTGCAATGTCCATCAAAGGATTATCTTGATTGGGTGTTGAATTAATCACTAATTTTCCTTCTTTCCAAATTAACCAAGCCCATCCTGAACCAAAGCGACCTGTAGCAGCTTTCGCAAATTCAGCTTTTAAATTATCTAAACCTCCTAAATCTTTTTGAATTTGCGCCAATAAATCAGCACTTGGTTTGGAGCCTGTGGATGGACCAATCAATTTCCAAAAAAAGCTATGATTCCAATGCCCACCACCATTATTACGAATAGCCACGGGCAACTGGCTCATCTGGCCCATCATAGCATCCAATGACAAAGAAGCAGCGGAAGTACCCGTTACGGCTTTATTCAAATTATCAACATATGCCTTATGATGACGATCATGATGGATTTCCATCGTTAATTTGTCGATATGTGGCTCTAATGCATCAAATGAATAAGCTAAAGCTGGCAAATTAAATGGTGCCGTTTCTAGGCTGCTTTGAGCCTCAGATGTAAAAGAAGGTAAAACCATACTCGCGCCTAAAAGCCCGACTGTTTTCTGCAAAAAATGTGATCTTTTCATGAGCGTAGATAAAGAATTATTCATAAACTACTCGGCCGACAATACTTCGCCCAAGGGTAATTTCATCCGTATATTCCAAATCACCGCCAATCGGTATACCTCGGGCAATGGTGGAAATTTTAATGGGGAATTCTTTTAATTTTTTCGTCAAATAAAAGGCCGTTGTATCTCCTTCCATAGTAGGGCTAAGTCCTAGAATCACTTCAGTAACTTGACCCGTACTAACTCGTTGTATGAGCGAATCTATTTGTAAATCACTAGGGGAAATACCCGCTAAAGGAGAAATTATTCCACCAAGAACATGATATAGGCCTATAAACTGACCCGTATTTTCAATGGCTAAGACATCTCGCATATCTTCAACCACGCAAATCAAACTTTCTTCCCGCTTATGGCTATGGCAAATACCACACAAACCTCCATCAGAAATCATGTGACATTGAGGACAAAATTGGGTTTCAGTTCGCAATTGAACTAAAGCATGTGCCAATTGCAAAGATTGTGATTCTGGTCTTTTCAATAAATGAAGCGCTAAACGCAAGGCTGACTTTTTCCCTATACCTGGCAACTTCGATATTTCTTCTACCGCCTGTTCTATAATCCGCGAAGGGTAATTATTCATGGCCATAAGCTATTGATAAGACTCTATTTCGGCAGAAATGCCACGCCGACAAATTTCATTTCGCATGCTAACTAATTCATCAAAATCTCCGGATTTAACGCCACATCTCCCTCTAAAATGAATTTGAAGCGTACATTGCTCTGCTTGTTCTGAACTATGCTCACACACTTCCATCAAGGTCATGATGACATAATCAAAGGAATTAACCTCGTCATTATATACGACCAACTGATGGGCTGCTATGACTTCTTCATCAAAGGCCACCTCGACATCTTCTTGATGCTTTTCTTGGTTTTGAAAAGAAATACGAAAACGAGAAATGTTATCTTCCGAGAATTCCATATTTTTGATATGATTTATAAAAACGACCTCTTAGCAAATTTAAAAAAAATCCTTTGAAACACCTATGTCTGTAACTTTAGCCGGAGGAATTCTTGCCATCTATTTTGGCCTACTTTTAATCATATCCTACATTACTTCCAAAGGTGCTGATACTCACGCATTCTTTACTGCTAATAGGCAATCTCCGTGGTGGTTAGTGGCCTTCGGGATGATTGGTACTTCCATCTCAGGATTAACGTTTATTTCAGTTCCTGGGGCTGTTGGCAAAACATCCTTTACTTATTACCAATTAATCTTAGGGCATTCATTAGGTTATTTGACCATTGCGCTCGTATTAATGCCCTTATACTATCGTTTAAATCTCATTTCCATCTATGGATATTTAGAAAGTCGATTCGGCTTTTGGTCCTATAAAACAGGTTCTGCCTTTTTCTTATTATCCAGAACCATCGGTTCCGCAGCCCGTTTATATTTAGCTGTCAATGTCTTACAAATTGCCATTTTCGCTCCCATTGGCATTCCTTTTGGATTAACCGTATTCATTTCTATCCTACTGATTTGGTTATACACCCACCGTGGAGGAGTAAAAACAATCATCTGGACAGATACTTTACAAACCTTATTCTTACTGATCGCACTGTTTATTACCATCTTTTTGGTAGGTCAACAAATGAACATGGGATTTATGGATATGGTGCATACCATTTCAGATAGTAAATATTCCCACATGTTTGAGTGGGACTGGAAAAACACCCATTTCTTTGGAAAAGACTTCCTTGCCGGGGTATTTATTGCCATTGTGATGACGGGTCTAGACCAAGATTTGATGCAAAAAAACCTGACTTGTAAATCCATTGGTGAGGCGCAGAAAAACATGTTTTGGTTTTATTGGGTGCTTTTATTAATCAATATCCTATTTCTGTCTTTAGGAGCATTATTATATATTTACGCACAGAGCAAAAACATAGCTATTCCCGCACAAACAGACAATTTATATCCCATGTTAGCCCTAAACGGGCACTTTGGTACTTTGGCGGCAGTCACCTTTTTATTGGGTATTATTGCAGCTTCCTATGCTAGCTCAGACTCCGCCTTGACTGCTCTCACCACATCATTTTGTATTGATTTCTTACGAATTGAGAAATTTCAAGAACAAAAAAGGCATAAAATCAAGCACTATGTACATCTAGGATTTTCAGCCTTGTTCTTTGTCGTTATTGGATTATTTCACCTATTTAACAATCAGGAATTGATATCTGCTGTTTTTAACTTGGCAGGATATACGTATGGACCATTATTGGGTCTATTTTCTTTTGGATTATTTACCAAAACACAGGTTAAAGACAAATGGGTCCCTATCGTTTGTGTAGCTTCTCCCATCATTACATTCTTGCTAGAATGGCAATCACAAGCGCTCTTTGGAGGTTTTGGCTTTGCCAAATTGATCCTCAACGGTGCTATTTGTTTTGCACTACTTTGGGCTATTCGCGTTAAAAAATAAAGTGCATAAAAAAGGCGACCTAGGGCCGCCTTTTTATTAGAACGAGAAATAATAAATTACTCTTGAATAAACTCGCCACTTACGCGTAATTCAATATCTTCTCCTACCATAGCTGCTGGCATTGTACCAACACCCCAAGCTGTACGGTTGATTGCTCCAGATGCTTTAAAGCCGGCTATTTTTTTACCTTGACGATTTGTCGTAGTTCCATTTAACACCAAATCCAAAGTAACTGGCTTAGTTACACCGTGCATGGTTAAATCACCAGTCAATTTATATTTGCGATCAGCTACTTTACTAATTGACTTACTAGCGAAAGTCAATGTTGGAAATTTAACTGCATCAAAAAAATCAGGACTTTTTAAGTGTGTATCACGACGTTCGTTATCCGTGAAAACTGTATTTACATCGGCAACAATATTGAATTTTGCATCAGTAAAATCATCTTTAGCTGAAGTCATAGTCGCTTCAGTAATTTTAAATGCTCCCTCTACATCGGAAATAGATAAGTGAACTACACTAAATCCTAACTTAGAGTGGGATTTGTCTACATTCCATTTCTGAGCTTGTGCAGATAATCCACATGACAAAAGAGCAATAGCTAAAAGTAATTTTTTCATAATAATAATTTTTTTTAATGGGTTAATTATAGAAGTCGAAACTACCATTAAATAACACAAAACCAATTAACAAATCAAAAAATCGTCAGAGATGTCGAAAAATTTGCGACAAAAATCCAAAATCCTGCGAAAAAAGTCTACTTGTCTTCTAGGCTTTTGTAATGTTCCTTACGCATTTCCTCTACATTATCCATCTCCACCCGCTTTTTGATTTTCTTCCAATCAATGGTCTTATTGTATTTTTTCATCATTACTTCTGGCTGAAAAATTCGACGATCAGGGAAAACAAAATCTACTGAGCCGAAATCGGGTTTGTCCGTAAAGAAATCATCCAATAAAGTAGCTGTTTGATCATAATGATTCACACTTGGTACCCCAAAATTGGTATAAATCAAACGCAATAAAGAACCAAAATTGGCATGTTTGTGGGATACATAATTGCGCTTCACATAAGGTCCAGCCATCATTAAGACACTTCGGTGGGCATCTACATGGTCTACTCCCCCTTGTGGATCATCTTCTGTGACAATCACCAACATGTTTTTCCAATATGGCGTAGTAGATAAGAAATTAATCATTCTGGCTAATGCCAAATCATTATCAGCCATGAAGGAATGATTGCTCACATATCCATCTTCAGGCCTAGGATCCGCACCATGGTCATTGGGTAATTGAATCGTCACAACGGATGGCATTTTTTTCTTGCCTTTTAGCCACATCTTGGTAAACTCTGATTCAAATTGCTCAGCACGAAACATATCGGGAATATCGGTATTGAAACCCGCATAATTATGACTTGTATTCTTCCACAAGGCTTTTTGCATAGGAACCATGACCACATGCCCCGCCCCTGTCAACGTGTCAAACCATTCTTCTCTGTTGTGCGCTGTTTCATTCGCCTCTCCAAAATTATAAAAGGAAATATTTTTGCGCTCTAAGGCCTCCCATAAACCACCTACTTCGGCATAGTCCTCCGGGTCAATACTTCCTGTTGTCCCAGGATGTCTCCTTCCAGGTGCTTTGGAGAAGATTTTAGCCGTTTTACTAACGCTAGAATTGGCTTCAACCCATTCATTAGGTATCACGCCTACCATCCAGTGATGTCCGTGGATGGATGCATCACTGTCACAATAAAAATTATCACTCATCGCAAATCGCTTTGCCAAGAGTGAATGATTCGGCATCACATTGACGTTATGGAAAGTCGTTTTTAAGGAATCTGGCAAGACCACGGTTTGATTTATGCCGTAACGAGCGATGGTAGAATCGCCATTAGCTCCTTGAAATTGACCAAAAATCTCATCATAGGTACGGTTCTCCTTGGTGATGTAAACAATGTGCTTAATCGGAGATTGAGCCTGTTTGTTTTTATCTAAAGAAAGAATCTTATTCCCCCTACCCTTGGCTGAAAATTCTTGGTAAGTATTATTCTTGACTTCCTGAGTATAGGCTGCTAATTCTGACTCATTCGGCATATCTATCGTTTGGAATGTACCCAATTGAATATCCCCTACATAGGAACCTTGCTCCGGCGCCTTAAAATCTTTTCCTCCATTAGGTCCTGCTCCATACCCACGACAAGTCGTAACATAAAGTGTTTTCTCATCCGCAGAAAGGCGAACGCGAGTAGGTCCCCAACCCGTTGGAATAAAACCTTTGGTTTTTTGACTTGGAACATCAATAACCGCCACGGCATTTAATCCTAATAATGTCACGTATAACGTTTTTTCGTCTTTACTAAGACACAAACCAAAAGGCAAATAACCTCTTCGCTTATCCAAAACTGCGTTTAACTTGATGGGAATATGAGATTTAATTTGTCGAGTGGCATAATCCAGCACCGCAATATTGTCATTGGTGGCATTACTCACGTAAGCATATTTTGAACTTACGGCCAAGGAATTGGGGCTAGATCCACCTACAACTTCCATCTCTTCCACCATTTCACCCAATTGAAAACCTGGTTTGTATTTTTTGGTAATTTGATTGTTCGACAAATTAATTTGAAAAATACTCATAGCCTCGTCAGAACGAGGATCCCCAACCCCAGGAATCTTTTTACCCATCATTTCGGTTCCTTCACGAGATTCTTTCGTGTCATTGGCATAGGGATGCCATGGAATATGCTGAGATTGTAAATTGGCTAAAGTGGTACCTTCTATCAAGGGATATGAATACATGCCTACATTGGCAACAAAGGCAAATTGATGATCAGGACTTAAAGAAATACCAAAAGGCTGTCGACCCGTTGGAACCACCCCCACAATTTCACCCGTTTCCGCTTTCATGCGAACCATCCTGAAATTAGCACGATCTAAGACCAATAATTCGTTTTGTTCAGGCAATAAAACCAAATCAGAAGTAAAGCTATCGTCAAAATCATAGCCTTTGAAAGTTCCGTTTAAACTAAAAGTCTTTAGGATTTTACCTGTCGATAATTCAACGACCAACACATTTCCTGAATCACCTCCACTGAAATAAATCCATTCACTATTGGGAGAAAAGACAATACCTAAATAGGTGCTTTTCCCATAAGGAGAAAGTTTGGAAGGTGTTCCATACGGCGGAAAGCGTTTCGAGACCTGTTTTTCTAAATCAATGCGCGTAAAAGCACCATTATGCAGCGTAACGGCCCATTTACCGTCTGGACTAACAGCCATACCAAATGGATCGCTATTGATTCGAAGTGTTTTACCTGCCGGTTTCACCAATCGACCAGAGGGTAATACGGAATAACCATGGATGTCAATTTTGGCTGGCAAATCTCGCCCTGGAACTTCTAAAATTGTTTGTGCACTAACTTGAAATACACAAAATGAGAGGAAAATAGATTTTAATATAGTGTTCATAGGTTTAAATAATTTAACGAAGGTAAAACTCTTATACATAAGCTTAAACAATTATGTATTAAAATTTCATGAAATTGAATTGAAAGAGCCCAGACTAAAAATTAGAGTTGGCTTCGAGGGCCTCAGCCAAGATTAATTTTAGAATGGAATTACAAATCCCTATTATCTCTCATTCGACATGACCCTTCGGAACATGTCGAACAGCGTTTGATCAAGTTGAAAAGTGTTAGCTTCCAAAATATCTGTACTCCTTATGATAATTTATAATACATGTTATATTTGAATTTACGTAAACCAATAGCGCCAATACACCCATTTTCGCATATATTTACGCTATGCAATAGCGAGTATATGTTAGATATAGACAAGCGTAAACAACGAAACAACGACACATTAATTAAACTAACATAACAACGATAATACTAACTTTGTGATTGAATTAAATGTAATAAAATAATGAAATACGAAGATAACCAATATATTGTCCCAGAATCCCTTTATTGGAAAGGCGTATTGCATAATTTTTCAAAATCCAGAACAGCTTTACAGCCAATATTCGAAGCATTTACTAATGCTCTAGAAGCTATAAAAATATTACAGAAAACAGAACCTTCATATAAAGGTGAAATTTCTATAAGAATTAACAGCGCTGAAACCACAGTGCCTGACTCATATAATTTCGCAGGACTTTCAATATCAGATAACGGAATCGGTTTTGATGACGACCAATTTAAACGATTCAATACTTTTAGAGATATTACAAAAGGTTTCAAGAATCTAGGTTCTGGAAGAATTCAGTATGTTCATTATTTTGATAATATTATAGTTAAAAGCGTTTTTTGTCAAGAAGGAAAGTTTTATGAAAGGGAGTTTTCAGCATCAAAAAAGAAAGCGTTTCTTGATAAAAATTCAATTATCTACCACAAATATTGTAAAGAGACGAATGAAACAGCGTCAAAAACAACAATTTCATTTAATGGCCTTCTAGAAAACAGCGGTATTTATAACAAACTAGACCAAACGGAATTAAAGGAGCAGTTAAAGAAAAGATACATTCATTATTTCTGTCACAACCGGACAAGTATTCCGAAAATAGACATTCAGTTTTATATTCAAGGGGAACTCAAAGGTGAAACAAGTATTATAGAATCTGATTTTCCTGGTATTGATAAAACAGAACCTCTTGAATTGCAATATTCAAAAATTTCGTCAAATGGGAAATCTGTTGAGAAACTTGATAAAGTGAAAGAATTCAAAATAGATTCATTTCGTATTCCGAGGAACTTAATTGACAACAACGATTTAAAACTTGTTTCAAAAGGTGAAATAGTTGAAGAATCTGAAATAAAACTTGAAAGTATTCCAAAAGGTGAACACGTCAATGGGTTCAGATATATATTTTTAGTTTCAAGTGAATATATTGACGACAGAGATTCCGACATGCGTGGAGTTTTAAATATTCCATCAATTGACAACTTTACAAAAAACAGAAATTTATTTACTGAAGAAGAAATATTGCTTGAAGAAATTCAAGAAGGAGTAAATAACAAAATAAACACAATGTATCCTGAAATTGAAGAAGTCCAGCAGGAACATCTAGAGCAACTTGAGCAATTAAAAGAAATGTTTCTAATTGATGACGAAACAGCAGGATCAATTAATATCTCTATAAATGATTCTGAAAGTAAAATATTAGAAAAATTTTATGAAGCAGAAGCAAAAAAAACAGCTCTATTAGACGCCTCCATAAAAGATTCTATTGACCAATTAAACAAACTTGATACAACTTCACCAAACTATTTACAAGAGTTAAAAAAGGAGGTAGATAAGCTTGTAAAAGCTATTCCTCTTCAAAACAAAAAATCGTTGACTCATTATGTTGCAAGAAGAAAACTTGTTTTAGATTTATTAGCTAAAGTTTTAGACAAAAAACTTGAAGTTCAGCAATCAGGTAGAGAAATAAATGAAGCATTAATTCACGATTTATTATTTCAACAAGGTGAAAGTAATCCAGAAAATAGTGATTTGTGGATTATAAATGAAGACTTCATCTATTTCAAAGGCAGCTCAAATATTGTTTTAAGTCAAGTTGAAATTGAAGGTGATAAATTATTTAAAGAGGATTTTACGACAGAAGAAGAAAAATATTTAAGGTCGCTTGGAGAAAATAGAAAAATAAAGAAACCCGATGTTTTACTTTTTCCAGAAGAAGGCAAATGCATCATACTTGAATTTAAAGCTCCTGATGTAAATGTTTCAGACCACTTGACTCAAATAGATAAATATGCTGGTTTAATAAGAAACTATACTGCCGATAATTTTCAAATCACAACCTTTTTCGGCTATTTATTAGGAGAGAGCATAGAACCTAGAGATGTTTTAGGGGCTGTTAGTAGTTATGAAGAATCTTATCAATTCGACTATTTATTTAGACCATCAACAAAAGTGATAGGATTTGATGGTAGAAACAACGGGGCAATCTATACTGAGGTTATAAAATATTCCACCTTACTTGAAAGAGCAAAACAACGAAATAAAATTTTTATTGAAAAACTACAATAAATGACCGAATTGTTTTTTGTTTTGAAACTATTACAAATTGGTCAGAAACACCAGCCTATAACAGCACCTACAAGAAATTGGCGGTTCAATGGATAAATAAGCTTAGTGCTTCTATTTAAGTTCACTGTTGGCAGACAGTTTAGAGCTTTGAAATCCGCTTCTTCGCCAAGCGCCAAAACGTTATGCGATATTATAAAAAACAGAAATGGTAGAAAAATTTAAACAACTAAAACTATCTGATTATCCAATTGCTGAAATAGATAGTTTAATGACAAAAATTGTTCCGCTGTTCGACATGTTCCAAAGGGTCATGTCGAATGACAGATAAAAGGGATTTGTAATCCCATGATAATATTAAAGTTGGCTTCGAGAACCTCAGCCAACTTTATCAGCTCTGCTGTTTATTTGACAGGGATTTTTAATCCCAGATACCTCCCCTTAAATCTAAAAATTCCAATAAACTGATTTGCTTCCTCAATTATCAGTTTCCTGATTACAATTGTTCATTTGATGATTTATTTTTGAAAACAAAAGCACCACTATTTGTCAATTTGATCTATCACCATGGCTCATGCGTATTCCATTCAAGAACCCCATGGACAATATTTTATTACCTGTACTGTCCATCAATGGGTTGACATATTTACGAGGAAACTATATGTCGATATCTTATTAGATAGTTTACACTATTGTCAACTAAAGAAAGGTCTAAAAATTCATGCTTGGGTAATCATGACTAATCATATCCATTTGATTGTTAGCAGTGAAGTTGAAAATCTATCCAACATCATCCGCGATTTCAAAAAATTCACTTCTAAACAAATTTTTGAAGCTATCAAATCCAATCCTAAAGAAAGCAGGAAAAATTGGTTGCTTTGGCTATTTTCAAAAGATGAACAAATCTGTTTTTGGCAAGCTGGTTATCATGCTAAAGAAATTCTAAGTCAATCATTCTTTGAAAATAAATTAGATTACATCCATTTAAATCCTGTTAGAGCAGGCTTTATTGAAAAGGAAGAAGAATATATGTATAGCAGTTGTAGCGATTATTATGGTACAAGAAAAGGATTGTTGGAGCTTGATTTAGCATAATAGTCCTTTTGATCTTATGGAAAATGTCTTTTTTGATACGGGATTTCAAATCCCCATTATCTGTCGTTCGACATGACCCTTCGGAACATGTCGAACAGCGGTCATTGGCTGAGGCTCTCAAAGCCAACGTTTAAAACCGATTTTGCATTTAAATTATAATTCATAAATTTGTATCCAAATGGATACATTTCAGAAGATGTTCTTTATTGAAAAAACAACGGAATTTGATAAGTGGTTTAAGAAACTGAATGACTTTAGAGCAAAAGCAAAAATTTTGTTCCGAATCAAAAGATAGAAATAGACGAACACTTTGGAGATTGCGAACCCGTTAGAGATGGAATTCAAGAACGGAAAATAAACTACGCAAAAGGTTACAGAGTTTATTTCAAAGAAATTGATCAGAAAATTATTATTCTACTTATTGGAGGTGATAAATCGACTCAACAAAAAGACATTGAAAAGGCAAAAGAAATTTGGAAAAAAAATAAAAAAATAGGAAATGGAAACGTCAAAATTTGACATTGCAGATTATTTGGACAGCAACGAAATGATTGCAGAATATCTAAATACAGTTTTGGAAGAAGGCAATGATGCTGATATTGTTACTGCCATTGGACATATTGCAAAAGCAATTGGTATGACCAAAATTGCAGAAGAAACAGGGATGAGCAGACCAAGTTTGTACAAAGCACTGTCGGAAGGATCCAAACCTCAATTTTCAACGATAATGAAAGTTTTGAAAGCAGTTGGAGGACAAATACATATAAATCCATTAACCACATAAAAAACGAACGCACAACAGCCGTTTGCCCTCTGTCGTTCGACATGCCCTTTGGAACATGCCGAATAGCTTTGAAATAATGTTGGCTGAGACACTCGATGCCAAATTTAACATTGAATTACAAATCCCCATTATCTGTCGTTCGACATGCCCTTCGGAACATGCCGAACAGCGAATAAAGTTAACTGAGGTTCTCGCATTTGGCTGAGGCTCCCGAAGCCAAATTTCAATTTTAAAACTTATATGCCGCCCGTGTGGCCAAATATTGAACGTCTTTCCCTGGACCTAAATCTTTTAAATAGTCTCCTGCCTTACAAAAACCCAATTCAAATTGAAATGTCAAATGTTTATTGGCAAAATAATGGGCATCCAAAGCAAAAATATTGGCTACCCCACGGGCATCGCTTTCAATTTGACGGCCTAGTACAGGTAACAATGCCGACATATTAGGAGTAAAAATTCCATCGCGCAGGCTAGCTCTTTGAACCAAAGATGCACGTAGTGTAGTCATCCATTTATGATTATCACTAAATCGAATATATGGACTAATATTCAGCGTATTGGTGATATTCAAGGAAACTGTTTGTCCAAATGGAGGCCTAGAATATAAGGTATTGAAGGTATTTAATTGTTGATCCTCATTCGATACATCGCCAGGCACCCAGTTGCCACTAAATCCTAGGAAAAAATGCCGCTTCATTTCGTAATTAAAATCATAGACAAACAAAAAGGCTTGAATGGTCAAATCGTTAAAATGCCCCCATTGAGCCGCCATTTCTACATCATAATTAAACGTCTTTTTTTCACTATACCAGCGAGTTCCTACCGTATTTCTGGCTTCCAATCCATTCTTCAAGAAGTAAACCCGCTGTGAACTTTCCATGTAAAAATAATAGGCATCAAAAAAGTCTGTTTTTTTAGAAAATGTGTGGTTCCAGATACTGCCGGCTACCACTTCAGAAGAACGAACATCATCAAAAACGCCCGTATTTTGTCGAATTGGATTAGCAATAAAGGCATCAATTTTCTGATTTTCATGGTGCCATTTAATGGTGGCTCCATAATATGGCTGACGCGTATTGGGTCCTTCTTTGAGGGCCATTAATCGTTCTAATCCCCAGGTATATTCTTGCTTACCTACACGCAAAGCGAGATTGGGCTTAATATTCCATTCTAAAAACGCCTGATGAAATGACAAGGCATTTTGATCTAATGTAGAGGTTATTGGGTTGTCATTTAAGAAGCGAAGTGTATTGTTTAATTGGGCAAATACCCGAAATCGTGGACTCCATTCCCAATTAGCATGCAGCATCATTCGGTGCATGATTTGCTGTGGATTTTCCGTTGTAAAATTATCGGGCACATCTCCAAAATTCACATGTTGATAGGATTGATATTGCTCTCTCCATTCCCCACCAAAACTTAGCGTGCTTTGCCGAATAAAAGGAATGTACTTCAATGACTCATCCCAACTTTTAAATCGATTAGTATCCAGTTTTAGATAAGTGAAATTGTCATCCTGACGCATTCTGGCAATATTTTGGGCCAAAATGTTCGGTATAATTAGGCTAAATAATAGAAGGAAAACTAATAAACTTCTTTTCACAAAAACGAAAAAATAAAGAAAGGAATAAATCCAGATTCAACGGATTGGCAAATTAGGCAATTTTCATGGGCTGGCTATCCTGAATATCAGAAAATGGGAAATAGCAAAAATTGCCCCCCTCTATTTTACCTAATTAAATCCAAATACAGATAGAAATTATTCTATTTTGAACTATATTGGCTTACTAAATTCAGCAGAATTTTATTTTACGTTCATCTAAATCCATTAAAATACATACACTAATGAGCATTTCAAGAAGAAGTTTTTTAGGTAAAAGTGCGCTGGCAGCAGGTAGCTTTTACATTGTACCCCGACATGTTTTGGGAAAAGGATATCAAGCTCCTAGTGACAAATTAAATATAGCGGGAGTTGGTATCAATGGAAAAGGTTTATCCGATGTCAATAATGCCTTCAATGAAGGTGTAAATAACATTGTAGCACTTTGTGATGTTGATTTAACCAGAGCCAAACCTTTATTTGAGAAATATGCCAAAGCCGGTCAATATCAAGACTGGCGTGTCATGTTGGAAAAAGACAAAAGCATCGATGCGGTAACCATTTCCACTCCTGACCATAACCATGCGGCCATAGCCATGGCTGCGATGCAATTGGGTAAACATGTGTACGTACAAAAACCCATGTCTCATAATATTTTTGAGGCCCGTACCATGACGGAAGCGGCAAGAAAATACCAAGTTGTTTCTCAAATGGGAAATCAAGGAGCATCCAGTCCAGGCACCCAACAAATTGTTAAATGGATAGACCAAGGTTTAATTGGAAAGGTTCATACGGTAAATATTTGGACGAATCGTCCAATTTGGCCGCAAGGTATACCCCTTCCTTCGGGACAGCACGCTAAACCTGCTGACATCGATTGGGATGTATGGTTAGGGCCAGCTTCCTTGATTGATTATAATCCTGCCTACCATCCATTTAAATGGAGAGGTTGGTGGAATTTTGGTACAGGCGCATTAGGAGATATGGGGTGCCATTTAATAGATGGGCCTTTCAGAGCCTTAGGCCTAGGTTATCCAACTGAAGTAGAAGCTAGTATCGGATCTGTATTCATCAGTGGAAACCAACCAGAATACATTCCAGAAGGTTGCCCTCCATCAGCTTCCATTCAATTGAAATTCCCTGCTTCTAAAAAGAACAAGTCGGCCGTAACCATGAACTGGACCGATGGAGGTTTACGTGGATTCCACCCAGATTTAATTCCTGCCAATGATCCTATTGGAACAGCTGACAATAGCAATGGTGTGGTGATGATTGGTACCAAAGGTGTGTTAACACATGCTACCTATGGCTTAGAGCCTCGTATTTACTTGAATAATGGAGATAAAATAGAAATGCCCAAATTAGAGCCTACTAACTTAAAAGAATATGGGCATCAAGCTATGTGGGCAGAAGCATGTAAAGCAGGCTTTAATTCTAAAGAGCACAAAGAATTAAGTTCCTCGTTTGACTATGCTGGACCATTATCTGAAACCGTATTGATGGGTAATTTGGCTATCCGTAGTTATACCCTTCGTACTCCTATTCAAGGTCAAGCGAATCGTTTCAACTATCCAGGACGTAAGAAGTTGATTTGGGATGGACAAAACATGAAAATCACGAATTTCGAAGATGCCAATCAGTTCGTGAAACGCGAATACCGTGCAGGCTGGAAATTGTAATATTTCATTGACCTAGTTAAAAAGCATGGCTATACGGCCATGCTTTTTTAATGTACCAATATTATTTCAATACATGAAATGCCAACACTTTTTGGACTTCATATACATCCACTGATTTATTGAATTGTTTGATAATACTTGGATTTGCCTCTCCTGAAATCCAGATTTTCAATTCTGCATCTAGTTCAAAAGTCCCTGCCGTTTCCACACTAAACCGAGAAATGGATTTATAATTAATGGATTTATATTCAGTTTTTGAACCTGTAATTCCTTGTTTGTCAATTAAAATCAATCGTCTATTCGTAAAGATGAATGTATCACGAAGTAATTTAAAACCAATTTCGATGCCCTCACCATCAATCAATATTTTGGCATAGTCCTTTTGCAATTGATCGGGTGAAACTGTACCCGCATTACCTAAAATAGCAGAAAATAAACCCATATAACTTTATTTAAACAGATGAAAATTGGGGAAATCATGGATTTAGATTGTCGATTTACCCATGACCATGTAGCGAAACTAATATAAAAATTCAGAAAAATATTGACCCGGCGAGACTCCTTTGATTTTCTTGACTGCTGAATTAAAACTTTGTCGAGTACCAAAACCTGATTCCAGGGCCACCACTTCCAATTTGTAATTTTTCCATTTGGGATTCTCTCGACATTGCTCTTCGGCATATTGAATTCTCCAGTTATTCACATAATCTGAAAAAGATATATCCATTTCATACTGTAAGGCTAATCGAATCAATCTAGGTTTCACTTTTAATTTTCTAGCCACTTCAATCAAGGTCAAGCTTGGTTTTAAGAATATTCTTTCTGTTTCAAAATACCTATTCAAGGTATCTAATAAAGCTTTTTCCCGTTCATGACCTGATATTAGTTTAACCGAAATATCTTTATTTTGGGTTAATTCTTCAGAGCCATCTAATCTTCCTAAGGCTTGTTTCCATATCAAGCCTTTTAATGTAGGTCCATACAATAATTTAGGATTAAACAGCATGAATAACATCATCAAAATATACTCTACCAAGTAGAAAAAATCTTTCCAAGACAATGTGATTTGTTTTTTATCAGGAAAAATCAAATTGTAAATGATTAATCCCATGACGATGAATTTCATGCACATGTTGAAAAATAACCAATAAACAATTAATTGATTGTTCTTAACGAATGTTTTGGAAGCTGATTGATAGTAAGTGAGTAAATCATAAAAGCCCCAACTGATATAGATAAAAAAAGAAGTAAATCTAATATATAAATGCATTCTCATGGTAATCCAACCATATTTCGAATGTACGGTATAAATGGTATTTTCTGAGATCATTTCCTTTATCTCTAGAATTTTGAACTCCGTTGGTAAAATATAAAAGGGAATATACTCTATTACATGCAAGACAAAGGGCAAAAAATGCACGAATAGAATGGGCTTTAGTTTTCTTTCTGGATAAAGCAGATACTGTTGAAACAAGTAGTACAAAGGCCCTATGGTCAACATCAAGGGCGATACTGTTCTAAAAAAATGTGGATATTCTAATAGGTACTCTGGACGAATGTAATAATTCAAAAATGTTTGAAGACCTAAGACAATGAATAATAAACCTAGGAATTTAGTGGCAATGATACCTTTTTTAAAGAAGAAAGATCCTCCAAAGGCAAAAAAAACAAAGCACAGATAAAACAAATAATCTAT
This sequence comes from Aquirufa beregesia, assembly GCF_011090385.1. Lineage (GTDB taxonomy): Bacteria > Bacteroidota > Bacteroidia > Cytophagales > Spirosomataceae > Aquirufa > Aquirufa beregesia. The sequence goes on from NZ_SEWW01000001.1 coordinate 633,783, forward strand.
GGGTGTCATTTATGTCTAAATTATAAAATGTTTTTCCTTCTTATTCTACGTTGAATTTATTGGAATTTTAATTCAAATTCCATGTCAATACCTAATTATTTGAATGTTGAATACTATTTTCAAAATATTTCCCAGGAGAAACCCCCTTAATCTTTTTTACCGCTGAATTAAAACTTTGTCGTGTACCGAAACCCGATTCCATCGCAATCACTTCCAATTTATAATTTTTCCATTTTGGATTTTCTCGACATTGCTCCTCTGCGTATTGAATTCGCCAGGTATTGACATAATCAGAAAAAGATAAGTTTATTTCCATCTGCAGGGCCATACGGATGATCCTGGGTTTAATTTTCAAATACCTACTCACTTCAGCTAAAGTGATGTCAGGTCGAAGAAACAATTGTTCTGTTTCAAAATATCGGTTCAAAGTAAACAATACCGACTTGTCACGGGACGACTTTTGGTGGACCTTTTCTTGTTTCGAAGTTTCAATTTGCTCCCGTTCAATATAACCAGCAGAATGCTGAAATACTAAACCTTTAAGCATAGGGCCTTTTAACAATTTAGGATTTAACAACATAAATAACATCATGGTAATATATTCCAAGACAAATACATAATCCATCCATGTTAGTTCTAAATGCCGTTTTTTAGCAAAAACTAAGTTAAAGCAATGCAAAATAATGACCACAAATTTCATGATCATATCACCTGTTAACCAGTAAACAACCAACGAATTCTTTTTTAAAAATGAACGAGAAGTCGCTTTATAAAATGTATATAATTCGTACAGAGTCCAAAAAATATAAGCGAGATAATAGATCGTCTTAATAAAAAGGTGGTCTCGCATGGAAATCCATCCATAGGTTGACATGGAATTAAAGAAGGTATTTTGTTGAAAAACATACTTCACTTCCACTAATTTCAACTCGGCAGGCAGTAAATAGAAAGGTATATATTCAATGACATGTAAAACAAAGGGCAAAAAATGCAATAAATATATAAGTCTGAATTTACGCTCTGGATAGAGCAAATAATGTTGAAATAAATATGCCAGGGGCCCTAAAAGGTAGAAAAAAGGCGATACCGTTCTGAAAAAATGAGGATAATCGTTGATGTGGTTAGGTTGAATAAAATAACCCGCAAAGAGCTGATAGGATAATCCAAGAAATTGAATTCCTAAAAATTTTGTTGCAATCAGCCCTTTTTTAAAGAATAATGATATTCCGAAGGCAAAAAAAACAAAACTTAAATAAAACAAATAATCTACCGGTGACCAAGAATTCATTCTAACCTATATTATCTACATGGTAATAAATAGTATGATGGATTGACACGGAGATATGTAAACTTATCAATTTAATCCTTAAAAATAAATTCAAAAGAACTGTCAAAGGATAATTATTTATTTAATGTAACAAAAATGGAGGGAATACATCAAAAAAATACTTCTAAAAGAAATAAAATATAGTTGAACTATCTTATTTAATAACAAGGGAAAATACAAAAATACAGGTGCTATTCCTCTATAATTTTAGGGGTTAAAAGAAAAAACTATACCTACATTTAGGGCCATTTGATCCAAACAAAATCAGACCAAAATACCTGAAATCATCACAAACAGGACATGATTTGGTGAAGACATAAAACAAAAAACCCTGTAAATTATTCATTTACAGGGTCTAATTGTCTACCGAAGTAGTCCGTACGGGAATCGAACCCGTGTTTCATCCGTGAAAGGGACGTGTCCTAACCCCTAGACGAACGGACCAATTATTAATTTGGTGGCACAAAGGTAGAGCTTTCCTTTAAAAATTCAAATACTGTACGAAAAAAAAAAGCAAGTTTTAATCAATTTAATTTCATTATTTTAGCCTTTACATTGAAACCCACCCTCTTATGGCCATAGTTAAACCACATTCTTTTTTTAGCGATTTTGATATTGCCCTCTTTTTAAATGGCAAACACACCCGTTTATATGAGAAACTAGGTGCATTTGAAATCGAATTAGAAGGAGAAATAGGTACGTATTTCTCCGTTTGGGCACCCAATGCTGAGTCTGTTTTTGTGGTGGGCAATTTCAATTTTTGGGATTCTACTGCTCATGGACTATATCCTCGTTGGGATTCCTCTGGAATCTGGGAAGGTTTTATCCCTCAGGTAAAAACAGGTGAAACCTACAAATATTGGATTAAAAGCAAGACTGGTGAAATCCTCGAAAAATTAGACCCGATGGGCCTTTTCTGTGAAACTCCTCCTAAAACAGCCAGTATAGTTTGGAATACTTATAAAGAATGGAATGATCAAACTTGGATGCAAGAACGAAGTCAAAAGAACTCGCTACATGCACCCATGTCTATATACGAAGTACATCTAGGTTCTTGGCAAAAGACCTTAGATAACGAATACCTAAGTTATGCTGACTTGAGCGACAAATTAGTTCAATATGTCAAAGAAATGGGCTTTACTCACGTGGAGTTCATGCCCGTAATGGAGCATCCCTATGCGCCATCTTGGGGCTATCAAATTACTGGCTACTTCGCCCCTTCTTCTCGTTTTGGTAATCCTCAAGGTTTTATGACCTTGGTAGAAAGATTCCATCAGGAAGGAATTGGAGTTATTTTAGATTGGGTACCTTCCCATTTCCCTGGTGATGAGCATGGGCTACGTAATTTTGATGGGGGCTGCTTATATGAACACCCTGATCCAAAACGTGGCTTCCATCCAGATTGGCAATCCTATATTTTTGATTACGGGAAAAATGAAGTTCGAAGCTTTTTGATGTCCAATGCGGCGTTTTGGTTGGATCGTTACCACATTGATGGTTTACGCGTAGATGCCGTAGCATCCATGCTTTACTTAGATTACTCAAGAAACGATGGAGAATGGGAAGCGAATGTATATGGTGGCAATCATAATTTAGAAGCCATTTCATTTTTACAAGAATTAAACATTCACATGTATGGAGAATTTCCTGATATTCAAATGATTGCGGAAGAATCAACCAGTTTTCCTGGCGTAACCAAACCCGTTTTTCAAGGTGGATTAGGATTCGGTCAAAAATGGATGATGGGTTGGATGAATGATACGTTAAATTTCTTCCATAAGGACCCAATTCACCGTAAATACCATTTAAATGATTTAACTTTTTCTCTCATTTATGCCTTTACGGAAAATTTCTGCCTCCCTCTATCCCATGATGAAGTAGTTTACGGCAAGAATTCTTTATTAAATAAAATGCCAGGAGATGAATGGCAGAAATTTGCCAACCTGCGGGTCTTATTGAGTGAACAGTTTACTCATCCAGGAAGTAAACTGCTATTTATGGGAGGTGAGTTTGGTCAAAAAGAAGAGTGGAATCATAATCAATCACTGGATTGGCATGAATTAGAAAACCACTACCATAAAGGTATCCAATCAACCGTCAAGGCTTTAAATCAACTGTACCGAGAAGAAGCTGCTTTATACAGCAAACAATTCTCCCATGAAGGATTTGAATGGATCGAGTCAAACGACCAAGGTAATTCAGTTATTACCTATATACGTAAAGGTGAAATTGCCAAACAACAGGTGATTGTCATACTGAACTTAACTCCAGCTCCAAGAGAAAATTATCGTATTGGAGTACCATTACCAGGTATTTGGAAAGTGCTATTCAATTCGGATAAAAGTGAGTTTGGTGGAAGCGATTATCCTATTTCAGGGGCTGTCATGACAGAAGCTATCAACTGGCAAGGAAAGGCATTCTCCATTTCATTGAACCTCCCTCCGATGTCCGCATTAATACTAAAGGCCTAAAAACAATAAAGACTCAGAAAAATTCCGAGCCTTTATTCAATCCGCCTAAGTAGTATTTTTAATGTTTGATTCTGTTTCAATACAATTTCGTCTTATTTTTCATTGAAATTGTACACAAAAATAGTATTAATATTCAATACTTGAAATAGCATTAAAAAATATTTTTAACTATTCGAATAAAAAATAAAAATAAATTTGGATTACTTTCGTTTGGCGATGATATCCTCCATATCAGAAAGTTCTACTTCCAAAGCTTTCGTAGAAATTGTAATTTCCCAAGCACTCAAACTCAAGGCGAGACTCATCCCAATTAAACCTATTCCGAAAAACCATCGGGCAATCATTTCTTCATTCATGAAAAGAAGAAACATGCATATCACGCTCAATAATAAGCTAAAAATAGCGATGATTTGCATGGACTGTATCAGTTTCATGCGCAAGCGTAAATTCTCAATTTGCTTAAAAATCGCATCTTCTGGATTCTTTTGAAACTTAAGATGCAAGTCTCTAATCAAAGATGCCATCGACATGAATCGATTCGTAAAAGCAATCATCAATAAAGAAACAGTAGAAAACAATAAAGCGGGAGTTGAGATGCTAAGTTCCATAAGGAAATGGTGAATGGTGAATTGAAAATTATAAATTATGGATGATAGATTATATTTTTTTTGGAGTTAATTGTAATACCGCTTTTTGTAACTTAGAATTAGTTATTCAATTTAAACTGATATTGTAAACTTGAAACAATTGAATTAAATAAATGACAATCAGTAGATTATAAAACAAAACATTTACCATTTACAATTCACCATTCAAATCCGCCCATTTATAATTTACCATTCATAATTTATAACTTACTTTCGGTATTCATCCAAATACCGATCCATTTCCTCCTGAATTTTCTTGGCTTCCCTTGCAGCAGAAACAGACGTATCTTCTCCAGCATAAATAATTCCTCTGGAAGAATTAACCAATAATCCTACGTTCGAATTCATGGTATATTTGGCCACATCTTCTAAACTCCCGCCTTGGGCACCTACCCCTGGCACCAAAAAGAAATTATCCGGAGCTATTTCCCTCACTTTTTGTAAAAAATCAGAGCGAGTAGCACCAATAACAAACATCAAGTGCTCCGCTGAACCCCAAGACATGGCTGTGCGCATAACCCGCTCATATAAAGGCATATAATCTTCCGATTTAGTCATTTGAAAATCATGACTTCCTACGTTAGATGTTAATGCTAATAGAATCACCCATTTATCGCGATAAGTCAAAAATGGCTCCACCGAATCACGACCCATGTAGGGTGCCACGGTAATCGAATCAAAATTCAATCCACTGCTAGCAGGGTCAAAAAAAGTTTGGGCATATTTCAAAGCCGTATTACCTATATCACCACGCTTCGCATCAGCAATCGTAAATATATTCTTTGGAATATATTCCATTGTTTTCTGTAAACTTTCCCAACCTTTGGGGCCCATGGCCTCATAAAAAGCAATATTGGGTTTATACGCCACTGCATAGGAATGAGTTGCATCAATGACAGCTTGATTAAATGCAAAAATGGGATCTTTCTCGGTACGAAATTTACTAGGTATCAGACTGAGATCAGAATCCAATCCAACACATAAAAAAGACCGTTTTTGTTCTATTTGCTTAACTAATTCAGATGAATTCATAGAGATTGGGAAATGACATTGTTTAAATGCCGAAATATGAATAATTTTGGCGCAAATTAAGTTCTTTCCAAGCAATATCAAAAAAAGAGGAAAGCAATCACGATCACGAATTTATGCAATTTATAAAACACCAACTCTCAGGAGTTATTGAATGTATCCCAACGAAGTTTTTTGATGCTAGAGGCCATTTTTATGAGTCTTACAACCAAAAATTATTTGCTGCGAATGGTATTTCGGAAGATTTCGTTCAAGACAATTATTCATTTTCTACTCCTGGTGTTCTTAGAGGATTACATTTTCAAAAAAATCCACACGGACAAGGGAAATTGGTACGTTGCATGACGGGAAAAGTCATGGATGTAATTGTAGATTTAAGACAAGATTCCCCGACTTTCGGACAACATGAAAAATTCATTCTAGATGCTGACCAAGGCAATATGCTGTATGTGCCTGTAGGTTTTGCCCATGGATTTGTTGCCCTAGAAGAAACCATATTTGTTTATAAATGTACCGACTTCTGGAATAAGGAAGCAGAATCAGGAATTCGATGGAATGACCCAAGCCTAGCGATAGATTGGGGAGTAGCACAACCCATTGTTTCGGATAAAGACCAAATTTTGCCAGATTTTAATGCAGCAGAGCGAATCTTCTAAAATAGATTAGCTGAAAAACATTACCTTTGTACCAATGACTCATAAGCTGATTTTATCAAGCCCATTATTGGAAATAACCATATCCAGGTTATGCCAAGAGCTCATTGAAAATCAAATTCAAGGTATTGAAACTGTCATTTTAGGCCTTCAGCCTAGAGGAATATACTTTGCTGAAAGAATTGCCAAAGAATTAAGTAAGCATCTTCCTGAGGCTCCTCAAATAGGCCAACTTGACGCTACATTCTACCGCGACGATTTTCGTAGAAGAGATACAGTTGCTCCTAATAGCACGAATATCCCATTTATCATTGAAAATAAACGGGTAATCTTAATTGATGACGTGTTGGCTACTGGTCGGATGGTTCGGGCTGCACTAGACGCCATGACGGCTTTTGGAAGACCTGCCAAAGTGGAATTATGTGTCTTAATAGATCGAATTTATAACCGAGATTTGCCTATTAATGCCGATTATATTGGTAAAAGTGTCAATACGCTTTCCACCGAAAAAGTACTGGTTGAATGGACCGAACAAGGCCATGAAGCAGATAAAATTTGGTTAATCACTCATCCATGATGAAATAAATATGTTGAAATCGCCACATTTATTAGGAATAAAAGACCTGGACGCAGAATCCATTGACCTGATAGTAAAAACGGCCAAAGAATTTAAAGAGGTTTTAAACAGACCTATTAAAAAAGTGCCTTCTTTACGCGATGTGACCATTGCCAATGTTTTTTTTGAAAATTCTACTCGTACCCGACTTTCCTTTGAATTAGCAGAAAAAAGACTTTCCGCTGATACCATCAATTTTTCAGCCTCAGGAAGTTCAGTCAAAAAAGGTGAAACTCTACTGGATACGGTCAACAACATTCTTGCCATGAAAGTGGACATGATTGTGATGCGACATGCTAGCCCAGGTGCTCCTCATTATTTATCCAAGCACATTAAAGCGAATATCATCAATGCCGGTGACGGTACTCACGAGCATCCAACACAAGCTCTTTTGGATACCTTTTCTCTCCGAGAAAAATTAGGAGATTTAACGGGTAAAAAAATAGCCATCATTGGAGATATTTTACACTCTCGTGTAGCTCTTTCTAATATTTATGCCTTGAAAAAACAAGGTGCGCAAGTTCGCCTATGTGGGCCAAGTACCCTGATTCCTAAGCATATACAGAGCCTAGGCGTAGAAGTCTCTCATGATGTCAAAGACACGCTGGCTTGGTGTGACGCCGCCAATGTATTGAGAATTCAATTAGAACGTCAACAAATCAAATATTTTCCTTCACTGAGGGAATATGCCCAATTCTTTGGAATCACTAGAAAAATGCTAGATGAATTACCCAAGGAAATTGTCTTGATGCATCCAGGTCCGATCAACCGAGGGGTAGAGTTAAGTTCTGATGCCGCTGATTCACCGCATTCCATCATCTTGGACCAAGTAGAAAATGGCGTGGCTATCCGAATGGCCGTTTTATATCTTTTGGCTTCCCGAGCCTAAAAAATCTTGATAAGCCTGAAACAGGGCCTTTGCCTCAATGCCTTCTCCGCAAGCATAATGCCCCAAAGGGCAGTTTTTTTTTCCATGGTCTCCACATGGCCTACAAGTTAATGCCTCTTTTGTTTCAATAATTCTATTCCAATCAGCTAAGGGCCCAAAGCCAAAGGATGGAACGGTAGAACAATAGACTGCCACCGTCGGTACATTTTCTGCCGAACAAATATGCATAGGACCTGAATCATTCACAAAGCTCATTTTACTTTGTTGAAATAGATACGCCGATGCCAATAAAGGATGCCGACCCGTTTCATTCAATATCACCCGCTTACCTCCTTGGAATGCCTCAGCAATTTGATTGGACAATTCGATTTCTCCGGGTGACCCCATCAGCACAACCACTTGATTTTCAGGCAATAACTGTACAAATTCTATCCAAATGCGAATGGGTAGTCGCTTGGTTTCCCAAACACTACCAGGAGAAATACAGATATATTCCTTCTTGCGCATATCAGGACTCATGGCTATTTCTGGAGCTTGTAAACAAGGTTTGAACACCTTTTCTCCTAACCAAGATTTGACTAAAGCTGTATTTCTTTCTACCTCATGGATCCCTGTCCCCCATTCATGTTTAACTTTCTCTGTAAAAAATAGAGACATAGGATTTTTATCAAAACCTACCACGCGCTTAGCCCCTATACTGAGGCTCAAAAGTCCCATGCCCAAAAATCGCTGAATCACATAAACGGCATCAAAATGCTCTTCAGAAAGATCATGCCTTAATTCTAACCAAGAAGACCATTTTCTGGATTTATCATAGGACCAAACCTTTCTTACATTGGGATAAGGATATGCCTTGAACAGACTTTCATTCCCCTTCCTAACCAAAATATGAATTTCTGAATCTGGAGATTCATTCCGTATCTTCTCTAATAAAGCAGTTGCCAATACAGCATCCCCTAAAAAAGCAGTTTGAATCAAAAGTACTTTGGAATGCTCAAGCATAGAAAAAAATGAATGAAATGGCCATAAATTTAGTTAAATTTGGGACATTTTTATCCAATTATCTACATGAATTCGATTCAAACCCGAACGCTTTCCAATGGCATTATCCTTGTCCACCGACAAGTTGTACATACAGAAATTTCGCATGTAGGCATTATGTTGGACATAGGTAGTCGGGATGAAAATGGCACCGAGCAAGGACTGGCTCACTTTTGGGAGCACATGGCATTTAAGGGTACTCAAAAGAAGAACAATATCCAGATTATCAATCGTTTGGAAATTATTGGAGGAGAGTTAAATGCCTATACGACTAAAGAAAAGATTTGTTTCCATGCTTCTGTTTTAAGTCCGTATTACGAACGAGCCGTAGAACTATTAGCTGATATTACCTTTCATTCTACTTTCCCCCAGAAAGAATTAGAAAAAGAACGCAGTGTCATTTTGGAGGAAATGTCCATGTATTATGATTCACCAGAAGACGCTATTCAAGATGATTTTGATGAATTATTATTCCCAAATCATTCTCTAGGAATGAATATTTTGGGAACGAATGAAACCGTTCAAGGATTTCAACAATCCGATTTGGTTCAGTTCATCGAAAGAAATATGGATACCTCTCGCATCGTATTTTCTTCCATCGGTAAATTACCTCATGAAAAAGTTTTTGCTTGGGCTGAAAAACATTTGGGGCATATAAAGGCTAAAAAGCAACAATTAAAACGCCTTCAACCTAGTTTGATGATTCCTGAAAAAAAAGTGGTCAAAAGGGGGGTAACCCAATCTCACATAGCTTTAGGCAGACAATCCTATGCCCTAGCTAATCCCAATCGGATGGCCTTTTTTACCTTAATCAATTTATTAGGCGGACCAGGAATGAATTCTTTACTGAATGTTTCCGTCAGAGAAAGGCATGGATTGGTCTATTCCATAGAAGCTAGCTTTACGTCGTACATCGACTCAGGTTTTTGGGCCATTTATTTTGGAACGGAACCCAATCAAGTGAATAAATCCATTAAACTGATCATGAGGGAGTTCGACAAACTTCAGCAAAAAGCTTTGTCAGGGCCAGCTTTACAAAAAATCAAGTCGCAACTCAAAGGACAATTGGCCATGGCAGAGGAAGGTAATTTAAACTTCATGCTCATGATGGCTAAAAACTTATTGGATAGAGAAAAAATTGAAAGTTTGGATGAATTATTCCTGCAAATAGATGCTATCACATCCGATAAACTGCAAACATTAGCGCAAGAGATGTTTGTACCTGATCAGCTAAGTTATTTAATCTTTGAACCCTAAGGAATCCATTGCACCTGTACCTACATATTCCTTTTTGTCGGCAAGCTTGTCACTACTGTGACTTCCACTTTTCTACGGTACTATCTCAAAGAGAGGTCATGGTGAATGCTATGGTTCAAGAATTAGAACTTCAAAAAGAGTATTTGCTCAATAAAAACCTAGACACCATTTATTTTGGAGGAGGCACACCTTCCTTATTATCAGAAAAACAATTACATCTACTTTTAGATCAAATTCGCCGGCTTTATTCCATCAATCCCGATGCTGAAATCACCCTAGAGGCGAATCCAGAAGATTTATCGAAGGAATATATCCATTCCCTAAAAAAAACAGGAATAAATCGCTTAAGCGTAGGAATTCAAACATTTAAAGATGATAGCCTACAGCATTTACATCGAAATCATAGCAGTCAACAATCCATATCTGCGATAAAGAGCGCCCAAGATTTAGGTGTAGAAAATATCAGCGTGGATATTATATACGGTCTGAAAAACCATTGCTTATCAGATACTGAAGGTGACATCCAACAAGCTATTTCCTTGGATGTTGACCACATTTCTGCTTATAGCTTGACCATTGAACCTAGAACGGTATTTGGTAAACAAAAGGCGAAAGGTTTACTCAAAGAGACACCTGATAATCAAATGGCCGCCCATTTTGAATTAAGTCACCAACTATTACAATCCGCCGGTTTCGAGGCTTATGAAGTTTCCAACTTTGCCAAAAATAAACGCTATTCAAGACATAATTCCAGCTATTGGAATCAGGAAGAATATCTTGGGATTGGACCTTCGGCTCACAGTTTTAATGACAAAAGCCGTCAATGGAACGTTGCCAATAATAAGTCCTATTTGATGGCCATAGAACAAGGAAACGCCTATGTTGAATTAGAACAACTGAGTCCAGAAAATAGGATCAATGAATACATCATGACCCGATTAAGAACCATGTGGGGCTTGGATCTAGCTTATTTGAAACAGTCATTCGAACAGATTAACCAAAACTTGCCAATGTTGGAAATCCAGAAATGGAAAGAAAAGCAATGGGCTCGAGAAGTAGATGGATTTTTAATCTTAACAGAATCTGGAAAATTAATTGCGGACAAATTGAGTAGTGATATTTTTCTAATTTAACCCGGCATTTCAATTAAGATTGTATTTTTGCAATCTATTATACCTCAACATCTCAATGGCAAAAAGAATTGACTTAACGAAAGAAGTACGACTTACTAGCAAATCGTCTAAATTCGGAAAGGTCAATACTAGTTCTGGCCCTAAATCTTCTCGTACTTTCAAAAAATATGTCATCAAACTTGCTTGGTTTGCCTTTTATGCGTGGATTGCCTCTTTGGTGATGATTTTATTGTTGAAATTTATCCCCATTTACTTCACCCCTACCATGGCTAGTCGCAAAATCGATGCTATCATGGAAGGAAAACCTAGTAAAATATATTCAAACTGGACTTCCTATTCAGAAATCGATAAAAACTGTGCTTTGGCTGTTATCGCTTCTGAAGATCAACTTTTCCCAGAACACAAGGGATTTGACTTTGAGGCCATGTGGGGTGCCATGCGCCACAATATGAAAGGGAAACGCATCAAAGGAGCTAGTACCATTTCCCAGCAAGTCGCCAAAAATGTATTTTTATGGCAAGGTAGAAGCTATCTAAGAAAAGGATTAGAGGCCTATTTTACATTCATGATTGAGTTAATTTGGGGCAAACAAAGAATTTTAGAAGTTTATCTCAATGTAGCCGAAACAGGTAAAATGACATTTGGAGTGGAAGCCGCTTGCCGTAAGTATTATGGTCATTCTGCTTCAGAAGTGAGTCGAGCTGAAGCAGCTAGAATTGCCGCAGTATTACCGAATCCCATCCGTTTTTCCATCCAAAACCCTTCTAATTACGTACAGCGGAGAACGAATACAATTCAGCGACAAATGCGGATGCTAGGGGGTAAAAAATTCTTGAGTCAGATTGATTGAAAGCCTACAAGCGATTAATTTTATAACTCGGAACTTGGATCCCAAAAATGCTGTTGGAATCCAATAATTTTATCCTCTTTCACCTGAATTCCCTCCTCTTCCAAAAGTTCTTGCATCCGATTACCCCCAAAGAAATTTTTACCAGTCAATATTCCATTTCTATTAACCACTCGATGTGCGGGTACATTTTCTAATGTATGTGAGGCATTCATTGCCCAACCGACCATTCTTGCCCCTCCTTTCATTCCCAAATAGGCAGCTATAGCTCCATAAGACGTTACTTTCCCTGTAGGAATCAGTTGAACAACCTGGTAGATAGCATCAAAGGAATTAAGATTAGCCGCCATTTTAACGCATTAACTTATAATCTATCATTTATAACTTATAATTTACTTACTCTTCTTTTCTCTCTTCTATTTCCTTCTCCAACTCACTGTACCATTTCTCCCCAAATTTGCGGATTAAAGGCTCCTTAAGGAATTTATAAATAGGCACACCCAATTGTTTACCATGAGAACAGGCATCAGAGCAGATGGTCCAACGATCATAATTTAACGCCTGATACTCCGCTAATTTGGCTATTCGAATAGGATATAAATGGCAAGAAATAGGTTTTCTAAAGTCAATCTTACCATCAAAATAGGCTTGCTCAATCCCACACTTTAAATACTTTTTGTCATCATAAATGGCATAAACACATTCTCTTCCTTCAATGACCGGAGTTGAAAAGTCACCATCCTCATCTTTGACCCAAGTACCCACCTGCTGGATAACGGCCTTCCCTTCTTCAGATAAATAGGGGGCAATTTGCTCTTGAATACCTTCTATAATGGCTAGTTCTTCTTCCTCTAAAGGAGCACCTAAATCTCCTTCTACACAGCAGGCTCCTTTACACTTGCTTAAATCGCAAACAAAGAACTCATCGGCCACATCCTCACTGATAACAGTATCGTCAATTAAAATCATTTTATCCTATTTTTCACAAAGGTAAAGATATTCTCAAGCTCTTAAAACACAAAAGGTCAATTAGCAATAATCCTATTTAAAAACCGTTAAATGAGAATATTTGGTAATTTTACATTAAATAGGCTTCGCAAGCTTTCATTGCTTTATTAATCCATCAAGTATGAATCAAAAAAAGCTACTATTTCTTTTTTTGTTGTTGGCAAGCAGCGCATTTTTTACCGTCCATGCTAGCACTCGTCCAGATACCTTAAGCTTAGGTAATTTGCGGGTAGCTATTCATCCTTCCGCGAAACCCATTTTAGAAAAAGAATGGGCTATGTTAGGTGCCAACAAAAAATTTGTGGGTATGATGAAAGATAAAATGCGACTATTTTTCCCTTTGATTGAGCCTATTTTAAAAGAAGGAAATATTCCTGATGATTTTAAATACCTCTGTGTACAAGAGAGCTCCTTAAATCCGAATGCCGTTTCAACATCCAATGCCGTAGGTTATTGGCAGTTTAAATTAGAAACAGCTAAAGATGTAGGTTTGAAAGTGAACAAAGAGATTGATGAAAGACGCCACATCATGGAAGCCACCAAAGGCGCTGTCAATTATTTAAGTCGAAATAATACCGTTTTAGATAACTGGTTAAGCACCTTATTATCCTACCGTTTAGGCTTAGGAACCCTTAAAAAAATGCCCTTAGCAACGGATTGGCTTGGAAAATCCATCATAGAAGTTGATTCTAGTACCGATTGGTATGTCCTACGATTCCTAGCTTATAAACATTTTTGGGAAACCGAATTACTGTTGAATTCACAAGAATCAGTGGCGACAGAGTCTCCAAGCATGATTACCTATAAACAGGTGAAAGGCAAAAACCTGATGGAATTATCGGATGAATGGAAAGTGAGTTATGATGATTTAAAAAAATACAATTCTTGGGTGTTAAAAGACTGGATTCCCAATGATAAAGAATATACGCTGTATCATCCTTCCAATGTGTCTATTTTTGAATCAAAAAGTAACGTCAGCTTAGCTGCCCAAAGTATGGCATTAACGGCATCCAATGATACTAATAAATTGTATGTCGAGGCGGAGATTCCACAAGAGGCCCTTTACCCAAAGAAAAAGCATAAACCCATTTTAAGCGACAAAGTCGAAACCCGCTTTCACACAGTGGAAGCTGGGGAGAGTTTAAGTTCCATTGCACGCAAATACGAGATGAAATTGCCCGACTTACTTAAATTAAATGGCTTAGAAATGAGTTCTTTGATTAGTCTAGGACAAAAAATCAAAGTATCTAGAAAAATACCCATGCTGGAATTAATTGCGGAGCAATTGGATGAAAAAGCAAAAAAAGCAACCTTTAGTCCTCGTAACAATGAGGCGAAGGAAAAGCAAGAAGAAATTATTCCAGAGGAGCCTAAAGTAACTATTAAAAGTACTGGAAGTTCAGTGTATATAGACCCAGCCGTTAGTCGAGAAATTACTATTCGTTCCGATGCTCCCGAAAAAGATAAAAAATCTGATGTCAAAGTTGTGGAAGAAACGGCAAAAAACTCAGTAGAAAAAGCCAGCACAGGTATAGAAACCAAGGCAGAGGCCAAAAATAATGCAGTTCTTAAAAATAGTACAATTCACCAAGTAAAAGCTGGAGAAACTCTTTTTAAAATAGCTTCAAAATATGGCGTCAGTGTTCAAAAGTTATCTGAATGGAATAAATTAGGTAAAAACCCGAAGATACAAGTTGGCCAAAAATTAAAAATTCAGCCTTAATTTTTTTTCTTGAGAATCAAAAGCCCATCTCGTAATGGCAATAGCAGATTTTCTACTCGCTTGTCATCTAGACACTTTTGATTAAAATCCCTCAGTGCTTGGGTGGATTTATCTTTAGCGGATTCATCCACCACTTTTCCACTCCACAGGACATTATCAACGATGATTAAACCTCCTTTTCTTACCTTATCAATGACCAAATCAAAATATAAGGCATAATTACGCTTATCGGCATCGATAAAGACCAAATCTATTTCTTCTTGAATGTTCGGAATTTCGTCTTTGGCATCCACAATTCGGTAATCTATTTGAGGGCCGAAAGAAGATTGATCAAAAAAAGAGCGAGTAAATCGTTCTAATTCCTCATTGACATCCAAGGTGATTAATTTACCAGCTGGCAATAAGCCTTCCGCCAAACATAAGGCCGAATAACCCGTATATGTCCCAATTTCAAGGATTAATTTAGGCTGAATTAAAGAGGAAATCAAAGCCAAAAACCGGCCTTGCAAATGCCCTGATAGCATCCGAGGCTGCAAGATTTGAGCATGCGTCTCTCGATTAAGACTTTTTAATAAGTCACTTTCAGGCTCAGTAAATGCTCTGGAATAAGCATCAATGGCTGGGTCTATGAATTCCATGGTATTATTTTATACCGGTGTAAAAGAAATCAAAAGAAGTATCTGGTGTTTGATTTAACGAATAATCATCTACTTGAATGGAATCCACTAATTGATTATTGGCTTTGGAAACAATCAAACGACTCATTCGATTAGCAATATCATATGGTACTTGTAACCAAGTTCTTGGCAATCGATATTGAAGGTTCAAAATATCAAATCGGGTGATTTTTTGAACCGACTTTTTATTCTCTTCATAATAATCCATCACTTTAGCATTTCCATGAATCCCTTCCGTAATGACAGTGGAGAAATGCTTTTCCATTAAATTTTGAAGACCTTTTGCTTCGTACTCACGTACATGCCAAGGGTTCCGTGTTAAAGAAAATTTCTTATTTACGGTGGTCAAATACAATTTGCCTCCTGGTTTTAATACCCGAGCAGCCTCTTGAAGAAAAAAATCATCATTTTCAATATGCTCAATCACTTGAAAAGTGACCACAAAATCATAGTGATTAGAAGGCAAATCTTTCAATGGCGGCAAAAACATGTCAATGAAGGTAAATGAAGGGTAATTTTTACTTAACTCCTGCATCAATTCCGTATTCTTATCCACCCCAGTATAATTACTGACTTGTGGTGCTAATACACCTACTCCCCTTCCAGTACCACATCCTATCTCCAATACGTCCCCAGATACTAAGTGGCTAACATGCAAATAAGGGAATAAAAGTCGTTGGTGAATCGGATTATCCGAAGCAATCTCAGAGGAAGCAATTTCAGTTGTTTTATACATATTCAAGAATTTGATTACAAAGGTAGGAATATTCAAATAAATATTTTTTTCTAAATAATTTGGTTTGCATTGCAAACTACATTAATATTGCAAACACTAAACCACTAAAAAATGAATGAAACGATACTGAATCCGAATGAGAGCTTAGCTATTATCCAAAAAGTAGTAAACTCAACCCGTCAAGATTATCATATTCAGCGAAAATTTTACATACTCTGGGGCATGCTCATTGCAGCTGCTAGCTTTTCTCAGTATGCCATTTTGAATCACATTTTATCCATTCCTTGGTTTTATCCATGGATATTTTTCCCAGGAATTGGGCTTATTCTAAGCATCTTTTGGGGATTATCTAGTAAAAAAACATCCTTAAGCTATTATAATCATTTTGTACTAACTATGTGGTTTACCTTGTACATCGCCATAGGTTTATCTCTTTTTATTTCCTTGTTTAATCAGATTAGCCCTTTCCCTTATTTATTGGTATGTGTGGGAATTGGCACTAGTATATCTGGTTTTCTGATGAAAAATCGATTATTTATCCTTTGCGGGCTCATTTTTGGAATAGGCGCTATTTACTGTTTATACCTTCCTTTTCAACAACAATTACTGCTTAATGGAGCCTGTATGATCATAGGAAATGTCATGCCCAATCTAATTTCTCATCATGTTTAATGACTTAGACCCATTACTAAATTCTCCTGTTCGACTAGCCATCATGTCAATTTTACTAACTGTAAAACATGCCCATTTCAATGATTTATTGAAAGAAACTCAAACAACCCAAGGGAATTTAAGTCATCAATTAAAAAAGCTTCATGAAGCTGAATACGTGCAAATAGAAAAAACGTTTAAAAACAATTACCCCTTAACCATCATTACTATCTCCGAAACAGGTAAGAAAGCTTTTGAAGTATATGTAGAAAACATCAAAAAGTACCTCCATTTAAATGAAAACAATACCTAACCATACAATAAGCCGCATAATTTGATTTATTTCAGGCAAAAATGTAGATCCTGACTCCTTTTGGGAGTCAGGATTTTTTGATTAGTTTAGGTAATCATGAAAACAAATGAACACGTAGAAAATCTTATTCCTTTTGATGGAGAATTATATTCATACGGTAACATCTATTCTGAGGAACAAGCGAATTCCATGCTGGATACCTTCTTACATAGTATAGCTTGGGACCATGATCAAGTTCGACTATTTGGAAAAACACATATCACGGCTCGAAAAGTAGCTTGGTATGGTGATCTAGGTAGAACATATCGATATTCAGGTAGTTTAAAAGAAGCCCATGCTTGGACTCCACTCCTATGGGAAATTAAGACACAAGTAGAGGATATTTGTCAAGCTAAGTACAATGCCTGTTTACTCAATTTGTATCATGATGGAAACGAAGGCATGGGTTGGCATGCAGATAATGAAAAATCCATTGTTCCTCATTCAAGTATTGCTTCATTAAGTTTAGGGTGTCAACGGAGATTTGATTTAAAACATCAAACTAGAGGTGAAAAAAGAAGTTTGATATTAGAAAATGGACAATTAATCAATATGAAAGGACCCATTCAAGAGCATTGGAAGCATGCTATAGCCAAATCAAAAAAGATCCAAGAGCTACGTATTAACCTAACTTTTCGATTGATGATTTAGCTCTGAATAATGATTTTCAAGAAAAATGAAAAAAAATCCCGACCTTTGCCTTACATTATAGCTATTCAACGTGTCATTCGATCAAGATCCCAAGCCATTTAAAAAGCCATTTAGGCATTTTACTACTCCCAAAACAGATAATAAAGAATTTGTTTTTGGAATTCAATCCGTTTTGGAAACGCTCCGGGCTGGAAAAGAAATTGACCGCCTTCTAGTACAAAGGGAATTAGGAAGTATTGAAATTTTAGAATTAGCCAAAGAAAAAGGCATTCAGGTTCAAAAAGTGCCCATTGAAAAGCTAAATCGCATTACGCGTAAAAATCACCAAGGTGCTATTGCTTTCGTCTCTGCCATTCATTACGCCAAAATTGACAATATCATTGCTGACACTTTTGAGAAAGGACAAACACCCTTAATTCTGATTTTAGATCGAATTACTGATGTAAGAAATTTTGGAGCTATTGCGCGTACTGCTGAATGTGCCGGCGTTCATGCCATTGTTATACCTTCTCGTGGTGCTGCTCAAATAAATGCAGATGCCATGAAAACCTCTTCTGGTGCATTAAACTTTCTACCAGTTTGTCGAGAAGAAAACTTGATCAGTACGATAGAATATTTACAAAATGCTGGCCTTAAAGTGATTGCATGTACGGAAAAAACGAAGGATTCTGTTTATGCCAAAGACTTTAAAGAACCTACAGCCATCGTGCTAGGTTCTGAAGAAGATGGTATTTCTGATGAAATTATTCGAAAAGCAGATGAATTAGCTGCCATTCCACAAACCGGACAAGTAGGTTCTTTAAATGTATCCGTAGCCGCAGGTGTCATCATCTACGAAGCTCTACGTCAAAGACTTAACTAATTTCACAACACTTTTTTAATTTGTGTAGCTGACGCTTGAGCGCTGGGTAAAATAGTTACGTCAGCTAAATTCACATGAGCTGGGCAAGAAACCATGTACGCTAT
This sequence comes from Aquirufa beregesia, assembly GCF_011090385.1. Lineage (GTDB taxonomy): Bacteria > Bacteroidota > Bacteroidia > Cytophagales > Spirosomataceae > Aquirufa > Aquirufa beregesia. The sequence continues at coordinate 652,457 of NZ_SEWW01000001.1, forward strand.
TAAGCTAGCAATATCTGCCGCTTCCAATGGAGTGAAGCCTTGATAAACCGATTCTGCCCTTGGTAAATCACCTTTAAACCGAACGGCTGAGAATTCCGTATTAACAGCTCCTGGAGCTATATTGGACACTTTGATGTTAAAAGGATTCAAGTCGATGCGCATTCCTTGCGACAAAGCCTCTACAGCTGCTTTGGAGGCGCAATACACATTCCCATTGGCGTAGGTTTGTTTTCCGGCTATAGAAGATATATTGATGATGTGTCCTTGCTCTCTACGAATCATTTCAGGAATCACCATTTTTGATACATACAATAGACCATTGACATTGCCATGTAACATGGCATCCCAGTCTTCTAATGAGCCGTCTTGAATGGGTGAAAGTCCATGTGCATTACCTGCATTATTGATCAATACATCGATATTTTTCCATTCAATAGGTAAACTTTGAAATGCTTGCTCTACCTCAGACCAATTTCGAACGTCAAAACATAAAATATAACTAGCTACTTGTATTGATTGCTGCAACTCTTCCAGACGATCACGACGCCTTCCGCAAAGGATTAATTGATAACCTAAACCAGCTAATGCTTTAGATGTAGCTAAACCAATTCCCGAACTGGCTCCTGTAATACAAGCAATTTTATTCATGTCAAATTTTTCCACTAAGTTAATGTCAAAGCTGTCTTCTAAAAAATTTGCTTGTACTTTTGTCAAAAATTAAACTATGAATTATCTAATTGTAGGATTAGGCAACATTGGCCCCGAATATTTATTTACCCGCCACAATATTGGATTTATGGCTTTGGATTATGTAGCCAAACTAAAAGATCTGAAATTCTCGCCGGATAGATATGCCAGCCAATGCTCATATAAACTAAAAGGACATCAAATCCATCTCATTAAACCGAATACCTACATGAATCTAAGTGGTAAAGCAGTTAACTATTGGATGCAACATCTCAAAGTACCTAAAGAAAACCTATTAATCTTGGTGGATGATTTAGCTTTACCCTTTGAAACCCTACGTTTAAAACCAAAAGGATCCAGTGGTGGACACAATGGGTTAAAAAGTATTGAGGCAAGCTTACAAAGTAGTGAATACCCTCGCTTACGCATGGGGATTGGTGACAATTTTTCTAAAGGTCGACAAGTCGAATATGTGCTAAGTAACTTTTCCGAAGAAGAATTAGGACTTATTCCAGAGGTCCTAGAGAGAGCCATTCCATTCATTGAAACATTTTGCCTGGAAGGCATCCAACAAACAATGAATAAATACAATCAGTAATTGTATTTTTTAAAGAATTTTTGAATTATTCCTAAATTTTCAAATTAGAATTATCAAAATGTATCAAGAAGTATTGCCAAATAATATTCCGAAATAAACAAATAAACATTCAATAAATTCTGATTTTAAATCAAATTAACGAATATTTAGAATTTTTATAATACAAATTGTCTAAATTCAAGTTTTGCTATATCGAAAAAATACAATAATTTTGTATTGTTGATTTAGGAAATAAATATAACAAAACTTATGAAAAAGAATTTATTAGTGATTAGCTGTTTAGTTGGACTAAGCCTAATCGGAGCGGAAACAAAAGCAAGCGGTACAAATCGTAACAACGAAACGTCGACAAGTAATTTGTCTATCAAGAAGGAAACTTTATCTGAAGTTATTCAGAATTTTATAAAGAAAGATCACAAAGCAACTAAGCCATCTGCGGCTAGCCTAACAATCTCTATATTAGAAGATTATCAAAACGGCAAAGCGGAATACTTACATGCTAGCAAACAAGATAAAATCACGTTTAACCAAACCATTCAGACGATTTCTCGCCAAGCGCAAAATTTCTCTGACGAAAAATCGTTAAACTGGATGAAAGAGATTAATAAATCGGCGAAAGCCATCAACACCATCTGGGCTATTTTAGGTCAAGAACCAGTGATCGAATCAAAATTAGATTTAGAATTCGAACAAAATCCAGAATTGATTGTTGTATTCAAAAATTAGATTGTAAGTAGTTTTCATAGTTAAATAGGTTTAGAGGTAATAAAAAAAGGTGTTGTTTATAACGACACCTTTTTTATTTAATCTAAATGATACAATAATTTTTTTTGCATTAATCTTATATTATTCTAAGAAAACGTATATATTTGTATAAATTTTCATAGTTAAATAGGTTTAGAGGTTAAATAAATAAGGCCAGAAGCATCTTCTGACCTTATTTTTATGTCCAAAAAGTCCCTTTTTAACTCACAGAAGCTCCATTCCAAATTCCAGAGTCAGGCTGAATAAAGGATAATTTTCCATCCTGCCCCTCTGCCATCAAGATCATTCCCTCACTTTCTAATCCCATCATTTTTCGTGGAGCTAGGTTTGCTAAGAAAGTAACTTTTCTACCTAAAACGTCTTCAACTTGAAAATGCTCAGCAATCCCGCTTAAAATGGTACGTTGACGAATTCCGTCATCGACGGTCAACTTCAGCAACTTCTTGCTTTTTTCCATTTTTTCTGCCGCAATCACCTGACCAATACGAATATCCATTTTAGCGAAACTTTCGAAATCAATAGTTTCCTTAATAGGATTTGGCTGTTTAGATTGCAATAACATCTGCTGTTTCGTTTGATTCAGCTTATCCACCTGTTTTTGGATGACGTCATCTTCTAATTTCTCAAACAATAAACCTGGATTTTTTAACGTGGTTCCTACAGGTAGGCTATCAAAATCACCCAAAAGTGCCCAATCTGCCTTTTCAATACCCAATGCATTTCTCAATTTTTGGGTAGTAAATGGTAAAAAAGGTTCTAAGGCTATACTAACATGTGATACCAATTGAATCGCATAATTGAGCACATGACCTGCTTTTTCAGGATTTTCTTTCATCAACTTCCAAGGTTCCGCTTCTGCTAGGTACTTATTCCCCAGCCTTGCAACTTCCATCGCATACACTAAAGCGTCTCTAAACTTATATCCTTCCAATGCCGCTGCCAATTTATCTGGAATTTCACTCAATGCCTGCTTCAGATCCGTTTCTAAGAGTGAATCTTCTAATTTGGCAGGAACTTTTGAATCGAAATTCTTATCCAAGAGCACAAAAGCACGGTTGACAAAATTGCCTAAAATGGCTACTAATTCAGAATTATTCTTCGTCTGAAAATCCGACCAAGTAAAGTCAGCGTCTTTGGTCTCAGGACTTGAAGCCGTCAACACATAGCGCAAAACATCTTGCTTGTCAGGAAATTCTTTCAAATATTCATGCAACCAAACAGCCCAATTTCTGGAAGTTGAGATTTTTTCCCCTTCCAAATTCATGAATTCGTTCGCTGGAACCTGATCTGCCAATTGATATTCACCATGAGCCATGCACATGGCTGGAAAAATCAGACAATGAAATACGATATTATCCTTTCCAATAAAATGTACAATGCGTGTATCCTTTTCTTTCCAATATTTCTCCCAATCAGGTCTTAATTGACTTGTCATGGAAATATATCCTATTGGAGCATCAAACCAAACATACAGCACCTTTCCCTCATTTCCTTCAATGGGCACAGGCACTCCCCAAGATAAATCACGGGTCATAGCACGTGGCTTTAATCCATCATTCAACCATGATTTCACTTGACCAGATACATTTGGCTTCCATTCAGGATGCGAAGCCACGTATTTTTCCAGTTCAGGCTGCCATTGATCCAATGGCAAGAACCAGTTTTTGGTTGGGCGCAATGACGGCGCAGAACCGCTCAACGTAGATTTAGGGTTAATCAATTCATTGGGCGACAATGTCGTACCACATTTCTCACACTGATCACCGTAAGCCCCAGCCTGATGACAGCTAGGGCACTCTCCTATGATATAACGGTCAGCTAAAAACTGACCAGCTGCTTCATCATAAAATTGCTCTGTTACTTCTTCAATAAATTTACCTTCTTGATACAACTTCAAAAAGAAATCCTGAGATAGCTTGTGATGAACAGGATCAGACGTCCTTCCATAGATATCAAAAGAAATACCAAATTCTTCAAATGATTGTTTGATCTCTTTGTAATAATAATCGACTACTTCTTGTGGAGTTTTCCCCTCTTTTTGAGCCTTGATGGTAATTGGAACCCCATGTTCATCCGTTCCAGATACAAAAATGACGTCTTTATTTTGTAGACGTAAAAAACGAACATAAATATCTGCAGGTAAATAACAACCCGCCAAATGACCAATATGAATAGGCCCATTGGCATAAATTAATGCTGCAGTAACAGTGGTTCGTTTAAATTCTGACATATCTCTAATTAAAATGAAATACAAATTTAGCTAAAAAACAGCATTTTGAACTCGAATAAATCTCTTAAAATCTTGAATTAAGGTTTGCATGTAAAAAAACAAAGAGTTATATTTGCGGACATTTTAAAAATCATTACGTACATGTTAATAATTTCAATCAAAGAAAACGAGTCAATAGACAAAGCATTAAAGCGATTCAAAAAGAAATTCGAGAAAACGGGTGTAGTTAAAGAATTGCGTAGAAGATCTGCTTTCGAAAAACCATCTATCGCTCGCCGTACTGAATTGATTCGTGCGTCTTACAAGCAAAAAACTTACGGGAATATCAATAACTAATTCCCCTAATTTCTAATAATTGACTACTTTCGAGTGATGAATTCGGACGTAGTCAATTTTTTTTTAGAGCATTTATCGGTGGAGCGGCGATGCAGTCCTCACACGATTATCTCCTATGCGACTGATTTAAAACAGTTTAGTCTCTTTCTTGAAGAGCAGCATAACTCCCTTCCATTGACCCAAGTCTCATCAGGACAAATTCGCCTGTGGTTGGTTCATTTGTCAGAAAATTCCCTTGAAAACCGTAGCATTAATCGAAAATTAGCTAGTCTACGTACCTTGTATAAGTTTCTACTTCAAAAAGGTCTAATTCAGGAAAACCCACTCTTACCCATTCGAACCATCAAAACCAGGAAAAAACTTCCTCAATTTCTACGAGAAAGTGAAATGGCAGAAATCCCTAGAATTGATGAAGCGAATCAAGACTTCGGAACAATCAGAGATCAACTAATCCTGTACTTATTGTATGGTACAGGTATGCGTTTGGCGGAACTTATTTCTCTTCAAAAAAGCCATATTAATCAGGCACAAGGGACATTACGCGTATTGGGTAAAAGAAATAAAGAAAGAATTATCCCCATCCCCCCTTTTCTGTTACAGCTCATTCAGCGGTATTTAAATTTATGTCCTTTTGAAAGTTCTTCTCTAATTGTAGACAATAAAGGAAAGCCAGTATATCCCATGATGGTTCAAAGGCTAGTCAAAAAACAATTAGGCGAGATTAGCACCTTAGAGAAACTTTCTCCCCATGTACTACGACATACCTATGCCACTCATTTATTGAACAATGGGGCTGATTTAAATGCGATTAAGGAGCTACTGGGGCATGCTAACTTAGCCGCCACCCAGGTGTATACCCATAATTCTATGGAAAAAATTAAGGAAATTTATACTCAAGCTCACCCCAAAGCCTAATTCGGCAATATCATGGGGCCTTGTTGATTAATCGGAGATACGAATAAATCCGAACCAATTCCTACTTGAGCAAACTGATATCTCATTGCGTCTGCTACTTGCTTAGCCACTTCCTCTCCTTTTGATAAGGCAAACAAGGAGGGCCCAGAACCTGAAATAGAACAACCCAAGGCTCCTGCCTGCAATGCAGCCGCTTTCACTTCGGCAAATTGAGGAATTAAAATAGCTCGAGACGGTTCAATAATCACGTCCACCAAGGAACGACCAATTAATGCATAATCGGGTAGCATTAATCCTGCTACTAAACCCGCCACATTTCCCATTTGAGTGATGGTCGTCGATAAAGAAATCTCTTTATCCAAAATACCCCGTGCATCTTTGGTATTCACTTCAATGTGTGGATGCACTATGCTAGCATATAAATCTACAGGAGTGGCAATTTGAATAATGTCCAAGGGATCATAGCTTCGAATAATAATGAATCCACCCAATAAACTGGGCCCTACATTATCAGCATGAGCAGAACCACAAGCTACACGCTCTCCTTCCATAGCAAAAGGCAGTAAGTCCTTCTGAGGCAAAGGCTTCCCCATCAATTCATTGGCAGCAAAAACACCTGCCACAGCCGAAGCAGCCGAAGATCCCAATCCGGAACCTAGTGGCATATCTTTGTGCAAGGACAAGTTAAATCCTTGATCTTCACGACCTATATGCGCCAAGTATTTTTGAATAGCTATTCCAGCGGTATTTTTAGCTACTTCCAAGGGTAAACGTCCATCATCACCAGTAATTTCAATGATGCTAATTCCTGGTTCTGCTCTCTTTTCTAAAACAATTTCATCGCCTGGTCGATTGACTGCAAACCCAAAAATATCAAATCCACAAGCTACATTCGCGACTGTTGCAGGGGCATAAACACGTATTTTTTCCATCTTATGCTAAATAGCTACCCATTGAAACAATATCAGCAAATACTCCAGAGGCTGTCACTTCAGCACCCGCACCTGGTCCTTTAATCACCAATGGGCGATCATGGTATCGCTTGGTGGTAAATGCAATGACATTATCAGCTCCATCCATTTGATAGAAAGGATGCTGAGCATCGATTTCCCGCAAACCAATGGTGATTTTTTGATTTTCTAATGCCGCTATATAGCGTAAAACATGCCCTCTTTCAGATGCAGAGGCCACCATTTTTTCAAAATAATCGTTGGCTTTCTCTAATTCCAAAAAGAAATCATCCACGGTGGCAGCTTGTTCACATGCTGGGGGAATGATTTTTTCAATAGTGATATCGGAGAACTCCAGTTTCAAACCTATTTCACGACTTAAAATCAATATTTTCCGAGCCACGTCCATACCACTTAAATCCTCTCGAGGATCAGGTTCCGTATACCCTTTAGCTTTCGCCTCTCTCAATACCTCTGCGAATGAGCGCCCTGGTTTAAATTGATTGAAGATAAAAGATAAAGTACCGGACAAAATTCCCTCAATTTTTTCAAAGCGATCACCAGAAGCAATTAATCCTTGTAAGGTATTAATAACTGGTAAACCAGCACCTACATTGGTTTCATATAAGAATTTAACCCCTTTTTCTAAAGCTGTTTGATGTAACTCAGCATACAATGGATAAGGGCCTGAATTGGCCACTTTATTGGGAGTTACTACCGATATATTCGACTTAAATAAGCCTAAATAATGGGAATATATTTGTTTATCAGCTGTGCAATCCGCAAAAATGGAATTGGGTAAATTGAGTGCTTTTATTTTTTCAATAAATGCAGGCAAATCTTGAGACTTCCCATGCTGAGCCAATAGATCCAAGGATGTTTTTACATCAATTCCTTTTTCTTGAATTAATTGTTGTCTAGAATTGGCAATACCGACCAATTTAACCTTTAGTCCACGATATTTAGCTAAATAGCGCTCTTGACCAGCTAATTGATCCAATAAAGTCTTTCCAATTAACCCAGTCCCCACTAAAAACAAATGCAATGTTTTTAATTTACTGAAGAAAAAAGTTTCATGGATGACATTTAGTGCTTTGGATAAATCCTTCTGCTCAATGACTACGGATATATTTAATTCGGAAGAACCTTGGGCGGTTGCCACAATGTTAATCCCGTTTTTACCTAATACAGAAAACAATTTACCACTAACACCAGTGTGCTTGCGCATCCCCTCTCCTACCACGGCTATGACAGACAAATTGGATTGGATATCGATTCCTTCAATATCGCCCATAACCATCTCTTGAGCAAATTCTGCCTCTAAAATATCTCTTACACGAACAGCATTTTGCGGTTCAATGGCAAAACAAATTGAGTGCTCAGAAGATGCCTGAGAAATTAATATGACCGATATTTTCTCCCTAGCTAAAACCGTAAATAATTTAGCTGAAACACCAGCTACGCCTATCATTCCTGATCCTTGTAAATTGACTAATGCCAATGAATCAATGGAACTGATTCCAGTGATAATGTAAGGGTTGGGCTTTTGCTCTTTACTAACAACTGTTCCTTTAAAGTTCAGATTAAAGGTATTCAACACCCGAATGGGGATATTTTTTGCAAAAGCAGGTTGTAAGGAAGGTGGATATATGACTTTCGCACCAAAGTGAGTCAATTCCATGGCTTCCGCATAGCTGATGGATGGAATGGTAAAGGCATTACTTACTTTCCGTGGATCAGCGGTCATCATACCATCCACATCCGTCCAAATTTCTATTTCTTTTACATCCAAGGCCGCCCCAATAACAGAAGCAGTATAATCTGAGCCCCCACGACCAAGTGTAGTTGTTTCTCCAAGAGCATTCGAACCAATAAAGCCTGTGACTAAACAGATTTCCTGTGCATGTTGCTCAAAAAAAGCTTGAATCAAGGCATTGGTTTGAGCAAAGTCTACCTCCGATTTACCAAAGGTATCATTGGTTTTCATGAACTGACGGGCATCAACAAAGAGAACAGGCAAGCCTTTTTCTTTTAAGATAGCTGTGATTAACGAGGTAGATAATCTTTCACCAAAACTGACCAATAAATCCGACGTTTTAGGAGAATTTTCTTTGACCAAGGCAATTCCCTTCAATACGTCCCTTAATTCATTCACTAAGGTTCGAATATGCGCTATGACTTGGGATTGTCCTTTTAAAGGAATGAAGTGTTTAATGACTTCAAAATGCCTCGTTTCGATGGATTCAATCAATGGCAAATAAGGCTCTTTACCTTGTGATGCCAATTTACCTGCCTCCAACAACGAGTTGGTAACTCCGCTCATTGCGGAAAATACCACGGCAAACTGTTTTGATGATTTCCAATTGGATTCAATGACGAATAAGACGGATTGGATACTCTCGACGCTTCCACAACTGGTCCCTCCGAATTTTAAAATTTTTTCCATTAATAAAGAAGAGAAAAATGATACTTACCTCTACAAACAGGCAAGAATTCGACAAATATACGAGATTAGGCTGTATTATTCCCTATGATTCGGTGACCACCTCGTCTCCTTTTGGATATTTTTCGATAGTTTTCAGAAAGAACAGATATATTTCCGTCTACTTCAAAAACAGCCAGATTAACATCTTCCATTTTTTCAACACCATGTTCTCGAATGGCCGCTTCCAATTCCTCCAAGGTTAAGCTAGCTTCTCTCAATCCTGCAGGTTTTAAAACACCTTGATATATCAACATGATGGGTTCACCATCAATGGCTTTGGACCAGGATTTATTGGAAGTAATGATTTTTTTAAATGTAAAATTCATTAAAAATAGTGCCATGGCAGCAACGAGGCCTCCCAATAAGCTTGAATCATCCCCCACCATGGCCGTTTGCACTGAATTGGATATCAGCAAGATAAACACAACATCCACCACAGATAATTGGGCAAATTCACGTTTCCCAAAAAGACGAATAGCCGCCACGATGAATACGTAGACGGCTATTGATTTAAGGGCAATAAGAATATAGCCCTCCATGTTATTTTTTCTTTTCTGCAGCCATCACCATGGATAGGTTCAATTTGGCAGCTAAATCATATACATTCGTCAACTCCTGAACCGTTTGATTGCGATCCATGCGTACAATTAAAGTAGCAGCTTTTTTGGCAGATACTGCTTGAGTCAATTCAGCTTCTAAATTGGCAAAATCCACAGGATTGTCATCAATAAAGTAATTACGATTCTCATCCACTGTTAAGCGAACCACCTCATTGGCTGGAGTTGGTGCAGGCTTAGCGGTTTCAGGTAGCAATAGCTTAATGGCGTCCGGTGAAGCTAAGGTGGAAATCATCAAAAAGAACATGAGCAAAAAGAATAAAATATCTGCTAATGCGCCTGTTTCAACCTCCGAGGCTTCTCTATTTCGTTTTCTAAAATTCATACCTCTTAAACTTTATTGGCTGGTTTATGAAGGATATCTAAGAAATCAATGGCTGTAATTTCCATTTTATTGATCGTACGATCTATCATGGTCATTAAAAGCGTATACAACACATAGGCAATAATACCTACAATTAAACCTGAAGCAGAGGTGACCATTTTTTCATAAATACCCCCAGCAATGGTTGAAATATCAATTTTATTAGAAATAGAAATATTATGAAACGTACGAATCATACCAGTAACTGTACCAAGGAAACCAAACATAGGAGCAATACGAGCGATAGCACTCAAGATTCCTAAATTCTTCTCCATATTATAAATCTCCACTTTGGCTTTATTTTCAATGGCTGTTTCTATATCTCTAATGGGGGAACCTAATCGACTTAAACCTTTCTCCAATAATTTGGCAATAGGATATTGAGAGGTTTTGCAATAAGTAATCGCTCCTTGTACATTACCATTCACCAGCATGTCGTTAATGGTATGCAAGAAATTCTCATCCAACTTGGCCGTTTTGCGAATGTACAAATAACGCTCAATGAACAAGAATACAGCTCCTGCAAATAAGAATCCGATAGGATACATCACATATCCCCCTTTTCCTAATAGATCAAGTACAGAAAACTCTTCCACTACCTTAGTAGCTTGCTGAACGGGCTGTGCATTGACAATGGAATCGGAAACTGCAGCGGACACTGAATCGAGAGTCGAACCTGCTTGAAGTAGAATAGAAGCTAGCGATAAAGCCATAAAAGATAAGTCTTAAATAAGGTTTACAATTGTTTACAAGTTTACGATTTTTTTTTCAAAATCTCTAGTCCTATTTATCCGTCTGAGATTGCATAAAAAACCAATATCCTTCTTTTAAGCTAAACGTAGAAATCCACATTTCAGGTATGTCGTATCGTTGTAATACTTGAGAAATTAAGGCATTGGCATAGGGTATTATACTGGCTCGAAACATTTTCATACCTGGCAAATTGACTCTTTCAGCATAGGATATGCGATCAATCAATTCCTTATTTTGATGAAATTGATTGATTGACAATGGATAAGAACGATCAAGTGGTATCTTTCTCTTCCCCAATTGAGCCATTTCTAAGTCCCAAAGGGTTTCAAATGCTCCAGCAGCACCAATCAAAACGCGGGGCTTATTATGTTGACATATCCGATCTAAGGGTTCTAAAGCCTGTTGAATAAAAGCTATTATTGGCTCATCGATACTCTGATGATACTCTCCTTGAACATGAAATAATGATTGTAATTGCAGCCCCCCAATTTCTAGACTAATTTTCCCTAGCACTTGATTCCCTTGAAATAAAATAAACTCAACACTTCCCCCTCCAATATCCATGACTAAACTAATTGCATTCCAAGGATTAGGTAAAGAAGATCGAATACCTTGATAAATTAATTCTGCTTCCCGAATTCCGGAAATGATTTCCACTTGGATACCTAATTCATGTTGGACCTTAGCCATGAATTGAGGTGTATTTTTGGCACGCCTAATGATACTAGTACCTAAGGCAACAATCTGATTATCTGCACATTGATAAAAATTGGCCATCTGCTTAAACTCCTTCAATGTTTGGAGAGCTCTCTCCATCGCATCATCTTGTAAGATGTTGGTTTCCATAGCTCCCTTACCCAAAGAAACAGGTCTTTGTTCGTGAGCTAAAACAATCATTCTTCCGTCAGATTCCTGCTTTTGTGCAATCAATAATTGGAACGTATTCGTACCTAAGTCTATAATCGCACGAGGCATCATATTTATTTCTATTTTGGAACAAAATTAATCCCAATTGAGGTTAAAGTCCTGAATTATTTTCTTTATTTTAGAGGAAACGTTCGCTTCCTCCATCTCAACAAAAATTTATGCTGGATCCAAACTATGATGAAAACAAGGAAGATTTGCAATCTTCTGTTCAGCGTTTCGAAAAAATGATTTATCAGCATGAAAATTCATTTTTTGATGTCGAGACTTTGGAACAAATCGCAGAGCACTATTTTGTTCACGCCAAATTCGAAGAAGCATTAAAAGCTTGTGATTTAGGTTTGACCCATTTTCCATATACTTTAGAATTAATTTCATTAAAAGCGCAGATTCTGGGTGATATGCAAAAGCCTGAAGAAGGAATGGAATTAATTGAAAATGCCATTTTATTATTCCCTACTGATTTAGAAATAATGTTGGTGAAAGGTTCATTGCTCAGTCAAATGCAACACCATGAAGCAGCCGTAGAAGTATTTCTAGCCGCATTGGAAATAGCTGAAGAAAAAGACGAAGTATATTTTAGATTGGGTTTAACATATCATGCTTGGTCTAAGCCAAGAGAAGCAGTCGATATGTTCAAAAAGGCCTTGGAGATCAATCCAGAGAATGAAAATGCTTTAGTGGAATTAGCCAATTCCTTGGATGATATAGGGAAAATTGAAGAAAGTATTCCTTTTTATAAGCAATTCATTGATGAAGATCCTTTTTCTTATACGGCTTGGTACAATTTAGGTATCGCCTATTCGAAGCTCAAGCAATATGAAAAAGCGATTGATTCATATGAGTATTCCTTGGCAATTGAGCCCACTTTTGGTTCTTCCTTATTCAATTTGGGGAATACGCACATGAACTTACAAGATTATGTGCTGGCAGAAGAAAATTACCGTCAATGTTTAAAATACGATGAGCCTAATCCCGAATTGTATTGTTGCTTAGGTGCTAGCCTAGAGCGACAAAAGAAATTCAATGAGGCCATTGAATTCTATAAAGAAGCTATTAAAATCGATCCATTGTGGGATGAAGGTTATTATGGTTTGGCCGTATGTTTAACAGAATTAGATAAATGGTTTGAAGCTCTTCATTTTCTAAAGAAATCACTCAAGCTGAATGAGACTAATCCTCTATATTGGACGGGATTAGCTGATGTTGAAGCCTATTTAGGCAATACGCTTTCAGCTGATGAAGCATATCAAAAATCCATTGAATTAGACTCCTTTTTCGCCCCTACTTGGATAAAATGGGCCCAATTGCATTTTGAATTAGAGGATTATGAGAAATCTGCAGACATTATGCTTTCCGCCATTGATGAACTGCCTGAAGAAGCCGAATTATATTACCGTTCTGCCGTATATTTAATTAAAGCTGGTCAATTCAAGGATGCCTTTCATTTTCTAGAATCTGGACTTCTTTTGGATTATGATAAACATGAAGTCATATTTGAATTTTTCCCCAATTTAGAAACTCAAAAGGCTATTTTTAAACTGATACAGCAGTATAAGAAATAACCTTACATGTAGTTTTGAAACCATTTATACTTAATTGCTAGAATATTTCTCAATATTTTGGCATTTTCCATACTTATTATTTCCAACCCTAATTTTTATGAAAAGAACAATTCTCATTGCACTCTTGTATGTCATTGGTATTAGCGGCGTACAAGCTCAACAAAAATCAAAAACAGTATCTTCTGCGCCAAAATCTACTTCTGTTTCGGCCAAAACTAGTTCCTTAAGTATTCCTGAGAAAATTACTTCTGCGGAGGGAATCACGGAATATCGCTTAGGGAATGGTTTGAAAGTTTTATTATTTCCTGATCCATCCAAACAAACCATCACGGTAAACATCACCTATTTGGTGGGTTCTCGCCATGAGGGTTATGGTGAAACGGGTATGTCTCACTTATTGGAACATATGGTATTTAAGGGTACCAAGGAAAAACATAAAGATGTGGCAAAAGAAATCACGGATCATGGCGCTCAGTTTAATGGGACCACTTGGTTAGATCGGACGAATTATTTTGAAACATTTGCCTCTACAGATGAAAATTTAGATTGGGCATTGGACATGGAAGCTGATCGAATGATCAATTCTAGAATTGCCAAAAGCGAGTTGGAAACAGAAATGACGGTGGTTCGAAATGAATTTGAAATGGGTGAAAATGACCCAGGTTCTGTGTTAAGTGACAGAATTGTTTCTACGGCTTTCTTATGGCACAATTATGGTAATTCTACCATTGGTGCTCGGTCTGATATTGAAAAAGTTCCTATTGGGAATTTACAGGCTTATTACAAAAAATATTACCAGCCAGACAATGCTGTATTATTAGTAGCAGGAAAATTTGATCCGGTAAAAACCTTGAATTTGATCAATCAAAAATTTGGAGTAATCTCAAAACCTGAACGAGTATTAACCAAAACCTTTACTGCGGAACCCACTCAAGACGGTGAGCGTCAGGTTACACTTCGTCGTGTAGGTGATGTTCAAGCCGTAGGTGCGGCCTACCACATCCCTTCTGGCTTGCACCCTGATTATATTGCTTGTGATGTTTTTGTTGATTTATTGACAGACGCTCCATCGGGTCGACTATACAAAGCTTTGATCGATACCAAAAAGGCGGCATCTCAATTTGGATATAGTTTCCAATTAAAAGAGCCTGGTTTGGTTTATTTTGGTGCAGAAGTACCTAAAGATAAATCGGCAGATTCGGTACGCACCATTATGTTGGAGACCATAGAACAATTTGCCAAAACACCACCTACCCAAGCAGATGTAGATCGTATTAAATTAAAAAACATTAAAAACATTGAATTACTGCTAAACAATGCGCAACGGGTTGGAGTTGGTTTATCCGAATACATTGCTCAAGGAGATTGGCGTTTATTGTTTCAAACGAGAAATTTAGTGGAGAAAATTACGGCTGAAGATGTTCAACGAGTTGCGCAAAAGTATTTTAAAGCATCCAATCGTACTTCAGGTATTTTCTATCCAACGGAAAAACCAGATCGTGCTGAAATTCCTGATGCAAAAGAAGTGGAAGATATATTAAAAGATTTCAAAGGTAGAGCTGCGGTGGCAGAGGGGGAGGCTTTTGATCCATCTCCAAGTAATATTGATTCTCGAACTAAAAAGGAAACTATCGGTTCTGTCAAAGTTGCTTTATTAGCTAAGAAAACAAGAGGAAGCTCAGTTTATGCTCGAATGACCATGAGATTTGGTGACGAAAAGTCCTTATTAGGTACTGCTACTGCTGCAGATTTAGCTGCCGATATGTTAACTAAAGGAACATCAAAACATACTCGCCAACAATTCCAAGATGAATTAGATAAATTAAAAGCCCGAGTTTCTATCACTGGAGGCGCTACTCAAGCCAACGTTTCCGTTGAAACTACACGAGAAAACCTAGTTCCTGCATTAAAATTAGTGGCAGAAGCACTTAAAACACCGATATTCCCTGCGGATGAATTTGAGAAATTAAAACAAGAAAATTTAACTCAAATCGATGCTCAAAAAAGTGATCCACAAGCAAAGGCCATTGAGGCTTTGAACCAAGTGAGAACAGGACATTATGCCAAAAATGATGTCCGCTATAATCCAACTTTAGCCGAGCAAACAGCTTTATATGGTTCCGCTAAATTAGAAGATGCGGTATTTTTCTACAAGAATTTTTACGGAGCAAGTTCTGCTACTTTTTCTGCAGTTGGGGATTTTGATGAAAATGAAGTGAAAGATGTGATTAAAACTGAATTTTCAAATTGGAAATCTTCAAAGCCATATACTAGAATTCCAGAAATCGTGGCGGATGTAAAACCAGTTATTAAATCCATCGAAACTCCTGATAAGGCAAATGCATTTTTTGTTGCTTATCAACCTTTAAAAATATCTGATACCGATCCAGATTATGCAGCTATGGAGATCAGTAATTATATTTTAGGTGGAAGTCCAGGTCTTGCCAATCGTTTAATGGGAAGAATTCGTCAAAAAGAAGGTTTATCATATGGTGTTGGTTCTCAATTTAGTGCCCACCCTATTGATAAAGCTGGTAGTTTCTTAACCTACGCTATCTATGCTCCAGAGAATTTAGCCAAATTAGAAGCTGCCTTCAAAGAAGAAGTTGAAAAAGTATTAAAAGAGGGATATACAGAAAAAGAAATTGAGGAGGCAAAAAAATCTTGGTTACAAGGTAGACAAGTGGCACGCTCTCAAGATAATTCTTTAAGTAATGCCCTGAACAATAATTTATTTTTGAATCGTAGTTTAAAATTCTCAGAAGAATTAGATAAAAAAGTCAATGCATTGACGTCAGATCAAATTTTACAAGCAACGCGTAAAACACTGGACTTACTGAAAATGTCTTTGATTAAAGCAGGTGATTATGAAGGAGCAGCCAAGAAAAAGGCAGCTAAGACTGAAAACACCCCAAGTAATACAGGTGCTGTAGGTGGAGCACCAAAACCGTAGGCATAGCTACGGCTCTACCAAATCAAAAGCCGCAGTATAGCTACGGCTCAACCAAATCAAAAGCCGCAGCAATGCTGCGGCTCAATCAAACAAAAAGCCATAGTAATAACTACGGCTCAACCAAATCAAAAGCCGCAGCAATGCTGCGGCTCACCTATGCTGCGGCTTCATCAAGGGCAAATAACCCTACTAACAGAACTCCTCAAATACCCCTTCCAAATGAGCTGAAATCAATTCGGCAGAGCGACCTTCAATATGATGACGCTCAACAAAGTGAACCAACTCGCCATCTTTAAATAATGCAATGGATGGTGATGATGGAGGATAAGGCAATGTATATTCTCTAGCTTTTTGCGTTGCTTCTTGATCTACGCCTGCAAAAACAGTCACTAAGGTATCTGGTTTTTTACTAGAGGCTGCTACTGCCTCTTTAACGCCTGGACGAGCTGTACGAGCAGAACAACCACAAACTGAATTGATAAACAATAAAGTGGTTCCTGGTTTAGCTAATACTTCTTCTACTTCTGAGGCTTGTTTCAATTCTTGAAATCCACCCTCAACGATATCCATCCTCATAGGATGTACTAAATGTTCTGGATACATATTAATCTATTTAAATTTGAATGTGATAATTTATTACATAAAACCAAGTTCTAATTTGGCAACTTCCGACATCATATCTTGAGAATATGGTGGATCAAAGGTTAATTCTACGGAAACCTCAGCCACTCCTTCTATTTCGCGAATTGCCTTTTCGATGTCCACAGGGATACTTTCAGCTGAGGGGCAGGAAGGAGATGTCAAGGTCATTAATACATATACATTATTAATGGGGAAAATCTTAATTTCATAAATAAGGCCTAATTCATAAACATCCACAGGGATCTCTGGGTCATACACTGTTTTAATGGCCTGTACAACCTTTTCCTTTAAATCTGCCTCAGTTAACACTGAGCTTGGTGTCGTATTTTCCATATCTTAAGCTTTTGAAGAATAAGCAAGTGCATAATTTTTCATTTGTTTTACCATGGACAATAAACCATTGGATCTAGTCTGAGCTAAATGCTGACTCATTCCTATGCGATCGATGAAATATAAATCGGCTTTCATAATATCGGCTGGACTATGCCCAGATAAAACGCGAATCAACATACTGATCAATCCTTTTACAATCACTGCTTCAGAATCTGCTTGAAAAATCAATTTTCCATCTTGCATAAATGCATGAAGCCAAACTCTGCTCTGGCAACCTTTAATAACGTTTTCCTCAGTCTTAAATTCATCCGACAATCCGGGTAATTTCTTACCTAGATCGATCAAATATTCATACTTATCAGCCCAGTCGTCAAATAGACCAAACTCCTCAATCAATTCTTCTTGTGTATCGTTTATACTCAAAGCCATATTATAATAACATTGTAACTACTCGTTTCAAACAAGTAACAAAACGGTCAATTTCCTCCTTGGTATTGTAGAACGAGAATGAAGCTCGACAAGTTCCAGGTATATCAAATCGCTGCATCAAAGGCTGAGCACAATGGTGCCCCGTCCGAATGGCAATGCCAAATTTGTCTAATAAAACACCAATGTCTTGTGGATGTGTTCCTTCAATTAAAAAACTCACTACTGCAATCTTATTGGGGGCCACACCAATGATTTTTAAACCATCAATTTGACTTAATTGTTCGGTCGCATAGGTTAATAATGCATTTTCTTGTTCTTCAACTAACCCCTTTTCTAGGGAATTTAAGTAATCAAAAGAAGCAGAAAAGGCAATCACATCAGCAATATTCGGCGTGCCTGCTTCAAATTTATAGGGTAATTCATTATACGTCGTTCCGGAAAAACTCACTTCTTTGATCATCTCTCCTCCCCCTTGATAAGGTGGCATTGATTCCAAAATCTCGCGTTTACCATATAACACTCCTACACCTGTAGGTCCAAATAATTTATGTGCAGAAAAGGCAAAAAAGTCCATATTATACCGCTGTACATCCATTTCCATGTGTGCCACAGATTGAGCCCCGTCAATCAAAATCTTAGCACCATGAGCATGAGCTAAATCAATCATCTCTTGAATGGGATTAATCGTTCCAATGGCATTGGAAACATGGTTTACCGCTACGAGCTTTACCGTATTTTCTTGCAATAATTTTCGGTAAGCATCCAAATCTAAAACACCTGAATCAAGCACAGGAATAACCAATACCTCAGCTCCCTTTTCCAAAGCAATCATTTGCCAAGGGACAATGTTAGAGTGATGCTCTAAGTTGGAAACAAGAATTTTATCACCAGCTTGAAAATTTGCTCTACCAAAGGTCTGAGCTACTAGATTGATACTGGCAGTTGTTCCCGATGTAAATATGATTTGATCACTGGATTCCGCATGTAAAAAGGATTGAATTTTTTTACGAGTCAATTCAAATGCCGCTGTAGCTCTTTCCGCCAAAGCATGTATTCCCCTGTGAATATTGGCATTATCTTCAGAATAATACTTACTCAAAGCATCTAAAACCGCCTTCGGCTTTTGAGTTGTAGCTGCATTATCAAAATAAATCAATGGAGAACCATTGACTTGTTGGTCTAAAACAGGAAAATCTAAACGAATTTGTTCAATGCTGGCCATGGTACTACTAATTTGACAAATCGACGGACTGTTGAATTTTAGCTACTATTTTCTCCGTAAGAGATTCTCTCAACACCGGATGCTCTACTTTATTGATTACCTCTTGAACAAATGCCAATAGCAATAAAGTTCTAGCTGCTGGTAAAGAAATACCTCTGGAACGCATATAAAACAAGGCCTCTTCATTCAATTGACCAGTGGTTGTACCATGCGAACACTTTACATCATCTGCCCAAATTTCCAATTGAGGTTTCGTATTCATGGTGGCTCTAGTAGAAGCCAACACATTTCGACAAGATTGAAAAGCGTTGGTTTTTTGAGCATCCTGACGAACAAAAATCTTACCATTAAATACCCCCGTGGCATTTCCCATCAACACCCCTTTATACAATTCATTGGATTCCGCATGAGGCATGCGGTGATCCACTACCGTGTGGGAATCCATTAGTTGATTTTCACCTGGAACGTATAAACCATTCAAATTGGAAACCACCTGTGGACCTTCAATGTAAAAATGTAAATTATTTCGAATCAAAGACGCATTCAATGAAAAAGTGAAAGTATCTACTTGACTACCTTCAGCTTGATAAATAAAGGTGTGGTCAATGTGACTCACCCCCTGTTGAAAATCTTGATCCTTCAAATAAGTAAATTGAGCTCCCTTGGAAACAAATATCTCTTGAACAAAATTGGATAGAATATCTGCCGTACCAGTCGAAGTTTGTTGCTCAATTAAAGTAGCCTTAGCTCCTTCTTCCACATAAATTAATAGCCTAGATTGAACAGAAGAAGCTTTTTCTATGGAATTTACTTGATATTGATGCAAGATGGCTTGCGAAATTTCAACATCCTTTTTAATCCAAATTACGGGGTGCTGTGGACTAAGTGCCACATTTAGGTCAAATAATGAATTTTGATCTAAAATTGGTTTTTTACTGGTCCAAATTTCCAGAAAATCAGGGCATTTTTGAATAAATTCATTAAAATTTAACACCTCAATTCCATCATTTGAACTAGTCTTATCTATGGATAGGTAGGCATTAGATGAACGAATAATTAATTCTGCCCAATCGGCTGAAATAGGCGAATTTGAATTTCCTTTTGGAAACCAATTTCGATCAATTCCATTAAAATCTTTCAATGAAGTATATTTCCACTCTTCCCATTTGGAGGTAGGGAAACCTTTGTCCAAAAATTGACTCAAGGCTTTCCCTTGCTCTGATTCTAAACCTAGGGTTTGGGCAATATCTTGTAATGTAGTACTTAATTCAGCTGATAACATATCTTATTGATCTACTTCAGATTTAATCCAATCGTAACCTCTTTCTTCTAATTCCAAAGCCAATTCTTTGGTTCCTGATTTCACAATACGCCCTTTATAAAGCACATGAACATAATCTGGAACGATATAATCCAATAATCGCTGGTAGTGAGTCACTAAGATGGTGGCGTTATTGGGACTTTTCAATTTATTAACCCCTTCCGCTACAATGCGCAAAGCATCAATATCTAATCCAGAATCTGTTTCATCCAAAATGGCCAATTTAGGATCCAAAACTGCCATTTGGAAAATTTCGTTGCGCTTCTTCTCTCCTCCTGAAAAACCTTCGTTCAAAGCTCTACTCAATAGAGATTGATCTATATTAACATAGGCCATTTTTTCTTTAAACATCTTCAAAAACTGAACCGCATCCATAGGTTCCTCTCCCCGGTATTTACGAATTTCGTTTACAGCAGATTTAAGGAAATTGGTTGTAGATACCCCTGGAATTTCTACAGGATATTGAAATGCCAAGAAAATGCCCTCTGCGGCTCTTGCTTCAGGAGCTAAATCCAACAAGTCTTTACCTAAAAATTGTACTGTACCTTGAGTAACTTCATAATCTTCACGACCCGCTAAAACGGACGCTAGCGTGGATTTACCTGAACCATTGGGTCCCATGATGGCATGCACTTCACCAGCTTTTACTTCTAAATCTATTCCTCTTAAAATTTCTTTTTCTCCAATAGAAGCATGTAAATTTTTAATTGACAGCATAATGTTTGTATTTGATTCTTACTTTGAATCACAAAATTATAACCTATACCTTGGAAAAACCATAGCTTATTTAGATTCACTCTAAACAATAGCGATTATTCTCCATTTTTTTTCTAATTTTGCATCAAATACAAAATTCATCCTCATGATAACTATTTCTGATTTAGCAGCCGACCGAATTAAAGAGTTAAGATCTAAAGAAGGTTTAACAGAGGAATATAATATCCGTGTGGCAGTCGAAGGCGGTGGATGTTCAGGTTTAATGTATCAATTGGATTTTGCAGCTGAGCCAAAAAGTACCGATATGATTTTCGAAGACAAAGGGGTAAAAGTGATGGTCGACAAAAAATCCATCTTATACCTAGCTGGAACAGAATTGGACTTTTCAGATGGTCTCAACGGAAAGGGTTTTCAATTCAAAAATCCGAATGCTTCGCGTACGTGCGGATGTGGTGAAAGCTTTTCTATATAAGCAACATCTAAAAAGGCAACATAGATTGGCGACCTTCTAAAATGTAGGGTTGCATCATCTGATATACCCGATGTATGGGTAAGCCCATCACGGTATAAAAAGATCCTTCCAAGCGGCTAATTCCCACCATACCAATAAAATCTTGAACGCCATAGGCGCCGGCTTTATCTAAGGATGAACCTCCTTTGACATACCAATCAATCTCCCAATCCAATAAACTCCTAAAAGATACAATAGCTCGATCTACTTGGGTATTGACTCCACCTGGGCCTATTAACGATATACCCGTATACACGTCATGATCCTTACCTGATAATTGCAAAAGCATTTCTCTTGCTTCTTGTTTGTCAGCAGGCTTATTCAATATTTGACCATCCACCACCACAATCGTATCTGCTGCTAAAATTAATTGGCTCGGACAGGACATAGCTAACACCTGAGCCTTCTTTTCTGCTAAAATCCCAGGAACCTCTTCAATTTGCCAAGACGGATCAATGGATTCATCTATATCCGCTGGTAAAATCGTAAAATCAAATCCTGCTTGCGTTAAAATTTCCTTCCGACGAGGAGAATTTGACGCTAATATGAGGGGATATTGTAGAGAAAGTAGAGTTGACATAATTCAAAAATACATGATTTTGCTTCATTAAGGCCTATTCTCAAAAAAAATATTTAAAAACATTTGTATTTAATGTAATTACATTTAATTTTACAACATCAATTTATACAGATATGGAAATTGCAAGCGAGTTACAACAAAGCAACTTTGTCTCTGAAGAGGCTAAAGCCATTGTCAATGTGATTTTTACAGGCAACTGGGTGGCATACCAACAGCAGGAATTATTAAAACCTTATGACCTTTCCATGCAACAGTACAACGTACTTCGCATTTTAAGAGGACAAAATGGAAAACCCATGACGGTATTGGCCATCATTGAACGCATGTTGGATCGTACATCCAATGCCTCTCGATTAGTCGATAAATTGGTAGAAAAAAAATGGGTCTTACGAAGGGAGTGTCCCAACGACCGTAGAGCTGTGGATGTCCTTATACTTCCTGAGGGATTAGCTATCCTCCAACAACTGGATGAAGTTCAAAATGAATGGGTTAAGCGTTTCAGTCACATGAGCCAAGACGATTTAATCAAACTAAATGAACTTTTGGACCTTTTTAGAAATTAGATACGCATTACAGTTCATCAACAATTTTATATTTCTCTTTTACATTCAATTACAACCCTTTTAAAATTAAACAACAATGAAAAAAGTAAGCTTTATTCTTTCCGCCTTAGCCTTCGTGGCATTTACACATCAAACAATTGCTGCACCTAGCACAAGTCCAGTTTCAACTAAAGCTAGTAGCATTGTATGGAATGCTAAAAAAGTAACTGGTGAACACACGGGTACTATTGGTATTTCGGCAGGTAAATTAGTAGTTAACAAAAATCAGATCACGGGTGGCAATTTCACCATTGATATGAAATCCATTGTATGTAAGGATATTACAGATCCTGAATACAACAAGAAATTTGTAGGTCATATTTCTTCTGGTGACTTTTTTGAGATTGAAAAATTCCCAACTGCTCAATTTGTCATCACAAAAGTAGCTGGTAACCAAGTTAGTGGTAATTTAACTATTAAAGGAATCACCAAAGCGATCACTTTCCCAGCTCAAATTGCAGTAAGCAATGGAAAAGTAAGTGCAAAAGCTAACATCACAATTGATCGTACGGATTATGACATCAAATTTGGTTCTAAAAAATTCTTCGAATCTATTGGTGACAAAGCGATCTTCGATGATTTCACTTTAGCAGTGACTTTAGTTTCTGAATAAAACAATTGACAAACTTAGCCTGTTACACAGGCTAAGTTTTGTTCCACATAATAATACCCTAAAAATTATGTCCTTAGTAGATGCTTTGCAATGGCGCTATGCAGCCAAGAGAATGAATGGAAAAAAAGTGGACGCATCTAAAATTGATTCCCTTTTATCTGCGATTCAATTATCTGCCTCAGGTTTTGGCTTACAGCCTTACCAGATTCTAGTGATTGAAAATGAAGAATTAAAAGCAAAAATTCAACCAGCCGCTTATAATCAGCCTCAGATAGTAGAATCCTCACATTTGTTGGTTTTTGCTGCCTGGAATGAGGTTACAGCCGAAAAAATTGATGCATTTATTCAATTGGTATCCGAAACTAGAAACGTAAACATTGCTGATTTAAAAGCGTATAAAGATGCCATTGCTGGCTCTTTGCTTAGTCGGCCGGTGGAAGACCAAATCAAATGGATGGATAAACAAGTGTATTTAGCTCTGGGTACGGCCTTAGCTGCAGCCGCTAAATTGGAGATTGACAGTACACCAATGGAGGGTTTTAAACCAACAGAAGTTGATGCCATTTTGAATCTGAAAGAAAAAGGTCTACATGCTGTTTTAATGATGGCAGTAGGTGAGCGTGATGAAGCAGTCGACTTTATGGTCAATGCCAAAAAGGTCCGCTGGCCCAAAGAAGAATTATTTATACATATTATCTAAATCAGTATAAAAAGAAAAAGGTCTCTTTCGAGACCTTTTTTTATGCTAAATCAGCTAGGCTAATCTGAGGGCTCAGACCGAGTTTCTTACCCTCTTCTAGCATAAATTCCCAAGCAGAAGCTAAATCATTTTTGACTTGACCTTCTAATATAGCTTCTCGAATAGCCACCTTAATTAATCCAATTTCCTTTCCTGGCCCAACGTCAAAGACTTGCATAATAATCTCTCCAGAAATGACAGGTTGAAAATTCCTCAAGGAGTCCTTTTCTTCTACCTCTTTCAATTTCTCCTCTACTTTATCAAAATTCTTTAAATACCGTTTGACTTTATCGCCATTTTTGGAGGTAATATCGGCTCGACAAAGTGTCATCAAAGCTTCCAATTCTTCGCCTGCTTCAAACAATAATCGACGTAAAGCGGCATCCGTAATTTCTTCTTTGGACAAAGCTATGGGTCTTAAATGCAGTCGAACTAGCTTTTGAACTAATTTCATCTTCTCATTCAAGGGCAGTTTCAGTCGCTTAAAAATGGCAGGAACCTGCCTTGCTCCCATCTCTTCATGTCCATGAAATGTCCAACCTTTTTTCGGGTCAAAGCGCTTCGTGGCAGGCTTAGCTATATCATGCAAAATAGCAGCCCAGCGCCACCAAAGGTCATCTGTATGCTGGGAAATATTATCTAATACTTGAAGGGTATGGTAAAAATTATCTTTATGGCCTTTTCCTTCTTCTGTATCTACTCCTTTTAGTTTGACAAATTCCGGAAAAATGATGGGTAAAATTCCGCAGGCATCCAGTAGCAAAAATCCATAAGAAGGCTTTCTACAAAGAATAATCTTATTCAGTTCTTCGGAAATCCGCTCCATGGAAATAATCTCTAGTCGGACATTCTCTACTTGAAGTGCTTCAAACGTACTGGGAAATATATCAAAGCCTAATTGAGCGGCAAAACGAATAGCACGCATCATGCGCAAAGGATCATCTGAAAAGGTAATTCCTGGCTCTAAGGGTGTTCGTAAAATTCGAGCTTCCAAGTCTTTCAATCCATCAAATGGGTCCAAAAGTTTACCCCATTGCGCTGAATTTAGCTGAACTGCCATGGCATTGATGGTAAAATCCCTCCGATTTTGATCATCTTCTAAGCTTCCTTCTTCCACAACGGGTTTTCTAGAATCTCGTTGGTAAGATTCTTTTCTGGCCCCGACAAATTCCAAATCCCAATCATCCACTTTTAACATGGCTGTACCGAAGTTCTTAAAAACGGAAACTTGGTGTTCGGGTAGATTAAATTCACGGGCAACTTCTTCTGCTAAAGCTATACCTGAACCAATGCAAACCACATCAATATCTTTCTTACTATCTCGGCCTAAAATGGCATCGCGTACATATCCTCCAATGACATAGGCATCTAAGCCCAAACGGTCAGCAGCAGCTCCAATCTTGACAAAAATTGGATTTCCAATAATTTCCTTTCCCGTTTTTATCATTGACGAATCATAGTATAATCACCATTAAGGCCTAATTTGACAATTTTAGATGCCTTAGCTTTCCCTTTGGGAGGGTTTGGGTTTTGTAAAATATAATCAGCCCCATCTTTAACGATGGATGAAATAGTTTCGAAATTTTCTGGAGATGGTTCCCCTGATACATTTGCTGAAGTGGAAACAATGGCCCTTTGGTATCGATAAACGAGTCCTTTACAAAACTCATCTTTGACTAAGCGAATGGCGATAGTTCCTTCAGGTCCTAACACATGTTTACTGACATTTTTACCTTTAGGATAAATGACCGTTAATGGATCTTCGGCAAAATCCACTAAATCCCAGGCAATATCAGGTACTTGCTCTACATATTCATTTAATTGCTCAATCTTGGATATAAGCAAAATCAGACCCTTATTTTCTGGTCTTTGTTTGATGTCAAACAATTTCTCAATAGACGCATCCATCCGAGCATCACATCCTAAACCCCAGATCGTATCACTAGGATATAAGAGAACTCCTCCTGATTTTAATGATTTTATTGCGTCGTCGTAAATGGACTGTATCATAACACAAAGGTAAAGATTAATTCCTCTTTTATTAAGTCGAGAATCAATGTTTAGCTTGAATTGGCTACCTTTGCAAACATTTTAATCACAATTTCTTCGTCTTTGGTATGTCGAGTATACAAGTACAACTCATTGCAAGTATTCAAGCTGGTTTAAGTTCCTTATTTCAAATAGAGGAAAATGACCTCAGCCTTCAAGAAACTAAAAAGGAATTTGAAGGGGCCTATACTTTTGTTGTCTTTCCCTATACCAAAAAAGCGGGCAAAGCACCTGCACAAATTGCTCAAGCCTTGGGTGATTATTTAGTAGCAAACAATCCGCAACTAGTTAAGGCTTATCAAGTTGTGCAAGGATTTTTAAATATTTCCTTACACGATTCTGTTTGGTATGATTTATTACAAGAAATAGCACAAGACAATTCAGCTTTTCAATTGGCGCCAAAAAATGAAAAAATTGTCATTGAGTACTCCTCCCCTAATACCAACAAGCCCCTTCATTTAGGCCATTTAAGAAATAATTTTCTTGGTTATTCGGTAGCTCAAATTCTAAAAGCTGGGGGTTACGAAGTCATTAAAACTAATTTAGTGAATGACCGCGGGATACATATTTGCAAGTCCATGTTGGCTTATCAATTGTTTGGAAATGGGGAAACTCCAGCTTCCAGCGGATTGAAAGGCGACCACTTAGTGGGCAAATATTATGTAGCCTTTGATAAGGCTTATAAATCAGAAATTGAACAATTGGTGGCAACTGGAATTGATCCAGAAAAAGCGAAAGCTCAAGCACCCATTATGTTACAAGCTCAGGCCATGTTATTGGCTTGGGAGCAAGGAGAACCGACCGTAATTCAATTATGGGAAACCATGAATGCATGGGTATTGGATGGCTTTGCAGCTAGTTATAAGCAAATGGGCGTTGATTTCGATAAAATTTACCGTGAATCCAACACCTATTTATTGGGTAAAAAATTAGTTGATGAAGGATTAGCTCAAGGTGTTTTTTACCAAAAGCCAGATGGTTCTGTTTGGATTAATTTAGAAGAGGAGGGTCTGGATGAAAAATTGGTCTTGAGAAAAGATGGAACTTCTGTTTATATTACCCAAGATATGGGGACGGCTCAATTGAAATTTGAGGACTTTGGAGCTAAACAGTCCATTTATGTGGTAGGTAATGAGCAAGATTACCATTTTGAGGTCTTGTTCCATATTTTAAAGAAACTGAATAAACCTTTCTCTTTAGGGAATTATCACTTATCCTATGGCATGGTGGATTTACCTAGTGGTAAAATGAAATCAAGAGAAGGAACGGTGGTAGATGCGGATGATTTGATGCAAGAAATGGTAGATACTGCCAGAGAAAGGACCTTGGAATTGGGAAAAATAGAAGGATTCTCCGAAGAGGAATCCAATCGATTATTTCAACAATTGGGAATGGGGGCATTAAAATACTTTTTATTGAAGGTAGACCCTAAAAAACGCATGTTATTTAATCCAGAGGAATCCATTGATTTCCAAGGCAATACAGGGCCATTTATTCAATATACTCATACGAGAATTTGCTCCATACGAAGAAAAGCGATAGAAAAAGGCTTTCCTTTAAGTGGCGAAAACTATTCGGCCATTTCATTTGCTGAATCAGAAAGAGAATTAATCTATTTATTAGGAACATATAAAACGAAACTGGAGGAAGCTTGCGAGAACTTCTCGCCATCAATAATTGCGCAATATTCCTTTGATTTAGCAAAACAATTCAATAAATTTTACAATGAATTGACGATCTTAAATGAAGAAAACGAGGAGATTAGAACAATTCGACTTACCTTGGCGGACTTAACAGGCAAAACAATTCAGCACGCAACTTCGTTATTGGGAATAGTTTCTCCTGAACGAATGTAACATGAAACGAATTTTAACTTTCTCACTTATATTAATCACTGTCGTTATGCTAGTAAATATTGTCAAAATTGGATCCTTATTAACGGCGCTTACATTGCCGTTTACCCAAAACACCATTTTAAATCGCCCAGAAAACGTGGAAACTGTTGTTGCTGCACCGAACTTTCATCATTTCAAAATGAAAAGTATTGATGGCAAGGTTATTGACTTTAGCCAATTTAAAGGAAAGAAAGTGGTGGTATTAAATACTGCCTCTAAATGTGGGTATACTCCACAGTATGCGGATTGGGAGAAATTCCACCAAGCCAATAAAGACATTGTTATTTTAGGTTTTCCTGCCAATGAATTTGGAGGTCAAGAACCAGGTACCAATGAAGAAATTGCCAGCTTTTGCCAGAAAAATTATGGTGTTAGCTTCCAAATGATGGAGAAAGTCGTGGTAAAAGGTGATGGGAAATGTGACTTGTACCAATGGCTTACTGATAAAAAAGGTAATGGTTGGAATGAAAAAGAACCAAGCTGGAATTTCTGTAAATATGTCATCAATGAAAAAGGTGAATTAGTCAACTTTTTCGCATCTGCTATCAAACCTTCTAGCCCAGAATTTCTGCAAGCTTTAGCGAAATAATTAATTTCTTACATCCCTGAATTTTTCAAATTCAGGGATGTTTGTTTCTAATAAATACAACAATATGAATCGTTGGGTAGAAGCCGCCAGGCCCCGCACATTACCTCTGGCCATTGCCAGCACCATTTTAGGTAATATTTTGGCCTATGTGGATGGCCACTTTCAATGGTCCATAGGTGCCCTAGCTATTCTAACTACCCTTTTGCTTCAAATTTTATCCAATTTTGCCAACGATTTGGGTGACACGCAAAACGGCATAGATAATGCGGACAGAAAAGTAGCGCTACGAGCTGTTCAGACCGGGGCTATCAGTCCATCAGAAATGAAACAAGCCGTTTATCTAAGTGTCCTTTTAGCATTTATTTCAGGCATAAGTTTACTGTACATTAGCCTTCAAGCGGCATCCATTGAAATTATTTTAGGCTTTTTAGTTTTAGGCATATTGGCCATTGGAGCTGCCATTGCCTATACGGTGGGTAAAAGGCCATATGGCTATATGGGATTAGGTGACCTTTCTGTATTTATTTTCTTTGGCTTAGTAGGTACCGTAGGAGTCTATTTCTTACAAACGTTGGAATTTAAATTAGCTACCTTTTTGCCAGCAGCGGGTTGCGGATTCATGTCGGTAGCTGTACTAAACTTGAATAATTTACGTGATTTGGAAAATGATAAAAAACAAGGAAAATTGTCTATCCCTGTTCGTATAGGTAAAACAGCGGGGTTTTTATATCAAAAATTCTTATACATTTTAACCATCTTAAGTTTTGGAATATTCCCGATGGTGAATCATGGAGTCCCTCCTACTTTGATTCAAAACTCCACCATGTTAGCCGCCTTCATTCCTATCGCCCTATTAGCCAACAAATTACAGCCCAATTTAACACCCGTTCAAATAGACCCCTATTTGAAAAAAACGGCTTTAATTACCTTATGGCTTATTTTGGTATTTGGCTTTACGCAAATTTTTCTTAGCGAGTGATTTCCCTTATTTTTACATTATAAATAGAAATTAAACCATGAAGTGGACTTCTCTGGCTATTGCCTGCTTGCTAATTTTTTCTAATTCGATGATGGCACAAGATGGTGTCAATTACATGGAACTAGGTTTAACTCAAAATAAAACGGGGAATTATGCCGAGGCCTTACGAAACTTCAGTATAGAAATTGAGAAAAATACGGCTAATCCAAATCCCACAGCCTTTTATAACCGTGGTTTTGCGAAGTATAATTTGAAGGATTTTCGGGGAGCTATTTTGGATTTCGAAAAAGCGATTGAATTAAAATCCACTTATTATGAGGCATTCATAGCTCGTGGGCAAAGTTATAGCAAGCAAGACAATCATAAAATTGCCATTCAAGACTACAATGAAGCCATTCGCTTAAATCCATTAGAAGCTACGGCTTATTATTCCAGAGGATTGTCTAAAAGTAAATTAGAAAACTACCGTGGTGGCTTATCTGACTTTAATAAATCCCTGGAATTAAACCCTGAATATGCGCCATGCTTGGCCGCCAGAGGAGATTGCAAAGCGAAATTAGGCGAATATGCCAGCAGTATAGAAGACTACAGTAAGGCCATTGAGATTAGTCCCAAAAGATCTACTTATTACTCAGGTAGAGGGTTTGCCAAAATGAAGTTGAATGATTTTGCCAATGCCCTAAAAGATTTTAATGAAGCCTTAAAAATAAGTCCAGATGAAGCCAATGATTGGTATAATTCAGGATTTTGCAAAACACAACTGGAGAATTTCAGAGGAGAAAATGGAGAAAAAGGAGCATTAGAAGATTTCAATAAAGCATTGGAATTAGAACCCGCTAAAGTGGAAGCATTCTATGGAAGAGGTTTTGTTAAATCAAAACTAGGAGATCAGCGGGGTGCCATAGAAGATTATACCAAAGCTGTGGATATGGGAAATTTGGACAATGCTAAAATTTCATATACGGCTAAAATGAATAAAGCGGTATTGGATGAATTACGTAATTCTGTTCAAGATAAAATTAAAATTGCTGAATTCAGCGCTGAAAGGGCTGAAATTTATTTTAACCGAGGCTTGGCCAAATCTAAATCTGGAGACCCTAAACAAGCTATGGATGATTACAATCGGGCGATTTCACTAAATCCCATTTATGCGGATGCCTATTTCATGAGAGCTATGGCCAAATCCAATGTAGGGGATCAGCGTAATGCCATTCAAGATTGCAGTAATGCAATCAAATTGAATGCCAAATACGCAGAGGCCTATTTTGTTAGAGGTATCATCAAATTAGTATTAGCCGATACCACTGGATGTTTGGATTTAAGTAAAGCGGGAGAATTGGGATATAATCCATCCTTCCAAGTAATCCGAGATTACTGTAACTAAAATTACTCGAAACGTAAGTGTTTAACGGATTCTCCTGAAGAAGCTAATTCTTCCAAGGCATCTATACCTATCTGAAGGTGTAGGTTTACATAGTTGTCGGTTACTTTCTTATCGCTAACATCTGTTTTTACTCCATCGGGAGTCATGGGATTATCCGATACTAAAAGTAAAGCTCCACGAGGAATTTTATTGACAAATCCTACCGTAAAAATAGTAGCCGTTTCCATATCAATACACATGGCACGGATATCGGATAAATACTTTTTGAACTCTTCATCGTGCTCCCACACTCGACGATTGGTGGTGTAAATTAAACCTGTCCAATAATCCTTTTCATGTTTCTTAATCATAGAAGACACGGAACGTTGCAATCGGAAAGAAGGTAAAGCAGGTATTTCTTTGGGCATATATTCATCGGAAGTCCCTTCTCCCCTGACAGCCGCAATGGGAAGGATTAAATCCCCCAAAGCAAGGTTTCTTTTAAGTCCGCCACATTTACCCAAGAACAGTACTGCTTTAGGTGAAATAGCAGAAAGAATATCCATCACAGTAGCAGCCATGGGTGAGCCCATTCCAAAATTGATGATGGTAATATTATCAGCCGTGGCTGTTTGCATGGGGCGATCCTGTCCCAGAATTTCTACGTCAAATTTTTGTGCAAACATATCAACGTAGTTCTTGAAATTGGTCAATAAAATATACTGGCCAAATTTGTCCAATGGTGTACCTGTGTAGCGAGGTAACCAATTTTGTACAATTTCTTCTTTAGTTTTCATGAAAAGAGATAGTTCGTGATGAAATTAATCTACAAATAGATTAATTTAGAGTTTGTGTAATGGCCTATGATGCAACCTATAGCTGACCTGACGCTCCAGTTCCCCCCTTATGATTACAAATTAAAAAAAAAGGATGGAAAACTCTATATTTTTGACCCCATTGCTAAAAAATATAGATTGCTTTCTCCAGAGGAATGGGTTCGTCAACATTGTTTGCAATACATCACCAGTCACCTACATTATCCCTGTGGAATGATTCAAATTGAAGGAGGCATCAGCATCAATCAATTACAAAGAAGAAGTGATATTCAAATATTTGCTAAAGATGGAACTGTGTTTATGATCATTGAATGTAAAGCACCTCATGTAAAGCTTACAGAAGTTACTTGGCAACAGATTAGTCAATATCAAAAACAGATTAATTCCAAATATTTAGTACTCACTAATGGTCTAGAAACCAAACTATTAGAAATAGATTTATTACACCAAAAAACAAATACATTAACACAATTTCCTATTTATTCATGAAAAGAACGACACAAGTATTTGCCTATTTGATTATCAGTCTACTTAGTGTAAGTGCGACTTGGGCTCAAAACAAGACTAAAACATTAGCCAAAAGACCAGCCTTGGTTGTAGGTATTGTGGTTGACCAAATGCGATATGATTATTTATATAAATACCAAGATCGCTATAGTGACAATGGCTTTAAGCGATTGATGCGTGAAGGTTTAAATTGTCAGGATAATCATTATAACTATGCTCCAACAGTAACAGCAGCTGGCCATGCGAGTGTTTATACAGGAACAGTACCAGCAGTTCATGGAATTGTTGGAAATGACTGGACGGATGTAGCCACTGGCAAAAAGGTATATTGTACTGAAGACAGTACAGTTACCACTGTTGGGACCACAGGCAAAACGGGGTATATGTCGCCCAAAAATCTTTGGACAAGTACTATAACGGATCAATTGCGAATAGCACAAAATTTCCGTTCAAAAACGATTGCTATTGCATTAAAAGACCGTGGAGCCATTTTACCAGGTGGCCACACTGCCAATGCCTCTTATTGGTATGATTCTAAGGAAGGCCGATGGATAACTTCTTCTTTTTACATGAAAGAATTACCGACATGGGTTCAAAAATTCAATTCAGAAGAAAAAGCAATTAAATATGTCAAACAAGGATGGAATACCTTGTATCCTATTGAAACCTATGTTCAAAGTGCGGAGGACAATTTACCATTTGAAGGCAAATTACCTTCGGAAAAAACACCTACATTCCCTCATGCATTAGAAGGTTCTAATCCTTTAGAAATTATTCGTTCTACACCTTATGGCAATTCGATTACTAAAGATTTTGCCCTAAAGGCGATTGAAGAAGAAAAATTGGGACAAAACAATGCTACTGATTTTCTAGCTGTTAGCTTTTCTTCCACGGATTATGTAGGACATGCCTTTGGCCCTCAATCCATTGAATTAGAAGATACCTATTTACGATTAGATCGAGATATTGCTGAGTTATTGGCATATTTAGACAAGCAATTTGGTAAAGATCGCGTATTGGTATTTTTAACAGCTGACCATGCTGTAGCGGAGGTTCCTGGATACTTACATTCTAAAAAATTGCCAGGTGGGGTATTTGAAGCTAGCAAGGCCTTAACTGAGGCAAAAATTGCCTTGCAAAAAGAGTTTGGTTCAGATAAATTAATTGTGGGTAGTGAAAACTCTCAAATTTACATTGACCATCAATTAGCTGAAAAATTAGCCATCAATCGTAAAAAATTACACCAAGTAATTTTAGCTGCTTATTCCAAAATAGAAGGTACATCGACAATCGTTGATATGCAGGATGTTGCCAATAGCACCTTAATTCAACCTTATAAAGAATTGGTTTCTAATGGGTATCATCCAGCACGCAGTGGGGATTTTATGATTTTATTGAAACCACAATGGTTTATGGGAGGAAAAACAGGAACTACCCATAGTACGCTTTATGCATATGACACACATGTCCCCTTATTGTTTTATGGTTGGAAAGTTAAACCTCAAGAATTAAGTAGTAGAACTAGTATTAGTGACATATCAACCACCTTAGCTAATTGGTTAGGTTGCATGGAACCTTCGGGAAGTATTGGTAAAATTATACCGATGGCTAAATAAGTTTTGATAATACGATTCAATTATAAATTTTAAAAGAAAAATGGCTATTTTTGAGCCAAATTTTTGAACTAAATAAAGATTAACCTATGAAAATTGCGGTAGTAGGAACGGGATATGTAGGCCTTGTCACAGGAACATGTTTTTCAGAAACGGGTAACCACGTCACATGTGTCGATATCAATGAGGCTAAGATTAATCAGATGAAAGCGGGTATTGTACCCATTTATGAACCAGGTTTGGAAGATTTATTTCACCGCAATGTGGAGGAAGGGCGATTAAACTTTACCACTTCCTTGGTGGAAGGAATAGAAGGAGCAAAAGTGATCTTCTTAGCACTTCCAACGCCTCCAGGAGAAGATGGTTCGGCGGATTTGAAATACATTTTGCAAGTAGCCCATGATTTAGGTCCATTATTGAAAGAATACACCGTTATCATCGATAAAAGTACTGTTCCTGTAGGCACTTCGGAATTGGTAAAAAATGCCATTGCGAAAAATGCTCAGGTTCCTTTTGATGTAGTTTCCAATCCTGAATTTTTGCGTGAGGGGGTGGCCGTAGAGGATTTCATGAAACCAGATCGAGTGGTGATTGGAACTGAATCTGACAGAGCTAAGGAATTAATGACCAAATTATATGCCCCATTGGTTCGTCAAGGGAATCCTATCATTTTTATGGATGAACGCTCGGCTGAAATGACTAAATATGCGGCCAATGCATTTTTAGCGACCAAGATTACCTTTATGAATGAAATAGCCAATTTATGTGAATTGGTTGGTGCTAATGTGGATGATATTCGTCGTGGTATTGGCACAGATTCACGTATTGGTAAGC
The DNA here is from genome assembly GCF_011090385.1 of Aquirufa beregesia. Classification (GTDB taxonomy): domain Bacteria; phylum Bacteroidota; class Bacteroidia; order Cytophagales; family Spirosomataceae; genus Aquirufa; species Aquirufa beregesia. The sequence continues at coordinate 686,973 of NZ_SEWW01000001.1, forward strand.
GGTTTTTATTTGCAGGGATAGGATATGGTGGAAGTTGTTTTCCAAAAGATGTACAAGCATTGGCCAAAACTTCCGAAGAAAATAATTACAAGTTCCATATTTTGGACAGTGTGATGCGGGTGAATGAAAATCAAAAAACTAAATTATTACCGCAAGTTCGACAATATTTTAATGAAGATTTAGCTGGTAAAACCATTGCTATTTGGGGATTGGCATTTAAGCCATATACGGATGATATTCGTGAAGCACCAGCTTTGTATAACATTGAAGCTTTATTAGAGGCAGGATGTACCATCAAAGCCTATGATCCAGAGGCGATGCCGAATGTTCAGGCTTTATTAGGTGATAGCGTACAATTTTGCAAAAATCCTTATGAGGCCTTAGAAGAAGCTGATGCCTTATTAATTGTTACTGAATGGCCCCAATTTCGTACACCTGATTTCGAGAAAATGGACTCTTTACTGAAAAATAAAGTCATTTTTGATGGTAGAAATTTATATGAATTATCTCAAATGAAAGAATTGGGATATACGTATTATTCCATTGGCCGTCAAACCGTATTATCATAAATCATAGAAATGAAAAGAGTATTAATAACTGGAGGTGCTGGATTTTTAGGGTCACATTTGTGCGATCGTTTTATCAAAGAGGGTTTTCATGTGATTGCCATGGATAATTTAATCACGGGCGATTTGAAAAACATTGAGCACCTGTTTAAGCTTCCCAATTTTGAATTTTATCATCATGATGTATCCAAATTCATCCATGTACCTGGTGAATTAGATTATATCTTACATTTTGCTTCTCCTGCCTCCCCTATTGATTATTTGAAAATCCCGATACAAACCTTAAAGGTGGGTTCATTGGGTATTCATAATTGCTTGGGATTGGCACGAGTAAAAAATGCTCGTGTACTGATTGCCTCTACTTCTGAAGTTTATGGAGATCCTTTGGTTCATCCGCAAACAGAAGAGTATTGGGGAAATGTAAATCCAGTAGGTCCAAGAGGAGTTTATGATGAAGCTAAGCGCTTTCAAGAGGCTATGACCATGGCCTATCATACCTATCATGGAGTAGAAACACGTATTGTCCGAATTTTCAATACTTATGGACCTAGAATGCGTCTGAATGACGGTCGTGTTTTACCTGCATTTATAGGTCAGGCATTACGTGGAGAAGATTTAACCATGTTTGGCGATGGTTCTCAAACAAGAGCCTTTTGCTATGTAGACGATTTAGTAGAAGGAATATATCGCTTGCTATTAAGTGATTATGCCCAACCTGTGAATATTGGGAATCCCGATGAAATTACGATCAAGGAGTTTGGGGAAGAAATTATCAAGTTGACAGGAACAAGTCAAAAGTTAATCTCCCTTCCTTTGCCTACGGATGATCCGAAACAAAGAAAACCAGATATCACCAAAGCAAAAGCCATATTAGGTTGGGAACCTAAAGTTTCTAGAGCGGAAGGATTAAAAATCACCTATGAATATTTCAAATCATTAAGCCAAGAAGACTTACATCGATTAGCACATCATAAGGAGTTCAAATAAAACTCATGACATATTGTGATTAAAAGGCTAGCGAATGCTGGCCTTTTTTAATGTCTCATTTTTATCAAGGACTTGATAATGAAATATGATTTGAAATAAAATTATTTTCAAAATCGTTATCAACGCACAACGCTGTCAAGGTTTAAAACCTTGACAGCGTGAGAAAAATGCGTTGAAATCAAAACAGGCTGTCCAAATGGACAGCCTGTTTTGAAATAAGGGAATCGTAATATTTAGATTATTCGAAAATGTAACGAATACCTAATTGAGCTTGCCAAACGTTATTTACGTTAATTGATTTCACGAATGAATCACGTAATAAGATAGTTTCGTTAGCTCCTGAAGCATTTTGAATAACCTGAGTACCCATTTGATACGTAACAGTGCCGTTAGATGCTGTAGTGAAACGCAATGGGTTCGCATTTGTTGGAACCCAACCTACACCCCAAGTATTATCAATTAAGTTACCCACGTTCAAAATATCAGCACGTAAACGGATAATATTTCTCTTGTTCTTTCCAGTCTTGATGTGGAAATCCTGCTCAACTGTAAAGTCAAAACGAGTTAACCATGGAGAATAAGCACCATTACGCTCAGCATACATTCCACGACGGTTCTTCAAATACTCATTTCCATCAATGAAAGTATCAAAAGCAGCAGCTTGCTCAGCAGCTGAATAAACACGACCACTGATTGTCTGTGGAGTGAATGTCAAATCAGAACCTTTGTAAGGAACAAAAATCAAGTCATTAGTTTGACCATCTCCGTTGAAGTCAGCTCCGAAAGTATAGGATTGACGGTAACCGCTAGATGAAACTGCACCTAAAGTAAACATAGTAGATCCTCCTAATTTACCACCATAGTTCAAGCGATAATTAACAAATCCCACGAAACGGTGACGTAAGTCATTATCCGAATAAGAAGTAGCCAAATAGTTTTGACCAAATTCTGTTGCAATGTTGGCTTGGACTGTAGAACCTACTGATTGAATATCTTTAGCTACAGCATACGTATAACCTAACATTCCACCCAAACCATCAACCGTTGGTTTCTCTAATTTTGCAGTGAAAGAGTATGACTCTCCTTTATCGGTATTGGTTAATACGAATACGTTCGTTGTAGCGGAGTTGGTGAAACGACCAGCCGTATTGAAACGATTACGTGTATCTGGACCTACGAAATTAGCAGCTGGTGCTTTTAAGTTAGCATCTATGTAACGTAGAGAGTTTATGTTCTTATTGTAGATAGCCTCCAATGTACCTACTAAGCCCCATGGCAATTTCTTGTCGATGGCAAAGTTTGTTTTCCAAATCATTGGATTTTTCAAATCTTCAGTAGAAGCATTTACTACATATGCTGGCAATTTATTGATGTCAGTAGTAGCTGGCTTATAAACAGTAGGATTCATTGTAAACGGATAAGCTGTCGTGTTAGAAGCGGAAATAACAGCTGTGTTAACACCATTATTACCCAATTGGTTTGAAACCAATACTTGAGGAATTCTAGATACGAAGAAACCTGTACCACCACGAACTTGTAGAGATTTGTCTCCATTTACATCATAGTTAAATCCGATACGTGGAGAAACCAATAATTTAGCTGGAGGGAAAGCTCCTGTATTAACTTTTAAATCTTTACCGTTTTCATCTTTGTAAGTCAAACCTGCAACGATTGGATTGTAAAAGTCAGCAGAAGTTGAGTTGTCGTAAGAGAACAAGTCAAAACGCACACCACCCGTAACTTTAAATTTCTCAGAAACTTGGAATTCATCCTGTAAATAAGCCGAGTAAGTCGAAACTTTCAATTGCTGTAATGGCTCAGCACCATCTGGCAATAAAGAGTAACGGTAGTTAAAACGAGGCATCACTACTGGAGAAACAGTCAAATTTGGATTGGCTTTATAAGCTAAAGCCGCTGTTTTGAAATCAGCGATCGAGTTAAACACATATACACCATTCGAAGATGGGAAGAATACGTTATTTGATACGAAATACTCATAGCTTAATCCGAATGTGAATGTGTGCTTATCATTGAAATAAGTCAAGTTGTTGGTAAAATTCAAGGTAGAATAATTCAACTTGTTATTCGGAGTAAATGGATCCATACCTAAAGATGTATAGGTAGAACCATCTTTTAAGATATCAATGGTCGGGAACAAAGCTGTTTGGGCTCTATCTTCAATTTGCTTGTTATATGTCGCAATAAAGTTGTTCGCAAACTTCGAGTTAATCGTAGAGTTTAATTCAGCTACGATAGAACGAGTGTTATCTTGAATGATATAGCCTGTATTTTGTGGAGACAAAGCTAACGATGAATTGGTACGGTTACCATTTCCAGCCGTATTACTACTGTTTGAATTGGAAATGATTGACCCTGATTGAGAATCGTGTTGAGAATAACGAATCGTTAATTTATTGTTGTTATTGATGTTATAATCCAAACGCAACAAACCTTTCTTAGAAGTCACTTCATTGTTGAAATTATCCACTGCTCCAATTTCATAGTTGAAATTAGTCTTCATAAAATTTCCTAAATCTTCGATATCTGAAGCTAGAACACGTGATACGTTACCTGTTGCACCAGCACGATTGGCTGACCAGTTTAAGGCTGGAGTAGAGCTCTTGAATTCTTCATAGTTAGCAAAGAAGAATAATTTATCCTTAATCAAAGGCCCACCTACACGGAAACCAGTGGTTTTTTCAGAAATATTGATTGAAGGTAAATTTTTACCATCTGCTTTCTTTCCTACTAAATCACTATTTCTAAAAATATGATATGCAGAACCCGTGAATTCGTTCGTTCCTGAACGAGTAACGGCGTTGATACCTGCACCTGCAAAACCCGACTGACGAACGTCAAATGGAGCAATGTTAATTTGAATTTGCTCAATAGCATCTAAAGATACAGCAGTTGTACCTGTACGACCACCTGCTTGAGATGAACTACCTAAACCAAAACCATTGTTGAACACAGATCCATCAATGGTGAAGTTGTTGAAACGAGAATCCTGCCCAGCAAATGAACGTCCATTACTATATGCGTTGTATTTAGTAATATCATCAATGGTACGACCGATAGTTGGCAATCCATTGATCGTTTCTGATGCAAACGAAGTAGCAGCTCCTGTTCTATTTGAACTAAACAAATCTGAACGAGATGATTTAACTACAACTTCTTGCAATTGCTGACCTTCTTCTTCTAACTTGAAACTCACGTTAGTAGATGTTCCCAAACTAGTGAATAAATTGTCTTTAACTTGCTCTTTGTAACCTACAAAAGTTACTTTCAAAACGAATGGTCCACCCACACGAACACCAATTAAGGTATAACGACCTGCAGCATTAGTGGCTACTCCATACTTGGTTCCCGATGGAGTGTGCACAGCTAAAACGCTAGCACCTGGCAAAACTTCTCCTTTAGCATCGGTAACTGTACCAGTAAAAGAGGAGCTAGTAACTTGAGCAAATAGCTGCCCAATAGGCAATGCCATCAAAAGCGCAAAAAACGCCCCCAATAACACAGAACGAGTAATAAATCTTTTCTGCATAAATTTGGAATTTAGTTATAATTGTGTTGAAAGATATTTACACAAAATAAATGTAAAAAATCAAATACTACAACTGTTTGATAAAAGTCATTTTACATAAAATTGCACTAATCAACTGATAATTAGAACTTATAAGCCTTTTTCTGTAAATATTTAAATGATTAAGCTCATCTAATTGTACTATTTTGGCTTAAATCTTAACACAAACTTAATTTTTAATTATTTAAAGAATATTTTTGTACTCCTCAATTAAATTTTTCGATATTGGACACTAGCATTAAATTAACTTCGTTTTCACATGGAGCAGGTTGTGGATGTAAAATTTCACCCCAAATTTTAGATCAAATTCTACATACGGATACTCCTAAAAAAAATCATCCTCTATTATTAGTTGGTAATGAAAGCCGAGATGATGCCGCCGTATTTGATTGGCAAAATGGAGAAGCTGTTATTTCTACGACCGACTTCTTCATGCCCATTGTGGATGACCCCTTTGATTTTGGAAAAATAGCTGCCACCAATGCCATTTCAGATATTTATGCCATGGGTGGTTCTCCCCTGATGGCTATCGCTATTTTAGGGTGGCCGATTGATAAATTAGCTCCTGAAATTGCCAAAAAAGTATTAGAGGGTGGTCGGGCAGCCTGTGCAGAAGCCGGAATTCCTTTAGCAGGTGGACATTCCATTGATTCGCCTGAACCCATTTTTGGTTTAGCTGTAACCGGTAAAGTAAAAAAGGAATATTTAAAACAAAATGATCAGGCTAGCGATAATTGCCTGTTATATTTAACCAAACCATTAGGAGTAGGTATATTATCCACAGCACAAAAACGAGGCATTGTAAGCCCTGAAGACTTAGCATTAGCTGTTAAGCAGATGAGTACACTCAATCAATTGGGTGAAAAATTGGGGCCTTTAACTTATGTCAAATCATTAACAGATGTGACTGGTTTTGGATTATTGGGTCATTTGGTGGAAATGTGTGATGGATCTGGAGTCAGTGCCCAATTGTATTTTGATAAAATCCCTAAGCTTCCCCAGATAGGCCACTATTTGGAACAAAAATGTTTCCCTGGTGGTACTTCTAGAAATTGGGCAAGTTATGGACACCGAGTAGAGGATGGTATTTCAGAATTTCAACAACTCATCGGCGCTGATCCACAAACCTCCGGTGGTTTATTGATTGCTGTAGATGCTAATTTTCAATCCGAATTTGAATCTTTTGCTCAGAAACAAGGATTTTCATTAGACGTGATAGGTAAAACTATCTCACAAAAAGATAAAGCAATTTATATCCAATAAATGAAACTATACTTCAGAAAGGTAGGAGAACAAGGCCCTGCCATCATTATTTTACACGGAATTTTTGGTTCATCAGACAACTGGTTAGGAATAGCCAAGATGCTTTCTGATACATTTCAAGTGTATTTAGTTGATCAAAGAAATCATGGACAATCTCCTTGGTCAGATGAATTTGATTACCAAGTTATGTCCGAAGATTTATTGGAATTTATTCAAGAGCATGCATTGGATAAACCCATCATCATAGGTCATTCCATGGGAGGTAAAGTGGTGATGCAATTTGCCCTAAATCATCCTGACATAGCTCAAAAGATGGTGGTAGTGGACATTGCCCCTAAATTCTACCCAGTTCATCATACAGCCATTTTGGAAGGTTTAAATAGCTTGGATTTAACAAGTCTTGGAAGTAGAACAGAAGCCAATGAACATTTAAAACGATTTGAGGAAAAAGAAGGGGTTCGTCAATTTTTATTGAAAAACCTTTACCGAAATGATCAGCAAGAATTTGCTTGGCGAATTAATGTGCGCGTAATCACCAAGAACATTGATGTGGTTGGTCATGAACTTTGGGTTAAAAACTCCGTGAATATCCCCGCTTATTTCATCAAAGGGGCAGAATCACATTATATCCAACCCGAAGATGAACGATATATTGCAGAAATTTTCCCCAACTTTGAACTAATTGAAATCCCCAATGCGAGTCACTGGGTACAGGCTGACCAACCCGAGGCATTTGTAGACGTTTTACGTAGTATTTTATGAAGATCTATTTGATTCCTTGTCCTATCGCCGAAAATACTGCTGCTCAAGTAGTAACTCCTGAGGTAAGTCAAGCCCTAGTATCATGCCAATATTTTTTGGTAGAAAATGTACGTACGGCTCGTCGATTCATTAGCGAATTAAAATTAGGCATTAAGATAGATGATGTAGTTTTTGAAGTACTGGATAAGGATAGCTCGTCAAGTGATATTGAAAAATTCATCCAAACTCAGGCTCAAGAAAACCATTCCATTGGTATTATTTCAGAAGCTGGTTGCCCTGGAATTGCTGATCCAGGAGCTTTAGCCGTTTCTATTGCTCATCAATTGCACATTGAAGTAATTTCGCTGGTCGGCCCCTCTTCTATCCTATTAGCTTTAATGGGGTCTGGTTTTTCGGGTCAAAGTTTTTGTTTTCATGGTTATTTACCCATTGATAAAAATGCCCGAATCAAAAAGATAGACCAATTACAAAAGGAAGTAGAGAAATCAGGGCAAACCCAATTATTCATTGAGACGCCCTATCGAAACAATGCCTTATTGGCTGATTTAATCCAGATTTGTCCAAAGCATCAGTTGATTTGTATTGGATGTGACATTCAGGCTCCAACAGGCTTTATCCAAACAAAAACGGTGGAAGCATGGGCTAAATTAAATCCAGATTTGCATAAAAAACCTTGCTTATTCTTATTAGGGCAATATCAATTTACAGGAAATAAGTAATTTGCATTCAAAACAGATCATTCGTGGTATATAAAGAAGTTTTTACATGTAATCCATTTCAAGAAAACACCTATTTACTTTGGGATGATGCAGGAAATGGCATCATTTTTGATCCAGGTTGCCACAATTACGAGGAAAGAAAAACAATCACGGACTTCATAGGATCCAAGAATATCCAATTGAAATACTGCCTCAATACACATGCTCACATTGATCATGTCTTAGGCGTTCATTATATTAAAGAGCATTTCAAGGTTCCTTTTGCCTTACATCCTAAAGATTTACCCTTATTAAATGATGCAACTAATCGGGCTGCGGTATATGGATTCCCTGCCTTCCAAGCTGTGGAAGTAGACCGTTTTTTAGAAGATGATGAGATCCTTGAAATTGGAGAAATGAAGCTGAAGGTTTTATTTGTTCCTGGACATGCTCCTGGGCATGTGGCCTTTTATTTAGAAGATCAGGGCTGGCTATTGGATGGGGACGTGCTTTTTAGACGAAGTATTGGCAGAACAGATTTCCCCATGTGTAATCATGCGGACTTAGTTAATAGCATTCAGAATCAATTGTATGTATTACCAGAAGAAACAGAAGTTTTTCCTGGTCATGGAGGTAGTACTACGATTGGAATAGAGAAGATTCAAAATCCATTTGTAAGAGCATAAGATGTCAATAAAAAAAGAAATTCCGAATACCTTAACCTTAGGCAATTTACTGTCTGGTTGTTTTGGTATCTATTTTGTCATGCAAGGACATATTTTATGGGCCTCATATTGTATTTTGATTTCACTCGTATGTGATTTCTTAGATGGATTTTTAGCGAGATTATTGCACGCCTATTCGGAATTAGGTAAAGAGCTAGATTCCTTAGCTGATATGGTTTCTTTTGGCGTATTACCCGCTTTCATGCTTTTTCATTTGGTGGAAGCTAGCTGTGGAACGCAATGTTCCGTTGGCCTATTGGGCTTTTATAAACCATTTATCGTTTTTTCTTTGGCTATTTTTTCTGCTTATCGTTTGGCCAAATTCAATGTGGATACCCGACAAAGTGATCAATTTATTGGCGTACCTACACCTGCCAATGGAATTGTAATCGCTGCTTTGCCGCTCATTTTGGAATTTCAGCCTGAATTTAGTGCATATGTGCTCAACTTTAAAGGCCTATTGATTTACTCGGTAATCATGAGTTATTTGCTTGTGTGTGAATTACCATTGATGGCCTTTAAGTTTAAAACTTGGGATTGGAAAAGCAATCAAATTAAATTCATTTTCCTAGTTTTTTGTGTTGCTGGACTGATTTTCCTTAAATTTGTAGCATTGCCACTGTTAGTAGCATCCTATATTCTCCTTTCAGGAGTTCTTTACATACTTAATACCCAAAAAAAATGAAATTTTTAGCTGAAATCAACGTAATGCCTCAAAAAGAAATCCTTGATCCACAAGGTAAAGCTGTGCGTATAGGTTTACAAAACTTAGATATTCATCAGGTGGCTGATGTGCGTATTGGCAAACATATTCAGCTACAAATAGAAGCGAATTCGGAGGCTGAAGCCAACGAAATTGTGACGAATGCTTGTAAGAAATTATTAGCTAACTTAATTATGGAGGAATTTGACTTCGTATTAAAAGCTATCTAAATAAGAATGGGTATCTGTTGGGATAAAAACCGACGGATACCTATTAAAATTGCCCAGTTTGCAATAATACCAGGGTACAGGCTTCTTCAGTCAATATCCCTTCCTCGTTCAAACTCTTCTCTAGTTTTTCATTTTCCGTACCTGGGTTGAAAATCACTCTTCTGGGTTTTAATTTTCTCAGGTAGTCCAACAGTCCTTCTTGATTTTGTGGACCAACATATAAAGTGACCGTATCTACGTTCGCCTCTATCCAATCATTAGGCCGGATTGAAGCTCCTAATAATTCTCCTTTTTTTATTCCCACTAATACTAATTCATGACCTTTTTGATGTAACATATGGGCAGCTAAATAAGCATATCGTTGTGGATTTATAGAGGCACCGTAGATTAAAACTTTCATGAAATAGGGAAAAAGAAAGACAATATTACTTATTCTTTTCGAATAGAGATTAATTGGTCTTAATTATAGATTTATATTTCCAATATCTATCTTTGATTTAACAGAACCCTCCATAAAATCATCCAATAGCTTATTAGAATCAAATAGAAAATACACAAGGACTTTGAAAATGCTATTCCGTATTTTTATGCTTTTGAAAACAGTTTGACCACAATTATTCCAAGAAATATCAATGACTATAAAAAAGCTAGCATCAAGATATTGACACCAGAAATATTCATCACCCATCATAAGTAAAAATTCCTTCTTTTTGACTAAGCCTTTGAAAGAAGCATTATCTCCACCGAATCGAATAAAAACCACTCATCCTTTTTTTGATGAAAGAATCAAAATTCTTAGCAATTTTATTCAGTCTTTTTCGTTCTGACCTAAACTTTTGCAATTCAAGGAATATAATTAAATTGCGATTACTACAGTTCTATAATACGTACAATAATACTATGACCGCCTTAAAAAACTATTGGAATGAGCAATGGATGCGCATTCCATTCCCTGAATTTGATAATCAAATTCACTATGAAATTTCTAATTATGGCCGAGTAAAAAGCTTTCAGAATAATCCAGAAGGTTATTTAATACAAGGTTCAATGATTCAAGGATATCGTTCACTCAATATTCGATTTCAGCAAAAATCTGCTAATCGGTACATCCATAAATTGGTAGCCGAATGTTTTGTCAATAAAAAAGATGATTCAGAGAATTTTGTGTTGCATTTAGACCATGACAAAATGAATAACCGAGCAGAAAATTTAGCTTGGGGAAATCGAAGTCTAGTCACCGCACACAATAAAAACAATCCGAGTGTGATTAATCGTCAAATTCCGAAAAGAACCAAGAATTACAAGCTGACGGAAAGCAAAGTGTTGATGATTAAAAAGATGCTGAAATCGGAGAAAAGTCGGTTCAAAATGATTGCCAAGCAATTTGGCATTACACATACTCAGCTCAACCGCATTCGTTCTGGAGAAAACTGGAAACATGTTAAACTCGAAGAATCAGGAGTCATATAAAAAAAGGAGCGATCATTTAATCGCTCCTTTTTTTTAAAATAGTGCTGATGCTATCGATCGGACACTATCTGACTTGCTCATAGTATAAAAATGCAAGGCTGGAACACCTGCTTGGATCAATTCTTTTCCTTGTTGAATTGCCCATTCAATTCCTGCTTGTTTAATACCTGCAGCATTGGAAGCTGATAAAACAGCTTCAGCTAATTCCTGTGGAATTTCTAAATGAAAAATAGCCGGTAAAACTTCTAATTGCTTCGCTGTGGTTAAAGGTTTAATACCTGGTATAATAGGAACCTGAATACCAATAGCTCGACAAGCTTTCACAAAATCAAAGTATTTTTGATTATCAAAAAACATTTGAGTGACTACATAATCAGCTCCTGCATCCACTTTTTGTTTTAAATAGTGTAAATCTGTTTCTAGGGAAACTGCTTCAAAATGTTTCTCCGGATAAGCGGCTACGCCCACACAAAAATTGGTTGGAAATGATTCGGTTTCCTCATACAGCAATTGTCCTTTATTCATACGACTAATTTGCTCGACCAATTCATTGGCATAGGCATGTCCTCCCATTTTAGGAATAAAACGATCTTCGCCTTTTTCTTGGTCACCTCGTAAGGCTAAAACATTCTCAATTCCTAAATAATGCAAATCAATCAAAAAATCCTCGGTCTCTTCTTGGGTAAATCCTCCGCAAATAACGTGTGGAACTGCTTCCACTTTAAATTTTTGCATCAAAGCGGCACAGATACCCAAGGTTCCAGGGCGTTTTCTAATTGGAATTCTCTTTAACTCACCATTTACCACTTTTTCTATGAATTCTTCCCGATGGTAGGTTACCTCTATAAAGGGTGGCTTAAATTCCATCAATGGCTCAATATGCCCCATTAATTCACCTAAATGCTGACCTTTAACAGGTGGAATGATTTCAATGGAAAATAAAGTTTTACCTCCTGAATTCTTAAAATACTCGGTAATTTTAGTCATATTCTATGCATCGTAATTTAATACTGGACTTAACCAACGTTCAATCTCCTCTACTGGCATCTGCTTGCGTTTGGCATAATCCTCCACTTGATCTTTGGTAATTTTACCTAAACCATAATACGTTGATTTAGGATGAGAAAAGTAAAAGCCTGAAACGGAAGATGCTGGATACATGGCATAACTTTCAGTCAACTTAATCCCTATTTTGTCTTCGGCATCCAACAATTCAAAAAGACGTTTCTTTTCTGTGTGGTCTGGACAAGCTGGATAACCTGGTGCTGGACGAATACCCGTGTATTTCTCCGAAATGAGGTCTTCATTGGATAAATCTTCATCTTGCTCATAGCCCCAGAACTCCTTACGGACACGTTCATGCAATAACTCAGTCAAGGCTTCCGCCAAACGATCCGCTAAAGCCTTGACCATGATGGAATTATAATCATCATGCGCTTTATCGTATTTTTCTAATAAGGCTTCGATCCCTATTCCAGCAGTTACAGCAAAAGCCCCAACATAATCCGTTTGGCCAGTTTCTAATGGAGCCACGAAATCACTGAGACAATGATTTGCCAAATTGGCTGCTTTGACATTTTGCTGACGCAAATGATGTAGCCATTGGCTAGAATCAGAGTTTTCGTTATTCTTTTGAATCTCGTATTGGACATGGACGTGCTCTCCATGCTTTTCACATGCTACTTTATTTTCATTGACTTTGAAGTCATGCAAAATGATATCATCCCCAAAAGCATTCGCAGGGAAAAATCCCAGAGCAGCTTTAGCTTGTAAGGATTTATCTCGAATAATTTCTGCCAATAAATCCTGCGCATCTTGGAATAGCTTCTTGGCTTCATGACCCACTACCGCATCATCAAAAATGCGAGGATATTTTCCACTCAATTGCCAAGTAGCAAAGAATGGAGTCCAGTCGATGTATTTAGCAATTTCCGCCAAAGAATAATCTTCAAAATACTTAACTCCTAAGAAATTAGGTTGATGGGATTTGAAATCTGCCCAATCTATCCCTCTGGATTTTTGTCGAGCTTGTTCTATCGTCAAATAATTTTTCTCTTGCTGACGTGCGGCATGTTGCACTCGAATTTGTGCATATTCCTCCTTGATTTCAGTGAATATTTCCTTTTGAGATAATTCACTTTGCAATAATCTACCTGCTACTGGTACGGAACGGGAGGCATCCAATACGTGAATAACGGGTCCATCATAATGCGGATCTATTTTTACTGCGGTATGTAAGCGTGAGGTGGTAGCTCCGCCAATCAACAAAGGAATGGTAAAGCCCAAGCGCTTCATTTCTTTAGCGACATAGACCATTTCATCTAAACTAGGGGTAATTAATCCTGATAAACCCACGATATCCACTTGATGTTCTTTGGAAGCAGCCAAAATCTTATCACAGGAAACCATGACACCTAAATCAATTACTTCATAGTTATTACATGCCAAAACTACTCCCACAATATTTTTACCGATATCATGAACATCGCCTTTGACGGTGGCTAATAATATTTTCCCGGCTGAAGAACTCTCTCCGTCTTGCTTTCCTGCTTCGATGTATGGCAAAAGATAGGCTACTGCCTTTTTCATTACACGGGCAGATTTAACTACCTGTGGTAAAAACATTTTACCTGCACCAAACAAATCTCCCACTACGTTCATTCCATCCATCAAAGGACCTTCAATAACCTGAATTGGGCGTTCAACTAGCTTTCTGGCTTCTTCTGTATCTTCATCGATAAACTCAGTCAAACCCTTGATCAAAGCATGTTCAAGACGTTTATTAACAGGCAATTTCCTCCAAGCATCATCGATCACTTGTTCTTTTCCTGAGGACTTGACCGTATCGGCAAAGGCTACTAATTTCTCCGTTGCATCAGAATTTCTGTTGAGTAGTACATCTTCACATAAATCCCTTAAAGGTTGAGAAATTTCATCGTAAACACCTAACTGACTGGCATTAACGATACCCATATCCATACCCGCTTGAATGGCATAGTATAAAAATACGGTGTGCATGGCTTCACGAACAACTTCGTTTCCGCGGAATGAAAACGAAATATTGGATACACCACCAGACACCTTGGCATAGGGCAGATTTTTCTTAATCCAGGCGGTAGCTTGAATGAAATCATTGGCATAATTATTATGCTCTTCCATTCCAGTGGCTACGGTTAATATATTCGGGTCAAAGATGATATCCTGAGGTGGAAACGCCACTTCATTGACTAAAATATCATAGGCTCTTTGACATATTTCTATACGACGTTGATAAGAGTCTGCTTGGCCTTGTTCGTCAAACGCCATGACTACCACTGAGGCTCCATAACGCTTAACTTTTTTAGCTAATTCGATAAATCGTTCTTCGCCTTCTTTCAGCGAAATTGAATTGACCACGGACTTTCCTTGAACGCATTTCAAACCCGCCTCTATGACCTCCCATTTGGAAGAATCAATCATGATAGGTAAACGAGAAATATCAGGCTCAGACATCAGCAAATTCAGGAATTGCGGCATCATTTTAACCCCATCAATCATACCTTCGTCTAGATTGACATCCAATATTTGAGCACCACCATCTGCTTGTTCTCTGGCTATGGCAATAGCTTCTTCAAAATTCTCCTCACGAATTAAACGGGCGAATTTCTTAGAACCCGTCACGTTACAACGCTCCCCGATGTTGACAAAATTGGTCAATTCTGTAATCTCCAAAGGCTCCAAACCAGAAAGTTTTTGGTTTGGATTTTTGGTCGGCAATTGATGTGGGGGATATTTGGCCGCAGTTTCTGCGATTAAACGAATGTGTTCTGGAGTGGTTCCGCAGCATCCACCAATGATATTGATAAAGCCATTTTGCAGATAATCTTCAATCACCTCAGCCATTTGCTCAGGGCTTTGATCATATTCCCCCATTTCATTGGGTAAACCTGCATTGGGATGCGCTGAAACTAAAAATGGAGATTTATCTGAAAGTGTCTTAATGTATGGTCGCATTAAATCCGCCCCTAGAGCACAGTTAAGTCCAACAGACAACAAAGGCATGTGGGCTATGGAAGCTAAAAATGCTTCGGTAGTTTGCCCAGAAAGTGTTCTTCCTGAAGCATCCGTAATGGTACCGGATACCATCACTGGCAAATAGGGTTTGTCTGGATTTTGCTGAAAATATTGATCGATGGCAAAAAGAGCTGCTTTGGCATTTAAGGTATCAAATACCGTTTCTACCAAAAGTAAATCAACGCCACCATCCACTAATCCTTTTACTTGGTCTTGATAAGCTTCTACTAATTCATCGAAAGAAACAGCTCTAAAACCAGGATCATTCACGTCAGGAGACAATGACAAAGTTCGGTTAGTAGGTCCAATAGAACCTGCCACATAACGAGGTTGATCTGGATTTTTTAGACTAAACTCGTCTGCCACTTCTTTGGCGATCTTGGCTGATTCAAAATTCAATTCATATACCAAATCCTCCATGTGGTAGTCTGCCATGGCAATGGAAGTACCTGAGAAGGTATTGGTTTCAGCAATATCGGCTCCAGCTTCAAAATATTTAGCATGAATTTCCTTGATAACATCTGGTCTAGTAATGGACAATAGGTCATTATTCCCCTTTACTTCATGAGGAAAGTCTTTAAACCTTTCTCCACGGTAATCGGCATCTGTTAGTTGATATTGCTGAATTAAAGAACCCATGGCGCCATCAAGCACCAAGATTCGATCTTTCAATTGATCCAAAATATTTTGTTTCTGCATATAGATATAAACCTTCTCCGAATCGTACAAAAATCCGAATAATCACATAAAAATCTGATAAAGATACACCTTTTGCAGGTTTAGATAAAGGGAAATTAATTTAAAGGAAGCCTAATTTCTTAATTTTTTCTAAATCAGATGGGCTATCAATTCCGACCGTTTCATGCTGAGTTTCGATGAGCTTAATTTGAAATCCATGCTGCAACCAACGCAACTGTTCCAGCATTTCTGCCTTTTCTAAACTAGAAACGGGTAATTGACTTAATATAGGTAAAACGTCTGCCCGATAGGCATACAATCCAATATGCTTAAAAAAGTGATGATGATCAAACCAATCTTCGGTTGCCACTCCTCTTAAATAAGGGATGGTTTGTCTGGAAAAATACAAAGCATTATGTTGATCATCCATAACCACCTTGGGCACATTCGTATTGAACAAAGTTAGTTCATCATGGATCTCTTTAACCAAGGTTAAAATGGGTGCATTACTTTCAAAACCAGAACTTAATTCCAACAATTGATCAGGATTAATGAAAGGCTCATCTCCTTGTATATTGACTAAGTAATCTACTGGATTATCTAAATAACCTAAAATTTCAGCACAGCGGTCGGTTCCTGATTGATGTGACACATCGGTCATCATGACTTCTGCTCCAAATTTCTTAGCTACCGCAAAAATACGTTCATCGTCCGTGGCAATGATGATGCGTTCCCATCCGGGTACGGATGCCACTTGATCATAGGTTCGTTGAATCATGGGTTTACCTCCCAAATCAACCAAAGGTTTTCCTGGAAAGCGAGTAGAAGCATACCTAGCAGGGATTACGGCTACGACTTTTTTGCCTTGCATCATATTCAGATGTACGTTAATTGATAGAATATTGCCAAATTTGCACATTATTTGCCTAGAAACCTTTTGTCCGACTTGAAAAAAAAATTCCATTATCGTTTTCCGCAGCATATCTGGAGCCTAGGCTATTGGGGCTCAAAGGAAGCGCCCAAACTTTGGATTGAAGCCAAAGATGCTCAACAAGGAAATTGGTATGCCTATGATTTCGAAAAAAATGAAATCTGCATTATTTCATCTATTCCATCTCACAGTAGCCATTTACAATGGCTAAAAGGGAGAGATAAGTTAGGGATTTTTGTTCGTTTACAATCGGGAAAGAACCCGGGAATAGAAGCCATTGAGGCCTATGATTTACAGCAGGGAAAATGCCAATATGTGATTGAAAGTCAACAAGCTAAAGAATTAACGGAAGATCAGCTCATCATTCAACAGGGGAATTCTGTTTTACTCTTGGATTTAGAAACTGGTAAAATCCTTGAAGAACAAAAAAAATCACCTGTTTTAGCTGGTTTTACCTTTGAAAGTCCGCATCATATCGAGGAGAGTCAAGAACAATTTAATGCCTTTAAACAATTTTTTAGTCTTAAATTCAGTTTACAGATTGCAAAGGGTTTGGATTATTGGGAAGGCGAGGATAAGCTAATTTTTTCTTATTATCTTTACGATGGTGCTTGGAAAAATTACCTTTTGGTCTGCGACCTAGACTTCCAAATTTTACTACATGAACTATTGGAGGAGGGGGAATTAATGGGATATCATACCTTTCAAATTTTCCAAAATCACCTATTATTTATTCAACATAAGCTACAACTTGAAATCTATGAATTTTAAATCATTTATACTCTTTCTATTTATTTGTTTAGGTATTTCCTTGCAAATAAACGCCATTACGGTAGATTCTCTTGGCTTAAAAAAAGAAAACAATAAAACGTATATCGTATTTAAAGTAGGTCCAAAACAGTCTTTGTTTTCCATACTTCGTCGCTATAATTTATCATTAACTGAATTCAAACAAGTTAATCCTGAAATTGCCATTCCCGTAAAAACGGGAGAATTGGTATTTCTTCCATTGCATTATTTAGAAGAAAGTCCGAGTATTCTTAAAACCATCGACAAACCTAATGAAACGAGTGTCACACCTGCTGCCAATGAAAAAACAGTAGATGATGGAAATAAGTCGGACAAAGGAATTCACATCGTAGCTCGTCGACAAGGCCTTTTAACCATTGCCAATATGCATCAGGTGACCATGGCTCAAATTAGAAAGTGGAATAATCTTACTTCTGATCGATTGCAAGAAGGTCAACGGTTGATTATTGTCGAACCAAGTGCCGCTACCAGCATAGATAAGTCAAGCTTGTTACCTAACAAAACCGAGAAGGCCCCTGCTAGCACGGAGGCAAAGATTGATATGGCTTTACCGGCGGCAAAAGAAAATGCCTCAACCAGCACAAGTCCAGAAAGTACTAGTCAAGAAGGTATTCGTAAAACGATTGAAACAGGAATTGCAGAACTAATTGATGTTCCAGATAATTCAGGAAAGTATTTGGCCTTGCATAAATCAGCGCCCATTGGAACGTTGGTTTTAGTGAAAAACCTTGCCAATAATCAAAGTATCTGGGTGAAGGTGATTGGAAGATTACCGAATACAGATAATAAGGTTATCATTAAATTGTCACCGAAGGCATTTGAACGATTAAATGCGGTAGATAAACGTATCCGAGCTGAAATTAGTTATTTAGTTCAATAAGATGGCAAAACGTAAAAGGCCCATTACTGCAGGAAATATCGTATTTGAGATATTTTTTATCTTATCCTACCCTTTCATTGCCGTATTTTCTGTGTTAGTAACCACCATAGTTTGGATTTTCTCCTTACCCTCCAAAATCATTGCATTCTTTGGTTCAAAAAAATAGGAAGATGCAGCAAGAGCTGGCTGAGCTACTGGATAAGAAAGTGGCCTTTTTCAATCATCCTAGATTCATTGAACATGACCCTATTTCCATCCCGCATTTATTTAGTAGAAAGCAGGACATTGAGATTATGGGATTTTGGATTGCCATGTTAGCTTTGGGACAGCGAAAAACCATCTTGCAGAAAGGAAAAGAGTTGATTGATTTGATGGATGGAGCACCTTATGATTTTGTGCTGGGGCATCAGGTAAAAGATCTCAAACGATTTGAATCATTCAAACACCGAACCTTCAATAGTACGGACACGTTGTATTTTCTTTCTTTTTTCCAAAGACATTATCAACAACAATCAAGCCTTGAAACAGCCTTTACTCAAGGGGAATTTAATCTTGAAAACGAAAATATAGAACAAGCCTTGAATGGCTTTTATCGCTATTTTTTTGCATCTGAATGGACTCCAGAAAGAACGAAAAAACATGTGTCAGCTCCCCAGAAAAACTCGGCTTGTAAAAGATTATGTATGTTTTTGAGGTGGATGGTTAGGAAAGATCAAGCAGGAGTTGACTTTGGGATATGGTCACAAATTTCACCCAATCAATTAATTTGTCCATTGGATGTTCATTCCCAAAGAACAGCGGAAAAATTAGGCTTAGTTGCTGCGGGTCCCACCAATTGGAAGAAAGCCTTGGACTTAACTCGAGTTTTAAAACAATTTAATGTAACAGATCCTGTGCAATATGATTTTGCTTTGTATGGTATGGGTATAGAAGATAAAACACTATGGAAATAAACTTTTTCGATTCAGTGGATGGCCAAGTAATTCAACTTAGCAATCCTAAAACGAGAGAATCAGCAGAAATTTTACAAGATGTAGGAGGTGCATTAAAAAGCTTGCATCTACTTATACAAGGGAAAGTGGAAAATATCATCGCGATTCCTCAGGCTAGTCAATTTTCCATCCATGAGAACGATTTGTATCCTAGTGCATTGCTCTGCCCATGGGTTAACCGAGTAAGAAATGGAAATTATTCCTTTTTAGGAAAAAACTACCAATTGCCCATTAATGAAAAGGCTCTAGGGAATGCGATTCATGGATTTTTGGCAAGAAAGAAATTTGAATTAGGAAAACAGGAAAGTACTGCGGAATATGCTCGAGTGGTTCTTTTTTATAAGTACTTAGGTGGTTATGAAGGCTACCCATTCCCTTTTCAATTTGAGTGGGAATTCACGCTGTTTCAAGATGGTAAATTGGATGTTTCTATGAAATGTCTAAATACGGGAGAAAGCGACATGCCCTTTGCCTGTGGATGGCATCCATATTTTCAAATACCTGGAACCGACTTGGCTGATTACCATATTTTCTTTCAAGGAAAAAGTCGATTTTTGTCTGATTCACAAATGATTCCAATGAAAGAGGAAATATTGGAAATGAAGAACGGTTTATCTTTTAGAACTCAACAAATTGACCATGTTTTTCGATTGAATCCATCAGATGTTCATGTGACTGAATTGGTAGACACAAAGCTAAAAAGGGCTTTATTTGTTCAGCAATCAAGTAAGTTATTTCCCTTTTTGGTGGTCTTTGCTCCTGGCAATGAGCAGTGCATTGCGATAGAACCCATGACAGCCAATACGGATGCCATGAATACCCTAGATGGACTGATTCACTTAAAATCGAAAGATTTTTTTCAAGGAAATGTACAAATCTGGGTAGGAAATCCGTTAGAGCTCACAAGGTAGAACAATCATTTTTGTACATTTGTCTCATGAAAGTCCATTTACTCCTAATTTTCGCTGGCATTTTTATTGCTTTTCAGTCGATGGGCTCGATGAAACCTGATAGCGTTATTCGAAAGTGGAAGCAGGAGTTTACTACGGGTATTAACCTGAATCAATCAAGCTTTAGTGATAATTGGAAAGGTGGGGGAACGAATACATTCGCCACGGGATGGTATTTAAACCATTCGGCTAGTGTACAAAATAATTCCTGGCGTTTAGCGAGTGACTTACAAATGCAAGTGGGTTTTTTACAAAATAGAACGCAAAGTTTACGTAAAAATGTGGACCGGATCTTTTATGAGTTTAAAGCGGGTTATCGGATTAGTCCAAAATGGGACTATTACGGATCTACCAACTTTCAGACTCAATTTTTCCAAGGATTTGAATATAATAAAAAGAATAGTGCTGGGATTCCAGTCGATTCGATAACTTCTTCCATTTTCGCACCTGCCTATTTAACCACCTCTATGGGTTTTGAGTACCATCCTCAAAAGGCATTTTATACTCGATTTGGTATTGGTAGTTTACGTCAAACCTTTGTTTTGGATGAACGAATTTCTCGTGCTGGCCTATACGGTTTACAAAAACCAGGTGATAATATTCGTAACCAATTTGTATTCCAGTTTTTGGCCAACGTGGATAAAAACATTTTTGAGAATGTGAATTTAAAGGCTCGATATTCAGCCTTGATGGATTATTTCCGATTTGGCGTTTCGAATGGAATCGTACATCGATTTGATGCTAATTTAACCATGAAAGTGAATAAATACTTGAGCACGAATGTACAAGCAGTTTTATTTCGAGATTATGACCAAGATCCCAATTGGCAGTTTTCTCAAATCCTTTCAATGGGATTGTTGTATAAAATAACGAAATAGGGATTAGACAGGGTGTAGAATGAAGAATTTGACTACAAATCTATACCCTAAACTAATAACTATTTTTTGCGTTGTAAATAGCGATCATACAAGAGTTGGATAATTCCGTCCTTAAGTCCTAAGTCAGGCACAAAAATTTCATCACACTCTGCCGTTTTCATGGCAGCTAAATAGATTGAAGCAGCGGGAACAATGACATCTGCACGGTCTGTATTCAACCGTAATTTATGTACGCGCTCTTCGTAAGTAAACGAGGCCACATAATCAGAAATGCGCTGCAACTCACTGAATTGCATCATTTTAGACTCATTGACCTTTTCCGATATATTGTACAATTTGCTAATGTTACCCCCAGTTCCCACGGCAATCATTTGTCCAGGAATTTCCATTTTTTGTTGGGTAATCCACTTTTGCATCTTTTCCCAATCGCCCTCTTTCTCTTTTCCTTCAAGCAAACGAACGGATCCTATTTTAAAGGATTTGGAGGCCAATTTCTGGCGATTTTGGTAAATATTTAATTCGGTAGAACCTCCACCTACATCGATATGTAAGTAGTTTTTCTTGGGATGCAAAGATTGAACTACCACATCATTGATCAATTCGGCTTCTCTACTACCATCAATCACATTGATTTTCATATCCAAAATTTTATGAATACGTGTAATGATATCTGAAGCATTGGAGGCTTCCCTCATGGCGGATGTAGCGCAAATGGCATAATCCTTTACTTCATGTAAATCCATGAGTAATTTATATGCATGCAATAATTTAAAGATGCGGACTTCTGAATCAGGAGAAATGACCCCATCGATGAATACGTCGTGACCTAAACGTAAGGCAAAACGAACATATTCAATACGTTTAAAGCTAATGACTCCGTCATTTTCCAATACACTGGAAATTTGTAGTCGGGCAGCATTGGAACCGATATCAATAGCAGCAAATTTCATAAAGTAGCGGGTTTATGTAAATAAAAACCATTGGCACGGGCTTCAAAATCTATTTCTGTACCTAACACAAAAAGCAATTGTCGACGATCAATTAACAAAGGAATTTCATCAATCACATATTCTTCATCAAATTCTGTTTTGGAATCAAAACCTAAAACATAGGAACCGCCACAGGTCCCTCCTTTCATCCCAACACGAAGGAAAGGCTCTGGCATTTTACCTTCGTGAACTAAGGGTAGCAAATTTGCCTTGGCACTTTCAGTAAAACGAACAGGAGCATTTGGAATAGCCATTGAAAAAAATGATTAGCAAAACAAAATTAGCTAATTTTAGGTGACCAAAACCTAGATTGTTCATTTAACAAAAATTAAATTTTTGGCTGGACAATATTTATCACACAGATTGGTTTAGGAAGAATAAAACAATGTTATATGACGTATTCGATACTTTGGGCTGACGACGAAATTGATTTATTAACCCCCTATATTCTTTTTCTGGAAAACAAGGGCTATCAAGTGACTACGGTGAATTCAGGAGCTGATGCTCTGGAATTGGTGGAAAAACAAAAATTTGATGTGCTATTTTTAGATGAGAATATGCCTGGCATGTCGGGTTTAGAAGTATTGATTTCCATCAAACAAATTAGACCGAATCTTCCTGTAATTATGATTACCAAATCAGAGGAAGAGGAACTCATGGAAGATGCGATTGGATCAAAAATTGCGGATTACTTAATTAAACCACTCAATCCCAATCAATTACTTCTTTCTGTTAAACGTATTTTTGACAAAAAACGACTGGAAGAGGAAAAGACCAATATCAGTTACCAACAAGAGTTTAGGGCTTTATCCTTACAATATCAAGACCAATTGAGTGCTAAAGAGTGGGCAGATATCTACAAAAAATTACTGTATTGGGAACTTGAAATTGACAAAACGGAAAATAAGTCGATGGCGGAAGTTTTAAGTAGTCAAAAATCAGAAGCCAATGTCCATTTTAGTAAATTCATTGAGAATTCATATGAAAACTGGCTCCAAAAACCCGATGCTGAGACACCCATACTTTCACATCTTATGATGCGAAAGTATGTCTTTCCTAAGCTGAAAGAGAAAAGCCCCCTATTCTTTATTTTGGTAGATAATTTACGTTTTGACCAGTGGAAAATATTGGAAGGATTTATACAAGAGTATTTCCAATTGGAACAGGAGGAGACGTATTATTCTATCCTTCCTACTACAACGGCATACGCAAGAAATGCCATTTTTGCGGGTATGATGCCCTTAGAAATTCAAAAAAATTACCCCGATAAATGGATATTTGATTTAGGCGATTCAGAAGATGAAGAAGGCTTTAATCAATACGAGGAATTCTTTTTACAAGAGCAATTGAAACGTTTAAGGATAAATGCCAAAGCATCCTATCATAAAATCATTCATCAATACCAAGGCAAAAACTTGGTAGATAATTTCAGTAAATTATTGACTAATGACTTAAATGTGATTGTATACAATTTTGTCGATATGCTTTCCCATGCTAGAACTGATATGGCCATGATTAAAGAATTAGCACCGGATGAATCAGCTTATCGGAGCTTAACGGCTAGTTGGTTTTTGCACTCTCCCCTTTTTGACCTATTAAAAAGAATTGCGGATAAGAAAGGTCGCGTGATTATCACCACCGACCATGGGATGATTCGGGTGCAAAATCCCATTAAAATTGTGGGGGATAGATCGACGAATACCAATTTACGCTATAAGCAGGGGAAAAATTTGAATTGGGATAATACCAATAAAATGATGATATCGCGTAGACCAGAGCAATTATTCTTACCTAAACCGAATGTATCAACCACGTATGTGTTTAGTAAAGAGGATTATATGTTTGCATACCCAAACAATTACAATCACTATGTAAATCACTACCGAAATACTTTTCAACATGGTGGTATTTCTTTGGAAGAATGCATCATACCTGTGGTATACCTGACTGGCAAGTAGAGCTGAAGCAGTGCTTCAGCTAAACGGGAAAGATGATAGCATATAGAGCCGAAGCAGTGCTTCGGCTCTATATGCTATCCACGGGAAAGATTTTCCCTGCTTCGCATTTTAGGAATTTGCCTGAAACTTGGCGCATGGTATTATAGTCATGACTAGCCATCAAAATAGCCGTTCCTTGTTGGTTCAATTGCTTAAACAATTGCATAATTTCTAAGGAGACTTCTGGATCTAGATGCCCAGTAGGTTCATCCGCTAATAAAAGTACAGGATTATTCAATATAGCTCTGGCTATACAGATGCGTTGTTGCTCTCCTCCGGAAAGTCGATGTACACGTTTCTGAATCGCATTGCTCATTCCTACTTGAGCTAAAACTTGTTCTATTCTGAAACGAATTTCGTCTGGATTGGAATGTCCTGTGGCTTCCAAAACAAATGAAAGGTTCTTTTCGACATTACGATCTGTCAATAACTGAAAGTCTTGAAATACAAATCCTAGCTTACGACGTAGAAAAGGCACATCACTACGTTTAATGTCGTTCAATGAATAACCTGCAACGTGGGCGACACCTAATTCAATGGGTAGTTCCGCATAAATGGAGCGAAATAGTGTACTTTTCCCACTTCCTGTTTTGCCGATTAAATAGGCAAAATCTCCCTCATTCATCTCCAAATTGATATTTTGCAAGGTAGGGATACCATCTTGCAAAATAGTAACATTTTCAAAAGATAGAACGGCCATAGGATTGCTTATTTATTCTTTGCTTTTTCATAATCAGCCAAGAAAGTAGCTAAACCGCTATCTGTCAATGGATGTTTTAATAAAGCTAGAATAGCAGATAATGGACCAGTCATCACATCAGCACCTACTTCAGCGCAATTAATGATGTGCATCGGGTGACGAACAGAAGCGGCTAAAATTTCCGTTTCAAATTCATAGTTATCATAAATCAATCGAATTTGTTCGATTAATTGAATTCCGTCGTAAGAAATATCATCCAACCGTCCAATGAAAGGTGATACATACGTGGCACCTGCCTTAGCAGCTAACAAAGCTTGTCCAGCTGAAAACACCAAAGTGCAATTGGTTTTAATACCATGATCAGAAAAATACTTGAGGGCTTTAACACCGTCTTTAATGATGGGTATTTTAACGACAATTTTCTCATCCAACTCTGCTAACTCTTCTCCTTCACGAATCATTCCTGCAAAATCTGTGGCAATTACCTCAGCAGAAACATCTCCATCAACGATGTCACAAATAGCTTTATAATGCTTTAAAACCTGGTCTTTACCGCTGATGCCTTCTTTGGCCATCAAGGATGGATTGGTCGTTACACCATCTAAAATACCTAGATCTTGTGCTTCTTTAATGTGCTCTAAATTAGCTGTATCAATAAAAAATTTCATGGGAAGAATTGGTTTAAACAAAAAAATGGCAAATTCACCGCTACAACCAACTTACCCTTGCTTCGATCAAGACCTGGGGGATTCAGCGGGAGCTGGTAATTTGCCATTGCAAATATAATAAAAAATGCCCCTTTTTTCAAAATACATACCGATATTTTAGCGCCAGGCATTAACTTTGGTGATGCTTTTAATCAACATGCGTTTCCTAAATTACTGGCCCTTAGTGGGCTGTCTCCTATTGACCCTGATATCTTCTTGTTCATCTTCATCTGATGCTTGGCTAGAAGAGGGTAAAACACGTTTAAAAAAGGGTGAATTAGTTTCTGCAAGAGAGGCTTTAAAAAAATCCATTGACAAAAATCCTGGTTCAGCAGAAGCCTATAATATGATGGGGGTGATTGATTTCCAAGAGAAAAAATTCGTGGAAGCAGAAGGCAACTACATCAAAGCTACAGAATTAAAGCCCTCCTTGTATCAAGCTCAGCTTAATTTAGCCGCAGTAAGAATGGAAAAATCGGAATGGGAAAAAGCATTGGCTCCTTTAGAAATTGCCATTAAAAATGCCCCTGATTCGGCTTCTGCTTATTTACAAAGAGGAATTGTATGGGCTGCTTTAGCTAAACCTAAACTTGCTTTAGCTGATTTTACTACTTGCTTAGCTAAGAACCCCAAGGAAATTAATGCTTTATACAATCGTGGTAATATCCATTATCAAGGGAATAACCTAACAGAGGCGGCCAAGGACTTTGAAAAAACTGTTGAAATTAATCCTACTTTTGGCAAAGGTTATTATGCCTTAGGATTAAGTTTATACCAACAAAAATTGAGCGAAAAAGCTTGCCTAGCTTTTCAGCAAGCAAAAAAAATGAATTATCCAGGGGCCAAAGAGGCTGTCCATAAACTCTGTGAATAACACCTAAACCATACCAACATGAACAAAGCATTTCTTATTTCAGGCATCTTATTTACCCTCATATTCCTCTTATTTGCCTATTGGCAATTGAATGACCCAGATCCAATATTATGGGTACCCGTTTACCTGATTCCCACCTATACCGCTTTTAGAGCTATATCTGGAAAAGTAAACTCCGAATTGATGGTGGTACTTTTTATACTTTCTGGTGTGGCTGGACTACAAACTTGGGTAGAAATGACAGCTTGGGAAGGTTTCATCACGGATGGCTTGAGCATGAAAACCATGAATCAAGAATTAGCCCGTGAGGCAGTTGGCCTATGGATTACCACATTTTCATTTGCAACATTTTATTTTCTAGATAAAAAATACAATTAACACATGCTTGATTTAGGATTTGTTTCAGCTATTCTACCCAATAAAACATTGTGGGAAGTATTAGATTTTGCTCATGCACAGCAATTTGCTTGTGTAGAAATTATGTGTTGGCCATCCAGTAATGCAGATACTCGTCGCTATGCCGGTGTAAGTCATATAGCAATAGATGCCCTTTCAAATGAAGAATTATTGACCTTAAAAGCCCAATTAGCTCTTCATCCGGTTAAGATTTCTGCCTTAGGATACTATCCCAATCCCATGGATCCAAATGAAGAACAAGCATTATTTTATCGGGAACATATCAAAAAAATAATCCAAGCGGCTTCCGTCTTAGGAATTAGTACTGTTACTACTTTCGTTGGTCGAGATTATACCAAAAACGTTGCCTATAACATAGGCAAGTTTACCGAAGTATGGCCTGAGATAATCGCCTTAGCAGATTCTCTGAACATCAAAATTGGAATCGAAAATTGTCCGATGTTTTTCACAGACGATGAGTGGCCAGGCGGTAAAAACTTGATGACCACGCCTAAAATTTGGGATCAATTATTTAGCATTATCCCATCTAAAAACTTTGGATTAAATTATGATCCATCGCACATGGTCTTCCAAATGATGGATTACACCTATCCTATTTATCATTATGGAGAAAAATTGCATCATGTTCACCTCAAGGATATCAAGGTTTACCCTGAAAAATTAAACCGAGTAGGAATTTTAGCTAATCCTTTGGAATACCATTCGCCTAAAATCCCTGGATTAGGAGATATCCATTGGGGAAAATTCATTTCTGCTTTAAATGATGTGAGGTATCGTGGTCCGATCGTTATTGAAGTGGAAGATAAAGCCTATGAGGGATCTGATGAAGATATTGAAAAGGCCATTTTAAGTGCTCGGAATCATATCAAGCAGTATTTGCCTTAATTGAGACTAGGGTGCCGAGGATTTAAATCCTCGGAAATATATCTGAGAAATTGCCTCTAAAATGTATTGATTTTACAAACTAAACGCCGAGGATTTAAATCCTCGGCGTTTTCATGATGAATCATATTATATCAAGACCTATTTTTTGCCTGGCTTAACAAAAATGGCTGCTTCCAAAGCAGGATTGATTTCAATGGATGTAGTATCCACTTGCATCGTTCCTCCACCCATAGGGTTGGCTGTTTCTATAGAAAAAGGAAAATACAAACCATCCACTGCCTTATAATTCGAGAATTTTAATTCCGTATCTACTGATTGACCTCCAAGGTTCACTTTAGCCGCAAACTTTAAGATTAAGTAGGTACTAGCTGAAACATAGACCGTGCCCACATCCCCGTCCTTCTTGGTAATTTGACATACATAAACATCGGCACCATCCAACTTCTCTTTATTGACCAAGTCGATTTTGCTACCTTCCAATTTGGCAGTCAATAATAATGAACCCACGGACTCTTGATTTTTACTCACTTTAATCATCTCCTTGGGCATTTCTTCAGGCTCACCAGAACCACCCATCATTTGAGGACGAATCCACCATCCATTTTCACCCTCCACAACTTGTACCATTTTATTCCCCATTACTTCAATCTCCGATCGAAAGGCCTTCCCCACTAGAATAGATGATTTAGATTGGATTTCCATACCCTGAATGGTAAACTTGGTATTTTGAACAAGAGATTTAACTTTACTCCACTTATCTGCCCCTCCCATAGCCTCTTGATGCTTAGCTAAAATTTCATCTACACTTTGAGCTGAAACAACAAACGAACTTACACTTAAGGCAATGATTGCCCATAGATAAACGATTTTTTTCATGATTAGGGTTTTTTATTTGAATTCAAAATTATAGGAATAACCCAGAATATGAAAATCACTTATCCCCCAAATACACCTATTATCAATTAAATCCTTTTTCTAGAAGAAATAGAAGACAATACGACGGCTAAACCAATAAATACAAGAATTCCAGCAATAAAAAATGCTGCCCCAGGGAATTGAATGGGTGCAGAAGTAGAGGTAAAATAAGCAAACAAATTAGACGCTACTAAGGGCCCTAAAATGGTGGTGATGGATTGTAAACTAGTTAAACCGCCTTGTAACTCCCCTTGTGCATCTGGGCCCACTTGCTGTGTAATCATACTCTGTAAAGCAGGTCCGGCAATCCCCCCTAACCCAAAAGGAACCATAAACACATACATCATCCAGGATTTAGTGGCATAGGCAAATAAGAAAAAACCTAAACCATACATCATTAATCCATACAAAATAGCTCTTTTATCCCCCAATTTAGGCATGATAAAACGAGACAAACCTCCTTGTACAATAGCTACAATAGCCCCAACAAAAGCCAAGGAATATCCCACTTCTGTAGGTGTCCAAGAAAACACTTTCATCGTAAAATAAGACCAGGTACTTGGATGAGCCTGACCAGCCAATTGCAAACAAAAATACCCCCCCACTAATCCCGTAATCAAGGGATAACGGGTGAAAATTTTCAATGATCCCAACGGATTTGCACGTTTGATATCAAACTTTCTACGATTTTCTACTGCTAGGGACTCAGGTAATACAAAATATCCGTACAAGGCGTTGAGCAAAGTCAAAATGGCTGAAGCATAAAAAGGCACTCTAACACCATAACTTCCTAAAAATCCACCCACTGCTGGGCCAATAATAAATCCTATACCAAAGGCCGCTCCTACCATTCCAAAGTTTTTAGCTCTTTCTTCTGGTTTTGAAATGTCCGCAATGTAAGCTTGGGCTGTGGTAAAACTAGCCCCTGTAATACCCGAAAAAATACGCGCTAAAAACAACCACATCAAATCAGGTGCAATGGCTGAAATTAGATAGTTTAAACTAAAGCCTAATAAAGAAATTAGAATAATGGGTCTACGTCCAAACTGGTCCGACAAACCTCCTAAAACTGGGGAAAACAAGAATTGCATGATGGCATAAGAAGCCATCATCCATCCCGAATATTGAGAAGCCGAGCTTAAATCACCCCCAGTAAAACTAGAAATCAAAGTAGGCATAATAGGCACAATCAAACCTATGCCTAAAACATCTATAACCAGCGTAATGAAAATGAATAAAATACTTGCCGAACCTTTTTTACGAGCCATTTTATACTAATTGAGGCATTTATACAAACTTGTAGTTGATTGAATCCCGTAAAAAATCTCGACTGATTGTACCGCATTGCAAAGGTGTTTTCGCTTTATCTGGTACGCCATCCAATTCCACAATAGCCCATCCTTTGAACTTGATCTTACGAATATTGGTGAAAATTCCTTTCATATCCACATTACCTTGTCCTAATTCTACAAACTTATAGGACGCTGGATTGGATTCTTGCCCTTTGATAGGACTCTCTACATCCTTAATGTGAAACGAATGAATGATATTCTTGTATTTTAAAACAGCATCAGCTGGCTTGCCTCCTCCTTGATGGTAATGTGCCACATCTAACAACAAACGTAGATAAGCTGGATTCATGCTCTTAACTAGGGTATCTACTTCTTCTGGAGTCTCTCCAAACTGGTTCATGTGATTGTGGTAAGTAGCCTGAACACCCACTTCTTTCGTTCTTCTTCCAATTTCATTCATCACCTCAGCCAGCTTATGCAAATCTTCTTTACTAGGCATTTCTCCTTTCTTACGTAAACTATTCGTTAATTGAATGGAATCTCCTCCTAAAGCTTTTACAAACTTCGCATGGTTAACGTGTTGCTCAATGGATGCTGGAACTTTGGCAGGATCAATCTCCACATTTCCACTGGAAAACATCACTAATTGAAGTTTAGATGCATCCAATAGTGCCTTTAAATCCTGAGGGTTGTCTTTGTATTTGGTATAAGAATTGGCTCTCAATTGGATTCCCTTAAATCCTAAAGAGGCAATATCCAAAATGGCTTGATCATCTTTTCCTCCCCAAGTAATGGCAGAATACCCCATTTTGAAGGACGAATCTGCCGCTGAAGCAGGAAAGGAAGCCATGATGGCCAATAAAGAACTTTGCTGGAGAAACTCCCGACGCTTAATCATAGTTGTAGGTTTATAGAGTAAAGGTAAGGTTTTGTATATTCTACTTAACGGCTAATCGCAAGAAATCGGCTAATTCACTTAAATGATCCGTCCCAATATAATCCACGCCTAAATCATATAAAGTTTGATACCCTAATAAACTATCGGGTGTAGCCCATAAGCGTAATTTTCTCCCTTGAGCATGTACACGGTCGACATAAGCTTTCAATTTTTCTTTCAATTCTGGACTCATAGGCCCCTGTCCGCTCCAAACACCAAATTTGTATAAAGACTCACTCTCTAAAACTACCCAATTACCCAATCCTACTGGATATATCTCCGTAGATCGGCCATCAAATGTGATCCAAGTGGGATACAACACATAGTTTTTAATCGCTGGTCGATTGCCGGAAATGACAATCCTTAGGCCTCTTTGAATGAACAAATCTTTATGAGGCTCTAAAGCTTTAATCAAAACAGGCAAGGTAGAATCTGCGCTGGTTTTGAAATCAATAAGGAATTGATGAAAATTACCCTGTTTATTTTCTGTCAAAACCTTGACAATAGGGTCAATATACAAGGTTTTCAAAGTTCTATCTGCTTTGACATCTTTGACATCATGGGCCACCAACAATTCCCCTTTGATGGAGTAAACATCCGCCTCAATAGAACCAAAGCCTAAATTAAATGCTTCATAGAATGGTTTTGTATGCTCATAATCATTGTGGGCGTGCGCCTTTAACAAGGCTTTTTGAGCCAGCAAATTGCTGGAAACAAGGCAAAATAAAATCCCAAAGAATATTTTCATCTTATTTCTTCAAATAATCACCTGAAACAATTTGCGTATCGGCTTGAGTAGGTCTATTATACAAATAGGCATAGCTTTCAACTTCTTGTCCATTCAATTGGACCTGAACTTTGGTTCTGACAAACAAACTTTTATCTGGTTTATCTGCATCAAACTCCTCATATTCATCCAATACGCTTAATAATTTAATCGTATTAGATAATAAATACAACTCCCCTACTACCTGATCTTTCTGATCATCTGATGCGATAATACCAGGATATTCCGCAACTTGATACATACGACCTTGGTAGGTTGCCATACCAATATAATCGGAATTACGCGCCAATAATCGATGTAAGTCATTACCGCAATCACGACGCAGTGTACCATATACAAATAAGTATTCCTCTACATTCGGTTCAGGTAGCTTAGCCTCCTCCAAGGTTAATACTAAATCATCTTGTTCTACCACAGTCCCTTCATGCAAAACCACATTTCCTATGATCCCTTCAAATGGAGCCGATACAATGGATTCCATCTTCATGGCTTCAATCACATACAATGGTGCGTTTTTCTTTACCTCTTCACCTGGTTTCACCAAAATGCGGCTTATTCGACCTTGCAATGGGGCTCCAATATCTCCTTTTTGAGAGGCTTTCACATGTTGAGGTCGTTCTACTTTGATATTCTTGTCCAATACCTTAATTCGACGAGCCTGACCGTTCAATTCAAAGGTTACATTGCGTAAGCCTGATTCATCAGGTTCAGACATATGCAAGAATTTCACGATAATCGTTTTTCCTGGCTCTATTGTAATCATGATTTCTTCATCCTGCTTTAAGCCATAGAAGAATGCAGGTGTCGGCATTGCCGTTAAATCACCATAAATTTGATGATTCTTGTAGTAGTCTTCATATACTTTCGGGTACATTTTATACGACAAGTAATCATAGAATCCCCCTTCATTATCGGGGAATTTTGCTTGAAAAGCAACAAAATCTTTATCGAAATCAATAGGAGCCAAATGATCGTTTGGTCTTCCTTCCATAGGAATCTCTCCTTTCAAAATGATTTCCTGTAATTGCTTAGGGAATCCTTGATAAGGTTGGCCTAGGCCTCCTTTGAAGAAATCTTTTACTGACTCTGGGAAAGAAAGGGTCGCTCCTTTGGCATACACATCTTCCGCTGTCAAGGAATTGGCCGTCATAAAAATAGCCATATCTCCTACTACTTTTGAGGAAGGAGTTACTTTAACAATATCACCAAATAACTTATTCGCTTCCGAATAATTGTCTTTCAATAATTCAAACTTATCCCCTACGCCCAAGGCAACAGCTTGTCCACGTAAGTTGGTATATTGACCACCCGGAATTTCATTATCATATACTTCAGCAGTTCCTGCTTTTAATTCGGACTCAAATGGTGTATACCAAGTTCTAACTGCTTCCCAATAGTTGGAATATTGGTTCATCTCATCCAAATCCAGCAAATCTTGGTTTGCTTGGCCCTGCATCATGGCAACCAACGAGTTTAAATTCGGTTGGGAAGTAAGACCCGACATGGCAGCTAATGCACCATCAACCACATCTACTCCTGCTTCAATCGCCTTTAAATAGGTAGCAGATTGAATGGAGGCGGTATCATGTGTATGCAAATGGATAGGAATATCCACTGCCTTTTTAAGTTCTTTTACTAATAACTCAGCTTGGAATGGTCTCAATAAACCAGCCATATCTTTAATGGCCAACATGTGTGCTCCCTCATCTTCCAATTGGCGAGCCAAATCCAAGTAATACTGTAAATTATACTTCTCATTCGTAAAAACGTCGCCTGTATAACAAATGGCTGCTTCAGCTATACCTGGGGTTCTTTCTCTCACGGCACGAATCGAAACTTTCATCGCCTCTACCCAGTTCAACGAATCAAAAATTCTAAAAACATCTATACCCGCTTCAGAGGATTTCTCGACGAACTTCTCGATCAAATTATCGGGATAGGCTGAATATCCTACGGCATTCGACCCTCGGAATAACATTTGAAGGAGCATGTTTGGCATAGCCTGACGGAATTCTTGCAATCGCTTCCAAGGAGATTCTTGTAGAAATCGCATAGCTACGTCGAACGTGGCACCTCCCCATACTTCCATAGAAAATAATTGAGGGAATGATTTGGCAAAGCCAGACGCCACAGCCAACATATCCTGTGTTCTAACACGTGTAGCTAATAAAGACTGATGGCCATCCCGGAAAGTGGTATCCGTAAACAACACTTGTTTGGTTTCCCGAATATGCTTAGCAAATTTCTCTGGTCCCAATTCCATCAACAACTGCTTGTAGCCCTTTGGATATTCAGACAAAGCATCAGAATAAGGTATAATGGGTGATCTAAAACTTGTAGTTGGTTTAACCTTAACATCCGGGTTTCCATTGACAATCACCTCACCTAAATAACGTAAGGCTTTCGTAGAACGGTCCCGGGTTGGGGTAAACTTAAATAACTCAGGATGTGAATCAATGAATTGTACCGTACACTGCCCATTTTGAAAGATGGGATGGGAAATTACATTTCTTAAAAAAGGAATGTTGGTTTTTACCCCGCGAATACGGAACTCCGTTAATGCACGATTTAAACGTTCAGCTGCTCCAAGCAATGTCCTTCCTTTGGCAGATACCTTCACCAGCATGGAGTCAAAATAGGGAGATATTTTTACCCCTGGATAAGAAGACCCTTCATCTAAGCGAATACCAAAACCAGCGGCATTTCGGTAAGCAATAATAGTACCAAAATCAGGCTTAAATCCATTGGATGGATCCTCAGTCGTAATACGACATTGAATAGCGAATCCTTTCAATGGAATATCTTCCTGCGACAAGATATAAATACCTGGATCAGACAGTTTGTAATTTTGGGCAATTAATATCTGAGTACGTACAATATCGATTCCGGTAACTTCTTCAGTAATCGTGTGCTCTACCTGAACCCGAGGGTTTACTTCAATGAAATAAATATTTTCATCGCGGTCTACTAAAAACTCAACCGTACCCGCATTGTAGTAATTGACTGCTTTACCAATAGACAAAGCATATTGGTATAATTTCTTTTTCGTTTCATCTTTAAGACCAAAAGAAGGGGCAATTTCAACCACCTTTTGGAATCGACGCTGAACGGAGCAATCACGTTCATATAAATGCACCAAATTTCCATGCTGGTCACCTAATAATTGTATTTCAATATGCTTAGGCTGATCTATGAATTTCTCAATGAAAATTGTTTCATCACCAAAGGCATTTTTAGCCTCATTACGAGCCTCATTATACGCTTTTTCTAAATCTTCTTCCAATCGAACAACCCGCATACCACGTCCTCCCCCACCAGCAGCCGCTTTCACCATAACAGGAAAACCGATACGTTTAGCTTCTGACAATGCCAAAGAATAGACCGATAAATCTCCTTTGGAATCTTGAATCATAGGTACATTGGCCTTCATAGCTGCTACTTTAGCTGCTACTTTATCTCCTAACGCACTCATAGCTTCGGGTGAAGGTCCTACAAAAACAATACCCTCTTCTCTACAGCGACGAGCCAAGTTGACATTCTCCGATAAAAATCCATATCCTGGATGTATTGCATCGATATGTTTACTTTTACACAAAGCAATTAATCCTTCGTAATCTAAATAGGGTTTTAAAGGCTCATCATCTTTACCAATTTGGTAGGCTTCATCCGCTTTATACCGGTGTAATGAGTACCTATCTTCAAAGGTATAAACAGCGACAGTCCGAATCCCCAACTCGGAGGCAGCACGCATGATACGAATAGCGATTTCACCACGATTGGCGATAAGGAGACTAGAAATTTTTCTTACGTATGACTTTGGCATTATCTTCAATTATTGCATTCTAACAAAAATGCTAAAATAATTGGCATTTTTGCATTAATTAGCCCATTTTCTTTGCCGAATATTAAAAATTTACAATAATTGTAGGGTTCGTTACCAATTTGACGATAGATTATTTTCTGAAATAGGGCCAATAAAAAAAATCAAGCCCTCTTCCCTCGAAATTTCTTAACTTGCAGGCTGAATTTTTGAAGCATGAACACAAATAAACCTTTGATTGGTATTAGCCTAGGTGATTATAATGGCATAGGTCCAGAGATCATTTTAAAAGCATTGGGTAGCCCAAGAATTTTGAAATGGTGTACTCCTGTTATTTATGGTTCCCAAAAGGTCTTGGATTTCTATCGTCAAAAATTAGAACTAAAAGATTGGTCCATTAAAACCATAGATAACTTAAATCAGGCTATTGAAGGTCAGAGTTATTTAGTGAAAGCCTGGGACGACAAAGACACACTAGTAGAACCTGGAAAAGTGACGCAAGAGGCAGGAAAAGCGGCTTTTGATTGTTTAGAATTGGCCATTAAAGATTTAGATCGGGGACTATTATCCGCTTTAGTAACCGCGCCAATCAATAAACACAACATCCAGTCTGAGGAATTCTCATTTCCTGGACATACCGAATATTTAACCGAACGATTTGACGCTAAATCATCCTTGATGATGATGGTCAGTGACAACCTTCGTATGGGCGTTGCTACAGGTCATTTGCCTTTGCAAGAAGTAAGCAATGCACTTAATGCTCAATTGCTTAAAGATAAAATCAGCTTGTTTTTAAAGAGTTTGAAAGAAGATTTCTCCATCGATAAGCCTAAATTGGCGGTATTGGGTTTAAATCCTCATGCAGGAGAATCTGGACTTTTAGGAAAAGAGGAATTAGAGATCATTCAACCCGTCATCGATGAGTTTAGAAGTAAAGGGAATTTAGTGTTTGGACCATATCCGGCAGATGGATTTTTTGGTAAAGCACAATTCAAAGAATTTGATGGCGTTTTAGGAATGTACCATGACCAAGGGTTGATTCCATTCAAATACATTGCTTTTGATACAGGTGTCAACTTCACTGCGGGTCTTCCTATCATTAGAACATCCCCAGACCATGGAACAGCCTATGATATTGCTGGTAAAAATGAAGCAGATCCAAGTTCCTTCATGCATGCCATCTTTTTGGCCCTTGATTTAGTAAAAAATAGAATGCAAGCATAATATGCGCGCCCAAGTCCTGATCATCGACGAAGTACATGAATCCATGGCCATAGGCTTGGAGGCTATGAATTTCTCTGTGGTGGATGGAAGTACTTGGAGTAAAGAGAAAATACTCCAACAAATTGAGTATTTTGAAGGATTAGTGGTACGTAGCAAACTCAAAATAGATGCTCCATTTCTGGCAAAAGCTGTTTCACTTCGGTTCATTGCCCGAGCAGGTGCAGGATTGGATTTGATCGATTTGGATGCCGCCAATCGGCAAAATATTGCCGTATTTGCAGCCAATGAAGGAAACAAAGAAGCCGTGGCCGAACATGTCATTGGACAATTATTAAGTCTCGCTCACCATTTGCATAAATCCGACCGAGAGGTACGACAAGGAATCTGGGATAGAGAAGGAAATAGAGGCTGGGAGATTTCTGGAAAAACCATTGGCATCATTGGCTATGGGCACATGGGGCAATCAGTAGCAAGTAGGTTGAGCAGCTTTGGATCAACCATATTAGCTTATGACAAATACCAGCCTGTCAGTAGATATAGTGCTGAAATGCAGGATATTTTTAATCAAGCAGACATCGTTTCATTGCATATTCCCTTAACGGAGGAAACCCGTGGCATGGTCAATGAACAATGGCTTTCTCAGTTTAAAAAGCCCATTGTATTCATTAATAGTTCCCGAGGTGCGATTAGTCCATTGCCCGCCTTATTATCCGGATTACAACGTGGTCAAATCCAAGGGCTAATCTTAGATGTTTTGCCCAATGAAAAAATCAATACTTGGTCAGAAGACGAAAAAATGCTCTTTAACCAAATAAGTTCTTATCCTGCTACCCTATTCAGTCCACACGTAGCTGGATGGACAAACGAAAGTTACCGAAAAATCAATGAGGTAATGCTTGCCAAAATTAAAGCCTTTTACACTGCATGAATTACCCCGAAGGATTAGCTGATAAAATAGGCTTTAGCCATGTTCAGGCCGACATCAAAGCGGCATGTCTCAGCCAAATGGGAGTAGAATTCGCGGAGAAAATGCGCTTTTCTAATCGATTTCCTTTGGTGAAACAGTGGGTCAATCAAGTGCATGAAATGAAGCAATTGATGGCCGAACGTGGAGGAGAATGGCCGCAAGTAGATTACTATGACTTACGTCCTTGGCTTGCACCCTTAACGTTGGAAGGCAATTACTTGTCTGCAGATCAATGGAGAGATTGGCAAAGAGGATTAGAAGTACTATATCAATGTATCCGATTCTTTCATTTATTGGATGCAGAAAGCTACCCAGAATTACATCAATTAACCCGACAATATTCTCAAAAAATCACTGAAATATCGGATCAGGATTACATGCAGTTACTGCCTGTATTACAAGAATTAGGTCGAGTGTTTGATGCCAATGGACAAATTAAAGAGAGCGCTTCATCGGAATTAGGAGAAATTAGAAGGAAGAAAAATGCGGAGGAGCAGGGTTTACGAAAGAAGCTAGATAGTTTATTGAATCAAGCCCAACAACAAGGCTGGATTTCCAAGGATTTTTCATTGACCCTCAGGAACGGCCGTATGGTGATTCCATTGGCCGCTGAGCATAAACGTAAGATTAAAGGATTTGTTCAAGATGAATCCGATACCGGTAAAACCGTCTTTTTAGAACCGGCCGATGCCTTAACAGCCAATAATGAGATTAAATCATTGGAGTCGGCTGAAAAAAGAGAGATTATTCAAATTCTTTCTCGCTTATCGGACCGAGTAAGACCCATGGTCCCTATGCTGGCTCAATGGTTGCAATGGTTAGGATTAATTGATTTCATTCGGGCAAAAGCCATGTGGGCTCAGGAACACCGAGCCATTTTACCTCATTTACAAGAAAAACCTAGTTTGGATTGGCGAAATGCCCGTCATCCATTGTTGGAAAAATCATTGGAAAAGATAGGTAAAAAAATTAAGCCCTTGTCGATTCATTTAGACGAAAAGAAACGACTCATGGTCGTCTCCGGGCCTAATGCAGGAGGTAAATCAGTGACATTAAGTACCGTTGGTCTATTGCAATACCTATACCAATCGGGTTGTTTGGTGCCCATAGAAGAGGGTTCCAGCATGGGATTCTTTCAACAGATTTTTCTGGACATGGGCGATGAACAGAATCTAGAAAATGAATTAAGTACTTACAGTTCTCACCTCAGCAACATGCGCTATTTTCTCCAACATGCCAACGCTAAAACCTTGGTGTTGGTGGATGAATTTGGAACAGGTACAGAGCCTTCCTTGGGAGGAGCCATAGCTGAAGCCATTTTAGAGAAATTGGCGGAGAAAGGTTGCTATGGAGCCATCAATACGCACTTTGGTAATCTAAAAAGCTTAGCTGACAGAAAAGAAGGCTTATTCAATGCCGCCATGAGGTATGATACAGCCCATCTAGAACCCCTGTTCATACTAGATATGGGGAAACCTGGTAGTTCATTTGCTTTTGAAATTGCTCAAAAAATAGGCTTACCCAATGGAATCATTGAAAATGCCCGAAAAAAATTGGGTAAAAAGCAAGTTGATTTCGATAAACTATTGTTGGAAACTGAAACTGAAAAGCAGATTTGGCAAAGTAAAAATATGGGGCTTAGTCTTCAAAATGAACAAGTAGACGCCATCAAACAGCAGTATGAGCAGTTGAAAAGTCATTTGCAAGATGAACAAAAAAACATCATCAATAAGGCCAAATCAGAAGCCAAGCAATTGGTAAAAGAAGCCAACCAACGCATTGAGCAAACCATTCGAGAGATCAAAGAAAAGGCAGCAGGAAAGGAAGAAACCAAAATAATTCGGGAGAAGCTGGATGATTTTGCTCAAAAATCACTCATTGAAGTCCCTGTCAAACCTAAACCGATTTCGAATCCTGTTGTCAAGATTATTAGTGGTCCAATCACCGTGGGAGATTGGGTAGCAATTCAAGATGGAGGAAGTGAACCAACCATTGGACAAGTGTTGGAAATCAAAGGAAAAGATGCTTTACTGGCATTGGGATCCATCAGCTCTACCATCAAATTAAAGCGTTTACAAAAAGTACAAGCTCCCAAATCGGAGAAAATAAAAACAGCTCCTTTAAAAGGCATTGATATCAATGACCGAATGGCTCAATTTAGCTTAACGCTGGATTTACGAGGCAAAAGAGGTGAGGAAGTCTGGGTGACATTGGACCAATACATCAACGATGTGCTACTATTAGGGGCCCCCGAAGTGCGAATATTACATGGCAAAGGAGATGGCATATTACGGAGTTTGGTTAGAGAACAATTAAAACGCTATGCCCAAATTAAGCAAGTTCAAGATGAACATGCCGACCGTGGAGGTGCAGGTATCAGTGTCATTACGATGAAATAGCCTAAAAACTTCCCAAATTCATACCTCGATTAATAAAAAAAATACTGACCTTTGTCTCTGATTTTTTACACTTAACAATTCATTATGTCTATTGCAAAAACTGGCGACCAAGTTGCCGTTCATTACACAGGAAAACATACCGATGGCAGTATCTTTGATTCATCTGTAGGAAGCAACCCATTAGAATTCCAATTAGGTTCAGGCATGGTTATCAAAGGTTTTGATGATGGTGTGACTGGGATGGCTATTGGGGAGAAAAAAACCATTACGATTCCAGCTGCTGAAGCATATGGTGAGCATTCTCCAGAAAACACCTTGACCATAGAAAGAAATCAAATTCCAGCTCACATCCCAGTAGAATTAGGTGTTACCTTAAACATGCACCAAGATGGTGGACATGTCATGGAAGTAACAGTTACTGACTTGACAGATACTCACGTTACTTTAGATGCCAATCACCCAATGGCTGGAAAAGATTTAACGTTTGAATTAGAATTAGTTGCGATTAAATAAACCCCAACATGAAAATTGATTTTCGCTCCTTTTTGCCTCATGGATTAGTTATTCTAGGCTTTGTTGTCATTGCATTTATTTACTGTGGCCCTGTGTTAGAGGGAAAAGTATTGATTCAGCACGACATACAGCAGGCGCAAGCCGCGGCAAGGGAAAGTGTTCAATTCAAAAATGAAACGGGACAAGACGCTTGGTGGACCAATTCCATGTTTAGTGGAATGCCTTCTTACCAGATTTCAGGCTCTTATCCCAATAGTATCTCCAGCTACTTAGGTAGCTGGATTACGAATATCTTACCTAACCCTGTCAATCTGATTTTTTTACAATTGCTCGGCATGTACCTGTTTTTATGGGCTATGGGCATCTCGCCTATTTTAGGATTTGCAGGCTCTGTTGCCTACGCCTTTGCCACTTACAACATGGTCATCATACCAGCAGGCCATACCTCTAAGGTATTGGCATTGGCTTATGCTCCCGTGGTTTTAGCAGGTTTACGACTATGCTGGGGACAAAGAAAATGGCTTGGTTTAGCGATTTTCACGTTGGGTATGGCCCTTGAATTATATGCCAACCACATTCAAATTACCTATTATTTATTCTTCATCATAGGCACTATCAAGCTTTATCTACTGAGTGAAGCAATCAAAACGGGTCAATTTAAACGCTGGTTAATCAATGGTTTATTGATGGCTTTGGGACTAGTTTTAGCCCTAGGGACTCATACCATGCGTTTATGGAATAATTATGAATACAGTAAAGAAACCACCCGTGGACCTTCTGAATTAAAAGCTAATGCTACACGTGGTGGTGGATTGGATAAAGGATATGCATTCGATTGGTCCTATGGAATAGCGGAAACGGGTACTTTATTAATCCCTAATTTCATGGGTGGCGCTTCTCAAGGCGATTTAGGAGGAACGAAATCGAATACCTTCAAAACCATGACAGACGCTGGAATTCCAGAAGAACAGTCCTTGGGCTTTGTGGAAAAAGGATTTACCTACTGGGGAGAACAAAGTTATACGGCTGGACCAGCATATGCTGGAGCTGTGGTCATCTTCTTGTTTTTGTTTGCAGCGCTGTATGTAAAAAGCAAAGAAAAATGGTGGATTATCTTCATCACGGTATTGTTTACCACCTTTTCATGGGGAAAAAACTTCGGCTTTAATGGCTTTCTTTTCGACTATTTTCCTCTATTCAATAAGTTCAGAGCCATTACCATGGTCTTGTCTTTTGTACAATTTGGATTGGTCGCCTTAGCCATGTTGGGATTGATTCAATTATCGAAAGAAAAACCTAGCTTTCAACAAATCAAGCAAGCCTTATTTATCTCCTTTGGCCTAACAGCAGGACTATGTTTGATTTTGGCCTTAGTACCTGATGTATTTCTTTCGTTCAAAGGACCTCAGGATGGTATGCAATTAATACAGGATGCCAATTTGAACTCCGCTATTTGGAATAGCATCCGACTAGATCGTATTGCCTTATTTACATCAGATGCCTGGAGAAGCTTCTTCTTCATCTTGTTCGCTGCTGGTTTGGTATTTGTCAGCACTTTAGAAAAAGTCAAAAAAAGTATCTGGGTTTTTGGTTTAGTATTTTTATTAGTCTTGGATGTGGCGCCTGTTGCTAAACGCTATTTTGGAAAAGATTTTTTTGTTTC
The DNA here is from genome assembly GCF_011090385.1 of Aquirufa beregesia. Taxonomy (GTDB): domain Bacteria; phylum Bacteroidota; class Bacteroidia; order Cytophagales; family Spirosomataceae; genus Aquirufa; species Aquirufa beregesia. Next base: position 729,221 of record NZ_SEWW01000001.1, read on the forward strand.
AAAAAGCACGTTAGAAGAGCAAATTGAACCTAGTCCTGCAGATCAGCAAATCTTAGCCGACAAAAGTCAATTCCGGGTATTGAATTCGACCGTTTCTTTCATGAACGATGCCACTACCAGTTATTACCATCATTCGATTGGCGGATATCATGGGGCTAAGCTTCGTCGATACCAAGAATTGATTGAGAAATATTTTGCAGGAAATCCAGCTCAAATGACGGTATTGAACATGTTGAATACGAAATATGTCATTGGTATGGATTCGAGCAATAGACCTATTGCTCAAACAAACCCAACGGCATTAGGCAATGCTTGGGTCGTTTCTCAAATCCAATGGGCCAATAATGCAGATGAGGCATTGAATGCCATTGAAAAAATCAATCCCGCTCAAGAAGTAGTATTAGAAAATCAAGATAAAAAATGGCTGGGTGATTTTCAGGTAGTTCCCACTTCGGGACAAATTACTCTAAGTCAATATGCCCCAAATAAATTGAGCTACCAAAGTCAATTAAGCGCTTCGGGTTTAGTGGTTTTCTCAGAAATTTATTATCGAGGAAATCTAGATTGGAAGGCCTACATAGATGGCAAAGAAGTGCCCCACCTAAGAGCTAATTACGTCTTACGTGCCTTGGTGGTTCCCGCAGGAAAACATCAAATAGAATTCAAATTTGCCCCTGAATCCGTGGAGACTGGAGGTAAAATAGATGGTTTAGCCTCCATAGGATTGATTATATTCTTAGGATTGTCCTTAGGATTAGAGTATAGAAAAAAGAAAGTTTAAGTATATGATTTATTCGATGACCGGTTTTGGGAAGGCCCAAAAAGAAATACAAGATCTTCAAATCAAAGTAGAGGTCAAGAGTTTGAATTCCAAGTTCACCGATTTGTTTTGTCGCCTGCCTAGGTCACTTTCAGCCAGAGAAATCGAAGTAAGAAATTACCTTACTCAGCAGCTAGAAAGAGGTAAAATAGAGCTGTCTTTGACCATGCAAAAAGCCAACGAAACGGTTTCTTCTAGTTTACTACCAGAAAAACAAATAGGAGAATTATTCCAAGAATTAAAGCGGGTAGCTACACAAATTAACGTTGAATCTGTCGATGAGACCGCCTTGTATTTGCATGCTTTATCTATGCCCAATACCATTCAAGCAGAGCAAAGCCAAGAATCAGAAGAAGAGGTAGAAGCACTTTGGCAGTCCATTTTTGAGATCATCCAAGAAGCGACACAAGAATGTAAAGCTTTTCGTTTGAGAGAAGGAAATGTGGTGGAAGAGAAGTTCAAGGAATACATTGCTTCCATTAAATTGGGCTTGGATGCAGTAAAAGAGCAAGATTTGATTCGTATGCCCAACATTCGTGAACGTATGAAAAAATCACTGTTGGACTTAGGTTTGAATGAAGATTTTGATCAAAACCGTTTCGAACAAGAGGTCGTTTACTACATTGAGAAATTCGATATTTCTGAAGAAAAAGTTCGCTTAGCGACTCACCTAGAGTATTTCTTAGAGGTATTGAAAGAAGGAAATGGTAAAAAATTAAACTTCATGGCTCAAGAGATTGGTCGAGAAATCAATACCATAGGTTCCAAGGCCAATGATTCGCAGATTCAGCGTATCGTGGTCAACATGAAAGACGAATTGGAAAAGATTAAGGAGCAAACGGCGAATGTGCTATAAGTAGTGATTAGTTATTAGGGAATAGTGTCTTTTGTGTCTTGTCCTGAAATAAGTTGATCTTTGGTTTATTACTCATTAAAACCTAATAAAATAATTCTACATTATTAGGTTAATCCCTTCGAAAGATTGGAACGTAGCTTGAGCGAAGCGTAAGGCGGATCTTTGACCATGCGCATAAGCTATGTGCGTAAGCGTCAAAGATTAAAGCCGTAAGCGGAGTGACAATCGGTTCCGCGAAGCGGAATTCGTCTTGAATTAACCGTATTCATTCTGTTTTTTTGTTTCTTTTTTTTATAAAAAAAAGAAACTCCTAAGTACTTTTTAGTCCAAAAATGTCGATCAAATAAAGAAAATTGAAAAATTAACCCGTTTACAATTCAGCATTTACCATTTCTTACTTTACCAAGGCTTTTCTTTTTTTTCAAAAAAAGAAACAAAAAAAATCTTTTTATGTCGTCCAGCAAAGGCGAATTCCACTTCGCAGAACCGTGATTCATTTCGCTGGAGCTGAACGACAGTATTTACTTTCGAAAAAATTCTAATAACCAAACACTAATCCCTAATAACTTATTTCCCCACAGTCAAGCTCAATCCAGTTCTGAATTCCCCATCATAGTAAAATTCAAAAGCGTATTTCCCGAGCGTATCCAGTTTAGAATGAACTAAATTCCAAATGATATTCAAGGTAGTATGGTCCGCATTGGGATTCTTCACTACGGTGAACTCCCCCTTGAAGGGCTCATGGAAATTATCTCCCTGTGGATTTAAGGCATCTATTTGGAAATAATGTAATCCAGCCTCTTTATTTGCTATTCGAATACGTGCAACAATCGCACAAGATGGATGGATAGCAGGAAATTCTTTGGCCGTGATATTATCAAAGGTGCCATTGATCACCAATTTGCCTTGTCCATAGTCGGCAGCATAATCCGCCAAGGTGAAAATTTCTATTTCCATATTTTTATATTAAAGCAATAATAGCACAATGGCGATGCAGCCTAAACTAATTCCAATGCTCTGTCGACCGCTAATTTTCTCCTTAAAAAACAAATAAGCAACGGCCGTGGAGCCAACAATAACACCAATATTAAAAATAGGTAAGACAATGGCGCCATTGTTTCCAAAGTAATCCAAGGTTTTCAATAAAAAATAAAAGGAGAAGAAATTAGGCAACCCAAGAGGTAAAGCAGCTATTACAGAAGCTTTATTCCAAGTAAATTTCCCAAGTATCGTTCCTCGAATTAATTCCAACACCGATGCACCAATCGCCCCAGCGACAATCATCAACATAAAAGGAATGGTTCCTCCTGCTTCAGTCGCAACCTCCGCATTTAAAAAATTAAAGGCGGTGTTGGTAATTCCATAACCGACAAAAACCAACAATAAAGCGGTCAATGATTTATTCTGACCTTTTCCTTCTATTTGAGGACTACAAAAATAAATAGCACCGAAAGCTAAAAGTAAACCTACAATAATCTGCCAAGTCCAAGTAGCCCCTCCCCGATTCCAAATCAATAAATTAAAAAGCACAGGTATGACCAAAGAGATATTATTGGCGAGGGAGGTCGTTGCCATGCCGTTTTTCTGGGTAGAAAAACCTGTTAGTAAGAAAGTCACCACAAAACCCAAACCTAAGGCCAACATACCCATGGAATAGGGCATATCTGGCCAATGAAATGGTAAAGCATTGGGCTGTACCGCCCATCCAGTTAAAAAACAGATGGGATAATTTAATAGAATGGTCAAACTCGTATCCACTCCAAATTTGGCATGCATCCGAAAATTGACCAATAATAAAATGGCGAAGAAAACACTTAAAACAAAGTATATCATGGCTTTATGATTGATGCACCAAATCCTTCAAGAAATTTACCCATTCAGGTGAATTATTCAAACTTTCCACCAATTGCCAATGCTCCCCTCCTGCTTCTTCAAATAATTCCTTGTATTCTTCCCCTACTTCAATCGTCGTTTCCAGACAATCAGCCACAAAGGCTGGAGAAAAAGCCAAAATCTTCTTTTTCCCTTCTTTCACTAATTTTTTAATAGTTTCATCGGTATAAGGTTGAAGCCAAGGGTCTCTTCCTAATCGACTTTGAAAGGCCGTACCAAATGTCCCATCTTTCAATCCCATCTCCTTAGCAATCAAACGAGTGGTTTCAAAACATTGGGCACGATAACATCCATGATTCTTCTCGGTGATTTGCTCACAACAAGGACCAAATACACAGGTATTTTTTGTGATATCTCCATTTCGAATGTGACGTTCAGGAATTCCATGATAAGAAAACAGATAATAATCAAAGTCATGTTCAGCTTGGTACTTCTTGGCTTTTTCAGCAAAATAAGCTGCAAATCCCAGGCGTTGATAAAAATAACTCACCAAGGAAATATTGGGCATGATTTGCCATGAACTCATGAGTTCCATCACTCGTTCATACACAGAACCCGTAGTGGCTGAGGCGTACTGAGGAAACAAAGGAATGATGATCAACTTATCCAATTGCATCCTTTCCATTTCCTTCAAAACCGAAGGTAAATCGGGATTTTGATAGCGCATGGCTAATTTAACCACGTATTCCGAACCTAGACTCTTTTGTAATTCATCCCGCACATCCTCTCCATAAAACTTTAATGGAGAACCTCGTTCTTCCCATAACTGTTGATAAATCTTGGCTGATTTAGGAGCCCGAAATGGAGCAATGATGCCATTAACCAACAGAAATCTAAAAGGATACGGAATATCAATTACCCGTCCATCCATTAAAAACTCCCTTAAATATCGACGAACTGAAGCTGTATCCGGAGCGTCCGGAGTACCTAAATTAACCAATAAAACTCCTACCATTTTGTACTAATTTGCCGCAAAGATGATGCAAAAATCTTATAAAGTCCACCCTTCCGGTGTAATCTTTGTTCTTGTTGACCCTTCAAAGCATGGAACTCGGTCCTGACAACCTGGAACGGCACCTGGACAGTAAAACATTTCTCCCGGAACTTGAGGTATAAATGCCTTTTCTCCTGGAGGAATGCCCTTAGTACGGTCAATATAAAAGATTTTCTTACTTACAGAAAACACGTTGAATATACCTAAAATCTTTTCTGTAGGATTCGTAACCGACTTCACATTGACACTAAATCTTGTTTCAGCAGGCACATCAAATAAAGAGCCACTAGATTGAACTTGAGCAATCAAACTTTGATAAAACAAAAAGGCACTTTTTGAAATACCTCTTTGCTCTAAACGAAAGTAATAAGGTGTGTAATTATCAAAGGGTGTCCGTGCCACCTGACGACCTACGATACGTTGACCATTGGTCAATACATCAGAAAATACATTCAAATCATTATTGGTTGATATGTCCCAACACTTACCATCACATGAATAATTCAAAATTTGGTCAGTAGCCACAGCGGGAGTTATGCAAGTATTTTGCTTAAAATTCCAGGTTCCCCCACCTCCGCAGGTCGCGCAAATAGTAATGGGTTCATAATGCTTCCAATTCCACATGTAATAATCGCCTTCTTTAGGGCTGTCTTTGAAATCCAAATAAACCGTGTAACCTGCCCGGCGAACATCTCCTTTGGAATATTGATCCAAGACTTCAAATTGAGTGACAATATTTTCAATCTCAGGAACGGCATTCATTTCTTCCTGACTACTCTGATATTGTCTACCATCTAAGGTCTTAATAAATAATTGATAGGTAGAACCTACTTTACCAGCGAAACCTGTAGGTGGTAAATACGTGCCTGTAGCGCCACCTGTGACTTCCTTAAACGTAGTTTTGGTACCGGCTTGGTCTACAATGTACACATCTGCTTTGGTCACAGGGAGTGACAGCACCGACATGATTCTATTAGCTGAACTGGTCAAACGGATTTTACACATGGTGGGGTCATTGACAATGTCCGCCTCTATGGTCATGTAAGAAGTAGAGTCTTTCTGTGCAAAATCTTTGATGGGATTAATGCAGGCCCAGGTCATAAAAACCAAGGCAAAGCTCAAGAAAATATAGCTAATTAACTTATTAGGCATTTCTATAAAAATTTAAAATTATAGGTCAAGGAAACAAATGGGGCAGCGAATACACTTAGCTCATACGCTTGCAGTGCTTGCTTATTCGATTTAAAGAATACCGAATAAGGGTTTTGTCTTCCATATAAATTATACACGGTAAAGACCCAACTTCCCTCCCATCTCTTTTTCACCATGGATGGGTTACTGATGGTCCAAGAGAAATCCAAACGATGGTAATCTCGAATGCGGTCATTATTACGTGAAGCAAAGACCGGATATCGCTTTCCTCCAATCTCATAACTACCTGATGGAGAAGAGAATGGACGACCCGTATTATAGGCAAACGTAAAAGAGAAACTATGGTGCGTGGTTGGTTGAATATTCAACATCATGTTAAAGGTATGGGGCTTGTCGTAATTGGTAGCAAACCATTCCCCTCCATTTATCGCCTGAATCTCAGGAAAATCACCAATCATTTGATTGAAAGCACGAGCATAGGTATAACTCACCCATCCAGAAACTTCCCCTTTCTTCTTTTGAACCATTAACTCAACACCGTAAGCCTTACTTTTTCCCGTAATCAATTGTGTTTCTATCGTTGGGTTCAATTGTAAATTGGCACCAGAAACAAAATCAAGTGTATTTCTTACATCTCGGTAATAGGTTTCCAAGGAAGCCTCGTACACATTCTCATTATAGGTTTTAAAGAATCCTAAGGAATAAAAATCCGATTGCTGGGGCTTAATGAATGAATCCGCCGTTTTCCAACGAGAAGTAGGTAATGGTGTGGTATTATTAGAAAGCAATTGAAAAAATTGCTGCATGCGATTATACCCAAATTTCATGGTGGTGTTTTCTGCCAAAGAATACTTCATGGTCAGTCGGGGTTCCAAGCCACCGTAAGAAGCCATTACTTCTCCATCACCATATACTTTTTTCCCAATCACACTGTTCGCTGAAGGCATACGATTAGGTGCATATTCATTAACAATACCAGCACCCAAGCGCCAATATTGCGCATAACGTAAACCTGCTTGAATAGTAAACTTAGGATTAATAGTCCATTCATCATCTGCATAAATAGCTGCCTCCACGGATTGTTCATCGGGTAAAACAACTCTGGCAACACGAGAAACTACACCGTCATTTAAAGATCCCGGCTTCACATAATAACGAGTAGCCATGGCACCAAAATTCATTTTATGGCTATCTCTAGGTTGATAGTCAAAGCTCATATGAACATTTTTGTAATCAATAGAACTTTGTAAATCGATGGTATTAACCGTATCAGGAGAATAGGTTTTTGTTTTATACAAAGTGCTCGTAGCACTTAACATCATATTTAGCTTATCGGAAAAATAATGATTCCAATGAATGGCTAGGTTATTATGTCCGTAATCAAAGGATGTCCGCTTAGCGATAACGTTTTCAATACTAAACAAGGAGTCTACCCGATAGAAATCCTGACTCAAATAATTGGAAATAGAGATCGTATTTTTAGAATTGGGACGATAAAAAACTTTAGTCGCCACATCCATGAAATTGGCTCGGATATTCTTTAATTCCGTTGGCGCAAACCACTTGAACATAAAATCATTGACAGAAAGTCGGCCTGCTATGAGTATAGATAACTTTTCCTTAATGATAGGAATCTCTGCCATCGCACGATTGGACACTAAACCAATTCCTCCTTGCATTTTAAACTTGTCGGTATTAGGTTCTATCATCTTGATATCCAATACCGCAGCCGTTCTTCCTCCAAAACGAGAAGGAACTCCCCCTTTATATAATTCTAAATCCCTAATGGCATCTGAGGCAAATACCGAAAACAAGCCAAACATGTGAGTGGGATTGAAAATGGGCGTATTATCAATGAAAATCAAATTTTGATCTACATTGGAACCCCGAATATTCAAGCCATTCGCCCCTTCACCCACCGAAGAAACCCCGGGAAGTGTTTGTAGGCTTCTAATCACATCAACCTCCCCCATCATGGTAGGAAGCTTTTTAATTCCTTTTAAACTTAGAACAGTAACTCCCAAAGAAGGTGTTTGAATATCTCGCTTAGTAGCCGCACTGGATACAATAACTTCTTCCAACTGCTTGGTGACATCATTCAGTTGGGCATTGAGTGTTGTATTGGTTTTGATGTAAACCTTGGCACGGAAAGGATTATATCCTACATGGCTAATTTTTACCACAAATTCCCCGTAAGGTAAATAAATACGGTACTTACCTAAAGAATCAGTCGATGTTCCTGATTTCTTAAAGTCAACAGAAATATCCGCTCCTCGGAGAGGTTCTCCTGTCTGCGCATCAATAACTTTTCCTTCTAAATAGGGTAAAGTGGTAGTGGCGGATTGTGAATAGCTTTTGTGAAAAATGACTAGGCAACATAATGCACAAAAGACTCTAGTAAAGAGTTTTATCATAGAGTTGGTTTGAGGTAATAAAACCAATGATACGTATAATACCCGAGAAGTAGAAATGAAATTACATGAACATCGACCAAATCGAGGATATTGCGACGAAAACCAAAGCGGCTGGAGTTAATACTTTCCAACATAAATACATCAATTGATCAACCCGCAAGCGAGGTAAAGTCCAACGAACCCACATTTGTATGGCAATCAGAACATAGGTCTTTAACATAATCCAAACAAAACCTAAAACGGTTGCCCTTATAGTTCCTGGAGTACCATTGGTCCAATCTGCCAAACGTAAACTTCCAATGTTTGGAAAAGGAGAATACCATGCACCCCAAAAAAGTATTACCCCTAAAACACTCACGAGGAGCATCATTCCATATTCCGACAAAAACAATAATGCCCAACGCATTCCAGCATATTCCGTATGAAAACCTCCTACTAATTCAGATTCTGCTTCAGGTATATCAAATGGCGCGCGATTAGCCTCAGCTAAACTGGTGATGAAAAACAAAATGAACAGAAAAAAGAAGAACGGCACTCGTACTACATTCCAAGTCAAAATCCCACCTACATGTGTCACATCCCATTGTAAAAAAGATAAACCGAATAAGAAGTTGGTCTGTTGACTAAATATCCCTTGTTGTAAGGCGATCTCTTGTAAATTCAAACTGGAGGAAATCAATACGACACAAAGAATACTCAAACCCATGGGAATCTCATAGGAAACCAATTGTGCCGCTGAACGAATCGCCCCAAGGAGTGAATACTTGTTATTGGAAGTCCATCCTGCCAGTAGTATCCCTAAGGAATCTAAAGAAACGATGCCCATTAATAACATGACTCCCATTTCGGTTTGGCTGCCTTGCAAGAAACTACCTGAACTTAAGGGAATTACTGAAAATGAGCCAAATACAGCCAAAAAAATGATCCAAGGAGCAAATAAGAACAATTGCTTTTGAGCGGATGCAGGGACAATGTCTTCCTTTTGAAATAATTTCAATAAATCAGCAAATACTTGCAATAAACCCCATTTGCCCACCTCCATAGGTCCTAGACGGTCCTGCATGAAGGCAGATAGTTTGCGTTCTACATAAACACCCACCACCACATTGATAGTCAGTAAAGCCAAACATACCACTAGGGCTATCCACATGGATTAGAGTTGATTTAGCGCGTTTAAGAAATCTTCTTTCAAATCTTCAATCGCTTCCAAACCGACTGCCACACGAACTAAACCATCCGTAATGCCTACCGCTGCCCGATCTTCTACAGATAATTTGGAGTGGGTGGTAGACGCTGGGTGTGTCAAAATGGTTCGAGTATCTCCTAAATTGGGTGAAATAGAAACGATTTGAAGCAATTGGCTTAATTTTTGAACTTGAGCAAAGCCCCCTTTGATATCCAAGGTTAAAATTCCACCTCCATATTTCATTTGCTTCTTAGCCAATGCATATTGAGGATGACTAGGTAAGAAAGGATATTTAACCGCTTGTACTGCTGGATGACCTTGTAAAGCTTCCGCTAATGCCAGCGCATTTTCCGAGTGTTTTTGCATGCGTAAATCCAATAATTCCAAACTCTTGGATAATACCCAAGCGTTGAAAGGAGATAACGATGGGCCTGTATGACGCGCAAAAAAACGAATTTCAGTCATGTATTCCGCTTTTCCACAAACAACACCACCTAGCACACGTCCTTGTCCATCAATGTATTTAGTAGCCGAGTGAATGACTAAATCTGCTCCTAAATCCAAAGGTGTTTGCAAAATAGGTGTAGCAAAACAGTTGTCTACGGCTAAAATGATATTCTTTCCTTTTCTTAATTCAGCCAATTCCGCAATATCGATTAAATCCAAACCAGGATTAGAAGGACTTTCGCAGAAAAAGAATTTCGTATTATCCTTGATAGCAGCTTCCCAAGCTTTGATATCATGACCATCCACAAAAGTGCATTCAATGCCCCACTTTGCCGTGATTTTAGTCAAAATTTGAATGGCAGAACCAAAAAGAGCATTGGATGCTACCACATGATCTCCTTGCTTCAATAAACCAGCCAATGAAGAAAAAATAGCCGCCATACCAGTTGAAAATGCTAGTCCAGCTTCCGCATTTTCCAACATACACATCTTCTCCACAAACTCATCTACGTTGGGATTTTGGTAACGAGAATAGATATTACCGGGAATCTCTTCGGCAAAAATAGCCCGTCCCTGTTCCGAATCCTCAAAGGTAAAACTGGAGGTTAAATACAAAGGCACCGAGTGCTCACGGTTATGTGATCGCTTGGCTTGAATTCGGATGGCTTGAGTTTGTTTCTTCATATAGGCGAAAATTTAATCTACAAATTTAATGGAATAGCCCGAAAATCAAATTTAATATTTCGCCTGAACGCATTCTCTGCCAAATTCAGCTATATACATAGAAGGTCAATGCCCCACAGAAAAATACAAGGATTAATTTGGAGAATTTGAGTAAATCAATTCTTTTTAGGACTTTTACGAGTAATTAATACAATTAAAAGAAACTATGAAAAAATTATTAACTCTACTCCTTTGTTTAGGGGTATTGATGCCTGCTCTGGCGCAAAATGAACAATGGACCAATCTTTTTGATGGTAAAACGTTCAAAGGATTTAAACAACTCAACGGTCAAGCCAAATACGAAGCTAAAAATGGTGTCATGATGGGTACTACCGTATCCAATACGCCTAATTCTTTCATGGCCACGGAAAAAGAATATGGTGATTTTATCTTAGAAGTGGATGTTAAAGTGGACAACTCCATGAATTCGGGTATTCAAATCCGTAGTCTTTCCTCTCCTGATGTCATGAATGGTCGTGTACATGGATACCAAGTGGAAATTGACCCTTCTGACCGTGCATGGTCAGGTGGCTTATACGACGAGGCGCGTCGTGGCTGGTTATATCCCGTTGAAGAAAATGTAGCAGCAAAAAAAGCTTTCAAAAAAGGTGAGTGGAATCACTATCGTATAGAGGCTATCGGAACTACCATCCGTACCTGGGTTAATAATATTCCCGTTACCTATTTAGTGGATGATATGACTGCCAAAGGATTTATCGCCTTCCAAGTTCATGCCATTGGTAAAGATCAAAAAGAAGGAACGCAAGTGATGTGGAAAAACATCAAGATTCAGACAGGAAGCCAAATGCATCCTCGTCCTTTGGACAAAACGACTCCTGTAGAAAATTACACCTTAAATACCCTTTCTCCACAAGAACAAGCTCAAGGATATAAATTATTGTTCAATGGTAAGGATTTAAACGGCTGGCGTTCGGCTTACAAAACTACAGCTCCTCCATCTGTTTGGACAGTAGAATCAGATGGTACTTTACACGTGAATAGTAAAGGTGGTAAAGAATCAGGTAATGGTGGCGATATTTTGACGAATGATCAATTCGGAGCCTTTGAATTGGTTTTTGATTTCAAATTAACCGAAGGAGCCAATTCAGGAGTGAAATATTTTGTGGATGAATCCTACAACTCAGGCATGTCGGCCATCGGATTGGAGTTTCAAGTATTGGATGACGACAAACACCCAGATGCTAAATTAGGAACAGTAGGTAATAGAACCTTATCCAGCTTATATGACTTGATTCCATCTGACAAAGACAAGCGCGCCATTAAAAAGATTGGCGATTGGAATCGTGGTCGTGTGATTGTCTATCCAAATAATGTGGTTCAACACTGGCTAAATGGCTTCAAGGTGATTGAATATGTGCGTGGAAGCAATATTTATAAAGTTTTAGTAGCTCATAGTAAATACAATAAATGGCCTGGTTTTGGTATGAAAGCGAAAGGACCTATCTTGTTGCAAGAGCATGGTGATTCTGTCTTTTATAAGAACATCAAAATCAGAGAAATTAACTAATAACCGATACCTCAAAAATTAATTTTAACATGAAAAGAAGAGATTTCATCCAAAAGAGCGCTGTTGCCTCCCTAGGAACATTTGCCTTCAGTCCTAAATCTTACAGCAAGATTCTTGGAGCAAATGACCGTGTTCGTGTAGCCTGTGTAGGTTTTTCAGACCGTCACCGTTCTTCACACGTACCTCCATTCAAAATTTTACAAAAAGAAATGAATTTTGAAATGGTGGCAGTATCTGACCTTTGGAACCGTAGACGTGAAGAAGGAAAGGCTTATTTGGAATCCCAATTAGGAAGCAAAATCACCACATACCGTAATAACGATGAGTTATATGCAGCTAAAGGTGTAGATGCTGTATTTATCTCTACTGCTGATTTCCAACATGCCTTGCACACCATTGAAGCCGTTAAAGCGGGCTGTGATGTGTATGCTGAAAAGCCCTTGGCTGAAACCATGGAAGATGCACGTGCCGTATTAAAAGCGGTGAAGGAATCAGGTAAAATTGTTCAGATTGGTTCGCAGCGCCGTAGTGGTGCCAACTACTGGGCGGCCGATGAATTCATTAAGTCAGGCAAGTTTGGTGATATCAAAATGGTGGAATTGATGTGGAACGTCAATCAACCTGGTCGCTGGAGAAGAGTGAACTTGTGCAAAGACTTAAAAGAATCGGATATCGATTGGAACCGCTTCTTGATGAACCGTCCAAAAGACTCATTTGATCCTCGTAAATATTTAGAATATCGTTTATTCTGGCCATATTCTTCAGGAATCCCAGGCCAATGGATGTCGCACCAAATTGATACCGTACACTGGTTCTCTGGCTTAGCTCATCCACGTTCAGCGGTTTCCAATGGAGGTATTTACCAATGGAACGATGGACGTAAAAATCCTGATACCATGACTACGGTATTTGATTACGGCCCAGCAGATCAACCAAACAAAGGCTTCCAAGTGAGCTTTACGTCTCGTTTCTCTAACTCAGCCGGTGGCACTAAAGAAATTTACTACTCCAATGGTGGTGAATTAAACTTAGACACCAACATGATTTCACCTACAGGTGGATTAACCGAAGGAGAAGCTAGAGGCATGGGCATGCAGGCTAATTTATTGCCTACCTTGAAAATTGAAGGTCCTAAAGTAGAGACTGGATCTAACACAGGTGGTGATAGCTTAACTTTTGAGCACATCAAAAACTGGATGCAATGCGTACGTTCACGTAAAACGCCAAATGCTCCGATTGAAGCAGGTTACCAACACTCCATTGCGACGATCATGGCCAATGCGGCATATCGTACAGGAGAGCGTGTTACCTTCAACGAGAAAACACAAGAAGTAATGGCAGGTTCAAAAGTATTCAAATACTAAGAATCAGCTGAGAATAAGAACCGGGTGGCTTTAAACTACCCGGTTTTTTTATGTCCAAACGAGGGATTGGGTTGACAAAATGGGTTTTTGTTTTCCCGACAATTCCCTAACTTGCATCCAATATTTGAACGCATCCCTCATGATGAAAATCCCTACCCAAACCAAAAAAGATCTGTACACGCACATCGCGATTCTGATCTCCTTATTTCTGGTTTTATTTTTCGGGTTCTTTTTTGTGTATTTGCCTTGGAGTACCCATCATGGGGAAACCATCAAAGTGCCTAATTTGAAGGGAATGAGCATGGAAAAAATGGGGGAATTGGTAGATGCCAATGATTTAACCTATGAAATTTCTGATTGTACCTTTACGGCAGATAAACCTCCTTTGACGATACTTTCCCAATACCCTTTACCCAATGCCTTGGTGAAGTCGGGAAGAAAAATTTACATCACCATCAATTCTGAAACCCCTCCTACCATCAAAATGCCCGGCTTGATAGGCTTATCGGTGCGAAGTGCCGAGCAGCAATTGTTGATTTCTGGATTGAGAAAGGGAATTGTGCATGAAATCAATGACCCAAGAGTGAAGGAGGTGATTGAAATGCAAGTGAATGGACGTAAGATTGAGGCCGGAGCGACCATTCCTAAAGGAACCATGGTGGATTTATTCATTGGAAATGGTACAGCTAACGTGGAAATGGAATTACCAGATTTAGTGGGCAAACCATTGGATGAAGTCAACATTATTTTGGCAGGAATGAACCTGACCGTTGGTAAAATTTATTATGAAGCCAATGAGGAATTTCAGCCGGGAATCGTATTTAAACAAGTTTGTGCCACTTGCACAGGAACCAGTATTCACCCAGGAGACACCATTGACCTTTGGGTTGTAGGTGGAGGAGAAAATCAATAATCACATGGATATTACAATAGAAGAATTAAAAGAAAGAAGGGATAAAAATGAGTCATTGTACATCATTGACGTCCGTGAAGAACATGAATTTGATGAGTTCAATATCGGAGCTCAATTAATCCCTTTAGGGGAACTTCCTGAGCGTTTGGATGAAATTGAAGCAGATAAAGATGCGGAAATCATTGTTCATTGTCGCTCAGGAGCACGTTCTGGCCGTGCGCAACAGTATTTGAGCAGTGAAGGCTACGGCAATGTCCGTAATCTAGTAGGCGGCATGCTCGCTTGGCAGGCTGCTGGCTATTAAGATGCAATCCATTTCGGCTGTTTCTTTCAAAGAACAAATCAGCCACTTACACCTCCTAGATATACGTACTCCCCGCGAATGGGACGACTTTAATCTGGGAGGTGTTCATATTCCCCTCGATCAATTATTGGACCATATCGAAGAAGTCCAACGTATCCCCCAACCCATCACCGTCATTTGTTACAATGGTACCCAAAGCTACATCGCTTGTCGATTGCTATTGGCGAAAGGCATTTCATGCCAGAATCTGGAGGGTGGATTGGAGGGGTATTTGGGGATATAATTTAATAGTTATTAAAAATTATAATTCATAACTTCAAACTGACTATAAGACAAATATGGCTAAACCAAGAATTTTCGTTAGCTCAACATTCTATGACCTTCGTCAAGTAAGAGCAGACCTTGATAGATTTATAAAAGACTTAGGATATGAACCGGTTCTGAATGAATTAGGTAATATATCTTATGGAAAAGATGAAAAACTGGAAGAATATTGTTACAAAGAAATTAGCAATGTAGATATATTAGTTTCGATTATTGGGGGGCGTTTTGGTAGCGAAAGTCAACATAAAAATAATTCAATATCACAAATTGAAGTTAGGACAGCTTTAGAATTAAATAAACAAGTTTATATTTTCATAGAAAAAAACGTATTTTCTGAATACCAAACCTTCCTATTCAATAAATCTACTAATGAGTTTAAATGTAGATTTGTCGACAATATAAAAGTATATGAATTTATTGAACAACTTGAATCACTTCCCAATAACAACAATATTCATTCATTTGAAACCTCTCAAGAAATCACAAATTACTTAAAGGAACAGTGGGCAGGTCTTTTTCAACGATTTTTACAAGAACAGCCAAGAATAAAAGAAATAAATTTACTCAAAGGAATAGAAGGAACGGCAAAAACTCTAAATCAATTAGTTTCATTTTTGACTGAAGAAAGAAAAGACAAAGACCAAGCTATTCATGACATATTACTAAGTAATCATCCAGCTATGGAAGAAATGAGACAATTACTTAATGTTAATTATAGAGTATACTTTACCACTACGGATGAAATGAATGAATGGCTATCTGCAAGAGGTTATAAAACTCCTGAGCTAAATTTTTTATTTGGTGATGAAAATTTATACGAATACACACTAATTGACAACAGACAAAAAAAGCAATTCACGTTAAAAGTAAAAAAAGAAATTTTTAATAGTGAAGGAAAACTAAAGGTTTTCACTAAGGATGAATGGCGAAATGACTATATTTTATTAACAGAAGAGCTATTTGACAAAAAAGATGATGATGCACTTCCATTTTAAAAAACACCAAAACATACATTTTGGTAATGTATGAACTTATTTTCCCATGTATTTAAAGAGAATAATTACATCATGTTTCTCATAAATTAGGCACACAAAAGTTCAGTAATTTTTGGACATTATTGAAGACAATTAATCCTTTGCCCCATCTCGAAAAGTGTGTAAGTAGAAAATAATGTTGGATTCAGCCCTCACTATTTTTTTACATTTAAACACTTCCTAGATGGAGATGGACACAAAAGAGCCAATTCTCTTCCCTTTCTAACTAATTCTAATTATCGGCAATATTTTAAATTTACTGCCGTATTATAGTATTCTACACTTTTTTTAAGGTCTGAAAGGGCATGTCGAACGACTGAGAATTTGGATTTGTAATCCAAAATAAAATCAAACTATTTATAAGATAAGCCACTGCCATCGCTTGGAAATTTGTTCCATTATTAGTTAACTTTGCCAGTGTTCAAAATTTCTATTGGAAACGGTAAGACAAATCATCTTACAAGGATTTCTTTCTTGACTTTTTAAAT
This sequence comes from Aquirufa beregesia, assembly GCF_011090385.1. GTDB lineage: Bacteria > Bacteroidota > Bacteroidia > Cytophagales > Spirosomataceae > Aquirufa > Aquirufa beregesia. The sequence goes on from NZ_SEWW01000001.1 coordinate 745,661, forward strand.
AACCAAACAGAGAAAGTCAAAGAAAAAATCGATTACGTTTTATATGTCATCACAGTTACAGAAAGAGTACCAAAGAAATTTTTTGAGTACTTGGAAGGAACAGATGGACTTTATGAGGTACGCGTTGAATTCCAAAGTAATATTTTTAGAATATTTTGTTGTTTTGACGAAGGGAAAGTAGTTGTTCTATTCAATGGCTTCCAGAAAAAATCTCAAAAAACGCCTCAAGGAGAAATTGACAGAGCTTTAAAAATTAAAGTCGAATATGTTGAAGAAAAAAATCAAAAATTAAGATGAAAGCTATAAATGAGAATAATAAGACCATCACGACCTTTGAGGAACATCTTGAAAATCGCTATGGCAAAATAGGGTCTGTAAAAAGAATAAATTTCGATATCAAAGCCAAAGCTTTTGCGATTGGTGAAGTAATCAAAGAAGAACGACGTTTATGTTCAATGACCCAGGAACAACTAGCAGAAAAAACGGGAACGAAAAAAAGCTTCATATCCAGAATAGAAAATGGACACAGTGACATTCAACTTTCAACTTTGTACAAACTTTTAGAAGTAGGTTTAGGACGAAAAATCACTTTTACGATAGAGTAAATGTTCCTCAGGGTCATGTCGAACGACAAATGATGGGAATTTAATGCTGCCCGCATTATTTACAAGTTTGATAGATTGAGAAGGATTTATGGCTGGTTTGAATAATTATCAAACAGGCTTGAAAAAATGACAATAGAAAATATAATAGTATGTCTATAACAACAGAATCAGAATTAATTGGAATGAAAAAAGTAAGTGACGTTGTTGCTTACACGTTAAAAGAAATGAAAAATTACGTCAAGCCTGGTATGACAACCAAAGAGCTTGATGATTTTGGGGCGAGTATTTTAAAAGATTTTGGAGCAAATTCAGCACCATTTATGACATACAAGTTTCCAGGTTGGACTTGTATTAGTGTAAACAATGAGTTCTGTCACGGTATTCCTTCCAAAAACAAAATTCTAAAAGAAGGCGATTTAATCAATATAGACGTTTCTGCTGAACTTGATGGTTATTGGTCAGATAATGGAAATTCATTTGTGCTTGGAGAAGACATCAATCAACACCAAAATTTAGTTAATGCATCAAAAAATATATTGCAAAAAGCTATCAGTAATATTAAAGGTGGGGTAAAAATAGCAGACATAGGACTTCTTATGGAAACTGAAGCTAAAAAAAGAGGCTATAAGGTTATTAAAAATCTTGGTGGACACGGAATCGGCAGAAGTCTACACGAGCAACCAGACGAATTACTGAATTATAAAAATAGATTTGACCAAAGGCGATTTAAAAAGAACTCTGTTGTAGCTATTGAAACATTCATTTCAACTTCTTCAACTTATACTGTGGAGCTTAATGACGGTTGGACAATGGTAGGGAATAAAGGAGGATTTATGGCACAGCACGAACATACTATTGTTGTTACAGATGGAAAGCCAATTATACTAACTGAGATGAATGGCGTTTGGAATTAGTAAAACCCTAACAAGACAAGAAATTCTCGGCACCATCTCTTAAAGTGTGTAAGAAGAAAATAGTGTTGGTTTCGGCCTTCACTATTTTTTTTACATTTAAACACTTAATGGGCTAGTGTCTTTATTTTCCCAACGGTCAACTTGTTAATGGACAAGACAATCCTTTTTAAGCATTCATTTTAAGTAAATCATTAACAATGCCTTTTTTTTGTATTCTACATTGAAAGGTTAATCCCAACGAAAGATTGGAACGAAGCTTGAGCGAAGCGGCAGGCGGGAAGGAAGTTATAAATGATGAATTATAAATTGTGGATGCCTGAATGACATTGATCATTTTATCAATTTTTGGATTCTACATTCTACATTTTCCATTCTACATTCTAACAGCCGTAAGCGGAGAGACAATCGGTTCTGCGCAGCAGAATTCGTCTTAGGATTAACCGTTTTTCTTCAGTTTTTTTTGTTTCTTTTTTTATAAAAAAAATGCCTTAAATTCTATGCTTAATCATTTCTTATTATGGAGAATTCGACATGACCCTGCGGAACATCGAACAGCTAGTTTTCTAGGTTAATCCCAACGAAAGATTGGAACGTAGCTTGAGCGAAGCGGAAGGCGGATATTTGACCCTGCGCATAGGCCATGTGCGATAGCGTCAAAGATTAAAGCCGTAAGCGGAGAGACAATCGGTTCCGCAAAACGGAATTCGTCTTAGGATTAACCGCATTCCTTCTGTTTTTTTTGTTTCTTTTTTTATGAAAAAAAAGAAATGCCGTAGAATTCTATGCTAAATCATTTCTAATTATGGGGTTCGACATGACCCTGAGGAACATCGAACAGCTAGATTTTGATGCAGCTTAATTACTATTTACAATGTTTATTAATAAACCCCAATTCAACCTATTTCAGGACAAGACATTTTACATTCTACATTCCTAACAACTCCCCCCTCGCTTCATCCGGATGCATAAACCTAAATTCCCCCTGATGTCTGAACCAAGTCAGTTGTTTTTTGGCATAATGCCGACTATTTCGCTTCAATAAACGGATCATTTCTGCTTCATCGTATTCTCCCCTCAAATGTCCATAAACCTCTTTATAGCCCAGGGTTTTCAGGGCATACAGATGCTGGAAATCTTGGTATTGGATAGCTTCGTTCACGAGTCCGTGGGCTAACATCTGGTCCATGCGTTGATCGATGCGGGCATATAATTCTTCTCTAGGTCTATCCAAGCAGATTTTAATGGCTTGGAAAGGTCGGTCGGCCGACTGCTTTTTTCTGAAATCAGAATACGGTTTGCCCGTAGATAAACATACTTCCAAGGCTCTCACGATACGCTGAGGATTCTGTTGATCTACTTGAGCAGCATAGGCTGGATCTAATCGCTGCAATTGCTCCCACAATGGCGCAATTCCCTCCTTATCTAATTGTTGCATCAACTGATCTCTTAGCGCCAAATCCACTTCGGGCATTTCATCCAAACCTTCCAATAAAGCTTTGATGTATAATCCCGATCCACCCGTTAAAATGACCACATCATGCTTTTGAAATAGCTTTTCCAATAAAATTAAAGCCTCTCGCTCAAAATCCCCCGGTGAGAAATATTCTTGGATGGAATGGGAATCGATGAAATGATGTTTGATGCCCCCTTGCTCCTCTTGAGTAGGTTTGGCAGTACCAATCGACAATTCCCTATAAAACTGTCGGGAATCGGCTGAAATGATCTCTGTATGCAGCTTTTGAGCTAACTCGACACATAGAGCCGTTTTACCCACCGCCGTAGGACCTGCAATCACCAATAAAACGGGCAATTTTTCCTTCATGGATGCTAAGCTTTTTGGGTATATTTCTTGACAAAGCGTCCAATCAATGGACCCACGATGAAGCCAGGTAATAACCAAAAAACAAAGGAAGGAATAAAATGAGGGAAAATGGAACTATTGACCACTAAAAATGCGGTTAATGAGGCTATATACGTTCCCATCATGCGTTGAATATGCTGAGAAAGCCAGGCCAAACGGATACTGTAACCCGACTGCTGAAATTGATAATCCTGCCAAACAAATCGAAGTCCGATACTTCCAAAGACTAAAAACACAATACCGAAATTCTTGGCTTGAACAAGTAGGTAGATTCCAAAAGCGATGAAAACGATTCCAAAGACCAACATGAATGTCGAAATCACATAATCTAGCAACTGAGCTTCCTGCCCTTTCTTCTTAAATCGAAGATAGCGTTTAGCACTCAAATTCATGTACAAGGTGAAAATCCCGACGATGAATAAGAAGTAATTTGGATGCAACACGGCCATGACCAAAGATGTGGCACCTGCTAAGCACATGCCCCCATAAAAAAGAAGGCCTAGTTTTCGATGGTTGCGATCCCCTTTCCTTAAAAAGAGTATTAAAGTCCCCATCAATAAGCCTAGGCCTCCTCCTGCAATATGTAAACACAAAAGAATGAAAAAGACTTCTTTCATGTTTCGAGATTACCAGAAATAGGTATATAAGAATGTCAAAACAGTACAAATCACCACCGAACCTACAATGAAGGAAGGAGATAATTTGAACATACTTGCATCAATCTCTAATCCCTTAGGATTGTTTTTACTTTCTGGGTCAGCCAATGAAATAATCACCATACAAGTCACACAGAAAATAAATACCCAAGCCATACGATCCATGAAGGGTATCATCATACGGCCAGTTTCATCTGGGAAAGAAGAGTAGAACATACACTCGGTTACCCCTGTCCATGTAGGAATGTATTTGGTCAAAATAGAAAATGTCACACCTCCCAATAAGGCGACTAAAGCTGCTTTGGAAGTAGCTCTTTTCCAGAAAAATCCTAAGGTAAACAAAGCAAAAATACCCGGTGATACATAACCCGTATACTCTTGGATAAACTCAAAACCTCCTTTTTTATCAATACCCATCATTGGGGCAACAATCACCGAAGTTACCATGGCTCCCACCACAGCGAAACGACCCACATTCACTAGTTTCTTTTCAGATGCGTTCGGGTTAATGTATTTTTTGTAAATATCTAGCGTAAAAATGGTTGAAATGGAATTGGCCTTACCTGCCATGGATGCTACTACCGCAGCAGTTAATGCCGCAAAAGAAAGTCCTTTCAAACCTGTAGGCAATAAATTCAATAATACGGGATAGGCATTATCCTTATTCAACACGCCATCTTTCAACATCTCCGTTTGGAACATGCCATCCTTATATAACAAATACGCCGCAATACCCGGTAATACCACAATGATGGGCATCATCAACTTCAAGAAAGCCGCAAATAAAATACCATTTCTAGCTGTTTTTAAATCTGCTCCCAAAGCTCTTTGAGTAATGTATTGGTTACATCCCCAATAGTTCAAATTGATAATCCACATACCCCCAACTAACACGGCTAAACCTGGTAAACTTGGGTAATTAGGATTTCCTTTTTGCAAAATCATGTGGAAATGCTCCGGTGCCTTGGTTAATAAGTGATTCACACCATCTACAACTCCTGAACCACCAAAACGGTCAGTCACCATATTCAAAGCCAAATAAGAAGTAGCTAAACCTCCTAATACTAAGAACACCACTTGAATTACGTCCGTATATCCAATCACTTTCATACCTCCCAAGGTGATGAAAATAGCAAATACCGACATACCTATCATACATACCGTAAAGTCGACACCCGAGATCGTCGTAACGGCCAAAGCCCCTAAATACAAAATAGATGTTAAGTTAACGGTAATGTACAACATCAACCAGAACACCGCCATGATCAAACTGACCGTAGGACTGTAGCGTTGAGTCAAGAATTGAGGCATGGTAAAAATCTTATTCTTCAAATAAATCGGCATGAAGAAAATAGCCACAATTAACAAGGTAGCTGCTGCCATCCACTCATACGTAGCAATGGCTAAACCTAATCTAAAACCATCACCCGAAGTACCGATAAACTGCTCTGCGGAGATATTGGAGGCGATTAATGACGCTCCGATAGCCCACCAAGTCAACGACCCTTCAGCTAAAAAAAAGTCGGTGGAATTAGAAATTTTAGATTGTCTTTGTTTGTAAATCCAGTAACCATATCCGGAAACAACAATAAAATAAAAGAGGAACACGAGGTAATCGAGTAATTGTAAACCTTGAGATTGCATAGTTTTTTATAAAAGTGAATGGGTCAAAAGTTTACTAATTTAGAGGAATCCGAAGGAAAATAAAAAAATATTGCAGAATAGTTAGACAAAATGTGATTTAATCTATTCTTGCCGGTGGCACAAGGATCACTTCTTCGCGGTCTACAATCACCTGACCGGCTAATAAATCTTTCGTCTTTCTAATGTACTTTTTTGAACTGATGATCACTGGGCATAAACTCTCATGTTGTCTTTTGGAAAAATGTGCGGCTAAGCCCGCAGCCTCCTCGATGACTTGCTTAGGTACTACCTTTTGCTGGGGATTACGAATCACGACATGAGAACCTGCTACATCCCGTGCATGCAACCAAACATCATGACGTTTGGTATACTTCATCGTCAACAAATCATTGTTTTTGGCATTTCTACCTACCCAAACGGTCCAACCTTGTACATCAAATACCTTAAATGGAATTTCTTCTACGGCCTTGGGGGAGGTATCCTTAGTCAATAAGGGGATATAAGCTTTCAATTGCTTTCTATTGGTGGCTTGATGCACTTGCTCCCAACGCTCCTCCCAAAGCTTGATTTCATCCCTTTTACGATCCACTTGTTCTTGCCAATGGGCTAGTTCTTTGGCATAATTTTTCGACTTGCGGTAATAATTCTCTGCATTTTGACTAGCACTTAAACTAGCATTTAGCTTGACTTTAATCGTACTATCTCGGTAAAAATCAGGCAGTTCTATCGAAGTGACATTCGCAGGAATCAAATGCAATTGCGCCATCATGATATTGGCTATTTCTTCATAAGGCACACTAGCCCCTCGCTTGCTACCTTGATTCTCTAAATCCTGAAGATAGATTCGGGTCTTATCTTGGGCTCTTTGAAAAAAAGTAAGCAATTGATTTTTCTCTTTGAGAAACTCACCAATGGAATAGTGAAACTTATAGAGCGCATTTAATGCTTCCAAAGGATCATGTCCTACGTACAAGGCTTCTCCCTCAGATTTCAATAAACTAAGATATACCCCATCCTCTCGGTGATACACATATAAGATTGGGTTTTCTAAATCGGCTTTTAATGATTTTAGTATATCCCAGCGAGCATTCAAATAGACATTTTCATACCCTAAACGAAGTAGATGAATCTTTATCTCTTTACCAAAAGTGGGAAACAAGGCAGAATAATTTCCATCATGCGCTTGGAAAGCCTCCCAACTTTGATCTATGGGTCGATGTAGGTTAGAAAGCAAAATTTCAGCATCCTTCTTTAACCTCGATTGAAATAGACTTTGAAACTCCCCATCACGAAACAAGATGATGTTGGCTCTATTGCCATACATTTTGAACAGTAGCACAAAATCCCCTAAAAAATGAAGGCTGAAAGCACGTTCATTCTCATACATTTCTACTTCTTGAACCTCGGCCAGCAGGACATCAGAAAACAAATCGACGGAATTCCTTCCCGCCCGATGAAAACTTTCAGGAAATTGCAAACAAGAAAATTGAGGTCCCAAACAGCATTTCATCCAAAATTCTTCCCCATTTTGGCGTTCAAAACCTAGAACTAATTCATCCTTTTCTTGGGAAAAACATTGCTTCAAACGAGCATACATCAGTTTTTGACGTAAGGTAGAAGCAAGAACTCGCAAGAAATAATAATTATTGTGCATAAATTGCGGGGAATTTAATCCTCTTCATGTCCAAGCAAGATTCGTATTTAACCATTGCTTCTCCTTCAGAAGGTCTGTACAAAGATAAAGGAAGTAAATTCATCGGCATGGCCTACCCGGTGAAAGATCTGGAAGAAATTAAAAGCCGGCTTCATGAATTGGCTTTATTGCATCCTAAAGCCCGACATATTTGTTATGCCTACCGATTGGGTTTCAGTCAAGAAGAAGCTCGTTCTAATGACAATGGAGAGCCATCAGGAAGTGCGGGTAAACCGATTTTGAATACCATCTTATCGCAACAATTACATTATGTATTCATAGCCGTTATTCGCTATTTTGGTGGTACCTTGTTGGGAGTTCCTGGTTTAATTCATGCGTATAAAGAAGCGAGTTTAGATACTTTAGCACAGGCAGAAATTATAGAATTTGAACCTTTGGTAGAAGAGGAAATTCAATTCCCCTATTCCGAACTGAATGAGGTCATGAAAATCTGCAAAAAATTGCCAATTCGAATACTAAATCAAAAAATTGACAATCTTTGTACTTTCAATCTTTCCTTTACACAAAGAAATGCTTCCGAAGTGATGAAAGCATTGGAAAAGATTAGCCGACATTAATACATAAACCTATTTCAAATGAACTATTTTAAGCTGTACCGTACCCCTCACGGACATGTCATTCAATCCAGTCAATCGGATAAATCCATTTTTCATCAAGCTACTTCTTGGGATGACTTCATCAATCAAGAGAACCTATTTGAAGCTTGTGCTAGCGCCTTTGCGCATGGTACTGAAGTGAACTTTGGCGATATCCATTTGTTACATCCTGTAGATCAACAAGAAATTTGGGCAGCTGGTGTTACTTATTTGCGCAGCAAAGTGGCACGTATGGAAGAATCCAAGGAGTCGGGAGGAGATACATTTTACGACAAAGTATATTCGGCACCAAGACCAGAAATTTTTTATAAAGGAAATAGCCATCGGGCCGTAGGTCATGGTGGTCAAGTGAGAATCCGTAAAGATTCCGCTTGGAACGTCCCAGAACCCGAATTAACGCTTTTCGTTAATGCTCAAGGTCAATTAGCCGGTTATACTATTGGCAATGACATGAGTTCAAGGGATATTGAAGGAGAAAATCCATTGTATTTACCTCAAGCCAAAGTATACGATGGTGCTGCGGGCATTGGACCTTGTTTATTGGTAACTGATCAGCCATTAGCTCCTGAAACGGTGATTGACATGCGTATTTTCCGTGATGGCAATGAGGTTTTTCAGGGAGACACTCAAATATCTCAAATGAAGAGAACACATGCTGAATTGGTGGAATACCTTACTCGTGAAATGACCTTTTCTAAAGGCACTTACCTGATGACTGGAACCTGTGTGGTACCAGATCATCCTTTTACCTTGCAATCAGGCGATCGCATTGAAATTCAAATTGAACCCATTGGAACTTTAATTCAAATTGTAGCATAATGAACCTTACAGGTGAACAAATCATAGGAAATTCATTTTCCAAATTAGGTACGAGTACTTTTCAAGGCATGCAAGCCGATTCAGGCATTGCGATTTCTACGCCATTTTATGAAGCAACTACCGCAGAAATAGACTTGGCTATTGCCAAAGCTAAAACAGCATTTGCTAGCTTAAGAAAAATATCAGACGAAAAAAGGGTCTTGTTTTTAGAAGCTATTGCAGAAGAAATCATTGCCATAGGAGATCCATTAATTGAAATGGCCTGTTTAGAAGCAGGATTACCCACAGCTCGCATTCAAGGAGAGCGAGGCCGTACCACGGGACAGGTATTGGCTTTTGCTAATTTCATTAAAAACAAAGCTTGGGTCATGCCTATTGATGATCCAGCACTGCCTGACCGTCAACCATTACCTAAACCCAGCTTATTTCAAAAACAGATTCCACTAGGACCTGTGGCTGTATTTGGTGCAAGTAACTTCCCATTGGCCTTTTCAGTAGCTGGTGGCGATACCATGTCGGCATTAGCCGCTGGCTGTCCTGTCGTTTTCAAGGCCCATCCAGCACATCCTAATACCTGTGAAATGGTGGGAAGGGCAATACAAAAAGCTGCTCAAAGAACGGAAATGCCTGAAGGAATTTTTTCTTTGGTACATACTACATCCCATGAAATAGGAGGCTATTTAGTGCAGCACCCAAACATTCAAGCGGTAGCATTTACGGGTTCATACCGAGGAGGAAAAGCATTATATGATTTAGCTGTCAGGCGTCCTAAGCCCATTCCAGTATATGCAGAAATGGGAAGCATCAATCCTGTGGTATTACTTTCAAATGGTCTAGCTGCCAATGGAACTAGTCTGGCAGCCAATTTCAGTCAGTCAGTATGTTTAGGACAAGGACAATTCTGTACCAATCCAGGATTAATCGTGATTCAAAAATCTGATGAGGCTTTCTTACAGGAATTAGCGAAGCAATTAGACACCATGTCTTTGAATGCATTTTTAACCCAAGGAATAGCACAAGCCTTTACCAAAGGTTGTGAAAAATTAGACCAACATCCCGAAGTTAAGCGTTACACAACTCAGGCCATTCCTTCACCTAGTTTGTTTGTCACAACTGCCCAAGCAGCTATGAAAGATCAAGAGATATTAGAAGAAGTTTTTGGACCAAGTACCTTGGCGGTGGTGGTGGAAGACCAGGCAGAAATGATTGCCTTTATGGAGTCATTACCAGGTCAATTAACCGGTACTATTCATGGGACAATCGATGAGATTAAAGCATTTCCTGAACTAATCGAAGCTTTAAGTTTACGCGTAGGTCGGATTTTATTGAACGGATTTCCCACTGGAGTGGAGGTTTCTCCAGCCATGGTTCATGGAGGCCCATTCCCTGCCACGAGTGATTCCAGAGGGACTTCGGTAGGTACTCAAGCCATATACCGTTTTACTCGTCCGATTTGCTACCAAAATTTCCCGGCTGAGTTAATCAGTTAACTGATACAATAATCGTGATTTTCCCAACGTTGGCAAGGTTCCAAACCTTGACAACGTTACAAAAAAAGCCTGAGAAATTATCCTCAGGCTTTTCTATTCATTGTAGTGAAATTGACATTTAGCGATTAAAATTTTTCCTTCCCGAAATTGATATATCAAGCGATGTTCTTCGTCTATTCTTCTTGACCAAAATCCCGCATATTTAAATTTTAATGGCTCGGGTTTACCAATACCATCAAATGGATTTCTGGAAATATCTTTCAATAATTCATTGATTCGCTTTAATTTCTTTTTATCAGTCTGTTGCCAATACACATAATCCTCCCAAGATTCATCTACAAAGATGTATTTCATTCCTCCATTAGACTTTTAGTTTGAATATCCCCTGATCTCAATTTTTCTATGGCAGCGTCAAGCCTTTTTTCATTCTCCTTAGATGCCAACTCATGCTGAGTAGCACAAAGTGAATTATACTCCGTTAATGACATGATTACCACCCCATTATCTTTTCCTCGATTAATAATCAAAGTTTCAAAATTTCCTGTTACTTGATCTAAGTAGCGTTTGATATCTTTCCTAAAATCGGAGATGGAAGTCGTCAGCATAGTTGAATATTTTTTGTACAAATATAAGTACAATATTATGTACATTCATAAAAGACAAACTGATTTCTTTTTTATTATTTAAAATGAATAATCATTATCAAAAAACTGATACAATATTCCCGATTTTCCCAACGTTGGCAAGGTTCCAAACCTTGACAACGTTACAAAAAAAAGCCTGAGAAATTATCCTCAGGCTTTTCTATAAATTACCCCAATTTATACAACTTCTGGATTCGGAACATTATCAAAAATTACATTTCCATCCGCATCTAAATCCATCAATACGGCCGAATCCTTTTTCACTTTACCCGATAGAATCTCTTTCGATAATGCATTCAAGACTGCCCTTTGAAGTACTCGTTTCATCGGTCTTCCTCCATAATTAGGATCATACCCATCTTTGGCCAATTTAGCTAAAGCCTCATCCGTGGCCTCCAAGGTAATTTGTTGTTCAGCCAATCGACGTTGGATTTCTTTGAACTGAATACCCAAAATCTTACGAGCATGTTCTTCAGACAAAGGTTCAAATAACACTACCTCATCCACACGATTCAAAAACTCCGGACGCACCACTTGTTTCAATAAAGTCATCACCTCTTCCTTCGTCTCATCCATGATGATTTGATTATTCCAACCCTCCATTTGGCCCATTTTTTCTTGAATCAAATGACTACCAATATTGGAGGTCATGATGATAATGGTATTTTTGAAATTGGCTGTTCTCCCCTTATTATCTGTCAATCGACCTTCATCTAGCACTTGTAATAAGATGTTCCAAACATCCGGATGGGCCTTTTCTATCTCATCCAACAATACCACCGAATAGGGTTTTCTACGCACCGCCTCCGTCAATTGTCCTCCCTCATCATATCCCACATATCCCGGAGGCGCTCCAATCAATCGACTTACCGCATGACGCTCTTGATACTCTGACATATCAATGCGAACTATCGCATTCTCGTCATTGAATAAATAAGAAGCCAGCGACTTCGCTAATTCCGTTTTACCGACACCCGTTGTACCTAAGAAAATAAAGGATCCAATCGGACGACGAGGGTCTTGTAAGCCTGCTCTTGAACGTCGAACTGCATCTGAAACCAATTCAATGGCTTGATCTTGCCCTGCCACACGTTTGTGCAATTCATCTTCTAAGTGCAATAATTTATCTATCTCGGTTTGCAACATTTTACTCACCGGAATACCTGTCCACTTAGCTACTACTTCGGCTACATTCTCCGCAGTTACTTCTTCTTGCAACATCGTATTTTCTCCAGTAGAAGCAGATTGTAAGTCTTTCAACTTTTGTTCCGATTCCACTAAACGTCCATAACGAATCTCCGCTACTTTGCCATAATCACCTTGACGTTCCGCTTGTTCAGCCTCCAGTTTCAACTTGTCAATCTTCTCTTTTTCGGACCGAATCGTATCTAAAACGGATTTCTCTGCTTGCCAACGTGCCTTTAAGGCATCTCTTTTTTCAGATAAATCAGCTAAATCTCTGGATAAAATCGTTTCTTTTTCCTTATTATTCTCTCGACGAATCGCTTCTCGCTCAATCTCCAATTGCATGATTTTGCGTTGGATATCATCAATTTCCTCTGGCACAGAATCTATCTCCAGACGCATTTTAGCAGCTGCTTCATCAATCAAATCAATGGCCTTATCAGGTAAAAAACGATCAGAAATATAGCGATTGGATAATTCCACCGCTGCAATAACGGCATCGTCCTGAATTCTAACCCCGTGGTGTAACTCATATTTATCTTTAATACCACGTAAAATGGAAATCGCATCAGCCACATCAGGTTCCTCCACCATAACCGCTTGGAAACGTCGCTCTAAGGCTTTATCCTTTTCAATATACTTTTGATATTCTTTCAATGTTGTGGCACCAATGGCATGCAGTTCTCCACGAGCCAAGGCTGGTTTCAATAAATTAGCTGCATCCATAGCACCCTCTCCTCCTCCACCCGCACCAATCAAGGTATGGATCTCATCAATGAACAACACTATCTCCCCATTGGAGTCTGTTACTTCCTTGATGACCGCTTTTAATCGCTCTTCAAACTCTCCTTTATATTTAGCACCTGCCACCAATAAACCCATATCCAAGGACATGACAATCTTAGATTTCAAGTTCTCTGGCACATCACCCGACACAATTCTTTGAGCCAAACCTTCTACAATGGCTGTTTTACCCACACCAGGTTCTCCCAATAAAATGGGGTTATTCTTTGTCCTACGAGATAAAATCTGCAAGACACGTCGAATCTCCTCATCCCGACCAATCACGGGATCAATTTTCCCCGCCTTGGCCAAATCATTCAAATTCTTACCATATTTTTCTAAGGATTGGTAAGTACCCTCTGCATGTGGATCGTTCACTTTTCTATTTCCTCTAAGTTCTACAATGGCATTTTTTAACGAAGCGGTACTGAGGCCTAAGGATTTCAATGCATCCGCAACGGCGTCATTTCCATCCAGCAAAGAAATAAATAATACTTCTACGCTGACATACGAATCCCCCAGGGTTTCCTTCCATTTTTCTGCCTTTTGGAGGGATTGTTGCAATCCATTACTCAAAAAGGGCTCTCCTGAAACCTTGGGATACGAACTACTAATTTTACCTAATTTTTCTTGAATTTGTTGGGAAGAAACACCCAACTTCTTCAGCAAAAATGAAACCGTTTGGGTATCATCTTGCAAGATAGCCGCCAACAAGTGACCTGTTTCAATGGCTTGTTGGCCTGCATTAGCAGCCAATTCCACCGAATTTTGAATCACAATACTCGCTTGGGAAGTGTAATTTTTTGGATTCATCTGTTTATTTACAATTTGACATCTTACTTTCAAATTGTAATCCACAGAGAAAAATCGGAAATAATGACCTATTTGTCCTTTATACAAATTTCAAAATACGCCATTTTGTCCGAAAATCAGGCATATTGTACGTGAACCGCCTCTTCAAAGCGATGCAAAGCTTGCTTTAATAATTCTATTTCCAATTCAAATTCCTTGAAATCACATACTTTAGCTTTGCCTTCAATTTTCCGACAAATCGTATATACTTCTGCAGCGCCAAGGGTACCTGAATTCCCTTTCAACGTATGAAGCTCCGATTGGACTCCTTTGCAATCATTCTTTTGATAAAATTGCTCAGCATCTTGAATCTGCTGCTTGGCTTCATGAATAAAATCACATAACATACTTTTAACGAATTCCTCATCTCCTCCTGTAGCTTCTAATAAGGAATCCAAAGCTTCTTGATCAATAGGATTAACGGAATGTTCTTCACTAAATACCTCTTGCTTCACATGAGGTTTAACCCCTTTTATAACCCAATGATTCACCATTTGAATCAATTGCTGTGCTCGAATAGGTTTAGCTAAATAATCATCCATACCCACCGCTAAAAAACGCTCCCGATCTTCCTTCATGGCATAAGCCGTCATGGCTACGATAGGCGGTAAACTTTCTAAGCCCAATTGTTTTAAATGTTGCGTAGTCTGCATACCATCCATTTCTGGCATTTGAATATCCATTAATATTAAATCAAACTCATTGGCTTTACTTAACAAACTAATAGCATCCTTTCCACTCGATGCCGTTTGAACAATACAACCCGCTTTGGCCAAGATCTGTGAGGCCACTTTCCTATTGGTTGAATTATCATCAACCAACAAAATATGGGGCTGTATATCCTCCAATTTCCCTTGAATAACAAATTTATCCGCTTCCTTATTTCGCTGCACCAATTCTTGCTTTCCGACTTTTAAATGCACTTTAAACCAGAAAGTACTTCCTTTTCCTAAAGTGGATTCAACCCCAATATCTCCTTGCATCATTTTACAGAATTCACGGGAAATCGCTAATCCTAAACCCGTACCTCCATACACTTTGGAGGTTGAATTATCTAGTTGCTGAAATGCACTGAACAATATTTTCAAATTTTCAGGACTTATACCAATACCCGTATCTTTCACTCGAACCACTAAATCCAAGGATTCTTTTGAAATATTTTCCCCAGAAACATCAATACTCACTTTACCATTTTCGGTGAATTTCAAGGCATTGGATGTCAAATTGGATAGAATTTGTAACAAACGCGTCTCATCGGCCACCACCACCTCAGGTAATTCCTTGGACAAATGATACTCCAAGGTATTTCCTTTTTGGCAAGCCACTTGGGAAAACAAAGCCATCAAACGATCCAACACATCATCCAAGACTAAATCACTTGGATGTAATACCATTTTACCCGCTTCAATCTTGGCTAAATCTAAAATGTCATTCAAGATATGAAGTAAAGTTTCCGAAGATTTCTTAATCGTTTGCACATAATCAACCTGATCTTCATTCAAAAGGGTATCACTTAATAAATCCACCATGCCAATAACCCCGTTCATCGGCGTACGAATCTCATGACTCATGTTCGCCAAGAATTGTTCTTTTACTTTTAAGGAACGTTCTGCTTGCTCACGTGCCTCTACTAAAGCATGCTGATATTTCTTTAAATCGGTAATATCTCGGGCAATACCCGATACCTCCTCAATGGTACCATGTTCCAAAAAAATGGGATTCAAATAAATTTCAAGCCATTTCTCCTCCCCTGTTTTGGTTAATAACTCCAATTCAAAATGTTGTTTTTGACCTCTAAATGCCATTTTATAGCCATCCTCCATCCGTCTACGTTCTGGAGGAGCTAATAACTGGAAGCCCATTTTTTCAGCACTAATATTGATCTGAGGACTAATACTGATTTGCTCCACCAATAAATCGGAATATTCATGGTTAAAACTGGTCAAAAACAAACGCTTATTCACCGACCACATTAAGTGAGAGCTCCCTTCAAAAATGGCATTCAAACGGGCTGTTTCCCGTGCCAAAGCCTCTTCAGCTTGTTTTCTAGCAATGGCCAAGGCCACCTGACCCGAAATAAAGTCCAATAATTCTAAATCTCGGTTTTCGTATTTATTGGACCGCTCATAGGATTTAACCCCGATAATCCCGGTTACCCGATCACCAATCCGCAGAGGTACACAAAGCATCACCTTGGGAACTACCCCATACAGGTAAATTTTCTTCTCATTGGCTAATTGATGGATATCATCATCATGTAAAATCAAGGGTTTATTGGCCATGATGGCATATTCCGTCAGTCCATTTCCTAATTTTCTTTTAGTAAAATGAACCCTAGAATTAAAATATTCATCCACATAATAAGGAAAATACAAGAAGCTTTTCGCAGGGTCATATTGGGCAATGAAGAAATTCTTCACATCAATCACTTCCCCTAATTGCTTGTGAATATTGGTATATAAATCATCCAAGTTGGATGAGTTGATGGTAACCTGGGCAATGGATGAGTATAATTTACTGGCTCGTTCCGCACGTACTTTAGCCGTGGAGTTGTGTAAAATACAGCGAAAAGCAGTAGGTACTCCTTTTTCAAATCGACAAGTGGCTGATCCACTGACATATAATCGTCGGCCGTCTTTTCTTCTAAATACCGCTGTAAATTCAGGAATCTCCTTTCCTTTACTGAGCAAATCCAATTGTTCTAATGTATTGGAAGCAAATTCTGGGTGAAGGACATCTTGCAATTTCAAATCCCTCGCCTCATCTTCCGTGTAACCCATGGTTTCTAACCAAGCTCGGTTTACAAACAGAAAACGGCCCGTAATTCCTGTAATTTGGATTAAGTCTGTCGTATTATTAATCAAATCCTGCAACTGCGCATTGGATCGGGTTAATGCTTCACTGACTTTTTTCCTTTCACTGATATCTTCACCTATGATACTCAAATAAGTCTGCTCATCCAGCTCACTGACTATGGTAGAGTTAACCTCCACCCATTTAATTTCCCCGGATTTCGTTACATAGGTTCTTTCTCGTTCTTCAAATAAACCCCCATTAGCAACAGCTTGATTAAATGAAGACCTTCGTCCTTGCCTTTCTTCTACGGGCAATAAGGTGGTAAAAAAGTCTTTCCCATTTAACTCATTCGGCTCATATCCTAGGAGTTTATGGGTATACACATTGGCATGAGTGATAGTTCCATCCAGCGCCATGATGATTCCAAAAAGCTTTAAACTTTCTAAAGTCCGAATTAGATTCTCTTTGGCAGAAGTCCCAGTAAAGGTTGATTCCGTCATTTCGAGTACATCCAACTGATTTTTTAGTTGTCTAATTTCCTGAATTAATTCTTCTTTGGATTTCTGTGCCCAACCTGCCATGGCTTTATTCAAAATTTTGCTTACAATGTACAAAAAAGGGCGTAATTTTACTTCTTAAAGCCCCATCAGCCCGTGCAAGTAAGAGCAAAAAAGAGTTTAGGACAACATTTTTTAAATGATTTAGACGCCGCCCAGCGTATCGTCAATGGACTGAATCCGCAAGGTGCCTACCAAAAAGTATTGGAGATTGGTCCAGGAATGGGTGTTTTAACTCAATATTTAGTCAAAAAGAAAGACTATGAAACCTACCTCATAGAGATTGATCAAGAGTCTGTCGCCTACCTAAGAAAGAATTATTTAGAATTCACTGGGCCCCGCTTAATCGATGGGGATTTTTTGAGATACCCTTTAGAAAACATCTTTGGAGAGGAAAAATTTGCCATTATAGGTAATTTCCCCTACTTCATTTCGACCCAAATATTTTTTAGAATCCTAGAGTATAAGGATCAATGTGTGGAAGTAGTAGGTATGTTACAAAAAGAAGTAGCTGAGCGATTAGCCGCTAAACCAGGCAATAAAGATTATGGCATTTTAAGTGTTTTACTTCAAGCCTATTTTGATGTGGAATACTTATTCACCTTAGGTCCTGAAGTATTTACCCCACCTCCAAAAGTCAATTCAGGAGTTATTAGGGTGGTAAGAAATTGGGACAAAAAATTAGACTGTGATCCACAAAAATTCAAACAAGTGGTAAAAATGGCCTTTAACCAGCGTCGTAAAACATTACGAAATGCACTAAGAGCCATGCAGTTACCCGATCACCCTTTGTTAACCAAACGTGCCGAGCAATTGGGAGTCGCTGAATTTACCGAACTGACCGAATTGTGGAAAGCCAACGGTTATATCGGAGCATAGCCGAAATCCAGCAAATATTTCTTAATTTAGATACGAAATTTTCAACCCTCAGCGAAATCCATGGAAGTAGTCAACCCACAACACCTTCCGTTTGAACTCACCAAAGAGTTTTTAGAGGAGATCAAATTACTTATCGTTGAGCAATCCAATGAGGCTATTCTAGCTAAAATTGAAGATTTATTTGCTGCAGACATTACCAGTATTTTGGATGAATTAAGTGGAGAAGAAGCCAAATACATTGTTCAATTACTCGATACGAAATTAGCGGCTGAAATCATTTCAACCATGGATTCAGATGACCGTAAAAAGTTTCTGAAAAATTTCAATTCCAAAGAAATCGCAGGATACATCAATGTCATCGATTCCGATGATGCTGTGGATATTTTAAACGAACAGCCAGTACGCGTTCGTGAAGAGGTGATTGCCTTATTAAAAGACCGTGAACAAGCTCGCTTCATCATTGATTTAATGCATTATGATGAAGATTGTGCAGGTGGTTTAATGCAAAAAGAGTTAATCAAAATCAATGTCAAACAAACCGTAACGGAGTGTGTTGAGGAGATTCGTCGACAAGCTGAAGACGTTGAAAAAGTATATGCTGTATATGTCGTGGATGACGATGGTTTATTGATGGGAACCGTTTCCTTGAAGAAAATCATTTTGGCAAAAAGAGGCTCTAAAATCCAAGACGTTTTCGATGCCGATGGAATTGTTTCTGTTCAGACGTATATTTCTGGGGAGGAAGTAGCTGATTTAATGCAAAAATATGACTTAGAAGCCATTCCTGTGGTCAATATCCAAGGCCGTTTATTAGGAAGAATTACCATCGATGACGTGGTCGATTTCATTACCGAATCCGCACAAGAAGATATCCAGGTTATGGCCGGTATTTCGGAAGACGTAGAAGAAGATGACTCTATTTGGTTATTGGTACGTTCCCGTTTACCTTGGTTAATTGGAGGTATGGTTGGTAGCTTTTTAGCGGCTAAAATCATTGACCGTTTCGATAGCTCCATTTCCATCATGCCTGCCATTTCTGCCTTTATTCCTTTGATAGGTTCCACGGGTGGAAATGTGGGAATTCAATCCTCTTCCCTTATTGTACAAAGTTTAGCGGATAAAAGCGGTTTAGACACTACCCTCTGGAAACGTCTTCAAAAAGTATTAATTGTGGCCTTAATCAATGCCATAATCGCAGCGGCATTTGCTTTTGGTTGCTCCATGTTAATAGACCATGGCGCCATTATGCTATCCGTAACCGTCTCTATTTCCTTGTTTGCTGTGGTTATGTTAGCCTCGCTCATGGGAACCTTAACGCCTTTGGTATTGAATCAATTAAATATCAATCCAGCGGTGGCAAGTGGGCCATTTATTACGACCACCAATGACATTCTAGGTTATGGGGTATATTTCCTCATCGTCTATTTATTGCTGTAACATGTTAGCGGTCATTCAACGTGTTTCGGAAGCTAAAGTTGAAATTGATGGTCAAATCAATGCGCAGATACAGCAAGGCTTTTTGATATTAGTAGGCATTCACCAAGCTGATTCAGAGTCTGATTGTCAATACTTAGCCAACAAAATTAGTGCTCTCCGTATATTTTCGGATTCAGAAGGAAAAATGAATCTAGACCTCAAGGCCGTGAATGGTCAAATCATTTTGGTGAGTCAATTTACCTTACATGCTCAAACCAAAAAGGGAAATCGGCCTAGTTTCATAGATGCTGCTAGACCAGAGCAAGCCATTCCTTTGTACCAACTCCTCATTGAACTTTTAGAAAACAAAATGGGCTTCCCCATGCAAACCGGCATATTTGGAGCCGATATGCAAGTTAGCCTAGTCAATGACGGTCCCGTTACCATCATCATCGATTCTCAACACCCAAACTAATGACGATACAAGAAGCACAAGAACAAGTAGACCAATGGATTAAAACCGTGGGGGTTCGTTATTTTAATGAATTAACCAACATGGCCATGTTGACAGAAGAAGTAGGGGAAGTGGCCCGCATCATTGCCAGAAGGTATGGAGAACAGTCGGAAAAAGAATCTGATAAACAAAAAGATTTGGGTGATGAAATGGCCGATGTCCTATTTGTATTAATTTGTTTGGCCAATCAAACTGGCATCAATTTAGAAAAAGCGCTTGAGCAAAATTTAGCCAAAAAAACGATTAGGGACCAAGATCGCCACCATAATAATCCAAAACTAAAAGCATGAAAATCGTTATCCTAGATGGCTTAGCCTTATTTCAACAAGATATTTCAAGAACCTCTTTGAGTACTTTTGGAGAAGTCGATTTCTATGAAAAAACGAGTGAAGAAGATATTCCCTTACGTGATCCTAATGCCCTTGTTTTAGTAACGAATAAATGCTTGGTCAATGAAAAAGCCTTATCCCATTTCACCCAATTAAAACTAGTGTTAGTAGCAGCCACAGGTTATAATTCAGTGGACATTCAAGCATGCAAAGCTCGAGGAATTCAAGTATCCAATGTCCCTGCTTATGGAACCTACTCTGTGGCCCAGCATACCTTGGCCTTATTATTGGCATGGAGTAATCGAGTGGAACAACACAATCAATCCGTTCAGGCAGGAGAATGGAGTAAAAATGATTGGTCTTATTCTTTGAGTCCTTTAACCGAATGGGCCAATAAAAAAATGGGCATCATAGGTATGGGAAACATTGGACAATGTTTTGCGAGTATGGCAGAAAGTTTAGGAATGCAGGTTTATTATCACCATACCCGTGATTTACACCTAACAAACAGGACCTTTTTATCTAAAAAAGAATTAGCTCAAACCTGTGATGTCATCAGCTTACATTGCCCATTAAACCCGCAAACGGATCAGCTCATCAATGCTGAATTTTTATCTTGGATGCCTCAGCATGCGGTATTAATCAATAGCTCCCGGGGAGGACTTGTGGATTCATTGGCTTTAGCTCAGGCATTAAAAGACAAGCAGATTACCGCTGCATTATTGGATGTATTAGACCAAGAACCACCCTCTAGTAATCATCCATTAATTGGCATTCCCCATGCGTTTATTACACCGCATAATGCCTGGCTTAGTCGAGAAGCTAGAACCAGAATCATTCAAAGTCTCTTAACAACTCTGTCTGGATTTATGGCAAGGAAAGCCATCAATCAGGTTAATTAGGGCTTTTTCTTACTCTTGGGAATTTGGGTTTTGGTAATATGAGTACCCATAGACTGACCTTCTGATTTAGTAGGGACATAAGGTTTCACGATGGCCAATTGATCTAGCCTTGGATTTAGTTTTTGAATCAAAGGATGGCGAATATCAAATTCTGCCTCTCCAGATATTTGGCTATATTCCATATCTGAAAGCCCTTCATGTTTGTTTTCTGCATTACTAAATTGAACCACATGCGTAAGATTATCTCCTCCTAATTTCCCTCCTTCCCAACTTACTACCATACCTCCATTGACCCAATTAAATCCAGAAACAGTAAAATTCTTTTGATTCAATTTTTCCACATCAAGCATTTTTAACCCAAGATATAAACCAGAATTTGTTTTCCATAAAGACTGCTTTCCAAGTACAGAAACATCCAATATTTGTCCCTGATGATACATGATATACGCTTGCTTATTGGTATTGGGATACAATATTGAACCTCTCAGGGTATCTTCATTCAAGATCCAGCTCGTATCTGCCACTAAAGATTCAGCACCATACTGAGCTTGAAGTCCGGCTAAATCCTTACAAGCTAATACATCATTTAAGATCAAATTAGGGACTAGTGTTTCTTGATTTTCCGTATTGGAAGATTGACAAGAAAGCACGGCTAGTAGAACAAGGGAGTACAAGTAATTTTTCATAAAAATCAGAAATGTTCGAACTAATTTAGACAAATCTATTCGATGAAACAATGACTTAGATCAGTCTTGGAGAATCCTATGAAATCCCTTAAAAAAGAATTTGATCTAAAATTAACACGCCTATCAGTCCAGTAATAGAGACTAAAGTGTCCATCATGGTCCAAGAGCGGATTGTATCCTTAAAATTCAATGAAAAATATTCCCTGAATAACCAAAATCCTGTATCATTCACATGGGAAAACATCATACTACCCGCACCTAAAGCTAATACCATCAAGTTCGGATCTGCAGTGGAATTTACCAATATCACCTTCATAAAACCTGCAGCCGTTATACCCGCTACTGTAGATGAACCCACGCAAACACGAATGCTGGCAGCCATAGCCCATCCTAATACATAGACATTCCAGGTAGATGAACCTAAACCATCAGCCACAGCCTGACTAACTCCCGCTACGACTAACACTTGCTTTAAGGCACCTGCCCCACCAAATATCAATAGTATACCAGCTATATCTTTTATGGATTCCATAGAAGAATTCAATAATGCATCCGAACTGAATCCTATTCGTTTTAAAAGAATACCTGCCAATAAAACAGATAAAAATAAGGAAAACACGGGATTGGATAAATAAGCCGCTATCTCTGGAAAATAGCCTGAACCGAAAGATCCAAGAGCTAATAAAAATATGGGAAATAACACGATCAAGAAACTTGGGAATGTAGACAAAATGGGGCCCTTAACTCGATTTTCATCTTCTACAAACACAAAAGCTTGATTAGCGGGCGTCAAGATATTTTTTGTGGTCATACCAAACCACAAACCAGAAACTAAAATGGCTGGAATAGCAATTAAAATGCCGTATGTCATGGTTTTAGATAAGTCGGCACCAAACTCTTGCATAATTGCCAAGGGAGCTGGATGAGGGGGTAAATATCCCTGTGTGACCGTTAAAGAGGCCAACATGGGCAAAGCCAAAAAGGTGGCTGGCTGTTTTAATTTAGCTGCTGCTGTAATAACTAATGGTGCCAACAACATAAAGGCCACCGAATAAAAAAGAGGAAGTCCTACCAGAAAACCCGCCATCATAAAAGCAATCCGAGTGTATCGAGTTCCCGAAAGCTTCAATAATACTTCGGTCATTTTTTGCGCAGCACCACTGATTCCTACCCATTTACCTAATATAGACCCAAAGGCTAATATTCCAGCTATTGACCCTAAGGTACTACCCATCCCCTCTTGAATGGCTTTAAATATAAATTCTGGACGTAAATGAAAGGCCAGTCCAGCTAGGATACTTACTCCAATAAAAGCAACAAATGGAGGTAATTTTAGCCAGGTCATAGCTAAAACCAAGGACACAATGGCACTTAATGTAATCAGAAATAGCATAGGCTATTTATTTTCTTGAAGAGCACGCAATTGCTGCCATACTTCATCAAAGGCTAATCCTTCTGCTTTACCATGTAGATTAAACATCACTTTCGTTTGTTTACTTTCCTGATAAAAACCAGAATAAGACATATATTTTTTAAAGTAAGTAAATTCCCCACAAATCACCAATCCTGGAATTTGAAATGCATTTGCCATATGGGTAGGGCCTGAATCTAAGCCGATAAAAAAGGAGGCGCCTTGAATCAATTTCATGGTTTCCATCAAATTACATTGACCTACCAATGAGGTGAATTGAGGGTGCTCCAATTTCAATGGATGCTTCATTCCTATTTCTATCACATGTATCCCCCAAGTCGAAATTGCATCCAAAATTAGTTGATGCCAATGCTCATCTTTCCAATCTCTCAAACCTGCATTGGATTTGCAATGAATAATCCAATAAGACTTTGGTAAATCAAATCGCAAAGGTTGATCATCTACATACAAACGAGGCTGCCCTTGAATAATCCCCAAGTCAGCTAACTGTGATGAAATTTCTAATAAATTAAACTGATGGTAATAATTATTCAATCGAATACCCAAATCGTCGGCTTTTTTATTCTCCAAGGATATGTGAAAAACGGGATCTTTTCTAAAATCACTTAATTGTAAAAAATAAAAATGGTTAAAAGGATTCCAGGTCAACAAGCACCGAGCCACTAATAAGGAATATTCATCCAGCATTTCTGTGATTAAGGGGTGAAGAGAGAACAAGGGAAAATAGCGTTTTTCGGTAATCCAGTAAATAGCAACATTCCCAAATTTCTGGTGTAAAGCGTCTAAAATAGGCTCGGAGGCTACCATATCGCCTAAATCCCCATCCATAAGAATGCCAATATGGACTTTAGCTGGTTGAAAAATACGTTTTAAAAGAATACGGAAAATAAAGCGTAAAAAATACGACAATGAACCTATCGCATAGGTCACTCGATAAAACATGATTTATAGTATTTAAATAGGTTTAAAAGAACTGGAAATTTCTTCCAGAACTGTATGGGTTTTCAAAAATAAAACTAAAAAATTAGAACCTTGCATACATCATGAAATAAGCTACAAATTCCTTCAAGCCTATTCTTTAAATTTTCCCTAAATTTGAAGATTATTTTGTCCCATGCCCAAAGCCCTTACTAATATTTCAGCCATTGTCATTTTAACTTTGATTGGAATATTTGTGTGTTACATACATTATTTCAGCTTTGATTTTCCATATCAAGATGACGTAACATTATTGGAGTTCATCAATAGTACTCAGAATACCCCTTGGAATTGGTCTCATTTTTTTCAATCGCTATTCCGAGTAGATAATGACCATTCCATTGTTATACCCAGACTTATCACATGGGTTGACTATTTGATATTCGGTCAGGTTAATTTCCAGCATTTAATCCTGGTTACTTTAGGCGAGCTAATCCTCATTTTATATCTCCTGTATCGTTTATTCAAAAGACAGCAAATTCATCTGGTATATTTTATCCCCGTAGCTTTCCTTTGGCTACAACCTCAATATCACGAAGTTTCGAATTGGGCTATAACGGGTCTCCAGCACGGTCATGTTACGTTATTTTTACTCGCTAGTCTTCTGTTTATTACTGAAGACAAAGCCTATGCCTTAGCTTGGGCTATCACATTAGCTTTCTTAGCTTCATTCACTTTTGGTAATGGTTTTATTGTTTTTATAGCTCTTGCTTACGTTTATTTATTACAAAAAAATTGGAAAAACGCCCTCATTGTGGGGATCTGCTTAATGCTATTCTTTGCTTGCTATTTACAAATTTACCAGATGGGGCAAGCGGCCAAATTCCATTGGAATATCAACCATATCCTATTTTCATTCTTGGGCTTTATTGGAGCTAGCGCCATGGAATTCCCTAAAATTGGTCTCGTGCTTTCCTGGTTTATAGGCTTTTTAGTCGTGTCCATATTTATTTTCTATAGCATAGACCATGGGAAGTTCAATTTAAAAAACAAAGATCAAGGCACTTATTTAGGCATATTAACCTTCATTTTATTTTCGGCTGGTTTAATTGCTTTGGTTCGTTCCGCTGAGAACTATACTATTTACAGTCGTTTTCAATTATATGCTGCCTTATCCATCATCATCGTGTATTTGCATATCCTTCTACATACCAATAAACGATTTCACTCATTCCTATTAATAGGCACACTGCTATATTGTATCCCCTTTTATTGCCTCTCATTTTTCAATCATAGTATTGCACAACAATACCAAAAGATGAGTTTTTTAGCAGATCGAATCAATTGGAAAAATAATCAATGTATACTATCTGTCAGCTCCGGGTTTTTATGGAACGCCAAACCCATTATACTTGAAGCAGAAAATAACCGAGTCTATTCCATGAATTATCCCTGGGATAATCCTTTTCAGCATCAGGAAGCTATTTCTCTACCAAAGGAGTCTTTAACATTCCAGGCTAAAGAATATAAAGAAATCATGCGGCAAAAGCATGCTACCTGGATCAATCATTATTATTGGTTAGAATTTCAGCATTTCCCTTTTAGCACAGAATTCAAGAAACAGTGGTTCATTATACTCCAGTCAACGAATCAACATGCCAACAGCTACATTCTTCCTATTCAATTTGCATTAAATGGCAAAAAGAACTTCCTATCCATGGAAAACTATAGAGCTAACTATGGTTCGATTAAAATCAACCACGAATCCCTTAAAGCTGGTAACTACGAGATGTATCTATGGAATTTAGATCCAGAAAATCCAGCATCTAAAAATCGATTGTATGCCCTAAAACAGCTAATGCAAGTAGACACAAGTTTGCATACACTTAAGTTAAACTAATTCTCCATTCCTTAGGGCACAAAAAAAATCCAAGATTCATTGAATCTTGGATTTACATTACTCCGTGTTCTAAATTATATCGTTCGTGGAGGTTATAAGAAAACTCTTACAGAAACATCACTTACCGTCTTAAGAGTATTTTCATTTTTATAACACTTCAAAGGTACGCTAATAATTTACAATCACAAACAGATAATTCAGAGTATATGTAAAGAAAAATTAACCCCAAAATATTCTTTACGAATTTTAAAAAGAGAACAATTCATTCGTTAAAATTTTATTTGAAATTTAAACAAGAGAACATCAGTTCATGTACTTTGCAAAGTACTGTCCGGGGGAAACTCCCTTAAGCTTCTTCACTGCCGTATTAAAACTCTGCCGAGTACCAAAACCCGATTCTGTGGCTATAACCTCTATTTTAAAAGATTTCCAGCGAGAATTATCGCGACATTGCTCTTCTGCATATTGAATTCTCCACGAATTTACATAGTCTGTAAAGGAAAAGTCAAGCTCCTCTTGCAAGGATATACGTATCAGCCTGGGTTTAATTTTTAAACTTTGAGCTACTAAATTCAAAGATATATTTGGTTTCAAAAAAATAAACTCCGATTCAAAATATCGATCCATTTTTTCTAAAATTGATTTATTCTTTACATTAATTCTTGATTTGTCAGTATCAAATACCCTTAAATCCTCTATTTTTTCTTGAATCTCTCGATGAGAATGCTGAAAAACGAGGCCTTTTAAATAAGGTCCATCCAATAATCGAGGATTCAAAAACAGAAATAAAGCCATGAGGGCAAACTCCCCCGCATATAGAAAATCCCGAGCAACCGCCTGAACTTGATCCTGATAGATGATATTAAAAGTAATATGACAAGCTAATACAATGATTTTTAACACTAGATCACCTGTCAACCAAAAAACGATAAGGCGATTCTTCAGTAAAAAGGACTTTGACACTGACTGATAATATTTGAATAATTCATAAGCAGTCCATATCATATAAGAAATATAGGATAGCCCCTTTAAATAGACATGTGTTCTCATGGAAAACAATCCAAAGCTAGAATGATTGGTATTAAAAGTACTTTGTTTAATTACCTCGTTGATTTCAGCAATTTTGACGGCTTCTGTACTAAGATATAATGGCACAAACTCAAGAAAATGGAAGGCAAATGGAAGGAAGTGTAAAAAATAAATGGGTTTAAACTTTCTTTCTGGATACAATAAAAAATGTTGAAACAGAAAGGATAATGGCCCTATTACATAAAACAAAGGAGAAATAACTCTAAAAAAATGAGGATGATCTACTATGAGGGGTAATTGAATGTAATAACTACAATAGAGCTGTATACCTAATTGCAAAAACTGAAGCCCGAGAAGTCGAGTCGCCAATAGACCCTTTTTCAACATCAGACTAGCACCAAAAGCAAAAAACAAGAAACCTAAAAAATACAGATAATAGTTTATGGTAATTTTTTCCATAAATGATGAAAAACTAGGATAATGCTCCTAAGGTTTACTATTGAGAGAGATCAGAGTCTAATTTAAGTAAAGTACAAAATGGGTAAATTATACTTTGTTTCAAAAAAATAAAAAGCAGCCTAAAAAATAGGCTGCTTTTCAGATAAAAAAAATTAATCTTCCATAGGATGTTCAGAAAGAAGCTTATCCACTTGATAAAAATCTTTTTTACCTAATACGTTTGCTCGTACTTCTTTGACCTTTTGTGGAGTAATAACAGACCCCTTATTGCCAAAAGCATTACGAATATAGGTCAATACATCAGCTACTTCTTTATCATTCATTAGCCCCCCAAAAGGAGTCATAGGTACCTGTCCGGAATATTTGACACCATTGACAGACATAGGGCCCATTAAACCTTTTAAAACCAATTTAATTAATCTATCCTGATTTCCAGTCACCCATTTAGAGCCTGATAAAGGAGGAAATCCTGAGGCTGTAAGCCCTTTCCCATCCAATTGATGGCAAGTGCCACAATACCCTTCTTTTCCAAACAAGGCTCCTCCTGCGGTATAAGATTCTAAATCCGCCCCCTTTAAGTTAGTTGCACCATAGACTTCTTTTTTACGCTCTACTCCTCTTCCACTCAGGTGAGCCAATGCCGTTTCATAGGTATGAATCATCCAATCATCTAAAGGTTTGGTCTTGGCAATAGCTAAAATAGGTAAACCTTTTGCTGGACCAATCCAAGACGCAGCTACAATGGCCTCCAGTCGAACTCGACCATGCTTATCTTGGGCAGCTTGACTTAATAAAGCTGCTTGATTAGGTAATTGATGTCCATTATACCGGACAGCCCTTACTGCTGCAGCCCGTACATGGTAATCTTTAGCTTTTAGTAATTGAGCCAATAAAACCTGATCTATTTTATTCATCCCCCAAGTAACCCATAATGCCTCTAACGCATGATGCTCATAGGAGGGGTCATTTTTATCCAATTTAGCTACCCAAGCTTTGGTTTTTGAAATTACCTCAGCAACATTACGTCCTCTCAATTCTCGGCGTGTTCTGTATCTAGTTCGATATTCTGGCAACTTTAAATTCTCCAATAATTCATCGATGGAAGCACCAAAGACCTTGGCTGGTTTAACTAATGGACGCGACGGATAAGTAATCCGATAAATACGACCATGGGTATGATCTCTCAATGGATCACGTGCATTATGTTGCATATGACCAATGAGTATATTGTGCCAATCAATGAAATAAAGGGACCCATCTGGGGCAAATTCCATATCCACAGGTCTGAAATTACGGTCCTCACTTTTGACCAAATCTACCCGATGTTTAGACTTATAGCCTGTACCATCATCCCAGATTTGATGCTGCTTCATACCTAAAAATCCTATGGTATTGTTAATCAACATATCTCCCTGAACTTCATCCGGAAAATGTCTACTTGAGATAAATTCCAAACCTGAGGTAGGTCTTACTCGATGCGCTTCTTCAATCAAATTATATGATTTATGGTTGGCTTCTCCATATCGGCTTAAGACACTACCTGGCATCATCCAACGAACATCTGGCCCTGAAGTTTCGGCAAAGAAATTTTGACCCCAACGATCAAAAGCTATTCCCCAAGGATTTGGGATAGATAATTGGGCAACTCTTTCTAAATGCCTACGAGTAGGATTAAATCGATAGAAACCTCCATTGGTTCCGCGTACCGTTCCATAAGGAGTCTCCACATTGGTATGTAAGAATACCCCTTCTCCCATGTAAATAGCCCCTGATTCATCAGAAACAAAGGCATGGATTTCATGGTGAGAATCGTGGTCATCAAAACCACTGTAAATAATTTCTTTACTATCTGCCTTATCATCTCCATTCGTATCTTTCAATAGTACCAAATTGGTTCCTTGGCTCACAAAGACTCCTTCTTGCGTGATTTCAAAACCCACAGGCAATTGTAAATGGTCAGCAAATATAATTTCGCGATCTGCTTTCCCATCTCCATTGGTATCCTCATAAATCAATAATTTATCATTCGGTTTTGGATCACCCGGTTTATAATGGGGATAGGTAGGCATAGACGCCACCCAAAGTCGGCCTTTATTATCAAATGTCATTTGAGAAGGCTTAGCCAAATTGGGAAATTGCTCTTCAGAAGCAAATAATTCCAATTTATATCCTGCTGGAACTTGAATCGATTTCAAAGCCTCCTCACCATATAAATAGCGTAAACTTCCGTTTTTATCTGGATTGTAATTGGTAGTAACGGCAGGTAAAGTTCTAGTTTTTTTGTCTTCCGCCTCAATATCCAAGACCTTACCTTCACGGGCTGCTAACCAGATTGCCTGTTGGCGTACTTGCGTCATCTGACGTATTTTTTCAATTTCCGCTGGATAATTATCGGGGCCAAATGGATTGTAACGTCTACCATATACGTGTACTCCATTGGGGATTTTGAAATCATTGTGCCACATCCAGTTTTTTTCATCCACAGCTGCCTGAACTAAAGCTCTACGAGATGCTATTTCTGTCGATTTTTTTCCGAACAATTGATCGGCTAAAAATAAAGACAAACGCTGGTATCCTGCATTATTCAATTGTAACCCATCAATGGTCAAAGGTTCTTGACTTTCTTCATACCATTTTTGAGATATGTCAAAAACATTTATAAACAATACATTATTTTGATCTGCCACTTCTTTCATGGCTTTGGTATACATAGCCAAGCGCTCATTTTCCATTTTACCATTGGGTAAATCTCGCAATGTACTGATGTCTTCAAAGGCAATCGGAGAAACCAAGGCTAATTGTGGCGCTTTCAAGCCATTGTATTTTTGATTTTGAGTATGTTTGATGAAAGCTGTCAATTCCGCTTTATAATTATCTACTCTAGTAGCACCTTCGGTGGATTCAGGATATCCAAAAAAGGCCACGACAATATCCGTTTTTAAACGACTTAACCAGACGTCATGTTTTTCCAAATGGCCTTCACTTCCTGAGTTTTTAGCAAATTCCAGTTGGAATTTTTCTGCTCCTGGGAAAACCCAGGGATTATTTCGGGAAGAATGAGGTCTAAAACCAGGAGTATCTCCTCCATCACACAGATTTCTTACAGTCAATAA
The DNA here is from genome assembly GCF_011090385.1 of Aquirufa beregesia. GTDB lineage: Bacteria > Bacteroidota > Bacteroidia > Cytophagales > Spirosomataceae > Aquirufa > Aquirufa beregesia. Next base: position 776,354 of record NZ_SEWW01000001.1, read on the forward strand.
ACTATCAGGATATCTCAGGTGCAATTCTGTTTCAAAATGATCGAAATTGATCATTCGGGAGCCTAGATTATTGCCAATCAACGATATACTTGTGTTCTTTTTGATTGGTAAATAGGGAGAAGAGGAAGGCTGAAAAGAGCTAAAAGCAATGATAGCTAAAACAATACCTACTATCCCGAATTTAATTTTATAGGACATGATCTAAATATTTTTGTTCAATGTTTAGAGAGTAATATTAATCGAAATAAAAATGGCAAAAAAAAGATGGACCCTGAGGCAGGATCCATCTTGTTAGGTGTTAGTTTCCTAATGTCCAGCCTTCGCGGTAAGTTCTCTTGACAAAGGCATTGGCTGCGTCATAATTGGTGACACGCATGTTTTGATTATCCCAAAGCAACTTGGTGTTTGAACCTGGATAATGCATTCCATTTCCTGTTTTTCTAGGTACAGGAATATCTGCCACACGAATAGCTAAATTCGCCATCAAAATAGCTTCTGTCAAAGGACCTGCCATTTCAAATGGTGAGCTCAATTGTTTTTTACCATATCCTGCAATACAGCCTTCTACCCATTGGGCATAGTGACCATCAGCACTACCTGGTACCCGTTCTAATTTACGAGGTACTTTTACTTCTTCATTTCTAGATAAAGGCAACAAACGAGGATTAGCCGCATATTCACTGGCCATCATTTTACCTTTGGTTCCGATGAATAAAATACCTGAATTACCATCACCAAACATTTCATCTGGACCTAATTCTTCTGGTCTTTCTGGTTTAATACCACCATCCATCCAATGCATAGTAATAGGTCCTTGAGTACGATCTGTTTTAGGGAAAGTTAAGGTAGCATGACTTGATGGAGGGCAACTATCTGGGAAAAATCCACGTTTTCCGAAAGCCGTAAATACACTGCTGACCGAAGCCTGTACATCTGATGCATATTTTAAATTCAATACGCGGAAAGGAGCCTCCATTAAATGGCAACCTAAATCCCCTAAAGCACCAGTACCATAATCCCACCAACCTCTCCAGCTTCCTGGAATCAAATTATCTACATAATCTTTGTAAGGAGCTGTACCTAGCCATAAATCCCAATCCAATCCTTGTGGAACGGCAGGCTTATTGCTTGGCCAAGGGATACCTTGTGGCCAAATAGGGCGATTTGTCCAGATTTGTACCGTATGTACATCTCCGATGATACCCGCATCAAACCATTCTACCAACTGTCGAACACCGTCGCCAGAGGATCCTTGGTTACCCATTTGGGTGACTACTTTGTATTTTTTAGCTGCCTCTGTTAAGGCTCTTGCTTCATAAATATCATGCGTCATTGGTTTTTGCACGTATACGTGTTTACCTAATTGCATGGCGGCCATTGCCTGAATAGCGTGGTTGTGATCGGGAGTAGAAACGGATACTGCATCAAAGTTCTTTGACTCCTTTTCTAACATCACACGCCAATCCTTATAATATTTTGCTTTGGGATAAGCTTCTACTGAATCTTTTGCCTGACGATCATCTACATCACACAGAAAACCAATATCTGCTTTGCCACTTTGAGCAAAATAACGTAAATCTGATTTTCCTTTTCCTCCAACTCCAATACCGGCAACAACGATTTTATCACTGGGTGCTGTAAAGCCTTTTCCACCTAATACATGGCGGGGAACAATCATAAAACCAGCAGAGGCTAAACTGGCAGACTTAATAAACTCCCTTCTGGAAGCATCGGATTTTTTTAGTTTCATAGGTCTAATTTTAAAAGTCTTTCGAATTGTCAAATTCTGTATAGCAATTCAATCTTCAAAGCTATAACAATTTTGCATTTGAACAATTCAATTTAAACTATTTTTAATCCTACGATGACTTGTAGGCTTAAAGCTATTTGTTGGTCCATTGTTGTATCACTTGATATGGAACAGATACAGAAGTCATGTAAACGGGGTTTTGTTGATACGATTCAGTAAAACACTCCCAGGGTGCTCCAAAGCCCTTCCCTTTTCTAAAATCGCCCTTTCTTAGGTCCTTAATCAATTCTTGAATAAGCTGTTGTCCTAGGGAAAAATGGGTCAAAGTCAATGTATAAGCTACCCACCCTGTAGCAGTCGACCAATAAGCCCCATTTTGATAGCTCTCCTTTTTCACTAAACTTCCCTCCCAGGCAGTGAATTCACTAAAGTCATCTGATTTCAAAACGTGTCGAACTGCTCCTCGATAAGCCAATGTATTATTTTGATAGGCTTGACTCAATCTTCTGGAGGCTTTAAGAGCATCTTCACCCGCTAACACTCTGGTATATACGGCCCAAGCCGTACTCCACACATCGACTTGTGCACTCTTCCCAGTTGATGCTTTCAACATACCATTGGGTTCAAGAAACACGTTCACAATATTTTGCTTTAGGATTGCGGCCTTTGCCTTTTGTCTTCGGCATTCCTCCTCATTTCCCCTCCATTGATACAATTCTGCTAATTGACATAAAGCTTGATACCTCAATAAGGAAGGAAAACATAAATCACCTGTCATATGTATGGCATCTCGAAACCCAAAATCGACACCTCGGTTGGAATCTGTAACACTGACCAGTTGATTTTTAGGGTTTATTGGCACAGATTCCAATGCTAAAATCAAGCGATTGAACAAGCTGATTCCGTGAATTTTTTGGTCCAGTATAGCCAAATCTTCACTTTGCTTGACATATTCATAGGCCATGTGAATAAAAAAGAACATATCATCCAAAGGTGGCTGATAGCCCCATTGAATTTCTCCTTGATTTTCAAATGAATAAGTTCCTGGAAAATAAATCGGTTTAGCATCATCTATCCGAATATGATCAGCAATGGCCCCTTTAGGAATGGTAGATCCATATTTTGTTTTCTTAATTTGCTCATTTTGGGTAGCAGCCGTTAAGCATAGCATGTGCTTTTGCTCTTTGATCGTGATCATGCCTGTACCTACCGACATGGCATAATCCCGAATCCAAAAGGCAGGATAGGAAGTTCGAGCTCCTGGACGAATCAAGGTGCCGCCTGTTTGATTAGGCCCAAAATCTGGTGAGATTCGTTGATGGGGCCTTATCCTTGAACTATCAATGACCGCTTGTGTCAATTCTTTCAAAAATTGCCAATCATCCTGACTGATCAATGATTGTGCATTGATTTGAATAAAAGGCCAGAAGATGAGTAGTAGAAATAAACGCACCTGTAAATTATGAATTATAAATGTATGTTGACAATAACAGAAATGTGGAAACTAGTCTGTTCTTTCAAATTTAATCTTTAATTACAATTTATTTGTAAAGGCAGCCTATTGCCATTTTATTCAGGCACTTACAAATAGCCCTCCATAATTCATCATTTATAATTTCTTCCATTGCAACTCAGGCTTGCAAAAATGAATGCAATGAATAACTTTGAAAAAGCTTAGCCTTTCATGGCTCAACAAATAAACCTATTTTAACTCAAAATAATGAAAAATTCGCGCAGAAACTTCATTAAAAAGGCTTCCACTGGGGCAGCCGTTTTATCCATAGGAGGAATTCTTCCTAGCTTCTCAGCTAAAAGTTACGGACATATTTTAGGGGCCAACGAAAAAATTACCGTGGCCTGTATGGGTGTGAACAGTCGTGGATTAGCTGTTGGTAAGAATTTTGCAGCACAAAAAAACTGTGAAGTATTACATGTGAGTGATGTGGATACCCGTGCTGCCGATATTTGTATCAATGCCATCGAGAAAATACAAAATAAACGTCCAAAAGCTACGCCCGACTTCCGTCATGCCTTGGAAGATAAGGATGTCGATGTATTAATTGTTACCGCACCAGACCATTGGCATGCCCCAGCAGCTATTTTGGCTTGTTCGGCGGGTAAACATGTGTATTTAGAAAAACCTTGTTCCCATAATCCGCATGAAGGCGAACTGCTTGTCAAAGCAGCTGCTAAACACAAGCGAATCTTGCAGATGGGTAATCAGCGAAGATCTTGGCCCAATGTGGCTGCCGCTATAGCCGAATTACATGCAGGAGTTATTGGTAAACCATATTATGCGAAAACTTGGTATACCAATAATCGAGCATCCATCGGAGTTGGTAAAGAAACAGCAGTACCTTCTTGGCTCAATTATGATTTATGGCAAGGACCTGCACCTAGAAAAGCCTATAAAGATAATTTGATTCACTATAACTGGCATTGGTTTTGGCATTGGGGAACTGGAGAAGCTTTAAACAATGGAACACACATGGTTGATTTAGCACGCTGGGGACTGAATGTGCATTATCCCACCAAGGTAAGTTCCAATGGTGGCAGATACCGTTACCAAGATGATTGGGAGACTCCTGATACACAAATGATTAATTTAGAATTTGAGAATAAATCACTCATTACTTGGGAAGGCCGGAGTTGCAATGGAAAATCTGTTGAAAACCAAAGTGTAGGGGTAATTTTTTATGCCGAACAAGGCTCCATGTTGATTGAAAGCGGTAATTCCTATAAAATTTTCGACCTAAAGAATAACCTAGTCAAAGAAGTGAAAAACGATTTTGCTGTAGATGCTCGCAATTTGGCTGATCCTGCTTCTAATCTAGATGCCTTACACATTCAAAACTTATTTGACGGAATAAAAAAGGGAGTGGCAGTCAATTCCGACATTTTAAGTGGTCACCAAAGTACGCTATTAGTCCAGTTAGGTAATATTTCTCAGCGCATAGGTCGTAGTCTCCAAATAGATCCTCAAAATGGCCATATCTTACATGATAAAGAAGCTATGAAATTCTGGAGTAGAACTTACGAAAAAGGTTGGGAGCCTAAAATCTAAGCTGATGGCTAGCCCAAATAATGACCATTTTATAAGCCAGCGCTTACATTCCTTGGATGCACTAAGAGGCTTTGATATGTTTTGGATTATGGGGGCTGATGAGCTACTCCATAAAATAGCGGAGCATACCCAGTCGCCATTTTGGCAAGGAATAGCCCATCAATTTAAACATGTCAAATGGGATGGATTTCGGGTTTACGATTTAATTTTCCCTTTATTTTTATTTCTAGCAGGCGTTTCTACACCTTTTTCCATTGGTCGCTCCTTAAATCAAGGCAAAAGTAAATCGGATGTGCTGAAAAAGGTGGTTCAAAGAGGTCTAACCCTGGTTATATTAGGTATTATTTACAATGAAGGATTAGAATTAAAACCCATAGCAGAAATCCGCTTTTCTAGCGTATTAGGGAGAATTGGTATAGCGTATATGCTGGCTAATATCATTTATTTATATACCAAAGAAAGAGCTCAAATCATCTGGTTTGCGAGTTTACTCATTGGCTATTGGCTCATACTCAAATTTACCTCTGCCCCGGGTTTTCCCATGGGTGACTTAACAGAGGCTGGTAATTTCGCTTCATATGTTGATCGCAGCATTTTACCTGGTCGGCTTTCTCGTGGAATCCATGATACTGTCGGTTTTTTCAATAATATCCCCGCCATTAGTACGGCATTAGCAGGAATTATCACGGGTATATTTCTTAAAAAACAAACATACCAAGCCATGGAGAAAGTTAAATGGATGATTTATGCTGGCATTACGTCCCTCCTTTTGGCACAAATTTGGAATCTCGATTTTCCCATCAATAAAAATATGTGGTCCAGTTCTTTTGTGCTACAAACCACTGGCCTAAGCTTACTTTTATTAGCACTGTTCTACTATATCATCGATGTAAAAGGTTATCAAAAATGGACCTTTTTCTTTCAAGTCATTGGGATGAATTCCATCTTGATTTATTTATCAGGCCATTTTATTGATTGGGATTATACCAACAATGCTCTATTTACCTGGCTATTTCAAATTTGCGGAGAAGGCTATTCAATTATTATCTCTGTGGTTTGTGTGATCCTAATTAAATGGGTATTTTTAAGATTCCTTTACAAGAAAAAGGTCTTTTTACGCGTCTAAAGCCTATTAATTTGAAACTACATATTTTTTCCGATCCTAAGAATCTAGGACAATCCGCTGGCAGTTTAGCCTCCGAGCACATCCAGCAAGCCATTCAATCTCATGGTCAAGCTAATATCATCTTAGCCACAGGTACCAGTCAATTTGAAACCTTGAATCAATTGATTCAAGAAAAAGCCATCGATTGGAGCAAAGTTGTTTTATTTCATTTGGATGAATACATTGGCTTGAAGGATACCCATCCAGCGAGCTTTAGAAAATATTTGAAGGAGCGATTTATTCAATTGGTTCCTACCTTAAAATCTGCCCATCTAATCAACGGTGAAGAGGATGCTTTAGCTGAATGCCAACGATTGAACGAGATAATTCTCCAGCACCCCATTGATGTAGCTTTAGTTGGCATAGGTGAAAATGGGCATTTAGCATTTAACGATCCACCAGCCAATTTTGAAACCAAAGATCCCTACATTGTAGTTCAATTGGATGATGCTTGTCGCAAGCAACAAATGGGTGAAGGTTGGTTTCCTAGTTTGGAAGATGTCCCCCAACAAGCCATTAGCATGTCGATTCAGCATATCATGGCTTCGAAAAAAATCATTTGTTCGGTTCCTGATTTTAGAAAAGCGGAAGCAGTAAAAAATTGCCTTGAAAACGAAGTGAGCCCTTCCTTTCCTGCCAGTATCCTCCAAAAACATACCAATTGCTCCATGTATTTAGATCAGCATTCAGCCGAATTACTTTCTCCTACGTTCAGAAAACAAGCCTTTAACGCCTAATGGAACCGAATAATTCCCGATATAAAATTCATCATGGTGCTGTCATTTTAAAGGACCAAATTCTACCTGATGGGTGCGTATTAGTAGAAAATGGCAAGATCGTGGAGGTTGCGGCGGGCGACTTAGATTTCCCTGGTGCTATTGAGATCAATGCGCATGGAAATTACATTTCGCCTGGTTTTATCGACATCCACATTCATGGAGGTGGTGGACATGATTTCATGGATGGAACGGTGGAAGCTTTTTTAGAAATTGCCAAGACCCATGCTCGCTATGGAACTACGGCCATGCTTCCAACCACACTGACGAGTGAAAAAGAGGATTTGATTTTAACTTTAGAAGCCTACCAACAAGCCAATCTCATCAATACGGAAGGAGCTAGTTTTATAGGTATGCACTTAGAAGGCCCCTATTTTGCGCTAAGTCAGCGAGGGGCTCAAGACCCCAAATACATCCGAAATCCCGATCCTAAAGAATATCAATTTATCCTGGAAAATTACGATTGCATCAAACGCTGGTCAGCAGCACCAGAATTACCAGGTGCTATTGAGTTTGGACAATATGTGAGTTCCAAAGGTGTTTTGGTTGCCTTGGCGCACACGGATGCCATATATGAAGAAGTAGAAAAAGCTTTTGCTCATGGCTATCGTTTGGCTACTCATTTTTATTCTGCCATGTCGGGCGTCACCAGAAAAAATGCTTTTCGCTTTGCTGGAGCGGTAGAAGCAGGTTACCTGATTGATGATATGGATGTAGAAATCATAGCCGATGGTGTTCATCTTCCTGCCCCACTCTTGAAACTCGTTTATAAAATCAAAGGGGCTAAAAAAACGGCCTTGATTACCGATGCTATGAGAGCTGCAGGCTTAGCTCCTGGAAATTCTATTTTGGGTCACAAGGATAAAGGACTAGCTGTTATTGTAGAAGATGGCGTTGCCAAATTACCCGATCGAAGTGCGTTTGCTGGCAGTATCGCTACTGCTGATCGATTGGTTAGAACCATGCTTCAAAAAACAGATGCGCCTTTACTAGAAATTATCCAGATGATTTCGGATGTTCCAGCCAGAATCATGAAAATTGATTCGGAAAAAGGTAGTTTGACAAAGCACAAAGATGCAGATATCCTTATTTTTGACAAGGATATCAACATTCAGATGACTATGGTCAACGGCCGAATCGTATATAGCTTATAATTCCTTAATCTTGATATTTCGGAAGGCTACATTATGTCCATGATCTTGCAACAAGATATGTCCTTCTTGAATGGTGGGATAATTGAGAAATGATTTAAACTTACTCTGTTGGAAACCATCCATAAATGCTTTGGATTTACGATTGATTGAAACAATCAATTTGCCATCTAAATAATGCTCTATCTGATCATTATTAAAAACGATTCTAGAAGTGTGCCAAGTAGAAATATCCACATCAGGCTTTTTAGCGGCCGCAATTTGATATAAAGATCCTGTTTTAATTTCGGCTGGTAAGTGCTTGTCATTGTAAATAAAATCGGCATCATCAATCAATTGGTATTCGTAACCAGGTTGTGAGCCACCTGTGGCTTTCGGTAGTTTTTCTTCGACCAAATACTTGACACCAGAATTACCTAGTTTTCCTAATTTCCAATCAAATCGTAAATCGAAGTTTCGGTATTTTTTCAAACTAACAATATCCCCTCCATCGGCTGCCTCTCCTCCATCACTCAGCTCACCCAATAAGGCTCCATCCCGAATCACCCATCCTTTCTTAGGAAATTCATTCATGAATGCTCCCCGCCAACCCTGAGTGCTTTTGCCATCAAACATCAGAATAAATCCATCTGACTTTTCAATCTTGGTTAATACATTGTTTCTGGAACAAGCACATAAAATACTAACAATCAATACACTATATAAAATTTTCATCGTTTAATTGAGGTTTATTTTTTCGAATACATATCGACCAAGCTTACCGTAGCTCCATTTCTGTTTTTACTGACATCAGCGGCTTCCATAAAGGCAAAAATTTCCAAGGTTTCTTCCTTAGAAACAGGAGGAGTTCCTGTTTGGAAAAAATCAATAATCTTCATCAATAATGGATCATATCCACCATAAGAACCCAAATGAGCGACCGAATTGGAACCAAAGGCTGTACCTCCATATTCTTGTTTCCCATTTTTTAATCCTCGAAAGGTGCCAACACGTCCGTCATTCCATACACCTACCACTACTTCCTGTTCTTCATTGATGTAGCGATTTACTTGTTTACAACCCGTTCCCATCAGGGTAAAAAGTGTTTCAACCCCATGTATTCCATACCAAAATAAATCGGGGTGAGTCTTTTCTAGCTTCATAGGGCTAAAAGCATCAGCCCCTATAACCTTCCCTACCTTTCCAGCTCTAATTTCTTGGGCACTAGGAGAAAAACGCAAAGAGGACGCAGAAAATATAGGCACTTTATATTTTTCAGAAGCAGCAAAAATGGCTTGAGCGTCTTTCAAAGATGCAGCGATGGGCTTATCAATGAACATCCTTTTGCCAGCTTTCAAAACTTCTAAGGCTTGTTCCAAATGCAACCTCCCATCGTTGGTTTCCAACATCACCACATCTACTTTGGTCAATAATTCTTGAATGGAATTCACAATTTCTACCCCATATTTCTGCACTTCAACCGTGTAAGCAGGAACTCTTTCTGTGCTAGATACGATATCTTTACTACCCTTTGGATAGGCCGCAACTATTTTATAACCGGCATATTGGCTGGCATCTGGAGCATTTAAGGCTTTGGTAAATGCCGTAGCATGGGAGGTATCTAAGCCAATGATGCCTATTCTTTTTCCCACTTCTGGCTGGTTGCCTAAAGGTTTAGTCGATGCACTCGACCAAGGGCTGGAACCAACTAGCGCTAGTCCAGCCAATGAGCTTTGTTGTAAAAATAGTCTTCGAGAGTTAGTCAATTTTTTCATAATGAGGAATTCAGAAATTTATTTTCTGATTTTATGGCCGTAAACAGAGTAAAAAACAAGGTATAAATAACAAGGAAACAGTACCCAATAAGCAGAACGCAAATCGTATAAATCGGCCAAATACCCATAAAACAAGGGCATGATGGCATTTCCGCATAAACCCATGATCAAAATGGAAGCACCTAATTTGGTAAATTTACCTAAACCATCCAGTGCCAAAGGCCATATACCTGCCCAAATTAAAGAGTTTGAAAACCCCAATAAAACCACGAAACAAATGGAAATATCGACCTGATGCCCCAGAAATTGAACATCTCCATGTCCAAAAATGATTCCCATGGTAAATAAGGTGCCCAATATAGTACAGATTCGGAAGGCATTCACCTGAGAAATGAATTTGGGAATGAATATGATTCCTACAATATAACCTGCAATAGTAGCTAATAAGGTATAAGATGGAAATACCTTAGCTTCTAATAATTGAATGTTCATGGAACCCGCATACCCAATAATCGTATCAATAGCGATGACTTGTGTACCCACATGCAGAAAGATAGCTATGGCCCCCAAGATTAGATGTGGAAATTGAAAAATACTGGTTTTTGTCGAATTGGCTAATGCTTGTTCATCCGACTCAGAATCCGTATCAATCTCTGGCAATGGAGAAAATCGAACGAGCAATCCTAATAGAAATAAAACGATACCAACGATGGTATAAGGAATAGTCACCCGACCAACCAATTCATCCAATGCCGCATTTCGGGCCTCACCTGTCATGGATGCCAAGTTTTTAAACAAATCACTATCGGTTGCTTTCAATATGACAGCCGCAAAAACTAAGGGGGCTAAAACTCCGGCTCCTTTATTGAATATTCCCATAATGGATATTCGCTGTGCAGCACTTTTTTGGGGACCTAAAACGGTAATATAAGGATTGGCGGCTGTTTGTAAGATGGCTAAACCTGCACCTAAGGTAAATAGACCTACTAAAAAAATAGGGTAAGTCCGAGTCATGGAGGCTGGCAAAAAGATAAAAGCGCCCAAAGACATGAGCCAAAATCCCAACATCATTCCGCGTTTAAATCCGACTTTTTTCAATAAAAAAGACGCAGGCACAGACATCACAAAATAGGAAATATAGAAAGCAAAGGTGACAAAATAGGCTTGAAAATTGCTCAATTCGCATCCAATTTTAAAATAAGGAATCAAAATAGCATTTACCCAGGAAACGAAACCAAAGATAAAAAACATGAATCCAATAATCAGGATGGAGACTTGCGTATCTCTCCTACTCAAAGCAGATACAGAAACCGCTTTATTCATAATTCGTGATGGATGTTGATTGAAACAATTTCAAAAATGAAATGGTGTCACTCGTTGGTTTAAATAGGTTTTTACTTGTCCTAATTTAATTGAATTCTTAAGAAAATCAAACCTGATTAATGTGCTACAAAATCTATTTTCTAATAAGGACCCCTATTTTCAAGGATTAATGTTTATTGAATTAAGCTGTCATAAATTAGAAGAATGTTCTCCTATAAGTTTTTCCTGTTAACATTCAATTTTTCATAAAGCGCAGAAATTGTATCATTATTCATTTATCTTGGTGCTAACAACCTATTTAATCATCATGAAAACAACTCAAAGACGACAGTTTCTGAAGCAATCGGGACTTTTAAGCGCTGCTGCGGTACTGCCAGCATTGCAAGGAAAACGATTATTACCTCAGACACACAAGCAACATATTCCTGCCATATTGGGGGGCAAATCCCATGTAAAAATTGACAATTGGATAAAATGGCCCATCTGGGATAGTGAAAATGATGAAAAATTACTGTTAGAGGTCATGCGAAGTGGGGTTTGGTCAAGAGCCCAAGTGGTCAATCAATTTGAAAAAGCATGGGCAGATACCATCGGCACTAAAAGATGCATGACAGTAGTCAATGGCACACAAGCACTAACAGTGGCGATAAACCAAGCTAAACTTGGACCAGGAGATGAAATATTAGTAACCCCCTATACCTTTATTGCAAGTATTCAAGCCATCTTAGCCAATTCCTGCATTCCTATATTTGTCGATGTGGATCCAGAGACTTTTCAAATGGATACCAAGAAAATAGAAGCTCGAATTAGTCGAAGGACCAAAGCCATTTTACCCGTGCATATTTTAGGCTTACCATGTGATATGGTTCAAGTTATGGAAATTGCCAAAAAACATCAATTGATTGTCATTGAAGATGCTTGTCAAGCTCCATTGGCTGAAATTAATCATCAAAAAGTAGGGAGTTTTGGCCTAGCAGGTTGTTTTAGTTTTCAAAATTCTAAAAATATTGCCATTGGGGAAGGAGGTGCTATTATAAGTAATGACGAAGGATTTATGGATCGCTGCTATTCCTATCATAATTTAGGTTTACCTTTTGGAATTGCTACGGGTTCCATTAGTTCGGGGAGTTTCATGCGAGGAACTAAAGTACGATTCACCGAATATCAGGCCGCTATAGGATTGGCACAATTGACCCGATTAGAATCCCAAACTCAAGTACGGAATGAACGAGCAGCCTATTTATCATCCATGTTGAAAAATATACCTGGTGTAGTACCCTATCGACTTTATCCAGAGGTGACTAGAGCCGCATTTCATTTATATCCATTTCGCTATCAAGCAAATGAGTTTAAAGGTTTAAGTCGTTCCAACTTTTTAAAAGCCTTACAGGCTGAGGGAGTTCCCTGTAGTGGAGGTTATACGGCTTTAAATACCCAAGTTTTTCTGCAAGAGGCCTTTGAGTCAACCGCGTTTAAAAAACTCTATTCACGGAGTGAACTTAATTACTCGACTTATCTGATGGAAAATCAATGTCCCTTAAATAATCAACTTTGCGAAGAAGCTATATGGTTTACCCAAAACCTATTATTAGGTTCAAAAGAAGACATGGAACTCATTTTCCAGAGTATCCAAAAAATTCATCGAGAAGCAGAATCCATTAAAAAGAAGTTACAGCCATAAGCAAAAAACATGTCGGAAAACCCTCAAACCTTGCTGGCAAAAACTTTCAACTCCGGATTTGCCCAAGCACATGATAGCTATAATGCCCTTTCATTGGCCTCCAATGGTAACATATACTACATCCTTTCTTCTGACAAGTTGGATGTAGCAGGACAAATGTATGAATTCGATCCAAAAACAAATCAAATTCTTCATTTGGCAGACTTAAATGACATTTGTGGCGAAACAAACAAAAAACATATTCCCCAAGGAAAAAGCCATGTAAGCTTTTATGAATACCAGCAAAAACTTTATTTCTCCACCCATATTGGTTATTACCAATTGATTGATGGAATGGATCGACTGCCCATTCATGCACCTGATGGATATTCTTTATACTCAGGCGGACATATACTAAGCTACAACTTACTTTCTGGGGAATTCGAAGATTTAGCCCTACTTCCAGAAGGAGAAGGATGCGTTTCCATGGTCATGGATATTCAAAGGGGGCATATATTTGGAATTACTTGGCCAAGTGGAAAGCTATTTTACTTAGATGTAAAAAGTCGAAAACTTCAGTTGTTTCCAGCTGTTTCAGGAAATGGAGAAGCTGGAACTCCTGGTGAAGATTTTAGATCTCTTTGTCGTTCTCTTTTAGTCAATCCACACACAGGAATATGTTACTTTTCTACTTCAGAAGGCCATATATACCAAATTAATCCTGACTCATGGCAAGTGGAACTCATAGAACAAGTGCATCTTCGTCTCGATTATTTTGGTCAATACCATCCACAATACCCGGGCAATATGGGCTATAATTGGCGACAAATTGTTTGGTATGTACCCGAGCAAGTAGCTTATGGCGTACATGGTAACTCTGGTTATTTATTTAAGTTTGACCCCGCACATCAACGCATTGAACTGGTCGATCGAATCACGTCGATTCCATCCAAAAAGTCGGGGATGTTTGATCAATTTAGTTATGGCTATTTAGGGTTTCAACTAGGTCCAGATGGAGAAACACTGTATTACTTAACGGGAGGCCCCATTTTTATCGATGGTAAACGTCTAGAAGGAGAAAAACAAATAGCCAAAGGTGCAGCAAAAGGATTAGAGTATTTACACCTGATTACGTATCACCTGCCTAGTCAACACTACCAAGATCATGGTCCTATCTTTTATGAAGATGGAAATTGGCCTCAATATGTCAACTCCATTGCCATTGATTATGATGGCAAAGTATATGCCTTAGCGAGAGTCACAAGAAACAAGCAAATAATTTGCGACCTCATTCAAATTAATTCTTCCTTTAATTCACCTTTATGAAAACATCACTCCATTGCCTCTTGATACTTGTCATTTCCATGCTTTGTTGGGAAGCATTAGGTCAAGAAATGCTTGTTGGATTTGCTAAAAAAAACATCACGCCCAGTTCTCCCATTTGGCTGACAGGTTATGCTAGCAGAACCCAACCTGCCACAGGGGTGGTGCATCATTTATGGGCCAAAGCAGTATATTTAGAAAGTTCTCCTAATGAAAAAGCCCTCATTGTCAGCACTGATTTATTAGGGTTAAGTCGAGAAGTCACTCAAGGTATCGTCCAACAGCTACAATTAAAATATGGAATAACTCAAAAACAATTGATTATTAATTCCTCTCATACCCATTCTGGCCCCATGATCTGGCCAGCTTTGAGCGGAATAGCAGATTATCACCTAGAAGATCAAAGAGCCGTTTCAACTTATACCTTAGGCTTAATTAATACTATTATAGATTTAGTTGGTGAAGCTATCGCAAATAAGGAAAAAATGCAGCTTTCCTATGGCCATGGGCAGGTAGATTTTGCTATCAATCGCAGACAATTAGCTGCTTCTAAAGTAGGAAAGATGTTGGCAGGTCCAATTGACCATGATGTACCAGTCATCAAAGCGGAAGATGCTCATGGAAATGTGAAAGGGATATTAATGGGTTATGCTTGTCATAATACCACCGTCCAAGGAGACAATTATTTAGTCAATGGAGATTATGCTGGATTTGCCCAAATTGACATTGAAAAAAAATATCCTCAAGCTGTTTCTATGTTTCTGCTAGGATGTGCAGGTGACCAAAATCCCGAACCAAGAGGTAGTTTAGTATTAGCTGAAAAACATGGTAAAAAGTTGGCTGAGGCAGTCCACATGTTAGTTCAACAAAAATTAAAACCCCTTAGCAATTCTCTACAATACGATGCTCTACAAATTACTCTGGATTTTCAAAAAATGGACATTAGTACCTATCAAAAGGAATTAGTAGGTGATAATGTATTTAAACAAAGAAGAGCAAAACTGATGCTAGAAGCTATCAATAAAGGCTGGAACATCGATCATTATACTTACCCTATACAAGCTTTACGCATTGGAAAAGAGTTTACTATCGTGGCTTTGGCAGGAGAAGTAGTCGTGGATTATTCGCTAAGAATCAAAAGAGAATTTGCGCCACAGGATATTTTTGTCGCTGGATATAGCCAAGAAGTCATGTGTTATATACCATCTAAAAATGTGCTAAGCGAAGGAGGATATGAAGCTGAATCCAGTATGATTTACTATGGTTGGCCGGGGCCATTTGCTGACACAGTGGAAGAAAAAATAATGAAAGGTGTACACCTAGTAATGAAAAACATAGGTATTCGTTCAAGACGATAACCCTCCTACCAATTCATTTTTTTCTTTCATTTTACTTGGTTAAAGGAAAAACTTGTCGAAAAATTACACTTTTCGCATTTTTATTTTAAAAATATAAAGTATTTCGCCAATTACTATACTAAAATTATATACTAACTAGGATAATCTATTTACTTTGCATGCAAGTTTTCAATTCAATAGATACTCAGACCTAAACTCTGAGGTTTTTTTAAATCAAATAGTATACTAAATATATAGATTAAATTACTTATCAAATTATCCATAAACATCTCTAATAACGCATGAAACAAATTTCTAAATTATTCATTCTACTAACGGCTTTGGTTTTACCTCTCCTAGCCTCCGCCCAAGACAAACCGACCATCAATGCCAAAATAACAGGGAAGGTCATTGATGCCAAAACAAATGAGTTCATCATAGGAGCATCTGTGTATATTAAGGGGATTACCAATGGAGCATCGACTGATGCCAATGGTGAATTTTCTTTAATTACGGCACAAAAATTACCTTTTACTTTAGTGGTATCCTACGTAGGATACCAAAAGAAAGAAGTCATCATCAACAGCAATAAAGTGGAAATTACGATCGAAGAAAGTACCAACGAATTGAGTGATGTGGTGGTAACTTCCAGAAGACGTCAAGAATCCATTCAAGACATTCCGATTCCTATTTCAGTCATTCGTGGAGCTGTGGCAGAAGATGCCGGTGCTTTTAACCCGAATCGTTTAAAAGAATTAATCCCTTCAGTACAATTGTATTCTTCCAATGGTAGAAATACAACCTTAAACATCCGTGGTTTAGGATCTTCATTTGGATTAACCAATGATGGTATTGACCCTGGAGTAGGCTTTTATGTGGATGGGGTATATTACGCTCGTCCAGCGGCTACCGCCATCGACTTTGTCGATGTAGACCGTATTGAGGTTTTGCGTGGGCCACAAGGAACACTTTTTGGAAAAAACACTACGGCAGGTGCATTTAACATCACAACTAGAACTCCCAGTTTTACACCTGGTGCTACTTTTGAAGCTAGCTATGGTAACTTAAATTACATCCAAGTTAAAACATCCGTTACGGGACCTATCAGCAAAAAATTGGCTGCTAGAGTATCCTTTTCGGGTACACAAAGAGATGGTACCATTTTCAATACAACGACTTTAAAACCAACCAATGCGCTGAACAACTTAGGTTTTAGAGCTCAATTATTATATACGCCTTCAGAAAATGTCAACATCACTTTTGCGGGAGATAACGCCCGTCAAAGACCTGACGGAAATGCTACAGTGGTGGCTGGAGTAGTTCCTACGAAACGTGCAGCATACCGTCAATTCAATACCATCATTGCTGATTTAGGATATAAATTACCCACGACTAACCCATTTGATCGAATTACTGATGCGGATTCCCCTTGGAGAGTAAACAACGATTTTGGAGGAGCCTCGATTAACGTAGATGCCAAAATTGGCAAAGGAACCTTAACTTCTACATCAGCATGGAGATACTGGATTTGGGACCCTTCCAATGACCGTGATTTCATCGGCTTACCTGTATTAACTAAATCCCAAGGAAATTCAAGACATGACCAATGGACGCAAGAAATTCGTTATGCAGGACAGTTTTCGGAACGATTAAGCGGTGTTTTTGGTGTATTCCTAATTGACCAAATCCTAACATCCGACCCAGTTCAAACAGAAGAATCTGGTTCTGCCCAATGGCGATTTGCCCAGAGCTCTACTTCTGCTTTATGGAAAACACCTGGCTTATTTGATGGTTTTGGAACTAAAACTACTTCTAGATTACACACCTTAGGCGCAGCTGTATTTAGCCAAATTGATTGGAAAATTTCAGACAAATTGCACGTATTACCTGGTATTCGTTTCAACTACGATAAAAAAGATGTGGATTACAAACGTGAAACCTATGGTGGTTTACAGACCACCGATCCTGCTTTACTAGCCTTGAAAAATGGATTGTATACCAATCAAGCTTTCAACTTCAGTGTGAATGAAAACAATATTTCAGGTCAAGTGACTTTGGCTTACAAACCAAGCAACACATTTAACTTATTTGGAACATATTCAAATAGCTATAAACCCGTAGGTGTTAACTTAGGTGGACTACCTACCGCCAATGGAGTAGTACTTTTAGACTTAGCCCGAGTAAATCCTGAATTTGTTACTCACTATGAATTAGGTGTGAAAACCAAGCCGAGTGCTCAGTCGACGTTAAATGTCACTTTATACAATACAGACATCAAAGACTACCAAACTCAAGTTCAAACGGCTGAAGTGGGAGTAAACAGAGGCTATTTAGCCAATGCTGAAAAAGTTCGTGTAAAAGGGATCGAAGTAGATGGAAGTATTCGTTTAAGCAGTCATTTCTCATTTACAGGTGCTATTTCCTATACTGATGGCATATACGTATCATTCAAAAATGCTCCAGTTCCTTTAGAAGAAACTGGCGGGGCTTCGGCTTTTAAGGATGTATCAGGTGGTGAATTACCAGGTATTTCTAAATGGGCCGGTTCATTGAGTGGAGAATACATTCATTCAGGCAAATTCTTAGCGCTAAAAGGTAATTATTTCATTGGCCTTGATACCTATGCTCGTTCAACTTTCTCCTCTAGCGCCTCTCCTTCTCAATACTTACATATTACAGGGTACAACATGGTTAATGGAAGAATCGGCTTCCGTGCTTCCAATGGTTTCTCGGTATTGCTTTGGGGAAGAAATATCCTAGATCGTGATTACTTTGAACAATTGTTACCAGCAGCAGGAAATGCAGGTCACTATGCGGCAGTATTAGGTGATCCAGCTACGTATGGGGTAACTCTTCGCTTCACTTATTAATATTCTATTCAACAATAATACATCAAAGCCCCGGCAAATGCTGGGGCTTTGATGTATTATCTAAACGCTCTAATTGACTTCTTTCACCTGGATACTCCTATCCTCCCCTTTCCATGATTCATAGGCTACAAGCCAAGATTTTCCGTTCCATTGTATGACTGGATAGGAACAATCTGAATCAGGACTAGACACAAGTTGATGTCGCATTTTACCTCGCTTATCTTTTATATACATGCCTATTTGCTTGAAATATCGCTCACCCTCTTGTTTTATTTGAGCATACACTAAGGCTACTTCTCCTTTGGGGTTTGTGGCTAACTGGGCTTGTCTGTATTTATCTCCCTTCAAATGTAAAATCAACTCTTTTTTATCTTGATAGGCCCATTTAATACCCGAACCACTACTAGCTCCGGTATACCAAGTGGCTTCTAAACCATGTGGCCCTCTCACTAAACTTGGTCCAGCATGCGGACAAGCATTAACTTGCCAATGGTCAGCCATCCAAGTAGTGGGTTGATTAAATGTCTTTCCAAAATCACTGGAATGGACATAGGCCATATCTCTTTCTCCTTGATCATTCAAATCACGATAAATGAGATCGATGTTCCCGTGTTTATCTGCCAAAGCATCAATCCTACAGCATTCACAAGTCTGTTTATCCAGTATACGCATCTCACCAAAACCCTTTCCTTCAGAGGTTTCTGCATAAACCAAAGTCCGTCCTTTGGGTCCAAGTTTAACATCGAGCCAGAGTGCACCAACTTGGCCATTGGCTAAAGGAAATATTTTTCCAAAAGAATGGCTCAAGCCAGCCGTAGTATCACGATGAATGGTCTGAGCTTGAGACCAGCTACCTTGCTTTTCTAAGGCATAAAATAGATCTCCACTAAATCGAGATTTCTCACTGGGTTTATTTACTTCAAACAACAAAATGCAAGTGCCATCTGATTTATAGGCAAGTTTGGGCATTCCTTCAGCATGAGTAGATGCGTGTGAATGTATCGGAATAAACTCGCTGTCGGACCAAGACTGACCTGCTTTATCCCAGACTTTTCGAAAAAACAAGGTAGAATCCCCCTGTTTTTCTACCCAAGAAAGGACTAGGCTACCATCAGGTTTGCTCGCATAAGAAGGATCCATAGCGATGCGCGTAGGATGAGAGATTTGTTGCCCTACACTCAAGTAGGTCAACAAAACTAAGGAGAATATCAAAGAATATTTCATCATTATTTCGACTTAAACAATTGAAATACATCTACTTGCAATCCTAGATTAATGGTTCTAGGTGCAGCGGGTGTATAAGTACTTTTATCGCTGGCATTATTACCCCGACTTGCAGAATTGGCATATAATTCATTACTCAGGTTCATCACATTCAAGAAGATTTGGTAGGCCTTCCACTGATAACCTAGGCGTAAGTTCAGTACTGAAACACCTGAAAGTCCACCAAAACCCGCATCCGCATATGAAACTGTGTTCACTTGATTTTGATACCAAGAGCTAATTCTTTGCCATTCCAAAGCTACTCGTGCACCTTTGATCCAATTCGGTTTATAGGTGATTTCCGCATTTGCAATGAAATGAGGAGCCTGAGGCATTTCTTTATTATTGACATTTTTTAAGACATCAGAAGCTTTTTGACTCAATACAAAAT
This sequence comes from Aquirufa beregesia, assembly GCF_011090385.1. Lineage (GTDB taxonomy): Bacteria > Bacteroidota > Bacteroidia > Cytophagales > Spirosomataceae > Aquirufa > Aquirufa beregesia. The sequence goes on from NZ_SEWW01000001.1 coordinate 796,181, forward strand.
CCACAAACATGTGTCGGGCATTCGTAGCTCCAAACCGGAAATTCCATTGATTATCTGGTCGATAGGAAATGGCATATTCAATTCCCTCATGAAGCGTCTTTCCTGCACTTTGATAGTCCGTGGAATTGTCGGGTTGACGGATACCCAATAATTCATTTTGACCATTCAAACGGTAAATAGAATAATCAATGAACAATTTGGATTGAAATAAAGATGCCCAACCTCCTATTTCGAAATTATCAAAAACAGCTGGGTCAATGCTCAAATAATACTTCTCTCCCGTGGCGCTAGCTTGGGCTGCAGGACGTGCTCTAAATATGGCAGATAAGGCAGGGGGAGAAAAACCTTTAGAATAATTGGCATAAAAACCTACTTGTTGACTGGTCTCATAGGTCATACCGATTTTAGGTGAAAACTGTGCGTAAGACTTATTTCCTGTGCTTTGATCCATATAATTGCTATAATAGAAAGACATATCATCCAATCTTCCTCCTAATGAAATACGCAAACGTTCCAAGGGATGAATATCCCATTGGGCATACATAGCCTTATTCCAAATAACGGCCTGATAATTGGACAAATGGGCATTGGGCAATACCTGAGCGATTTCATAATGCTCCACCGATTTTTTATCTGGACGAAGAGTTGCGGACAAATTAATTTTATAAGCCCAATACCTATTAGGAGAACGATCCAGTAAAAAACCAGCAATGATTTTGGAATCAAGCCAAGAAAACTGTCGACTGTGCTGTCCCATGATACCCAAACTGGTAAAACTATTCGAGTTTATTTGACCTGAAGCGGTAGTAGAAGGAGCTGTCCAAACAATGCTATAAGCTGGGTTTTGACCTAGAGAGTTGTCTCGATAAAAAGCTGTCAAACTAGAAAAGGAATTATTGGGTCCTTTATGTTCTAAGGTAATTCTTGAGCGAGATGAAAATGAACTACGGTAGGTAAAATCGGCTGGACTTTTATAGCTTCTGGAATAAAATCCCACACTATCAATATTGCCTCCAGTTTGGGAAAAATAGTCGTTATAGGCAAAAGATGACCACAATTTGGTAGAAGGTGAAATTTGATAATCCAAACGAACGTTGATGGATGATTTATCAAAATCAGAATTAGAAGCCCAAGCATTTTTTTGTCGAGCTATATACCCTCCAGTCATCAATGACCATTTTTTACTCCATTGACCTCCTGCCGCAAATTGGGTTCTAGCATAGCCCCATTCATCTGCCTGAAAGCCAATGGATGCGGTAGGAATCCCCGGCGCCATTTTACTGATCAAATTGATTGCGCCACCAACTGCTTCTGGTCCGTATAATGAGGAGGCTGGTCCTTTGATTACTTCTACGGAATTTAGGCCTTGTAAATTGGTTTCAATCAGGGCATTGTGGTTAAAGACTCCCAATGGCCGCAAAGGAAGGCCATCTTCCATGTATAAAAAATAAGGTGAAGTCCCAAAAGGCTGTCGGATTCCCATGGCATGTTGTTCATTATTGTAATTCAACATGACTACTCCTGGCACTTTATTGATGATTTCGGTCAGCTGGATGGCTTTGGTATCTTGCAATAAGGATGCGCTAATTTTATGAATGGCCACGGGAGTTTCTGTTCGAACTGCGGCTTGGCGTGAGGCGGTTACTACCACGGTGGCTAAATCCAAAGAAGCTTCTTCTAGCTGAATAATGGATTTGAGTTCAGAACCTTTCTTTTTTATGGCTTGAAAGCCTAAAGAGGAAATAACATATTCTTCGGATGCATGTAAGGCACTTAGTATAAACTCGCCATGCTCATTACTTAAAGCGATAATTTTATTGAAATGGGTCAATGATGCACCTATGATAGGCTCTTGAGTAATGGCATGGAGAATTTTATAGGTATGTTGTTGCGCGTTACTTGCCAATGCCAGCAAGCAAAAGAACGCTAAGTATAAAGCTTTCATTTTAAACTAATTTACATGAGAAAATAAGCCTGATCGTTGTGATCAAGCCTTAGAATCAAGAAATTAGCTCCACCGAGGAGGGTGAAAAGGTAAAAGAATGGAAGATTGTGATGCCATAGAGGCAACAGGGAAATGATCTTCTGAAAAATCAGAAAATACTGGCTTAAATACCCAATTCAATAATTGGGCACAAGCTAATTGGACTTCAGGCAATTTTTCTAAACGCTCCGAATTCGTTTTTTGCTCCTTATCTTCCGCGGCTTTTAATTTCTTGGCCAAGTAACATTGACCATTACAATTCAATTTAGGTTTATCCCGATTTTCACACAGATTTTTAGCGATATAATTCCTGTTCACCTGATAATATGCCACAGATGCCCATTGACTCATAAGAGGCAATTGAATGGCAATCAGCAATAGGATGGCAATGATTCGGTTCATGATGGTTCACAAAATTATACTATTATCCGTAAATAAACATGGTCAATTTTGAATTAAATTTTGTCTAAATTTTTGACTCAAAAATACGCCTAACGCTCCTAAAAACATCAAAATAGCTACTCCAAACAACAGTTCATTGCTGAAGGAGATTTGTACTAAATTCAAAAAGCTCATTCCTTGCAGCATCAGAATCAGTTCATTGAGTAAAATCCCTCCTATAAATAATCCTAATGCTAACTTTAGAAAATAATTATATTGGATGTATCCTTTCCACCTAGCATATCCCAAAACAAATAAGCTCACGACCCCTAACAGTACTAAATGCAAATAAGCAATGACTACAGGCCTAAATCCAAAGGCATATTCACTCAAACTTGGGATAATGGAGAGTAATTGTAAACTAAATTTTAAGCTGGTCGCCAATGCCACCAAAATCCATAAAAACCAAACCGTAGCGGGCAGGCCCTGCTTTAGTTGTGAATGATTTTTCCTCACTTGAAAAAGCCAATAAAACCACGCCAAAAACTGTAGCAGGGCTGCTATAACCAGTATAAAATACCCAAACACGGGTAATTTGGCCCACATGATGGATAGCAGATAGGCAGGCGCTAAACTTGCAGCGAAAAGCCAAAATACAGGCCTTGAGTGGGCTAATTTGATTCCTACATGATCCAAAAAATAAGTAAATAGACCTAAGCAAGAGAAGATAAAATAACCATTGTATTGAAAATGTAAATAGTAATATACCGAGGCTAAGTATTTCTCTGGATGGTTGATTTTATTGGACATCAAATAGGCCAAAAAAATGGTTCCTAAGGAAGATAAGACATTAAAAATGATACTGGCTTGGATATAATAATCAGCAGTGGAGGATACTTTGCTTTGACGCAAGAAGGACCAAACACGAAAACAAAATAGGAAGTTTATAGCCGTGCTTAAGGTAGAAAAAAGGATGGAAATGGGACCATAGCCTTGATAAACAAAAGCAAAAAGCATAAAAAATGCCACTAGGCTATTCCAGGCAAGTAAATGACTAAATTCAAAAGGCCCTTTACCTTGATTTCTTTCCTTCAAAGTAAAGGCTAGTAAAGTCATGATCATTTGACCTACCCAAGCCGAAAAGGCAAAATGAGAGTGTCCGTGCAACAGGTGTTTTTGATGAATTAATGGAAAGGAGAAGGCAATTTTATATCGAAGCAAGACACCCAATAGGGCCACTACCACTAGATTAAACAAAGCTACTTGCAACCAAAAATTTGCTCCCTTCCCTTTCATGCTTTTACCTATTCAAACAAAAAAACTTTTCGATTTTCAATTTTCAATTTTCCCTCCAAATGTAAATTACGGATAACACGAATGACGGTTTCTACTCTCAGACCAGTAAAATCGGCGATTTGTTGACGAGTCAAATGCACCAGATGGTCTTCCAATGAAACGTATTGCTGAGTGTCCTTCAAGTAATTCAGAACCGCCACTACTAGTTTTTCTGGCTCATTGCTGGTCATTTCTTTCAGCATAAAAAACTTAAAGCGCAGGTGCTGGGATAAGCGTTTAGATATCTCAAAATGGATATCTGGATGGTCTTTCAACATGGCATGAAAAGCCGCTTTGGGCAGTCGAATCACCGTAGATTTAACCAAGGCAAAAGAAGAAGCAGCAAAAGGACCATCATCAAACAAAGGCATCTCTCCCAAACTTTCTCCTGAATTGATCAATCTTTGTAAGTACTCTTTACCATCATCGGTAATATTGACCCACTTCAATTGACCCTCAACAACCTGGTAATAAAACAGGCATTCCGTTCCCTCCGAAAAAAGGATCTCATTTTTTTCTAAAGTACGGTAAGTACCTCCCCAAGAAACCAACAATTTTTCGTCAATCATGATTGAAAATTTTAGCGAAACAAGTGTATTCTGATGAGTTCAAACATGAGCTAAATCATACCAATTTATGATTAAAATCACATTTAGGCAAATATGCCGAAAACCAATTCAATTCGTTGATTTTCAGTAATTTAACACATGCACTATATATACGTATAGGCTCAAACGTAAGCTTTATGACTGCACGCATAAAGTTCAAGAAATATGGGCTCTAACATTGTCCCAACAAAAAATTAAAACAATGAAAACAGTAACAATGATGCTTGCCCTGAGCCTTTGGCTATCATCCTGTGGAAGTAATGAAGGATCCAGTGCTTCCGCGGATTCAAGTGCCCAAGCTGCCTCCTCTGAAAGTGCAGGAGGAAACCCCGATTATGATCCTAAACGTGGTACTGGAAAATTCACGGATGTGGTCATCAGTCCGACCCTCGACAAAGCTTTAGCTGAAAAAGGAAAAGCGACATCCGATGTAAAATGCGGTAGTTGTCACAAATTAACCGATGAAAAATTAGTTGGTCCAGGTTGGAAAGGAGTGACTAGTCGACATACACCTGCTTGGATTTTGAATTTCATGACCAATACAGATGAAATGATCAACAAAGATCCAGTGGCTCAAGCTCAGCTTGAAATATGCCTAGTAAGAATGCCCAATCAAAACTTAAGTGACGATGAGGCTAAATCACTCTATGAGTACATGCGTCAAAACGACGGCGTCAAATAAATTTCAACCAAATAATTAAGCACATGAAGACTAATTTAACCAAAATCCTAGCTCTCTTGATGCTTGCCGGATTGACTATTCAATCCTGTAAGCCTAAAAATGCAGGAAATGCTTCTTCCTCAGGTTCTGCGGAAAAAGCCTACGTTGCCCCAGGTAAATATGATGAATTTTACAATCTAGTTTCCGGTGGTTTCTCTGGACAAATGAGTGTCTATGGACTACCTAGTGGTCGGTTATTCCGTGTTATACCTGTTTTTTCTGTTGACCCAGAAAAAGGTTATGGCTACAGTGAAGAAACAAAACCTATGTTGAACACTTCTCATGGATTTGTGCCTTGGGATGACCTTCACCATACAGAACTTTCTCAAACCAATGGAGAAGTGGATGGTCGATGGGTTTTCGGAAATGCCAACAACACTCCTCGTGTAGCGCGTATTGATTTAGCAAGCTTTAAAACAGCTGAAATCATCGAATTACCGAATAGTGCAGGTAATCACTCCTCTCCTTTCATCACGGAAAACACGGAGTATGTGGTGGCAGGTACTCGTTTCTCCGTACCACCCGATAATGCCAATGGCGATATTCCAATCAATACCTACAAAGAAAACTTTAAAGGGTATATCAGTTTCATCTCCGTGAAAAAAGAAAGTGGTGAAATGGATTTGGCTTTCCAAATTGAATGTCCAGGAGTAAACTTTGACTTGAGTCATGCTGGAAAAGGCAAATCCAATGGATGGTTCTTCTTTAGCTGCTACAATACAGAACAAGCCAATACACTATTAGAAGTAAATGCTTCTCAGCGTGATAAGGACTTTATTATGGCAGTCAATTGGAAAAAAGCAGAAGAGTACATCAAAGCCGGAAAAGCGAAACGCATAGCCGCTAAATATGCCCATAATAAGTACAATGAGAAAACTCATACGGCTACTTCGGAAATGAAAAAAGATGTCTTAGTATTAGATGCTAAAGCATTAAAAGATATCTGCTATTTCATTCCTTGCCCTAAATCTCCTCACGGATGTGATGTGGATCCAACTGGAGAATACATCGTTGGTTCTGGAAAGTTAGCTGCCTTAATTCCTGTATTTAGCTTTGACAAAATGTTGAAAGCCATAGAGGGAAAACAGTTTGATGGTAGCTTTGAAGGTATTCCTGTTATTAAATATGAAGCCGCATTATATGGCGAGGTGAAAAAACCGGGACTTGGACCATTGCACACAGAATTTGACGGAAAAGGAAATGCCTATACTACCTTCTTCGTATCTAGTGAAGTGGTTAAATGGAATATTAAGGATTTGAAAGTGCTGGATCGTGCACCAACCTATTATTCTGTGGGTCACTTATGTATCCCTGGTGGAGACAGCAAAAAACCAAATGCCAAATACCTAATTGCTTATAATAAAATTACCAAAGATCGTTACTTGCCTACTGGTCCAGAGTTGACTCAAAGTGCACAATTGTATGATATCAGTGGTGATAAGATGGAGATGATTCTCGACTTCCCTACCATAGGTGAACCTCACTATGCACAAGCTATATCTGCGGATTTAATCAAAGACCGTTCCATTAAGTTCTACAAAATCAATGAGAATGAGAACAAGTATGTAACCAAAGGTGAAGGTCAAGCCAAAGTGGTCAGAGAAGGCAATGTGGTCCATGTGTACATGACATCCATTCGTTCTCACTTTGCTCCGGACAACATAGAAGGGATCAAAATGGGTGATGTGGTGTATTTCCACGTGACCAACCTAGAGCAAGATTGGGATGTTCCTCATGGATTTGCCATCAAAGGTGCCACTAATGCAGAATTATTAATTATGCCAGGTGAAACCCAAACCATGAAATGGGAACCTGATAAGGTAGGTATCTTCCCGATGTACTGTACTGACTTCTGTAGTGCATTGCACCAAGAAATGTCTGGATACATTCGGGTATCTCCAAAAGGAAGTAAGGTTCCAATCAGCTATAGTTTAGGTAAAACTAAAACCATAGCTAAAAACTAAACCAACTGGGAGAGTATGGCTTTCCATACTCTCCCTTTTCCTCCATTAAAATTTGAACCATTATGAAAATTTTATCCATAACTATTTTAGCTGCTATGTTTATGTTAACAGCAGCATGTTCAAGCTCGGAAGCAGATTCTTCTTCCAATACAACTGAAACGACCACAGTTTCAGGTGGTCAAGAAAATGTCAAAGATGATGATTCACAACAAGATGTAGTGAAGGTTGCTGTGGGTTCTAAAGATCATAGCACTTTAGTGGCTGCATTGAAACAAGCGGATTTGGTTACTTCCTTATCCAATGCAGGTCCTTTTACCGTTTTTGCGCCCACCAATGTCGCTTTTGATAAGTTGGATAAAGCTACCTTAACTGCCTTAATGACGGATGAGAAAAAAGCTGATTTACAAAATATCCTTCAATACCATGTAACCGTTTCTGCGCTTAAAGCTGATTACTTACAAGATGGACAAGTATTGGGCATGGTGAATGGTGACAATGTTACAGTAAGTGTGAAAAATGGCAAAATTACCCTTAACAACTCAGCTACAATTATTGCATCCGTACCTGCATCCAATGGCATCATCCATGTGATTGATGGAGTTCTATTGCCTCCTAGTAAATAGTTTAAATTGCCTAACATGAATACGCAACAAATGAAAAAACCAGCACGCATGCTGCTGTTCATCTCCTCTATTTTATTACCCTTTGTGGTTTATTTACCCATCTGGAAAATTGAATTAGATGCTCCCCAATATCCGGAAGGATTGAGCCTTCAAATTCATGCCAATGATATCCGAGGAAACGTTGATATCATCAATGGTCTGAACCACTACATAGGAATGAAGACCATGCACAAAGAGGACTTTATAGAATTTACAGTATTGCCTTATATCATCTTGGGGTTTTCCATTTTGTTTTTCATCGGGGCATGGGTAAACCGTAAAAAAGTACTCTATTTTCTGTTTTCAGCCTTTGTCTTGTTTGGTGTGATTGCCATGGTAGATTTCTGGAAATGGGAATACGATTATGGTCATGATTTAGATCCGAATGCCGCCATTCAAGTACCGGGTATGGCCTATCAGCCTCCGCTCATTGGTTTCAAACAACTATTGAATTTTGGAGCTTATTCCATACCCGATGTGGGTGGTTGGATATTTATTGGTATTGGTTTGATGTTACTGACTGGGGTCATTTTGGAATGGCGTAATTCCAAAAACCCCAGATCAGTTTTATCCATCCTTCCCCTCTTATTCTTTTTACATGGTTGTAGCCTAGAAGTCAAACCCATTCAAGTAGGTCGAGATAGTTGTCATTTTTGTAAAATGGGCATTAGTGATATTCGATTCGCATCTGCCTTACTAACGCAACAAGGAAAGACCTACCCTTTCGATGACCTTAAGTGCTTGTTGAATTACCTACAAATCAATAAGGAAACACAGGTCAAAGACATTTATGTTAGTAACTTCTCTGGAAAACATGAATTAGTCCTTGCCTCTCAAGCCTATTTTATTTCCAGTCCTTCCTTGGGAAGTCCCATGACAGGCAATTTTGCAGCCTTTGTAGATAAAAATGAATTAATCAAAAACAACCAAGCTTTAGCTGGAGAAGAAAAAACTTGGGAAAGTATTCGCCAATGATTGCCCCTAAAACTTACCTCATCTTATTCCTTTTAATCTCCATTTTTCTTCCCTCTGCCCAAGCTAGCATTTGGCATGTAGGAAAAAATGAACGGTTTAAAAACGTAGCTGACGCCATTCAGCACGCCCAAGTTGGTGATAGCATCTTGGTTAAAAAAGGCGTCTATCATGAGCATAACCTCATCATCGATAAGGCCTTAAGCATCATTGGACAAGGCTTGCCTATTTTGGACGGAGAAGGAAAATATGAAGTCCTTTCCATCAAAGCTTCACATGTTACCATACAGGGTTTTCATATCCGCAATTCAGGCATTTCTAGTTTAAAAGATTTGGCTGGTATCAAAATCTACGATTCTCAGCATGTACAAATTATCAATAACTTAATTACCAACTCCTTCTTTGGGATATATGTTCAATATGGCAAACATTGCACCATCAAAAATAACCATATCATTGCCTATGGTGTAGAGGAGCAACAAAGTGGCAATGGCATCCACTGCTGGAATAGTAGCTATTTACAAATCCAAAATAACCTCATCACGGGTCACCGCGACGGAATATATTTTGAATTTGTCACTCATTCAATCATCAAAAACAACCGTTCTTTCCGTAACCTCCGCTATGGCTTACACTTTATGTTTTCCAATAATGACACCTATATTTCCAATGTTTTTACCAACAATGGTGCTGGGGTAGCGGTCATGTTCTCCAATCATGTCAACATGTTTTACAACACCTTCCACCAAAATTGGGGAGATGCTTCATACGGTATTTTACTCAAAGAGATTTCAGATGGTATCATTCAAGGAAATCATTTTGAAAAAAATACGACTGGCATCTATTTAGAGGGAGTAAGTCGGGTTAAAATGACACGAAACACCTTTTCCAATAATGGCTGGGGACTTAAAATTCAAGCCAGTTGCCAAGACATGGCCATCCATCACAATAATTTCATGAACAACACCTTTGATGTGAGCACCAATGGCACGCTGGTTCTGAACAATTTTAATGGTAATTATTGGGATAAATACGATGGCTATGATTTAAACCGAGATCACATTGGAGATGTACCCTTTAGACCCGTTAGTTTATTTTCCATCATTTTAGAAAAAAACCCAACCACACTCATCATGTTCCGCAGTTTCATTTCTGCCTTGATGGACAAGACCGAGAAACTAATACCTAGTTTAACTCCAGAACAATTAAAAGATCAATTTCCACTCATTAAACCGGTCCAATTATGATTATCACTGAACATATCTCTAAGCGTTTTGGAAATCAGCAGGTACTCAATGATGTACATATCACTTGTCGACCAGGAGCTTGCATTGCCTTGATTGGTCCAAACGGGAGTGGAAAAACGACCTTAATCAAAAGCATTTTACAAATGGTAATTCCTGATACGGGGAAAGTCCTTTTTCAAGGAGAAGATATTGCTGGTCAATGGTCCTACCGGGGAAAAATCGGTTTTATGCCTCAAATGACCCGCTATCCAGAAAACATGAGTGTTGGGGAAGTCATGTCCATGATGATTGATATTCGGAAAGATCAAAAAGACCTAGATGAAGAATTGATTGAACAATACCACTTAAAAGAAATATACCCTAAAAGGATGGGGACTCTATCTGGAGGAATGCGTCAAAAAGTGGGGGCTTGCCTTGCTTTTTTATTCCAACCAGATATCCTGATTTTAGATGAACCCACAGCGGGATTAGACCCTCTTTCTTCCGAAATACTAAAACAGAAAATTCTGAAAGAGAAAGCTAAAGGTAAATCCACCATCATTTCATCCCACGTGCTGAGTGAATTGGATGAAATGATCACGGAAGTCATTTACATGCAAGATGGTCAGGTCTTATTTCAAAAAACCTTAGAGGATTTACAGCAAGAAACACAAGAAGTGAAATTATCCAAAATGATTGCCAAAATCATTGCTTAAAAGCCCATGAATAAGATATATAAACATGTGATTGCCGACATTATCCGAAATCGGATTGTCCTTTTTTATACCCTCATTTTACTGCTTGCTTCATTGAGTGTATTTAGCTTAGAGGATACCTCTTCGAAAGGTCTACTGAGTATGTTGAACATCATACTCATGATTGTTCCCTTGGTCTGTTTGATATTCTCAACGATATATATGTACAATAGTAGTGAATTTATTGAACTATTACTTAGTCAACCCTTACAAAGAAACGCCATTTGGTGGAGCCTGTTTATTGGATTAATCACAGCCCTGGGACTAGCATTTTTTGTTGGAGCAGGAATAGTCATCCTCATATTTGAACCTAGTTTTCTAGGATTGATGCTCGTGATTTGTGGCCTATTATTGACCTTCATTTTTACGGCCATTGCCCTATTGGCAGCCGTTCTGACCAAGGACAAAGCCAAAGGAATTGGCCTTTCTATCATTCTCTGGTTATTTTATGCCATTATTTTTGATGGTATTGTCTTATTCATGCTATTCCAATGGGCCGACTACCCCATTGAAAAATTTATGATACTCATTAGCATGCTTAACCCTATAGATTTAGCACGCATTTTAATTCTCATGCAAATGGACGTTTCTGCTCTGATGGGATACACTGGAGCCATTTTCAAAGATTTCTTCGGCACTTCGGGCGGAATTGCCATTTCATTTGGCACCTTGATATTATGGATAATGATTCCTTTTATCTGCTCCTTGCGCTATTTTAAAAAGAAAGACTTATAAATAAAAAAGATGCTATACCATACTTTACTCTTGTTGCACTTGATTGGAGCCTGTATTTGGGTGGGAGGCCATTTACTATTGAGCTTGCAAATTGTACCCAAGGCCTTATTGAACAAGGATATCCAGCTTATTCAGCATTTTGAAAAAAATTATGAACCCATCGGCATACCTAGTTTGGTCGTACAGATTATCACAGGTGTTTGGATGTCCATAATTCAATATGGAATTCAATTTAGCTGGGATAACCCAATACAAAGAAATATTATTATCAAATTAAGCTTACTGGTACTTAGCCTAGTACTGGCCCTTCATGCCCGTATTTTCATCATTCCTAAGCTAAGTGTAAACAAACTGCCTTTGATGGTACTCCACATCCGATTCATCACCCTAGTTGCCCTCCTTATGGTGTTTTTCGGCTTACAATTTAGATTTGGAGGGCTTTAATAATAAGCAGATGAAAAAGATTATTTATTTCCTGATGTCATGGTTCTTTATCGGTATTGGACTTGCCTTTGTACCCAATACCAAGCCTAAATTTCTCCAATTAGACAAAAAACAAACTGTTTACACCGTAGAAGCTAGTTGTGGTTCCTGCAATTTCGAAATGCCTGGTGATGTATGCCAATTGGCCATCAAACTAGATAATAAGAAATACTATGTAGAAGGCCCCAATATCAATGATTATGGCGGAAGTCACTCTGAAAAAGGCTTTTGCAAAGTAGTGAGAAAAGCCCAAGTACAAGGCAAAATTGTCGATAACAAATTCGTTGCCAGCTATTTTAAGCTACTTCCTTAACTCATTTATTCGTGAATAGAGCATACTATTCACGAATAAATTCTCGAATTTTCTGGAGCAAATCTTGCTGCTTATAAGGCTTGGAAACATAGCCATTCATACCTATATCAAAGCATTTCTGCTGCTCCCCCACCAAAGAATGAGCAGTCATGGCTATGATTGGGATATTAGATTTCATTTCATTACGAATGTACACCGTGGCTTGATAACCATCCATTTCAGGCATTTGTAAATCCATCAGCACTAAATCATATTCTTTCTGCTTTAAGAGTTCGATGCCCTCTTTCCCATTATTAGCGATGTCCAATTGAAAACCAAAGTTGGCAATGACCGTTTTCGCCAATCGCTGATTCATTTCATTATCCTCACACATCAAGATGGTTATGGTATGATCCAAGCTTAATCCAGTACTTTCCTTTTTCTGCTGTTTCTCTATCAATTGATTCGCCTTAGTAAATTCCAAAACAAAATAGAACTCAGAACCTCTTCCTAACTGACTTTTTAATTCAATCTTCCCCCCCTGTAATTCCACTAATTGCTTGGCGATATTCAAACCTAAACCTGATCCACCAAATTTGCGGGTCGTACTAGCTTCCGCTTGAATAAATCGATCAAAGATGGTTTGAATTTTTTCCTCTGAAATACCTATGCCCGTATCCTTCACAGAAAAACGCAAACTGATTTTGGTTTCTGTTTCATGTACCTTTTTGACGGAAATGCTTACTTCTCCCTCCTCCGTAAATTTAATGGCATTACCTGCCAAATTTATGAGCACCTGATTTAAGCGCCCTCTATCCCCAATGATCACTTCTGGCAATTCAGAATCTAAATACAAAAGAAAATCAATGGCTTTTTTGGTAGCCTTTACTTTGAGCAAATCATGAACGTGTTTGAGCGATTCTTTCAGTCGGAAAGGCTGAACTTCCAATTCTATTTTGCCTGAGTCTATTTTCGATAAATCCAAGATGTCATTAATGAGCAAAAGTAAATGATCTCCTGCAGTTTGAATATTCTCTACATATTCACTTTCAGGACTCGCCAGATGATTACTTTGTAATAATTCAGTGAAACCAATAATAGCATTTAAAGGAGTGCGAATCTCATGGCTCATATTCGTCAAAAAGCTATCTTTTGCTCTCACAGCCATTTCAGCATCATCTTTGGCCTGAATCAACTCATTCTGAGCTTGCTTATGCTCGGTATAATCTTCAGCAACACCTAAATAACCAATGATTTCTCCACGATCATTATTCACACAAGTAACACCCAACCAAATTGGAATACGATTTCCAGACTTAGAAATAAGGGTCCACTCCCTGCGCTCTGGTTTTCCAGTAGATCGGGTCCTCATAACAAATGTTTCAAAACTAGGGACGAATTCGACACCATATTCTTCGCTCAGTTCGAGGTTATACTGAATCAATTCATCCATATCAAAACAAGGGATCTGACTCAAAAGCTTCTCCACAATTTCATCAAATTCATAGCCAAACAATTCCAATGTAGCTTGATTCACCTTTTTTATAAATCCGTTTACATCAGTAAAAATAATAGCCAAACTAACCCCATTAAAAATGGCTATTTGGGTGGCTAATAGATTGGAAATTTCTAAATCCTTTTCTTTTTTCTCCGTTATATCAGATTCAATAGCAATAAAATTTATCAGCTCTTGCTGATTATTGAATATGGGATTTATAGATAATTCTAACCAATATTCTCGCCCTGATTTAGAACGATTCCTGATCTCTCCTTTAAAAGCTTTACGGTTAACAATAGCCTCATTCATTGCTTGTACAGTAGTAGCATCCGAGCTTTCATACTTTAAAAAACTACCCGGTTTTTTACCGATTACTTCATCTAAAGTATATTCTGTCAACTTTCCAAAAGGATCATTCACCCATTCTATCTGACCTTGAGGGTTGGCTATAACCACAATATTATCCGTTCCTTTGGCAACCCACGATAATCGATTATTTTCTTCTATGATTTTTTTACTTGCCGTTACATCTCGAGCAATTCCATATAATTTACCTGTCTGCTCATTGGGGGAAGAATTCCAACTCAACACCTTAATACTTCCATCCTTACATTTATATCTCAATTCGAAATCTCTGACTCCTTCACCCTTCAACATCTTTGCTCGAAGGACCTCCCTCAGCGGCAAATCCTCTTCAATCACGAATGAGGCTCCTGAATGATGTAACATTTCAGATTCAGTATAACCTAAATTTCGATAAAATGAAGGACTTACCTTTTCATAAAATCCATTCATATTGGCAACCGTCAAGTAATCCTGAGATAACTCAAAAAATAACTCTAGGTCAATGGATTTGATTTTTTGCTCCGTTATATCACTACTAATGGCCAAATACTGAGTAACTTTACCATCCTTTCCTTTAAATGGAACAAAAGTGATATTCAACCAATAATTAGTGCCATCCTTAGCTCTATTCTGCATCTCCCCTTTCCATACTTCACCCGATTGAATGGTTTCCCAAAATGTATCAGATTCTGATGAAGAATCAAACTCAGGATGTAATATGCGCTTGTGATGACCAATTAACTCCTCCCTCGAATACTGACTCAAAGTACAAATTGCTTCATTGGCATAAGTAACAATTCCTTGTGCATCCATAATGAATACGGCCAATACCTCATCCAATGCCTCTTTATAACGCCCCAATTCTAAGGTAACTCGGGCCATTTTTTCCTCCGTCAATCGATTGACTTGTACCCTTAATTCTTGATTCTTAATCCTGAGTTCCAATGCACGAATAACATGCTCTGCTAGCGTATTCAATGCCTCTCGCTGTTCTATTGTCAATTCTCTAGGCACTTGGTCAATGACACACAAAGATCCAATTTGAAATCCATCTGGTGTAGTTAATGGGGCTCCTGCGTAAAATCGAATATGAGGATTTCCTGTTACCATGGGGTTATCGACAAAACGACTATCTTCTAATGCATTGGGCACTTCAAAAATTTGCTCTCCCATGATAGTATATTGGCAAAAAGAGACTTCTCGGGTCGTTTGCTTACTAGCTAAACCGATTTCTGATTTAAACCATAGGCGATCTTTATCAACCAATGAAATAAAGGCAATGGGGACTTCGCATATATAAGATACCAATGCCGTAATTTTATCGAATTCCTTCTCAGTTAAAGTATCTAAGATTTGATATTCATAAAGAGCCCTTAATCTTTCCTTCTCATTTTTAGGTACTGGATATAGATAATTTTTCATGACAAGAGTAAATTCATTAGACACAATAGAAAAGAATATTCTAATGTAACCATTACAATAGTATTATTACTAAAAAAATGGTCGAAAAGCATCTATCAAAATATGAATGATAGAAATCGAATATTCCCCTTGGTGAACTATTTAAGTGTATAATGCATCCCCACACCCATCCGAATGATTCCTAGCATTTGGTCTGGTTCATCATTCAATCGAGTGATAGCCACATCTCCCGATAAGCTCAAATGATCCGTGATTTTGGTTTCAACACCCTGACCTAACGCATATCCTAAACACTTATTCAACTTGGTATTTTCTTTCAAAGTGGGGTTGGGCATGTTGTTTTGATAGGTCGACATACCAACACCTAAAAAAACATAGGGGGTAAATGGGAATTCTGTCTGGGGAAAACGATGAATATACCTTCCTCCATAAAAATTAAACTCCTTAACTGGGTCCGTAGATACTGGCTGGACAAATGCCTCAAATTGGTTTAACTGATTAAAGGCATGGCGCCAAGTAAGTCCCATACAAGAATAGGAATAGCGAATTCCAAAACTGTTTTTGGGTGACCCGTCTAAATTCGCATTGGGATCAGAGCAAGCTGATGTGGTTAAATGATTACTGGGTACTAGGGCACAAGCCAACAAACCCGCCTTCAACAAGGCAGTCATTCCTAGATTTTTCATTTTTATATATTTATAGATTTCAAACTGTCCTATCGGGGAGTAGATCAATACCAAGTCGATAAGAAAATATACTTTAAAAACAATTCCTAAAGTATTTCATACAAAACTAGATTATAAAAAACCAAAAAATATTATATTATGTGTAAACATATTTGGCCCTTAACGCATTAAAAAAGCCTTTATGCCTTAAAAGTTCAATTTTAAAATGACCCCAAATTTTAATTAAAATGAAATATCCACTATTCTCATTATAAAACTATTATAGCAATAAAATCAACTTCCACTAAAATAGAAGATATATTTTACGCAATTAAATAAACAAAATCACCCAAAAAGGCATTTATAGGTGTGAATTCATTCCATTTATAAGGAATATACATGGCATTTAAATCAAATAATGACCATTTCAAATGGAAGGAACTTATTTCATATATGCTAGAATAGTTCAATTTTGTAGCTCTAAAAAAAAAATATGATTTTTGTCAGGTTTTAGACTTTACTAACTCAATATCAATTACTTGTACATCTCCATTCTTTGATCCACCATTTAGAAAATGCCTCCAAAGGAATAGTTAACACCCAAATTCAAGGATATCCCATCCCAATTAGGGCCTTTCACATAGGTATTAAACAAGGTCATTCGAGCAGCTTCGACATTCAATGGAATCCTGTCCCTTAATTTAGTTTCCATGCCAATACCAGCACTGTAACCTATGAAATTAAACACAACAGATCTTGCATTTTACAATTTGCCTTATCTTGCTAGCGACAGAGCCAAATCCCGCAAAATGTAGGGATTCACGGGAAAGCCTCTGTCTTGGGGAAATGAATATAGATATCGAGCGCCTAACTCTGAAGTACGTATATTAGGCTCATTCTCCATGAAACTAGCAAAAGCATCCACTTGAGCTGATTGGGCAATCTTCATGCAAAATTAATACCCTGACATAAGGTCGTATAATGTAAGCAATAGCATGTTGATACAATTGATGGTTTCTTGAGCAAAACCTACTTAAGAAATGCTGATGGTAAAAAGTCAAGCGATGAATTTACTAGTGGTTTATCTTTACATTTTTTTGTGGTTGGCAATCATCATGTGGTCATAAATGAGGATCTCTTAGGCCCCTAGTGGGCATTTTTTTTATTTTATCAAATGTAAATTAGTATTAATAGATACAACAATTGGGTAATTTTATATCACAAATTTGGCTCTAAATGAGTCTTTTACTATTTCTTTTTAAGTTTAATAAGGTACTCATAAACATTAATCCCTTCCTCCTCAACAAAGGCTCGATTAAAACTTTGAACCGAACTATAGCCCGATTGTTGGGCAACCAATTCCATATCCATTTCCGCATCTGAGCTCAATAAATTTTTGGCATACTCAATTCTAAGCTGGCTTCTTAATGAGGTAAACTTAGACTTGATAATGTAGTTAAAGCAATAATAAATGTGGTGCTTGGGAAGGTCTAATTTAGAAGCTAATATATCCACATTAAAGTCAGGATCTAAATACCATTTCTCTTCATGAATGCAATCTAAAATACGAAGGGCATCTTCTTTAAGCGGATCATCCGACTTGTTCACATATTTATAAATTTCAGACGCATTTAAAAAATGATCAAATGATTTTCGTTTCTTTTTGACAATTGGAATACCGTACAGTACCTGAGGGAAAATAACGATGAGCAAAGGAATCATCAAAAAGGATATCAATACGATCAAAGTAAGCGGAGAATGCATCACCGTTTGCTTGGGAATGTTGGGCGTATTCATGAAGACAACTGCACCAGCCAAATAACTTAGCGCTGCAAAAGTTACGACTGTTAGAAGTAACATCAACCACTTCTTCATCAAAATACGGTGACTATCAGGAAGTGCATTTCGGTAAAGTTCATTACTATGCTCCCGATACATTTTGATAATTAAACCTATATAAATCAACATACATAAAGGTCGACCAATCATATTAAAATTGCTTGGATAAATCCAACCTAAATTCAGTGTTTTTAGATAATTAGGGTCCGCCAATATTTGATTTGCCAATTCCAACGCTTCATTCCATGGCCTCAAAAAACTTGGAAAAACATTGATTAAAGCAATGAAAAAGGGCAAATAATGCAGATAATCAATTGAGTGAATTTTTGAACTATCCAATAAGGTACTTCGGAAATAGAAATATAAAAAGGGCCCTACCAAATAATAGGTGGGTATACTATAGACCCCCATGAATATCAACATGGTGGGTGAGTCGCTAGCAAAAATACTGTAATGGAGTAATCCAAAAAGCGCTATGACCACTAAAACCCCGGACAAATAAATCGTATTTCGATTGACTCTAAAATTAAAGACAGCCAATACTAGCGAAACCACTAGTTTAAATAAGACCAAGAAGATCAACATGCCATCCATATATAGATTCGACTATTTTTAGTGTTATTTTAAAAAATTCACATCATGATTTCTGCTACTCGACATAAGAAGCCATTTCATGATGAAAACTCATCAAATTTAATTCAAAAAAATTTATGCTAGAACATCGGGAGAATTGGTAATTCTTTTGATAAAATGTGATTCCAAAATTCAGGAATATCATTTTCAACCATATAAAGAACACGGAGTATTAACTCCATTTCAAATTACCAATGCAATATAAGCTTAAAATTAATTGACAATACCTGATTGGACTAATTTTAAACAATGATTTTGTTAAAAAAATCACAAAACACTATTTTTCACAAAAAACAATTCCTTCAAAACCTGAATCGCCAACATATAATGAAGCTGTTCTAGCATGTGCAGTACATGATTAGGTATTTTTAACCTTTGATTTCACGTTTGATAAGTCCCCGCTTGTAGATAGTTTTTTTACTATCACATTAAATCTTCTATCTGTTTTTTAATATTAGCAGCAATTTTAGCTGTGGGGAGATCATTCGCATCTAGTCCAAAAGGGTCTTCTATTTCTTCCGCAATCAGCTCTAAACTAGCCAACACATAAAAGGTAAAAACCACTACAGGAATGGCTAAATAGCCTAAGCTAAATACATAGCCAAATGGCAAAGTCATGATATAAAAGAAAATAAATTTCTTGATAAAAGCACTGTAAGAATACGGGATTGGTGTATTTTTGATTCTTTCGCAAGCACCACAAATGTCGGTAAAAGACTGTAATTCACTATTAATCACAATCAATTGCTCTCCAGTAAGCCTTTTACTTTGGTATAAGTCATTTACTTTAGTAAATAACATTTTAGCGACCTGGTTAGGTTTATGCTTTTGGTGATCTATGTGTAAATCTAGCCCTTCGAATAAAACCAAAGCAGACTCTTCATTACTCAAATGCCTTGACAAAATTGAAGCATAAGCAGGAATTACTTTTCTAAAAAACTGCCTGTCGGATTCATGTTCTAACATGACAGACAATTTCATCGCTAAGTTTCTTGAGTTATTGACCAAAGCCCCCCACATTTTTCTTCCCTCCCACCAGCGGTCATAAGCGGTATTGGTTCGATAGGCCAACAATAAGGAAATGACAAAACCCAGCATCCCGTGCATCAAGGAAATATTCCTTACCAAACTGTCTTCACCCAAATCCCAATACTCAATTTCTAAAAAACGAATAATGGCACAATAGATTCCGATAAAAATCATCAAAGGAAGGAGCTGTCGGAAGGTATCTGATTTATGAAATCGGAAAATAAATATGATCCAGTCTTTAGGGTTGTATTGTACCATAAAATTGAGACGTTAAAAAGATAAAACTAGGTAAATAAAACCAAATGTTTATTTAACGATAAAGTATATCCCTTACCGTTATTATCGTTAGCCTTACAACCTATTTTATTCAAAAAAACAAATGAAAGGTCAATTGAAAAATAAAATAAATAAAAAAACATATATTGAATGATACACGAATAATTTTATTTGCTTTAATTCACTTGACCAATGAATTTTTGAATACCCTATGAACAAATGTATTTGGCTGTTAGGATTATCTGGTGCAGGGAAAAGTAGCATTTCCATGGAATTAAAACAGTTGATGGTGTCCAAAGGCTTAAAATGCCTTATTTTAGACGGAGATGTGTTGAGAAAGGGAATTAATGCGAATCTAGGTTTTACGGATGCTGACCGTTTTGAGAACATCCGTAGGGCTGCTGAAATTGCCAAATTATTTCTCGAGGAAGGGTATTGGGTGATTGTGGCCATGATTACTCCCATGGAAGACATGAGGACAAATTCTCGTCAAATTTTACAAGATCAATATGTGGAAGTCTTTGTAGACACCCCGATTGAAATTTGCATGGAAAGGGATCCGAAAGGTTTGTATCAACAAGTGAAAGAAAAACAAATTAAGAATTTCACTGGGATAGATTCCCCCTTTGAAATACCCAAGCAGGCTCATTTGACCATTGAAACCACAAATGATTCAATAAAAGACTGCACTGAAAAAATTTGGAAACATTGTATAGCATCTTAATAATTTAGTAAATTAGAACAATCCATTTAAAAAAATCGATCCTATATCATGACTAAGACTTCAAAAAATAATCCGATAGAATCTCCTTCTCTTGGTGTAGATTCTAGCACGAATTTCAATGAAAAAAGAAATTGGATTTCTCCTGAAATCAATATTTGGAATTCTGAAAATATAGAGGCGGCAGGAGGAGCTGGAGGAGATGGGTTGGGCCAAACCTATGTTGTTTAAATTAAGTTTTTCAATTAATAAAATGAGTAACGCTTGATAGAGAGTTAGGCGCAGATAAGGAAAAAATTCATCACTACTTTATGTAATTGATATTAGGATGAAACATTTGTAATCAATTTAGCATTTAGTTAGTATAATTTTTAACAAAATTTAGTACGATTAACATAAATGCTTTTAATTTAACTAACCCTTCAAATATAACATGAAAAATAACAAGCCAAAATCCCCTAAAGAAAATTTATTCGAATCCAATGAAAAGAGAACTTGGGTTTCGCCGGAAATAACTAATTGGGAAAATGAAAACATAGAAAATGCTGGTGGCTTGGGCGGTGATGGAGGAACACAAACTTATTTATAAATTTATCTTACAGTTATATAAATGAAATTACTGCTGCTTCCCAAAATAAGCTAAGGAAAGTAAATTGAATATGGGAATAAATGATTCAATTCTAATTTGTCAAAAAAAACCAATTTTAGACAGGCAATTGACTAACAAATTATTGTAACATTCCATTTAAAACCATCGTTCCTCGATCATGAAAAACACATCAAAAATGAACAGGTGATAACTCCTCCCAATGGCGTAGATGCTACCATGAAATGCTCTGAAAAAAGAAATTGGGTAAGTCCCAAAATAGAAGTTTGGGAATATATCAACATGGGACTATTGTATGGGGGAGGATTAGATGGTGGATCAAAAGCCTATGTATAACTTAAAATTAGGTGTATAATTTCGACCTAATTTGAATTAAGCTAAAGGTCAGCAATCAAAAAAACTTCTAGAAAGAATATTGAATTTTCCTCCTTCTATGGCAGATGGTTGGATTACATGAAATTGAATTTTAATCAAAAAATAGAATTAAAATACTAAAAATTACCATTCTTAATAACATAACTATCCCCGAAAAAGTAAAAATATGAATGCCAAGAATCAAGACCTTACTATTGAAAAACCAAGTTCAGAAAAAAAAATTGGATTTCACCTGAAATAAATCCTTGGTTAACTGAACAAATAGAATTAGGATTTGGACCAGGAGGAGATGGTGCTGGTAAATCTTACGATTAATAGATGGAGTTCCTTTAATAGGAATAAAAATTTGTTGATTTTTATTAAGTTACACAGGGGTGTAATATGTATAATTCAAATTTATCTAATACATTTCTCCGTTCACTTATTGAAATCTCCCCCTATGGAATGGCCAATATTTAAGCTAAATAAAATTTTCTAAGAGCAAATTTCTTCTAAATCATACTTGGAAACTAAATATAATTAAACAAAATAACTCTGAAAAACAACCTTAAAACTTCTAAATCCAACTACAATGAAAATACCAATTTAACGATTGAAAAGAAACACGAGATTTTGCGGGAATTAAGGAATTGGGAATCGGTCACAACCTAGGTTTGAAATATGGAGGAGATGTTGATGGAGGGATTCATTCATATGCAACATAAAATCAGATATTAACATGACCTAGCACCAATTTTCAATTATTTCCAAGGAAAACCAATGCCAGATTCAATTTTTTGAAAATTGTATTTCCAATAAATCACCCCACCTTTTACATTCAAAGATACGAATATGAACAAACAAGAATTTCCAGCAGTAAAATCAAATGAAACTGATGAAAAAAGAATTTGGGTGAGTCCTAAAATAGAAGATTGGGAATCTGTCAATTTAGAATTCGCGGGGGGTATTGGACCAGATGGGGCATCAAAAACTTATGTGTAAAATAAATCTAACGGTTTATTTAGAGCAAAACCAAAGCTTATCTTCAAAAATTAGCTCGGTAAAGCATTTTGACTTGTATGAAATCAGCATGAATTAATAATCCAAATAATACATCGTTCCTCTATTATGACAAAAACTACAGATCAAGAATCTCCATATCATGACGTAGATGCTACCATTCACTCCAATGAAAAAAGAAATTGGCTAAGTCCCAAAATAGAAGTTTGGGAATCTGTCAATATAGAACTCGCTGGAGGTGTAGGAGCAGATGGGGGATTTGCTACTTATTTTTGATAGCTGAATTTAGAACAGTTCAGAATTTGACTATTTTCAATAAAAATCACATCAAGCAACAAACATTTGAAAATTGCATTTCCAATAAATAATTTCATCTCTTATATTTAATTTATGAACAAGGACGAACAACAATTTCCAGAAGAAAAATCAAATGAAACTAAAGAAAAAAGAACTTGGGTTTCGCCTGAAATAAGTGAATGGGTATCTGTCAACATAGGTTTGAAATATGGAGGCGCTGTGGATGGAGGGATTCAATCTTATGCAACATAAAATCAGATATTAACATGACCTAGCACCAATTTTCAATTATTTCCAAGGAAAACCAATGCCAGATTCAATTTTTTGAAAATTGTATTTCCAATAAATCACCTAAAGTTATCTGATACAATAATGAATTTATTTTCAGGAATTCACACCTTTCAATCCCAAATTTTAAACGAATCCATTGATCGGTTGAAAATGTCCACTCGAAAATTTAAGCCTCTTCAAGAGCTTGAACACAGGGAAGTTAACCTATTTTTGGAAAATCTAACACTCAACAAGCAAATCAATAAAGAAGATGATTCTCACCATTTAATCTATTCAGAAAATGATTGTTGGGTTGTATCCAACAGTAGAATAGACAACAGAGAAGAACTTCTTAATCTTTTGAGCCTTCAAGTAAATGACCATCTTTCTGACAATGCCTTACTACTGAAAATGTATCATGAGTACGGGAATGAATTTGTTAAAAAAATTGAAGGGGATTGGACATTGGCGATTTGGAATCAGGCAAAGCAAGAACTATTAATTGCCCGAGATCAGCTGGGTATTTCAGCATTGTATTACCGATTGACGGATGAATACATGGCTTTTTCAACCTATATCAAAGGGTTGATTGAAATAGACTCCCATTCCATAAAAATCGATGAAGTGTATTTGGCTGGTATCATGACAGCTTGGAATACACAATCAAATAACACTGCTTTTGTAAACATCCAATATCTTCCACCGGCACATTATGGCTTGGTAAAAAATGGGGAATTTACCCTCCATCGTTATTGGATTGCTGAGAATACCCCCGAATTACACCTAGAATCAGAAATGGACTATGTCAAACAGTTTTCGGATGTATTGGAACAATCTGTAAAAAATCGAATTCGACATGCCAAAAATTTAGGTTCACAACTTAGCTCAGGTTTTGATTCCAGTACTATTACCACAGTAGCCGCTGAAATTTTCAAAAAGGATAAAAAAAGATTAACAGCTTTCACATCTATCCCCAAAGAAAAAACCTCCGACTATTTTCCAGAACATACCGCGACCGATGAATCTTATCTAAGTATTCCTACCGCTCAATTTTTAGGTAATGTGGACCATATTATAGTTCAAAGTGAAAATCAGTCCATTATCAAAAACATATATGACTCCCTAGAATTACACCATGCCCCTCTACACGCAGCTGGTAATATGTTTTGGATCCATCAAATTTATTTAGATGCACAATCTAAAGATATTGATACTATGTTAATTGGACAATCGGGAAATACCACGCTTTCTTGGACGGGATATCCAGAAGGCTTACAAATTAAAAGATTGATCAAGCGAATCTTAGGATATAAAGGCAAAGAAAAATTTAGTCCAACATCTTATTTACAGTACCTCATAGCTGAAATTAAAAATAAGTTGAACAGCAATCGTTTACCTAGTTGGGACTCCTATTCCTTCATCAGTAATCAATTTGCTCAAGATTTAGACTTAATACAAAAGATGAAAGAAACGGGCCATGACCCCACCTTTTCTAATTCAATTCATAATAAGAAAGGGCATATCAATTTCATCAATCCCTTGTTTAGTAAAATAGGAGCCTTATGGCAAGATTTAGCTTATCATTATCATATCAGCACCTATGATCCTAGTACTGATAAACGATTGGTGGAATATTGTATTTCTGTACCCAACCAATATTACCAAAGGCATAATACCAATAAATGGCTTTTAAAAACAGCCATGAAAGGTAGACTTTTGGGCAATTTAATCCATCAAAAGAAAAAAGGGCGACAAGCCACCGATTTAGCGATTAGAATACAATCTGAGGCAAGTGAATTCCAAGAACTGTTAAAGTCATTTCGCTCCAATAAGGCCATTCAATACTATTTAGATTGTCAAAAGATGGAAACATGTCTGGAGAGAATATTAGAGAACCCTAGAAAAAAAGAGGCTTATAATGATAGTATTTTTCTCACTAGAGGTATAAGTTGTGCCCTATTTATTCAAAAATACGATAAAAGGTTGTATAAGAAATAGAGATTTTAGAAATTCGGAGTCATTCTGTTGTTCTAAATCTAACCTAATGCAAATGTCCAATAAACATTTTGGGATTTTATTATCAATTCTACATATATCTTTCAAATAAACAGGTGTTATAAAACAAATAATATGGAACTGAATAAAAACAACACGCCATTGGGCTCAGATGAACCTCAAATTGAAAATTCCACAAAAAAAACGTGGGAAAGCCCCAATATCCTATCTTGGGAGGTAAGCAGTCAATTAAATTTAAAATCATCTGGCGCTATTAATGATGGGGGATTGTTTTCTTAATGGTTATTTTATAATAAATACCCGATTAAGAAATGTGTAGATTTTTGATTCAAAATAAAGAAGAATCTTGAATTATTCTGTTAGTCATCAAATATGGTATTGAATCAAGGTCATAAATACCTAGGTGAAGTTTAGATTATATTTAATTCTTGATTCCCACTAAATAGAATCGCTTTTGCATTTTTTTTGAATGCATTAAGTAGATTAAAGTTGTAGATGTATACATTGCTAAAACAAACATTTTGTTGTTCTATCAATTTGAGACCCTCCTGTTAAAATGTTTAATGGAATATTAACGGTTGTTTCTTTTTGTAAGAATAAGTAACATAAAATCAAATAAATGAAGCAACAATATCATTCGAAAAATCAAGTAGAAATCTCTAGACTTTGCTGGGAACAAGTATTAAAAAAACGTGGAAAAGCCCTGAAATCTACTTGTTGAACATAGAAGAAAATATAAACTTCCATCAAGGAACTAAATTTGATGGGATATTTACAGCATCTTGAGTTAGTTTAACTCATTGGGAAAATGCAAATATTCTCAATTCAATTTTGCAGATACATATTCTAACAATTTTAAGTACAGATTCAAAATAAAGATATTATGAAAATCCAAAACAAGAAAAATCAAGAACTTAATGTCGATCAAAACAAGGTTTCTTCAGAAAAAAAGACTTGGAAACAGCCAGAATTAAGTAAGTGGGATGTTAATTTAGAATTAAATCTTGGGGTTAAAACTGGAGTTGATGGTAGTTTCTTAAGCTAATTCCTTTTATTTATTATCTTACAATTTATAACAAGTTTAGGAAATCCATTTTCTAACTTCTTCAGCTACATATTATACATTTTGTCTAATAACTAA
Organism: Aquirufa beregesia; assembly: GCF_011090385.1. GTDB lineage: Bacteria > Bacteroidota > Bacteroidia > Cytophagales > Spirosomataceae > Aquirufa > Aquirufa beregesia. The sequence continues at coordinate 822,432 of NZ_SEWW01000001.1, forward strand.
TAAACAATAAGATACTTAACTTCCATGGATAAGATGAATATGCAAAAATATTGATCATGGAGGTTTTTCTGTGTACTATATTTCATATATATGGTATATTTATCTACTCATTTTAACTTTATTTCTAAACGTGTTAAATTCTTGCGAAAATTCTAATCCCAAATTTGATTTATTAGGTCCATCAGCTAAAATTAGGACTGGTAGTTCTCAGGTTCATGGGATGGGTATATTTTCAAAGGAAGCCATTAGAAAAGGAGAATTGATTGAGGAAGCTAGACTTCTGCCTATCAAATGGCGGTCCTACTATGTAACGGAGCCAACTACTTTAGATTATATATGGGCCAATAACAAATGTCAATGTGAAATATGTAAAAAGCATGGATATAGAATTTACGTGGCTTTGGGCTATGGATCTTTGTACAATCATGCCAATATCCCCAATACCGTTCAAAAATTAGATTTTGTGGCAGAAACCATGACCATTATAGCTAAAATAGACATCCCAGCTAACGAAGAAATATTCGTTTCTTATGGTGAAAATTATTGGCTATATCGAAATCTAATGAAGAAAGTGAGCCCTTTAAAATATACATAAGTCCAAGTCACTTTAGTGTTTAGGCTAATTAATTAAGCCATTAGATTGTACTATTCCATTTTATAGAATATTTAAAATTTTTAATCAATTTCTTCAAAAACCGTTTAACGTTAAAATTAGTGAAAATGAAAGATGCTGAATTATTGGAAAACAACTCGCAACAATCAAATCGTAAAAAATGGGAAAGCCCTAAACTAGAAGCTTGGAATACAGAAGAATTTCTAACATTGAATCCGCTAAAATTCTTGATTAATACAGATCAAACATTAGGCTCTTAGTTTCATTACTCATATAGCAGGAAAGAGAACAAAAATTTAACCCCACAGCCTGATATTAGTCATTCGATTCTGACTAGATATTTAGTACCAAATAATTGACATATGAAAGAACAAATAAGCGAAGAGGCTATTGCTCAGAAGAAAACTTGGGAAAGCCCAAGCCTTAACTCGTGGAATATCGATGAATCTTTGGAGTTAAATCCGTTGAAATTCCTAATTGAATCTGACACTATTGCATCTTAAAAGAAGAGTAATTTCCTCAAAAACACCATTAGGCAATTCAAGTCATTTTTCTACATATTAAGAATAAACTGCATGAATCACATACTCTTTAGGATCACAAAATCCGGTGATTTGGAGGCCCTGAACCTCCGTCCATGCATGACCTTGAATGCTCTTGTCGTCCCCCTGACGAAAGCCAATATACAATTTAAACGGAATCTTATATTGATTTAATAAAATCTTAGCGACGTGGGCTTGATGCCGACAAACTAACTGTATAGGCATCCATTTACTTACCGCATAAATACTGAATTTCACATCTTTGACTAGTTCCCAATCAATGGGTAGGTCCTCTTTATCTTGTTGATTTAGTTGACCAAAACGAATCCAAGTAGGTTTAATTTTGAACAAGACAAAAGAGTACTGAGAAAGAAAAATGGTCTTTAGCAAGATTATTTTTCCTTGGGTACTTAACGACAAAAAGAGGCTGAATAGCCTAAGCATGTGCCTGCACAAAGATGATTTTTTTGTCAATTAATTGCTGAATTCCTTTGGCTATCTCCTCTTGGCAAAATGCATCAGAAATAGCATACTCATTTAACAAAAAATCAACAATTTCTGGAATAGATTGTTGATTTTTGATACCATTAGCTATCTTGAAAAGAGTCTCATTCAGCGTATAATACTCATTTGATTCAATATCAAATGCAACACCTTCATCTCCTAATTGGGTTAATAAAACCTTTTCTTCATTAAAAATATACGTTGAATTTTCCATATTTAGTCTTCCCAATAGCCGAATTCGCGCATCATGGGCTCATTTATTTGTTTAATTTTATCTATTTGACTTTTAGTTAATTGTTCTTTCCACTGTCCCATTTCTCCTTTATTAAAAAAACTTTTTGATGAACCAGGTCTCTCTCTAAAACCGAATTCCTGTTCTTGTTGCTTTAAATTTTCAAATTTTGCAGCTTCCAAGGCCCTATTGATTTCCAATTCACTCGCTTCATACCCAATGTTATGTAAGATGTCTGTAAAAGTCTCTTTCGGAGATTGTTTCATATCTTCATAGCGCACAAAATAGACAGGAAAAGAATCCACTTGTTTCCAGCTGACCACATGGTTGTTCCATGTACCAATCCATTGGGGAAATTGATGTTGCAAAAATTTACTGTTCTTAGAAATAGAAGCTAGGGGATTTCCCATCACCTTTTCAATCACTTGATCAATCGATTGTCCATTATGATTTGCCATGGAAATCGAAACATCCAAAGGATTTCTCACAAAATAAATAGCCGCAAAAGTACTTTCAATTGGCACGATAGGCTTATTATCAAATTCAGAAAGAGAATACAAATCATGAATTTTAAAGAAATTTTTTTCTTCCGAAATACTCGATTGGTACGTTAAAGCTAGTCGCTTAAATATGTCAATTTGCGTACTTCTTACATCATCAGCATCTACATCTAAATTATCTTCCAGCGATATTTTACTGGAAAAAATCCCTTCGGTCTTCAGGTCATTTATATTAACCTCTCCCCTATTTTTTAAAGCCGTAATGAAACTTCTAAACCAAGTATTCCCTGATTTTGGGTAAGATGCTAACCAAATAATATTTTTTTTAATTTCCAATTTGGCTAATGATTTGTTCCTCAATCGCTTGAGCAAACGTTTCAAAACTATCAGCCTCCCAAGGACGCTTGGCACTAAAAAAATGAACTTGACTTTGTGCTATACTTGATATCGTTTTAAACTGCAACATCTCTTTTTTCATTCCACTTACCCATTGCTTTCGATAAATATTAAATTTCAATAATTTAATCGCTTCAGCTGCTTTCATAGTAGAAACGGTTACCTCATCTCCTTCTTCACTAATAAAGACGATTCCACTAACAGGCAATTTTTGCTCTGTAAATTTTTCGTGAAAATTAATACCATATTTAAAGCCTTCTCCAATTACAGGTTTAATTTTATCCTCTGAATAGACCTGTTGCCTTTCGAGGGTCTTTTCCATAGCTCGAATAATTGGATAGGATGCATGGGCATAACAAATACCATTTTCAACATCCAAAACCGCTGTATCATCCGTAAATGGCAAATAACCCATATTTTGCAACATAATGGACGTTGAAGATTTCCCAGCCCTTTGATGACCAGCAAAAAGCATCACCGTATTGTTCTTTAGTTTAATTCCTGATACATGTAGTGGTAGAATATTTTTTTGAAAAAGTACCGTTGCCAATACACCCGTATAAAAATAAAATAGTACCTCCTCGAAATTGTCTGTCAATGGTTCGATTACTACTTTAGTCCCATTCGTTATGTAATACTTAGCCGTTTCAGGTATATTAAAGATAAACTCATTTTCATTGTAAGTAGAAAAAGGTTTTACTTCCAATACTTCATTGATTAAAGATTCTGGGACCTTTCCTAATTCTACATGAACTGTATTTCCAGATTCTAATGAAGTAGAAGGGTATAAACCAGATATTTCAAATCCAGAATGGATTTGCATGCCAAAGGCAAGGTATTTAAACATGGAACAGATTAAATTAGTAAATACAAAGGTAGTAATTTCCTCAAAAGATGAATGAATCTTTGTCCTTATTATGAATTAATCAAGCATATCAGATAGCTTTGTATGCATAAAATACCTCTACAATTGAAATTCAAAATACTCCAGGATTTTCTATTGGTTTACAAACTAATATTCAGTCTAAACAAGAAGAATACCCTATTTCAACTTCTTATTGGATGTTTAATAGCCTTAATCCCCACTGGCACTTTGTATGTCACCAAAAATCTGTTTGACCAATTCGGACATATTGCGTCGACGAATTTTTCTACCATTTTTAGCTGGATTGCATTACTCATTTCATTACAAATTATCCAATCCTTACTTACGCATATAGACAACTATATGGCATTTATTCAAGAGCAAAAAATCACGAATGAAATTGTATATAAAATTCTAAATAAGGCCATCGCTATTCCATATACCTATTATGAGGAAGCTCAATATCAAGACTCTTTGCACATAGCCCAGCAGCAATCACAACAAAATCTTCCGCTGATTTACCAAAATTTCAAGTCTTTTCTAACTCAGTTTCTAACATTTGCCATTTTAATCATTTATTTTTTCACCTTAATTAAGCCATTTGCTTGGCTCATATTAGTAGTGGCTGTACCGCTAACCATCATAAAATGGTACTCGGGTTTTGCTCTACACCGACTTGATAAACAATTAGTTAGTAAAGAAAGAGAATCCTATTATTTAATTCATCTATTGACTGGAAGTGCCTATGCCAAAGAATTACGAACGCTCAATTTTGGAACGTATTTTCTTCATCGATTAAAAGAAATTAAATCATTTATATTCCATCATAAAAATAAGCTTCAAAAGAAGTTAATCAGCTTAGGTTTTTTGACTGAAATACTAGAAGTGTCCATTTTATTTTATATCCTGTATGGACTGGCCCAAATGGCTTTTGCGCAATCCATCGGAATAAGTTTATTTATTGTATACATCCAAGGTATTCAACGAATTCAAAGCACCTTAAAAAACCTATTGAATTCATTGCTTCAGTTGTTCCAACAACGTCGTTTCATACAAGATTTCAACCTATTTCTGGCTTTAGATCGTGAAAAGCCTATTCATGGGACTGTTCCTATGGACAACATGGGAAAGGGGCTAGAAATCAAAAAAGTGGATTTTCAATATCCTGGATCGACGCACAAAACATTGGAACAGATTAGTTTATCTTGTCAAATTGGCCAAACGATTGCCATTGTTGGGATGAATGGAGCTGGAAAAACAACCTTAATCAAATTATTAGCCGGCCTATATAGCCCAAGTCAGGGGGAAATTAACTGGAATGGTCATCATTTACAGGAATTAGATGCTGAAATTTATAAACAAAATAGTCTGTTTGTCTTTCAAGATTTCGAAAAATACTTTTTAAAGATCAAAGAAATTATAGCCATGGGCGATTTAGATCATCCCATGGATATGGATGCAATACAACAAGCAGCCCGATTGGCTGATGCGGAAGAATTCATCCAACAACTTCCCCATTCTTATGAAACTAGGCTGGGAAAGATTTTTGAGGGAGGAGAACAGATTAGTGGAGGACAATGGCAAAAATTAGCCATAGCTAGGGCATTTTATCGACCAGCTCATCTCATTGTATTGGATGAGCCCACTAGTGCATTGGATGCAATTTCAGAAGCTAAAATATTTCAAAATTTCAAACAAATAGCTAGCAATCGAGCAACCATTCTCATTACACACCGACTTTATAACTTAAAACTGGCCGATTATATTTATGTCATAGATGAAGGTAAAATTGTTGAAAAGGGGAATTTCGAAGAGTTAAAGAGTCAAAATGGTCTTTTCAAGCAATTATATGATCAACAACTAGTGTAAACCTTTACAATAGATTAGCTATTCATCGTATCCTTGCTTAAATTCATTTAACGCTTGATTCAAAAATGATACCCAATGGCCTGATTGTAAGACTTTTTAATTAGAAAAAGAAAAGCCCATCCATGAACATGAAAAGGCTTTTGTGTTTTTAAGTGGTCGCGTAGGGATTCGAACCCCAAACCTTCTCATCCGTAGTGAGATGCTCTATCCAATTGAGCTACGCAACCAATTCCCATTCGGGACTGCAAAGGTAGAATTTCTTTGGGAATATGAAAAGACCTAGCAGAAAAAAAATCAATTTTATTCCATTTTTTACTTCCCTATAAAATTAGGAGCACGTTTTTCTAGAAATGACGCTACGCCTTCTTGGAAATCTTTGGAATATCCTGCTTGTCGCTGAGCATCCGCTTCCATTTCTAATACCGTTGCTAAGTCCTGATGGTGAGCCTTTTGCAATTCTCTTTTTATTAAGGCTAAAGCTAGGGTTGGGCGTTGAGCAAATTCTTCTCCCAAGGTTTTCACTCGCTGTTCCCAATTTTCATCCGAAACTACCTCAGCCACCAAACCTAAGCCTTTTGCTTCTTCTGCGCTAATTTTTTTAGCCGTAGCTGCTAATTCAAATGCCTTATGATACCCTAAGGATTGCATTAAAAAAGCAGTGCTTCCTGCATCTAAGGTCAAACCAATCTGAACAAAAAGTTCAGCAAAATAGGCCCCTTCCTTGACTATCAAATAGTCGCAAGCCAATGCCAAGGAACATCCCGCTCCTGCAGCTGGACCGTTGATTGCCCCAATTACCGGTTTATCTAATCCTCGTAAGGCCAAAATCATCGGATTATAAGTTGCTCGCAAAACCGCACCTAAATCAGAATCACTGGTTCCTGATTTCAAATCAGCCCCTGAACAAAAAGCTTTTCCCTCTCCAGTAATGACCAATACTCGCGCAGATTCGGAAGCCTTGGCCTTTTCTGCTACATCTCTAATTTCATGAATCAAACCCGCATTTAAAGCATTATATACTTCTGGACGTTTCAATTGAACAGTCCAAACTCCATTCAATTGACTAAGGCTGAGAAAGTGGTATGAAGACATGGGATTAAATTATAAATGATAAATTATGAATTATAAATGTGAGGTATTTTAACTATCAAGCAATAAATCTATTAAACATTCACATTCTTTAATATTTTTAACTGATTGCCCTTGAAGAAAAATATAAGACATTTGATAATCTCAGTTCATTCTTTTGAGCATTTAATTTAGACACTTAATTTGAACCTTAATTCTTTAAATCTAACCATTATACATGAAAAACAATATCCTTAAATTTAAAACATTTGAATTTGCTAAATCCATTATTTCTATTTGCAAAGAATTTCAAGATTCAAAACGTGAATACATTTTGACTAATCAATTATTAAAGTCTGGAACAAGTGTTGGTGCTATGGTTAGGGAGGCTCAGCATGCTGAATCAAAAGCAGATTTTATTCATAAACTAAATATTGCACAAAAGGAAATAAATGAAACAATTTATTGGCTTGAATTGCTAAATTCTATCCATTTATATATTGAACCAACTGTATTTGCTGAAGCAAAATCAATCTAATACCTTATAACAAGAATATTAAAAACCCTTAAAGACAAATAGGATTACTGGTTTCGCAAACGAAAACTTATAATTTATAATTTATAAATTCCTCCTAAGCCTCGCTACAGGAATACCTAGTTGTTCTCGGTATTTAGCCACAGTACGACGCTTCACCACGAAGCCCTTTTCCCCTAAAAGCAGTTCTAAGGTTTCATCGGGATAGGGGTCATGAGCCGGCTCCTGCTCAATAATCTCTTTGAGAATATTTTTAACTTCTCTGGTTGATACATCCTCCCCTGATTCGTGCGTAATTCCTTCAGAGAAAAAATATTTTAAAGGATAAATGCCAAAATCGGTTTGTACCGATTTTGCAGAAACAACCCTAGACACCGTAGAGACATCCATCTCAATCAGTGCAGCTATTTCCTTCATTTTCATCGGTTTCAAGCTAGAATCATCGCCAGTGAGAAAGAAGTCGTATTGCTGAGCCACAATACTATGCATCGTTTTCAGCAATGTCCCTTGCCTTTGTTGAATTGCCTGAATAAACCACGAGGCGGCATCTAATTTATGCTTGATAAAGGTAACAGCCTCTTTAATCTCTTTTTGCTGTTTATTCCCTTGATCATAGGTTTGCAACATTTCTTGAAATGACTTACTCACGCGCAATTCAGGGGCATTTTTCCCATTCAACTTAATATCTAATTTCCCATGTTGATTGGTCACCACAAAATCCGGTTGTAAATAAGGAGCCAAATTCCCTCCTTCCGCTCCGCCTGGTTTAGGGTTTAAGCGTTTGATAAGATGAATAGCCTTTTTTAACTCCCCTTCATCAATCCCTAATTTTTGCTGCAACTGAACAAAATGCTTTTTAGAAAATTCATCAAAAAACTCATCAATCAAACGAATAGCTAACAAACAGGTTGGATGGTCAGATTCCCGACGATGCAATTGAATGGACAAACATTCTTGTAGATCTCTAGCCCCAATCCCCGCTGGATCTAAAGCCTGAATTTTTTTCAAAACGCCTTCTACCTCCTCAAAATCAGTGGTAAATCCTTGAGTAAAGGCTAAATCATTCACGATACTTTCAATATTTCGTCTCAAATAGCCATCTTCCTCAAGTGATCCAATTAATTGATGGGCTATAATTTCTTCTCGCTCATCTTTTACGACGAAACCTATTTGCATCAACAAATAATCCTCTGCACTAGACACGGTGGCCATGGGTCTTTCCTTGGACTCCTCGTTGGATTCATACGAATCTCCAGCCATTTTATAACCCGCATAATCATCTTGTAAATAATCCCCTATCTCCAATTCCTCCCGCTCTAAATCCTCAATAGTCTCTCTTTCTTTTTCATCGAATTCATCTGAATCCTGCATTTCCAAACCCTCTTCCAAAGCGGGATTTTCCTCCAATTCCTCCTCAATCCTAGCAGCTAATTCTGCAGAAGGAATTTGAAGCAATTTAACAAACTGAATTTGTTGTGGAGAAAGCCGCTGTTGCTGAGAAATTTTGAGTGATAATCCCTGCATATCTTTAATCTATTAAACAAATATACGTTGATTTGACGGCCTGTTTTTAAAAATACCTGTAATTCACAAATAAATAAAATTATTCCGTTTTTTGTACGTAATTTTGAGACTAGTTTGCCCCAATTGGGGGCCATTTGACCATTTATTTATATGCAAATTAAAGAATTACTTCTCCAATCCCCGAGCCAGCAAACGGTCACGGTAAAAGGTTGGGTACGTACCAAACGTGTATCTTCTTCTGTAGCTTTCATCGCGATGAACGATGGGTCTACCATTCATAATATTCAGACCGTAGTTTCAGACGGTGTTGTTTCCGAAGAAACCTTAAAATTAGTAACCACAGGTTCATGTATTGCGGTGACAGGCATCTTGATTCCTTCTCAAGGACAAGGGCAATCGGTGGAGGTTCAGGTGATTTCTATCCAAATTTACGGAACAGCCGATCCAGAAAAATACCCTTTACAGCCTAAAAAACATTCCTTAGAGTTCTTGCGTGAGATTGCACATCTTCGTCCTAGAACCAACACATTTTCTGCTATTCTACGTATTCGTCACGCTTTAGCCTTTGCTATACATCAATATTTCAATGATCACGGTTTCTTTTATTTGCATACGCCTATTATAACGGGTTCTGATGCAGAAGGCGCTGGAGAAATGTTCCGCGTAACTACCTTACCTGCGATCAACCCTCCTTTAACGCAAGAAGGTAAAATTGATTACAAAGAGGACTTTTTTGGAAAAGAAACAAATTTGACTGTTTCTGGTCAACTAGAAGGTGAATTAGGAGCGATGGCGCTTTCGAAAATTTACACGTTTGGACCGACTTTTCGTGCTGAAAACTCCAATACCACACGTCACTTAGCCGAGTTCTGGATGGTGGAGCCAGAAATGGCATTTTTTGAATTGACTGACAACATGAATTTGGCAGAAGACTTTACCAAAAGTTTGATTCGTTATGCCTTAGAAAATTGTGCTGATGATATTGCTTTCCTTGAAAAACGCTTGTTAGAAGAGGAAAAAATGAAGAAAAAGGAAGAACAATCGGAAATGACTCTTTCAGAGAAATTGAGATTTGTATCTGAAAATACCTTTGAGAGATTGACTTATACCGAAGCCATAGACATTTTATTACAATCTAAACCTCATAAGCAAGGGAAATTCAATTATCCTGTGGAGTGGGGAATCGACTTACAAAGTGAGCATGAGCGTTATTTGGTAGAAAAACATTTCAAAAAGCCGGTTATTTTAACACATTACCCGAAAGAAATCAAAGCCTTCTACATGAAATTAGAAGATGACGGTAAAACGGTTCGTGCTATGGACGTTTTGTTTCCGGGTATTGGTGAAATCATTGGAGGATCACAAAGAGAAGATGATTACGAAAAACTTCTTCAACGCACAAAAGACGTGGGCATCGAAGAAGATTCCATTTGGTGGTACTTGCAAACTAGACAGTTTGGCTCTGCCCCACATGCTGGCTTCGGCTTAGGTTTTGAGCGCTTAGTATTATTTGTAACAGGGATGAGCAATATTCGCGACGTCATTCCTTTCCCAAGAACACCTAAATCGGCAGAATTTTAATATGTTCAATTTAGCCAAAACTTTTCGCAGTATTTCCATTGCTTGGTCGGGTATCATTACCTTGATTAAGGAAGAAAACAATGCTAAAATTCACCTAGCTTCTACTATCTTAGTCATAATCGTTGGGATGAATATAGGCTTTATGGCCATTGAGTGGCTTTGGATTAGTTTAGCCATTGCGGGCGTTTGGATGGCAGAATTGATTAATTCGGCCTTGGAGAGCATCACCGATATCGTAGCCCCAGAACATCATCCATTGGCAAAAAAAGCGAAAGATTTCGCGGCTGGAGCTGTTTTAGTGATGGCTATTTGGGCAGCCTTTGTATTTTGCCTTATTTCCTTTCCGCATCTTTGGATGCGATTGGTATTTAGTAATTAAGATTGACACAACATTATGAAAGAATACGGGTCTAGTGTACAAAAATTGGTCAATTACATTCTGACAATTCAGGATCGTGAAAAAAGAACCAAATATGCCTTCCTCATGATTGAACTCATGAAGCAGATACATCCAGGCATGAAGGACAATAGCCAAGACTATTCCAAAAAACTTTGGGATGACTTGTACATCATGTCCAACTTCCAATTGGATGTACAAGGACCTTACCCTCCTCCATCGCCCGAATCTGTAGGTAAAGCCCCTAAAAAAGTAAATTACAACCAACATCATTTGAAGTTCAAACATTATGGTCGTAATGTAGAATTGTTAATTCTTCGGGCTATAGCTGAAGAAAAAATGGAAGATAAAAAGATCTTAGTTGCCTATATTGCTCGATTAATGAAAGGTTTCTATGTTACCTGGAATAAAGACACGGTAGATGATCAGGTCATTTGGCAAAACATCAAAGAAATGTCTGAAAATCTGTTGGGCTCCATCGTTGATGAATTATCTCAAGAAGGTTTAGGGCATGCCAAAGTGGCCAATAATGCCCGCAATGCCTACAATGCGCCCGAATATCCAAACGGTCCAAACAATAACCGTGGCGGTAATAATTACAGAAAAAACTTCAGAAACAATCGGAATTTCAATCCAAGAAATCATAAAAAATAGTTGACCCTTATGGCCTCATTTAAAGTAACAGGTGGAAGAAAACTGTCAGGAGAAATTACTCCTCAAGGTGCAAAAAACGAAGCATTGCAAATTCTCTGTGCCGTCGTTTTAACCGCTGAACCTGTCACCATTCATAATATTCCTAACATCCGTGATGTCAATCAATTAATCGATTTATTGGGCGACATGGGTGTGAAAATTCGTCGTTTAAGTGAATCTAGCATTGAATTTGATGCATCTCAAGTCAATATTGAATACCTAGAATCTGAAACCTATAAAGCTAAAGCAGCTGCCTTACGTGGATCTGTGATGTTATTAGGTCCAACTTTGGCTCGTTTCAAAAAAGGACGTATTCCTTCACCAGGAGGAGATAAAATAGGTCGTAGAAGATTGGATACTCACTTTACGGGATTCATGAAATTAGGGGCTAAATTCAATTATAGTGCCGAAGATGGTGGATTTTATGAAGTTGATGCTTCGCATTTAACAGGAGCCTATATGCTTTTGGATGAGGCTTCAGTAACTGGAACGGCAAATATTTTGATGGCTGCCGTTTTAGCGAAAGGCACTACGACCATTTACCATGCCGCATGCGAACCTTACATTCAGCAATTATGTAAAATGTTGAACCGCATGGGAGCTAACATTTCGGGCATCGGTTCCAATTTACTCACCATAGAAGGAGTCGAAATCCTTGGTGGCACGGAGCATACCATGTTACCTGATATGATTGAAATCGGTTCATTCATTGGAATGGCAGCGATGACGCAGTCAGAAATTACCATCAAAAATTGTAAGATACCTGAATTAGGAATTATACCGGATGTTTTCCGTAAACTAGGAATCAAATTAGAGTTTCGTGAAGATGATATTTTTGTTCCAGCTCAAGAACATTATGAATTAGAAAACTTCATTGATGGATCTATGTTAACCATTTCCGATCATCCTTGGCCAGGGTTTACTCCAGATTTGCTTTCCATAATTTTAGTAACTGCCATTCAGGCTAAAGGAACAGTATTGATTCATCAAAAAATGTTTGAAAGTCGACTTTTCTTCGTCGATCGATTAATTGAGATGGGAGCACAAATCATTCTTTGCGATCCTCATCGTGCCACTGTAGTAGGTTTTGATAGAAAACAAAACCTAAAAGGTATTCGCATGTCATCTCCAGATATTCGTGCCGGTGTGTCTTTATTGATTGCAGCCATGTCCGCTACAGGCACGTCCATCATTGATAACATAGAACAAATTGACCGAGGATATCAAAACATTGATACTCGATTAAATGCTTTAGGAGCAGAAATCGTTCGAATCTAAATTATGCAGGAAGTCCGCCTTGGAAATAAAATCATCAGCACCATCAAATTAGCATTCCCAATTGTTATTGGACAATTAGGCGTGATGCTCATGGGTCTAGCTGATACCATCCAAGTAGGTCAAATGAAGTCGCAAGCCGCAGAAAGCTTGGGCGCTTCGGGTATGGCTGGTTCTATATTTTTCACGATTGCGGTTATTGGATTAATCTGTTTGCAAATCATTTCACCCATGATTTCTAAATCAGTGGCCGAAAATAATGACGCTGAATGTGGGAATTTGATGCGTGCTGGAATTCGAGTGGCCTTAATACTTTCCATAATAACCATTTTTTTAATTGCTATGATTGGCTGGAATTATGACCTATTCCAACAAAGTGCCATTAACAAAGAGCTAACCCTTCCCTATTTGGTGTTGATTGCCATTTCGGTCATTCCAACCTTTTTATTTGCGGCATTTAAGAGTTTTTCGGATGGACTGAAAAGAACTAGTATTGCCATGAATATCACCATTATCGCATTAATCTTAAATGTAATAGGTAATCATATTTGCATCAATGGTTTAGGACCTATCCCAGCCATGGGCTTATTTGGAGCTGGTATTTCAACTTTACTTTGCCGCATATTTATGGCTGTTAGTCTGGGGTTGTATATTTTCAAATCAGCCTCTTTTACCAAGTATTTTGCCCATATGGGGTCGGAACATCATACTTGGGTGTTGGAAAAGACCATATTAAAAGTAGGTATCCCAGCCGGTTTTCAAGGATTTTTTGAAATTGCCACCTTTGGTATGGCCGTGGTGATGATGGGTTGGATTTCTTCCACAGCACAAGCAGCTCATATTGTGGCCATTAACATGGCTTCTCTGACTTATATGATGGCCACTGGCATTGCTGCTGCAGGCGGAATTAACGTAGGTACAGATATTGGAGAAAAAAACCGTGCAGGGATATTTGTTTCGGGAAATGCCGCCTTACTTCTTTCCATTGCATTCATGGGAATTTGCGCCATCATTATGTTTACCTGTAAACCATGGTTGGTACGCGGATATACACAAGAAGCAGAGGTTATTACCATTGCGGTAAGTTTGGTTACTTGGGGGGCCATATTTCAACTTTTTGATGGTATTCAAGCGGTTTCTTTAGGCTTACTCCGAGGATTACAAGATGTCAAAATCCCTACAGCTATCACCGTTATTTCTTATTGGGGTGTGGGAATACCTTTGAGTTATTACTTAGGTATATATGGCGACTTAGGGGCAGTAGGAATCTGGATTGGATTAACGTGTAGCCTGATTTGCTCGGCGGCATTACTTTCTTGGCGTTTCTATGCCCGCACCCAGGTAATTGATTTCAATTCCCTTCAAGTAGAAGATTAATCAAGAACTTGATCGTTTACATCTTCGTATACATTTTTTGAGTTTTCAATCGTTTGGCTAAGGAAAGCTTTCCATGAAATTTCTTGAGCTAAATCGCTAACGCTGGCAAGGTTTGGAACCTTGACAGCGTTGGCTGGCCTTAGCCAAAAAATGCTATTTTACTCCCATTTTATACTGACAAAAACGATTTCAGCATAATCATTTCGTTCATATAAAACTCCTATCCGATCTTCATCCAATTTGACAATATCCGAATACGCTGTAAAATCAGGATATTTCGCTGGATCATTCGTGCCATCAATTTCATGGCTGATTGGCCAGGTTAAACCTTCATCAAAACTGATACGCAAGGTTACATGATTGCGTCTTTCTTGATCTGCTGCATTGGAAAATGCTAATACACTTTTCCCTTGTCTATATCCAATGGAAAGTAATGAGCCCTCACAAACGGGATCGGGCAATGACGTTTCATAGTAGGTTTTGTCCCAAGTATTTCCCCCATCCGAACTTAAAGCCGCAATACGTGTTCGAACATCCCCTTTTTGATTTCTTGCGTTTAATAATAATCGATTATCCGACAATTCTGCTGCTGTGGCTTCATTGCTTCCAGGAAGTCCCAAAGACTGACTTAATTGAAAACTTTGACCATGATTATCCGTAAAAAAACCATGAGAAACATAATCTGTAAAGTCTGATTTTGGCGCTCCACTAGAATGATTCGCTGCTACATATATTCTACCCCGGTACCTTCCTGAACTAATTTGCATGGCATGACCAGGAGTATTGGCATAAGAGCGCCAATCTTCAGCAAACTTATAGGGTTCTTGAGAGGGACGATGAACCGACTTGGTAATATTCACAGGAGCTGACCAGGTACGGCCATCATCTGTAGAGGTGATGTACCAAACTTCTCTAAGGCCCTTTCCTTGTCGAACCAAATTTTCGTGATTATTACCTGTATTATAAAATAAGAAAATTCTTCCTTGTGGATATTCAGGATCCCAATAATCAACTACAGGAGCTGGATTACCTGCCTGTAATGAATCTACATCCACGACTTTCTGAATGGCTGACCAGGTTTTACCCCCATCTTTACTGGTCTTTGAAACAATATCAATATTCCCAAAATCCGCAGCACTCCTCTTTCTGCCTTCCGCAAAAGCCAATAATTCTCCATGAGGAAGTTTAATAATAGCAGGAA
The DNA here is from genome assembly GCF_011090385.1 of Aquirufa beregesia. Classification (GTDB taxonomy): domain Bacteria; phylum Bacteroidota; class Bacteroidia; order Cytophagales; family Spirosomataceae; genus Aquirufa; species Aquirufa beregesia. Next base: position 837,604 of record NZ_SEWW01000001.1, read on the forward strand.
TACGGAAACTGGCATAGGAATCCTGACCAGATTGGAATACAGTTACTTTCTCAGACTTTTGGGCTAAAAGTCCCCAAGAAAATAAAATCAAGGATGAAAAAATGAGTGATGTTTTCATGACTAAGGACGATAAAATCAAATTTACTCATTTATTAGATAGGAATTTGTTTTGAAACAATTCTCAATCAGTGATTGAAATTTTAAAAAAAATCAAGTATTTGGAGATAAATTTCAACAGACCATTTATTTGTGAAGGTATTTCACCTTCTGCATATCACTAGTCAAACGAAATGTTTCATCAGTATTGTATACCATTCCTTAATCCATTTAAAACCCTACTTACCATGAGTATTATCAAAGAGTTCAAAGAATTTGCCATGAAAGGTAGCCTAATCGAAATTTCGGTTGCCTTTATCATGGGAGCTGCATTCGGTAAAGTCACGACCGCATTGATTGATGGTGTCATCATGCCTATCGTTGGTGAGCTTACCACAGGAGTAGATTTCAAAGCCATGAAATACGTCTTGAGAGAAGCTCAATATGATGCCAGTGGCAAAATCCTTTCTCCTGAAAATGCCATTCAATACGGTAACTTCATCACCATTTTCATCGACTTTATTTTAGTCGCTTTTGTGATGTTTTTACTAATCAAAATGACCAACCGTTTTAAATCTTCCGAAGAAAAAACAAACGCATAAATTAGGCGTGAATCGCTCGTTTGCTGGTAGCAGCTAAACAAGCTTCTTTCATCGCTTCTGTGTAGGTAGGATGGGCATGTGACATACGTGCCACATCTTCTGCACTCGCTCTGAATTCCATGGCAACAACCGCTTCGGCAATCATATCTGCCGCACGGGCACCAATGATATGAACTCCTAAAATTTCATCGGTTTTAGCATCTGCCAAGACTTTCACTAATCCATCTACATCCATAGAGGCAACAGCACGTCCCAAGGCCTTAAATGGAAAGGAACCATCTTTGTAAGCTATACCAGCTGCCTTTAGTTCTTGCTCTGTTTTACCCACAGAAGCTACTTCAGGCCAAGTATATACCACACCTGGGATTAAATTATAATTAATATGCGGCTTTTGCCCCGCAATAACTTCCGCAACAAATACTCCTTCTTCTTCGGCCTTATGCGCTAACATGGCACCACGAATCAAATCACCTATGGCATAAATGCCTGGAACTAATGTTTGTAAGGTGTGCTCATCCACCGCAATTCTTCCCCGCTCGTCTGTCTGTAATCCTGCTGCTCCTAAATTCAAACCTTCGGTATAAGGTTTACGTCCTATACAGACCAAACAATAATCTCCTTTAATTTCAACTTCTTCTCCAGCGGAATTTTTCGCTTTTACGACTACTTCCTTTCCCTTGTTTTCTGCCCCTGTAACTTGGTGAGAGAAATAAAAATCCGCTCCTAACTTAGCGATTGATTTTTGCAATTCCTTACCCATGGTTCTATCCATGGTGGGAATCATTCCATCCGCATATTCAACAAAACTAACTTTTGATCCTAAACGAGCATATACAGAACCTAGTTCGGCACCAATCACTCCTGCCCCAATCACGATTAAATGTTTAGGAATTTCCTTTAACTTCAATGCCTCCGTGGAAGTAATAATTCGAGTTTTATCTACTGGAATAAATGGCAAATTCGTTGGCTTGGAACCTGTTGCCACAATGATATGCTTAGCACTTAATAACTCCTCTTTTCCATCAGTTTGAGATACTTTCACCACGTTAGCGCTTTCAAATGAGCCCAGACCGTGAAATACGGTCACCTTATTTTTCTTCATCAAAAAGGATATCCCACCATTCATTTTTTCCACTACACCTGCTTTACGGGCAATCATTTTTTCCAAATCTACTTTTGGCTTTCCTCCTATTATTCCATGCTCTTCAAAATGATGAATCGCATTATAATAATGTTCCGAAGAATCTAAAAGGGCTTTGGAAGGAATGCAACCTACATTTAGGCAAGTACCTCCCATAACAGCATATTTTTCAATAATGGCGGTTTTAAATCCTAACTGAGCTGCACGAATAGCTGCAACATAACCACCAGGACCTGAACCAATAACGACAACATCAAATTCTAACATAAGGCATTGGAAAAAAGGAATAGGCCCCTAAAGGCCTATTCACGTTGTTAAATATCTAATAATAAACGAGCAGGGTCTTCCAACAACTGCTTCACACGTACTAAGAAGCTCACTGACTCACGACCGTCAATAATACGGTGATCATACGATAAGGCTAAGTACATCATGGGTCTAATCACAATTTGACCATCCACTACTACGGGACGCTCGACAATATTGTGCATACCTAAAATAGCTACTTGAGGGGCATTGATGATGGGAGTTGACATCATGGATCCAAATACTCCACCATTGGTGATAGTAAAAGTTCCACCCGTCATTTCTTCCAAACTCAATTTATTATCGCGTGCCTTGACAGCCAAACGAACCACTTCAGATTCAATACCTGCAAGACTCAAATTCTCCGCATTGCGAATAACAGGTACCACTAAACCTTTAGGTGCAGAAACAGCAATGGAAATATCACAGAAATCATGGAAAACCATTTCATCTCCATCAATCTTAGCATTCACCGATGGGAACTCCTTCAAGGCTACGCATACTGCCTTGGTGAAGAATGACATAAAGCCCAACCCGACACCATGCTTTTCTTTAAACTTATCTTTGTATTTAGATCGTAAATCCATAACAGGCTTCATATCAACCTCATTGAAGGTGGTCAACATGGCCGTTTCATTTTTCACAGCAACCAATCGACGAGCCACTGTTTTACGCAATGAGCTCATTTTCTCACGACGAGTAGCTCGCGCATCCGTAGATACACTCGCAGAAGCTACTGCAGGAACAGCTGTTGGTGCGGGTGCAGCTGGAGCTACTGCTGCTGGTTGTGCATTTTGAGCATCATCTTTGGTTATTCTTCCTCCTACTCCAGAACCTGCTACTTGAGCAGCAGCAATTCCTTTTTCATCCAAAATTTTAGCTGCTGCTGGAGATGGATGCCCTGCTGCATAGGATTCCGTTGATGGTAGAGTCGTTGCAGGTGCAACGACTGTGGCAGGAGGTAAAGTCGTTGCAGGTGCAACGACTGTGGCAGGAGGAGGAGTCGTTGCACCTGCAACGACTGTAATGGTTGCCAATAGGCCGCCAATAGGCACCACAGCACCTGATTCTGCTACAATTTGTAACACACCCGCTGATTCAGCTGGTAATTCAAACGTAGCTTTATCCGACTCTAATTCACATAAAACTTCATCTAAGGCAACCGTATCGCCCGATTTTTTATTCCAAACAGAAACTGTCACCTCAGAAATAGATTCTCCCACCGGAGGAACCTTTACTTCCAATACTTTACTTACAGCAACAGGTGCCTCTGGTGCAGCAGCTACTGGAGCGGGTGCTGGACTTTCAGCTACAGCGGCTGCTGGTGCAGGAGTGGCGGTAGTGGTTTGAGCACCAACAACCTCAATCGAGCAAATAACAGCACCAATAGGTAAGACATCCCCTTCTTTTGCTACAATATGCAAAATACCTTCTGCTTCTGCAGGCAATTCAAAAGTTGCCTTGTCTGACTCCAATTCACAAAGAACTTCGTCCAACTTCACCACATCACCCTCTTTCTTATTCCAAGTAGCAACGGTAACTTCCGTAATCGATTCGCCCACAGCGGGCACTTTCATTTCTATGGCCATTGTTGTTCGGCTTTTATTTTAATTATTCAAATGCTTTATTGACTAAGGCAGCCTGCTCTTCCGCATGTACCTTTAAGAATCCTGTGGCAGGAGATGCACTCTTTTTACGCGCAACCAATCCCTTGAATTTAGACCACCCAAATTCACGGATAATGTATGACCAATAACCCATATTTTCAGGTTCTTCTTGGACAAAATACACATCTGCGTTTTTATATTGAGCTAATTCCTTTTCAATTTGAGCCGTTGGTAGTGGATGCAACTGCTCGATACGAATAATCGCTACATCTTTACGAGCATCTTTTTCTTGCTTCTCTAACAAGTCAAAATACACTTTACCACTGCACAATAATACTTTTTTAACTTTGGCTTTTTCTGCATAAGTATCACCAATCACTTCCTGAAATTTACCTTTTGTAAATGCCTCCAAAGGAGATACCACTTTAGGATGACGGAAAATGGATTTGGGAGACATCACCACCAACGGCTTACGGAATTCCCAAGTCAATTGGCGGCGTAAAGCATGGAAAATATTGGCCGGTGTCGTTAAATTGGCAACCACCATGTTATTTTCTGAGGCTAATTGCAAGAAACGTTCGGGGCGAGCATTGGAGTGTTCTGGACCTTGACCTTCATATCCATGAGGCAAGAGCATCACTAACCCATTTTGTGTTCCCCATTTCGATTCATGTGAACTAACAAATTGATCAATCATGGTTTGAGCGCCATTGGCAAAATCGCCAAATTGTGCTTCCCAAATCACTATTGCATCTGGATTAGCTAATGCATATCCAAACTCAAAACCTAATACACCATATTCAGAAAGCAGGGAGTTGAAAATCTGCATCTTCTCTTGTCCTTCTTTAATATGATCCAGATTACAATAATTATTATTGGTATTGGCATCATGCAAAACAGCGTGACGGTGAGAAAAAGTACCTCTTTGTACATCTTGACCTGATAAACGTACCGTTTTTCCATCAGCCAAAATAGAGCCATAGGCCAATAACTCTGCCGTAGCCCAATTCAATTCTCCTTTTTCAAAATATCCTTTACGGTCTGAAATCACTTTCTCTATTTGCTTCAATGCCACAAAACCTGCGGGCAATGAAGTAATAGCCTTGGCCACCAAATCGATCGTCGTTTTACTAATTGCCGTATTGGGTGAAGAAGCAAAATCTCCTTCTTTCGAGAAACGTAAATTAGACCATTTATTATCCAACTTTAAAGGGACATAAGGCGGTTTTACTTTTTGTTTCACCATATCCAAACGTGCCTGTAACTCCGCTTTAAATTCAGAATCCATTTGACTGGCTAATTTGGCATCTATATCTCCACGCTTGATTAATGTTTGCGTGTAAATCTCTCTCGGGTTAGGATGGTTAGTAATGTTCGCATACAAAGTAGGTTGCGTAAAACGCGGCTCATCCGACTCATTATGTCCATTTCTACGGTAACAAACCATGTCCACAAACACATCACGACCAAACTCTTGGCGGAATTCAGCAGCCATGCGCGACACAAATACAACCGCCTCAGGATCATCACCATTCACGTGAAAAACGGGGGCATCAATGATTTTAGCCACATCCGTACAATATATGGACGAGCGAGCATCTTCAAAGTCGGTAGTAAAACCTACCTGATTATTAATCACAAAGTGAATGGTTCCTCCAGTAGAGTATCCCTTCAATTTGGCCATTTGAGTTACCTCATACACAATACCTTGACCTGCTAAAGCAGCATCTCCGTGAATTAAAATAGGTAATACTTTGGAATAATCTCCCTCATAATGGGCATCGGCACTGGCCCGGCAAAAGCCTTCTACCAATGGATTAACTGCTTCTAAGTGAGAAGGGTTAGGCGCTAATTTCAATGAAATCTCATTTCCATTAGGGCTGGTATGTTGACTGGAATATCCTAAATGGTATTTTACATCGCCATCTCCATGAATCTGGTCTGGCACATTACCTTCAAAACCATCAAAAATCGCTTCATAAGATTTGTGCATGATATTAGCTAGCACGTTCAAACGACCACGGTGAGCCATTCCTATCATTGCTTGCTTCACTCCAAAATCTGCAGCTTTATTAATAATCGCATCTAAACCTGCAATCGTGCTTTCCCCCCCCTCTAATCCAAAACGCTTTTGCCCTAAATATTTAGTTCCTAAGAAATTCTCAAATACAACCGCCTCATTGAGCTTTTGTAAAATCTGTTTTTTTTCTTCGATTGAAGGCATAAATGATAATGCCTCTTTTTCAATTTTATTTCTTAACCACTCCTTAACACGAACTTCACGAATATAAGAATACTCAAAACCAATCGATCCTGCGTAAACTTTTTCCAGTACTTCAAAAATCTTACGCAATGTAGCCGGCCCAATTCCTAAGAAACTTCCTGCTTGAAATACCGTATCCAAATCTGCCTCAGATAAGGAATAATCCTTGATCTCTAAACGCGGCTGACGATCCTGACGTTCACGTACTGGATTGGTTTTTGAAAGTAAATGGCCACGGGATCGAAATGCCTTGATCAAACTGATAACAGACATTTCTTTTTGAACATGCGACTGGTCCATGGCGGCACCTGAAGGCGAAGCGCCTTCTCCTTGCCAAGTTTGAGCAAACTCAAATCCCTTGAAAAAATCTCTCCAAGAACTGTCTACTGAATTGGGGTCAACTCTATACGCATCAAACAAGTCAGAAATAACTTGAGTATCAGCATTGGCAACGTAGGAAAATGAATCCATAATGTAAAATCTGGCCTAAATCCAGAAAAGTTTCAAACGTTATTGATTGGGTGAATTTATTTATTCTTGTCTAAAAAAATCTTCGCAATTTACAAAGGGGATTATAATTATCCCCAAAAAAATTGGGGTTTTTTCCCGTTTGGAGCACAAATTTCCAAGGATTTCTGACTGATTGGTATTACCCAAAAAAAATCTTTAAAATTTCTTATAATATCTACGGATAATCAAATAATTTACCACAATACCTAGGGGCGGAAATTCGCAATTTTACCATTACCTAAATCTATTTCATATCTCATAAAAATCTGATGGTAGGCCGAGACCGCTGTTTGAGTCGTGCTCGTTCCAGTATTTGTCGTCCCAGGACTTAAATACACCGAATTTTTTCCTAAAAAATCATAGGCATATCCCACTCGAAAATTTCTTCCAAAAGGGATTTCTATACTTCCCAATAACGCCTCATTAGAAAATTCCGATCCTGTATTTTGCCACCAAATGCCCAAACCCAATTTTTCTTGCCACCAAAACACCGCATTCAAATCAATCCGTGTTTCCGAATATTGATGTCGCATCAACGCCCCCATTTTTAATAAATTCCCCTGACCAGGAACCCATTGATACCCTATTCTTGCATAGATTGGATTGGGATTCGTCCATTCCAAACTGCGCAAACTTTGAGTAGGCCGACTTAATCCTAATTCCAGTTTCTCATATTGATAGGATATGCCAAAACCAATACTGCCACCAAACTCGGACGTGCCGCTCTTGCCCAAAACTGGATACTGATTCAATCCTAAATTCAAGCCTAATTGCAAACCCTGACCTTTTCCTACGACAAATCGTTTGGCTACTAATCCCGCCAAACCTAAATTAGCCGCAACCCCTCCTCCCAAAGGCCCATAAGATTGATCTGTATTATAAGCCAGAAAGCCTACCCCCCATTGCTCTTGGTGAATCGGCATATCAAAACTAAAATACTGTTGCGAGGAAGTTGAACCACCCGCTTGCTGAAACAAAGGCTTTCTTCTAAATATACCTGTCACGGAAGCTACTCCCTTTCCTCCTGCTTCTGCTGGATTAATGGATAAAGGGATAAAAGGATATACCATGCGTAATGATTCTTGCTGGGCATATAGAGACCAAGAACAAAAACACACAACTCCAAGCAAAATGCGACGCATGACGAAAATTTAAAGGCTAAAAAATGAGAATAAAACCAAATTGATAAAAACGATGAGAAACAGAAGGAATTGGAATAAAATTGAAACAGTGAAAAATAGCACACTTTTAACTCCTTTCAAGGCATAAAAGTTTTTAAAACTTTGGTAGTAAAAATAACCCCAAATTAGCATCAAGCAGGTTTTCAATACATCCATGAATTTCCAAGATAATCCCAATTGAATGATATCGAGCACATTACGCATGAACAGTACAACAAATAAGCTGGTGGCCATGTGTAACACGAAAATACCATGATGCATGAAGTAAAAGTGCTTCCTTCTCAGAAATACAACTTGTAATATAAGTGCCAATAAAGGAATGGTTATAAACAATACTTGAGACATTTTATGACTTACTCCATCATACAAGGCCTTATAAAACTGCTGGCTATCGGGGTATTTCTTTTGCAATTCAAAAAAATGAACAATAATATTCTGAAAAAAGGGGGAATCCCGTTCTGTTTCAGACAATTTAGCTTGATTAGTTCGATAAGATTGTAATTCATTCGAATTCAAATAAGCATCTCGTTTATCTATTTTCACTTCAAACGATACTACTTCAATGGCCTTGGAATTCTTGTTTAGACGAAATTGCAAGGGTTGGAAAACATAAAAAAGAGTCAAAAAGAAAAAGGCAGAAGTAAATAAATAAAAGCGAATTGGGTGCAGATAACTACTCCTTTTCCCAGCCAAATATGCCTGAGTTAAGGACCCTGGTGAAAAAATCAAGGTCTTGAAAGTTCGAAAAAATGCTCCATCAAAATGCGTTATATCTTCGATGAAATGTATCACCAACGACCAAAATGATTCATATGGCTCTCGGTTTTCTTGTCCACAATGCGAACAGTAACGTGCCGTTACTTCATTTTCACAATTAAGACAATCTGTTTCTCTTCGTAAGTTGGTTTTCGACATAATTCCTGACAATATGACACCTCAACAGAATTTGGACATGAAATTGTTATTTCTGCATCAAATTTAAGATTTTTAATCACTCCTCATGAACATTATGAAAGAATCAGGTAATATCTCCATTCACACCGAGAACATTTTTCCGATCATCAAAAAATTCCTTTATTCGGATCACGAAATTTTTCTTCGCGAATTAGTCTCCAATGCGGTAGATGCTAGTCAGAAAATCAAGAGATTAAGCTCCATTGGTGAATTCAATGGCGAATTAGGAGAATTGAAAGTCAAAGTAAGTTTTGACAAAGAAGCCAAAACCATCACCATTTCAGATAATGGTATTGGTATGACCGCTGAAGAAATAAAAAAATACATCAATCAAATTGCTTTTTCAGGAGCCACAGAATTTGTGGAGAAATACAAAGACAAAGGGGATGACAAGGGCATTATTGGCCATTTCGGATTAGGTTTCTATTCCGCATTTATGGTTGCCTCTGAAGTAGAAATCATCTCAAAATCTTTCCAAGAAGGTGCTGAAGCGGCCCAATGGATTTGCGATGGCTCCACCAAATACACCATCAACTCTGCTGAAAAAGCAGAAAGAGGTACTGATATCATTTTACATATCGCTGAAGATTCAGAAGAGTTTTTAGATGAATTTCGTTTGAAATCCATCTTGGAAAAATATGGTAAATTCTTACCTATCCCCATTGAATTCCAAGAAAAAATAATCAATAATCCTTCCCCACTTTGGACAAAATCTCCATCTGAATTAACGGATGAAGATTACCTCAAATTTTACGAGGAATTATATCCATTCCAAGAGAAACCCTTATTTTGGATTCACTTGAATGTGGATTATCCTTTCAATTTGACAGGAATTCTGTACTTCCCTAAAGTGAAAAACGAGTTCCAGTTACAACGTGAAAAAATCCAGCTGTACAGTCGTCAGGTTTTCATCACTGACGAAGTTAAAGACATCGTTCCTGAGTTTTTAATGCTATTGCACGGGGTTATTGATTCACCCGATATTCCATTAAACGTATCACGTAGTTTCTTACAAGCAGACTCCAATGTCAAGAAAATCAACAGCTATATCACCAAAAAAGTAGCGGATAAACTACAAGAATTGTTCAAATCTGACCGACCAGGATTCGAGGAGAAATTTGCTAACATTGGTTTATTCATCAAGTATGGCATGATTTCAGATGAAAAATTCTTGGAGAAAGCAAAAGATTTTTGTTTGGTAGAAACTACAGCCGACAAGCTCTTTACTTTGGATGAATATGCGGAGGAAGTTCAAGCATTACAAACAGATAAAGATGGCCAAAAAGTCTATTTGTATACCACGGATGTTCAGCAACAAGACGCCTTTATTCAATCTGCCATTCAAAAAGGTTATTCGGTATTAAAAATGGATTCCATGATTGATGCCCACTTTATCAATCAGATGGAGTCCAAAATTGAAAAGACACAATGGAAACGCGTAGATGCGGATTCCATCGATAAATTGATTGACACGGGTATTCAATTAGAGGCCATTTTGACAGATGATCAGAAGAATACGGTGAAAGCAATTTTCGAAGAAACACTAAACGATAAGCAGAAACAGGTGAGTGTAGAAGCCATGTCGCCAGATGAATTACCCGCCATCGTGACCCAAAACGAGTTTATGCGTCGTATGAGCGATATGTCTAAAACAGGTGGCGGAGGCATGGGTATGTTTGGAAATATGCCGATGACCTATCAAATCACCATCAATGCCAACCATCCATTGATCAATAAATTGATTGATTTACCTTCTGAGGAGGAAAAGAAAAATTTGGCAAAGCAAATTGCTGATTTAGCTTTATTATCTCAAAATCTACTAACTGGAGCTGATTTAACAGCCTTCATCAAGAGAACGGTGAGTGGATTTTAATGATGCAGTGAACAACGTCGTCAAGGTTTGGAACCTTGCCGACGTTGTTTAAAACGAACGATTTTTAATTTGAATTTATTGCTTTCTGACTATCAACTTCTTGGTAACGATGGAACGACCATCAATCATTAATTGATACATATACATCCCACTATTGATATCTCGCAAAGAAATACGCGCATAGCGCTGATCTTTATCTAATATCAACTCCTTGATTTCTTGACCTAAAATGTTGTACACCACAATTTTCACCTCTTGGTTGGATGTGGCCATTTGAAAATCAATGTCGGCATATTCACTTGCCGGATTGGGGTATAAATTAGAAACTACAAGGCGGTCCGACTGAAACAAATAAGCATCATTAGATACAGTCTCTTCATTAATTTTACGATCCATACTGATCGGTTCAGCTGATTTAGTTGTGCTAGCTTGTGCATAACTATTCTTCAAAAACTGACTGATATAGGTATTCTCGTGAATATTTAAACTGGTTTGCAATTGCGGATTAATCTTGAAACTTCTCTTAGCCAATAAGATAGGTAATCGAACTGGATTCGACTTTGATTTCATTTCCAAACGAGAGCGGGATTTACTTTCTCCTTGAGCATTCACATTCCATGAACTCTCCATTAAGAGTAACATGATTATACAAGAAATTAAGAAAGGTAAAAATCGGTTCATCTATCCAAACAATGGTGAAACAAAAATAAGACAGATATTGTGTTAGAAAAAATGAAATAGGTCAAATGGTACATTTTGAATGACCAAAGGCCCAATTTTAAGGATTTTTAACAATTGGAATGGACAATTCCGGTGCATTCACCGCCTCCATCAGCTTTTTGTAAGTAACCTTTTCATTGATTCGCCATCGGTAGCCATCCAAAACTTGCAAATCTTCATTCCACTCTTTGGGAGGAACAAATCTTGCTTCAGGCTTGGTGATAAACGTAATTCTCTTGACTTTATTTTCCTCAAAAAAAAGATTCATCCGACTGCATTCCACTCGGTTCAGTCCTGTTGTCACTTTTTTGTCGTCCATAACATAATAAATACTCTCCCCATTTCCTTCTACATTCACTCGCCTTAGTTTGGAATCATCATTGAAAAACACCCAAACCTTTCGGCCTTTAATTTGATTAAAATGAGAGGCAGAATCCGCTGAAATCACAAAAGAATGACCACGGAGGCGCATTTCTTTCAGCTTTTGATTAACCATAAATAAGGAGATCGAATCAGCGGTCGACTGGGAATCATTGGTCCAGATGATGGGCTTTTGGTAAAAATGGATCACAGAGTCGCGCATATCATATCCCAAAGAGTCACATCGGGCAGATAAATCTGACTTATAAATCTGCACATGTTTGTAAGCATAAAGCTTGCGTACAGAATCCTGTTTATTATCGAAAGAGACTAGCGTATCAGCCGTTAGGTACAAGGTATCTCGTTCCATGATATTTCGCATCAAGGCATTTCCATAAACACGAGTTATCCCCGTTTTACCATTATATCGACCATTCTTTCCTGTTAATACTACCTTATCTTTTTGACTCAAAAACTCCACATTACCTTTAGCCACCCCTATTTTGGTAGGGCTATCATAAAATAAGGTATCGGCTGTCAAGGTATAATCTTCCATTTTGGCAGTGGATCGGCCTGTAAAATTGGATACTTTGGTTTGCGTATTATAAAAGCCAGATTTGGTATACACGGTATCCTTCTTATTGATAATTTCCGTTGGACAAATGAAAAAGGCCTCTTTGGAAGCTGTATTATAGCGTAAAGAATCCGCTTTCAGCGCTCCACCCTCTTTATCTACCACACGAACTTTTTCTTTAAACAAAAAGTTTTTAGTCACCGTATTGTAAAAACCTTCCTTACTTGTCAAGGTGGTTTTCTTATCCAAAATCTTGGCTCCTGTATGATAGACAGCCATTTTGGTATTCATATCATAGTCTAGCTTATTGGTATTCAAGACAATGGTATGGTCGTCCAATTTCACGCGCCCTAACATATAGGCTTGTCGGAGGTCTCCATTATACAAGGCAGAATCCCCAGTAATGGTCACGGTATCGGCTTGGACAATTTTCACTCGACCATAGGCCTCTACATTATTGGTCGTGCTATTTAGAATAGCTTGATCACAAGATAAGGTAGTGGTACCTTGCCGAAGGACCACTTTACCAATCAATTTCTTAATCATGGAAGATTCCACTTGGATACCATTAAGGCTATCTGCTGAAATCACCTGAACTTGGCTTTGGCTCCAGGCTAAGACAGGTAAAAGCAATAGAATAATCAGGAAAATGGGCGATTTATAGCGCATCTTGAAAGCGAATCGTTAATTTCGTGGCTTTATCACGCAATTTACCATTTTTATGCTGGAAGATTTCATCCAATTTGTTCGAAAAGAGAATTTATTCCAGGCCGATCAAAAAATTTTGTTGGCTGTCAGTGGCGGAATTGACTCCGTTATCATGGCCAAACTGTTTTCTTTGGCCAAATTCAATTTTGGAATAGCGCATGTCAACTTTAGTTTGCGCGGTGAAGAATCTTTAGCGGATGAGGTATTTGTCAAAAAAATGGCCAAGACCCTAAAAGTCCCCTATTATACCATTTGCTTTGATACCAAAGCCTTTGCCGAGAAAGAAAAACTCTCTACCCAGATGGCCGCCAGAATCTTGCGCTATGATTGGTTTGAGGAGATTCGTCAAAAAGAAGGATATGATTTTATTGCCACGGCTCATCACCAGATGGATAGTGCAGAAACCGTCTTAATGAATTTAAGTCGGGGAAGCGGCTTAGCCGGATTTCACGGTATTCCCATCAAAAATGGTCATATCATTCGCCCTATGGCTTTTGCTAATCAGGAGCAAATATTTGATTTTGTCGTAAGCCAAAAATTGGCTTGGCGAGAAGATTCTTCCAATGCATCGACGAAATATCAAAGGAATTTCATTCGACATGAAATTATTCCGAAGTTCATCGAATTACATCCACATTTTGAGCAGAGTGTTGCCCAAAGCAGTGCCAAAATTGCTTCCATAGAAAAATGGATGCAGGCTGAATTTCAAATTTGGAAACAAGAACGTTGTCAATTGGATGCACAAGGAAACTTATTTGTTCAGTTGACGGATAAAGATTTAGCAGAAAAAGAGGAGGTTATGCGCCAACAACTTTTATTGGCCTATCATTTTACCGCGGATGCCATGGGGCATATTTTAGAGGCTGGTGATCAACAAGTTGGAAAGATATTTGAATCCCCTAGTCATACCCTAAATATCGACAGGCAGCAATGGGTGATTAGTCCCAAAGACCAATCCGAGTTTAAACCTATCCTAGTGGATGAAGAAGCAGAGGAAGTGGATTTGGGTCACCAGATTTTGCACATCGATTTTGGTGAAAATGAAAAAGGATTCACGCCACCTACGGGATCTCATGTGGCTTGTCTGGATGCAGAGACCTTGCATTTTCCTCTAGAAATCAGAAAATACCAAGAAGGTGATTGGTTTTGCCCCTTAGGCATGAACCAAAAGAAATTGATTTCTGACTTTCTAACCGACAAAAAAATTCCTTTGAATTTGAAGAAAAACGTACAATTAGTCTTGAGTAAAGGTTCTGTGGTGTGGGTCATGGGTCATCGGATTGATAACCGCAATAAGGTGACGGATAAAACGGAGGGGCTGTGTATTTTGACTTTGGAAAATAAGCACGTGGCTTCGAGAGCCTCAGCCACCGAGTGATGGAGAATCGGGGCTTCGTGAGCCTCAGAAATCAATAAATGGAAAATGGTGGCTTCGAGAACCTCAGCCACCAGTGCTGTCTAAATTTATCGGAAATAGTGCTTAGGGATGAATTTAATTTTAATTCGACTAATTTCTACCATATCTGGATCAATCAATATCTATTCGTTAGAATGTTGAAAGTTAATCATCCAATTAATTCCATATTGATCAGAAAATTCACCAAAATAGGCTCCAAAAAACATATCTGCCATAGGCATGGTAATATGTCCATTCACTGAGAGTTCATTGAACAGTCGGTCAGCTTCTTCTCTGGATTCAGGTTCTAAGCAAATGTGCATATTATTTCCTTGGTTCATGCTAAAACCCATTTCTTTAGGGGCATCCGTTCCCATTAAAATGTGATTTCCGGTAATAGGTAATTCCACATGCAAAATCATTTTCTTGATTTCTTCAGCTACAGGTGGGTGCTCTGAACTGGCAGGAATATCACCAAAGCGCTGTATCCCTTTGCCGATAAATTCCGATTGAAATACTCTTTTATAAAATAAAAATGCTTCTTCCGTTTTACCATCAAAATTCAAATAGGTACACACTCTGGCTTTCCTGCTGCTTTTGTTTTGTTGACGAAGCATGAATTGGGCTTCCAAGTATTGATCCAAATTATCTATGGCCATAGAAAATCCTTCTTTAAAGCCTACTTCAATGACTTTTTCAAGATCTTTTAAACTTTCGTATTGAATGGTGATGTCGATGCTGGTAGTTGTAGCATTTTCACTAAATACATTGGTCCAATGGGAATTTGGGAACTTGGCACTAACCTTTCCATCTTCGTCGCAAAAATTGTCGAGGTAGGAATAATGTTTTTGGTGCTCTATGGATGTATAGTCAGCTTTGCACCAATGTGTGTCACCTTGTGGACCCCTCATGCTGTACAACCACATGCCATTCACCCGAAAATCCATGAATTTAGTTTTTGTTTGATAGGGTTTTGGGGCCCACCATTGGTCAAGAATTTCGGGATTGGTCCAAGCTTCCCAAACTAGTTCTAAGTTGGCATTAAATTCCCGTTTCACTTGGACGGTGTTGTTTTCTTTATTGACAATAAAGTCAAAACGTAAGTTACTGTTCATTTTTTTGTGCTTTTAGGGTGGCTAAAACTTCATCCAATTGATTAAACTTGTTTTCCCAAATCTGGCGGAACTGACTAATCCATTGGTCTACTTCTTTCATTTTGTTTACTTCCAATTGATAATAGATTTCTCGACCTTCTTGTTTTTGGCTGATTAATTCGCATTCTGAAAGAATGCGCAAATGCTTGGAAACGGCTTGTCGGGAGGAATCAAAGTGCTCGGCAATGGCATTGGGCGTCATAGCCTGTAGGGCAATAAGCGTGATAATGGCGCGACGGGTGGGGTCGGCGATGGCTTGAAAAATATCTCGTCTTGTTTTCATTATGAAACTATTTGATTGCAAATGTAAGAGCAACCATTTGATTTCATACTATTTTAGACATTATTTTTTCAAATCAAAAAGGATTTGGGTTGAGGAAATGGATATTGGGCTACTAGTATGGGATTACAAATCCCCCTAATCTGTCGTTCGACATGCCCCTGGGGAACATGTCGAATAACAGGACCAAGTCTAAAAATTCAACAAAGGCTAAGAAAAAACCTTGATCGATTTGAATTATAAGGTCTTACATCAAACGAAAATTATCCGATACTTTATCTTTCGTTAATCGCTCCAGTAATGGTTGTTCTAAGCGAAACTCTCTGTATTCATCTGGACTCATGATAGGAATTCCTGATACAATGGGATAAACTCGTTTACATGATGGGCATACTAACATCCCCTCGACAATATTCTCCTGTATATCCTTTGATATGATTGTCAATTGCAAGTCTTCATGATCAAAGGGACAACAAAGCTTATTTATAGTTTCTTGTTTCATTTCTTTTTTCAATTATGTGTAGGTACTTTTTTATTGACTCTTTGGGTTGCGCTGAATTCATTATTCCAGAAACTAATGCTATTCCAGAGTAAGGTAATTCATTGAGTAATTCCATATTTTCTGGCTTTATTCCTCCAGCCAAATAGATGGGGATATTGGAAATTTTCCGAGCATCTTGAACAACATCAAAGTGAACTAAATCGCAGCTATTTGCGGTTGATGAAGGAAACATAGAACAAAATGAGATGTAATTAAACCCATTATTTTCGGCCCATTGAACTACCATTAAATCATTGTTGCATGTTATTCCCCATAGCACTTCCTTTTTACAGGCTTGTTGTATTTCATGGAAATCCTGGGGTATACTATCCAAATGGACTCCATCCAAAGGAGTCAATGCCAGCAAATCCCAACGATTATTAATCAGTACAGGAATATGTTGACGATGGCACTTTTGAACGATTTGATCAATTAAATCTAGTATATTCTCTCCCAGCAGGAAATTATCCCAAATCTGAACTGCTGCTATGTCTTCCTGAATCACTTCCTCTAACTTATTCATTAACTCTTCCCTATCCATAGATGGATCCAGAATAAGATAAATACCGCTTCGCATTACTTTTTTCATTTCCAACCTGCCGTTAATGCCTTAAAAAATGCTTCCCAATAAGGATCTGTTTCTATATACGTAACGGTCTTACTGATTTGGTTTTCGATCAGATTAATTCCCTGCTCCTTGGAACATAATTCTCCTACTTCTACGCAGGCTATATTGTTTTTTGCCAAACGAGCTATGACTTCATTTGACGCCTCTTTTTCACAAGCAATGACCATGGAACCCGCACCAATGCAATACCGAGGATCTAAATCAAAAGCCCTGCACACATGGGCTTGAACCTCAGAAATTGGCAATTGATGGTTCTGAATGATGGCCCCATTTCCCGAGGCCGTTGCCATTTCATAGATTGCGCCCATCACCCCTCCTTCTGTCACATCATGCATGGCAGTTACTGCCATAAACTCTTGATTTTCACCTACAGCACATAAAGCATCTGCTAAAGAAGATGTCTCATAAAATGATTGACAAGCCAAATGGTAGATTTCAGCTCCAACTTTATTTTTTACAGTTTCCGGAAAACTCATGGCAAGAATAGCACTGGAAGATAGAGCACAAGATTTAGTCACTAATAAGGCATTCCCAGCCTTTGCCAATTTAGATATTCGCAATTTACTTTTAGGTGCTACGGTCACTAAAGTCCCGCCTCCTGCAATGGTCGAATTTTGTCCTTCAATAAACCCGGTATGGCCACCTGTTATGGCTATTTTGATGTCTGCACAAAATTGATGGATATAATCCCAATAAATTTGGAAATCATTTTTAGAAAATGAGGAAGGAAGGTTTAGGACAAACTGTCCATACATAGGAGCAAATCCAGTCGTGGCCATATCATTTGCCATCAAATGAACGGATAACCAGGCTGATTCTTGCAAACCCAAGGAAGGAATTAAAGATAATGGATCACTAGTAAGTGCCAAAGCCATGTCGCCAGGTAAGTCTATCACTGAAACATCGACTCCAAACTGGGGCCCTACACTTACTTCAGTACGTGCATGACCACATTTATGATAAATCATTTGGTCAAATAAATGATGTTCTAGTTTACCTAATTTTTCGTTCATGATTCTACATCTTTCAACTGAATGTATAAACCAAAGAAATCACCAAAAGGCAGGCTCCATTGTTGAATTGGGAACCAAGCTGGAAGTCCTGTACAAGTCCAATGAATCGAATATTCTCTTCCTTCTAAAGCTTCATGTATGATTTCTGTTAACTTGGCAGGAGTATAAAAAGTAGCGGTTAGGTAGAAAGGATTTTGACCAAATAGTTCTTGAACCCTTCTTCTGACCACTTTGGTTGAATTTCGGTTCATCATACCCATAGCGATTCCATATTTAGCCACTCGAGCAGCTTCACGAATTACTTTGATGGGGTCTTGATAATATTCAAATGTGGTAATAAAAGCCAATGAATCGAAACTATGGTTCTTGAAAGGCATGTGATGTGAATCTGCCATGACTAAATCTCCATCAAATAAATGCTTAGCTTGAGACAGCATCAAAGGTGAAATATCTCCCCCAGTAGCTTCAATCCCAATTTCTTTCCACCAGCGAGTGAAGCGGGCTGTTCCGCAACCAAATTCCAATAATGTTTTAACCCTTTTGTCGCTTGAAACAAGTTGTTCCATGACCTTTTTTTGCCAAATTTCTGCACGTTTGTATCGTCCTTCATACCATTGCTCATAGGAGTCTGTATGTTCCCGATTAAAAAACCATTCAGGTCTATTTTGCCAGTTTTGTTGACTTATGGGAATTAAGTCCGTTGAAAATTTTTCTACTTCCATCTTGATTTATTGTTAAAAATCAAAAGCTCCACCCTTTGAATATACCAATGGGTGGAGCTTGAAATAAAATCTTCAAAGGCATCCCTACGTTGGCATTATCCAAATCAGGTCTCGGGTATCATCTCAGCCTATACAAGGCACCCCGTGCTTTACTATGGTCAAATATATCAATTAATTCATCGAATTCTATCTTGGTTGAAAATAAATGATTTTATGCCAAGTGAAAGTCTTTGATTACATGGCATTATTCCCTTATCTAGGCCACTGATACATTGTATTTTATCTAACAGCTTGTTCAACATAATAAACTGGCTTTCATTAAATGGTTATGATGATGTAATTTCCTTTTATTCAAATAGAGCATTCAAATAATATCCGTTTTAACAAAAACATTATCAATTACATGGATTAGTTGGCAGAAAAATATTCTGAATTTCGCTTAGATTTGTCAAATCTTCAAGATTTGACAAATCTCAAGGACAAAGTCAAGGACAAAGTCAATATCAATGTCAAATCAACTTGAGATTCTCTAGACCAATTACCTCAACAGGTTGCCTTAACAAATTGCTTGAAAAAATTAAATAAAAAATTCCCTACCTTATCAACTTCCTATACGTCTCCGTACGGATGGGGTCCAATAAACTGAGGTAGGCAAAGGCCTGCTGGCGCTCGCTAGGGCTAGCTTCATCCATGATGGAGAAAATCTCGTCGGCCTTAGCATCAAAGAAAATGCGGATACTGGCAGCCCCTGGGCGAATTTGATTGATTTGTCGGATTTGATTCAACAAGTCCAAAATCCCTTTGCGGGTCTCATCCGGTTGAACTTTATAAGTATCCAATAACAATCGGTGGTAAGTATAATTCACCTCTCGGATACCCTGTAATTGCTGGTTCATTAAACTCTCGGAGATGGCCACTCGGCTACGGACATCATTCACTACGCCCCAGCCTGTACCAGAGGTTTGAGCCAAATTAGTCAAGTTAAACAACTTCTGCGTAAACATATCCCCTCCCATCTTGCCAAAGGAATCATATTGATAAGCACAGGCCAAATAGGCATAATAGGCCAACATCGCACTTAAATTCTCAATATAGGAATTGTCATTGTAAGTCAGGGGCATACCCAACAAATACTTGAAATTAAAATTCTTATCTATGAGATTCAATACAATTGTTTCGTAGGATGTCCCAAAGACTGGTCGTAATACTTGCACACGGGCATTGGCCTCAAAGTCGCCCTGCGAGGTGGCTTTGGTCAAGAGTAAATTGATGTTGACTTTGATTTTTTCCTCCGGAGCAAAATTATCGTTGGACCAACGCCTTCCATTCAAGAATTCTTGCATGGTCCTTTGTAATTCCGGATAGATTTGATTGCTTCCGCGCTGCTGATCGAGCTGTAATTGCTCGGTATTGATGGTCACCGTTGCTTGTAACTCCTGGGCACGAAGTCCCCAGGAAGTTAGCAACAAGATTAAGCTCAGAAAAAAGGGAGTAGATTTCATGGTTAGAAATCAAACGAAATAAAATTATTTTTCGTCTGTACCTTCTTCACGTATACGAAAATCAACTTTATCAGCCATAAAGTCGTCGATAGCTAAAGCCGAAGGCTTAGGCATACGCTCGTAATATTTGGAAATTTCAATTTGCTCGCGGTTCTCAAATATCTCCTCTAAATTATCTACTGAAGATGCAAACTCAGAAAGTTTACCTGATAATTCTTCCTTCATCTTACTAGAGATTTGACGCGCTCTTTGCGAAATAATGGAAATTGATTCGTACACATTTCCCGTCTTTTCGGCAATTTTATCTACATCACGGGTGATGATCGATGGGTTTGTTTGGATCTTAGACATCTCTATAAATTTAAGATTGCAAATTTAGACTAAATTTTTGGTAAAAACTATTGAGGACTGGTGGCCAATTTGGAGGTTTTTGCCTTCTCCTTTTCCACAGCCGCCTTGTACTCCTCTTCCAAATGGGTAATACGAGCTACCTCTTCGACACTTTTCGTGTACATCTTCTCAGCCAATTTCAAATAATTGCTGTTCGGATATTTATCTACTAGCTCCAAATAAAATTTAGATGCATCGGTATAACGTTCCTTTTGCTTTATCTCAATGGTGCTATTCGCCAACTCAAATTGAGATAAAACCTTTAAATAAGCCATTTCTTCACTGTAATCAGAATCAGGGAAATCACGCTGAAAATTGGTAATCTCAATCACCGACGACTTCAACGTAGCAATATTGAAAGGCGATGTCTTATAATACAAGCGCGCTTTTTCATAGGCTTTGCGCTCTAATTTTTTACGCAATTCCCGAATGATATTACTGCACTCTTCCTTAAACTTGGTATCTGGGTAATTATTTAAATAGCTCTGAATCTCGTTGATGGCCGACAATGTCCCTGTTTGGTCCAAATTATAGTTAGGAGAATCTTTGTACAAAGAAAAAGCCGACATGTAAATAGCCTCTTCGGCATATTCACTACGAGAAAATACTTCCGCAAATTTCTTAAAATGAGAATTGGCTAGGGTATAATTACCCGTATTGAAATCACAATAAGCCTGATAAAAAGTGGCTAATTCCTGCGTAGAATCACCTTTCAACAAAGGCAAAATCTCATCAAAAAGAATTCCTGCCTTCGCAAAATCCTTCTTTTTATAATAATCTACAGCGGCCTTATATTTGGCAGGCACGTTGGCACTCTTACGGAATTTCTCAAATTTCCCACAAGAACTTAAGCCAATCACGGCTACCAAAAGAATCAATACTAAATTTTTCAACTTCATAAGAGCGCAAAGGTAATCATAATTGTGCGTACGTCCGAATTAAACTGCTTTACTAAATTGTAAATGATATAATTGGGCGTATAAACCGTCTTTTTTAATCAAATTATCGTGATTTCCTCGTTCTTTAATCTCCCCTTTATCCATCACTAAAATCTGGTGAGCATGGCGTATCGTGGACAATCGGTGAGCAATCACCACGGCAGTACGACCTTTCATCAAGGTGGCTATGGCCTCCTGAATCATCAATTCTGTTTCTGTATCTACCGAGGAAGTGGCCTCATCTAAAATGATAATCTTAGGATCATGTACCAAAGCCCGAACAAATGAAATCAATTGTCGCTGGCCCACACTCAAGGTTGCCCCTCTTTCCATCACCTGATACTGATAACCTCCTGGCAAGGACATAATGAAATCATGCACTCCCACGGCTTTGGCGGCCTCCTCCATCTTTTCTTGGCTAATGGATTCGTCTCCCAGGGTGATGTTATAAGCTATCGTGGAACTGAACAAAAATACGTCTTGCAATACTACTGCTATGTTTTTACGTAAACTCCCAATTTCATAGTCAGTCAAGGCAATACCATCAATCTGGATTTGGCCGGATTGACAATCGTACATCCGACTTAATAAACCAATGATGGAAGATTTACCTGCCCCCGTAGCTCCTACGATTGCCAAGGTTTTACCTGCCTCCACCTCAAAGCTCACATTCCGAACTACCCATTCTGGCTCATTATACGCAAAAGTCACGTCCTTGAATTCCACATTTCCTTCCAATTTGTCGGCCAAATGTGTCCCATTATTTTGGATATAATCCCTTGAATCCAAGAGAGTCAAAATCCTTTCCGTAGAAACAATCCCCATTTGTAAGGTATTGAAGCGGTCGGCCAACATACGGATGGGTCTAAAAAACAAGTTGATGAACATGATGAAAGCCGTCAAAGTCCCCACACTTTGTTGCTCTTTCAAAATATAGGTCGAAGCCATCCACACCACCAAACCTGTTCCCACAGCGGCAATCACATCCGCTACTGGGAAATAGACCGAATAAGCCCAAATACTCTTGATATTGGCATCACGATGCTCTTTATTGATTTCTTGAAACTTGTGCAATTCCCTTTTTTCAGCATGAAATAATTGCACAATCATCATCCCAGAAATATGTTCTTGTACGAAGGAATTCAAATTAGCCACGGCCAAACGAACCTCATTGAAAGACTTTTTGATGTGTTCTTTGAAAATGTAGGTCGACAAAACCATGAAAGGAACCGTAGCTAAAATGATCAAGGTTAAACGCCAATCGGTATAAAACATGACACCGACAATCAAAAACAATTGCAATAAATCCCCAGCGATGGAGGCTAGACCTTCAGAAAAAACATCATTCAATGTCTCTATATCAGAAACGGTTCTTGTGACCAAACGGCCAATGGGCGTGGCATCAAAGAAGGCCAAACGCAGGTTGATGATTTTTTGATACAGGGTCACTCGTATATCACGGATAACCGTTTGACCCAAATAACCCGCTAAATAACTGGTGGAAAATTGTAAACCTGTTTGTAAAAATAGAAAACCAAGCATGATGAAAAACATGCGCAGAAGATCTTGCATGTGTGCTACATCAACGTAATGATCGAGCGTATAGCGGATGAGCAAAGGAACTACAGGCGAAACACCTGCCATGCATAAAATCAGAAATACCAATAACCAAAAACGGAATTTATAAGGTAGGATAAACCCATAAATTCTGCGAATGATGTGTAAGTCGACTATTTTACCGCTGGACGTCTCTTTCAAAGCTTAAACGGGGTTGTTGGTTTCCGTGGGCATCGCAGAACAAGTTCCGCAACCTTTGGCACAACCCACTTGTTTGGAAAAAAACATCCGATAGACCATTCTCCCAAGGTATACGAGAGCTCCTAAAAATACGAGACCGATGATGATTTTTTCCATGAGCAGATTAGTTTTTCCAATGCACTTGTAAAGTTCCTAAAAATTCTTCAAAAATAGCCCCTGCTCCAATAATTTGACCCGTAAAAATCACATCCGAACCGCCCGAAAAATTGCTTACCTTCCCTCCTGCTTCTTCAATGATGATTTTACCTGCTGCCACATCCCAAGGTTTTAGATTGGCTTCAAAAAAACCCTCAAATCGTCCGCAGGCAGTATAGGCTAGGTCAATGGCCGCAGCGCCCATACGTCTCAAACCATGACTCTTTTGCATGAGTTCCTTCAAGAGGGTTAAATATTTGTCTTGATAGGAAAAATCATGGTAAGGAAAACCTGTGGCCAACAAACTTTTTTCAAGTGTGGGTTGGGAAGAAACCTGAATAGGTAAACCATTCAAATGTGCCCCAGCTCCTTGTACTGCATAAAACAACTCATCCCGGTTAGGCTCATAAATCATGCCCAAAACGGGTTGTTTCTGATAAATCAAACCCACAGAAACGGCATAAATAGGCAATTGATGCAAGAAATTGGTGGTTCCATCCAAAGGGTCAATTACCCAATAATACCCATCTCCAACTTCCGAAAAATCAGAGGCTGACTCCTCGGCAATAAATCCTGCTTCCGGAAAAATGACCGACAAGCTTTCTTTCAATCTAGCCTCAGCCGTTTGATCCACAAAAGAGACTAAATCATTTTTGCCTTTATATTGAATATGTTCTATAGCGATCTGATTGACCATGGATTGTATCCATTGGCCCGTTTCCCGAACCACAGGCAATGATTGCTCTAAAATTCTTGCTAAATCTGCCATTATTTCTTTGCAGAAGGCTTAGCCGCTACTTTGGTAGGTAGTGGCCCTAAGACCCAATCCGCCAATAATTGTTGTGTTTCTTTTAAATACACATCTTTCGCATGCTTATCTGCTGTCGATGATTTTTTGTCTTTATCTCCTTCTGGAGTATCAGCCGCTGAAGCAGCAATGTTATCCATCACAGCTTGAGACTCATCTGGCTTTTTCTTTTGCTCATCCAACTCCTTCTTACGCTTGTCGATTTGCAAGGAAATAGAATTCAATTCCTTGATTTTCTTCCAACGCTCAAAATCATCTTTCAATTTGATCAAATCTGGTTTAGACTTCAAACGTGCTTGGAAGCTTGACTGCATCTTATTGATTAATCCAGGATTGATGTTGGGCGTAATTTGATAGTTAGTAGCTGGAATCATATCCCAAGGCAAAGCACTTGGCTGTGAGCTCTCTCCAAATTCTTCTGCTGAAAAGGCCGAAGGTAAAGCAAAGTCTGGACTTACTCCTTTATGCTGTGTTGAGCTACCATTGATACGATAGAATTTCTCCAAGGTAATTTTCAATTGACCTACTGGCTCTTTCTCGTTGTTCATGTAATTATCTAAGTCCACCACCGACTGCACCGTGCCTTTACCATAAGATTGCTCTCCTACAATAATGCCACGCTTATAATCTTGAATAGCTGCTGCAAAAATCTCTGAGGCAGATGCCGAAAAACGATTGATTAAAACCGCCATAGGGCCATCATAGAATTGCTCAGGATCTTTGTCAACTTCTTGAGTAATCCGACCGTCGGATTGTTTTCTTTGCACTACTGGACCTTTGGGAATGAATAATCCCGTTAAATCCACAGCTTCAATCAAAGAACCTCCTCCATTATTACGTAGGTCAATGATCAAACCATCCACTCCTTCTGTTTTGAACTCGGTTAAGAATTTCTTCACATCAGCGGAAGTGGATTTAAAATCCGATTCTCTTTTACGCGCTCCTTCAAAATCACGGTAGAACATCGGGATGGTAATTAATCCCAATTTGATTTTCTTATCCCCCTGATTATAGGTCAAAATCTCTTTTTTAGCGGTTTGTTCTTCCAACTTAATTTTCTCACGAACCAAACGAACCTCTGTTCCTGGAGAACCTGTACCAGCACCCGCAGGCAATAATTTCAAACGAACCACGGTGTTTTTCGGTCCACGAATCAGCTTCACGGCATCATCGGTAAACCAACCAATCACATCCACAAAACTGCCATCATCTCCTTGGGCCACACCGATAATGCGGTCTTTGGGATTGATTTGCTTACTTCTAAAGGCAGGGCCTCCTGGAATCAAATCCTGAATGGTCACATAATCTCCTTCCAAACGAAGCGTAGCACCGATACCCTCAAAGCTTTGAGCCATGTCGGTATTGAATGCCTGAGCTGTACGAGGAATCATGTACGAAGTATGTGGGTCAATGCTTTCGGTATAGGCATTCATGAATACTTGGAACACATCTTCCGAACGGGTACGTGCCATGTATTTTTCGGAACGCTTGTAACGCTCTTTTAACTCACGTAAGGCGGTGGTATCTGCTTTACCGGAAATTCTCCAATCCAACAGTTGTCTTTTCACATCTTTGCGCCAAAAGTCATTGAGCTCTTCCTTGGAAGCCGCCCATGTAGCCTTTTCTCTACCTGGCTGATAGGTCTCTTCCACGGTAAAATCAGGTATTTTTTGCAAGATTTGATCGATATAAGCATAACGCTCTTTCATGCGCTGCTGGTAACGATTGTAAATAGCAAATGCTGAAGTCAAATCGCCATCGTTCAATTGGTTGTCGATGGTCAAACGGTATTTCTCCAATTCATCAATGTCAGAAGCTAAGAAGAACACCTTATTAGGGTCTAACTCTTTGAGATAGGCATCGTAGATTTTGGACGACAGCGAGTCGTTCACCGGAATCTTGCGGTAATGGTAATTACTTAAGATACCAAAGACCAATCGCTCCACCTTGCGCTGGGTATCGGTGGGCTGTAAATCACCTTCCTGATACACCACGGATTTGGTGGAAGGAAAAGTAGTCTGATTTTTGCCGTGCAAAAACAACACCACCAAAAGTGATAGAGGGATTAAAATAGGCAGTATCTTTTTCATATACCGAGATGCGTTATGTTATTTTTCGATAGCAATAAGTTCTACTTCAAAAATCAAAGCAGAATAAGGTTTGATGGCTGCTCCACCACCGCGGATACCGTAAGCTAATTCTTGAGGAATGTATAGTTTCCATTTAGAACCTACTGGCATCATTTGCAAAGCTTCTACCCAACCAGGAATTACGCCTGTTACTGGGAAGGAGATAGGCTCACCCCTATCCACAGAAGAATCAAACACGGTACCGTCAATCAGAGTTCCATGATAATGGGTTTTCACTTTATCGGCAGATGTAGGCTTAGTACCATCTCCTGCTTTGATGATTTCATATTGTAAACCGCTCGGTGTAACTAACACTCCCGCTTTCTTTTTGTTTTCGGCTAAAAACTTTTCGCCAGCTTCTTTATTCGGCAAGTATTGTTTGGCACCTTCGGCCATTTGTCTTTCCTGATTACGCATCATGAAATTGTTCACTACTTTTTGGCATTCTTGTTCGCTGAGGCTTAAAGTGCTACCTTGCGAAGCTGCGGCAAAGCCTTTGGCTACGGTTTCAGGATTTAAGACTACGTTTTGTGATTTGAAATTTTGAGCGACCAATACACCTACAGCATAGGAAACAGAATCAAGCGTACTAGCAAAATGAGACCCGGCATGCATGGCGACTTTCGCTTTAGAAGCTGAAGCAGCGGGTTTAGTAGCTACTTTTGCTTTGGCAGTAGGTTTTGTCTGAGCAAAAGTGGAAAAAGATAGAACAGAAAGAGTAAGAATAGTCGTTAATTGAATCAATGGAAATTTCATAGAATTTATTAATATAGTCAAACAAAGGCTCTAAGATACAGAAAAATGACTCTTTCTCAATTATTTTAACGCCATTTAACGGAATGGATATTGACCTAACGGCGAGTATCTAAAAAAAGTCTTATGAATTCATACATTTTTTGCAGAAGTTATGGGAATATTGAAATTTCATAACTAATTTTGCACCCGAAAATTTAGTTCAAAATAAGTATTTAACATCCCAGAAAACTCCATTTTAACATGGCATCAGTAAGACCAGACGAAGTTTCAGCCATCCTTAGGGAGCAATTATCTCAGGCTAAGACCCAAGCAGAATTAGAAGAAATAGGTACCGTACTCCAAGTGGGTGATGGTGTAGCTCGTATTTACGGGTTATCCAATGTACAAGCAGGTGAGTTGATCGTATTTGAAAACGGATTGAAAGCCTTGGCATTGAACCTAGAAGAAGACAATGTGGGAGCCGTATTATTAGGCGAATCCACTTTGGTGAAAGAGGGCGATACCGTAAAGAGAACCAAGTTAATTGCTTCGGTTAAAGTGGGTGATGGCATTTTAGGTCGTGTAGTGAACACCTTAGGTGAGCCTATCGACGGAAATGGTCCTATCACGGGAGACTTATACGAAATGCCATTGGAGCGTAAAGCACCAGGGGTAATTTTCCGTCAACCAGTAACAGAACCTCTTCAAACAGGTATCAAAGCGATCGATGCCATGATCCCCGTAGGACGTGGTCAGCGTGAGTTAGTTATTGGTGACCGTCAAACAGGTAAAACAGCTGTTTGTATTGATACGATTATTAATCAAAAAGAATTTTACGATAAAGGTGAGCCTGTTTTCTGTATCTATGTAGCCATCGGTCAGAAAGCATCTACCATCAAACAAGTAGAACAAACATTGCGTAAAGCAGGTGCTATGGAGTATACCGTTATCGTTTCGGCGAGTGCGGCAGATCCAGCTCCAATGCAATTCTACGCTCCATTTACAGGTGCAGCGATTGGTGAGTTCTTCCGTGATACTGGTCGTGCTGCCTTGGTTGTATATGATGACCTTTCTAAGCAAGCTGTAGCCTACCGTGAAGTGTCCTTATTACTTCGTCGCCCACCAGGACGTGAAGCATATCCAGGTGACGTATTCTACCTTCACTCTCGTTTATTGGAGCGTGCAGCTAAAGTAAATGCTTCGGATGCTATTGCGCGTTCGATGAACGATTTACCAGATTCCATCAAGCATTTGGTTAAAGGTGGTGGTAGTTTAACTGCTCTTCCGATCATTGAAACACAAGCAGGTGACGTTTCTGCTTATATCCCTACCAACGTAATTTCGATTACGGACGGTCAGATTTTCTTAGAGTCTAACTTATTCAACGCGGGTATTCGTCCAGCGATCAACGTAGGTATCTCGGTATCTCGTGTAGGTGGTAACGCACAGATTAAGTCCATGAAGAAAGTTGCAGGTACCTTAAAATTAGATCAAGCTCAATTCCGTGAATTGGAAGCTTTTGCTAAGTTTGGTTCTGATTTGGATGCTTCTACTAAATTAACGATCGACCGTGGTCGTCGTAACTTAGAGATGTTGAAACAACCTCAATTCTCTCCACAACGTGTAGAAGATCAAGTAGCGATGATTTACTTGGCTACTACTGGTAACTTGGATAAAGTACCTGTGGAGAAAGTACGTGAATTTGAAAAAGATTTCATCCAAGTATTACGTGCTACTGAAAAAGCAACATTAGATGCTTTAGGAGCAGGTAAATTTGATGATACCTTGACAGCTACACTAAAGCGTGTAGGAAATGAAGTAGCAGCTAAATACGCAGTTTAAAAAATTAGAATCGTATGGCTTCCTTAAAAGAAGTAAGAAATAGAATCGTTTCAGTTAATTCGACGCAACAAATCACCAAAGCCATGAAAATGGTTTCGGCAGCGAAGTTGCGTCGTGCCACTGATGCCATTGTCCAAATGCGCCCTTATTCTAAGAAGTTATCAGAAATGATTGCGACAGTATCAGGACGTACGGATGCAGGAAAAGAGAATCCATTCACTGAAGTACGTGAAATTAAAAACGTATTGATTTTGGTGGTGACTTCTGACCGTGGTTTATGTGGTGCATTTAATGCGAACATTGGTAAAGCAACCATCGCTTTAATTCAACAAAAATATACCACTTTGCACCAAGCTGGTCATGTAGAAGTCATGCCATTGGGTAAAAAAGGGGGTGAATATTTAGGTCGTAGAGGCTACAAGCTGAACGCCGCTCACCAAGATATTTATACCAAATTGAATTTTGGCAATGTGCGTTTGATTGGTGAAAATGTATTGAATGGCTTTGCCGAAAAACAATACGACGTAGTAGAAATCGTATTCAACGAATTCAAAAACGTAGCGACTCAAATCATTCGTACCGAACAATTATTGCCTTTGCAAGAAAGCAATATCGGTGATGTAAAACCTTCTGCAGTGGATTATATTTTTGAACCATCAGAAGCGGAAATCATCAACGAATTGATTCCAAAATCCATCAAATTGTCCATTTTTCGTGCTTTATTAGAGTCCAATGCTTCTGAGCATGGTGCTCGTATGACAGCCATGGATAAGGCTACGGACAATGCCGGTGAATTGATTAAAGCATTGAAATTAGAATATAACCGTTCACGTCAAGCCGCTATTACCAACGAGATCCTTGAGATCGTAGGTGGTGCTGAGGCCTTATCTGCTTAATCCTATGAAAAAGATCATTTTGTTTTTGGTATTGACTGTATTAGGAATGAATGCGAATGCGCAATCATTCAAAGTCCCTACTCCTAGTCCTACGCAAACCATTAAACAAGAGTTTTCTTTATCATCCGTAGAGATCACTTATTCTCGCCCTGCCCTACGTGGCCGTAAGATTTTTGGTGATATCGTTCCATTCGGAAAACTATGGAGAGCGGGTGCCAATGCTCCTACCAAAGTGACTTTTGGTGAAGATGTGAAAATCATGGGCAAAAGCTTGAAAGCAGGTTCTTACCAATTGATGATTAATCCTACTGAGAGATCTTGGGAAATTATCTTCAACAAAGGAACAGACGGTGTTTTCAATTATCACCCAGAGGAAAATGTATTGACGGTTTCTGTGCCAACAGCTACTTTGCAATATCCTGTGGAATCTTTGGCATACCAATTTGAACTAGTTGCAGCCAATAAGATGTTCATACAGATATCTTGGGAAAAGACTTTCGTCTCTATTCCGGTAGAAACGGAGATTGATGCTAAGATTGCTGCTTCCATTGAGCAGGTAATGAGTGCTGATACCAAACCCTATTTTGAATCTGCTTCCTACTATTTTGAGACTGGACGTGATTTAAACAAGGCGTTGGAATGGGCTACGAAAGCTACCGCATCGAATCCAAGTGCTTTTTGGGTATTCCATTTAAAAGCAAAGATTCAAGCGAAAATGGGTGATAAAGCGGGTGCCAAAGCAACGGCTTTGAAATCCATTGAATTGGCGAAAGCCGCAAAAAATGATGATTACGTAGTGCTTAATGAGAAATTAATTAAGGGCTTATAAAATAGAATTGCTTAATTTGAAAAAGCCTTTCTTAACGGGAAGGCTTTTTTTAGCTTATATATGGGAGAAGAAAAAGGTTACAGTACTGATAAAGAGCAAGAAACCGCCGTTTTAGTGGCCGTGACTACTCAAAAACAAAATGCACAGCAAACGGCAGAATACCTGGCCGAGCTAGCATTCTTGGCCTCTACCTCAGGGGTTCTGACCTTGCAAAGTTTTACTCAAAAACTAGCCAAGCCAGATAACCGTACCTATGTGGGTAAAGGGAAATTGGATGATGTGATCCGTTATGTGGTTGACAAAGATGTGGACATGCTCATCTTTGACGATGATTTATCGCCCTCACAGGTAAGAAACATTGAATACGAGATTTCATTGTGCGGTAAGGAGATGAAAGTCTTGGACCGTAGTTTGTTGATCTTGAACATATTTGCACAAAGAGCCAAAACGGTACAGGCTAAAACCCAGGTGGAATTAGCGCAGTACCAATACATGTTACCTCGTTTGACCCGTATGTGGTCTCACCTTTCCAAGCAACGAGGTGGTGTGGGTATGCGTGGTCCAGGCGAAAAGGAATTGGAAACTGACCGTCGTATTGCCAATGACCGCATAGCCTTTTTGAAAGAAAAGTTGGAGGCTATAGACCGACAAACCTATACTCAGCGTAAGAACCGCGACCGCATGGTGCGCGTGTCTTTGGTGGGATATACCAACGTAGGTAAATCGACCTTGATGCAAAAATTAGCCAAGGCCGATGTATTTGCTGAGAATAAATTATTTGCCACGGTAGACTCCACGGTACGCAAGGTAAGCTGGGAAGGCATTCCTTTCCTTCTGACAGACACCGTAGGATTTATACGTAAACTCCCTACCCTGTTGATTGAATCCTTTAAATCCACCTTGGATGAGGTGAGAGAGGCCGATATACTTTTGCACGTCGTTGACATTTCTCATCCGAATTTTGAGGAGCAGATTGAGATTGTACAAGGGATTTTGAATGAAATGGGAGCTGGCGATAAGCCAACCATCTTAGTGTTCAACAAGATTGATTTATTCCCGGTAGAAGACGTTTTCTTTGAAGGCGCAGCCTTGAATGAGGACGGAGAGCCCGAATTGAGCAAGATGGACCGCGTGACCCAGTTTTTGAAGCAAACCCACTGGCAAACCAACCAACCCAAAACCGTCTTTATCTCTGCCGAGCAAAAGAGCAATTTGAACGAATTGCGTGAAACCGTCATGAACCTAATCAAGGAGAAGCACATGCAAATCTTCCCGAACTGGCTAAGTGGTAATCACTTGATGGGGCATAGTGATGAGTATGTGCCGGAGTAGTTTTGGGGATGTAGAATGTAGAATTAGGAATGTAGAATGATGTATGTCTTGTCCTGATATAGGTTGACAGTTGGGTTCATTAATAATTCATTGTAAATATAGTTTAAGCTGCATATAAATCAACTGGCTTTTTCATTTTTAAAGCTAAATGTGGTCTTGATTCATTGT
>NZ_SEWW01000002.1:0-452500 GCF_011090385.1 Aquirufa beregesia
GGAAAATTAAGCCCTGTAAGTTTTGAAGAAAGTTGGAATAATAATAAGTTCTTTTCAAAACCAAGATTTACTATTTTTAACAATGAAAAATTATTAGAAACCGGTCAACTCTAATCAGGGAAGTACAATCATCTTGAAACATGAGTTGTATGATAGGAATTATTTGCATTAGGCATTTACATTTCAGCGTTTGTAAATAATAAACCCTTTAATTTCTAAATTTGGGTATACAATAATTTTAGGGACCTTCTACGTATGAAAAAAGTATTCTTTGCTTTGACCTTATTACTCTATGGAAATGTATATGCCCAAAGTACTTTGAGTTCAGCCACATTTAAACCCGTTGAAGTATATCATTCTGAAGATTTATGGATCATTCAAATTTCTGAGAATACATTTGTGCATACTTCGTTTCTTCAAACGAACGATTTTGGCAAAGTGCCTTGTAACGGTATGATCATTAGGGATTCCAAAGAAGTGGTTGTGTTCGATACACCAACCAATAATAAATCTGCTGAAGCTCTAATCAAATACATAAAAGAAAAACTTCAATGTAAAGTAAAAGCCATTGTTCCAACCCATTTTCACGACGATTGTTTGGGAGGTTTAGCTTCATTTCATGAGCATAAAATCCCTTCATTGGGGAATTTTAGTACGATAGAATTAACAAAAGCAAACAAAGTTATTTCTCCTCAATTGGGATTTAAAGACTCTCTAAAATTGAAACTTGGAAATACGTTTACCATGGTAACTTTTTTTGGAGAAGGTCATACCAAGGATAATGTGGTAGGCTATTTCCCTAAAGAAAAAATACTATTTGGTGGCTGTTTAATAAAAGAACTAGAAGCCACAAAGGGTTATTTAGGTGACGCTAATATTGGTGAGTGGTCAAATACTGTTGAGAAAATTAAACAAGCCTATTCCGATGTGAATATAGTTATTCCTGGTCACGGGAAAATAGGTGGAAGAGACCTGCTTGATTATACCATTAAATTATTTAAAACTCAGTAGTTGCCTTTATAATCACGTCTAATTGATTTATCAATAGTTACGGACTTAATCCTGCGGATAGTGGCATATTTAGAAGCAATGAGGAGCAAAATTAGAAAAGAGGTCAATATCGACCTCTTTTCTAATTTTAGGCTGTTGCTCAACCCCTCTTACATTATTTTTGCAAGTTAGTTCAGATCTTTTTAACACTTTGTAGAGGTTCCACTTATCATTTGCACAGAAAAATATATCGTAAGCATGAAAACATAAGGAAATGCATCTACTTCTAGTACTAAAAATATAAGATAATTTGGATAATTATGCTGATTTTTTCTAATCACATATAATAAGGGCAGATTTAAAATATAGTAAATTTTGAAGTAGTTGGGTTTATTAATAAAGAGAAAGTGCTTTGTATCCCAAATTTACAGTTTTTGGCAGTCAGAAAAGGAGGTACTTACATCATTAGTGGTTGTTTTTCCGCCAGCGGCCATACCAGATCAAGAAACCTGTTACCGGTAATGAGGCAATCATTAAACTCATTAAAAAAGCGATTATCTTTCCGGTTAATCCCAATACCGAACCTACATGTATATCATAATTTAGGCGTAATAGTTTATCTGCAGTATTAGCTTCTTGGTAATGCCCCCAAATATGATTTACACGAAGCTCTTTAAGTGAAAACGGATTATAATAGACATAATCACTCCTCCAATAGGTATCATAACTTGGATTTATTACCACAGAGATACTAGAATTTTCCGTCTCGGGAGGGTGCAGCTCAATATGAGCAAAATTAACTCCAGAAGAGTAATATTTATGATATAGAGCGTCTAAAGGTTCGTTAGTTACAGGAGCAACATGTCTAGATAGAGGCTCTTCATATACCAGGCTTTTTTCCCCGCCAAAGGCTTGATGGTACCAATTCGCAAAATTGGGCATCACCCAAACTAACCCAGTAATGATAAACAAAAGCGCAAAAGAGATAGTATAAAAGCCAATTATACTATGTAAATCCCAATTTTTTCTTTTCCAATTGGCACTGCTTTTCCAGTTGAACCAAATGCGTTTTTTGAGTATATACCAGTTTTTGGGAAGCCATAATATAAAGCCGCTCAATACTATGGTGAAAAATAACAGTGTAACTATTAATACCAGTATCCTCCCCATATCTTGCGGAAGCCATAAATACATATGCCCCTTGAGGATGAATGGGAAAAATCCCTCTTCCATATTTTGCGTATGCAACACCTTTCCTGAATAGGGATTGATGTACATGATGTAATAGTATAA
Organism: Aquirufa beregesia; assembly: GCF_011090385.1. Classification (GTDB taxonomy): domain Bacteria; phylum Bacteroidota; class Bacteroidia; order Cytophagales; family Spirosomataceae; genus Aquirufa; species Aquirufa beregesia. The sequence continues at coordinate 2,284 of NZ_SEWW01000002.1, forward strand.
AGGAACCTGATGGTAGAATGTTGCCTCTATCGAATGATTGTCTTTGTAATATTTAATAGAGTGTAAATTTTTACCAGGTAATTCTTTACGGACAATCCGCCGAATTTCACTCGGTAATAAAACAGGCTTGTTTTCTTTTATCACAAATCGGTATTCATCAGTAAAATCTTGAATCTCTTTTTGAAAAGCATAAAAGCAACCAGTGACGGATATGATAAACACCAATAGCCCGATAATTAAACCGAGCCAAAGGTGTAGTGTTCGGATGTATTTTTTGATCACTTAGTTAGAACCGATTAGAATTTATAATTAAACCCAAGAGAAATGGATCTCAAGCGCTGAGGAGTAACAGTGCTCCATCCTGCATAATATTGGGTATTGGCCAGGTTATCAACTTTCAAATTGATACTATAATTGTTTACGGTATAAGCTAGAGATGCATTGATAATGGTATAACTTGGTAGGGTAAAGCTACCAATGTTGGCTCGGTTTAAAGAACGGAATTCACTGGCATAATTGGCACCCAAGCCGAAGCTAAATCCTTTTAATACCGATTTTTGAACACGGTAAGTTGCCCAAAAGTTAAATAGGTCGGCTGGTCCTGCTTCTTCAGTTCTCAAGCCCAAATATCCGCTATCTGGCGTATCTTTTTTCACTTTATTTTCATTATGGCTATAGCCTGCAATGATACTTAGTCCTTCAATAGGGCTAGTCACCATACTCAATTCAAATCCTTTGCTTTCAACCTCACCTCCTTGAATGGTGTTGTTTATATTATTGGGGTCAGACATTGTTTTATTGGAAACAAGGATATTGTAATAACTGGTTGTAAGAGCGATCTTGTCTTTGTACAAATTGGTTTTGACGCCTAATTCCCATTGATTAGCATGTTCTGGCTCAAGGATTTTTAGAGTAGGATTATTGCCACTTACATCAGCCACTTCTATAGGACTCAGATTAATAAAACCGTTCATGTAGTTACCAAAAATGGAAACCTTATTCACTATTGGCTGGTATACCAAACCAAGTTTTGGAGAGAAAGTGCTTTGTGATTTTAATTGATCTGAACTCCAGATGGATGGATTTCCTTGGAAATTGTCCAAACGCAAGCTCATCATGGCTGAGAACTTCGGTGTGAAATTGATTACATCAGAAACATAGGCACTCAAAATTTTAGTTTCAGCAATCGAATTTCCTTCTGCAGAATTGATCAACAATTGATCAATACCCTGGGTAGTTAATTTGCCGTTATCGGTTTGGTCATTTAGTGATATTACACCATTGGCAACCCAGCCCGTACTGTAATTTTCAACCTGTTTGATCAGGTAATCTATACCCACCAACAGTTTGTTTTTGAAAGTACCTAGGGTAAAATTACCTACAAAATTTTGCTGGATATTAATCGTATTGGTTTCGCCATCGCGTTTTGAAATATATCTGGTAAATTCATTTCCATTAGAAGAATCCCATAGGTACTGATAATAACCGTTGGTTTTGGTATGACTTCTTGATAAAATCGTTTGTGAGGTCCAGTTATTGGAAAATTTATATAAAGCTTGCGACTGAATGCTAAAACTTGGGTTTTTCATGCTAAGGCTATTTCCTGTATAAGATTTCTCATAACTTTTTTCAAACAGATTGATGGCATTGAAAGATAATGGAGCATATCTGTTCAGGAAGATCATAGGTGCATTGGCAGCCTCAGCATTTTTAAATTCCGTATTGAAAAGGAAAGTCAATTTATTGCTGGCATTGATTTTCACACTGGGAGCCACGTAAAATGCTTTATTGAAACCCGCATCTTGGAAACTTTTTTCATATTGATTGGCCATATTTAAACGAGCGAAAACTTTATCCCCCAATGGGATATTGATATCGGCCGTAAAGCGGTTCAGTCCATAACTGCCGGATACATAGCCTACTTCACCACCAAATTTTTCGTAAGGTCTCTTGGTTACAATATTGATCAATCCGCCATAAGCAATCAGGCTACCACCATACAAGGTACCTGATGGGCCTTTAATCACTTCAATGCTCTCAATATTGGCTGGATCAACTGTTCCATTTGAAATATTGGGCATACCATTCATCATAGTAGGTTGTAGTGCAAATCCTCTCATACTGTAAAACTCAGCTCCGTCGCCACCTCTTCCCGTACTTTCCCATAGTCGGGTAATACCTGTTGCATTTTTTAAGGCATCATTTAAATTCGTTACTAATTGGTCTTTCAATAAATTTTTAGAGATGGTATTATAGACCTGAGGGTTTTCCAAGTCTTTCAAAGGCATTTTAGATACGGTGACACTAGAATCGATTTTATAATCATTTCGGTATGCAGTTACTGTAACCTCTGACAATTCTTTAACAAAAGTGGTGTCTTTTTGTATTTTTTGGGCAAATGTGGTGATGCTCAATAGCATCAATGGCAATAAGGTGTATTTTTTCATGTTTTTATTTGGACTAATTCTAAATAAGGACAAATATAGCAGTTGAAGCGTCCAATGCAAGCCCTTATTTAAAATAATTCTAAATAATGATCAAGATCACCCAATGTATTAGTTAACTAATACTGATTTGAGTATTAAGTAAAAATGGTGTTGAAGGGAATATTATACCTTGATTTCAGTCGGAAATAGACCCGTTTGAATGGATTTGCATTTTGTACATTCGGGTATTCGATTTTAGATTAAAGTAGTAGTAAGAGATTAGGGGATAGGAAATACGAAGGGCGAGTTTTCTACGAATTAAGATGATATTAGGATGAATAAGAATAACCTCAAGGCTAGGAATTTGATAGCTATTTTGAGCCAAGGGAAACTTTTTACTATTTCCCTAAATGCTAAAAATTTTCTCTGAACGTCTTGAAAATGTAAGGGAATGCACGAGCTAAGAATGATAGTTATTAAAAAAAGGAAAATAGTATTTTAGGCATAATCGTTGATTTCGCTCTTAAAGGGATTACTATTAGTTTGGTTTATTAAGTCGTTGAATGTTTTTATTTAAATCTTGCTAGGAAAAAGGTAGAATAAATGAATGCCTCCTGACTGGCCCTTAACTCCTCTTACATTATTTACAACCTCAATTGAGGGGCAGGTCCATGGAGCAGCCTAAATGAAACCGAATAATCGGCTAACCTACTTGACTTTGACAACCACTTTTCCTTTAGTTCGCCCACTGGAAACATAGTCCATTGCTTCATTCAATTGATCAAATGGAAAAGTTTTATCTACCACTGGTTTGATAACTCCAGCATCAATCAAATTGCCAATTTCTGACAATTGTTTTCCGTTGGCTTTCATAAACAGAAAGGAATAATCAACGTCTAGTTTCTTTGCCTGATTTCTGATTTTGCTACTTATAAAAAACATAACCATTTTCATCAACCAGGATGAATTGATTTCTTTTGCAAATGCAGGATCTGGGGGGCCTGAAATAGAAATGACTTTTCCTCCCGGTTTCAAAATTCGTAAGGACTTTTCAAGCGTTTTGCTGTCTTGACTGTTCAAGACCACATCGTAGTCTTGGAGTATTGTTTCAAAATCTTGCGTTTTGTAATCAATCACAACATCTGCTCCTAAACTTTTAACTAACTCAAAATTAGCAGCACTTGTGCTTGTAGCCACCGTAGCACCCAAATGCTTTGCCAATTGAATAGCAATTGTTCCTACACCGCCAGAACCAGCTTGAACAAAGATTTTTTGACCTTTTTTAAGCTTTGCTTTTTCAACAATCGCTTGCCAAGCCGTTAATGCCACCAAGGGAAAAGAAGCAGCTTCTTCAAATGAAATGTTTTTTGGTTTTATGGCTAAATCATGTTCATTAACAGCAATAAATTCTGCAAAAGTACCAATATGATAATCGGCAGGACGAGCAAAAACTTCATCGCCGATTTTGAAGCGGCTGACTTTAGAGCCTACTTCAATAACTGTTCCCGCAAAATCGTGTCCTAAAATCAACGGAAATTTGTAAGGCATGAACAATTTAAATTCGCCCGTTTTAAGTTTGATATCTAATGGATTTATACTTGAAGAATGAATCTGAATTAAAACTTCGTTGTCTTTTGCCTTGGGCTGTGGAACCTCTGTTATTTGAAATTTATCTTCTTTGCTGTAACGGTTTATAGTATACGCTTTCATTTTGTTCTTTTATTTTAAATATTTTTCAGCATTTTTGGGATTTACTAAGGCAAATGCCAATTTCGGGAAAATTCGATTCAAAAAGTAAAATACGCCAGTGTAGCCCATTCGAATGGTGTATTGATTTTTTTGTAAACCCATAATCAGCCCTTTTATTAGTTTTTCAGGGCTCATTTTTTGAATCTTTCTATGTGCAATTAATTCGGTTTCTACAGCAGGAGGTAATAGCTCAAAAACTTTAACTGGGCTGTTTGCAATTCGCAAATGTTCTCGAAGCGACTTTGTATAAAACCCTAATGCTGTTTTAGTTGCAGAATAAGTTGCTTCAAGCAATGAAGGTACATAACTCAAAACGGACGTAGTGTTGATTATGGCCCCTTCTTCTCTTGAGTTTAACATATTCATAAATAGATTATTTAGCCGAATGACAGCTATATAATTGATGTCCATTTCATAAACAGCACCTCGTACATGTTTGTCGTTCGCTACGCCTAAATTGGACGGCATAACACCAACTCCTGCGTTGTTGTAAAGAATGTCAATTCCACCCATCAGTTCAATTTGTTTATAAAGTGCCATGGCATCTTCTTCCTTTGCTACATCACTTTTTATAGCTATTAAATCTGGATAGCGTGTTTTAGCCGTATCTAACTTGTCTTGATTTCTGCCTGTGATAATGACTTTTGTGCCTAATTCCAAGAATTGTTTAGCGGCTTCTAGTCCAATCCCGGCGCTGCCACCAGTAATCAAAATTGTTTTATTTTTTACGTTCATGTTGTCTTTGTTTTAGAAAACGTATAATTTCACTTTCAAATTGCAAGTGCAAAGCTAATAAAGCACTTTTAAATTGCAAGTGATTTTAAACTAATTTATGAAAAACAGTAAAAAAAGGTCCGATTGTCCAATTAGTTGTTCCTTAGATATTTGGGGCGACAAGTGGTCGCTGATTATTGTTCGAGATTTAATGTTATCCAAACAATGTACCTATGGTGACTTTCTGAAATCAGACGAAAAAATAGCGACCAATATTTTGGCCTCACGCCTGCAATCGCTTGAGGAAAATGGAATAATCAGTAAATCTGACCATCCAGACAGTAAAGCAAAAGTCCTTTACAAGCTGACAAAGAAAGGAATAGATTTGCTACCAGTGATGATAGAAATTAACTTGTGGGCAGATAAGTATTACGATCTACCAGCAGACAGAAAAGAAGAATTGAAAGAAGTAAAAAAGGACAAAGAAAAATTTATTAAAACAGCGGTCAAAGACTTAAAAAAAGGGATCAATTAATTTGCCTTGCAACAGACAAACTCAGGTTTAATGGTGTAAGTTCCTACTAACTTTCCCATCAGAACTCACAATGCAAGAGTTACTTATAGCTGCAACTTTCGTCGAAATGAGGAGTAATCTAAAATTACTTACATGCTAAATCGAGGGGAACTTCGGTGTTAGCTGTTTAAATGAATTGACTACATGATATCCCTTGGCCTACATCAACAAAATGGGGTAATTAACCATGGGAGGTCGTACTGAATTTTACTTGGATTTTCTGGTAAACCTACACCTTTAATGGGATTGTATGGAAAATGATATAAACACATAATCCACTCTGAAGAATGGATTATGTGTAAGGAGTTTATTTAAATAATTGTGGCGCAAAAGTATTTAAATAGATCCTCCAATTGGACCAAGTATGGCCGCCAGAATTCACAAAAAACGTATGTTTTAGTCCATTTTCTGTCAAAGTCTTGTCTAATAATCTGGCTGGTTCAATTAAGAAGTCGCTATCTCCACAGGCTAAGAAGTACAGCTTATAACCGGCTTTTTTCAAATTTTGAAATTGCTGATTGTAATCTGCCTTTGCTTTTTCATCAGCCATCCTAATCCCATTACTTAATGGACAGATGTAGCTAAAGAAACCAGGATTCAAATTCGTAACACGAATCGTATGCCCTGCCCCCATGGAAAGCCCAGCTATGGCTCTAGATTTTGGATTGGCGATGACTTTATAATTCTTTTCAATATAGGGAACGATGTCCTTCATAATGCTATTGACATACAAGTCTGTAAATCTAGGATCGTTTCGTTCAAAGGTTTTTTCGGGCAACAGAGATGTTTTGGCGGCTTGTTGTCCTGGATTCCCATTCGGCATGACCACGATCATAGGTTTTGCCAATCCTTTTTCAATCAAATTATCCATAATTTGGCATGTTCTCCCCATCGTATTCCAAGCATCTTCATCCCCTCCAGCACCATGTAATAAGTATAGCACAGGATATTTCTCTTTGCTAGATTCATATCCAAAAGGAGTATAAACAAACATTCTTCTGTTAACACCGATGGTGGGAGAGTCATACCATACTTGAGATAAATTGCCTCTGGAATTAGCTTCAAAATAATTAGTGGCTACATCACCTGGTACAAGTAAGACACTTAAATAGCGGGTTCCATCACGTTGCATGAGAATGTTGTTGGCATCTGTTACAGCTAGGCCATCGACAATAAAATGGTAGGTATATAGTTCCGATGAAGGTTTGGTTACTCTGGCTGTCCAAAGTCCCGACTTGTCTTTTTTCATTAATACCGACTGTGTAGGTTTTTCCATCCAAGAGCCATATAATTTAACTGTATCGGCATAGGGATTTGAAATCCTAAAAAAGACTTCCTGATCTTTTATTTCTGGGGAAATGATGGGTTTTTGTCCAGCAAAGTTGGCTAACTCCTGTGCATAGGATCCTACAGCCAAGAATAGTAATAGAATTGAAAGTATATGTTTCTTTTTCATGTTATCAATGTTTAAATGTATACCGTTGGATTCAATTTACTTGAAAAGTAATTGTCCAAATGTATTTAAATAGATTCTCCAATTGGCCCAGGTATGGCCACCCGGAGAAACAAAAAATGTATGGCCTATTCCATTTTTGGTAAGAGCGGCTTCTGTCGTTTTTGCCATTTCCCAAAGGAAATCATCGCTACCGCAAGCAAACCAATACAATTTATATCCTGCTTTTTTTACACCTTGAAGTTTAGACTCAAATTCAGGTGTGATGGTACGAACCCCGATACTTAGTGGACAGATGTAATTGAATGTTCCGGGGAATTCATTGGTAACGCTGATGGTATGTGCTCCACCCATAGAAAGCCCTGCGACTGCTCTTGAATCTGCATTGGGAATGGCTCTGTAATTCTTTTCTACATAAGGAATAATGTCTTTTACAATACTGTTAATGTATAAATTCTGAAATGCGGGATCATTGCGATCATATATTTTTTCATCCATTAATAATGTTTTGGCAGCCTTTTGACCAGGATTTCCATTGGGCATTACGCAAATCATAGGCACGGCTAATTTCTTTTCAATTAAATTATCAAGTATCTGAACGGCTCTTCCCATCGTACTCCAAGCATCTTCATCTCCACCCCCGCCATGTAGTAAATAGAGAACGGGATAATTTTGATTGGATGTTTCGTATCCATAAGGTGTATAAACATACATGTGCCTATTGCTACCAATAGTGGGCGAATCATACCATACTTTTTTCAAATTACCCCTTTGATTTGCCTCAAAATAATTTGTCGTGGTCTTTCCAGGAACCAATAAAACACTTAGATACCGAACGCCATCACGCTGTAAAAAGATGTTATTCACATCATTGACTGTCATGCCATCTACAATAAAATGATAGGTATAAAGCTCAGAAGCAGGTCTAGGAACACTAACAGACCAAGTACCTACTGAATCTTTCATCATATTGGTAGATGAATCAGAGCTCTTCATCCATGACCCATATAGCCGAACTAGTTTTGCTTTGGGAGCAGAAATGCGAAATATGACCATCTTTTCTCCTATTTCTGGTGAGATGATGGGTGCCCTTCTGACATTTGCCAATTCTTGGGCCTGCGAGGTAATGGCAGAAATAAACAAGAAACAAATAATGGCAAAAGAATACATTTTAATAAATCGGACTTTTGTTTTCATGAGGTATGGTTATTTTAATTTATGACTATTAACGGATAAAATAGAATTTTTAATTTACAAATTATTTTGGAGTAAGGTTCTCCATTCATGTATTTAGTGGAATTTCATTCATAAGTTTATTAAGGCAAATCGTTTTAGAAATGCATTTGGTACAGGCAGATGTTTAGTTCTTATGGTTTAGGAGAATTTAGAAAAGACAGCTATAAAAGAGCTAGAAAATTGAATTAGTCATTTGGCTTGCAAAAGACTAGGTCAAGTTTAACCCTTTAATCTCCTAATCATTACAAATTCCGCTTCTTTTTTTCACGAATGGCATAATCAACGGCCCGAGCCGTTAGTGCCATGTAAGTTAGGGATGGATTTTGAGTAGATGTGGATGTCATACAAGATCCATCTGTGACAAACACATTTTTACAATGATGCATTTGGTTAAAAGCGTTCAGCATGGACGTCTTGGGGTCTTTTCCCATTCTTACTCCGCCCATTTCATGATTTTCATTTCCTGGCAAGCGTTTAGTGTCTATGGGCTGTATATTTTTAAAGCCTGCAGCCTCATACATTTCGGTAAATTGCTGATGAAAATCTTTTAACATCTTCTCATCATTTTCGTCATAACCCACCGAAACTCGTAGCTGGGGTATCCCATACTTATCTTTTAATTGTTTATCCAAGCGAATGGTAGAATGTGCCTTAGGAATGGTCTCCCCCATCATTCCCACATTGATGTGCCAATTTCCCAACTTTTGTGCCAATAAGGATTGCTTTAAAGATTCTCCCACTAAGTCTTTGGCATTTTCAATGACCCTACTTGCAGAAAGGTTACTTGCATAGCCTCTCAAAAAATCCGTTTCTTGTTGATATACATTTCTAAATCGTGGGATATACCCAGATGTTGGTCTTTTCCCCTCTGTTTTATAGGCTAAATCTCCATCATATTCTGCTGTAATTCTACCTCGATAACTATGAAAAGCCATGTGCGTACCCAAAATACCAGAATCATTTCCTAGGCCATTGGGGAAGCGAGAAGAAATGGAATTCAACAATATTAAATTAGTCGCTAAAGGAGAGGCGTTCACAAAAATAATGGAGGCAAAATATTCCTCCATTTCATGAGTTAATGCATTGACCACTCGAACCCCAATGGCTTTGTTTTTCTTCTCATCATAAATGATGGAATGAGCAATGGCATACGTTTTTAGCGTTAAATTTCCCGTTTTATATGCGGCAGGTAAAGTGGCAGAATTGCTACTAAAATATCCACCATAAGGGCATCCCCGCTCACAAAGTGTTCGATTTTGGCACTGGCTTCTACCCACGGACATGTGGATTTTATCAGCTTGACTTAAATTGGCTGTGCGTGCTATAATAACATGTCGATCTGTATACTTGTTTTTAAGTACTTGGCCAAAATGTTTTTCCACACAGGATAATTCATATGGCTTTATAAAATCACCATCTGGCAGAGTTTCTAAGCCATCTTTATTGCCAGAAATTCCAACAAATTTTTCCACATAACTATACCAGGGGGCAACATCTTTATAGCGAATAGGCCAGTCGACCGCAAAACCATCACGAGCTGGACCAGTAAAATCAAAATCACTCCAACGCTGCGTATGACGGCCCCATAAAAGAGATCGGCCTCCTACATGGTAGGCCCGAATCCAATCATAGGGTTTTTCTTGAATGTAGGCTTGTTCTTCGTCTTTCGTTAAAAAATGGGAAGTGGCTTCGGTGAAAATAAAATTTTTGCTGGCAATTTTGTATTCTTTTCTTAGCTCCAAAGGGACCTGTCCTCCATGGGGGAAATTCCATGGATTGTGCATGGCAGTTGGGTAATCGGTCACATGTTTTACGTCTCTACCTCGATCTAAAAGGAGTGTTTTTAACCCTTTTTCTGTGAGTTCTTTGGCAGACCATCCACCACTAATGCCGGAGCCAATCACAATTGCATCAAACGTATTTTTATCTTTAACACTCATTTTTTACTGCCAATATGTTGAAAAGTTTTTTGAAAAATGAGGAATGGCAATTTCTGGCTCCTGTATCTCAGGGTGCCAAAGTTTTTCCCATTCAAAACTATAATAGCCCGCATACCCTCCCAATTTTAAAGCATGAAGAGCTTCTCTAATCGGGGCATGTCCTTCTCCTAAAAGCGTGTATTTTTCTCCTACATCTGATACAATCGCGTCTTTAATGTGCGTGTGTAAAATATATTTTTTCAATAGGGAGTATACAATAGCGGGGGGCTCTTTCGTAATCGACCACATATTAAAGAAGTCCCAAACCAGACCTACATGGGCATGATTTGTTTCTTGCATGATGTGCAGGAGCATGTCACTTTTTATTACTTTACCATGGGATTCCAGAAGGACTTTTACGCCAGAGGTTTTTGCAAAATCGCCTAATTCAATCAATGATTGAATGATGGCATTGACGGTTTCTTTTTCTGGCTGATCTTTTGGTAGGTCATTAGGAAATACACGAATAAAAGGGCAGGATAAATGGTTTGCTAACTCAATGTATTTTTTGGCCTCATCCAAATTGCTTTGTCTCTTTTTAGGGTCTAAAAAATGCATATTGGATGATGAACCCAAATTGACAATTTTCAACCCTGCATCTTCCACTTGCCTCCGAGTAGACGAAATATTCGTTGGCGAAAAGATTGAATTAGCGGGAAGGTCTAAATCCCCTTTTATTCCTCTTATTTCAATTCCTGAATACTTATTTTCTACTGCCTGCTGAATGACCTGTGAAAAATTCCAAGAAGGACATCCTAAAGTTGAAAAAGATAAAAGAGCTTTAGGAGGATTGATTAAATGTAAGGCTGATAGGCCAAATAGCCCCGAGCTTTGTTTTAAAAATTCACGCCGGTTTTTCATTTATTCCCCTTGATATTACATTGAATGTAATAAAATTATCTATAAGTTATATGAAATGAAATCACTATTAGTGCAATTACAGAAATCTTCTAAAAATGGAATAACTATTATCTTATTGATTTTAATAAGATTTGGATTCTTATCTTGGGAAGGTATAAGCACCTTTACATTATAGAAATATATTTATGGCTGGTATACTTGTAGAACTACTTCTTTCCTGGATTATACTTTGGTACTTTGATAAAAGTAATCTTTTTTCATTGGGGATTACACCTACTTTAAGTCGAATTTTAGATTTGATTTTTGGTCTTGTAAGCTCTTCTATCATATGTGGTTTTGGTCAATACCTGGTGATTTATTTGTCCAATTCGGCCGTAGAATTTAATCCTAATTTTACCCTTTCAACTTTTATTTCCAGCCTTTATTGGATGCTGAAATCGGTACTTTATGAAGAGCTAATTTTTAGAGGAGCATTGCTGTATATAGCCATTAAAAAGTTGGGCATTAAAAAAGCCTGTATGTTATCCTCTGTTGCATTCGGGATATATCATTGGTTTTCATATGGAGCTCTAGGTAATATTCCACAAATGGGGTATATCTTTATTTTGACTGGATTTGCTGGGGCCTTTTTTGCCTTTTCATTTGCCTATTCCAAATCCATTTGGTTACCCATTGGCCTACATTTGGGATGGAATGTAATCTCTAGCATCGTCTTTTCCCAAGGAGCCTTAGGGGCTCAAATGTTGCTCATTCATGGTGGGCAAAAAATCGGATATATTTGGTCTTTTGTATATTTCATTTACCAAATATCTGTTTTACCTATTCCCATTTATTTCTATTTACGAAATAAATCTGGGTTTTCTTTGGTGTAGAAAACAGTTTACTTTTGTAAGTAGGTTGGACTTATTAGACCCAATTTTATTGCGCTAAAATTATATAATTTAGGTTTCCCTCATGAATACACTTGCAGCTTTTAAAGAGTCATTACAGCATTCTTCTCCTGAAACGCATCATTCTGCTATGTTAAAAAGCCTGTGGTATGACGGAAAAGGAGACTGGGATAAAGCACATGCACAAGTAGACCAATTAAACGACAAGGATGCTGCTTGGGTACATGCCTATTTGCATCGGAAAGAAGGAGACTTGTGGAATGCGGATTATTGGTATGCTAGGGCTAAAAAAATTAGACCAAGCAGCTCTTTACAAGAAGAATGGGAAAACTTAGTAGAACAGTTTTTGTAATCAAATTAGGGTTTAATTACTGAAAAATTTGATTTAGAATCGATCAATCTTAAAAATTGGGGGTAAAATCAATCATCCATTCTATCCCATATTTATCCCGGAACATAGCAAAATAAGATCCCCAGGGGCTAGTAGACATGGGCATTTCTATGTCACCTCCAAATGAAAGTCCCAGGTATAGTTTGTCAGCCTCTTCCTTACTTTCGGCCTGTAAATATATTTTACTTCGGTTTTCATTTTCATTGACTGTTCCCATAAATTCAGGTACATCACTTCCCATTAATGCACTGGAGTTCTCTATGCTTAAGACTATTTGCATTATCTTATTGGCCTCTTTATTAGGGAATGAAAATGCTGGATTGCCAATATCTTTAAAACGTAATATTTTGGTTATTGTACCTCCAATTACCGATTGGTAAAACAAAAATGCTTCCTCAGCATTACCATTAAAATGTAGATGTGGATTGATTTTTGACATAAGATTTACATGTTAGCTGTTTCTGCGTGTTTTATTGAAATGATATATGCACTTACTCGCTTTCTAATTAATGACCCATTTTTGGGGTTCAGCTATTCTATTTACTTATTTTTTTACAAATCTGTACAAGTACGGGGCTTTATTTTGTGCACCTGTAAATTTCTTTTCAAGTCTTTCTAATACCTTCAAATCCAACATTTTCTTTTGAAAATTATTATTGGCAAAATTTCGTTCATATACCGTTTCGTATAGTTCTTGAATCTCCCGCATGGTGAATACTTCTGGAAGTAGATTAAACCCAATCAATTTAGCATCAAAGTTTAGACGCAGCGCTGTTAGGGCCTCTTCTACTATGCTATTATGGTCATGCATTAAGTTTGGGATTTGTTGGATATTGCGCCATTCCAATAACTCATCAAATTCGCGATTTTGTGTGGTTACTTTTTGTATGTCCACTAAGGCATAATAACCTATGCAAACGAATCGATCGGTTAGCCATGAAATAACCTCCTCCGTAAAAATCGTTGCATCATACTGGAGATACCCCAAACGCAATGCTTCATTATACGGACTTTCCACGATTCTCGTCTCATGTCCAAATACTCGAAATTGTTCTAAATAAATATTTTTTAGTGCCGTTCTTTCATATAAAATCCTGCTGGCAGCTTTATCAATCCCTTCTGATTTCTTGATGTATCCCCCAGGAAGCGCCCAAAAATTATCCCCCAATTTCGACTTAGATATCAGGATTTTTAATTCTTTTCCTTCGTAACCAAAAATGACACAATCAATGGACAAATGCGGTAAGTATTGGTCTAAATTAAATTCATTCATACGAGACTCCATTCAAATTTTGTCAATACGAAAATAAGATAATTCAACTAATACCCTCGGTTTAACACCGTCAAATTTTTATTATCTTTTTTTTAGAGAATAAAAAAATGCTTTTATATTTGACACATCAAACATAATAACCATGAAACATCTGTACCGATTCTGTATGAAACCTGCTGTACGACCAGCCTTTATCATCATACTATTATTCAGCGTATTAAGTTATTCATCTTCAGCAGCCATCATGGGTGATACCACGAGCTACATTCATACACTGGATATTCGAAGTGGTAAAATAGACACGCTTACTAGTGTTAAATCGCATGTTGAAGCGCCTAACTGGCACCCAGATAATTATTTGATTCTGAATAGTTATGGAAAACTCTATCGTTTTGATTTAACGAAGCGAAATTTTACTCAAATCAATACGGGTTTTGCCAATGCTTGCAATAATGATCACGGTATATCGCCAGATAAGAATTGGTTAGTGATTAGTCATAATGACAAAAGTGATCCTTCTCCCAAATCCTATAAATCGGCTATTTATGTGCTCCCCGTGCAAGGGGGAACACCTAGACGCATTACCTCAGAGGTGATGTCATTTTGGCATGGATGGACCCCAGATGGGAAAACCTTAGCTTATTGCGGTGAGCGAAATGGTAATTATGATATTTATTCCATTGGGGTTGATGGAGGAAAAGAAACGAGACTTACAGACTCACCAGGTTTAGATGATGGACCCGATTATTCGCCTGATGGCAAGTATATTTATTTTAATTCTTATCGAACGGGTCATATGCAAATATGGAGAATGTTAGCCGATGGGTCTAATCTAGAACAATTAACCTTTGATGTTAATTCGAATTGGTTTGCTCATCCATCTCCAGATAATCAATGGATTGTTTATATTGCCTATACTTCTGATGAAAAGCAAAGTCATCTTTTTGGTAAGCAAGTTAAATTACGACTGATGAATCTTCAAACGAAGGAAATTAAAGACATAAGTCCTGTATTTTATGGAGGACAAGGATCCATCAATGTTCCATCTTGGAGTCCTGATAGTCGAAAAATAGCTTTTGTAAGTTATTCCGTTAACTAATTAAACGATAGATTGAATTGTATGAAAAACGAGACCGCAAATTCACGAAGAAAATTTCTTCAACAAATTGGAGCTACCAGTTTATTAGCTTCTACACCGACTATGGCCACTTTAGGTCTTAGCGCTAATGCTGAAGAGCGAATGTTGAACTATGAGAAGAAAATTACTTCCAATGATAAAATCAGAATTGGGGTCATAGGTTATGGTGTCCAGGGGCATTTTGATTTACGTACGGCACTTAAAGTTCCTGGAGTGGAATTGGGAGGGATCTGTGATTTATATACGGGAAGGATTGAAAATGCGAAGGAACAATTTGGGAAAGAACTTTTCACCACCACTAATTACCAGGATTTATTAGATAAAAAAGACATAGATGCTGTTTTGATATGCACAACTGACGTTTGGCATGCCCGAATAACCGTAGATGCTTTGGCTAAGGGAAAGCACGTGTATTGTGAAAAACCGATGGTCTATAAAATAAGTGAAGGTTATCCCGTCATGGAAGCAGCCAAAAAATCGGGTAAAGTGTTACAAGTGGGTAGTCAGCGGGTAAGTAGTATAGGGTATGCCAAAGCAAAAGAATTAGTAGTAGCAGGTGAAATAGGGGAGCTAAATATGGTGAATGCAGTATATGATAGACAAAGTTCCATTGGTGCTTGGGAATATACGATTCCAAAGGATGCAAATGCGCTTACGACCAATTGGGGGAAATTCATAGAAGCGACAGAGAAAATGGCCTTTGATGCGAAAAAATTCTTTTGGTGGAGAGCATTTAAGGAAGTAGGGACAGGTGTGGCAGGAGATTTATTCATCCATTTGTTGAGTGGCACTCATTTTATGACGAACTCAAAAGGGCCAGAAAATATTTATAGTACGGGTCAATTTAGCTATTGGAAAGATGGTAGAAACCTACCAGATGTTATGTCGGGGGTGTTACAATATCCTAAAAATAAAGATCATGCAGCTTTCTTAATGACGCTTCAAGTTAATTTTATTAGTGGTACAGGTGGACAAGAAACCATACGATTAATTGGTTCAGAGGGTGTCATTGAAGTGAATGGAAATAACATTACTTTGAAACATAGTTTAATGCCGGAGGCACCAGGGTTTGGAGGATATGATTCACTATTTACTTTTTCCAAAAGCATGCAAGAAGAAATGCAAAAAGAATATGATGCTAAGTGGTCGTCAGAGCAAAGAAAAAGAAAAACCAAGGAAGATATTATTTTTAAAGCCCCAGCAGGATATGATGATCATTTAGACCATTTTACCAATTTCTTTGATTCGATTCGTACGGGAAAACCGGTTATAGAAGATGCAGAATTTGGATTTAGAGCGGCAGCCCCAGCTTTATCGTGTAATGAGAGCTTTCTTAAAAAGAAAATCATTCTATGGGACCCTATCAAGATGAAATTAAAATAAGTTTTTTCAAACAAGAATTAAACAAAAAATTCACCCAATAAGGTGAATTTTTTGTTTTGATCGAGGGCTCTTTTTTATCTTCTTGGCCACAGCGCTTCGCTTAGCATATGATGTTGTACACTAATCGATGGTGTAGTTCACGATTAACATCTATGAGAAATTTATGTCTATATTAGGGGGGGAATGATGAAAAGAAATAGGAGTAGGTCCTATTGGCTTCCAAAAAGGCGCCTGCAATGCGCTATGAATTGTGGCATGCTTTTTAGTATTTGATTCAATTTTATCTGCGCATCATTTTAATTTTCTCAGAGAAGATATGGAAGATTTATTGGAGAATTTGTTCTAATTTTAAACCTATTGAATCTCTTTGATTCAATAATGCATGAATGAACAATCCCGTATGAACCATGTTATATTTTCAACAGAATGCTAGAAAATTTGGGAAATCTATCGCCCTTTTGTCTGGTTCTCAAGCATATTCTTATTCTACGCTGATCGATCAAGCCGAAAAAATAGCTGGGCTTTTAGTAGAGGATCAAGCCGACCTGCATCAATCACCTGTGGCCTACATGGTTGAGCCAGGTTTTGCCTATGTTTCTGCTCAATGGGGGATTTGGTTGGCAGGGGGAATTGCTGTTCCTGTGGCACTAGCCCAGCCTGTAGATTCTATCCAATACATCATTCAAGATACGGGAGCAAAGACGTTTATCTGCTCAGCTTGCTTTACATCTCTACTCTCGGATTTTTGTCGAGATGCTGATGTTCGATTGCTTGTTTGGGAAGAAGTACCTGAAACAGCTAGTAAGTCATTACCCGAAATAAACGTCGATAAGGGAGCCATGATATTGTATACAAGTGGTACTACCAGTCTTCCCAAAGGGGTATTAAGCACCCATCATGGAATAGAAAGCCAAATTAGGTCTTTGGTAGAAGCATGGAATTATACGGCCGATGATCACACGCTTTGTGTGCTGCCTTTGCACCATATTCATGGGATTATTAATGTGATTTCTGCGACTTTATACGTGGGAGGAAAAGTAGAATTTTTGCCTCAGTTCTCGCCGGAGGAGATTTTTGCTCGATTTAAGCAAGGAGCATTGAATGTGTTTATGGCTGTTCCAACGATTTATTTCAAATTAATAGCCTATTTGGAATCCTTGCCTGAGAGTGAAAGGATCGAACTAAAAACATGTATGCAAGCCTTTCGCTTAATGATATCGGGTTCGGCAGCTTTACCTGTTTCTGTGATGGAAAAATGGGAAATTTTAAGTGGGCAGCGTTTATTAGAAAGATATGGCATGACAGAAATAGGTATGGCCATCAGTAATCCTTATGCTGGAGAGCGTCGGGCTGGGCATGTTGGGATGCCTTTACCGGGAGTACAAGTTAGGATAGTGGACGAGAAAAATAGGATTGTGGAGGGTCAGCCAGGTGAAATCCAAATTAAAGGGCCAACGGTCTTTAAGGAGTATTGGGGAAAGGAGAAAGCAAGTCAAGAAGCATTTACGGAAGACGGGTGGTTCAAGACAGGGGATGTGGCAGAATTAGCGGATGGATATTATCGAATTTTGGGAAGAAACTCCACCGATATCATTAAATCAGGAGGCTATAAATTGTCTGCTTTGGAAATAGAGGAAGTTTTAAGAACACATGCCAGTGTAGAAGACTGTTCTGTAGTAGGTTTGCCTGATGAAGAATGGGGCGAAATTGTGGCGGCCGCAGTTGTGTTGAAAGATAAAAAGAGCAGTCCTGAAGAATTGAATACCTTTATGCGTCAAAAAATGCCTGCTTATCGAGTACCAAGAAAGTACTTATTTCTTTCTGAGTTACCAAGAAATGCGATGGGTAAGGTGACTAAAAACGACTTGAAAGTCCTGTTTACATAAGGGCTTTTAGCGCTAAATAAAAGACACTTGGACAAAGTAAACAGCCCAAACCAGTATAAAAAGTAGCTGTTAATGCTCCATAGGGAACGAGTTTTTGGTCTGTGGCAGCTAAACCAGCAGCTACACCACTGGTAGTTCCCATAAGTCCACCAAAAACCATGGCAGCGTGAGGATTATCTAGTTTAATTTTTGACGCTATTAATGGGGTAAAAACGGTAACGACAATGGCTTTGACTACTCCTGTTGCGACGCTCAATGCAATAACATCTGAGCTGGCTCCTAAAGCAGAACCAGTTACAGGCCCCACGATGAACGTAAGGGTTCCTGCCCCAATGGTGGCTAGACTTTCTGCATCGTGATATCCAAAAGCTAAGCCCACACAAATTCCCACAATAAAGGAGACCCCCAAACCTAAGATCAACGAAATGATACCTGCTTTTCCGGCTTGTATCATCACAGGAAAGCTTACGCCCAAAGCCGTGGAAACGATGCAAAAATCCCTAAACATGGAGCCCCCCACTAATTTAAATCCACTGAACAAGGGGATGTCGGCAATTCCTTTTTCACCTCCAGTAATCATGCCTCCATAATAGGCTAATAATAAACCCAGTAAAATGGCAATGGCGGATCCTGGTATTTTTTTTCGTAAAAGCCTAGTAGAAATTTGTTCGGCTATCAGCATGATGATTGCAATGATGAGAAAACTAGTAATCATACCATTTTTCTCAAAAAAGGAAATGATGTTCATGAATGTGTGGTCTTAATGCTCGAAATAACAGGGACTAGGGCAAATCCAATGATCACAATGAGTGTCCCTGCTACAATGGGAAGTACACCTTTATTAAATGCGAGTAGCGCATTTTGACTGGCCGACATAGCCACGATAACGGGAATGTACATATTGCTCCAAAATCCAATTCCTTCATCAAATTGGGCTTTGACCCATTGCTTTTTTTGAAAATAGTTATGCAAAAGAACCAACAAGAGCATGGCAAATCCCACGCCTCCTACATTGGCTTGAACTCCGATCATTTCACCTAAAAAATCACCAAATAATTGACCTGCTAAATAACTAAAAGCGAGTAAACCTAATCCATAAATGAGCATAATTTCGAGGGCTTAAAAACGAAGATAAGAAATTCCTAGATGACCGTTTACTACATGTTTTGGCTTATTTGAATTGTTGTTATCCAACTTTCGTATTCAGAACATGAGTGAAGCTTATCCTTAGGGCTTTGGGGTGAAAAAGTAGATATTTTACATACTGTTGGTGGTGATTTTGGAGAAGGAAGAAATGAATTTTAAGTAAAGACATGCATCTAATGTAGATGTTTAGTTTAAATACAGGTGGTGATAAAAGTAATTTAAGCTTGTAGCGTCTGGTATTTTTACATTATCTACCTGTTTATCCAATTTAATAATTTCTAAAGAAGAAGAATTAAATGCAGGCCAAGTAGGCAAACCCTTTGCATTGGGATTTCCCAACTTAGCAAAGTTGACCCAATACGAAGACATGGTATTAGCTAAGGCTAGATCTTCTTTTTCCCAAGGTCGATTGACCAAATGAAGTGTATTCAAGGCGTAAGGAACTTCCCCTGTATGAAACGCTTTGAACTTTTTGTATTCTCCATATGCCGGAACTACACGGCTAAAGCGATATACATAAACTGGATGGCCTTGATCACTATGTAGATTTGCCAGAATAAAATTCGGAGCTCCAAAAATCACGTCTCGAGAAAGCCGATTTTGAGAATTGACGGCTATCGAATCATTGTTGGCAGGATAAAATTTTAATAATTCAGAAGCATAATTTCCATACTGTTTTTCAATATCTGCTTTAAAGGCTTCTGCCTTTTTGTAAGGCCCCATCACCAGTCCTTCGTCTTCATTCCAACCTGTCAGCAAAGGGACTTTATTCTGTTTTTTCTCGTTAAAAATACGCTCGATGCTTTCGGGCATAAAATATCCATCTACAATGACTCCACTTCTACTGGAAACTTTTTTGCGTAATTCTTCAGCAGGCATTGCTCGCATTTGATCTAAGGTTTGCAAACCTATGGTTTCCATGGCTTTTTTACCTTGTTCTTCCGATTCTGTTAGACCAACTAAAGCTTGTTTGGATACTAATGGGTTTCTTGGCAGTAAGCCTGCTCCACTTTCAGCAATGGCCTTATGAAATAGTCCCTTAGCTAAAGGAGATGCGACCAAACTAACCACCGCCATAGAACCTGCCGATTGTCCAGCTATGGTCACATTATTGGGATCCCCTCCAAATTGAGCAATATGCTGTTTTACCCATTTTAAGGCCTCTATTTGATCCAAAAGACCGTAATTGCCCGAAGCATGCAGAGGCGATTCTTTGCTTAATTCAGGATGAGCAAAAAATCCAAAAATACCCACACGGTAGTTGATGCTCACATATACAACACCTTGGGCGGCTAATTTTTCTCCATCATAAATGGGAACAGACCCCCCTCCAGAAGAAAAACCGCCCCCATGGATCCAAACCATTACGGGTTTTTTATCTATGGTTTTTTGGGCATCAGTCCAAACATTGAGGTATAAGCAGTCTTCACTTATGGGTTCTTTGGGAATCAAAAATTCTTCTGACCACATATAAAATGGAGCTGGCGGAGCTTGAATAGCACTTGGCCCAAAAGCCTGACACGATTTTACTCCTTCCCAAGCGGCAACAGGTTGGGGAGCTTTCCACCGTAAGTTACCTATGGGAGGAGCCGCAAAGGGAATGCCTTTAAAAGATTTGATTCCACTTTTTTCTGATTTCCCCTGAATGTAACCTGATGTTAATTTTATAGTTAAACCCACAGGTTCATTAGCAAATGTGGCAGGTATTCCAAAGAAATAAGAAAGCAGGAAAATGAAGGAAAGTAGAACAGTTTTTTTCATGTGAATGGTCGGTTTGGTGGTTTAGTGTAATTGAGTTTCTAGTTGTTTGGCTAAATGAGAATTTCCCCATTTCGCGACTTCATGCATTAATGGTAAAAGACTTTGTCCTGCCATGGTTAATTTATATTCCACCCGAGGGGGGAGCTCTTGAAATTCCGTTCGTTCAATCAAAGTCAAGGCTTCCAATTCTTTTAGTTCATTGGATAAAACCTTATTGGATATAGCTGGCATGAGTTGATTGAGTTTACCAAAACGGAGCGACTTATCGCCTAGGCAATTGATGATGATGGGTTTCCATTTTCCACCAATGATGGACATGGTCCGAGTGACGGGGCATTGATAAGGGTTGTCGATAAAACGCATAGAAAAATATTAGTTACTTAGAGGTTACTACTATTCACTTTTTTAGTTACTAAAGTATACCAATGGCCGTAAATTTGTTGAAATATTTATCCAATAGCAATGTTCAACATGAAAAAGAGTTTACTTTTTTTACTATTTATATTCAACACATTTTTGTCCTCTGCCCAAACGGGAAGTATTGAAGTAAGTTCAGGAGGATTTTCCTTTATTCCTGCTTTTACATCCAGAGAACCCAATCTTATTCTTAACGCAGGAACAAATCCACAAAGGAAATTATCAGGTCATATTATGTACATGGTTCGGTTGAAGAGTTTAACTCCTACGGGAATTATATTGATTTCAAGATATAAATTGATCAACAAAAAGTTTAAAGCAATAGCAGGCCTTCATTTACCAGCCATGCAAGTATCTGAAAATTATCAAGTTACTAGCATTTTTGGACAAGAATTAACCTTGTCTTATCCTTTAACTAACAATGTTTTGATGGGGGCCTTTTTCTTGAATGGGAGGGGTAGAAATAATGATTTTAAAGCGACATTTTCTTCAGTTCATGCAAATTACCACAAGAATAAATGGAATTTTTTAACGCAAATGTATTACTTAGATTTAGGGGATTTGACAGGTGTAGCTGAAACGATTTCATATGATATTAATTCTCATTTTCAAGCAAAGGCTTTTGTCAATTTTACACCTAAAGACCAATTTTTTATTAGCACGGTAGGTCTAAAATATTCATTATGAGAGCGAAATATGGTTTGGAATATCAATGATTTAAGCCACTTTACATTATCCCAAAGCTGTAACTTTCATGAAAATATACACCCAAATAGACTTACAAATTGTCGATAAAGGGTTGCGCATAATGACGTTTACCCGTGGCCTTGTATAGGGCATTGGCTAATGCAGCAAATACGGGTGGATACGCAGGTTCTCCCATGCCACTCGGATCAATTTCATTTTTAACAAAATGGATATTCATGGTTTTGGGAGCCTCATTCATGCGTATCATGCGGTAGGTATCAAAATTTTTATGTTGTGGTACGCCTTGTTCCAAAGTCATTTTCCCAAATAAAGCAGAGCCAATTCCATCTATCACGCCCCCTTCCACCATATTCCTGGCCCCCGTAGGATTAATGACAATGCCACAATCGATGGCACAATGCACTTTTTCAATCACAGGCATGCCATCTTTCATGTCCAATTCAATGACATTGGCAGCATAGGAATCATGGCAGAAATAGGCAGAAACGCCCACTTTCTTGGTGGATTTAATGTTTTTCCAATTCGATTTTTCTTGGACCAATTTTAATACACCAGCATATCTTTCAGGTTCATATTCATTGTTTTTGCCAACTGGTTTTTCGGCTGCCCGCTTTAGCAATTCCAAACGAAAATCAATGGGATCTTTACCGGCCAGTTCAGCCACTTCATCCAAGAAAGACTGTTCTGCTGCCGCCATAAAATTGGAGCGTGGTGCTCTGAAAGAACCCACTGTAATATTGGAATCTATGGTCCATTCTTCTGCTAAATAATGATCCACGGCACCAGCTGGAAAGCGGTTGGGATAAAGCGGAGATTCGGGAATTCCCCCTGCTTTCACATGAAAGGCAATCAAATTATTTTGCGCATCTAAACCAGCCTTGTAAGTAGCGGAATAGGTAGAACGATAAACCCCGGAAGTCATATCGTCTTCTCGAGTATATTGTAATTTGACTGGTGCTTGCACTTTTTGAGAAATGAGGGCGGCTTCAATCATCCAATGGGCGTAAGAACGCTTTCCAAACCCTCCGCCTAGTCGGGTCATTTTGATATTGATTTTATCCAAAGGAATACTTATCCGGGCAGAAAGAGATTGTTCCGTTAATTCAGGTTTTTGTATTGGTCCAGCTAAACTGGCAGAGTTCGCTTTCACGTCGGCAAAAAAGTTCATGGGCTCCATGCAATTATGAGCTAAATAGGGCCCATAATAGGTCTTTTCTATAATTTTTGCCGCCTGTTTAAAGGCCGCTTCCACATCTCCATCTTTACGTCTGACCGTAGCAAATGAATCTTTTTTAGCCGACATTTGGGCCACATGCTGGCTGGTGTTTTCCAATCCAGCAGGAATGTTTTCGACCGTTTTACGGCCTAGCATATTCCTATTTTGAGTATAGCTTTTAATCTCCTGCCATTCTACTTGCAAGACTTTTTTGGCTTGCAACACTTCCCAAGTTGAATTTCCTACAATAGCCACAACTTGGTTGAAACTAATGGTATCAAAAAAGGATTTTTCATAACCATCATTAAAGACTTTGATGGGGAAAATATCCTTGATGCCTCGCATTTTACGGGCTTCGGAATCATTAATAGACTTTAACTCCAGACCAAAGGCAGGTGGATGGACAATCATGGCATGGAGCATGCCTTTTACTTGAGTATCAATTCCATACAAAGGCTGACCCGTGACGATCTTTTTTAAGTCTACATTTTGTTTGGATTTCCCAATGATAGAAAAATCTTTGACTGATTTTAATGGAGTATTTTGTGGAACATTGATTTGGGCAGCAAGGCTGGCCAAATCACCATATTTAGCCGATTTGCCACTTTTTTTATGATGTAAAACACCAAGTGAAGTACTTATTTCCTCTACCGGTACTTGCCATTGTTTAGCTGCCGCCTTCATCAACATCCGACGGGCTGTGGCACCTGCTTGTCGGAGTGGCATCCAGCCTTGATGAATTGCTTGGCTTCCACCGATGTATTGTCTTGTAAAATGTTTGGTATCTAAATCTGCTTGAATCACCTGCACTTGTTTCCAATCCACATCCAACTCCTCTGCTACGATCATGGGCATGGAGGTTTTTACTCCTTGACCCCCCTCAGGGTTTGGCGACATGATTTGAATGATATTATCGGAGGTGATTTTTACAAAACCATTTATTTCATGCTGAGTTCCCGGGGCAACTTTAGCGTTATCTCCTGTGGAGGCAAAACTGGAGAAGTAGCTAAAACTTAACATGAATCCACCACTACTCAACGCGGCAGATTGTAGAAAAGATCTACGGTTTAGTTTTTCCATGATATCGAAATGGTTTATAAGGAAGAATCCAAGGTAATCTGATTTTGGGATTAACGCTTAATCTAAACCTTTATTTTTCAAGAAATTATGTAAAAGCTCGGCCATTTCTACATGGTTCAAATCCGAAAAGGGAAAGGGGGTATTTCCTTTGATTCCAATTTCGGGCAGGTGAATCACGGTAACATCACCACCATACTAAATGATGTTGGGACTCTTTTCATGACACAAAGGAAATGATAGGTTAGTTATTGGTATTTAGTTTGGTGAAGGAGAGAGAACCTAGTTTCCAAGCCCCATTTTGTTTCACGTAAACTTCTGTTACTTCAAATGGATTGGTCACTTCATTCCCACCTACTACTGCCAGTAAAGTTATTCGATTCAATAAAATGGCTGTAGAATCAATAATATTAACAGAAATAGAATGGATATCGGCTTTTTTATAATGAATCATACCGCCTTTGATGATGTTAATTTCACGGTCTTTTCCCCAGCTTCCTCCCATGTGGACAAAAACGGATTTTTCATGGAAAAGTTGGCTTAACTTATCAGCTTCTTTATCGGCCATCCATTGCCATTTATCTTTGGAAAGTTGAATAATCTCCTGGTCGGCAGATGAAGTTTGAGCCATCATCTCCACGCTAGCGGTTAGGATGAAAAGGAAAGAAAATAAGGCTTTTTTCATGGTATGTGTTTTAAAATTAAGGGGTATATAAGGATGATTAATGTTTGATTTGATGCGTGTCTCGTACGCTACTGAATGTTAAAGCTAACAGCTTCCAATCTTGACCATTTTTTTGGTAGACCTCTGTTACTGTAAATTCTGTAATGGCAACTTGTTCCCTTACCACCGCATCTAAAGTTATACGATTCCAGACAATGGCGGTATTACCAAAAAGCTCAACCGCTGTATCTTTTACCGTGGCTTTTTTATACCAAATTCTACCCGTTTTGATGATATCAAGTTCTTCCTCTTTTTTCCAAGTACCACTCATGTGCACAAATTTGGATTTAGTATCAAATAAGGCATCTAATTTAGTGCCATCTTTGTCTGACATCCATTGCCATTTGTCATTGGAAAGTTGGATAAGCGCTTGCTTTTCATTGCTTTGTTGGGCCAAACCCAATTGAATGAAAAATAAGGTAAATACGAAAGTTAAGATAGTCGATTTCATATGTCTAATGAGGTATAATTTTAAGTGTAAATTTTAAACAAATGTCCTATTATTATTTTTTACACAAGTAGATAAACTACTGAATTTTCTACCATTTTTACTCATTCATATTATAGGGAGAATCAGCTATAAGTGAAATAGTTACATTTGGAACAAATTTGAAAATCATGGAAAAAGTAATTGACCTTAACCAAATTAGCGAGTATAATGCGGCCAATAATCATACCACACTTCACCCTTTAGTGAGTGTCATAGATTTTTCTAAAGCGAACGTACGTGATTGGGGGAAGTCGATAACTCGTGTCAAATTTCAATATGGCCTGTATTGTATTTATTTGAAAGATGTCAAATGTGGAGATATTGTGTACGGTCGACATACCTATGATTACCAAGCTGGAACATTAGTCTTTTTTGCCCCTGGTCAAGTATCCGAATTTGAGATTCCAGGAGAGCCTTACCAGCCTAAAGGTTATGGTCTGGTTTTTCATCCTGATTTGATTCTTGGAACTGCACTAGCCAAGGCTATCCCTTTATATCATTTTTTTAGTTATAAATCCAACGAAGCTTTGCACATTTCGGATGCTGAAAGACAGGTTGTATTGGATTGTCTAGCCAAGATTGAATTTGAATTGAATCAAGCAGTGGATAAACACAGCAAGAAATTGATAACAGCTAATATTGAATTGTTTTTGAATTATTGCGAACGCTTTTATGACCGCCAATTTATTTCTAGAGAACATGTCAATCAAGGTGTTTTGTCCAAATTTGAAGACTTATTAAATACCTATTTCTTGTCGGAGAAGCCACAAATAGTAGGTCTGCCGTCTGTAGCATATTTTGCTGATGAACTACATCTTTCTCCCAATTATTTTGGGGATTTAATTAAAAAAGAAACAGGAAAATCGGTGAAGGAATTGATTCAGAATAAATTAATTGATGTAGCCAAAGAACGCATTTTTGATGGGGGAAAATCCATCAACGAAATTGCCCATGATTTAGGGTTTAAATATCCACAGCATTTTACAAGGGTCTTTAAACAACACGTAGGAAATACACCTTTGCAATTCCGCCATCTGAATTAATCTACATTTATGTCTTTTGTATCGTTAAATAACGGTGTTGAAATGCCCATTTTAGGTTTTGGAGTATTCCAAATTCCTGATGCTTTTGCTTGTGAAAAAAGTGTCAGTGAAGCCTTGGAAGTGGGTTATCGGTCCATTGACACGGCCGCATCGTATGGTAATGAAGCTGCAGTAGGGTTGGCCATTAAGTCTTCTCAAATACCCCGCCAAGAGATATTCATCACCACTAAATTTTGGGTTCAAGGAAAGGGATTTGAAGGGACTTTAGCTGCCTTTGATACATCGATGCAAAAATTGCAGCTTGATTATCTAGATTTATATTTGATTCATCAGCCTTACGGGGATGTATTTGGAGAATGGCGTGCCATGGGAAAATTATACCATGAAGGGCGCATCCGAGCGATTGGCGTAAGTAATTTTCAACCTGATCGTATTGTGGACTTACTGAATCATACGGAGGTAGTTCCAGCCATCAATCAAGTAGAAACACATCCATTTCAACAACAAATTACGAACCAACAATTTTTGCAGGAGCATCAAATTCAAATGGAATCTTGGGGCCCTTTTGCCGAAGGGAAAAATGGGATGTTTGAAAATTCGGTGCTGGCTTCTATAGCTCAGGCACATGGAAAATCCATCGCTCAAATTATTTTACGTTGGCTTATCCAGCGGGGAATTGTAGTTATTCCTAAAACAGTTAATCGATATCGGATGGTTGAGAATTTTCAAATATTTGATTTCAGTCTGACTGAAGGAGAAATGGAAATGATTCAAACATTGGATACAAAGACCAGTAGCTTTTTTGATCACCGCGATCCTACTATGGTTAAATGGTTGGGAACAAGGAATATAGAAAATGGAATTGTTTGATTTGTGTAATTTTTACGCTTTCTATTTGAATACATTTGTACACCTTTTTATAAATATCAAACCATGATAAAGAAATTCACCTTACGGATTAACAAGAAATCTCAGACTGTTGAGGCAGATGAAAACATGCCGCTTTTGTGGGTGCTTCGAGATGTATTAGATTTAAAAGGAACCAAGTATGGTTGTGGTGTGGGTTCATGTGGTGCATGCACGGTACATTTAAATGGTATCGCAGTTCGTTCCTGCCAATTGCCTATTTCAGCTTTGGCCAATCAAAATATCACCACCATTGAAGGGCTTGCAGAAAAAGGAGATCATCCTGTTCAAAAGGCTTGGTTAGATGTAGATGTGGCTCAATGTGGTTATTGCCAATCAGGTCAAATCATGAGTGCGGCAGCTTTATTAAAAAGCAATCCGCATCCCAGCGAAGTAGATATTGACAATTTTATGTCTGGAAATATTTGTCGATGCGGAACCTATACGCGTATTAAAAAAGCCATCCAACAAGCAGCCTCTAAGTAACATGAAAAAGACAGACACAACTTACAGTAGACGCTCGTTTTTAAAAGTTTCTTCACTTTCAGGCGGAGGTTTGATGTTAGGTATTTCGTGGTTGGCAAGTGCGAAACCGGAAGCGACTTTAGCGGCATTGAATATTGAACCTACTTGGCAAGAGCTGACAAGTTATATTAAAATCACTCCAGAAAATGTAATTAAGATTTTCTCTCCTAATCCTGAGTTTGGACAGAATGTCATGACCTCATTACCGATGCTGATTGCTGAGGAATTGGACGTTGATTTTAAAAGCATCGTAGTAGAACAAGCAAGTTACAATCCTGCGCTTTTTAGCCGCCAATTTACGGGAGGAAGCCAGTCGATCCGGTCAGCTTGGAAACTACTTCGTACTGCAGGAGCATCGGCTCGGCAAATGATCTTGACGGCAGCTAGCCAAGCATGGAATGTTCCTGTTTCGGAATTGACAACTTCCAAAGGACGGGTGAAACATGCCGCTAGTGGAAAATCAGCAAGCTATGGTTCTTTCTCTACCGCAGCATCCAAATTGCCAGTACCCAAAGACATCGTATTAAAAGCGAATAAAGGGTTTAGACTTTTAGGAACTCCACAGAAAAATGTGGAAGGACCAAAGATTGTCCATGGTCAACCCTTGTTTGGTATGGATTATAAAGAAGCAGGAATGCTCATTGCCATGACCGAGCGTCCCCCTGCTTTTGGCATGCGTTTGAAATCATTTGATGCTACGGCAGCCAAAAAAATGCCTGGGATTGTGGATGTATTCACGATTCAAGTGTATGAGCCTACACAAAAATTGGCCATGTTTGATACTCGTTCATTCAATGAAGTCATTGCGGTAGTAGGTAAGACAACATGGGATGTGATGAATGCACGTAAAAAGCTGAATGTAGTTTGGGAAAATGCACCAGATACCAAGGAGATCATGAACAACCGTGAGACGATTGTTCCTGCTGGGCTGGAAAGTACTTCCAAGCATTATGCGGACATGTTGGCCATGGATAAAAAGCCAGGTCGTGTGGAGCGTAAAGATGGTGAACCAGAAAAAGCTTTTGAGGCAGCGAAGCATGTTATTGAGCGCACCTATACCGCACCATTTTTGGCACATAATATTATGGAGCCGACTAATACTTTTGCTCATTTTCAAGGAAATAAAGTGAGGTTTGTGGCACCTATTCAGGGCCCAGATTTTATAGCCAATACGATTGCAATGCGTTTGGGGATTCCTAAAGAAAATATTGAGATACAGTTAGCCCGTATGGGTGGTGGATTTGGTCGTCGGGCATATGGTCATTATATGGTGGAGGCCGCTTTGATTTCCAAGCAAGCTAATGCACCTATTAAATTAGTTTACAGTCGGGAAGATGATGTAAGCGGAGGTATTTATCGCCCAACCTATCAGCTGACCTATCGTGCGGCATTTGATGAAAATAAGCGTTTAACAGCGATGCACATTAAAGGCGGAGGCATTCCTGAATCACCTTTACATGCGAATCGTTTTCCCGCGGGAGCATTGGATAATTATTTAGCAGAAAGCTGGTTTATTCCTTCCAACATCACCGTGGGAGCTTTCCGGGCACCTCGATCCAACTTCAATGCAGCGGCGGAGCAGTCGTTTTTAGATGAGGTTTCAGAATACATGGGCAAGGACCCGATTGCTTTCCGTTTGGAATTATTGCAAAGAGCCAAGGATAATCCTGTAGGTAAAAACAATGATTATGATGCATCCCGTTATATGGGCGTGTTGGAATTAGTACGCGATAAATCGGGATGGGGCAAGCCAGAGAATGCCAATAAAAAACGCGGTGTATCGGCTTATTTCTGCCACAATTCGTATGCTGCACAAGTCATAGACCTTCGAGTGAAAGATGGTCAGGTAATTGTAGACCATGTTACTTCCGCAGTGGACTGTGGAGTTGTCGTAAATCCTGAAGGGGCCAAAAATATGGCAGAAGGTGCAGCTATCGATGGAATAGGGAATGCATTATTTGGTAACTTAAGTTTTACAGATGGACGTACAGATCAAAAGAATTTTGATACCTATCGGATGATTCGCCATAATGAGGCGCCTAAGAAAATCGATGTACATTTTGTAGCGAATGAGACGGATCCTACGGGTTTGGGAGAGCCTCCTTTCCCACCAATTTTTGGAGCCATGGCCAATGCACTTTATAAGGCTACAGGTAAGCGATTGTACAAACAGCCTTTTGGGAATCAAATAGGCTAGTCTTTTCAGGAATAGAAAGCCCATCCATGCCATTGTATGGGCTTTTCGTGGATTTCAATAAAGTACTTTACATGCTGGATGGGATAGATTTTTTCATTTACATGCATATTGAAGCATGTTTTTTCCTTAATGAAAGGTAACAGACATTTTTATCAAAATTTTATAGAATTCATTTGTTTCTATAGCGATTTAAACGTTTAGCCAATACGCTAAAGACGGAGTCTTCATCCAGAGCTTCCCCCTCATTTTATCGGAAATCGGGATGAATTTTGTATT
Source organism: Aquirufa beregesia (assembly GCF_011090385.1). GTDB lineage: Bacteria > Bacteroidota > Bacteroidia > Cytophagales > Spirosomataceae > Aquirufa > Aquirufa beregesia. The sequence continues at coordinate 32,723 of NZ_SEWW01000002.1, forward strand.
ATCGTAATCTAGATATACAACGATGACATTCCTTTCTAAGAAATTGACCTCCTATGGCTTATGCCTATTCCTACTATTGCAGGTAAATTCCATGCTGGGCCAAGCCACCAATCCTGTGTTAAAGCTTTTTCCTGTCGGCACAGTTCTCCATGCCAACATCCCTTTTGCTCAGGATACCTTGAAAAAGCATTTATTAGATATTTACTTGCCAGCTAATACGACGGGCAAAATTCCTTTGGTGGTCTTCATTCATGGTGGAGGCTGGTTGGTGAATGATAAATATGCCGATATGGGTTATATGGGGAATACGCTGACCGCCATGATCAATCGGGGCTTTGCCGTGGCATCCATTGATTACCGCTGGGCTAGTCAGGCTATTTTTCCTGCGCAGATTCAAGATTGCTATCAAGCACTAACCTTTCTTTGCGAGCAGGCGGATAAGTACCAACTAGATAAAAACAAAATCGCTATTATGGGCTTTTCTGCCGGTGGACACCTTGCCTCGTTGGTTGGCCTAGCCAATAACAACAAAATTCCTGAATTTTTCATGAAAGGGAAAGCTCAGAAATTCAATATCAAAGCTGTCGTGGATTTTTATGGTCCTTCGGATTTAACGGGTCTTGAAAGTAGTGATGACCCTAAGGCTCCAGAAGCCATATTATTGGGGGCTGTTCCAATAGAGCGCCCAGATTTGGCCAAAAAAGCGAGTCCGGTAAGTTATGTAGACGCACAGGATCCATCCTTTTTAATTATTCATGGGGAGAAGGACAAGAGTGTCAACAACAAACAATCCAAATTGTTGAGCGGATGGCTTAGCAGCGTGGGAGTAAAAAATGAGCTAATCATTGTCAAAGATGCCCCGCATTTTGGGCGAATGTTTGATACAGAAGAGCTAAAAACCAAGGTGTTGCATTTCCTAGAAGGAGCTTTACAGCAGCCTTAATTTATTCTCCTAAACTGGTGATTGAAGTTGTAATTTAATCCAACACTCCACAGAAGGTCATCTCCCGCCAAAGCCGATCTTAATTTTTTGCTAAAAATAGTGGTTAAGGATATAGGACTTTTTTTCTTGGAAATGATCAATGACCCACTTAAGTAAGTACCGTCTATATCATCCATTTTCAAGTAGAAAAATTGAGGAATGATACTCGCTTGCCAGTTTTTGTGCCAAGAGAGATTGGAGAAAATGGTTTTAAATGCTAAAAAAGTCGTGCTTTGAGTGACGTCTTTAGTTAATCCAGTCGAGCCTAAATAGTTGACCCCCAAGGCAATATTTTTGTGGACCGATAAGGTGGGTGTGGCCTCCCAAGCAAAGAATCGCTGCACTTTTAAATAACTGGTATTAATACCATTGACATTCGCATCTTCTGTACGAAAAACAATGGCAGGATGCGCCCCCACGCTCATTTTGAAGTTTTTTTGTTGGATGGTTTTATATCTCCACCAAAGTACAAATGCCCATGGTTTCCCGTCCATTCCAAAGCGGAACATCGGATCAAAGCTCAAGCGGCCTTTACCGATGGATAAATCAAATAATATGGCAGGTTTACCCAAGGAAAAAGATGGAATTAAAGAAACGCCATTATTGGTAGCAGTAATTTGACCAGCAAAAAAAGAAGGTGTTTTGGTTGTATCAGTTTGAGCGAATAGATGGTTGACACTTGCTAGGAATACTAGCAAGAGCGTGGTTTTAAATTTCATTAGGATTGATTAAAGAGAGATGCAAAGGTCCGTATTTTTTTACTAAAATGAAATTAGGGGCTTATTTTACCCCTTTTAATGGATATACGAGCTTGATATTCCACAAAAAGGGCCTTGAGCCTTCTACCTTAGATTCAAAGGTTTTGTTCATGGTAGATTTAAAAATGATAGGAAAATCTTGTAAAGAGAGACTGATTTCAGAAGTCAAATAATAGCCGTCATTGCCGTCGATGTTGAGGTAATACAATTGCGGAGTAATGCCCAAAGTTACTTTTTTACTTAGTAGAATTTGGGATATATCGGCATACAGTGTGACAAAGTTTAAAGTACGTAAAGTGCCAGCATCCAAACCATGCGACCTTAAAAAGTAGATTCCCATGGTTAGATGTTTGGACAATTGATAACGAGGAAACATTTCTAGAACAAAATAGCGATCCGTTTTTTGAATTTGGATAGAATCATTCGTGGTAGGGATGGGCATTGTAACAAAATTGAGACCTAAATGCGTCCCCACATTCATCTTAAATTTTGATTGATTTGGACTTAGGTTATAGCGAAACCAAAATAGGGAATACCAAGGTTTGGCTTCTAGTGAAAAGGCTAATTCTGGGTCAAAGCTGAACCTTCCTTTGGAAACGGACATATTAACTATGGTAGCGGGCTTTTCCAATGAGAAAGAAGGAATAATTGAAAGACCATTGTTGGTGATACCTATAGAACCAGTAATTTGGGTAGGCTTTGGTAGTTGAATCTCTTGAGAAAAGGTAGTTTTTGATTGTAATAAGAATAGACAAAGGAGATAAATGCCTGCTTTTTTCATTTCCGTTTAATTTGCTTTAAATTGTAAAATTAGCCTGTTTCGATTGGCTGAGGATTATACATTTTACGGAAATGCTTACCATTTTATAGCCATATGGAAGATAAGATTAAGGAAAAAGACTTTGCCATTAGGAATTTGGATTCAGTAGAATCATGTAATGCCTATAATGAGCATTCAACTATTAATCCTTGGATAAGTATCATAGATTTTTCAAAATCCACACCTAAATGCCGGGAATGGATGCGTTTGGGTTTTTACTGCATTATGTTGAAAGATATCCATTGTGGGGATTTGAAATATGGTATTAGTCAATATGATTACGATGCAGGGACGCTCTTGTTTTTTGCACCCAATCAGATCTATAAAGTAGACAAAGTAGGAAGCTTATCGGTCCCCCAAGGTTTATGTCTTGTATTTGATGAAGAGTTAATTCGAGGAACTTCTTTACAGAAGCAAATTCATAGATATTCCTTTTTTTCCTATGAACATAATGAAGCCTTGCATGTGGATGAAGAAGAAAGAAATAATGTGATGGAAATTATAGCTAAAATTAATCGAGAAATTAGCCCAGAATTAGATGCTTTAAGTAAGAAATTAATTGTTACAAATATCGAATTACTTTTGGATTATTGCAGCCGATATTATCAAAGACAATTTACGAGTCGACAACCCTTGCATCAACTCATTTCTGATAAATTTGCTGATTTAGTAAGAGAGTTTATAATCACAAGTAAATCAGATGATTATGGATTGCCAACGATAAATTATTTTGCGAATAAATTGCATATATCGACCAATTATTTAGGAGATGTTATTAAGAAAGAAACCCAGCAAACGCCTATTGAAATTATGCATCAAATAATGATTAATCAGGCGAAAGAATTATTGCATGATTTTGAGAAGAATATTAGTGAAATTTCTCATCAATTGGGCTTTACGTATGCGTCACATTTCACGCGCTTTTTTAAGAATAAAATGGGTCTTACTCCGATTGAATATCGACGAAATTTGAATCGGTAGATTTTCTAAACTTTTGCTGTATTTTTTGCAAGACGATGCTTGTTTTCAAGAAAAACCGCATTTGAGTAAAATCAATGAATATGAGCTTTTCGTCTCATATTCACGACCATCAGCTTAGGTCAGGTAGTAGATGCCTTTAGTTTAAAAGTAAATGGTCAAACAGTGGCCATCGGCCAAATTAGCGCAAAAGTAGATCTAGGATCCAGTTTACAAGTAGGTGTCAATAAGATGAAGTTTCAGTAAGTACAACCTTAAATAATCGATTCTTTTCCTTGAATAAAGCCGTAGCTGACCGTGGAATTATTCAAGCCTATGGATGGATTGCTTGGGCCAGTTATTTTTCAACCATATACCAAACAAATATTGAAAATCAATTAGTCAAAAAATCCTCCTGAAAGTATAATTTTCAGGAGGATAATTTTGTTATATATTTACTGCCTAATGTGCTGACTATTCAGAATTTGTTTGCCTGTGGATAATAATTCTTTACTAGTTAAATAACCACTTGATTTGAGTAAAATTTCCCCATTAGGAAAAATAAAAAGTAAGGTTGGATATCCCGAGATATCGTATGTTGTACTTAAAATTCTACCCTCTTCTTGTTCCCCATCTAGTGCTACATTAATAAAATTTTGATTGAAAAAAGTCCCCACTTCTTGGTCAGAAAAAGTATATTTTTTAAGCTTTTTACAAGGGCCGCACCAAGTCGCAAAAACATCTAAAAAAACAATTTTATTTTCCTTTTTAGCTCTAGCTAAAGCGCCAGTCCAATTTTCTTTTTGAAAAATAATACCTCCATTGGGATCTTTATGAAAGTCAACAGAGGGGTTTTCAAATAAGTATATCGTAAACAAGGTAGCAAGACCTAGGGTGACAAATATGATACTTTTCATGTTAGTTCTGTTTAAATTCCGCATGGACATTTATATCAATAGATTTATTAATATTTGTTGAGGGTTTTCCACTAGTGAAAGCAATTCCATACTCAGCTAAAACGACGAAAAATTTACTATCCACAAAAATATTTTTTCCTTTTACATTGATGCTCCCTTTTTCCCTTATTGTATTGGTTTTATCTTTCATCGTTAATTCTCCAGTAATTTGAGCTGGATATGTTCCATCTTTGTCGAAATGGATAGCAGATAGATTGGTAATTTTCCCCACTAACTTAGCTTTGGGAAATTGCTTGGTATCTAGAAATTTGTTATTATTAAAATGTTTCTGCATCAAGGCTTTTTCGAATTCAAAGCTTTGCATGGGAACAGAAAAAACAACTTCCCCAGTTTGTGTGTCTATAGTCCCAATAGATTTAAAATTTTGAGCTTCAATATCTTCAGCAACCGTATGAGAAAAGATCTTGATAAGTATGGTATTACTTATTAATCTCTCCTCTACCATAGTAAAGGAAGAAGTAGTGAAAAAAGAGGCTAGTAATACGAACCCCAATAGATGTAATTTTTTCATGTTTATTATGTTTATAGTTTAAAATTCTAATGATTGTTTTATGTCACATTTTTCTAAAATAACATCCTCATACATTTGAAGATCAGCATCATAAGAAGCACCTGATCTGATGACACCTTTTATTTGTACTAAATCTCCAATTTTTATATCCTTAGTATGTTTATTCGTTTTTTTTGTGAAGGTACATTGAATGCCTGCTTTACTATTTTCTTGTTTCAAAAGGAGAACGATATTACCTGCTAAATCCTTTTCAAATTTTGAAACCTTTCCGTTTACGGACAATATTTTTGAATCACCTTCTGCATCAAGATATTTTTGATTTGCTTTTTTAGGATCCAATAAATATTCATCGACCAATTCATTTGCAGAAATAGAATAATCTGCCTCTAATGAAACGACATCCCTATGTGGCATTTGAAATTGAAATACTAAAAATGCGGTGATTACTAGTAGTATTATGGCACTTATTACCCATACCTTTCGAGCTATTTTTTTCATTGTAAATGTTTATTTATAAAACTTAATGTGATAATCACGGATTTGTCACCCAATAGAATTAATTTTTCTAAAAAAATATACTTGGTTATTTTGTAGAATAGTTACTTGTTGACAATGGCTTAAATATGTTATGATAAATGGCAAACGGAAGTTGAAATCTGCAGATTGATATTCGACAAATGTGCCACTGCATTCAAGAATACCAACAGGGTTAAATCTCGAAATGTTATACTGTTTATTTTCTTTAAGATTCATGACAAACCATGAGCCAGCACCTTCTCCTGCTAACCATTGTGCTGAATCAGGTAAATTTTGAGGAATGTTGGGTTTAGCAAGGGTATTTTTCGATTTTGCTATATGAGTATATGTCATTTTTTTGTTCAAGTTGATTTGAATGATATGATTTTAAGGCTACTACATTCCAAGCTGGGGTAGGAGTAAATGTCAGCGGGATAAATAGTCGATACCAAAACCTAAAGGAAGGTTTTCCAAACAATATGACAGTTCTAACAAACCTTGAACAATTGGTGCCATTCCATATAAATGGCCCATATTCAATAGCTCCCTTTTGTTGCATACTAATAGCCTTTATATAGGCTTTTTTGAAATCAATTGGGCAGTATGATCCAATTAGATTTCCTGTTCCATGACAGGATTTATTTTTTTCTACATATTGGAAGATCTCCCTTAAATTTCTAATTGTGCCATCTTCAATTTTAGCTCGAATAGGAATTTCAAGATCAAAATCCGTGCCTTTGTTTCTTACTCTACCATGCCCATTGGGGGCGTGATATCTTCCAAAATCGAAGTAATGACAATCTCCGTTTTTCTCATAAATTAGAATAACGGCAGCATGGCCAACCCGGTAGTAATTATTTTTTGAGATACCGAGTATGTGCATTAAATAATCATACCAAGCACCGGTTTTTTTACACAGTGTTTCTGGCCACGCTAATGAGATAGCAAAACCATTATGCTTCAATGTGCTCATAGGAAAATTCATGATGTTTATTTTTTGGAGATAATAAGTCAATATACTTAAAGCTAAAGCCCTTATAATCTTGGATAATTTGAGAGATACTAATAGTTTTGAGTGCATTGCCTCTTTCCATCATGATATCATTCTCCTTATTTATTCCTAGGCTACCCTTATGAAAGTCAAGGATATTTTGAGGAGGATTGTGTAGTAACCATTCTTGAAAAAGTTGCTCTCTTAAAAGCCTAATTTCTGGGCTGTACAAAGTAGCGGAGGACCAAATTTTGGTTTTTGATGTATCTAATTTAGAAACATGCTTTTGCTCCCCATCCCACCGTAATTCTGTTAATCTTGGCGTTGATTTATTTTCAAGCATGATTAGCGTAAATGGTTCTACATCATCAAAATCCATGAATGCTTGGAACATCTCTGCATTTGGATAGATAAAACTGTCAAGAAGCACTTGTCCACGACTTAATTTGTAAGACTCTTTCTTAGTATGATTTTCAAATGCTCCATTGAGTAAACAGGCAATTCTATTTTCACTAGGACTCAGTGCAATCCATGTTCCACCTGATTGAAGATCTTTGGGGAAAATTAAATGGGAACCTTTCATGTGATAATTCTTCGGAATATCAGTTGGCCGAATTACTTTTTCATCTCGATTGGATGTGAGAATGAAACCTGTTTCAGTTGGGATATAACTTACTGTGCACATGATGTTCTTTCTTGATATTGAATGGTAGAATTAGCGTAGCCAAATGTTGGTTTAATGATTTCAGATAAATTTTGCTCGATTAAACTAACTCGAATGAGAGCCTGGTGATGGATACTATGTTCCAGACAGTAATATAGTTCCCTCCCGAAACTGCTAGTAAATACTTGATCTGAAATAGAAGTGTCTTGAATTTGTAAGAGAGTATTTTCAACGTTTTTACTAGCTAATGATAGCATGGTATAACCAATAAAATCATTCGCTAATTCAAGGTTTATTTCAATATTCTTATTCCGTTCTCGTTTACTATAATCAACAAAAACGAAAGACTTATTTGTCAGTATTCCTTCATAAAATTCCAATATATGACGTACATGTTCTCCAATGGAAGAACCTAGCAAATATTTGGACTGATACCTATATTGCTCTTCAGAAAGCTGTTCTAAAAGCAACTTTAAATCCTTCAAGTTTAGAATGCATTGATTAATCATGAGAATCATTTAAAGATGTATTATTTAGTTAAGTATAAGGTTTTGATCACGTGAGTGCCAGTTTTAAGGTTTACTCCAAATAATTCTATTTTAGGTATTTGGGGAAACCAGAAGGAACTACCCACTAAATGAATGTAGATTTTGTTCAATACGAATTCTTCTTTTTGTATTTGAGTTACTACATAAAAGGTATTGTCATCTGCTTTTTTGACAGTAAAAATTTGCTTGGCATAAGACACAAAATGAAATGTTGCATTCTCTTTGGTTTTCGACAGAAAATGTAAGCCATATGCATACTTTTGTTGAATCCAAGTCAATGAAGAGATCCTTCCATTTTCCGTATGCTTTACCCAATAAATAGTTATTGGGTTATCTTTAAGGTGACCTTCTTCATCGGTTTGAATGGAGTAGATAATTTGATTAGCATCTTTACTTCGTTCAATGATAAAGCCTGAATTTATCACATTGAAACAAAGTATACATCCCAGGAATAGTTGTGTCATCTCATCGTTTATTTGGGTATACCTTAATATCTAAAAACAAAAAAAATCACCCGGTGGAAGGTGATTTTTTTAAATTGTTTTTAAAATATGCCGATTTTAATCGATTTGCTGCTCTTTAATTTTTTTAATCTGTTCTACACATTTGTGTTTTTGATTTTGAGCATTATGTCTAGTAGAATAGCCATATTGAATTTGAATTTCCTCTATGGGCTTATTTTTAAAGAAAATATCGTGTAAAAGCCGATTACAATGATCGGTAATTCTACTCATTAAATATTGCAGCCTGTCCGTGTAACTTTTTTCTTCTTCAATACTTTGCTCAATAGTTTCAAAAAATAAGTGATATTCTTTTTCTGAAATATCAAGGAAAGAGGGCATATTTCTAATCTTATTGAACCAGAGATATTTAGCAATAGCAAATACGTAAGTTTTTAATGAGGCCGTTAGTTGAAAGTCATCATGTCTAAGCTTTTCAACTAGAATAATCATAGTATCTTGAAATATATCTAATGAATCATCAGGAGTCCCTTTATTATTCAGAATAAAGCGATTAACAATCGGGAAATAGGATTTATATAATTCGCCATATGCAAAATTGCATTCCTTTTTTAAGTCAATAAGTAGGCTTTCATGATCCATGTTGGTAGTAGAGGAGGTACAAATATTAGATATTCATTTTTAATAAGCCTAATATTCGTCCATATAAGATCAATTTTACCTTGCATGTTTGTGCGATCCATCACAAGAAGGCATTTTTTGGGAAAGGCCACAAATACAATCACTTAATCCCTTGCCAATAAGGATGCGTTTTGTGTTTTTTTCAATTCTGGAAATTCTTGTGGCAGCTTGTTTTGGCTCCGCAAAATGCATCAAATACATTCTTTGTCGACCCGGAGTTAATCGTGCAAAAGCTGTTTTTAATGCTTCATCCTCATCCATGGCGCTTTGAAATTCCTCTGGAACAGCATAATCCTCAATTTTTTTTAAGGTCACTTTGGCACCCGATTTTTCCACTTCAATCGCTTCTAAAATATACGCTTTAATCAGTGCTTCTTTGGATAGGATATCGTCAAGATGGGTGAATCGAATTTGTCGGCTCGACTGTGTATTTTCCCCTGGTTTACTAAAGACGTGGGCAGAATCTTTTAATAAAACGCCTTTAAAAAACATGATGGCAACGTATTCTTTGAAACCTTGTAGAATAACCAAATTCGACTTGTCATGGGAATAGCAAGGGGAGCTCCATTTCAAATCTTCTTCCAAGCCCATCTCCAACAATAGGCTTCTCAGTAAGCTTAATTCCGCTTGCCATTTGTCTAGTTTTACCAGAAAGGCATCTACTTTAGGATTCATGAGTCACATTTTTTCTAAAAATAAATGGAATTTATGATATGTCCGTTTTTTGACTTTCAATTTATGAATGTCAAAAAATAGTCAAACGAGATTTTAGGACTTATTTATAGGATAATCCATGCCCAAATGGGAATCTTGCCCATCTACTTGAGGGCCGCCTCCAGGGAAGTGTTTGGTGGTCATGGCCACGGATTGAGTTCCTAAATTTTTTCCTTGAAAACCCACAATGATTTCTTGAATCATACGAGATGTCAAATCTGCATCTTCTCCAAAGGCCCCTTCCATTCGCTGCCAACGTGGTTCGGTGGCTAAGTCGGCCATGTACATATATCCTTTTCGTAGACCAGCCGCACGCCATTCTTTAGAAGCAATTTCAGCAAATTGACGCGTCAAAGCAAAGTCTCTCATAGCAGCCAAACCTAATTCCTCAGGCCATTTAGAAAATGCCGTTACACCCACACTTAATCCAACTGAAGCATCTGTGGTCACATGATTTCTTGGGTTGGAAGCCACGATGGCTGGTATCCCTAGTCGTGTTTCCTCGCACAAGGCTTGGAGATTGTTGGACCATTTTGCCAAGATTTCTGGAGCGGCGTTCGCTCTCAAAATGAAGTGACGAGGGTGAAATTGACGAGCCCCTTTTGTGGTTCCGGTAGTGGCCATATTAGGGGCTCCCAGCAGCTTTCGGATAAACATTTGGTGTTTTGAATCAGATCTTCTTCATAGAAACGATCGCTGATGGGTGTAGCTGGACGCGCAGCTGGCGCTCCACCAAATCCATTGTCGCCACCCATGCGAGTCGTACTAATTAACATGAAGCCCACCTTTTCCTCCTAGGTCATTTGAGAAACCAAGTCCTTAATTTCTCTCCGAAATGGGGAATCGCCAATCCTCGTATCGATCTAACTTGTTGTTTTTATTCAGGTCTTTGAACTGCATTTGTTGCAGATGGAGCATTTCCACTTAATTGTGGCTGACTTGTATGGAACCGTGCTTGTATTGGTAAAAGACAAAATAGCTAACAGGCCTAGCAAATACATGTTTTTCAAGGAATTTGATGGATATATGAATGGGCTATATGGTCTAAAAGGATTAATTAGCTGGTTTACAATGACTTATTGTATAAATTCTTGGATAATTGTTTCTCCGTTCATCAAAATAAGGTAAGCCGGTAGAAATAATTCAATTAGGATTTCTATATTGTAGCAAATAGATACAATATAGAATTATTATATCGAAAAATATTGAAAAAATACCAAATTAAATATCATTAGTCGATGAAAAAATGGATACTTAGTTTAAGTTTGCTCATGAGTAGTGTAGCTTTATTGGCTCAACCGTCAAGGCCAACACCTACCCCCAACGACACCCTTAAATCTGTAGAAGCTTTAACTTCAGGACAAGTAGTATTTCGGATTTATGCGCCCAAGGCGAGTCAAGTGATTGTTTCTGGTGATTTTTCTAAGGAGTTTGGCCCTAAAAATTTGAGTAAAAATGAACTGGGCGTTTGGTCATACATTACAGCGGAGGCCATTATACCGGATTTTTATACCTACGATTTTACGGTAGATGGGGTGAAAACGTTGGACCCTAAGAATACTTTGTTGAAAGAAGGAGAAAATGGCTATTCCAATATGATGGAAATTAAGGGGAAGGAATCGGTCTATGCTGCTAATCAAGCGGTTCCACACGGGAAGTTGGAGAAAGTCTGGTTTCAATCCAAGGTAACGGGTAAGCCTGCACGTTTTCATGTGTATACACCACCAGGTTATGAAAAGATGAAAGGGAAATTACCAGTTTTATATTTGCAGCATGGAGGAGGCGATAATGATGCTTCCTGGTCTACAGCTGGTCGTGCCAATTTTATTCTAGATAATTTACTGGCAGTGGGTAAATGCAAGCCCATGGTGGTAGTGATGCCCATGGGACATCCAGGCTCAGGTTTTTATATGAATCCTGGGATTGGGGAAGATCCTTATTACAAACAAATGTTTGAGGAAATCATGCCTATGGTCAATGAAAAATATGCTGTTCTGACGGATCGTTTTCATACTGCTTATGCGGGACTTTCTATGGGCGGATTGCAAGCACTGAATATGGCACTTTTTGCTCCTGAGAAATTTGGCTATGTATTACCTTTAAGTACAGGATATTTTCCTCCACAGTTGAAAATATTGGAAGAGAAATATATTCAAAATTTGAAAAACCCTGAGATTAACCGCTTAAAGCTCTTTTGGATTGCTATGGGAGGCGAAAGGGATATTGCCTACAAAAACGGTTTGGGGGTCAATGCTGTATTCGATAAATACGGCATTAAATACCAAACAAATACGTATGATGCAGGTCACACGTTTATCACCTGGCGTCATAATTTAGTTGAATTTGCTCTATTACTTTTTAAAGATTAATCACATGAAAAAAATCGTATTATTTGCTCTTGTTTGGGTAGTATTGATCACTCAAAATAGCTTGGCACAAACTGCTTCTGCCAAACATTTACCGATCATAGATGTACATGTGCATGCCATGAAAGTCAATGCCAATTTTGCCTCCGATATGTCGCCCTGGTTTTTAAGTAACATGCCAGGAACAGATCCTAATGAACCGACGCCCAAATTTTTGAATGCTGATGGGGCCATTATGTTAAAGGCGGCTCATTCGGACGAAGAATTTCAAGATGAGTTAATGCAAACCATGAAACGTTTAAACATGACCATTGTGGCTTCAGGAGATCCTCAGGTAATTCGTAATTGGAAAAAAGCGGCAGCTCCTGATCGGGTTATTCCTTCTATCGGTTTTAGTTCGGCTAGTGGTATTAGTGTACAAGCTTTTGAAGATTCCTTGAAAACGGGTTTTTATAAAGTGGTAGGGGAAGTGGGTTTACAATACCAAGGCTTATCTCCGAGTGATCCATTGGTGGATAAGTATTTTGAAGTAGCCGAGCGACTTAACGTACCAGTAGCCATTCATATGGGAACAGGGGGAAATGGCATGGCTAATCTGACTTCACCCAAATATCGGGCTTCCATGGGTAATCCCTTATTGTTGGAAGATTTACTAGCCAGACATCCTAAACTGAAAGTTTGGGTGATGCATGCCGGCTATCCTATGATCGATGAAATGATTGCGTTGATGGGAGCTAATTCCCATGTCTATGTGGATTTAGCCGGGATGATTTGGAGCTATCCTTTGGAAGAAATACACATGTATTTACGAAGATTAGTACAAGCAGGTTTTGGGAAACGAATCATGTATGGTACCGACTTAATGGTATGGCCAAAATTGTTAGAGACATCTTTGGGGGTCATTGAAAATGCTAATTACCTTTCTTTTGAGCAGAAGAGAGATATCTTTTTCAATAATGCCGTACGCTTTTTTCGATTAGATCCTTCCAAGTATCAATAAATAGGAAATATACCTTGGAAAATAAAAAGGGCATCTTTTAAGATGCCCTTTTTTATGCATGAATCTCGTTTATCTAAATTGAAAAATGAGAGGAAAAATGAAGCAAACAATGGCAGCCCAAATGGAATAAATGGGAAGGTATTGGGCAATACTTTTGGCCACTAGGTTAAAATCAGATTTTCCTTGAGTTGTTTTCAGTAAAGAATTTGCAACGAGAACTAAGTGGATAAAAATTAACAAATTACTTCCTAATACGGCTATTCGGTTAGGCGTGATTCCCCATTCGATTATTCGGAAACAAATGGCGGAAAGTGCAACTCCATTGACAACAATCGTTAGGGCAGATAATCCTAATAACAACCACGTTTGGTATTTGGGGCTTTCATTTTTTTCAGCTTCGGCTACAGAAAATAAAATGAGGGCCATAACTCCTATCAAAAGGCCATTAAAGATTAATAGAAATTCACGATTGGTATAAGGATCTTTTCCGGTAAACGCCATGGCAATTAAATAAACGAAAAGGAATACAAATACTACTGGGGTAAAGATTTTGGCAATAATCGGCGAAACGTTTTTGACCAAAGCAGGGTTCTTTTGAATCAAATAATTGCCTAAAATAGGTGTGGCAGATAAGCCACTGACAATCACATATTTTCCATAAAATTCTTTGATATCCAACCCTATTATTTCAAATAAGCCCAAGGAAATAGCGGTAAATAATCCACCCGAAAGAAGGATGATAGCGCACATTACTAATAAATCACCATGTAATCTCAAAAACTCAATTCTTTTATGCGTGTTGGAAAGAAGCCTTTCACCTAAGTAGGAATATGCCCAAACAGACCATAAGATTAGCGGAACATGTATACATGCTAATAGGATGGAATCAGACGGTGAAGTATGAGGAAGTAGGTTGATATAGATGACCGAAAAGAGGCAAATACCTAGAGGAAGTAAGATTTTATGAACAGGAACTTGTTGTTTCCAAATGGAATAGGCACTTAAAAAGGGGAAAATAACAAAGGAAATATTTCTTTGGAAAAAGGTATCTTGATCTAATCCGAAAAAAGAAGGGATCTGAGAAATTAGGGCAGCACAAATGCCCAAAATAAGTATAAAAAGTAATTCATTTTTGGCGCCCAAAGTGATTGGCTCCGGCGCATAATTTAGTCGCTGATTCCAAACTTGTAAACTTGTTTCTTCAGGATATTCCGACCATAAGGCGTTGAATTCTTTTTTAAATAAAGCGGAATTGGCACGGTATAACTTTTCCAGTTGTTCTGGATTTTTCAAGTTTTGTATGATCTCGCTTTTCATGATAATTGAGGTAAATAATTATTACGTACTAAAATGATTCATATGTAATACCATCTTATAGAACTCAATTTTATATAAGCTTTCCAAGGAAATACTTAGCGAAGCAATAACTTAGTAATTGATTAAAAATTGCACCTTATTTTGTTTAGCGGCAAATTTATTCAATAAACGGTAATATGCTGTTATATAATTCCTTCCCACCAAGTGGAGAATGATGGATTTGCCAATCCTAAATCGACCAACTCTCCAATTTTTGGCGTAATAACGGGGATATCCTGCTTTTTACTATTTTCCCAAAGAAGCTGTAATGGTTCATCCCATGGATGAATACTTAATTTAAATTTGGAATTATGTCCAGCAAAGATTTTTTTAGCCTTCAAATCTTTGGCAACGGTAAAAATTTCATCTGGCATGAGGTGGATGTATTTCCACGCTAGATTATATTGGCCTTGTTCTATGAGGGCTAAATCAAATGGCCCATGCTGGTCACCAATGGCCTTGAAGTGGGTATCATAGCCACTATCCCCACCGAGGAATAGATTATGTTGGGAAGTTTTCAACACAAAAGAAATCCAAAGTGTTCTATTTCGCTGGAGACCTCTACCTGAAAAATGACGAGCCGGGGTAGCCGTTAATTGCCAACCCTGTTCTAAAGTGATGGATTCATTCCAATCCAATTCTTCAATGATGTCAGGCGAATAGCCCCAATACTCTAAATGCTCCCCAACACCCAGTCCACATACCACTCGCTTGACTTTACTTTTTATCTTTTTGATAGTTTCATAGTCGAGATGGTCATAATGATCATGGCTAATGAATAAATAATCAATACTCGGTAAGCTTTCCGCAGTATATGGATCTGTACCTTTAAATGAAGCATTCATCCAAGAAAAAGGGGCCGCATAACCGCTCAAAACGGGATCTATCAATATGGTTTTGCCCTCTATTTGGAGTAAATAAGAGGAGTGTCCGAACCAGATCATATAGTCTGTGTTGGGACTTATTTGTTTCAAATCAGTTTTTACTGTGGGTAGTGCCACTGTTGGTTTGGTGCGGATGTTTTTACTCGTCATCACCCTCAGCATGGAGCCAATTTTATTGTTTTCCTCTGCGAAAGTGGGAGTGTAGGATAAATTTTGAAATTCGCCATTGTTATAATGAGGAGAATTTTTAATTCGGTGTAGCCTTTTACCTTTTGGGTTAGTCCCCAATACCGATTTATTGAGGGCAATCCAAGAACCTACCGAGATGCTTGTTAAAATTCCTAGAAAGCCTAGCATACGTCTTCTTTTCATATTACAAGGACCAATTTACTGCTTTTGATCTACCAATTGACATGTTCCTTGAATGATATGGCCAACTTAGGTATTAGCACGATTTTAATGGACATTTTTATAAATTCTTTCCAACCAAGAAAAGTGAGAGATGCTAATAATGTTACTATTTTGGCAAAAGGACATTTTTACGTTTATTTTGGTGAATGATGTCAAAGGTCATTTGACATCCATTCGCATCATTTTTTACAAGGTACATATGGCAAATTCAACGAAATTCGGAACAACAGTCAATTGGGTTATTGGCATTTTATTTACGCTGATTGGTTTGGTCAATGTTTTTTCTGGAAATGATCCAGAGTATGGTGTATTTATTATCTTACTTTCTTTGGTTTATTATCCACCTATCCAGGCATTCATTCATCGTCTGACCGGTGTCGGAATGACCAATGGGATCAAAACCATATTGGGGCTTTTTATTTTATGGGCAAGTTTAGGTGTAGGCGAGTTGATAACGAAGATTGAACAAATCTTGCAAAGCATGTAATTAGCTTTTTGCACGTCCTTTTGTAAAATGAATACCATGATGATTCAGGATTTATTTGTTCCCCCACTTTCACCAGGTAATACGCAAAGCATTGATTTAAGTATTCATAATTCAGCACTTAAGTTGGAGATTTATCAAGAGTTATGCCATTTTAATTCATTCATCCAGGATTCTATTGGTTCTAAACGATATGGTGTAGGTGGGTATTTAGAGCATCGACGAATCTATGAGTCGCATGAGAATTTTGCTACAGGTTTTGAAGACTTTAGGAATATTCATTTAGGAATTGATATTTGGACAGAGGCTGGTACAGGTGTTGTGGCACCTTTGGATGGCATCTTGCATAGTTTTCAGGTGAATGAAGGTTCTGGAAATTATGGTCCGACGATCATATTGGCCCATGATTGGGATGGAGAAAAGATCTATAGTTTATACGGACATTTGGCCAGTCAAGATTTAGAGGGATTAAGGTCTGGACAACAAATTAGTCGTGGTCAAGTCTTTGCTCATGTAGGTAATTTGAAGGAAAATGGAGGATGGCCATCCCATTTGCATTTCCAGTTGATTCGGGATTTACAAGGATTCATGGGAGATTATCCCGGCGTTTGTTCGTCAAGGGATCTGGATTTTTATGCTCAAAATTGTCCTAATCCCGAACTTTTTATGCTGGATTAACTGAGGAAGAAGGATTAATATTTAATTTTTCTAATACCCCTTTTCGTTTGACAATATTTTTATAATCCCATTGGATTATTTTCGATTTTTGAAGCCAGCGGTTGAGGTCTTGAATGGGAATATCATGTACGTTTTGAAAGTAAATACCAGCGGCTTTAAACTTACCTACTACCTGTAATTGATTTTCTTCAAAAGATAGACCACTCCAAAATAACAATTGAATCCCTTTTTTAAGTGAACTATAGCCCACAATGGGGTTATCGTCGATGAACCAAACGGGTATGGCATGCCAAATTTTACAGCTAGCTTCAGGTAATTTTTCCGAAATATAGTTGGCTAAAAAATCCCCAATTTCCGCTTCTTGAGGAGTTAGGTTCTGATTAAATGTTTGAATGGCAGGGTTCATGGTCGTAATGAATTAAATGAGTATCATTCTTTTAAAGTCATTTCTAGTTCAAATGTATTCAATTACCTGTAATTTTAACTACCCTTTCGAATCAACAAATGAGTACATATAAATCCATGAAATATTTCTTAGCGTTAATCATCATTGTGCAACTCCCAACTTGCCTCTCGGCACAGGAGCAAAAAGCAGCCCAATATTTACAGAAAATTAGAAACAATGAAGGAGAACTGACGGCATTTATGGCCCAGATGCCGAAAGGGGGCGACTTACATCATCATTTTAGTGGATCCATTTATGCTGAACCTTTATTGGAAAAAGCGATAAAATTAGATTATTACCTGAATATGGAATCGATGGCCGTGGCCAAGGAACCATCAGGAAAAGGTGGCTGGAAACGCTTGTCTGAAGTATCATCCGAAGGCCGATTGGACGCGATGAAAAATGAGATCATGCGTCGATGGTCAGTGAAGGATTATTATCCTGCATTTTATCCATCGGATCAATTGTTTTTTGAGTCTTTTGATAAATATTTGCCAGTCCTCAACGAAGAATATGCCCCTGGCATGTTGGAATTAAAAAACCGCGCTATGGCTGAAAATGTCAGCTATATCGAAACCATGTTTTCTCCTGTTTATTCCCAAATAAACTTCAGTGATTTGGCCTTTTTTGATACCGATTTACGCCATAAGGCTAGTCAGTCAAACCAGCAGGCTGTATTGAATTTACTGGAAAAATTGTATGGGAAATTGATGCAAAAAGAGGCGATGAATCAAGCCGTCATTTGGAATAATACCTTCATCCAACATTTGCATGATAGTCTAAAAATAGATGATGAGCGTTTTACCATGCGATATCAAAAATACGTGTTGAGATGTAAGAATCCAGTAGAATTATTTAAGGACATTGTTATCAGTTTTATGTCAGCGAATACCAGTGATTTGATAGTTGGAGTAAATATGGTGACTCCTGAACATGGAGAAACTTCCATGAAAGATTACCAGTTACATATGTTGATGTTCCAGTTTTGCCATCAGAAATTCCCTCGAGTAAAGTATTCTTTACACGCAGGAGAATTGGCTATGGGTCAAGTGGCGCCTGAAAGTTTAACATGGCATATTGGAGAGGCAATACATACAGCGAAAGCGAATCGAATTGGCCATGGTGTTGGTATCCCTTATGAAAAAAACAGTTATGACCTTTTGAGATACATGAGTAAACAGAAAATACCCGTGGAAATGAATCTGGTTTCTAACCGATTTATTTTACAAATTAAAGAAGATAAGCACCCCATTCAATTATATCATCAATTCAAGGTTCCTCTTTTAATTAGTACCGATGATGCAGGTGTTTTGCGTACGAGCTTGACGGAACAATACGTTTTATTGGCTAAATCATATCCGTTTTTTAGCTATGCTCACATCAAGGAATTGGTATTTAATAGTTTGGATTACAGTTTTATTCAAGAGCCTGAAGTCAAGCAGAAATTGCGACAAGATTTAGCTAAAAGATTTAAGGAATTTGAAGCAAAAATCCCTTAAATCTAATAGAAGTTTAAAGCTAAATTGTTAAATATTGGATTTCGGAATGGAGGCAATATTTTTATGTTTTCTTTATGAGTGATTTTATAGATTCTTTAATAGGAGCCTTAAGATATTTAGTCAATATTAAATTCTCATTATTCTCTTCCACATTTAAGTATAATTATATTTTTAAATAAAATCTATATTAAATGAGACATAATTTAAATAGAGAAATTGAATATTAAATTCTAACTACTTGGTAATTCAAATTCAAATTTTGTTCCAATTCCTAATTCACTTGAAACATAGATATTACCTCCTTGTGCTTCAATAAATTCTTTACAAATGGATAAGCCCAGACCACTCCCTTCATTTTGAGAACCTGGAATACGAAAATATCTGTTGAAAATTTTATCTAAATATTGGTGTGAAATACCTTGACCTGTATCTGCAACTGAAAATTTCACATTGTTTCTGTCTTTAATTACTTGAATTGAAATAGTAGAATTTTCGAAACTGTAATTGATTGCATTTGCAACCAAATTGCTTAAAACCCAAGCTGTTTTCTCTTTATCAGCTAGGACTTGAGATACAGAAGGGTCAATTTTTACTTCAAACTTGATTTGTTTATACTCTGCGGATATGTGATTTGTATTTATGGCGTATTCAACTATTTCGGCAGGAGTTGTGGCCATTACAATTAATTGAATACTTCCACTTTCCACTTGTGTCATATTTAATAATTCACTAGTAATTTTTAAAAGTCGATTTGCATCTTCCTTAATACTCTCCATTAATTGAATTTGATCCTCATTTAAATTACCTATTTTGTGATTTTCTAATAATTGTACACTCATTTTAATAGAGGAAAGAGGTGTTTTTAATTCATGTGATATGGTGGCCAAAAAATTGGTTTTAGCAAAATCAAGCTCCTTGTACTCCGTTATATTTTGAAGTAGAATAACATTGCCTACAAATTTTTCTTCATTTTCTCCTGTTGGAATTATATTTATGGCTATGATTTCTTTGTTAAAAAAACTCTCCTTATTATCTGAATATATTTTTACAGGTTTGTTGATTTTTTTTTCAATAAATAAATCTTGAATAAGTGTTCTTACTAAATCATTATTTACTGCAATATCTTGAATACGTTTTCCGAGGACCTCTTCGTTTTTTAGTCCAGTAACGTATAATGCGGTATTATTCATGAAAATTATATTATTTTTTTCGTCCAAGCCAATTACAGGATCTCGCATATTGTTAATTAATGTATCGATTCTCTTTTTTTCTAACATAAGCTTATCTAAACTACTAGCTTGGTATTCCTCTAGTTTTTCAGCCATTATGTTAAATGATGTAGCTAATTCTCCAAATTCATTATTGTCATCAAAGTGGACTCTTTTTGAATAGTTTTGTGATGCAATTTGTTTAATACTTTCGGATAGTTCTTTGATTGGATTAGCGATATTTCCAGGAAGGTTTACTAAGAGGATGAAAGCAATTAGAAAACAGATAGTACCGATGATTGAAATTTCAAAAATAGATTTTTCAGCTGTTTCATCGGCAATGTTACTTTTTCGTTGAATAGCTTGCATATTGAGCTGCATAATATCCGTGATATCTGTTCTTGTGTTTTTTATTAAGATGCTATCATTAGGGGATAATTTTAATTTGTTGTAATCATTTGTTAGTTTGAGGGTTAATTCTTTTTCCCCAACTTCTGTTATATTCTTTAGTTGTTTCGCAAGGTTTTCTTCAATTAATTGTTGTTCTACTTTACTATAGATGCCGTTATTTAAGGCTATCATCATTTGTCGCGAATAGTCTAATGTGTTGTAATTTGCTACCAGTATATTTTTTGTATCGTTTGATAGTTTAGTAATGAATTGGCTTGCCAAAATTGAAAGTAGAATGATCATGGCAAATAGAGATCCAGTGCCAAGAAATAATTTATATTTGATTTTCATTAGCTTAATATGACTAAGTCAATATTCGTAAGAGATAGTTTTTTGAGTAAGTTATTAAATACGTTTGTTGAAAGTATGATTTTAAACAAACTTAGATGGGGCTTACCAATACAAATGGTTGTTATTTTCTTTTCTTCACATTGTTCCAAAATGGTAGTAGAAATATGACTACTTTCTACTTTAATTATTTCAGCACCTAATTCTGTGGCTAGTTTAAAATTACTAATCAGATGTCTTTGTTTGTTTAAAGGGATATGACTACTATTTTCGGATGGAGTTTGTACATATAATAAATACCATTTACTGTGATAATAATTGGCCAATCTAGCTGTTTTCCTAATGACGGTCTTGGCCGTAATTTCATTACTGCTAATACATGCTAAAAATCGTTCGTGTTTTAGTGTATTTTCTTTGGTGATTTCTGTTTCAACTTTGCGTTCAACCTGAGAAGCAACTTCTTTTAAGGCTAACTCACGAAGTTGAAGAATGTGCTCACTTTTAAAAAAGTTATTTAGTGCAATTGGGATTTTTTCTATGGAATAAATTTTACCTTCTTTTAATCGTTCGATTAACTCATCTGAGGTTAAATCAATATTTACGACTTCATCAGCTATTGACAAAACTTTATCTGGAATTCGTTCAGTGACATCAATTCCTGTAATTGCTTTTACTTCTTTGTTGAGGCTTTCAATGTGTTGAATATTTACTGCTGAAATTACATTAATTCCTGAGTCAAGAATTTCCAGTACATCTTGCCAGCGTTTTTCATTTTTACTCCCTTCTATATTTGTATGAGCTAATTCATCTATAATTACTACTTCAGGCCGTAAATTAATAACGGCCTGAACATCTAATTCATCTAATCTTTTTCCTTTGTAGAAAAGGGTTCTTCTGGGGATAATTGGCAAGCCTTCTAATAATGCATGTGTCTCTTTTCTGTTGTGAGTTTCAATATATCCAATTTTTACATCGATTCCATTTTTCAAAAGGGCATGTGCTTCTTGCAACATTCGAAAGGTTTTACCTACCCCAGCACTCATTCCAATATAAATTTTGAATTTACCTCTTCTCGACTTTTTTATAAGATCAAGAAAAAGTTGGACATGGTGTTCTTTTTCTGTCATGGATGAAACATTTAAAATGAAATTGCCAAAGAAGTTGTCATGGTGAAATCGTCAGAAACTAGTTTCTCTAATCGATGAAAGGTATCGTTGTTTCCAGTAAATTTGCGACCTTCTATCCTCCAGGTAGTATTTTCTGTAATGGAATAATCATAATTAATAGAATAACTCCAAGTTTGAAAGCCTTGGGGACTTGTATTGGAGATGATAATTCCATTGGGGTCACTATAATATTCTACTCTTCCCACAATGTTGCTTCTCGAAGTTGGACTAATTTTTAATATTAAAACAGTTGAATACCATTGATAGAAATCAGCACTATTTTTATTTTTTTGTTCAAAACCCAAATCAAAACCAGCAGTAAATGCAACTTTTTTACTTAATTGAAATATACCATACCAATTATGAAAATACCTCATTAATTTGGTGCTATCTGGTTTATCATTCCCGATGAATGAGCTACTATTTATTGTAATTTTTTTATTTGGAGTGAATGTCAATTGGTGCCCTAGAGCGAGGGTGCTATTCCCATCTATTCGTTGTATTCGCTGCCAACCATTTAATAGTAATCCACTCAAAAGCCATTTTTTATTGGGAGCAAGGTATGTGACTTTAATGCCACTTTCATAATATGGAGAGTTGTCTGCCATAATACTTCTTGTTAGGGTCCAACAATCTTTACTTATGGCACTTTCAAATCCAATATGAGAACTGAAAATACCTGCATCTAACCATAGATTAAGTTTTTGACTTAATTGTACACCGACGTTTGCTTCATAGATGTTTTTTAAAACTCCAGGTTCTGAGGCTAAGTTTGCATTCATGTACGATCCAGTAGCTAAGGACAGATTTGCTCTTACATTATTTTGTTGGTACGCAGCTTTAATAAAAGCTAGATTTATAGTTAACTCATTATGTCTATTATGGGAATAGATGAAATTGGGCCTAGTTCCACTAGTAGGATTATTAAAATCATAACTAAAATAAGATTCTAAATATCCAGAAAAAATTAATGGTTTTTTCTCATTTTCGGATTGAGCAAAAGTTAATTGTGTGATCAGGGAAAATATGAGTAAAATAAATTTTTTCATTACTTATTGCATCTTATCTAGTTCAATATTCAATTTAAGAACATGGATACGTTCAGGGCCAAAAAGGCCAGCCATGGGTTTTTCAGTTTGTTTTGAGATTAATGTAGTTAAAGCATTTTCAGAAATACCTCTAACTTTTGAGATTCGATTAATTTGTATAAGGGCAGATGTTACAGAAATATGAGGATCTAATCCACTACCACTTGCAGTAACTAGATCAGAAGGAATTTCAGATTTTTTTATTTTGGGATTATGTGCTATAAATGTATCAATTCTTGCTTGCACAGATGCTAAATATGCAGGATTAGAAGGCCCTTTATTACTTCCTGCAGAACTAGCTGCATTATATTCAACAGCAGATGGTCGTGAATTGAAATAACGATCATTCGTAAATTTTTGACCTAAATTGCTGTAAAATTTTTTGCCTTTGAAATAAATTACATCACCATTTCCATGGCTAGTTGTCAACTGGGAACTTGCCCAAACGATAAGTGTATAAGCTCCAGAAAACAAAATAAGCATAACAATAGTTAGTCGAATAGAAGAAATTATATTATTTTTCATGATACTACATTAATATAAGATGGTTATAAATAAGTCTATTAATTTTATCCCAATGAAAGGAACAATAATCCCTCCTAAGCCATAGATCAACAAATTTCTTCGAAGTAAAGCACTAGCTCCAATGGGTTTGTATGCAACGCCTTTTAATGCAAGGGGAATTAACATTGGTATAATAATCGCATTAAATATTACAGCAGATAATATAGCACTTTCTGGGCTATGAAGTTTCATAATATTTAAGTCATTTAATGCAGGAATAGATGTAATAAACAGTGCAGGAACAATAGCAAAATATTTGGCTACATCATTTGCGATACTAAAAGTAGTTAGTGTTCCTCGAGTCATTAGTAACTGTTTGCCTATTTCTACTACTTCAATTAACTTGGTAGGGTCATTATCAAGATCGACCATATTTCCAGCTTCTTTAGCAGCTTGAGTTCCACTATTCATTGCTACACCAACATCTGCTTGCGCCAAAGCTGGGGCGTCATTCGTGCCATCTCCCATCATTGCGACTAGCCTACCTTCGCTTTGTTCTTTTCGGATATAGTTCATTTTGTCTTCAGGTTTAGCTTCTGCGATGAAATCATCTACCCCTGCTTTTTCTGCTATAAATTTGGCTGTTAATGGGTTATCGCCTGTTACCATGACTGTTTTAATGCCCATCTTTCGTAAGCGATCAAACCGTTCGCTAATACCTGCTTTGATAATGTCTTGTAATTCAATTACACCTAAGACTTTTTCATTTTCAGCAACCACTAAAGGTGTACCTCCATTGCTGGAGATTAGTCCCACTTTTTCTTCTGTTTCTTTTGGAAATATATTACCGGCCTTTTCTGTTAGTGCCCGAATGGAGTCATATGCCCCTTTTCTTATCCGAGTAGTATCATAGTCAATTCCTGAGCATCTCGTTTCTGCTGAAAATTTGATAAATCGGTGATTTTTAAATTCAAAATTCAAAGGATTTAAGCCAATTAATTCAATAATTGATTTTCCTTCTGGGGTGTCATCCGACATCGAGCTTAATACTGCAGCCCTCAAAAAATCCTCTTCTTTGACTCCATTGGACAGATAAAAATGAGTTGCTTTTCTATTTCCAATTGTGATTGTACCTGTTTTGTCTAGTAGAAGTACATCAATGTCTCCTGCTGTTTCTACAGCCTTACCACTTTTGGTGATAACATTGGCTCTTAATGCTCTATCCATGCCTGCAATGCCAATTGCGGAAAGTAACCCCCCAATTGTAGTAGGAATTAAACAAACAAACAGTGAAATAAAAGCAGCAATTGTAATGGGCGTTTGTGAGAAATCTGCTAATGGTTTTAATGTAATTGTAACAATAATGAATACAAGAGTAAAGCCAGCTAAAAGGATGGTAAGTGCTATTTCATTCGGAGTTTTTTGACGAGAAGCCCCTTCAACTAATGCGATCATTTTATCCAAGAAACTCTCTCCTTGTTCAGTAGTAACCATAACTTTGATTTTGTCTGATAAGACTTTTGTTCCACCAGTTACACTACTTTTATCTCCGCCAGATTCTCTAATAACTGGGGCACTTTCTCCTGTGATAGCACTTTCGTCAATGGTAGCGAGTCCTTCAATTATTTCACCATCGTTTGGAATGATATCGCCAGCTTCACAAATAAATATATCACCTTTTTTTAATTGGGATGAGGGGACTACCTTTATTTCATTTAGATACATTTCACCAAGAGGTTGAATTAATTTCGCAGGAGTTTCTTCTCTGGTTTTTCTGAGACTATTGGCTTGCGCTTTACCTCTAGCTTCTGCAATGGCTTCAGCAAAATTGGCAAATAATAATGTGATAAATAGAATGGAAGTGAGGGTGCAATTGTACATCAAACTACCCTGATCCTTCACACCCGTGGCTATAAGTACACATACAAATACCATCACTAAGGTTCCAACCCAAACAGTAAACATGACTGGATTTCGAAACATTTTTACTGGACTTAGCTTGATAAAGCTTTCCTTGATTGCGTCAAAAACTAAATCGCTTTCAAATAAATTATTTTTTTTAATAAGGCTCATGATATGGAGTTTACATAGATAAATATTCTGCAATTGGCCCTAATGACAAAGCCGGGAAAAATGATAAAGCAGCGACAATAACAATGACAATGAAGATCATCAACCCAAATGTAATCGTATCTGTTTTTAATGTTCCTGCGCTTTCAGGAATGTATTTTTTACTTGCTAAACTACCAGCAATGGCAACTGGGCCAATTATTGGAATAAATCTTGCTAGAAGCATAACTATTCCGCTTGCAATATTCCAAAATGGGGTATTATCTCCTAGTCCTTCAAACCCACTTCCATTATTTGCACTTGATGAAGTGAATTCATAGAGCATTTCGCTGAAGCCATGAAAACTTGGGTTATTTAACCACGCCGATAACTCAATAGGGTTTTGCGTATAGGCGTAACTAGCAAAAGCTGTTCCTGTTAAAATAAGTAAAGGATGAAGCAAGGTTACTCCCATGGCAATTTGCATTTCTTTTGCTTCTATCTTTTTGCCTAAAAATTCGGGAGTTCTACCAACCATCAAACCACTAATAAATACAGTCAAAATGATGTAAATGTAAAAATTTAGAAAACCCACACCACATCCTCCATAAAACGCATTCACCATCATGCCTAGCATTTGAAAAAGGCCACTTAAAGGCATAAAACTATCGTGCATAGCATTTACACTACCCGTTGAAATCACGGTAGTTGCAATACTCCAATATGCAGAAGCTGCAGCCCCAAATCGGACTTCTTTTCCTTCCATATTTCCATGTTGGTTAATCCCCATTTTTTCTATTAATGGATTTCCATTCATTTCATTCCATATAGTCGGCAAGGCTAATAGTAAGAAACCAACGGTCATAACGCCAAAAATCATCCAGGCCAAATTTTTTCTCTTAAGCATGTAACCAATAGCAAAAATGAATGCTAGAGGAATTAGCATCTGGGTAATTATTTCCAAAGTATTAGTGAAATAATTGGGGTTTTCAAGTGGGTGCGAGGAGTTAGCGCCAAAGAAGCCTCCTCCATTAGTACCTAGATGTTTGATTGCTATAAATGCAGCAGCTGGACCCCTGCTAACTTGTACAGATTCGTCTTGCAAAGTTGTGATTGTGTCCTTCCCTTCAAAAGTCATAGGGCTTCCATTCAACACTAATAAAATAGCCACTAGTATGGAGAATGGTAATAAGATTCGAGTACAAGAGCGCACAAATAAATAGTAAAAGTTTCCAAGAGTATGGGCTACTTTTTCTTTCATTGCATTAACGACTATTACAGCCATCGCAATTCCGCAACCCGCACTTATGAACTGGAACAACATCAAAACTAATTGTCCTAAATAGCTAATCCCTGTTTCACCTGAATAGTGTTGTAAATTAGTGTTTGCAATAAAACTAATTGCTGTATTAAGGGCTAAATCTAAACTCATGGATGGATTTCCATCTGGGTTAAGAGCTAAGTTTCCCATATTAGTCAATACAAGCATGGCTAATACAAACCAGACTAAATTAATTGTAAGCATGACAACAATATGTTGCTTCCAATTCATTTCTTTTTTAAAGTCAATGTTACCTAGTTTATAGATAAGTTTGTCTAAAGGGTCAAATAGAAAGTCCAAATTTGTTTTTTCATCACTAAAGATTTTGCCCATGTATCTGCCCATAGGTTTGGCAAGTATTACTACAACAAGGAAACTTAGGATAACTCCAATTATTTCTGTATTCATGATTTAAAATTTTTCTGGTTGAATAAGTACGTAGCACATATACGTAAATACGGAAAGAGAGATAATGAAAAGAAGAGTCATTTTTTTCAATTTAAGTGAATGAGTTAAAATAAAGTGGGATTACAAACTAGAGGGTGATTTTTTAAGTAAATCACATTATAGGGATTTGTTGATTTGCTTACAGAAAAAGCTATTTTGCCTTGTGTAAACCAGGATTGAAGTACCTCTTGATGAATTAAAATCGATTTTACCATGTATCTGTTTTTTTTGATACAGGTATAACAATTTGATTGCCAAAAATAAAATTATTTTATAATGCGCTGATTGTAAGAAGATTAATGAATTTAATCTTGGAGAAAGGTAATAATTACCCCTATCATTTTGATAGGGCTATACTTGCATTTTGATAGCCTTTAGCTGATTTTGTACTCCTCTAATTTTCTATATAGAGTAGTTAAAGCAATATTTAGAAGTTTCGCTGTTTCCGTTTTATTTCCCTTGGTATAATTGAGGACTTTTTGAATGTGAATTTTTTCTGCACTTGATAGATCAAATGCAGAAAGGGATTTTCCTTCAGAATTTATTGTTTGATTTTGTTCAAAATCATCAGGTAAAGTTTCCAGCTCCAAAATTCCACTATTAGTTAAAATAACACTTCTTTCCAGAATGTTCTTTAATTCGCGGATATTCCCTTTCCAAGTATGCTTTTTTAATGAATTCAAGTATTCTGAAGATATACTAAGGATTGACTTTTTCATTTTAAGAGCGAAGTATTTCATGAAATAATAAGCCAATGCTTCAATATCCTCTGTTCTTTGTCTTAATGGAGCTAGCTCTATTTGAAATACGGAAATTCGATAATATAAATCTTCTCGAAAGCGATTTTGTATAATTTCGTTTTTCAAGTCTCTATTAGTGGCGGCAATAATTCTAACATTTACTTTTGTTAATTTACTATCTCCTACTTTAAAGAATTCACCTGTTTCCAGGACTCTGAGTAATTTAGCTTGTAAATCTAATGGCATTTCACCAATTTCATCAAGGAAAACACTTCCTCCATTTGCTTCTTCAAAAATCCCTTTTGTTTCTTTTATAGCTCCCGTGAACGCTCCTGCCTTATGCCCAAATAACTCATTTTCTAGTAAATCTTTACTAAATGCAGAACAATTTATCGCAATAAAATTATGTCGAGCTCTATAACTAGCAGTATGAATTGCTTGAGCAAATATTTCTTTACCTGTTCCCGTTTCTCCCGTAAGTAAAACACTTGCATCAGTTATTGCTACTTTTTGAGCAGTTTCTATAGATTTTTTGATTGACTTTGATTGACCAATAATTCCCTCAAAGGAATATTTATTTCCCAATTGTTTTTCTAATTGAAGGACTCTTTTTGTCAATGATACTTTCTCTAAAGCTTTATATAAAAGGGGTATGATTTTATTGTTATCATCGCCTTTTATTATATAGTCAAAAGCTCCATTTTTAATTGCTTCTACTCCATCACTGATATTTCCGAATGCTGTTAATAAAATCACTTCTATGTATGAATATCTAGCTTTAATGGTTTTAATGAAATCTACGCCATTTCCATCAGGAAGTTTTACATCGCAAATTATGACATCAATATTTAAAAGGTCTAATTTATTTAAACCAGTTTTACAATCACCCGCTTGAGTAACCTCGAACCCCTCCAGCGAAATAATTTTTGACAATAATGTTCTTAATCTTTCCTCATCATCAATTATTAAGACATGTTGATTCATTTTGGGCTTATTTTTAAATTAATTAATGGAGTAATTAATGATTGATACAAACTATCGAATTAAATCTATTGTTGTTTCTGAAAAAGTCATCCCAAGTATTTGATTGAATGCGCATGGGCTAGATTTTCTTTACCTTGTAACAAATGTACTGAAATCAAGTTGACTGATTGTTTAAATGTAATTAGAATTGAATAATGCTGTTAAGCTAAATAGTTGAATTTTCCATGTCATATCATTATTGATCTGTTATTTTATGTTTGAATTTAAGGATGAATATCAATAGCTGGACTAACATAAAAACTTCCAGTACCTCCAAAGAAGATAAAATGTTTCTCCCCAAACTTTTCAGCACTTCTTGAATTTTCTTAGGGCCTTTCAGAAAGTCGTGATGCAGGTTGGGACACGTCCATTCTGTATTGAAATTATATATGTTAGCAGCTAGTCACAGTTTAGACTGTACGATTTTTTCAGCTTTTTATTTTTAATTCAGCTAAAATTGATCATCTTGAATAGCCTAAAATTTGAATTTCTACATGATACAATTAATGGGAATACGAGAAAAATGGCTCTCACTTTTCAACTAATAGGATGCAGATGGAAGAAAATATACACATAGATTTTCCACTTACTTATCAAGCTATTCAAGAAAAGACCCGAGTATCGGGTTTTAGTATGGCATCTGATGTTTTGACAGGATCATTGTTACGAACTTTGGCAGCTTCCAAACCGGCTTCTAATTTTCTTGAATTAGGAACAGGTACAGGATTATCTACTTCTTGGATTTTGGATGGAATGGATGAGAAATCTACGTTGATATCCATAGATAATGATGACGCTTTTCTATCTATTGCGAGAGAATATTTGGGCTCAGATTCAAGACTGGAGTTGGTCAATTCTGATGGAGAAGACTGGGTAATGTCTCATCTTTCCCTCCGATATGATTTTATTTTTGCGGATACTTGGCATGGAAAATACTTATTGTTAGACGAGGTGTTGAACATGCTAAACCCCGGTGGAATGTATGTAATTGATGACATGATTGAGCAAGCCAACTGGCCACTTGGACACCGTGAAAAAGCTGAGAAATTGATTCAAGAATTAGAAAATAGGAAAGATCTTAAGATGACGAATTTAGTTTGGTCTACTGGAATAATTATTTGTGTAAAGAAATAAAAGAGTCAAAAGATGATTGTAGAAGTGGCTGTATTGCAGGTTAGAGATGGACAAACAAAGCAATTTGAAGCAGATTTTAAATTGGCTAGTAAATACATTCGATCCATTCCTGGTTATCATTCGCATTCCCTTTTGAAATGCTTAGAACAGGAAAATAAATACATGTTAGAAGCTTATTGGCAAAAATTGGAAGATCATACGATTGGCTTTCGACAATCTCCACAGTATGAACAGTGGAGGGAATTGTTACATCATTATTATGACCCATTTCCTGTTGTTGAGCATTATCAAGAAGTATTATTGACATGATTAAAAGACTTGAATCCATTGATTTTATAAGAGGTATTGTCGTGATTCTCATGCTATTGGATCATGTGAGGGATTTGTTTCACGTTCATTCCATTGGTCAATCCCCCACAGATTTAGCAGTAACGACTCCTGCGATATTCTACACCAGAATTATCACACATCTTTGCGCTCCTATTTTTGTATTTCTGGCAGGGAGTTCGGCATATTTAGTATTTCAAAGATCTGAGAATAAAAAACAATTCAGCCAGCGCATGATTCTTAGAGGCGCTTGGCTTATCTTGTTGGATTTGATTGTGATCAATTTAGGCTTATTTTTTGATATACATTTTGGGCTTATACTAATCGACGTGCTAAGTGCCATTGGTTTTTCGATGGTGATAATTGGACTAATCAATCGTCTATCAACGAAGCAGATTTTTTGGTTGGCATTAGGTATTATCTTGCTTCAACAGGTGTTGTTGCAGATTCAACCAGCATGGCTTAAACCTCTGTCATTTTTAATTAGTCCGAATGCATTCCCTTTGCCTAATGGCACCTTGTTGGTGGTCGGTTATCCACCTATTTCCTGGCTTGGAATATGCCTATTGGGCTATTCTTTAGGGCATTATTTTTTGGAGAAAACGACGGCTGATTTTTGGAAATTAGGTCTTAGGTTATGTTTCCTTTTTTTAGTTGTTCGATATTTTAATCTGGGTGGAGATGCCCCATGGCAAATGGATGGATCATGGACGAAACAATGTATGTCCTTTTTTAATGTATCAAAATATCCTCCAAGCATTAGTTTTACATCATTGACTTTAGGCATCATGTTTTTACTGCTGAGTGTAAGTCAATATGTCGGAAAAAATGGGATAGAAATAGTCAGTTCTTTTGGGCGAGTACCCTTATTCTTTTTTGTCAGCCACTGGTATGTTCTTCACCTAATTTTGTTGGCTTTGATTTTCAATCAAGGCTTTCATATCGCCAATTTAGAATTCGGATTTCAATTAAGTAGACCTAAAAAATTTATTGGTTTGAGTCTTTCCCAAGTTTATATTGTTTGGTTTTTGGTGGCTTTACTCTATTATCCACTTTGCCGGTATTATTACCAATGGCAGCAAAGCAGAAAGAATCACTAAGGATTTTAAAGTTTTAGTTTAATTCCACCATTAATCATGAAACCATCCAATGGTGCATAGATGTCTCGGAAAGTTGGGTTTGATTTTGACCCTGTATAAATGGTGTCAAATTTGGTTTGGCGGACATCCAGAAAATTTTCAAAATTGATATAAATGGATAGTTTATGCCAAAACTTTTCAACCATAAATCCGGTGAGCCAATAGTCTTTTCCCGTGGCTCCGTCGCTTAATATTTGTGGACTAAAGTAATAGGCTTCCAAGCCAATTTTCCATTTCTTTTCTAGTTCATACATGAGAACAGAATTGAATTTATGACGTGGAGTCAAAGGCTTTTCCTCAAAGATATTTCTTAGGTGTAATTGTGTGTTGGTATAGGTATATCCTAGAAAAAGATGAAAATCTTGATAGGCAATTTTTACATTCGTTTCCGTTCCTTTGGAGTCGATATGTCCTTTGGAATTCACTAAAAATTCTTTTTGCCCATTTTCTCTTGATTCCATCAAAAGAGGGTTTTCTAATAGGGTATAAAAGAATAGATGATTGGCGCTGATTTGAATATCTTCCCCGATGCTCGTTTTATAGTTGAAATCGAGGTTGATACCTTTACTATTTTCTACGACATTGATTTTCTTATTGATGGGAAGAACGTTTTGGTATTGAATTCTCTCGCTTTCCTCGGTAAAAATAGTTGGAGTTTTATAGCCAAATCCTCCTCCAATTCGAGAGCTGAATTTTTCAGAAAAGTTAATGAGAGCGGAGGCTCTTGGTAAAAACTGCCATCCATAGTCATAGACGTAATCACCTCTTAATCCAGTTTCAATATGCAACCATGGCCAAATTTTAGTGGAGTTTTGTCCAAATAATCCAACAGTTCCTTGAGTGTAATTTCTCAGTGGAAATGAGCTAAAACGGATTTCATCAAAGACATCCGTCCAGGCATTGACACCTAGAACCCATTCACTTTTTTCTTGATAATGAGCAAATGATAATTCAGAGAAAGTGGAGTATTGTGTTCCATCATAGCGGTAATCAGGCACACTTATTTTTCGGTTAAAATAGCTGATGCTATTTTTAAAGGATAGGAGTTTGTTGGGGGAAAATTTGTGTTCCCAAGTGAATTGAGAAGATATTCTCTTGGTTTTATTTGATTCAAAATACAGGTGACCTGTTTCTATTAAACCATTGATGTAATGAATATCGCCTCCTAATCTATTTTCATAGGACATATTTAAACCCAAAATGAGTTTATTATTATCCGAAGGGTACAAGTATATTTTTGGGTTTAAGGTAAAGCGTTGGAATTCAGGAATGGCAGATAAATCAATATTCCCAGGATCGTATGGAGCGTTTCTATTGAAAGAAGCAAAAATGGTCGTTCCAATTTTTTGATTCCTTTTAGCATAATACGTATTAAAATCAAATCCTTTTGCGGAAGTTAGGTTAATATGGATTTTGAAGTCTTTTTCTTCGGTAGGATTCTTGGAAATTAAATTCACCAAACCAGCTATGGCGCCACCTCCATACAAGGTAGAAGCGGAGCCTTTAATGATTTCTACTTGCTTTAAATCTAGGGGAGGAATTTGTAACAGCCCCAACCCACTTGCAGCTCCAGAATACAAAGGGAACCCATCTTTTAATAATTGAGTGTATCGGCCGTCTAGTCCTTGTATTCGGATGGAGGCATTGGCAGACGTGGCGGAAGTTTGTTGAACTTGTATACCCGTACTTTCACTCAAAAGCATTCGAATATCCCCCGACTTCATATTGCTTTTTTCATTGATTTCTTCCCCACCAATAAACTCGATCCGGGTGGGAATATCATGAATGGTCCTTGAACTGCGGGTAGAAGAAACGATTACTTCCTCTAATTCTTCTTCTGAAGGATTTAGCGATATTTCTAATTGATTAATGGGCTTTAAGATCGAAACTAATTGTTGAAAAGCCTGATATCCCACATGACTGATATCTACTTTAACTATACTATCTGGTAAAGCATGGAAAATAGCAACGCCATTGACGTCGGAAATCTGCATTTGTAAACTGTTTTTCCATGATAACTTGATTGTAGCATTGATTAACGGATGACTATTTTCATCTTTGATAATGAGCTGCAAGGTTTTTTGACCCTGAGCTAATTGACTGTATAATAGTAGAATAAGAACGATTTTTATAAATTTCATCTCAGGCAAAATAATTCAACAAAAATAGAGATTATATCACAATTAATGGATGAGATAAAATAAATTGTATGGAAGAAGAATATCGCTTATATCATCGAGATGGTTCACTTTGGGCAACAGGTCAACAAATCAATGGCATCTCCACGGGTTATTGGGAATGGTTTCGTAAAGATGGCACGAAATTACGGTCGGGGTATTTTACACACGGGGAGCAATCGGGAGAATGGATTACCTATGATAAAGCAGGGAAGGTTTATAAGGGAACTCAAATGAAATGAAAGAACATTTCGTCAATCATCAATAAAAATTTATTGAAAAATATTCTAAATTTATTGTTTATCAATAAATAATTGTTAAAATTTGCATAACAATTAAATGCAAAAATTGATGAAAACGAAAACAGCGAGTATTTTAGCCACCATGAATGTGCTTTCTTGGATAGCTTACATTGGCATTTCGATTAAATGCGGTGCCATCATTTTCACTTATGTCTTAAGTTTATTTAATGAGCAGGTTGCCAAAGACCTTTACCAAGGATTAAACTTATATGATCTGAAAAATGAGAGTTTTTTACATTATTCTCTCATTGTGGGAATAACGGCGGGCCTTTTAGCTTTAAAAGCCTACGTCGCACATTTGGTTATTAAAGTATTAAGCAAAATCAATTTGAAAAGTCCGTTTGATATGGAAGTAGCCCTGCAAATGGAAAAAATCAGTATCATGATATTATATCTTTGGCTAATATCCTTAGGAGCTAGGATTTACCAAGAGATTCTGGATTTACCTAACATGGATTGGAATGGAGGCGAGGCTCTCTTTCTTTCTGGCCTCATCTTTTTATTTGCACAGATATTCAAAAAAGGAGTGGAAATTCAAGCAGAAAACGATTTAACTGTATAACTATGCCTATTGTCGTAAACCTAGATGTCATGATGGCAAAAAGAAAAATGTCCTTGAATGAATTGTCTGAAAAGGTAGATTTAACCTTATCCAATCTCTCCATTTTAAAGACTGGTAAGGCTAAAGCCATTCGCTTTAGTACCTTGGAAGCCATATGCGAAGCCTTGGAATGTCAACCTGCGGATATTTTAGAGTATCAAGCTTCTTAAATGATTTTGTTGCTCTGCGGCCCTTCTTTTATCCATCAACAAGTTTTTGGCATAGGAATTTGAATACCTATGGAGCTGGTTTGTCCTGTAGTTTGACTAGGATCCAGTTGGTCTCCTTGTACGTTTTCAATGCCGGAATTGACTTCTATTCCATACCAAGTAGGGATGCCAGGTTTTAGCTTGCGCCCAAGTCATGTGTGCTAGTAATAAAAATCAAAGGATTTTATTTTTCATATGCGGTATTTTTTTCACTTTTAGCGGGGTAAAAATCTGTAGGAAATCCATTGTGATATTTCTCCATAATTCATACCAAAGAAGCACGTCATCGAATAAGATAATTCCTTTCAATTCAGCACCAATTCTCGTTTTTTTCGATTGGACTACTTGCCCGCTTTGAGGGGCCAAAATAGACTACATGCCATTTCAATTGGAATAATTGGTGACTTTGGCAAGCTCCTCTTTATGGACTTCTATTTGCCAAAATTGACGGATTGCAGCATTGAAAACAAGCAAATTTTTGTAGAAAAATACTGGAAAGATTTGCCCTTTACTTTGTTAAAGGGACAAAAATAATTTTAACCAGTTTGTACTTTATTCTACCACTGGATTAAAGTATTTTTTCCCAATTACAAAAAGGATATAATTGGCTGTTAATGCACAGAAAACCATGATAATAGCCATTGTAAAGGGCGTTCCATCAAAAAGCAGTCCTAGTATTGTGGCACAGATAGATCCCCACGCCATTTGCAAAGCCCCCATCATCGCAGAAGCCGCACCAGCCCCCTCATGGAAGGGTTGTAAAGCCAAACTAATGATGTTAGGAAAGACTAAACCCTGGCAAGCCAAAATCAAAAATAACAAGAGGATATTGATTTGAATATTGATCAATCCAAATTTAGATAGTAGGGCTAGTATTATTCCTAATAACAATTGCAAGGGCAAAACAAAAGACAAAACTTGTTGACTGCTAAAGCGTTTTAATACCCAATGATTAAACTGACTAGCACCAATAATCCCTGAAGCGACCATCGCAAATATCCAACCAAACTGCTTTTCATCAGCATGGTAAAAATTCAAAAATGTGAGTGGTGCCCCTGATACAAAGGTGAAAATACATCCTGAACCGATGGCCCCAGAAATAGCAAAAGTTAAAAATTGTTTCTCAGGCAATAAGGCCAAATAGGAAGTCAGAATGCTGCCAATTTTAAACGGACCTTTCGGGTGTTTGTTGATTTTTTCAGGTAACCAACTTCTGATTAAGAAAAGAATCAACAAGGTGATGATTCCTAATAAAACAAAAATCACATTCCAATTGGTGATGGTTAACAGTAAACTTCCTAAAGAAGGAGCTAAAATGGGTGATACCCCCAAAATAAGCATCATCAAAGAAAGTATTTTAGGCCTTTCTGCTTCTTTAAAAGTTTCACGAATGATGGCATTGGGAGCCACCATACCAATACTACCCCCAATGGCCTGAAAGAAGCGCCAAACAATGAGCTGTTCTACTGTAGCAGAAAAGGCTGATCCAAATGAGCTAATGACATAAGCACTCAATCCAATGTACAAGACATTTTTTCGACCAAAATGATCTAGTAATGGGCCATTGACCAATTGTCCTAAGCAAATACCAAAAAAGAAACTTGACAACGTATATCCCATTTGCTCTTGTGAACAATGCAAAGCCTCAGCCATGTTTTTGAAGGCAGGCAAATACATGTCAATCGACAAGGGACCTATCGCTGATAATATTCCGAGAATTAGAATGATTTTAGTTCGGTTGGATTGTTTCGACATGTGGAATAGGTATTTCAATTTTAGGAACGGGTTGCAAAATTAATCCCAAAATATGGTTTTCAATAGTTTATTTTAAAAGAAGATTCATTTCCTTTGTTTATGTGCTGTAGTATGGAATTCTTTCTATTCAACACAGTACAGATTTTGAAAAGGGGTTCTTTCTCATCATTGAATAGAAATAGATTTCATGAAAAACATTGCTTTCGGACTATTATTTGCCATGCTATGGTCGTCTGCAGCAGTTGCCACAAAACTGGGAATCCTGTCTGTTCATCCATTGATTCTTGCTAATGTGCGTTTAATTATAGCGGGAATATTCATTTTATTGATCTCATTTTTCTTTCAGTCCGATTGTCGAATTCAACCCACGAGGAAAGAGTTGGGGCAATTAGCCTTTTTCGGCCTATTTAATTCCACCATTTATTTGGGGGCATTTGTTTTGGCCATCAAATACCTAAGTCCGGGTATAGGAAGTTTGGCTACTGCCACCAATCCCTTATTCATTACTTTATTGTCGGCCCTTTTGTTACAAAGAAAACCCCAAGGAAAAGAATTAGGGAGTTTGATTTTAGGATTATTGGGAATATTATTGGCTTCTTACCCTCAACTGAAACTAGATCCCAGTGTTTGGAAGGGCTTGCTGATATTAATAGGGGGGATCATCACAGTTTCCGCGGCTACGGTATATTATGTGCGTACCGAATGGCAGTTAAACTCCTTTGTAATCAATGGATGGCAAGTTTTATTAGGAGGGATTTTCCTGTTCCCTTTTACGGCATATTTTTCTGATGTTAACGCAGCAAATTTTGATCTAAGATTCCTATTTTCTGTCGCTTGGTTGATATTCCCCGTCTCCATGGGGGCATTATGGTTATGGTTTTATTTGATAGATCAAGATCCTGTATCGGCCTCCTTATGGATGTTTCTATGTCCTGTTTTTGGCTATATCTATGCCTATTTATTTAGTGGGGAATCCATTACGGTCTTTACTGTCATTGGAACCATCATCGTGATTGTAGGATTATATGTAGGCAAAAAACAAGCTCGGGTTTCATAAAACTATTTCGATTTTTTTATACCTTATCAAAAAATAGCATTCCTGTGACTACCAATCGATTAGAAGCATTTAGTGATGGCGTGTTGGCTATCATCATCACGATCATGGTCTTGGAGTTAAAAGTGCCGCATGGGTCTGATTTTGAGACCTTAACACCTCTACTGCCCAAATTTCTTTCTTATCTATTTAGCTTTATTTATGTAGGGATCTATTGGAATAACCACCATCATTTGTTTCAAGCTATAGAGAAAGTAAACGGCAAAGTACTATTGGCCAATTTGGGCTTGCTTTTTTGGCTATCACTTTTACCCTTTGTCACGGGTTGGATGGGAGAAAACCACTTCGCTGAAAATCCCGTTGCCTTGTATGGTTTTGTACTTTTGATGTGCGCTCTCTCCTTTTCATTTTTAGAAAAATCAGCCATTAAACATGAAGGGGAGGAGTCTACTATTGGACAAGCATTAGCCAATCGGTGGAAAGAGCGAGTATCTACTTTAGGCTATTTTTCAGGAATCATTTTAGCCTTTTTTTATCCTATTGTAAGTCTAGTGATATTTTATTCCATTGCACTATTATGGATTTTGCCCGACCAAAGAATTGAAAATAGATTGAATCAAAAACGCGTTTAGCATACTAGGCAAATATGAAATGTCCGCTTTCGTAAGAGTACTTTAAGTTTTGGTCTCAATTTAGATTAGCTTTTGATTTCCTATTTTACATTTGACATTAAACTTCTTAGAAATGATAAAACGTCGACAATTTATACAAGGCTCTGCTAACACCTTATTGTTTTCTCTGCTATTAGGGTCGAAACAATCGCTATTAGCCCAAGGGTCTTTATATCAAGGACCGGCCTTTACCTGGAAAGAGTTACGAGGAGGTATTTCCCTTTTTAGTGAGAGAGGAGGCACCATAGCAGTACTGAAGACCAAAGATGGTTATGCTGTAGTGGATTCACAGTTTCCGGATCAATCTCAACATTTGATTGATGATTTGAAAAAACAATCCGATCAGAAAATTCAATTGCTGATGAATACACACCACCATGGTGATCATACGAGTGGAAATAGTGCATTTAGAGGATTAGTCAATCGAGTGGTGGCTCATGAGAATTCATTGAAAAATCAAATAGCCGCAGCTACTAAAGCAAAAACGGAGGAAAAGCAATATTATCCTACGGAAACGTTTAAAGATACCTGGACGGCAAAAATTGGAAAGGAAAGAATCAAGGCACATTATTTTGGTCCTGCACATACCAATGGTGATGTGGCCATTCATTTTGAGAATGCCAATGTCGTTCATTTGGGAGATTTGTTCGGGAATAAACGTTACCCTATCATCGACAGAAGTGCAGGCGCCAGTGTGGCAAATTGGATTCATGTCAATGATAAAATTCAAAAGCAGTTCGACAAGGACACCATTTTTACGTATGGACATGCTTTTAATCCAACGGAGATTACTTGTAAAAAAGAAGATTTATTGGCCTTAACAGACTATTTGGAGAAATTAGTGATACATGTTTCTGCTGAAATTAAAAGTGGTAAAACAAAAGAGGAAGTAATGAAGTTAACGGCGGTGAATGGAGTACAAGGCATGAATGGAGATTTCCTGAAGAATAATTTTCAGATGGCTTACGAAGAATTAACAGAAAAAAATACCAAACAATAAACAACAATCATCTTATGAAAATCAACACATTATTAAAGCCGATTTTGTCGGTATTATGTCTTTTATTTGTTACGACTAGCTCATTTGCACAAGATGCTCCTCGTCCACCGCAAAGCCCTAAAGTAACAGTTACAGGTACTTTTAGCAAAGCCAATGTATCCGTAGTTTATAGCAGCCCATCTGTGAAGGGAAGAAAAATTTGGGGAGAATTAGTGCCATTTGGAAAAGTATGGAGAGCAGGCGCTAACTCTGCTACCATTATTGAAACCGACGCAGATGTAAACATTGGGGGTAATACGTTAGCTAAAGGGAAATATAGTATTTACATGCTACCTACTGAAGGTGATTGGCAAGTTATTTTTAATACCGAAGTAGGTCAGTGGGGGATTAAACGTGGTGGAGAAACAACGCGTAATCCAGAAAAAGACGCTTTTACCATTACCGTGAAAACCACTAAGTCAGACTTTAAGGAAGCCCTAGAATACAAAGTAGTGCCTGCGGGAATTGCATTCGGATGGGAAAATGTAAGCTTATTAATACCGATTAAATAATGTAAAACCTTTGTTCTATGTAAAAGCGGTCAGTAATGACCGCTTTTTGTTTTTATATTCATTGCTTAATTCTTGATATTTTGTTCTAATTTGTACAAGATCAACAACTATATACATCATGAATAAGGCGCTTCATATCTGCATCGTATTTTTTCTAATTATTCCTGCTAGGATCATCGCTCAGGATAAGCCTGCTTACCGTTTATTTAATGCTCGAGGTAAAGAAGTTTCCTATCAGAAAATGATCAAGCAAATAAGTAAACAAGATGTCATTTTGATTGGCGAATTACACAATAATCCCATCAGCCATTGGCTAGAATTGGAGATGATACAATCTTGTTTTTCTCAGAGAAAATTGATGTTAGGTGCCGAGATGTTTGAACAGGACAATCAAGGGGCTTTGTCGGCCTATTTAGAAGGAAAAATTTCAGCCAAGGGATTAGATTCATCCGCACGACTTTGGAAAAATTATAAGACGGATTATGCTCCTTTGGTGAATTTTGCCAAAGAAAATCAACTGAACTTTATAGCTACCAATGTTCCTCGAAAATATGCCAGCATGGTTTCTAAAGGAGGTTTTGAAGCATTGAATCAATTATCAGCGGAAGAAAAATCTTGGATGGCTCCACTGCCAATTGCTTATGATGCCAATCTTCCAGGCTATCAAAAAATGATCACGATGATGCCCGGACATGCTACTCCTAATATGTCCAAGGCTCAAGCATTAAAGGATGCGACTATGGCATATTTTATTCTGAAAAATTGGGCGGAGAATCAGCTATTTATTCATGTCAATGGGTCCTACCATTCAGAAAATTATGAGGGGATTTCTTGGTATTTAAAATTGGCGAAACCCAAGATTAAAATTGCCACGATTGCTACCGTTAGCCAAAAAGATATTAAGCAATTAACCCAAGAAAATAAGTACGTAGCGGATTACATTATTTGTGTGGAAGATGACATGACAACGACCTATTAACATAGAATTTAGCCTAGCTTCAAGTCCCCCATATACGAATAAATGAAGATCAATTTATACATAGATCTCCCCAATCATATACAATACACATTCCCCACTTATTTTCACCCGATCACCGACTAATTCACAGGATAGTTCTCCCCCACGAGGCGAAAGTTGCTTCGCTTCCAATTGGCTTTTATTCTTTTTCTTTGACCAATACGGAATCAGCGTGGTATGTGCAGAACCTGTCACGGGGTCTTCGTCTATTCCGGATTGAGGACCAAAAAATCGAGAGACAAAATCTACCTCATCGCCAGGCGCAGTAATGATAATTCCTCTTGCCTTCAGTTTGGCTATTTCAAAAAAATCAGGTTTCATGTTCGCAACTTGGCTCTCATTTTCATAGACAAACAGATAATCTGTTTTACCCTTTAACACCTCTTTTGCTGGGATGGACAAACCTTTAAATTGTTCCCAATTAAAATCAATTTCATGAATTTGATCAACGGGAAAATTCAACGTCAATAGACTCCCATCTTTAGCCACACGCAATTGACCACTTCGATGTGAATAAAAAACTATTTCATTGGACTCTTCCCCCAAGTGATGATACAAGACAAATGCCGCAGCTAAGGTGGCATGGCCACATAAGTCCACTTCTACGGTTGGGGTAAACCAACGTATATCATATTGTTCCCCATTCTTAACCAAAAAAGCGGTCTCCGCTAAATTATTTTCTGCTGCTATTTTTTGCATTTTATCTTCCTCCAACCATTCTTCTAAGGGACAGATGGCTGCGGGGTTTCCTGAAAACAACTGATTGGTAAAAGCATCTATTTGGAATAGGGTCAATTTCATGGGCTATTATTTTTTATCCCTCAAAATTATAAATCTACTGGAGAATAATTTCTCCATTCATCCAATATTTAGGAATATCATGTAGCTTAAAACAAAAAAGCCCCGAATCATTCGGGGCCTTAATGTTGAATTTAAAACGAATTAATTCGTTTTAACAAGCTCAAATAATTCCTTATCCATTTGTGGTTTAACTACACAAGAATTATCGAAGTGCATGGTTGAGGTATTTGTTGCATTATAAGTGGGCCAAGTAGGTAAGCCTTTATGATTAGGATTTCCTAAACGAGCGAAATTGATCCAAGCCTGACTCATTTTATCTGCCAACGCATAGGCTTCTTTAGTGCCACCTGTCATTTCTTCACAGCGAGCAATGTTATTGAAACAGAATGGAAGTTCAACGCAGTGAATGGCTTTATATTTTCCGTCAAAAACAGGTGATTGCCAAGTGAATAAATACATAAACACAGGAGCTCCCCCCGCTACAGTTGATTTGATATTTGCTTGGTCAACAGCGCCAGGTCTGAAACGAGT
Source organism: Aquirufa beregesia (assembly GCF_011090385.1). Classification (GTDB taxonomy): domain Bacteria; phylum Bacteroidota; class Bacteroidia; order Cytophagales; family Spirosomataceae; genus Aquirufa; species Aquirufa beregesia. The sequence goes on from NZ_SEWW01000002.1 coordinate 74,980, forward strand.
ATCTACGTCCATTAAATCCGTTGGCTTAGTATCTGCAGGATATGCTTTTTTAACGGCAGCTTTATAGGCCTCAGCTTTAGCACCAAACGTTTTTTGTATATATGCTTCCACATCAGCCATGGAGGCATCATGACTTATTCCCGAGAATAAGGTTGGCATGAATTCATTTTTCACTGTTCCTATCATTAAAGGAACTTGCTTAGATAATTCCATTGCCTCCGCTGACATTGGTTGGAATGGCAATAAATTGGCATCAATACTCGGTCCCCAACTTAATCCAAAACCACCTACTGGTTTTCCCGCAGCTCTTAATTTTGCCGCTACTGATTGTAATGCTTTTTGACCAGCAGCTGCTAAGGTAGGGAATGGGACTTTTTGTAAACTATCCACCTTAGATTCATCTAAATGCAATGCATTTAATACTTCCTTGGTAATGGCTTGCGTTACGGATTTATCTGGCATCGTGCTGGTAAATGCGCCACTTTGATTGATGGCCTTATGGAATAATCCTTTGGCAGAAGGCATGGCCATCAAGGTATTCACTTTGGCGCCGCCACCTGATTGTCCAAAAATGGTCACATTTCCTGGATCTCCTCCAAATTGACTAATGTTTGCTTTCACCCAATCAAGAGCTACTTTCATATCCAAAATGGAGTTATTGGCGGAAGTTTTGTATTTATCTCCAAAGGCCGACAAATCCAAATATCCCAAAATATTCAATCGGTGATTAATGGATACGACTACTACATCTCCTTTTTTAGCTAAATTCTCGCCATCATAAGAAGGTAATTCTTGAGAAGAACCTGAGGTAAAACCTCCACCGTGAATCCAAAATAAAACGGGTCTTTTCTTCCCGTCATTGATTCCTGGAGTCCAAACATTCACACGCATGCAGTCCTCATTTGGGTAACCCCATGAGTGATTGTACACAAATTCTGATTCATCAGCCACTTGGGTTGTTGGAGTCAATAAATGTGCCACAGGGCCATAGCTAGTAGAACTACGTACTCCATTCCATGGCTTGGGCTTATGTGCAGTCTCAAATCTACCTGCTTCTGCATAGGGGATACCTTTGTATGTGTAAATACCTCCATGCACATAACCGCGCACTTGACCAGCATCCGTAGATACCACAGCTACATTTTGCCCAGTAGTTACTTGAGCTTGTAGTGAAATTCCTCCTAGAAGGAATAGACCTAATACTAAACTAGCTTTTTTCATTTTTATATATTTAAATTATAGAGAATTTCAGTTTTTTTTCCAATAGCACAAGGTTTGGCTCTTTGTATCATTTTGATAATTTAGTCAAATGTAATAAAATAATTTGATTTTCTATTTTTTAGAAAATGACTTTGATTAAAACACTTTCTTCTAAAAATTTGTCTATAAATTAGGGTAACATTAAATCGAACTCTTTGAAATTCAGCAAACATATCGCTCAATTGACTCTGGATTGTGTCATTTTTGGCTTTCATCATAAAAAACTCAAGCTCATTTTAAGCAAGCTTAAATTGGCTAAGGACATCTATGCCTTACCCGGTGGCTTTATCTTACAAGAAGAGGACATAGAAGATGCGGCGAAAAGAATCCTGTATGAAAGGACGAGTATTCAAGATTTATATTTAGAAGAATTTGGAACCTTTGGTAGAGCCAACCGAATTTCAGATGAAGACTTCCAACTATTTTCTAGTATCGCTCAAGATCTTTACCCCGACGTGGAACCTCCCGTCAATGAGAATAATCAAAAAATGCGCATTGTCAGTATAGGATACTATGCCTTGGTTGATTTTGAAAAAGTCATCCCTCAGAAAATTGATTTAGATGAGAGTTGTGATTGGTACGATATCAAAGAACTACCTAACATGCTTTTTGATCATCAAGAAATAGTCCACAAAGGCCTAGAAGTGCTCCGTGAAAACTTAGATAAAAAACTGCTTTTTAATAATCTTCTACCCGAAACCTTCACCATGAAAGATGTTCAGGAATTATATGAAACAGTTTATGACAAACCATTTCCAGCCAATAATTTCCAGAAAAAAATGCTGGATTTACAAATTTTAGAACGACTAGACAAAAAATATACGGGGGCTAAAAGCAAAGCACCCTTTTTATATCGACTAAAACCAAACCTTTAATATTCCTTATTCTTTGATAAAAGGTCCATTGCGGGACAGAATTAAATTTTATATTTGTCCCAATCAAAAGGCAGAATATGGGCAAATTTTATGACGTTATTTCTGAAGCACATCAAGAATTTATTGGGCAACAGCATCTTTTTTTCGTAGGAACTGCACCACTTCAAGGGGATGGCCGAGTGAATGTATCCCCCAAAGGCTTAGAAGCTTTTCGGGTCATTGATCAGCACACTGTTGCTTACATGGATATCATCAGCTCAGGAAATGAAACCTCGGCACATACCTTGGAAAATGGAAGAATAACTTTCATGTTTTGCTCTTTCGACAAAACCCCCAATATCCTGCGTTTATATGGGAAAGGCTTTGCCGTATTACCTAATTCTCCACTTTGGGATGAATATGCACCACATTTTACGATCTTTCCTAGCACACGGCAAATCATCGTAGGCAAAATAGATTTAGTTCAAACCTCCTGTGGATATGGTGTGCCCATGTACGACTATCGAGGAGAGCGAGATATCCATTTTACTTGGGCAAATCAAATGGGTTCTGAAAAACTGGAACAGTATATGGTGGAGAAAAATATGACCAGTTTAGATGGATTACCTACTGACCTAAGTCTTCAAAAAAAATCGTGATGATGGATCCTGTGTTAAAAAAATTGGCATTCAAAGAGCAAAAAGAAATCCTTGTTCTTCAAGCTCCTGAAAGCTTTCAGCAAACTTTAAGCCATTTGCCAGATGGTACCATCTTGATAACATCCATTGATCAGGTAAATCAAATGAACTATGCTATCGTTTTTGTTACCCAAAAAATAGAAATCCAACAGTTTGCTCAAGCCTGTCTGGATAAAATAGTAGGAGATGCCATGATTTGGATGTGTTATCCCAAGGGAAGCTCCAAGAAATACACCTGTGATTTTAACCGAGATAAAGGCTGGGAACCCATGGGAGAAATTGGCTTTGAACCCGTTAGTCAAATTGCCATCGACGAAGACTGGAGTGCTTTGCGTTTTAGAAACGTCCATTTCATTAAAAGCTTGAAAAGGAATCCTGATCATATCATGTCGAAAGAAGGAAAGGCAAGGATGCGTAATTAAAACAAATTTCTTTCCTTGCATCTGAAAGCCTCCATTGGCCTAAATTTATACATGAAAATGCCCGCTAAATCACCAGCTATTATTCGTTTAGGAGTCAGTCTACTTATCTTTTTCCTTATTCCATTTCAAGGGTTTTCTCAAAACCTTATTCAGGGGGCCCAAGTATTTGAGCTACATTGTGCTAATTGTCACAACTTTAAAGATGACGGGATTGGTCCGCAATTAGGAGGGTTAAAGGGAATTGTGGATAAAAAATATCTATTAGAGTTCATCAATAATCCGAAAGCGTTAATTGACGCCAATGTGGCCAGAGCACAAGACAAGTACAAAAAATTCAAATCCTATATGCCAAGTTTCAGTCACCTTGATCCCAAAGATCTGCAAGATGTGATTGCCTATATTTTAGAGAAACCTAGTCCCAAGATTATAGGAAAAAAAGAAAAATTAGCTTTAGAAAATCCGATAAAAGAGGGAATCCAATTTTCCGGTGAAACCATTAACCTAAAGAAAATATTAAAATTCCCATTTACCTATACTTCTCAGGTGAATACGCGTATTAATAAAATGACCTTTCACCCCATCAGCAAGGAGCGCATTATTTCTGATTTACAGGGTAAAATCTATGTAGTAGATGATAAAAACCAGTTAAGCGAGTTTTTAGACATAAGCAAGCATTTCCCACATTTCACCAATAAACCGGGATTTGCTACCGGTTTAGGGAGCTTTGCTTTTCATCCACTTTTTGCTCAAAATAAGCTTTTTTATACCACCCATACTGAACCAGAAATCAAAGGCCCTTCCGATTTTACCTATGGAGATAGCCTCCGCGTAAAATTGCAATGGATAATCACCGAATGGACCATGGACGACCCTAGTGCAAAAGTGTTAAGCGGAAAGTCTCGAGAAGTTATGCGTGTCAATGTCATTGACCAAGTGCATGGCATGCAAGAAATCACCTTTAATCCTTATGCCAAACCAGGAGATCCTGATTTTGGTCTTCTATACATCGGCTTAGGAGATGGAGGAGCATTGGAACAAAGAAGAGGCTTTATTCCCAATAATCCTGAGCATGCTTGGGGTAAAGTTCTCCGAATAGACCCTTTGGGGAGAAATAGTCAAAATGGGAAATACGGCATTCCTACCTTTAATCCATTTGTAGGAAAAAAAGGACTGGATGAAGTTTTTGCTCAAGGTTTCCGAAACCCCAATCGCATCTCTTGGTTGCATGATGGAAGAATCATTGTATCCAATATTGGCCAACGACATATCGAATCCTTATACATGTTAAAACCAGGGAAAAATTATGGCTGGCCTTTGCGAGAAGGTACTTTTGCCATTGATTCAACGATGAGCACCAATACCGTATTTCTTCTTCCTAAAAATGATGCTCAATTTGGGTATACCTACCCCATTGCCCAATTTGATCACGATGAAGGAAATGCGATCATGGGAGGTTTTGAATATACAGGAAAAGCCATCCCGAGTTTACGTGGAAAATACATTTTTGGGGAAATTGTTCGCGGTCGAGTTTTCTATATTCCTATTTCAGAAATCAAAGAAGGGACTCAAACACGCATCCGTGAATTGAAAATGCAATTGGATGCTTTGCCCATCACATTGAAAGAATTGGTCAAAGCGAATAAAGTAGATTTACGCTTTGGTCAAGATGCGCATGGGGAAATCTATATCATCACTAAAGCTGATGGCATGTTATACCAAATTGTCCCTTCCAAGTGATAAATATCACACCCAATGATTTCAATTTGTCATTACTTTGTTGAAATTTTACGCAAACATGGTACCATTCATATCGATTGATTCTCTTATTGAAAGTTTACATAATCAAGAAGCACTACTTCTTGTAGACATTCGAACCAAAGAGGAATTTGAAGCTAGACACATTCCGAATTCGATTCATATACCTGGGGAAGACCTTCCCATGGGTCTACCTGAAAACGGGAATCAAGTTCCTTTAGTGACTATCTGTGGGAAGGGTGGAGGAAGATCAGAACAGGCTGCTCAAAAATTAATTTCTTTGGGTTTTCAAGCCAAGTTTTTAGAAGGCGGTACCAATGAATGGTTTGAAAAAAACCATGTAGTATAAATGTATTCATCTTCTATATAGCAGCAAAATTTCTTTCAAAGATTTCCTGAAATAAGCGGCTCTTAGATGGACTAATTTTAAGAGAAATAGATTAATATTGGAAAATATTGATTGTCTCAAAACATAAATAAAAAGTCATGATAAGAAAAGCAAATGCCGTTTGGCAAGGAACGGGGAAAGAAGGTAAAGGAGTACTTACCACTCAAAGTGGCGTATTGAATCATACCCAATATTCTTTCAACACTCGATTTGAAGATGGGATAGGAACCAATCCCGAAGAATTGGTAGCCGCTGCCCATGCGGGTTGTTTTGCCATGAAGCTAAGTTTTAACCTAACGGGTGCTGGATTTCCTCCAAAAGTTTTGGATGTACAAGGAGAAATTAAAATGGAAGAAGGTACTATCATTGAATCTCGATTGATATTAAAGGCTACCGTGCCGGGCATTGACCAAGATACTTTTTTAGCACAAGTAAAAGATGCAGAAGCCAATTGTCCTATTTCTCGATTACTAAAAACGACGATTGTGGTGGACTCAACTTTGACAGTTTAATCCAAACATACTTCAGGTATTTAAAAGGCTTAACATGTTAAGCCTTTATCTTCACGTTTTATTGTTTTTAGGCTTAACATGTTAAGCCTTTTTCTTTCCCCCTCTATTAAAAACAGGGATCATATCAGTAAGAAAACAAATATTATTACTTTTAGAAATAGTATCACAAAACCGGAATTTATCCCATGAGAGAAAACGCTTCCAACCGTAGGAAATTTTTACAAGATGCCAGCCTTTTATCAAGTCTAGCTTTTATGCCATCCACCCATTCTCCCATCAAAGATGGCACTTCCTTGTTTGTTCCTAAAGTTCAAGAAAAGATCATTGCACCACGTTTAAAATTTGGTGTTATCGGAATCAATCATGGTCATATTTATACCATGGCCAATTCCATCATTCGGGGAGGAGGGGAATTCGTATCTTATTATGCGAAAGAACCAGATCTCATCAAGGAATTTGCTAAAAAATATCCTACGGCTAAATTGGTAAAAAGTGAAGCTGAGATTTTAGGAGACCCTTCCATTCAATTAGTCCTTAGCTCCATTACTCCCGTGGAAAGAGCACCATTAGGTATTCGGGTCATGAAATCCGGTAAGGATTACATGGTGGATAAGCCGGGCATTACTAGCTTAGATCAATTGGCGGAAGTACGCAAGGTCCAAAAAGAAACCAAAAGAATATATTCCATTTCTTATTCTGAGCGATTTGAAAATAAAGCGACGGAAAAGGCTAGTCAATTAGCTCAAACAGGGATTATTGGGAAAGTAGTACAGACTTTAGGAACGGGCCCTCACCGCATGAGTATTCCTTCTAGACCCTCCTGGTTTTTTGATAAGAAATATTACGGAGGGATCATCACGGACATTGGCTCACATCAGGTTGATCAGTTTTTGCATTTTACTAAATCTACGGAAGGACAAGTAGTAGCCTCCCAAGTAGCTAATCATAAATACCCTCAATATCCCAATTTTGAAGATTTTGGAGATTTAATGCTACGCGGAAATGGAAGTTCAGGTTATATCCGTGTGGATTGGTTTACGCCAGATGGGCTAAATACGTGGGGTGATGGAAGACTCACCATTTTAGGAACGGAAGGGTATATGGAAGTTCGGAAAAATACGGATATCGCTTCATCTCACGGTACAGGTAGTCATTTGTATTTAGTGACAAACAAAGAAACATTGTATATCGACTGTAAGAATGTGGAGCTTCCACATGGAGAGTTACTCGTGAATGATGTGTTAAATCGAACCGAAACGGCAATGACTCAAGACCACTGTTTCCTAGCCACCGAACTAGCACTCATCGCTCAAAAACAAGCTACTAAAATATCAGCGAAATAATGAAAAGGAGAAAATTTATCAATAACATCGCTTTGGGTGCCGTAGGTACATTGGGCTTTCCTACCATCGTTCCTGCCCACGTTTTGGGAGGAAAAGATGCTCCAAGTAATAAAATTAACATTGGCCAAATCGGTTGTGGGCGTATTGCTCGTACACATGATTTACCGAGTACTTGGAGGTATGAAAAGGCTAGAATTATGGCCGTTTGTGATTTGGACAGAAATCGTACGGTAGACACCAAAAAATTAGTAGAAGAATATTATACCAAGAAGACGGGTCAAAGCAATTACATCGACGTTAAAATGTACGATGATTACCGAGAAATGTTATTGAATAAAGACATTGATGCGGTGATGATCAGTACACCGGACTTTTGGCATGCGCAACCTGCCATGGAAGCAGCCTTAGCCGGTAAAGATGTTTACTTACAAAAACCCACATCTTTAACCATTAAAGAAGGACGTCAATTAGCTGAGGTCATCAAAAAAACAGGCAGAATCTTACAAGTTGGAACTCAGCAACGTTCCAGTAGCCAATTTAGGAGAGCCGCGGAATTAGTTAGAAATGGCCGGATTGGTAAATTACATACGGTCAAAGTGGGACTTCCAGGAGATCCAGGTGGCCCTGTAGTACAAGCTATGCCAGTGCCCAAAGGTTTCAATTACGATATGTGGTTAGGCTCAACTCCCTACATCCCTTATACTGAATTGAGTGTTCATCCTCAAGTAGGTTATGATAGACCAGGTTGGTTACGGATGGAACAGTTTGGTGCAGGAATGATTACAGGTTGGGGACAGCATCACTATGATTCTGCCGCTTGGGGTATGGATACGGAATTAACGGGCCCTATTTCAGTGGAGGCAGTAGCCGAATTCCCTAAATCGGGTGTTTGGGATGTACATGGAGATTTTATGGCAAAAGCAGAATATGCCAATGGTATAACCATGTATACCAGCGGAGGCTTCCCGAATGGCATTCGATACGAAGGAACAGAAGGTTGGATATTTGTTTCCAGAGGCGACTACTCGGCAACTCCTAGTGATCCTACCTCTAAAGTAAGAGCCAAAGCCATTGATGCGTCCAATCCAGCGATTTTGGAATCGGTGATTGGAGAGAAAGAGATTCGTTTATATCATTCTGATGAGCAACATGGCAACTGGCTAGATTGTATAGAAAGCCGAAAAGAGCCTATCTCGCCTATTGAAATTGGACATAGAGCTTGTACCGTTTGTTTGATAACCCATGTGGCTATGAAATTACCGCGTAAGCTGAATTGGGATGCTAAAAAAGAGCAATTTATCAATGACGGAGAAGCGAATCGTTATTTAAGTCGTACCCAAAGAGCACCTTATGGTACAGACCGTATAAAATTTTAGTTACATAGGATTTGAGGTCCATCTGAATGAATAAAAACGCCCCGAAAATCAGGGGCGTTTTTTATTTCATGTTTTTGACTGTTTCGTAAAATGACAAATTTTAACTAAAAAAATAGTTACAAATATTTTGTAACTAAAAAATTAGTTATACATTTGGTCAAACAAAAAGGACAGCTATGAAAAAACTAACCCAAGCAGAAGAGCAAATTATGCAGGTAATTTGGACTCTCCCAGAAGGCGGATTTCTCAAAGATATTATTGAGAATTTACCCGAGCCCAAGCCCCATTCCAATACCATTGCTACGCTATTAAAAATATTGGTAGAAAAAGAATTTGTGGGAATCAGTAATCCCAATCGCAACAATCTCTATTTTGCAAAAGTCACGAAGCAAGAATATTCTGGTCAGCGAATTGCAGGTTTGACAGAATCGTTTTTTGAGGGTTCCTATACCAATGTCGTTTCCTTTCTTGTTGATAAAAAACAGATGTCTATTGAAGATTTAGAATTGTTACTAAGCCAATTAAAATCTAAAAGCGATGATGAATAATGCCTTATTAATCTATCTTTTGAAAAGTAGCCTAATATCAGGGATATTTTATGGCTATTATGTATTGGTACTTCGGAATACTCGCTTCCACACCTACAATCGATTCTATTTATTGGCCAGTATGCTAATTAGCTTGGTCATTCCGATCCTCCAGTTCTCCTTTTTTTCCGTAGATGAAAAGGAAATTACAGGAGCAGGGGAAGCTATTTACTTAATTGCTGCATCGGCAAGCACCACTCCCGAGCGATTTTCATGGTTGAATTTACCTTGGTTGGAATATGGAATATGGACTTTTTATTTGATTTCTGTAAGCTTGTTAAGCTACTTCTTATATCAAGTTGTTAAGATTTATCAGATGAAAAGAAGAAATCCAAGCATTCACATGGATGGATTTCAGTTCATTGAGACCGATGAAGAGGATGCTCCCTTTTCATTTCTCCAATTCCTCTTTTGGAAAAAATCCATCTCTATTTCTGAACCCAATGGTCAAGCTATATTTAAGCATGAATTAACGCATATTCAGCAAAAACACACCATTGATCGGGTTATCTGTCAAATCATCACTTCAGTATGTTGGATCAATCCATTTTACTGGCTCATGCATAAAGAATTGCAAAACATCCATGAATTTATTGCGGACCAAGAAGCTGTTGGAAGCAATAACGTGAATGCTTTTGCCCAAATGATCTTACAATCACATTACGGAAATCACTTTTTAAATCCTGGACACTCATTTTATTATTCATCCATTAAACGAAGAATTATCATGTTAACAACATCCAAAAATACCCCATATGCCTACCTGAGAAAGGTATTAGCGCTACCATTGGCGGCATTGGCTATATTTATTTTCTCTATCCAAGTGACCGCTCAAGAGAAAAACGAAGAATTAAGCACTAGTAAAATTGGTATTTCTATCAGAAATGCTCCAAGTAAACCCATGAAAGGCAAAAAAACGACCAACAAGGATTTGCCTCCGCCTCCACCGCCGCCCTTGTCCGTTAGAGCAATTCCTGCAGTTCCTGCTGTTCCACCAGTTCCTCCTGCCAATCCTTTGTATGTAGTCGATGGAAAGATCGAGCGAGCTTTGGTTCTAAATAAAATGAACCCCAATGATATCCAATCTGTGAATGTATTGAAAGGGGCTATGGCCAATGAAAAATATGGACAAGATGGGATCAATGGTGTGGTGGAAATCTCTACCAAGAAAAATGCTACTACGAATATTTCGATCAACCAAAATATCAATACGATCGTGGAAGAACCTGCCACATTTCCAGGCGGCCCCCTTGCGTTTCAAGCCTTTTTATCCGCTAATCTTAAATATCCTGAAGAAGCTAAAAAAGCGAATATTTCCGGAAAGGCCTATGTTCAATTTACGGTGACTGCCGATGGAACAATTGCCGATATCAGTGTATTAAGATCCCCTGGTTATGGTTTAGCGGAAGAGGCAATTCGCATCATCAAGGATTCAGGTAAATGGATTCCAGCCAAGAATCATGATGCCAATATCTCTTCTAAAATCGTTCAACCCATTGCTTTTTCCTTAGGAAAGTAAAAGTAAAAAGTGATTTCTAGCATTCGTAATAGCCGGTGATTTTCATCAGGCTATTACCGTTTAAGCACATATTTATTTCCCAGTCATCATATGTTTTCCGGACAAAAAAATCATGTAGAGGGAAATCTGCACATGGAAATAATACCATAAATTTGAAAAAATGATTAAAACCTATTTTTGTAATTTTTAAAATTTATTTTCAATAATTGACCATTTTTAAAACTGATAATTATTTAATTAGCAATTTTTAATTCATTTTAAGGCTAATTTAAAACTTTAAATATTGAGTTTGTATTTTTTGATTAGTTCTAATTATCGTTATTTTTTTACATTTTTTGTTTAAAATTTGGGATATTCCCATGTTTTTTCAGGTATTTTTTAAAAAAATGCCAAAATGCTAAGGAAGAGTTCTATAATCCTGCTACATTTCAGCATAATTCATCAATAAATACAATTTATACGCCCACTACTGAACATTTTGGGCGTATATATATTCTCCGAGAATGGATGCCTTCATTGGTCAACTCTCGAGAATTTTAGAAACAAATTTGCCAAAGGCTCAGCTTAGGTACTTGGTTTGTTTTCTCCTGTATGTATGATGAAAACTCAGAAATGAGTACATATTTCAGAATATCAGCGCATTTATATACAATTCAATCATGATGAAAACATCCTTTAGCAGAAGAAATGTCTTAAAGTCTGGACTAGCCGCCATGGGCGGAATAGCACTTGCCCCCCACTTGAGTTTGGGAGCCTTTTCCCATAGCTCTTTCCCTTTAGATTCGGAAAATCGATTGTATTACAGTCCATTAATGCGCGAGTACATGTTGGATGAGCGACCTAATGTGCCAGCTATGATAGCTCGTTTAAATGCCAACGAAAATCCATACGGTCCCCCAGAAAGTGCCCGAAAAGCTGTAGCCGAGTCGGTTTCAGGTGGTAATCGCTATTCTTGGAAGGAATTAGCCACTTTGGTGGATATGTTGGCAAAAAAAGAAGGAGTGACGAAAGAACATATCATGATGGGACCAGGCTCTTCCGATTTATTGGAAAAAGTGGCCATTGTTTTATTTGCTAAAGGGGGAAATATTGTCTCGGCTGATCCCACCTACATGTCGCTCATTCGAGTAGCGGAAGCTGTTGGTGCTACATGGAAAGCCATTCCTTGTAAGTCGGATTGGACCCATGACCTAAAAGCGATGGAGGCCGCCATTGATTCCAACACCAAAATGGTATATATCTGCAATCCCAATAATCCCGTAGGTTCCATTATGGCAGCGAATGAATTGATGGACTTCTGCTCAAGAGTATCGGCTAAAGTTCCTATTTTCATCGATGAAGCTTATTTAGAACTTGCCGAGGGCGACACTGCTAGCATGGTTTCTCTATTGGCACAAAAGAAAAATGTCATCATAGCTAGAACCTTTTCCAAGATCATGGGAATGGCAGGTTTGCGAGTGGGATATGCGGTAGCGCAACCAGAATTTCTTAGTAAAATTGAAAAAATAACTCGTGGAGGAATGGGGATTTGCCATACGTCTGTCTTAGGCGCTATTGCTAGTTTACAAGATAAAGAGTTCCAAGCCATGACGAAGCGTCTTAATACCCAATGTAAAAACTATTTGTATCAAGAACTTAGTTCTCTGGGCTATAGCTACATTCCTTCCTATACCAATTTTGTGATTTTCCCTATTAAAATGGAAGGCAAGACCTTTTTGAGTAAAATGGCCAGCAAAGGTGTAATGGTGCGTTCCTTTGATATTTTAAATAAACCGTATTGTCGCGTCAGCATAGGAACCATGGCTGAAATGGAATATTTCGTCACATCTTTGAAAGAGCTCGCTTAAAATTTTTGTTATGATTGATGCTATTGAAAAGACACTGACGCTCATTTTCCTAATCGGTTTAGGCATAGCCCTACGTAAGAAAATTAAAAACAAATCAGAAATTCAGGGCTTAAAAGAAGTCATCCTCTCCGTAGCACTTCCTGCCACGGTATTCATCGCTTTGATGGGAATCAAGATGAGTTTGAGCTTGCTAATCTATCCTATTATTTTGGTGTGTTTTAACTTCTTTATATTTCTTTCAGCACCCTATTTTTTACCTTTCTTTGGTATAGCCAAAGGTACACCTGCGAGTCGTACCTTAACGATGCTACTTCCTTCATTGGCTCCTGGATTGTCCAGCTTTCCATTTATTTCCGAATTTCTGGGAGGAGAATCCTTGGCTTTGGCGGCCATGGCTGACGTAGGAAATAAGTTCTTTGCCCTTAATTTCTTGTATTACATTTCATTGAAAATGCACATGGCTATTCAGCAAGAAGGGACTATCAGGAATAAAAAAGGCATGAAAGATTTTTTATGGAGTCTGATCAAAGAGCCCATCAATGTGATCATGTTATTGGCCATCGTATTTCTTTCCATGGGTTTTCATATGAGTACTTTACCTTTGGTCATCCAGGAAATCTTCTCCCGAGCCAGTACCTTAATGGGCCCATTGGTATTAATCTATATAGGAATGGCCGTAGAAATAAGAGAAGGAAAAGAGATTAAAATGATACTGTCCATTTTATTTTTCCGAGCGGGCATTAGTCTACTTTTTAGTTTATTGGTCATTTTAGTATGGGGTATCCATGACCCCAACATGATCTTATTATCCGTCGTAGTTCCTTTAAGTGCCTGTAGTTTTTGGCCATTTGCCCATATTTCGGCTATTCACCATAAGGAAGAATTGAATGAAGTTTCTGAAAATCGAAAAACATTTGATGCCAATTTAGCCTTATTGACATTAGCCATTTCGCTTCCATTATCCACCATTTTAGTGATTGGAGTTTTAGCTTCTGGTCAAACTTTTGCAGAAACCAGTAATCTTGGACTACTCTCACTCACATTGATGGGGGCCAGCATTATCCCCAACTTGAAAGCATTCAAAAAAGTGAAAGCTACCTGGAGAAACTTTAAAGAAGCACATTAGACTTAAGCCTTAGGGCATTTTAGCTTGACTATATCCCAGCACCTTATTCCAAACACCTTCATCTACCGGGATGCCCAATTGCATATTTTCGGATCTCGTTTTAAGGGATCTTTCTCCAGGATAATTCACTTCTCCTCCTTCTGTTACTGGCGTCGAATTTCTTAATTGAGATATGGTGTTTTCTAGGGCCTGATCTAAAAAGGCTTGATCATTGATTTTTAAGGGGTCAATCGCAATAAATACTTGAGAACATCCTCCGCAGGCCCCTTTTCCTACCAAATCGATATCAGCTGTGGTTCTGCCTTTGGAAAGAATGGCTGAAAATAAATCCAACATGATAGCCAATCCGGATCCCTTCCAATACCCAGTAGGTAAAATTCTACGTGTGGCTTCAATCGGAGCAGGATCATCTGTGAGTTTTCCTTTCTGATCAAATCCCCCTGGAAATGGGAGCTTCTCACCCTTTAAGCGAGTGGTTTCTAATTTTCCATAGGAATATTGAGACATCGCCATATCAAAAACAACATGACCGCCTTGGCGCGGAATGGCCATGATGAACGGATTATTCCCGATTCCACCCGAAGTGGCACCCCATGCGGGCATGCAGGATTCTGTATTGGTCCAGCAGATGGCCATATAGCCCTTATCAGCAGCTTGCCAGCCATAAGAGCCACCTCTCATCCAGTGAGTGGTATTATTTAAAGCCACCAAACCTAAACCATATTGCTTGGCAATATCCATCGCCCTCTCCATCGCGAATATGGCATTGGTAATACCTATACCCATATTTCCATTGTATATTTCAATGGAGCCAAGATTCACATCCAAACTGGGTTCTGCGTGCACATCCACCCAGCCTTTGGAGACAAAATTCAAAAAACGCTCAACCCGATTTAAACCATGAGAATATACCCCATCCCGACTTGTCTCTGCATGTGTTTTAGCGCAAATTATGGCTTTATCTTCTGGTAAGCCCGCCAGTATAAATGCTTGTTTTATGGTCTCAACCATGTCATCAAATGCAATTCTTTTCATCATAACTAGTTTGTATATTAAAGATATAGAGAGTTATGTAGAAAGAAGACGTAAAAGGATATAATCTCCTCATGGGCAAATGAATTTTCCTGTAATACTCCATATAAAATAGCAATCATAGTGGCTTCGAGGGCCTCAGCCACCATGATTGGAGAGTGAATATACTAGTATTTAGGTGGCTGAGGCTCTCGAAGCCACTATGATTGGAGAGTGAATATACTAGTATTTAGGTGGCTGAGGCTCTCGAATCCACCATGACTGGAGAGGGAATATACTAGTATTTAGGTGGCTGAGGCTCTCGAAGCCACTATGATTGGAGAGTGAATATAATTTTAATTAGGCGGCTGAGGCTCTCGAATCCACTATGATTGGAGAGTGAATATAATTTTAATTAGGCGGCTGAGGCTCTCGAATCCACCATGATTGGAGAGTGAATATAATTTTAATTAGGTGGCTGAGGCTCTCGAAGCCACCGTGATTGGGGTACTATCCTTATTAGACTAAGGATAATTTTATCGCTTAAAACTTGTCTTTCATCGAATTAACTTTCACAACTAAAATATTGGTTTCATATTGAATGAAAATATCCCTATTGATGAAAAAACATGTATTATACGTATTATTAAGCTTTTTAAGTTTAGTAAATCTGCAGGCTCAAAATTCCTTGCATCAGTTGAAAGTGGAATATCAATCCCAACCCATAGGATTGGATGAACAGCATCCCCGATTATCTTGGCAAATGCTGTCCCAAGATAAATCCAGAGGAAATCAACAATATGCCTATCGGATTGTTGTTCGAGATGCTAAAAACCAAGTCACTTGGGATAGTAAAAAAGTAAACTCTCCCCTGTCTTTAGGAATCAATTATGAAGGCTTGGCCTTACAAGCGTCTCAAAAATACCAATGGACCGTTCAGGTTTGGGATCAACAAAATAAAGTAAGTTCGGCATCTTCTTGGTTTGAAACAGGATTATTAAATCCTAGTGCACAAGGATGGAGTGGCGCTGAGTGGATAGGCGAAAATGACTTGCCGCTGTATTCTCATTATTTATCCATGTACAAAATCCAATTTGGTATACAACTGGATGAGGCCTCTAAATCCACGAAAGCATCCTTTGTTTTTGGAGCAAATGACCCTCGATTGCAAAACAGAAATTTGAATATCATGGATGTGGCCAGCGGTCCCAATGCCTCCTACATTCAATTGGAATTGGATATTAACCGTGTGGCGGAGTCAGATTCAGGATTAGCCCAGCTAAATGTATATCGCGTAGGTTACGACAAAAAGGATAGCCCAACTAAGGTTTTTGCTAGTTTTAAAATAGCTAAATCTCTTATTTCTCCCGCAAGCAAATACCAGAAGCATACCATTTTTGCCCAATGTAATTTTGGTGTTTTTGATTTTTATATCGACCAAATAGACCCAGTTCACAAAATAAACGGAGCACCTGCTGGAGCTGCTGCTGCACCCAGAGGAGGAGGCCAATCGGGACTTAATCTGAATCCAGTAGGTAGAGGAAACAACTTCATCAGTTTCCCAATGTTATCTGACATTGGATTTCAGGTCCCAGCCAATCAAAAAGCCTTATTTTCTGGGGTCTTGGTTAAAAACTTCCGATACCCAAGTAATACCTTATTTGATGCAGCTGAAAACCCTAGCCTATTTACGCAAGGGGGTATTCAGTGGGATGGGAAACAATTCCAAATTTCGGCTTCTTCAGAAAATGTATTGGTTTGTGCCAATCCAAGCCGATTTGCCGCTCCTATGTTACGCACGCAATTTGCCAGTGTTCCCAATAAAGCCATCAAACAAGCACGTATTTATTCAACTGCTCGTGGTATTTATGAATTATACCTCAATGGTGAGCGAGTAGGAAAAGACTTTTTTAATCCAGGTTTGACGCAATACAATAAAACACATTTGTACCAAACTTATGATGTGACTAAACTCATTAAATCAGGCGAAAATGCCTGGGGAGCTTGGTTAAGCGAAGGTTGGTGGAGTGGTAATATTACGTTCAGCGGTGATAGCTGGAACTTCTTTGGAGATCGCCAGTCCTTACTAGCTAAACTCGTGATTCAATATACTGATGGTACCGAACAAATCATTACCACGAATCCAGAAAAATGGACTTATAGCAATGATGGCCCAATCCGTTACGGTAGTTTCTTCCAAGGAGAAGTATATGATGCACGTAAAGAAGCCGCTATTGCGGGTTGGTCTACCACTTCATTCCAAGCGAAAGGTTGGAAGCCTGCTGCAAAAATTTCTCTAGAAGGATCGGCCTATGTAGGAGATGTACCAAATGCTTTGAATTACAAAGATATGAAGCTGGTTGGTCAATTGGATGATGCCGTTCAAGTGAGAAAAGTGATGCAAGCGAAGTCCATGCATGAGCCAAGAAAAGGCGTGTATGTGTATGATATGGGGCAAAATATGGTGGGTTTTCCTAAAATATTCATTCCTAATGGAAAAGCGGGTCAAACCATTACCTTACGTTTTGCCGAAGTACTGTATCCTGATTTACCTGAATATGCTTCGCAAAAAGGGATGATCATGTTGGAAAACATCCGTGCGGCATTGGCACAAGATGTCTATATCTTAAAGGGTGGAGATGAATACATACAACCACGATTTACTTTCCATGGTTATCGTTATTTAGAAATTACGGGATTGGATCAAGCGCCTGCTTTAAGTCAAGTGGCAGGTTTGGTGCTTTCTTCCATTCAGGACATAGGTTCCTACTATGAAAGTTCTGATCCTTTGGTGAATAAATTGTGGAATAACATCACGTGGTCCATGAGAGGAAATTTCCTTTCTATTCCAACGGATACTCCTGCTAGAAACGAAAGAATGGGCTGGAGTGGGGATATCAATGTCTTCTCCAAAACAGCAACGTACATGGCTCAAGTGAATAATTTCATGCGCCGTCATCTATTGGCGATGCGTGATGTGCAACGTGCCGACGGTCGTTTTACTGATGTAGCCCCGATGGGTGGAGGATTTGGAGGAACACTTTGGGGAAGTGCGGGTATCATCATTCCTTGGGAAACGTATCAACAATACGGAGATAAGAATATGTTGATGGAGCATTACGATGCCATGAAACGCTATGTGGCATTTTTGGAAACGAAAATGGATCCAGCCAATGGTATTGTTAATGAAGGACCACTAGGAGATTGGTTGAGCCCAGAAAACAACAAAAATGATAATACCCTTTTCTGGATGACTTACCAGGCATATAACCTAAAAATCATGTCGCAAGTGGCAGGTATTTTAGGAAATAAGTCGGACGAAAGCGCCTACCTTGCCCAATACGAAAGCAAGAAGAAATTAATCAATGCCATTTACATCGACCCAAATACACACAGAACGGTGAAATCGGGAGTAAGAGCAGCACGCATGGGCCCTCCGGGAGCGGCACCTGCAGCACCTGCCACGCCTCCCGTTTCCGACAAGGGACAATTGATGGATACGCAGGCATCTTATGCCATTCCTTTGGCATTGGGCGTGATTGATGAAACCAATAAACCCTTCATCTTGAAGCATTTGGTGGAAACGGTACAACGATCTAACAAAGACGATGAAGGAGTGGCGCGCCCTCCTTATTCCCTAATGACTGGATTTATTGGAACGGCCTCCATTGCCGATGCGCTTTCCAATAATCAGCAGCATGATGTGGCCTATGCTTTATTAACGCAGAGAACTTATCCTTCTTGGTTGTATTCGGTAGCGAATGGCGCCACGACCATTTGGGAAAGATTAAATTCTTATACCATTGAAAATGGTTTTGGAGGAAATAATAGCATGAACTCCTTCAATCACTATTCTTTTGGGGCCATTGCGGCATGGATGTACCAAACTTCCTTGGGAATTCAACGCGATGTAGCTTCGCCAGGATTTAAGCACTTCCAATTGCAACCGACACCGGATGTATCGGGTAAAATCAATTTTGCCAAAGGCTATGTGGAAACCATGTATGGCAAAGTAACAAGTGAGTGGAAAAATGAAGGGAATGTAATGAGCTATCAATTCACAGTTCCTGCCAATACTTCGGCACATTTGAAACTTCCGGCTAGTTCGGCCAAGGTGACAGAAGGTGGTCAAGATGTAACAAAATCCAAAGGAATTTCAGGGATTAAGCAAGAAGGAAATTTCTTAGAAATGGAATTAAACTCAGGATCCTATGAGTTCAAAGTCAGTCCGCTTAACTAGAATACCCCGCCATTAATCAACTAAGGGCGATTCGTAAGGATCGCCTTTTTTTGGTGGAAAAGGATGAGAGGAAAGGATAAAATCAAAATGATTGATAAATTCACGGCAGATATACATCAAGATATGACACAAATTCAAGTTTCCGCCAACATTCAAGCTTCCGTACAGCAAGTGTGGGATTGTTGGACCAAAGTCGAACATGTGAAGCATTGGAACTTCGCTAGCGACGATTGGCATTGTCCTGAGGCTCAAAATACCTTAGAAATAGGGAAAGAGTTTCATTATATAATGGCTGCCAAAGATGGTTCATTCAGCTTTGATTTTTGGGGCACGTTTAGCCAAATAGAACCCTTGAAAAACCTAGAAATTACCCTAGGAGATGGGCGCCGAGTGAGTGTCCAGTTTATTTCAGAGGGAGACAGCACCATAGTTAAAGAGTCCTTTGATCCTGAAAATGAAAATCCAGAAGAAATGCAAAAAATGGGTTGGCAAATGATTTTGGATAATTTCAAAAAGTACGTGGAGCAGTTAGCCGCATAAAATAAGAAAGGCAACCAATGAGGTTGCCTTTTCTGTTTGTCTATCGATTTGACTAGAACAATTTCTCTTGTGGAGGTTTAGCTCCTGCCAAACGGATATACACAGTCGTTTGACCACGGTGATGTGCTTGATGCTCCAGGCATTTAGCCAAAGCAGCGTCCTTGGTCATGTCGAATCTTCCGAACATTTTAACCGATTCCGTCATTTGAGCAGCCGTCATTTTTTTGACAGAACTGATGACAAAATCATAGCCATCCATAACCAATTGGGTTACATTGGCTTTTGATTTGTCGGTCGACTTTTCCGAAGCACCCATAGCAATGGGACTTTTCTCACCGGATGCAGCCGAAGCAAAGCCATAATTGGCATCGGTTAAGTGTAGCATTTGTTCTGCAAAAGAACGCATTTCAGGAGTGGGTTTTAGGGCATAGCCAGATTCTGGCATAGCATCTAGATACTCTTTGGTATAAGCCTTAGATCTTTCCCAATCTTTGACCATAGCATCAACAGACGATTGAGCCACAGCCATTTGGCATAGGCCTAATACAAATAAGAGTGACAAGAATAAACGAGAACGTTTCATGATTTTTTTAGGTTGGTTGAATCGTCAATATTCCAATAAAGAAGTCAAATTTCAAAGGAATTGGGGGAATATTGTTTTTTACTTACAAGCTGCTTGGAAGGGTACAAGTCAAAACCTTTTTCAGAGGTTCGTGCTTTTTATCTGTCGTTGTTTAGGTTAATGAACAGGGGGATTTTATTCCCTTTCAACTATTTATTATGGCCCCCAATGTCTCACGTTTTATCTTCATGTACCATAATTGAAATATATGGTACACATTATTTCTATCCCTTCTTGAGTAAATTATAAAGTTTGGTATTGATGAAAATGACTTCTTTACCCTTTTGTTTCTATACTATAAATTACATATTCAGCGATTCCATTTGGCAACTTTTCGTCAAACCAATGCCAAATATCAAAACGGGAAGTTCCTTTTTCCCAACAATAGAAACCAAATTCTATTTCATCAATATCGTTTATAGGTATATCTCCAAACTCTTCCCACATTTTTTCTAGTTCAGCTATTTCCATGGTGAAAGTCGTTTTCAATCATTTGTAAAAACTTCATTAATTCTTCTTTGCTTAGGAAGACTTCATTTCTTTCCAAACCAATACTTCTTTTCTGTCTTTGTTTAAGTCAAAGAACATTGGAATTTGATGTCTAATTCGTTAATAAATTCGAAGTCATTTATCCATCTAATTCCCATGCTGTCACAAACATTAGGTATTTTTATCTTATTTGAGTTTAGGGCAGTCACCTTTTCTTCTTTGGTAACAACAGTTGCATTTTCGTGCAAAGCATGTGCAATCACCCAAGGGTCAGCTAATGAACGAGCTTTTGTATTATCAACTAATTGGGAATAATCTTCTAAAATTTTTCTAATATGTATTGTAACGGGTTCGTTTATTTTTTGGATTGGAATTTTACTCCCTTTCAGCCATTTTGAGAGGTCGTCCTCAGTTCTAATGATTTCTTCATATACCAATTCGGGAATAAAAATCTTTCCATTTTTGCCAAGTTCATTTAAGACTTTCCAATAATCAGGGCAAAATTTTGGATTGTAGTATTTTTGCCAAGCTTGGATTAACACATTGGCATCCAAACAATATTTGTTTGCCATTGTGCTCATCTAAATAATTGTGATTCGAGTTTTGAAAATTTATTTACTTGAACATTTAACAGATTACTAGCCATGGTAGGCTCGATATATCCGCCACGAAATGCATCTAAAACTGTTTGTGTAAATAATCTACTGTTTCTATTTAGTTGTAGCAAAAAATAGTTTGGTCCGCTTGGTTTATCATTTTCCTTTTGTTTAGCTTTTTTTTCTGCTTCTCTTTTCAAATACTCCGCATAATCAATATCAGCCTGCTTTTTTAATTTCTGATATGCTGGTGTTGAAATGATATTTAGATTTAAAGCACGAACCAAGAGAGCAAATGAACTTACACCTAATTGCTTGGCAACTTTAAAAACATCTTTAGAGGTTTGAAATGATTTTGAATCAAAACTCAGAACAATTTCTTTTGGTATTAAGGCATTAGCTGCAACTTCATTGCAGAACAACTCTATTGGATGAAATTTGTCTTTGAGTTTTAAGTCAGGTTCAACTTCATTGGAAATACCTGTTTCTGCTATCCAAATGTGTGCTAACTCATGGACAAGTGTAAACAGTTGTGGGGCATTCCAGTCGTCTGAATTTACGAAAACAAATGGAGCAAGTGGGTCAGCGATTGCAAAACCTTGTAATTCTTCCAAATCTAATTTGAGTCGGGAATGAATAAAACTGGTCCTTGAAACGAAAATGCCCATTTTTTCTGCGGCATCAATCCATTCTTTAATTGGGTTATCAGTCTTATAGGAAGCGGGATTTATTTTTAATGTGTCAAGAATGTCTTTTGCTACAGTTTGTGGATTATCATTTATTGAAAACCGACCAACAAAAACTAATTTCTCTTCTTGGTTTTCTGAATATACATCACTAATCCATGCTTGCTTTTGTTGGATTTCTCTGATAATAAAAATGGAAGAAGTTGTCAGTGATTTTGAGCCCGATTTCCTAAAGTCTTGAAGTGGATGGAAGTCACGAGGAGCTTCGGGTAAAAAGAATAGAGCAAAAGGTCTTTTATATGTTTTAGCAAGTGTTTGTGCTTGTCTGATAGTTGGTTGACTTATTCCCGCTTCCCACTCCTTCAGCCTATCAACGGGCACAGAAACTTTAGCAGCAGCAATTTCTTCGGTCATTTTTGCCGATTCTCTTGCCCATTTCAGAACATTGGGTGTTATGTATGCTTTGTCTGCCATATAGCTGTCAAAATTACAAACTTTAAGATCGATTTTGTCAAAATACAAATGTTTTGTTGGAGCTTTCGTTTTTTAGCTTGGCAAAGGAGCCATTTTTTTTAAGTCTTCAATTAATGCGACATTTTCTGTTACTAAATCAGCCAGTTCTTTTTTAAATTTTTAATTTGATCTTGTAGCATGGTTTTCTATTGTTTTTAACTGATTAAGGCTTGGCGAAGTTGGCGATTCTCACCACAAATGTTGATGCAGAGAACAAAATTTTGGTTAACCATAAATGTTTAGACTTTGGTAGAGGCATTTTTCTATAATACACATTCAAATATTCCAATAACTTTTAATTCACTTAACTCATCAGGTTCAATTATGATGTCATCATATTCTGAATCATACGAAAGAGGTTTTAAAATAATAGCCTCATGACCCCATTGGTCATCATTTATTGTCTTTTTACTTCTATACTCTTTAATGGTATAGCGAGAGCCAAAGTCAGGGTCTTGAATATTAGTATGTTCTACTAAAACTATTTGTCCATTTCGTGAACCACCTGAATACTTTCTAAATAAGCAAATAGAACCGTTAGGAATAACCTTGTTCATCGATTCTCCAATTACGGTGCAAGCAAATAAATCCGGAGATGGTTTATATCTTGGTGGAATTTCGACCCAGTCGCAATCTGATACAGTTTGTAATTCACTAAAATTTCCAGCCGCTACTTTTAAATCATAAATTGGAACGGAATTGATATAAGGTAATACTTCAATTTTTGGAATTTTTAAAGCAGGTTTCTCTAGCTTAAACTTCGTAATATGTTTTGAGAGATACTCTCTCAAATTTTTATCGCATACATATACATAAGTACCTTTTATGCCTCTTAGCATTACTGTTTTGTAAATATTTATTATAAAGGCTTTTAAGTCTTTTATATCAGAAATACCAACACTACCATTTCTATCAAAATAATTTTCTTTTATGATAACAATCTCATCCTTTTCCTTGTCATAAGTAATTTCATTTCCGAAAATTACTCCTGCATAATTTAGATCGTAGGCTTGTGTTGTGTGAATACACCCTACTTCATTAATTGCATTTGGGGAATTGATCCAATCGTCTGCAACTCTATTCCATTGTAATTCTTCCCCTTCAATTTTAATGTCGTATAAGGATTTGTCATTTTTAGAAATCCATGGCCATGAAAATCCTGCAATTAAACGAGATAGCCCGTTCTCTGATTCCCTTAGTTTTATTTGTGATACTAAATCTGCAATGGAGTCGAAAAGAATAAACTCATATTCTTTAGAATTAAACATTTCAGACTGAGGAGACATAGAACAATTCAGAATATTATCAATATATCGGACATAATCATTACCTCCTTTTACTCGAAATTGGGATTTTAGCGATTCAACTTTTGTATCCTTTTTAACCTTCAATAAATCGAAATCCTCCTTTTTTACATCGGAGGGTTTTATAGATTGATTTTCATCATAGAATAATATGGATTTACTAGATTGTAAAAGAATCCAATCAAGTTCACTGCAGGTATATCTATCAAGATTTAACTTTTCACAAACGACATCAAATGCTCCGAAATATGCACCCAAATTAACACGCCTTCTTAGACGATGAGATTCATCAACAACAACAATGTCATATTTTTCTTTTGCAATTTCTGCAGGCCCAATAACCATATTTGAGTTTAAACCTTTGATATTTTTAAATACCTTTTTAAGAGTATTTCGAAATGACGACATTGGCACTACTAATGCCATTTTAGGACTGGGATATTTGTTTTTTAAATTTTTGATTAGGTCTATAAATTCGGTCTCATCTTCACCAAATTCTTTGAAATTAAAATCCTCATTGTTGGTGTTTAGTAGTTTGAATAAAAATATTGCTAGTATAGTTTTACCTGTCCCTGCTCCGCCTTCAACTATGAAATCCCTATACTCATCTTTCAAAAGATTATTTAATATGACTAACAATCCACTTCTTTGCTCAGAAGTTAAAGTTTTGTATGGAGAGTATTTAAATAAGTCAGAGTTGTCAATGTAATCAATGGAATGTTTTGAAACTCCTTCGGCTCTTAATTTATCCCATATAGATTTAAAAATATCCCAATAAACTTCTTTCTTTTGATAATAATTATGATTTGCTAAGCCAACATTTCCATTGATTAACTTATATTGACCATCGCCTGAAATATATTTAATAAGGTTAGATTCAATATCAAGAGTTGCTGACTTATTGAATTTTTCGCTAGAGATTAAATGAACAGAGGAAAGTTTATTTTTTGCATTACTTTTCAGGTGGCTGTTCATTCGAGCATATGTATCAGTTGTCTCACCAACATAAGCTTCTTTTATTGCCCCATCACTAAGTATATAAACAATTGGCCAAAGATCTTTAGCATAATGAAGATCTTGAAACTCATTGAATAAGTTTGAATTGAAATCATATCGCTTTACTTCAAATACATTATTCAAACTCATAACTCGGTATATTTTTTAGCTGTACCTTTTGCTTTATCTACTGGATATTTTTCTCCATTTGTTTTGATTTTGTCGAATACAATTTCCTTAACATCTAACCCATATTTTTCAGCAAGTAAAAAGGCGAATGAAAAAATATCAGCAAGTTCCTCTTTTACTTTATCAGTATTTGCATCCTCTGCTTTCTTCCAAAGAAATAATTCTAAAAGTTCAGACGATTCTATGCTTATTGCCAAGGCTAAATCTTTTGGATTATGAAATTGCTCCCAATCTCTTTCATTTCTGAATTTCAAAAGTGCTTGTATTATTTCTTCGCTTTCTTTCATTACATATTTAGTTTATGTATTGTCAAGGTAATTTTATATTCGCTATTTCCGCAACAAAAGTTTGACAAATTATACAATGGTTAATGTTGGTAGTTGAAATAGATTCGTACTGTAGTATTTTCTGAAGATAGAAAATTGAAAGGATAAATCGAAGTTCCTTGTTTAGTTTAAATTCAGTACGTGTCTTTGGGAAACTGAACAGTTTTATGAGTTTTGCGTATGAAAAAAAATGAATTATAAATCCCGACACTGATACAATACCCACTTAAACTCATATAGACAAATTGAAAATTTTATTTTTCTAAGGCTTATGTATTGTTGATACCTAATTCAATATTTCTTAGTTAAACAAAACAATTTTTTGTCTAAGTCCATTACCCACATGAAATGGTAGGAGCCCTATTTGTTGCAACCGTCCTTTGATCACCCCTGCTGGTGTTCGGAATTTATGCGCAAAGGCTTGGATCATTTCTTCGCTTAATGGAGCAGCATCTAGGATTTGTTGCCATGCATGTTCTGGCAATAAAAGTTTGGCAGCAAAGGTATTGGCTTCTTGTTCTTTCTCTTGGTCTATTTCAGTTCCTTCTACATTCTCTAAGAAAATATCCTTTTTGCCATGCAAAATAATGTGTGCTGCTTCATGGAAAAAAGTAAACCAAAAATGGTCGTCGGTTTTAAACCTACCTGCAATTTGAATAATCGGTTTGTTGTGAAACCAGCGTGTTGCTCCACTAATTGGGGCTTTTGGTAAGTTTTGCGTAAATACCAGCGCCACGCCGCAAGAAGCACACATGTTTTGCAATGATTGGGTAAAATTTTCAGGCATCAAAAAAGCCAGTTCTCTCATTTCTGTCAATGCGTCTTTGAATTTCTTTTTATCAAACTCGGCTATTTTAATTTCCTTGGCTTGTAATTCACCTTGACGTAACCAGGCTGAAATAGCGTGAGGACTTTGGGTGTGTGCCAATGAAATTTTAAAAGCAACAGATACCTGCTCATCTACATAAATCCGCTTCCATTCGTCAGCTGATGCGACACTAAAAAACTTCAAGAGTTTGTCAACCAATATATGCTTCTCTTTTGTGTTGGGTAACCATCCCAATTTTCGCATTTCATGGATTGGAAATGCATCCAGCCAGTCTTTTTCTTTTTCTAGTTCTTCTCGTTGTTGTAATTCGTAGAGTTCTTGGCGGTAGGTCTTTTCTCTGTTAAGCCAAAAACTAGCTGGTATATCCAGCACTTTTTCCAATTGAAAGGCCGTGGCAGTAGAAATAGGTTCTCTTCCTTTAATGACATCATTGATTTTTTCCTTAGGTCTGCCCATTCTTTCAGCAAGCTCGGCTTGGCTCATGCCCATAAAGTCAATATGCTCCTGAATGGTATCACCAGGAGGGGAGAGTAGTGATTTGGCTATTTCGAGTGCTGTTGCCATGTTGATTCTTTTCTTGTTCTTTGTTTTAGTGGTAGTCTTCAATGTCAATAATCCGAATTCGGGTGACATTTCCCCAGTCTAATCCTCCATCAGCTTTTTGGGGTATGGGTTCATGATTTGGCTCAAAAATCAATCGGTAATTAGTAGAAACATTCACAGCTAATTCTCCCTTTCGGTCTCCTGTCAGCTCATGGCATCTAGCCGCTGGCAGGGCTCGCATCACCGCTAAATTTTCTGCAGCTGCTAGGTCTTTAAGTCTTTGGTTTAATTGGCGGGCCAAGTGCCCAAAGGATTTGGCCATCTCTTTGGGATCGGTTAATTGCTTTTCAAGTTTCCTGCTTTTGTAAAGTATTTCCACTACAAATATAAATAGTATTAACGAAAAGGGTTAATAAAAACAATCATAATTTTTAAATTAATTGAAAAAGCGGGTCCGTAAAAAGGTAGCTTACCCATTATGTTCTTTCATATTTAAACCTCTAATGCTAATCAAACTATCCTACATCCTCAAGCATAGCTATTCATTTCCTGACCCCATCATATCTATTTTCCTCCCGAAACCCTTACATTTGACAAAATCCAATCCAATGAAAAAGCTTCTGTTCATGGTGGGTATATCCATCCTAGGAT
This sequence comes from Aquirufa beregesia, assembly GCF_011090385.1. Taxonomy (GTDB): domain Bacteria; phylum Bacteroidota; class Bacteroidia; order Cytophagales; family Spirosomataceae; genus Aquirufa; species Aquirufa beregesia. The sequence goes on from NZ_SEWW01000002.1 coordinate 102,202, forward strand.
TATTGCTGGGATTTGCCTCTTGGCAAAATAGGATGCGTGTGGATTGGCCAGCCTATCATGGGGGCAATAACCGCAATCATTTTTCTCCTTTAAAACAGATTAATACTTCCAATGTAAGTCAATTATCCCTAGCCTGGGATTACGATGCGGGTGGGGCGGATACCCTCACCAATGGCACCCAAATGCAATGCAATCCCATCATCATCAACGGGATTTTATACGGTGTTTCTGCCAATACCCAGGCTTTTGCGCTGGATGCTAAATCAGGGGTGGAACTTTGGAAGACCAATATCAAGATTAAAACGAACAGTACCACTAGTCGAGGACTAAGCTATTGGTCCAACGGCAAAAAATCGCGAATCTTTTTTGGTTATGGGTCCTATTTATTTGCTTTAGATGCCAAAACGGGCAAAGTCATACCGACCTTTGGTCAGGATGGCAAAGTCAATTTATTGCCTGGCATTCAGCGGGAAGGTTCGGATGAATATGTCTCCCTCAATACGCCTGTGACCATTTTTAAGAACATTCTGATTGTAGGAACTAGGGTTTCCGAATCCGCTACAGCTCTGTTGGGTGATATCCGAGGCTATGATGCCATTTCTGGAAAATTACTCTGGACCTTTCAGACCATTCCTAGACCGGGGCAATTCGGATATGCGACTTGGGAGAAATACAATTATAAAAATCTAGGTGGCGCTAATAGCTGGATGGGGATGGCTTTGGATGAAAAACGAGGAATTGTCTATGCGCCTACTGGCTCAGCGGCTTTTGATTTTTATGGGGGAAATAGAAAGGGCGACAATCTTTTTGCTAATTGCCTGTTGGCATTGGACGCTACCACTGGAAAGAGGCTTTGGCATTTTCAGACGGTTCACCACGACATTTGGGATCGGGATATTCCTGCGCCTCCTAATTTGTTTTCCTTGACTATTCGGGGAGAGAAGAAGGATGTCGTTTCTGTCTTAAGCAAGCAAGGCTTTATGTTTGTGTTTGATCGGGTCACAGGTAAGCCCATTTTCCCCATCGTAGAAACTCCTTTTCCTGCTTCTGATGTACCTGGTGAATTAGCATCTAAAACCCAGCCTATCCCCACTTGGCCTGAGCCATTTACTCGACAAAGTTTTTTCGAAAAGGACATTAATCCAAGCTTGTCTAATCCTGAGGAAATCAAAAAGGAATTCGCCTTGTCAAAAGCTGGGCATGCCTATATACCTGTAGGGAAGGAAAGAACCATCTTTTTCCCGGGAACTGATGGGGGTGCACAATGGGGTGGAGCAGCGGTAGACGAACATCAAGTGATGTACATTCCTGCCAAAGAAAATCCGGTATACACGTCTTTGATCCCCAATACCAAAAGCCTAAAAATGACCACGGCCAGTGTTCTTTATGAGCAACATTGCATGAGCTGTCATGGGCAAAATAAACAAGGGAATGAAGACGGGTCGATACCTTCTTTGTTGCAGGTAAAGAAGAAATATAACTTACAGAGTTTTGTGCAATTATTAAATCAAGGGCGCGGAAGAATGCCTTCCTTGCAGCATATCAGTCAAGAACAAAAAGAAGCGATTTGGGCTTTTCTTCAAGGAGAAAATATAGCCGTAAAAGGCACCAGTCATTTGTCCATTTCCGATTATTTGATGACGGGCTATAATCGGTGGTTTGATTCAAATGGATATCCGGTCAGTCGGCCGCCTTGGGGCACGTTGACCGCTATCAATATGCATTCGGGAAAAAGATTGTGGCAAGTGCCTTTGGGAGAATATCCAGAATTAATGGCTAAAGGAATACTAAGAACGGGGACCGATAATTATGGTGGACCTGCGGTTACGGCAGGTGGATTGGTGTTTATTGCGGCTACCAAAGATGAATATATTAGGGCCTTTGATCGGGCGACAGGGGAAGAGTTATGGCGTTATCAATTACCAGCGGCGGGTTATGCTTCGCCCTCTGTGTATGCGGTAGATGGCAAGCAATACGTGGTCATCGCTTGTGGTGGAGGCAAGTTGAAAACAAAATCGGGCGATCACTACCTTGCTTTTTCATTAAATTAAGTTTCATGCAAATTCAAGAAATTCCGATCCAACAAGTATTAGTGATTCGTCAGGAAGTCATGTGGCCAGATAAAGACCTGGATTTTGTCAAGGTCTCAGGCGATGATGCTGCAATTCATTTAGGGTTAGTCGATGCAGGTCAATTGAAGTCGGTTATTTCGATTTTTAAGGAGCATCAAAGTATCCAATTCAGGAAATTTGCCACGCTTGTATCGGATCAAGGGAAAGGCTATGGCTCTATTTTATTGAACCATGTTTTTGAACAATTTAGTCAATCGGATATAAAACAGATTTGGTGTCATGCGCGCGTTCCCAAGGCCCAATTTTATGAGAAATTTGGGATGAAAAAAGCGGGGGAAACTTTCCTGAAAAATGGAATCGAATATGTGAAAATGGAGAAAAGAATATCCTAAATTTCCCCTGATTTTATCTTTTCTTTTTGATTTGATTTTCAAATAAAAATACCCCGTTTTTGTTCGAAATAATGATGTCTGGTTTTTTGTCTTTATTGACATCCAGCACCGTAATATTTAATCCCGCTCCCGAGTCTTGATCGATCAAATATTCTTTCCATATTGGGTCTCTATATTGTTGATTAAACTCTACATAGAAAAGTAGAGCGGGGTCGCTATCCCCTGCATCTCGCCCATGATGCGCTAAAAAACGCTTACCCGTAATGTATTCTTTTCTACCATCTCCGTTTAAATCGGCCATGATCGATGCATGGGTTTGAGCCGTACGCGTACTCATCAAATGAGTTTTAAAGCTAATCTTTCCTTGATTCAAAATTTGCTCATGCCACCAAAGCCCCAAAGCATGAGCCGATGCGCTGACGACATCGTTTCTACCATCCCCATTGACGTCCATCACTTGCATGTGAGAACAAGCTTCTCCTAGATTCGTCGGATGAAAAGTCCAATCTCCTGATTTGACATCTTTTTTGCCCTCAAACCAGCCTTCTCTGATGACTACATCGGCCAAGCCATCCATGTTGATATCTCCCATGCCGATACCGTGCGAGAAACTTTCTGTGCCAGGGACTTTTTCTTGACTTAAAGCATGCCTTTGCCATAAGGTATCCCCTTTTTGGGTAGGTGCTTGAAGCCAAACAATTTGTTTTTTGTCTTTATCTCCACATAAAATATCCAACCGTCCATCTTGATCTACATCAATAAATCCGGGAGACTCATTGCTGATACCCATTCCTTGGGCGATGATGTGTTTTGTCCAACGTTCGCTTTTATTTTTGGGATTTTCAAACCAAAATCCAGCTTTACCAGGGAAATCAACGATGACTACATCCTTCCAGCCGTCTAAATTGACATCCAAACAAAGGTTTAGAAAGGATTCCGAATACTCTTTTCTTGGATCAAAGGTTCTGGACGGTGCCATTTCATGTTTGACCCAATGTGGAGCTTCAAACCAGTAATATCCCGCAATAATGTCTATTTTTCCATCTTTATTTAAGTCGCCAGCCGCCACTCCTTCCGAGATAAAATCACCCGTTATTTTCGTTTTCTTAAAGTCGGATGGGGGCTGCGACTTTAATGCCAGCATGAAAAATAATAGCAGCAATTCAATGCCTAAAATGGGGATAAATTTTTTCATCGTTGGGTTATTTTTGACTCAATACTTTATCCAATAACATACTCACTTCATGGTTCTCATGGGAATGTCCTAATTTGGATTGTAATTCCTTCAAGGAGGCAATGGCCTCTTCCGATTTCAAGGCAGCTACTCGCTGAATGGTGTAGGTTAAAAACTTGGGCATTTTAGCTTTTACACCTAATTGAAGAGCGCGCTTTACATCCAAAGTCGCTAAAGGTTCGGCAGCATACCAAAGCATCAAAGGTAAATTATGGTCTGCTTGATCTTCTGTTTTCTGTACTAAAACATCCAACACATTCCAACGCTGCGCAGGATCCAATCGCAATAAGGCTGAAACTAAATACAGCCGAACTAGTGCCGACTTATCCGTGCGAGCCATGGACTCAAATTGACCTAAAATATCAGCGGAAACTTGCTTCTTTTCTGCGACCAATTGTATCGCCCAGCTTCGGATATTTTCGTCTGGATTCGTTAATAATTGGGCCACCTCTTTTTCTGTCAAACCTTTTGTCACATGTAAAGTCCATAAGGCTCTCAATTTTCTGGTCACATCTGGGTTTTTATCGATGATGTTTTTCAAAGCTGCGTGAACTTGGGGATTTGGCCCTCTTTCTTGTAAAATAGTTCTCGCTTGTCGGACATACCATTCATTGGCATGAAGCTGGTAATTCACTAAATCCATGTCGGACGCTTTATGTAAATCCACTTGTACCCATTTGTCGTTTTCATGGGTGATTTTAAAAATTCTCCCCATCGTTTTATCATGGACGTCGGGGTTAGAACTATGGCATTGATTTTTATCGTACCAATCGATGGCAAAAACAGAACCACTTGGGTCATATTTGAAGTTGAGCCATTGCGACCAAGCATCATTCATGACAATGAAGTCCTTTTTATGTGAGGCACTATAGCCCGAACCTTGCCTATTGAGTTGATCCACGTTTAATCGAGAGCCATTGATATTATTCATGAAGATATTATTTCGGAATTCTTTAGGCCAAGAATTTCCTCCCAAATAAATCATGGCACCTGCATGTGCATGACCTCCCCCAGCAGATGCAGAGCGAAAATTACCTGCATGTGGGCCTCTGTTTCCAACATAATGCCGATGGTCAGCAATGGTTTTGATGTCTTCGTAGGTATATGGATTAAAATGTTTTCCGGCTTGTCGCTCATATCGTGCCCCTTGGATGATATGGAACATATGCGGAATCACACAAACCGTAATGAAAGGATGTCCATACTCATTGAAGTCGATTCCCCAAGGATTACTCGTTCCTTCTGCAAATACCTCAAACTGATGACTGATGGGATGGAATCTCCAAACACCTGCATTGATTTTAGTACGTTCCTGATCGGAGGCGCCTGGTTTCCCTACATTGGAATGGGTAAACACCCCATGATTCCCATATAACCAACCATCGGGGCCCCAACGTAAGCTATTGAGCACTTCATGGGTATCATGTACGCCCCAGCCATCCAATAGTTTTTGGATGGGTCCAGTGGGTTTATCCGTTTGGAAATCAGTTGGGATGAATAATAGGTAAGGAGCCGCTCCTAACCAAACGCCCCCCATGCCTACTTCAATCCCGCTGACTAAATTTAGGCCTTCCATGAAGACTTTTCTTTTATCCAAGGTTCCGTTTCCATCCGTATCTTCAAAAATCAGAATGCGGTCTTTACCTTGTCCTTCCGGGGCAGGAACGGGATAGGTATGGCCTTCTACCACCCATAGTCTTCCTTTGGCATCAATCGTAAAACTGATGGGACGAACAATGTCAGGCTCTGCCGCAGCTAAATTAATTTTGAAGCCTTTGGGCAAAGTCATGGCCTCGGCCGCCTTTAAACCTGAAAGTCCAGCATTCAGAACAGGATCTAAAGGAGGTAGCACAATGATGTCCTTTTGATGCAATTCATTGGGGTAATTAGGCCGAAGGGCATGGAACTGAAAGTTGTCAAAATTGATGTGAGCTAGTTTATCATGTGCCACGTAAGGAATGGGCGTGATACCCGTTTCATTGTCGATGATGCGGATGAAGATTTCTTGTTGCAAATAGGGTTTAACGTTTGCCACAACAGGTTGTAAAGTAGCTCGCCCTTGCCCTGTGGAGCGGAAAATGACTTTTTTGCTTTTGGCTAATACCAATTCTACACGAGTATCTTGCAATGCTCCTCCTGAAACCCAAAAACTAGCAAATGGCTGTGTGATTTTAAAGGGTACAGAGGTTAAAGTACCTGTAAATGCATAGTTTTTTGTGCCACCACTGGAGATGAAATGGCTTCCCTCAGGACCAATTTTCATGGTCTTATCATGTACGGGTGAAGGATCTTGGTCAAAAATAGGATTGGCAAAGGCATCTCCTTCCGCTTTCCAATCGGCTAGGGTTCCTGATTCAAAATTCAAGTTCAATGTTTTTCCGTTTTTGGACGGGCGAATACCTTTGACTAATTCATTGCCAATGGCACCTTCCACCACTTCAAATTTTCCCACCATGCCGGCTGCACGGTGACCTGGGATGGAGCAGAAATAGGTGTCGTTTGATTGAGCAATAAAAACGATGCTTGTGCTAGAACCTTTATCTAAAATAGTAGCACTCTTGATCCCCAGTTTTTCCATGGAAACATCATGCGTCATTTGCTCCCCATTGACAATCGTAATGCGTACTTTTTTGCCTTTATTGGCTTTTAATGTCGGATTTCGCGTACCATCTTTTGAAAAATAACCTAACATGGTCGCTTCTAAGGTGTAGTCAAAGTCGACTTTACTACTATCAGTTTGAGCAAGCATTTTGCTGCTTGCTATGGCAGGATTACTTAGAAAAAGACATAGGATTAAACCGAGTAAATAGGTAGAAGGCTTCATCATAGAGGTAGAGAGATTGTTTTAAGGTAATTCTTGAATGCGTATATCTTTTACGGCGACTTGTGCCTTTCCTCCTCCATGGATTTGTATTCCAATGAAGCCAGATTGAGGAATGGAGGCATCCGTTTCTGTATAATCCACACTCATGTGACCATTGATGTATAATCGAATTTGATGATTGATGGCTTTGATTTCATAGTCATTCCAATCATTGATTTTGATCCAAGTTAGTACCTCTTGATCATTGGGTTTTACTAAGGTTTTATTCCTTCTGGATTCATCATATAAACTAGCCCAATAATCTTTTCCAAAATCCGCTTGGTATCCGATCATCTCGTAAGCTGGGTCTTTTAAACGCTGACTACGAAATTGAACTCCGGAATTAATAAAACCTTGGTCACCTGTCAGCTTGATTTTGAGTTTAAGGATAAAATTGGAATAGATTTTTTTCGTGCACAAGAAGTTATTGTGAGGAACGGTGGTTTCTAGTGAACCTCCCATCAGCATGCCGTTTTCAATACGCCAGGTATGAAGGGTATCTCCTTCCCAGCCATGGAACGTTTTTCCATCAAATAATGCGATGGTCTTAGGACCTTGTGCGAAACAAAGTGGAATACAGACGAAAGATAGGAATCCTATCCAGATCAATGATTTCATGGAGGGAAAGGAATCATATTAATCCTTAGACTTTTATGTGAGTCAGGATGCGTAGATTCATTTTTTAGGTTTAGCTTAATTCGAATCTCAATATAAGAGAAAAAATCATAGCTTAAACCTAAACAAGCCCAAGAATGTGCTATTTTTTATTGAAACCGTGCAAATTTGATTTTATAGAATGTGAACCACTACTCTACGATATCCCGTGAGGGATGGAGTTCCATTGTCTTTTCCTTCAATAATCACATGGTAAGTCTCACCATGTTTAGCGGTATCAGGAATTTTGACTAGCGCTTTGTTTCCAGATACTTGAATGTCTGCTGCACCACTTCCAGCTTCTTTATAAGGCCAAGCAATAAGGGCAACATCGTTTTTATCAGGATCAAGAGCAAACAGGTTTAAGGTGATTTTTTGTCCCGCTTTGGCATATACTTTCATTCCTTCTCTCACGGTAATTTGCGGAGCATGGTTTGCGTCTTTAAAGTCCTTAATGCACCAGTTGGCCCGAGCGGCGAAATCTTGTTGAAGTGCTATGAGCCAACGCGTTTGAGCATAATTAATATCCAATTTTCCTAATTCAGGATTGAAATCAGCAGCCTCTTCATTGTCCTCGTATCGATATGGATTATCTTTTGCTTGCGCAAAACGGCCACCCCAACCGCCATAAGTGGGGTTATGTAAATTATTTAAGCCAACCTCTACCAAATGTAAAAATGCAGGGGAATCGCCTTCGGAAATAAAATCATAAGGAACAAAATTACCCCATTGAGCATTTTTCAGTTTGTTTGGATCTCCGTGAATGTGCTCATCATCTCCCGCTTGTTTTTGACCATCGCCATAAGCATAATACATCTTCAATAAGGGTCCGTGATTTAAGATGATGTTCTTTGACATATAGGGTCCTTCAAAATAAGGCTGAGCTGCTTTGGGCATGATTCTTTTCCATGGGTAGGCAAAACTTCCAAACTGATGGGCATTGTAAAATACTCGAATTTTTGGCCAATGTAGACCGATATACTTTTTATAGGTGGCATCTTGGTCCATGACCGTATAGATGATGGCTTTTTTAGCTACTTTTTCTTGAATGATGGGCCAATCTTTTTGTTTGGAATAGGCTTCTTCAATGGATTTTAATGCCCTAGCAATGGTGTTTGTTCCTCCCCACGCTTGCAAAAAAATAGCTTCAGGGTCATTGTCTAGTAATTTTTCTTTAATCCATTCGGACCCAGGGGTGATTTTATCCATTTCCCCCTCAAAGTCAATGTTCCCGACTTTCACTAAACTATGTAAATATGCTGGAATGGGATAGTTTTTGGAGTGCTGACTTAGTTTGGGATAAACTTCGCCATAGGCATTCAATAAATCCTGAATCCAGTTGACACCCGGCCAGCGAAGGTCGGTTTTGGCTCCATACATTTTCTTGGTCATCTCCATTTCGGAAGTAAACAAAGTACCTTTTCCATCACCTTTATAGTGCCACATGGAGCTGGAGTAAACCAAACCTTCTAGGTGAAATTCATTGGAATACAATAGCATCCGAATGAAAGTATCCACATCATCAATTTCCCCATCTGTCGTGACAATGGTCCTTGGTAGATTTTCTTTGGCAAATATGGGCGTGAATAGTCCCAAGCAGAGCATAAAAAAGAAGGTTTTTCTCATTTTATGAAAGGAGTATTTGAATTTAATGGACGTGTTTTGGCTTTATTTACAAATGCTAATGATCAAATATAATCCACTTAATCAATGTTTTGACTCAAGGTAGTGCATTTTCAATAAATCTGCACCAAAATCATTCCCTTTTTCTCGTAAGATAGCATGAATGTGATTTCCATCATTTTGGAATCCGACATTGTCGTATTCAATTAAAAAATCGGGCCCGTTGATGATGTAATAATGCGACTTATTATTTTCTAAGCTGCCCACCCAAGCAAAGTGGATTTTATCCATGCCTGTAGCGGCGATTTTGTCCATCATTTGATGTGATTTTTCATGTTCAAAATTGTGGATGTATTCTTGAATCAGAATTTTTAACATCGCCTTTTGGGCATCGGTAAATTCTTTTACAGCAATCCCATAATAGGAGTCGATACGCTGTTGACTATTAGGGGAAGTAATGATGTCTTTAGGAACGGCTTGTTGTAAGATGGCTTTCGATTTTTGATTATCGCTGAGCATATTGATCAACATAAAACCATAATCTTCTTCCTTACTTAAAACCCGTAAACCTGCATACTTAGATGATTTCACTTCGGACGGATCTGTACCAATGAAATAGGGCGACATGCTTATTTTTTTGCCATCTGAAGTGAGGCTGAGTGCCATGTGATGACCTCCAAAATTCATTCCCCAAGGGGCATCTCCCGGTTTACCAAAAATAGAAATGTAATAATTTCCGTGTGCCCAATTTAATTTTTGCATTTGGGTTAAGAACTCCTTTTTGATTTCACCTTTATCGTATGCCTCTTGATATAAGGTGTTTAAAATATCATCCAGCTGCATGATGCTGGTAGTTTTTAAGTAACCTTGAGAACTCAATAATGCACTTAACACTCGGTGAAAAGCCAGTCTACTTTTGTCGGAAAGCGAGCCATATTGAATGCCGGGTCTTGGAACCATACCCACTGGGAGATTGGTCCATTTTTTTCGTAAACTATCCTGAAAAGAGTAGTTTACTTTTTTGAGTTCATCCTGATTTAAGGTCACTAAAAAGGCCTTGGTCGCTTGATGAATGCGATCGCTATTTTGCGAAAATAGGCTCAAAGGTAAAATTAGAGCAATAAGCAGGTAGATTGATTTTGTTTTCATGGTAAGGAATTTTGTTAAAAGTATTCATTTTTAATTAAGATACTAATGCAATCCTCTGCATTTTAGCATTCTATTTTATTCTATATTTGATTTTTAACACCTAAGCATATTGAAAATGATAACAGAAGATGTATTGAAGCTTTTTACTCGAGATTTAAACCGTTTAAAAACGGAGATTTCCCAGTATCAAGATGAGGCCAATTTATGGAAAGTAGAGGGGGCTGTTTCTAATTCCGCAGGCAATTTATGTTTGCATTTGATTGGGAATTTACAAACCTACTTTGGTTCTGTGTATGGCAATACGGGCTATGTGAGAGATCGAGAAAAGGAGTTTTCTGAAAAGGCTGTTCCAAGAGAGCAATTACTCTTTATGATAGCTGAAACCGAAGCCATGTTAAAGCGGGTTTTGCCCACCATTAGTCAGGAACAATTGGAGGAGGATTACCCGATGCCCGTATTTGATCATTCCATGAGATCAGGATATTATTTTATTCATTTGGCGGTTCATTTAGGCTATCATTTGGGACAAATTAATTATCATCGACGCTTATTGGATAAATGATGAGTCAAATTCGTATTACCCATTTTGAGCCAGCCTATCGAGATGCCATTCGGAGATTGAATGTGGAATGGTTGGAAAAGTATTTCCATGTGGAAGAGATAGATCGGGAGGTTTTATCTAAACCCGAGGAGGTGATTTTAGCACCTGGCGGAGAAATTTTTTATGCTTGGTATGAGGATGAAATTGTGGGGACAGTGTCCTTGATGAAAACCGATGAAACATGCTTTGAATTGACTAAAATGGCCGTATCTGAGAATTTTCAGGGCTTAGGTATTGGTAAATTATTGATGGAATATTGTTTGGATTTTGCAATAAAAGCGGGAATCAAACAGATTATTATTTACTCGAATCGACGACTGGAAAGGGCCGTGGATATGTACCGAAAATTTGGTTTTAAGGAAATGGATTTAGGGCCTGTAATTTACCAAAGAGCTGATATTAAAATGTGTCTAGATATAAGTTAGTTGGTATTTTTCATTTTGAGATATTAAAATTAAGAGGATGAATTTTTTGGTAGGAAATTTATAGTATTTTCGAAAAACTAATTAGATCCGATTAAATGAGCATTTTAAAAGTAACAACAGAGTCAATTAGAAGGGCGAATAGCAAAGGTGTGGATTTTAATAAAATGCATAATTACAAGGGTATTATCGTAGTAAAAACGAATTTAAATGGAATTATAAGAGTACGTGAAATATCTAGAGAAATGATCAATGAAGCTTACGAAAAATCTTTAAGGCATTATGCTGAGGAATTATAATTTCAATTTTGAGTATTAACCAATTATTGAATTTAAGGAGTGAATTTTTGGACTTCTTAATTGCTCAAGTCAAAAACTATTTTTCTCCACGGCTATTCGTAAACTAATTAAAGCCAAAACCAAAGTGATCGGCGTAAAGATGAATCTTTCCATGGCATTTAATGCCTGCGTATTTCCCAAGGTGTTCAAGAAAAATAGGAGAGGAATGAGCCAAATTACATAGTCTGCTACTTTCCCAATATTGAAGAAAACCCAACGCGCTTTTATGGCAATGACTAGCGCCATAAAGACCAAGATGAATAGGGAAATGGATTCCATTTTGATTAGCTCATGTTGACTTTGTACGCGGCCCCCCCATACGATATCAGGAGCCACCAAGCCTGCGATGACTAACAAATGAAACAGAATAGCCAAAAAAATGAATCCTAAAAAGATCCGTACAGCAAGCGTAAATGAGATCCATTTTTTCATATCTTGATATCTTTAATATCAGTTGATTTTTTGTGCCTTCACTCCTTCAAAACTAAGTTTTACAGGTAAAATATCCCCTTTATCATCAAAATACATCGGTTCCATGCAAGTTACACGGTGATTTCTATCCGTTTCATCCAAGGGTCTTCGGTGATACACCATATACCACTGATCTGTATTAGGTACTTGAATGACGGAATGATGCCCGGCACCCGTGGCTACCTGTGGGTCTTGTTTTAAGATTTTTTCTTTTCTTTCAAATGGGCCAAAAGGACTATCCGCTACAGCATAGGCTACCGAATAGTTAGGGCCTGTCCAGCCACCTTCACTCCACATGAAATAGTATTTATTATTTCGGATAAACATGAATGGCCCTTCCACATATCCGCTTGGAGTAATTTCTTTAAACATTTTCCCATCTTCAAAAGGGATGATGGATTTGAAATCTGGGCTTAATCGGGCTATGTTGCAATGCTTCCATCCGCCATAAATGAGGTAGTATTGTCCGTCCTTATCTTTAAATACAAATTGGTCGATAGGTTGGGCCCCATGATGAAATTGACTGATCAAAGGTTTTCCAATTAAATCCTTGAATGGTCCTTGGGGCTTTTTGGCGACAGCTACTCCAATCCCTCCCGTTTCCTGATTATTCTGGATGTCGTTGGCTCCAAAAAACAAATAATATTTTTTGTCTTTTTGTACAATCGCAGGCGCCCACATGGCTTTTTTCGCCCATTTGATAGCAGATGTATCTACGATTGTTGCATGCTTTTTCCAATGAACCAGGTCTTTGGAAGAAAAGGCATCGAAGAATACCTGCTTTTGATATACATCCGAATAAGTGGGGTATATCCAATATTGCTTATTGAAAATGATGGCTTCTGGATCCGCATACCAGCCAGGGAAGATGGGATTTCCTGATGTTTTTTGTTGGGCCTGAACCGGATGAAAAAGAATTAAAAATATCGAATAGTATAGTAGTTTCATAGAGTTTTTAATAACTTGTCTGGGCAAAGTTAAAATACTCTTTTAATTTACCTAAACTTATCATTCAACTATGTCAACTAGTAAATCTACCTTTAGTTTAACAGAAGACTGGACCGTCGTGGTCTTTGGATTCTTAATTATTGCCTTAGCCCTTTTTGGAATAAAAATTCCTAGCCCCACATTTGCTTGGGAAAACTCAAGTGAATTGCTTGAAAAGGTAGTGAGTACTTCCAATTTATGGAACGTTACTAAATTATTTTTATGGGTCTATGCCATCGCTATATTGGCCACCAAAACCTTAGGAAAGGATGTAATAGCCACTGCCAAAGGATTTCCTATTGTATTTATTTTAACAACTTTGGCTCTCATCTTAGCTGGGAATTCATTCCTAAAAAATTGGAATTTAGAAGCGGTTATTTTTAGCTTATCCATTGGTTTAATGATCAGTAATTTTTCAAACATTCCTGATTGGTTAAGAGAGTCTCTATCAACGGAATTATTTGTTAAAATTGGATTGGTCTTATTAGGAACTAGTATCATTTTTGGAGATATTTTAAAGGCCGGATCATTGGGATTAATTCAAGCTCTTTTGGTGGTAGTTTCTGTGTGGTATTTTGCATTTTGGGTTTCTAAAAAAATGGGAATTGACGAGGAAATGGCCATTATTATCTCAAGTGCTGTTTCTATTTGTGGTGTTTCAGCCGCCATTGCTACAGCTGGTGCTATCAAAGGAGACTCCAAGAAACTTTCTTATGTTATTTCCATCGTTCTTATTACAGCCATTCCCATGATTATTTTTATGCCCATCATCGCGAAAGCTTTGGGATTGTCAGAAGCGGTAACGGGTGCTTGGTTAGGAGGAACCATCGATACCACAGGGGCGGTTATTGCTTCAGGTTCATTGATTGGAGAAGAGGCTTTGAAAATTAGTACCATTGTTAAATTTTCACAGAATGTTCTTTTAGGTTTAGCGGCATTCGGAATTTCGATCTATTGGACTTATACCAATAATCAGTCGGAAGTAGTTAAAGAATCTAAGCCAAGCTTAGGCATCATTTGGGAGCGTTTCCCTAAATTTGTGATTGGTTTTGTGGCAGCTTCTTTGTTATTTTCCTTTGTCATTTCTGGAGATATTATTTCAGAAGTAAAAGGTGGTTTGAAATCCCTTCAGGGACTGTGGTTTGCTTTAGCATTTACGAGCATTGGTTTAGAAACAAAGTTTGCAGATTTGTTTAGTAGCGAAGGCAAAAAACCTTTATATGCCTTCTTAATCGCCCAAGGATTTAATGTTGTTGTAACCTTGGGAATTGCTTATTTCCTGTTTAAATAAAATTGTTGGAACTGTTCAGGAAAGAGTTGAATTTCTTTGAATTTAATCGTTATTGACAAACTATGAAAATTTTACTTGGCATATGCTTTTTTTGGATTATTTGTTGGAGTTCTAGGGCACAGCAAAGCAAACCTGTTGAATTACATCAACAAATTGCCCGTTTGGATAGTGCGATGTTTCATGCGTATAATCAGCGAGATATGCCCACTTTTAAACAATTCTTTACATCCGATTTAGAGTGGTTTCAGGATAATGGTGGCCTGCTTCAATATGAAACGGTTATTTCTAATTTTCAAAATATATTTAACCGAGACTATGTATTAACTCGAAAATTAGTTCCAGGGACTTTAGAGGTTCATCCAATTAAAGATTATGGGGCTATTCATATTGGTCGACATACTTTTTCGCATGTTGAAAATGGGAAATTAGAAGTAGGAGAATTTAAGTTTTTAATGATTTGGAAAAATGATCAAGGGCATTGGAAAATATCGAGAGTGGTAAGCTATGATCATTAGGTAAAATTTTGCCAAAGCTTCTCATTGAGATATAAATGGGTATTTTTCAAAAAAATGCCCAGTAATTGATGCAAGCCTTGGCTTCCTGATTAATGGAAAATCCTAAACAAATAAGTTACCACATGAAAAGATCAGAATTTATTCAATCAACGGCATTATGGACAGCAGGCTCTGTAAGCTCTATTCATGCCATGGCATTTAATCAAAATCTGGTCAGCAATGACATGGATAAATTAGTGGATGCACAAGGGAATTATATCCTTCAAAACCTTCCTTATCAAGAAAGTTTTTTAGAGCCCTATATGGATGCTGAAACGGTTCATTTGCATTATACGTTTCATCATGGAGGCGCGGTTAAAGGTGCCAACAAAGACCTTCAAATGATTAAAAAGGCCCTGGATGAAAATAATTTAGAGACCGTTGATTTCTGGACTAAAAAGCTAACCCTGCATTTTTCTTCTCATATTTTGCATTCTATTTTTTGGACTAATCTGACCAATAAAAAGCTAAGTCCTACGGGAGATTTATTGAACAGAATCGAGAAATCATTTGGTAGTTTAGATCGTATGTTAGCTCTTTTAGCAGAAACTTCAAAAAATTTGGATGGAAATGGCTGGGGAATATTGGCCTACCAACCTTATTCAAACTCTCTAGTTGTTTTGCAATGCGAAAATCACGAAAAGTTGACACAGTGGGGTTGCATTCCTTTATTGGTGATTGATGTTTGGGAGCATGCCTATTATTTGAAATATAAAAACAAGCGAGCAGATTTTGTGGATACCATGTTCCAAATCATTAATTGGGATAATGTAGCCCAGCGTTTAAGTAATGCTTTGAAGTTAACTCAATAAGGATTCGAATGAATGTCAAAAGAGAGAATTTTGATTTAGTATTCTTTGTTTCCTTAAATTTTAATAAATAGCGTTTGAAATAATCCCATTATTTTTATAAATCTTAAAATCAATGATGAAATTCTCCAAGCCTTTCTTTTTAATTTTTGCTCTTTTTCTCATTTTCATTTCAAGAATAGAGTCCACTTATGCCCTCTCTAAACCTGTAGCTAAATCCAAAGTGATTCGTACGCTGATTGTTGATGGACAAAATAACCATGATCAATGGCCGAAAATCACGTTTATGATGAAGGATTTTTTAGAGCAATCTGGCAAATTTAAAGTGGATGTACAAAGGTCTCATTTCACTTGGAATGCGGCAGATTTGATTCCCAAATATATGTTGCCAGGTCTCGAAAATACCGTTTCATTGCCCAAACCCAAGGCCGATTCTAGTTTTCATCCCAAATTCTCAGACTATGATTTAGTGATATGTAATTTTGGTTGGAATGCCGCTCCTTGGCCAGCAGAAACTCAAGTTGATTTTGAGAAATTCATGAAAAAAGGGGGAGGTCTAGTAGTTATTCATGCCGCTGATAATTCCTTTCCTCAATGGCCCGCATACAATGAAATGATTGGTTTAGGAGGATGGGGCGATCGGACAGAGAAGGATGGACCTTATGTCTATTATGATTTGGAAGGGAAATTGGTCAAAGATACACAGGCAGGAAGAGCGGGTTCGCATGGACCGCAAAAGGAATATCAAATTACCCTTCGTAACGCCAATCACCCGATCACGAAAGACATGCCTTTAACTTGGATGCACAGCCAAGATGAAATGTATGATCGCTTACGTGGCCCAGCAGTCAATATGGAAATTTTAGGTACTGCTTTTTCTGCGAAAGAAAATAGAGGGACGGGTCGACATGAACCTATGTTGATTGTGACCCAATTTGGTAAAGGAAGGGTATTTCATACACCCATGGGCCATGCTGATTATTCGGTTTCTTGCGTAGGTTTTATCACTACTTTATTAAGAGGAGCGCAATGGGCTGCTACAGGGAAAGTTGATATCCCAATTCCAGCCGATTTTCCCAAAGCGGATGTTTCTTCTAAACGTGAATACACGAAATAAGCATTCAATGAAGCGAGTTCATTTCCTTTGCTTTTTGCTTTCTCTGAATATCAGTTTTGCCTATTCACAAGAAAGGTTTTCTCTTTATTCAGACAAAGCTCCAGGCTCAGAGTCTTGGGATTGGAAAGAGGCAGAAAGTAGCTCCAATGGTTTTAATACTCGATTGGTGTATAATGTGGTGGAGCCCAGTATTACAGCGTATTTCCCAGAGAAATCCAAAGCTAATGGGACATCCGTCATTGTAGCTCCAGGTGGAGCTTTTCATATATTATCCATCGATAGCGAAGGTATTGAGGTAGCTAAATGGTTGAATCAACGGGGAATTACAGCTTTTGTGTTAAAATACCGGGTTGTTCATATGTTAAGCAATGATCCAGTAAAAGAACTAAGTGCTAAGATGCAAGATTTTAACAAATTGGATGCAATCAATGCTCCTGTAGTGGAATTAGCCACCAAAGACGGATTAATGGCTATGGAATATGTTCGGCAACATGCCCCAACTTGGGGCTTGAATCCTCAAAAGATCGGATTTATGGGCTTTTCTGCGGGAGGCACGTTAACCATGTCGGTGTTACAAACAGCCACAGAAGCGAATCGTCCTAATTTTGTTGCCCCCATTTATTTATATAAAAAGGCCGTGTTAGGCACTCAAATTCCCAGTACTCGAATCCCCATTTTTATTGCAGCAGCCAGTGACGATAATCTAGGATTAGCGCCACATTCTGTCGAATTGTATTTGGAATGGCTGAAGGCTAAACAGCCTGCTGAATTGCACATGTATACAAAAGGGGGGCATGGTTTTGGTATGCGAAAAATGAATACACCTTCTGATCATTGGACGGTGGATTTCGAGCATTGGTTGCGTTTCCACCAATATATTCCTTAAGCCTTTTTCAAAGAAGATTTGCGAATGATGAGTTGCCCTTGGACCAACACATCTTCTTGTTGACTCACATGTTTCTTTGAAATAACATCAAAAAGTAAAGAAGCGGCTACTTCACCTACTTTTTGAGGGAATAAGTGAAAAACAGTCAAAGCGGGATCTACAATCTCAGCTAAATATTCATCGCCAAAACCAACAATCCCTATTTGTTTAGGTATTTCAATGCCAAGCTCTTTGGAATATTGAATGATTTCAACGGCATTTAAATAATGAATGGCAAAAATGGCGTCAGGTGGCTCGGGTAATTGTTGCCATGCATCCACACTCGCCAAAGCAAACTCTTTACTGAAATCTCCATGAACCATGTACTCTGATTTTACAGGCAATCCATGCTTTTCCAAAGCACTAATATATCCTTCTTTTCTTTTTTGACTGATCAATAATTCAGGCGGCCCGGCTAAAATAGCAATGCGTTGATATCCTTGTTGGATCAAATGCTCCACTAATTGATAAGCTCCTTCAAAATCCTCTTGTCTGATTTTAGGGGTTTCTACCTCGGTACAAATTCGATCAAAATGGACCATAGGTAAACCTTTTTCAAATAGATTTTTTATTTGGTTGAAACAGGTTGTTTCTTTGGAATGAGAAATTAAAAGACCATCGACATGGCTCGCTAAAAGCCCTTGAATATTGGTAACTTCTGTCTCATAAGATTCGTTGGATTGGCAAATCATGACACGATAACCATGCTCATTCGCAACTTCCTGAATTCCCGATAAGACACCCGCAAAAAAGGGTCTTTTAATATTAGGGATGACCACCCCAATCGTTTTGGTTTCTCCTCGCTGAAAACCTTTGGCAAATAAATTGGGATTATAGTCGAGTTCCAAGGCCAACTTTTGAATGGCGTCTCGGGTCTTTGGACTGATATCCGATTTATTGTTTAAAGCTCTTGAAACAGTAGCGATGGAAACACCCATGATATTCGCGATGTCCTTGATAGTGGTATGAACCTGTTTTTGTGGACTGGCTTTTTCAGGATGTTCTTGGGTAAAATGATAATCACATGTTTTGCAATGAAAACGAACTTTTCCTCGAATCATTCCTGCCTGAATGACGAAAGTTTGAGTGGAGCATTTAGGACAGGTTTCCAATTTTTTGGTAATAGGTTTAAATGGAACGTATAATATTTCAAAGAATTTCGACACCTATCGGTAACGTTTACGAAGACTTTATTTGAGATAAAACCCCTATATTAAGCTCAAATTAGGACATTTTCCTGATAAAAGCATATTTTATGTTTGAAAAATATATTAACAGGCTATCAGTATAATGATGCTATTATTGACTTTTTACGAGAAATAACCTCATAGAATCATGCTACATACCATGCGTTGGTTTGGGCCACATGACCCAGTTTCTTTAATGGATATTCGTCAGGCGGGATGCACAGGTGTAGTTACTGCTTTGCATCAAATAGCCGTGGGGGAAATTTGGTCAAAAGAAGCTATTCAAGAACGGATTGATATTATTGAGCAAGGAAATCATCAGTATACACCATTGCACTGGTCTGTAGTGGAGAGTTTACCTGTACATGAAGCTATCAAAAAAGCTTTACCCGAAAGAGAGCAATACATTGAGAACTATCGAAAATCCTTGAGGAATTTGGCAGCTAAAGGAATAAAAACAGTTTGTTATAATTTCATGCCCGTATTGGATTGGTCCAGAACTAAGCTCGATTTCGAGATGCCTGATGGGGCTAAGGCACTTCGTTTTGTATGGACAGATTTTGCTATTTTTGATTTGTTCATATTGAAAAGGCCAAAGGCCGCATCGGATTATTCAAAAGCAGTTCAAGAGCTTGCTCAATTGAAATTTGAAGTTATGTCTAATGCCGAAAAAGAAGAATTGCAAAATACCGTTTTATTGGGTTTACCAGGCTCTGAAGAGGCTTTTCATCTAGAAAATTTTCAAAGCTTATTAGACCAATACCAAGAGATTGGCCCTGATGCTTTACGCGAAAACTTGCATTATTTTATTCAGCAAGTGGCACCTGTAGCTCAGGAATTGGGAATTAATTTGTGCATTCATCCCGACGACCCTCCATTCCCATTATTGGGATTGCCGAGAGTGGTGAGTACAGAGAGCGACCTAGCCTCTTTGATGGAGGCTTCTCCAGTTCGAGCAAATGGCATTACCTTTTGTACAGGTTCATTGGGAGTTAGACCCGACAATAATTTGCCTTCTATGATCCGAAGATTTGCCGATCGGATTCATTTTGTTCATTTAAGAACGACCAAAAGAGAACAAGAAGATCCTCTGATTTTTCATGAAGCACCGCATTTGGCAGGAGATGTACCCATGTTTGAAGTCATTCTGGCCATTCAGGAAGAGGAAATAAGAAGAGGAGGGGAACAAATCCCCATGCGCCCAGATCATGGTCATCAAATGCTAGATGATTTACATAAAAAAACCTATCCTGGTTATTCGGCTATTGGTCGTTTGAGAGGCTTAGCAGAAATACGAGGCATGGAATTGGCCATTGCTCGAATGATATAACGAATTAATAGAAGATGGAGAACAAATTTTCATTGGCCGGTAAGGTGGCTTTAATTACAGGAGGAGGAACGGGTATCGGATATGATATGGCAAAATGTATGTTGGCCAGTGGAGCTAATGTCATCATAACGGGCAGAAGAGAAAGTGTCCTTCAAGAGGCAGTCCATAACCTTGGGGTAGGGGCATTTTATTTTGTTCATGATATGGCTGATGTCAATGCTACTCCTAGTTTAGTGGCTGATATCATCCAATCACATGGGAAAATTGATATCCTGGTGAATAATGCCGGAATCAACATGAAACGTCCAGCGGTAGATGTGTCAAACGATGATTTTGCTCAAATTATTCAAGTCAATTTAAATGCCGTGTTTGTGTTGAGTCGAGAAGTAGGCAAACATATGTTGGAAAGAAAATCGGGGTCCATCATCATGATTTCATCCATGGCGGCATATTATGGGATAGATCGAGTGGCAGCTTATGCTTCTTCAAAATCAGGCTTGTATGGTTTGGTTCGGGTATTGGCTTCAGAATGGTCAGCACATGGAGTACGTGTTAATGCCATTGCCCCAGGGTTTATTGAAACAGCGATGAGTAAAACGGCTATGAATTCAGACCCTGACCGTAAACATAAGGCCATGGATAGAACTCCCATGGGCTATTTTGGTAAGCCAGAAGACGTAGCATGGACGGCCGTATTTTTAGCCTCAGATGCTGCTGGATATATTACAGGTGTTTCAATTCCCGTAGATGGGGGCAATTCAATCGGATTCTAATGAAAGAAAAAGTAGGAAATTTTCGCTGGGTAGTGGTCGCCTTATTGTTTTTTGCTACAACCATCAATTACTTGGATAGACAAGTGATTGGATTACTAAAGCCAACCTTAGAAAAGGAGCTAAATTGGTCAGAAACGGATTACAGTTTTATTGTGATGTGCTTTACGGCCTCTTATGCCGTTGGCTTGCTATTTTTTGGAAAGATCATTGATCAAATCGGCTCTAAATTGGGCTATACGATTTCTATCATTATTTGGTCTATTGCTGCCATGTTTCATGCTTTGGCCAAAACGTCATTTGGCTTTGGAGCTGCAAGGGCAGTTTTAGGATTAGGAGAGGCAGGGAATTTTCCAGCGGCCATTAAATCCATAGCAGAATGGTTTCCCAAAAAAGAACGAGCCTTTGCTACAGGGATATTTAACTCTGGGGCTAATATTGGAGCGATGGTCGCACCGATTATGGTTCCTTGGTTATTGGGAGCCTATGGCTGGCAAGAAGCATTTATAATTACAGGAGCCATTGGCTTTATTTGGCTTATTTTTTGGTGGATTTTCTATGAAATACCTAGTAAAAAGAAAGGGGTTAGTCAGGCCGACTTAGACTATATCTTGGAAGATGACCATGTAGATAATACGCCTATTGCTTGGAAAAAATTGTTTACCATTCCACAAACCTGGGTGTTCATCGTTGGGAAGTTTTTTACGGATCCCATTTGGTGGTTTTTTCTTTTTTGGTTGCCGTCTTATTTCTCCTCTACATTCTCTTTAGATCTAAAAAAACCCAGTATACATTTAGCCGTTTTGTTCACTTGTACGTCGATTGGTAGTATTGGTGGAGGATATATTCCTGGTTGGTTAATGCGGAAAGGGTGGCCGGTTTACAAAGCCAGAAAAACAGCCATGTTATTCTTTGCCTTATTAGCCTTACCTATCATTTCGGCTCGTTGGGCCACGGACATCTGGCAAGCGGTTATATTAATAAGTATTGCTGCATCGGCACATCAGGCATGGTCGGCCAATATATTTACCTCGGTTTCGGATATGTTTCCTAAAAATGCGATTAGTTCAGTGGTAGGTATTGGGGGATTAGCGGGATCCTTGGGCGGGGTTATTTTTCCTTATTTTATTGGTATCATTTTAGACACGTATAAAGCCAATGATAATTTGTCTGGAGGATATAATTTGATCTTCCTGATTTGTGGATCAGCTTATTTATTGGCATGGTTACTCATTCATTTTATTTCGCCGAGAATGTCGCCAGTAGGGAAACCTAGTAAGGAATAATTAAAGTTTGCTGGCATTTTCGAGGGCATTAATGTCAATTTTCTCCATGTTCATGAACACGTTCATGAATGTGGAATTATTAGAATTACGCATCAATCGCCCCATATTTTCAGGAATGATTTGCCAAGAAACACCAAAGGGATCTTTGAGCCAGCCACACTTACTTGGGCTTCCTCCATCTCGGATAAAGCTATCCCAGTAGAAATCAATTTCTGCTTGATTTTGGCAAGTTATAACAAATGAAATGGCATCATTGAAGATGAATTGATGCATATATGAGCTTTCAAAAGCAATAAAGGTCTGACCCGCTAACAAAAATTGAGCATGTTGAATATTGCCCTCTTCATCGCCACTTCCTTTGACGTATCTATCCAATAAATTGATCTGAGAATGTGGGATTAAAGAGGTGTAATATTGAATGGCTTTTTCAGCCTTACCATTATTGTGTTGGGTAAATAATAGTGCTGGGATGATTTTATCGGGAAGTGTATCATGAATCATCAATTGCCAACTAATACCATTTGTATCTTCGCACCATCCGTATTGGCTACTCCAAGGATAGCTGTTCAATTCCATTAAAGTTTTACCCTCATTTGATAAGGCGTGCCATTTTTTCTCTAGCTCTTCTTTGGAATGAAAAATGAGAAAAAAGGAAATAGAAGGATTAAATGAAACATGTTTGGCTCCTCCTAAAAAGGTGAAATTTCGTCCATGTATTCGAACAGAACTGACCATGGGATTTTCAGATTGTACAACAAAATCCTCAAAAATCGATTGGTAAAATTCCCTTGCTTCTTGAGCAGTTTGTTTAAACCACAAACAAGTTTGAATAGAGCTTGTCATAAATCCCATGTTAATTGTTAGACACAGGAATTTTACGAAAATAATTTTAGAAACGCATCATTTTTAGAAGGCTATTCCTAATTGAACAGTCAAATTCGCGGAAACAGGTCGATCATTTCCGAATCGAATCGGAATGGGAACGGCTAGGTAATAATTGCTGAATTTATTTTTTTTAAGGACCTTATTAAAAACAGGGGTAAAGCCATAGCGTCCACTTGTCTCAAATGCCGCACGTCCTGCAAAAGTGTAGCCTTTCCCCAATCGATACAGGATACCAGGGTGAAAAGTAACATTATTCATTTTGTGACTCCCATTTTCACTTCGAATGGCAGGGATTACTTCAAATGAAAATCCCACCTTTTCTGTTTTCCAGATATTGAGGGCTATGGGAAATCCGACGGAATAAGAATTGCCAAAATTGCCTGAAGTGCTACCATCTGAAACCGTGATGATGGAATGAGCGATGCCCACATGACCTGCTAGCTTAGGGAATTGTTCTTGGGCCAATGTAGGGATTGAGAATAGTAGCATAGTGAAGTATAATACGTTCTTCATAACACAAAATATAAAGTCTATGGTTTATATAGATATATGTAAATATAGCAAATGAATTGGAATCAACCATGTTAAAAGCTTGATAATTGGTAATAATTAATATCCATGGGGATTTATTTTAAAGATGATGGATGCTAAAAATTATATGGGAGGATTGGTCTATACTTCTTAGATTATATTTGTATCTGTATTTATTGGAGTTAACTTGAAGACCTTTATATAAGAAAAATGCCTAATAAATTCGCCATTCTATTTTTACTACTTTGTAGTATCGTTTTTTCCGTAAAATCACAGGTTTCCCAAGTTACATTGTCAGGAGTTTTGAAAGATCAAGGAAATGGAAGTTCGATAGTTTATAGCAATGTCTTATTAAAGAAATCAAAGGATAGCAGCTTTGTTCAAGGAACCATCAGTGATGCAACTGGTAGATTTCGTATTAGTAATATAAAGCCTGGCAATTATTATTTACAGATAAGTATGGTGGGTTATCTGTTAAAAAAGCAAAATATATTTGTTGGGAGTTTAACTGAGTTTCTCGATGTCTCAACGATTGAACTAATTCCAAATCAACAGCAATTGCAGGAGGTAATCGTTACAGCAAAGCGCGACGAAATTGAAAACAAGCTAGATAAAAAGAGTTATACGCTGGAAAATAGTAGTTCGCAGGCTGGAGGATCTGTTTTGCAAGTGATGCAAAGTTTACCAGGAATTACAGTTCAAGATGGTAAACTGAATTTACGTGGAAGTTCACAGGTGGCAGTTTTAGTAGATGGTAAGCAAACTGCTCTTACGGGTTTTGGTGCTCAATCTGGGCTAGACAATATTCCTTCTTCGGCCATTGAAAAAATTGAAATTATCAATAATCCTTCTGCTAAGTATGATGCGAATGGAAATGCAGGTATCATCAATATTATATTTAAGAAAAGTAAGCAAGAAGGATTTAATGGGAAGATAGGATTGAGTGCAGGATTAGGAGCTTTAGGAATAAAAAAAGAGAATTTACCCAGTATTCGACCGCAGTTTCAAGCCACACCCAAACTAAATCCATCGCTTTCTCTTAATTATAGCAAGAAAAATGTGAACCTGTTTATGCAAGGAGACTTTAATTATACACCCACATTAAATAAAAATGAATTTGTAACAAGGACCTATGATTCAGGTGAAATAATTCAACAGCAAACGAAACGAAATAGGAGAACGACTATAGGAACTTTTATGGGAGGTCTTGACTGGAAAATGAATGAGCAAAATTCATTTAATTCATCCATTTTGTTTAGTAGTGAAAAAATATTGGATGATGGGGACGAACCATTTTTTAATCAAAATTTGACAGAGAGAAGGAGGTTATGGCAGTTTTTGGAGGATGAATTGAAAACAACAGTAACTGCCATGAATAATTTTCAGCATCGATTTGAGCAGCCTGGTCACGTCATCAATTTCAGCTTGAATTACACCTGGCATCAGGAAGATGAAAAGTATTTTTTTACCAATATTTATCCAAGTTATACAGGGTTGGATGCATTTAAATTAATGTCGGATGAACATGTTACGGATTTGAATGTTGATTATGTTAGGCCTTTGAAGTGGGGAAGAGTGGAGGCGGGTTTAAAGTATCGCTATCGTTTTATTCCTACGAGTATGCTATTTATTCCAGGATTAAATTCTCCACTCGATGTAACTGCGGGAGGTTGGGCTGATTATAAAGAAATTATTCCAGCCATTTATAGTAATTATATCCTTGAAAATGAGAAATATGAAGTGGAGGCAGGTTTGAGGATGGAGTACGTTACGGTCAAGTATGATATTGATCCTAAGCATAATACCTATAAAAGTGATGGCTATCAGTATGTACAACCTTTCCCCAATGTTCGTCTAGGATATAAACTTAATGAGAATAATAAATTATCTTTTTTCTTTAGTCGACGTGTGGATCGACCTGCGGAATTGGATATTCGTGTATTTCCGAAATACGATGATGCAGAAATTGTTAAGGTGGGAAATCCTGCCTTGAAACCGCAGTTTACTAATACGATGGAAATAGCGTATAAATCAAGTATTAATAGGGGATATTTGTATACGGCTATTTATCAACGATTAGCCGATGCAACTATAACCCGAATAGCAACGACCATTCCAGGCAATACCTTGATTTATCATATCATGCAGAATGCTGGAAAGAGTTCCAATTTGGGGCTTGAAATCGTTCTTTCTCAAGAACTATCGAAAGCTTTTTCCTTTAACCTTAATTTGAATGCGTATCAAAATCAGATAAATTCTTTTTCTGTATATAATCAATATCCTATTCCTACAACCTATACTTCTGGGCAAGATGAAATTTTTTCAGGAAGCGCTAAGTGGAACGGATTTTTTCATTTACCGAATCAATGGAATGTGCAATTTTCTGCTATTTATTTAGCACCTGACCTTATTCCACAAGGCAGAATTGGTCAGCGGTTTAGCTTTGATGTTGGAATTAAGAAAGCGCAAAAAAATGGAAAGGGAGAATATTTTATTAATGCTAGCGATCTATTCAATACCATGGTCATACATAAAGATATATTAGCCAAAGGTTTCCGTATGTTGTCTTCAGATTATTATGAAACGCAAGTTATTAGAGCTGGATATCAATGGAAATTTTAAGCTCATAATGAAACAAAAATAGCCGACTGATACATGTCAGTCGACTATTAAAAATTACCCCTTAATTATATTTTTATAGGCAGATTGAATAAAGATTCATAGTTAAAGTGCGCCATCTTGGCTAGCTCTTTTAACAGCATATTGTCCAATGGTTTTACCATGTTTTAAGCCCATGGTACAATCTAATCTCCAATGGATTAATCCATAAACTCGTGAATCAGAAGCTTGCTGGGCATAGGAATTAAATGTGCTGGCTTTTTGTGGAAAGAAGGCGGATAAAACCTCCGCGCCCGCTGCTGAAAAGGTAGAGTGCCCAGAGGTATAACTGGGAAAGTTGGGCAATCCTACAGAAGTTTTAAGGCCATATTGCTGTGGGCGGGGACTGTAATAATAATATTTGGTATCCCAGCATCCGATGCCCGCATCCATTTCGGCAGTTCCTAAATAGGCGAGCATTCTAGCCATGCGGACTTCACTGTACTTAGCTTCAAAACCTGCATTGGCTCCATAGCGATGCCAATGTCCTGGAGGAGTGTAAGTTCCAGGGCCATCTGCCCAGAAATTGGCAATGGCAGCTTGTTCTCGAGTTTGATTTTTATCAACCTCTACCAACTCTTCATAGTCTTTTTTGAACTCAGCAGAACCTTCAATATAAGGAATGGCAGGGCGAATAGCCTCCAAAGTAGCACGATCGAAGTTCCAGGTTTTTACATTTCCAAAAGTAGGAAGCATCGGTGGTCTTGCAGGGCTTTCTTGGCTTGTCCATACTTTCGTAAATCCTAAAGATTTGGAACGAGTAATCATATCTGATGTAGCTGCTTGATTGTTGGCTGCTCCCATACCATCAGCCTTGGCTTTTACCATTACCTTAGCTGCCACTCCGGCACCTAAACTTACACCGGCATTGATATCAGAACTTACGTTCATGCCAGCCCATAGTCGAGCGTTTTTACATTCTTCCAATTTAGATTTTAAAAACGGCCCTTCGCCAGGAAACATGGCCAATAAAATGACATAGCTAGCTTGTCCCACCACTGCATCTTCCGAAGGATAAGAAGGCAAATTGCTCATAGGTAATAAGGGTTTAATAGCTTTATCCACGTTACCTGGCGCCTGGCGGTTGTATTGGTATTTATATTTCCATGCACTGACTAATGCATCAAACTGCGCCACACTTAAATAGGCTAAGGCTCTTGATACATATGGAGGGTTGGCAAATGGGAATTTGGGGTCAGCTAAAGGATTCGTGGCATCTGGAACAGGGTATTTCCCTTCTGCATTAGCAGCCGGAGCAGAGTTATAGCGAGCGGATAATTCTCTGGCAATTTCATTCCATCTAAATACAGCGCCTGCTCCCCAATAAGCAACGATTTGCCTTTGTTCATTGGTTAAATTAGGTGC
Source organism: Aquirufa beregesia (assembly GCF_011090385.1). Taxonomy (GTDB): domain Bacteria; phylum Bacteroidota; class Bacteroidia; order Cytophagales; family Spirosomataceae; genus Aquirufa; species Aquirufa beregesia. The sequence goes on from NZ_SEWW01000002.1 coordinate 129,716, forward strand.
GACGATATTTTTAAGCGAATCGATTTCTTTTAGGTAAGTTGGGTCATTTGTCCCTACTGGAGCGGCAATGCTTACTTCAGTGGGTGAACTTAAAACAAAGGTCTTCCAAGAGCCTGCATTTTCATCGATATTGGCAGGTACATAAGGGGAAAGTAAAGCTTCAGATGCTGTGTTTTCACAGGATAGTAGAAAACTAAAGCACAGGAATGTAATAAAATAGTATATGTATTTTTTCATGATGTTCTAATGATTATTTAACCTTAAATAGGTACAATAAACCTACGGTTACGTTAGTACTTTGTCCAGCATTTTGTCCATCAAGGACGTAGGAAACTTTGGCACTTACTCCAAGCGATTTTGGCTGATATTTGGCATAGGCACCTACTGCCGTCATCGTCATGTCATTGGTAAGAAATGGCATAGAATTGCGACGAATATTGTCTCCGCCGACACAAGAAAAATGCTCTGCGAATACTTCCAACTGGTTTTCTTTTTTGATGTAACCCATTCGAAACATAGCGTCGAAGGCATTGGGGACTGCCACAGAACCTGAGTTTACCAGCTTTTCTCCATTCAAATAAGAGTCGCGATCTACGGTTACCTGACTTCTAACAATATAGGAACCTGTAGCACTGATGAATAAGTTGGAGGGTAAGTTATAGTGTAAGATGGCTCTGGCACTGAATGTTTTAGCTCCAATACCAATGGCCATGGGCATGAATTCAGTCACATAATTACTCATGGGAGTACTTATTCCGAGAGTCGCATGTCCATGCAATTGTTTGTAGTTAAATACTTGAGCTTTTAACCAAAGGCTGACATCTTGAAAGCCTTGTTGGCCCATCAAATTTCCTTGGCTAGCCTGGGTTTTTACATACGGAACCATCACTAGAGCATTTACTTTTTTGGTAATTCCATAGGCAATCATGGCTGATAAGGATTCTGTACTTAGCTTTCCTATATTAGGATTATCTCTTTTTAAGGAGTTTTCCCAATAATTCGTCCACGAAGAATTCCCATACATCAGGGCTCCACAGGCAATATTTTTATTCATGTAAATTTGATCATGTGGCATTTGTGCCATGATCGTATTCATGCTCAAAATAGAGATGAATACACACAGTAAAGTATGTTTCATTATGCTTAATTAATTTGAAATACAACAAACAGGAAAGAAGGGAATCTTTCAAGCTATTTTTCCAGAAATAATTAAGCTTGCCGGGGAGGAGAAAATAAGGCATCCTGGAAAGAGGATGTCTTTAACTTGGAATGTTGAAAGGGAGTGCTCTCATTAGGCCATTCTAAAATATAGAATATCCAAGCACTATTGGATTGACAATACTCTTTAACGAGTGTTTGAATTAATTTACTTTTAACAGGGGCTTTGTCAGGCTGATCACTTAAATGTTCATTGACTAAGTCAGCCAAATCCAAAAATTGATCACGGGCATTTTTATCATTAACTACGCGCGTATATAAGGTGTCATTTTCTATCTTTTGATCTACCATTTGATAGAAATCATCCCCTTGCTGTAATGCCCCTGAAGCTTCTTGAGGGATTTCCCGATTGCTGGGATAAGGTAAAGAAATAGGAATTTTTACCACATAAGAATCACTTTCTGAGTCGCTGTTTGCAAATTCAGTGCTTGAATCAGCCACATAACGTAATGCAAATCCACCTGCCTGATAGAGGAGAATAAACAATAGCAATATGGAGGCCAGTCTTTTCATTAATTCGCAAAAATAGCACAAATTAGCATAATTCCAATTATTTATATGGATTTTGTGTTATGTAACACCTTGCAGATCAAGTTTTTTCAAAAAATGGAAAGAAATCTGAAGCATATTTTTTTTATCACATTTATTTATCGTAATATTACGATTGATATGGGAGCAAGTAAGATTATTAATTATACCGAAGAGCAGATTTTAGTAGCAAAATATGCTAAGGCCTTATCGCATCCGGCTCGAATGGCTATTATGCAACTATTGTTGACGAAACAATCTTGCATTTGTGGTGATATTGTGGATGAGCTACCCATTTCTCAGTCGACCGTTTCTCAACATTTAAAAGAATTGAAAGAAGCGGGTTTGGTTAGAGGTCAAATAGATGGAGTATCGATTTGCTATTGTATCAATGAACCTGAGTGGGCTAAATTAACCGAATTGTTAGGTCATTTTTTTGAAAAACGGCACGTAAAAACAAGTAGTTGTTGTTAAATTTTTTTGTTTAAATCCATCGTAAAATTACGATTAATTAAAATCAACATACCATGAAAACAGAACAGGAATTAAAGGAAATTGTCAAGCAAAAATATGGCGAAATTGCCATGCAGGGAAAAGAAGAAAACATGGCTTCATGCTGTGGAGCTGGAGGATGCTCTACGGAGGTTTATAATATCATGTCGGAAGACTACACCACATTAGAAGGATATAATGCCGATGCGGATTTAGGTTTAGGATGTGGATTGCCTACACAATTTGCTAAAATGAAAAAGGGAGATGTGGTGGTAGATTTAGGTAGTGGAGCAGGAAATGATTGTTTCATTGCCCGCCATGAAGTAGGTGAAGCAGGCAAGGTGATTGGAGTAGACTTTACCCCACAAATGATAGAAAGAGCACGTATCAACGCGGAGATTAGAGGATTTAATAATGTTGAATTTCGACAAGGGGATATAGAAAACATGCCCATTTCAGCCAATGTAGCCGATGTCATTGTGAGTAATTGTGTATTGAATTTGGTGCCTAATAAAGCAGGGGTATTTCAAGATATATTTCGGGTATTAAAGCCAGGAGGCCATTTCAGCATTTCAGATGTAGTGCTTATTGGCGAGTTACCTTCAGGATTGCAGAAAGATGCGGAAATGTACGCAGGTTGTGTAGCAGGGGCCATTCAAAAAGAGGATTATATGCAATTAATTCAGATTAGTGGATTTGTGAATGTGCAAATTCAGAAAGAAAAGCCCATTGTTATTCCCAATGATATTTTGAGTCATTATTTGAGTGCTCAAGAGATCGAGGAATTTAAGTCTGGTAAAACAGGGATATTTTCGATTTCAGTGTATGCACAAAAGCCTAGTGAAGAAAATGCCTGTAAACCAGGTTCAGGTTGTTGCTAAATACGTATTATATGCAATCAAAGACACATATTTTAGTAGATTTGTGGGTCGAGTCTAGGACTCGATTCACCAAATTGTTGGATGGCATTACTGAGGCAGATTTACGAAAAAAGCTAGGGGAATCGCCGAATTCAGCTGGTTTTTTGATACGCCATATCGGGGATGTAGAATTGCTATTTGCTAAGAATGTGTTTGGAGATTCGTCGGTTAAAGTCGTGGCTAAAACGGTCATAGATCAAAAAGATTCTGGAGAATGGACTAATTTGGTTGAGCTAACTACCTATGTACAGGATTCCTTTGAAAAATTGTATTCCATCGTTTCTAAGCAAGGGGAAGAAGATTGGGAACAAATCATTACGACCAAAGAATTTGGAACGAAAACAAAATCTGAGGCATTTGGGAGAATTGTTTCGCATACGGCTTATCATGCAGGGCAGTTAGCCGTAGTTTTAAAATATGGTCAATTATAAATAATAGAATGATGGAGCAGGTTAAACTAGGTTTGCGAGAAAATTGGAAGCAGTTTGGTTTATTAGTGGTGATTAATGGGTTTGTTGGAGGAATGGTGGGCTTAGAGCGCTCCATTTTACCTCAAATTGCAGAGAAAGAATTTGCATTAGCAGCAAAAACGGCCATACTCTCATTCATCATTGTTTTCGGCATTGTCAAAGCCTTTTCTAACTATTTTGCCGGGAGTTTAGCTAATCGTTTTGGTCGGAAAAACCTGTTGGTTTTTGGTTGGATCATGGCCATACCGATACCATTTTTACTCATGTTTGCACCTAATTGGAATTGGGTAATTTTAGCCAATGTTTTTTTAGGGATTAATCAGGGCTTAGCGTGGAGCTCAACGGTAGTGATGAAGATCGATTTAGTGGGAGAGAAGCAGCGAGGACTAGCTATGGGAATTAATGAATCAGCGGGGTATTTGTCGGTGGCACTTTTTGCTTTTTTATCTGGATATATTGCTAATCAGTATGGGCTGCGACCTTATCCTTTTTATCTAGGAATAGTTTTGGTCATCTTGGGTTTATTGGGAAGTTATTTCTTCATAAAAGATACACGACAGCATGTGACACAAGAGGAGCAAACGAGTCGAATTCCACGATTGAAACAAATTTTCCAAGATACTACCTGGAAAAATCGAAATTTAGGGTCGGTTACTCAGGCAGGATTGATTAATAATTTAAACGATGGTATGATGTGGGGAATTTTTCCTATTCTGTTGGCGAGTAAGGATTTCGAATTAAAAGAAATAGGCATAATCACTGCTATATATCCAGCTGTTTGGGGTTTGGGGCAATTATTAACAGGTAAAATGTCGGACAAGTTTTGTAAAAAAGACATGTTATTTGTGGGAATGCTTTTGCAAGGAATCGCATTAATTCTTTTGATTTGGGCAGAAACGATAGGTCAATTTATGGGAATTTCCGCCTTATTGGGCTGGGGGACAGCGATGGTCTATCCTACATTTTTGGCTACTTTGGCGGAGAATACCCATCCTTTAGATCGGGCTAAAAGTATGGGAATCTTTAGGCTATGGAGAGATTTAGGGTATGCTATTGGAGCTTTGATGACAGGCATATTGGCCGACTACTTTGGGATACTTTCCGCGATTATTTTTATAGGAATTTTGACGTGTATGTCAGCACTACTTATTAAAATCCGAATGCGCTGTGGAGAAGGGGATTCAGTAAAAATTTGGGATTGGCTGATTGGGAAGAAAGCTACATCTACTTGCACAAACTCACATTCCATGGTTCAGTCGACGGAATGGATGATATCCTAAATTTTATCCTTTTAAAAAATGTTGCTTGATGTATTTACTGGTATAACCAACACGCTGGCTAATTTTTTCTATAGGAACTTGTTTGTATTTAAGATCTAATACAATTTCTTTTTTAATCTGTTTGATTAATTCCAAGGTGTTTTTGTCGTGTTTTTTTAATATCCGGTTTAGATGAACGCGTGAAATTCGGTAATGCTCAGCAATGCTTTCCACACTGATTAGGTGTTCATTTTTTAACATATCTTCCCGAATTCTTTCGGGAGTAATCTCCACTTTGGGTGTTTTGTAATTTTCGGGTATTCCTTGGTTTCGGTAGCGAATAAATACCATACTTCCTACGATGACCAGCAAGGTAAATCCCAGGGCAATTAGTAAGGATGTATCGACTTTGCCATCATCTATTATTTCTGGCTCCAAACTGGGTAAAATTTCATTGATGAGTTGGGGAAGATTAATGACATACAGGCCTTCTGTAGAGCCCGCAAATATTCTTTCGTTCCAGCTACTTAAAGCCCTTTTATTGAATTCTACATTTTCGATAATTTGAAAGACTTCTTTATTCTGCGTATAAAGAAATAGCCCTTCAAAGCTTGTGAACAGGATGTTGTTCCCAATAAATATGGATTGAATGATGTGTTTATGACGGAAAAGAAGGTGGCTTTTTTTCGTTTTTAAATCGAATTCATATAGGCCATCATTACAAGATAGAATGATTTGCTCTCCTTTGATGGTGATATCATAAATGGAAGATCCAATGTGGACAGATTCAATTTTTCGTTGAATCAAGTCATATACATATAATTTTCCATTGGCGTTTCCTAGTAAGAGCAGATTACCCAAATTTTCGATGTCATGAAACTGAGAACTATGCGTAATGATTTTGTTTACAGTATTTTTTTTAAGATTGATGGTTCCTATTGCCTCTGTTGATTGAAAATAAGTCAGTGCCCCAATTTTTATCAATTTTTTAAAATGTAAGATGTCTGTTTTCAAAGGTAGACGAATCCACTGATTGTTTATTAATTGATAAATGGGGTCAGAATTTAAATAATATTGATCGTCAATTTTATTGGTTTCTCCACTAGCGAAATGGGTTCCGGATATGGGTTTATTTGAAAACACTTCATTGGTAGAGTCTAGGAATATCCCAGCATAGGTGGCGATGATTCTGACATGATTGTCATTGTATATATGGCGTATCGACTTACCTCGATGTTGAATGGAATAGAATTTATGTATCCGATATTCTAGTAGAATTCCATTATAGCCTAGAAAATACGAATCACCAATAGTGGCTTCTGTCATATTATATTGGTCATAGCCTGGTAATAAATTGGCAATAGAACGATGGTTGATTTGATGACTTTCTGGGAACTGTAATGTACTAAATGTGCCGAATATATCTTGATTGTCGGTTTTGCTAATCCAAGTAAAGCGATCATTATCTTTTGGCGTGAATTTTAATTCATCAAAGCGGCCAGAATTGAATTTATATAAGTGATTATCTGTCCGGACGATAAGATTTCTTCCATCTCCGTCAATATTGACTATTTTCTCAGGTAGGGAGTACGTTTTAACAAAAACCGTGTCTTGTGCAAATGTGCACAGGCTCATCAATAGCCCACAAATGGTGAATAGTAGTCCTTCGCAAATTGGTTTAATGACGGCTTGCGTTTTTTGGATCATTTCTGGAAAAGATTCAGAATATTCTCTAAAAGTAACATTATTTTACTTTTTAGTAACAAATGTTCTTGATTTAGTACGCTAATTTAAAGAAAAATTTACGGCAATTATTTAATTTTGTAATTCAATTTGATTGCATGAAAATTCAATTTGGTTGAAAAATAGATTGCATAAAAAGTAGATTGATTGTTTGAAGGGATTTAATATCCGGTCTTTCATGAAAATTTGATTAATTATTAGAGAAATAAGTAGAACACGGGTTTTTAAAGTCTAGACTTAATTCAAGTCTAGACTTTTTTGTTTTTAATAGATCTTATCCCTCTATTCGGATTGATACACATGCACCTTGGAGTGCATCGTATATAAGCGAAATCCTTGACCCTTTGGCACAAGGATATTACTTGATTCATTATTCCCTATGATGGGATTTTGAGGGTATTTTGTCCAGTGGATAAGATCTTTAGAAACAGCTACATTACTTGACCATTCTCTCCAGTCTTTATAAGCTGTGGCATGATAATAACCATAATAGTAGCCTTGATGATAGATGACCTGATTCATGGCTACCCCATATAAGTCATAAGCCTCTGGGCCCATTTCTAATACGGGATGATCTTGCACATTGACCCAGTCGATGAGGTTAATGGATTTAGCTAGCCAAATGCCCAGGTCATCCCTTTCATAAAACAAATAATAGATGCCTTTCGCTACAATGACACAGGGTGTCCCAAAGGCTCCTTTATCGATTGGCTGGCCATTGGTTTTAGTAATCTTTAGATTTCCCAATTCTTTCCAGTCGGTTTTATTGGTTGAAATAAGTAGATGAGTCGTGTCTCCTTTACCTTCGGCAAACATGTAATAGCTTTTACCTTTTTTGAGAACGAATACATCTTCAATCCATTGCTTCGGATTGATGGGATTGGCAGGATGTTTTTTCCAGTGTAAGCCATCTGGTGAAGTGGCATATCCAAGATGCTTGATAGGGTCTCTTTTGGAATATCCTGTATACCACAGATGATAGCCATCTTTTTCTTTTAGTATGTAACCCCTTTCCCGAATTTGCTCATCCCAAGTTTGGGTGCCTGTGCCAGAAAAAATAGCTTCTTTGACCAAAGGTTTAAACTTGACTAAGGCATCAGGAAAGAGTGCTTGGCTTTGAGCAGAGAACGTGTAAAGGAGGACTATTAAATAGAATACTTTTTGAATGCCATGTTTCATAGTATGGACAGATTTAAAGATTGAATTGAGAATTCATTAGAGAAAGATGATAAATCAAAAAAAGTCACATGAATATCAGGTGACTTTTTTGCATTACACTTCATCAACAAACTAAATTCTTAAAATTAATACTCTCAAATTAGATAGATTCTTCTTAATTCACAATAGCTAATAGGAGAACATTGATTTCCTAACGATTATTTTTTATAAAAATTGTTAAATATGCTCTCAGATTAGTGCAAATGGCAAATTCTCATAAAAACCATTTACAGGTATGACCATTAATTCATAAAGAAGGCCTACTTTTTAAGTAGGCCTTCTTTTTACCATCCTGGATTTTGTACTAGTTTGGGGTTGGTAATTAAATCACCAGCAGGAATAGGATATAAATAGTGTTTGTTTTCCCATTTCCTTGGAATATTATTGAACCAAGTCAATTCTCCTGAGGAACCATTAGAAAGTAATTGAGGATTGGCTTTTCCACTGATTAATGGAGAGACTTCTACATAAGTTACACCCGATACTTTGGTAGGTAGTTTTTGGTAGAAAGCCACATCCAATTTGCCATCTTCATTTAAGTCCATAGGAGTATCCAAGCTGGGAACATACATGCCATTCCATTCCATTTGCATCAGTTCCCCTCTTCTCCATCTAACAATATCATCAAAACGGAAACCTTCTAAGCATAATTCGATACCTCTTTCTCTTCGAACTTCTAGAATAACGGGGTCAGTAATAGCTGGGAAATAAGTAGTTTGAAGGTAGGTGTCAATTACCTTAGGCAAGGTACTTGTTCCCCCCGTAATGCCGGCTCTTTTTCTTAGAAGCCCTATGCTTGCAGCCCAATCAGCATCTGTCAATGAACCTAATTCTGCTTTTGCTTCGGCATAATTCAGTAATACTTCAGCATATCGGATGATGGATACGGAGTTTATATTCAAATCGCGGGTATCATAATACATGTCATCCAATGCCCACTTAATCGGTTGATATCCTGTGAAAGTATAAGAGAATAATGGAGGAGCTGCTTCCACAACCCCATTGTTTAAGCGTTTGTAATCACCTGAGCGAATGGTTTGTTGTAAACGCTTATCTCTACCTTTCACTTCATCTTTAAATAACATGGTTTTATACGCTGGATTATTCGTAAAAGGAGTTCCATCAATATTCAAATAGGTATTGATGAATGATCGAATGAAGTTGGCCTTATCTCCGTAGGTTCCAGATGTCCAATACCAGTTACCATCATTTAAGTTGTTCAAAGCTAGGTCACATACAGCAGAAAGTATCACCTCAGTGGCCAATGGTGCAGGATTGATGAAAACTTGACGATATGATTTATCAACACCAGCCCCATCATATAATTTATAACCGGCTTCATCCATCACCACTTTGGCTGCCGCAGCGGCTTGCGTTAATAAGTTGGCAGAGCTAGAGCCCAAATTAAGGGTGGTTTGGTATTTTCTTAATGTACCTTCATATAGACAAACGCGTGATTTGAAAGCAAATGCTGCGTATTTTGTTACCAAACTACGGGTTCCTTCTGTTTTAGCTGTGATATTGGCACAAGCAAAATTTAAATCGGCAATGACAGAGTCCATGACCATCACGCGAGAGTCCCTACCTTTGTTTAGTAGCTCTGTATCTGACACATCCAATGGTTTATTGATCCATGGGACGTCTCCAAACCGTTTTACTTTTTCATAATAAAACCAAGCTCGAAAGAATCGAGCGATACCAATGTAGTTATTTCTAACGGCTAAAGGGACCTTAGGGTCGTTACAGTTTTTGATGAAATAATTGATATTTCTCAAATCAGACCAAGACCAGCCTGAACTCACCTCCGCACTAAAGTTACCTGGAGTGATGAAGGGTGGAGTGTCTTTTCTGGCGATGTAGTCCGACATGGCATCGGCACGATGTAAGTTTTTACCATTCATCATATTATAGAATGAATTGGTATATAGTATAAGGCCACTTTCACTACTGAAAATAGGGCCTTTGGTGGTCGTTGCCTCTGGAATTTCTTCCAAACTACATCCAAAAAATAAACTGGATGTGAAAAGTAGGCAGAAGATATAGTTAAGTTTCATGATCTTTTGTTAAAATTTTAAGGTTGTTTTACCTGCTGAGAATGTCATTTGTAAGTTGATTCTCGGCTCATTAAAATGTAATAGATAAACCTAGTGTTACACTTTTCATCAATGGATAGTTATAACCATCGCCTGAGTTTCCTCCTGGAGAGAACACTTGATCAGATGCTACGGCATTTTCAACATCTATATCACGAGTAATTTTAAATAGCGGGGAAGCTGTCCAAATGTTTTCGGCTGAAACATATACTCGAGCAGCAGAAGAACCAATTTTGGAAGCGATCTGACTCGGTAAATTATAACCAATTTGGATGTTTTTCAATCGGATATAACGCACATCCTGCATGTATTTAGTTTGAGGTGCGGATAAAGTTCCATTCGCATTACTAGCGATACGAGAAACATATCTTGGGAAGTAGGCATTAACATTATCTTCTTTCCAAATATTGCCTAGTTGACTTTTTGGTATATCTCCATAAGGTCTATTGTATTGTCCCCAGAATAAATTAGCCTCTCTACTAGGATACCAATTTTGCTGTCCTATACCTTGGAAAAATGCAGAGAAAAAGAAGTCTTTCCAATCAGCACCTAACATAATACCATAGGTATAACGTGGCGTAGAATTTCCAATGATGGACCTGTCTCCTGGATTACTTACACGGCTAGTACCCGGAGTAATTCTACCATCCCCATTGGAATCAACAAATTTAATGTCTCCAGGGAACCAAAGGCCACTGTTGGCGCTACGGAACAAATCTTGTTTAGCACTTTTGGCAACATCATCTGCTGAAGTAAAATATCCAGCTGTGGTATAGCCCCAAATTTCTCCCATCACCTGTCCTTCATAGTAGTCACTCAATAATTTTTGAGGATTATTGTATTTTTTTATGACTGCAGTATAATCAGATAGGGTCAAGCGAACATTGAATTTTAATGGACTAGAGGCCACATTGACTTGGTCATTATAGGATAGTAACATTTCCCAGCCTTTGGTTTCTAAGTCGGCATAGTTTCCTTTCGGGGCCGTTGCTCCAAATACAGCAGGTAAAGTTAAACCTACGGTAAACATATCTGTTGTCGTTCTAATATATGCGTCTGCATTAAAATGCAAGCGGTTATTTAACATAGATAAGTCAATTCCAATGTTTTTTGTGGTTGCTGTTTCCCAAGTTAAACCTTCTGGAATCACCGTAGGATTCGTAGTAAACTGTGGTCTTTGTCCGTTCAAAACTAAACCAGATTGAGCAATATTAAACTGTTCCAAATAAGCGTAGGAATTGATATTTCCATTACCCAAGGATCCATAAGATGCGCGAAGCTTTAAGTCGGTAATTAGTTTTTCTGGGACATTCCAAAATGCTTCTTTAGAGAGTCTCCATCCTAACGAATAAGAAGGGAAGAAAGCAAAGCGTTGATTACTTGGAAATTTAGATGAGCCATCATATCGAGCATTAACTTCCAATAAATATCGGTCTTTGAACGAGTAGTTTAAGCGAGAGAAACCTCCCATGATTTTCCAAACTTCCCATCCTCCACTAGTTACGATGGATTGACCTAATGCCAGGTTAATGTCATTGGCTCCCTCAAAAATTAATCCATTTCTTTGGGCGGATAATCTTTTGAATCTAGATTCTTCGTAGTTGTATCCGGCCATCACTTTTAAGTAGTGATCTTCATGAAAGGTATTTTCATATTCCGTATACAGGTTGGTTGTCATGTAGTTCGTTTCCCTATATACGTCATTGATAAAATTAGTGGTCGTTCCCACATACGAAATAACCCCTGGTTTTACGCTATATGGCACAGGTACAGCCTTGGTTCTATCATTATTGTCTGTGGTTTGAATGGTGACATCACCTTTAACGCGTAATTTGTTTTTGAAGAAATCAGCGGCAAAGCCAGTTGTATTTCTAAATACTCGCTTATCATTATCAATTCCATTTTTACCATAATAAAAATCACCAATACTATAAGCAGCAGAAAATGATATGGTGCCATCTGGATTCAACATTGGGGACATTGGGTGCCCTTCATCCGCAATATTTCTCCAAATACCACCACCTTCACCTACATTTAGTGGGTTGTGGTATTTCATGTTGGAGAATTGAGTGAAGTTGGTCACTTTTAACCACGGATACAGTTGAACACTTCCTTTTCCCGAGAAATTTAGCATTTGATAGTCGTCAGAATTGTATCTGAATAAACCATCCTGATCGAAATAGCGCCCAGTTAATAAGTAACTCGCTTTATCACTACTTCCTGAGATACTCAGATTATGTTCTTTAGATGTAGTTACCTTTTTATATAAATGACCATAGTAATCCGTGCTGCCATAATAGACATATTCCCCGGTTACTGGATCAATCTCGTAATCTGGTAGACCTCCTACTTCTTTTCTTCGTTTGAATTCATTCAGATAAGCCTGAGAGAATTTCATGGTTTTGTTGACATTCTGAGGAAAACTTCCCTGAAAGTTGACAAATGACTCGGCAAACATCGAGGCAAAAGTGTAGCCATCCGTAACTAGCTCAGGAACTGCAATTGGGTTTTTTATAGAATAATTGGAGGAATAGGTCACGGAGGTTTTTCCTTTGGTTGGATTTTTTGTCGTGATTAACACCACACCAAATACCCCCCTTGCTCCATAAATGGATGCCGAAGCGGCATCTTTCAATAAGGTTATTGTGGCGATATCATTGGGATTTAATAAGCTAGGATCTCCTTCCACGTTATCAATTAAGACCAAGGCATTTCCTCCTTGACCAATGGATGTAGTACCCCGAATATTAAAACTAGGTGCTTGATTAGGTTTACCATCACCCATCTTGATATTTAAATTGGGCATAACGCCTTGTAGACCTTGATTTAAATTGGTTAAAGGCCTGTTATCAAATACCTCACTACTGACTTGGTCCACCGCTCCGGTTAAGTTGGCCTTTTTCTGACTACCATAACCTACCACGACCACCTCCGTCAATAATTTGGTATCTACTTTTAATTTAACTGTAAGACTGGATTGATTCCCCACTTCTATTTCTTGGGGAATGTAGCCCACAAAGGAGAATGCTAAAATGGATTTTTCATTGTCAACATTGATTTTGAAATTACCATTGATGTCTGTGGTAGTTCCACGAGTACTACCTTTTTGAGTAACAGAAACTCCTGGTATAGGAGCCCCATTTTCTTCCGTAACTTTCCCTATGACTGATTTGTCAATTTGGGATGCGGCGCTCGCCCAAGTGGAGTGAACAGCTCCACAAAGCAGGGTAAAATAGAGAATGCACATTCTCAGGTATGAGACATGTTGTCTCATGGTCTGATTTTTTTTCATAGAGTATAATTGTTAGGTTGATTGGATACTTCCAGATTCTCCAGATAGGAGGATGGGAAGGGAGGTGTTCGTTTTTATAGTTGGTGTAATTATAGAAACCAAATTACAGAAAAATAGTAAAATACAAAGATTAACTTGGATAAATTTATTTTTAAGCATATAAATAAGGGAATTTTCCACAAAAGTGCCTCCCAGCTTTAAACTAAAGAGAAGGAACATATTAAGTATTGATGAAATCTCTATGTCTCGAGATTCTATTGTTTGCTGGATTTTTATTCATGTAGATTAAGTATTATTCCATACCAAACCCCGTAAATTCGTTTCAATAAATCACACAATCCATGTCAAATATTCAATTGATTATCGAAGAGCGGGCGGCCAATATTGGAAATTTTATGGTAGGCAGGTTGCTACCTTTTCGCCAAAAAAGGATGGTTGGACCTTTTTCATTTATTGATCACATGGGGCCCACCAAATTAAGCGAAAGGGAGAATTTAGATGTACTGGCTCATCCACATATTGGATTATCTACCTTAACATATTTGTTTGAAGGTAGTATCATGCATCGTGATACACTTGGTTCTGCCTTAGAAATTAAACCAGGGGAAGTAAATTGGATGACTGCCGGGAAAGGGATTGTCCATTCAGAAAAGACCCCTGAATATTTACGTCATTCCGATAAGGTATTGCATGGTTTGCAGATTTGGGTAGCATTGCCCAAAGAACTGGAACAAATGGAGCCCTCGTTTGTACATATTGGCCAAGAGGAATTACCCACCTGGAATGAGGGGGGCACTCAATTTACCTTGATTGCCGGAAAAGCATTTGGTAGAGAATCTGCCGTACCAGTGTATAGTCCTTTGTACATGATTGAAGTCAGGAGTCAGGAAAGAACGGAGCTTTCTATGGGGGATCAGCTCTTTGGAGAATCTGGAATATATATTTTGCAAGGAGCCATTGAAGAAGAAGGGAATTACTTTGGCCCCAAACAATTGTTGATTGCCCATGACCATAGCTTATGTACTTTTACGATGGAAGCCAATAGCATCATATATATTTTTGGAGGAGAACCATTTCCTGAGGAGCGCTTTATCAATTGGAATTTTGTTTCGAGTGATAAGGCCTTGATTGAAAAAGCGAAAGACGATTGGATAAATCAGCGTTTCGATAAAATAGCTGGAGAGGAAAATGAATTTGTTCCTTATCCAAGTTTTAAAAAATAAGTCACTATGGGAAAAATTACATCGCATGTAGGTCATGCACTTTATCAAGTAGACATTCAAAGTGATTCTGGGAATCAATTAGTAGCGGATGAACCTCAAGAGCTAGGAGGAGGCAATACGGGATTTTCCCCTGATGAGCTTTTGAGAGCGGCTTTAGCAGCTTGTACCACTGCCACTTTACGTATGTATGCCAATCGTAAGGGTTGGGACCTGCAAGGAGTACATTTGGAATTGGATTTTGTTTGGGATAAGGAACTCAGTAAAACCACGATTCGTCGGGAAATACACTTGATAGGAAATTTGGATGAGGCCCAAAGAGAAAGACTTTTGGGCATAGCCAACCTCTGTCCTATTCACAAAGTACTTAGTAACCCCATTGAAATCATTACAAGCTTAACATGAAATTATAGAACTTGGCCAAAAATCTGACCTTGGTTTTCCCAAACGATGTAGGCTTGTTGAGCATTGATGGCTTTCATGATCGGAAATTTACCATTACCCAAGGATTTTGGATCATCTGTTTTATTTGATTTCAGGAAAATTTGACCCATATGACTCCATGTAATCCACTGGCCTGAAGACAACATGACGGTGGAGGCGTTTTTCCCTGGCCCTACCAGCTTTTCTTCTCCCTGTATTCCGGAGGTATAGAGGTTCTCAGCCCTGCGCCAAACGCTAACAATTTCTCCATTGGGTGCTATATCTAGACTTCCACCATCCATAGGACAAGCATTTAAAACCCAAGTGCCCATTCCTAATTTCTGAGCTTGACCAAATGATTTTCCGCCATCTTGGGATTGAATCACATACATATCTCTAGCTCCTTGAAGCCAATTTCGAAACATGATAGCGATATGACCATCTTTCATCATGATATTAGGTTGGCAGCATTCACAGATACTAGATTCTGGTGATGCATACACCAATTGATTTTTTTGCCAAGTTTTGCCTCCATCGACCGAGGTGCTCGACATTAATTTATTTTTTTGATTGTTTCTTAAATCCAACCAAATGACCGTGAATTGATGTTTTTCGTTGGCCGCAATGGCGTTAAATCCTTCTTTGGCAATTTCTGGAATATCATTTACTCGATTTTTTACCCATACATTATTTCCCGATTTTCTAAATGCATAGATATTTCCAGATTTATCAACAGCGGTAATGATGGTTAGTTTATTGGAGCTAGCAATTCTGGGTCCTCGAGATGCTCCCAAATGTAATCCAACCAAGGAGTCAACAAGGCTAGGTTCAGAGAAATGCTTTCCCTGATCCAAGGAAAAGGAATAAAAGAGCTTATTTTTTTGGCCAAATACCAGCTCTATTTTACCTGATTTATCTAGGCAAATATCAGGTTGTTGGCCTTTGGTATTAAATAAGGATACTTGAGCCCAAGCCAATGGACTAATCAATAAGCAAAATAAGAATTTGAGCATCTTTTGTAGAGAGTAGAGTTTGACAAAGAAAACTCATTTACTGCAAAATTGCTAGTCATGAAAGAATCATTGATATTAATTTAATACTTTTAAACCTAGATAAATTATCAAGCTTAGCATAAATCATCAATCAACATGAGAAAAATTCATTTAGTGTTTGTCGGCCTACTATGTTCTATTTCAGCCATAGGTCAGTCGATTGATAAAATCATCAACATCAAAGAAGTGGAGCGTATCGAACGATATTTAGCTTCAGACGAATTGGCTGGTAGGAAACCTTTTACTCCGGGAATAGAGAAGGCTGCGCAATTTATTTCGGATGAATTTGCTAATGCCAAATTAAAAAAGTGGGGGAATTCAACGAGTTATTTACAGACTTTTCAGGTATATAAGCCTACGCTTAAGTCCATTCAGGCAAGTTTAAACGGGGAGGTTATTGATAGCAAAAAAGTCGTGCTCATTGGCAAGGAAACGAAAACCATCATCCAAGAAAATTCAGCTTATTCTCAAGCGACGATAGCGAAAGGGGAAAATTTCTTTCAATCGGCCTATCGTTTTATATCGGGTAAAACACCTACGGTGGTTTGGGTGGATGAGGATTTTGCGGCTTTGTTTGCTCGTTTGAGTAACCGCAATTTGTTACGAGAGAATCAAGTGAATGTGGCTTTTATTTTATCCAATAAGGCCGCTACACGTTTTAAAATTGAAGTGGAGAATGACATCACGCCCATGCCACTGAGTAATGTGGTGGGTATAATTCCAGGTAGGTCATTGGCGAATGAGTATGTCATTTTCTCTGGTCATTATGATCACTTGGGGGTGATGCCCAACCGAGCGGTGAAAGGAGATTCTATTTACAATGGGGCAAATGACGACGCTGCTGGAACCACGGGTATGATGATGTTGGCCAAGTATTTTAAGAAATGGAATAAAAATGAGCGGACATTGATCTTTGCTGCTTTCACGGCAGAGGAAAGCGGAGGCTTTGGGGCCACGTATTTTTCAGAACAGTTTGACCCAGCTGCGGTGAAAGCGATGGTCAATTTAGAGATGATAGGTACAGAAAGTAAGTGGGGCAAGAATAGCGCATATATTACTGGATTTGAAAAAACTGATATGGGAGCTATTTTGCAGAAAAATCTAGAAGGAACGGGTTTTACCTTCCATCCAGATCCATATACAGATCAAAACTTGTTCTATCGTTCAGATAATGCCACGTTGGCTAGATTAGGTGTGCCAGCACATACCATTTCTACTTCCAAAATGGACAATGAGCCTAATTACCACAAGCCCAGTGACCAAGTCGAGACCTTGGATTTGGAAAATATGACGGCCATTATTAAGTCCATTGCTTTAAGTGCACAAAGCATCATTTCTGGTAAAGATACCCCAAGCCGAGTAGATACTTCCCAATTGAAATAAACCAGAAGACTATATTCAGAATGAAAATTAATTATGTGAAGAATTATGCTGATTTGAGTGAAAAAGCGAGTGCGAGTATCATTCAATCAGTCAAAGAAAAATCCGATTTACTATTTTGTGCAGCCACTGGAGGATCCCCTACAGGCATGTATGCTCACATGCACCAGGCCCATGTCGCTCATCCATCCTTGTTTTCAGCCATGCGCACCATTAAAATGGATGAATGGGGAATCATTCCATCTGAGCATCCTGATTCCTGTGAAAGTTATTTGAAGAAACACTTATTGGGACCATTGGATATATCAGAAGATCGCTATTTCAGTTTTGATCCCAATTTGAAAGATTATCAGTCGGAATGTAATCGAGTGCAACAATATATTGAGCAAGAGGGCCCCATGGATATCTGTATTTTGGGATTGGGTAAAAATGGGCATATTGCTTTCAATGAACCAGGCGACTATTTGCAGGCTCCTTTTCACAAGGCTATTTTGGCAGAATCGACCATACAACATGATCCAACTTTATCCCAAGGAGCCGAGCCAGCTTTTGGCTTATGTGTAGGTATGGAAGGAATTTTACAGGCTAAAAAAATCATATTTCTGATTACAGGAAAAGGGAAACAGGAGGCGTATAAAACCATCATGGAGAAGAAAATCACGACGAACTGTCCAGCTACTTTTTTGTGGATGCACCCCAACGTAGAGTGTTATGTAGATCAAGAAGCCATTTAATACAGAATTAAGCCATCAATTCACCCAATGGGGTGAATCAACCTATTTAATAATTAAGAACAATGGAATTTTTACAAGCCATAGGAGATTGGATCGTTGGATTTTTTGGATTTGATGATCTGATGGAGTTTCTTCAGAACAAAGCTTTTGCCGATTTTTTAACTTATGATGGGATCAGAGTTTTGGTTAGACCTTTATTCCCCATCACCTTGGTGCTAGAACTAACCCGAGGTCTACTTTTCAAAAGCTTTGGTCTGAGTCACTATAAAATCCCCTTTTTTAGTTATGTGCTGAATGCCTTTATTGGTAAGTATTTATCGCTAGGAATGACAGTGATATGCATTGGATTTTTTGAACCCAAGGCACCCTTTCATGTTTCGTTTACGTGGTACTGGTTTATTTATGGTTACATCGTCTGGGAGTTTGCCCATTTTATTTACCATTATTTAGCTCATAAAGTTCGATTGTTTTGGTGTTTACATTCCACACACCATGCTCCTGAAAACATGAATTTAGCAGTTTCCTATGCCCACTTTTTCTTGGAGGGCCCTTATGCAGATATCATTCGTGCTAGCATTTGTATTTTGGCAGGACTTCCTCCAGCCATGCTTTTTGCTATCATGTTTATTGATGGCACTTGGGGTGCATTTATACATATAGGTGATCATTTAGTCAAAGATGCCCGCATGGGAAAATTGGGGAATTTTATGCTGAGTCCAGCACACCATCGGGTACATCATGCGCGAAATGTGCAGTATATGGATACCAATTTTTGTAATTTATTGAATATCTGGGATCGCGTGTTTAACACGTATCAACCAGAATTAGATGATGTGAAGGTGGAGTATGGAATTACTCGTGAGATGAAGCCGAATCATTTTTTAGATGCTTATTTTGGGGAGATTATAGCTTTAGCCAAGGATGTTTACCACGCTCCAGGCTTTAGCAACAAGCTATTGTATATTTTTATGCCTCCGGGCTGGAGCCATACAGGCCAGCATAAAACGGCCGCTGCCATGAAAAAAGAGGCGGGAATAGCGGAAGTCTAGTCTATATTAATGCTGTTTGGTTCGGAAAAATAAGGCAGGAATAGACATTAAAATATAGATGAGGTTGAAGCCAATGATGGCAAATTTTAGGCCTGCTAACCAACTTGTCAGGATATAAATGATGGAGGAATGCATGCCTGCCAGAGAAATGATCATTCCGGTATTTTCTGCCATGTCACAAAAGAAAGCCAATAGGGTAGCATTTTTCAGTAATAGGCCTATTTGCTGAACCAGTTTACTACGGTGTCTATGAGCGAAAATGGAAAGGGTGAGTTGGAAGAAATAGGTGTAAATGGGGATATATAAAAAGTCGATAGCTATATTCCAGCGAAGCGTTTGGATATCCCAGCTAGCCACGATTTTTTGAAATAAGTCATCTGTTTGGGCAAATTCCAGATGTACGATTCCCAAGGGAGTAAAGCTGTTTTTTAGCACGGATCCCTGCCATTGCATGAGGTAACTAAAGCCAAGCAATAGGGCAAAACTGACAATCCATTTTTGATTTAGTTTCATGGTAATATGGTGTTGAAAGAGCCCATGTAATTCATACATGGGCTCTTATCAGGTAGGTCTTATTTCAATGTTTCCCGAATCTGGATATTGGCTTGTCGGATTTTATCTTCCAACAGCTTAATCACCTTTCGGTCATAGGTCATCAACCCATTTACTTCAATTTCTACATCGGTGGTTTGGGTATATACTGCCGCCGAATAACCAAATGGGATAAGCTTTTTCAATTTTTCAGCTAAGTCCACATAAGCCTTAGTCGCTTCTTCACTTGTCTTATATTGTACATATCCCCAATTTCGATTCGCTTCCCACAGGTGTTGGTCTAAGGCTAAACCGATGCCTCCATATTCACCCAATACATTCACCCGTTTAGAATCAAATAGTCCCATCTTAGGATCTGGATAATTGTGCATATCCAACATGTCGCCTACATCATAGTGATTACCTCCACTGGCAGGATTGACCAAGCGGGAGGGATCATAGTTTTTTGTCCATTCCACCACTTCTGGGGTTTTAAATTGGCCCCAAGCTTCATTGAAAGGCACCCATACCACCACGCTTGGATTAGAGAAGGTTAAATCCATGATTTCTTTCCATTCTTTCATGAAGTTTTCTTCCGAAACTTTTGAGCGGATCAATTCTTTATCGTTGAAATAGTTTCTAGTCACCCATTTGGGGTCTTTATCACCACTAGGCATATCTTGCCAAACCAAAATACCCTCTCGATCACAGTGGGTATACCATCTGGCAGGCTCTACTTTTACGTGTTTGCGGATCATGTTATAGCCAAAATCCTTCGTTTTTTTAATGTCGAACAGCAGTGCTTCGTCGGTAGGTGCCGTATATAAGCCATCTGGCCACCATCCCTGATCCAAAGGCCCCAATTGAAACACATTTTTATTGTTTAATTGAAGTCGATGTATGCCATTGGCATCTATTTTGGTGGAAATTTTACGCATTCCGACATAGCTTTTCAATTTATCTTTGGGAAGGCCATTGCGAAGAATGGAAATTTCTAAGTCATATAAGAAAGGGGATTCGGGACTCCATAATTTGGCATTAGGGATGGCTACTAAAACATCCTGACCTATGGCAGCTTTGCCAGAAGAAATCACGTTTCCATTATCCAAAACTTTCACTTCAATGATATCGGAAGGAATAGTGCCTTCAGTCTTGGATTGAACGCTGATATTTCCTCCATCGATGTTAGGGACGGTTTTTAGTTGGCTAATGAAGGTAGATTCTACGGGTTCTAGCCAAACTGTTTGCCAAATTCCGGTTACAGGAGTATACCAAATGCTTCTTGGGTTATTCACTTGCTTACCACGTGGTTGAAAGCCTAGATCGCTTGGGTCCCAGACTTTAACCACCACTTTTTGTGCTTTATCTTTTTGTAAAAAGGCCGTTATATCAAAACTAAAAGGAGTATATCCTCCTTGGTGGCTACCTACTTTAATATCATTGACCCAAACATCGGCTTTCCAGTCTACGGCGCCAAAATGTAGGATGACATTTTTACTTTTCCAGGTAGAAGGAACCGTAAAAGTGCGGTGGTACCACAATTCTTTTTGATCACCAACTGTTTTTTGAACTCCAGATAAGCTGGATTCTACCGCAAAAGGCACAAGAATTTTGCCGTCAAATTGACTCGGTATATTACTGCCCTTATCTATAATGGCATAATCCCATAGTCCATTTAAGTTTTGCCATTGATCCCGGACCATTTGTGGTCTTGGGTATTCAGGTAGGGTATTGTTGGGGTCTACTTTTTCTGCCCAAGGACTTTTGATTTTGTTTCCTGCGGGTTTCCAGTTTTGAGCATCCACGGAGAAAAGCTGCATAGCCAAGACGGCTACAAAAAAAAGGTTTTTCATGTTAAGGTATCGATTTGAAAAACCTAAGTTATTAAAAAGCGTGAGTTCTTGGCTTTTTAGAGGAAAGATATTGATGGAATTAGGCCACTTTTTGTTGCTCTGACCACACCTTTGGAGTACAACCTTCGATTTCTTTAAATGCTTGAAAAAAGCTGTTTTTGGAGGTAAACCCCGCCTCTTTCATTAATCCTTCTAAGGAATAGCGTTTTTCTTTATCTTTTACGATAAGTTCTTTCACGTACTCAATGCGGTATTTATTCTTGATAGTTGGGAACGGGGTATTAAGAACCTTATTGAAACAAAAGGAAACATGATGCTGAGGAATATTCAATGTCACTACGATATCGCGAATGGAAAATCGAGGGTTCAAGTAAGGTTTGTCTATTTCAATATAATTTAAAATGATTTGAGATAGTTCATAGAAAGAATCATCTACTTCCAATTCTGTTTTCTCAAAGTTAGATTTTTTCTTTTTGGATTGAATGAGTTCAAGTTCTTCTACCGTTAACTGAGGAATACCATACAAGACCCTTGGGAAGAGTAAGATCAGCAAAGGCATGACAAACGCAAACATGATTAATATCCGGTAATAGGGCAAATATTCATTCAAATTACTGAAGTCGTGATCAGGGCTAAATAAAACAACAAAATTTGATGAAAGCAGAATGCTGGCTATAAACGCATTGAAGGCAACAAAAATGATGAGCCATTGGAACGTAATACGCCTTTGCATCTCATAAGAATCAGAAGAATCAGTTTCGTGCGTGCCATTTGATTTGATTAACAACAAGATCATCATCCAGGCATAATACACGTATAAAAAATTTCGGACAAAATCATGGACTAGGCTGGGTGTAAATACATGGATTTGGTTGGTGTAGAGCTCACCAGGCTGGTTAAGTATTTTGGTAACTAAGGCCAGTTTTTCATGGTATGGTTTTAGAAAATAAGGAATCAAACCCACCAACATGTATAAGCTTGGAATGAGGTGCCAAATATCTTTTCGGGTAAGCCCTTCTTGATCCGTTACGGTGTTACGGACATATATATATGCTGCTGGTCCAATCAGGAAAAACAAGGGTGAAAAATGCCCGTAAAGAATGGCTAATAGCCAAGGTAATTGACTATCATAAGTGAATAAATAGTACTTTAAGCTAATTACTCCGATTAAAAAGTAAAAAATGGACAAGAAAATGATGCCTCTATTCTTCTTTATATTGAAATATGCAATGATAATGGAAAATAGAAGGGATAAAAAGGGTAAGGTTAGGAACATTGATGCGGGTACTTTACTAAACTAGAAATTTTGTTTGCTTTTTTTGGATTCCTTCATAAAGACCTATTTCAATGAACCGATTAAGCGATAAATTGTTAATCGAAATGATGAATATCATGCAAAAAAAATGCTAGCTGTAAACGTGGTTATAAATTTAGAACGGTATTGTTTTTTTAATGCATTTAAGTTAGATAAGCTTCGTTAGAGCTTGATTTGTTTATCTTAATCCTTTGTCCTAAAATTCAAAATCTGTACCTAATTTATTAGCGGTTTTTAAAAAAGAAAAAATCATTTTTTTAAAAAATAGGTGTTATTTTTCTAAAGTAACCACCCTTAAGGGGCAAAATTTTAAAAAAATAGAAAGAGACCTAACCATTAATTCCATTGTTTCTTCAGATTAATTCAAGAGACGGGTGGAATTAATTTGTATAGAATTATTAAATTATACTAATAATTGAGTTTTAGTTGAAATTTTTATAAGATTTCTCCTACTTTTAGGCTCCTGTTTTAAAAAGCAGAATCTATGATTCGAAATATTTTAGAGCAGAGAGTGTTTATATGATTCATTTTTAGGAGTATATGAACGTAATGTTAAGATTAAAGACAGTAACAATTATAGAACACAGGAATGCAAAAAGCCTATCGTTATTAGCGATAGGCTTTTTTATGTTATCAAGGTCCGATTATTGTCCTTTTTGATATATTTCTAAAGCGTCTTTGTCGTCATATTGAATCATCTTTTGTACTAGTTGTTTTTTCAAATCGGCGATAATTTGCGCATTTTCTTTTTTATTGTAGATGTTGTGCAAATTTTTAGGGTCTTTTTTGATATCATATAATTCCCAGAAATCTTTGGGGCCATAAAAACGGACTAAGGTATATTGTGCCGTTCTTAATCCAAAGTGCGGATAGACATGATGTGGTTGTGGGTATTCATAGTAGTGGTAATAAGATTCATTCTTCCAGTTTTTGCCTTGTCCTTTTAAAACAGGTAGAAATGATTTGCCTTGAATTTCAGCAGGGACTTTCGTTTGAGCAATATCCAGCAGTGTAGGAGCCCAATCGACATTGGACACTACTTGACTTATTTTAGTACCTGGTTTGATAGTACCAGGATATCGAATTACAAAAGGTGTCTTTAAGGATTCTTCATAAATGAATCGTTTATCAAACCAACCATGCTCTCCCAAATAGAAGCCTTGGTCTGAAGTATAAACCACTACGGTATTCTTGGCTAATCCTGATTTATCTAGATAATCCAACAATTCACCAATGTTTCTGTCTAGGGAGTTTGCTGTAGAAAGATAGTCTTTCATGTAGCGCTGATATTTCCATTCGGCTAGGGCTTTTCCACTGAGTTTTTTCTCTTCAAACTCTTTACTGATTTTATTTTCATAGTATGCATAAAACGGAAGTCTTTGCTGAGGAGTAAAGCGATTGAAACTTCCTCCATCTCCATTTCCGTCATATTTACCGTGAATTTTTAAATCTTGACTTAGAATCATGGTTTTATCAATCGTCATGTCTTGATCTGCTGCCGCCAATCTACCTGCATAATTATCATAAAAAGTATCTGGTATAGGGAAAGTCACATCATCATAAGCACCTAAATCAGGAATGTCGGGTAACCAAGAGCGGTGGGTAGCTTTATGTCCAACCACCATGAAAAAGGGTTTATTGGGATTGCGCTGATCTAACCATTCTTTAGAAAGTTGAGTAATGACATTGGTGACATACCCTTCTCGGCGTGTGGTCTTATTCTGGCTATCTACAAAATCGGAATTATAATAACTACCATGCCCTGGAAGTATGTTCAAATAATCAAATCCATGAGGTAAGCTTCCTAAATGCATTTTCCCTACCCAGGCAGTCTGATAGCCATTTTTTTGTAATTCTTCTGGGAAAACAGCTTGTTCTATATCAAATTTCTTTTCGTTGAATTTGTAGCCATTTTTATGACTAAATTTTCCTGTTAATAAGGTGGCCCTACTTGGCCCACAGATGGAATTGGTTACGACATTATTATACAGGATAGCACCTTCTCTGGCAATGCGATCAATGCTGGGGGTCTTAGCCAATTTACTTCCATATGCACTGATGGCTTGTGAAGTATGATCATCCGAAATAATAAAAATGATGTTGGGTTTTTGTTTTGCTTGTCCCCAGCTATAAAAGCTAATCAGGAGTAGAATAAGTGATTTTTTCATAAGATTTGTTTCAATGCTAGCCGTGAGTTTTTATTTAATGGAATATCTCTTGATTGTATAACTTGTTATTTTACAGTTTTGTATAGATAAAATACTGATTTTTTTCATTTAATTTGATTTGCCTCCTGTTGCTTGGGGTCTCTTTTTGCTTCTTTTAATAACCAATTCTTATGAAAAAAATATACGCTTATTGCTTATTAGGCTTGTGTCTAAGTCTTTCTCAAGACAATTTGGCCAAACAGCCAGATAAATATGTGAATAAAAAATCAAATATGGAAAAGAAGGCTCCCAAAGATTGGAAGCTTGGAGTGGCTCTTTATACGTTTAATGGATTTTCATTTCCAGATCAATTAGCTAAAGCGGATAGTGCTGGATTGCATTTCATCGAAGGCTATACCTTTGGAAAGGCGGGTGCTGCCTTGAAGGATTCAGCTGTGATGAACTTGTCCAAGACAGGAGTTCGACAACTAAAACAAATGATCCAAGAAAAGGGGCTCAAGATGGAATCCATTTATTTGGTGGGAGGTAAAACCATCGATCGTTGGAAGAAGGAGTTTGATATAGCGAAAGAATTACAAGTTAATTATGTAACGGCAGAGCCTCCTGTTCATTTATGGGATGGGGTAGATAGTTTGGCTGGTATTTATAAGATAAAAGTGGCTATTCATAATCATTGGAAAGGAACCAGTGTTTATTGGACTCCCGATTCTTTACTAATTGCCATGAAAAACCATCCAAATTTTTATGCATGTCCAGATTTAGGTCATTATCCTAAAAGTGGCATAAATCCAGTGGATGCTCTGAAAAAATTACAAGGGCGCATTATAGCCATTCATCTAAAAGATATTGCTGAATACAATAATCCCAAACTCAGGGATGTACCTATTGGAACAGGAGTAGTGAATTTCCCCGAGGTTTTTGCAGAGTTAAAGCGACAAGGGTTTCAAGGAAATATTAACATTGAGCGGGATACCCAAGAAAAACCAAGTAATCTTTCTTCGGTCATTCGATCAGTACAATATTACAGAGAGCAGATAAGTCAACTGAAATAGGCTGTTATCAGTATAATTTACATAATCTGAATGAAACATCAGGGTAGTGAATGGTAGTGAATCCTGTTTTTTCATCCAAATTACATAAGCAATATTCCCCTATGAAAAGAAGAAAGCTTTTGCAGTCAATAGCCCTTTCGGCAGGTGCTATGGTTATCTTACCCAGCTGGGCACAAGGCTGGAGTCAAGAACGTATAATTACGACGCAAGTATTTAAGATTGAAGAAAAGGAAATGCTTCGTCTTATTGCAGGAACCTTCATTCCCGAAGGAACTTCCAAAGGAGCCAATGGAGTGGGCGTGGAACGCTTTCTCGATAAGCTTTTTAGTGATTGTTATACGGAAGGGGATCAACATAAAATTAAGACGGCTATCCAATCATTGTCTCTTCAGGCAGATTTAAACCACCACCTGTCATTTGGGGCTTGTAGCGCCGCTCAGCGAGAAGGACTTTTGTTGGATTTAGAGAAGTCGGCTGAGCATCTCTGGGCTTACACAACGTTAAGGGCTGAAACGATTCGAGGGTATACGACCTCTGAATATGTATTGACGGAGCATTACCATTATGTCATGGCACCAGGCTTTTACCACGGGTGTGAAAATGTATAATTTATGGCTAATTTGAATCTAAATATTGCCAAGAAAAATACCTATGATGTCATTGTCATAGGATCAGGCGCTAGTGGGGGCTGGGCTGCTAAGGAGTTTTGCGATCGAGGTTTAAAAACCTTGGTTTTGGAACGGGGCAGGCAGGTGAAGCATGTCGAAGATTATCCTACAGCCTCTAAAGCTCCTTGGGAATTTGAACATCGTGGAACCGTAAGCTTGGCTGACAAGCAAGGTTTTTCTGCTAGTGGTTTTATGCGGGAAGAAACGAAACATTGGGCATTGCCAGATGATGAACAGCCGGTGGTTTATGAAAAACCATTTCGCTGGACAAGGGGATATCACGTCGGAGGAAAGTCTTTATTGTGGGCTAGGCAAACCCAACGCTGGTCTGATTATGATTTTGAAGGACCTATTCGTGATGGTTTTGCAACGGATTGGCCAATTCGATATAAAGACATCGAACCTTGGTATGAGCATGTAGAGAAGTTTGCTGGAATAGCGGGCTTTAACGATAATTTGGCAGAGCTACCTAATAGCTTAGTGCAGCCTGGTTTCGAATTAAACTGTTTAGAACAACATTTTAAGGAAACTTTAACTAAAGTATATGGCAACCGATGGGTGATTTCCGGTCGATGTGCTCACTTAACAGATCCCCAAGAAATCCATTTTCAGCAGGGCCGTGGCCGTTGTTTAAGTCAACGCCAATGTAACAGAGGATGTAATTATGGAGGATATTTTAGTAGTAATGCCTCTACCTTGCCTTGGGCAGCTAAGACAGGAAATCTAACATTGCGGCCACATTCGGTGGTGCACTCCATCATCTACGATGAGAAAAAGAACAGAGCCATTGGGGTCAATGTGATTGATGCCAATAGCCATGAAATGATACCCTTTTATGCCAAGGTGATTTTTGTCAATGGGTCTACCATCAATACCACTGCGATTCTATTGAATTCCACATCGAGTCGGTTTCCAGCGGGCTTAGGTAATGACTCCGGTCTATTGGGGAAATTCATTGCATGGCATAATTATCGTGGGACGGCCAATGCCAGTTTTGATGGATTTAAAGACAAAAAGACGGCAGGAGGAAATCCAAGTAATGCCTATATCCCTAGATTCAGAAATGTACTACGTCAGGAAACGGATTTCTTGCGGGGCTATGCCGTAGGTGTTGGTGGAGGTAGAGGAGAATATTCCAAGCAAACGGGGATTGGGGATACTTTACGAGATAACTTATTGAATCGACAATTAGGTAATTGGAATATATCTGCTTGGATGATGGGGGAAACGGTTCCTACCGAGCAAAACCATATACGTCTGCATTCTGACTTGAAAGATAAATACGGGATACCGCAGATCATATTCTCCTGTGACTGGACTGAAAATGATGTTAAAATGGTCAAGGATTTTAGAGAACAAATGCAAGAAATGTTTGAAAAGGCGGGTTTCCAACAGATTAGAACAGCCGATTCTAAGTCGGCACCAGGGGCCGATATTCATGAAATGGGAGGCGTACGCATGGGTAAGAATCCTTCCCATTCTTTATTGAATGAATGGAATCAATTGCATGCTTGTAAAAATGTGTTTGTCACGGATGGAGCTTGTATGACATCTACAGGGACGCAAAATCCCACCTTAACGTTCATGGCATTAGCGGCCCGTGCGGCTAATCATGCTGTGGATGAATTGAAGAAAAAGAACTTATAAAACAAAATACACATGAAAACAAATCGATTGATGATTGCCCTTTTGGGGCTTTGCCTTAGTTTGGGAGCATATGCCCAGAAAGTATATACCTATCCCTTGGGAGTACAGGCTTACACATTTAGAAAGCAATTTCCTCAAGACCCACTTAAAACCTTGGATATCATTAAAGGCATGGGCTTTACTGAATTAGAGGGAGGAGGCGCCAAGGGGATGACATTACAGGAATTTAAGCAACAATGCGACACTAGGGGTATTTCCATTCCTTCTACTGGAGCTGATTTTGGTGAATTAGAGAAAGATCCCATGGCCGTAGTTCAAAAGGCTAAAATCTTAGGAGCTAAATTTGTTATGTGTGCTTGGATTCCTCATAAAGGGAATGATTTTACCTTAGAAGATGCTCAAAAAGCGGTGAATGTATTCAATAAAGCGGGGAAGGTTTTGAAAGAAAATGGATTGACCCTTTGCTACCATGACCATGGATATGAGTTTCATCCCTTTGAGAAAGGAACTTTATTGGATTACATCATTCAAAAGACGGATCCTGCCTATGTGTCTTTTGAAATGGATGTATTATGGACTTTACACGGTGGTGGAGAAAAAATGCCGGTCAAATTATTGAAGAAATATCCTGGCCGCTGGAAATTGATGCACGTAAAAGATTTGCGTAAAGGGGTTGTGGGGGATTTAACAGGGCATACGCCTGCTATCAATGATGTTCCTGTAGGAATGGGACAAGGTAACTGGAAAAAAATTATTCAATTAGGCAAAAAAGCGGGAGTTGAACATTGTTTCATTGAAGACGAAAGCGACAATGAATTGGTCAATGTGCCAATAAGTATTCAATACTTAAAAGCCTTATAATGTGAAGAGCCCCGAATCTCGGGGCTCTTTTTTTAGAAATCTTTTTCTCCGTATTCTGTTTTGGTGGATTTCGTTTTTTGACCTCGATCATTGATCCGGAAACCCAAACTTAGCTGTATGACTCGGTCCCATTTACGGTAATCTGTACTACTGTAAAAGTTGGGTGTTTGAGTGACAATGGTTTGAATATTAGAATTGAACACATTCAGACATTGTAGATTTAAGTTCGCCTTATTTCCCCAGAGGCTATATTTCAAACTGACATTGGAAAGTAGTAAATCAGAGTCAAAACCTTGGGTAGTTATGGATTTAGATAAATAAGTAAAATCCCAAACGAAACGAAGTTTTGGACTTATATCTAGACTGGTGTTTCCATTGATATTATAATTGAAACTACTTTGCTGGGTTTCTATTCCTCTAAAATTTCCCTGTACATCAAATTGATAGAGATTTCCTGAAAGGTAGATTTTCCAAATTTTATTTGGTCTGATTTCCGTCAAAAATTCAACACCTGTCGATTGTGAATTTCCGGCATTGGTATAGGTCCGCCCTAAAATGGTCCTACTATAAATTTCGTTCACCCGGAAGACTTTATCCTGTAAGAAGTTAACATAGACGGTAGCTGTAAATGAAATATTTCCAAATCCTTTACTTAGGCCAACTTCTAGAACATTGGCTATTTCTGGTAATAAATTGGGGTCACCTGTTTCTATGGTTTCGGCATGTCGGTGGTTTTTAAATGGCGACATTAACTTACTGGTTGGCCGTTCAATTCTTCGGCTGTAACCAATACGTAAGGTCTTTTCTCCATCTAATTTCCAAATTCCTTGCAAGGAAGGGAATAGGTAAACTTGATTAAGCGCATAGGTTTTTCCGGGTTCTCCCGCATGTGTTAGCGTCCGGTCCATCCATTCAGAACGTAATCCTAATGCGTATGAAAATTGCTTTTTCGTACCGTTTAATTGCACATAAGGGGCATGGATACTTTGGATTAATTCCATCTTGTCCGTGTAATTCGGATCGGAAACCCAAGTGCTAGTGCCGGCTGTATATCGCTCAAACAGGAAATCACCTTGGTGGTTGACATACCTCATATGATAGCCAAACTCAAGTTTTTTATTGGAACGAAGTGGAAGACTATAGTCCAGTTGAAATCTCCAGGCATTCAACGGACTAGTCTCTGTAGATCTTTCCCAAAGTAATAGTTTATTACTACCTTCATAGGTATCGTAATTGTTCAAAGGTCCCCCCAATTTAGAGAATTCATACAGAGCTAAGAGACTCAGCTTAGCCTGATTGGCATAGGTATGGGAATAGTCGATGTTGTATGTTTGAAATTTACCAGAACGAACAAACAAGTTTTGGTTAAAAAATTGCTTGTAGGGACCTTGAGAAGAATTGAATGTAGAAAATAAGTCACTTCCAGGTTGAGTACGGATAAAATCCTGGTAATGTAAGTTGGCGGTTCGGTCTGTTTGTTTTTCACCCATATAGGCTGACCAATTCCACTGATCCACCGAACTGGCTTGAAAGGTCCCTCCAGCGCGCAGAGAGTATTGAAAATCCATGTAATTTCGAACACCTTGCGAGGGCATGTAGGTTAGGGTATCTTGAAATTTAGTTCGAATTTCTCCCACTCGAAACCCATCGATGTCATATCTACGGTAATCTGCCGCAGCAAAAACACTCCATTTTTTGTCGGTAAATGTCCATTGAACATCGCTTCCAAATCGTAAAGGTAAAGTCCCTCCATTCATGATATTTCCAGACCAAGCTGTACCAATCCTCGTATTCTTTTTCGTGATGATATTGATCATTCCAGCTTTACCATCCGCATCGTATTTGGCAGAAGGGCTAGTAATGAGCTCGATGCTTTCAATGATATTGGCAGGTAATTGGGCTAAAATATCGGCAGGAGTTCTGGTAGAAGGTTTGCCGTCAACTAATAGAACAAATCCAGTACTTCCTCTTAATGCGATTTCTCCTTCGGTATTGACGGTTATAGCAGGTAAGCGTTGCATTAAATCCATCCCGGTACCATTGGCTGCATTTTGAAATTGCTTGGTCTGGAAAGTTTGCTTATCCATTTGCAAAGCTACTACCGCTTTTTCTCCTGTAACTATTACTTCACTAAGAGTTTGGTTGTCAGGGACTAAATAAATTTCATTGCTGCTAAATTGTTTGAACTCAGCTAAAGGAATAGCCTTCGTTTTATACGACAAGGCTTGAAATTTTATGTAAGCGATATTCATGGGGACTTCAGGAAAAACAAATTTTCCTAGGGTATCACTTAAGGTTCCTTTCCAAACAGTTGAATCTTTTTTCCACAAGCTGATATTCGCAAATTCGATTTTTTGGCGACTTTGTTGATCGATTAATTTCCCAGAAAGGGGATTTCCTTGGCTAACAACCATGGATAGGTTGGTGATAGTCAATAAAATGACCAACAAGTTTTTTTTCATGAGTAGGTAAGGGGTAATGGCAATTTAACTACCAAAAGATAGTGATTCTAGACTCAAATCATATCCTTTTATGGCAGTTTGGGGGCTAATAAAGGTAGTTGATCCAGATTTTAGGGCTAATAAAGGGAGAACCTGAATTTGGTCAGGAAAAAATATAAAAGGTTTGCCCCTACTAATTAAACATGTAAATTCGTTTCTAATGAATACAATTGGTTTACTATGAAATGGACAAATGAATTTGATTTTTTAAAAGGACCCCGTGCTCGATGGAAAGAGCTAATTTTTTCGATTGAAGTACTTTTTCAATACATCAAAGGATTTAGAAATCTCCACTTCATTGGGCCCTGTATTACCATTTTCGGCTCAGCACGTTTTGATTCAGAACATTCTTACTATCAAACTACTGAAAAGCTGGCCAGGGAACTTTCTAAATTGGGATTTGCGATCATGACTGGCGGAGGACCGGGCATTATGGAAGCGGCTAACAAGGGGGCAAGTCAGGTAGGAGGGGTATCCTTAGGCTGTAATATAGAATTACCTTTTGAACAACACGCCAATCCCTATTTAGATAAATTTGTGACCATTCGGTATTTCTCGGTAAGAAAGGAATTACTTCGTAAATACTCTTCGGGATTTGTGGTGATGCCCGGAGGATTAGGAACCTTGGATGAATTTTTTGAGGTTATTACCTTAATTCAAACCGGAAAAATCAATCACTTTCCCGTAGTCGTGATGGGTTTAGAATACCATGAAAAACTCATGGCTTATTTTGAGTCCTTAATCAAAGAGGAAACAGTAAGTCCTGGCGATTTTGATTATATCTTGTTTACGGATGATATCCAGATGGCCATAAACCACATTCAAACAAAATCAGAGAAACGGGTTCCATCTCGGCAAAATCCAAATCAGCCATTGTGGATTTTAGGGGAGAGAAGGATTTACAAAAAACGCTAATTCCCTAGAAGAAACCTTTCATTTATGGGTAATTGCTTGTTATAGTGGTATTTAATTAGTTGGTATACCTGACGAAGGTCATATTTATTTGGTGACTTTGGGTCGAACTTTGCGACAAACAACATTAGATTATGTCTAAAAAAATCGCACATTCATTTCATATTCCCGTGATGGGATTAGGCTTTACCATTGATACTCCTGTCAAAGTAGCTCATTTGGGAATTTCCTCCGTTATATCCATTATGGATGACCATCTGGTGGAGGAAATGAGAGAAGTTCATTCTAAAGCTAATGGCAGGGTGTTCATTCCTATATTGAAAACAGAAAATGATTATCGTGCGAAGCGCATTCAGGCGTATTTGAATTTAGTCAATGAACTGGTGAATGAGAAGATTGAGGCCATGCGCCTTCAATCGTGGGAAGAGGGAACAGATTTACATCGCTATTTTGAGTTATTACCTGAAACGTCTCCTTTGAAACAAGCCTATCAAACGTGGCTGTTGACGAAAGAAGAGTCTTTAGAAAATTACCTAAGAGAAAGCATTATTCCTGGTTCCATCGATGTGAATATCATGTCTAAAGTGAATAAAACCAATTATAGCAAAGAGGGGGAAGCTTTGGAAAAGGAGTATGCCGATGCTTTATCAGCCCTTCGGGGATATGCGCTGAGCGACTTAAAATCTTCTGTTATTTTTTCAGCGGGATATAATCCTTTGCTGTATAGTTATATCGAGCAGTTTGGCGACTTTTTTCCTAATGAGCAAGGAGAATTAAAGAAGCAAATCATCTTGAAAGTGAGTGATTTTAGAAGTGCTTTGACTCAAGGGAAACTGTTGGCCAAGAAAGGGCTTTGGATTTCTGAATTCCGAATAGAATCTGGGCTGAATTGTGGAGGTCATGCCTTTGCTACGGATGGCTTATTGTTGGGCCCCATTTTGGAAGAATTTAAGCGTAGTCGGGAGGAAATGAAGCAAGAGCTTTTTGACATGTGTCAAAAAGTATTGACGGAAAAAGAGGGAATCCGTTTTTCTGAATTACCTGAAATGCGGATAACGGTCCAGGGAGGAATAGGAACCAGTGAGGAGAATGAATTTTTATTGGATCATTATCAAACCCAAGGAACGGGATGGGGAAGTCCATTTTTGTTGGTTCCTGAGGCGACTAATGTCGACGAGGCTACTTTAGCTGCCTTGGCCACCGCAGAAGAGTCTGACTATTATATGAGCCATGCTTCGCCTTTGGGAGTGCCGTTTAATAATTTCAGAAAGAGTAGTTCAGAAAAGCAGCGCTTGGAAAGAATAGAAAAAGGAAAACCAGGTAGTCCATGTAATTTGGAGTATTTATCCACCAATACTGAATTCACAGAAAAGCCAATTTGTACGGCATCCCGCCAGTACCAACATGCTAAAATTAAGGAATTAGAAGCACAGAATTTGCCTAAAAATGAATTCCAAAAATTGTTTGATAAGATTACAGAAAAGGCTTGTTTATGTACTGGCTTAGGGACTTCTGTATTAAAAAATCATGGGATCAAACCAAAGCATCATTTGAATTCCATAGCCATTTGTCCTGGCCCGAATTTAGCCTATTTCTCAGGAGTCTATTCTTTAAAAGAAATGGTAGATCATATTTATGGTCGGATCAATATTTTAAATACTAAAAATCGCCCTAATTTGTTTGTCAAGGAACTAGGCTTGTATGTAGATTACCTTAAAAATGAATTGGCAGAAAGTATCGAAAACATGAATGTCAAACAAGAGCGATATTTGAAGACATTCAAACAAAACTTGTTGGCAGGTGTCGAGTACTACAAAGCGCTACAGGTTCCCAATTGGAATGATATGTTACCCGATTTGAAGCAATTGGAAAGCCGTATTGAGGCTTTAGTCATTCCTAGTTTGGAAAGAAATTTGGCCTAATCTGAGTCTTTTCTCTAGCTAAGGGCAGATTTCAATGTAGAGTTTTTGGGCAGGAGTTGGGCTATAGGCCAGGCATTGGGCACAGGTATTTTCTTTAGGCGGATTGATGATTTTGAAGGTAAAGCTGTCGCCCTCCTTGATGTTGGATGGAAAGGTACAAATACTGGCTAAGGCAAATACATGTTGGAAATTTTCCTCTGTGTTGGGATTTTTCCAATTAACGGCCACTTTTGAGGTGTCAATGTCTTTATTGACAGCTTCAATCACATAATTCATGCAGATTCCCTGCAGCACTAATTTCCCTTGGTAACACCTTGGGCTGATTTTTTCAGCACTTTTGCAGTGCATAAGAAGAGGAAGTAAGAGTAATATTCCGTACTTTTTCATTGTTTTTGTAGTTATTCACTATACGCTTCATGACTGAAATTTATTGTCACAGGCTAGACAATTGTTTTCAAATGTTCAAAGCTTGAAACTAGATTAAAGCTGGTAAATTTTTGAATGAATCATTATTTTCTATGGAATTAAAGAAAAAGGTACATCTGGTTTTAGGAAGTGGGGGGGCAAGAGGCTTTGCGCACATGGGGGTCATCGATGTGCTGGAAGAGCAAAATTATGAGATTATCAGTGTGACAGGCTGCTCCATGGGTGCCGTTGTGGGAGGTATTTATGCAGCAGGTTTTCATGAGGCCTATAAAAGCTGGGCTTTGGGATTAACGAAATCCAAGGTATTTAGCTTATTGGATTTTACCTTAGGTAAACATGGTTTTGTGAAAGGAGAACGAATTTTTGAAGTATTATCCCAGTTCATCAACGTCCCTCAGATAGAAGACTTTCGGATTCCATTTACAGCTGTTGCGGCTGATATGTATACCAAAAAAGAAGTCTGGTTCCAGTCTGGGGATTTGTATCGAGCGCTGCGAGCATCCATTGCTATTCCGGGCATATTTACGCCCGTCATAGATGGAGAGCATGTGTTGGTGGATGGAGGAGTGCTTAATCCTTTACCTTTGAATGTGGTGAACAAACAAGCTGGAGAAATGGTTATTGCGGTTGATTTAAATGGAGATGCTCCGTTTTTTGTTTTACCAGAAAAGATTGAATCGGAGGATTCAGAGCTTCTGAAAGGAATCAAAGAATGGCTCGCAAAAAATTGGATTAGTCCAGCTCCTAAGGATTTATCCACTTTGGCTAGTACGAAATCCCTGAGTGATATCTTGTTTTACTCTTATGAAATGACGCAGGATAAGGTGACTGAAATGATGGTAGATAAATACCAACCAGATATATTAATTGAAATACCT
Organism: Aquirufa beregesia; assembly: GCF_011090385.1. Lineage (GTDB taxonomy): Bacteria > Bacteroidota > Bacteroidia > Cytophagales > Spirosomataceae > Aquirufa > Aquirufa beregesia. The sequence goes on from NZ_SEWW01000002.1 coordinate 165,541, forward strand.
AAATCGATATCCTCTATTTTTGAATTTGATCGAGCCAAAGAATTGATTGCATTTGGTCGGAAGGCTTGCTTGAAGGCGATGGCTGATACAACAAAATCAACAAGTTAGTCATGAAAAGTAAGGTGTTTTTTCTGGGTTTTTTACTGAGTGTATGGCTTTGTTCGGCTTGTAAAAGAGAAGAACTTCCTCATTCTTCTTGCCTCAAAGGCAGGTTGGCCGTGAAGGGAATTTGTATGAATTATGTGATTGAGGTAATCGAAGGGCAAGTGGATAGTAGTCAGGTAGAAAAGCTATGGAAGAATCCGATGACGGGTAAAACGTATACTCAGGCTTTTGCTTTGAGGAGTATTTGTTCCTTTCCTGAAAACATGAAGGAGGGCGATGAATTTCACTTCAATATTGCTGCATTACCAGAAGATAAAATGTGCGCTCAATGTAAGGCATATAGCCCTGTACCTAGTAGGGGACTTTCCATTAAACTATGTGATTAAAGGTTTGCTTAGTTTAATCAGGCTAATTCTATCCCGAGAACCTGATTTAATTCTGTACGTAATAATCCGCTGCCTCCACCAAAATGTTCCACGATTTTTACGCTTGGATGAATTTGAGCTACTATCTGTGAAATTTCTTTTTCCTGATCTAAGCTCAAGCCGCTGCTGAAAAGCAATATGTCAAGAGGGCTTTTCAGGCATATAGATGGGATTTCTTCTAGCTGACAAGTACCCTGAGCAGAAAGCTCGGGGTACTTATTCACTAGTTTAATAAGCAATGCGACGATTGCTTCGTTTTTCCCTACGACTAAGACATTAAATATTTTCATGTTGAGCATAGGATAAAATAATGGCTAGGCTTTTACTAATTGGATTTCTCCAGCGATTTTAATTTCCTCACTGACTAAAACGCCACCTGTTTCTAAAGCTGCATTCCAGTTTAAACCGAAATCCGTACGGTTAATTTTCGTGTTGATGGTAAATCCAGCCTTTACATTTCCCCAAGGATCTTTGGCTACACCACCGAATTCCACATGAATTTTTACTGGTTTGGTAACGTCTTTGATGGTCAAATCACCTAATAGGTTAAACTCATCATCGCTAGATTTTTCGATGCCCGTAGAGCTAAAGCTGATGTTTTCAAATTTGTCTGTTTCAAAGAAATCAGCACTAGCCAAGTGAGCATCACGTTGTTCGTTTCCTGTGGTGATACTAGCTGCTTTGGCTGTGAAATTGATCTTTGCGTCAGCAAAAGATTCGTCAGAGCTTTCAGCATTTACATTGAAATCAGCAAATCCACCCGTCACGTTCGTGATCATTAAGTGCTTTACTTTAAATTGAATTTCTGAGTGAGTCGGGTCTAATGCCCATGTTAAATTTGCCATGTTTGTTGGTTGTTTACTATGTTAATTATTTATGAGTTAAATGTGCATAGGGACTTCCATGAGAAGAATTTTTGCATTTTCAGCTGTTGCTTTTACATCGAAGCCATCAAGCTCCCAAAGGCCTATTCCATCCCGACGATCCAAATCGATTCCATCGATGTTGAATTGTCCTTCCAGAACAAAGGCATAAACGCCATTTCCTGGTTTTTTTATTTGATAGTGAGCGCTTTTTCCTTCTTCAAAATGACCTAAGTGAAACCAAGCATCTTGATGTATCCATACACCTTCATCTTCTGGATTGGGGGATAGGATTTGCTGCAATTGATTTAGGCTATCCTTATGTTGCAAGGTGATTTGGTCATAACGAGGCGTCACGTTTTTCTTATTGGGGAATACCCAAATCTGAAGGAATTTAACGGCTTCATCTTTATGGTGATTATATTCACTGTGGTAAATACCTGTTCCGGCACTCATTACTTGAATATCTCCTTGGCGAATAACCGCTACGTTACCCATACTATCCTTGTGCTCTAAATCTCCTTCCAATGGAATACTGATGATTTCCATGTTATCGTGTGGATGCTGGCCAAAACCCATTCCACCTTTGACCATATCATCATTGAGTACTCTTAGTGCGCCAAAATGAATTCTTGTTGGATCATAATAATTGGCGAAACTAAACGTGTGAGAGCTAAGTAACCATCCATGATTGGCTTTGCCCCTCGAGTCTGCTTTGTGTAAGATGCTCTTTGTCATATTGTTTTGAATTAACAATACAAAGGTCTGAACAAATAGTTCCCAAAAACATAATGTAGATTAAGAAAGCAAATGGAGCTAATTCATTAGAAAATAGCCTTAATTGAAAATGAATCAACAATTAAATGGATCTAAGGTATTCGCTGCGCATCTTACTTAGGAATTCTGGTGTGACACCGATGTAGGCAGCTATCAGCTTTTGTGGGACATCGTTAATTAAAGTAGGAAAGGTTTGGCAAAAATTGGCATAGCGCTGCTTGGCACTTAAGCTGAGATTATCAATGAGTCTTTGTCGATAAGCTACTAGGGAGTTTTCTGTCAAAATCCGAAAATACCTTTCTAGTGCTGGGATTTTATCAAATAGCATCAATTGGTCTTTTCGACTAAGTAATACCACTTCGGAATCCATGATGGCTTGAACACTGAGATCACCGGGTTTTTGAGATATAAAACTGTACATGTCGGTAATCCACCAGTTGGCTGGGGCAAATTGCATGATATGTTCAAATCCATTTTCATCCAAAGAAAAGGATCTTAAACAGCCAGATATAACTAATGCGGCGTCTTTCGTGATTTCTCCTCGCTCAAATAAATATTCCTTTTTAGCAATTTTTACTTTTCTCCAGGTTTGGTTAATCAATTCACAATCCGCCTCACTTAGGGGAATGAGTTTTTTAATGTTGGCTAAAACTGGATTTTCCGACATGATGTTTAGAGAATCACCGTGTAGTCAATTTCCTGAAAATTGGCCACCGATGGTATCCATATGTTTTCGACAAAACGGACATGATCAGGATGATGGGTATAGGCTTCATATAAAGCATCTGTTTCAAACTGCATGATTAAGCCAAATTCATAGGAGTTTTTAGGACTAATTTCTCGAAGACACTCTAAGGATTGTACCCAAGGAATCTCCGCCAATTTTTTAGCTTCTGAAAAGAATAGATCACGCTGTTCTTGGCTAAGATCAGATTTGAATTGAAGAAAAACAGAATGGTAAATCATGGTTAAAAATTTATGTTCAAAGGTAGAAATATTTTGTTGAACTCAGATTTGAATCTTGAATAGATACTATTTTTTCCTTTATGCGCAGGGTCATACTTTATGGTTTTTTTTATCAGGAGCATAGGGTATTTAATTTTTTTTCGAAAAAATTGTATTATTTCTTTTTGCTCTTGTGTGTATAGCCAACCGTATAATAATCATTTATTCAATTTGCCTTGATTATCAAAAAGATACAATAGTTGGACCTCTAATTTTATAAGGATAGTTAAGGATGGTTGACTTTACTCAAATGAGTTAGTTGGGCCTAATAATATCATTGTTTCTGTAAATAGTTCTATTTGGGAAACAGGTATTATACAACCCTTTTACAACCAAACTCAAACCTCTTATTATGAAAAAACTATCATTACTAATTTTTTGTATGCTCCTGGTTTATCAAGGACTTGCTCAAAGTGTGCAAGTCCGAGGTAAGGTAAGCACTACCGGAGGAGTAGGAGTTCCTGGCACCTCGGTGTTAGAGAAAGGAACGAATAACGGTGCAGTAACCAACGCTAGCGGAGAATATTCCATTCGAGTAGCATCTAAAAACGCGGTTCTAAATTTTTCATCAGTAGGTTTATTACCTAAGTCGGAAGCAGTACAAGGGCGTACGGTGATCGATATTCTTTTGGAAGAAAATCAAAAAGAATTGACTGAAGTGGTGGTGGTTGGTTATGGTTCCCAAAGAAAACAAGACATCACTTCAGCCGTTTCAGTGATTGGCATGAAGGATATTGGGGAGCAGCCTGCTAGCAACATGAACCAATTATTACAGGGCCGTGCCTCTGGGGTTGTGGTGAAGCAAAAAGCGGGAACTCCTGGTGGAGCTTTTGAGGTGCGTGTTCGTGGTATAGGCTCTTTGGGAGCAGGTAGTGATCCATTGTATGTAATAGATGGATTTGTGGTGGGAACATCAGTGGGTTCTAATTTTAACCCCAACGATATCGAAAGTATTTCTGTGTTGAAAGATGCGGCTTCTACTGCCATCTATGGAGCAAGAGGTTCAAACGGGGTAGTTTTAATCACGACGAAAAATGCACAAGAAGGAAAAGTGAATGTGAATTTCTCCTTGGATTATGGAGTAAACAGTATTCCTGATTCGCGTCGGGTGAAAATGTTAAATGGTCAAGAGTTTGCTCAATTCAAGAAAGATGTCTTTATGGATGCCATTCGAATTTTGCAAAATAGAGAACCCTCTTTAGAAGAAGTTCCCATTGGATATCGTTATCCTGAGCAGACCAAATATTCTACCGATTGGTTTGGTGCCATCATCAACAAGAATTCGGCCTATCAGGATGCCAACTTGACCATTAGTTCGGGTAAAGGGCCAATCAAGTCGATGTTTTCTGTGGGTTACTATAAAGAAGATGGAACCATCATGAACACCGATTATGATCGTATCTCGATACGTTCCAATAACGGGGGTCAGGTGAATAAGTTTTTAACGGTGGGTTTGAATGTCAATGGAAGTTTGACTCGTCAAAATGTTGCTAATACTGACGGACGTAGTGCTTTGGTTGGTGGAGCCTTATTGATGGATCCTCGGGAACCGATTTACAATGCCGATGGAACGATGCGTCCTTATATTGGTGGTGTAGATGGAGCCTTTGGATTTCCTAACCCAGTATATTTATTGCAAAACGTTATTCGTAAACGAAATATTTCGGATGTGTTAGCCAATGCCTTTGCTGAGTTTACGATCCTGGATGGTTTGAAATTTAGAACTTCCGTTAATGGTAAAATGAATTTCAATCGATTTAAAGAATATGTTCCGTCGACAATTGGAGCATCAGTGGCTTCGGGTACTTCAGGAGCACCTCCGAGAATTGCTACGGCACGTGATATTTCAGAGCAATTACAAAACGTATCATTTGATGAATTGCTGACTTATTCTCCTAAAATTGGAGAAGAGCATAAATTAGATGCTATGGTTGGTTTTACTTCACAGAAAGAGCAAGTGTATGGAATTGATGGTTCAGCCAATACTTTTCCAGATGATTTGGTTCCTTATTTAGGAGCGGGGTCTATTCGTTCATCCAACTCCTATGAATATAGCTGGTCCTTATTAGCCTATTTTGCTCGTGTCAATTATGCTCTGAAAGACAAGTATTTATTCTCGGCTTCCTTCCGTAGAGAGGGTAGCTCACGTTTTGGAGACAACAATAAATACGGAGATTTCCCAGCGGCTTCAGTGGGTTGGAGAATTTCTGAAGAACCATTCATGAAGGACCTCAGCTTTATTAATGACATGAAACTTCGTGTCAGCTGGGGAGTAACAGGTAACAATAACATCGGTAACTATCCTAGCTTAGCTTTCGTAGGGGCCAATAACTACATCTTAGGAAATAGCTTCGCAGCAGGTAAGGTGATCAGTTCATTTGCTAACTCGTCATTGAAATGGGAGAAGTCGGATCAATTAGACATTGGTTTAGATTTAGCCACATTTAATAATAAGTTGACATTCACCTTTGAATATTATAAAAAGGTAACCAACGACATGCTATTGCCTGTTTCTATTCCAGCAGTATCTGGTTTTACTACGAGTTTGGATAACATTGGTCAGGTTCAAAATACGGGAGTTGAATTAAGTGCGGATTATCGTACCAGTTTTGGTCCAGTGAATTTCAGAACGAACATGAATGTGACCATGAATCAGAGTAAAATTTTGGCCATTAAGGGAGCCAATGATATGCTTTGGTATGGAGGTTTTTATGGCGGATACAATGTCATGAAAGTGGGTCGTCCTATTGGTATGATTTATGGCTACAGAAAAGAAGGTATCTTCAATACGCAGGCAGAAATTGATGCTTGGGCTAAGCAAGACGGGGTTATACCTGGAGGTATGAAGTTCAAAGACATGAATGGTGATGGCGTTATTTCTTATGATACGCAAGACATGACAGAGATTGGCAATCCTAACCCTGCCTTTACTTGGGCATGGACCATGGCTGCTGATTATCGCCAGTGGGATTTGAACGTATTATTTGTAGGGGCACAGGATTTCGACATCTACCGCAATATTGAAGCATCTACCATGAACATGGACGGTGTATTTAACGTGTTGGATAAAGCGAAAGATCGCTGGAGATCAGCTAGCAACCAGGGGACTAATCCAAACGATAAAAACTCACAAGGAGGAACGAGTTATTTTAAATGGTCTCGTGAAAGTAGTGAGCGTTATGTGTATGACGGAAGTTATGTTTGGTTAAAGGCCGTGACTTTAGGATATAAACTTCCTAAAATGAGTAATATATTCAGTGAGTCTAGAGTATTCTTTACTGCGAATAACTTATTCTTATTCACCAATTACCCAGGAAATAACCCAGATGCAGGTGTTAGAGGTGGTACGGAATTGAACAATGACGATGAGGCATATCCAGTTCCTAGAACAGTAGCTCTTGGTGTTAAATTAAACTTCTAATTCTACAGAAATGAAAAAAATAACAGCTTCAATATTATTATCCTTTTGCTTCATCCAGTTCTCTTGTCAAGAAGACTTTTTGAAGACAACAGACCCTACGAGGATTGGTCGAGATTTGTTCTATCAAAACGAAACTCAATTCAATCAAGCTTTGAGTGGAATATATGGCCAATTACAAACGATTACTAACTCAGCCTATATTCAACAGGAATTTATGTCAGACAACACCACGCTAGACTTCAATCCATTGGATCGAGGAGGCGCTGCTGGTTGGGAGGCATTTGAATTCTCTACCGTAAATCAGGGAAATGGTGAAATAAATGCACTTTGGAATAACCATTATGCCACGATGTACAACATCAATTATGCCTTGGAAAAACTAGCTGCATCGACCATCGATGCCACGGCTAAGTCGGCCATAGAAGGACAATTGAAATTTTTACGCGCTTACCACTATTTCAATTTGACTCGTTATTTTGGAGATGTGGTATTAGCCACCAAAACCTTGTCTAATCCCAATGAATCCTTTGATTTAGTACGTTCACCTCAAGCCGAGGTATACAAGCAAATCGAAACGGATTTGGCCGATGCAGTTAAGTTATTACCTGCCACTTATCCAGCTTCTGGAAGAGGCAAGGCGACTAAAGGTGCAGCAGTAGCTTTATTAGGTAAAGTATATTTAACGAGAAAGAACTATGCAGCTGCAGCTACTACCTTAAAGGATGTTTTAAGTCTAGGCTATTCTTTGAATGCGAACTACAAAGACAATTTTGATCCAGCGAAGAAAAATGGACCAGAGTCAATTTTTGAGGTTCAATACCAAGGGGGTAACGACTTAGGGGAGCAAAGTAACTTCGTGTACGTTTTTGCGCCACGCTTGTCTCAAGGAGCTGTAACAGGTTATGCCAACACCACTCCAAGTGGAAGAAATATTCCCACTCGTGATATGATCAATGCCTATGAGGCAGGGGATTTACGTAAGGATATTTCTTTGAAAACGGGTTATACCTTGAACGGTACATTTGTTGGAATTCCTTATGTGGCTAAATACCAATATCCGCACACCATCTCCGGCCGTTCAGATAATAACTGGCCAGTTTTACGTTATTCAGATGCTTTATTGATGTTAGCAGAGTCTATCAATGAATCAGCGGGTCCTACAGCTGAAGCTTTAGGCTATGTGAATGCCATCCGTAAAAGAGCGGGATTAGCAGATTTGGCAGGTTTATCCAAAGAAGGATTACGTGCAGCCATCATGCAAGAGCGTCGTGTGGAATTGGCCTTTGAAAATCAGCGCTGGTTTGATTTACAAAGAACCATGACGCCTGCGGAATTGACTACATTCATGAATGGCCATGGTGCTAGAGAAAAGGCGAATCCAACGGTAGCTCGTGGAGGAATTGCCTTTAATGCCTTGGATTATGTGTATTCTGATTTTGAATATTACTTACCCATTCCTGCCCCGCAGATTTTGATTAACAGTAAATTAACCCAGAACCCAGGGTATAATTAAGGGATTTTTTATTTAGATTAATCTTTGTAAAATTGCCGAGTGCACGGACTTGCTCTCCGTGCCTCGGTAATACAAAGAGAGAAACCTATTATAACAACTTTTCTGTGCAAACTAGTACTGAACTTATTACCTTTTTAGGTCGATTACACCCTTTAATTGTCCATTTTCCCCTAAGTTTATTATGGGTGGTATTCCTGCTGGAAGTAATTTCCTGGAGGCAGTCATCCCATCAATTCAAACCAGCCATTCATTTGATGTTATGGGTAGTCAGTATTTCTGCCCTATTGGCCGTAGCATTTGGATTGATTCTCTCCAATCAAGATGATTATACCGGAAGCACGGTAGTATGGCATCAATGGTCTGGAATCGCCACCTTGGTTTTAACCGCATTGGCTTTATTAGCTTTTAAAGCGGATGAAACGAAATCCTATCGGGCATTATTATTACTCTCTGTTTTTGGAGTCACTTTTGCTGGCCATTATGGAGCCATGTTGACTCATGGTGATGATTATTTAAGTTCTGCTTGGAACTCTGAAATAGCCAAGGATTCAACTTCCGTGGTGCCAAAAATTGACATCAAAAAATTACAAGGAGATATCAATGTAGATCAGAAAGAAGCATTGGCTATTGAGGCTAGAAGCATTTTGACCAAACATTGTACCAATTGTCATGGTACCAAAAAAGTAAAAGGTAAGCTCCGTTTAGACGAGCTGAAATATGTCCTAAAAGGAGGTGAAAATGGAGACGCTTTGATTATCGGCCATCCTGAAAAAAGCGATATCATTCATCGCATCAAATTACCTGCTAGTCATGATGACGCCATGCCCACTAAAGGTAAGCGCTTGACTAAAGCGGAAATTGAAGTGTTGGAAACATGGATTAAGCAAGGAGCCCCTTGGCCTAATTCTCCAAACACGACACGTCCTTTAGCCTTACCTGAAGAAAAGGAAAAGGATCTTGCTGTTGCCAACGACTTACCTACTGGACCTGTTCCAGCGGCCTTTCAAGAAGGAGAAAATGCCTTGGCTAGTCCAGCAGTCCAGCTATTGAATACGAATCAAGTAGATGAATTGAACATCAAAGTTCGAACCATCTTAGCCCATAATTGCTACAGCTGCCATAATGCCACCAAAACCAAAGGTAAGCTTCGCTTAGATAAGAAAGAACTCCTGTTTAAAGGGGGTGAAAGCGGGCCTATTTTAGTGGCAGGATACCCTGAAAAAAGTGATATTATTCATCGGGTGAAATTACCAGAAGGACATGATGATGCCATGCCAACTAAAGGCAAGCGCTTAACAAAAGAAGACATCGCTTTACTTGAATTTTGGATTAAACAAGGTGCTCCATGGCCAACGGGTCCGGAGAAAAGCTTGTACCGGGTAGCTACATTAGAGCCTCGTTTGCCGAATCTTCCATCGGCCAATGCTCAAGCCCAAAAGCCTATTGATTTATTTGTAGATCAATATTTTAAGAAAAATAAGATTGCTTGGAAAAAACCCGTCGATGACGCCACCTACATTCGTCGAGTTTATTTAGATGTCCAGGGTTTACTACCTAACCCACAAGCCATACAAAGCTTTATTTCGGATAAAAGAGCCAATAAAAGGGAACTTTTAGTTCAATCCTTGTTGAGCGACAACTCAGCTTATGCCCAGCATTGGTTTAGTTTCTGGAATGATGCTTTGAGAAATGATTATTCTGGAACTGGCTACATCACGGGTGGTCGCTTTGGCATATCAAAATGGCTGTATGGCTCTTTGAAAAATAATAAGTCGTATGATCAATTTGTTAAAGAATTAATTAATCCTAACAAGGAGTCAGAAGGTTTTATCAAAGGGATTAAATGGAGAGGAACGATTAATTCCAGTCAAAGCACCGAGATGCAAGCGGCGCAAAATGTGGCTCAAGTATTTCTTGGCTTAAACTTGAAATGTGCTTCTTGTCACGATAGCTTTATTAGTGATTGGAAATTGGATGATGCTTATGCCTTCGCCAATGTTTTTGCCGACCAAACCTTGGAGATTCATAAATGTGATCTACCTACTGGTCGCATGGCTGGCCGTGGCGTCTTGTATAATTCACTTGGTAAAATTAAAGAAACACCCATCACAGCCGATCGCTTGGTTCAGCTGGCCGATATATTAGTTCAAAAGAAAAATGGTCGCCTTTACCGTACTTTGGTCAACCGGGTTTGGGCACAATTGATGGGACGCGGTATTGTAGAACCTGTCGATGTGATGGACAATGAACCATGGAGTCAGGATTTATTGGATTATTTGGCCTATGATTTTGCCAATAATGGTTCAGATATGAAGCGTTTAATGTTTCAAATTCTCACCTCTAAAACTTATCAATTACCTACGGTAGGTTTCAAAGAAGTGTCCATGTTGACAGCTTCCAATTATGTTTTTAAAGGAATGACAAAACGTCGATTAACTGCCGAGCAATTTGCTGATGCGGTGAGTCAATCTTTCTTCCCATTGTATTCGGATTCTGCCTTGGCGGTCAAGATGTTGCCTGCTGATATCAAAAAGGATATTCCTTTTGCTCGGGCCGCTTTGGTTAAAAATGATCCGTTTTTAACGGCATTAGGCAGGCCAAACCGAGAGACAGTATCCACGAGTAGAACCTCTCAAGCCAATTTATTACAAGCATTGGAATTGACGAATGGAGTTAAATTCAATTATACCTTGAATACTGGAGCTAAGATTTGGGTAGCCAAATATAGCAGTAGTGATGCCTTGGTCAACGCTTTGTATCGTCAGGCTTTGGGAAGGAACCCAAGTTCTCGTGAGATGGAATTGGCCATTCGATACTTGGGTAAAAAACCGAGTATAGAAGGAGTTCAGGATTTTGTATGGGCTATCACCTTACTTCCTGAATTTCAATTAATTATCTAAGTTTTGAAACAGAATATCGTGTATTTTTGTATATGAAGACGAATTATAACAGAAGGGAATTTTTACAGAATACGAGCATGGCCACCTTGGCGGCTATGGGGATGAACTCGCCTATGGCTAGTTTGCTCGCAGGCTCTAATAATCCGATTGCCCAAAGGGCTGCTTCGGCAGATACCGTGATCCTGTTATGGATGGCAGGTGGCATGGCACATACTGAGACATTTGACCCGAAACGATATACGCCATATGAAAAAGGAATGGAAGGGAATCGAGTGCTAAGTACGTTCAAATCCGTGCCTACTAAATTGGATGGAATTCATTTTTCAGAGGGATTGGAAGGCATAGGTGGTGTGATGGATAAAGGAACATTAATACGTTCTTATGTGGCTGCTGACTTAGGGCATATCTTGCATACTCGGCATCAATACAATTGGCATACCTGTTATGAACCTCCACAAACGGTGGCTGCACCTCACATGGGTGCCTGGATTGCCAAAGAATTAGGCCCCAAAAATCCAGTTATTCCTGCTTTCATTGACATTGGTCAACGCTTTACTGTGGGGGAAGGAGAAGAGTTAAAAGCCTTTCACTCAGCAGGTTTTTTAGGAAATGAATTTGGCCCGTTTTTTATTCCAGATCCTAGCCAAGGTTTGGATAGTGTTCGCCCACCAGTAGGGATGAACATGAAGCGATTTGAAGGGAGAAATAAACTTTACAATGATTTAATAAGTAAAAGTCCGTTTGGGGATTTTGGTAGTGATTATCAGAAAGAATCCCTACGTCGTTCCATGGAGCAGGCTTATATTTTATTGAACTCTCCTGAGTCTAAAGCCTTTAATCTGAGTTCTGAGCCAAAAGAAAGCTATGATATTTATAATACGGGTCGCTTTGGACTAGGGTGTCTATTGGCTCGTCGATTGACCGAACAAGGAGCACGATTTATTTCAGTGACGACCGAATATGAACCATTCTTTGGTTTTGATACCCATGAAAATGGCCATACTCGTATGGTGGGTATGAAAAAGCAAATTGATGGTCCTGTGTCTCAATTGATTAAAGATTTGGATAAAACAGGTCATTTGGATAGAACTTTAGTGATCGTGGCCTCCGAGTTTAGTCGGGATATGATGGTCGAAGGCCGACCAGATCAAACGGTCAAGGAACAAGTCAACCAGCCAGAGATTCTAAACGACATGAAGTTTTATGGAATGCACCGCCACTTTACGGATGGATGCTCCATTCTCATGTTTGGAGGAGGCATCAAGCGTGGACATGTCTATGGCAAAACGGCAGATGAAAGACCTTGCAAAACCATTGAAAATCCAGTAAAAATTGCAGGGATACATCAAACCATGTATCATGCCTTAGGTATTAAGGCAGATACACAATATGAAATAGAGAAAAGACCTTTCTATACCACACCCGATGGGAAAGGTCAGGTGGTCAAAGATGTATTGATTGAAGCCTAATGAAAGGAATCCACGTTCTTTTAATCTATAGTTTGGTGCTTGGCTTGGCCATGGGCTTGGATTCTTGTTCATCGAATACTACTTCTCAAGCGAAGGAAGAACCGATCCCCGAATTGGTCAGTTATAATTTTGATATTCGTCCCATTTTATCGGATAAATGTTCCGCATGTCATGGACCAGATGCCAACAAACGAGAGGCTGGTTTACGATTAGATGATTCTGTGAGTGTGTTCAAAGCATTAAAAGAACATTCCAATGCCTATGCTTTAGTACCTGGGAAACCAGAGTTGTCGGAAGTGTTTTTACGTATCAGCACGGATGATACCACCAAAATGATGCCTCCCAAAGCCTCTCATTTGAAGTTATCTGCCCGAGAAATTGACCTCATTGAAAAGTGGATTAAGCAAGGGGCTAAGTATGAAAAGCACTGGGCTTTTGTAGCGCCCAAGAAACCGGCTCTTCCTGAAATAGACCAGCAAGATTGGGTAAAAAATGAGATCGATTATTTTGTGCTTCATAAAATGGAGCAGAAAGATTTAAGTCCAAACGAGGAGGCTGATAAAGAAAGATTATTGAAACGCGTGGCTTTAGACTTGAACGGCTTACCCCCAAGCTTGAGTCAAATGGATCGTTTTTTGGCAGACAAATCGCCCAAGGCCTACGAAAAAATGGTGGATGAGCTATTGAGGAATCCTAGTTATGGCGAGAAAATGGCCGTTTACTGGTTGGATTTGGCTCGTTATGCTGACTCACATGGTTATCAAGATGATGGTTACAGGACACAATGGCCTTGGCGTGATTGGGTCATACATGCTCTCAACAAAAACATGCCCTATAGTCAGTTCGTCACCTGGCAGCTAGCGGGAGATTTAGTGCCTACATCCACCCCAGCCCAAGCTAAAGAACAATTATTGGCCACGGGGTTTAACCGTAATCATAAAATTACGGAAGAAGGTGGGGTGATTCAGGAAGAATACCGGGTCAGTTATGTGGCTGATCGAAGTGATTTATTTGGCAAAGCATTTTTAGGGGTCACCATGGAATGTGCCCGTTGTCATGACCATAAATATGATCCCATTACCCAAAAAGATTATTACCAAACCTTCGCCTTTTTCAATAATGTAAAAGAGGTGGGAATAGAATCTGTGATTGGAGGCCCAGAAACATATGCCAAAAAGCCCTTGATGGAAATCAGCAATGAAGATGTTAAGGGAATCTTGAAGTTTATCAATAAACAAGATACATCGCGCTTGATTGTTTCTGTCATGAGTGATTTAGATACGGCACGTGTTAGTACGATCTTGAAACGAGGAAATTATGATGCACCCGGTGATGTGGTACAGCCAGCCATGCCCAGTGTCATTTTACCTTTTGCCAAAAACCTTCCCAAGAATAGATTAGGGCTTACCAAATGGCTTTTTGATCAAAAAAATCCCCTGACTTCCCGCGTATTTGTCAATCAGATGTGGCAAGAGTTTTTCGGAAAAGGGATTGTGAAAACAGCGGGGGACTTTGGTATGCAGGGGGAATTACCCACGAACCCCGCTTTACTGGATTGGCTAGCGGTCGACTTCATGGAGCACGGTTGGAATATCAAACGTTTGGTGAAACAAATGGTGATGTCGGCTACCTACCGCCAATCGGCCAAAATGAGTCCGGAGAAATTAGCTAAAGACCCTGAAAACACCTATTTATCTCGTTCTTCCCGCTCCCGAATCAATGCTGAATTTGTTCGAGATGTGGTCTTGTCGAGCAGTGGATTATTAGTGCCTATGATTGGCGGCCCCAGCGTGAAACCTTATCAACCTCCTGGATTATGGGAAGGGGCAACTTCAGGCCGTGGACTATTGTCGATGTATGTACAAGATCATGGAGCGAGTTTGTACCGGCGAGGAATGTATACTTTAATCAAAAGAACGGTTCCTCCTCCCACTATGAGCATTTTTGATGCGAGTAACCGCGATGTATGTGAGGTTAGAAGACTGAAAACGAATACACCTTTGCAGGCTTTGGTGATGATGAATGACCCTACAGTTCTGGAAGCTTCACGGGTATTGGCGGCTAAATTATTGCAAGAAAATAATCAGGTTTCGGATAAAATTAATAAAGCCTTTCGGATGATTGTTTGCAGGAAACCTACGGAGAAAGAGATGAGTATTTTGACTACGTACTATAGTAAAGAGTTGAAGAAAATCAATTTGAAACAAGCTAATAAATTGTTGGCTGTAGGGGAGTATCCTATTCCGAATCAGGTAGATAAACAGCTCTTAGCCGCATTAATGCGGGTGGTCAATACCATTTATAATTTAGAGGAAACCATTACTAGAACCTAAGCTGATGTTAGAAAAAGAAATACTAGAGCACGGGCTAAGTTTTAATCGGAGAAGATTTTTGTCGACGATGAGTTTAGGGCTAGGTAGTGTGGCCTTAGGATCTTTATTAGTTCCTAGTTTATTGAATGGTGGGGACCAAGATGGGGCTGATTTTACTCCTGGGATTCCTCATTTTGCACCCAAGGCGAAACGCGTTATATACCTATTTCAAAATGGTGCGCCATCTCAACTAGAGACTTTTGATTATAAGCCCAAACTCTGTGACATGATGGGCTTGGATCTTCCTGCCTCTGTTCGTGGTACGCAGCGTTTAACGGGAATGACAGCCAATCAGGCTACCTTTCCGCTGGCACCTTCCTTTACCAATTTTAAGCAATATGGCCAATCAGGGGCTTGGATTAGTGATATCATGCCTTATACCTCTAAGATTGTGGATGATATTTGCATCATTCGATCCATGTATACGGAGGCCATAAACCATGATCCTGCTTTAACATTTTTCCAGACGGGTTCCCAACAAGGGAATCGTCCTAGCATGGGTTCGTGGTTGAGCTATGGTTTAGGAAATGAGAATAAAAACTTACCTGATTTTACCGTTTTGCTTTCTCGTGGAATAGGAAATGGCCAGGGGGTGTATTCTAAATTATGGTCAAATGGCTTTTTAGATTCCATTCATCAAGGTGTTCAGTTTAGTAAAGGAGAGGATCCTGTTCTATACTTGAGAGATCCTGAGGGCATGGACCGCAAGGAAAGAAGAGAGATGCTAGATCATTTAGCTGAGCTGAATGATTTATCCTATCAGGAGTTCGGAGATCCTGAAATTTCAGCGAAGGTGAAGCAGTATGAAATGGCCTATCGCATGCAAACTGCTGTGCCAGAGGTGATGGATTTATCGAAAGAATCGGATGATATTATCAAATTGTACGGACCTGATTGTTTAGTACCAGGGACTTTTGCTGCCAACTGTCTATTGGCCAGAAAACTTTCTGAAAATGGCGTTCGATTTGTACAATTGTACCATCAGGGGTGGGATCAACATGGAAATCTACCTTTTGAGATTCAGAGTCAAGCAAAAGACACGGATCAAGCTTCGGCAGCTTTGATTACAGACTTAAAACAACGTGGATTATTGGATGAAACCTTAGTGATTTGGGGAGGGGAGTTTGGTCGTACTTGTTACAGTCAGGGGAAATTGACCATCGATAATTATGGTCGAGATCACCATCCACGCTGCTTTAGTATTTGGATGGCAGGAGGAGGAATCAAGCCTGGTATGGTATATGGAGAAACGGATGAATTAGGATACAATGTTCAGAAAAATCCAGTTCATGTGCATGATTTCCAAGCTACAGTTTTAAATCAGTTGGGTCTTGATCACGAAAAATTAGTGTATAAACATATGGGTAGAAGGTTCCGGTTGACTGACGTATCGGGGAAAGTGGTTCGAGATATCATTAGCTAAGCAGTTTAATTTATGAATAGTAAGCTTACGGGTATTTTAGAACAGATTTTATTAGCCTCTTTTTTCTTTGTGGGCTTTTTGTTGGTATTTGAAGGAGATTTGCAGATTCCTTTGGTTTTGCAGCCCCTCGGCCGACTGCATACGCTTTTATTACACTTTCCCATCGTCTTGCTTTTGTTGGCCATGTTCATGGAATTTTTCCGTTTTCATGGTTCCTTCCAAAAGAACAACACCTATTTACAATTTACCCAATGGCTCATATTGGCAGGAGCATTGAGTTCTGCGTTAACGGTGATTATGGGTATTTTTTTAGCCAAAGAACCGGGCTATGGAGGGGGAGATTTATTTTGGCACCGTTGGTTGGGTGTGGCTACTTACCTCTTAGCTTCCCTGATGTATTGGATTCGAAGCAAAGACTGGTACCAATCATCTCTATCCAAAATCACCTCAATTTCCATGTCGCTTTTGTTGATCCTGGTGGGTCACTTTGGTGGAAATTTAACCCATGGAGGAAATTTTGTGTTGGAACCATTGCTTAAAAATAAAGCAGTGCCCTTAGAAGAGGCCCTTGTTTTTCAGGATTTGATACAACCCATCTTAGAAAAAAAATGCGTGACCTGCCATAATCCAGATAAAATTAAAGGCGAACTATTATTGACAGATGCTAAGTCCATTGCTAAGGGAGGTAAAACGGGACCTTTGTATGTGGCAGGAAAATCCGAATTAAGTTTGTTAATTCAGCGTGCGCATTTGTCCATTGATGACAAAAAACACATGCCCCCGATTGGGAAGCCTCAATTGAGTGATGATGAGTTGCAATTACTAACTTGGTGGGTGAAGGAGAAAGCTTCTTTCACTAAGAAGGTGGTGGATTTAGCCTCCAATGATTCCTTGCGGATCTTATCTACCAAACTGCTGGCTTCCGCATCGGGTCCACAGGTGGAGGCCTATGACTTCCAAGAAGCAGATGAAAAAACAGTACAGAAGCTATCGAATGAGTATAGGACCATCATGCTTTTTGCCAAAGACTCACCAGCTTTATCGGTTAACTTCTTTAATAAGGCCCAATACAAAGCCCCTAAGCTGGAGGAATTAAAGGAGATTAAGGGACAAATAGTCTCTTTAAGTTTGGCTAAAATGCCGGTTCAAAATGCCGATTTGGCATTTGTGAAAGTCTTCGAACACCTGCATACCTTGAATTTGAATTTTACTGACGTGACGGAAGTGGGTCTGAAGGAATTGGCTGGGATGAAAGAATTGATGGTCTTGTCCCTTTCTGGAACTAAACTGAAAGCAGCAGGATTAGCTTCTGCCATGAAAGCAATACCGAACCTAAAAAAGGTCTACGTTTGGGATGCAGGATTAAGTAGAGAAGACATTCAGGTACTTCAAAAGCAATTACGGGGGATTCAAGTTGTAGGTGGTTTTCAGGATGACGGTAGCAATCCTTTAAAACTGAATCCGCCACAAGTGAAAAACCCATCGACTATTTTTGATGAGTATATTGTAGCTCAATTGGGACACCCCATTAAAGGAGTAGAAATAAGATATACCTTAGACGGGAGTGTTCCAGACAGTGCTAAATCGGCCATCTTTGCGGGAAATTTACGCTTGAATCAAAATACCTCCATTCGAACCAGAGCTTTTAAATCAGGCTGGATAGGTAGTGAGGAGGCAAGCTTTGATTTTTATCGGGGACATTTTAGGCCAGATAGTGCGGTATTACTAACACCCCTCAATCGGGTACACCAAGCCGCCGGAGCCAAAACATTTTTTGATGGTAGGTTAGGATCCTTTAACGCCAATAGCCCTGCTTGGGCCAATAACTGGGCAGGTGTTAGAAACAATGATTTGGTCTTAGTGACCATGTTTAAGCAAGCCATTTTGTTGTCATCTGTGGAGCTAAGAATCATGGTGGAAACTCAAACAGGTATTTTCCCTCCCGAATTAGTGGAAGTTTGGGGAGCTACAGTAGAAAACCAATGGAAACTCCTATCTAAGTTTAAGCCAGCCATTCCCAAGGAAAATTTCCCACATACGCTTCCATTGATTGGGGCAAAATTTAAAGCCTCTACCGTTAAATACATTAAAATCGTGGCTAAGCCGCTAGAGAAGATTCCAGGATGGCACCCAGCTAAAGATAAGCGTGCCTTATTTTTGGTCGACGAGATGTTTTTTAATTAGTAGCTACTATTTCATCCTGAGGAATTAGGGATTTTGTCGCTTTATGCTTGATTCTGAGTTGAATATAGTTTGTGGTTAAATTTCCCCTTTTATCTTTGTCGCCATGAAAAATGGCTTTTTAATTTTGGTATGTACCCTATTACTTAGTGTTACATCTTTTGCTCAGCAGTCAAGCCCTCCACCTGCACCTATTCCTGTAGAAGTGATGTTTGGAAATAATCGAATGAACTTCCAATTAATTCTTAATAAACCCATTGATGCCAAAGGGAAATTCTCTTTTTTTAATGTGACCAATGGGGCGGTAGATTACCATAATAAAAACGAAGAAACAGAAATTGTGGTAGTGAATTCCATTAATTACGACTTGGGGAATAATTTCAAAGCTAGTGCGGGAGCACAGTGGCATTTTAAACTTGGGTTAGTGCCCTTATTGGGAGTCCAGTATTTTAAAGCAAACCCTACCTGGTTGCTTTTGGTATCTCCTAATATCTGTTTTTTACCAACAACCAATATGGAAGTAGTGAGTTTGGTGGAATTTAAACCTTCCTTGAGCCCTAAAACAAGGCTTTACACCAGAGCACAAGTATTGTATAATCAAGTAGTGGATGGAGGAATTCATGCCCGAAGTGGATATACTTTCCGTGCAGGGATAAGCCGCCAGAAGTTTACGTATGGTATTGGTATGAACTTCGACTATTATGGACCGTTCAAAGCTGAAAAGTTGAATACTGGAGCCTTTGTTCGACTAAGCTTATAGCTTGATTTTGAGGAGTATAAGTGTATTTAACAAACAGTTTATGTACGCTAATTGGTATTGCTAAGGACTTCCCTTAACTTGCTAGTCTAAACCTCCTTTGAACCATGAAAAAGCTCTGTTTACTACTAAGCATTTGCTGCTTTTCCTTTCTTTCTTATTCCCAGCATATAGGCCCTACCGTTTCTTTACCTAACGGATGGAAATTAAGTCCAGCCGGGAAATCTTTTCCCTTGGGCGACTTACCACTTAATATGGTCATTAGTCATTCCAAAAAATGGGCGGCAGTGACCAATAACGGGCAAAGTAAGCACAGTGTTTACCTCATTGATTTGGCTAAACAACAAGTAGTGGATTCCATGACTGTGGCCAAAGCCTGGTATGGATTAGCCTTTAATTCAGATGATTCCCAATTGTTTGTTTCAGGAGGTCATGACAATAAAATACTTCGTTTGGGAGTATCTGGAGGGAAACTAAGTTTACTAGGGGATATCAAATTAGGAGATGCTTGGCCCAACCGCATTGCGCCATCGGGTTTAGCTTTTGATGATGTACGTCAAAGATTATATGTGGTGACGCGTGATAACCGAAGCTTATACATCATAGATGCTAAAAGCAATCAAGTGCTTAAGCAATTTGGCATGGATGGAGAAGCTTATATGTGTTTGTTGAGTCCTTCCAATAATGAACTGTATATTTCTTGTTGGGGATGCAATCAGGTTTTGGTATTTGATTTAAAGACCAATCTTTGGAAAAAATCTATTGAAGTAGGAGATAATCCTAATGAAATGGTGCTACATCCCAATGGTAGAACTTTGATGGTATGTAATGCCAATGACAATAGTGTTTCGGTGATTGATTTAAAAACTCAAAAAGTTGCAGAGACTTTGGATGTGGCCTTGTACCCTAATTCTCCAGCGGGATCTACCACCAATGGACTGGCCATTGATCCTAAAAGTAACTACTTGTACATCGCCAATGCGGATAATAATTGTTTGGCCGTTTTTGATGTCAATATACCTGGGAAAAGTCAGGCCAAAGGATTTATTCCAGTGGGTTGGTATCCTAGCAATGTCAAAGTAATCAACAATCAAATCTGGGTTATTAATGGCAAAGGAAATACTTCTATGGCCAACCCTTATGGCCCCAGACCTGTTCGAAAAGGAGAGGAGGTAAATTTACATGCAGGAGATTCCAATGCTCCAAAGGAAGTACAATACATTGGCTCTATGTTTAAAGGAACTATGAGTGTCATTCCTAGTCCTAAGCCTCAAGAATTGCCAGTTTATACTAAGGCGGCCTATCAAAACTCAGCCTATCAACCTGAAAAATCAGGGATGGCAGACAAGCAGGCTCCCGGTTTTCCTATTCCCATGAAGGCAGGGCAAGTTTCCCCAATCAAATACGTGTTTTATGTCATTAAAGAAAATAGAACCTATGATCAGGTTTTAGCGGATGTCAAAGGAGGAAATGTGGATACGACTTTATTGCTTTTTGGCAGAAAATATACTCCCAATCAACATGCCATTGCTGAGTCATTTGTGTTATTGGATAATTTTTACGTGGATGCCGAAGTGAGTGCAGATGGACACCATTGGACTATGGGTGCTTATGCCACGGATTACATGGAGAAAAGTTGGCCTACTAGCTATGGTGGTCGAGGAGGAGGAATTTATGGAGAGGCTGAGCGGAGTGTATCTCAAAATAAGAATGGATATATTTGGGATCAATGTAACCGTTATGGAGTGTCCTTTAGAACTTATGGGGAGTTTGTTTCCAATGGGAAAGCCAATATTCCCGTATTGAATAATCATTTTAATCCGACCTTTCCAAGTTATAATTTGTCCATTCAGGATACTACTCGCTTAGCCATTTGGAAGAAGGAATTTGAACAAATGGTCAAAGAGAACCGAGTTCCCAGATTTAATTCTTTACGTATGGGGAATGACCACACGGAAGGTTTACGAATTGGGAAACCGACACCCTATGCACACGTGGCCGACAATGATTTAGCCGTGGGCCAATTGATTGAAACATTAGCTAAAAGCCCAATTTGGAATGAAACGGCTGTGTTTATCTTAGAAGATGATGCCCAAAACGGAGCAGATCATGTGGATGCGCATAGGAGTACGGCTTATGTGGCAGGGGGATTTGTTAAACGGAATTTTGTGGATCATACCATGTACACCACCAGTTCTATGTTACGTACTATGGAACTGATTTTAGGTTTACCTCCTATGACACAGTATGATGCTGCAGCTATGCCTATGTGGAGAAGTTTTGATTCCGTGGCTAAGCCATTTGAGTTTAAAGCGATTATTCCACAAATCAATTTATTGGAGAAAAATGTAGCCCGCAATGAATGGCAAAGGCAATCCGAGCATTTTAATTTTGAAAAAGAAGATGCTAATAATGATGTAGCTTTTAATCGGGTATTGTGGCATGGATTAAAAGGAAATGTTCCATTCCCCGGGCCCAAGAGAGCAGCCTTTATCTTCCCTGTCAAGAAAAAGGATAAAGGGGATGATTGATTTTTGCCATACCGGAGGCTCTCGAAGCCACCGGTATACAGCTACCCTATGTCCCTAAGGTTCATGTTGTATTTTCAATTCCACTGAATGCGCTTCGCGTATAAACCAAGCTGTAGATAAAAGTGCTAGATTTTTAATGATGTATTGCCCTATCAAAGTAGGGGTAAAAATGAATTGCCAAGTATCATTGGGAAGAAAAACCGTAGGAAGGAAGGTGGTGATCAAGTGCAATATCAATGCGTAAAATGCCCAAGAAGTGAGGGCTGGAAATAACCAAACCAGACCTAAGGCACATTCTATAAATCCAAAATAGAAGGAGAAAGTATCTAAGCCGAGTGCTTGATGTAAGGTGGCTTCATACAGATGTTCTACCAACTTTTCCGCGGGAGAAATACCAGCTACTTTCAATGCCCCAAACCAGAAATAAATAATAAATAAGGAGATTCTACTGAACCAAATGATTGTCTTTCTTTCCATAACCTGAAGCCTTTGCTTCAAAACTAAGTGAAGGTGAAAGAATTAAAAATGATAATCATCAGCTATATGGTGGCTTCGAGAGCCTCAGCCACCATTACCGAATTTTGACACTCCGCTATTCGACATCTGTGATGTCGAATGGAAAATAAGAAGTTGAAATTTTGCAATCCAGGTAGTATATGTAGAATTAACTAGTTGTTCGACATCACAGATGTCGAACAGCAGAGTATTGCGGAGCGATAATAAAATTAATAAGGAGGCTGAGATTCTCGAAGCCACCAATATTAGGCCATATCCAAGGCTCTCAGTTGAAGTTTTCGGTTACCTCTAAACTCATTCACTTCCAGGTGATAGACTAACGAAATGGGTTTTTGTTGTAAATAAGCCTCCATCAAGCCTTCGTAAAAGTCAGCTCTTAGGTTAAAAGCAATGACCTCCATAGGTGGATTTTCAGGTTTATCTTGGACAAATAATTTCAGGTGAGCTTCCTTCATAATGGTGGGTGGAGCACTTTGAAAAAGTTGATTACTTTGAAAAAGCGGAATCATATTTCCTGGTCCAAAAGGAGAAAGACGAATCAATAATTTGTCGTGAAATGTTAGATTAAGCGCAGAAAGTGGAACTTCCATATCAATCAATAATTCTGCTTGAGGTGGATTTTCACTTAATCCTTTTTTGACTAGATCATCAAATCGCTGAATAAAAGCAGGTAAATCTTCAGGTTTTAAATGTAAACCTGCTGCATGGGTATGGCCGCCAAACTGAACCAACAAATCGGCACAAGATTCTAGAGCCGCATGGATATCAAAACCTTTGACAGAGCGTGCCGAACCAACTAAATGACCATTCGATTCAGTGAGAATGATGGTTGGACGATAATAGTGTTCTTGCATTTTACTTGCTACAATACCGACTACCCCTTTGTGCCAAGAAGGATGAAATAGTACCGTAGAAAAGGCAGTTGGTAAAAATGCATCTTCTTGGAATATTTCTAAGGCTTGTTGAACAATTTCTTTTTCTACTTCTTTCCGACTTTGATTTTGTTTCAAAACGGCTTCTGCTAATTGGCTGGCTTCTAGGGTGTCGGATGCTAGTAATAATTTAACGGCACCATGTGCATGGTCCATTCTACCTGCGGCATTGATGACAGGAGAAATGGAAAAAACGATATCTGTCACTTGAATAGGAGCCGTTCTTCCTGCATTTTGAAGTAGGTAGGCTAATCCAGGAGAAGGATTGTTACTTAGCTTCTCTAAACCAAAATAGGTAAATATTCGATTTTCTCCAGTGATTGGAACCATATCAGCGGCTATACTGCAAGCCAGTAAATCGATTCGTTCCCAAAGCGGCTCGGGCTCTAAAAAATTGGCTTCAATAAAGGCTTGTAAGAGTTTGAAACCTACTCCACAACCCGTCAATTCCTTGAAGGGATAGGAACAGTCTTTTCGTTTGGGATCTAAAACTGCCAAAGCATCGGGTAATTCATCTTCGGGTAAGTGATGGTCGCAGACAATAAAATCAATGCCCTGTTCATTACACCAAGCAACTCTTTCATGAGCTTTGATGCCACAGTCTAGCGAAATGATTAAGCTGTAATGATTGTCTTTGGCATATTGAACTCCAGCTTGAGAAACACCATAGCCCTCAGAGTATCGGTCGGGGATGTAATAGTCGCAATCGGCCCCAAGAATTTCACTTAAATAGCCATAAACCAGAGCCACGGAAGTGGTGCCATCCACATCATAATCACCATAAATCAATATTTTCTCACCAGTCTCCAAGGCTAGGCCAAGCCGTTCCACGGCTTTGTCCATATCTTTCATCAAAAAAGGATCATGGATGGAAGCTATTTCAGGGAGCATGAAAGCTTTGGCTTGTTCAAAGTTTTGTATTCCTCTTGATAAAAGTAATTGTAAGAAATATGGGTTTTTAACGGTACTTAATTCTTGAGAAAGCTGTTGTAATGCTTCTTTTTCAGGAGGAGGCAACAGCGTCCATTTCTTTTTAGGCAACATAGAGTGTCGGCGTATAGAGGTATAAAACAGGTATTAGTGTTTTTTATTATGGTTTAGAATGAAAGAATTGGAGGTATTTTATGGGTCATTCATTCAATGCATATTCAATCAATAAATCTCTATAAATATCCCCAGAATAAATAATTAAATAATTGATTATCAATTGTTTGATTTTAAAATGTAAAACTCTACCTTTTACATGCACTTCCCTGATTAGAGTTGACCGGTTTCTAATAATTTTTCATTGTTAAAAATAGTAAATCTTGGTCTTGAAAAAAACTTATTATTATTCCAACTTTCTTCAAAACTTACAGGACTTAATTTCCCATTATTATTATGTGGTCTTTTGTTATTATAATGATAAACTGCTTTATCAACACACTTTTTTAATTGTTCATAATTTTTAGGTTTCCAGTGGTCTAAGTATTCCTCTTTAATGGTTCTATTTATTCGTTCAGCATATGCATTATCTTGAGCAGAAATAGCCATAGAGATTTTACATTTATTAGCTTTTAATAACTCTATATAGGGCTTATAAATATATTGAGATCCTCTGTCAGAATGATGTATTTTGGGTGCTTTATTGTTTTTTAAAGCCATTTCCATTGCTTTAACATTTGCATCAGCTCTCATACTATTTGAAAGTTGATGTCCCACTATTTTTTTGGTATAAACATCAATGATAAAGACAGCGTAATAGAACTTCTCTTCCTGCTTCACATAAATATATGTGATATCAGATTGCCAAATAATTGACGGCGCCATTACTTCCATTCCTTTTATCAAATTCGAATAATGAACAGATGCAGGATAAGTTGTCCGCTGGTAATTCTTTTTTGTTTTCAATCTAAAACCTAAATCCATAAAGACATCGATAAATCGATCTCTGCCAATGAAATCAGGTTTTAGGGTATGATACATCTTTTCAACCCCACAACCAGGATGGTCCCTTCTTAACTCCTCAGCTTCAAGTAAAAGCAATTGAATAGATTGATCAAATGCTAATTGTCTCTTAGCATATTGATTTACAGCTTGCTTACTAATCCCAATTTCTTGATAAAGCTGATTTAAAGAAAATTTTATTTTTCCTTGATTGTTTCGAAACCAGTCGATTGTGAGGTGTTGAAGTTTTTTTTGATATCAACTTTTAATTCAAGCTTGGCAATATCAATCATCTTTTCAAGATAATCAATCTTAATTTGCTTCTGACCGACGGTCTGCTCTAATTGCTTAATTTTTAATTCTAGTTCTTTTAGTTTTGACATAGTGCTAACATGATGTTCTACAACTCTGTAGCCCTTTTGGTTAAAGGTAGAAAATTTATAAATCCAATTATAGATGGTTGGATTAGAAATCCTATATAATTTCTCTAACTGGCAAACACTAAATTTCCCAGACTCAAACATACTCACAATTTCTCGTTTAAATGCTTCCGAGTAACAACGAGTTTTCCTGATTTGATGTAAATTCGCTTTCATATATTTTGACTTTTGTGGTCAACATATATCAGGGACGTACAACATTCTACATTCTTAATTCTTCATTACTTAATGCGCCACCCCATCCCGCTTCACCACTTTCCAAGCAGTAAGGCACATGATTTTTAGGTCAAAGAAAAAGGATTGTTTTTGAAGGTATTCGGCATCGAATGCCACTTTTTGTTCATTGGGAATTTCATCTCGACCATTCACTTGGGCCCAACCGGTAAGGCCAGGAATCAAGGTATGAACAGATGCTTCGGTTCTGGCAGTATTTAGATCGGTCTGACTAGGTAGCGAGGGACGAGGACCTACAAAAGACATGTCGCCGTTCAGGATGCACCACAACTGGGGGATTTCATCTAAACTCGATTTTCTTAGGAAAGAACCAATGGGTGTAAGAAATTGATCAGGGTTGTTTAGTAAGTGAGTGGCCACCACGGGGGTATTGGTCAACATGGTTCTGAACTTGGGCATAGGGAAAGTGCCATTGTTTTTACCCATGCGGGTAGACCAATAAATAATAGGTCCAGGGGAGGTGAATTTTACCAAAAAAGCAATAAAAATGGCAGGGATTACAAGAATTAGGCCCAAAATAAGGGCTAAAAGTAAATCAAATAATCGCTTCATGGTTCAATTTTTGCTACAAATATAGGCAATTTGAAGCCTATGAGGGATTCCTTCTAAATAAAGTGCCACATAATAAATAATATTTTCCTGTTTACATGAAAAAGTTTATTTTTGTTACTCAATTTTGTATCAGTCTGCTTACCTAATATGTGAGTCAGGTAGGCGAAGCCGTAGTAATCCATCTCTTTTTTTTGCAATTAGATTCCATTTTTTCTGGTAAAATACGTGTCAAGCTATTGACCAAACTCCTGCTTAATCCAGCCAGTAAGGTTTACTTACGTGGTTTAGAGAGGGAGTTGGGTGTGAGTAGCAATACGGTACGTTTGGAATTAAATAAGCTGAATGAGATGCACCTGATCAAAGTTCAGGTAGATCCGGATAATACCAAGGTGAAGCATTATGCAGTAAATACGGCTCACCCAATGTTCAGTTCCTTAAGGGGAATTATCATGCAATTTGTGGGTTTGGATCAAATCATCGAACAGGTAATCGATAAATTGGGGAATGTAGAAAAGGTTTATTTGACAGGAGATTTGGCAGAAGGTAAAGATTCTCCATTTGTTGATTTGGTGTTGATAGGTGATGTGGACAAAGACTATTTATATCAATTAATACAGAAGGCCGAGGGGCTTATTCCTCAGAAAAAAATACGCGTAGCGGTTTATGCTAGCCAAGAACAACATAACTTCTTGGATAATTTTAATGGACCGTATTTTCATTTATTAAATTAGATTCAAATGCATTTAACAGATAAGAAAATAGCAGTTATTGGTTTGGGTTATGTGGGATTGCCATTAGCTGTCGAATTTGGAAAAATTTATTCCGTATTAGGCTTTGATATCAATGCGCAAAGAGTACAAGAACTTAGTAATGGGATTGACCGAACATTGGAATCTAATGAAGAGGAAATCAAATCGTCTGTTCATTTGAAATTTTCAAATAAGAAAGAAGATTTACGCCAATACAATGTATTTATCGTAACGGTTCCCACGCCCATCGATCAATTCAATGCACCCGATTTAAAGCCATTATTATTGGCTTCCGAAATGTTGGGAAGTATTTTAAAAAAGGGAGATATTGTGATTTATGAAAGTACGGTGTATCCAGGTTGTACCGAGGAAGATTGTGTCCCCGTATTAGAAAAATTTTCTGGATTGAAGTTTAACCAAGATTTTTATTGTGGTTATTCTCCAGAACGTATAAACCCAGGAGATAAAGTCAATACGCTGACAAAAATTATGAAAGTAACCTCTGGTTCAACTCCTGAGATTGCTGAAGTAGTAGATCAATTGTATAAAAGTGTTATCGTGGCGGGCACGCACAAGGCGCCTAGTTTAAAGGTGGCAGAAGCCAGTAAAGCCATAGAAAATGCCCAAAGGGATGTGAATATTTCATTCGTCAATGAATTGGCTTTGATATTTGATCGAATGGGAATAGACACGCAAGATGTGTTAGAGGCAGCTGGGACTAAATGGAATTTTCTTAAATATAAACCAGGTTTGGTGGGTGGACATTGCATCGGAGTAGATCCTTATTATTTGGCTCATAAAGCCGAATCATTGGGATATCATCCTCAAGTGATTCTTTCAGGACGGAGGGTGAATGATAACATGGGGATGTTTGTGGCCAATAAAGTGGTCAAACTCATGATACAAAAAGGAAGTGTCATCAAAGGAGCGAAGGCGCTGGTTTTGGGAATAACTTTTAAGGAAAACTGTCCAGATATTAGAAATTCAAAAGTGATTGACATCTATAAAGAACTAAAGCAATTCGGATTGGAAGTAGATGTATATGATCCACATGCGGATGCGCAGGAAGTAGAGAAGGAATATGGACTGAGAATTACTTCGGAATTAGGAAGTTATAATGCCATTGTGTTGGCCGTATCACATAATGAATTTTTAAATCTAGATTATCAAATGCTTAAAACGGATGCCAAAAGTGTCATTTTTGACATAAAATCCTTTTTAAACAGAGGATTAGTGGATTCGAGGTTGTAGTAAATAAATCCATAAGCAAGGGAATTCAAACTTGTGTTTTATAAAAAATTAAGCTTTGAAGGATAATTTTTCCAAAAACTACTTTAAAATCTACCTTTGGCAGTTTATTTCAATTGGGCTTAACTTCATTTCGATGTTTATTGTAATCCCCTATTTAACGTCCAATCCTACTATTTACGGAATTTATACAGTCTGTATATCCATTTCTTCTTTTCTTGTTTATGCTGACCTTGGATTTGTCAGTGCAGGTCAAAAGTATGCCTCGGAATATTTTGCTAAAGGAAATAGGGATGAAGAAATTCAAGTTATTGGGTTTACCAATTTCATTTTAGTATCTTTTTTGATCTTGTTGGCATTGGCTTTCTTTTATCTGAGCTTCAATCCCAACTTATTGATTAAAAAACTTGCGACGGGGAATGAATTAATAATAGCGTCTCAGTTATTATTCATTTTGGCCATTTTTACGCCAGTGACCATGTTGCAGAGATTATCACAGATGATTTTTGCTGTGAGATTGGAAGACTACATTGTTCAAAGAACTAATATCCTGGCAAATTTAGGGAAGATAATATCCGTGTTATATTTTTTTAGAGCGGATCATTATGACATTGTAGGATATTTTTTATTTACTCAAGTTTTAAATTTCCTAGCCATTTTGTCAGTATTAATTATAGCTAAAAAAAGATTTAAATATGATATCCTAAGGCTATTTTCCTCTATCAAGTATAATCCTGCTGTTTTTAATAAAACCAAAGGTTTGGCCCTCACAAGTTTGTTTTCTTTGGCCTCATGGATTTTGTATTATGAATTAGATCCAGCAGCTATTGGCAAATGGATAGGGGCAAAGGAGGTCGCTTTATTCGCCATTGGATTAACTATCATGTCCTTTTTTAGAAGTATACTCGGAACTATTTTTGGTCCATTTAGTGTCAGGTTTAACCATTTTATAGGAACAAAAGATCATGATGGATTAAAAGAACTTTGTTTCACCATCACTAAGGTTACAGCGCCGCTAATCATTTTGCCTATTGTTACTTTGATTTTGATGTCGCCTTCTTTGATCGTAAGCTGGGTAGGAATACAGTATACGGAATCCATCATTCCTGCCAAATTTTTAATCGCTTGCAATATATTTGCGTTTATCTCATATCCGGGTTCACTACTTTTAATGGCGCAAGAAAGGGTAAAATTAATGTACTTTGTCAATGCCCTACTTCCCATTATTTACTGGGGTGGAATTAGTTTAACTTATTCAACCTTTGGATTGAATTCATTTGCCTTCTTTAAATTCTTTGCTTTTAGTATGAATGCTTTAGTTTATGCTCTTGTACTCGTTAAATTTTTTAATTTGTCCTTGATTCAGTTCCTGGAAAATTATATTAAGCCCATCATTTTACCCATATTATTTTTGTTTTCTTCCTATTATTTATTTTCGGATTTTCTTCCCATGGAAAAGTCGAAACTGAATTTATTAGTAGTTGGGGCCTATTCTTCGTCCATGTTGATGATTTCATTTTTAGTATTATATTTTTCATCATCCAATTTCAAGGGTCAAATTTTAAATATGATATCCTTGGTAAAAAATACGTAACTAAAATAAGTAGTAGATTTTCAGTGTGTTATTGATCAATTTTAATAAAATTAATTACTATTATTAAATAAATACTTTTTATAATTAATCCTTGAAAAATTATGTTAAACAATAAGTCAATTTTAATTACTGGAGGTACAGGTTCATTCGGGAAAATGTTTACTAAAGTAATTCTCGAAAGATATCCACAAGTTAAAAGATTGGTAATCTATTCAAGGGACGAATTGAAACAATTTGAAATGGCCCAAGTGTTCTCTGGTAGTAAGTACCCTCAAATCAGGTATTTTATTGGCGATGTAAGAGATGGAGCTAGATTTAAACGCGCATGTGAAGGTATAGATATTATCATTCATGCAGCCGCCTTAAAGCAAGTACCTGCGGCTGAGTACAATCCTGATGAGTGCATTAAAACCAATATTGGTGGTGCGCAGAATGTTATTGATGCTGCTTTGTCTACGAATGTTCGTATTGTGGTAGCACTTTCTACAGATAAAGCCGCCGCCCCAATTAATTTATATGGAGCAACTAAATTAGTATCCGATAAATTGTTTATCGCTGCTAATAATATTCGAGGTCATCATGATATCCGATTTTCAGTGGTTCGTTATGGTAATGTAATGGGTTCTAGAGGCTCAGTTATTCCATTCTTTTTTGAAAGAGCGAAAGAGGGAGTATTGCCAATTACCCATAAGGAAATGACCCGATTTAACATTTCCCTAGAAGATGGTGTAGATATGGTCTTATGGGCTATTGAAAATGCCATAGGTGGAGAAATTTTTGTACCCAAAATCCCTTCCTATACCATAGAAACAGTGGCAAGAGCAATTGCTCCAAATGCAAAAATGGATGAGATTGGAATTAGACCTGGAGAAAAGTTACATGAAGAGATGATTACGGAAAGTGATTCGTATAATACCATTGAATTTGACAAGTATTATGCTATTCTCACTTCCAATGCCGACAAGAATATATACCTCAATCATTTCAAGGGTTGGGAGGTGGAAAAAGGATTTAAGTATAATTCAGAAACAAATACCGAGTGGGAAACAGTAGATTCCATGCGTTTAAAAATTAAAGAATTTGTTGATCCTAACTTTAAACCAGTAGAATGATACCAATACCCTATGGAAAACAGCAGATTACTGAAGAAGATATTCAATTAGTAGTTGATGTTTTAAAATCAGATTATTTAACTCAAGGCCCTAAAATTGTAGAATTTGAAAAGGCCATGGCATCTTATTTAGGCTGTCAATTTGCCGTAGCAGTGTCTAACGGAACCGCTGCATTACATCTTTCGGCTATGGCCTTGGGAGTAAAAAAGGGTCAAAAAGTAATTACCACTCCGATCACTTTTGCTGCCTCAGCCAATTGTATCCGCTATTGTGATGGAGAAGTTGTATTTGCCGATATTGATCCAGAAACCTATTTATTAGACATAAAGAGCGTCAGGAGCTTATTAGAGGCTTCACCCAAAGGGACATATCATGGAATTATACCCGTTGATTTTTCAGGTAGGGCTGTAGATTTAGAAGCTTTTAGAAAGTTAGCAGATGAATTTGATTGCTGGATCATTGAAGATGCATGCCATTCACCCGGTGGATATTTTATAGATTCAAAAGGAATTCAACAAAATTGTGGGAATGGAAATTTGGCAGAACTGTCTATTTTTTCTTTTCACCCGGTGAAACATATTGCTTGTGGAGAGGGGGGCATGATTACTACCAATGATGAAGCATTGTATCAAAAACTGTTACAATTAAGGACTCATGGTATTGTAAAAAATGAAGCTTTGTTTACCAATTCTATTGAATTAGCTGGGGGAGAATCATCTTATCCTAATTGGTATATGGAAATGCAAGAATTAGGGTATAATTATCGGCTTACCGATTTTCAAGCTGCTCTAGGTTTAGGACAATTATCTAGAGCTGAAAAAGGTCTAGAAATTAGGAGAAACATAGCCCAAAAATATACTCAGGCTTTTGAAAATATTCCTGAAATAAAGAGAAAATCAGGCAGTGTCATTGGTCATGCCTATCATCTCTATGTCATTGAAGTAGAGGAGAGACTGCATCTGTATAACTATTTAAAAGCAAATAATATATTCACGCAGATTCATTATTTCCCCACACATTTAATGCCGTATTATCAAAATTTGGGATGGGAAGTAGGAGATTGTCCCCATGCCGAAAATTATTATAAAAATTGTATTAGTCTTCCCATGTATCCATCATTGACAGATCAACAATTTGATTATGTAGTGGATACCGTTTTGCTGGGTTTAAAGACGAGTAAAAGGTAGCTGTGATGTCAAAATTGATTTTGGGAACAGTACAGTTTGGCCTAAATTATGGTATTAATAATGTAAATGGCCAAACAGCGGAAGAAGAAGCTTTCCAAATTTTGGATTTTGCCTATCAAAACGGAATTAAGCGATTAGATACAGCGGCGAACTATGGAAATGCTGAAGAAGTATTAGGTAAATATTTCACAAAGCACCCATCCAAAAAATTTGAAATCATTACCAAATTTAATTTGATAAATAGGACTTGTGAGGAATCATTAAAATCAAGTATTGATAAACTTCAAGTAGAGTCGGTCAATTCCATGATGTTTCATTCTTTTTCGGATTACCAAAAAAGTAAAAGCCAAATTCAAGAATTAAATAGAAACTGTAAAGGTAAATTGTTTAAAAATCTAGGCGTTTCTGTCTATACCAATGATCAATTGAAATCAGTCATTGAAGATCCAGAAATAGATTTAATTCAAGCCCCATTTAATCTATTAGATAATGAAAATTTACGTGGAGAGTTATTTTTGAAAATTAAAGAAGCGGGTAAAGAACTTCATACGAGATCCGTTTTTCTACAAGGTCTTTTCTTTAAGGACATCAACTTGTTTCCAGAAAAACTGAAATCCTTACTACCATCTATTCAATTACTTAAAGACCTTGCTAATAAGAATCATATTTCGTTAAATGATATGGCCATAGCCTATGTTTTCTCGAAAAAATATATCGATGGAGTATTGTTTGGGGTAGATAGTTTAGAGCAAATGAAACAAAATGTTATTAGCTCATCAACGGTACTTTCTGAAGAAACAATTCATCAAATAGATGCCATCAAAATTTCCAATGTTGATTTATTAAATCCTTCCTTGTGGTAAAAGAAAAAGTCATCATATTAACTCAAGCGAGAATAGGGAGTACAAGATTCCCAAGTAAAGTGTTAAAGAAAATTGGAGAGGAGAGCTTGCTTTCCATTCATCTGAAAAGACTAAAAAGGTCAGAGAACGCAGCAAAAATAATTGTTGCTACTACGTTTGAAGATGATTCGGACAAAATCGTAGATATTGCAATGCATGAAAATGTGGAATCAATTAAAGGCTCCACCGATGATGTCCTTGATCGCTTTTACCAAGCAGCCAAAAAAGAGAATCCAGACTTTGTTGTTCGCGTTACATCAGACTGCCCGTTGATTGATCATCAATTAATTGATCAGGTTATAGAAATGACCATTCAAAATGACCTTGATTATGGTTCCAATATTTTGGTGGAAGAATTTCCAGATGGACAGGATATTGAAGTAATCAAATGGTCTGCTCTCGAAAAAGCTTGGCAAGAAGCTAAACTTCCATCAGAACGAGAACACGTTACTCCTTACATCAGAAAAAACACCGATTTCAACGGCGGAACCTTATTCAAAGCAAAGAATTTTTCGGCAAATGCCAATTATAATCAGGTTAGAATGACAGTAGATGAGCCGTCAGATTTGGAGACCATCGCTATGTTGATTTCTAAATTAGGTATGGATCAAAGCTGGAAAACGTATGCAGATTATATAGTAGAAAACCCTGAAGTATTTGAAAACCAAAAAATTGTTCGAAATGAAGGATATAGTAAATCCTTACAAAAAGATGATAAATAATGGGGAAAGGACAAGAATTATATAAAAAAGCAAAAACACTCATTCCTGGTGGAACCATGTTGTTGTCTAAAAGACCTGAGATGTTCCTACCTGACAACTGGCCATCTTATTACAGTAAGGCAAAAGGTTGTAAGGTATGGGATCTTGATGGGAAGGAATACATCGACATGTGTATCATGGGTATTGGGACCAATACTTTAGGTTATGGTAATGATGAAGTGGATGCCGCGGTCATTCAAACGGTGACGAATGGGAACATGAGTACACTCAATTGTCCCGAAGAAGTTTGGTTAGCAGAAGAGTTAATACAAATGAACCCTTGGGCTCAAATGGTCAGATTTGCCAGAAGTGGTGGGGAAGCCAACGCCATAGCCATTCGTATTGCTCGTGCAGCTTCTGGAAAAGATAAGGTGGCAATTTGTGGATATCATGGTTGGCATGATTGGTATTTATCAACCAATCATAACCAAGGCGATGGCCTATCAGGCCATCTTTTGCCAGGTTTAGATCCTTCAGGAGTTCCTAAAAACCTGAAAGACACGGTTTTCCCTTTTCATTATAATAATATAGAGGAATTGGAAAACTTGATTAAAAATCAGGATATAGGTGTAATTAAAATGGAAGTTGTCAGAAATTTTGGGCCAGAGGATAATTTTCTTCAAAAAGTTCGTGACTTGGCCACAAAACATCATATCGTTTTGATTTTCGACGAATGTACTTCCGGATTTAGAGAGACCTATGGAGGGATATATAAAAAATATGGCGTTGAACCAGATGTAGCCATGTTTGGAAAAACGATAGGCAACGGCTACGCCTTAACAGCAGTGGTAGGTAAGAGAGAGGTGATGGAAGCTGCTCAAAAAACGTTTATTAGCAGTACATTTTGGACAGAAAGAATTGGACCAACGGCTGCCTTGAAAACCTTAGAAGTAATGAAGCGAATAAAATCGTGGGAAATCATTACAGAAAATGGGTTAATCATGCGGAGAGGTTGGAAAAAATTAGCTGAGAGCCATCAATTGAATATTTCAATCTCTGGAATTCCCTCACTTTCTACCTATTCATTTGCGGGAGAGGATGCATTAAAATATAAAACCTACCTCACTCAGGAAATGTTAAAAATGGGTTTTTTAGCTAGTACTAACTTTTATGCTTCTGTCGTACATGAAGAGGAGCATTTTGCATCCTATTTCCAAGCTTTGGATCAAGTATACCAAGTGATTTCTGAATGCGATAAAGGTCAAAAAAGGATCGATGATTTATTAGAAGGACCAGTTTGCCATTCGGGCTTTAAACGACTTAATTAATTTACATAGTTAAATAATTTTCAAATGAAAAGGTGTACCAAATGTTTACTCCCAGAAACACACGAATCAATTTCTTTTGATGAAATGGGTGTTTGTAGTATTTGCAGACAAGTAGAATTTAAAGAAGGAAAAATTGATTGGGAATCAAGGAAAAAAGACTTGTCTGAACTTATTGAAATGCACAGAGGCAAGTACGATTACGATTGTATAGTTCCTTTTAGTGGTGGAAAAGATAGTGTGTGGACATTATATTATTTAATGAAGGAGTTTAAAATCAAGCCTCTTGTAGTTCGTTTTGATCATGGTTTTCTAAGGCCAAACCTAAATGAAAATACCATCAATGTCTTGAGAAACCTAGGAGCTGATTTTATTTCATTTACTCCCAATTGGAAAGTTGTGCAAAAATTAATGTTGCAAAGCTTTTTAGAAAAAGGAGATTTCTGTTGGCATTGTCATACCGGAATTTTTTCCTACCCTATGCACATTGCTATTAAATTTAAAGTACCACTTATTTTTTGGGGTGAACCCTCCGCTGAATACACCTCGTATTACAGCTATGATCAACCTGAAGAAGTGGATGAAAAAAGATTTAATCGCTTTGTGAACCTTGGGATTACAGCTTTAGATATGGCGGTGAGGTTAGGTGGGGATCTGGATGAAAGAGACTTTAAACCATATACTTACCCTCCTTTGAAAGAATTAAGAGCACTAAATTATAAAAGTGTATGCCTTGGATCATATATTCCTTGGGATGTAAAGACTCAATCGAAAATCATTATGGATGAATTGGGTTGGAAAGGTGATTTGGTTGAAAATGTACCTCCTCAATACAATTACGAGAAGATAGAATGTCATATGCAGGGGGTAAGAGATTACATTAAATACATTAAGCGAGGATATACCCGACCTACAGCTTTAGCTTCCATCGACATTCGTCATGGAAGATTAGATAGAGAAGATGGGGTGAAAATGATAGATGAATTCGAAGGCAAGAAACCTGCTAGCTTAGAAATTTTTCTAGAAATGGTGGGACTTACCGAAGCAGAATTTTTTGAAATTGCCCAGAGCCATACCGTTTCGCCATGGAAATTGAATGTTTTTGAACAAGAAGCAGGTGCTAAATTGCCAGACTTCAACCAATGGACAAGAAATGGCAAAATGGATAGAGCAGAAGCAGATGTTCAAATTGAAAATTGGAGAAAGTCTCAATAGATGATTGGAATAGTTGATTATGGAATGGGCAACTTATTATCAGTATTCAATGCTTTTGAATACCTGGGAATAAGTGTCAAAATTTGCAGTGAACCAGAAGACTTAAGTCAGGTGGACCGAATTGTCTTACCAGGAGTAGGCGCCATCAATCAGTGCATTTTGAAATTAAATGAGAGTGGATTTACGGAAGCTCTCAATGAACAAGTCATTCAATTAGCAAAGCCTACACTAGGTATTTGTTTGGGAATGCAAGTGATGGCTAAGCAAAGTTTTGAAGGCGGAACCCATTCATGTCTCGGGTGGTTTGATGCTGACGTCATTCGTTTAAATCCTGGACAACCTAACCTTAAAGTACCCAATATAGGCTGGAATACCATTCAGTTTGACAAGCAGATACCCTTGTTTAAAGGATTACCAGAATTTTCTGATTTCTATTTTGTGCACTCCT
The DNA here is from genome assembly GCF_011090385.1 of Aquirufa beregesia. Taxonomy (GTDB): domain Bacteria; phylum Bacteroidota; class Bacteroidia; order Cytophagales; family Spirosomataceae; genus Aquirufa; species Aquirufa beregesia. The sequence goes on from NZ_SEWW01000002.1 coordinate 202,364, forward strand.
ACCAAGTGAAGGTTCATCATGAATCAGAAAGAGTGGCCACCTATCAACATGGGGAAACAGTCACTGCGGCCATCATGAAGGACAATATATTTGCTACTCAGTTTCACCCAGAAAAGAGTCAGGATTTAGGATTAACCATGTTAGAAAATTTTATAAACTGGAAACCCTGATGTCGAAGAAAAGATTGATACCCAAGTTGCAACTAGCTACCAGTAGGAATAATCCCAATAAATTAGTCGTAGTCATTACCAAACAATTTGGCGATAAAATCGAAATAGGGGACCCCGTGTCTCAATCAAAAATATTTCAAGATCAATCAGCCGATGAATTGATTTTTTTGAATATTGAAAGTAGAAAAAACAATGTCAAAACGCTGAGTGAAGTCATAGCTAAGGTCTCAGAAGAGATTTTTATGCCTATGACAGTGGGAGGAGGGGTAAGCTGTGATGAAGATTTTAGATTGTTATTATCCCATGGGGCAGATAAAATTTCCATCAATACCAAAGCCGTTGAAAGCCCAGAATTTATTACAGAAATGTCAAATAAATACGGCGCTCAATGTGTGGTGGTCAGTATAGATTACAAAAAAGAGGAGGATGGGACCTTTCAAGTATATACACAAGGCGGAACTCATGCTACAGGACTAGATCCCATTCAATGGGCCATCCAAGCAGAAATGCTGGGTGCTGGAGAATTACTCTTGACCTGCATTGACCATGATGGAATGAGAAATGGCCTTGAACTTCAAGTACCTAGTAGCCTGGTGCAACAAGTGAATATACCTATTATCTGTGGAGGGGGATGTGGTTTGGCTAAGCATTTTTCTGATGCATTCCTCCAAGCAAATGTAGAAGCGGTATGTGCAGGGTCATTTTTTGCACACCGTGATCAGAATCTTATTCAAACACGTTCTCAAATTTCAAATGCAGGAGTTGAGATTCGAATGCAAAATTGAAAAATATTGATTGTTGATGGACCGAGAGTATAGAGTGCTAAATAAACAAGTCTTTACTAAAGATCATTTCCAAATAGTCCCTATTCGAAATATGGATCAATTGGATATTATGAAGTGGAGGAATGAGCAAATTTATCATTTGCGACAAAATAAACCCCTCACGGAACTAGATCAGAGTCATTATTTTACTCGCACAATAGCCAATCTATTTAATCAAGAAAAGCCTAATCAAATTTTGTTTTCCTATGTAGAAAATGGAAAATGCCTAGGCTATGGCGGCTTAGTTCATATTAATTGGGTTGATAGAAACGCAGAAATTTCTTTCATCATGGATACCCAACTTGAAAAGGAGTATTTTTCACATCACTGGTTTACCTATTTGAGTTTGATTGAAGAAGTGGCATTTAAAGAATTACAATTGCATAAAATATATGTCTATGCATTTGACTTGAGACCGCATCTATATACTGTTTTAGAACATAATGGATTTATCAAAGAAGCGGAACTAAAGGAACACTGTTATTTCAATGATGCATATAAAAGTGTTATCATTCATTCAAAATGGAATAAGCTATGAGGTTGGGCTTATTAGTAAGTGGCGGTCTAGGAGAAGACATTCTTAAAAAAATCAGTGAAATCCATGAAATTGTGTTTGTCTTTACAGACAAACATTCCCTAGAAATCAGGGAATATGTAAACCAACATTCAATTCCGAATTTTATTGGAAATCCCAGAAATTCAAGAACAGCAGAATTTGTCAAAGACAAAAGTATTGATGTCTTAGTTTCGGTAAACTATTTGTATATTATTGATAGTCAGCTAATTGGCTTGCCAATTAAGTTGGCATTTAATATTCACGGATCTTTGTTACCTAAATATAGAGGCAGAACCCCCCATGTTTGGGCTATTATAAATAACGAATCTGAAACAGGAATCACAGCTCATGTGATCAATGAAGGTTGTGATACAGGACCTATTTTAGATCAAATGCTTGTTCGTATTGAACCTAATGACACAGGTAATATGGTCTTGGGAAAATATAAAAACTGTTATTTCCCCTTAGTGAAGGATGTTCTAGCCAAAATAGAATCTGGTTCATATGAATTGACCCAACAAGATGATTCATTGGCAACTTATTTTGGAAAAAGAACTCCAGAGGATGGACAGATCAATTGGAATTGGCAAAAGGAACGTATTCGAAATTGGGTAAGAGCACAAGCTTTTCCATATCCAGGGGCATTTTCATATATTCAAGGGCAGAAAATAATTATTGATGAGCTAGTTTTTGTTGAAAGAGGATTTCATAGTGAACAACCCAATGGACAAATTTTATCTGTTGATCCAATACTGGTAAAAACGCCGAATGGAGTTGTACAATTGAAACAAGTAAGATCTTTTGACCGAACTATCCACTTAGGGGACATTTTAAACTAATTAGTACATGAAAATAGGTTCTTTTGAAATTAATGCAGCATCGGGTGTTTTTATCATAGCAGAACTTTCAGCAAACCATAATGGTAGCCTTGAGGTCGCGATTGAAACCATTAGGGCAGCAAAACGTTCAGGTGCGGATGCAATTAAACTACAAACTTACACGGCAGATACATTGACCATTGATTGTGATCATGAGGATTTTGTGTTGCGTTCTAATTCCATTTGGGATGGTAGAACATATTATGATTTGTATCAAGAAGCTTATACCCCATGGGAATGGCATGAGGCTTTATTTAAAGCAGCTGATGAGGAAGGATTAATTTGTTTTTCTTCTCCATTTGATAAAACAGCGGTGGATTTTTTGGAAAATTTACAAACCCCAGCCTATAAAATAGCTTCCTTTGAAATAACCGATATTCCCTTGATTGAATATGTGGCGTCCAAACAAAAACCCGTCATTATTTCAACGGGTATTGCCACTGAAGAAGATATTTCATTGGCACTGGATGCTTGTTATCGTATGGGAAATAGAGATATTGCTTTACTTAAATGTACCTCTAGCTATCCCGCTCCCATTGAAGAAGCTAATTTAATCATGGTACAAGATTTAGCTAGTCGATTTAACGTTATTTCGGGATTATCAGATCATACTTTAGGTAGTACTGCACCAGTGGTAGCCACGGTATTTGGAGGTAAAATTATTGAAAAACACTTTATCTTGGACCGTTCTATTGGAGGGCCCGATGCTTCATTTTCTATGAACGAAGCAGAATTTGCGCAGATGGTTAAAGCTGTGCGGGAAGCCGAGAAAGCCATTGGTCAGGTGGATTATCATTTAACGGAAAAGCAAGCCAAAGGAAGAGATTTTAGTCGCTCCTTGTATGTGGTTGAAAATGTAAAAGAAGGCGAAGTATTTACTGAGAAAAACGTAAGAAGTATTAGACCTGGTTTTGGACTTCATCCAAAATATTATGTCAGTGTCTTAGGGCAAAAAGCCAATATGGATATTACTAGGGGTAGCAGGTTATTATTAAATATGTTAAAAAAATAGGCTAATAGGAATGGAAATTGCTGCTGAAATTGAAGAATATTTTGACAAATTATGGCCATTAAATAGGAGCATAACGGGTTTAGATTTTCGAAAGTCTCTCGAAATATTAGACAATATTATTCCAACCAATAAAATTTCTTTTAAAACAGGAGAGAAAGTACTTGATTGGACAATTCCATCAGAATGGAATGTTAAAGAGGCATATATTCTAACTCCAAGTGGAGAAAAGATTGCAGATTTTAAAACAAACAATCTTCATTTAATGGGGTACTCAATTCCAGTAAATGAACGAATAACTTTAGAGGAACTAAGGAATCATATTTTCACCTTACCCGCTCAGCCCGAAGCTATTCCATATGTAACATCTTATTACAAAAGGCAATGGGGATTTTGCCTTCCTCATTTACTTTACGAGAAACTAGAAGAAGGGGAATACACTGTAGTGATAGATTCAGAATTAATCGATGGTATACTTATTGATGGTGATGCGTTAATTCAGGGTAAGTCAGAAAAAGAGATATTTTTTTCAACATATTTATGCCATCCATCCATGGCAAATAATGAATTATCGGGCCCATTAGTTTTATCATTTTTATATAGAGAGTTAAAAAAACAAGAGGGTAATTTGAAATACTCTTATAGGTTTGCGATTCTACCTGAAACTATTGGAGCTGTTGCTTACTTATCTAAGTTTGGTAACTTAATGAAACAAAGGACAATTGCGGGATATCAAATTACTTGCATTGGCGATAAAGGAGAATTTACTTACAAACGCTCTCGTCAACATAATTCCATGGCAGACAGAGCTGCGGAACAATTTATGAAGGAAAATAATCAAAAAAAGATTATTGATTTTAATCCTGCTATTGGAAGTGATGAACGTCAATGGTGTTCACCCGGTTTCAACCTTCCAGTAGGGTCATTGATGAGAACTATGTATGCTGTTTATCCAGAATATCATACAAGTTTGGACAATAAATCACTCATGGATTTCCCAGGAATGCAAAAAGCTGTGGAAGCTTATTTAGATATCATTAATAATATTGAGCAAAATTATTTTTATAAAAGTAATGCTCCATATGGAGAACCTCAACTTGGACCACGTGGACTATTTCGGGCAATTTCTGATAAGGATAGACAAGAAGATGAGCTTGCGATGTGGTGGTTATTGAATTATGCAGATGGAGAACATGATTTATTAACTATTGCTAATTTATCAGGGTTCAAAATGTCAACTTTAATTCGTGTGGGAAGTAAAATAGAGGAATCTGGATTGTTTTCAAAATTAGATATATGATTAACAAGGAGGAGATTTGGGACTTATTCAAATCAATTTTTCCAATTTATCGGACATTATTAGGTAAAGGGTTTAATGATTCATTAGATGAAATATCCAAAACTATTCCCTTGACTAATATTTATGAAGTGGAAAGTGGTCAATCAAGCGGAAGTTGGAAAATACCTGATGAATGGATAATTCATACTGCTTGGATTGCTGATTTAGATGGAAATAAAATAATTGATTTTAAAGAAAATCAATTTCATATTTGGCAATACAGTATTTCCACAGACGAAATTATTTCTCACGAGGAATTAATTAAAAAAATTGCAATTGGAGATGATGACTGTATTCCACTGGTGGTTACTTATTATTCGAAAAGATGGGGTTTTTCTGTTAGTGCCAATCAATTTGAAAAATTAAATAGAGACCAATATAGGGTATATGTAGACTCCGAGTTTAGAGTAGGTAAATTACAGATTGGAGAAATATTTTTAAAAGGGAGATCTTCTAAAGAGGTTTTAATTGATGCGGTATTGAGTTGTAATAGTTTAGCTAATAATTTGTCTGGAGTTCTTGGAGCAGTTTTTATAGCTAAATTAATTTCTCAAACATCTAATCATTATTATTCCTATCGAATATTATTCTCGCCTGAAACGATTGGTCCTATATCTTTATTTCACCACTTCCCCTCATTATTTAAAAACGTTCAAGGAGGATTTAATCTCATCAATCTGGCAGATAAAAATGCTCTAAATTATAAAACAAGTAGGTATCCCACATTGATAGATGATACAGTTGAATATACATTAAAGCAATTCGATAAAGACACTACCATTTCTAAATATGATGTATTGACAGGCACTTGTGGAAATGAAAAAGCGTATAATTCTTTGGGAATTGAAGTGCCAGTAGGGGCATTAAGAAGAAGTATATTATGTTCTTATCCAGAATACGATACCTCTAAAGATGACTTTGGATTTATTGATAAAAATAAGTTTTTTGAATCATTAGACATTTTAACTCAGTTGATTCAAAATATCGAATTAAATCTATATTATAAACACACTTTTATTGGAGAACCTTTTTTGACGGGTTATGGTCTTTTCCCTAAAATTGAGAAAGACAGTGATCGTATACCTTATGATTATTTGATGGGTTTTACCAATGGAAAGCTCTCTTTATTGGATATCGTCAACCTAAGCAATCAACCACTTCAAAGTTTCTTTGAGCCTCTTAGATTAATGGTAGAGAAAGAACTATTAAAAGAAATTTAACATGATTTTTGGAAACATATCACATATAATTTTACTTGGAGGATCAAGATGTACGGCTGAATTAGCACTATACTTGAAGGATGCCACAAATTTTAAATATAATTTATTCACTAGTTCAAGGCAATTGGGGGATATCATATTTGCCAATGGCCAAACTTTTGAGGAATATTTAATTGAGAATGAGATTACTTATTTTGTTACCGATGATATTAATCAAAATGATGAATTCCTAAATTCCATTTCGAGAGAAAGCCTCGCTATTGGAATTGGAGAAGCCTGGAGTTTTAATCAAGAGGTAATAGCTCTTTTTGATGGCAGATTGATTGATTTAATGGGAATCCGATTGCCACAATACCGAGGAGGAGCGCATTATACCTGGCAAATTTTAAAAGGAAATAAGATAGGGGCTTGTAATCTTCAAGTAATCAATGAAGAAATGATTCAAGGGGTTTTTGACTCTGGAGAAATTATAAAATTCAAGGAATATCTTTTCCCGAATGAGGCAAGAATTCCCGATGATTATTTTTCATTTGCCACTTCCCAAGAAATACTTTTCATCAAGGAATTCATTGATGAAATTTCCGCTGGGCATCATTTCCAAACGTTCAAGTTACAAGAGAATTTCAGTATGTATTTCCCCAGATTACATACGTTGAAAAATGCGTTCATTCATTGGCAGTGGGATTCCTTGGATATTGAAAAATTTGTATGTGCTTTTGATGATCCCTACGCCGGAGTTAGTACCCAAATTCACGGAAAATTAGTGCGGGTGAAAAAAGCTAGATTGGAAAATAATGATGGACCATTTCATCCATTTCAATGTGGATTGATTTATAAAATTTACCAAGGGAATCTTTATATAGCTACCCGTCAAGGAACCATAATCATTTCTGAAGTCAATGATGAATTTGGCAATTCTGTCTTATCTGAATTAAGAACTGGTGACCGATTTTTTACTCCTCAAGACTGGATTGAAAATGGATTGAAAACTAAAATCGAATATTGATAATATGGAATCTTATCATCATTTTTTAGAAGGGTCTGGAATTTTTTTACGTGAAGTAAGACTTTCAGATGTCAATGAGAATTATTACCAATGGTTAAATGATCCAGAAATTAACCAATTTCTAGAAACCCGTTTTTTGCCACAATCCATTCATACTATTGAAGAGTTTGTTAGAAGCAAAGAAGGGAATTCCAATGAGCTACTTTTTGCGATTTGTGATAAAACATCTTCCAAGCATATAGGGAATATTAAAGTAGGCCCTATTAACTGGATTCATCGATATGCAGATATCAGTCTTTTAATTGGAGATAAAGCATTTTGGGGCAAAGGTGTAGCTACTGAAGCTATTCAATTGGTTTCCCATTTTAGTTTTAATGTTTTAAACTTACACAAATTGAAAGCCGGTTGCTACGAAAAGAATATAGGCTCCATGAAGGCTTTTGAAAAAGTCGGTTTTGAAAAAGAAGGATTATTGAAAAAATTATGGATGCTAAACGGAACCTTTCAAGACCAAGTTTTATTGGGGCTTTGTGCAGAAGATTTCCATCCATCAAAGTGATTAAAAAATTATTAAATAAGTAATGCAAAGTCAGGTTATATTTAGAGAAAACCCATCATTTGAAAAGCACTGGAATAATTTTCTCTCTAAGAATTCCCATGTGAGTGTTTTTTATTCTTTGAGATGGATGAAGTATCAGCAACTTTATTCCGAAGATAGATTTGTCAAGGACCTGAGTTTTATTTTACTAGCATCTGGCGAAAACCCCATAGCTATTTGTCCACTTTATCTAGAAACGTATCACGGTGTCAATCGATTTTCTTATAGGGGAGAATTTTTGGAAAGCCTTCGAACTCCTTTGATAGATCAGTCGGTCATAGAAATGCAAGGAAAAGCCGTAGAAAAGGAAGTCTTCGAAATCATTGATGGTTTGGCTAAGGAACATCAAGTGAAAAAAATCAATTTTATCATTGATCCGCTCTGTGCCATTTATCTAGAGGAAAATTTCAATTACCTTACTAGAAATGGTTACTTAGATGTCTCCATCTCTACCCAAATTATTGATTTGAAGAAAAGTAGAGAGTTATTGTGGATGGAACTAAGGAAGTCATACAAAGCACTAATCAATAAAGGGGAAAGGACCTATGAAGTGGTCATCATGGATGTAAACAATCCAGATTTCAATCTCCATGAAAATTACAGAAACCTTCATTTCAAGGCGGCTGGCAGGGTAACTCGTCCATTGGCTACATTCAATCAACAATTTGAAATGCTTCAAAATGACGAAGCGATGTTGCTTGGAATTAAGTATCAAGGGCAATTTGTCAGTTTCTCTTATTTTGTTCACTTGAATAAAACAGCTTATTATGCATCAGAAGCGGATGATCCAGAGGTGGCTGTTCCTTTAACTTATGGTCCACTAAGTCAATGGAAGGCCATGGAGTATTATAAAGCCAGAGGTTGGGATTATATGGAGCTGGATAACCAGCAGTTTGGTCCCCAGTTTTTTGATTCGCCCACAGATAAGGATTTATCTATATCCATGTTTAAAAGAGGCTTTGGGGGGGGAACATTTCCTCTATTTAGAGGGGTTCGATATCTTGATCAAGAGCTAATGAAAAGTGAAATTATGGATCAAGCTCAAGTTTTAATGAATGAATTAAGTCAACATGAATAAAGACAGTAATATGGTCCTGGTCACAGGATTGGCCAGAAGCGGAACTACCTTACTCTCCGAATGTTTAGATCATCATCCTAGCATTATGTGTATTGCAGATCCCATGAATGAGTTTTTCAAAGGATTCATGCGTTATGCTTATTTTCACGTGGAAAATGAGAAAAAAGACGTGGGATACCCAATCGATCATTTTTTCTTTTCAGGAAGTAAAGAGGTTAGTCGATTCATTGATGAAACCGATTTCAACCATCCCATTCCTCCTTATTTAAAAGAGGAAATATTAGCGCGTATAGCAATTCGAGATGGAGAGTATTGTCCTGAAATTATTGAGCCGCTTCAGTACTGTAAGGCTACGACATTTGATGGATTATTTCTCGAAATTTTGCAATTGTTATTTGATGCCTATGGACAAGAAGGGACAACTTGCTTTGGGGTTAAAACTGCTTGGTGCGAGCAACTGCTAAAACCCTTAGCTAGGACATTCCCCAATATGAAATTTGTTAATATTATACGTGATCCACGTGCCGTGATTGCGTCCAACTATCAAGCAGATGGTTCGCGCTTCCCCTTGTTTTTTAACATACGAGATTGGAGAAAATCGGTATATTATCATTGGAAGTTTGAAAATGAAGATGCCTTGATGAAGGATAGATTTGTGGGGGTGAAGTATGAAGACATTATTGCTGAACCAGAAAAAACACTTCGTAAAATTACGGACCTGCTAGGTGTTAGCTACAGCGCTGATATGATAAATAAAGGGTTTAAAAAACCCAATTCAAGCTATCAGGTAAGTGAAGAGTCGAATGGAATTATTTCTGGGTCAAAAGATAAATGGAAAAAAGTTTTACCTCCCGATACCATACTTCAAGCAGAAATATATTGTGGGGAAGAGATGAAAAAATTGGGATATAGCTTTACTCAGGTGAATCCACCGATAGACTATAATTCACTAGTGAATCTAAAGGATAATTTATTTGAGTCATTATCAGGATGGTGTCAAGATATAGTTTCCGATAAAGAAAATTATGAAGGCCTTTGGCATCAATATAATATCCATTTAGAGTCAATCCGTTTACTCTTATTGCGTGGGAATAATACCCAATATGATAAGAGTTTAGTGGCTGATTTTTTTTACCAGTATGAATATTTTATTTGGCTGCGACAGCAAGGCAAAGACTCAATTTAATAGGAAAGAATTAGCAAAATTAAATGTCAAATAAACGAGTATTAGTAACGACAGCGGATGAGGGAACATGGCCAAAAGATGAACCCATATTGTTTTTGGGAGAATGGTGTAGGCAATATCATCGAAAGGAAAGCTGGTCAATACTCGATGCCGAAGTGGTTTCTCCATATGGCCTAGAACCCAATCAAAAGTCCAAAGATCATCAGCTACTAATTAGGGTATACGCAGAATTACTGGATGAACTAAGCCATGAACTTAATAAGTTACACCAATGTAGTCATAGTCAACGATATTGGGATATTGTACTAGGGTATTGGCTTCAACGATTTGTAAGCGTATGTATTAACAGGTATCATGGTTTAATGCATGCTTTGGACCATGATGATATTAGTGAGGTTATTGTTTATGGGAATGATGAATATAAGTTGGCTACTTTAAATTCTTATGGATTTCAGCTAGCCTTGTACAATGATTTATGGAATCAGAATTTTTATAAAAGAATATTAGATTTTAAAGGGATCTCTCAACGAAGAAGGATGCCTGTGGAAGATGAGTCAATCAGCTTTCAAAAATCATCACCATTAGTTCAGGAAAAAGGGTTAAAAGTTTGGCTGAAAGGAGTTTGGAAGTCAGTTTTTCGTTTCTTCATACGAAATGATGATGCTTTTATTATCAATAGTTATTTGCCATTCGGAATGGCGGTCAAACTACAATTAAGTTTGGGTCAATTTCCAAGCTTTTGGGAGCAGCAAACAGTAGAGTCAAGCGAATTTGAAAATGATATAAGGAGTAAAATTTCCTTTAATCATTCGGATCATTCTGGTTTTGACTTATTCATTAGGCAAATTTTACCCGAGAGTATACCCACTTGTTATATTGAAGGTTTCAGCAAATTAGTTGATTTTACGGCCCAATTACCTTGGCCAAGCACTCCTAAATTTATTTTTACTTCAAACAATTTTGATACTGACGAGGTATTTAAAGTGTGGACAGCGCAGAAAGTAGAGCAGGGGATTAAGTACTACGTGGGTCAGCATGGGAATCTGTATGGAACGTGGATTTATCATACCCATCAAATCCCCGAATATTCTACCTCAGATAAATTTATATCCTGGGGTTGGGGAAATAGGACTTCTCACATTGTACCTGCTTTTGTGTTTAAAACGGCCAATCATCCAGTTAGAAAAAACTGTTCTGGTAAAGGAATATTGTTGATAGAAAGAACGATTTATAATCGATTGGCAACCTATGATAGACACCAAAATCAGGAGATTTACCAGCAAGAACAATTTAGATTCGTTAATGCACTTCTTCCTGATTTGAAAAATGATCTAAACATTCGACTGTCCTATTATACGCTAGGTTCCTGGAGTGATAAGCAAAGGTGGCTTGATTATGATCCTACTCTTCCTTATGATGCAGGGACGGCGCTCATTTGGGATTTAATTGATAAAAGTCGATTGGTGGTTCATTCTTATGATTCTACCGGTATTCTGGAAACACTTTCATTGAATATTCCTACCATTGCATTTTTTGATCAATTTTATTTTGATGAAATAAATGAAGAAGCTTTGCCTTATTATGAGCTCTTAGAATCTGTAGGAATATTATTTAGAACTGCCGATGCTGCAGCGAATCATATCAACCAGATTTGGGACAATTTGGAAGCGTGGTGGATGAGCACGGAATTACAAGAAGCAAAAAATAAATTTTGTCATCAATACGCCCGTAGGGTTGACAACCCCGTCGAATATTTGAAAAATATTCTGGAAAACTAAAAATATACTTTCAGTCACTTTCTCCTTATTCCTTTGAATAAAAATTTCCTATTAAAAATTTCTATTAAGGCGGCTATTGAAGCCGGGATTGAAATATTGAAAGTGTATCAAGGTGATTTCGTATTTGATACTAAAGCGGATTTGTCTCCTTTAACTCAGGCAGATTTAGTTTCTAATAAGGTGATAAACCAGTATTTGTTAGAAACAGGAATACCCATTATTAGTGAGGAAAACAAATTGGATTCTTTTGAGATCCGACAAAAGTGGTCAACTTGTTGGCTGGTGGACCCTTTGGATGGAACCAAGGAATTCATCAAGAGGAACGGTGAATTCACGGTCAACATAGCGCTGGTAGAAGATGGAATGCCCACTCTTGGAGTGGTTTTTGTGCCTTGTACTAGAGAGCTGTATTATGCGGATGTCCAAGCTGGATTGGCTATTAAACAAGTAATTGAAGAAGATTTTTCGATGCCCCAAGAGTTGTATCCAGAATCCTATTTGCTAAGCCTCAAGCCCTCTAACTTAGACTTAATTCGGGTGGTGGGAAGCAGGTCTCACATGAATGATGAAACAACTAGTTTTATTCATGAGCTGAAGAAATCATACGCTCAAGTGGAAGTGGTATCTAAAGGAAGTTCTTTGAAATTTTGTTTGGTCGCAGAGGGATTAGCTGATATATATCCGAGGTTTGGACCTACCATGGAATGGGATACTGCGGCGGGTCACGCTATTTGCAAGGCAATAGGATATCAGGTTATTGACAATAGCACAAAAGAGGAGCTTAGATATAATAAAGAGAACTTATTAAACAATTATTTCATCGTAGAGTAAATTATGAAGGATATTACACATTTACGCCATTTAAGTAAGTCCATTTCTTGGCGAGTAGTAGGTACAATAGATACCATTGTAGTCTCATTTATAATTACTGGGGAGCCTCTATTGGGATTGAAAATAGGGATATCGGAGCTGATTACCAAATTGTTATTATACTATGTGCATGAAAGGATATGGTTCAGAATCACCTTCAGAAATAGTAAGCTTAGGCATATGGTAAAATCCATTTCTTATCGATTTTTCGGATCTGTGGATACCTTTCTACTAGCTTGGCTTATTTCAGGTAATTCAGTTAGTGGTCTTAAAATTGGTTTGACAGAAGTAATTACGAAGATTATACTTTATTATATCCATGAAGAGGTTTGGCATAAATTTAAATTTGGATTACCCCAAAAACAAGAGACAAATGAAAAACAATAACCTAGAACACTTTTACAAAATCAATAGACAGGATAAGCATGTTTTAAACGGGCATTTATCTAAAGTAATTTGGTTTACAGGCTTATCTGGTTCAGGAAAATCAACCGTATCAGACCGGGTTCAACAGATTCTGCATGAATCAGGAGTACATACTTATATCTTAGATGGCGACAAAATCCGCACGGGGATAAACAAAGGACTTGGATTTAGTGAAGCAGACCGAGCAGAAAATTTAAGGAGAGTAGCCGAGATTGCGAAATTAATGGTTGATGCGGGTATGGTCGTTTTAGCAGCCTTTATTTCTCCTATGAAAAAAGACCGATTAATGATTCGTGATATTATTGGAGAGGAAGATTTTATTGAAGTTTTTGTCAATACGAGTCTTGAAATTTGTGAAGAAAGAGATATTAAAGGCTTATATAGAAAGGCAAGGAATGGGGAAATTTCAGAATTTACAGGAATCACAAGTCCATACGAAAATCCTGAAAACCCAGATGTAGAACTGAAAGATGGCAATAGTATTGAAGAATCAGTTTCTTTAGTTGTGGAGTATTTGAAAGGTAAAATTTAATTATTGTAAGCCATAATGAACATGGAAACAAAGAGACTATTTGAACTATAAGATGCAATTTAACTCATTCAGTTTTGCTTTATTTTTACCAATAGTTTTTCTATTGTATTGGTTCGGAACTAGAGGTAATTTGAAACTTCAAAATATCTTACTTTTAGTTTCAAGCTATTTTTTTTATGCTTGTTGGGATTGGAAATTCCTGTTTTTACTGATTTTCTCTACTTTGCTCGATTATTATACTGGAATAATGATACATCGGTCAGAAGAGCATAAAAAGAAGCTTTTTTGGCTTTGGTTGAGTATCATCGTTAATTTAGGTTTTCTTGGCGTTTTCAAGTATTATAATTTCTTCGCTTCTTCATTTGTCACTGCATTAGCCCAGATAGGCTTGAATGTCCATGTAGAAACTTTGAATATCATATTACCTGTTGGAATTTCATTTTATACATTTCACGGTTTATCCTATGTGATTGATATTTATAAAAATAAGATTAAGCCGGAGCGTAATTTTATTGACTATTCTTTATTTGTGAGCTTTTTCCCATTATTGGTAGCAGGTCCTATTGAAAGAGCAACTCACTTATTACCACAAATCATCAAAAAGCGAGAGTTTAACTATTTAAAAGCTGTTGATGGGTTGAAACAAATAGTGTGGGGCTTATTTAAAAAGATAGTCATTGCAGATAATTGTGCTGAATTTGCCAATGTTATTTTTAATAATTCTCAAGACTATTCAGGAAGTACTTTAGTATTAGGGGCTTTATTTTTTACATTTCAGATTTATTGTGACTTTTCAGGTTACTCAGATATTGCACTTGGAACTGCCCGTTTATTTGGAATAGAGCTTTTAAGAAACTTTGCTTTCCCTTATTTTTCAAGGGATATTGCAGAATTTTGGAGGCGGTGGCATATTTCATTATCCTCTTGGTTTAAGGATTACCTCTACTTTCCATTAGGAGGAAGTAAATCAGGGATGCTTATCAAAATTCGAAATACATTTATCATTTTTCTAGTTAGTGGATTCTGGCATGGAGCTAATTGGACATTTATAATTTGGGGATTTCTCAATGCTTTATATATCATGCCTTCTATCATTTTTAATACCCATAGGAATAACCTTGATATGGTGGCAAGTGGGAGAAGCTTGCCAAGCTTAAGAGAATCATTATCCATTGGAATTACTTTTAGTTTGACTGTTTTTGCATGGATTTTCTTTAGAGCTAATGATGTTAGTCATGCATTTAACTTTATTTCTGAAATATTTTCTAGTTCACTTGTAAGCATTCCTTATTTCCGAGGAATTGGTAAAGCGGCAATAATTGTCCCTATTATTTTCCTTTTTCTATTAGTAGAATGGATAGGAAGAGAAGGGCAATACGCCATTTCACATGTAGGTATTACCTGGAAAAGGCCATTTCGCTACTTTTTTTATTATGTACTATTATTTATGATTCTTTACTTTGGGAATTTTAATGAAAGTCAATTCATTTATTTCCAATTTTAATAATGAAGAACTTTATATTAAAGATCGTTTTATTTGCTACTCCATTTCTGGGGATTTTAGTCTTTGTCAATTACTTCGGAGATGCTGCCAGGTTATTTGCCAATGATTATGAGGAAAAAATGGCAAAGATCATTGGGACAGGGAAATATGTAACCAATTTTGGTAATTATGATGAAAGGTTATGCCAATTGGAATTGATTAGATTGAAATCAGTTCGTCCCCACACGGTTATCATTGGCTCTAGTAGAACCATGCTCTTCAATTCAAGGGATTTCCCAGAAAATACTTTATTTAATAATTCTGTGAGCGGGGCAAGTATGGAGGATATTGTTAGTATATATCAAATTTATAAAGAGTATAAAAAGCTTCCTGAAAAAATAATTATTGGTATCGATCCATGGACATTTAATGATTTAAGTGATCAAAATCGATGGATGTCCATTGCTTCTTATTATGATAGATTTAATCACGTAGAATCTCATGAGAGCAATGAATTAATGAAATACAAGGAGCTCTTTTCGTTCTCTTATTTTCAGAGTTCGCTTAAACTCATGCCCAAATTTTTAAAAGGCAATTTAGATCCTATTCCTACCACCAACTCGCATAATATTTCAGCCACTAAATTAACAGATGGAGGTTTGGTTTATGATCAATTGTTTAGAGAGTCTAGTGCTAAGGAAATTGATAATAGAATAGATGAATATATGGCAGGAGATATATTTAGTATTGAAAATTTTAAATCAATTTCTTCAAAAAATTGGTCAAATTTCAATAAACTAATTAGCGAATTGGAGCAAAAACGCATAGAAGTAGAATTTATTTTTATTCCTTATGCACCTAAGGTTTTTGAGCGGGTGAAAAATTACCCGATGGTCCTAAAAACAGAAGTTATGGTAAATGAATTTGCCCAATTGCATAAAATCAAAGTTCTAGGATCTTTTAATCCCAATAAATTAGGAATGGATAAATCATATTTTTATGATGGAATGCACTGTAAAGAAGAGGGTTTAAAAAAGATTATAGAAAGTAAAAATACGAATAAGTAAAACGGTTATATCCAAATTTGATAGCATCAAAAGAATCTAATAATCATAAGTCCCATTTTAATAAAAAATCATGAAAAATATAATTTCTGAATTATTCAGTAAAATCATCTATCATATCAAGCGAGGGATTCATGAAAGGTTTTTATTTAAAATCTCTTCCAGAGAATCGGTATTTACGGGTATTTATAAGTCCAATTATTGGGAAAATGAAGAGAGTGTTTCTGGGCTTGGTTCAACCATTCAACAAACAGAATTATTGCGATCAAAATTTCCTGAACTCATTAAAACCTATGATATAAAATCTGTTTTTGATGCCCCATGTGGAGATTTGAATTGGATGCAATTATTACTAGAATCAAATGATTTTGATTATATAGGAGGGGACATCGTTAAAGATATTGTAACCAATAATGCTGAAAAATTTGGACATCTTACTGCTCAATTTGTTCATTTTGATATCACTAAAGATCAATTTCCAAATTCAGATGTTTGGTTATGTAGGCATGTATTATTTCACCTTTCTAATAAAGATATTTACTTGGCATTAGAGAACTATTGTAAATCAAATGTCCGCTATATATTAACTACGAATTGCATTACAGGACCCGATCACATCAATCAAGATATCTTAACAGGTAATTACAGAGACTTAAACCTGAAATTAGCACCATTTAATTTTCCAGATTCTCCATTATGGGAGATTAATGATTATGTGGCACCAGCACCTCCTATGACGATTGCCCTTTGGAAATTGGAGGATATTCAAAAGATATTACCAGAGATTAAGAAAAATCTTAATTTATAGGTAAAAGGTAAGACCCTTATATGAAAATCGCTTTTTTTACTGAAAATTCATACAAAGGAGGATTGGACACGTTTTTAATCAATCTGTTTAATGCCTGGCCAGATGAACATGATGAATTAACGCTCCTGTGTAATCAGTCACATCCTGGTCTTAAAACCATTAAAAACCAAACTAAGAGGAATATATCCATTGAAGAATATACCTATTTTTATACTACTTCATTAGCCCTTGGTCAAAGTAAGCTACCGTTTAGCAAATGGAAAATCGTTAGAGCTTTTTTCGTAATGAGTTATCGATTATTGGCCTACATCATTTTATTACCTTGGTATATTTTGACTTTAGCTATTAAATTTAGGTATAGTAATTACGATCGACTGATGGTTGTGAATGGTGGATATCCCGCCAGTTTATTATGTCGATGTGCGGCCATAGCCTGGAGATTTTCGGGAAAAAAATCCAAAGTAATATTCAACTTTCATAATTATACTGTTCCGATAAAATGGTATCAAGCATTTTTTGAAAATGTCATAGACCGAGAAGTAGATAAGGCTTCTTCCTATTTCATTAGTGTTACGCAACATTGTCTTCAAAGTTTAAAGCTGAGGCCTACTTTCAACAAGGAACAAAAACTAAGGCATATTTACAATGGAATAGAGAACCCTAATCCACATCAATTTAAACCCAATTACCATCCAGAACATCCCTATTGTTTGATGTTGGCCACTTATGAACCAAGGAAGGGGCATTCGTTTTTGCTTCAAGCTTTTAAAAAAGTGTTAGAAAAACATCCAGATATCAAGTTAAAGGTTTTTGGGTATTCAGGAAAAAAACATGAAAAAGATCGAGTTATTACTGAAGTGAGACGTTTGGGATTGGAAAAAAACGTGGAACTTCATGAGTTTCATGAAGATAAAGTATCGTTACTTGCTCATGCGTCTTTGTTAGTGGTCCCTTCCCAATCGGAAGAATCATTTGGACTGACTATTATTGAAGCGATGGCGTTGGGAATACCGGTTGTCACTACCGATGTAGGAGGTATGCCAGAGGTTATGGAAGGAAGTGGAGCAGGAAAGGTATGTTTTGCTGGAAATTCTGATGAATTTGCAGACGCCATGATACTTATTTTACAGAATGCTAATATAGCAGCAGAAATGGGAGAAAAGGGGATGATTACTTTTGCTAATAAATATGATGCCAGTCTTATGGCTAAGGAGTATAATACTATCATTAAAGAAGAATAAATTATGGATCAGAGTCCAGGTGTTGAAAGCGAAAAGAATGTACACTTTGCAGGCAAATACTTTGAAGAAATCGAAGAAATTTCAGAGTCAGATAATTATTTTGTTCCTGTATTAAAAGATCTTGCCAAATGGGTTGATTTGAAGAATTCAACGGTCCTAGATGTAGGATGTGGAACAGGATTATTCATGAAACATCTATTGAATGAAGGTTGTACACAGTGTTATGGAGTAGATGGTCATACTGATTTTGCAGACCTTGCCATTAAAAGGGGATACAAAGAAGTAAAACAAATTGAAGATTTGAATGTCAACAAAATCCCTTTTAATGATGACACATTTGATGTAGTTGTATGTAAGGATGTTTTTGAACATTTATTGAATCCAACGCATACCGTCTCAGAAATAAAAAGAGTACTTAAGCCAGGAGGAGTTTTCTTACTACATGTACCTAACCATTTTCCATTAAGTGCGAGAATCAAATTCTTATTTACCAATGATATAGACACCTTTTCATTTTTTAAAAATGAAAGCAGGTGGACTTTCCCTCATATTCGATTTTATGAATTTAATGATACCTTGAACGTATTGGAGAAGTTGAATTTTTCTCTTGTCAAAGATTTAAGTTATCATTTTGGTTCTATCCCATTCTTATCGAGATTTGGATTTATGAAAGGTTTGGTGAAACGCTTAACCAACAAGTACCCAAATCAATTCGCTTGTGGATTTACATTACTTGTTCGTAAAGGGGGGGTATAATTTATGCTGTATTATTTAATTAAATGTTTATAAAATGAAAGTAGTTATTCTTTGTGGCGGTCAAGGAACTCGAATTCGAGATGTCGCCGATAATATTCCGAAGCCTATGATCCCCATTGGCAATTATCCCATATTGTGGCATATTATGAAATATTATTCCTTATTTGGACACAAAGAATTCATCATTTGTTTGGGTCACCAAGGGAAGGTCATTAAAGAGTATTTTTTAAATTATCAGATTAATACCTCAGACTTTACCCTTCAATTAGGAAACAAAGAGTCCATTCAATTTAAGAATAAGAGTCAAGAGAGTGATTGGGTAATAACTTTCGCAGAAACGGGAGATAAAGCCATGACAGGTTCTCGCATCCGGAAAATCAAGAAATACATTGGAGATGATTCTCAGTTTTTATTAACCTATGGAGATGGTTTAAGTGATGTGGATATAGATAAACTAATAGCCTATCATCAGTCCCATCATCGGATTTTAACCTTAACAGGAGTTCGACCAGCAGGGCGTTTCGGTGAAATTATGTGTACAGATGAAGGGGTTGTCTCTGAATTCAATGAAAAACCACAAGCTGCTGAGGGAAGAATCAATGGTGGTTTTTTTGTGTGTAATAAAGAATTGTTTGATTATTTGCCCGATAACGATGATCTAGTTTTTGAAAAAGAACCCATGATGCATTTGGTTAAGGATCAGCAACTGATGCAATTTAATCACAATGGTTTTTGGCAACCCATGGACACCTATCGGGAATTTGTCTTATTAAATGGTTTGTATGAAAATGACAATGCTCCATGGAAAAAATGGTAATGAAGGAATTTTATCAAGGTAAACGAGTTCTCCTAACAGGAGATACGGGATTTAAAGGCTCCTGGTTAGCCTTATGGTTACATTCCATGGGGGCTAATGTGTTGGGATATGCCTTGGCACCCACGTCAAAAGATGATCATTTTAATCTGTTGAACTTGTCAAAAGATATTGAACATATTGATGGCAATTTGTTAGATAACCAATTATTGAATGAGGTTTTTGAGCGGTTTCAACCCGAAATCGTATTTCATTTAGCCGCTCAAGCGCTGGTTCGCCTGTCTTATGATGACCCCAAAACGACTTTTGATACGAATGTATCTGGTTCCGTGAATGTTTTGGAAGCTGTTCGAAAGACAAAATCAGTTAAATCATTGATTTATGTAACCAGCGATAAATGTTATAAAAACAATGAATGGATTTGGGGATATCGAGAAAATGATGCTTTAGGGGGGCATGATCCCTATAGTGCTTCCAAAGCTGCTGCTGAGCTTGTTTTTTCATCCTATATTGATTCTTTTTTTAGTAAAAATGAAGCCATTGGGGTGGCTAGCGTACGAGCTGGTAACGTGATAGGAGGAGGCGATTGGGCTTTGGACAGAATAATTCCAGATTGTATCCGCTCTATTTCAAATAATGTCCCAATTGAAATAAGAAGTCCGAATTCAACTCGACCTTGGCAACATGTACTGGAACCACTTTCAGGGTATTTATTATTAGGCCAAAGGTTGTTTGAATCACCTAAGAAATTTAGCGGAGCGTGGAACTTTGGTCCCGAGTTTGGTTCAGTCAAAACAGTATTGCAATTAGTGGAATCATGTATTCAAGTATATGGTAGTGGAGAAGTAATGGTAGGAAAAACAGATGGTACTAAACATGAAGCAGGATTATTACATTTGAATTGTGAAAAAGCCAAACATGCATTAGAATGGCATCCTGTTTGGGGATTTGAGCAAACCGTTTTTCAGACCATCTCTTGGTATAAAGACTTTAAAAATGGGGCTAATCCAAGAGAAATATCAATGAATCATATACATAACTATTTAGCAGATAAAAAATGATTGAAGGCGTTAAAATTACTTCCAAAAGAGTTATTCCTGATGATCGAGGAAAGATCATGCATATCATGAAATCTTCCGATGAGCAGTTTTCGGCCTTTGGAGAAGTTTATTGTTCTACGGTTTACCCGGGAGTAGTAAAAGGATGGCATATGCACAAAAAAATGACATTAAATTATGTTGTTTTAAAAGGGAATATCAAGTTTGTCTTATACGATGATCGACCTGATTCTCCTACCTACCGAGAAATTCAGGAGTTTGTGATGGGAGAAAATCAATATGTGATGGTGACCGTTCCTCCTTTTGTTTGGAATGGATTTAAAGGTGTAGGATTAGAAGAAGCATTCGTCATCAATTTTACGGATATCCCACATGATGCAGAAGAGATTGTTAGAATGGATCCGCATGATAATGATTTAATCAATTACAATTGGTCATTAAAAGACAGATAAATACACATGAAAATTCTAATTACGGGGGCTAATGGTTATGTAGGCGCTAGGCTAGCTGCTTATTTTGCCAAGCAAGGGCATCAAGTAATTCCGCTTGTCCGAAAATTAGATAGGAATCATCTTGCTTGGGCATCTCACATGTTGGATGTCTTAAAAGGGGATATCAAGGAAGAGGAAACCATTCAACGCATTGCTAGTATAGAAGCGGATGTAATAATACATTTAGTATCATTGGATCATCGTCAATCAGAAGCAGACCCGAGTGTGGTGAATGAAGTAAATGTTTTGCCTACTTGGCGTTTATTGCATGCATGTATCCCCCATGGACTAAAGAAATTTATCTATTTTTCTACCGCACAAGTTTATGGAGGAAAAATGACAGGTGAAGTAAATGAAACCTATCCTATCAATACTGGAAATATTTATGGCTTGACGCATTTTCTAGGAGAAAATATTTGTCAACATTTTAATACTAATTCAAGCTGTAATGTCATCTCTGTTCGACTTTCTAACAGCTACGGAAGTCCAGTTTTCGAAGAAAATAATTGCTGGTGGCTCGCCATCAACGATTTATGTAGGTCCGCCTATTATCAGAAAGAAATTAGATTATTGTCTGATGGTTCACCCCAAAGAGATTTTATTCATGGCAACGATGTTTGTCAAGCACTGGATTTGTTGATTGGATCAGCTGACAAAATAAAGGATAACGTATACCATATTTCTTCAGGTAATACCATTTCTTTATTAGGCCTAGCTTGTAAAATACAAGCGGTGTATGAAAGTCGTTTTGGGATTAATTTGCCGATTTATACTATCCATGGATTAGTTGATTCGAAACAAGTACTTGATAATCATCCTCAATTCATGATAAGTAACCAAAAGCTTCAAGAACTAGGGTTTTTGCCTCAAATGACATTAGAGGAAGGTATTATGGAATTGTTTGACTATTTCGAGCAGCAATAATATGTTCTTTCGAATAGATTCGAGAAATGAATT
The DNA here is from genome assembly GCF_011090385.1 of Aquirufa beregesia. Taxonomy (GTDB): domain Bacteria; phylum Bacteroidota; class Bacteroidia; order Cytophagales; family Spirosomataceae; genus Aquirufa; species Aquirufa beregesia. Next base: position 224,506 of record NZ_SEWW01000002.1, read on the forward strand.
TTATCTTAAACAGTTCGGCTCTGAAATAAGTATATGAATTTTTTCAAAAGAAATAACCCGACTCTTCAGGTTCGGAATTCCTATTTCGTCTTGTTTTTATTTATTTCTACTCTTTTATTTCAAACAACGGGGTTGAAATATATTTGGTCTTTACTAACCATTTCTACAGTTGTCAATTTTTCGATATTAATCAGTCTTCTTTTGATTTCATTTTATGTAATCCAAGGCACTTCATTTTCAGTAACAACTTGGAAACAGTATTTAATACCTGCTATCATGATTTTTGGGGGAATGGCGGCAAATATTATTTATTATTCTTTCCAAAATATTAAAATAATAACCCAACTAGGGAATACGCTGCCCTGGTTGTATTGCTTGTCTATTCCCTATTTTATCAAGAAGAAGGCCATCAATATCCAGCAACTATGGAAATGGTATTATTATTTTTTTGTAATGATTAACCTATTGAGCTTATTAGAATATTATTCCATTTATTTGGGAAATTTGAATTTCCAATTTTTAGAAACACCGTATGGGCCTTTTTTAGTCAATAAGTTTTCCTGGCTTTATATGATGCCGGATGGATTGCCCCATTTCCGATATTATGCTTGTTTTTATGAACCGGGGACCTTGGCTATGTATTTATTACCAGCTATTTCTTATGCCTTTTTTTATAAAAAATATGTTGGTCTTTTAATTTTATTGGGAGCAATGTATTTTACTTTTTCCTTAGGAGGAATGATTAGTTTATTTTTATTGGCACTTATCATTATTTTTATCAGTTTTGCCAGAAATAGCAAATTCTTAATAGTTTCGATATTCATTACGATTTTGATGGCTATTGTTGGCTGGTGGAATTTGAGGGACCAGTTCATCAGTGAGTATGAAGAAAAGGGTAATTCAAGTGAAGTGAGAGAACAAAGTTTTGTAAGGACTATTGAGAATATTCCTGTGATGTTATTGAAATATCCTTTCGGTATAGAACAGGCAGAAAATACCGTAGAACTTGAAAAAAAAGAAAACTTTATTCCTACTAATTTCATTGTTGGTTATTATGTTAATACAGGAGGTTTTTTAGCATTATTGGGTTATTTAATAGTTACATTTATGACGCTAATGATCTCAATTGGAGCAGTGCTGAAGGGTAATTTATTAAAGGAAGAAAAGGTCATTTACTCATCTTTGATTGTATTATTTCCATTTATTTTCCAAAGAACCACAATTTGGGAGAGTGGACTATTTGCCTTGATGTTCGTACCTTCTTTATTACATTACATGAATAAGTATAAGAGGATATTTTAACTGTTGGGATTCACTATTAATCATCAGTTCCCCTACACTAAATTTCATTTTATTATTAGGGAATAATTAGGTAAAATTCCAATCAAATTTCAACATAGTTTTATGCCCTTAATTAGTATCATCGTCACGACATACAATCGGGAATTATTAGTAAAAGAGACCATACTTTCCATCTTGGCTCAAAGTATAGTGGATTTTGAATTAATCATAGTAGACAACTTTTCTAATTATGATTTTTTTAAATTGATAGATTCGTTCAATGATACAAGAATCAAATCAATTCAAAATAATAATCATGGTATAATAGCGGCAAATAGAAATGTAGGAATACAAGCTGCCCAAGGAAAATACCTTGCTTTTTGTGATGATGATGATTTATGGGAGCCTAATAAATTAGAGTTGCAACTCCCGTTTTTGGAATCAAATTCAGCGGATTTAGTGTATTCTGGAACACTGTTGTTCAATGAGTCTGGCATGAATAAAATTCATTGTTATCAACCCGTGAAATCATTGGCTCAATTTTTTGGATATAATCCAGTTACTTTATCTAGTGTGATATTGAGAAATTCCAACGACATACTATTTGATGAAAACAAAGATTTTGCAGGGATAGAAGACTATACTTTGTGGGTAAATTTATGGATGCGAGGGTTTAAGTTTCATATGATTGAAAAACCTTTAGTAAAATTTAGAGTATCCGTTACCTCATTTAGCAGTGTATCTAGATCAAATAATGAATATAAAATTGTCAAGTTTAAAATGTCATTATTTGCAAGATTATTAAGTTGGAAAGAAAAACTAGCTTTACTGTTTTTTACGGGTTTCAGTATAGCTCGTTTCATCCTTTTGAAATTGTTAAACAGGTAATTCAATAAGAATCGAATTTTAATTAGAAATAACATTTTATGAAAATAAAAAGTAAAGTTTTGGTCACGGGGGCAGATGGTTTTATAGGAAGTCATTTAGTGGAATTATTGTTAAGTGAGGGATATCAAGTAAAAGCATTCGTGTATTATAATTCATTTAATAGCTGGGGATGGTTAGATACCTTACCTAAAGAAAAACTAGCTCAAATTGAAGTAATCGCAGGTGACATACGTGACCCGAATGGTGTCAGAGTGGCCATGCAAGGATGTGATGTAGTTTTTCATTTGGCAGCTTTGATTGCTATACCATTTAGCTATCATTCTCCGGATTCTTACATTGATACGAATATCAAAGGGACATTAAATGTAATTCAGGCAGCTAGAGATTTACAGGTTGAACGGATATTAGTCACTTCAACTTCAGAAGTATATGGAACGGCAAAATACATTCCGATTGATGAAAATCACCCGAGACAGCCTCAGTCTCCCTACTCAGCTTCTAAAATTGGAGCTGACTGCATTGCAGAGTCATTTTATAGAAGCTTTGATCTTCCTATAACGATTGTCAGACCATTTAATACCTATGGCCCAAGACAATCTGCTAGAGCTGTCATCCCAACCATAATAACCCAGTTATTAAACGGTGTAGAAGAAATACAATTAGGCGATCTAACACCCACTAGAGATTTATTATACGTTAAGGATACCGTTTCTGGGTTTCTAAAAATAAGTTTGTCAGAAAAGCTAATTGGTCATGATTGTAATATAGCTACACAATCTGAAATTTCTGTAGAGGAAATTGCGAATGAATTGATTTCACAAATTAACCCCAAAGCTAAAATTAAAGTTGACGAACAAAGATTACGACCAGAGAAATCAGAGGTCTTTAGGCTATATGGGTCAAATCAGAAAATCAAGGAAAATACAGATTGGACTTTAACCTATGACTTTAAAGAGGGAATAAAAGAGACGATTGACTGGTTCAAAAAACCTGAAAATTTGAGTAAGTACAAACACGATTTATATAATATTTAAATATGGGTAAAAGAGCTATCATACTTGCTGGAGGGAAAGGTACTAGGTTAAAACCATACACCATTTCTTTGCCAAAACCTCTTGTTCCTATTGGGGATGTTCCTATCCTTGAAATCATCATTAGGCAGTTAAAAAAGGCAGGATTTAATCATGTGACCTTGACTGTTAATCACATGGCTGATATAATCCAAGCTTATTTTGGTGATGGAAGTAAATGGGGAATCAAAATAGATTATTCATTGGAATTAAAACCCTTGAGTACTATGGGTCCTTTGACACTAATTCCAGATTTGCCAGAAGATTTTTTAGTGATGAATGGTGATATTTTGACGGATCTTAATTTTGAAGAATTCTATCATTCACATATTTCAAATAAATCCAATTTTACGATAGCGTCCTTCTTGAGGAAGGATAAGGTTGAATATGGTGTATTAATTCGAAATGAAAACTCTGAACTCATTCAATTTCAAGAGAAACCAGAAAATGATTATTTGGTCAGTATGGGGGTATACATGATGAGTAAAAAAAATGTAGATCTAATTCCAGTAGATACTTTTTTTGGGTTTGATCATTTAATGAATGTATTAATTGAAAAAAAACAGTATCCGAAAATTCATGAATTTAATGGGTATTGGTTAGATATAGGTAGACCTGCTGATTATGAAAAAGCAATTGAAGAACATTCAAAAATGGCTTTTTTATGATGAAGCGGATTTTGGTATCTGGTAGCTTAGGATTTATAGGAAAAAATTTATGTCAAGCATTGAGTAAAGGGAATAACCAAGTTTTTGAAATTCCTTCAAGTAATGAATTTGATTTATGTGATAATACAAAAGTTGAAGAGCTTCCTGAAGTAGATGTAATCATACATTTAGCAGCGAAAAGCTACATACCAGAATCGTTTAGTAATCCGCGTTTTTTTTATCAGAATAATGTAGTTTCTACATTAAATTTATTGGAGAAATCAAGGAAGGATAAAGCTAAGTTTATCTTACTGAGCACTTATGTTTATGGAAATCCACAATACTTGCCAATTGATGAAAATCATCAAAGAAATCCTTTAAATCCTTATACTCAATCGAAAGTAATATGTGAGGATCTTTGTCAAGCATATTCTAGGGATTTTGGATTGAATTCGATCATATTAAGGCCATATAATGTGTATGGACCAGGGCAGTTAAGCTCTTTTTTGATACCTTCTATTATAAACCAGTTAGAAAATGAAGAAATTTTTCTACAGGATTCTCGTCCAAAGCGGGATTATGTTTTTATTGATGATTTGGTGGAAGCCATATTATTATCAATAGAAGTAGAAAAAGAAGGCTGTAATGTGTATAATGTGGGTTCAGGTTCATCTTATTCTGTAAGTGAAATTGTCGATATGTTAGTACAAATTTCCAAATCAACAGCTAAAATACGTTTTGCCAATATTGAGCGAAAGGGGGAGGTTTTAAATACGGTTGCGGATATTAAAAAAGCAAGAATTGAATTGGGATGGAAACCCTTGGTGGATATTCAAGAAGGTTTAATGAGAACGTTTAATTCAGCCAAAAAATAATGAATGATATTGATAGGTCACAGAAACGTGAAAATGTGATTATTTTTTTAGGGAATGCGAGAGATTTTCACGCCATTGATTGGTATAGGATGATCAAGAAAATTTGTCTTAATAGGCAAGTTCTATTTGCAACTGATTTAATAGAATCTGAGGGGCATACAAAATTAGTGAATGAAGAGGACCATATACTTCACTTAGTTAATATTGATAAACTCTTATTAAATAGTCAAACGTCATTTGGTAATATTTGGAGAAATGTAATTAAGCTATTGTTTTTTCCACTCCAAGTATTGAAACTTAAAAGATTAGCTAAACAATACCCTAATGCCATCTTTCATGCTCATACGATGTATTATCTTTTTATTGGTTGGCTAGCCAATATTAACTATATAGGATCACCTCAGGGAGATGAAATTTTAATCCGACCTTTTCAATCTAAATTGTATCATTTTTTTTCTATTAAAGCACTTTTAGCCGCAGAGCATATCATTGTAGATTCAATGAATTTAAAAAATGGAATTAAGAAACTTTGCGGAAAAGAAGCTGATGTAATCCAATATGGGATAGATGTGGCAAGTATACAGCAAATCGTATCAAATAAATTTGATAGAGAGTTGATTGTTTCAATCAGGGCCTTATATCCATTATATAGAATTGAGGAAATTCTAGATGGCCGAGATCATAGTAAATTAAAATCACCCATGGTCATGTTTTATCCCTTTTGGGAACAACATTATAAAGAAATAATACTGGCTAAATTAAAACCAACAGATACTCATTTAGGGAGATTACCATCAAAGAATGACATATACCAGGTATTGTCTAAAAGCAAAATGGCAATTTCTATCCCTATGAGTGATTCATCCCCTAGAAGTGTATATGAATCCATCTTTTGTGGATGCTGTGTCGTAGTCACATATAACCCTTGGATAGAAAGTGTTGCATCATGTATGCGTGAAAGAATTTTTGTAGTTGATTTACATGATCAAGATTGGTTTGATAAGGCACTTGATTATTCGAATGAAATTGTAAAAAAACCGTACGAGCCTTCAAAAGAAGCCTTGGAATTATTTGACCAGGAATGTTCCATGAGATTAGTTGCCAAAAAATATTATAATTTTCAGGAATAGATGTGTGGTATATTAGCAATTAGCTCTTCTAAAAATGGACAGTTTGATCTGAATCCTGCCATCCAGGCCATTCATCATCGTGGACCTGATGACGATGGAATATTTATATCCCAAGATGGAGATGCTCATTTAGGTCAAGTTCGACTTTCCATTATCGATTTAAGTGCGGCAGGACATCAACCGATGCAAGATTCATCGGCAAGGTTTGTGATGACCTACAATGGCGAAGTGTATAATTTTTTAGAACTTAAAGCTTATTTAGAATCAACCTATGGATTGATAGCTTGGAAATCAAGTTCTGATACCGAAGTGATTTTAGAGGGATTTGTTAGAGAGGGCTATTCCTTTTTATCTAAATTGAATGGGATTTTCGCTTTAGCCATTTATGATCAAGAAGCAAGAGAATTACACGTATTGCGTGATCCCATAGGGATTAAACCCTTGTATTTTTCTGTCCAAGGAGATGCTGTATTTTTTTCCTCTGAAGTGAAAGGCCTGCTCGCCTTTCAACATCTAAAAAGGACTGTCAGAAAGCAATCTTTGGTAGAACAACTGGCCTTTATGTATGTTCCTGAACCCTATACCATGTATGAGGAGTTTAAGAAAGTACCACCTGGAATATATCAACGGTATCAAGAGGGCAAATTAGTAGATTCTAAGTCACTTTTTGAGCATTTACATACCCCTATCAGTACAAAATCCGAAGAAGTTCTAACGGAGCAATTACATGCAACTTTAGAAAAAGCTGTAAGAAGACAGTTGATAGCTGATGTCCCGATTTCGCTATTTTTAAGTGGTGGGTTGGATTCTTCATCAATAGCTGTTGAATCCGTGAAGGCAAAAGCCAATATACATTCCGCTTATACGATTTCATTTTCCAAGGAAGACAATTCTTTAGACGGTCAAAGCTCAGATTTACATTATGCGTCCTTAATGGCCAAGAAATTGGGTTTAAATTTACATATCATTCAAGCAGAATCAGAGTTTTTAAGCTTGCTGCCAACCCTACTGGATTTTATGGAAGATGGTATTTCTGACCCTGCAGCCATCAACACATTTTTGATTTGCCAGAGTGCTAGAAAAGATGGAGTGAAAGTCATGCTAAGCGGACAAGGGGCAGATGAATATCTAGCAGGCTATCGTCGCTATCAGGCTGAAAAAATGATTTTAGGAATGTCAACTCTGACCAAGAGTACATTAGCTTCTTTGGGTCGTGTTTTGCCTTCAACAATTTCAGGGAGATTTAGTACTACTTACAGAAGGTTTAAAAAAATAGCCAAAGCAGCAGGTCAACATTCAAATGAGCGGATAGCCAGTTATTTCATGTGGGGAGAAGGCGAGCAGATTAAGTCCTTGTTTGTGGATCAGCAAATGAATCAACCAGGATTGGATTTAGTGGATTTTTTAGATCAACATACCCATTTGGATACCTTCTCATCCATGTTGCTGGCAGATCAACAATTTGATTTACGCTCATTAAATTTATCTTATACCGATAAAATGAGTATGGCGGTGGGGCTGGAGGTTCGCGTACCATTTTTAGATTTTGAAATGGTGCAATTGATGAACTCGGTTCCACGGGAACTCATGTTGAAAAATGGGCAGCAGAAGTATATTTTGAAGAAAGCGATGGAGCCCTATTTACCTAAAGAGGTAATTTATCGCGAAAAAGCTGGATTTGCATTGCCCATTCGATCATGGTTTTCCAAGAGAAGTGCTATCATCGATCATTATTTTGATCAACCTAGATTGGAGAGTCAAGGAATTTTTCGTCCACAGCTTATTCAACAACTGTTAGACGAACAATTTTCTGGGAAGGAAGATCATTCGTATTTATTATTTTCAATGCTTTGTCAGCAAATTTGGCTGGACAAGCAAGCCATTTAAACTTCATTTTATGAGTAATATGCATTATCAGATTTGTACGAATTGTGTCATGGATACCACTGACTCTCAAATCGTCTTTGATGAAAAAGGAGTTTGCGATCATTGTAACACCTATTATTCGCATACCTTGCCCCATTGGGATACAGGAGAAAAGGGAATGAAGGAACTACAAAAAGTAGTAGAAAAAATCAAAAAAGAAGGGGAGGGGAAAGACTTTGATTGTATCATTGGAATGAGTGGAGGGATAGATAGTTCTTATTTGGTCTATGTTGCCAAAGAGGTGTTGGGATTAAGACCACTGGTATTTCATGTGGATGCAGGTTGGAATTCACAAATTGCAGTTAATAATATTGAACGCATTGTGGATCATCTAAAGCTGGATTTATACACAGAAGTGATTGATTGGGAAGAAATGAAGGATCTGCAATTATCGTACTTTAAGGCAGGTGTTCCTCATATTGATACTCCCCAAGACCATGCTTTTTTTGCTACCATGTATAATTTTGCTTCCAAGTATAAGGTGAAATATATATTGACAGGAGCTAATTTTTCTACGGAGTGCATTCGTAATCCTATTGAATGGATGTATTATCAATCAGATGTTATCCAGTTAAATGATATTCATCAAAAATTTGGTAGAAAGCCTTTAAAAAAGTATCCATTGACAAGCATTCTATGGCATAAATTGTATTTACCTTATTTACGGGGAATTAAAGTGATTAAGCCTTTGAATTTTGTTCCTTATATTAAAACGGAAGCCATGCAATTATTGCAGGACAAGTTTGGTTGGCAACCTTATCCTCAAAAGCATTTTGAATCTAGGTTTACGAAATTTTATGAGAGCTATTGGTTACCGAAGAAGTTTGGATATGATGTTAGAAGGGTCCAATATTCTAGTTTGATCGTTACCGGGCAAATGAAAAGAGAAGATGCCCTTGAAAAATTGAAAGAAAGTCCATTTGATCCAGCTGTGATACAACATGATTTTGAATATATCGCGAATAAGCTAGGGGTAACTACGGAGGAACTACAAGGATACTTTGATGCACCGAATAAGACCTATAAAGATTATAAATCACAGGAAAGTATTTATAAAATAGGTGCCAAATTGTTTAAAATGATAGGGATAGAAAAAGCAGGGAAAAGATAAGATGGAGGGTATTAAAAAAGCGAGGATCGGTATTGTGAATTATGGATCTGGAAATATTTTTTCCATTTCTAATATTTATAAAAAGGGCAATATTGACTTTTTTATTTCTTCCGAACCCAAGGAATTGGCGAAAGCTAGTCATTTAATATTACCTGGTGTAGGGGCTTTTGATGAAACAATGAAGACATTGAATGATTCAGGCTTAAAGACATTTTTGGATGAAATGGTTTTAGGGGAGAAAAAACCAATCCTGGGGATATGTGTAGGGATGCAATTGTTAGCGGAAAATAGTGAGGAAGGGAATCTTCAAGGATTTGGTTGGATTAAAGGGAAAGTGAGGAAATTTGACGAAAGGGTATTTAAGCAAAAGCCCTATTTACCTCATTTAGGATGGAATACCGTCAATATTCAACAGGAGCATCCGATATTTAATCTGGTGGACCCTGAGGAGGGATTTTATTTTTTACATAGCTACTATTTTGATTGTCAGGACTCCCAAGATATCTTAAGCACGACCGATTACGGAATTTCATTTGCGTCTGCTGTGCACCATGAAAATGTGTATGGGATGCAATTTCATCCCGAAAAGAGTCACCAAAACGGCATCAATATTTTTTATAATTTTTCTCAAGTATAAATATGCTAAGACCTCGGATCATACCTTGTCTTTTAATTCGGAATAAAGGCTTAGTAAAAACGGAAAAGTTCAAAGATGGAAAATATGTAGGTGACCCATTAAATGCGGTTAAAATATTCAATGAGAAGGAGGTAGACGAACTCATGGTATTGGATATCGATGCCTCTGCTGAGCAAAGAGAGCCAGATTTTGAGTTGATTCGTATGTTGGCCATTGAGAGCAGGATGCCATTATGTTATGGAGGAGGCGTGAGGACCATCGAACAAGTAAAAAAGATCATTTCTTTAGGGATAGAAAAAGTAGCCATAAGTTCGGCTGCGGTTGAAAATCCTGAGATTATTCGATCAATGGCCGATGCGGTTGGTTCGCAGAGTATCGTTGTTGTTATTGATGTAAAGGCAAAGGGTCTGTTTGGCAAACAAGAGGTGGTAACATTAAATGGGAAAAAATCACATGGTCTTTCCCCGGTCGAATTTGCCAAAAAATGTCAAGATTTTGGAGCTGGTGAAATTGTGATCAATTCGGTGGATCGTGATGGGATGATGTCGGGGTATGATATCAAACTAATTAGAGAAATGCGGAAGCAATTGACCTTGCCTATGACGGTCATAGGGGGAGCTGCTACTTTAGAGGATTTATCTAATTTAATGAAAGAGTTTGGCGTAATAGGGGCAGCTGCTGGGAGTTTGTTTGTTTTTAAAGGAAAATACAAGGCGGTATTAATCAATTATCCGAATAAGTTAGAGAAGAGAGAAGTTTTAAAAACTGGGTTATTTTAAAAATTAACATGATAGATCAGAAAGAGACGACTTTCAGTTTAACAAATAACTTTAATTTGATCAGAATTTTTGCTGCATTCCAAGTAGCGTTGGCTCATTCAGGGTCACATTTAGGCATTAAATTTCCAGCAGGCTTTGAGATTATGTCATTATTCCCTGGTGTACCTATTTTTTTCACGGTATCGGGTTTCTTAATAGCTAATTCATTTTATCGTAACCCTCATTGGAAGGAATATTTCATAAACAGGATCGTTCGAATTTTTCCAGGACTTTGGTTTTGTTTCATTGTATTGCTCTTGGGTTTATTTGCTACCAGGGTTTTAACTGTTGAAACATTATTTTCAAGTTACTTTTGGCGTTGGGTGATTTGCCAAGTCAGTTTTTTTCAATTTTATACGCCAGATTTTTTAAGAACCTGGGGCGTTGGGACACCAAATGGTAGTTTGTGGACAATTCCTGTGGAAATTCAATTCTATGCCTTTTTACCAGGTATTTACTTTGTCCATAAAAGTTTATCTAAATGGAATTGGCAGATATTTTGTACATTTTTGATCGTAGCAGTTATTGGGCTGAATTATTTTTATCAGACATTAGATCCCAACCTGATTTTTGCCAAATTATATCATATTACACTTGCTCCATTTTTAGCCTACTTTTTATTTGGATATTTTAGCTTTATTTTTTGGGAGCATATTCGTTTATGGGTTGAAGGAAAATTTTTGATTTGGGCTGTCATTTATGGCGTTTATATAGGGATCGTTTATTTTAAATTGGACTTATATGACGGGTCTTATTATCCGAATGTTTTTGGTTGGATTTCCAGTATAATTTTATCCATGTTGGTTTTGTCAGCAGCCTTTTCAAATAGGGCTTTATCAGATAAAATTCTTAAAGGGAATGATCTCTCCTATGGGATTTATTTATATCACATGGTGGTAGTAAATTTTATTATTGACCTAAAAGTGACAAGCAATAGGTTATTTTTAGCCTTATCCATTACCTTTATTCTTGCCTTTATTTCATGGAAATTGGTGGAGAAGCCTTGCTTACGTTTAAAGTCAACATGGAAAAAAGTTTATCTCACTTAGTCGGGTAAAATACACTATGCTTCAAATAATTCAAGATTTAAAAAAGGGAGATACCCTATTAGAAGAGGTGCCTGCGCCGTTGGTCAGGAAAGGAACAGTTTTGATAAAAACGAGACGTTCATTAGTTTCCTTAGGAACGGAAAAGATGCTTGTGGAGTTTGGAAAAGGAAATCTCATTTCAAAAGCGAGACAACAGCCCGAGAAAGTCAAACAAGTGTTGGATAAGATTAAAACAGAAGGTTTAATCCCCACCATGGAAGCTGTTTTTAATAAGTTAGATGAACCTCTACCATTGGGTTATTGCCATGTTGGGGAAGTCGTAGCTGTTGGGGAAGGTGTACATGATTTTGCCATTGGAGATCGAGTAGCTAGTAATGGACATCATGCAGAGGTGGTTTGTATTCCACAAAATTTAGTGGCCAAAATCCCGGATAATGTCAGTGACGAAGAAGCTACGTTTACGGTAATAGGGTCAATTGGTTTACAAGGAATTCGATTAATCAATCCAGGCTTTGGAGAAACGGTAGTGGTTATTGGTCTGGGTTTAATAGGTCTTATTACTGCAGAATTACTGTTGGCTAATGGATGCCAAGTCATTGGTTTTGATTTTGACGCACAGAAAGTAGAATTAGCCCAAAAGAAAGGGGTTCATGCCTTTCAATCCAATCATACGGATGTGGTGAAAACGGTAGAATCTCTTACCAACCAAGTAGGAGCGGATGCGGTTATTATCACCGCTTCTACTAAAAGTGATGAAGTCATCAGCCAAGCAGCTCAAATGAGCCGAAAGCGAGGTAGAATAGTCCTAGTGGGCGTTATTGGATTGGATATACAACGTGCCGACTTTTTCAAGAAAGAACTAAGCTTTCAAGTTTCTTGCTCTTACGGACCAGGAAGATATGATGAAGATTATGAACAAAAGGGTGTAGACTATCCTATTGGCTATGTTAGATGGACAGAAAAAAGAAATTTTGAAGCCATATTGACCGCTTTATCCACGAAAAGATTACAAGTAGCTGATTTAATTACGGAAAGAGTCCCTTTAGCGGATTACTTACAGATTTATAATAAAATGGGTGGAGGCTCCATTGCTTCCATCTTAGAATATCCTGATACGACTGAATGGAATAAGACAGTTGTTGCAGGGAAAGCCTATTCTTCCCCAAAAACTTCAGGAACCATAGGTATTATAGGGGCAGGTAACTTTACTAAAATGACCATGATGCCCGCGTTGAAAAATAGTGGAGCACAATATAAATACATTTCAAGTGCGGGTGGCCTGACGGCTAAATCATTGGCCAATAAATATGGATTTGAATATAGTACCACAGACTATCGACAAATTTTACAGGATGAAGAAGTAGACTTGGTTTTAATTACGACTCGACATGATGCCCATGCCAACATGGTGATAGAATCACTGGAAGCTGGGAAACATGTTTTTGTTGAAAAGCCTTTGGCAATCAATGAAACGCAATTGGAGGAGATTAAGCGAGTATATCAGTCCAGAGAGGAGTCTCAAACCTTAACGGTCGGTTTTAATCGAAGGTTTTCCCCATTTATTACTCAAGCAAAAACGTTATTAGGAGGAAGCACGGATTCGCTTAATATGATTGCCACCATGAATGCAGGATTTATTCCTGCGGATGTATGGGTACAAGATTTACAAGTTGGAGGAGGAAGGATTGTGGGGGAGGCCTGCCATTTCATCGATTTGATGGTGTATTTAACGGGAAGTAAGGTCGCAGAAGTGACCATGAGTGCTTTAGGAAAGAATCCTTCAGAACAGACAGACAATGCAATTATTACCTTGAAATTTGAGAATGGCTCCCAAGGGGTCATCAATTATTTTGCCAATGGTAGTAAGGCATATTCAAAAGAAAGAATCGAAATTTACTCCCAGGGTAGAACACTTATTTTGGATAACTTCAGAAAATTAAGTGCCTATGGTTTTAAAGGATTTAGTTCCATGGGTGGTACTTTAGACAAAGGACATAAAGAACAATTCAAATTATTGATTGAGAGGGTAAAGCAGGGCAAAGGCCCCCTCATTCCGTTCGACGAAATTTATAACACCACCAAAGCTTCATTGGCAGCCTTACAGAGTTTGAGAGAAGGGACTTGGATCTCCATTTAATATGAAAATAGATTTAATAGCTGGGGCAAGGCCCAATTTCATTAAGATTGCGTCGATTATCAATGCCATCAAACAGGCGCAAGTCGATCAAAAGAATATTCAATTTCGATTGATTCATACCGGTCAGCATTTTGATCGGAATATGAGTGATTCATTTTTTGAGCAATTAAATTTGCCCGAACCAGATATTAATTTAGGAGCAGGTGGTGGAACTCAAGCAGAGCAAACCGCCAAAATTATGATGGGCTACGAAAAGCTTTTGCTGGAGGAAACCACGGATTTATGTTTGGTGGTAGGGGATGTGACTTCTTCCATGGCCTGTACTATAGTGGCCAAAAAACTTCAAATAAAGGTAGCTCATGTAGAAGCGGGAATTAGGTCCCATGATATGAGTATGCCCGAAGAGGTCAATCGTTTATTGACGGATAGTATCAGCGACTATTTTTTTACCACTTCTGAGGTAGCGAATGAAAACCTTCGCAATTCTGGGATTTCCGATGATCGGATCTTTTTTGTAGGTAATACGATGATTGACACTTTGCTATTGAACCAAGCTAGGTTTATAAAACCAGAAGTTTGGGATCAGTGCCAGTTAGAGAAAGGACAATACATGGTGATGACGTTACATCGCCCTGCTAATGTGGATGAAGAAGGTAAATTAAAAGAACTCATTCATGAAATAGTGCTTCATTCGCATCATTATCCTTTGATTTTTCCGGTTCATCCGCGGACTAAACAGATATTGAATAAGCTGGAAGTAAACTATGATACATTAATTCAGATAGATCCATTATCCTATTTAGAGTTTAATTTTTTAGTCAAACATGCCAAAGCGGTCATAACGGATTCTGGTGGTATCACCGAGGAGACGACCATGATGGGCATTCCTTGTATGACATTGAGGAATAATACAGAAAGACCAGAAACGATTAGCCTAGGAACGAATGAGCTGCTAGGTGTAAATCCAAAGGCGATTGCTCCTGCCTTAGAAAAGCTATTTAAGGGAGATTGGAAAAAGGGAGGAATACCTCCTCTATGGGATGGAAAAACAGGAGAGAGAATCATAGATATTTTAATCCATTTGAAGTAGGACAATGTGGCGTAAAATCGCGTTAATATTTCATACAATTAAATATTTAAAACCGACCCAACTGATAGGTCGGTTTATTCATTTTTTGCCTCGTAGTATTCGAGAAATTTCTGCTTATCCCAATATCCATAATGAAACGTCCTATCAAGGATTTATTGATAAAAAATCAAGTACAGAAGATTTAGATCGTTTTATCTTTTTATCGGAGACAAACTGTTTGTCTTCCATTGGCTGGGATCATCCTCAGGTGTCTAAATTATGGCGTTATAACCTGCATTATTTTGATTTTATCAATAGTTCTCTTCCGGCAGGTGCAGCTAGGGAGTTACAAGAACTTGATTTGATTCACAGATGGATTGATGAAAACCCTTTTGGGAAAGGTACAGCTTGGGAGCCCTATCCAACTTCCTTGAGAATCATCAATTGGATTAAATGGCATTGGCGAACAAAATCGTTGACAGATAAAGCGATTATCAGTCTTTGGAATCAAGTACGGTATTTAGGAGATAGACCCGAGTATCATCTTTTAGGAAATCACTTATTCATCAATGCCAAGGCATTGATATTTTCTGGGGTATTTTTTGAAGGCTCTGAGGCGCAGCAATATTTGAAACAAGGTTTAGGAATTATTAAAGATGAATTGAATGAGCAGTTTTTAGAAGACGGAGCCCATTTTGAATTAAGCCCCATGTATCATGCTCTGGGAATCGAGGATTTATTAGATCTTTATAAAATTTGTCAATCACACATTCCAACCTTCCCTAAGGAAGAGGTAGCTCAAAAAATCCAATTAGGTTTAGCTTGGTTAAAGCACATGTCCTATTCCAATGGAGAATTAGCCCATTTTAATGATTGTGCCAATGAAATAGCCCCAAGTTTACATCTACTAGATGAACTTGCCTTTGGTTTGGGATTGAGTAGCAGTGAAAATGGTCCCCACTCCAGTTCTGTGCTATTGAAGGATTCTGGCTTTTTTGTTTCAGAGCAAGATGGCTTCAAATTAATTGCCGACGTAGGAGAAATTGGGCCGAGTTATTTACCTGGACATGCACATGCCGATACTCTTTCTTTTGAATTAGCCCTTCAGGGGGAACGAGTTATTGTGAATTCTGGCACGTCTATGTACGGATTGAGTGCGGAAAGGCTAAGGCAAAGAAGTACCAGCGCTCATTCAACCGTAGAAATTAATGGAGAAAATTCCTCGGAAGTTTGGTCTGGCTTTCGAGTGGCAAGAAGAGCTCAACCTTTTGATTTGAGCTGGAGTCAAGAAGGAGCTGATTTTACCTTGTCTTGTTCACATACGGGATATCAAAGGCTTTCTGCTGATATCATTCATCGAAGAACTTGGACTAAGCAAAAACAAAGTTTGACGATTAAAGATCAGGTTTTTGGGGAAATTAAACGTGCGAAATCTAGGTATTTCCTTCATCCCGAAATTACGGTTAAGGAAGAAGGAGAAGTCCTTTATTTAGATAAACATGGAAAAATTTTGGCCACCTTATTTGCTTCAGATGGTCAAAAAGGAATACCCATCAAGCAGGTAAAATCAACATATCATCCTACATTTGGAATGTCTATTCCTAGCATTTGTCTTGAAATGGAAATGACAGAGACACAAGTATTAATTTTGAATATAGCCTTTTAAGCCCTTGAAAAGAATAATTTATTTAACGTTTTATTTTGAACCGGATCTATGTGCGGGCTCATTCAGGAATAGTCCTTTGGCAAAGGTATTGGCAGAAAAGGTAAAGGGTGATTGTATTGTGGAGGTTTATACCACGATGCCCAACCGATATGATACCTACCATGCAGAAGCCAGTGCTTATGAAGAGCGAGGTAATTTAATCATCCATCGAATAGCTTTACCAGCCCATGAAAGTGGCATGATGGATCAAATAAAATCATTTTATACCTATTTTAGGGAAGTTATCCGCTTGAATAAGGGGAAAAAGGCAGATTTGGTTTTTGCCTCCTCAAGTAGACTTTTTACGGCATTTTTAGGCTACATCTTATCTGTAAAATATAAAAAACCACTTTATCTGGATATTAGGGACATATTTGTGGACACGATTAGTGATGTCATCAAATCTCCCTTCATTAAATTTTTCATGTTACCTGTATTAAAGTTGATAGAACATCAAACCTTTTCGAAAGCGGTGCATATCAATTTAATTAGTGGAGGTTTTAAGTCTTATTTTCATCCATTTAAAGGCGTTCAATTTTCTGAATTCACCAATGGAATTGACGATGAATTTTTACAAGTGGTATCAAAACCCCAAAGGCTTCGTCATGAGACTAACACCGTGAAAACCATTGTTTATGCGGGGAATATAGGAGAAGGGCAAGGTTTGCATAAAATTATACCGCAAGCAGCTGAGAAATTGGGGATTGGGTATCAATTTATCCTCATTGGAGATGGAGGTGCAAAGGGCAAATTATTGTTGGAATTGGAAAAAAGGCAAGTGACCAATGTAGAAATAAGAAAGCCCATTCAAAGGAATCTATTAATTGAAGAATACCAAAAGGCTGATTATTTATTCCTTCATTTGAATGATTTAGAGGCCTTTAAAAAAGTATTACCTAGTAAAATATTTGAGTTGGCCACTTTCCCTAGTCCTATGATTGCAGGAGTTTCTGGATATGCTAAAGAGTTCATAGAGAGGGAAATAAGTCATTCATTTGTTTTCTCCCCCTGTGATGCTGAAGAAATGGTACAAGGGATTAAAGAATATCCTGTTGGGCAAGAAATTGACCGGAAGGAATTTTTCAATAAGTTTAAAAGAGATCATATCAATCACGCCATGGCGGATTCCATCATTCAATATTTGTGAGAATATTTATTACAGGCGCATTCGGATTTGTCGGAAAGAATGTCATGGAAAGCTTTAAGCTTACCTATGAGTTCAACATTTTTGACCGGGAGAATTTAGCTATTGAATCTGATGTTGTCCTTCATTTGGCAGGAAAGGCACATGATCTTAAAAATGTCAGTGACCCCAGTGAATACTATGCTATCAATACGGAATTGACGAAGCAGGTTTTTGATGCATTTTTAAAGTCAAGAGCATCAACTTTTATCTTCATAAGTTCGGTTAAAGCGTCTGCTGATCAAGTAAAGGGAAAATTAAAAGAAGATGATTTTCCGAATCCAATGACGCACTATGGAAAAAGTAAGCTTTTGGCGGAAGAATACATCCAAAGCCAGTCTATTCCTCTAGGGAAGAGAGTTTACATTTTACGACCATGTATGATACATGGGCCAGGTAATAAGGGTAATTTGAATTTGTTATATGAGGTAGTTCGTCGTGGAATTCCTTGGCCTTTAGGGGCATTTAGTAATCTCCGTTCTTTTTGCAGTATAGACAATCTATTATTTGTCATGAAAGAATTAATTAGCAGAACTGATATTCCATCAGGCGTATATCAAGTGGCAGATGATGAGGTACTTTCTACGAATGAATTGATACAATTAATGGCTCAATCTGTAGGGAAGAAGGCATCTATTTGGAATGTACCGAAGGGATTTATTATAGGAATTGCCCGTTTGGGAGATTGGGCTCATTTGCCTTTAAATACAGAAAGGTTGAGTAAATTAACGGAGAGTTATGTGGTGAGTAACGATAAAATAACCCAGGTGATGGGAAAAAAAATGCCACTGGGTTCTCGTGAGGGGATCTTAAAAACCCTATCCTCTTTTTTACAATCATCAAAGTAGCTTAGAATCAATGCCAATTCGACATGGTTAGGAAAAATGTTTGGCTGGAATATAGTTAATGGGATCGTGTCAGTATCCCCGAAACCAACATTGTTTTTCTCCTTATACACTTTTCTAGATGTGGCCTTAAATATTTTTAAGATGGTGCCAATTGTTTAAACCGATCTATTCTGTCACTAATTATTGCTTTGTATTGTTCTTTAAATTCATCACTTAAAAAGCTTTTATCAATCAGCTCAACCCATTTCGGCAATGCTTTAATCATTTTATTGAAAATGTTATGTTGTTGTTTTTCGTCTAAATATTGGGTTTTCATTGCAGCTACAAAATCTTGCTTCTTTATTTTCGTCTTTTTACCGTTGAGATTCAAAGCTAATTCTTCATTATCTGCAGGATTTACTAAAGTGGTATTTACCAAATCGTAGGCAGGGGAAAGTGTTATCCCCAAGCCTGCTTGTTCCAACAATGAGAAATTCTTTAAATGCATATCAGCATTACCCGTGATAAACGAAAAGAGGACCAATTCAAAAAAATTGACAACATCTAACCCTGGTGTACTAGAATATTTCAAAATTGTTTTAGCAATTTGCTCGTAACTACCATGGTATTTGTCTTCGGTCATTCGTTCTGTTAACTGACACAGATCTTCCATAGCTAGCTTTCTTTTATCTATTCGATCTATTCGCTTGGTTATATATGCTAAGTTGCCAGATTGTAATCGAATTAGGCTATGAGGAGCTGTTTTGATTTTAACAATACTGGCTAAGTGCATGGTTAAATCTTCTACTTCGGGAAGTTGTGGATATAAAGAAGTGGGAGGTTTTAATATATAACCTCCCCATAAACCGACTATGGTAAATCGCCTTTCTGTGCCTTCTTTTGAATTTCCAGTTATGTGTAAGGACAGTTTTGCTTGCACTCCAGTGATTGCTGTTTGACTTTGAATGACCTCTTCTGCTAGACGTTCTACATCGTCCTCCGAATATGCTAATATTGGTGGTGTTGTCTGTCCAAATATCTTTTTAGAACAAACTGCGTGAAAATCTTGTTCGTTGCTAGTCAAACTTTGGTAACAAAATAGACATTTTCTCATGACTTATTTTCCTCTTTAAATTCTTCTATACTAACCGATCCAATACAATCTTTACAGCATACTAGGAGTAAGCCCATTCTGTCTCTTGGATTTAACTTCCAGTTTTTTTTAGCAATATCCAGAAGCCAGCCTTCTGGTATTAGGCCATCAAAAAATGGGAACAAAACATTTGAGGTATATGTGCTTTCACTTAAAGGCAATGTTAAACTTACAGGTCGAGCATTAGGCTTTTTTGCATATGTTGAATCGTATGCAAAATGATATCCATTGTCGTCTTGTGTAAGCCAGCCAGCTACCTGATTCTCTATTTTTATGGTTGCTTTTCGCATTCTATTTAGTATTTTGTTTTAAAGTCCTAGGTACTGGACCTACCTCATAGCCAAAGAGTTGTAACACTTGGTTGACCTTGTCTAATCGTAAACTTTGTTTTCCTTGTTCTAACTCACGTACAAAGCGAAGTCCTACACCTGCCTTTTCTGCTAACTCTGGTTGGGTCAAGTTTGCCGATTTTCTCTTTTCTTTTACAAAACGTATTAAGTTCATTTTTTATACCCTTTATGGTGTAAATGTAATCATATTTTATTTATTATACCCTTTAGGGTGCATTCTATGTTTTATATTAATAATATACCCTAAAGGGTGTAATTGTAATTGTAATTTTAAATGTAATTATTATACCTGATAAGGTATAATAAATCAAGACAATAGTGTATTAATTATTTCTAAAAGATATAGAATACGTGTAAGAGAAGCCAGTTTGAAATTCAGTGACAAGAAAAATAGAAGTTATTGTATGAAACTGCATAAAATTACTAATTGTGTCGGGGAGGAAATAAATAAAGAGAATGGCTACACTTCAAAAATCAATTTATAATAAACAATATTCCAGAAGACTGTTGCAGAGGATGGTTATGGTTATTTGCGTTCAGCAATTAAGTTTTTTGTTGAGCACGAATTATTTTAGGGTACCGTTAAGTGGTATTAAAAGAATGTTGTATTAAGGAGTTTTATAAAAGCTGACGGTTCGTTTCTTGATACTCACACGGATAAATTAAAAGTAGTTTTTGAAAGGTGCTGCTCATTTATCAGAGGTCATAATAATCAAACTAAAATTCATAATGCACCAAACTTGAAGGCTTAAAATTGGACTTCTTAGAATTCAAAAATAGTACAAATCTATTTTAATCATAAATGGTGATTTTACTTCATTACTAGATATAAATTTGGAGCGAAATTTCGTGTGCATTCAACATTAACCACTTGATTACCATCACAAATATGCTGATATATTAGTGAGGTCTACTAGAATAGCCAATATTTTAGCCCTAAGCTTCCACCGAGTGTATTCTTCACTCGACTACCTTCATCATATCCGAATTGAAGGCTTAAACTACATTGTTCATTCACTATTTTTTGGAAGGAAATCATACCTGAAAATTGAGATATAAAATCGCTATCAATTAATCGTGGTGCTAGATGGTTTCTAGGACTTGCGTAGAAAGTTTGGGAAATTCTAGTTTTCCAGAAAAATGTATCACTTATTCGGCCTGAGATACCACAGTAATAAGATTTAACAGCATTTAAGGTAAATTCCAATCCTCCAGCACTTTGACTTTCTTTATCTATGATAATTAATGGAGTTCCGATTCCCTTACCCCCATATTGCCAAGCGCCTCTTCCATTATTAAAATAAGATTCAATTTCTGATTGATGAGGATCTTTGATTTTGAAAAATGTAGCCAATCCGGAGACATAATTGCCTTGGTTGGCTGTATACAGATATTCAAAGGTGATATTATCGATGATACCTCCCGTTTTGTTTTTAATAGAAAGGCCTGTTAATCCGTCATTAATTTGGGTTAGGGCAAAGCCCCTACCTGTTTCATAAGCGGATTGTTTATACAGCAATATTTCTCCCCATTCGGGTTGAATTTTGATGGCTAGATCGAATGAGCCTAAATGATTACCAAATTGATTACCTAAATCATCGTAAGTGGCAGTAGAATCAGTGGTCACTAGTTCACGATCTTTTAAAACAGTGACGACATAAAAATAGGTATTTAATTTGCTTGGGTAATAATCAGACTCCCCACCTGTTTTTACTTTTGCTTCTCCTCCCCACATGACTTGATGGTTGATACCTGCAAATACATTGATGAAGCTATCAGGTTTTCCAAATCGACCATAGAGGCTTTTTTGATGTAAAAACCCCTGTATGGTTGGGCCTTGATTATCCATCCATGCATGCGAAAATGTCATGTGCAAACCCAGCCAGCCTTTGGCAAGATTCATATAATCCCTAGTTCCAATTTGTATTTTAGGAATGGGAACAGCATTCCCAGACCAAGCATAGAAGCCCCCCGTTAAGGAGGAATCACCTAGTCCATACATTTCCTTTCTTCTACCAGCCCAAAGCTCCCATTTCCCTCTTCTTCCACTGACAAAGGCTTGTGTTAACCAAAAATCATTGAATTTGCCTCCCCAGCCTGTAGCTTCTACTTCATACTTCCAATCGTATTTCTTTTTTATTTGGTAGTTTTTCCCAGTCCAAGCTTTTAAAATGGCACCTGGATTTTCAATAGGCACTTGACCGTATTGTAAACTGCGCATCCAAAAAGGAGTTGTTCCAGAATCAGAAGTTAAAAATTGAACTTCGACTTTAGCATGTAAAGACGTATCCATTTGACCTATTATATGGGAATTGAGGAACAGCTGAATTCCAATAAACAGTAAAATGCTAACTAGAGAAAATGTTTTGTTTCTTGATTGGAACATGAGGTATTTTGTCCAAATTTGAGTTAAATTAAATCAATAATACCTTGAAAGACAAAGTTTAAAAGTTCTTCTTATTAAATGGTATAAATTATATAATGAAAAGCAAAAAGAATCAATTTTACATTAAATGAAGTATTGGTTTATAAATGAGATAACAGAATTATAGGCAACATGAATTTATTGCCTAGTATAACGTAAATTTGTCATTCATTTTCATGGGATATATTAATGAATTATAAGCATTGGTTGATTGCACAAATAGCCTCAGAGGCATCTATTTCGGAAAAGGAGGTTGATTGCGATGTCTCATTTGAGCATTTTAATCTAGATTCTTTAGCCATTGTATCTATTTCTTTTGAAATGGAAAGTGAATTCCAATTGGAAAATGTCGATCCTTCCTTATTTTCGGAGTATAATACAATAAACAAGCTCTGTGTATGGTTGGAGAGTCAACAGTAAAATGGAATCCATTTGCTCCTGATTATTTTCATGACCCTTATCCTATTTATGCTAAAAGTAGAGAGCATAATCCTATTCAAAGGGATAGTTATGGGAACATAATTATATTTAAATACCGAGATGTTGCTCCATTATTAGAGTCTGGGGACTTTGAAGTAAGTAATTTGGAGGCATATTTTGAGTCAAAGGAAAATTATATATTTAAAAATAGTCCCCAATGTCCATTTCTAGCTAAGACTACCAGTAAATGGCTCATGTATTTAAATGGCGACATTCATCGAAAGCTGAGGATTGCTTTGGGCAAGGTATTATTTAGCTATGATTTTGATCGTTTAATTCAAGAGGCAGTACAAGATAGTATAGCGCATTTTCAAGATTATCAGGAATTAGATTTAGTGGATTTTTCTAAATACTTCATCTTTCATATTCTCAAGCAATTTATTGGATTAAAGGATTTTGCTAGTTTTGAAAAGGTCGTTGAATTCTCCAATCTAGCAGCAAGAAGTCAGGATATATTTGTATCCAAACAAATGTATTTGAAAATCAATGACTGTTTTACATGGGGGAAAGGGCTTTTTGCTGAGACTGGTTTTAAAGACAGGTTGGTTAAAGAATTAGATGGATTCGAATTTGAAGAAGAGGATTACTACTCCATTTTAGCTGTGACTCTGATGGCATTTTTTGAGACTTCCAAGGATAATTTGTCATTTTCATTACATCATATTTTGTTAAAACGGAGCTTGATAGAATATATATTGGAAGCTGATGCCAAACAAATCAAGTGGATAACGGAGGAGCTTATACGTTATAATTCACCACTTCAATTTACCGTTAGAATTAGTAAAAAAGAAGTTGAGATTGATGGTCATCATTTTCCAACAGGTACTCGATTTGTCTTAGGAATTGCCAGTGCCAATCGAGATGAGGAAATATTTGAATCGCCGGAAGAAATTATTCCTAATAGACAGATTAATCCGCATTTGGCCTTCGGATCTGGCCCACATACTTGTCTTGGAGCCTTAATTGCTAGGAAAGAAATGGAATTTGGTCTTAAACCCATGATCCAGTTTCTTCAAAAATTCTCAATAATGACTGAGATCCCACTGGTTTGGGGCAACCAAATTTTTATGAGGACATTAGATAAAGCCATGGTTAATATTGACTAATATGGCTCAAATTGGACTATTTTCTAGTATTGCCTTCATACTAGTAACCATTAGCTTCAGTTTCATTTTTAGGAAACAGGCATGGAAAGCCCTTTTAATAGGCTCTGTTCTAACGCTTGGTTTTTTCATGCCGCTAACCTTGGTTCTTTTCTTGATAGGAAGTGGCATCACCTACTTAATTGGCAATAAAATTCAATCCTCTTTTCCTTGGATAGGTATGGGTATAGGCTTTTTAATCGGGGCTTTGATTGCGTATAAACTAAGAGAATCTTGGATTAACCACATCAGTTTACCCTTGGAGAATTTTTGGGAGAAGCCTGATATTTGGCAAGTAATGGGCCTAAGTTTTTTTGTTTTCAATGCCATAAGTTATTTGATGGATATTAAACGGGGGTTTGTGTCGCCTGCTGAATCATTTTTAAAATTGACCTTGTATTTAATCTATTTTCCCACCTTACATGCTGGCCCTTTACATCGATTTAAATATTTGAATAGCCAGTTTGAGCAAGCCAAAATCACAGAAAAATCATTTAATCATGGGATGAGGCTGATATTATGGGGTTTGTTCAAAAATTTTGTTTTGGCTCAGCGATTAAATCAACTTTTAATCTCTTTAAAAGGAAGTGAAATAGCAGGGTGGTGGACCTTGTTAATAGGGTTCGTATTCTTCTTCTACATTTACTTTAGTTTTAGTTCATTTATAGATTTTTTTCAAGGGGTATCTGAAATTTTCAATATTCGACTAAAAGATAATTTCCAGAAGAGAATTTATTTTTCCACGAATCGACATGAGTTCTGGAAAGGTTGGCATATCACCTTAAATGAATGGTTTCGAGACTATTTTTTTTATTGGCAAATCAAGTTCAAGTTCTGGCGAAATAAACCTTATCTTCTTTTATTATTGACCTATATGTTGATTGGCTTATGGCATGGAATTAGTTGGCAATACCTTTTATGGGGATTATTAAATGGAGCTTGGATTCTCTTGGAGAAAGTTTGGAGTGTACATAAAATTAGACAGGATGGGATATTGAAGCAATGCTTGGGCATATTTTATCAGATCTTTGGATGCTCATTCATAGCACTTGTATTTATTTATCCTTCTCTTGGGGATTTATGGGATAAAATTCATGTAACATCTTACTTTCCACATGAAATATGGTTAATTCAACGACGGAATATATTCGTTGTTTTTATGATGTTCTTACTGGTTGATTTTTATCATCTCTGGTCTAAAGAAGAACGAATCGATGTATTTTTAGAAAGAATTTCTCCTTGGAAAAGACGCTTAATTTATGTTCAACTAGTGCTAAGTCTTTTTATTTTTGGGGACTTTAGTGGGGGTCTTAATAATTATTATTTAGCCTTTTGAGATGAGATTAGCACTGAAACTTCTTTTTTGGTTAATCTTATTGAGTGCTTTTGTGACCGCCGTTGATTGGCATGAAAAGGTATCTGGAACGAATAAATGGGAAGACTTGAAATCTCAATTGGCCGCTCAAAAAGATACATCTAATTCCATGTTCTTTTTAGGGTCTAGTAGGATTCAAAGAAGCGTTAATCCACAAGTGTTAGCGCAAGCTTTACCCAATTGGAGGATGTATAATTTAGGTTTAATTGGAAACAGTTTAGCCCAGAATCTTTTTATAGCAGAGTATTTAAAAACTTTGCCGGGTAACAAGGTGGTTTTTATTGAGTTGACTTCTTTTATTCCAAATTTTCCAGACTCATTTAAGCAAGCGGGAGAACAGTTAAAAATCCCCCATTTCCCTAGTGCATATTTTTCATTTGTAGGGAAGGAAGAACATCAGAATAAGGATATTACTTATTTAGAGAATATGGAGGTCCAATTCTGGGAAAGATTAATTCAATGTCAAAATTTATTAAAGAGCGTTATTTATCAAAATGATTTTAATGGATATGAGGAAATAGGTTTTTCATCCACGAATAGACATGATGTGTTTTCTACCAATTCTTTTTTAACAACAGAGGATTTACATTATTTAGCCCACGGTCCTGTGGATAAAATCATGCATGATAGGGTAAATCAAGCCTTGAAAAAACAAGTGCCCCAAGCTTTCAAAATAGTATTTTTACTTCCGGTAACTTCCCCAGAAAAACTTGATTTCAAACGAAAAATTCCAACCTTCAATAAGATTGCTGGAGATTCAAAGTGGGTATACGATGAGCAATTTTTGCGAGAAATGGCTAATTCAGCTAATTTGGAAAATAGAAATCACATGAACAGTCGAGGTGCTTATATTTATTCTCAAGGTTTAATAAAATACATTAAAGCCAACGAAAAGAACTGGTAATAGACTTTATTGTAAACGATACTTCATTCCTATCATTCCTCCCACTGTATTTTTGATTCGATCGCCTTGGTCTACCGCAATTTGAACACTAAGTCCTAGTTTTTTATTGACTTGTTTTTGTAGATTCAGCGAAGCCGAAAATTGCTTTAAATAATTTTCAGGATTATTGGCTGGGATCACGGGATAATCATACAAGGTGGAAGAGAGCCTAGCCATCCAATGAATTTGCTGGGGCATTGTACCTCGAATACCCAAATACATGGACCTTACCGCGTTATAGGCAAAGGATAGACCACCGCCTTGTTGGCTTTCCTTGTCCATGATAATCATAGGAGTTCCTAATCCTCGACCTTGGTAAATCCAACCATCACGCCCACGCACATTCAAATAATTCACGATATTGGGATAATCATGGTCCTGTTTATTCAATAAGCTACCTAAAAATGTTTGGTTTGTTCCTTGGTTTCCCGTGTACAGGTATTCCAAACTTATTCCTTCTATGATGTTAGTCTCTTTAAAAGTAAAGGAAAGGCCCGTCAATCCATCATTTATAGTGTTTAGAGACCAAATACGATCAGATTCATAGGGGTTTTGTCGGTAAAGAAGGATAGCCACTTGGTCGTTTTGGTAACGAAGACCCATGTCCAAACTCCCCAAGTGATTGCCGTATTTATTATTCTCGTCGTCATCGGGTAAGATACCTTCTCCGGCTCCTAGGAGAACTTTAGTAAAGGCGTTGAAATCAGAGGGGTACACATCATAATAACCTCCTTTAGAGTCTCGTCTGCTTCCTCCCCACTGTACTTGGTGGTTAAATCCTAAGAATAGATTGAAGCTCGAAATAGGTTGACCTAAACGGAGATAGAGGGATTTTTGGTGTAAATAGGAGTTTGCGATGGCGCCTTGATTATCGAACCAGCCATGGGCCAATTGGAAATTAATCCCTAGCCAATCATGTAGTACATTCACATAATTCCGAGTACCTACATGAACTTTAGGCAAGGGTAGGGCATTTCCTGACCAAATAAAAAATCCTGCCGTCATGGTGGTGTCTCCTAAGCCAATGACCTCTCTTTTGGCACCTCCCCATATTTCAAAGGCCCCCTTTTTTAGTCCAAGGTACACTTCTGATAATAAAAATTTGGAATCTTTCCCTAGCCATCCTGTTCCTTCAACCTGGTACGTCCAATCAACATCTTTTTTAGGATTGTACCATTTACCTGTTTTTACACGGATTATTCCCGTTGGATTTTCTACGGGAACAGTACCATATTGTAAACTTCTGGTCCAGAAGGGATTGGTGCCATTGGAAGAGCCAACTGCCATGACATCCACTGATGTATGCCTTAAGGTATCTTTGGCTAAAGGAGGACTAGAAAGGCCAATAAAAGAACTAAGTAGTAAAGAAAGAAGCATGTATAGAACTGATTTGTATAGATTGAAATTAGGAGAATCTATACGGTTAATTTACTAATATGCTCGAATAAACGAACATCTTCCTTTTATAATTTATTTAACGCAGCGTTTAAGTCGTCCCATAAATCGTCGACATGCTCTAGTCCAACGGACAGGCGCAATAAATTTCCAGGAGTATTACTTTGGGGGCCTTCGATGGATTTACGGTGTTCAATTAAACTTTCCACCCCACCTAAACTAGTGGCCTGTTGGAATAAAGTTAAGGTAGAAGCGAACTTTTGGGTGGCATTTTCTGAAGCTTTTAGTTGAATGGCAATCATGCCACTTTGTCCGAATGGCATTTGCTTCAAGGCTAAGTCGTGTTGAGGGTGACTGGGAAGTCCCGGGTAATGAACTTTTTCCACAGCAGGATGACTCTCTAGTTTTTCTGCCAAAATGGCGGCATTCTTGCTATGTTCTTTCATCCTCAAAGGTAGTGTTTTTAGACCACGAGCAAGCAGGTAACAATCCAGTGGATTGGGCGTAGCACCCATTAAAATCTGAACTCGCTGGATTCTTTGTGCCCATTCATCATTTTCTTTGAGAATGACTGCACCACCTAATATGTCAGAATGTCCGCCAATGTACTTGGTGGTCGCATGCATTACGATATCGGCTCCAAGGGCAATTGGGTTCTGTAAAATGGGGCTAGCCAAGGTATTGTCAACTCCTACTTTAATACCTGAATTTCGGGCAATTTGGCAGATTCCGGCTATATCGCTTACACTTAGCATCGGATTCGCAGGAGACTCTATCCAAATCAATTTAGTGTTGGGTTGAATAGCGTTTTTTACCGCATCTACATCCGTCATATCCACTTGGGACACTTGTAAACCCCAAGGACCTAATATTTCTTCAGCTAATTTATAACTAGCATAGTATCCAACAGAGGGCATGAGTAGATGATCTCCTGATTTTAGGCATTGAAAAACAGCATTGACTGCAGCTAAACCAGATCCCAAGGCAAATGCCTTAGCACCACCTTCTAAAGCGGCCAGAGCTTTTTCTAATACATCTCTATTGGGGCTTGAATTTCTAGCATACATGTGCCCTTTAGGGTAGGAGCCGTCTTCTGAACGCTCAAAAGTGGTACTTAGAAAGATGGGAGCAGCAATAGACGCTGCAGTTTCATCTTTTAGGTTCGTACTATGTATGGCTAGTGTTTCTTTTTTCATGTCAAGACAACTGAAATTCTACATTCTTCATTCAAAATCCCTACTAACTACTTAGTGTTTCTTTCTTAATTCGAAATTCTTACCTAAATACAATCGACGAACCTGTTCATCATCGGCTAATTCTTGGGGAGTGCCTGCTTTAAGGATTTTACCCTCAAACAATAAATAGGCGCGATCCGTAATGGAAAGAGTTTCATCTACATTATGATCCGTAATTAGGATACCTATGTTGCGGTATTTTAATTTGGCCACGATACTTTGAATTTCTTCCACGGCAATCGGGTCAACACCCGCAAAAGGTTCATCTAACAAGATAAACTTGGGGTCTACAGCCAAGGCCCTAGCTATTTCAGTTCGCCTGCGTTCTCCACCTGATAGTACTTGACCTAAGCTTTTTCGAACATGAGTTAAAGAAAATTCTTCCAAGAGTAATTCTGTTTTCTCTTTTTGTTCTGCTTTGGTCAATGTTGTCATTTCTAGCACGGCCAAAATATTTTCTTCTACAGTAAGCGTTCTGAATACAGATGCTTCTTGGGCTAAATACCCTATTCCTAATCTAGCCCGCTTGTACATGGGGAGGTGTGTGACATCTAGATCATCTAACCAAACCTTTCCCTCATTAGGCTTTACTAGGCCTGTAGCAATGTAAAAAGAGGTTGTTTTTCCTGCACCATTAGGTCCGAGAAGTCCAACAATTTCTCCTTGGGCAACCTGATAGCTAATGTGGTCATTGACCAAACGTTGGCCATACTTTTTTACCAGATTTTCTGTTCTTAGGATCATATTTCAAAAATAGGGAAAAGAGTTGGGGTCAGCAAGTAGAATGCTCATTCCAAGCTTTTTCCATTTTTTTTATTTGCTGGATTGCCATTTTTAAAAAATATTCCTACTTTTGCATTCCCGAAAGCATTCGGGCAATTGAGGTGGAGTAGCTCAGTTGGTAGAGCATCGGACTGAAAATCCGTGTGTCCCCGGTTCGAGTCCGGGCTCTACCACTTCAATTTTAGAAAGACCCTGACGAAAGTTAGGGTCTTTTTTTTTATCCAATATTAGGCTAGATTTGTTAATCTTTGTCAAGATTTGCGGCAGGACTTTTGTCTGGATTTTTGTCTAGATTTGTCAACTTTTCAAAAGTTGACAAATCTAAGCCAAATCTAAGTCAAATGAATCAATTTTGACCACAATTGATATAAGTAAACTGATTTTAACCTAGCTTAATAACCTATGAAAATGAGTCGTCGGGATTTATTGAAAGCATCGGGCACTACTGCCGGTATGGCGCTTGTTCCTCAGCTTTCTCCAGCCCAAAATACCCCATCCAAAAACACGTTCCGATTGAGTTTGAACCTGAGTACCATCATGGGGCAAAACTTAGGGTTTATAAAAGAATTAGAAGTGGCATCTCAAGCCGGTTTCAGATCTGTTGAAATTTGGATGCCAACCTTAGAAAAATATATAGCTTCAGGAGGGACCATAGCCGATGCCAAGAAACGCATCGCGGATTTAGGTTTAACGATTGAAAATGCCATTGGCTTTGCTCAATGGATTGTGGATGATAATACAACGCGTAGTAAGGGTATCGAGCAATTAAAACGTGAAATGGGTTTATTGGCGGAACTAGGCTGTAAGCGTACTGCTGCTCCTCCCATGGGGGCCACGACTGAGCCAGGTTTGAATTTAAAAGCTGCCGCAGAGCGCTACAGAACGATTTTGGAATTAGGAGAACAAATGAATGTTATTCCTCAATTGGAGATGTGGGGCCATTCTAAAAATTTGCATCGTGTGGCTGACGTGCTTTTTGTTGCGGCCGAAAGTGGACATGCCAAGGCACGTTTATTACTCGATGTATTCCATATTTATAAGGGTGGTTCTAGCCACGAAAGTCTTCATTTGGTAGGAGAAAATTCCATCGATATTTTTCATATCAACGATTATGTTACTAGTATCAAGCCGGATCAAATAAAAGACGCTGATCGAATTTATGCTGGTGATGGAGAAGCTCCCATTGATAAAATCGTGCATGCTTTAAAACCTAGTGCTCAACCCGTCGTGCTTTCCTTAGAATTATTCAATAAGCAATTGTATGCTCAAGACCCTTTGGTCGTAGCTAAAACAGGCTTAGAAAAGATGAAAGCTGTGGTTAAACGAGTAAATGCCCAATATAAAGTATAGTCAATTCATGAAAAAATTCAGTTTACTGATAGCTCTTTTTAGTGGGATCTCATTTGTCCAATTGGCCGCAGAGCCAGCCACAAAATCTGCTTCTAAAAAATTAAAACTTTGGTATAATAAGCCCGCCCAATACTTTGAGGAAGCATTGGTATTAGGGAATGGCCGGATTGGAGCCACTGTCTATGGCGGAACAGATACTGATAAAATTCATTTAAACGATATCACGCTTTGGTCTGGGGAGCCTATGGATCCCTACATGAATCCCCAAGCTTATAAACATCTACCGGCAGTTCGGGAAACTCTCAAACAAGAAAATTATAAACTGGCAGATTCTTTAGTCCGTAAACTTCAAGGTAAATTTTCGGAATCCTATGCGCCACTGGGTGACTTATACATCGATTTTAAAGCGAGCCAGGTAAAAAATTATTACCGAGAACTAGATTTGGAAAAGGCCATTGCCTCCGTAAAATACGATGCGGATAATCAAACCATTTCTAAAGAATACTTTGTGTCTTATCCAGACAAAATCTTAGTGATTCATCTGAAAAGTTCTCAAGCCCAAGGCCTCAATTTTAGCGTTCGATTCGGTTCTCAATTGAAATATAAATCGAAATCAACCATCAATCACCTCCATTTTCAAGGGGTAGCTCCTGTGCGAGCAGAGCCCAATTATGTCAGGAAAAAAGGGAATTCTATCATTTTTAAAGAAAACCAAGGGACTCGTTTTTCGGCAGATGTATTATTACAATCTACGGATGGACAAGTAGCCAGAACGGATAGTACGGTAAGTCTTTCCAATGCCACCGAAGCAACTATATTAGTTTCATTGGCCACCAGTTTTAATGGTTTTGATAAAAACCCACAAAGCCAAGGCCTAAATGATGATGCCATTGCTCAAGAACAATTACAAGTGGCTAGTCGTAAAACGGTAGTCGAAATGCGGGCTAGACATATTCAGGATTATCAACAGTTTTTTAAACGGGTAAATCTTCGTTTAGGAGGAGAGCAGGCTCCTGAGCTACCTACCGATGACCGACTGAGAAGATATGCCAAAGGGGGGAAAGACCCTTATTTGGAAACATTATATTTCCAATTTGGTCGCTACTTATTGATTTCAAGTTCTAGAACTTTAGGTGTTCCAGCCAATTTACAAGGATTATGGAACCCGCATATTCAACCGCCATGGAGCAGTAATTATACCATGAACATCAATGCCGAAGAGAACTATTGGCTGGCGGAGAACACCAATTTGTCGGAAATGCATGCTCCCTTTTTAAGCTTCATTGAAAATTTAGAGAAAACAGGAAAAATAACAGCCAAGACCTTTTATGATGCACCAGGCTGGACCGTACATCATAATTCAGACATTTGGGCCATGACGAATCCCGTAGGGGACTTTGGAAATGGCTCGCCAAGTTGGGCTAACTGGTACATGGGAGGGGCATGGGCAGCAACCCATTTATGGGAACATTATAGTTTTACCAAAGACGATAAATTCTTGAAAGATAAGGCTTATCCATTAATGAAAGGGGCGGCAGAATTTTGTTTGGCGATGTTAATTCCCGACAAAAAAGGAAATTTGATTACTTCTCCATCTACTTCTCCAGAAAATAGATTTATAACACCTACCGGCTACCAAGGAGAAACAGCTTATGGTGGAGCGGCTGATTTGGCCATGATTCGTGAGTTATTTCAGGATCTCATTGAAGCAGATAAAATACTAAAACAAGATGCGTCCTTTAGTCAGCAGCTACAAGAAGCATTAAAAAAGTTATATCCATATCAAGTTGGCAAAAAAGGAAATTTACAAGAATGGTATTTTGACTGGGAAGATGTAGAACCTACCCACCGGCACCAAAGTCATTTATTTGGTTTGTTTCCAGGAACACATTTGACGGTGGAAAATACACCTACCTTGACGGATGCTGCCAAAAGGACATTGGAAATTAAAGGGGATGAAACCACTGGATGGTCTAAAGGCTGGAGAATCAATTTATGGGCAAGATTAAAGGATGGGAATCATGCCTATAAAATGTATCGAGAATTGTTGAAATATGTGGAGCCCGATGGCGTAAAGATTGAATACCGACGTGGCGGAGGGACATATCCCAATTTATTTGATGCACATCCTCCTTTCCAAATCGATGGGAATTTTGGTGGGGCCGCTGCTGTAGCTGAGATGTTGGTACAATCTGACATGAGTAAAATATATTTATTACCCGCTATTTCAGATGATTGGAAAGAGGAAGGAGAAGTAAAAGGTCTGAAGGCCAGAGGTGGATTTGAAATTGATATGGCTTGGAAAAATGGGAAGGTGGTTAAGTTACACATCAAAGGTGTACCGGGCGGTAAAACTACTTTATTTGTCAATGGTGCTTCCAGAGAAATACAGATTGCAAAGGGGAAGAAAGTGAGAATAATTTAGTTATTAGAATGAAGAATGTAAAATGGCTCACAACCATTTATAATTCATAATATACAAATTTCGACCAGCTCCAGCGAAATGTGATGAACGCAGCGGTAGACGGGGTTTTGACCTCAGCATGGGCGATGCGCGTTGGCGTCAAAAATATAGGCGATAGCGGAGAGAATCACGGTTCCGCAAAGCGGAATTCGCCTTTGCTGGACGACAAAAAAAGAAGTTTTTTTGTTTCTTTTTTTTCAAAAAAAGAAAATCCTAGTGAAATGATGAAACAATAAAGGTTTGGCTTATTTTGTTTCCTTTTATCAGTAACATTGTTAGAATAATGCTTTTCATGGTATTTCTTTTTTTTCATAAAAAAAGAAACAAAAAAAAACAGAAGGGAATACGGTTAATCTAAGACGAATTCCGCTTTGCAGAACCGATTGTCACTCCGCTTACGGCTTTAATCTTTGACGATTACGCACATGGCCTATGCGCAGGGTCAAATATCCGCCTTCCGCTTCGCTCAAGCTTCGCTCCAATCTTTCGTTGGGATTAACCTTTCAATGTAAAATGTAGAATTGTTTTGAAAGTAAATCCCGTCGTTCAGCTCCTGCCCAACATGATGAACGCAGCATCAAAATAATTTATAGGGATTAGTTATTAGGAATTAGTGAGTAAATGAATGAGTACTAAATTTAGCTTGTAGGGAATGTGTGCTCATAATAATTCTACATTCTTCATTCTACATTAAAATAAGAAACTGCCCCCAAACACTTCTCCCTACGCCATTAATGCCTGATCCGTGCATGCGGTAATCCACATCACCTAGATTTTGAAGTTGAAGACTTAATTGCCAATGTTTACGTGCATAAGTAGTTTGTAAGTTCATGACTCCCCAGCCAGCTGTACCCAATGGATTCATCCGGTTATCTGATTTATCTCCAGCACTCAAGCGCTCTTGACTAAAAGCAAAAACATGCTCAATTTGAGAAGTAAAACGTCCTGTTTGAATAAGGTATTGAATAGAACCATGCAAAGGAGGAATACGACGCATGGGCTCATTTTGTGTCAAATTTTGGCCAAATACATAAGATAATTGCCCTTGAAGAGCACTTCTTGAAGTGATTTTGTAAAGCCCTGACCATTCTCCTCCAGCCAAATAACTTTCTTCTACATTCCTTTTTTCATACACAGGATAGCCTTGAATCACCGTGTTAGTTTTCACTCGGGTAATTAAATTATTCAGGCCAGTTCTAAAAACGGAAATTTGCTGACGGAAACGATAATTTTCAAATTTATAACCTAGTTCCAAGTTCAAAGAATATTCAGGCTTTAATTCATAAGCCGGTTTTTCATACCTAAAATCGACAATGCCCAAGCTTCCTAAATCATCCAAATTAGGAGAGCGGAATCCTGAACTACTGGAAAGATAGACCGAAGAGTTCGATCCTATAAATCGGCTTATGCCTGCTG
This sequence comes from Aquirufa beregesia, assembly GCF_011090385.1. Lineage (GTDB taxonomy): Bacteria > Bacteroidota > Bacteroidia > Cytophagales > Spirosomataceae > Aquirufa > Aquirufa beregesia. The sequence goes on from NZ_SEWW01000002.1 coordinate 259,370, forward strand.
TATAGACCAATGCCTGATTTTGAACGATACTTAATCCTAGGGTCGTATCCGGTAAAGTGGCTTTCACTTGATGCCAGCGCAAGCCTAATTCAACCTGGTACTGGCTTAAACGGATATGATGTAAAGAAAAAAGTGAACTTTGCTCGTACTTGGATTGGTCGGGATATAGCCCTCTCAAAGGGGTGATTTTTTGTGAGGATTGGTTTATATCCGAACGTGAACTAGCAACTCCATCGTGATACATTTCAAAGCCTGAGGTCGACGACCAATGTTGGGTCCATTGGCTTTCTATATCGATACTGAGACTTCGTGTATTGACTTGATCAGACTCTACACGTAGGGTGGGGCTAGCATTTTTCTGGGCCCTTCTATTCTCTAAACTTGATTGAAAGGCTACAATTCCAGTAATTTTTTGTGCCCAAGCATACTGTGTGCTAGCTGTACCTTTCCAATACACTCTCTCATATTGTTGTTTTTCCATCTCGTTGATGGCAAAGTTCTCTAATACGACCTTGTGATAAACAGGAACATTTTTTTGAACCATTTGCTGGTAGCCTGCTTCCCATTCAAAATACTTACTAGCTTGATGCCTAAATTTAAACATGGATGAGCCTTCATTATAAGCACTTGGACTTTGAGCGCCTAATTGGTTACCCCGGATTAAATCACCAAACTTTTTGCTAGACCCAGAGACTAACAAACCCCAGTTTTTCTGGCTGTACATGATTTTTCCTTGGTAAGAGTTTTCCATGTCGTTACTAGCCCACCTTTTCTGAAGTCCTACTTGCAAGAATGGTCTTGAACTAAATTGTGGTTTTTGGCTATACAGATGAACTACACCCGTTAAAGCATCAGATCCATATTGCACAGCACCTGAACCCATGACACTTTCTACTCTTTCTAAGGTAAAGGGGTCTAGGGTATTTAAATATTGATTTGGGCCATATCGAAATGTGGAATTATTGAACCTAATTCCATCCAACATCAATAAGGTTTGATTGCCCGTAAGCCCTCTTACAAATAAGGAACCTCCCCCTTGATTGGTTTTTTGAAGGAAGATTCCTGGCATATTCATCAACAGTTCGGGACTCGTTCTCGCACTTTTTTGTTGGATACTAGAGTCTGTCCAAACTTGAGAAGAATAGGGGCTTTGTAGAATAGTTTGTGCTTTTCTGCTAGCACTAACCACAATATTTTGTAAGGTGTCGCTCGCGTTTTTTTGGGCTAAAAGCGACACCCTTTGACTCATTAAAATCAGTAAAATAAAAAGTGTAAACTTAATCCTCATCTTCCTCGTCTTCTTTCGTATTTAAAATAGCTGCTCTGCGTGGTGCTGGCATTTCAGAATGTTCTCCTCGAACCGACTTCCAGATTATCTGGTTTAGCACTAAATCAGGGATGGCATCTTCCATGGAGAAATCCAGTTTTTCACTTAGACGTGCACTTGCATTATCTGCTACATTCTTTTCAAAAATATCTACTTGTGGAGCGATGTGTTGGAAAGGTCTAACATCGGCTTTCGAGGTAAAGCATTTGTACATCGGAGTAGCGGCAGCGTCATATTGACTCATGGGAGGAATTCCTAAAATCAACTCCATGGTTCTTAGCATGGAAGAAGTAGAATATGGCGTGTGATCTACAAAACCACGTTTTACAAATCCGCCAGCCACATATGCTGTGGTGCGGTGTGCATCTACGTGGTCAGATCCATTTTGGGCATCATCTTCCACAATAAATATAGCCGTTTCTTTCCAAATTTTGGATTTGGATAAATGCTCTACAAATAAACCAATGGCATAATCATTTTCCGCAACAAAAGCTGTGGGTGTGTAAGAACCCAGTTTTTGACCCTCCGTATGGTCATTAGGAAATCTCAAGGAATTGAATTGTGGAACCTGGTTTTTTGCTAATAAAGCATCAAATTCCTTTTTCCAGCGATTGAAACGCAAGGTATCCATAATTTTTTGGTCAAATGACGGAAAATCTGGGCAAAAATGACCTTCAATGGAAGGGATATTAGGTTTGAAATCATCGGCAAATTCTCCATAAGTACGGTAGGAGACGCCTGCTCTTTTACAAAAATCCCATATAAAACCATTTTTGGGATTAGCAATGGTTCGATTTCCTTCTCCGTCATATTTACCCCCTCTGCCGCCATATCCTGTCGGCCATGTTTTTTCCAAATAATCCGTGGCATGAGCGGATGTAGACCAGTTATGGCCATCAGAACTTACTTCTCCATCCACATAAAAATTATCTAGCAAAACAAAGTCTTTAACTAATTTATGCTGATTAGGTGTTACTTTTTCGCCAAATAAAAGCAAAGACAAATCTCCATTTCCTCCCTTCACATCCGCTAATACTTGGTCATAAGTACGATTTTCCTTCAATATATAGAACACATATTTGATAGGAGATTTTCCACCTACTTTGGTTGGGATAGGATTCCCTTTTTCACCTTTGGCTTGAAGCTCTATCTGCTTGTTATATGGGGTATTGGTATAGACAGCTTTGGATAAAATAGCTAATTCAGCGTCAGAAGGCTCTTGGAATAAAGACATGGTTCCTTTCATTAAACCACCTATGTATTCTACTTTAGCTTTTTTCTCATTATCTGCTTGCTGATAAGTGACTTTTTGAATTTTAGCTAACGGGTTTGGTCCTTTTGGATTGGCAAATGAAGAAAAGCCTTTTCCATTAGCTACATAAACAGTTTTGCCAATCACTTTTACGGCAGTAGGATACCAACCTACTGGAATGAAGCCTAACGATTTCGATTTTCCTGGTTTTTCAACCTCAAATACGGCTAAGCAGTTATTGTCAGCATTGGATATATACAATCGTTCCTCATCTTCAGAAAGGGCCAATCCATTCGTGGAAGAGCCCTCCAAGGCATTGGGAAATAAGGCTGCATTTAATACTTCTATCACTTGGTTGGTACGAGTATTTAGGACTGATACCGAATTATCATTAGCATTGGCAACAAATAAGGTGTTACCGTCTTTAGTTAGTAAAATTTCATTGGGATGATCTCCTACTGCGATGCCTTTGTCAAAGCTTTTTGTTTGGCAATTGAAGGGTAAAATTTGTGCACCTCCCCAAATAGAGATGTACAATTTATCTCGCTTAGGACTTAGCAAACAAGTAAAACCTTCTGCCGGCAAGGGAAAAGTGTCACTCACTTTATTCTGGCGAACATCCACTAAATAGAGCTTGTTATTGTCTTTGGAAACCACATATAAAATCCCACGCTCATCGTCCAAGGCCATCCCAGTAGGAGAGATGATGTCTTTTACTTTGTCTGTTAATGAAATAGAACCTTTCGCAATGAGTTGCTTATTACTGATTTCAAACTTTAGCACCTTATTGTCATTTCCACCAGATGCATAAACGGTTTTATTATCTGAGGCAATGGCTACTCCATACCAAGATTTTGCTACCTCGATACTATGAACCACTTCATTCGACCTGGTATCAATTAATTGCAAACTTTGAATGCTTTGTCCATTGTTCGTGGCTACCATCCATTGCTTGTTAGCAGATACCGCTAAATTTAAAGGTAAATCACCTAGAGAAAGGGATTTTCCATGAGGAGATAATTTCCAGCCATTGGGAAGCCTTACCCTTTTTTTCTGTAAATCTTGTTGTAATTTGCTAGGGACTTGAGCTATTGCTTCATGACCTATAATTAGTGCACAGAAAAAGCCTAATAAGCACAGGCTTTTGGAGAAATGGATTTTCATAGTGAAAGGTTTTGAAGGCTCAATTTACTAGCATTTTTATATAAATGATTCGCTGATTCATTTTTTAATGATTTGGTAAAATAGTCTCACGTATTGAAAAGTAGATTTGGAGAATATAAATGTTGATAAAATGGTAATTAGCTATAAAGAAATTCCTTCATTGACAGTAGAAACTTTCATGGAGATTTTGGATAAATCTACTTTAGGTCAAAGGAGACCCCTGCATGATGTGGCAGCGATGCAATTGATGCTAGATAATGCCAATGTATATGTGGGAGCCTATGATGGGGAGAAATTAGTAGGTTTAGCCAGAGGTATGACAGATTTTGTGTTTACTACTTATCTAGCAGATTTGGCAGTAGATGAGGCATATCAACATCAGGGAATTGGGAAGCAATTATTGAAAAAGGTTAAAAATATGCATCCTAGAGCCAAACTGATCCTATTAGCCGCCCCAGCTGCCAGAGGCTATTATCCTAAAATTGGGATGCAAAAACATGATTATTGCTTTTTCATCGACGATGTCCATGAAATTCAATAAGTTCTATTTAATCACGGCTAAACGTTTCGTGATGGTGGAACCATCAAGCCCAGTAGTACTTAAAAAGTAATTGGCAGCAGGTAATTTGGACAAATCTACATCTTTAAAAAATACAGCTAGGTAATTGTCTTCAAAGACGATATTACCTTTCATGTCGTAAATTTTCAACGCGCCTGTTGACATATTTTGCCAACGAATGGTGATTTTATCTACCGCAGGATTTGGGCCAATACTGAATTCGAAGTTTTGGTCTAAGCGAACAATGGGAATAGAAGAAAAAGCAAATGCTCGCATTCCAGCTTTATTTCTAATAAATGGCCCAGGGAAAGGAGATTTATTGAAGGCAAAAAACTCTCTAAAATAGTCTGGTAAATAACTGATGATTTCGCTGGGATACTCTTGATTTAAATGGAGGATGACCCTGTTCCCTTCTACTTCAATATTGTCTATGAATTTAGCAGCACTTACTGCATTAATACCATCATAAAAGAAATTATCTTTCATGTTGCGCTTCTGGCTCTTACCCGTCGGGTCAATAAAGGTAGTATCACTTGGAACCACCATATTTTGTCCTTGCTCAAATTCCAAATACAGTTTTCTCGTTTCTGTCTTTGACTTAAAGTAAGCTTTGACAATGTTGGGACTATATACTTGCTTGTCCCAAGGGCGTTTGTAAATTTCGGCTGAAATGATTCGGAATAATTCGAATCCACTTTGACGATACCCCTCATTTCCATAATGGAGGCCATCAAACTGCTTGGTCCCCACCGTAGCGAAAGACTTGATATATAGATCATTGGTGTATTGGGCTCGTTGGTTTTCGCGCACCAAAGCAGCTGGAGAATATTGAAATTCGTAGACGTTGGTCTGTGGACAAAAGACATATTTCGCACTAGGAAAGAACTTCTTGTACTTCGTTTTTAACTGGTCAAATTTCCACCACCAATCAAATGGACTACCTACTGGAAGTGTCGATTCCGCCTCACCTTGTCGGTAAATAATGGCCTGTACCTTATCAATAACCCCCGCTTTCATCGCTTTGTACAGCATGATATTGCCACCATAAGGGGCTTTCAAATCGCCATCCAAATTTAAATGGAAGTCGATAGCCGAACCTCCTGCCGCTGAATTAATAAAGCAAAAAGGGACTTTTTCTGATTCAATTAAGTATTTGGCTATTTCGGAAACCCATGGACCCACCCTAGCTCTGTCCGTGGCTAGCGACCAAAGTGTATCCGCTACATTATAGGGGCCGTAATTGTCGGGAGCCTGAACTGCACCAAATGAACGGAGGTATTCTCCTTGAAAAACTTTGTCGTCGATGGGACCAATCCAAGCATTAGACTGACCACTGACTAAAAAGGCATCACCCGCTACGATGTTTTTCCTTTGGACAACTAGACTAGAATCAAGGCCAATAAACTGGTAGATTTCTACATCATATTCTGCTAGTTCCGCATTGATGGTAAGGTCGTTTTTAAAGGGATTATTGGCAGTTAAGGCACTTTTGGCATACTTAAATAAGCTTCCATTTCGTAAAACCTTAACAGATACTGCGGTAATGGATTTATTGGTTATATCGGCCGCAATGACGATATCAGCTTTGTTTTTATCATCTCTAGGATAAAAGTGGTAGTTCTGGGGTAATTTATTGAATACAAAATCGCCAATTTTCTGTGCACTCAATTCTGTTTTGATACATAAACTTAAGAGGCAACAAAAAATTAAAATTCGATGAATCATGGATATGCTTTTTCTTTCCCTAGCTGAAAATTTCTGACAAATATATTTAGGAAACCATGTACAAGGTATCAATATTTTTAAATTTATTCATTTCTTTGATTTCAATACCTCATTAAATTATTTGCAAATCAGCATAGTATGTAGGCATTCCAACTCGTGATTCCTGCTACTGTTGGGCTATTTTTTCTGTTTTTTATGTGTATTTTTACCCCATACCTTCCCAGAATAGGGTTCTATATACAAGATGATGCCAAATACGTTAGCTCCCAAAACCGATGTGAAACCATTCGTCCTTCTTTTGTTGGGCTTACTATTTTGGGGTATGATGGCCTATTTAATGGGAAGTATGGCAATAGCCAATGGCCCTAATATCACCGATGATTTTTGTTTTGCCTGGGTAGGAAAGGAGTATGGAATCTTAGGTGGGGCCTACCAATATTACATCGGGTGGAGTGGACGTTATTTTGGTAATGTGATATTGCACTTAAATCCATTAATCTTTAGTCCTGATTTTGATTATTTTACTTGGGGAACCTGGTCTGTCATGGCTTTGGGTTTAGCTAATGCCATTTATTTAAGTAAAAATATCTATCAAAAGCCATGGTGGAATCCTACAGTACTATGGAGTGCTCTCATTTTTCAAGCTATTGGCTGGTACACAATTCCAGGTTTTTATGAATGGTATTTTTGGTTTTCAGGCCTTTTTTATGCCCTATCATTTCAATTAGTCATCTTGTTTTTTAATCTCTATTATTTTGAAAAAGCCAAGTGGATCCGCTTTTTCATCTTACCCCTCGTGTTATTTTTTCTGATTGGGAGTAGTGAAATCACCATGATATTCTTTTCGGCTGTATTTGGCTGCTTGCAACTCTATCGAGTCATTAAAAATAAACGGATTGAACCCGAACTTTGGGTCTTAGGATTTGTCTGGTTGATTGGTTTAGCCTTGGTTATTTTGGCACCAGGAAATGCCATTCGTGCTACCAAACATATTGCTTTGGTCGATGGCTTAGTGGAAGCCGCTAAAAATGCTGTTCATCAGTTTTATTTATTTTTAAAAGAGCCTTTATTTTGGCTCATGAATGTTTGGATTATCTTGTTTGGCACAGGTAAAAAACAGGAATATCCCCTGTCTTGGCCCCTTTTCTTCGGACTTTTCGGCATTTTGATCCTAGGCTATTATCTGAGTTTTTTACCGATATCCTTAGCGTTAGACGAAACGGGAATCCCTAATCGTACCTTGAGTCTTTTGTTTATGTATTTATTGTTAGGATCAAGTTATTTGAGTTTTGTCTTGCACCAAAAATTACCTTGGTCTCTATCGAGTAAAGCCCAATTTCCCATTCAGCTCATCATCATGTTATTGATTTTGCCTATGATGCATTTTAGTAAAAGTGCTTATTTGATGGCAACAGAAATAAGTTCTGGAACAGCTTTTCAATTTGCCAAGGAGCAAAGAGCCAGATTTGTGGCACTTCAACAAAATAAGGCTGAATCTGTTGAGATAGCTGCCATTCAGACAAAATCGGCCTTTCTATTTAATGAGGAAATTTCTACAGATTCCAGTCATTTGTGGTGTAAATGTATTGCCAAGTACTATGGCAAGAAACAAGTTCGACTAAAAAACAATTAAATGGCAAATCAGGTTAAGAAAAGCCAATCAATGATTATCTTTAAAATTCATTAACAAACTTACTATGAAACACCTTTTTACTTTGGGGGCAGTGGCCTTCTTATGGGTTATCAGTAGTCCTTTGGTGGCCCAAATAACCTATCCCGTAAATGATGTCGCTAATCCCCGCCAGGGATATTATGCTTTCACACATGCGACTATCGTGAAGGATTCAAAAACGACGATTTCAGATGCTACTTTGATTATTCGTCAGGGAAAAATTGAACAAGTAGGAAGCAATATTCCCATTCCCAAAGATGCAGTAGTACTCGACTGTCAAGGAAAGTATATTTATCCTTCTTTCATTGATATGTATAGCGACTATGGAACCCCGGCAATTGCAGGTGGTGGGGCGAACTTCCGCAGTCCAGCTCAGATGCTATCCAATACCAAAGGCCCATATTCTTGGAATCAAGCCTTGAAGTCAGAACTTACTCATGTGAAACTGTTCAATGTGAATGAAGTCAAAGCTAAGGAATTAAGACAATCAGGATTTGGAGTTGTTTTAACTCACCAAATGGATGGGATTTCGAGAGGAGCAGGTGCTATTGTGACTTTGGCTAATCAAAAAGAGAATTTAGTCATATTAAAAGAAAAAGCATCAGCACATTATTCATTTAGCAAAGGATCATCTACCCAAGATTATCCAACTTCCTTAATGGGAAGTGTGGCTTTATTGAGACAGAATTTTTTGGATGCCCAATGGTATAAATCTAAACCAGCGAAGGAAGGGTTGAATCTGAGTTTATCTTCTTTCAATGAGAATCTAACTTTACCTCAGATTTTTGAGGTGAGCGATAAATGGTCAGCATTACGTGCAGATAAAATTGGGGATGAATTTGGTATACAATACATCATTAAAGCTGCTGGAGATGAATACCAGCGCATCGATGACATAAAAGCGACTAAAGCGAGCTTCATTTTGCCATTGGCTTTTCCACAAGCGATGGATTTAGAAGACCCTACGGATGCTCGTTTCGTCAATGTAGCAGAATTAAAGCATTGGGAATTAGCTCCTACAAACCCAGCCGCTTTTGAAAAGGCAGGCATTCCATTTGCCTTAACTGCTCATGGATTGAAAGAAACTTCCGCTTTTTTATCGAACCTGAAAAAAGCTATTCAGCTAGGACTTTCCGAGCAAAAAGCCATGGACGCATTAACTACGAGTCCAGCGCAGCTCTTAGGTATAGCTGATCAAGTGGGAACTTTGGAAGTAGGTAAATTGGCCAATTTTCTGATTACGACAGGACCTGTTTTTCAAGAGAAAACTCAAATTGTGGAAAACTGGGTTCAAGGAAATGGCTATGGTGTACAGGTAGATGCTTGGTCCAATTTAATGGGGAAATACGCATTCCAACTGGGTGCAGAGAAATATACTTTATTAGTAAAATCGGACTTAAAAGCGACTTTACAAGGCACTGATACCATTCAGGTGGAGTTGAGTCAAAAAGATCAATTAGTCAATTTAGTATTCACTAAAAAAGGAGAAGCAGGTAAACGTATTCGTTTAACAGGTACTCAACAAGGAGCCAATTGGTTAGGAACAGGTCAGTTAGCTTCAGGTGATTGGGTAAGTTGGAAAGCTACACGAGAAGGAGCTTTGGAAGAGAGTAAATCAGATAAGAAGGAAAAGAAAGCAGATGAGGAATCCTTAGGAGCCTTGGTGTATCCCTTCAATGGATTTGGGCAAAAAAGTATGCCGAAGCAAGAGACTATTTTGATTAAAAATACGACGGTTTGGACCAATGAAAAACAAGGAGTTTTGAAAGAAACGGATGTTTTGGTCAAGAACGGTAAAATCGTTTCAGTGGGGAAAAACCTTAAAGATGCTTCAGCTAAAGTAATCGATGGAACCAATAAGCATGTCACCGCAGGTATCATCGATGAGCATTCTCATGTGGCAGCTACTGGAGGAATTAACGAATGTTCGCAGTCAGTAACGGCTGAGGTGCGAGTGGCGGATGTCATTGACCCAGAAGATGTGGACATTTACAGACAATTGAGTGGAGGTGTAACAAGCAGTCATATTTTACATGGGAGCTGTAATACCATTGGCGGTCAAACGCAATTAGTCAAATTTCGTTGGGGTCAAAATGCAGAACAAATGAAGTTTGCCAATTGGGACCCATTCATCAAATTCGCCTTGGGAGAGAACGTGAAGCGTTCTTATAATACGGCCAATAATCGTTTTCCAGATACCCGAATGGGGGTGGAGCAAGTGTTGGTAGATGCCTTTACCCGGGCTAGAGAATATGAAAAACTAGGACCAGGTAAGCGCATTGATTTAGAATTAGAAACCCTATTGGAAATCTTACACAAGAAGCGATTTATTACTTGTCACTCCTATGTACAAAGCGAAATTAATTCCATCATGAAGGTGGCAGATAGCTTTAATTTTACGATTAACACATTTACGCACATTTTAGAAGGCTATAAAGTGGCCGATAAAATGAAACAGCATGGCGCCAATGCCTCTACTTTCAGTGATTGGTGGAATTATAAAATGGAAGTTCTCGATGCGATTCCACAAAATGCGTATTTAATGCAGAAAAACGGCATTAATGTAGCCATCAATTCAGATGATGCCGAAATGGCTCGTCGATTGAATCAGGAAGCCGCTAAATCAGTGAAATATGCAGGAATGAGCGAAGAGGAGGCCTTGAAAATGGTGACATTGAATCCAGCCAAAATGTTGCATGTGGCGGATCGTGTAGGAAGTATTAAGGAAGGGAAAGATGCCGACTTAGTTCTTTGGTCTGCGCATCCTTTAAGTATTTATGCCAAATCAGAAAAGACCATTGTGGATGGAATGATTGTTTTTGACCGCGACTTGGATGCTACTTTGCAGGCTAATTTGAAAGCTGAAAAACAGCGTTTGGTTCAAAAAATGGCTAATGCCAAAAAAGGAGGGGCTAGCACACGTCCTGCAGCACCTACTTTCAAGGAAATGAATAATTGCGAAGAAGATCACCAACACGACAAAAGTCTTTGGGAGCGCATCCAATCACGCATGGTATTGACAGAAAATTAATCGACATCAACATGAAAAAAATATTCATAGCTATACTTAGTATGATTTCCTTAGGGCTACAAGCTCAGGAGACCATGCATCCTTCTTCTGCTCAGACAAAGAAAATCGTAATTACAGGAGCTATCATTCACGTGGGAAATGGCCAAGTGATTTCAACAGCCAATTTGATCATAGAGAAGGGGAAATTGAAAATAGAAAATTCAAACCCTAGCTTAGGGGCAGATGTAGAACACATTGATGCCACTGGCAAGCATATTTATCCTGGAATCATTGCTCCCAATACCAATTTAGGTTTAGTGGAGGTAAGCTCCACACGTGCCACGGTAGACTATGTAGAATTGGGGGATATACATCCTAATGTACGATCATTAGTGGCTTACAATACCGACAGTAAAGTGATCAATACCTTACGAACCAATGGTGTTTTATTAGCTCAGATTGTCCCACAAGGAGGATTGATTACCGGAAGCTCCAGTGTCGTACAATTAGATGCGTGGAACTGGGAAGATGCCGCTTATTTGGTTGACGAAGGAATTCATATGACTATGCCTGCTTTGATCAATCGTCCTAATAACATGCGTCGTGGTAATGCGCCTGCAGGAGATCCTGTAAGAGCTGGCTTAGCTAGAATTGAACAGGCCAAGGGATTTTTCAGAGAAGCGAAAGCTTATTTAAATGAAAAATCACATGCGGAAGTAAATTTGAAATTTGAAGCGGTGAAAGGATTATTTGATCGGAGCCAATCCCTCTACATTCATTGTGATTTAGTGAAGGAAATGTTAGCGGCCATTGAATTGAACAAAGAGTTTAACTTTAAATTGGTCATTGCTGGTGGAGCAGATAGTTGGATGATTGCGGATATTTTGAAAGAAAACCAAGTGAGTGTGATACTTTCAGAGCCACATAGTTTACCTGCCACAGAGGATGATGCTGTAGATCAACCCTATAAGACAGGAGCTATGTTGTATAAAGCTGGAGTATTGGTCAGTATAAGTCAAGATTCAGGTGATGGCTATACTCAACAAAGAAATTTGCCTTTCATGGCGGGTACTTTAGCGGCTTATGGCTTGACCAAAGAGGAAGCATTGCAGGTTATTACGCTCAATCCGGCTAAGATTTTAGGGATTGAAAAGAGAACGGGAACCATTGAAAATGGGAAAGATGCCAACATCCTGATTTGTCAAGGAGATTTGTTGGATATGAAGTCAAGTGTTTTGAGTCATGCCTTTATCCAAGGTCGGGCTGTTGATTTACAAAACAAACATACTCAGTTGTTTGAGCGGTATAAATATAAATATCAAATTAAGTAATGAAAGGACTGTGCTCTTGGGCATAGTCCTTTTTTTGATTTTACTACTAAGCCTGAAATTCTCATTTCAGGCTATTTTTTTGCATATAATGTAGGGGCAATATCAAAAAAATCATAAAATTGGATATTTTTTTAAGTGGCATTTGTTATTTATACATCAATTCGAAACATTTGATTAAGTATTAACACCTAACCAATTAATAGTATGAAAACCAAACATTTATTCTCTGTTGCTTTGATCAAATCAAGGCAATCATTGCAACTCACCCAACAACAAGTAGCCAGTGCCGTAGGAGTAAGTCAAAGCGCTTATAATTATTGGGAATCTGGTAAACATTATCCTAACGCAACTAAGATTTTTCAGTTGACTAAAGTGCTCAAAATTCCTTTGGAAGAAGTTATGGCTAGTTGAACAATATTCAGATTAAGCCGGTTTTTCAAAAGCCGGCTTTTCTATTTCTTATTTAGGGATTATCCGTACCTTTATATTAACATCAAACAATGATCTTGTTTTGAGAAATTCTAATCTATATACCCGTCAATTTGTCCCATTTTTCTGTTTATTGACAGGATTGCTATTTATTTCATGTGCTGAGACAGCTAAGACGAGTCCTAAAAACACGTATTTTGCTTGGGCAGATTTACTTAATTCCCACATCAAATCGTTTGAGGTAACGAAACCCAAAGTGCATAAAACGGTATTTCTAGACGGGGCTAAAGAAGTAAAAGTGGTGTCTGATATCGATTGGACCAAAGAATGGGCCTTATTTTTGGAGGCCGATTTGAATAAACCAGCTTTTGAAAAAAGCTATGATAATTTATCCGAACCAGACTTGATTTGGTATTCTTTGAAATTGGGAGAAAGCTTACCCGTAAAGAAATTCATGGTGCATATTGATGAGCTCAATAGACCAACACGTGTGGAGATTGAAGTTTCTCAAAAGAATTTTCTTTTTGAAACCAGTAAAAATATGCAGATGACATTTTCAGATGGCCATGTTCAAACGTATTTTATCGAAGGAAGTCAGAAATTACGCTGGGGTAAACCTACGCATTACAAGCTTTTAGGCGTTTTACTCTCCAAATAGATTACTGGATAAATATCGGTCGCCACGATCGCAAATAATACAAACAATCACGCCTTCTTGTAGCTCTTCAGCTAAACGAATACTGGCGGCTACTGCTCCTCCACTGCTCATTCCTCCAAAAACCCCTTCTATTTTGGCTAGTTTCCTTGTCATAGCTACCGCTTCTTCTTCGGAAATGTCCATGATACGGTCCACGCGCTCGGGTTGGTATATTTTGGGACGATAGGCTTCTGGCCAGCGACGAATCCCTGGTATGGAAGAACCTTCGGTGGGTTGGCAGCCAACTATTTGAATGTTTGGATTTTGTTCTTTTAAATACATGGAGGTTCCCATGATGGTTCCAGTTGTCCCCATGGAACTCACAAAGTGCGTAATTTCCCCTTGAGTATCCCGGTAAATCTCTGGACCTGTACTTTTATAATGGGCCAGGTAATTGTCTGGATTTTCGAATTGATTCAATAATATATATTCACCCGTTGCCGCTTTTTCCACGGCATAATCTCTCGCTTCTTCGATACTCTTCGTTAAAGTAACTTTGGCGCCAAATGCTTCCATAGTCAGTACACGCTCGCGTGTGGAATTAGCGGGCATGGCTAATTCGATTTCTAAATTGTATAAGCAAGCAATCATGGCTAAGGCTATGCCTGTATTGCCAGAAGTGGCCTCAATGAGTTTCATGCCTGGTTGAATATCTCCCCGTTTTAGAGCAGATTCAATCATGTTTTTTGCCGCCCGATCTTTTACTGAACCCCCTGGATTGTTACCTTCAAGTTTGCCATAAATGCGCACATTTTTATTGCTGTGCAATTGTTTCAATTCTACCAATGGAGTATTTCCTACTAAGTCTAATAATGTGCTCATTTTAGTCTAAGATAACTTTTGTATTTTCTTGATGGTAAATTTTTGTATTGGGAGCGACACTTCTAGTGAGCCAAACATTTCCTCCGATTATTGAATTTTTACCCACGGTAGTATCTCCTCCTAAAATAGTGGCACCTGAATAAATAACCACATCATCTTCTATGGTAGGATGTCTTTTGGTAGAAGCCATGCTTTTGTCGACAGATAATGCACCTAAGGTTACACCTTGGTAAATTTTAACCCGTTCACCAATAATACAGGTTTCCCCAATGACGATTCCTGTTCCATGATCCATAAAAAAGAATTTGCCTATGCGGGCACCAGGATGAATATCGATACCTGTTTTCGAATGGGCATATTCTGTCAATATACGAGGTATCAATGGAACTCCTAATGCACAAAGTTCATGGGCCAATCGATAAAATGCCATGGCATAAAAGCCAGGATAAGTTCTAATTACCTCAAAATCGGTATTGGCAGCAGGGTCACCATTGACCATCGCTTCTACGTCGGTGAGTAAGGTATCATACACCTTAGGAATGCGAGCCATATACGCTTGCGTTAAGCTATGTGGGTCTGTAGGCAATTCGTTTTTCATCGAGTGCAACATGGATTCTAATCCATTCTCTATGCTTTCCCAAACAGCGATCAATTCTTCTTTTTGAGAGAAATGTTTACGAGTTTGCTCTGGAAATAAGGTCAGAATAATCTTCGTAAATAGTTTTTTTATATCTGAAGTAGCAGGAAAATCACGTGTTTGCTCGTGTTTTGCAAGTATAGTATCTAAAAAATCGGAAGGTAACATCATCTTCGGTTTAGGTTTTAGGCATTCAAAATATGTGGAAGAATTGCCTCCACTTGTTTTTGGGTATCTAAAGAATGGATCTCTAATCGTTGGATTTTTTGCAGGTCTCTTTGTTCCAATCCATGTAAGTAAGCTTTGTCATAATACTGTAATGTGATAGCCGCCACGTCCTCAAATTCTCCCATTTCCAAGCAAGCTAGGGCTTTTTGATAGTGTTGGCCACCCAGGCGCTTTTTGATTTTTTCAATGGCTTCTGCCAACATTTCTTTGGGATATTGAGCGTACACCTCTACTAAATAAGGTAAACGGTATTGGGCATCTATATCCAAAAATAATACAGGGGCATCCCGAAGTTGGTTATAAAATTCCAAATTCATGAATACCTTACCAATGTGCCTACTTTCATCTTCCACCCAAATGGTTTTTTGTAAATCCAATTGGCGTAATTCATGAAAAAGCACATTTTCAAAATGTTCACTACTAGGCTGAGGTGCTAATCCCAAATGACCAAAAGCAGAACCTCGGTGATGAGCGATTCCTTCCAAATCAATGACTTGAAATCCTCGCTTTTTCATTTCCAATAATATTTCCGTCTTTCCACTGCCCGTCTTCCCACCTAAAACCCGTAATGGAATGGGATTTTCCAATGTCTTTAGGACCAAATGACGATAAGCTTTATATCCTCCAATCAATAACTTCACTTGTAAGCCAGCTGTTTCAAGTAACCAGGCCATACTTCCACTGCGCATACCTCCTCGCCAACAGTGTATCAACAAAGGTTTCCCTTGCGCTAATTTTTTAGCTGATTTTACCCAAGGGGCTAATTTAGGCCCTACGATGGATAGCCCTAATTCTACGGCTTTATCCTTACCCTCTTTTTTATAACAAGTGCCCACGGCAGCCCTTTCCTCATTACTGAACATGGGAAAAGAAATGGCACCAAGTATGTGAGCTTTTTCATATTCCCCAGGCGAACGCACATCTAACATCACCCCTTCAGCAGAAGCGGAAATAAAATCCAAGGGGCTCAGTTTTTCAGGCATTGGGAGACTGTAAAGGAATCACGTAAAGTTCAAAATGTAATGGATCAAAACTATCTAATAAGTCCTGAATTAGACTAGGCTTATCTAAGTAAAAATCTAATAGGTTATCGTATCGTTCTTGCCAGTTACCATGTGGGAATAAACGGGCTTTCACTTGTTGGATTTGACGAATGGCTGTCTCATGATTTCTTTCTTCTGCACGTTTTAGCTTTTTCGCCATTCGTTCCAAACCATTGATCCAGCGTTGTCTTTCTGCCAATATACTACCTTCTAAAGTAGGATCTACTTGTTTGGCTTTCCATACCATTTGTTCTAAAATAGGGTCGACAGCCTCCATCTCTTGTTGAAAGTCTAAACTATACAGGGTATTTTCAAGCACATACTTTCGAATCAATGATGACTCTGGAAGAAATAAATCAGAGATTTTAATGCCTAATTTTTCTATTCTCTTCTGTTCCACAGATGGCAGAAGTAAAGCGAAATTTCTCGGTAAAACAATCGGGTAAGGAACTCGATGGTGATCAAAAATACCTTTCAATTGTAACCAATATGCCACTTCGGCTGGTCCTCCCAAATAGGCAAGATTAGGTAATATGCATTCTTGATAAAGAGGTCTTAAAACAACATTAGGACTAAATCTCTCGGGATGAAGCTGGAGTTCATTTTTCAGCTCTTCAAGACTAAACTGAATGGATTGATTCAATACGTGGTAATATTCCCCTTGTTTTTCAATTCGCTCTCTGATGCCATCTTGTAAATAAAACAAATTGATTCCTCGGGCATTGATTTGTGTTTTATAACCCAAATCATTTAAGTGTTGATTTTGGCTTTCGACTAAAGATTCATGCACATGCTCTAACAAATCAGCTTCCATTATCGGATGGAATAAAGATTTTAATCGAGCATCATCGGCATCCAAGCAAATCAATCCTTCCGCACCAAAAAGCTCATGCATATAACATCGAACGGCTTCGGTTAAGGTCTTACTTTGGCTATAGGCTTTTTGAAAAATGGGCAATGAATAGGGTAATGAATGTAGAAAATCAGATATCCCTTCTAAGGTAAATCTCCCCACGGCTCCTTGTTGTTGGGTATTCCAAGAGTAGGTCTTTTGGTTAAGGTGCACATGATTTATTTCATCCCAATCGTGGTCCTCAGTGGCCATCCAGTAAACGGGAATAAAGTGATATGCTGGATATTCCGCTTTTAATTGCTTAGCCAAATTGATGGTGGAGACAATTTTGTAAATGACATACAATGGGCCAGTCATTAGATTGAGCTGGTGACCTGTGGTTACGGTAAATGTAGTTGAATCGAGTAATTTTTCAAATGCTGGAGCGTTTTCCAGACCTTGGTATTGATCTTGAAGTACTTCTACCAAAGCTTTTCGATGGCCTATAGGGAAAGACTTTTTATCAGCTAATTGATTTTTAAAGCCAGCGATGTTCGGGCTATTTTGGTATAAGTTTTTTAAATTAGGTTTCTCGTCTAAATAGTCCAGCAGTAAAGGGCTGAATGCAGAAAGATGAGATAGCGGGTAGCTTTGGATAGGCATATGGTTGAATGGAAAGGGCCGTTAATATATAAAAACCCAACTGTTTTCCAGAAAGTTCGAGCGAAATTAAATATATTTAACAGATTTTTGAGGTACTATATTTTCAAATGAGATTTTTCACCGTTCTTTTTTTATTTTTAGTTGCGCATTTGGGCTTTGCTCAACAAACACCTCAAGTTACTCAATTCATGATGAATCGTTATCTGTATAATCCAGCATTTGCTGGATTTGAGGATTTTACAGACATTAAATTGGGTTATCGCCAGCAGTGGGTCGGTTTATCAGAGGGGATGAAAACCTTCAATGCCACAGCCAATTGGGCCATTGATAAGTCGGATAGAACCTCCACAGGGCCTACTCCTTACATGTCTAAAACCATCCGAAGGTCTTTTAATCCGACAAAACGGAGAAAGAAAGACTATCGCTGGGAATTTCATCAGGGTTTAGGGTTACAGATTCAAGCGGACCAATTTGGGCCCATGTCTACTTTTTCTGTAGCAGGATCTTATGCTTACCATGTATCCTTAGGTGGGGAAAATAAGTTGTCAGTGGGAGCAACAGGTGGATATTATTCCAGGGGTTTAAACATGAATAATTTTGATGTAAAAGATGGAGGAGATCCATTAATTTTATACTTAGATCCACCAGCTGGAACAGCCATCACATCGGCACCCACTCCTTATGGCTCCCTCACTGCAGGTCAATTATTGGCTAATGTAGGTGTGCTTTATTACAATCGAGAATTTTTCTTAGGCCTTTCGGCAAATCAGCTGATATTTGAGAATTTCACCTATGAGCGCTCAGACCCTGCGGCCTTGGATACGCTTAGTAGGAGGTATTATTGGCCAAACAATTCGGATTTTGACAATGATAAGGTCATGACGCGTGCCTTATATTCGGGAACCATGAAGCCTAATTTATTTGCTATGTTTGGTTATCACATCCGAACCTCTAAATATTTTACAGTTTCACCTGCAGCCATGGTGAAGTTTTATAAAGCAGGAACCATATCCATTGAAGCGAATGTAAAAGCCGATTTCAATCAACAGTTTTGGATGGGTTTTGGATACCGACATAAGGAATCTTATTCTGCCATGTTTGGGGTTCAACTGCGGCATAATATGCATATGTCTTATTCGTATGACTTGAATGTCAATGGATTAGCCTATCAATCCATGGGTTCACACGAACTAGTATTGGGGATCACAATTAATAATAAGATTGGAGTTCCTACTCCACATTAATCTTATTTCGATCCGTATTTGTCTCGAATTTTTTGGTAAGCTTGATCTGGAATCGGACTGTCGTTTGGTAGGATTGGTGCTACGGGTTTTTCCCAATTTAAATAACCTTTCACCCATGCTAAAGCAAGGCCTAAGGCTAATATTCCAATGAAAATAAACATTTCAACTAAGGCGTAGCTCGACCAAACAGGACTTGCATTTTCTAAGTCTGGATGATGAAAAACGGAGGCCCATGGAAAGAGAAAAATAAGTTCAATTTCAAACAAGACAAACATCAGTGCAATCAAATAAAAACGAGGATTAAAGCGAATATTGGCATTGCCAATAGGGGCTTCGCCCGACTCATAAGTACTGAGTTTTTCTACATTAGGGCGATTCGGCCTGATCCATTTGGCAAGGGTTAAAATAATAGCTAAGAATAGAATTCCAGCTATCAAAAAGGCTGCGACATATGCGAAAGCTTCCATTATTGCCTCATTTTCAAATAACCTTTAATCACGGTAAAGGTGGTTATCCCTAAGAAAAACAAAATAATGTAGTGTACATAATTAATGATCCAAGGGAAATGCTGTCCCAAGTAATAGCCCGATGTCACTAATATCCCCACCCAAAGGCCACCACCTACGACATTTAATAATAAATAACTATACCAAGGCATTCTACTGATGCCTGCCAAGATGGGCGTGAAAGTTCTAACTACAGGTAAAAAACGACTGATAACCAAGGCCATAAAGCCATATTTGTCAAAAAATTCTCGGGTAGAATCCAAATGTTTTTTCTTGAAAAAGAGACTATCCGGTCTATTTTCTAGGGATTTGCCAAAGAATCGCCCAGATAAATAACCGACGAGAGAACCTACCACTGCGGCTAAGAATATGCTGGCTAATAAACCCGAAAGAGGTTCTTTTAAGACACCTGTTCCCCCAAATACCCCAGTTAAAAAAAGCAAATAATCGCCAGGAAGGAAAAATGCAAAGAACAGCCCATTTTCAGCAAAAACAATCAGCGTAATAACAAGTAAGCCAGAGCGAATGATGGTTTCAGAATCAGTTAACTGATGCCACAAAATATTTATTTCATCCATAATAGGGGCTATACAAGCTTATTAATCGTTGGTTTTTAGGCTTTTGTCTCAAAAAATTGTACATTGAGAGTATAAATATCCATTAAAATTTCCATTTTTTCCTACATTTGAGCTATGAAAACTTGGCTAGCCTCCATCCTTTTTGTGATTATCTTTTCGGGATCCTGGATTCCGAAGGTAGGAATGGAACAAAGTTTCAAGGCGAATGAATTACTAAAACATTTTCAAGACCATAAGCGCCAGGCACCCGCAGGATTCAGTTTTATGGATTTTCTTTGGATGCATTATGCTGCTGATTCTAAGCATGCCAAAACGACTAAACATCCAAGTTTACCTAGTTTTGATTTTAGTGGTGTTAGTGGATATGTCCTTCCACCCATTTATCTAGTCTTTATATTGCCCCTTCTATTTGTGTTACCTCGTCGCCAATTAATCAATTGGCAAAATCTATATCGTTTTTCATTAGCTAGAGTGCTAATAGCACCTCCTCGGTACTAAGGATTTGTCATTCATTTCCTTACGTTCACCATTTCCATTGAAAAATGATTAATTCGATAATATATTTTAGTATTCGAAATAAACTCATTGTAGGTTTATTCGTATTAGGTCTTGTGGCATGGGGAGGCTATTCTCTCACCCGTTTGCCCATTGATGCCTTGCCTGACATTACCTCTAATCAGGTACAAGTCATGACACAATCACCCGCTTTAGCTGCGTCAGAAGTAGAGAAGTTTGTTACATTTCCATTAGAGATATCTTTGAGAACCATCCCTAATGTGAAAGATATTCGTTCTATTTCCCGCATGGGCTTATCCATTATTACCGTCGTCTTTGAAGATGAAGTAGCGATGGAAGTAGCGCGACAGCAGGTTTCGGAAAAATTAAAAGCTGCCGAACCTTATTTATTACGCGGGGCGGGCATTCCTGAAATGGCTCCCATTACCACGGGTTTAGGAGAGTTCTATCAATATACTTTGGACGTAGATCCCGAATTCCGAGATCAATATTCCTTGGCTGATTTACGTACCTACCAAGATTGGATAGTCAAGCGTCAATTGCTTGGGATCAAGGGTGTTGTAGAAGTCAGTTCTTTTGGAGGTTATGTCAAACAATATGAAGTAGCCATAAATCCTGAGCGAATCCGAGCGATGAACATCAGTATCGATGAGCTTTTTACAGCCTTAGAAAATAACAATTCTAATTCTGGGGGTAGTTATCTGGAAAAAGGAACTGATGCCTATTTCATTCGTTCCGAAGGGATGATACAGTCCTTAGCAGATATCGAAAATACGGTTGTTAAACAGCGTGGTTCAGGTGGATTGCCTGTATTTGTCAAAGATGTAGCCAAAGTCCAATTTGGGAAAGCGGTACGCTATGGAGCTATGACTAAAAATGGTCGTGGTGAAGCTGTGGGTGCGGTAATGCTTTTATTGAAAGGAGCGAATGCCAATACCGTGGTGAAGGATGTGAAAGATCGAATGGAATTGATTCAAAAAACACTCCCTCAGGGAATTCACATTAATGCTTACCTAGATCGAAGTATATTAATAGGGAAGGCCATTAATACCGTCGAGAAAAATTTAATCGAAGGGGGATTAATTGTGGTCTTTATTCTTGTCTTGTTATTGGGAAATTGGCGGGCTGGACTTATTGTGGCATCCATGATTCCTCTCTGTTTGCTGTTTGCCTTTGCCATGATGAATATCTTTGGCGTTTCAGCGAATCTAATGTCATTAGGGGCAATAGACTTTGGTTTGATTGTGGATGGAGCCGTGATCATTGTAGAATCCATCATTCATCGACTCCATTCAAGGAGGAAAGGAGAAGTCCTAAGTCAACATGAAATGGATGAAGAGGTAAATATCTCAGCTCAAGCCATTTTTAAATCGGCAGCCTTTGGAGTTATCATTATTCTGATTGTGTATTTACCCATCATGGCTTTAGGAGGAATTGAAGGTAAGATGTTTAGACCAATGGCCCAAACAGTGTCATTTGCCATTTTTGGAGCCTTGTTGCTTTCTTTAACCTATGTGCCCATGATGTCTTCCTTATTTTTAAGTAAGAAAGTAAGTCATAAGGTCACTTGGGCAGATAGAATCATGAATTTTATGTATGGGAAATACAGTCCTATGGTCAATTGGGCATTAAGCAATCGCAAGAAAGTGGTAGTAGCATCACTTGTCCTATTAACAGGAAGTATTGGTTTATTTACCACCTTGGGAGGGGAATTTATTCCAGAATTGAATGAAGGAGATTTTGCGGTAGAAACTATCTTGCCGACAAATGCCTCCCTTTCTCAGAGCATAGCAGTCAATAATAATGCTCAAGCCTTATTGCTCAAAAAATTCCCAGATGAAATCAAGCAAGTGGTGTCTCGTATTGGAGCATCGGAAATCCCAACGGATCCTATGGGAATCAATGCCTGCGATTTAATCATCATATTAAATGAACCAAGCGTGTGGAAAAAAGCTAAAACCATGGAGGAATTGGAGGAAAAAATGGATCGTGAATTGGATGCTTTTCCTGAAGTAAACTTTGAATTCACTCAGCCTATTCAAATGCGCTTTAATGAGTTGATTGCAGGAGTTAAATCTGATGTGGCTATTAAAATTTTTGGAGAGGATCTAGAAATTTTGTTTGAAAAAGCGACAGAGGCAGCTCGCTATATTCGGAAAATCGAGGGGGTAGGGGATATCAAAGTTCAGCAAATAGATGGGGTTCCGCAGTTAGTCGTGCATTATAATCGGGCTAAGATGGCACAATATGGTTTACGTATTCAAGATGTGAACCGTCGAGTGAAAATGACATTTGCTGGCGAAACGGCTGGCTTGGTGATGGAAGGGGAGAAACGTTATGACTTAGTTGTTCGTATGGACTCCGCTCATCGGGCAGATATTCAAAATTTGAAGGAGCTATATTTAGATTTGCCCAATGGTTCACAAATTCCTTTGGAAGAAGTAGCCACGGTAGATTATCAAAATGCACCTGTTGAAATTTCACGTGATAATACCAACCGACGAATTACCATTGGCATCAATGTCAGAAATCGTGACGTTCAAAGTGTGGTGACAGACATTGAAAAAGTGATGAAGAATAAAATCACATTGCCAGCAGGTTATTATGTCAAGTATGGAGGCACTTTTGAAAATCTTCAAGCGGCAAAATCTAGATTGTCATTGGTTGTTCCTTTGGCATTAGCGCTGATTTTTGCACTCTTGTTTTTTACCTTCAATTCCATGCTAGAAGCGGCCATCATTTATTTGGCTATTCCGCTTTCTGCCATTGGAGGTATCTGGGCCTTGTACATCAGAGGAATGCCTTTTTCTGTTTCCGCAGGAATCGGCTTTATTGCTCTATTTGGAGTGGCTGTATTAAACGGAATTGTGCTTTTATCCTTCTTTAAGCAATTAGCTACAGAAGGCGACTCGGTAGCAGAACGACTAAGGAAAGGTCTCGAGTTACGTTTCCGTCCAGTCATCATGACAGCATCAGTGGCTTCTTTGGGCTTCTTGCCTATGGCATTGAGTCATTCACCAGGCGCCGAAGTGCAGCGGCCTTTAGCCACGGTTGTTATTGGGGGTTTAATTACTGCTACTTTTCTTACTTTGGTGGTTATTCCAGTAGTATATTCTTTAGTTATGACTAGAAAAGAAAAGAAGATGAAGTCGCAGCCCATGATCGTTTTAGTGATTTTAGCGGGCCTAATGATGAGTTTTTCAAGTTTGGGTCAAGGGGCTAAACCAGTTATGAGCTTGTCGAACTGCATGCAAGAAGCACTTCAGCATAATGCATTATTGAATACAGGAAATTTGGAAATTCAAAGTGCAGAGGCCTTGATTAATTCAGGTAAGGAGTTGCCCAAAGGAAGTATTGACTTTCAATATGGGAAAACACAAACCTATTTTAGTCAGGATTATACCATTATCGCTTCTCAAAGTATTCCTTGGCCCACCTTGTTAAGGGCTCAAGTTAAAGCCTTGACATCTCAAAAAATGTTGGCAGAGAAAAGGCAAAAGATTACCCAGAATCTGGTATTGTCCAGTGTCAAATGGTTCTATTATCAATTGCTCATTCAGCAAAAACATGTGGAATATTTACTTCAACAAGATAGTATCTATTCCCAGATGTTGAAAGCAGCCAGTATACGTTTTAAACAAGGGGAAACGAATCGTTTGGAGGTGGTTGCAGCAGAAGCTCGCTGGAGGGAATTCCAACAGAAACAGCTTTCCTTGCAAGCGGATATCCAGGCTAATTATCAAAATTTGGCCTATTGGATGAATCGAAAAGAGCCTTTTGAGATTCAGAAAGTGAATGCTTTGACCATGCAAGTCCCTCCTATTCCTGTTGATTTAGCGAAAAATCCCACCTTACAATTATTGGAGGAGCAAGTAGTTCATGCCAAATTTCAAACAGAAGTGGAGAAGAATAAATTGAAACCGGATATTCGTCTAGGAGCCACCACACAGAGTATTGAGAATTTTGGAGGTCAGAACTTCGTACAGGCAGGTTTAGCCTTACCTATTTTTGCCAAAGGACAAAAAGCCCGTATTTCTGCCGCACAAAAGCAAGAACAAGTGTTTGCTAGTCAAAAAGATCAGGTGTACAGCCAAATAAGTACGGATTTGCAAAATGCTCAGATATCCTTGGGCAAATTTGGGAATTCATTGAAGTACTACCAGCAAACAGCCTTACCTCAAGCAGAATGGCTGGTTCAAACGGCTTTAAAAAGCTACCAGCAAGGGGAAATTGAGTATGTAGAAATGCTTCAAAACACTCAACAAGCTTGGCAGATTAGAGAACAATATTTACAAGAAGTTTTGGCATATAATCAAAACATCATTCAAATTGAAACTATTTTAGGAAATGAATAAGCACATCATATATCAATGGATTACCCTAATTTTCATCGGCGGTATGTCTGCCTGTGGAGGTAAAGAAACGGAAACAGCAGTAGCTGAAACAACGGTTTCAAGTATCAAGTTAAGTGCAGAGCAAAAACAAAATGCTGGAATCGTATTAGGAGAATTGGAAGAAAAAGAAATGGCATCGGAAGTGTCTTGCACCGGTTTGGTGGATGTTCCACCTATTTCAATGGCTTCTGTTTCACTGCCTATAGCTGGATATGTCAAATCGACTTTTGAATTATTGCCAGGAAAACAAGTGCACAAAGGTCAGGTTTTGGCCACGATTACAAGTTTGGATTATATTCAAATGCAACAAGAATATATTCAGGCATTGAGTCAGCAAACCTATTTGACATCAGAGAAATCTCGTCAACAGGTCTTGAATTCAGAAGAAGTCGGGTCTAAAAAGAAACTCCAATTGGCGGAGGCTGATTTTTCTAATGTACAGGCACAGGTGAAATCGCTAGGCTTGAAATTGGAAATATTAGGTTGTGATTTAAAATCTCTCTCTAAAGGAAATATCTCCTCCTATTTACAATTGAAAGCACCCATTGACGGCTATATCGTGGATGTATTTATGTCCATCGGAAAGTATGTCCAGCCCACAGATGAATTAGTGAAACTGGTAGGGATAGCCCATAAACACGTGGAATTGAAAGTGTTTGAAAGAGATTTAAGCGGTTTAAAGTTGGGTCAAACGATACAATTTGAAGCGGAAGGATTAGAAGGTAAAGGAAAAGTGTTTTTAATTGGTAAGCAAGTTGATTTAAGTACTCGTACCACTTCCGTTCACGGTCATTTTAACAATGAATCGGATGAGTTACGTTTTACGGTGGGGCAATTTATCAATGCTAAGATTTTGGTGGGAAATCAAAAAATGAAAACGATACCTCAGGCAGGCTTAGCTAGAGTAGGAAAAGGAGGTTTTATTTATGTGGAAAACCCACAAGGAGTTATGGAACAGGTTCCTGTAAAAGTGATTAGTTCCAATGAAGCATATGTGGGAATTCAACCTATCAAAGCATTGCCAGCAGGGAAAGTGGTCATTAGTGGAGCTTCAGCCTTAGAAGCTATTTTTGCCAAGGATTAAGCAATTACACCTTGAAAACAGGTGAAGTCGGCCCAGCGCTCAGCTAGGTCGACTTCTTTTTTAAATATCCCAAAGATCGTAGATCCAGAGCCGCTCATAGCAGCATACACGGCACCTTGATCATATAAATCTTGCTTAATTTGAGCAAGGATGGGGTATTTTGGGAATAAGCTTAATTCGAAATCATTGGAAATCAGATCTTTCCACCGTTCCATCGATTCTGCGATGGATTGGGCCAAATCATATGTAGTCGCCTGAGGTTTTACTTGAGCGTAGGCTTCTTGGGTGGAAATACCCAAATTCGGATAAATGAGTACCACTTGACATCCTTGTAAGGAACAAGAAATAGGACTTAATTCATCGCCTTTGCCTTTTCCTAATTGGGCATGTTGGAACAGAAAAAATGCACAATCGCTACCTAATTGCTGTGTATATGGGATTAATTGTTTGTTGCTTAAGGGTAAATCAAATAAATCTCGCAAGCCCATTAAAGTAAAAGCGGCATCGGCAGATCCGCCACCTAAGCCGGCACCCATGGGAATGATTTTGTGCAAATGAATGTGCACGGGTGGGATTTTAAAATCCTTGGCCAAGGCGTGATAAGCTCTTAGACATAAATTGTTTTGAACTTCACCTGAAATGGGTAGACCAGAGGATGAAAACTTCACTTGTTGGCTTGGACTAATTTCTAGAATATCTGTCCATGGTACATGAAAGAAACAGGTTTCCAATTCATGAAAACCATCCAGTCTTTTGGAAGTAATGTACAGCCCGATATTTATTTTGGCATTAGGGAATAGGAGCATATTAATCTTCTAAAATATTACTGATGGGGCTAAGTTTCAGAAATAGGCCTAAAAAGAATAGAACGAATGCAAAATCAAAGAAGATTTTACTCTGATCTTGATGTTCTTCCCAATAGATTTCTTTCACTTTGGAGGATTCCATTCGATTGATTTCTTCAAAGATGGCATTTAGGCTTTTTTGGTCGGTAGCTCGGTAAAACTTTCCTTTACTTTTTTCTGCGATAACACGCAAGGTGCTTTCATCCACGGGATCCATGGAGGGTTTTAAACTACCTACAGCTATGGTATAGACTTTGATGCCAAAGGTCTTAGCCAGTTCGGTGGAGGTCAATGGGTCTAGATTACCCGCTGTATTGTTTCCATCACTGATTAAAATACTGATTTTTTTAGGGTTGGGGGAATCCCTTACTTGATTGATGCACATCCCTAGTGCATCACCTAAAGCTGTACCTTCCTCCTTGATTAATTTAGAATCTAGTCCTAGTAAGGCCTGTTGCAAGTAGCTAGAATCGTTGGTAATTGGACTGGCTAAATACGGAGCTCCTGCAAAAGCTACGACGGCGATGAAGTCATTTTTTCTTTGTTTGATAAAAGAAGTTGCTACTTGTTTGGCAATCACAAGGCGAGAAGGACTCACATCTCGATTGAGCATGGAGGATGAAATATCAATCGCTAAGGCCATGTCAATTCCATCAGGCTGAATTTTTCTTTTGGGATTGATTTTGTAAGGACTGGCTAAGGCTAAAATGATGCTTGTGAGGAGCATGATTTGAACAATATCGGGGATGAAGCTTATGAATCGGATTAATCGGTTTTGGATTAATGGTTTCGTAAATGAAAGGGTAATTCGAGCTTGATTTTTTCTATTTAATAAATAACGGATTAAAAATATAATCAAGGGAAGGGGTAGAAGAAATAGAAATACCTCATGTTCCCAATGGTAGGAAAAAAGGGATACAAATTGTTGCCAGGAAAAGTATAGCTGGTATTTCATGACTTTCTATTTTCCTGAGAAATGATTTTTCTTTCTTCTTGATAAATAGAATTGGCTATTTCCAAAAGCATGTTGACAGATTCGGTGGTTTTACTAGAAAAATTTCCGCCATAAATTGCGGAATCTAACTCATGAAGGGCTTTAGCCAATTGTTTATTTTCTAAGGTATCCACCATTTCTTTGGTGGTAAATGTCGTAAATGGTTTTAAGGTTAAGCTTTCTATGTATTTTTTCCAAAGAGAAAAGGCCCGCTCTAAATTTTGTAATCCCATTTGGTTGTTTTCAATATTTCGAATAAACCTTTGATAGGAGCGACGGAATTCAGCATTTTTTCGCCACAAAACATATAGTTTAAACCATCTTTTTAGGCTATTGCCTAAAAACCAGTAAATTAACCCCGTTAAAACCAATAGGCCTAGTCCCCAAATAATTACATTTTTTAGGTCAGTTTTTGGCTGCAAAGGAGCAATGGGGACATGTTGATAGAGAGAATCCAAATTGATTTTCTCTGGATGGGGCACTAAGCGCTTCAGAATTATATAATCTTTGGTAGGGTAGATTTTAGTGCAATCCGCCTCTTGCATGAGGTAAACAGGTATAGCTAAACTGTGCTGATTTTCTATTCGGAAAAGTTTGAAAGTATAGACCGCAGAATCGATACTTCCACTGGCATCAGTTCTAGTGGGAAAATAGGTTCTTTCTACTGCCTGAAATGCCCCAAAGTTTTGATTCACAGTAGGGAAAAATATTTCTTGATTTTTACCATGTCGAACCGAAAGGCTATAGTGAATCTGCTGTCCGATTTTGACAGAATCTTCTAAAAATTGGCCTTTGATTTGAATGGGCTTTTGCTGCATTATTTTCTAACGGTAAACAATTTCACTAAGGTGGGTACAAAATCTTCTCCTGCCCGTATGCTGATATAATCAGCTTGCCATTGTTTACATAATTTTTTGAGTTCCTCGGCACGTTGGGAGCCTTGTTCTTTTTGTAAATTTTTGAAGAATTTAGAACTGGTATTTACCCAGGTAGTTCTTTTTCTTTCTGGGTCGAAAATTGGGATAATACCTAATGAAGGAAGTTTTATTTCTTGTTTATCCAAAATTTGAATGACTACTAAATCATGCATTTGAGACATGGCTCTCAACAAATCGTGGTAATTCTCATCGATAAAATCAGACAATACAAAAATTAAGCTTCGCCTTTTTAATACTTGTAAAGTAAAGCCCAAGGCCGCTTTAAGATCAGTCCCAGTACTTTCTGGATTCATTTTAAAAAGCTCTGTAATGACTCGGTAGGCATGTTTTTTGCCAATGGCCGGAGGCATGAATTTTTCGTTTTTGTCTGAAAAGCCACAAAATCCTAAATGACTAGCTTCTTGCATAGCAGAGAAGGAAAGTACACCTGCCACTTCTTTCAGGGTCTTGAGTTTGGATTGAGAATTTCTACCTACTTGTTGAGAGGCACTCACATCCATTAGAAAAAAGACTGTTTGTTCCTTTTCTTCTTTGAATAACTTAACAAAAGTACCGTGACCTTTGGCCGTGGTGTTCCAGTCAATATGACGCACATCATCTCCATAGTGGTATTGACGGAGGTCACTAAATTCCAATCCTGAACCTTTGAAAATGGACGAAAAATTTCCGTGCATTTGGGTATTTATCGCTTTTCTGATGCGAATCTCCAATTGAACAACATGGGAAAGAAAGGAATGAATGTCCGAATCCATGGAATGAATGAGGGCTTAGAATCGTGCTAAATTACCTATTTTTTGAGCAAGTCGAATGAAAAGCCATAAAAGCTTTCTAAATTAAGGGGAAATTTGAACCATGAGAAAAATTTATTTCCTACTATGTTTGGGATTCTTAGCATGCGGGGAATCGTCGACTTCCAAACTCATTGAAGAGGATAAATTAGCCGAGATATTGGTCGATATACACATCGAGGAATCCAAGGTTTCCAATATGCACTTTGGTAGCATAGATTCATCTATATTGGCATACAATTACCAAGAAAAGCGCATTTTCAAAAAGTATGGAGTGGATTCTTTGCAGTTTGCGAACAATTTTGATCGCTATGTGCAGGAGCCGAAGGATTTTCTGCGCTTGTATGATAAGGTAAATCGAATCATGGAAAAACGATTTAAAAAGCCTGAAACTTCGCACCGATGAGACTAGTTGGATTATGTTTTTTATGTCTGTTAAACTTTATGGCGATGGCACAAATGCCCTTTATTCAAGGACATAGAGGTTTTAGGGGACTTTACCCAGAAAATACCATTCCAGCATTTGAACATGCTCTTCAGGCAGGAGTTCAAGTGTTAGAGATGGATGTGTGCATTTCAGCAGATGGTCAGGTCGTTGTTTCGCACGAACCCTACATGAATTCATTATATAGTTCTAAACCAGATGGACAGCCTGTAACTAAGGAAGAAGAGAAGAAATTCAATCTGTTTCAGATGACTTATGAAAATATCAAGCAGTTTGACACAGGAAAAAGGGGGAATGCTTCATTCCCAGAGCAGCATGCTATGGCTGCGCACAAACCATTGTTGTCGGAGGTTTTAGCACTAGGAGAGGCTTTCAGGAAAAAATATAAGCAGAATATCTATTACAATATTGAAATCAAATCTGTGGAAGCGGAATATGGTGTTTCTCAACCTAAAACGGTAGAAGAGTTTTCTGAAAAAGTCTGGGCTATCATTTCCAAGCAGGTAAAACCTGAGTTTATCATATTACAAAGTTTTGATTTCCAAGTGTTGAAATACTGGAACAAAGCTATGTTGGAAGGAAAATTCCCGTCACAAATTATGCTGTCGGCTTTAGTTTCTAGAAAAAGTCCAGAGAATACCATCAAAGATTTGGGATTCACACCGGCCATTTATAGTCCAAATTATCAGGCACTTAGTTCGGAATTTGTGGTGTATAGCCATAAAAATGGCATGAAAGTAGTGCCATGGACAGCCAATGAAGCGGAGGCAATAGCCCATTTAGCGGAGATGGGTGTCGATGCCGTAATTACTGATTATCCCAACCGTGTTCCTCAATATTTAAAACCTGTGCATTGATGGCGAACGGAATTTCCTTATTCAATGAAACGCTTTTATGGTTCATGAAACGACGCATGTCGCGGATTGAGTCCATCTATACACGTCCATTGGATTTGCAGGAAATTTGTTTGAAAGATTTGGTACAAGCAGGCCGACAAACTGAATGGGGGAAGCAATTTGGATACGGTCAAATTAACAATTATGCAGCATTTAAATCACAAGTACCCATTTCTACCTATGAGGAAATTTTTCCTTACATAGATCGGGTGATGCAAGGAGAGCAGCAAATTCTTTGGAATAGTCCGGTGACCTGGTTTTCTAAATCATCAGGGACCACAAATGCGCGCAGTAAGTTTATTCCTGTTTCCAAAGAATCCTTGGAATCATGTCACATGATGGGAGGGAAGGATATGATTACTTTATTGATTCATAATCGACCAGAAACGAGGGTTTTTGAGGGGAAGGGATTATCTATTGGAGGAAGTTTATCGTATTGTTCCACCAATCCTAATGTACTCGTAGGAGATGTGTCGGCAGTTATTATGAAGAATTTACCTGTTTGGGCTCAAATGATTCGTACACCATCCTTGGAAGTGGCCTTGTTGGATGATTGGGATCAGAAGATTGAGCGCATGGCATTGGAGACTTCTAAAGAGAATGTGACAAGTATTTTAGGGGTGCCAACATGGACCTTGGTATTGATTGAAAAAATCTTAGAAATCACGGGGAAGAATTCCATTTTGGAAGTTTGGGAAAATTTTGAATTTATGATTCATGGTGCGGTGGCTTTTGGCCCTTATCGGGAATTATTCCAAAAACAAGTTTTTCGTGATCAAGGCGTGGGTTTTCTGGAAATTTATAATGCTTCAGAAGGGTTCTTTGGAATTCAAGACGACTTGACTTTGAATGATGAATTGCTGCTGATGTTGGATTATGGGATTTTTTATGAATTTATTCCCATTAGTGATGAAGGAGAAGAGCAAGATACGATCGTTGATTTAAGTCAAGTGGAATTAGGCGTCAATTATGCCTTGGTGATTAGCACCAATGCTGGTTTATGGCGGTATAAAATTGGAGATACGGTCCGTTTTACTTCTTTGGACCCTTTTAGAATAAAAATTTCTGGTAGAACCAAACATTTTATCAATGCTTTTGGAGAAGAGGTAATTATGGAAAATGCAGAAATAGCCATATCTAAAGCCTGTTTGATAACGAATTCCATCATCAAAGAATATACGGCAGCGCCTAACTACATGAATGGTGGACAGCGGGGTAGCCATGAATGGATTATAGAATTTTCAAAAGCACCAAAAGAAATGCGTACCTTTGGGGAGGTATTAGATCAAACCCTCCGCGAGATTAATTCAGATTATGACGCTAAGCGGTCTTATGATTTGGTATTAGGCCCACCCATTATTCATCAGGCTCCTCAGGGAACTTTTTACGCATGGATGCGGGAAAGAGGAAAGTTAGGAGGTCAGCATAAAGTCCCTAGATTGAGTAATAATCGGGAGTTTTTGGAGGGAGTCAAAGCTCATTTTAAAGAATAAAAACATGTCATTAAAAGTAACCATTGAGAACGGGATCAAAGACGCGATGCGTGCCAAAGATGCCGATAGACTACGTGCATTACGCGCCATCAAGTCACTAATCTTATTAGAAGAAACTTCTGGATCCAATGCCGGGGAATTATCTGCCGACATAGAAATGAAGATTTTGATGAAGGCTGCCAAGCAGCGGAAAGATTCATTGGAAATATATGTGGCTCAAAACCGCCCTGATTTAGCAGAAAAGGAGCAAGCTGAATTGAGCATCATTGAGGAGTTCTTGCCAAAACAATTGAGCGAATCTGAATTGACGGAAAAGATTCAAGCGATTATCATTCAAGTAGGAGCGAGTAGCCCAGCAGATATGGGTAAAGTAATGGGAGTGGCAAGTAAGCAATTGGCAGGATTAGCTGATGGGAAAGCCATTTCTACCAAAGTAGGCGAACTTTTAAAGAAATAAAGTGTCAGAAATAGCGAAGAAAGAGGAATTGGGAGCCATCAGAAAGCTCAGTTTGGACGAGTTGAAGCAGCTTATGATTCAGCATGGAGATCCTGCGTTTCGTGCTAAACAGGTTCATGAGTGGATTTGGAAGAAATCAGCCCGCAGTTTTGATGCGATGGGTAATATTCCGAAAACTACGCGAGAGTGGTTAAATCAACATTTTTCCTTGCAATGTGTGCAAACGGCCGATATGCAAATAAGCACGGACCGGACGATCAAATCCAGCTTTAAGTTGCATGACGGACATTTAGTAGAAGGAGTATTAATTCCTACTAGAGAAAGAATGACCGCATGTGTTTCATCGCAAGTAGGTTGTTCTTTGACTTGTAGTTTTTGTGCTACGGGTTATATGGAAAGGAAACGGAATTTGGAGTCCTTTGAGATTTATGATCAGGTTGTGTTGATTCGAGATCAGGCCCAAGAGAAATATGGAATCCCTTTGACCAATATCGTTTATATGGGAATGGGGGAGCCATTATTAAATTATGCCAATGTGCTGAAGTCGATTGAGGAAATTACTTCGCCAGATGGCTTAGGCATGTCTCCTAAGCGGATTACGGTTTCCACAGCTGGTATTGCCAAAATGATTAAGAAACTGGGAGATGATCAAGTCAAATTTAATTTGGCGCTTTCTCTTCATGCCGCCAATGATACCAAAAGAAATCAGATCATGCCGATTAATGAAAGCAATACCTTGGTTGCATTAGCAGAGGCATTGCGTTATTTTTACGATAAGACGGAGAATGAGATTACTTTGGAGTACATCATGTTCAATAAGTTCAATGACTCGGTAGAGGATGCCAAAGAGTTGTGGGAATTTGCTAGAAAGTTGCCATGCAAGATTAACATCATTGAGTATAACCCGATTGCACAAGCCTCTTTTGTGAATGCGGAAGCAGATGCTTTAGCGAAGTTTACCGCATTTTTAGAAAGCAAAAAGATGATTGTCAATGTTCGTCGATCTAGGGGAAAGGATATTGATGCGGCCTGTGGACAATTGGCCGGGAAGAAAACAGCTTAATTTTATCGGATGGAAGCGCAGAATAGGCTATTTCCTGTTTTTCTGAAATTGGAACAATTAGATGTCTTGGTTGTGGGAGGGGGAAATGTTGCCTTGGAAAAGGTCTCGGCCATGTTGAGGAATGCCCCAGATACCAAGATAAGCTTAGTGGCTCCATTTTATAGAGAAGCGATATTGGCTTATTTGAAGAATTTCCCTCAGGTTCAATTGATACATAGACCATTTGAAGTGCAGGATTTGGAGGGTAGGGATTTGGTGATTTGTACGACAGATCAATATTCTTTACATGAGGAGATTAGAGAATTAGCGAAGCAAAGGCATTTGTTATGCAATGTGGCGGATACCCCTGCATTATGTGATTTTTATTTGGGCTCTATTGTGCAAAAGGGCGATTTGAAAATCGCGATTTCTACCAATGGCAAGTCGCCTACTTTAGCTAAACGGATTCGAGCATTTTTAGAAGAAGTCATTCCTGATGACATTCAAACCTCCTTAGATTCATTGGAGGCATTGCGGAAAGAACTTAAGGGTGATTTTGAATCCAAGATTAAAGCATTGAATGAATTAACCAAGGGTTTGATTTTTAAGAAATAGATTCAAGGTTTTAAAGATTTGACAACTTTTCAAAAGTTGTCAAATCTAAGTACTCAGTAGACAAATCTATTTAAAGGAATTTCTTTTCCAAATGTAATATCAAAATCCCCCATTTTTCATAATCGCGTAATTTTATCAACATGTTGATAATCTGACAAATTAGAAGTTAACAGTAAGGCATATTGGTTAGATTCGTTTTTAACCACCTTTTTATGGCCTTCGTAGAACATTACTATACGCAATTTAATTCTGGAGAGTTTTATCACCTTTACAATAGAGGTATTGATAAGAAAGCCATTTTTAAATCTCGCTCGAACTATTCCTATTTTTTAAGACAATGGGTGAAATATTTAGAAGGGTATTTAGATGTAATTGCATTTAGTCTAAATGAAAATCATTTTCATTTTTTAGTGCAGGTCAATCATTTTAATGAAAGTGATTTAGCAGGAAGAACAGTACATCAACTAATAGTAAGTAGGCTTAAAAAGTTTTTTCAATCCTATACCATGGCCTTTAATAAACAACATGGGCGAGTGGGGACTTTGTTTCAGACTCCCTTCAAGCGGGTATTAGTGGCGAAAGCGGAGGATTTATCCACGCTCATTTGTTACATCCATGTTAATCCTCAGAAGCATGGATTAATTCATGATTTTAGACAATGGGAATGGAGTTCTTATGGAAAGGTATTGCAATTCAAAAAGAGTGTAGTGAATAGGGAATTTGTGTTAGAATGGTTTGGAGGGAAAAAACAGTTTGTTGATTTTCACTCAATAGAACTCAAGGAAACTGATATTCTCGCTTTAACGGATGAAAAAATGGAATAAGAAGATGGTAGATTTGTAGGCGCATTTATTTCTCCTAGATTTGACAAATTTTCAAAATTTGTCAAATCTTAAGATTAAAATCAAGCAAACCTGAACCATAAATCTAGCCCAACCGCTCACCATGTAATATTATCCCATAAAAAAAGAGGACTCATTGGGAGTCCTCTTTTTACATTAAGTAGTATGAATAAAAAAGTCTATCTACTATAAGTATTGATTCGCATTATTAGCATTTAAATCTTCAAAAGCAGATTTTAAACGGGTAACAAAGGTGTCTTCACCTTTACGTAACCAAACACGTGGGTCATAGAATTTCTTATTTGGGGCATCTTCACCAGTAGGATTACCAATTTGACCTTGTAAATAGGCTTCTTTTTCTTTGTAGAAATTAAGAATACCTTCCCAGAAAGCCCATTGTAAATCAGTATCAATGTTCATTTTGATAGCTCCATAGGAGATAGCTTCGCGAATTTCTTCACGAGAAGAACCTGAACCACCGTGGAATACGAAGTTGATAGGTTTCTCAGCGGCTAATGCATATTTGTTACGAATGAAATCCTGTGAGTTTTTCAAGATAACGGGTTGTAATTTAACGTTTCCTGGCTTGTATACACCGTGAACGTTTCCAAATGCAGCAGCAATCGTGAAGCGATGAGAAATAGCATTTAATACTTCATACGCATAAGCTACTTCTTCTGGTTGAGTATACAATTTAGAAGAATCAACATCTGAATTATCCACACCATCTTCTTCTCCACCTGTTACCCCTAATTCAATTTCAAGTGTCATGCCAATCTTAGCCATACGAGTTAAGTATTTAGCGCAGATTTCTAAGTTTTCTTCTAAAGGCTCCTCAGATAAATCGATCATATGAGAAGAGAACAAAGGTTGTCCTGTTTCGGCATAGAATTTTTCACCTGCATCCAAAAGGCCGTCTAACCAAGGAAGTAATTTTTTAGCACAGTGGTCGGTATGAAGAATTACTTGCACGCCATAAACTTTAGCTAATTGGTGTACATGATAAGCACCTGAGATAGCTCCAGCGATGGATGCTTCTTGGTTTCCATTAGGAAGGGATTTTCCAGCATAAAATTGAGCACCGCCATTCGAGAATTGAATGATAACAGGAGAATTAACGGCTTTAGCAGCTTCTAATACGCCATTAACAGTGTCAGTACCAGTAACGTTTACCGCAGGTAGAGCAAATTGATGTTTTTTAGCAATTTCAAATAATTCCTGAACGGCATCTCCGTGCAAAACACCTTTTTGGTTGGTTAAACTTGACATAATGATTTTTTTTCTTGGGAAATAAATAAAAACTACCTGATTAATAGGTGAGTAGGGCACAAATTTAGTAAAAATGCACAAATTCTAAGGCTTAATTCCGAATAATACACAGACTCAAGGGATTAGCTAAAAAATATTTTTAATAGTGCTATTGGATGTGTTAATATTTTTCCTACCTTTGCACTCCCGTTCGACAAACGCAGTTTTTTATTCAGAAAGAGGTTGGCAGAACTTCTCGAATTTATTTAAAACATCAAAAATGCGGGTCGAAATGGTTTTAAATTGAGGTAAGCTCGATTTTTGTGTTAGAACTGGTATTGATTAATGAATGTTGAATGCCCAACCCATTGATTGAATATTAAGCTACACAAGGTGTTTTTCGCTGTTATCCACAGCGCCTCCATCTTGTCGCTTTCGCCAATCTGCATTTTTTATTGATTCTTCGTCATTGTTCGCAATGATTTATGAATAAAAGTCTCACAACAAGCCGTAGTTAGCCTTGTGAGCATAATTTTTAAACAAAATATTATATGTCTGGAATTATTGGTAAAAAAATCGGAATGACCAGCCTATACATGGAAGACGGTAGATCCGTTGCATGTACGCTGATTGAGGCCGGCCCTTGTGTTGTTACGCAAGTGAAAACTGTTGAGAACGAAGGCTACAACGCTGTTCAAATCGGTTTCGGTGAAAAGAAAGAGAAGCACACAACAAAATCTTTGTTGGGTCACTTTAAGAAAGCTAACACAACTCCAAAGAAAAAATTGGTAGAGTTTCGCACGTTCGAGCAACCATTGAACTTAGGAGATGTATTAACAGTAGAGATGTTAGAAGTAGGAACCTTCATTGATGCGGTTGGAACTTCTAAGGGTAAAGGTTTTCAAGGTGTTGTTAAGCGTCACGGATTTAGTGGTGTGGGTGGTCAAACTCACGGTCAGCATAACCGCGGTCGTCACCCAGGTTCTATTGGAGCTTGTTCATTCCCATCACGTGTATTCAAAGGCTTACGTATGGCTGGACGCACAGGAGGAAATCGTGTTAAGGTTCAAAACTTAGAGGTTTTGAGAATTTATCCAGACAAAAACCTTTTGGTGGTATCAGGATCAATTCCTGGAGCGAAGAACTCATACGTAATTATTGAAAATTAAAACCCATAAAGGCGCGAGCCTTTAACAATAGACATTCTGATTATGGAATTAGCAGTATATAACATAGCAGGTAAAGATACCGGAAAGAAAGTAACCCTTTCTGACGAGATCTTTGGCATTGTTCCAAACGAGCATGTGGTTTACTTGGATGTGAAGCAATATTTGGCGAACCAACGTCAAGGAACACACAAGGCGAAAGAGCGTGCAGAAGTTTCACGTTCAACGCGTAAGATTAAAAAACAAAAAGGTACAGGTGGTGCGCGTGCAGGTTCGATGAAATCTCCTTTGATGAAAGGTGGTGGTCGTATCTTCGGTCCACGTCCACGTGACTACCATTTTAAATTAAACAAAAAGGTGAAGTCATTGGCTCGCCAGTCAGCTCTAGCTGCGAAAGCACAGAGTGGAGATATCGCAATCTTGGATTCAGTGGCATTTGACACTCCAAAGACAAAAGCGTATTTGACTATGTTGAAAGCTTTCTCTTTAGACAATACAAAAACATTATTGATCACTCCAGAAGTAGATAAGAATGTCGTGTTGTCAGGACGTAACGTTCCAAAAGCAAAAGTTTCGACAGCATCTGATGTGAATACATATGATTTAGTGAATGCTACTAAATTGTTGATCACAGAAGCAGCGATCCAAAAAATTGAATCATCTTTTAGTAAATAATTTTCAGAACTGAGTTCTGTTATAAACGAAATATACCATGGGCATTATTAAACGTCCGGCCTTGACTGAAAAGTCGCAAGCCATGCAAGAAAAAGGCAAGTATGTATTTGTGGTTGAATTAACTGCAAACAAGATTGAGATTGCCAAGGAGGTTAAGAAAATGTACGGAGTAGAGGTATTGGATGTAAAAACCATGCGTCAGATTGGAAAGAAAAAATCCAAGAGCACTCGTACTAAGATTACTTCTGGACGTACTTCTACGATTAAGAAGGCAATCGTTACAGTAGGAACTGGAGAAGTGATTGACTTCTACCAAGGAATTTAATTAGAATGTATTAAGGGGGTTCATCCCGATAATTTGAACTAAAATAAATGGCAGCTATTAAAAAATTAAAACCAACAACTCCAGGCCAACGTCAGCGCATTGCGCCAACGTTTGAGGAGATTACTACGGACAAGCCGTATAAGCCCCTTTTGGAGCCTATCAAGCGTACAGGTGGTAGAAATGCAGATGGTCGTCGTTCGATGCGTTACATCGGAGGAGGTCACAAGCGTCGTTACCGTGTGATTGATTTTACGCGCTCTAAATTTGATGTATCTGCTACTGTTTTGACAGTAGAATATGATCCAAACCGTACTTCTCGTATTGCTCTAGTAGAGTATACAGATGGGGAAAAGGCTTATATCTTGGCTCCGCAAGGAATTCAAGTAGGTCAAACAGTTATCTCTGGTGAGTCTGTGGCTCCCGAGATTGGAAATACATTGCCTTTGGCAAACATCCCATTGGGTACTTTGGTACACGCAATTGAATTGCAACCAGGTCGTGGAGCTGAAATGGCTCGTTCGGCAGGAACTTACGCTCAATTGTTAGCACGTGATGGTAAATACGCCACGCTTAAGTTGCCTTCAGGTGAGATGCGTATGGTATTGGCTCGTTGTTTAGCAACAATCGGTACGGTATCGAATGCAGATCACATGAACGTGAACTTGGGTAAAGCAGGTCGTCATCGTTGGTTAGGTCGCCGTCCACGTGTTCGTGGTGTGGTGATGAACCCAGTAGATCACCCGATGGGTGGTGGTGAGGGCCGCTCTTCAGGAGGTCACCCACGTTCTCGTACCGGTTTATTGGCTAAGGGTAAGAAAACTCGTAATCCAAAGAAACACACTAATCGTCTTATCATCAGTAGAAGAAAAAAATAGTAGATGGCACGTTCACTAAAAAAAGGTCCTTACATTGATTACCGCCTTGACAACAAGGTACAGGTGATGAACGAATCCGGCAAAAAGTCGGTGATCAAAACATGGTCAAGACGTTCAATGATTTCTCCAGATTTCGTAGGCCACACGTTTGCGGTACACAATGGGAATAAATTTATTCCAGTTTATGTAACTGAAAACATGGTAGGTCACAAATTAGGTGAGTTCTCGCCGACCCGTAACTTCCGTGGTCACATAGCGAAAAAAGACAAGGGTAAAAAGTAAAGATATTGACCTACGGGTCTTATAATCAGAAATTGAAAAATGGAAGCTATTGCTAAATTAAGAAATGTTCCTACTTCGCCTCAAAAGATGCGTTTGGTAGCGGATATGGTACGCGGACAAAAAGTATCTAAGGCTTTAGGTATTTTAAAGTTTGAGCCTAAAGTGGGTGCTAAAGCAATTGAAAAATTGTTGTTATCAGCAGTCTCTAACTGGCAGAACAAACATGAAGACGCTAAAATCGAAGAAGCTGATTTATACATCAAGACTATCTTCGTAGATGGAGGATCATCTATCAAGCGTTTACGTCCTGCTCCTCAGGGAAGAGGTCACCGGATTTTGAAAAGATCCAATCACATCACTTTAGTAGTGGCTTCTTCGGCAGCACCTGCTTTAGAGGAAACAAATTCAGCTGAATAATTAACTATTAGATATAACAAGAAATGGGACAAAAAATTAACCCCGTTGGATTAAGATTAGGTATCGTAAGAGGTTGGGATTCTAACTGGTACGGTGGTAAGACTTTCGCGGATAAATTGGTTGAGGACGAGAAGATCAGAAAGTATGTGGCTGCTCGTATTCCAAAGGGATCTATCTCTAAAGTTATTATTGAACGTACTTTAAAGCGTATCACATTGACGATCAATACAGCTCGTGCTGGTGTCGTTATTGGTAAGCAAGGTGCCGAGGTAGATAAGGTAAAAGAGGAGTTGAAAAAGATCACTGGAAAAGACGTTCAAATCAACATTTTTGAAATTAAACGCCCAGAAATCGATGCTAAATTAATTGGAGAAGCAATTGCTCAACAATTACAAGCTCGTATCTCTTTCCGTCGTGCGATGAAACAAGCGATTGCTTCAGCGATGCGTGTAGGAGCTCAGGGTATTAAATTGAAATTATCAGGTCGTTTGGGTGGTGCTGAAATGGCACGTTCTGAAGGATACAAGGAGGGACGTATCCCATTGCACACATTGCGTGCTGATGTGGATTATGCGATCTCTGAAGCATTAACTGTTTACGGTAAAATCGGTATCAAAGTATGGGTATTCCGTGGAGAGGTTTTTGGAAAGCGTGATTTATCTCCAAATGCGAACATGGGCTTGCAATCTACTTCGGCAGATTCTCGTCCTGGTGATCGTGGCCCACGTGGCCGTGACGATGACCGTCGCGGAGGAGGACGTTCTCGTCGTCCAGAAGGAGCAGATCAAGGTGGTGATCGTAATAAACCAGGAGCAGGTGGTGCAAACCGTGGCCGTGGTGGAAAGCGCTAAGCATCCATAATAATTTTGTATTAGATATTAGACTTATAAGAAGATGTTACAACCAAAAAGAACGAAATTTCGTAAGCAGCAAAAAGGTCGCGTAAGAGGGGTTGCTACCCGTGGCCACGAAATTGATTTTGGATCATTCGCTATTAAATCTTTGGAGCCAGGTCGTATTACAGCTCGTCAAATTGAGGCAGCTCGTATTTCGGTAACTCGTGCCATGAAACGTGAAGGTCAAGTTTGGATCCGTATTTTCCCTGACAAACCTATTACTAAGAAGCCTGCAGAGGTTCGTATGGGTAAAGGAAAGGGAGCTCCTGAGTATTGGGTAGCCAATGTTCGTCCAGGTACTATTTTGTTCGAATCAGCGGGTGTTCCTTTAGCTTTAGCGCAAGAAGCATTGCGTTTAGCCGCTCAGAAATTACCGATGCGTACAAAATTTGTGGTACGTAGAGATTATTCAGAATAGAGTTTTAGACCTCAGGTTTAAAATTTAAATAGCATCGTTATGAAAAACGCAGAAATAAACAAATTAGGAGTAGCGGAATTGACACAGCAAATCGTTGTGGAGCAAGAGAACTTATCTCGTTTGAAATTGGCTCATGCCATTTCACCGATAGAGAACCCAATGCGTATCCGTGAAACTCGTAAATTGATTGCCCGCTTAGAGACAGCTTTATCGGCGCAAGCAAAAGCTTAATTAATTATTAATTTTTAATAGACCATTTCGGAATTGCTAATGGTCAATTGTTTAACAAGTCCAACAACCATGGAAGAAAGAAACCTAAGAAAAGTAAGGATTGGGAAAGTGGTTAGTGATAAGATGGATAAATCAATCACTATTACAGTAGACCGTAAGGTTAAGCACCCCTTGTACGGAAAGTTCGTACAGAAGACCACTAAATTGATGGCTCATGATGAGAATAATGAGTGCGGAATTGGTGATACAGTGAAAGTGATGGAAACCCGTCCTCTTTCTAAAAATAAGCGTTGGAGATTAGTAGAAGTAATCGCAAAAGCGAAATAATTCTGTCTCTTGTTATTCAAAATTTAAAATTTAAAGATCAAAGATAATGTTACAGCAAGAATCAAGATTGGGTGTAGCGGATAATTCTGGAGCGAAAGAAGTTTTAGTGATTCGCGTTTTGGGAGGTACTGGAAAAAGATATGCTTCTGTAGGCGATAAAATTGTAGTTTCAGTTAAGTCGGCTCTTTCCTCTTCAAGCATGAAGAAAGGAACAGTTTCAAGAGCAGTAGTTGTTCGTACGAAAAAAGAAATTCGTCGCAAAGATGGTACGTATATTCGTTTTGAAGATAACGCGGCCGTTTTATTAAATGCCAACGATGAGCCAAGAGGAACGCGTATTTTTGGACCTGTGGCACGTGAATTGCGTGAGGCTGGTTTTATGAAGATTGTTTCTTTAGCCCCAGAAGTTTTATAAATAGATAGATATATTGGTTATCCAATAGAAAAAATCATACCATGGAAAATAATACAAGCAAGCAAACAAAATTGCACGTAAAAAAAGGAGATACTGTGATGGTGATTGCAGGTAATGCCAAAGGTAAAACAGGCGTTATCAAGCAAGTGATCGTTGAGAAATCTCGTGCAATTGTAGAAGGAGCTAATTTGCAAACGAAGCACGTTAAGCCTTCAGCAAGCAATCCTCAAGGAGGTATTGAAAAGCGTGAGGGTTCAATCCACATCTCTAACTTGATGGTGGTTGAAAACGGAAAGCCTGTACGTACCGGTCGTAAAGTAAACGAACAAGGAAAGTTACAGCGCTACTCCAAAGTAACAGGAAAATTTATTGCATAAATAGAATTTAACGCGTGGGTCGGAAATCCACAACATATACAAAAATGGCAGTACCTAGATTAAAAAAACGTTTTGTAGAAGAGGTTGTACCTAGCTTGAAAGAAAAGTTTCAGTACAAGTCTGTGATGCAAGTGCCTAAGATTACTAAAATCGTAATCAACAAAGGTGTAGGAGCCGCTGTAGCGGACAAAAAGCTAGTAGATGTAGCTGTAGAAGAAATTACTCAAATTGCTGGTCAAAAGGCAGTGGCAACCATTTCTAAAAAGGCGATCTCTAACTTTAAATTGCGTGAAAACATGCCGATTGGTGTGAAAGTAACCTTGCGTGGAGATCGTATGTATGAGTTTTTAGATCGTTTAACTACGGTTTCTTTAGCTCGTGTACGTGACTTTAAAGGAATCTCAGAAAAGGGATTTGACGGACGTGGAAATTATACTTTGGGGGTGAAAGAGCAAATTATCTTCCCTGAAATTTCCATCGATAAAGTAGCTAAAATTTCCGGTATGGACATCACTTTTGTGACTACAGCTAACACGGATGAAGAAGCTTACGCTTTATTGGCTGCTGTAGGAATGCCTTTTTCCAATATTAAAAAATAATTAGCCACCGGCTACTAACACATTTAAAATTTTTACATCATGGCTAAAGAGTCAGTAAAAGCTAGAGAAAGAAAACGCGAAGCAGCTGTTGCTAAATATGCAGTGAAAAGAGCGGCATTGAAAGCAGCAGGTGATTACCTAGGATTGGATAAGTTACCTAAAAATGCTTCTCCAGTACGTCTTCATAACCGTTGTAAGTTGACTGGTCGTCCACGTGGTTATATGCGTAAATTCGGCATTAGCCGTGTTACTTTCCGCGAAATGGCTTCCAATGGTTTGATTCCAGGAGTGACCAAATCAAGCTGGTAATATAAAATTTGATTAATTAAATTCATTTTTGTAATTTTGCAGGCCTTTTTAATGGCTTGCGGCAAATTTAAAAACAATGACAGATCCTATAGCAGACTATTTAACCCGATTGAGAAATGCCTTGAAGGCACGCCATAGGGTAGTTGAAATTCCTGCTTCCAACATTAAAAAGGAAATCACGAAGGTGCTTTTTGATAAGGGGTATATTTCAAATTATAAATTTGATGATACTACAGTTCAAGGAACCATCAAGATTGCTTTGAAATATAATGCAGTGACTAAGCAACCTGCAATCATTAATTTGACTCGTATTTCTAAGCCAGGTTTACGTAAGTACAACGGAGCTGAAGAGTTACCACGCGTATTGAACGGTTTGGGTATCGCTATTTTGTCTACTTCGAAAGGAGTAATTACAGACAAAGAAGCTCGTACACTACACGTTGGCGGTGAGGTTCTTTGCTACGTATATTAATAATTAATTGTTTAACGCTGAAAGGAGCTAAGCTCGAAATCTAAGCAAAAACTACATTTTCATGTCAAGAATAGGAAATAAAATTATCAACCTACCTGCTGGTGTAACAGTCGATGTTAATACAGGTAATTTGGTAACGGTAAAAGGCCCTAAGGGAACTTTATCTCAACAAGTAGACCAAGATATCATCATTGAAATCGAAGGAAATGTGTTGACCGTAAAACGTCCAACAGAGCAGAAACGTCACAAAGCAATGCACGGTCTTTACCGTTCATTGATTAACAACATGGTTGTTGGTGTAAGTGAAGGTTTCGTGAAAAATTTAGAAATCATTGGTGTGGGTTACAAAGCAGCAAACCAAGGTAATATCTTGGAGCTGAGCTTAGGTTACTCTCACGCTATTTTTATGGCTATACCTGAAGAAGTCAAAATCACTACGGCGATGGAGAAAGGTAAAAACCCAATGGTTAATTTAGAAAGTATCGACAAGCAATTAATCGGTCAGGTGGCAGCTAAAATCAAAT
The DNA here is from genome assembly GCF_011090385.1 of Aquirufa beregesia. Taxonomy (GTDB): domain Bacteria; phylum Bacteroidota; class Bacteroidia; order Cytophagales; family Spirosomataceae; genus Aquirufa; species Aquirufa beregesia. Next base: position 303,994 of record NZ_SEWW01000002.1, read on the forward strand.
CACTTCGTCCAGTGGAGCCTTACAAAGGTAAAGGTGTTCGTTTTGTGGGTGAGCAAGTTCGTCGCAAGGCAGGTAAAGCAGGTGGTAAGAAATAAATAGAAAGCGTGGGCCGGAAATCCACACAAACAAGTTAAATCAATATGGCAACAACAAAAGATTTACGTAGACTTCGCATCAAACGTGCGATACGTGCGAAAATAAAAGGAACAGCTGAACGTCCTCGTTTAACTGTTTTCCGTTCCAACACAGCGATGTACGCTCAGTTGGTAGATGATTTGAGTGGAAAGACGATTATGTCTGCTACTTCATACAAGAAAGGTAAAGTGAACAACAATGTAGAGGCTGCCAAATTAGTAGGAACAGCTATCGCAGATAAGGCCAAAGCTGCTGGAATCACCAAAGTGGTTTTTGATCGTAACGGTTATTTGTATCACGGAAGAATTAAATCATTAGCTGAAGGCGCTCGCGAGGGTGGCTTACAATTTTAATAAAAGATATGTCGCATTTACAAGCAAAACCAATTAAGGTTAATGAGGGTGAGTTGAAGGAGAAAGTAGTAGCCATCAACCGTGTTGCCAAAGTGGTAAAAGGAGGTCGTCGTTTCAGTTTTTCTGCTATCGTTGTAGTAGGTGATGGTCACGGAATCGTAGGATTCGGATTAGGAAAAGCAAACGAAGTAACTGATGCTATCACCAAAGGTATCGAAGACGCTAAGAAAAATTTGTTCCAAATTCCTTTGTTGAAGAACACTGTTCCTCATGAGCAATTAGGTAAATTCTCTGGTGGTTTCGTATTAATTAAGCCAGCGGCTCCAGGTACAGGATTGATCGCCGGTGGTGCGATGCGTGCTGTCTTAGAATCAGCAGGTGTTCACGATGTATTAGCGAAGTCTAAAGGTTCTTCTAATCCTCACAACGTAGTTAAAGCAACAATTGATGCTTTAGTGAAAATGAGAGCTCCTCACACAGTAGCTTTCCAAAGAGGAATTTCTGTAGCTAAAGTATTTAATGGATAATCGAGTGCCTTAGTGCCTCTAAAATAGAACATACGATGTCTAAAGTTAAAATTACCCAAGTAAAAAGTGCCATCAAACGTCCTGAAGTTCAGAAACGTACGATTCAAGCACTAGGATTAGGTAAGATCCGTAAAAGTGTTGAAGTAGAATTAAACCCAGCTATTGCCGGAATGATTCGTGCAGTCAATCACTTAATTGTAGTAGAGAATATATAATTTAATTGCGAGTTGCCCGAAAGGGTAGCGTTAAGCCCAATACACATGAAATTATCTTCATTAAAGCCTGCAGAAGGCTCGGTAAAAACAAGAAAAAGAGTAGGTCGTGGTCAAGGTTCAGGTCTTGGTGGAACTTCCGCTCGTGGTCACAAAGGAGCTCAGTCTCGTTCAGGTTATTCACGTAAGCGTGGATTTGAAGGAGGTCAGATGCCGATTCAACGTCGTGTACCTAAGTTCGGTTTCAAAAACATCAATCGTGTAGAATACAAAGCAATCAATTTGGATACCTTACAAGCTTTAGCGGATGCTACTGGCTTGAAGCAAATCAATTTTGAGACACTTTACAGCCACGGATTAGTATCTAAGTCAGACTTAGTGAAAATCTTAAGTCGTGGAAGTGTTACTTCTGCTTTAGAAGTTACAGTTAAAGGTTTCTCTGGTGCTGCTAAAGCTGCTATCGAAGCAGCAGGCGGTCAAGCAATTGTTGGTTAATCCTCTATTCTAAACGAATGAACAAGCTAATAACAACGTTTAAGCATATCTTCGCAATTGAGGAATTAAGAGGTCGTATTTTTAATACGCTACTTTTTATCACTTTTTTCCGTCTGGGTTCTTATATCGTTCTACCAGGTGTAGATGCGACTAAATTAACACAAGCCGGTGATGGTGGACTCTTTGGTTTGTTGAATATGTTCTCAGGTGGTGCTTTGAGTAATGCTTCGGTATTTGCCCTTGGTATCATGCCTTACATTTCAGCATCCATCGCTATTCAGTTGTTGACCATTGCTCTTCCTTACTTCCAAAAGATGCAAAAGGATGGAGAATCTGGTCGTAAGAAATTAAACCAAATCACACGTATCTTAACGATTTTCGTTACAGCGGCGCAAGGGTTTACCTATTTACAAGTAACTATTCCTGCAGAAGCCATCTTGGTTGATCCTTGGTTCTTCCGCCTTTATGGAGTAGCTATCTTGATTGGTGGAACCATGTTTTGTATGTGGTTGGGTGAGAAAATTACCGACAAAGGTATTGGTAATGGTATTTCTATGTTGATTATGATTGGTATTGTCTCTCGTTTTCCTGCTTCCATATTACAAGAGGCTGGATCACGTGGTATGGCAGGGGCCTTGTTATTCATCATCGAAGTAATTGCCTTATTCTTTGTCGTAATGGGTGCTGTGATGGTCACTCAAGCGGTTCGTCGTATTCCTGTACAATATGCTAAGCAAGTGGTAGGAAGTAAGATGTCCGTGGGTGGTGAGCGTCAATACATTCCATTAAAGTTGAATGCCTCAGGTGTTATGCCGATCATTTTTGCTCAGGCTTTAATGTTTATCCCTGGTTTGGTAGCTCAGTCTTTTGCAGAGAAAAGCGAATTTGCACAATCGGTAGCTCAGGCTTTCGGTGATTTCACAACTTGGCAGTACAATGCATTATTTGCATTATTGATTGTGGTATTTACCTTTTTCTACACAGCGATTTCCATTAACCCGACGCAAATTTCGGATGATATGAAGCGTGGTGGAGGATTTGTTCCAGGTGTTAAACCAGGAGAAGAAACATCTAATTTCATTGCTAGTATTTTAGATCGCATTACATTGCCAGGTGCATTGATGTTGTCTATCATTGCTATTTTGCCTGCCATTGCCAATTTATTTGGTGTAACTAGAGGTTTTGCATCCTTCTTTGGAGGAACATCCTTGTTAATTTTGGTGGGTGTAGTTCTAGATACATTACAACAAATAGAAAGTTATTTGTTGATGCGTAAATATGAAGGTTTGATGCAATCAGGACGTGTGAAAGGACGTTCCGAAATGATTAGCCGATAAGATGATTTATTTAAAGACACCCCAAGAGTTAGCCATCATTCAAGCGAATGGTGAAATTTTAGGAAAGTGTCATGCTGAAGTTGCCAAAGCCATTCAACCCGGCGTAAGCACCTTAGCTTTAGATAAAATTGCCTACCAATTTATTAAGGATCATGAAGCTCATCCTTCCTTTTTAAATTACCAAGTAGGGGATAAAAAATATGCTTATTCGCTTTGCATCTCAGTGAATGATGTGGTAGTTCACGGATTACCAGGGAGTTTAGAGCTGAAAGAAGGAGATATTATCTCCATTGATGCAGGAGTGTATAAACATGGTTTTCACGCCGATAGCGCTTATACCTATGCGATAGGTCAAGTAGGAAAGGATGTGGAGAGTTTATTGACAAGGACAAAAGAGTCTTTGTACCTAGGAATAAAGCAAGCAGTAGCAGGAAAACGTATCGGTGATATTGGATCCGCTGTGCAGACTTATACCGAAGGATTTGGTTACGGAGTAGTGCGGGAATTAGTTGGACACGGAGTAGGTAAGAATCTACATGAAAGTCCAGAAGTTCCCAATTATGGTCGCCGAGGAGATGGCCCTAAATTAAAAGAAGGAATGGTTATTGCCATTGAACCTATGGTTAATTTAGGAAAACGTCAAATCACCGTAGACAAGGATGGTTGGACTATCCGAACGGCAGATCGTAAAGCATCTGCTCATTTTGAACATACCGTAGCGGTAGGTAAAAATGAAGCTTTACAGCTGACTACCTTTAGCTACATTGAAGAAGTATTAAAAACCTCAACAATATTGTTGAATATTTAACAGAAAATTATGGCCAAACAATCCTCGATCGAAGTAGACGGCATCATATTGGAAGCCCTTTCGAACGCGATGTTTCGGGTGGAATTAGAGAATACGCATCAAGTAATTGCGCATATCTCAGGTAAAATGCGAATGAATTACATCAAGATTTTACCTGGTGATAAAGTGAAGTTAGAAATGTCGCCTTATGATTTGAGTAAGGCAAGAATAGTTTATCGTTATAAATAATAAGGTTTGACCCATAAATTAAACAAATATGAAAGTTAAAGCATCGATTAAAAAGCGTAGTGCAGAATGCAAAGTCATTCGTCGTCACGGAAAGCTTTATGTCATCAACAAGAAGAATCCTAAGTTCAAGCAACGTCAAGGATAATTCGAAAGTATTAAATGATTAATAACAACAATTAATTACCTATATGGCTCGTATTGCAGGGGTTGATATTCCCGACAAAAAAAGAGGAGAAATTGCGTTGACTTATATCTTCGGTATTGGTCGTAGCACTGCTCAAAAGATTTTGACGAAAGCAGAAATTTCGTTTGACAAGAAAGCTGGTGAGTGGAATGATACGGAGGCTAGCGCCATCCGTGCTATTATTGCTGCCGAATTCAAAACGGAGGGACAGCTTAAGTCTGAGGTTCAATTGAACATCAAGCGTTTGATGGATATTGGATGCTACCGTGGTTTGCGTCACCGTAAAGGACTTCCTGTACGTGGCCAAAGAACTAAGAACAATTCTCGTACGAGAAAAGGTCGTAGAAAGACAGTTGCTAACAAGAAGAAAGTAACTAAATAATAACAGGGGATAATTCCTCGACACAATTTTTATTGATTTTATCCAATGGCACAAGCAAAAAGAAAAGATAAAGCGAAGAAAAGAGTGGTGGTAGTTGAGTCAGTAGGCCAAATACACATCAAAGCTTCCTTTAACAACATCATTATTTCAATTACCAATTCAGCAGGACAGGTAATTTCTTGGGCATCTGCAGGAAAGATGGGTTTCCGTGGGTCTAAGAAAAACACTCCTTATGCAGCTCAGATGGCAGCGTCTAACTGTGCAGCAGTAGCTGTTGAAGCGGGAATGAAAAAAGCAGAGGTTTTTGTAAAAGGACCGGGAGCTGGACGTGAGTCGGCTATCCGTACTATCCAAAACTCAGGTATCGAAGTTTCCTTAATTAAGGATATTACTCCAATGCCTCACAATGGATGTCGTCCTCCAAAACGTCGTCGCGTTTAATTTTAACCATGTTGGGTAATTAGTAATTATTTTCTCCAACATCATTTATTCACTTAATTAATTACTTCATTGCCCATAAGAGGGGCATTGACTTTTAAAAAAAATGGCAAGATACACTGGTCCAAAATCCAAAATTGCTCGTCGTTTCGGCGAAGCGATCTTAGGTCCGAGTAAAGCATTAGCTCGTAAAAATTATGCTCCTGGTATGCATGGTAAAGGGAAACGTTCAAAAGTTTCTGAATATGCCATCCAATTAAAGGAAAAACAAAAGGTAAAATATACCTATGGTATTTTAGAACGTCAGTTCGAAAATTTGTTTCACAAAGCCGCTGTTAAAGAAGGTATTACAGGTGAGAACTTGTTAAAAATGTGTGAAGCAAGATTGGACAACACAGTATATCGTTTAGGAATTGCTCCTACTCGTCGTGCTGCTCGTCAATTGGTTATCCACAAACATATCATTGTGGATGGTGATGTAGTAAATGTGCCCTCTTACTCATTACGCCCAGGCCAATTGGTAGGTGTACGTGAAAAATCTAAATCTCTTGAGGTTGTTTCTGATTCGCTTGCGAGCCGTTCACCAAAGCGTTTCAACTGGTTAGAGTGGGATGGAGTGGAATTAGTAGGTAAGTTTTCCGCTTATCCAGAAAGAGATCAGATCCCTGAAAACTTTAATGAGCAGGCTATCGTCGAATTGTATTCGAAGTAATAATCTGGTTAATAATACAATTTTAAAGAGTATCAATAACGTTTTTTCAAGATCATTTTAAGCTACGAAATATGTCAATATTAGCATTCCAAATGCCCGAGAAAGTTGTGATGGAGAAAGCCGATGACTTCCACGGGACATTTGAGTTCAAGCCACTCGAAAAAGGCTACGGTGTTACCATTGGTAACGCACTTCGTAGAATTTTACTTTCCTCTTTGGAAGGTTATGCGATTACAAGCGTTAAGATTTCTGGTGTTTTACACGAGTTTTCAGCAATTGAAGGTGTTCATGAAGATGTTTCTGAAATGATCCTAAACTTGAAGAAGATCCGTTTTAAAAAGGCGCAAGAGATTTTGGAAAATAAAGTAAATATCAAAGTGAAAGGTCAAACGGCCTTTACAGCGGGTGATATTGCTAAGTTTACGCCTTATTTTACTGTTTTAAATCCTGATTTAGTGATTTGCAACTTAGATTCTTCTAAAGAATTAGAAGTTGAGTTAATCATCGAAAAAGGTCGTGGATATGTACCTGCTGATGAGCCTCGCGCCAATGAGTTAGCTTTTGGTCACATTGCCATTGATGCCATCTACACACCGATTAAAAATGTTAAATTTAGCATTGAAAATACCCGTGTAGAGCAAAAAACTGACTACGAAAAATTAGTGTTAGATATTGAAACAGATGGTTCTATCCATCCAGAAGACGCATTGAAAGGTGCAGCTTACATTTTGATTCAGCACTTCATGTTATTCTCTGATCAAACCATGACTTTCGAAACGCCAAAAGCGGAGGAAGACAATGTAGTAGATGAAGAGATGTTGCACATGCGTAAATTATTGAAGACTTCTTTAGCCGATCTAGATTTATCTGTACGTGCTTACAACTGCCTTAAATCAGCTGATGTTCGTACTTTAGGCGAATTAGTGAAATTAGAGATTTCAGATATGATGAAGTTCCGTAACTTTGGTAAAAAGTCATTAACTGAGCTAGAGCAACTAGTAGAAGAAAAAGGCTTAACCTTCGGAATGGATGTTGCAAAATATCGTTTAGACGAAGATTAATTATTCAATTTTTAAATAAGTAATAGGTGGTGGTCATGTAAAACCCACTAACCGCAGTCCGAAAGGGCTTTTAACTTACGAATTAACACAATGAGACACGGAAAAAAATTCAATCACTTAGGAAGAACAGCTTCCCACAGAGCAGCCTTATTATCCAATATGGCATCCTCTTTAATTCTACACAAGCGTATCGAAACAACGGTTGCGAAAGCAAAAGAATTGCGTAAATATGTTGAGCCTTTAATTACTAAGTCTAAGACAGATAGCACAAACAATCGTCGTGTTGTTTTCGCTTACCTTCAAAATAAAGATTCTGTTAAAGAATTATTTGGAATCGTTTCTGAAAAAGTTGCTAGTCGTCCAGGTGGTTATACACGTATTATCAAATTAGGAAATCGTCTCGGTGACAATGCTGAGATTTGTTTCATCGAATTAGTCGATTTTAACGAAACTATGCTAGCAGCTTCTGCTGAAAAAGCTGGTAAAACTCGTAGAAGTCGTCGTTCTGGAGCAAAGAAAGAAGGCGTTGATGCGGCTGCTCCAGTAGCAGAAGCTCCATCGGCTGAGGTTGTTGAGGAAGTAGCTGCAGCAGAAGCTCCAGCAGCTGAGGCAGTTGAAGAAGTAGCCGCGGCTGAAGAGCCAGCAGCTGAAGAATCAACAGAAGAGCCTAAAGAAGAAAAAGGAGAAGATGCATAATTTTTTTCTCTTTTAATTTTGAAGGGCTTTAACTTTAATTAGTTGAAGCCCTTTTTTTAGATAAAAATTTATTCAAACATAGATACATTATGAAAATTACAGAATCGACTCCGGCGGTTTTATTATTGCAAGATGGTACACTCTTTCATGGGAAAGCATTGGGTAAAATAGGCACACACGGTGGTGAGATTTGTTTTAATACAGGTATGACGGGTTACCAAGAAATATATACAGACCCTTCCTACGCTGGACAAGTGATTATTAATACCACAGCTCATATTGGTAATTATGGCGTAATGGATGCGCAAGAAGCAGAATCCAATCAAGTACAAATTGCCGGAATGGTTTGCAATGAATTTTCAAGTGTTAATTCCCGATTTACTGCCACTGGATCTTTACAAGATTATTTAGAAAAAGCAGGGATTGTAGGAATATCAGGTATTGATACTCGTGCTTTGGTTCGTCATATTCGTACCAAAGGGGTTATGAACTGCTTAATTTCTTCCGAAATTTTTGATGTAGCATCATTACAAATAGAGTTAGCAAAAGTACCTAACATGGAAGGACTCGAACTTTCTTCTCAAGTATGTACTCAGGAAACATACTTCCTAGGTGATGTTAACGCTGATTTTAAAGTGGCTGTATTGGATTTAGGAGTTAAGAAAAGTATTTTAAGTAATCTGACAGATCGTGGCTGTTACTTGAAAGTATTTCCAGCTAAAACATCCTTTGATGAAATTGCCGCTTGGCAGCCAGATGGCTATTTTGTCTCGAATGGCCCAGGTGATCCAGCTGTGATGCCTTATGCCGTGGAAACAGTGAGCCGATTTTTAGCCAGCGATAAACCCGTATTTGGTATTTGTTTAGGTCACCAAATTCTAGCTCAGGTATGTGGTTTGGAAACGTATAAAATGCACAATGGACACCGCGGTTTAAATCACCCAGTTAAAAATTTAGAAACAGGATTGTCTGAGATTACTTCTCAAAACCATGGATTTGCTGTGCGTATGGAGGAACTTAGCGCTAGTTCTCAAGCTACCCTCACTCATATTAATTTAAATGATCAAACAGTAGAAGGATTACGTGTCAATGGAAAAAAAGCATTCTCGGTACAACATCACCCAGAGGCTAGTCCTGGACCACATGATTCCCGATATTTATTTGATCAGTTTATTGATTTAATGCGATAGGAAATAAAAAAGGCAACTGTGAAGTTGCCTTTTTTATTAACCCAAATTTGAAGAACTTAAGCCATGGTTTTTTCTGGAAAACCAAATAATGCTTTTTCCTTTATGAGCTTAACCACCGAGCTTGGAACCAAATTTTCCCATTCACCCGAACCTTGTTGAATTAAATCTAAAACACGATCTGTTCGAATCTTCATCAAATTCTCATCATAAGAATGTATGTCAGCTAGCTTTTCATTGTCCAATAAGTATTGGAATAAACCAGTTAAATGAGCTTCCGGTTGAAAGGTTTTCAAATTGATTAATTGACCATTTTCATCCAAGGTAGGATATAAATAGAGCTTAATTTTTAAACCAAATAAACTAGCAAAAGCGGTTAATATACCCCCAGGATATTGGGTATAATGCTTCTCTTCAAAGATATAATCCAAGTTAGGCATACCCATAATTAAAGCCATTTTTAAGCGGCTAAATTTGCTTAGGTAAGCGACTAATTTAAAGTACTCGTGGAAATTAGAAATCAATACCGTTTGACCCAAAGAACATAAAATGTCTACCCGGTCTAAAAAGTCTTTTTCGTTGATATGATTCCCTTCATTTTCTAGATTCCGAAGGGTTAATTCAGAAACCACACAAATTTTATCATCATCGATATCGGCTTCATTTTCAAACTGTTTAATCCCTTTTCTGACCATGTCAGAAAAGATATTTGTCACAGGTCTAAAACGTCCTCGAATGGCTACAATGTGTTTCTTAGAAAGCGCATCATAAGGTTGCATGACATTTCCATCTGGCCCAAATAGTGCTGCTTGCGTGAAACCGTGTTTCACCAAGTACAAAGACATCAATCGATTGTCTACTTCTTTAAAATCAGGCCCCTCAAAACGAATCATGTCGATCTCAATTCGATCAGGAGATAGGTCGTCCAATAAAGAAACAAGTATTTTTTCTGGATCAGCATGGTAATGGTAGCAACCATAAATCAAATTCACACCAATGATACCCAATGCCTGTTGTTGAAGTATATTATCATTATCCAACATGTTGATGTGGATAACGACATCATTGACTGGTCCATTAGGGCTTAACTGAAAGCGTAGTCCCACCCATCCATGGGCGTCATTGTCTTTCTGGTAATTTAAGGCAGAAACGGTATCAGCAAAGGAGAAGAAACGTTTTTCATCAGCGGATTCTGTCAATCGTACTTTCAATAATTTGAATTCACGATTGAGCATTTTCATCAAGCGAGGCTCACAGACATATTTTCCAGATTCTTCTTCCCCATAAATAGCGTCAGAAAAGGCCATATCATAAGCAGAAATGGTTTTGGCTATGGTTCCTGATGCTCCACCTGCTTTGAAAAAATTAGCAGCAACATCCTGTCCTGCTCCTATTTCTGCAAATGAACCATATATACTGCGATCTAAATTGATCTGAAGGGCTTTTTGTTTCGTCCCAATGGATTTTAATTTGGCAGTCATAGACGAATGAGTTTATTGATTACGAAGGCTACTACTTAGCAAAGTTATATAATTATCCTGCTATTTATATGATTTTCTTGAAAACATCCTAACCTATTCAGGCCATCTTTTCGATTTATGATATAAGGTTAAACCCGCCATAGGAGTCTCACTGATGTTTCCCAAGTGATAACGATTTTTCCGAAGTACTTGTTTCAAAATATCCGAATAATAAAAGGCTATAGAGCCAGTAAAATGGATTTTTTGAGTTTCTACCTCGGAATATTTACTTACATATAGTCGGATAAACTCTTGAAAAGCATGTTCAATCATTTGATAGCAAAAAGGATGCTTGCGGTGATCAAACAAGAATTTAGAAAATCCAGCAAACCATCTGTTGGGGTATTCCCCCTGATATGCTTTGGCTAAAATATCTAGACGATTTAACTCCCCATAGCGCTTCACGAATAAATCACGTAGGTCCTGGGGCAATTCCTGATGTAAATAGGCTAAAATCAACAGCTTGCCTAAGTGGCCACCACTGCCCTCATCTCCTAACCAAAATCCTAAAGGGGGGATCTGTTCCGAAATGGATTCCCCATTAAAAAACCCAGAATTAGAGCCTGTCCCTAAGATGCAGGCAATCCCAGAATTGTCACCACACAGCGATCTGGCCGCTGCAATCAAATCATTTTCTACTTGAATGGTCTTTAAATCTGAAAAATACGGGATTAGCCAATTTCGTATAATCTCTCTTTTGGACTCATCCGTAATGCCAGTGCCATAATAGTAGACCTCTTCTATGGGAAGTTTACGTAGTTGAGCAATAACTTCCTTCTGGGAGGCTTCTATTTCTTCAGGTGTTTGATAATAGGGGTTGATTCCCAAGGAATGAAAACGCTGGTATGCTTCATGAGGGGAAGAAATATACCTCCATTCTGTTTTACTGGAACCGCTTTCTATTAGTAGAATCATGGAATTAGGTTAATATGCCAATGGCTTGAAATTTTTCAAATACTTGTGCTGTATGGGGAGCATCTTTTAATTCATCGCTCAAATCTTGGCCAGCCCAATGCTCATAATGTTTGCCATTTTTCCAAAGTCGGGAATGGCTCATATCATAAATTTTTCCCTGAAAAGCCACCCAGATTTCAGGGCGATCTTGTCCGTTTCTTAAGGCCAATTGTGCCCGAGAATAGTGTGGAAGTGTTGAGTCCAATGCGATTATAATTAGTACGAAACTAAATAAAAAGCATGAAAAGCCGTTTTATAAGCAAAGATTTTTAATTTTACTTGATATTTAATTTTTTAGGGTTTATGAAAAATACAATACGCGTATTTATCTCCGTGTTATGTTTGAGCTTGATTGCCGCATGTAGTAAGGATGATCCTACCCCAACCCCACCCCCCACACCTTTGGTCTCGGATCTAATCAAGAAAGTTTGGTCAGCATCCAACATTCAATGGGATGGGAATGTGCAATATGATAAAACAGCCAGCTCGAATTTAATTGCGGGCTATGCCCAGTTTAAATTGGATTTAGCGAGTTCTTCTTCGGCTTCTTTGACAGAGTATGATGGAAACAAGTTTACAGGTACTTATAGCTTATCATTGGATAATAAAACGTTGACTTTGTCTAGCCTAAAAACGAGTGATGGAACAGAGCCAACGGGTACAGGAGGAACATTGGCATTCACTATTTCAGGGGTACCCACAGCCAGTAGCTTGGTAATAGAATCTACTACGGCATACGTAAAAGCAAGTAATAAAAAGATTAGGTTGAGCTTAGTCAATCCTTAATCGCAAATTAATCATGAGGCCGCCTCATTGGGCGGCTTTTCTAGTTTATGGAGAAAAGAACAGAAATTGGATCTTTAGGGGAATTTGGACTCATTCAACGTTTGGCAGAAGGGTTTACGTCGCATCAACCTTGGACATCCATTGGAATAGGAGATGATGCAGCCGGCTTAGAAGCCAACGGCTTTAAGGTTGTATCTACCACAGAATTAATGATTGAAGGGGTTCATTTTGATTTATCTTATACCCCATTAAAACATTTAGGTTTTAAAGTAGCTAGTATCGCCCTTTCTGATATCGCGGCGATGAATGCTATTCCAGCTCAGCTTTCAGTAGGCCTAGGCCTCAGTAATCGTTTTTCTGTAGAAGCGGTAGAGGAGTTGTATGAAGGAATAAAACTAGCTTGTGAAGAATATAAAATTGATTTAGTGGGTGGCGATACCACTTCTTCTCCTCAAGGTTTGATTATTTCAGTGAGTGCTTTGGGCTTGGTGGCAGAAGATCAACTAGTGAAGCGAAGTGGAGCAAAACCCAATGATGTGATTTGTGTGACGGGAGATTTAGGAGGGGCTTTGATGGGCTTACAGTCTTTGGAAAGAGAAAAACAAGTGTATTTGGCAAATCCGGACATGCAACCGGAATTGAATGAAAAGAATTATGTGGTCATGCGTCAACTCAAACCGATGGCTCGTTTTGATATCATCCATGATTTGAAAGAATTAGGTGTCGTACCCACTTCAATGATCGATTGTTCAGATGGTTTGTCTTCTGAGATTTTGCATTTATGTAATGCCTCAGGAACAGGAGCTCGGATTTTTGAGAAAAACATTCCTATTGATGATGAGACCTATTTAGTAGCTACGGAATTCAGTATAAGTCCATTAACAGCCGCCTTGAATGGTGGAGAGGATTATGAATTAGTATTTACCATTGCTCAATCGGATTTTGATAAAGTAAGTAAAATTACGGACGTTACGGCCATTGGATACATGACCGACATTCCTAAAGAACGAGTGTTGGTGATGAAATCCGAACAAATAGTCGCTTTGACAGCCCCTGGATTTGGCCCTCAATAATATGTCAGTAGCCATCATGCAGCCGTATTTTTTTCCTTATTTGGGCTATTTTCAATTAGTTCAATCGGTGGATGATTTTGTCTTTTATGACGATGTCATGTTCATCAAAAAAGGTTGGATAAATCGAAATCAAATATTAATGCAGCAAAATGCTTTTTTATTTACCATCCCCCTAGAAAAACAGAGTCAGAATAAGAGTATTCGGGAATCCAACATAGCTTGGGGCCCTGAGTTTCCCAATAAATGGTTACAACAATTGCAGTCTGCTTATAAAAAAGCTCCACAGTTTATACTCGTGATGGACTTGATCGAGTCTGTTTTACAAAAAAAGCCTATGAGTATTGCCGATTTAGCGGCCTCTAGCGTAATGGCAACTTGGCAATATTTAAACTTAGAAAAAAGATTTCACTTTAGTTCTGAATTAGGCGTTTCCAAAGATCTTGATCGCGCAGAAAGGCTCATGGCCATAACAGATAATTTGGGAAGTAAACAGTATATAAATGCCAAAAATGGTCAAGAATTATATCAAAAAGAGTATTTTGCCGACCAAGGATTTCAATTGCATTTTTTAAATCAATCTTTACCTCCTTATTCACAAGGGAGTAAACATGATTTTATTCCAGGCTTATCCATGATTGATGTACTGATGTGGAATTCTAAACAGGATATTGTATCGATGCTTTCGTCTTATTCTTTGATTTAATAAGCTAAATTCCGTTAAATAAATTTACATATTATTTGATTGCATAATTGTTAACTTTACAGGAATTCTCTTCTACAGGGAATTGCGAAAGTAAATGGGTTCTATGTCACAATCTTTACTCCTTAGTAAATATTCTAATACCTTCTTGTCAAGGTGGTTAGTATTTGCTTTTGATTTGGGGATTGTCATTTTTTCCTTTTCAGCTGCGACCTTGCTTCGCATGAATTTTCGCTTGACAGATATTGATTTCAATGTTTTTAAATACCATTTCTTATTCCTATTTATCTTTAGGGCACTTTCATTTCTCTATTTCCAATCCTATACAGGGATAATCCGCCATACCAGTATAGAGGATGCCGTTATTATTTTGAAAGCCGTTTTTACTGGGACTTTCTTAGCCACCATGCTCTCCTTGGTTGTTAGGTATTATTTCAATTTGGATACCTTGTTTTATGTTCCATTATCCATTTTATTAATTGATTTCTTTATCTGTTTATTCTTAATGGTATCATTAAGGTTTTGGGTAAAATCATTCTATGAGTCTTTTGTTAGAGAGTTTAGGCCATCAGTTGGGATATTGATTTATGGAGCTGGATATTCAGGGATGTTAACTAAAAATGTCATACATAATGATCGAAGCATCAATTATACCATATTAGGATTTATCGACGATAATGAATCAAAAATCGGAAAAACTATCGAGGGGATTCGTGTGTATAGTTTGACTGAAGCTATGGATAAGTTTGTGGATAAAACGGATGGTCTTGAGGTCATAATGGCCATAAATAATATCTCTCTAAAAGTTAAAAAGAGGATTACTGATGTCTTTCTGGACCGAGGAGTCGTGGTTAAAATTCTTCCTCCTGTGGAAAAGTGGGTTGGGGGAGAATTTGCTGTAAATCAAATCCATAATGTGAAAATTGAAGATTTGTTAGGCCGGGATGTTATTCAAATGAATAATAAGCAAGTTGGAGAGCAACTGTTCAGCAAAACCATTCTAGTCACAGGAGCTGCTGGGTCTATTGGAAGTGAAATAGTTCGACAGTTAGTAGCCTATTTGCCTGCCTCCATTATATTGGTTGACCAGGCCGAATCTGGATTGTTTGACCTAGAATTTGAAATCTCCTCGAGTATTCCCATTAATACCAAGTTGTCTGTGTATGTGGCCGATGTGACGGACCAAAAACGCATGGCTCGGATTATTTCAGCCCATAAACCTAACTTTATTTTTCATGCGGCTGCTTATAAGCATGTACCATTAATGGAAAGTAATCCCTACGAGGCCGTTCGAATCAATGTTTTGGGGACTAAAATACTTTCTGAATTGGCTGCGGAATTCCAAGTGGAGCGTTTTGTGATGGTATCTACCGATAAGGCGGTTAATCCAACGAATGTAATGGGAGCAACGAAGCGGTTAGCTGAAATGTATACCCAATCGATGAATAATTTAGAAGGGGTATCCACCAAATTCATTGCCACTCGTTTTGGGAATGTATTAGGTTCTAGTGGATCCGTGATTCCATTATTCAAGAAACAAATTGAGCGAGGTGGACCGGTTACCGTTACACATCCAGATATCACACGCTATTTTATGACTATTCCTGAAGCCTGTGAGCTCGTTTTAGAGGCGGCTACCATGGGAAATGGGGGAGAAGTATTTGTTTTTGACATGGGAGATTCCGTAAAAATCATCGACTTAGCTAAGAAGATGATTACCTTAAGCGGCTTACGGGTTGATCGTGATATTGAAATTAAATTTACAGGTCTTCGTCCAGGTGAGAAGCTTTATGAGGAGTTATTGAATAACAATGAAAACACATTGCCTACCCATCATCCTAAGATTTTAATTGCTAAAGTCAATACACCAAGTTATTCCTATATGGAAATTCAATCCAATGAATTAGAACATATTTTGGACCATGGAACGAGTAATCAATTAGTATCCAAAATCAAGGATATTATTCCAGAGTATAAATCAAATAACTCTGTTTTTGAACAATTGGACAAAGCTTTCATCCGTTCTAAGGGTTAGATTTTCAACCATCTTTTTACTAAGTAGATTGCCCCTATGGTCACTATGGGAGCTGCTATGATATCCATGGTATAATGCACATGTTGGATAAGTAATAGGATCATGAGTATCACGGTTAATACATAAGCCCATTTTTTCTCTCCGGTTTTTGGAAGAAAGAAACACACAAAAACCATGGTGGCGGTATGTCCCGAAAAAAATAGGTCTTTGGTTATGGCCAAATTCTCTCCATAAATAAATATTTCTGCTAGCGGGTCGTGCAAATCCACTAAATTTAGGGGTGGATTTAAAGGAATAAGGTAAATACAGCTGAGTCGAATTAGGGTTTCTAAATTGAATGCCCAGGCAAACCATAAAAAGGTATTTGGACTGGGAATTAATCGAATTAAAAGGTAAATAACACTGCAATAAATGATGCCAAAAATAGGGTAGGAGACATTGAAAGCTGGAATATGGGCTAATAGAATGTCTTGAATTAACATTCCTTCGCGCAGCTGAATCCATTGAAAATAGTCATCTGCTTTCCAGGGGAATAGCATAAATATGAGCAAGGAACCCACGAATTTCCATCGAAAAGCACTTTCCTCCCAAGCCTTTGACCAGTTTACTCGAACTGATTGGATATAACTTTTCATGCTTATCTTTGGTTCTATCTATAATTTAAGTCCGCAAAACTACGTTAAAAATTAAAATAATGGAGAAATTGATGAAAAATGCCTGGGTAATTCTCGGAATAGTAATAAGCTTTTCTCATTTTTCATGTGGAAACGCTACAAAAGATAAAATAAATACAAAAATGGCAAATACAGAATCAAGTCATGCACAACTGGAAACAATCACCTTTGGAGCCGGATGCTTTTGGTGCGTGGAGGCCGTATATCAGCGTGTCAAGGGAGTGCATTCCGTGGTTTCAGGATATATGGGTGGCAAAATGAAAAACCCAAGCTATCGCGATGTGTGCACAGGACTTACAGGTCATGCCGAAGTTTGTCAGTTGACATATGATCCTAAGCAGGTGTCCTTTGAAACCTTATTAGAAATCTTTTGGCAAACGCATGATCCTACTACCTTGAACCGACAAGGGGCAGATGTGGGAACGCAATATCGTTCTGCGATTTTTTATCATACTCAAGCGCAAAAAGCTGCAGCCGATCAGTGGAAGCAAAATTTGAATACTAAGAAGGTCTTTCCTAATCCTATCGTAACAGAAATTGTAGCTGAAAGCACTTTTTATCCTGCGGAAGATTACCATCAAGACTATTTTAATCAAAATGGAGAAGAGCCTTATTGTAAAATAGTCATCAAACCTAAGATGGATAAATTTCTAAAAGCGTTTAAGGATAAATTAAATTAGAACCCCCCTTTATCGTAAAAACTTCTTCTTCTTGAAATTTTCAGCTCTTGTAATAAGCTTGATTTAACACGTAAATCGAAGGAATAGTTACTGGCTCTTCCATAAAACGGGCTGGCAATAGGGGTCCAGTTGAAATTAAGTTCCCAGCAGTGTAGATCTCGATGTACCGAAATATTGGTATAGGTAAGTCCACTGTATTTGAAATCATATCCAGAACTAAATGAAAATTTCCATTTCTCACTAAGGCTCAAATCCCCCTGAAAGGTTAAGCCACTAATATTTTGAGATGGTGCTAAGCCTGCTCGGTTCATGCTAAATTGATAGCTGAATGAAAAGGACCAAGGTATATTCCAGTCGACATAATCATCCCGATTTCTATTAATTTGTTTTAATTGAGCTTCTGAAGCATTTTTGCTTACTTTTTCTCCTTGGCCTTTGGCTGGAGCAAATCTCTTCCCAATGGATAAATTAAAGGATTGCAAACGGGCTAAACCTTCCCCTTTGGTTGCCATTAAATCGGGTGTTCTTCTTCCCACCACAGCAAAAGATTGATCAGGAACGTACAAATAAGGATCTAAGTTTCCTCCAATATTGATATCAAATTGTTTGATTCTTGAATTGGCATTAAATGACAAATTGGACAAATTGTATTCCTTGGCTAATAAATTATAGCTTCCATTAATGCCAAAGTTGTCAAGAATATTGATTTTTTCTGATTCTTTGGTAGCCGTGTCGGACTTGGTTTTCAATTTAGCCTCCAAAGTATTTTGTATCCCAAAACTAATACTTCCAGATGCTCCTCCATAACTGAGTTGGCGAGGGTCAAATGTGCTAATCCTTCGAATATCCCCTACTTGTTCTTCCCCATTATTATTGATGAATTTTCTATTATTGATACGAACATCTTGGTAATATCCATACGTTGGATCAGAATAATCAGGGGTATAACTTAAACTTACACTAGGTGCCATGGTATGACGTATAGCTTGCAGTCGACCTTTGCTAAAGCGCATAGTCCCATACACACGGGTGTTCATACTAGCCGAAAAGGAAATCTGCGAGCTGAATTTGGGCAACCCTCCTACCGTATCTATTCTGACGGTAGAATCGGAAGGCATGTAGGTGTATTTATAGGAACGGGTATACATATTCCCTGACCAAGAAATTCCTGGGGTCAGGTTAATGTAGGGATTGATTTTAATATTGGGTAAGGATAATGGAATGCTATAATTGAATTTGGTTTGTGCTTTTTCCAATAACATGGGAAGGGTGCTTCCATTCAACGGAATCACCCCGGGAGGTAAATCGTCAGCATTTTTTGGAATAAATGGCTTTTGAATGATTCCTCGTTGACTATTCGATTCACGAGGATAAACATCAAATTCATAACGAGTGTACAAATCGGACACTTGGTTCGTCAAACTGACTGTTCCTGAAAAGTCCATTCCAATTCTAAACTGATCGATGAAGCGATCGGCAATAGCATTCTTTTTCTTAAAAGGCTGGAATTGGTTTAGACCAAGGTTGAAATCGGTACCTGCATCAAAAACCCGAGTGGTGGTATTTTGATTGATACGTAAACTAATACCACTTCTAAAATTTTGTCCGATGGCTTTGGTATATTGAACGGAAGAACCAATGGTATTGGAAAGGTATTGTTGCGTATTAAACGTGTTGAATTGATTGTAAGAGTTCGAGGCAATGTTAACGGAGGCGGAGAAACTAGAATTACCTAAGCTTCTAGGGCTATGCGACCATTGTAAGGAAAAATCTGTACGAGTCGAAGGACTGAATTCGGAACCTGAATTATTGCGATTTAGGGCTAAGTTAAAGGAGCCAGTATATCGGTAACGCTTATTGTATTGGGAATTAGCCCCTAAACCCCAGCCCCCTTTGGAGTAAATTTGTCCCGTGAATCGAACACCAATGTTTTCACTCGCCGCCCAATAGTACCCCCCATCACGTAAGTAAAACCCTCTCCCTGAAGGTTCTTCTCCATAAGTAGGGATTAGAATACCGGACTTACCCGCTTCTTTGGGTTGAGAATAGGGGAAAAAACCAAAAGGCAAACCAATGGGTAGGGGAATGTCATTCAGTTCAAAATGGAATGGCCCCGAAATGATTTCTTTTTTACCGACTACTTTAATTTTACTAGCTCGAATATTAAAATGTGGGTGACTTAAATTACAGGTGGTATAAATGGCATTTCGGATGTAGAGATTTTCCTCTTCATCTTTTTTGACATTTTTTCCTTGAACAAAACCCTCTCCTTGTTGGGTGACAATACCCTTGATAATAGCTCTTTTCGATTTGAAATTATAGCGTATTTCATCCGAGTCATATTTGTCACTTCCCTGGGTAAATACGGGAAGACCTACCATCTTTTTACTGGTAGAATCATAGGTGCCTTTGGCGTATACTTCGTTTTTTGCCCAATCTAAGCGAATATATTCAGCCTCTAAACTGATGTTGCCATATTTCACTTTGGCCCCTCCATATAAATTGACAATTTGCTGATCTGCATCTAACACAGTGGAATCCACCGCAGAATAGAAAACAGTAGTTTGTAAATCTTGACTTTTACTAGCGGTATCTTTAGGGATACTTTTCTGGATAGTATCGGCGCGAACAATTCGTTGAGCATGGACGCTGGGTAGGCCAATGCAGGTTAAAATTAAAACAACGAAAAGAGAATAGATGCAATTCTTTATCAAATCAGCGCTAGTTCAACGTTCAAAATGTGTATATCATCAACGGATTGCTGATAAATTCGCATGTTAATGAACGAAGGATGGAATTTAAAAATTATATTTGTCTTTGTATAAGCATACAAAATTACATTATTGCGCCTTACCTACGTCTAATTCATTAAAATAATGTTTACAGTTCTTAGAGCTTTTGTTGGATTTGCCTTAACATGTCTGTTAATTGCTGCCATACCAAGTCCTCCTGAGCCTACTCGTTCTGCTAAGCGTAACTTGGTAAAAACAATTTGTCTGGATGCTGGTCATGGGGGAAAAGACCCTGGATGTTTAGGCCCTAAAGGAGCCCAAGAGGGGAAAGTGACTTTGAAAATTATCCTAGAAGTAGGAAAGCGTTTAAAAAGTGAATTTCCTGACTTGAAGGTGGTTTATACTCGAGATACGGATGATTTTATTGAATTGAATGAGCGGGCTAACATTGCTAATCGCAGCCGTTCTGACCTATTTATCTCCGTGCACTGTAATGCAGCCACCAATAAGGCGGCTTATGGAACGGAAACATACACGATGGGTTTACATAAAACGGATGGTAATTTAAACGTAGCCAAGCGAGAAAACTCCGTTATTTTGCAAGAGAAAGATTATCAGACCACCTATAATGGATTTGATCCTAGTTCTCCTTTGGCCCATATCATGATGGCAAATTACCAAAGTGCTTTTATGGCCAGTTCGGTGAAATTTGCCTCTAAAGTAGAGGAGCAGTTTGCGAAAGTATATAATAGAAAAAGCTTTGGCGTTAAGCAAGCTGGATTTTTAGTTATTTGGCGAACAGCCATGCCCAGTGTATTGATTGAAACAGGTTTTTTAACAAACCCAGAAGAAGAGGGTTATTTAAATTCGGAAAAAGGTCAATCAGAAGTAGCTGATGCTATCATAGGGGCATTTAAAAAGTATAAGGAAGAAATCGAAAAATAGTTTCTGACATGTTTCAAAGTAATGAATTAAAAGTTGGGTTTTTGGCCTTAATCGCCTTTTTAATCCTATATTTTGGCTTTAATTTTCTGAAGGGGAACGATGTATTTTCCTCTTCTAGAATCTATTATGTCGAATATGACAATGTGGATGGCTTAATGGTTTCCAATCAGGTCATGGTAAACGGTATTGAAGTAGGGAAGGTTAAATCAGTCACTTTACAGCCAGAAAAAGGGAATAAAATATTAGTGACCCTTCGCTTGGCTAAAGGTTTAGTTATTCCAGATAAAACAGAAGCTATTTTGATGGATGGAGCCCTGTTGGGAGGTAAAATTATCCGTTTAGAATTTGGTGGAAAAGGAACTCTGCCAGAAGAATCGTTCATCCCTGGTTCCATGGAAAAAGGAGTTACTTCCTTATTAAAAGAAAGAGCCATTCCCGTAATTGAAAATGCCGATTCTTTATTGATTTCTTTTCGTCAAATCAGTAAAAAGTTTGAACATACAGGATCCTATTTGAATGAGTTAATCAAAAGCTCCAATAGTACCGTCAATGGGATTAATGGTTCAGTGAATGGTATGGTGGAAGAAAATCGGAATAATATAGCACAGATTTCTGCCAATATGAAAACATTGTCACAGAGCTTGATTGAAACCGAAAAACAATTGAAGCCTATTCTAGTCAAATTCAACACGGTGGCGGATTCGATGCAAGCCTTGCAAGTAGGGAGAACATTGCATGAAGCTAATCTGGCTGTGGCGTCTATCCAACGTATTGTTTCAGGTTTGGAAAAAGGCCAAGGTTCCGCAGGTAAGTTCTTGAAGAACGACAGCTTATATGTTGGCTTAAACAAGACCTTGTTGGATTTAGATAAATTATTGATCGACTTCCGCTTGAAACCTAAGCGATACGTGAATATTTCAGTATTTGGGAAGAAGGATACACCTCCTAGTAATTAATTAAAATATGGCAACTATTCAAGCACGTATTTCAGCTTCAGCTGAATTGTCGGATATTTTATTGGCAGAACTAGGCGAAATAGGCTTTGATATTTTTGAAGATACAGAAGAAGGATTTTTTGCTTATTGCCCAGAAGCCTTATTTAATCAGGAGGCTTTTCAAGAAATTATTGATCGATATCAAGCTCTTGGTCGTATTGAAATAGAAATGGGGCGTATTGAAAAGCAGAATTGGAATCATGTTTGGGAAAGTAATTATGATCCGATTCGTATTTCTAATTTATTATTTATCCGAGCTAGCTTTCATGAATCCGAGCCAGGCTATCAGATGGAATTAGTCATTAATCCCAAGATGTCTTTTGGTACAGGCCATCATGAAACTACCAGTTTAATGGTAGAAACGCTGTTTACCTTGGATTTAGAAGGGAAATCGGTCTTAGATGCAGGTACTGGTACTGGCATTTTGGCCTTTGTGGCTAAAAAATTGGGGGCTACCCCTGTGATTGGATTTGATGTGGATGAATGGTCTGTCGAAAATTCCATGGAGAATGCAGGATTAAATGATTTAACGTCTGTACGATTTGATTTAGGAACCATTCGGGATCAATCTACGGATGAATATGATGTATTGTTGGCCAATATCAATCGTAATATTTTATTAGACGAAATGGCGGAATATGCTCGTCGGATTAAACCAGGAGGGCATTTATTATTAAGTGGATTCTACCAAGAAGATGTCCCTTTATTATTGCAAGAAGCTTCAGAGGCAGGCCTTTCCTTTATCTCAGAAAGGGAGAAGAACCGATGGACCTGTTTACACTTGAGAAAGCTTTAATTTTGTAGTTTTCTAATATTAGCCTATATTTTTTCGGTATTTCGTTTAAAAACCTTATTTTTGAAGGTTTTACTCTAAGAACTCGTGCATTCGAGTGCTTTACTAGTACATGAAGATCTCACCCAGTAAGCCTTTTCAGGTAATGTATTCCTTATTATCCCATGAATGTCTCGGCTATTTGTTCGAGGTCTTTGTGGTACAGTTAAATGAAAAATCTCAATTAACTTGGGAATATCAGACTTTAACTACGCGAAATTTTCATGAATTTGCTCATGGCTTGGATGAGCGTGATGAACAAGCGGCGAAGTTAATCGAAGGAATGAAGCCTGCTGCCATTTTTGAGAAGTTCAATACTTCCAAACGTAAAACGATGGAAGAGTTCTTTCTAAAGACTTTTGATGCAGAAAAGGGCGAAAAGGAAATTCAAGAAGCCGTATTGAGTGTAGTCGAAAAAAAGCGAGGTCAAGTTTTTGAGTTGATTTGTCCAGATAAGACTTTATTCATCATGGGAAATGATGGAAACCCTATGCGCCAGCATGTTCAGATACAACCTGAGCCAGTAGAGGTGTTATTCCATTTTATGCGAAATGAGGAAAACACCCATTATTTCCCCACATTGAAATACGCAGGAAACAAATTGGAGTTTCAATACAAAGATGCCATGGTATTGTGTGATGAACCTGCCTGGATGTTGTTGAATCAAAAACTATATCATTTTAAGCCAGCGCTGGAAGGGAAAAAATTACGGCCATTCTTGAATAAGAAATTTGTGGTAATCCCCAAAAATATGGAGGAAGATTACTTCCGTAAGTTTGTGAAAGCCATGGTTGCCAGGTATCCCGTGCATGCCAAAGGCTTTGAGATATTTAATACGGAAAAGAATTGCCAGTATTTACTTTCTTACGGACCTATTGTCAATAAATTAGAAGAAGAGAAAGTCCCTAGCAAAAAATCAGTTGCCTTAGAAGCCGCAGACCGATGGAATTTTGTGCTGTCGTTTCAATATGGGAATAATCGTTTCCCATGGGATGGATTAGGTTCCGAAGCGAATGTCTTGTTTGAGAAAAAAGGCGACAGCTACGCTTTCCAAAAAATCATGCGTTCTTTGACCAAGGAAAAAAGAGCCTATCAACAATTGAAATCTTTGGGCCTGCAAATTGAGGTAGACGGGAAAGCTGTTTTGTCGCGAGGTGAGGCTGTTCAATGGTTGACTTTAAATAAGGCGGCATTAGATCTGGCGGGATTTAGTGTTCAGTTTAAAGGCGACGGACAAGCTCCGAGGTATTTCCTAGGGAAACCTGAAATTAAAATCCGAATTGGGGAAAAGCTAGATTGGTTTGATATTCAGGCGATTATTTCATTTGGGGAATTCCAAATACCCTTTTTGAAGATTCGGCAATTGATCTTACAAAAAAAGAAAGAGTTTCATTTACCAGACGGCTCTATTGCCATCATTCCTGATAATTGGTTTCACGATTACCAAGATCTGTTTTATTTTTCAGAGACAAGACCAGGCGAAGATGGGGTTTATTTGAAGCGACAACATTTTCAGTTGGTTCAAGAATGGGAAAATCAGGATTTGGTCAAAACTGCCCTGCGTAGTAAAACCATGAATGATTTAGCTTTAGAGACCAAAGAATTCCCCGTACCTAAGCAATTTAAGGGAACCTTGAGGCCTTACCAAATGGAGGGCTACCGTTGGATGCGGACACGCCAAGCAGCGGGCCTAGGTGCCTGCCTAGCCGACGATATGGGTTTGGGTAAGACAGTACAAACTTTATGTTTATTGCAGAGCTTAAAGGAGCAAGGAGAAACCTTACCTAGTTTATTAGTGATGCCCACTTCCTTGTTGTATAACTGGGAAATGGAAGCCAAGAAATTTACTCCTCAGTTGAGAGTGCTGGTCTATAGCGGCCCTCAAAGAGAAAAATTGCAAGCCCAATTGGGCAAAGTTGACTTAATTCTTTGTTCCTTTGGAATGGTGCGATCAGACATTGATTGGTTTGAAAAACAATCTTTCAGTTATGTGATTTTGGATGAATCTCAAGCCATTAAAAACCCCATGGCGAATATCACCAAAGCCGTTCAAAAGCTTACTGCCAAATACCGATTGGTTATGACAGGTACGCCATTAGAAAATTCTACGATGGACCTTTGGTCGCAAATGAATTTTGTGAATCCAGGCTTATTGGGTTCTCAGCGTTATTTCAAAGATTTGTTTCAAGTACCTATCGAAAAGAAAGCTGATGCTGAAAAGAAGAAGCGTTTGTATTTTCTGATTAAGCCCTATTTATTACGTAGAGAAAAACGCCAAGTAGCTGCGGATTTACCTGCTAAAATGGAATCCGTGACCTATTGCGTGATGTCTGAAGAGCAGGAAAGATTGTACGATAAAACGAAATCCTTTTATCGAGATGTATTGTTGAAACAAATCAAAGATGAAGGATTGCAAAAATCGAGATTCTCTGTTTTACAAGGTTTAACCAAATTACGTCAATTGGCCAATCATCCATCTTTATGTGAAGAAGGATATGAAGGGGAATCGGGTAAAATGGAAGCAGTGTTAGAAAAATTAGAAACAGTATTAGAACAACACCATAAAGTGTTGATTTTTAGTCAGTTTGTGCAGCATTTGTCATTGATTAGAAAAGCGCTGGATGAAAGAAACATTGCCTATGCTTACTTGGATGGAAGTACCTCAGACAGAAAAGGGCAGGTGGAGAGCTTCCAAAAAGCAGATGGTCAGTCGGTATTTTTGATTTCCTTGAAAGCCGGTGGGGTTGGTTTAAATTTGACGGCGGCTGATTATGTCTTTTTATTGGATCCATGGTGGAATCCAGCAGCGGAGGCTCAAGCAATTGACCGAGCTCACCGAATTGGACAGGTCAAGACCGTATTTACCTATAAGTTTATTTCTAAACAGACGGTGGAGGAGAAGATTTTAGCTTTGCAACAAAGGAAATTGGATTTAGCCAATGATTTGGTCACTTCAGATGAAAGCATATTAAGAAACCTGAGTGAAGACGAGGTATTGGATTTGTTGAGTTAAGCTTTTCGCCAACTCAAACTAGCCTAATTTTATCAAAATATTTTTAGCCACTTCATGGCTAATGAATATAGATTCCGAGTCATTGATGGACACGGAAATGGAACGATCAAATGGGTTGATTTCTTTCACCATGAGTTTTGCTCCCAAGCTTAAATTTAGTCGAGTTAGCAATTGAAGAAAAACGGCGGAATCCTTGGCGACCCCCATCAATACACAAGCTTTGTTTTCCTTTAAATCCGATAGATGCACGTAGCTTAGTTCTGGAAGTATCCCTTCTTTATTGGGAATAGGGTCACCGTGAGGATCTATTTTGGGAAAATTCAGAAACTCATCTAATTTATTGATGAGTGCTTCCGATTCAATATGTTCCAATTGTTCCGCAATTTCATGGACTTCATCCCAATTGAAACCCATTTTATCTACTAAAAAAACTTCCCACAAGCGATGTTTTCTAACCACAGACAAGGCTATTTTTTCACCTTCTTCTGTCAGTCGTACCCCTTGGTATTTTTGATAATTAACCCAGCCTTTTTCTGCTAATTTTCGAAGCATATCCGTGACAGAGGCGGCTTTCGTTTGAGTTAATTCGGCTACAGCATTGGTAGAAATATCCTCTAAAGTTGATTCGGATAAGCGATATATAATTTTTAAATAATTTTCCTCCGCAAATGATGTTGCCATTTTCTTTAGTTAAGCTAGTATAAAAGTAAGAAAAATGGAACACAAAATAAATTTTTTAGTCTCGGCTAAAAAATTTATTTGCTTAATCGCAATTCTTATCTATATTTGTTCGCAATAAAACCATGTATCCATGTCAAATGCTTGGCGATCAGAAGGTAAGACTCATTCTTTAAGTGAGGTGTACGGAAGTATCCCCATTCATTCAGGGCCGGGTTTCTGGAAAAATCTACGCGCATTCATTGGTCCGGGATTTATGGTGGCGGTGGGGTACATGGATCCAGGAAACTGGGCTACTGATTTAGCGGGAGGTTCACAATTCGGTTATACTTTATTGTCGGTTATATTTATTTCTAGTCTTTTTGCTATTGTATTACAGCATTTAGCTTTAAAATTGGGGGTTTCTACTGGCCGTGATTTAGCTCAGGCTTGTGGGGAAGCATTTTCAAAACCAGTAGCCATCTTTCTTTGGATACTCTGTGAATTAGCTATTGTGGCTTGTGATTTAGCTGAAGTAATTGGTTCAGCTCTTGCGTTGAATCTGCTTTTTGACATTCCAATTCTGTACGGTATTCTGATTACCATATTGGATGTGTTCTTAATTTTATACTTCCAACATCGTGGCTTCAGGGTGCTGGAGTCCATTGTTATGTCTTTATTGGCAGTAATTTCCCTTTGTTTTGGCTATGAACTATTGTTGTCTCAACCTGATATTTCTAGTGTGATGAAAGGGCTTGTTCCACAAGCATCTATTTTCCAAGATTCTAGTCAATTGTACGTAGCCATTGGTATTTTGGGTGCTACGGTCATGCCTCATAATCTGTATTTACATTCGAGTATCGTTCAAACAAGGGCATTTGCTCATACGGAATCAGACAAAACCAAAGCGATCAAGTTTGCTACGATTGATTCAACGCTTTCTTTAGGACTAGCCTTTTTTATCAATGCTGGTATTTTGATTTTAGCTGCTTCAGCTTTTCATATCAATGGAATGCCTCACGTGGCTGATATACGTGATGCCTATCAATTGCTTGATCCCGTTTTGGGAAGCCAATGGGCCTCCGCCTTATTTGCTATCGCTTTATTGGCTTCGGGTCAAAACGCCACACTTACTGGTACATTAGCCGGTCAAATCGTCATGGAAGGTTTTATGGATTTAAAATTAGCACCCTGGTTACGCCGTTTAATTACTCGAATGTTGGCTATTTTACCTGCATTTTTTATTACCTGGATTTGGGGAGATAGTAAAGTAGGTGAATTATTGGTCTTTTCACAAGTAGTGCTTTCCATGCAATTGAGCTTTGCGGTAATCCCTTTAGTCTGGTTTACTAGCGATAAAGCCAAGATGGGTAAATTTGTGAATCCGGCTTGGCTGACCACACTTTCTTGGTTGATTAGTGCGGTGATTTTATGCCTGAATGCCTATTTATTATTGCAGATTTTTGGGTTGGCTTAAATCAGCCTGATACCAAACATTATCTTCACCTACCTGCACTTCTTTTTTCCAGTTAAGGGAATGTTTTGGTTCAGCTATTCCTTTTCCAAGTAAGGTACTTTTCTCTTGTTTCCAAACTTCATCCACCAATTTAGATTGTAGAAATGCCTCTAAGGTTTTAGCCCCACCTTCTACTAGGATGGAAATTAAGCCTTTTTCGTAAGCTAATTGTAGGATATCTTCGATGCGGAAATTTTCACCTATGGCCAGCCATTGGCAGGCGCCATTTTCAGCTACGCCATTTTTAGTGATGATCCATGTGGTTTGACCATCCTGTAGTACCTGACTGCTTTTGGGGATACGGTGATGAGGATCTAAAACGATCCGAATGGGATTATTTCCTGGCCATAATCGGACATTTAAGCGGGGATTGTCTTGGATAATGGTATTGGCTCCTACCAATATCCCTTGGTGTTGTGTCCGCATTTGATGGACCAAAGCCTGACTGGTTGGATTGGAAAATGTAACAGGTTTACCGTCTTCTTGGGAAATAAAACCGTCTTGAGAAGCGGCCCATTTTAAGGTGATGTAAGGACGTTTCTTCGTGTGAAAAGTAAAAAATTGACGGTTGATTTCGGCACCTTTATTTTCTAAAATTCCCTGACTTACCTGAATTCCTGCTGCTTTTAATTTCTCTATTCCCTTGCCAGCTACGAGTGGATTAGGATCTAAGTTGCAAATGATGACTTCCTTGACTTTTGATTTAATCAATAAATCCGCACAAGGAGGAGTTTTTCCTACATGAGAGCAAGGTTCTAAGCTTACATAAACGGAGGAACCTATGCTTTCTTCTGGATTAGCTAAGGAGTTGATTGCCATCACTTCCGCATGTGCTTGGCCATAAGCTTGGTGCCACCCTTCACCGATGATTTGATCATTTTTTATAATGACACAACCTACTAAGGGATTAGGAGCAACACGTCCTGATCCCAGAAGGGATAAATCCAGGGCACGTTGCATCCAAATCTCTTCTTTATTCATGGCCTACCAAAGAAGGACTTTCTTCTTTTTCTCCTTGGTGCTTCAGGTTACTAGACATGTAGCTGTAAATAGCTGGAATAATGTACAAGGTTAAGGTAGTAGAAAATAACATACCGCCAACTACCGCAATACCCATAGACACACGACTTTGAGAACCAGAACCTAAGGCAAGTGCAATCGGTAAAATACCCAAAATGGTACAAAGTGAAGTCATTAAGATAGGACGGAATCGAGCTGTAGCGGCTTCTTGTACCGCTAACATTTTATTGGATCCTGCTTCTTTTCGTTGGTTGGCAAATTCCACAATCAAAATACCATTTTTCGTTACTAAACCGATGAGCACGATGATACCAATTTGAGAGAAGATATTCAAGGTTTGACTGAAATCCCACAAGGTTAATAAGGCACCAGCTACCGCTAGAGGCACAGTGAATAGGATAATTAATGGATCTATAAAGCTTTCAAACTGGGCAGAAAGGATTAAGTAAATCAATAAAATAGCTAAAGCAAAAGCAAATAATAAGGAAGAACTAGATTCTTTAAATTCCTTACTTTGTCCATCGTAAGCTGTAGAGAAGGAAACATCTAGCGTTTCTTTAGCAATTTTGTCCATCTCAGTCAAGGCTTCACCCAATGTAACTCCCTTGGCCATTTGAGCTTGTACCGTGGCCGCTACATATCGGTTATATCGGTAAAGCTGCGGAGGCGTACTTTGTTCCGTAATTTTTACCAAGTTGTCTAATTGGATTAAATCACCTCGGTTATTTTTTACGTACAGAGATTTCAAATCACTTACGTCATTTCGCATGGGTCTATCGATTTGACCAATTACCTGATACTGCTTTCCATCCATGATAAAATATCCGAATCTACGACCTGATAGACCTAGTTGGAGGGTTTGTGCAATGTCTTGGATGGCAATACCTAAATTTTGAGCTTTGGCACGATCAATTTCAATGCGTAATTCAGGCTTAGTGAATTTCAAATTGACATCGGAAGTTTCGAATTTAGGATTATCACGCACTTTAGCTAAGAACAGAGGCATGACTTTTTTCAAACTTTCAAAGTTTGGTGCTTGAACCACAAAGGCAATCGGCATACCTCCACCACCACGACCCGTAGAAAGAGTAGGATCTTGAATTAAGTTCGATCTCGCTCCTGTAAACTTTTTGATCTTAGGAGATAGTTCATCTGCAATTTCCTGTTGGGTTCTCCTCTTTTCTGGATCACCTAATAAAATACGGAAACTACCCGTATTGGCGGCACCGTTTCCAAAAGGGGGGGAAGTAATGGCATAAATGGCATAGCGTTCTTTCGCAGGAATAGCTTCCATCAAAAACTTGGCCATTTTATCGGTATAATTCAACATATAATCAAAAGTGGCTCCTTCTGGCGCAGTAGAACTAATCCGTAAGGCACCACGATCTTCTAATGGAGCTAATTCAGATGGGATAGCATCGTATTTAAATAGAGTATAAATGATGCCAATCAAAGAGACCATAATAACCCAAGCCATCCAACGGATTTTCAAGAATGATTCCAATGAACCCTGATACGCTGCAGTTAACCAAATAAAGAAGGGTTCAGTAACTCGGTAAAACCACGGTTTATGGTGTC
This sequence comes from Aquirufa beregesia, assembly GCF_011090385.1. Taxonomy (GTDB): domain Bacteria; phylum Bacteroidota; class Bacteroidia; order Cytophagales; family Spirosomataceae; genus Aquirufa; species Aquirufa beregesia. The sequence continues at coordinate 334,459 of NZ_SEWW01000002.1, forward strand.
CTCCTTTCAATAATTTGGAACTTAGCATGGGAGTTAATGTCAGGGAAACAAAAGCCGAAATGATAACAGATCCCGCTACCACAATACCAAATTCACGGAATAAACGACCAGTAATACCTTGTAAGAAAATAACAGGAAGGAATACCGCAGCTAACGTGATGGTAGTGGAGATAACGGCGAAATAAATCTCCTTAGAACCTTCTAAGGCAGCTTTCCATGGAGTCATGCCATCTTCAATTTTGGAATAAATGTTTTCCAAAACCACAATGGCATCATCCACTACAAGTCCAATCGAAAGTACAATACCCAATAACGTCAGGACATTGACCGAGAAGCCGACCAGGTACATGAAGAAAAATACGCCAATTAAGCTGACAGGGATAGCTGTTAATGGAATCAGTGTCGATCTCCAGTCGCGCAAGAATAAAAAGATAATGATGGTTACCAATAGAATAGCCGTAAGAATGGTTTCTTCTACCTCTACCAAGGATTTACGCACATATTTAGTATTATCAAATCCTTCTTTTAACTCTACGTCAGCAGGTAAAGTCTGACGAATTTGAGGGAGTTTTCTATTGATGGCATCCACGATTTCGATTTGATTGGATCCTGGTTGAGGAATAACCGCAATAGAAATCATCGGAGTCATGTCGCGCTTAAAGAACGTCTTGTCGTTTTCAGGGGATAATTCAGCAAATCCCACATCGGAAAACTTCACTGAGCGCCCATCTTGTTCCTTGATGATTAGGTTATTAAAGTCTTCCACAGTAGTCATTCTACCTTGTGTACGAACCGTTAATTCCGTATTTGCACCCTCAATACTACCTGATGGCAACTCAATATTTTGCTTACTCAAAGCCGAAACGATATCTGGGGCAGTCAAACGGAATGAGGCCAAACGCTCAGGGTCAATGTGCATACGCATGGCATATTTCTTCTCCCCCCACATTTGTACGGAACTTACTCCTGGAATAGTTTGGAATTTTTCCTTCACATTTCTGGTGGCTAATTCATTCAACTCCAATAGACCACGTGTTTTGGAGAAGATATTGATATTGTAGATTGGGCTGGCATCCGCATCGGCCTTCGCTACTACAGGGGGATCCACATCTTTTGGTAATAAAGCCATGGCTCTAGAAACGCGGTCACGCACGTCATTGGCGGCATCTTCGATATTGACAGCTAAATCAAATTCCACCGTGATGCTGGAACGACCATCTCGACTGGAACTTGCCAAGGTTCTTACCCCAGCAATACCATTGATGGATTCTTCCAAGGGCTCGGTAATTTGAGATTCAATAATGTCCGCATTGGCTCCTGTGTAGGAGGTTTGAACCGTTACAACAGGAGGGTCCACGGAAGGAAACTCTCGAACACCCAAATAGGTATATCCAATAATACCAAACACGATAATGGTGATGGACATAACGATGGATAATACGGGTCGGTTAATACTGATTTCAGATAGAGAGGCCATAATGAGTATTATTTATGATTTGGTATTTCTTGAATGATATGATTGACTTCTATACCGTGTTGGAGTTTAGTCCAAACGTTTTCAAAGCTTAATTCTTTTGCTGGGCCATTTTCATGATAAACCAAGCAGGCAATTTGACTTAGTTGATATGCCCCTGAATAGGACATGTATTTTTTAAAGTCGGCAAATTCTCCCAACATAATCAATGCTGGAATTTGAAAGGCATTGGCACAATGCGTTGGTCCTGAATCAATTCCAATAAAAAAACTGGCCGATTTGATGAGGAATAAACTATCCTCCACGCTTGTTTTACCTACCAAAGAAAGAAATTTAGGGTGTTGAAATTCGAGGCCTTGACTCGTGCCTATTTCCACTATATTAACATCCCATTCTTGAATGGCAGCTTGAATTAATTTCAACCAATTTTCGTCGGTCCATTCTCGACAAGGGTCATTGGAAATTCGGTGAATAAGCCAATAATTTCCATCGAAAGGAAGAGGGAAGTTTTTATTGGGTAAATAAAGTGTCGGCTGTCCTGCAACTAATCCCAAGCCAGCTAATTGAGAAAAATTCTCCAATAAATTGTGCTGGTCATAGTAATTATGAATATTGATATTCAGCTCTTTTGCTTTCTCATTTTCTAAAGGAATATGGAAATAGGGGTCTTTTCTCAATTCATTTAAATGAAGATTAAAAAAATGCGTAAAGGGATTCCACCTCGTTAAAAAGTAACTAAGCAGCATGTTTTCTTCTGTGACCAAACGGTAGATTCCCGGATGGTGTTCTAAAAGCGGTCTAAAATGGCCTTGAATAATCCAAACAATTTTAGCCTTAGGGTATTTGGCTTGTAAGGCAGGGATGATGGGCTCAGCAGCGACAATGTCGCCTAAATGTTGGGCCAATAATACTCCTACCAGAGGTTGCGAGGGTTGAAATAAACGCTGAAAAATAACCCAAGTACAGAGCTGCATATAGGCTTTTAAACCTGCAAATAAATAACCTAATTTGCGGAATTTAAATTGCCAAAGGGCTGTACTTAGGTAAATGCTGGGCATCTTTTGACTTATTGAACAACTTCTTTTATATCCACTTCTCCGTCTGGTTTAACTTGGATGATACCGTTGGTAATTAAGGTGTCACCAATAGAAAGTCCCGATAAAATCTCTACGTTTTTCTCTCCACGTGTTCCTAATTCTACTTTGGTATAAACGGCCTTGCCATTCTTTACGATAAATACTTTACTTCCTTTGGATTCAGGAATGACTGCTTCTGTTGGAACCAAAATAGCTGATCCTTTCGTTTTCAGAATCAAATTAACTTTAGCGAATGCTCCTGGGACCAATACCCCACCTGGATTGGGGGATAATGCTCTTATTTGAAGTGTACGAGTCAAAGGATCAATCTTAGGATCAATGGCATATACTTTACCCGAATAGGTTTTGGTTTCATTTTCTGTCACAAACTCAATGGTATTGCCTTTGCGAATTTGAGAAGCGTATTTGGCAGGAATAGAAAATTCTATTTTAGCAGGATTCGTATTAGTCAGTGTAGCAATTTTTGTAGTAGGAGAAATATAACTTCCCATACTTACGTAGCGGAAACCAATGATTCCAGAAAAAGGAGCACGCAATGTTGTTTTCAAGATTTGTGCTTTCAAATCTTCGATATCCGCAGAAATGGTATTAACCGAGTTCACGGCTATATCATATTCTCTTTGAGAGATGGCCTCTTTTTGAAGTAACACCTTTTGTCGAGCTTCGTTATCTTCCGCTAATTTTTTGTTATAGCCTAATTTTTTTAAACGAGCCTGCAAATCATCGTCGTTGATGTGTAATAAAATAGTTCCTTTCTGGACTACATCACCTTCTTTGATATTTAACTGATTAATTCTTCCCGCAATTTCAGAACGAATTTCAACTTCTTCATTAGGTAAAATACTTCCTGTAGAACTGATCATATCGTCTAGTCGAGTTGCCTTAATTACCATGACCACGACCGTGGTTTTGCCACCTTTTCCACCACCAGGACCACCCTTACTTTTCTCTTTACCTTCTTCCTTTTTCTCCTCGAAAAAAGCCTTTTTTACCTTGGGGTAAAAGGCGATGCTTACTATCAAAACGATTACTAATAGGCTGACGATTGTTTTTGTAATCTTGTTCATAAGGTCAATTCAAACGATGTTAATTATTCAAGTTAGGTAATTTTATTGGCGCATCTACCCCAATTTATAGGTTTAGCTAGTTTTTTCTTGATTTAACCAAGGTAAAATGCTTTCATTTTGTATTTGATTCATCACAAAGTGACTTTGCGCATTGCCAATATTCTTGATACTCGCCAGTTTATGTAGGATAAAATCTCGATATTCATCCATATCTGCCACCACAATTTTAAGCAAGAAATCACTATGTCCAGATACGCAGTAACATTCTTGGACTTCCAATAAATTCATCACATCCTCTTCAAACTGTTTGAGGTATTCGGCTGCATGTTCTTTTAAAGAGATATCACAAAATACGGTGAGGGATTTACCTAATTTATTGGGATTGATGGTGGCTTTATAACCTGTAATTACTCCATCCTTTTCCATACGCTTAATACGTTCATGGATAGGAGTGGGGCTCATGCCTAAGCGCTGAGCCATGTCTTTATTGGACATGTAGGCATCTTCATGTAAAAAGGCTAGGATTTGTTTATCAATATCATCAATCTTGGACATGAGATTAGGGATTAGGGACTAAGGAGGCTCCAACAGAAATTATACCAGCTAGGGTATCCGTTCGCATGTCATGCGATAGTAGTAAACTATATTTTCCTTTTCTGGGGAATTTTAATTGCTTAAAAATCAAGAATTTGTGGCTGTAAATATCACCTAAACCTTCTCCTTTGGCTTTGCCTGACTTGGGGTCATATAAAATAGCTTCTGCTAAGGCTTGTTTAATTAATTTCCCATCTGCTCCCAGCACTTTGGGGATGAAATAAAAATTATTAAAGGGATAATCGTTGGATTGACGTAATGCTACGTACAAGCTATATGATTTATCCAGGTCTTTGATTTCAAAAGGGTAGCTAATCTGATTTTTTTGCGGCCAGCCCTGTTTCCCCATTTTGCTTGTTTGATCAAATACCTGATCACCTTGACAAGCCATCAAAAAGCCCAAGGAAAAAAATAACAGAAAGAATTTAGGCAGTGGGTGTCTCAGGGCCATTTCTAGGTGGTCTGGGTTTAAATTTCTTTTTGAATTTCTTTTTAAATGGTTTTGGGGTTGTTTCTCCAGCATTTTCAGCGCCTTCTGGGGCATTGACCACAGGAGGTTTAATGCTGTTTTCTGGACCATCTGAGCTGCCTTCTGGCTTGTTTTGTGGCTTATTGGGATTATTTCCTGGGCCCCTATTCCCTTTTTGGAAATTACCACGCGCTTTCTGATCTCCATTATTTCTTCTTGGATTATCAGAGCGTTGACCACTAGGTTTCCCTTTGCCATATTTTTTGTCCATCCTTTCCAAGTCTGAATTTAATTCAGACAATTTAGGCTTTTCAACCTCTGGTACGTCTGGATTCAGATTTTCGAAGGAATCAGGAATGATACCTTTTTTATTTAAGTCAATGATTTCTTTAACACGGTCACAGGTTACGGGAATCCAAATGGACTCTTCGCCAGCATAACCAAACCACATCATGCGTTTAAAGATGTCAGTTTTTTGCAAAATAGCATCTCCTCGCTTGGTTTTTAAACGGCCCTCGATGGTCGGGATTTCTTTCAGGGCATCCATGTAAGTCTCCAATTCATAATTGAGACAACATTTTAAGCGCCCACACTGACCACTTAATTTGACAGGATTTAAGGATAGATTTTGATATCGAGCAGCCGAGGTAGTGACATTTTTGAAGTCGGTAAGCCAAGTAGAACAACATAATTCTCGTCCGCATACGCCAATTCCACCCAATCTTCCAGCTTCTTGTCGCAGGGAAATCTGCTTCATTTCCACCCGAATTTTAAATTCTGTTGCCAGCAGTTTGATTAACTCTCGGAAATCTACACGATCATCTGACGAATAATAAAATACAGCCTTCGTTCCATCTGAAAGGAACTCCACATCGGAAAGCTTCATGTTCAACTTTAAATCTCCAATGATCTGGCGGGTACGATAAAGCGTGGGTAAATCTCTTTCTAAGGAATTACGATGCTTTTCTTCATCTTTATCCGTAGCAATGCGTAAGATATCTTTGAGCGTATCATCGTCTTTGATGCCTTTTTTTAATAATTGTAAACGCACCAACTCCCCTTGAAGTGAAACAACGCCCAGCTGTACACCAGAAGAAGAATCCACCATGACGGAGTCACCAGTGTGTAAAGCTAATTGGTTGGGATTGCGGAAATATTCTTTTCTTCCTGCTTTGAATTTTACTTCAACCACATGAAAACGCTGAAATAGAGGGACATCCAAGTCGGATAACCAATCAAAAACGTTCATTTTGTTGCAAGCGCCTGTACCACAACTTCCATTGCTTTGGCAGCCTGAAACTGCACTATCTGCTGATGCCTTGGATCCACATGATCCAGTTGAACACGATTTACATGCCATAAGTATATGTGTCAATCGGTCTCATTACGACTTATATCGTAATACATCGAGACCAATATCTCGTCTAAAGTTTTTACCTTCAAATTGAATGGTTTGAGCCGCCTTTTGAGACTTTTGAATGGCTTTTTCCAAGGTATTCGAAGTGCCTGTTAGGGCCATTACTCGGCCTCCCGAGGTAACAATTTGTCCGTCTTGCTCACGGGTCCCAGCATGAAATACTAGGGCTTCTTCTACTTTTTCAATGCCTGACATGATATCACCTTTTCGGTAATCTTCAGGATAACCTCCTGCCACGACCATAGTCGTAACGGCATATTGGTTAGAAATCTGTAAACTTTCGGTTTTTAATTTCCCTTGAGCCGCCGCAAGAAGCAAAGATAAGAAATCTGATTCGATTCTTGGCAATACCACCTCTGTTTCGGGATCTCCCATGCGGGCATTGTATTCAATCACGTAAGGTTCTCCCTCGTGGTTCATTAAACCAATGAAGATGAAACCCTGATAAGGGATGTTATCGGATTTTAGTCCTTGGATGGTCGGTTCAATCACTTTTTGTTTGACCAATTCCATGAATCTTTCTGTAGCAAAAGGTACTGGAGAAACGGCCCCCATACCCCCTGTATTTAAGCCCTCGTCGTTTTCGCCAATACGTTTATAATCTTTGGCTTCTGGTAAAACCACATAGTTTTCGCCGTCTGTCAAAACAAAAACGGAAAGCTCGATTCCACGTAGAAATTGCTCAACGACTACCTTTGAACTGGCTTCGCCAAATTTGGCATCATAAATCATTTCTTTGAAAGCTTTTTCAGCTTCTGCATGGCTTTGTGCAATGATCACTCCCTTACCAGCCGCAAGTCCATCTGCCTTTAAAACGATGGGCAGAGACTGTGTAGCCAAATAGGCTAGACCCTCTTCTCCATTATCTTTTGTAAATGTTTTGGAGGCAGCGGTAGGAACGCCATGTGCGTGCATGAAGTTTTTAGAAAAATCTTTACTACCCTCTAATTGAGCTCCTAGGGCACCAGGTCCTACGATACCAACATGTTGTAAATCATCTTGTGATTCGATAAAATCACGAACTCCTTTGACTAAAGGTTCTTCTGGGCCAACAATCACTAATTCAATATGATGGGTTCTAATGGCCTCCACGATGGCCGAGAAATCAGAATAACCAAAGGGTAAATTAATACCTAATTGGGCTGTTCCCGGATTTCCAGGAGCTACGTATAATTGACTTAATAATGGACTTTGGGATATCTTCCAGGCAAATGCATGTTCTCGTCCTCCGGATCCCAAAAGTAATACATTCATAATATGTGTTAATTGGCTAGTTCACTTAAAAATTTAATGCGCATTAATCGCAACTCTTCTTCACTTACGTCGTCTATATTGCAATTGTCTAAGGCTTCCGTAATATTATCGGTATCTGAACTCAAGAAGTAATCAAAAATTTCTTCTTGCTTGTCAGGTTCAATGACTTGATTGATGTAATAATCTAAATTCAGTTTAGTCCCTGAATAACAAATGGCTTCAATCTCTTCAATTAGTTCAGCCATGCTTAACTCTTTTTGATAAGCAATGTCATCTAAATCAATTTTACGGTCTACTTGCTGGATGATGTAAATCTTGATTTTGGACTTATTAACCGTTGACTTTACTACTACCTCACGGGCCGTTTCAATTTCATTTTCATCAACGTAGCGATTGATAACATCCAAGAAAGGTTTACCAAATTTGATCACTTTCCCCATGCCTACCCCATTGATTTGGGCCATTTCTTCTTGGGTACTTGGATACGTAGTGGCCATCTCTTCTAAAGATGGATCTTGGAAAATTACATAAGGAGGAAGATTTTTCTCCTTGGCTAATTTCTTGCGAAGGTTTTTTAATAATTCAAATAACGCATCGTCATAGGCTTTTGCACCTACTCCAGCATTCATTTCGTCGTTTTCATCGGGCTCCGCTTCTTTCTCATAATCATGATCTCTGGAGAAAGTAACGGGATATGAATCTTGAATGAAGTTGAGTCCTTTTTCGCTTAATTTTAAGACACCATAGTTTTCAATATCCTTAACTAAATAACCGTGAATGGTAATTTGTTTGATGAATGAAATCCATGGCGACTTCTCATCGTCTGCATGATGCTCCTTCTGAGACTTCTTTTTGAGCTTAGGTTTTTTAGGTGTTGGATTGTCCTCGTCTTCATCATCATTGTCCTCGTCATCATCGTCGTCCTCTGCCGCTTGCGCATTCCATGAAACAGTTTTCCCAGCACCAAAGACAGGCAATTTATCGTGATCGTAACTTTGAACATATTGATTTACTTTGCCTTCCAACACATCAGCAATGTGTTCTGCATCAAATTTCTCTTCTGTTTCTTGGATAGCTTGTAAAACTAAAACGACTTCTCGTTCTGCTTTGAAAGTCGGTGTGGGATGTAGGCAGTTGTCGCAAAAGCCACAATTTTCCGCCATATATTCCCCAAAATAATTGAGTAATTGCTTTCTACGACAGACTCCTAAATTGGCATAATACACCATCTCGGCCAATAATAATTTGGCATTCTCTTTTTCAGATACGGCTTTATCCTTATTGAACTTATCTAGTTTTAATATATCATCGTAAGTATAAAATAAGATACAGGTTCCATCCAATCCATCTCTACCAGCCCTCCCTGTTTCCTGATAATAACCTTCTAGGGATTTAGGGGCATCATAATGTATGACAAAACGAACGTCGGGTTTATCAATCCCCATGCCAAAGGCGATGGTCGCTACCATCACTTCCACCTCTTCATTCAGGAAAGATTCTTGGTTAGCCATTCGGATGGCAGGATCTAAGCCAGCATGGTATGGTAGGGCCTTAATGCCGTTGACGTGTAATAAATCAGCAATTTCTTCTACCCGTTTTCTACTTAAGCAGTAAATAATACCAGCCTTACCAGAATGGCTTTTGATATAACGAATAAGTTGTTTGTCAATATCCTTTTTGGAGCGAATTTCGTAGTAGAGATTTTTCCGGTTAAATGAAGTTTTAAAGACCTGGGCATCCTCTAAATTCAACGTCTTTTGAATATCCAATTGCACTTTTGGAGTAGCGGTAGCCGTCAAAGCAATGATGGGTAATTTCTCATCAACTGACTCAATGATGGCACGAATTTTTCTATATTCAGGGCGGAAATCATGTCCCCATTCTGAAATACAATGTGCTTCATCAATGGCTACAAAGGAGATGTTGGCTTGTTGTAAAAAGTTGAGGTTCTCCTGCTTATTCAAAGATTCAGGAGCAATGTACAATAGCTTTACTTCGCCACTTAAAACTTCATTTTTTACCCGATTCATTTCGGCACGGGTCAGAGAAGAGTTTAAAAATTGAGCATTGACACCAAAAGCGACCATTTGATCAACTTGGTTTTTCATCAAGGCGATTAAAGGAGAAATAACAATGGCTGTACCTGGCATCACAATAGCCGGAAGTTGGTAGCAAAGGGACTTGCCTGCTCCAGTAGGCATGAGTACAAAGCTATTATTCCCTTGAAGCGTATTTTGGATGATAGCTTCCTGTTCTCCACGAAATTGGCTAAATCCAAAGGTCTTTTTGAGATGCTCCTTTAACGTTTCGTTGGAAATTTGAATGGGCATAATTTTAGGAACTACTGGTATGTTTCACAATGTAGAAGAATTATTCGTACATAGTTAATTAACTTTGTGTACTCAAATTCTACTAAAATTGAAATTAAACAAAAATATTCAATCCACAGCAAAAAAAGTTTTAACCCAAGAAGCAGAAGCTATTTTACAAGTTAGCGCTGCTATAAATTCTGAATTTGAAGCTTGTGTGGAACATTTATTGGCTAATCCAGGGAGAATAGTCTTTACTGGAATAGGTAAATCAGCTTTAATTGCTCAGAAAATTGTGGCTACCCTTAATTCCACAGGAAGTCCTGCATTGTTCATGCACGCAGCAGATGCCATCCACGGGGATTTGGGAATGATACAACGTGGAGATTCGGTGATTTGTATATCCAAGTCAGGAGATACACCAGAAATCAAAGTTTTAGTGCCATTAATCAAACGATTGGGGGTTTCTTTGATTGCGATGGTTTCCAATAAACAATCCTATTTAGCGCAGCAATCCGACTTTGTTCTTCATGCTCAGGCTGATTCAGAAGCGGATTTGTTGAATTTAGCTCCTACCACTTCCACCACCGTAGCTCTAGCCTTAGGAGATGCCTTGGCCGTATGTCTGTTGGAATGTAAGGGTTTCACCTCCCAAGATTTTGCCAAATATCATCCTGGCGGAGCTTTGGGTAAGCGCTTGTATTTAAAAGTGGAGGATATATATCCCCAGCATGATTTTCCTCGAATTTTACCTCAAGCCACTATTCAGGAGGCTATTCATGAAATTAGTTCCAAGCGATTAGGAGCGACCACCGTAATGAATGAAAAAGAGGAATTATTGGGAATTATTACGGATGGAGATGTTCGTCGAATGCTAGAAAAACAACAAGATTGGGCAAATATTCAGATTGTTCACATGATGAATACCCAACCTAAAACGATATCATCTGAAGCCTTTGCCACCGAGGCTTTAGCCTTAATGCAAGCAAAAAATATCACGCAATTGGTCGTTCTCGAAAATGAAAAGGCCGTGGGATTTATACATCTCCACGACCTTTTACGGGAAGGAATCGTGTAATATTACCGCATACGATTCGACGATTGTACCAGCATTTCATCTTTCCGGATCAAGCGATTCGCAATCATATTGGCTAATAATGCCACGATTAAGGCATAAAACCCTAAGTCATAGGCGCCTTGCATTTCTGGATTAAATAGGGGAATCGTTTTTTTATAAATGGTATAAAAACTATATCCCATGGTGGCTGCAATTAACATGGAATTGACTAATCCCAAGGCCATTTGGCGCATTCTGTTCTTAAATTGGAACAATATGAAGGCTGTTAAGGCAACTGAAATCAAAAGTAATATCAGTGGAATGTAATTCGCTTCTATTTGCGTTTTTCCTTGTATTTGAGAAGTCCATTCAGAAATAAATACGTGTGCAGTTTCACCTGACATGCCAGTTTTGGTCCATAATGGCCAGCCAGCTACCACTAAGATCTCAGCAATAATGACAATAAGTAAAAAAATAGATTGGGGTCTTTGAATCATGATATTTCATATTTTCTGCGAAATTACGCATTTTCTTGAAAAAGCTTGGAAGCAATTTTGGCAGATGACAAGCAAAGGGGAATTCCTCCTCCTGGATGCACACTTCCTCCAATCCAATACAAGTTTTTAATGGCACTACGGTAATTGGGATGCCGTAAAAATGCGGCAAATCGATTATTGGAAGCATTTCCGTAGAGTGCTCCACCCGAAGAAGATGTGCGCTCTTCAATCCTTCTTGGATCTAAATAGTCTTCCGCTACTAGGCACAAGCTGATGTCTTCTCCCAAAGCCCGGCTGATTTTTTGAATCACTCTTTCTCGGGTTAGTTGCACTAATTCATCCCAGTTTTGCCCTTGGTTGGCAGGGGCATTGATTAAAATAAACCAATTTTCTCCACCTGGAGGGGCATCCACAGGAGCTATTTTGCTGGAAATATGAAGGTATACCGTAGGGTCATCCAACAAGGTTTTGTCGGCAAATAGCGCTTTGAATTCTTCTTGATATTGCTCAGAAAAGAAGATATTATGGACGCCTAATTCATCCCATTGTTTGTTCATCCCCCAATAAAAAATAATGCCAGAACTCGATTTTTCTTGTTGAAGAAGCCTTTGGGGTTGAATTTGATCTGGGAGTAATTGTTGATAAGAGGGCCTTATATCCATGTTACTTGCCAGAATGTCAAATGGATATTTTCCTTTAGCCGTTTCTAAACCCACCGCTTGATTATTTTCACAAAGTATCCGATTGACCTTTTCATTGAAATGAAATTGTACACCTAGATCTTGGGCAAGTTGGTACAAGGATTGGGTAATGGAAATCATGCCTCCTTGAGGGAAAAAGGCTCCTATATTATATTCTAAATGAGGAATGATGGATAAAGTTGCAGGTGTTTGGTAAGGGTCTGAACCATTATACGTGGCATATCGGTCGAATAATTGAACCGTTTTAGGGTTTTTAAAGCGGTTTTTGTGCAATTGGTGCATGGTGGAAAACATGCCTAAACGAGGAATGTTCCAATACCCTTTCCAGGCCTTTTTACTGAGCCAGGTACTAGCTTGATGTAAGGAATTTTCGAGGAAAAGTTCGGAAATGATTTGGTATTTTTCTTGTAAACCTAAAATGAAATCATGTACGTTTTTCTCGTTTTCACCCAAATTTTTGGCGATTTCATGGGCTGTATCTGCGGGGTTTTCCAGGGTACAAAGGCGGGTATGGTCTTCCCAAAAATAGCGGCAAACTTCAGGTAATCGACTATAGTTAAAATAGTCTCTTGGGTCTTTATTGGCTAAGGTGAATAATTCATCCACCAGATGCGGAAGGGTAAATAAAGAAGGGCCCGCATCAAACCGAAAGCCTTTGATTTGGAATTCAGACAACTTCCCGCCAGGAAAGGAGTTAGCCTCAAATACTTGGACTTGATGACCTAAACAAGCCATGCGAATAGCAAAAGCCAACCCCCCAACCCCCGATCCTACAACCCCAGCTTGTTTCATAGTCATTATATTTCTGCAAATGGCCTAACTTATTAAAAGGACAAAATGTTTAAAACGGATATTTTCCGTAATTTTGCACAAATTTTTTTAATCTGAGAATAAACTATGCTACGCACTCATACGAATGGCGAATTACGATTGGATCATGTTGGGCAAGAAGTTACCTTATGTGGTTGGATACAGCGAACAAGGGATAAAGGGGGAATGATTTGGGTTGATTTACGTGATCGCTATGGTATCACGCAGCTGATGTTAGAGGAAGGTAAATCAAGTACAGAAGCTTTAGCCATGGCTCGTAATTTAGGTAGAGAGTTTGTTGTGGAGGCCAAAGGTGTCGTGGTGGAGAGATTAGCCAAAAATGATAAGTTAGCCACTGGGGATATAGAGATTAAGGTGAGTCAGATAAAAGTCCTTAATCCAGCTAAATTGCCTCCATTTTTGATTGAAGATGAGACAGATGGTGGGGAGGATATACGTATGAAATACCGTTACTTGGACCTTCGCCGTGCTCCTATTCGTGAAAGTTTGCGTTTACGCCATACGGTTGCCAAAGAAGTTCGTCGTTATTTGGATGACGCGGATTTCATTGAAGTGGAAACGCCTGTTTTGATTAAATCTACCCCAGAAGGAGCACGTGATTTCGTTGTGCCTTCACGTATGAACCCAGGTGAATTTTATGCTTTACCACAGTCTCCACAAACATTTAAGCAACTCTTGATGGTTTCGGGTTTTGACCGTTATTATCAATTAGTGAAGTGTTTTCGGGATGAGGATTTGCGAGCTGATAGACAGCCTGAATTTACGCAAATCGACTGCGAGATGTCTTTCGTGGAGCAAGAAGATATTTTAAACATGTTTGAAGGTTTGATCCGTCATTTGTTTTTACAAGTGAAAGGATTGGATATCGGAGAAGTATCTCGGATGACCTATGCCCATGCAATGAAATATTATGGTTCTGATAAACCAGATATCCGTTTTGATATGCATTTTGTGGAATTGAAAGGGGAAGAAAATGACCTGACATCGGGTAAAGATTTCCAAGTATTTGATTCGGCATCGCATGTGGTTGGTATTTGTGTGAAAGGTGCGGCTGAATATACGCGCAAGCAAGTAGATGAGTTAACGGATTTTGTTCGTCGCCCCCAGATTGGTGCAAAAGGATTAATTTATGTTCGTCATCAAGCAGATGGATTGAAATCATCCGTAGATAAATTTTATGGAGAAGAGGATTTGAAGAAATGGTCTGCGGCCTTTCAATCGGAGCCTGGAGATTTGATGTTGATTTTAAGTGGAGAAGGGGATAAGGTGCGAAAGCAATTGAATGAGTTGAGGTTAGAAATGGGGACTCGTATGGGATTGCGTGATCCAAATAATTATAAGGTACATTGGGTGGTTGATTTTCCTTTATTGGAATATAGTGAAGAAGAAAATCGCTGGTTTGCGATGCACCATCCATTTACAAGCCCTAAGCCAGAGGATATTTCATTGATGTTGGCAGGTGATTTGGGCAAAGTAAGAGCTAATGCCTATGATTTAGTGGTGAATGGAGTAGAAGTAGGTGGAGGATCTATTCGTATCTTTCAAAAAGAGCTTCAATCAACGATGTTTGAGGTTCTTGGATTTACAGAAGAAGAAGCTAAAGCGCAATTTGGCTTTTTATTAGATGCATTTGAGTATGGTGCCCCTCCTCATGGCGGATTAGCCTTTGGATTTGACCGCTTATGCTCTTTGTTTGGAGGTTCTGAATCGATTCGAGATTACATCGCATTCCCTAAAAATAATGCAGGTAGGGATGTGATGATAGACTCACCATCACCCCTTGCCCCTGCACAATTAAGGGAACTAAAAATTAAGACGGATTTATAATTCTTCGTCGAAATTGTAAGAGAACACTGAACTTTGCCATTCATTTGGATTAATGTTCAAGATTTCTTTAATCTCACCATGATGCATATCGAATACCCAGCCGTGAAGGTATGGGTATTCGAATTTTTTCCAAGCTTTCTGTACAATCGTCGTTTTCGCTAAGTTGAGCACTTGTTCTTTTACGTTCAATTCAACTAATCGATCAAACTGCTCTTTTTCGCTAGGGAGTTCCTGAATTTCAGTGAAATTCTTTTCATAAACTTCCTTGATGTTTCTAAGCCATTTATTGATTAGACCATAATCTTTATTGGTCATAGCTGCACGTACACCCCCGCAATTATAATGCCCGCATACAATCACATGTTTTACTTGTAATACCTCCACGGCATATTGTAACACAGAAAGCAAATTCATGTCGGTATGTACCACCATATTGGCCACATTTCTATGGACAAATATGTCGCCAGGGTTAGCATGGGTGATTTCCTCGGCAGGAACCCGACTGTCCGCACAGCCAATCCAAAGAAAAAGGGGTTTTTGGTCTTTGGAGAGGTTGTCAAAATAATGTTCATCAACGGCCAATCTTTCAGAGGCCCAAGCTTTATTACTTAATAGGAGTTTTTTATATTCTTTCATGTTTATTTTCTTTTGATTTCGGCCTCTATGCCTCTTTCGTGTGCTGTATTGATAAATTCTTGAATGAGTAATTTAATATCATGGTCCATGAAATGAACTTTTGTGGTGTCTATGTACACCTCAGAGCCCGATGGAATCTTTCGGAAAGTTTCTTTCAAAGCCATTTTATGTAAAAAGGTTACGTCTTTTTGGAATTTAATCAAAATTTCATTTTGACTAGTAAAAACCGAAAATACGGAGGAATAATTGGTTACAATGACAAAACCAATGCCCACGATTGTTCCAATAAAAATGCCCCATAGTAAGTCGACCAATACGACCACGATAATGGTTATTAAAAATGGTATCCATTGTTTCCAACCCTCAGAAATGACTTTTTGGAACTGGCTAGGATGGGCTAGTTTATATCCCGTGTAAAGTAATATGCTGGCTAAGCAAGCCAAAGGGATTTCATTCAAATATTGAGGCAATAGTAAAACCGCCAATAACAAGAGAATTCCATGAAAGAAACCTGACATTTTACTCTTTCCTCCGGCGTAGACATTGGTCGAAGAACGAACAATCACGGATGTAATAGGTAAACCTCCTAAAAAGCCAGAAAAGATGTTTCCCATCCCCTGAGCTAAAAGTTCCCGATCAGCAGAAGAAATTCTTTTGGCAGGATCTAGGGAGTCAGTGGCTTCTAATGATAATAGAGATTCTAAGCTGGCAACTAATGCTAATGTAATGGCTAGGCTATACACTTTAGGGTTGCTTAGAAATTCCCAATCCGGGAAAACCATGGCTTGTCCAATTTCGGCAAGATTAGAAAAAAGAGGTAAGCCCACCATGTGTTCTTTGGAATTACCTAAATACCAATCTGGCATCCAAACGGTATAGGCGCTATTGATGAGAACACCTAAGATAACCACAAATAAGGAAGCAGGCATTTGGCTGAGTAAGGGTATTTTTTTACTAAGGGGTGTCCATGAAAACAATAAAATTAATCCACCAAGAGCAATAATCAATGCCCCAGGATTGATGGATAAAAGCGAACCTACTAATTCACTAAAGGTATTTTGTCCATCAGCACTTTGGTTAAACTCAAACTCCCCAATGAAGTCTAAATCATCTCCAATGGCATGGGGAATCTGTTTTAAAATGATGACAATACCAATGGCCACAAGCATCCCACGGATGACAGATGAAGGGAAAAAACTCCCCAATTTGCCCATTTTGGCCAGCCCTAATACCATTTGGATGATACCTGCTAAAATAATAACGACTAAAAAACCAGCAAAAGAGCCAATATCTACAATGGCATTAGCCACAATGATGGTTAGACCTGCAGCTGGTCCACTGACAGATAATTGAGAACCGGAGACCCATGAAACGATGGTTCCACCAATGATACCAGCAATTAATCCGGCAAGTAAAGGTGCCCCAGAGGCCAAAGCAATACCTAGGCATAGTGGTAGAGCGACCAGAAAGACCGCAATTCCTGATTTCCAATCCCCTTCTGCGAAGGATTGAAGATAATTTTTGAATGACATATACGTGTGGTTTGATTAAAATCTACAATAAATAAAAATGGAGATTAACCACGCATATCTGGAGGAGGGGAAAAGCTTTGTAAATGAGGATGGGTCAACCTAAATGGTTGAAAAACATGGGGATCCTGAATGGATTCTGAGTAAAATGTGAATTTTGAATCTTCGTGTTTGGAGAAAATGGATAAGCCATGCTGCGAGTCACCTTCCTCTTCTTCTTCCTCTTCTTCGCAAAGCTCAACCCATGGGGCCATGAACATTTTTGATTCTAAATTGTCTGTTTTAATGGTTGTTTTTGAAACAGGTATAGTGGACACTGCCGTAATGGAATTAAGCTGCGAGTAAACCGTAGCTACCATCAAGAAGGCAAAGGCCAATAAAGTAAAACCTAGCTGTTTCATTAGTCAAATTTCTGGGTACTTTGAAAGATAATTTTAGCTTGATTATCTCTCTCTTGCACTAGAACTGGCACAAAGTTATCAAATTTATCCTTTCCATAGCGCCATTCTTTTTTTAATCTTCCGCCACTTCCTTTTTCATGATATTCTCTCCAGCGACCTACCTTGACACTATCATCTAATTTCCCCTCTTCCTTGAGGAGGCCATTGGGATAAAAAGACAAAAATTGCCCAGCTATTTTGCCATATACTTTAGGGATAACTTCTTTTATCTTTTTTTGTTCTTTATCATAATAGGAAATGATGGATTCAGCCGGAAAGCCTTTCTTGTAATATTGTTTATTCTCTAGCTCAAACTCTTGACCGTAATTTTCCCAGCGACCATCTTTCACTCCCATATAAAAATCCCCTTCTTCCACTAAATTTTCATGGATAAATTTTCGGTATGGACCATGACAAATTTGGGCATTTTTACTGTCTTTGATCGGGGAATTAACCACCCTGGATTGAGCAGGATCATACCACCATATTTCCTGGCTATAAGGACTTACAGCTTCATCTTCTACGTATTTTACTACATTTAACTCTTCCACCGTAGCTCTATTGCCACTACCGTAAGTTCCTATTCGGCGTTCGGTTTTGACGCCAAGGTATTCATCTTTAATCTCAACTTTTTTCTTTTTCTGGCTATTTTTTGATTTCGAACCTATGTTTTGTATCCCCAATTCAGATAAAATGGCCTTACTTTCTTTTTTCCAATTGGCACTCTCATCTTTGGTTTTACCCACCAAATCGGAAATACTTTGCACCGTACTTTTATTGCTTTGGCTACTATCGATGGCAGGCTTTTTACTTGTTTGCAAGGCACTATTTTGTGCCCAACTTGGAAAAAATCCAAGTAATAATACACTCACGCCTAGAAGTAGGTAAGATTTAATCATGTGAAATGGAACGATAGCACTGCAAAATTATTTCGCAAATTAAGAATTTAAATAATTAGAACCTGCTTTTATGTATTTTTGCACTCTTATGCAGCTTGTATTATTTAAATATTGAATGAATTGGAAAAAGTAGCTAAAATATATGTTGCCGGGCATCGAGGCATGGTGGGTTCGTCCATCGTTCGTCAACTAATTTTACAAGGATATACGAATTTGATTCTGCGTACTTCTGCCGAGTTAGATTTGCGGAATCAAGCGGCCGTGGATGCTTTTTTTGCTCAAGAAAAACCTGATTATGTTTTTTTGGCTGCTGCCAAAGTAGGAGGAATTGTTGCTAACAATACCTATCGTGCTGATTTTTTATATGAAAACCTAGCCATCCAAAATCACGTCATTCACGCTTCTTTTGTTCAAAAGGTTAAAAAATTAATGTTTTTGGGTTCTTCTTGTATTTATCCTAAAATGGCCCCACAGCCTTTGAAAGAATCCTACTTATTGAGTGGTTTTTTAGAGCCTACTAATGAACCCTATGCCATTGCTAAAATTGCCGGAATTAAAATGTGTGAAGCTTATCGAGCTCAATATGGATGTCAGTTTATTTCCGTTATGCCTACCAATTTATATGGCATGAATGATAATTATGAGTTAGAGAATTCACATGTTTTACCCGCCATGATTCGGAAGTTTCATGAGGCGAAAGAACGGGGGGATAGTTCCATTACACTCTGGGGTACAGGTTCACCCAAAAGAGAGTTTTTATACGCAGATGACCTGGCCAAGGCTTGTTTGTATTTAATGGAAAATTACAATCAATCGGAATTTATTAATATAGGTACCGGTGAAGATGTCAGTATTTTGGAATTAGCGGAGATGGTTAAAAAAATCACGGGCTATCAAGGAACAATTCACTGGGATACCTCTAGGCCGGATGGTACTCCTAGAAAACTCATGGATGTATCCAAATTGCATGACTTAGGCTGGAAACATGAAGTAGAGTTAGCTGATGGGATTCAATTAGCCTATCAAGATTTTTTACAAAACCCTAAATCGAGGAAATAGGAAGGATGCACGTGAAAGAGTGGTTTAGTACCTGGTTTGATTCCCCTTATTACCATATTTTATATGCCCAACGAGATGAGGTGGAGGCTGCGGCATTTATTAGCTCGCTACAAACAAAATTAAAGCTTCAACCAGGCGCCCAAGTACTGGATGTTGCTTGTGGAAAAGGCAGACATGCCATTACACTGCATGATTTAGGATTAGATGTTAAAGCGTTTGATCTATCACCTTCCAATATTGAGCAAGCTCAAGCATTTGCTACCGACAACCTTTCATTTTTTGTTCATGATCTAAGGAATGCCTTGCCACCCACATGGCAGTATGATGCCATCTTTAATTTCTTTACCAGCTTTGGGTATTTTGATTCACAAGAAGAGAATCAACAAGCATTCAAGGTACTGAGTGATGTTCTGAAAACTCAAGGGGTTTTTGTCTTGGATTTTTTCAATCCAAGCTACGTCATTGCCCATTTGATAGAAGAGGAAAGCTTGGTCAGAGGAGGTATTCATTTTCAGATTAGACGTTGGGAATCTGAGGGATATTTATTTAAATCCATCGATTTTGAAGATCAAGGGGAGGCTTATCATTTTGAGGAGCGGGTGGAGTTGATATCCAAAAATGATTTTATAGCCTATGCTGCCAAAGCCGGATTACATTTGGTGGATTTGCTTGGAGATTATAAATTAGGTTCTTTTGATGAAAAGAACTCTACCCGTATGATTTTCGTCTGGGTGAAAAAATAGGCCCCATGGATTTTTTTAATGCATTATGGACTTCCGAAATGCCTGATGGGCATTTTGAAACAAGCCTTCAGGCTATTCCTTTTCATACCCTTCGATCGGATAGAGTACTTATCCAAGTTAGCTATTCATCGCTCAATTACAAGGATGCGCTATCGGCAAATGGACACAAAGGAATCACTCGAGATTTTCCCCATATTCCTGGTATTGATGCCGTAGGGAAAGTGATTCAAGATCCAAGCCAAACGTATGCTCCTGGACAAGAAGTGATTGTTACGGGATTTGATTTAGGCATGAATACCCATGGAGGTTTAGCCGAATATATAGCTGTGCCTGCCAACTGGATAATACCCTTACCTCATGGAATGTCTGCTCTCAAAGCCATGCAATGGGGCACGGCTGGTTTAACAGCTGGCATGGCTCTTGCTGCTCTTTGGCATCATGGAGTTCGACCTAATCAGGGTGAAATAGGGGTAACAGGTGCAACAGGCGGGCTAGGATTAATTTCCATTTTATTGCTGAAACACCTTGGTTTTCAAGTGGCGGCTATTACAGGCAAAATGGACCAATATGAGTTTTTGAAGCAAATGGGAGTAGATCGAATTATCGATCGGGAGGAATTTTTATCCGAAAAACCTCGCGCACTTTATCCCATGCAATTTGCAGGTGCAATTGATGTTGTTGGAGGAGAAGTCCTTAGTAAGATTATCAAAAGTTTACATTTTGGTGGTGCAGTTTCTGCATGCGGCATGGCATCAAGTGTCGAATTACCTATGCAGATATATCCATTTATATTACGAGGAGCCAATTTACTAGGCATCTATTCGGCAGATTCTCCTTTGGAAAAGAAACAAGAAATTTGGGATAAATTAGCCAATGACTGGAATATCCCATTGGAAGCTATTTCCCGTACGATTACATTGAAAGAAGCCCCTGCTTTTTTGACTAAAATTCGAGAAGGTAATCACATTGGTCGAACAGTCGTTCGAATCAAGCCCTAATATTTCATGAATTTTACGGGAGATTGAGTAGGGTAATCCGCCATTCTCAATAAATATGATCCGGAAGGTAAACTTCTAACATCAAGGCTAAAACTATTGTCTGAAATAACAGAAGAACTAATGATTTTTTCCAGAACTTTTTTGCCCTGTAAATCCCAAATCTCAATATGGTATTCATCAGGTATTGGTTGATCAGGCAAGCCTAGTTGGATATATTCTTTCGTCGGATTAGGGAAAAGCGTTAATTGTTGATAAGGGCTCTCCTTTTTAGTGGCTAATATGACCACGTTGATATAATCAGAAACCGCTAAACAACCATTAATATCCGTTACTTGTACTTGATATGCCCCTGATTGAACTGGAATATAGCTAGCTTGACTGGCTCCGGTTATCGCTGTAATGCCATAATACCACTGATAGACACTGGCATTGGTAGGAGCTTGTAAAATACCTGTATTATAAGTGACTGCAGGAGTAGGTACTGTGCCAATATTAATGGTTAAGGCCTGAGTGGTGACAGGGCAAGATCCTCCATAACTTGCTACCATGTCAAATTTCCCTTTTGTGGTAGCTTTATAGGTTAAACTTGTCGCACCTGTTATCGCTTTTCCATTTAAATACCATTGAATCAGGGTGTTGTCTGAAGCCTTTCCTTGAATAGTAACATTAGCACCTTGACAAACGGTCAGGTCACCAAATGGACTAATTGAAGCTATAGGGGCATCTTTGACACTAACGACCACATTGGCCCTTGGGCTTGGACAGCCGAGCGATTTGAATTTCATGTCATAGAAATAGTAATAACCAGACGTAATGATGCCATTATTAAATAAGGCACCTGGAATAGTTAAGATATTGGGAATCGCATAGGGGAATCCGATATTGGCTGGCGCATCTACGGTGTCTGACTTACTGCGGTTACTGCGATAAATGGAGGCCCCATCTAAGCAGGTTTGACTTAGGTAATAGGTCCCAGCATTTGGAATTTGTAAATTAAGAGTAACAAGGACTCCCTCGTCTTTTTTATCATCTACCAGCTGCCCTGTACTTCCGCCACTGCTAATCGTCCTAGAAGCTTTAACTGATTTGGTAATGCTAGAGACAACATTTCCAGTTTCTTTATGGATGACTTCAAAGGTGATTCTACCAGGGGTTCCTACATAAATGCGGGCACTTTCAAAGATAATGGGCACTTTAGCTTCAACAATAACGGTCGGCCCAAATGTGGTATAATAGGTACCTCCTCCAAATTCTGATTTTGTTTTAGGACCAATTCCTCCACTGAAATCATTATAGGCAGCAGTATATTTACTGTTACCAGGCACCTTGATGCTTAATCCTGAACCTATTAAAGAATTGTCACTGTTATACCAAAGCGGTGTCCCAGAAGTGGCTGACAATGTCAATTCGGTTAATCCTGCACATTGGATTCCACTCACAACAGGTGCATTAGGATTTTCTATGGTTTTATTGACCGTATACGTGTTATTTGCCGTATTTTGATCCGTAGCTAATAAAGTATTTAATTCAAAAGAATAAGTTTGTCCTGCCTGTAAATTGAAGTTTCCACTAATGGTTTCCTCCACGTCTTTACCAGATATAATTTCGGTAATTGTCCCTGAAAATATGCCTACTTGAATTCCATTTTGTAGAATTTTTAATTCATAAGGAACATTCATTTGATCTTTCAGGCCTTGGTTTTTGATAACAATACTTAGGCTACTGCTAGAGGAAGAAGCACAAAAACTACCTGTGGGTGAGGTAATGGCTAATGCACTGATGTCATTGGAAGCATTGGCAGTTAGAATGACATATTCTTCGCTTTCTCCGCTACTAATGTTTCCACATGAAGCCGCTAGAGTAGAGTTGTTGCCTAATTCAGTAACTACTCTCATACGATAATATTGGCCAGTTTCAGTGGCCGGGAAATTTGTGGCATTGCCTGAAAATGAAGTTGCCGTAAGTATACCACTATCCAAAATCATTTCTCCAATATCATCAAAGTCTCCATCTTGGTTCCAATCCACAAAAACCTTAGTTTGCTTGGATTGAGAAGTACTGTATTTTAATTCAATGGGAATTTTTGATCCAATTTCAACAGGAATTGCATTTTGTGTAAAATCCTGGCTGCTTGAAACACTGTTGCTAAAAGTTCCTACGGTGAATTTTTCTAAGGTATTGCTTTTGTTTTGGACCGTGATAGCACAATAGGCTTTGCCACCCATTCCTGAAATTAATAGGGCATAATCTTGCTTGGTGTTTTTCAATGTGCCTTTATGCGACACAGTTAAACTATAAGTCTTACCAGGCACCACATTATTGACCAAAATCTGCTCAATATTATCTCGGATATTATCACCGGCCACTGCAGCTTTGGTGGGATTATCTGGATCTAATATAAAAGGCAATAATTGGCCATCTTCTGCCTGTAAACGAATATCCAAGTCATTCATTAACATGGGAATTCGAGAGTTAAGACTTGAAGGGATAATGGGTAACACTTTTCCATTACTACCTTCATAGGCCGGGTCTGTCCAGGCAATGCTTACGTGAAGCTGGCCTTTCCCAGAAGCAATTAAATCCATTTTTCTAGTAGCGCCGTTGGCGAGGGTCTCTTCGGAGATTATATAGGATTTGTCTTTGTTTTGAAGCATTTTTCCCGCTTTCTCCATATCCAACAATCCCCATCCACTGGTATAATCTGGACCAGATTGTCCTACATCAAATGCCGTATGTGTTACTAAACCTCGTAAAGTAGAGGCCCACATGAATTTTTTATTCAATTGTAGGTAGAGTTGTTGCAATAAGAACAAAGAACCAGACACCTGAGGAGTGGCCATGGATGTGCCGCTCATTCGTTCATAGTCTGTATTGCTTAAAAATCCAGTGGAGAACAAATCTTTGCCAATTCCGATGATTTCGGGTTTTATTCTCCCGTCATCTGTTGGGCCACGACTAGAAAAGCTGGTGATGGTAACATCACTAGCTTTGACCGGGGGGGAGGCGAGGGGTTCTGCTGCTCCCACGGAAAGCATATTTTTAGCTGTAGCTGGACTAGCCACGGTATTAAATCCTGTATTTGTGGCTCTTACCACATTGGAAGAGTCTTTTGTGCCACCTATGAGGTAATATTGCCCCACGGGAGGGCCATTTTCATCAGCACTATTGCCTGCGGCTGCTACCATCAAATAATAAGGGGAATTAAAGGCAATTTTATCTTTGGCCTGGGCATCATCATCATAAAATCCAAACACATAATCTTCGGATACACTCATTTTATCATCTCCATACCAGCGGTATTTATTCACATCTGAATCAAAACTCCAACCGGCTATGGCACCATAGGAATGATTACTAATGAGGAGGTTAGGTGATGCCGCACTGATTTTGGCATCATCATTTTGAAAGTCCCAGGATTTTAAAGTCGCTTCAAAAGCCATTCCTCTAGCCTCTGGATTAAAGATTCCGGAGGCAATCATCGTACCACCTACGTGGGTGGAGTGCTCACCGTACGTGATGGTCTTTTCTTGAGCTAAAACCCTTCCTGTTAATTCTTGATGGGTCAATCGAACGGTTTGTTCATCCCAAACGGCTAATTTGCCATATAAGCTATCTGATTTTCCTGTCAAGTTGAGCCCTAATGAGCCTCCTGAATAAAATTGATTGGTTTTCGTAGCGATGGAAGCCATTTTATTAGAAAAAACGCCTTTGTAAATAGGTCTTCCATTTGGATTGATGCTCTGAAGATAAATGGATCTTTTTCCAATTTTCGCTGAAGTAGCAATGCCTTTTTCAGCAGCTAGTTTTTGAACTTTGAGATATAAACTATCCTTTTGAGAACTGAATTGATTGGCAAAGTTTAATATGGCTTTTCTTCTTTCTATTGGATATAATTCACCTTGCCCAAAAATCATGTGAGATGCACCAAGAAAAAGAATGATTGCCGAAAAAAACGTTAATAAAGGTTTCGTTCTCAAATTGTTAGTGGATATGAATTCCGAAAATACTATAAATTATTTGATTTGCACTCGAAAGGTTTTCCGATGAAAATGACACGGGCCATGGGCTAATATCGCTTTCCTATGCTGTATGGTAGGATAGCCGGCATTTCTCTCCCAACCATACTCTGGATATTCTAATGACAGTTTTTCCATTAATGCATCTCGATAAGTTTTGGCTAAAATGGACGCAGCTGCTATAGAGAAAAACGTAGAATCACCTTTTACGATGCAAGTATGAGGGATTAATGGGTAGCTGATAAACCGATTTCCGTCGACCAAAAGATGGTCTGGACGATGTTTTAATTGATCAATAGCTAGGTGCATGGCCAAAACACTAGCTTTGTAAATATTGATCTTGTCGATGGTTGGAGCATCCACTTCCGCAACAGCAAAGTCAATGGCGGCACTTTCAACATCCTTTTTAAGTTGTATTCTTTGTCGGGCATTCAATTGCTTGGAATCAGTTAAAAGGGGATGGTGAAAATCCAAAGGTAAAATAACGGCAGCTGCTACGACAGGGCCAGCTAAACAGCCTCGACCAGCCTCATCAAGACCAGCTTCAAAACCTATATTTGAAAAATAGGGAAGAAGTGTCGACATTTGTTAGTAAAATTAAATTAGTGTTCTTTAAAACGTTCTTAGTACACAAAATTGATGAATAATTCTCTAAGCTATTTCATTCGCCCCAAAATTTATCTTTT
Source organism: Aquirufa beregesia (assembly GCF_011090385.1). Lineage (GTDB taxonomy): Bacteria > Bacteroidota > Bacteroidia > Cytophagales > Spirosomataceae > Aquirufa > Aquirufa beregesia. Next base: position 360,059 of record NZ_SEWW01000002.1, read on the forward strand.
GGCGATTTTTTTATTGGCTTTGAACCATCCTGGTATGGCTCAAGTGGATAAAACAAAAAAAATATTTCATCTGGCCGTTAAATCTGTTCGATTTAGTGGAGATGTGGCTAGTAAGGAGGCGTTTTTGTTTAAGCCTTCCATTGAAGTGGGATTTGGTATACAATTACCCATCAATAAGCATTTGAGTTTTAATCCAGAAATTAATTTGGCTCAACGGGGACATCACGGAAAAATGAGTTTTTCTGACTCAACTTATTCGGAAAGAACCATCACCTTGAATTATTTAGATTTGAATCCCAACTTTGAATTGACTTTAGGAAGGGTTTCCGAATTTTCCAGTAATTTTTCTATTTGGGGTGGACCCTATTTTGGAATAGGGCTCTGGGATAACACTTTTGTCGAAAACCGAATAATCAATCCTGCTAAACCGAATAGTTATATCACTGTTTCTAACTCCAGCGAAAGTTTTTCCAGTGATTTTCGTCGTATTGATGCGGGGATTAAGTTCGGAATAGGAATCGTATCTAAGCGTTTTGTGGCAGCAGGTTTTACCTATCAAGCAGGTTTGGCTAATATTACTGCTTCACCCATTAAAACCTACAATCAATCATTAGGCTTTTATTTTAGGGTCTTTTTCGACGATATGTTTTAATCTCGGTCAAAAAGTAGGCGTTTACCTAATTGACTTTCATTGAACTTCCCTTGAGTAAAAGCTAAATGGCCAGATACAAACGTATGGGCAATGCTTGCACCAAAAGTATGGCCTTCCATCGGGGACCATTGACATTGGTAATGGAGATTGGATTTTTCTACTTTTTGGGGAGTATTGAAATCTACAATGGCCAAATCTGCCCAGTATCCTTCTCTGATGAATCCTCTATCTTGAATTTGGAAAATTTCAGCCACAGTATGAGCCGTCTTTTCCGCAATTTGTTCAAGAGAAAGTACACCTTCTGTTGCTAAGTCAAACAACATCAATAAAGGATGTTGAACCAAGGGTAAGCCTGATGGCGACTTCCAATAACCTTGTTGTTTTTCCTCCCAAGTATGTGGCGCATGATCCGTAGCGATAATGTCCAAACTTCCCATTTGTAAAGCTTTTCTAAGGGCATTTTTATGCCTTGAATCTTTGATAGCAGGATTACATTTAATTTGATTTCCCAGCTTTTCATAGTCAGAGGCATCAAACCAAAGATGATGTACACACACTTCAGAGGTAATGCGTTTTTCTTTAGAAGCTTTGTTTGTTTCAAATAATGCCAATTCTTCTTCCGTACTAATATGAAGAATATGCAAGCGAGTATTCCACTTTTTGGCCAAATCGACAGCCATAGATGAAGATAAGTAACATGCCTCCTCATTTCTAATCAATGGATGAATAAAGGCAGGAGCTTCATCAGGGTATTTTTCACGAAATAATTGAGTTCGCGCTTTTACCGTTGCTTCATCCTCACAATGTGTCGCAATCAATAATTCGCTCTTGGAAAAAATATTTTCCAAAGTAAGGCTATTGTCGACTAACATATTGCCTGTGGATGAGCCCATAAAGATTTTTATACCGCAGACATCCTGTTTATTCGTTTTTAATACTTCTTCCAAATTGTCATTTCCCGCACCCATAAAAAAGGAATAATTGGCTAAGGAGGAACGATGTGCTATAGCATATTTGTCCGCTAAAATCTCTTGAGATAAAGCATTAGGAACGGTATTAGGCATTTCCATAAAACTAGTAACTCCTCCTGCTACAGCGGCTCTAGCTTCACTGGCAATATGTGCTTTATGGGTTAAACCAGGCTCTCTAAAATGCACTTGATCATCAATCATACCTGGAAAAATATGCTTTCCAGATAAATCCATGATTTGCTCATTTCCTAGTGGACTAATAGAACTGGCAATTTTGTCAATTCGGCCATTAGAAATGCGTAAATCCCCTTCTACAATCTGCCCTTCATTGACTATTTTAGCATTTTTTAATAGGTAATTTGACATATTACTCCGCTTTAATTTCTGTAATTTTAAATTCCGTTCTTCTATTTTGTTGGTGCATCTCTTCGCTACATTCAACACCATCGGCACATTCATTAACTAACTGACTTTCTCCATATCCTTTAGCTTTGATTCTTTTTTGATCAATGCCTCGCAGAACAATGTAACGAACAGCGGACTCGGCTCTTCGTTGAGACAATTTTTGGTTGTAAGGGACACTACCTCGTGAGTCAGTATGCGAACCTAGTTCAATCGAAACATTGGTGTTGTCCCGTAAGAATTGAACAATTTTTTCTAATTCTTCTGAGGCATCATTTCTAATTTCAGAGCGATCCAAATTGTAATAGATAGGGTTGATCTGATATAATTGGGTGATTTCTTTCCCCACTTCGGCCTTATCCATGACTATTTGCCAAACAAATGTAGTGTCAGTAAGTTCCTTTTTTAATAACCTTGCTGGAATTTCTCTTCCTTCCATGGAGAAAGCGGATCGTTTGGTTAAATAATCTTCTTTTTCACAAACAAAATCAATCTGGTCACTTTCTCCCAAATCCAAGATTTCTAAACGGCCTCTCTTATTACTATATCCAGGATCGATGCTTTGTCCATTTCTACGTATACTGACTTTAACTGAATCAATGGGCTTACCCGAAGGATCAATGATTTCTGTTTGTAAAAAGTATTGAACAATCTTGTTTTCCGTAGCGGCTATCACCGGCGGGGCCTCATTGGTCCACCATCTTTCTGGATTGCGAGAAGGAGATTTAAAATAATAAAGGTCATCATCACCTTTTCCGCCAGCTCGATTGGAACTAAAATACCCAGAAACGGAATCAACTAAACTGATACCAAAATCATCTGAAATGGAATTCATCGGAACACCTAAATGCTCAATGATAATATCATTTTCATTGCGGGATGCGACAAATAAATCGAGCCCTCCTAAACTAGGATGGCCATCTGATGAAAAATACAATTTACCGTCGTCACTTACAAAGGGAAAAATTTCATCGCCGGGAGTATTAATAGCTGAACCTAAATTGATCGGTCTGCCAAATCTCCCAGAGTTATCCATAGGTGAACGGTAAATATCCAGCCCGCCTTTGCCGCCCCTTCTATTAGAACTAAAATATAGGGTTTTGCCATCCGATGAAAAAGCTGGGCTACCATCCCAAGCAATGGAGTCAGAAATGGCTAATCTTTCAGGAAGCGACCAATCATTTCCATTCCTCCGACTGATATATAAGTCAACGTCAGGTGATAAATCCTTGTTTTTCCCGGTATTTCCTCGAGCAAAAACAAGGGTATTGCCATCTTTTGAAAAGGCAGGTGTGCCTTCGTTGGCATTTTCCTTGTCAATCATTGGACTAAATAAGTTCAACGTGCCTATTTCCACAGGACTTTTTAAGGCAGCTTTGTATAATCCTAAATAGGGGAGACCATTGTTCTTATAGATACTTTGTTTACGGGAGCTAGTTATAATTAACTCATCACCAAGTTTTCTAGCAGAGAATTCTGCCATAGGTGTATTACCTTGAACAGCTTGGACTCCAACAGGGCTATTTTTTTTCTGTAATTCACTTACTTGAGGCAGATTTTCTAATTCAATTTCAGCCTTGAGTTTAAAGGATTTACTTGGTTTGTTTTGAAGAAAATCGGTTAAAGCAGATTGGGCTAAAGAATAATTCCCCGTGGCTTTAGCGGCAAAGGCTAAATTGAAACGAATCGTATTATCGGTGTTTCCTTTCGCTAAGGCAGTTTGATAATAGGGTAAAGCGGAGGAAATTCGATTGGATAAGCGATAGGATTCTGCAATAAAATAACTGGTTTGGTCAAGTTGATAGCCTTTTTCAGCTAAGGGTTTTAATTGTTGAATGACCAGTTCATATTCCCCTTTATCAAACGAATTTAACGCTTTTTTAAGCTTAAATTCATCTCCTTGGCAAGCAAAAAGGCATAGCGCAAAACTGATTCCTAAGAAGGAATTCACTATCAAGCGCAATGTTGACTTCGGTTTGGCGTATTTCATGGAGTGTAAAAGAAATTCAAATGTAACAACCTAAGCTCATTTATTTCATGTACCTTTGTATAAATTTCGAAAATCGAAATAATTACAAGACAAAAGAGTCTTGCTCCTTACAGCAGTGATGTTGCAAATTTATTATTATGAGAAAAAGAATTGATAAGAACGACGGCCGTCGTTCAGATTCAAACCCAAAGTCTTCGGACGACCGCCGATCAAGTAGAGGCGGAGAAAGAGCACCTTACGCAGGTCCTCGTTCCAATTCAGAAGGACGTCCTTATTCAGGCCCACGTTCAGATAGCCCAAGAAGTTTTTCTGGCCCAAGAAGAGATTCAGGAGATTCTCATCGCCCATCTGGTGATGGAGAAAGAAGACCTTATTCCGGACCAAGAGGAGATTCAGACCGCAAACCTTACGAAGGAAATCGTGATGGTGGCGAACGCCGTTCATTCTCAGGGCCAAGAAGAGATTCAGGAGACTCCCGTCGCCCATCGGGTGATGGAGAAAGAAGACCATATTCTGGACCAAGAGGAGATTCAGACCGCAAACCTTACGAAGGAAATCGTGATGGCGGTGAGCGTCGTTCATTCTCAGGCCCAAGAAGAGATTCAGGAGACTCCCGTCGCCCATCGGGTGATGGAGAAAGAAGACCATATTCTGGACCAAGAGGAGATTCAGACCGCAAGCCTTACGAAGGAAATCGTGATGGCGGTGAGCGTCGTTCATTCTCAGGCCCAAGAAGAGATTCAGGAGACTCCCGTCGCCCATCAGGTGATGGAGAAAGAAGACCATATTCTGGACCAAGAGGAGATTCAGACCGCAAGCCTTACGAAGGAAATCGTGATGGCGGTGAGCGTCGTTCATTCTCAGGCCCAAGAAGAGATTCAGGAGATTCCCGTCGCCCATCAGGTGATGGAGAAAGAAGACCTTACTCCGGACCAAGAGGAGATTCAGACCGTAAGCCTTACGAAGGAAATCGTGACGGTGGCGAACGTCGTTCATTCTCAGGCCCAAGAAGAGATTCAGGAGACTCCCGTCGCCCATCAGATGATGGAGAAAGAAGACCTTACTCCGGACCAAGAGGTGATTCAGACCGTAAGCCTTACGAAGGAAATCGTGACGGTGGCGAACGCCGTTCATTCTCAGGCCCAAGAAGAGATTCAGGAGATTCCCGTCGCCCGTTTGGTGATAGAGAAAGAAGACCTTATGATGCGAACCAAGAATTTTCCGAAGATAAGCCATTTGTGCCTAAAGAAGAGTTTCGTTCTGAGCCAGGTAACGACCAGGGGAATAATGAAGAAGTAAAGCCAAGAGCTTATAGCAGTGAGCGTACTCATTCTAATTCAAGAAGAGAAGATGCTCCAGAAAGCAGAGACTTTTCTGAAGGAAGAAATGCGAAATTTTCTAAGCGAGATACTTTTAAAAGTAGAAATCGCTATGAAGAAAAACCTGCATTCACACCTCAGTATAAATTAGATCGATTTAGAGAAAAAGCACCTGCACGTGTTCAGAAGAAATTCATTCAAGAAGAACGCAAAAATGATTCCATTCGTTTGAATCGATATATTGCCAATGCGGGTATTTGTTCTCGTCGTGATGCGGATAAGCTGATTGAAGCAGGTGAAATCAAAGTAAATAATAAAGTGATTACGGAAATGGGCTATCAAGTTCAGCCAACGGATATTGTAAAATATGGTAACCGTAAACTGAACAGAGAAAAGCCAGTTTATGTGCTTTTAAATAAACCCAAAGATTTCCTTACGACCACGGAAGATCCTAATGATCGCAAAACCGTGATGGAGTTGGTGAAAAATGCTGGAGATGCCAGGATTTATCCGGTGGGTCGTTTAGATAGAAATACAACAGGGTTGATTTTATTGACCAATGATGGAGAGTTAGCAGATAAATTAACGCACCCTTCCAATGAAATTGAGAAGATCTATCAAGCTGAATTGGATAAACCCTTGACAGATGAAGATTTGGAGAAAATCAAAGCAGGTTTGACTTTAGAAGATGGAGAAATCAAAGTAGATGACATTGCTAAAGTTACGCCAGATGGATATGTTGTTGGAGTGAAAATCCACTCAGGTAAAAACCGCATTGTTCGTCGTATTTTCGAACATGTAGGTTATGAGGTAACTAAGTTGGACAGAACCACTTTCGCAGGATTAAATAAGAAAGATTTGCCAAGAGGCAACTGGAGATATTTATCCGAAAGGGAATTGGTTAAGTTGAAATATTTAATGTAGTATCAAAACAAAAGGCCCATGAAAATGGGCCTTTTGTTTGAATGATTTGGCAGGTTGTTGGTTCAACAAACCTTGCGAAGAATTATATATTCATCAATGATTCTCTTCTTCTCATTTTTCCAGCAGGAATGCCGAACATCATTTTGAAACGACGGCAGAAATAGGCGGTATCTTTATAGCCCACTTCCGACCCAATGGCACGGATGGATTTTTTCGTTGTTCTCAATAATCCTACAGCTGCTTCCATGCGTTGGTATTCAATATAATCCTGTGGATTAATTCCTGTAAGCATTTTGAAATACTGTCCAACATAATCTTCGGATACGTTAGCCACGTTAGCTAAAACTTTGTTAGAAAGATCTCCTCCCAAATTATCTTTGATATATGCAAAGATGTCAATTAAGCGTGGGTCTTTGAAATAAGTACTATTGGTAGCTAATTGCTCCACAAATAAACGGTTGCGAATGATGTATCGAATCACTTCAATAACGATTTCTTCCGTTTTGATTTTGATGATGCGGCCCTTGCCAATTTCCTCTGACATATCTTCCAATAAGATTTCCTTAATGGATTGTGCTAGGTCATCATCTTTTTTAATTAAAAATGGAGGGATGTCTAAGGAAGTAAAGAAGTTGACTGAGTCAAATACCTTGGCTTCAAAAGCCACCATACCAAACGAATTATCTGCTTTACCGATAGTATTAGGATCCATGTTTTGATCAAAATACAATTCACGGTGCGTCATGAATTCCTCATTGTTGACCGCTTTTGGTTTTTCTGAATTACCATAGGTCACGCTGACCATTTTCCCACCTGGGATAAAGAGCATATCCCCCTCTTCTACAGGAGTGTCTTCTTCACCAAATGAAACCTCCCCTTTGTACAAAATCAAGAGAGAGTTTTCCACATCATAATAATTTTTGATGCGGATTGGTTGTAATATTCTAATGTTTCTAGCCTTAATGAATTTAACACCAAGGGATTCGATAATTTTGTTATAATCTTCCATTTTTTTGCTCGTTTACAAACATTCAGAACATTTGTAGGATTAAACTTGGACAAAACTAATAAAACAGATAATAATTCCAAATTATTTAAACCAATTTTTTCCTTAAATTGACAAATAAATTATTGTAATAAACCTATAATTGACCGCTTATGGGTAGGAAAGTATTTAAAGCGTAGTTTAGATTGACTTTTATAATTATTTCGAGGATATTCCATTTTTTGATTTAATTTAAATAATTAGCTCGTTTTTTATTGGTAAATTTGTTTTTTAGCTTTAGTTCAGCCACACGACTGGGGTATATTTTAGCAATCAATTATGGGAATTTTTAATTTTCTAACCAAGGATATTGCCATCGACTTAGGTACGGCCAATACCCTGATTATTCACAAAAATCAAGTAGTGGTAGATGAGCCATCCATCATCGCATTGGATCGTACCACCAATAAAGTGTTAGCCGTTGGTAGACAAGCCATGATGATGCATGAAAAGACTAACGATAACATCAAAACCATTCGTCCATTGAAAGATGGAGTTATTGCAGACTTTACTGCAGCGGAGTTAATGATGCGTGGCTTGATTAAAATGATGGACAAAGGAAATTCATTTTTCTCACCCGCCTTGCGTATGGTTATCTGTATTCCATCCGGTATCACTGAGGTGGAAAAAAGAGCGGTAAAGGACTCGGCAGAGCATGCCGGTGCACGTGAAGTATACATGGTTCATGAGCCGATTGCTGCGGCGATTGGAATTGGAATAGATATCGAACAACCTAACGGTTCTTTGGTAGTAGATATTGGAGGAGGTACCACCGAAGTGGCCATTATTTCTTTAAGTGGCATTGTTGTGGAGAACTCCATCCGTGTTGCGGGGGATGAATTCACCCGAGATATCAAAGATTATTTATTAAGAGAGCACAAGTTGATTATCGGAGAACGTTCGGCAGAACAAATCAAAATTCAGGTAGGCGCAGCCTTACCCGAACTTGAAAATCCACCTGCTGATTTTGAAATTCGTGGTCGTGATCAAATGACTGGAATTCCGAAAGAAATTTTAATCAACTATTCTGAAATAGCGTATGCTTTGGATTCTTCCATTACCAAAATAGAAGTTGCCATCATGGAGACACTACAGCGGGCTCCAGCCGAGTTATCAGGTGATATTTTCCACAATGGTATTCATTTAGCTGGTGGAGGTGCGATGTTACATGGTTTAGATAAGCGGATTGAAAAGAAAACGCAATTGAAAGTCCATGTGGCAGATGATCCATTGAAGGCCGTGGTACGTGGAACAGGAGAAATCTTGAAAAATCTAGAGAAATATAAGCCAGTTTTAATCACCTAGTCACCCAAAATTTTGGTATGAATCAATTGTTTCAATTCCTCTTACGACAAAGGAACTTCCTATTGTTTTTCGTATTGGAATTGATCAGTTTATGGTCTGTATTTAAATACAATGACTACCAAAGGACACTTTATTTTAATACGACGAATCAGTGGGTGGCCTCCTTATTGGCTCAAAAACAAGAAGTACAGAATTACTATCAATTAAGGGAGATCAATCGGGATTTGGCGACTGAAAATGCGCAATTGAGGCATGAGGTTTTTCGTTTGAAAGCCCAGAAAGCCCCCGATTTAAAATTACCTTATTACATTAATGAGGCGGTGCTGAATCGATATCAACCTGTGGCATGTAAGGTGATTGATTTGACGACCCAGCAATCTCAAAATTATTTAACGATTGATAAAGGAACCAAGGATGGTCTTCATCCTGGAATGGCGGTTATTTCCTCCACGGGTGTGGTAGGAAAGATTCTCTCTTGCACTGAAAATTTATCCATGGTAATTTCCATTCTGCACATCAATAATACGGTTTCCGCAAAATTGAAATCCAGTGGAGAGTTAGGTTATGTCAAATGGGCTGGTTGGCAGCCCGAGGTGGCGGAAATGATGGATGTGTCTAAATACAAAAAAGTAGTCAAAGGAGATACCGTGGTAACCTCTGATTACAATGCCGTCTTTCCTCCCAATGTCCCTATTGGTATAGTTGCTAAACTGGGTTTGAAGAAAGATGGGAATTTTCATGATATTAAAATCATGTTGTTAACCCATTTTTCTACTTTACAATATGTCTATGTGATTAAAAATCGTTTGGCATGGCAGCAAGCTAAATTGGAACAATCTAAACCTAAGCCGGAATAAGATGGGATCAAGTAGCACCTTTCGTTGGATATTGACGGTAATTTTCACCTTATTCATTCAAGTTCTATTTTTAAGGGATTTAACTATCGCCTATTTTGCTTTTTGTTTTTTATATGTTTGGCCATTAATCAAGGCCCCCATTGATACTCCTCCAGCATACTTAATGTTGGGCGCCTTTGTACTAGGCTGGGTCGTGGATGTATTTTATAATACCCATGGCATGCATGCCTTTGCTTCAGTTTTAATGGCTTCCTTACGATCCCCCATTTTCCGATTGTTAACTCCCGCCAATGGCTACGACGAACGTTCGAGTGTAAGTTTGCAAGAGATGAGGCCATTGTGGTTTTTTTCTTATTTGTTTTTGATGCTTTTTTGTCATCACAGTGTATTATTTCTTTTGGAAGCAAGTGATCTGGAATTGGTAGGAATCAGTATATTGAGAGCGTTTTCTAGCTGCTTGTTGGGAATCTTGGTATTTGGTATTTTGGAACTTTTTAATTTGAACAAATAAGCCTTTTTGTCATATTTCCCCCTTCTTTTTTCTTGGGCATAAAATTGTAGGAGGGGAATGTACGTTATCAGAAAATGATACTGCCTTAATATAATGACTATGGACGTCCAAGTAGAAAATGAAATCGATCCTTCGCCACATGCGAGACAGATTTTTGAAAAAGAATTTATGCCGCATTTAGATGCGATGTATAATTTTGCTTTGAGATTGACGAATGATGAGGATGATGCTCAAGATTTAGTGCAAGATACCTGCTTAAAAGCATATCGTTTTATCAATTCCTTCGAGCCGGGTACTTACGCCAAAGCTTGGTTATTTCGCATTTTAAAGAATAATTTCATCAATGATTACCGCAAAAAATCTCGCGGACCATCCAAAGTGGAATTTGAATGGGTAGAGCAATCTTTTGCAGGCGATGATGATTCTGAGCCATCCCATCAAGCGGATTTACACGCAGAAACAGTCAATGAAATGTTGGGTGACGAGATCACCAAAGCTATCCAGGCCCTGCCAGTTGATTTTCGTATGATTATTATTTTATGTGATTTGGAAGAATTTAGCTACGAAGAAATGGCTAAAATTTTAAATATTCCTATTGGTACTGTACGTTCCCGCCTACACCGTGCCAGAGCATTATTGAAAGACTCCTTAGCGGCTTATGCTAAATCTAAAGGATATGGAGCTGACACTTTGTCAGATTTGGATTGAACTTTTACACCAAGGCTTGCGTTAGCCCAAACAGAATGAATTAATTAATGAGCATGAAGAAGAGCTGTGAACATCAGAAAGATTGCATGAAGCTAATCCAGCGAATATTGGATAAAGAAGCAAGTCCAGAAGAGGAGGCCGCCTTTTTGGCTAATAAAGATCAATGTATTCCATGTCAAGAAGGATATGAACTGGAGACTTCTTTAAAAAAAGCTATTAAAGAAAAATGTACGGCAAAATGTCCAGATGAACTTTTTGCCCGGATCAAAGAGAAACTTTTTCTATTAATTATCCTTATTTCCATCTTAATTCCCTTATTTTGTTAGCTTAAACAAACAACAATTTTTTGGAAGGGAAATTAATTATTTTTTCAGCACCTTCGGGTTCAGGTAAGACGACCATCGTTAAAGAACTCATCAAAAATAATTCCAATTTGGGGTTTTCTATTTCAGCATGTACCAGAGATAAGCGTGGGAGATCAGAGGAGAATGGTAAAGATTATTATTTTTTAACACCGGACGAGTTTCGTCAAAAAATCAACGAAGAGGCTTTTGTTGAATGGGAAGAGGTATATCCTGGGGCCTATTATGGTACCTTAAAATCAGAAATTGAACGGATTTGGGCATCTGGCAAACATGTCATTTTTGATGTGGATGTTAAAGGTGGGCTAGCTCTCAAGAAATATTACGGAGATCGCGCTTTAGCTATATTTGTGAAGGTTCCAACCTTAGAAGTTTTGGAGGAAAGATTGCGTTCTAGAGGTACAGAAAGTGAGGAAGCCTTATCCAAACGCGTCTTTAAGATGAAATTTGAATGGTCTTTCCAAAGTCAATTTGATGTCATTTTGGTGAATGATAAATTAGAGGAAGCAATCGAAAAAGCACAATCCCTTTTCGATGATTTTACCCAATAATCCATGAAAATTGCTTTGTTTTTTGGTTCGTTTAATCCCATTCATCATGGTCACCTGATGATTGCCCAAGCGGTATTGAATCAAACCGATGTTCAGCAGATTTGGTTTGTGGTATCTCCTCAAAATCCACATAAAAAAAGTAAAAGTCTCCTACACGAGTTTGATCGCTTGGATTTAGTGGAAAGAGCCATAGCGGATAATTTTCAATTCAAAAGCTGTGACATAGAGTTTAGCTTAAAAAAGCCTTCTTATACCATTGATACCCTAATTCATTTGTCGGAGAAATTTCCACAGCATGAATTTGAATTGATTTTGGGGGGAGATAATTTGGAGCAATTTAAGAGCTGGAAAAACTACGATAAGATTCTTGATTATTTTGGTCTTTACGTATATCCACGTGGGGAAGAGCCAATCAGCGAGCTATGGAGCCATCCCAAGGTAAAAAAGGTGAATGCGCCTGTTTTACATATTTCAGCCACTTACATCAGGGAATGCATTCAAAAAAATCAGTCGATCAAATATCTAGTTCCTGATACTGTAGAGCAGTTAATCGCTCAGAAAAAATTCTACATTTAAGCCTTAGCGCTTAAACATTGTTTTCATTTTTCAGTACATTTCCTTTTTTGCGACTTTGCCTTTGGTGGGCTTTAGGCGTTATTTTGGTTCCTGAAAATCGCCAGGAATTAGGTTATGATTTACTTTTTTGTCTGTTTTTACTTGGTTTATTATTCCTAATCATTTGGATAAAAAATAGACCTATTTTCAACGCTTATTTATTATCCTTAGCCTGTTTTTGTGCAGGATACTTGCGCACGCTAGACGTAAAAAATCTATATCAAAAGCTGCCAAGCGATGTTATTGCTTTTCGATTTCAACTCGTAAGTTCTCCTATTAAAAAACCCAAAACCTATGCATTTGTTGGAGAAATTTCAAATTATTTGAATTCAAAAGGGGAATGGAGAGCTATACAGACTCGAAGTCAATTCTACTTAGAGCACACTGCAGACATTCCAAAATTGGGAGATATTTACCTCTCTAAGGCTCATCTTCAAGCCATTCGACCAGCAGCGTTTCCTTTTGGTCAAAACTGGCCAGCCTATTTTGCCAGAAAAGGAATATATTCTACGGCTTTTTTGCCCGCAAAATGGACGAAAAGACTTCAGTATAACGAAAGGGATTTCGTTTTTAAGGCGTTTTTTGAACGTGTGCAACAAGATTTGTTGCAACATCTTCATCGGGCGCTTCCTGGAGAAAGGAATAGGGCTGTAGGAGGTGCTATGTTATTGGGAGGACATGAAAGTATCGACTTTGAAACTAGAAAGAGTTATGCAGCTTTAGGGGCCATTCATATTTTGTCGGTTTCAGGGATGCATGTGGGAATCCTTTTTTTGTGTATTCAGTTTTTTCTCACATTCATTCCAAGAAGAAATCGAATTACATCCATAGGTGTTTTTTTACTACCCTTTCTACTTATTTGGATGTATGCTGGAATTACCGGATTTTCTGCACCAGTATTACGCGCGAGTTGGATGTTTTCGGTGGTACTTTTTGCTCAAACATTTCGATATTCCCTGAATTCAATCAATCTGTTGGCATTTACTGGGTTTGTGATGTTGGTTTGGGATCCTATGCAAGTATACGACGCGGGGTTTCAATTGTCGTTTTTAGCTGTATTGGGAATACTTATATATCAACCCTCTCTAAGTGTTATCTGGGAACCGAATATAAAGAATCCCATAGGTCAATATATAGTTAAACAAGCCTGGTCATTAACTACTGTAGCTGTTGCTGCTCAAGCTTTGACTTTCCCTTGGATCTTGTATTACTTTCATCAGTTCCCCCATGTGGGCATCATGTTATTAGCAAATCCGCTACTTGTCTTACTCTCATCTGTCTCGTTGATTTTAGGATTGGTATTCCTACTGATAGCACCCATTTTATATGCATGGGACATCATTTATTTGTACATTATTATGGGTCAAGTTTTGAATGCTAGTTTCACGCTTCTGCACGAAGTGATGTTTTGGATTGATGGCGTATTTCAACCAACCATTCCTTTTTTACATTGGGAAAATTGGATGTTTGTTTCGTATTATTTGATGCTAATCCTAGTGAAATACTGGTGGGATATCCGGCACGGGGCTATTTTAGCTTTCTTTGGTTTAGTGCTTTTATGCAGTGTTTCGTATGTTGAATGGGAGCAATGGAAAGCTCTGAAAAATCAGAAAATCGCCTATTTAGGCCAATATCGTGGTGAGCCAGTATGGCTTGAATTACAAGGGTTGAAAGCGAAATTGCTTGCCTCCAGAAGGATATTCCAGGATCCGGCTTGGATTCAATCCAATATTTCTCCTGTTTTGGCACATCATTTTATTGAGGATACAGTTCAAGTGAAATGGGAGGAAGAAAAGAATGTTTCTTGGCAATGGAAGGGTAAGCGATTTTATAGAGTTCAACAGCCTCAGGTGATGTTTTCAGCGAAAATCGATGTATTGATAATTGACAGTAAATTGAAAAAGCAGGGTTTTGATTGGTTGAAATCTAAGAGAGGGGGAGATTGGCTTTGGACTCAATCGCTTTCATCATATTATTTGAAGAAATTAGCCCAGTTTGATCCATTGCCAGGTCATCAAATGGCATTGGATACCGTCATGGCCAGGGGATATTAAAAAAGGCTGTCGTTTCGGACAGCCTTTTTGTTTATTTATTTTTTTGCTCTTGACGTTTACGCTCGTTAGGATCTAAGAAGATCTTACGCATACGTAAAGACTTCGGAGTGATTTCTAAGTATTCATCTTTTTGGATGAATTCCATACACTCTTCTAGAGAGAAGTTTAATTTAGGTGCAATCTTGGTATTGGTGTCCGTACCTGAAGCACGCATGTTGGTTAATTGTTTTGCATTTTGCAAGTTAACCTCAATGTCGTTTTGGCGATTGTGTTCACCAACAACCATACCTGAGTAAATCTCTTCACCTGGATCGATGAAGAACACCCCTCTGTCTTGTAATTTATCAATGGCATATGGTGTAGCAACTCCTGTGTTCATGGAAATCAATGAACCGTTAATTCTACCTGGAATAGATCCTTTGAAGGACTCATATCCAATAAAACGGTGTGCCATGATAGCTTCACCAAAAGTAGCAGTTAACACTTTAGAACGTAGTCCAATCAAACCTCTCGAAGGAATGTTGAATTCTAAGTGTTGTAAGTCACCTTTAGGTTCCATAATCAATAACTCACCCTTTCCTTGAGTAGCTAATTCAATAACTTTACCTGCTACTTCTTCTGGTACGTCAACGACTAAAGATTCAATCGGCTCTAATTTTTCTCCATTATCGCCTTCTTTATAAATTACTTGCGGTTGACCAACTTGTAATTCATACCCTTCACGACGCATGGTTTCAATTAAAACAGACAAGTGAAGGATACCACGACCAAAAACCAAGAATTTATCTTCACTTTCGGTGGTCATAACTCTCAAAGCTAAGTTTTTCTCAGTTTCTTTGAATAGACGCTCACGAATATGACGAGAAGTTACCATTTTACCTTCTCTACCAAAGAAAGGAGAGTTGTTGATGGTAAATAACATGTTCATGGTTGGTTCATCAATAGCGATACGCTCCAATGCTTCTGGATTTTCTGGATCGGCCAAAGTATCTCCGATTTCAAAATCTTCAATACCTGTCACCGCACAAATTTCCCCGCATTCTACCGTATCTACACGTACTTTACCAAGACCTTCAAATACTTGAAGTTCCTTGATGCGCATTTTTTTAATTGAGCCATCCGATTTACAAAGTGCGATAGGCATATTTTCTTTCAATGTTCCACGCTCCAAACGTCCGATCGCGATACGACCTACAAATGAAGAATAGTCTAATGAAGTGATTTGCATTTGAGGTGTACCTTCCTGAACTTTAGAAGCAGGAATGTGCTCGATGATGGCATCTAACAATGGGATGATATTGTCTGTTGGAGTTTTCCAATCGGTATTCATCCATCCTTGTTTAGAAGAACCGTATAAGCAAGGGAAATCTAATTGCTCTTCTGAGGCATTCAAGTTAAACATTAAGTCAAATACGGACTCATGTACTTCGTCTGGGCGACAGTTTTCTTTATCTACTTTATTGACAACTACGATGGGTTTTAAACCTAAAGCGATGGCTTTAGATAAAACGAAACGTGTTTGAGGCATAGGACCTTCAAAGGCATCCACTAATAACAAAACACCATCAGCCATACGTAATACACGTTCAACTTCTCCTCCAAAGTCGGCGTGACCAGGAGTGTCAATGATGTTGATTTTCACGCCATTATAGCGAACGGATACGTTTTTGGAAACGATGGTAATGCCGCGCTCTCTTTCTAGGTCGTTGTTATCTAGGATAAGATCACCAAATTCTTGATTTTCTCTAAAAATCTTAGATGCATGAATGATTTTGTCGACTAGGGTAGTTTTACCGTGGTCAACGTGGGCAATAATGGCAATGTTGCGAATGCTTTGCATATAATAATGGCGCTTTGATGAAATCAAATCTCTCTGCCTGAGGAAATTTAAGGTGCAAAGGTAGGGATAATTTCTTAGAAAAGTACTAATTGAAGATAATGAAATCGTGAAATCTTAGTCTTGATTCACTTTCTGAGAAGTAGATTTGATTTTGTTCGGATAGAAATCGGCAATTTTTTTCAGGATATTCTCAGAATCAATTCCACATAATTGGTAAAGTTCATGCGGTTCACCGTGTTCAATAATATCATCAGGGACTCCTAAACGTAACATGGGTTTGTTATATCCATGATCCAGCATGAACTCGGCAATAGCAGAACCAAAGCCTCCTTGAATACAAGCATCTTCAACGGTAATGATCTGATTATAAGTTGAAAATACTTCATGAAGTATTTTTTCATCCAAGGGTTTCACGAATCGCATGTCATAAAGTGCTGGATTCATCCCGAGAGATCTTGCTTTTTGGCAGGCTAATTCAGCTTCATTTCCAACATGGCCAATACTTAAAATGGCAATATCTTCTCCATCTAGTACTTTTTGTCCTTGGCCAATGGTGATTTCTTCAAAACCAGTTCGCCATGCAGGCATAACACCTGCACCACGTGGATATCGGATGGTAATGGCCTTATGATGTTCTTTGAATTTATCCAATGAAGCCGTATACATGATATTTCGTAGTTCCTGTTCATTTTTCGGTGCTGCTACAATCATGTTAGGAATACAACGCATGTAGGCTAAATCATACAATCCGTGATGCGTTGGACCATCTGCCCCAGCTAGACCCGCTCGATCTAAACAGAAGATAACAGGTAGCTTTTGTAAGCAAACATCATGCACGACTTGGTCATAGGCTCTTTGCATGAAAGAACTGTAGATATTACAAAATACGGTTAGTCCTTGAGTAGCCATACCTGCCGAAAAGGTAACAGCATGTTGTTCGGCTATACCCACATCAAAAGCCCTGTCAGGCATGGCTCTCATCATGATATTCAATGAAGACCCTGATGGCATAGCTGGAGTGATTCCCATAATCTTGGGATTTTGTTCTGCCAACTCCAATATGGTATGACCAAAAACCTCCTGATATTTAGGTGGTTGTGGGTTATCAAATGTCTTTTTGTGGATCTCCCCAGTGATTTTATCAAATTTTCCAGGAGCATGCCAAAGTGTTTGATCTTTCTCTGCTAATGAATAGCCTTTTCCTTTGGTGGTAATACAATGTAAAATTTTTGGACCAGGAATATCTTTTAAGTCATTTAACACGGTGGTTAAATATTGTACATCATGTCCATCAATGGGGCCAAAATACCTTAAATTGAGGGATTCAAATAGATTACTTTGCTTGAGTAAGGTAGCCTTTAATCCATTTTCTATTTTCGAAACAATCTCTTGAGCAGATTTGCCAAACTTGGACATCTTACCTAAAAGGTTCCAAACATCGTCTTTCACTCGGTTGTACGTGTGAGAGGTGGTAATATCCGTTAAATATTCTTTTAATGCACCTACATTGGGGTCAATGGCCATGCAATTATCATTCAAGATGATCAGCATATTATTGGGAATATCACCCGCATGGTTCATGGCTTCAAAAGCCATTCCTGCAGTCATGGAACCATCTCCTATGACCGCAATGTGCTGTTTATGAAATTCTTTTTTATACCTAGAAGCTACAGCCATACCGAGTGCCGCAGAAATGGATGTAGATGAATGTCCTACTCCAAAGGCATCGTATTCACTTTCTGATCGCTTTGGGAAGCCACTAATTCCTCCAAATAATCGATTGGTATGGAATGAATCCTGGCGGCCCGTTAGAATCTTGTGACCATAGGCCTGATGTCCTACATCCCAAACAAGCTGGTCATCGGGAGTGTTGAATACATAATGCAAGGCTACGGTTAATTCTGTGACCCCCAAAGATGCCCCAAAATGCCCACCATTGACAGATACATTGTCGATGATAAATTGACGTAATTCATGGCAAACCGCAGGTAATTCTGCAGGGGACAACTTTCGCAAATCCGCAGGGGATTGGATTTTGCTTAAGATAGGTCCGGCTTGAAATTGCATCTTGGAGGGGTAATTTGGATGAAGGATTCTGATTTAACTATACAAAGGTAAAAATGTTTTCGGCTGACTAGTCATTTTTTTGACTTGCTTTAAACAATCGTTTCTTTTCGTGCTTGCTTAAACTTTCATATCCAGAAGTTGAAATTTTGTCCAAAATAGTATTCAATTCATCTTCTTCAATCTCCTCGGCATCATTTTGCTCCACAAAATCTTGTATTTTCTTTTGGAGGGTCATGGAGTAAGAATAAATTTTTTCTTCAGGAACGGGCCTCCGAGATTGCCTTTTTTGGTAGGAGTAGGCATATAAAAAACCTAATAAGGCTCCTCCTAAATGGGCTATATTACCTCCCGCGTTAGTTCCTGTGGTTTCAATCATGGACCACAGAATATAAAATGCCGCTACATATTTAATAGCAACTTCTCCAAAGATCAACAGATGAACTTTATAGTTAGGTTGTAAAGTTGCCGCACCTACTACTATGGCAAAAACACTAGCAGAGGCCCCATTGAGATAAATATGCCCTTTCATCACGAAATAGGAGAAGCTATTTAACAACAAAATGTAGGCAATAGCTCCAGCTAATCCACCCAAAAAATACAATTGTATCAGGCGTTTTTGGCCCACAAAGCTATGGATGATACTGCCAAACCAATACAGGAAAAGCATATTAAATACTAAGTGAAATATTTCAAAATGAGCAAAGAAATAGGTAAAGAAAGTCCAAGGTTTGTACAATACCACTTTGGGTTGAGAGGAAAGCGCTATTTGTTCTAATAGCTGGTTATACCAATCTTCCTTTCCTGCCAAGGATAAAAAAACATGGCTCAAGGAAACAAAAACAAAGACAAATACATTGGCCAATATAAGTCGCCACAACCCATTTTCTGGATTTTGAATGACGAGCTTGATGTCCTGCCAAATACTTTTCATCTCAATAGAAATTGTTTCTTTGTGTTTTCCATACTTTTAATAAAATCACCGCAAAAATCATTCCTCCAATATGGGCAAAATGAGCTACATTATCACCCTGACTTTGCTGTATACCCGCATAGAGTTCATAAAGTCCATAGAAGGTAACGAAATATTTGGCCTTGATGGGTATTGGGAAAGGAAACAAAAACATTTCCGAATTGGGGAATAAATAGCCAAAAGCCATGATGATACCAAAAATGGCACCTGATGCTCCACCTAAGGCTCCCATATTAATTAAAGCCTCATAATTGGCAATAACCCAATTGATGTTGATTTGTCCACCTGGTGCCGAAATCACCCCATAATGCTGGGCATAATCAATTAAGTTGTCTGAATTAGGATTGGATAAAACAAGTTCCGTAGCCCTTCTGATTTCGGCAAAATCGATGAAATGTTGGATACCCATATATAAGAGTCCCGCGCCAATTCCACAAAAAAAGTAAAAGAAAAGAAAGCGCTGTGCTCCCCAAATGCGTTCTAATAAGGAGCCAAACATATACAGTCCAAACATGTTTCCTAAGAGGTGCATGAAACTAGCATGTACGAACATATAGCTTACCACCTGAAAAAAACGAAAATCACTCGCGCCGAAATAATGTAACGTGAGCAGTTCTTGAGGAAAGCCAAAGCCCTTAATCAAGTAAAGCCCCACATTAATTAACAATAAAGTACGTACCGTAGGTGTTAAGTTTTGTAGCATTTTTTTATTCTTCGTAACCCCAATCAATGGAGGTTTTCATGTCTTTAATTAATAATCCCATGGATTTGAAGGTTGCCCTAATTTCATCCACTTTGTCGTATTGCTTACTTTGTTTGAATTCAGTATACAATTGAAGTAAGCCTTGAATCATGCTTTCCCAGTTATCAGGAAGCTCTTCTTTAATGCCTAATATATTTTCTAAGAATGAAATATAGCTAGTTTTTAATAAATCAAAAGATTTTTCTCCGATGGAATCTAAGGAAACCTGTGCGGTATATATTTGATTTATTTTTTTTAACAATGAAAATAAATTGGCTATAGTAACTGCGGTATTTAAATCATCATTCATGCCATCATAACACCCTTGTACTGCTGCTTGGATTTCATCTCCGTGTTTGGCGTCTATTGCTTCCAGGCTGGCATTAACAGGGAATGACATATTCTTCACTATTCGAAGACCATTCGCAATGCGCTTGTATCCTTTTTGAGCGGCTTTTAAGGCTTCATTGGAAAAGTCTAAGGTACTTCTGTACTGAGATTGCAGCATGAAAAAGCGAACGGTCATGGGGCTGTAGGCCTGTTCTAACAAGGGATGATTTCCACTAAATAATTCAGAAGGTAAAAAGGAATTACCTAATGACTTACTCATTTTTTGACCATTCACTGTGAGCATGTTGGTATGCATCCAATACCGAACGGGAGCTTTGCCATAGGTGGCTTTTGCTTGAGCAATTTCACATTCATGGTGAGGAAATTTTAAGTCCATTCCTCCTCCATGTATATCAAATGTATCGCCTAAGTATCTGTGACTCATGCAAGTACATTCCAAATGCCATCCAGGGAAACCTTCACCCCAAGGAGATGGCCAATGCATCAAATGTTCAGGAGCGGCTTTTTTCCACAAGGCAAAATCCAAAGGATTTCTTTTTTCTCCCACACCATCCAAATCTCTCGTTTCTGTTAGTAAATCCTCTAACACACGTCCAGAAAGTTTTCCGTAATCTCCTCCTTGCTTATTATAGGTTTCAATATCAAAGTAGACAGATCCATTGGATTCATAGGCTAATCCTTTGTCTAATAATATTTTAGTTGTTTCAATTTGTTCCATGATGTGCCCCGTTGCCGTAGGCTCAATGCTAGGTGGAAGTAAATTGAATTGTTCCAAAACCTGGTGGAAATTTTGGGTATAGCGATGTACAATCTCCATGGGCTCGAGCTTTTCTAGCTTAGCCATTTTACCTATTTTATCTTCTCCTTCATCTCCATCACCCACTAAGTGACCTACATCGGTGATATTTCTAACATAACGCACTTGGTAGCCTAGGTGACGTAAATAGCGGTGAAGGATGTCAAAAGAAGTGAAAGTCCTTAAATTACCCAAGTGGACATAATTATAGACCGTAGGCCCACATACGTATAAACCTACGTGTGGAGCATTAATGGCCGTGAATAATTCTTTTTCTCTACTAAGTGTATTGTATAATTTTAAGGCTTGCATGGTATAAAATTTCCTTTCGGAGGTGCTATTTATATAAGAACTAAAATTACTTTGATTCTTTTAAACCACCAAACGATATATAAACCTTGAATGTTTTATGGGAGGTCGGATTGCTCGCCTCATTCTATTATCTTTGTTAAATATTATCATTCCATTTCAAATCCAGCATGTATTTACGCGAAGTAGCTGAAGATAGCCTATTAAAAAAAGCTTTTTTAACCTTTCCTGTTAGCTTGTATACACATGATGCTAATTGGATTCGACCATTGGATTCCGACATTGAGTCTATTTTTGATCCTAAAAAAAATCCTCATTTTAAACACGGAGAGGCCATTCGTTGGATACTATTCAATGAAGAAAATCAAGTGATTGGTCGAGTAGCGGCATTTTATGATGGAAAACCAGCTAAAGAAGGCGAATTAGCTGCTGGGGGCATGGGATTTTTCGAGTGTATCGAAGATGAAAAAGCCGCATTTACTTTATTTGATGCATGTGCTGATTGGTTGAAATCCAAGGGATTAGAAGCCATGGACGGCCCTATCAATTTTGGAGAGCGGGATAGTTTTTGGGGTTTGATGGTGAAAGGCTGGGAATTTGAGCCAACCTATAAAATGCCTTGGACCAAAGAATATTACATTGCTTTTTTTGAGCGTTATGGTTTCAATGATTACTTCCAGCAATACGTGTTCGTTTCTCCCGTTTCTGCGGCGAATGTAGCCCCTTCCATTGAAGAAAAAGCACAAAGAATATACCAGAATCCGAACTATGTATTTCAGCATATTGAGAAATCAGATTTAAGTAAATATGCCGAAGATTTTAAAGTGATATTCAATGCTGCTTGGGCTAAATTCCCTGGTGTTACCGCCATGAGCTCGGAGCAAGCGCAGAAGTTAGTCAAGAAAATGAAGCCCATCATTGATGAGCAATTGTTGTGGTTTGCCTATACTTCAGAAGGAGATCCTGTGGCCTTTTTTATTGTGATCCCAGATTTGAATCAAATTGTCAAACACCTCAATGGTAAGATGAATGTTTGGGGAATGATTAAGTTTTTACTTTTAAAATGGAAAGGGACCTTGACTCGCTGCTGCGGGGTTATTTTTGGCGTAGTGCCTGAGCATCAGGGTAAAGGAGTGGAATCAGCCATAGCCTTACGTTTTCGTCAAGCGGCCCGAGACAATCCTTTTTATCCTTATGAAACGATGGACATGAACTGGGTGGGCGACTTTAATCCTAAAATGCTTCGATTTGTATCTCAGTTGGGAGCCAGCATCGATAAAACATACATTACCTATCGTTATTTATTTAATCCAAACCAGCCCTTTAGTCGTTGTCCTAAAGTAGGCTAAATAATTTAAAATGAGCTTATTATCAATTGGAACAGTGGCTTTTGATGCCCTGGAAACCCCTTACGGAAAAACGGATAAAATTATCGGTGGATCTTGTACGTATATTAGTTTATCTGCGGCATTTTTCTTGCCTAAAGTGAATGTGGTCGCAGTAGTTGGAGATGATTTTCCTAAAGAATACATGGAAACATTGGAAGATAAAGGAATCGATTTGACAGGTTTACAGATCAAAGAAGGAGAAAAGACTTTCTTTTGGGCGGGGAAGTATCATAATAACATGAATACGCGGGATACTTTGGTGACTGATCTAAATGTATTAGCCGATTTTCAGCCAACGATTCCTGCTGAATACCAAGATTGTGACTATTTAATGTTGGGTAATTTGACCCCACAAGTGCAAATCGATGCGATTCAAGGTTTAAACAAGCGTCCTAAGTTAATCGTGATGGATACGATGAATTTTTGGATGAATGTGGCCATGGACGATTTGAAACGTGTATTGAAAATGGTCGATGTTCTGTGCATCAATGATGAGGAGGCTCGTCAGTTATCAGAGCAATATTCTTTGAGAATAGCTGCCAAGATGATCATGGCTATGGGTCCTAAAACCTTGATTATAAAAAAAGGAGAACATGGCGCTTTGTTGTTTCAAGAAGATAAGATGTTTTATTGCCCAGCCTTGCCTTTGGAAGAAGTGTTTGATCCAACAGGAGCAGGGGATACCTTTGTCGGTGGTTTTATTGGTTATTTAGCTCAAAAAGATGATGTTTCTTTTGAAAGTATGCGCCAAGCCATTGTGTATGGTTCTGCCATGGCTTCTTTCTGCGTGGAGAAATTCGGCACAGAACGTTTATTTGAGATTAGTCCTGCTGACTTAGAGTCTCGGGTGAATGAGTTTAGAGAGCTAGCTAGATTTTAAGCTCCTACCATCACCACATGTAATTCATCCAGGTTCAAGTACTGATTCGCCATGTCGCGCAGTTCTTGAGCTTGGCATTGAATAATTTGGGTTTGAAATTGGTCATAGAAGTCAGGCGCTAAGTTTTCTAGCTGGATGACTTTGATTTTTTCAGCGATATCAAAGGCTTGAGTGAGTTCCCCTGTAAAGCTCCCCATCAAATAGTTTTTGACTAATTCTAATTCTTCTTTGGGAACCAATTCAGTTTGTAAAATTCGAATCTCTTTCTTTATTTCTTCTAAGGTTTGTGCACTATTTTCCCCATTGACATCGGTACCTGTAACCCAATAAGCGGACTCCTGTAGCGGAACTATGGAAGAAGATATACCATAGGTAAAACCTTTATCCTCGCGAATGTTATTTTGGAGTCTAGAACCAAAATATCCACCTAAAATGGTGTTCAAAATACTAAATTTAAAATAATCTGGATGATTTCTTCCAATGGCTAATTTGCCTGCACGGATGGAAGTTTGTAATGCTCCTTCTCGGCGTTCATGTTCGATTTGAGCTGATTGGGGCTTAACATTGGGCAAATGATCTGGCCAAGATTGATCAAAGCTTAAATGGCCAATAAAGCGGTCAAGCAACTGCAATTCTTGGTCAGAAACTTTTCCAGAAAGAAAAATAACCGGTTTGACATTTGCCCAAGTAGATGTGTAGAAATCAAATAAATCATTTCGACTTAAGTCCGATAAACTTTCGGGTGAGGAGTGGCGGCCATACACATGATTTCCGAAAATTTGACCACGGAATAATTGACTTGCTGCAAAAGAAGTCTTTTGCCAGTTTAGCTTATTTTTTTGTATTTCAATGGCGATTTCTTTCTCGTATTCCTCTTGACTAAAAGTAGCTTCTTTCAGCATATCTGCTACCCATGGAATAAGTGCTTCAAAGTGCTTATTTAAACCATATACCGAAAAATTAGCATAATCAAGATTGGCTTGAATATCCCAAAATGCGCCTAAAAAGTCAAAGGCCTCATGAATTACTTGTGCCGAGTGAGATTGAGTACCCCTTCTCATGAGGTTCGCCACCATATTTGCCAAGCCAGCTTTAGCTCCCGATTTAGCACCTGCAGGGCTTATAATTTCCAGTTTAAAAACGGGTTGCTCGCCAAGATTGATGGAATATACAGGAATTCCATTGCTTAGATGAAATACATCTACGCTAGGAAATTTCACTAATTCAATCGGAAAGGCAAGAGGAGGAGTAGAGCGGTCCAGCATGGTTTATTCGGGTAAAAAACAAATGACATTCCGAGGAATGTCATTTGAAATCAAAACATGTATGTTAGCTTATTTCTTAGAAGCACCGTTATTGATAGCAGCTAATAATGACACACGAAGTGTATTAGCTAATGGGCTACCAGAACCTGTTGGAACTAAGTAAGCAAAATCAAATCCGTATTTTTGGTCTAATTTAAAACCAACACCGAAAGTGAAATATTTACGATTACCTTTCATTTCGCTTTCATTGAAATAACCAGTTCTTAAAGCGAATGAATTGTTGAATAAGTATTCAGCACCAATCGAAGTTGTGATTTCTTTTAACTCTTCTCCGAATCCGTCTGGAGCGTCGAACAAGGAACTAAAGATACCACCAATAGCTGTTGCGTCATTTGGATCATTTCCAACCTTAGCACCATTAGCATCGATTGAATACGGTGTAGGTACCATTAACTTGTTGAAATCCAAAGTAAATGTTAAACGATTTCCTTCTGAAATATCTTTGGTCGTAGCCACTCCAAAACGTAAGTTAGTAGGAATGAAGTTTTTATCCACACCACCGTAAGAAACTTTACCAGAGATATTAGACAAAACTAAACCATATGTGTATTTCCATTCTTTAGCAGAAACGCTGTTCCAATACAAAGCTACGTCAGCAGCTACTGTTTGAGCAGGCTTCATTGCCACACCTGAACCATTGGTTCCTGTGTAGTTTCCTAATAAATTGGAGTTGATATATTTTAAATTAACACCTAAAGATAACGTGTTGGATAATTTACGAGCGTGAGTAGCAGTAATGGCATATTCTTTTGAATTGAAATTACCTGCACTTTGTCCTGTTGAAGTAGTTGCTTGGAACAAACCTTGATCAAAATAGTTGATCGAGAATCCAAATGCTTGATCTTTGCTAGTTTTTTTGTAACCAGCAATATTGTAAAGAGCCATGTCATTCACCAAGTTTCTTAACCAAGGTGTATATGAAATAGAGAATCCTAAGTCTTTCTCAGCCGTAGCCAATTTAGCTGGATTCCAATAAATGGCGTTTACATCCGATGAAATAGCGACACCAGCATCTCCCATCCCAGCCGAACGTGCATCTGGCGCAACATTCAAGAATAACATGGTTGGTGTAGGAATTCTTCCTGAATTTATTTGACCAGAAACTAATGCTTGTCCAAATGCATACGAACTAATCAAACCTGCTACCAAGGTTAATAATGCTTTTGGGAATAATGAATTGTTTGTCGTCATTGTTTAAAAAAATTAGAGAGTCTATTCAGCATAAAGCGAAGTCCAAAAATAGGCATTTTTACGCTAATTGTTGTTTTATAAGCTAAAATATTTGTCAAAATTTATTTTAAGGTAGCTATTTTGCCCTTGTACTTACGGAAACCTGAACCACTTATATCTTTCATTTCAAGCATATAATAAGCCCCCATTCCTATATTTCTTATCTCAACTTCATTGAATACGAAAGAAAGATCAATGTATTCAGTCCCACCACCGAGTAAATTTCCCGTTTTTTCCACAATTGTTTGTCCCAACAGGTTGATAATTTTGAAATTATACAGGTAATCCGACCAGAATTTATCTTGCCAAAGGCGAATAGTCAACTGATCTTGGAATGGATTTGGATAAACTAGGCAAAAACTAGCTGTAAGATTCTCTTGCGAAACTTGAAAACGAAACGATGACTCGCTCATGTTATTGTTTACATCGTAACATTTTACCTGAATCTTGTATTCGCCGGGTACCAGATTTTGGAATGGATACAACACCGTCCCCTCGTTGGCTAGACCTGATCGAGGTTTGAAATAATCCAAGAGAGGTACTTTTAAGGTGTCGTTTACCAAGAAGTAACTGATGTCCCCATTGACTTTTTGCCACAGAAATCCCACATCATCTTTTAATTGAATCGCTAATTGAGGTTTCGAGCTGGTAGCCCAGATATTGGGTTCATTAGCCAAGCTTATTTGGATGCTGGGAGCTTGCTTGTCAGCTAAAGCTTGATTGCTGGCTTTGAGATACATGGTTTTAGCTCCTGCCCACACCTTTCCAGCTTGGTCCTTGCCTATCACTTTAAGGGTCACATCGTGTAAGTTGTTCAAAGTTTGAGGAATACTTTTTGGCGAGAAAGAGAGTTTGCTGTCGTTGATTTTACTGGATATCTTCCAAAATATTTCTCCTTCCAATTCATAGGAAAAGACTGGAGTTTTGGTTCCTAAGGTTTTTTGAGCACGCTTAGGACTGATTAAATACAGCTCAACATCATCTAAACCAGCAGGTATAGTAAGTATGATGGGAATTTCAGATCCTGCCATGAGCGTATCTATTGGTAGGTTAATCGACTGATAGACCCAAGGCAATGCTAAGGATGGGTCTCCCATTAAACTGATATTTCGATTAATGACTCCCGCATGGCTTTGGTTTTTGGTATCGCGGAACAAATCCCCCATTCGGTAATTGCTGTCATGGCTATGTTCTTGGATAAGCCGATAAAAAGCTTGGCCAAAGACATAATTGCTGCTTTGAAATACGGGTCTAGTGGTACTGATTAAACCTATGGCTCCACCTTGATCTGAAACGAGGCTTAATTCGGCGCCTGATAATACATTGGGATCATCAAATCTCCCAAATTGGCAAGTGGCAGTTAGTATCCAAGGAAGATGTTGGGCATTGGTGATTTTCTGTATATCCTCCGTCGTCCATATTTTTTCATCCGTCCAAACAGTTTCCGCTCCATGTCCGATAAAATGGATGAAATCACCTTGCTTTTCCCAAGCCTTTTTCACCTGTAATTTAGTGGCAGAAGAAGTGTATATCCCATTACTTAATTCCATGGGATATTGATCCAAGTAAATTTTCTGTTTCGGAAAAATGGGATTGCCCTTGGCTAAACTAGTAGAAAAATCTTCGGCATCTTGAACATGTAAATTGGAATCACCATCATCGGCAATCCAGGTAAATTGAAATAAGGAAGCTCCAGCCAATTTTTGTTTTTCGCTATAATCTATGAGCTTATTGACCAATACCATGGCTTCCTGAGGGTTTCTGGCAGGTAATCTACCTACACCAATTGAAAGACTCTCATTGATAGGAGAATCTCCTTCTGTCCATTCCCCTTGACCAGGGGCTAGAAACCCATAATAGTCGTCTGAGGCATAGCTCAGTAAAGGATGATATGATTCTCGGCTTTCATATGTGGGGACATAACTGGCTTTTTCTGAGGTAGAGGCAACTGAATTTTTGTTTTTATAATCTAGCGAAGCGTCGCCCAAAAGTATCACATAACGTAGGTGAGCATCTGCTCTATTTTTTTGATCATATAAAAAATCCCGAATGGCAGTAACGTCTTGTTTGCCACTGGAATATTCGTGGTAAATTAATTCAGTAGTAATGACAGAGGTTTTGAGATTGGCCTTCGTATTTTTATATAGGGCAAGTTTTTCTGCGGCAATTCGTAAAGCTGGGCTTGTAATGATGATGAGTTCACTGGTAGCGCTTTGCTTGATATTCTGGGTTTCGATATGCTGAATAAAACTAGGAGTACTTAATTTGCCAGGATCAAAAAGCAATAATTGACTTCCTGGTTTGGTGGTGATTTTGCCTTTGGCAATGGAATTATTTAAACTAAGCCAATCTTGTTCCCCATTTTTAATCCAAATTTGATGTTGTTTGGCTAGGTTTTGAATGGAAATGGAAAAGGTAGAATCTTGAATGTTAGTGAAATAGTACAAGGGATTTTCATTCGTGGCATTCAACAGCCGGGGATAATTGAACGAAAGGTTATTGAGGTATCCCGTTCCAACTGAATTGGCGTAATTTATTTTCCAGGTCCATTGATTATTTTTAATGGCAGGAATGACCCATGTTGAGAATTCTTTGGTTTGAATTTTTTGATCATAACGGTCCCCTGATATGCTCCCTAAAATCCAAGGAGAAAGGCTGTTGTTTTCTATATTAAAAGTGAACGTTCCTACTTTAATCGAGCTGGAGGCCAATTGTCCAAAT
Organism: Aquirufa beregesia; assembly: GCF_011090385.1. GTDB lineage: Bacteria > Bacteroidota > Bacteroidia > Cytophagales > Spirosomataceae > Aquirufa > Aquirufa beregesia. Next base: position 388,944 of record NZ_SEWW01000002.1, read on the forward strand.
AGCTGGGCAGCTTTACCTTCTTTATAATCTTTGATAGGATATTGAATGATTTTTTCACTATTCCCATAAAAGGCATCACCGAGCCATTGTCTTCCTGATAGAATAGCATTCGTCAAGTCAGGTTGATAGTGAAAGTGTGACCAAGCAAAATCTACACTGGGTTCTTGGCCAGCTTCCCAGGTACCTTGTTTGATTCTTGTGATTTTGGGACTATCCCAACGAATAAAATAGAAGGCGGAATCACTGTAGGGGTGGGTGTTGGTTTTCCATTTTTTTTGTTCTTTATCCCAACTAGTCAAATGAGAAGATTCAGCAAAAAAGCAAATTTGATCACCATCATCCCAAATTCCATTTTCTTCTCCCAGAAATAAACTGGCTATTGGTTCTAAGTCGGAGGTTCTAGGACTAGTAGTTAGTTGGGGCAGTACCCCTCGTTGACCTTGATAGACTACTACTTTTTGGGGATTGATGCCGCTTGGATCTATCTTATTTTTACGGAGCCATTCTTTATTTATTTGATAGACGCCAGTTTGGCTAATGGCAATTTTAGTCCAAGTTCCTGCTGATAAGACAGAAAGGGTTTGTGTTAGGCTAATGAAGGGAATTAAGAAAATAAAAATGAAACCCAAGAAGAAATGTCCAGGATTAATCGGTGGATTGGTTTTCCAATAGGCTAACTTGGGCATTTTTGGCTACTAAATAGAGTTTTCCGCTAATCTGTTCTTTGCAAATGTAACGTGTTCTACGAAGTTTCCCTTTGACCAATCGGAGGTTTTTTAGAAAAAACAATTGATTTTCTTCTAATTCATGTAAACTGATTAAGGGAGTTTCTGGATCAAACGTTTTTAGTACTTCCACTAAGGGAGTATACATAGATGAAGATGCTGTCGGGTTTTTCAGGTAGGTCTGTAGTACAGAAACGAAACGTTCAGGGAGTAATTCAGGGTCAAGGATGGGTTCAAACAAGTTGTAAAATTCCTGTTTCCATTCTTTGCCGTGGGGAGACACGTTATTTTTAAAGGCTAAGTACGTGGTTAAATGAGCGACTTCATGAATGTAAGTAACCAAAAAAGCATAAGGATTGAGGTTATGGTTGACTGTAATCTGATGCCCTTTTTTGGGAGAAAAACGGTAGTCGCCTAATTTGGAACCTCGTTCTTTACTGACAATAAAGTCAAAGGAATAATCTTGCCAAAGCTGAAAACAATACTCAGCTACGCTGGCGGGGAAATGATCGAAAAAGGATTGTATTCGTTTACTTTTGACCATTTGGGGAAAGGGCATAAAAAAAGTCCTTCGCACGCGAAGGACCTTTCTCTCTTTTGCTTAGAAATTATTTCTTAGCAGCAGTGTCAGCAGCAGCAGTGTCAGCAGCAGCAGTATCAACAGCAGCAGCAGCAGCAGTATCAACAGCTACAGAATCAGCAGCAGCTTCAGTTTTTTTCTCACCACAAGATGCCAAAGTTACCATTGCAGCAACGAAAGCTAGAGCGAATACTTTTTTCATTTTTTTGATATTTAAGGTTTGAGCTACAAAACTAATGGATTGAATTGTATCTACCAATTATTTCGACAAAAATTTTAAGAAATTTTTAAGTATTGAGGATATGATAATTGAAAAAGCCTATTTAAATCAAAATAGGCCTATTGGGGGATCTTAAAAATATTAAGTAAATCTTAAGTATTTCTAAGAATTGAATAAAATTAGCGAATTAAATCCTTGAATCGGTCGTAAAAACCACTGCTTTTGAAGGTAAAAGATTTGTGTAAAACATAGTTTGATACAAAACTAAAGCCCATCCCATTGATGGTGGTAAGTACTTGAGTGAGGTTGATTTTTTTGACAGAATAGGGTATTTTCCAATAGAAATCACTCATGATTAAGTTCAATCCACGATAAGGAATCACGCTAAAAAACCAGGTGACGAAGCCCGAAAAGGAGGCTACCATTAAGAATTTGATCATTTCTCTTCTGGTTTGCTGAGACTGGCGTGCATTGAAGGCAAATAATTTGGTTAAAATAAAGCCGACAACCAGAGAAATATAATAAGCGGGTAAAATGGACTCTTCGTAACTTACTTTGAACCAATCTTTAATAAGGCCTCCAGCTACCAATTGAACAATAGCCCCAGTTCCTGCAATGAGGAAATAGGCTAATAGGTCTTTTTTATTAAATAGTTTAGAGTTCGATTTGCTCAAAATGGCTAATGATTAGAAAACGCTTTTTACTAAGCTAGGGTAAATGCCTAAAATAATGGTTCCCAATGTGCAGGTCCAAAGAGCTATTTTGAATAGCGCAGGAACCTCTATTTTTTCGATCTCACCTGCTTTTAAATAAACAGCTATGATGCCTTTGAAATAATAGTAAATACCTACAGCCGACATTAAGATGGCTAAAATGACTGGGTAGATGATATTTCTACTAAAGGTATCTGAGAAAATAAAAAATTTACCCCAGAAACCTGCAGTCAATGGAATACCAGCCAATGAAAGCATAGAAATACTAAAGCATAATGCTAATCCAGGGTTGTTTTTAGCTAATCCCTCAAATGAACTGAAGTTTTCAGGTTTCTCTACGCGCGCACTTTGGTATTCTGAAACTAAGATCAATACGGCAAATGCCACCACTGTCGCTAGCGTATACGAAAGTGAATAATATAGAATACTAGAGGTGGTGCTAATTTGCTTGGAACTAACAGTTAATAAAAGATAACCTGCATGAGAAATACTCGAAAAGGCAAGCATTCTTTTGACACTTTGCTGGTATACCGCTGAAATATTTCCTACGACCAGTGTTAACATACTGATGAAATATACGGGAAGTACCCATATGGTATAGAGACTTCCAAAGATGCCTGAAACTAAATGAAATAATGCCGCAAAACTGGCGGTCTTCACTATGGTTGACATAAACATGGTGAAGATGGTAGGTGCTCCTTCGTATACATCGGGAGTCCAAAAATGGAATGGCGCAGCAGAAACTTTAAATAATAATCCGACAATGATTAATAACACACCAATGAACAAGAAGCTAGGCATGGATTCAGGTGCCGTGCTAGTTAGTATGGTGCCGATGTTGGAAATATAAAAAGAACGGGTTGCGCCATACACTAGCGTAATCCCAAAAAGTAAGATACCCGTGGTGAATGAGCCCATTAAGAAATACTTGATAGCGGCTTCATTGGATCTCAGATTTCTTTTATCGCTACCTGTCAAAACATACATAGCTACCGACAAGATTTCTAATCCCACAAATAAGACAATCATATGGTCAAAAGAAACCATTAAAATAGCTCCTACAACAGAAAATAACATGATGGCATAATATTCTGCGGGATGAGTGTGTTCATCATCTTGACCAAATGCCTTAGAAAATGCGACGACAAAAAAGGCCGCTAATTGTATGATAAGGCTAAAATTAATGGAGGTATTGGTGGTACGAAACATGTTTCCAAACCACAATAATTCATGATTCCAGTCAGAAACTGTCAAAGCCATGGACACCACTAAAAATAATAGGGTGATCAATTGTATTGTTTTTCTTGGGAACCAAAATCCTAAGAATAAATTACTAATACCAAAAAGAGATAAAGCAATGATAGCCGTCATAATTGTATGCGATGCTGTTTATGTATTTTTGGGCTTCTATTTTAATAAAGAAACCAAAGCCTGAACACCTGGTTCAGTTAAATTTAAAATCCATGTAGGGTAAACTCCACCTCCAATAACTAAAGCACAAAGTGGAATTAATACCCATTTCTCGGCAGAACTCAAGTCTTCAAAGTCTTTGGTGATGCGAGAAAAGTTACCAAACATAGTCTTTTGAATCAAACGTAAGGTATAAACAGCACCTAAAATAATGGTGATACTTGCTACTATACCTAGGATCATGTCATGATCAAATACACTTTTTAATAGTAAAAATTCACCGATGAATCCGTTTGTCAAAGGCAAGGCTACGGAACCTAAACTTAGAATAACAAAAGCTACAGTTAATACGTAGGAGTATTGGGTAATACCTCCCATTTGAGCTATTTCTCTAGATTTTGTTCTTCTTTCAATGATTTCAATAATGAAGAATAGACCTACTATATTGATACCGTGGGATAACATTTGATATAAAGCCCCTTGAATACCTTCTAAACTTTGACTTAAAATACCTGCCGACATCAAGCCAACGTGAGCAAAAGATGAATAGGCCAATAAACGCTTGGCATCTTTTTGTTGAATGGCAATAACTGAACCATAAATGATTCCAATCACCGATAGGATGGTAGCGGTGTTTCCCCAAGTAATGATTCCCAATGGGAACATCGGTAAAACCAAACGAATAAGTCCGTAGGTACCCATTTTTAACATGATACCTGAAAGTAGCATGGTGGCTTGGGTAGGAGCTACTGTATAGGTATCTGGTTGCCATGTGTGGAATGGGAAAATAGGCATCTTGATGGCGAAAGCAATAAAAAAGGCTAAGAATAAATTCCCTTGAATATGCTCTGGCAACATGATGGCCGTTTGGTATAAGGTTTCAATATCCGATGAATGACTACCTGGTGTAACTAAATACACATAGATTAAACCAATCAATAAGAATAATGAGCCAAATAAAGTATACACAAAGAATTTGAAGGTGATAGCATTTTTGTTTTCTCCTCCATAAATGGCTGCTAGGAAATAGATTGGCAATAAAGAGGCCTCAAAGAAAAAGTAAAATAAGAAGGCATCTTTAGCTAAAAATGCTCCCATCAAAGCCGTTTGCATGGCCAACATTAAACCTTGGTATTGCGAGTTATTAGCTTTATCCGAATTTGCAGTAGTAGCAACAATGAATGGAACCATTAGGGCACAAAGAGCAATTAGAATACCATTGACTCCATCTACCCAAAGGGAAAATGAAATACCTGCTTCTTCAATCCAAGGTTTCGTGAATACTAAACCATTTTCAGCAGCAGCGGCATCTTGTAGGACCAGTACGGTGGCAACTAATTCAATGATGGACGCTATCAATGAGATAGCAAAAGCTTGTTTAGGCTTTGCAACCAAAAGAATGGCGCCTATAACAAGTGGGAAAAAGAGTATAAATAGTAAAGACATACCTTATTATTTCAAAGATGAATTATAATATTCGTGAGCGAAGCGTTAAAACTAAGATAAGCGCAATAGATACGACCATCATAAAAATATAGTAACCTACATTTCCAGTTTGAGCTTTTCTAATTTCATCTGAAGCCGTTTTAACCGTTTTACCAACACCTTCCACGATTAAGTCAATCACCAAGAAATCAATTACCTGTGCAAGGAAAGTAGATAATACTTGGATGGGACGTACGAATACGAAATCGTATATTTCATCAATATAGAATTTACGATAAATGACTTTTTGTATACCTTGAATCGACTCATCACTTCCTGGAACTGCTTTTTGAATTCCAAAATAATAGATGGCTAAAATAGCAGGTAAGAATGCCGCTAATAAAGGGGCTCCCATTTCTAAACTAAAGAAAGAAACCTCTCCCGCAGTATGTGGCTCGGGTAAGATAGGGGCTAACCAATGTGCTAGGAATTCATTCCCTCCTGCAAAGTGAGGCAAATTAATTAAACCACCGCTTACTGAGAATACCGCTAAGATGATTAATGGGATAGTCATGCTCCAGGGAGATTCATGCAAATGAGAAGCTTGTTTTTCTGTCCCTCTAAAATCACCCCAAAACGTTAGAATGAAAACGCGGAACATGTAAAAGGACGTCAAGGCTGAGCCTACTATCGCTAAACACCACATAGCAAAGTCGTGGTGATACAAAGCAGCTAAGATTTCATCTTTGGAAAAGAATCCTGCAAATGGAGGAATTCCAGAAATGGCAATAGTACCTAATAAGAAAGTCAAATAGGTAATAGGCATTTTACTTTTTAAACCTCCCATTTTACGAATGTCTTGTTCATCCGACATGGCATGTATCACCGATCCTGCTCCTAAGAACAACAAAGCTTTGAAAAAAGCGTGAGTCATCACATGGAAAAAAGAAGCTGTATAGGCGGAAGCACCAAGACCCATGAACATATATCCCAATTGAGATACAGTTGAGTAGGCCAATACTTTTTTAATGTCATTTTGGAATAGGCCAATGGCCGCACCTAATAAGGCTGTGGCTAAACCAATCCAACCGACAAAATGCAATACTTCTGGACTTAATTCAAATAAGGCATTGGCACGGATAACCATGTAAATACCGGCCGTTACCATGGTAGCAGCATGTATTAAAGCGGAAACCGGTGTTGGACCAGCCATCGCATCCGGTAACCAAGTAAATAAGGGTATTTGGGCAGACTTACCCATGGCACCAATGAACAAGCAGAAGGCGATTAGGCCAATATTACCTACTTCGGTTCCGTCTTTAATTGTTGAAAAAATCGTTTGATAATCCGTGGTTCCAAACTCTTGAATCAATAGGAATATACCTACCAAGAATCCTAAATCACCGATACGGTTCATAATGAAGGCCTTTCTGGCGGCATCCCCATAGCTGTTCTTCTGATTCCAGAATCCAATTAATAAATATGAGCACAAACCTACACCTTCCCAACCAATGAATAATACCGTGAAGTTGGCTCCTAAAACCAAGATCAACATGAAGAAGATAAAGAGGTTTAAAAAGGAGAAAAATTTGCCAAAACCAGCATCATGAGCCATATAGCCCATAGAATACAAGTGAATCAAGGTACCTACACCTGTGATGACCAATAGCATCATGATGGATAAGGCATCTATCTGGAAAGCAAAAGGAATACTTAAATCAGCTACTTTGATCCAATCAGCTAATTGAATGATTTGAGTCTGACCATCAAAGTTTAAAAATAGTTGAAGAGAGATCACAAAGGCTACTAATGGAGGGATAGTTCCCACGATTCCAGCGATTGATTTCGATAATTTCGGATAAGCCAAACCATTGATGGCAAAACCAATCAGTGGTAAAAGAGGAATTAATAGAAGTAATGACATAGTCGAATATGCGATGAAATTGTGCTGAAATTAATTTTTTAACTTATTAAGCACACCAATATCGATGCTTTGAATGTTACGATAAATCATAACGATAATCGCCAAGCCCACAGCCACTTCGGCGGCGGCTACGGCCATAATAAAAAAGACAAATATTTGTCCTGAAGGATCGGAGTAATACGAAGAAAATGCTGCTAGCAATAAATTTACCGCGTTAAGCATCAATTCAATGGCCATAAATACGATGATGGCATTTCGGCGAGTAAGTACACCCAATATTCCAATACAAAACAAGGCTGAACTCAGCATGATGTAATTGGTCAATGGAATGGTACGTATTATTTCGGGTATGGATTGCATGGTAAAAATGTAATGGTCAAATAAACAAATTGCCTATTCAAACGAATGCTTTTATGCGGGGCAAAAATAGGAAATAAACTGACAAAATAGAAATTATCTAGGGGGCTAACGCTGAAATCCTTTTAATTTAATTTCCGTCAATTTCCGTTTGGTGTCCATCGGAAAATCCCCTTTCATCATCCAATCGTAATACGAGGGATCCGATTTTAACACATCTGCTATCGGTCTTCCAATGTATTTGCCAAAGTTAAATACCGCTACTTGATCTTTATTATACACCATCCGATTGGCAAAATCAATGGAATTAGAAGCACTTAGTTGATGTAAAACAGTTACATCATTCTGAATAGGGTAATACTCATTTCCCTCGGCATCTTTCATAGCCGTATTTTCGTAATGCTTCACCTGGGCATTTAATACTTCCAAAGTAGCCAAAACATCCGCTTCAGCACCGTGAGCTCCTATCAGGTCTTTTTGGCAATAAAACTTATATGCTGCTGTTAAATTACGCGGTTCCATCATGTGGAATATCCGTTGAGCATCTACCAAGCGTCTGCTTTTTGTATCAAAATCAACGTCACTGCGCAGAAACTCCTCCACCAACATGGGTACATCGAAGCGGTTGGAATTAAATCCTGCTAAATCGCAACCCTCTAAAAATTGGGCCATGGATTTGGCAATTTGTTTGAAATTGGGCTCGTCTTTGATGTCCTCATCGTAAATTCCATGGACCAAAGAAGCTTCCAGCGGAATAGGAATTCCTGGATTTACTCGACGAGTTTTGATATCAATCGTGCCATCAATGTTTGCCTTGGCTATGGAAATTTCCACGATTCTATCTTTTTGTACCTGTATTCCGGTTGTTTCTAAATCAAAGAAGGCAAGCGGTTTGGTTAATTTCAGTTGATGCTCCATAGTATATTGCTCATAAAGGCTTCGCAAAGGTAAATGATTATTACCTTTGTTGGATGATATTTCAGCCTAAAGCCATTTTTTTTGATTGGGACCATACCTTATGGGACCATGACCGTAATTCCCAAGAAGTGATACTGGAACTAGTGGAAGAATTTGGCTTAGACAAACAAAGTCCGCTATCTGTCTCCTCTATTTGGGATACCTATCAACAAATCAATACGGCTTTATGGGATGATTATCAAATGGGCTTGATCTCTCAAAGTGAATTACGCGAATCTCGTTTTTTACGCTTTTTTGAAGCCATAAAAGTACAAGGGCCTGCCGATGAGTTTTCAGAGCATTTTTTATTTAGAACACCTCGTAAAACCCATTTGATGAAAGGTGCTCAGGAATTGGTGGAAGCCCTTTCTCCGCATTTCCCTTTGTATATTTTAACGAATGGATTTGAAGATATTCAACATATCAAAGTGGCATCTTCTGGTCTTGGGCATCATTTTAAGGAATTAATTACGTCTCAAGGAGTAGGCGCCAAAAAACCTGAAATCGCCTTTTTCGAACATGCGCTCCAACGAGCGAATTGTCAAGCTCATGAGGCCTTGATGGTAGGGGACAATTGGCATGCAGATATCCATGGGGCCAATCAAGCTGGGATTCCAGCTATACATTATAATTTGTCGCATGCTTCAGAAGCAATTTGGCAAATCTCCGACCTTCAACATGTGAAAAATCACCTGAAAATTTATTCGAATAAGGATAATTGATTGTCGTTTGCCTTGCGGTCAAATATCTTTTTATCTCGAATGAATTTTTTATTTTCCTCCAAAAAGGAAATGAAACCTTCTATTTGTTGGTATAATGGATTGAAGTCCACTGATTGTAAAAGGTAGGATTCGACATAGACATCCTTGAAATCAGTGATGACATAATCCAATTGCTCGATGCCATATTTCTGAAGTCCCAGTAAATAGAGATTTTGATGGTTTTTAGCGAAACGACCAGGCTCATAGAAAGAGGTACTTTTTAAATCAAAAGCTGTCTTATCACCCACGCCATCTACATAGCCATATACCATGGCATTTTTATAGCGAGACTCTACATAAAACTGGGTTTTATATTTATTGGGCAATAATTCCCTCGCTTTATCAATGACCCCTTCTTGGAATAATTCTTCCCCTTCACCCAGTGTAACTGCTCGTTCAAAATCCACCCCCTTTTTTTGTGCTACGGTAGTTGGCTTTTTAACCCGATTGATACGCTCAATCATTTCAATTTCATCGACAATAATTTTGCCGTTTCCATCGCGTGATTGATTTAGATATAAAGCGTAAGAATTGAGTAGGGTAGGGTATAAACGATACAGCATGATGCAATTTATCCAATTTCAAGGCGAGATACAATCTCGTTTCCAATTAAGTGTTTTTCGGTAATTTCTGCGACATCTTCTAATTGAACATTGCCATAAAATACCCCTTCTGGATATACGACCATGCTCGGGCTCTTACCACAGAAATCTAAACAACCTGCTTTTTGTATTCTGATTTTTTGATCACTTCCTGTTTCTGCCCATTGGGCTTTGAACGCTTCAACTAATGCCATACCATGTTCTGATCCACAACATTTTTTCGGAGCAGGCTTATCATTAGTACAAATAAATACGTGTTTTTCGTAATACATAGGTGTTAATTAAGATGTATAACCACTGGGCAGTGGTCGGAATGTTTAACTTCGGGTAAAATCTGGGCATGCGAAATACGATCACGTAAGGATTCGCTAACTAGATGATAATCAATACGCCAACCTAAATTCTTGCCTCTAGCCCCTGCTCGGTAACTCCACCAGCTGTAATGATGGGGTTCTGAATTGATATGTCGGAATGAGTCCACAAATCCCGAATGGATGAAACTTTCCATCCATTCTCTTTCTTCAGGCAAAAAGCCAGAGCTGTTCGCATTGGATTTTGGGTTATGAATGTCTATGGCTTTATGACAAATATTGTAGTCGCCTGAAATGATTAAGTGAGGAATTTCTTTTTTTAATTGCTCAATATATTGATAGAAATCCGATAGCCAAATCATTTTAAATCCTTGTCTTTCATCTCCACTGGACCCTGAAGGCATGTATACACTCATCACGGAAAAATCCTCAAAATCCGCTCGTATTACTCTTCCCTCCGCATCATATTTTTCAATGCCACATCCAATAGTGACGGCTTTTGGCGCAATTTTAGAAAAAATGGCAACTCCAGAATAACCTTTCTTTTGGGCAGAATGCCAATACACTTGATAGCCTAATGCCTCAATGGCTGAAGTATCCACTTGATCGATGTCCGCTTTCAATTCTTGCAAACAAAGCACATCAGGATTTTCTTCCTTCAGCCAATCAATAAAACCTTTTTGAATGGCGGCTCTAATACCATTAACGTTGTACGAAATAATTTTCATAAGCTTAAGCTTGTTCTGGGCTAAATACTTCTGATTTGAAATACTGAATGATATGGGCTTTTATGAGAATTTCCTGTTCCTTTAGGGGCATTTGAGGCACGGCCTGTACTAAATTCCAATGTGGCCATCCTTCGGCATCTAGACCTTCTAAAGTGTAAAATCCGCTGAAGCTCAATACTTTACAGGTTGCAATGTGCATTAAATCCTGTTTTTGCTCCTTACTGAAAGTAGCATGACCTTTCCCCAATTCTTGAACTCCAATCAAAAAAAGAACGGAGTCAACATCAGCGGGCCTTTTATTGAATTGAGTTTCAAGGAAATCAAGAACTTGATTCCATTCAGAAGTAACAATGCTAGGTTCAAAATCCATGGGTAAGCAGTAACAATTAGTTCTGCAAAGCTACTTTGAATTTGGCAGATTCAAGCACGGCTTGTTGACCTTTTGGATTATTGGCGATTAGAATTAATTCGCCCTCGACAAAATTCGACGTTATTTTTGTGATATTGACACGGCCTACGCCATTCTTAACTCCTTCTTTATTAGGCAAACTAGATTCGAAGAAATTATTTTTATCCTGGTAATTATCTAGGTTTTTAATCAAATTGCCGATGTTGGAAATTTCCCCATCTCCTGGGATAAAATAGGTTCCAGGGCCTTTAATCTTATAAATCTTTAAATAAACGGATTCAAGGTTTTTTTCCTGAGTGCAAGAAAGTGTTAGTACGGGATTTCCCATTTCATTTTTTACTAGAGCCTCAATATTCTTGGTTTCTATGCGGTGGTAATTTTCATCATCAAAAACTATTTTACCTGCAAAGAAGCCTGGTTCAACGGGTTTTTCCGAAAATGAAGATTGATAACTAAACATGAACACGATAATTCCTAAACCCGCATATAAAATGTTAATGGGGTATTTCACGAAAGAAATGAAGAAAACGCCAATAGGGTTTTTATCAATTTTCTGCCAAAATCGGACTTTCGATGAAGTAGATTTGTTCATACTTTTTTTGGCTTAACGGGTAGAAACAGGAATGTTGAGAAGAAAATCAGCTACAAAAATATTATAACTATACTGATTTGCCAAGATTTACTCGATTATTTAATACTTGATTTATTAAGTGGTTATTTTTTTAATAGTTAATAGAATTGTAAATCAATTGGTAAATTTGAAAACTGTTAATCCATTTATTAGTTATTAAGGTTGTGTAAATGAAAGAGGATCAAGATCAATCAGTTTTAAAGTATCGGTTCGCCAATGGTAGAACTGAAAAAAGAAATTTTAAGAAAATGAAGTCTTTTTCTATTCCTTCCTTATTTAAAAGTGAATTGATTAGTCGAGTCAAGGAAGTGCGTCGTTTAGGGGATAAGCTCAAAAAGAATTTTAAGCCTTCTGTATTTGATTTTGGCTCTGTGGAAATACTCCTTTCTCGGCATTTTGGCTTTTGTTATGGGGTGGAAAATGCGGTAGAAACAGCCTACAAGATTATAGAAGACAATCCTCAGAAGCGCATATTTTTACTTTCTGAAATGATTCATAATCCAGCCGTGAATGCAGATTTATTGGATTTAGGAGTGAAGTTCATTCAGGATACCTATGGCAATCAGTTGGTTGCTTGGGACACCTTGACCAAAGAAGATATTGTTATCATTCCGGCCTTTGGTACTACACTAGAAATCCATGCCATTTTAGATAAAATTGGAATTGATTTATATGCTTATGATACCACCTGTCCGTTTGTAGAAAAAGTATGGAATCGAGCCAATCAAATAGGACAAAATAAATACACGGTGGTGGTACATGGAAAACCTAGTCACGAGGAAACCAAAGCCACTTTTTCCCATTCCAAAGTGGTTACCCCCACCTTGATTGTGAAAGACCTGGAACAAGCTAAACGCTTGGCCTATTATATTCGAAAAGAAAAACCTTCCCAAGAGTTTTATGAGGAATTTGAGGGTCAGTTTTCGCAAGGTTTTGACCCAGAAAGAGATTTAGAGCGAATAGGCGTGGTTAATCAAACTACCATGTTAGCGATTGATACTCAAGAAATTGTAGAATATTTGAAAGCTGAAATTGTTCGTTTTTATCAATTGGAGCCACACCAAATTACTGCCCATTTTGCAGATACCCGAGATACATTATGCTATGCCACCAATGATAACCAAAGTGCGACCTATGGCTTAATAGCTGAGGAAGCGGATTTTGCCATCATCGCTGGTGGTTATAATTCATCGAATACCTCCCATTTAGTGGATTTGTGTCAGGAGAAATTACCTTCTTATTTCATCAAGTCAGCTGAAAAATTGATTTCAGAAAATGAAATTCTTCATTTTGATAATAAAAATAAAGAAGAGGTTTTAATCCAAGGGTTCGTTCCCCAAAAGCCTAAAGTTCGTGTTTTATTGACTTGTGGAGCATCCTGCCCTGATGCGGTCATTGAAGAAATTCTTCGAAAATTAGTTTCATTTTTCCCAGATGCAAAGGGTGTAGACGAGGTGGTAGAAAACTGGACCTTAGCTCAGGCTTAATTCAAATAGGAATCTAGTATTTTGTTTACGGCAGGTAAGTAACCTTCTCCAAACAAATTGACGTGTACCATTAATGGGTATAAATTGTAGAGGGGAATTCGCTCATGGAATCCTTTTAAAATCGGGAAAGCTTCATGATAAGCTTCATAAAATTCTTTTTCAAAGCCTCCAAACATGGTGGTGAAAGCAATTTCTGCTTCTCTCAAACCAAAATAACAAGAAGGATCCACCAAGCTCACTAAGCCGTGTTGATTGACCATGGCATTACCCGACCATAAATCTCCATGAATTAGAGCAGATTGTTCATTGGGAATGATGGATGGGATTTTGTTGTACAGTTTTTCAAATGCCTCATTCGTAGCACCATCAATTTTTCTGTGGTATAAGGCGGTATCTACTTGAAACTTTATGCGGTTTTGAATGAAAAAATCCACTCCTTGTAGGTTCCATGTGTTCACCTGTTTAGCTGCTCCTATGAAATTGTCATAGTCCAAGCCATGTCCTTGAGAGGAACTTGTTTGATGTAAATGCGCCAATTTAATTCCAAAATCACTCCAGTAATTTTCTTTTTTCTCCGCGGAAGAAATACACTCCATGACCAGGTATTCTTTTTCATCCAATTGTCCTACGCCCAATACCTGCGGAACAGGAATGGTGTTGGAGGAGGCTATCAAAGCCAAATTTTTTGATTCTGCTTGGAACAATCCTTGGTGATCACCTTGGTTCCATTTGATGAAAAATTCTCCTTGTGCTAACTTGACACGAACGGCTAGATTAAAATTACCTCCATAGAAAAATTGAAAGTCCTCAATGGTTCCAATTTCGCCTAAATTTTGGCGGAGTATACTTTCAATAAATTGATACTGTTCTTGTGATTGTTGTGACATGCTGGAGTCAATATTCTTCAAAAATACCAAAATAGAAACTCATGGGCAATTTTATTTTGTCTCATTCATGAATGGTATGCGTATGAAAATTCGTATTTTCAAGTTCTGACTAGTTCTGATTAGCAAAACCCGTGTACAATCCGCTTCAAAACCAATTACGAAACTATCACTGGCAACTTTCTCGAAAGGAGTTGTGGAAATCCTTGATACATGCTGCTATCTGGATATTATGCTTGGCATTTTTCTTGATTTTATGGGAATATTTAGCCTGGTTTTCATCGGCCATTCGGGGTATATTTTTATATGCATTTTTTATAGGTTCAGCAGGAATTCTCCTATTCTTTGTCCGAAAATCTGTTTGGGATTTAATGCGCCCATTGAATCAAGGAGATTATTATCAACTAGCCATTAGTTTAGGTAAATATTTGCCTACGCAGCATGCCGATGCCTTAATTAATGTACTTCAATTACAAAATCAAGAGCCAGAGCATTCCATAGCATTGTGGCAAGCAGCGATTGAAGAAAAACAATCCTTTTTGAAACAGTACCGCTGGGAGGATTTTATTCAGTTAAATGAGTTAAAAAAACCTTTTTTCTTGTTTTTGACCCTTTTTGCTTTGTTGGGAATGGGTCAACTGACTTTCCCTAATCTATTTCGAAAGCCGAGTTTGCGTATTTGGAATTACTCTTTTCATTACCCCAAAGAAATCCCTTTTGAATTTGTCGTCCTAAATAAACCTTTTCAAGCTGTTGCGGGAGAAAACACAGAATTTCTCATTGAATTAAAAGGCAAAAATTTACCAAGTGAAGTGATTTTGCATTGGGAGGGAGAGCGAATACCTTTAAATCCCACCGAGAAAGTCAATCAATTTCGAGGACTAATTCCTGCCGTTCAAGTGGAGAAATGGCTACAGTTTGAGGCGGGGGGATATTTTTCTGAGCCTCAGCTTTTGCCCCTGGTGCACCGGCCAGGTTTAAAAGAAATGACCATGCAGTTGATTTATCCTAGTTATTTAAAGAAGCCAAGCGAAACGATACATCAAGCCATACCCTTGAAAATTCCTGAGGGAACTACCGTCCATTGGGAAATGACATCATCTGGTGCGGAGGAATTAGGAATACAGTTTCAAAATAAACTCTTGGTAGATTGGGCAAGTCCTAATTTGTTAAGAACAAGGTATCAATTGACCCGAATAATCAGCCAAAGTAGCGGCTATCAAGTTGTGGCAAAAAATGCCCAGATGCCTGTTCAAAAAAGTGTTATGCAAGCTATTGAGGTGATTTTGGATCAAAGACCGAGCCTGCAGACTCAGTGGCTGGATGATACGTTGTATTATCGTTTTAGGGTGTTGAATGCCTTGATAGAAGATGATTATGCTTTGGGTCAAATGCGGCTAGCTTATCAGATCAAGAGAAAAAGTGCCAAAGGTCTTTCTGTCAAAAAGACCCAATGGATTCCAATTCAGAAAGGAGCTAAGCGCTTGGAAGTGGAGTATATCTGGCGAATAGATTCATTGGCTTTACAACCAGGAGATCAGGTTCATTATCGAGTAGAGGTTTCAGATCAAGATGGGTTGCATGGACCTAAGTGGACACAGACTGGCCTCCAAATTTGGGAATATCCTGAGCTACAGCGTTTGGAAAAGAAAATGGATCAACAAGTGGATCAGGCTGAAAAACAAGTGTTGAATTCGCTTCAAAAGGCTCAAAATATGAAACAAGAAATCAACGAATTGACCAAACGAGTTCAGTTGGGGAAAGAAGTTGATTTGAAAGCTTTACAAGAAGTATTGGATAAAGAGGCGGCTTTGAAAAAGACTATTGAAGAGCTTAAAAAGATGCAAGAACAATGGATGGGTCAACAAATGAGTTTTCAGCAGGTGGACCAAGCATGGATGAAAAAGATGGAAAACTTGCAGAAAATGATTTCTCAGCTATGGGATCCTGACATGGAAAAACGACGAGACGCCTTGTTGAAAAACTGGGAAAAAGAATCGGCAACCCTATGGCAAAAACATTTGGATCAAATGCGTAACCAAGGGAAGAATATGGAGCGGGAATTGGAGAGATTGCAGCAGTTTTATCAGGAATTGAAAGTGGAAAAAATGATGGATGAATCCATTTCTCGTTGGAAGGAATTGGCTAAAAAGCAGGAGGAATTAAGTGAAAAGAACAATGGAAAAAATGAGCAAGAATTAGCTAAACAGCAAGAAGCCCTGAATAAGGAGGTGGCAGAGGAAAGGAAAAAATTGGACGAGATTGCTCAAGAGAAAAAGGAGATTCCCGGTGAACAGGATTTGGATAAGGAAGAGAAATTGCAGGAGGAGATGGAGGAAAATTTGGATAATGCAGAAGAAAATTTAAAGAATAAGCAGTCTAAACAAGCGGAAACCAATCAAAAGAAAGCGGCTGAGAAAATGAAAAAATTAGCCAAGAAATTGGAAGAGCAACAAGAGCAACAAGAATCCATGGAAGTGGCATTAAATTTAGCTCAACTTCGCTTGTTGATGGAGGATTTATTGCAACTTTCTTTTGATCAGGAACGCATCATGAAGGCCTATAAAAAGATTCCTACAGGGGACCTGGCCGTAAGACAAATTTCACAGGAACAAAACAAGTTGGGTGAGATGGCTACTATCTTGGAAGATAGTTTGATTTCATTGGGGAAAAAATTGATGCCTTTGTCCCAGACGATCACCAAGGAAACAACTAACATGAAACAAAGGATGCAAGAGGCTTCCCGAATGATGAAGGAGCGTAAATGGGATATTGTTCCGGTAAGGCAACAAGAAGCCATGGCAGCGACAAACCAGCTGGCAGTTTTGTTGTCAGATTTATTAAGACAAGTTCAAGATCAAGCAGCACAAGCCAAATCTGGAAAGAAAGGCAAGTCGAAAGGAAACTCAAAGGGGAATTGGGGGCAAAGGCAGCAGCAATTGAATCAAAAAGCCAGAAAAATGGGGGCGCAGTCCATGATGATTACCAATGAGGAATTGATTAAAATGGCAGAGGAGCAAGCGCAGATTCGCCAAGAAATGGAGCAGAAGATGAACGAATTACAAGGGCAGCCTGGTAGTCAAGGGTTGCAGAAATCCTTGTCAGACTTAATCAAGGACATGGACAAAAATGAGTCCGACTTGGTGAATAAACGCTTGAATAATTCGTTGCAGCAGCGTCAGGATCAAATGCTACCGCGATTGATGGAAGCAGAAAAGGCATTAAAAGAACAAGGGGAAGACCCTAAACGGGAATCAAAAACGGCCTTGCAAAAATGGAAGGAAAACCCTCCTCCCAACTTAGTTCCTTTCCTAAAAAGGCAGAAAGAGAATCGAGATTTATTTCAACAAGTACCAGTGGATCTTTTGCCTTATTATCAGCAAAAAGTGATGCAATATATGGAGAAGATTAAGCAAAAAATGAAGTGATTTTTTCCTAACGCTGGCAAGGTTCTAAACCTTGACAGCGTTGTCAAAACGAATAAGATTTTATACTTATTGTCCAATAAGTTGATATTCAAAAAGCAGGTAAATCTGACAGGAAATTTTATGATTTCTTTTTAAAAAGAGGCACCGTACTGCAAGGTTCACCAAAGAATAGGCTTTTCACCAAAGGCTGTAGTTTATGGGCAATTTGTACATAAGCATCGGTTGGAACCGATTCTTTCGAACAGCCTTTAATCACCACTCTGGCCCCTTCTAGATCTTGAGTGACTAATTCATCAATACTTTGTTTGAACAGAATTTTCTCTAAATCTTCCAAAGTGCCAAAAACAATGGTTTTGGCATACGGACTTAGGTGAATACTTAATAGCATAAAAGCCCATGTTGGTATAATGGCATCATTACTACACCCAACAGCCACATGTTTACCTTGATAGCTTGCCCAGTCATGTTCAGCAAGGAAATGACGAAAGTCTTTTTCTTTTAAAACTAGCTCCATGAATAACTGTGGCTTCATGTCCAAAAAGATTCGTTCACCCGGAATTCGCATTTCTTCTAGGTCCAATTGAATTAAACCACTTTGCTTTACTCGATTGACGATTTCCTCTTCCATTATACTACTTTATTTCTAGGCTGAGTGCCCATGAATTCTTTCAAATAATCAGGTTCTAAGCTAACCAAATCTTGGAAGTTTTTGTTCAAATATTCTTGAAAGGCTAAAGACCCCATGAATTGTGCTTCAGGAAATAATGGTTCTTTAACAAATTGAACATCAGGATGCTGGCAGATGCTTTGCCATTTTTCTGCACCATTACCAAAGGTAATTAAAAGCGTTTCTTGTAATTCAGCAAAGGAATGTTCATCCAAAATGACGGCTTTTGAAGCTTGTACCTCTTGCAAATCGTCTAGTTCATAGCAGGCCGCATAAACCTCCATTCTTCGGGCATCTAGCATAGGAAGTAGTCGGACTTGAGAATTGCTCCTTTGGGTCTGACGGAAACCTTGGGCTAATATTTTTAAAGTAGGTAGTGCTATTAATGGTATGTCCAATCCAAAACATAATCCTTTGGCTGTTGCTAAACCAATTCTTAAACCGGTATAAGAACCTGGTCCCATAGAAACAGCTATGGCTTCTACATGGGATAAATTCAATCCATTTTCTTGTAATAGTGATTCAATTAAAACCGTTAATTGTTTGGAATGACCACCCTCTTCTACAATTAATTTTTGAGCTACTAACTCTCCGTTTTGATGGATCGCCACGGAACATGTAGGGGTAGAAGTTTCTATACTAAGAATCAAATTCATATTATTTTCCTGCCAAAATCGATTGAAAACGATTATTCTGTTCAAATAATTTTAAAGCTTCGCGAATGGAAGGGTCCTTAGAAAAAGACCATTCATTCATACCTTTTTGTAGGTAATAATGTTGGACAATCTCCTGTTCCAATAAAGTACTTATGTCTGATTGGTAGGCCGTCAATTCACGGTCTATATTGGAAGACCAATCTTTTCTAAAATTCTGAAGTGCGGGTTCCATGCTAGCGTAGGATTTGTCCTTTTTGGCTAATTCACTGATCACATGGAATTGCTTCTCAATCTGACTTTCAAATTTGAAATTTTGTTTTTTCAACCAAGTACAAAAGGCTTGATATTCGCTTGGACTTAAACTGAAATGTTTCGCTGCTGAAATACTTGGATGTGTACTCCGGAAATAACAAGCATACAAGAATATCATGTGTTGCTTTTGGAGGGCATTGGTAAATGGCGAAGTACTGATTTTGTCCACCGTGATATCTGGAGTAATTCCACCTCCATCCACCACTTTACGGTGATTTTTGGTGAAAAATGTTTTACTATTTGAATCTTTTAAGGCCACTGCACTGCCATCCGGATTTCGATGTTGGTAGTCTATGGCTTGGATGCAACGACCGCTCGGAATATAATATTTAGCCGTGGTGATCTTCATTTTGGTTCTGAAAGGTAAATCTCGAGTTACTTGAACAAGACCTTTTCCAAAGCTTTTTTGACCAATTAAAACAGCCCGGTCATAATCTTGCATCACACCGGCTACAATTTCGGAGGCAGAAGCAGAATGATTATTGATCAAAATGATTAAGGGTAATTCAGGCTCCGTGCTCGGGTTGAGGGCATTGTACGTTTTATTCCATTCTTCCACTTTTCCACGAGTTGAAACCACTTCTGAGTCTTTAGGCAGGAATAAATTGCAAATGTCAACCGCCTGGGTCAACAGTCCACCAGGGTTTTCTCTCAAGTCCAAGATTAGTTTTTTCATACCCGCTTGCTTCAAGCTTTGCAAAGCATTTTTTAATTCTTTGGCCGCGGACGCATTAAAATCTTCTAATAAAATATACCCAACTCCTGATTGAATAATACCTGAATAAACGACATTTTTGATTTGAACTGTCTCTCGACTGACACTTATTTCTTGCGAAGTACTTTGGCCATTTTTTAAAACCTTGACTTGAATTTTTGTTCCAGCCTGTCCTCGCAACAGTTTAGAGGGATCGGCCTCAGGCTTGTCAGAAAGAGCGATACCATTTACTGCTATGATTTGATCCCCAATGCCCAACCCTGCTTTTAATGCGGGGCTATTTTCTTCAATGAAGGAGATGCGAAAAGTTTGATTGATTTCCGCAAGAATGATACCAATTCCTTGGTATTTTCCAGTAGTCATGGTTAAAAAATCCTCTAATTCATCTTCAGGATAGAAGACAGTATACGGGTCAAAGCTTTTTAGTAAGGCATCTATGGAAGTCTTTACTGCTTGATTAGGATTCACCTCATCCACATAAAACTTATTCAATTCCTTGAAAACAGAAGCGTAGATATCTAGGTTTTTGGCAATTTCAAAGAAACGATCTCCGGGGGTGCTAAATGCTAAGATGCATACGATACTGATTCCTGAAAGGGAGGCAATGAGCCATTTTTTAATGGACTTAGGAGATTTTTGTGGCATCTTTTTTGGTATTGCTAAATTCTTGCAAGACTTGCTGCATTTTCTTATTAATCCGATCAAAAGGCTCAATTGTAGAAGCAATATAAACAAAAGCCAGAAAATCTGGTAATTTCTCTTTCCCTTCTCCTAGATGAGAGGCTTTGTTCAGTCGATAAGCCTCTCGGATTCTTCTTTTGATGAGGTTCCTATCTACCGCTTTTTTAAACTTACGCTTAGGAACAGAAATGAGAATTTGAGGAAATTCCAATGGCTGTGGGCCAAATTGATATAAAACTCGAAAAGGATAGACAAACCGTTGTGCTACGATTTGACTATCCTTTTGGAATAGTGAATCTATGATTTTGACTTGCGTAAGCCGCTCGGATTTTTGAAAAGTAAACTTCACGTCATGAAACTTGTTGTACAACTAAGCTAACCTGAAATCTTCTTTCCTAAGATCTAAGGCTTATTTTCCTCTCTTCTCGTCAGAAACTGAAAGTTTGTGACGACCTTTAGCGCGACGTGCTGTTAACACACGACGACCATTAGCTGTAGACATACGCTCACGGAATCCGTGCTTATTTTTTCTTTTTTTAACCGAAGGTTGAAAAGTTCTTTTCATTTCTTTAACATTTACATATTCGAAACTGATTCGAATTGGGTTTGCAAAGGTACAAAAAAAATATTTTTAACAAAGCATTCGGTTTAAAAAATTAGAAAGAGTTTTTGAGTAGAGGGGCTGATGTATGTTTTATGAGCAAATAGATACAGAGATTAATGCCAAATGACCCAAAACCTCAGCTCACCCATGATATGTTTAGGAGAAATGTTATATTTGAGTTTACGCTGTGCAGTAGCGTCATTGCAACCATTGTTAGGTAGAGTTATCGCTATTATGTAGAGGGTATATATTAGTTATAGCTAAACTTTAAATGAAATCAGTTTAAAATATGGAAATTAAAGTAAATCATCAAAGTATTGAGGGAAATTGGATTAATCCTAATTCAATTAAAAATCCTCAGACTCTTGTATTAGGATCCTTTAACCCTTTTGAAAACCATTCTAAGTTAGTTGACTACTATTATGGTAGAAGTTCAAACCATTTTTGGAGGACCATAGCAATTAGCATCAATAAAAATGAAGATTATTTCTTTCAAAAGGGATCAGGATTTCAACGAAAAAAAGAAATCATGGATGATAGATTTTGCTGTCTTGACGTTATTAATTCAATCACTTTTTCCGCAACGAACAAACAAGTATTAGATTCTTATTTAAAAAAAGAAATATATTTCAATTTTAAAGACCAAAAAATATGGGCAGGATATACAGATTTTCAAAGAAAGGATAGAATACATCTTGTAAGAGAATATAATCAGAGTATTTTAGAATTTTTAAAAGAAAATAATTCAATAAAAAGGATTATTCACACTATGGGAGCAAACAGAGTTAACTCCAAAGGAGTTAAGCCAAGGGAAAAAAGACTAAATAATTATGGATTTGATGACTTTTTTAATGAACTAAAATCAATCTGCAATAAAAAGCAAATTACTATAAACTATGAATCATGGAGCCCAAGTGATTATGCGATTAAAAGGGGTAGCACTCCTAAGGGGAACCTCAAGAATTGGCTAGAATTAAATTTATATTTGACAGATTAGAAAACCAATTCCGCTGTTCCACACATTCTAAAGGATCAAGTAGAACCAAAGATTTACCAAATCTTCAAATTTGACAAATCTGTTTTTTTGATAAAAAGAGTCAGGTTTTTTTTATCAGTTAATCGATACAAATAATTCATTTTATCATAATTGAGAAGTAAACAAACCGCTAATTTGCTATTGAACAAGTTT
This sequence comes from Aquirufa beregesia, assembly GCF_011090385.1. Classification (GTDB taxonomy): domain Bacteria; phylum Bacteroidota; class Bacteroidia; order Cytophagales; family Spirosomataceae; genus Aquirufa; species Aquirufa beregesia. The sequence goes on from NZ_SEWW01000002.1 coordinate 411,320, forward strand.
TGCCTTTTAGTTAGATTCGTTGAAACGAAAAAATGTTGTTATTTTCATGGTATTAAATGCTATTAAACTGTTTGTTTCATCTGAGAGAAAATCCCCAAGATAGTTGTGAAAACACCTGACGGCATAGAAGAAATTATTTCATCTCGGAACAGCTCCCCAGAAGAAGATTTTTTGGGATATTCCCCTAATGAAATGGAGTATTTACTTTATGATGCATTAGGAGAAAATTCACCTGTTCAATTTCTTGATGATATTGATGATCGTACTCTAAATAAAATGCCCCTTTTTCGAATTGTGGAAGCATATATAAAAATCATTCAACGGGAAAAGCAAATTAAATTAACGCCACTGGGAGCCTTGCCCCGGAAGGTAATCACAGAACTTTATGATTTACGATTTTTACTGGACGATTTTATTGAAATCGGTTTATACAAGTTGTGGAAAGAGGAAGATTGTATTTCTATAAGAAGTGCAAGGCTAACCGCAGAATTGGCGGGGCTAGTTAGAAAAACAAATGGGAAATTGTCTCTGACTAAAGTGGCAATTAAATTATTAGAGACGAATAATCGGCAACAATTATTTCAATTTTTTTTTAAAGCTTTTGTTAATAAGTTTCCATGGAGCTATAATGATGGTTATCCAGAAGTGCCAGTTGGACAATTTGGTTGGGCATTTTCAGTTATTTTACTCGGCAAGTTTGGCAATGAGGTTCAAACCGGTAAGTTTTATGCAGATCTTTATGGTAAAGCTTTTCCGAATCTGTATACATTTTTTCAAGATGATTCTTCCAATGAAGATAGGCAGTTTAATCGTTGTTATTCTATTAGAACCTTCAATCGTTTTATGCTTTGGTTTGGATTTATAACCATGGAGAAAAAAGAGATAATCAGCACATGCAATGAGCCAATTCAAAGTACATACATTTTATCCAGTGTATTTAAAATTACAAGTTAAGAATTCACAATATGCCATGTATTAATTTCTTGCTGATTACCCTATTACTCTAAATCAGGTTGAAATAAATAAATGGATGAACCTCCATACGATTAAATTGATTCATTTCTGGTAGTGGCTTGAATAAATTCCGATTATTCTCTCCCCAATCCCAATTATTCCCAATTTCTTCCGACAATCTCTATCTTTGTGAAATCTATGAATTCACCTAAGGTTTCCATCATTACCGTTTGTTATCAGTCTGCGGCTACACTCCGACAAACCATCGAGAGTGTACTAGCTCAAGATTATCCTAATCTAGAATATTGGGTTATTGATGGCGGTTCCAAAGATGACAGCCTCTCCATTTTAAAGGACTACGAAGGTCGAATTTATTACATTTCAGAAAAAGATCAAGGCATATACGACGCCATGAATAAAGGCTTGGCGCGCGTATCGGGAGATATTATCGGTATGATTGGATCAGATGATTTTTATCCTGCTAACGATATTATTTCCTCTGTAGTTACTCGTTTTCAAGAAAAAGGCACGGACACAGTATATGGGGATATTCAGTTTGTGGATCCAATCAGTGGAGCTTTAGTTCGGTTTTGGTCGGCTGGTGAATATCAACGCAACAATTGGCTTTGGGGTTGGATGCCTCCGCATTTGTCCTTTTATGCCAAAAAATCGGTATATGATGAAATTGGGCCTTTTCGGACCGACTTCACTTGTGCCGGCGACTATGATTGGATGTTACGAGCTTTATATAAAGCCAAAAAAACGGCAGCATATTTGCCCAAAACGCTCATGACCATGCGCAATGGAGGTACTAGTACAGCCTCTTGGAAGCATCGGTTGGTGGCTAATCGGGAAGATCGACAAGCCTGGAAAGACAATGGACTTCAACCTTACTTTTTTACTTTATTCCTAAAGCCCGTTCGAAAGATTTTTCAATTGTTCAATTCAGAGAAAAAAGCAGGTAGAGAATTGTAAGTTATAATTTATAAATTATAGAAATGTGTATTATTTTTGAAAATGAAATGGCCTGTACAATCATTCATAATTTATCATTTATAAATTATAATTATAAAAAAAGGTCTTTGCATTGCTACAAAGACCTTTTTTTGTGGAATTCGAAATCATTAAACTTTGATTTCAACATCAACTCCTGATGGTAATTCCAATTTCATCAACGCGTCCACAGTCTTAGCTGAAGAAGAGAAAATGTCAATTAAACGCTTGTAAGTGCATAACTGGAATTGCTCACGCGCTTTTTTGTTCACGTGTGGTGAACGCAAAACAGTGAATTTCTCAATCTTAGTAGGAAGTGGGATAGGGCCAGAAACAACTGCTCCTGTAGCTTTAACCGCCTTAACGATTTTTTCAGCTGACTTGTCAACCAATGAATGGTCGAAAGATTTCAACTTGATGCGAATTTTTTGATTCATGTTGTTTGGTTCATTAAGTGAATAGGAAGCGAAAGAACCATTTACTCCGTTCCCCATAATATTCTTCGCAAAGGTAAGTCAAATTTTTAAACTAGCCAAGAGAGGTTAATGTAGAATGTAAAGTGTAGAATTAAGAATGAATGGAAGCAAAATCTATTCTAAATTCTTCATTCTATATTGACTAAAACTTCTGCCTATTGACCGCCTTTTCCTTAGCCATCGAGAATGCAGTAGCATGGGTTTGGTATAAAGCTGGATCTAATTTTTTCAAACGAGTCATTGCTTCTTCTGCATAGCTTATTTCCCCTTGTTGATATGCCTCCTGTATATACAAAGGATAAAATGCTGCTAAATCTTCGTTCCATTGTACCGCTGCCAAACTAGCCTGATAGGCTTCTTGGTGCCTATTGGCTTGATGCAATAACGGAAGGGCTTGCTGTAAAATGCCCACGCTAAATGGATAAGATTGAATAGCCGATCTAGCTTGTGAGACGTTTTCCAGTCGGACCTTGGCTTTTACCTCTAATAGTTCCTGTTTCCAATGCTGTAATATGAGGCGGTACTCTTGTGCCTTCGTTTCATTTTCCTTTTGAACTAGCAAATCCAACTTATTTAAAGCACGTAAGGGCTGTTGGTGATAATAATCCTGCCAAGCATCTAGGAATGCTATTTCTGGAAATTTCTGTAACCAATTCGGGTCCTTTATCCATTCTTGAATGGGGTAACTGGTCGACTGACCTTTAAAATACAGACTACTATTGTAAACTAAAGCAAAATCCCTTACATCCAGTTGAACATCAAATGCTTCTTGTGGGTATTGGGTCGGTAATTCATGTTTATTCTGCCAAAATAGGGCTAGTAAATTACTTTTGACTGCATGGTCTGAGCTAGTTGACCAGCTGGCTATTTCATCCTTTTTGCCTATTTGACTACCATGACGAACATCAAAATACAGTAGATTGGCCCAGGTAATCGGACTTGTGGAAGCCAATTCTTTGGCCATGACAACATAGTAAGCGGCGGAATCAATCTGCTTTAATTGCTCATAAACTCGACTTAATTGAGTGGAGATTTGCGGGCTTTCAGGAAATAATTGATGGGCTTTTTTGAGCGTAAATAAAGATTCAAACCATTGGTTTTCATTTCCATAGATGTTGGCTAGGGCTACAAAGTTTTTCTCCTTTGGATTTTTGATTTGACTGGTTTGTAAATAATAGGCTTGTTTCTCTATATCACCGGCAGCCTGTGACATACGAGCCAAACTCAAATTGCTTTTTTGATTCAGTTTGCTGTGAATCATGGCATTCTTATAGGACATTTGCTCCAGCATTCGATCGCCTACAAAATGCTCTACATCTCCTTGTTCATTATAATAAGCAGCCACGATTTGATGCCAGGCTGTTCCTTGTCGAGCGAAAACCCAAGAAACACATACAATAAATACCCCAATTTGTATTAAATAGATAGGGATGAAATGCGCCTTATGAATGACTTTATAGATGGCCAAGTTTTGTTGGATAGGCTCTTTGAAATTGGACCAAAGAAAAACGGGGAATAGCAGTGTCATGGCGATGTGCGTCATGAACCCCCAGCTTTCTAAAGCTCGAATGCCCACTTCATTATTATTCCATAAAAAGGGTATTAGAATGGAATGACTTAGCAAAAACAAGGCAGCATATAATCTTTGTTGGGGTTTTTCATCCAAACGAAGACGTCGAAACATACCTATAGCAAAACTAATTTCTAGGATGATAAAAGCAGGGACATACAAGGTGGAGGTCCAAAATCCCCACAGATTCCCCATACTTAAGATGAGATTGATCAAATAAAACAGCATGAAGCCCATAAATTTCTTCTGACTGGATGTTTTGTCTGGACTATGTGAAATTTCTAGGATTATAGAAGGAATAGCTGAGCTGCTTAAAATGCATAGCCATCCAGCGGAAATACAAGCAATAATCACCCATGGGCTATGCAAAAAGCTGAACCATTCCATGGCGCTTAATTGGACATTTCTCCAAAAGATAATGCCACACCACACAAGAAGACCTAACACAATTTGTCGCCATGAGACTTTGGCCCAGGACTGAACAAATTGTCCAAGGAGAGTTAAACCCAAAATAGCTAACAAGGCACCGAGTAACATGGGCCAAAATACAGGGGCTACTGATTGTACATAGTAATGCTGACGTACCAAAAATATGGAGGACTGGGGGGAGGTATTTGATTCTGGGAATAAAGAGATGCTTTGAGGGATTAATTCACTGACTTCTTTCCAAGCCAAACCTTCTATTCCTCCCCAAACGTATATTCCTAGGCAAAAGAGACTAAGTAGGGAAGAAAAGATAAACCAGATGGCAGGTATTTGATCAATTCGCTGTTTCATGCATGGGATAAAAATAGGCAGTGGGTATATAACGTAAATTTCTGCATAAACTTTAATTCATTCAAAGAAAAGGGCGGATATCGACAAAAAATAGCAAAAAAATACAAACTTCGGTTTTGCTAATTGGAATTTACCGACTAATTTTGCAATCCGAATGTCAATAGCATTCGATTCAATAACAATTCTTAGTTTTTAAGCTAACAAATTTATTTTTCAAATGGCAAACGCAGTTAATAAAGGAAAAGTAGCTCAGGTAATTGGCCCAGTAGTCGATGTAAGCTTTGAAGGTGAAGGCTCTCACTTACCAGCTATCCTAAATGCACTTTCTGTTACCAAAACCAATGGACAGGAACTTATCTTAGAAGTTCAACAACACTTAGGAGAAGATCGAGTAAGAACCATTGCGATGGAAGGTACAGAAGGACTTCAACGTGGACAAGAGGTAATTGACAAAGGAACACCGATGACAATGCCAACTGGCGATGGAATTAAAGGCCGTTTGTTTAATGTAGTAGGAGAGGCAATTGATGGTATTACACAGCCAAAATCAGCTGGAGGATTACCAATTCACCGTTCTGCTCCGAAATTTGACGAGTTAGCAACTACTACAGAGGTTTTATTTACAGGTATCAAGGTTATCGACTTATTAGCTCCATATGTAAAGGGAGGTAAAATCGGTTTGTTTGGTGGTGCCGGTGTAGGTAAAACAGTATTGATTATGGAGTTGATCAACAACATTGCGAAGGCATACGAAGGTTTGTCCGTATTTGCAGGTGTTGGAGAGCGTACTCGTGAAGGAAATGACTTATTACGTGAGATGATTGAATCTGGCGTTATTAAATATGGTGAAGAATTCAAGCACGCGATGGAAGCTGGTGAGTGGGATTTGACTAAGGTTGATGAAAACGAATTAGTAAAATCACAAGCTACTTTAGTGTTTGGTCAAATGAACGAACCTCCAGGAGCACGTGCTCGTGTGGCTTTGTCAGGTTTGACTGTTGCGGAACACTTCCGTGATGGAGATGGTGAAGGCCAAGGTCGTGATATCTTATTCTTCATTGACAACATTTTCCGTTTTACGCAAGCAGGTTCTGAGGTATCGGCTTTATTAGGTCGTATGCCATCAGCGGTAGGTTACCAACCTACTTTAGCAACAGAGATGGGAGCTATGCAAGAGCGTATTACTTCAACAAAACGTGGATCAATTACATCTGTACAAGCGGTTTACGTACCTGCAGATGACTTAACTGACCCAGCTCCAGCAACTACCTTTGCTCACTTAGATGCTACTACGGTACTTTCTCGTAAAATTGCCGAGTTAGGTATTTATCCAGCGGTGGATCCATTAGATTCTTCTTCTCGTATCCTATCGGCTGAAGTATTAGGAGAGTCTCATTACAATACAGCGCAACGTGTGAAAGAAATTTTACAACGTTACAAAGAGTTACAAGATATCATCGCGATCCTTGGATTGGATGAATTATCTGAAGAGGATAAATTAGTTGTATCTCGTGCTCGTCGTGTTCAACGTTTCTTGTCTCAACCATTTTTTGTGGCTGAACAATTTACAGGCTTAAAAGGCGTTTTGGTAGACATCAACGATACCATCAAAGGTTTTAATGCCATCATCGACGGTGCTTACGATCACTTGCCAGAGGCAGCGTTCAACTTAGTAGGTAGTATTGAAGATGCCATAGAAAAAGGTGAAAGATTGTTGGCAGAAGCTGCTAAATAAAAAATAGATATGTTTGTAGAAATTATTACACCCGACCGTAAAGTGTTTTCCGCAGAAGCTTCTGTGGTGACTTTACCTGGCGTTAATGGTTCCTTTCAAATTTTGAATGATCACGCAGCTTTAGTAAGTACTTTGAAAAAAGGTTTACTAACTGCTGATAAAGAATCATTTGAAATTGAGGGAGGAGTTGTGGAAGTATTAAATAATAAAGTGCTTATCCTTGCAGAAGGCGTTAATTAATTCCATGAAAAACTTAGCCATTGTATTGTTTGCTGTTTTCCTTTTAAGTAGTTGTTCTCAACAAGCTTATTTGACAGGGTCTTTGATGACTTTAATCAAAGAAAACCAACTTCCCCTAGAGAAGATTCAGTTTTACAATGACAATGCCCTTTTTCTGGAAAGAGAATTAAATGCCTCCGATGCCAATGTTAAATCGGGTAAGATTATTTTAATCAATGGTAAGTCAATTAACCGTGTGACACTAGAACAACAGACTCCTGGTGTGTTAGTGAAACAAGCCAATGATCAATTACTAATCTCCTTTGAAGCAGGAGCTGGTGAAGAAAAAAGTTTGCATTTCGGCCCAGTAGTAGGTGAAAGAGGAGAATATTATTATCAATTGGTGGATGATGCAGGAAGTCCTACTTTCTCTCGATTGAATTATGATGGAAATAAATACCTGCTTTATAATAAAAAGAAAGTACGTCTGATGATTATGAAGTCTTCATTCTCTGGTTTGAAGGTGAATAGCAAAAGAATGCGAGGTAATCGTGTGAGATAATCAGAAATATTTAGGAATTTTGAAAATAGGATGCTTGCATCCTATTTTTTTTTGTCTCATTTTTACATAATGGTATGCTTGCATACTAAATTAACTCCTTGATCATGAAAGCAGAAAGTACCTTTGATTTCCAAATTAAATCAGCTTGGTATGCCATCAGCCGGATGTATAATACCTATGCCGCACAATTTGATATGTCCATGGCCATAGGTTATGTGTTGCTGCATATTGATAAAGACGGAACTCCTGCTACCAAAATAGCACCTGCGCTGGGTCTAGAAGCCAGAAGTTTGACGCGCATGCTGAAAACATTAGAAGATAAAAAATGGATACGCCGAGAGACTAATTATGCCGATAAGCGCGTTGTTAAGATATTCTTAACTGATTTAGGTAAGAAAAAAAGAGATGTGGCTAAGCAAGGAGTTATATTATTTAATGAAAAGCTATTTGAACGAATTGGTGCCGAACAGTCCCATGAGTTCTTTAAAGTGATACAATCCATTAATCAGTTTTTGGAAGAAGATGCTACTGAAATTCTACAAACGCTGAATCAAAAGTCTTAAATACACTCATCAACAAATTTCAAAAAGTTATTACATTCATCAACATTTTAAACCCAATACCATGTCTACGAACAAAACAATGAAAGGGGGAGAGTTTTTAATTCGCCCACTCTTACCAGAGGAATTATTTATTCCCGAGGAGTTTTCAGAGGAGCAGAAGATGATAGGTCAGACTTGCATTGACTTTATCAAAACGGAGATTCAACCTCGTTTGGAAGAAATGGATGGGGCTAAGGACGGTTCTGTCATGGTGGACATGATGGATAAGGCAGGAAACCTAGGTTTATTGGGAACTTCTGTCCCCGAAGAGTATGGTGGATTTGGAATGGACTTTAATACCTCCATGTTAGTAGCAGAGGCTTGTGGTTCAGGTCATTCATTTGCTGTGGCATTATCTGCCCATACGGGCATTGGAACGCTCCCTATTTTGTATTATGGTACTGAGGATCAAAAACAACGCTATTTGCCTAAGCTAGCTTCTGGTGAATGGAAAGCTGCCTATTGTTTGACCGAACCAGATTCAGGTTCAGACGCTAATGCTGCCAAATCCAAAGCCGTTTTATCGAAAGAAGGAAAACATTATTTGATTACTGGTCAAAAAATGTGGATCACCAACGGCGGATTTGCAGATGTCTTTATTGTTTTTGCGAAAATAGCTGACGATAAAAACCTAACGGCCTTCATTGTGGAGAAAAGTTTTGGGGGCATTACCATGAATGAAGAAGAACGTAAAATGGGAATTAAAGGTAGTTCTACTCGTCAAATCTTCTTTAATGACTGTCCAGTACCAGTGGAGAATTTATTATTCAAACGCGAAGGTGGGTTTAAAATAGCGGTTAATATTTTGAATATCGGTCGAATTAAATTAGCTGCAGCCGTGATTGGAGCAGGTAAACGCGTCATCGATCAGGCTGTTCAATATGCCAATGACCGTAAACAATTTGGGCAATCCTTGCATCAGTTTGGTGCCATCAAATTTAAGATTGCTGAAATGATTGTAAAAAATTATGCCTGTGAATCAGCTTGTTATCGAGTAGGACAAAACATTGACGATACCATATCCGAGTTAAAAGCAGCCGGGATGAATGATTCCGAAGCGAAGTTAAAAGGAGTAGAGCAATTTGCGATTGAATGTGCTTTGTTAAAAGTACATGGTTCAGAAACGTTGGATTATTCGGTGGATGAAGGTGTTCAAATTTACGGAGGTATGGGATTTTCTGCCGAAGCTCCTATGGATAGAGCTTATCGGGACTCAAGAATCAACCGTATTTTTGAAGGAACCAACGAGATAAATCGATTATTGGCAGTAGGTACCGTCATCAAGCGTGCGATGAAAGGCGAGCTGGATATCATGACAGCAGCTATGGCCGTTGGGAAGGAGATATTAGGAGTGCCTGATTTTTCCTCATCGGTGCCAGAAGGTATTTTTGGAAAAGAATATAAAGTGATAGCCAACTTAAAAAAGGCTTTACTAATGTCCGCAGGAGGGGCCTTGCAGAAGTACACCACAGAAATCGAACAAGAGCAAGAAATCTTGATGTCTTTGGCTGATATGATGATCGAAATTTATGTGGCCGAGTCAGTTTTGGTACGAGTAGACAAATTAATTCTGCAATCAGGTGAAGCGGCAAATGAAATTGCTAAAGAATGTGCATTGGTTTATTTACATGAAGCTGTTGATAAAATTCATCATCATGGCAAGGAGGTAATTACTGGTTTTGCTACTGGAGATGAGTTAAACGTTATGTTAATGGGATTGAAGCGCTTTACGAAAATTGATCCTAAAAACTTGAAAGAGGCTCGACGTAAAATTGCGGAGGCTGCCATTCTTAAAATGGGCTATATTTTTTAAAAAAAAATGGTAATAAGGACAAGATTTAGCGATTTCATTCATACTTTTGTGGCAATTATATTTTAAACATTGAGTCATTAACCCCCAAACCGAATCATCATTATGAAAAAATTACTTTTAGTAATCGCTCTGATGCCGTTTTTCTTTTCTTGCGCAAGCAAAAAGAAAATTGCTGATTTGCAATCACGTTTAACAGAACTACAAGCTAGTAGTGACCAATCGCTTGCTAAATCAAGGGCTGATCTTGCTGATTGTCAATCTTTAACAGCTAGTTTACAAGCTGAGATTAAGAAGAGAGATGCTGAATTAGAAGCAAGAACTACTTCTTTGAAGAATTTACAAGAGCAATTGGATTACATGAAAAGAACTAATACCAATTTGTTAGATCGTTTGTCTGATTTGTCAATAATCAATAAATCAGGTGCTGAAAGTATCCGTAAGTCATTGGATGCCTTGAATGAGCAAGGTAAGTACATCAAAGATTTGAACTCTACTATCCAACGTAAAGATTCTATTAATTTATCATTAGTGATGAACTTGAAGCGTTCACTAGCTGATGTGAATGATGAAGATGTAACGGTAGAAGTGAAGAAAGGTGTAGTTTATATTTCTATTTCTGATAAGTTAATGTTTGCTTCTGGTAGCTCAGTCATTAATACAAAAGCGGAAGCTGTGTTGGCTAAAGTAGCTAAAGTAGTAAATGACCATAAAGATTTGGATATCTTAGTTGAAGGCCATACAGATAGTGTACCTATTTCTACAGATTGTATCAAAGATAACTGGGATTTAAGTGCTAAGCGTGCTACTTCGGTTGTTCGTTTATTACAAACTAAATTCTCAGTAGATCCTGAGCGTATGACTGCTGGTGGACGTGGAGAGTTTGAGCCACAAGCTGAGAACAAGAGCAAGTCTGGACGTAAGATGAATCGTCGTACTGAAATCATCGTTACCCCTAAATTGGATCAATTCTTTAATTTGTTAGCTCCTCCTTCTGGAAAGTAATCAAATGATATATAATTGAAAAGGGCCTCATGCGAGGCCCTTTTTTTATGCGAAATGTTTTTTGACTAAGTCGAGCTTTCGACGAGAAATGGGGATTTCATTACCCAGAATGGTAGTTAGCGTATTGGTGCCTTGGAAATTTTGTCCAGAAATATTTTCTCTATTTACTAAGTAAGATTTATGTGCCCGCAAAAACGGGTTCATACGTAATTGAGATTCAAATTTCTTTAGCGTTTTGGCTATGGTGATTTGTTTTTTGTTTTTTAGGAATACGATGCTGTAATTTCCTTTTCCTTCAATGAACACAATGTCGTCCACCGGGCATTGGTCAATGCTCGGCAATTTAATGTCTTTTTTCATAGGTTTATTATAGTTAAAATAGGTTTGCAAACTTACTCAACAAACTGTGATTATCTGTCCTGCATTTATCAAACGGTAAATAATCATTTTGAGTGGTTATCAAATTAAATTATAGAAAAGGATGATCATATTTTTCTGAATCGATTTTTATTAAGTGCTGACTATGAGTTAGATATAGGCAAATTGCCGATTTTTCCATAAACTAAACGCCTTTGATCCTTGAACCATCTTTTTATTATTTATATGTATTGAGGTCTTATCTATTCATCCTCTTATGCTTTCTTTCATAAGATAAAATGGTGCTTTGAATTTGGATCAAAATAACTCTTTATAAACGAGCAAATTAGGCAATTTTATATCTCTACTGACGGAAAATATATTATTCGATAATGAATGCTGAGAAATGGATGTATATTCCATAATTTGAAATGAAATATACATGAGGAAGAAATAGATAGAATCACTGCCTTTTGGATTGGCTATTGGAGATGCATTGGGAGTTCCAGTTGAGTTGATGAAATGGGAGGATATACGGAAAAATCCTGTTCAAGATATGCTAGGTAATGGAACGCATCTTCAAGCTCCAGCGACATTTTCTGTTGATGGTTCTTTGGCTTTTCATTGTGAGAAGCAAGTTGAATGATGGAGAAGAGAGAAAAAGAGGCATGAATTCATGGCGATAATAATTTATTACCAGAATTGGCGATTGCATATCGTGATCTGTAAGTCCGGTTGCCTTCGAGAGCCTAAGGCACCGGTTGAAAATAAATCGCAGCGGAAGCTATTTTTTCTAAGGTGGCTGAGGCTCTCTGAGTCGTTTGAGATTTTCTAAGGTGGCTGAGGTTCTCTGAGTCGGTTGAAACTTTCTAAGGTGGCTGAGACTCTCTGAGTTGTTTGAGATTTTCTAAGGTGGCTGAGGTTCTCGAAGCCACCTCAAATAAAAAAAGACAAACCATAAAGATCTGCCTTTTTACTTGTAGCGGGGGCCAGACTCGAACTGACGACCTTTGGGTTATGAGCCCAACGAGCTACCAACTGCTCCACCCCGCGATATATCGGAGTGCAAAGATGCAGGGTTTTGTCGAGAAAAACAAGTATCTTTGTATTTTAATATTCATTCCCTACTAACAGGGCATGTTTTTTCTTATGGCATCTCCTCACAAATCTGGATTTATTAGTATTATTGGTAAACCGAATGTCGGTAAAAGTACCCTAATGAATGCATTGGTAGGTGAGCGTTTGTCTATTGTTAGTTCCAAGGCCCAAACCACCAGACATCGTATTTTAGGGATGTTGAATGGAGAATTTGAAGGGACACCTTATCAAATTGTATATTCAGATACACCTGGAGTTTTGATGCCCAAGTATGAATTGCATAAATCGATGATGCAATTTGTAAAAAGTTCCTTGGAAGATGCAGACGTCGTATTATATGTGACGGATGTATTTGATGAATATGAAGATTTAGAATTTCTTACAAATTGGAAGGATCATACCGATACGCCCATTTTAGTTTTATTGAATAAAATTGATTTAGTCGGAACTGAAAAGCTTCAGGAGCGGTTGGATTATTGGCGACAAATATTTCCAGATAAGCCTATTTTGCCAATTTCTGCTTTGGAGGCTGTGCATTTAGATCAAATATTTGAACATATAGTGGCCAAATTACCTGTTCATCCTCCGTTTTTTGATCCGGAAGAATTAACAGACAAACCAGAAAAGTTTTTTGCTTCGGAGATTATCCGAGAAAAAATATTCATGAATTACAAGAAGGAGATTCCTTATTCTTGTGAAGTAGTAGTTACTTCTTTTAAAGATGAGCCTACTATTTTACGAATCGCCACGGAGATTTATGTAGAACGCGTCTCACAGCGTGCCATTTTAATTGGGCATAAGGGAGAGAGTATCAAAAAAGTAGGGATAGAAGCCCGCCAAGATTTGGAGAAATTTTTTGGTAAAAAAGTATTTTTAGAGCAATTTATCAAAGTGGAGCCAGATTGGCGTGCAAAGGCTGATAAATTGCGTTCATTCGGGTATTCGCTCGATTAATTTTAATAACATGTCAAATATAGTAGCAATTGTTGGGCGTCCCAATGTAGGAAAGTCGACCTTGTTTAATCGATTGATTGAACAAAAAAAGGCCATCATGGACAATGTGTCTGGGGTTACTCGGGATCGCCATTATGGCTATGGTCAATGGACGGGTAAGTTTTTTACTGTGATAGATACCGGTGGTTATGTGCATGGTTCTGACGATATGTTTGAAGGGGCCATTCGTGAGCAAGTTGAAATGGCTATGGAAGAAGCAGATGTTCTTCTATTTGTTGTCGACTGTCAAGTAGGTTTAACCGATTTAGATAAGGATTTTGCCAAAGTATTGCGTAAATCAAAAAAGCCCGTAATTATTGTAGCCAATAAAGCGGATACACATGATAAGGCATTTGTAGCGGCAGAATTTTATGAGTTAGGTCTAGGTGATCCTTATGCTATCGCGGCAGAAAGTGGTAGTGGAACTGGGGACATGTTGGATTTAATGGTTTCGCATTTTAAAGAAGAGGGTGTAGAAAACCCAGAAGCAGGTGTTCCCCGTGTGGCCATCTTAGGTAGACCTAATGTGGGAAAATCTTCATTCCTAAATGCATTGCTTGGACGTGAACGCTCCATTGTAACCGACTTGGCTGGTACAACCCGCGACGCCATTCAGAATCGCTATACCTTGTATGGAAAGGATTTCATCATCACAGACACAGCAGGTATTCGTAGAAAAGCAAAGATTGACGATAATATTGAATATTATTCTGTATTGCGCTCAATCAAGGCCATGGAAGAATGTGATTTGGCCATTATTTTAGTAGATGCCACGACCATTGATTTCAATACAGGCTTAGAAGCTCAGGATATGAACATCATTAGTATGGCAGATAAAGCTAAGAAAGGGATTGTTTTGATGGTTAATAAATGGGATTTAGTAGCCAAGGATACCAATACCGCTATCAAGCTGGAGAATGCAATTAAAGAGCGTTTAGCGCCGATTAATTATATGCCGATTATATTCACTTCGGTGATGGAAAAGAAGCGTATTTTCCAGGTGGTTGAAAAGATGTTAGAAGTGTTTGAGAATCGTTCTCAGAAAATTGCTACTTCTAAATTGAATGATGTGATGTTGGAAGTAATCAACAATTATCCCCCACCAGCATGGAAAGGTAAATACATCAAAATCAAGTATTGTACGCAAGTTTCAACACCTTATCCGACTTTCATCTTTTTCTGTAACTTACCTCAGTATATTAAAGAAAGTTATGAGCGCTATTTGGAGAATCAAATGCGTAAGGCATTTAAATTAGAAGGTACTCCTATTTCTTTATTTTTTAGAAAGAAATAATCGGTCCAATTCAGCTAAGGATATTTTAGCCAAAGTGCCTTTTGTGCCTACAGCGTATAAGTGTTTTTTGTGCAATATCACATTATGAAAGTGGGTTTCGCCAAGCGAAATCCACTTTTTAGTTTTAGGGGCATAAGCTGCGCTTTTAGATGGTCCTACGACGACCCAATATTTGCCTGTCCAAATTACCTTTTCCATATAGAAGCTCGGATAATCACTCAGTTTTTTCCAGGTCAACCCTGCATCTTTGCTTTCCAGAATGCCAATGTTATTTTCATTTAAACGGAGGTAATTACCTCCTACAATCCAATAATTGGTTTTATTTCTAGCTCCTATGGAAAAGAAACCGCTGCTACTATCTGCTGGAGTACTTTGGTTCATTTCCTGGAACTGTGTGAATGTTTCATCTAGACTTTGTAGGATTCTAGCATGAGTAGAGCCACCCGTCACTAAGTTTAATTTTCCATGAATCCAAAGTAAAGAAGATCCACTGGCCGCAAATGCGGCTTCTCGTTGTAGTAAAGTAGGGAAGGAGGATATCTTGATTTCTTCTACTTTTTCTTCCTGGGATTTGATTTTAAACAAAGGAAATTGTCCGTCCATTGGATCTGAAAGCATGATACCTTCTTGCTTTTTGTGATTCCAGGCAATAGCATCAAAGAAATAAGGACCCGATTTTTTCTCAAATAGGATGGACCAAGAATATCCTTGATCTTTACTGATGAATAGTTTTGCGGCACCTTTATCTGCAGGTCCAGCACTCATTAATAGTACTTTTTGCTGACCTACAATGGCCAAATCTCTAAAATCAAGCTTTTCAGCACCAGGTACTTGTGACTCTTGCCAAGTTATACCTCCATTTCTCGAATGGATTACTGTTCCTTGCGTTCCGCCAATCCAAATGTCATTTTTTAAGCTACGAATAGCTCGGAAGGAAGCTTTTGTCTGTAACGGAATATTTATCCATTGGGCAAAAGTTGAAAGATCAACTAACAAGCAAAAAATGAGTAAGAATAGTCGTCTTTTCATGGCATAAAAAAAGCCTCCCGAGTAAACGAGAGGCTTTTAATTAAGTTTTAAATCTTATTTGCTAACGATAATTTTACCAGTATAAGATTTGCTATTGTCAGCTGTGATAGTAACGATGTAGATACCGTTTCCTAATCCTGGCAATTTAAGAATGTTCGTTGGCTCAGGGTTAGCAGCGTTTAATGCTGGAATTTTACCTGAGTAAACTGGACGACCTACCATGTCATACAAAGTAACTATGGCATTAGTCCAGTCATCTAAGATTTGGATGTTAACACCATCTACATCTGGCTTAGTCACTGGGTTAGGGAAGATAGCGACTCCGTTAAACTCAGGATCTAACGTGTATGCATATTTAGTAAAGTCGGTGTAGCAAGTTAATGGGAAACCATCAATAGCATACAAATACTTTCTTCTAACACTGTAATCACCATTGGTTTTTACCTTAGTGATGTAGCTTTTAGATGGAAGAGCTGTAGTTCCAAATTTCCACTCATAATCACTGGCTGTACCACCTGTTACTGTAGCTGGGAAGTTCAATGCTTTCAAGGTATAAACACCTTCTTTAAGGATTCTAGCATCTGTAGCTACAGGGTTCAGCTGAACACTTACTTTAATCTTGTTAGAAGCAGGAGAGATACATCCGTAGATATCTGTTGCTCTAGTGTAGTAAGTATCAGATGTTTTAACACCTTCAAATACTTTTAATGTAGAAAGAGATGCATTGGCATTGCCATACCAGTTAACAATGCTATTCGATGTAGACGCAGTTAATGTTACAGCATTGAATGCACTGTAATCATCATCTTTTCTTGCACAGAAAGTAGTTGCACTACCAGCTGTAATGGTTGGTGCTGCTGGAAGCGCTAATACTTTAACTTCCACGGCCGCCGATGATTCAGAATAACATCCATTGGCGTTGATTGTTTTTACTGTATAGAATCCTACTTTATTGTAATCAATTAAGCTGGTCGTTAATGCATTGCTCCATTCCCATTTAGTAGTTTCCCCATTAGGTAATGAAGAAGCTTGCATTTGACCTGCAATTGGCGTTCCTTCGCAGAAACCTACTGTAGAATCTGTAACCAATGAACCATTCGCTGGTTTTAAAGCAGTGATTGTTGGCGTAACAGGCTTGTCGTAGTTCTTGACAGTAACTTCATCAGAAGCAGGAGATGGACAGTTGTAGTTGGATACATAATCCACTTTCACTTTTGCATTTTGTTTGAAAATGATGCTAGATAAACTACCTAAAGCAGCTGTTTCAACACCGTCTACATACCAACGGAATTTAGATGGTTTGGTTGGAGTTTTGTTTGCTGCCCATAAATAACCTTCGTTACGTACTAAAGAAGCCGAGTCTACTTTTAAGCTAGTTGAACCTTCGATGCAATAACCTAAATTTCCTGTGATAGGACCTGGCTTAGGTAATTCTACGTAAGTAATACGAACTTGGTTGGATTCTTTAGAACCACAAACACCAGCTCTATCCGTCATTTTTACGTAGTATAAAACCGATTTTTTCTCAGCAATAGCCGTTAATACACCTGAAGTGAAACCTGTCGCATTGAATCGATCTGCACCAAAATTATCAGAAGGCTTATATTCATCTTTTCCAAACCATTGGAATTCAAAATATTGATTGTATTGAT
Organism: Aquirufa beregesia; assembly: GCF_011090385.1. Classification (GTDB taxonomy): domain Bacteria; phylum Bacteroidota; class Bacteroidia; order Cytophagales; family Spirosomataceae; genus Aquirufa; species Aquirufa beregesia. The sequence goes on from NZ_SEWW01000002.1 coordinate 428,446, forward strand.
TGAAATTTAAGGTATTATTTCTTTCAGGATTCGTGTAGATGCCTAAGTCTACTAAAGTACCCTGACAAACCTCTTTGGTATCATTATCTGGTAAAAGGCTTTTTACGCTATTCACAAAAACTGTAGGAACGGCATAACCTTTTCTCACATCGTAACCTGCAGCTCTAGAATATTCTTTTTTCGGGATATTTGTTCCTGTAAGAGCTGCTGTATTGTCTGAATAATTGATGATGCAACTAACGCTGTATCTACCAGAAATGTAATCTGTACCAGAGATCTTTATAGCATCCCAATTGGCAATTTCAACCGTTTTATTGTTTACTGGTAAATACCAAAGTGTTCCATCTGGGCAACCAGTAGCCTTCAAAGAAATGGAACCTGCGTTAGGGTCATTGATGTCTCCACAAACAATGCTACCTGCTAGAGCAGAAATAGCTGGAGCATACGTGGCAGGGTCTACTACTTGAATAGTTACCTTAGAGGCCATCGTTCCCGGAGCGATGGTGCTACCACCTGCTGTGGTGACACATTTTAACTCATATACATAAGGAGGAATGTTTCCACCAGGTCTATTATCCAAGGTTAAAGCTAAAGCTGTAACGCTTACACTTGCATCTCCATTACCAGAATATGCGCCATCCCAATCAGCCATTGGATAATAGGTTATGCCTCCGCCATTAGGTTCATTTTTATAAAAGCCCCAATCGTAATAAGTGCCAGCTGGACAGCCTGTTGCCACAAGGGCCTTTGCCTCACCATTTTTAACTAATGTAGTTTGATCACCTAGTTTTCCGTTGATAAGTTGAGCCGAGGCGGAATATGCCATTAAGAAAACTAAAATGGCGGATAAATTGAATTTGAAGAATTTGTTCATCATGTTAAGAACGAGTTTGAGTAGATTAATTAAACAATAAAGCTACCTATTGAATTAGGCACTAAATTAATTAAAATTATCTTATGTAGGGCAAGAAATTTATTAAATGGCATATAAAACAGTAATTAAATTTGAAAAGCAGAATATTCTATCAGCTTTCTGTTCGCATAGCTTAAATATTGCGTATTTTTGAAATTGAATTAATCATTTTCGACCCTAAAAACGACAAAATTGTCAAGAACGTATATTGAATGGAAGAATTAAAACCAAAATCCCTTAATTTTTTAGAAGAAATCGTACAGGTCGATTTAGCAGCTGGAAAATACCCTCAAGGAATTTTCACTCGATTCCCTCCTGAACCTAATGGATACCTTCACATTGGTCATGCCAAATCCATTTGTTTGAACTTTGGTTTAGCTCAAGAATTTGGAGGAAAGACTAATTTACGTTTTGATGATACCAATCCCATCACGGAAGAAACGGAATACGTAGAATCCATCAAGAAGGATGTGGCATGGTTGGGATTTAGTTGGGCTAATGAGCTTTATACTTCTGATTATTTTGAAACTTTATTTCAATATGCGGTACAATTGATTGAAAAATCATTGGCTTATGTAGATGATTCATCTGCCGAGGAAATTGCCGCTCAAAAAGGGACTCCCACCATTCCCGGTGTTCCAAGTCCTTTTCGCAATCGATCGGTAGAAGAAAATGTAGATTTATTTCAGCGGATGCGTGCGGGAGAGTTTCCCGATGGAGCCAAGGTTTTGCGGGCCAAAATAGATATGTCACATCCGAATATGCACATGCGTGATCCATTCATGTACCGTATTCGTCATGTGGAGCATCACCGTACGGGTAATGCTTGGTGCATTTATCCCATGTATGATTTTGCCCATGGTCAATCGGATTCCATGGAAGGCATCACACACTCCATTTGTACCTTGGAATTTGATGTGCACCGTCCTTTATACGATTGGTTTATCGAGAAATTAGAGATATTCCCTACCCACCAATACGAGTTTGCTCGTTTAAATTTGTCACATACTGTGATGAGTAAGCGGAAACTCTTGCAATTGGTGAATGAGAAAATCGTTCATGGATGGGATGATCCACGTATGCCGACTATCTCGGCATTACGTAGAAGAGGTTTTACGCCAGCCTCCATTCAGAATTTCTGTGAGAGAATCGGTGTGGCCAAGCGAGATAACCTAATTGACATCAGCTTGTTGGAATTCTGTATCCGAGAAGATTTAAATAAATCGGCTAATCGCTATATGGCGGTGCTGGATCCTGTGAAATTAGTCATCACGAATTATCCAGAAGGTCAAACCGAAGATTTGTTGATTGAAAATAATCCTGAAGATGAAAGTACAGGTAAAAGATCTGTACCATTCTCTCGTGAATTGTATATTGAAAGAGAAGATTTTATGGTGGATCCACCTAAAAAATTCTTCCGACTTGGCCCTGGTCTTAATGTTCGATTAAAAGGAGCTTATATTATTCAATGTGGGAATTTTGAATTGAACGAAGACGGTTCCGTCAAAGAAATTCATGCTACCTATATTCCTGAAAGTAAATCGGGTCAAGATACTTCTGGAATCCATGTGAAAGGAACGATTCACTGGGTTTCTATTCCTCATGCTGAAGTAGCTGAGGTGCGCTTGTTTGATCGATTATTGATAGTAGAAGATGCTTCTGAATTAGGGGATGATTTTATGAAATTCATCAATCCAGAGTCATTACAAGTGCTTGGTAAGGTTTATGTAGAGCCTGCTTTGCGTGAGGCACAAGTTGAAAAAGCTGTTCAATTTATGCGTAAAGGATATTTCTGTTTAGATAAAGACACGAAAGACGGGCATTTGGTATTTAACCGTACAGTAACCCTGAAGGATACCTGGGCCAAACAGCAAAAATAGAGAAGAGGCGATGCTTCGTCTAAACATGGTCGAGGCATAGCACTGCACAGTCGGCACCATCTCTTAAAGTGTGTAAGTAGAAAATAGTGTTGGTTTCGGCCTTCACTATTTTTTTTTACATTTAAACACTTATTAAGATGGAAATGGACACAAAAGATTCATTAACCGATGCTTTCTTAAAGCAATTAAAAACTGGAGATGAACTCCAGGCCTTTCTTCGAGATATTCACAAGCGAGGCTTGGAGAAGATTTTAGAAGGAGAACTTGATGCACATTTGGGTTATGACAAACACGAGAAAACACCCAGCTCTAATGCTCGTAATGGAACCCAGAAAAAGGTGATTAAAACCGAGTTTGGTGAAACACCTATTGAGGTTCCTAGAGACAGAGAATCAAGCTTTGATCCTGTTCTAGTTCCCAAACGAAGTAGGTACTCAACAGGCGTTGAAAACCTCATTGTTTCTCTTTATTCGAAAGGGATGAGCGTAAGTGATATCGAGCAAGAAATCAAAGAAATCTATCAATTCGAACTATCTAGCTCAGCTATCTCACGGGTAACCCAGCGTATTATGGAGGATTCGATTGCCTGGCAGAATCGACCCCTTGATGCGGTCTATTTGGTGGTCTGGATGGATGGGATTGTCTTTAAAGTCAGGGAGAATTCCAAGGTCGTCAACAAAACAATCTACTTATCCATCGGATTAAATCGAGAGGGTAGAAAAGAGGTCTTAGGAATGTGGTTAGGTAAAAGCGAGAGCTCAAGCTTCTGGATGGGTGTATTAACTGATTTGAAGGCACGGGGTGTAGAGGACATTCTGATTACAGCCACGGACAATTTAAATGGCTTTACGCAAACCATTCGTGCCGTATTCCCTGAATCACAAACTCAAATCTGTGTGGTTCATCAAATCAGGAATGCTTGTCGATATGTGGTATGGAAAGATAAGAAAGAGTTCACAAGGGATATGAAGCAGATATATGATGCTCCTACCAAACAAGCAGCAGAAGCGGCATTGAAAGATTACGGGGCTAAATGGGGCAAGAAATATCCTTATGCCATTCGATCATGGGAGGATAACTGGGAAGAGTTGACCGTTTTTTTTGATTTTCCGCTCGAGATTCGTAAGATTATTTACACGACGAATCTGATTGAAAACCTGAATGGAAAGATTCGCAAATACACGAAAAACAAGCTCTCTTTCCCAACGGATGATGCCCTGATGAAATCAGTATATTTGGCCATAAACGAAGCAACCAAAAAATGGAGCCTGCCAATTCAGAACTGGGGAATTATATTGAATCAGTTTTTGGCTATATTTGAAAAAAGGGTCCGAATTTAAAAGCAAATCCGAACCCGCTATTTTTTACTTACACACTTAATGGGATAGTGTCGCACAGTCGAAGCATTGCTTCGTCTCTACTTTTTTGCAAAAAGGGATTCGACAAATGTGCTGCGATTGAATACCTGTAAATCGGAAATTTTTTCCCCGACACCAATGTATTTCACTGGAATTTTGAACTGATCGGAGATTCCAATCACCACGCCTCCTTTGGCTGTGCCATCTAATTTAGTAATGGCTAAGGCGGTAACCTCAGTCGCTTTAGTGAATTCTTGAGCCTGAATGAAGGCATTTTGTCCCGTAGATCCATCTAGAACTAAAAGCACTTCGTGAGGAGCATCAGGGATGAATTTTTGAACAACACGTTTGATTTTGGTCAATTCTGTCATCAAATTTACTTTCGTATGTAATCTGCCCGCTGTATCAATGATCACGATGTCGGCATTCATTTCTACTCCTTTTTTAACAGCATCATAGGCTACCGAAGCGGGATCAGTATTCATACCATGATCAATCACAGGAACCCCCACCCGTTCACCCCATAACTTTAATTGGTCCACAGCGGCCGCACGAAAAGTGTCTGCTGCACCTAGAACCACTTTTAATCCATTTTGATGAAATTGAGAGGCCAATTTACCTATGGTGGTCGTTTTGCCCACTCCATTGACACCTACCACCATAATGACATAGGGCTTTTGTTTAGGCTCAGCAAAGGCATGTTGTAAATCGGCCGATTGGTTTTCTTCTAATAAAGCGGCAATTTCTTCTCTTAAAACTTGATCTAGTTCTTCGGTAGACACGAATTTGTCGCGCTCAACTCGGCGTTCGATTCGGTCAATGATTTTTAAAGTAGTGGGTACTCCGACATCGGAACTTAATAGAATTTCTTCTAATTCATCCAATACCTCTTCATCAACTTTGGACTTACCTAGAACGGCTCTACCCATTTTGGATAGAAACCCTTCTTTGGTTTTTTCTAGTCCTTTCTCCAAGGCCTCCAGTTCCTCCTGTTCTTGTGGTGCTGGTTTCTTTTTAAAAAAATCGAATAGTCCCATGGCTGTGAATGAAAATAAAAACGAATGTAACAAAAATAAAAAAAGTCCCTCACGAAGGGACTTTAATATCTAAGCGAAAAAAGGTACCCCGCTTGAAAATTAGTTTTTCAATGCAGCATTTACCTCATCTTGAAGAATAATTTCTTCTTTGAAGGTATAAGCTCCTGTGGTTGGATTTTTAACCGCTTTAATGATTTTAGCGTATTTTACGCCTCCTTCTTTTTTTAACGTTGCAACTACTTTCTTAGCCATATTTCTTAGGTATTAAAACTATTTGATCTCCTTATGAAGTGTAACTTTCTTCAATACCGAATTGTATTTTTTCAATTCGATACGAGCAGTCGTGTTTTTACGATTCTTAGTCGTGATGTAACGCGACATTCCTGGTAAACCAGATTCTTTGTGCTCAGTGCATTCTAGAATTACTTGAATGCGATTTCCTTTCTTTGCCATAGTATTAAAATCTTTTTTCGCCTCATTTGAAACGGACTGCAAAGGTAGAAGAAATATTTTTTTTCGCAAAGTCTTTAAATAAAATATGTCGTAAAATTTCAAACATATTGGTAAGTCGCCCTTAAATCCCTCTATTAGGCTTTTATTTACTGTCCTTTTTTCCCATTTTTGTTTCATGAAGCCCCTTCAATATCATTATCAAGCCGAGAATTTTACTTTATCTGATCCCAATCGGTATTCGCTTGAAAATTTGAAATCGGAAGAAATGATCATTTCTTTGGGGCCTCAGCATCCATCTACTCACGGTGTACTACGTTTGGAATTGATATCAGACGGCGAATTGGTCGTGGATGTAGTTCCACATTTGGGTTATTTACATCGTTGTTTTGAGAAACACGCAGAAGCATTGCCTTACAACCAAATTATACCATACGTGGATCGTTTGGATTATATGGCCTCGATGAATTCCGAGCACGCCTATGTGATGGCAGTGGAGAAAATGTTGGATTTGGAAGGCAAATTACCTCCGAGAACTGAATACATCCGTGTCTTGGTGGCTGAGCTGAATCGCATTGCTTCCCATTTTGTAGCGGTAGGTACATATGGATTAGATATTGGAGCCTACACTCCTTTTTTGTGGCTGATGCGTGACAGAGAGCATATTCAGCGGTTATTGGAATGGTTGTCTGGTGCTAGAATGCTGTATAATTATGTGTGGATTGGAGGCTTATTTTATGATTTACCTATAGGCTTTGAGGAGCGAGTAAAGGAATTGCTCCCCGTTTTAAAAGGGACTATCCAAGAAGTGAAAAAATTAGTGGAGGAGAATAGTATTTTTATCAAAAGAACGGCCAATATTGGCGTATTGCCTTTGTCAACCGCTATCAATTATGGTTGTACAGGTCCTGTGTTACGCGGTTCAGGATTACCCTTTGACCTTCGTCGGGTGGATGCCTATTCTGTTTACCCGGATTTGGAATTTGATATTCCTATTGGCGAGGGGGCTATGGGTCAGACGGGAGATTGTTGGGATCGAAATCATGTTCGAATTAGAGAATGTGAAGAATCTATTCGGATTGTAGAACAATGTTTGGAGAAATTAGTTGGGGACTGTAAAAGAACCAAAGACTTCCAACCTCAGGCCATGGTTCCTAAGAAAATTAGGCCCGCAGCTATGGATGTGTATGTCCGGGCAGAAAATCCAAAAGGTGAGTTAGGCTTTTTTATTCGGGCTGATGGTAAATCAGATATACCTAGTCGAATGAAAGTACGAGCCTGTTCATTTCACCATTTGTCGGTATTACCCACTTTAGCCAAGGGAGTCTATTTGGCTGATTTAGTGGCGATTATCGGATCTTTGGATTTAGTCATGGGGGAAGTTGATCGATAAATTATGACAAAAGAATTTTTGCAAGTCTTAGATAGTGAAATAGATCGCATGGAGCAGGGGAAACAACCTGTGGAATTGTATGAGCCTATTCAGTACTTAATGGCTTTAGGTGGGAAGCGTATTCGTCCAGTGATGTGTTTAATGGCATATTCTTTATTTCGGGATGATTGGAAGACGCAAGTAAAACCTGCCTTATCCATTGAAGTATTTCACAATTTCACTTTGATGCATGATGATATCATGGACAAAGCCCCATTGAGAAGAGGAAAGCAAACCGTACATGAGAAGTGGAACGATAACATTGCGATACTTTCAGGGGATGTCATGTTGGTAGAAGCGTATCAGTTTTTAAATCAAATTGAAGGATTAAGTCTAGCTCAATTTCAACATCTCTTAAAACGCTTTAGTCGAACTGCGGCAGAAGTTTGCGAAGGACAGCAATGGGATATGAATTTTGAAGAAAGGAAAGATGTACAAATTGCCGAGTATATAGAAATGATCCGATTAAAGACCTCGGTGTTGTTAGGTTTTTCTATGGAGATGGGCGGCTTATTGGCCCAAGTAGATGTTGGTGTAGCTCGGCAATTGTATCAAATAGGGGAGTTTGTGGGTTTAGGATTTCAATTGAAAGATGATTTATTGGATGTTTATGGTGATCCTGAGAAATTTGGGAAGCAAGTAGGTGGAGATATATTAGCGAATAAAAAAACTTATTTATTGATTCGTGCTTTGGAGTTATCTCAAGGAGAAGTTCGTGATCAATTGGCCTATTGGATCAATCAAAATCAGTTTGATGCTGCGGAGAAAGTTAAAGCAGTCACGGAGATTTATACTCAGTTGGGCTTGAAAGAAGAGGTCGGTTTGCAAATTCAATCGTATTTTGATCGGGCATTTACTGGAATGGAAGCATTGCCTTTGCCTCAGGAAAAGAAAAATACCTTATTGGGTTTTATGAAGGGGTTGGTTGATCGGGAAGTTTAATGTAGTTTTGTGGCAATTATATAGCTTCATCACGAAGCTTTTTGTTTTATGGGGGATTCTATCAGTTTTATCATCATTATCATTACCGTCTTGGTGTCATTGTTGTGTTGGCAAAAGCCGGCACTCATGGACAAACTGACGATGAATCCATATAAAATCAACCAAAGGAAGGAGTATTGGCGTTTTATAACTTCAGGATTCATTCATGCTGATTTTACGCATTTGTTTTTCAATTTGTTCTCCTTCTTCTTTTTTGGTTTACAACTAGAAAATATTTTTACTGTATTATTCCCTGAATCAGGTCAAATCCTATTTGTGATATTTTACATTACAGCCATAGTCGCAGCTGATCTACCCACCTTTTTTAAGCAAAGCAAAAACCCCCATTTTAACTCTTTGGGAGCATCAGGTGCTGTTTCGGCTGTTATTTTCGCGGGAATATTGTTTTTCCCCACAGAGAAAATCTATTTATTTGGCGTCTTAGGAATCCCAGGCTTTATTTATGCCGGTTTGTTTACTTGGTATTCCATAGCTATGGATCGAAGAGGAAGGGATTATGTGAATCATTCGGCACATTTGTATGGTGGATTATACGGTTTAGTTTTTGTGACTTTATTGTATCCAAAGGTGTGGTTGACGTTTGTTGAACAAGTAAAAGCCATGCTTTGGTAGTAGATCAAAAACATATTGCTATCCTAGGTTCTACAGGTTCCATTGGTACTCAAACCTTGGAAGTAATCTCATTGCATCCAAAGCAGTTTAAAGTAGCTGTACTGACAGCTCAGTCGAATGCTACCTTATTAATTCAACAAGCACTACAGTATCTACCTAGTCATGTGGTGATTGGAGATGAAGGCCAATACCATCAGGTGAAAGAGGCTTTAGCGCATTTACCCATTGAAGTACATGCTGGCGTCAAGAGTTTGGAATATGTGGTTTGTTTGGAGGAGGTAGATGTTGTGTTGACAGCATTGGTGGGTTATGCCGGATTGTTACCAACCGTTCGGGCTATTGAAGCCAAAAAGCCAATAGCACTAGCCAATAAAGAAACGTTAGTCGTTGCTGGGGCATTGATTATGCCATTAGCGGCAAAGATGGGTGTGCCAATTTTACCCGTTGATTCAGAGCATTCAGCGATATTTCAATGCTTGATGGGTGAATCCCACAATCCTATTGAGAAAGTGATATTGACTGCTTCTGGAGGGCCATTTCGGTCTTGGAAGAGGGAACAATTAGCCAAAGTGACGAGGGAGCAAGCTTTAAAGCATCCTAACTGGACCATGGGCGCCAAGATTACTATTGATTCAGCTAGTCTGATGAATAAAGGTTTGGAAGTCATTGAAGCTGCTTGGTTGTTTCAGGTAAAAGCAAGCCAGATCGATGTGGTTGTCCATCCTCAATCCATCGTTCATTCTTTAGTTCAGTTTCAAGACGGATCTATCAAAGCCCAACTGGGTTTACCCGATATGAAATTGCCTATTCAATTTGCCTTGGCTTATCCGAATCGTTTGGAAGCGGACTTTCCTCGCTTCAATTTTGCCGCTTATCCCAATTTGACTTTTGAAGCACCTGATATGGCTACTTTTAGGAATCTGGGCTTGGCTTTTGAGGCTTTAGACAGAGGAGGTAATATGCCTTGTATATTGAATGCAGCCAATGAAATAGCAGTGGCTGCTTTTTTAGAAGATAAAATTGGCTTCTTAGAAATGTCTGATTTGATTTCCGAAACTATGGAATGTGGAACTTTTTTAGCAAATCCGACATTAGAAGACTATGTTCAAAGTGATCAATTAAGTAGAGAATTAGCTACCCAATGGGTGGTAAACAATAGTAAATAGCAATTAAAGCAAGATTATGGAAGGTTTGATTATGGCGGGGCAATTGATTTTAGGATTGTCCATATTAGTAACATTGCATGAGTTTGGTCATTTCATTACAGCGAAATGGTTTAAAATGCGCGTAGAAAAATTTTATCTGTTTTTTGATTTTCTATTTCCAATTCCCTCTTTATTAAACTTTGCTTTATTTAAGAAAAAAATTGGAGATACAGAATATGGGTTAGGTTGGTTCCCTTTAGGTGGGTATGTTTCTATTGCTGGTATGATTGATGAAACGCAAGATGCCGCTACCCTAGCCAAAGATCCTGAACCTTGGGAATTTAGAGCTAAACCAGCTTGGCAGCGATTGATCGTGATGCTGGGAGGTGTGATTGTGAATGTTATCACGGGTGTGGTTATTTTCATCTCATTGACTTATTCCAATGGAAATAATTATATCTCCAAAGAGGAATTAAATAAAAATGGGATTGTTGCTTTGGATTTAGGCAAGCATATTGGGCTAAAAACAGGGGATAAAATTATCCGAGTAAACGGTGCTGATTACAAGCAATTGTCCGATTTACGCTCGTCGGATGTGTTACTTGGAGATAATTCGTATTACACGGTTTTACGTGATGGGAACGAAGTAAACATTCAAATTCCAGCCAATTTTATTGGTCAATTAAGTGATAAGAAGTCGGCTTTTATTGAGCCAATGACGAAATTTAAAGTCTTGGACGTGACAGCCCCTAATCCGCCAAGTTTATTGGATAAATGGTTAGGCAAAGAATCCGAGGAGATGTTACCAGCTTTGGCTGCTGGATTGAAAGCTGGAGATTATATTACGGCTGTCAATCAAACGCCGATTCATTTTTATCACGAGATTCGCGAAGTGTTAAGTAAAGAAGCTGGCAAACCCATTCGTTTGGCTATACTTCGTCAAGGAAAAGCAGACACCTTGGATATGGTGGTTGGCAAATCTGGACAAATTGGTTTTCAGGCAGATATTTTAATGAAAATGTCGCATGAAGATTACAGTTTTGGACAATCGGTGGGCATTGGGTCTAAGCGCGCATTTTCAGTCATAACTGACAATGTTCGTGGATTCAAGAAAATAGCTACAGGTGATGTCTCTGCTTCAAAAGCATTAAGTGGACCCATTGGAATCGCACAAATGTTTGGTGGGGTTTGGGATTGGACACGATTCTGGATGTTAACAGGTTTGTTATCCATGGCTTTAGCATTCTTTAATGTATTACCTATACCTGCTTTAGATGGCGGACATGCTATTTTCTTAATTTATGAGATGGTCACAGGAAAACCAGCTTCGGATAAGGTTATGGAACGTGCACAGCAAATCGGCATGATTTTGTTGTTAGGTTTAATGGCTTATACTTTTGGTAACGATATTTTTAAGTCCTTCTTTTAAACATTGAAAAAACAACTAGTTTTCGTTCTTTTTTTTATGTTCTTATCTGTAGAAAGTATAGGAAGAGAAGAACGGCACCCTTTTCATACTAGTGTGACGGAATGTGTTTACAATGAAAAGGAAAAATCTTGGGAGATAGCTATTCGCTTATTTCAAGATGATTTAGAACAAGGTCTCAGTGGATTTCACGGGAAAAAGGTGAGCTTTGGCAAAGCGTCTAACATGGATGAGTTGTTGGAACCCTATATTCGCAAGCATTTTGGTCTCCAAGTGAATAAGCAATTACAAACTCCCTATCGCTGGATTGGTTGGGAGCCTAACCCTGATGTGATTTGGGTATATGTGGAAATACCTTCGGATCAAGATTTAGCGGGGGTATTTATTATGAATGATCTTTTGGTTGAACAATTCCCTGACCAAACAAATTTGTTACATTGCGCTAAAGGAGTAAAAAAGAAATCGTTTTTATTTCAAAAAAATCAAGTTCTCCATCAGATTGTGTGGTAAATTTTCTGCCAACTTGTCTTATGGCATGAAATTTGTTTAAGCTCCATACGTCTTTCAAGATTGGAGGGTAAGATTAAATATATGTGTGTATGAATAATCCAAATGACCTTTTTAAGCATTTGAGCCTGTCGGACATTTCCGATTTCGAGAATATTGAGTTGATTCCTATTGGAGCAGAGGGCTTAGAAAACAATGACAAAATGAGTGTTTTGTCAGATGAACTTCCTATTCTGCCAATTCGTAATATTGTTTTATTTCCGGGTATGGTGATACCCATTACGGTAAGTCGCCAGAAATCTGTACGATTAGTCAAAAAAGCCTATAAGGGAGATCGGACCATTGGCGTATTAGTACAAGCTAATAATTCGAAAGAAGAGCCTCAGGCAGATGATTTATATAAAGTGGGTACAGTAGCGCACATCGTCAAGATGTTTGTTCTTCCAGGAGGAAACACCACGATCATCGTACAAGGACGTAAGCGTTTTGAGGTGAGGGAATTCATTAAAACAGACCCTAACTTAATTGCGAAAGTGAATTATTTGGAAGACAATTTCCCCAAGAAATTAAACAAAGAAAATAAGGCACTGGTATCTACTTTAAAGGAATCAGCACTTAAAATATTGAATTTGAACCCCGAGATTCCGAGGGAGGCACAGATAGCTTTGGATAATATTGACTCTTCTGCTTTTTTAGTGCACTTTCTTTCTTCCAACATCAATGCGGAATTAAAGGACAAGCAAGAATTACTGGAGACCTTGGATGGTATAGAGCAAGCTACGCATCTGTTGGAATACATGATGAAAGAGATTCAGCATTTGGAGTTAAAGCGGGAAATACAAAGTAAAGCGAGTAGTGATATTGACCAGCAACAGCGTGATTATTACATTCGTCAGCAAATCAAAGTATTACAGGAGGAGTTAGGGGTAGAGAGTCCAGAGCAAGAATTGGATGGTTTACGAGCTAAGGGAGCCAAGAAAAAATGGTCAAAGGAAGTCAATGAGTTTTTCTTGAAAGAGCTTTCCAAACTTCAAAGAACTAATTCCATGTCGGGGGAATATCCGATGTTGATGAATTTTGTGGAATTATTGGTTGAACTTCCATGGGCAGAATATACCAAAGATCATTTTGATTTGATTAAAGCTAAAAAGATATTGGATGCCGACCACTTTGGACTGGAAAAAGTCAAGGAGAGGATTATTGAATATTTGGCAGTATTGAAAATGAAGGGGGACATGAAAGCACCAATTTTGTGTTTATATGGACCTCCAGGTGTAGGAAAGACTTCTTTAGGGAAAAGTGTAGCCAAGGCTTTGGGACGGAAGTATGTCCGCATGGCCTTAGGGGGCTTACGTGACGAGGCTGAGATTCGGGGCCATAGAAAGACCTACATTGGCGCTATGCCAGGAAAAGTTATTCAGAATATCAAGAAGTCTGGTTCTTCCAATCCTGTATTTATATTAGACGAAATAGATAAAGTAGGTTCTGACCATCGGGGAGATCCGTCTTCTGCTTTATTGGAAGTATTGGATCCAGAGCAAAACAATAGTTTTTTAGATAATTACTTAGAGGTAGAATTTGATTTATCTCGGGTGATGTTCATTGCCACGGCTAATAACCTAGATACCATTCATCCTGCTTTGCGTGATCGTATGGAGATTATTGAAGTGAGTGGTTATACCATGGAAGAGAAGGTGCAAATTGCTAAAAAGCATTTGTTACCTAAGCAAAAGAAAGAACATGGGTTGGAAAAGGCAGATTTCACCATGACCGATGCCGCTATTCAGAAAGTAGTGGAGGGTTATACGCGTGAATCTGGTGTTAGAAAATTAGAACAAGAACTGGGGAAAGTGGTGCGCAAAATCACCAAATCCATTGCCATAGGAGAGGAGTATTCTCATAAAATACAAGCGGCAGATGTGGTTCGTTTATTAGGTCAAGAAAATTTTGAGAACGATTCCTATGAGAGTAATGAATATGCGGGTGTCGTGACGGGTTTAGCTTGGACTCCAGTGGGAGGAGATATTTTATTCATCGAAACTTTGTTGAATCGAGGTAAAGGTCAATTGACCTTATCAGGTCAGCTGGGAGATGTGATGAAGGAATCTGCCATGGCGGCATTGAGTTTTTTGAAAGCTCATGCGGATTTATTGGATATTGATTACCGGATTTTTGACCAGTATAATTTACATATTCACGTACCTGCAGGAGCTGTTCCTAAAGATGGTCCTTCGGCAGGGATAACCATGTTGACTGCTATTGCTTCGGCATTAACACAAAGGAGGGTAAAACCAAATTTGGCTATGACTGGAGAAATAACCTTACGTGGAAAGGTACTTCCAGTAGGAGGAATTAAGGAAAAGATATTGGCTGCCAAGCGCGCAGGCATTAAGGAAATTATCCTGTGTCATAAGAATAGAAAAGATATAGAGGAGATTGAACCTCGGTATATTACGGATCTAAATTTCTATTATGTAGAGAATGCCATGGAGGTATTGACCTTGGCCTTATTGCATGAGAAAGTAAAAAATCCGGTGCATTTTGTGCTTCAGGATGAGGTTAAGCCTAATTCATCGGTAGCGGTATAGGTGATTTCGCCAATATCCAAAGCATATTGGATGATTCGGATGGCTTCGTCTTTGGAAAGAGGACGGAGGCAATCTACTAAATTGGACAAGCTTAAAGAACCGTGTTGGAGGTAATGTAAAATCAGTTTGCGTTCACTTTCATGACTTTCAGGATAGGCCTTCCCCGTGGAGGCTTTTTTTTGTGCTATACAGGTATCACAGATTCCACATTTTTTATCCAAATTTTCGCCAAAATAGGCTACTAGTAAACGAGTTCGACATATTTTGTTATCACGAACATAATGTTCTACAGCCTTGATTTTGCTTAGGCTTCGGTCTTTCTTTTTATGGTAAGAGGTCCAGTCGATCGGTAACTGAGATGCGGAGGCTCTTGGACAGAGAAGCGTTAATTTTGGTAAGCCATTTTGTTTGTCATAATCCAAAATTTCAAATTTTTCAAGCAGAGCTAAGCTTCGCTCTACTTCAGCGATGGGTGCTTTGAATTGTTGGGAGATAGCTGTTTCAGAAATGGGGACAAATTGCTGGAATAAATTTCCACCAAACATTCTTAATAAACACTTGATAAACGATTCAAAGCGTTCATTACGAATTTGAAAATCGTATAATTCTGTGGCGGAAACATTGATTTTAATTTTGGATGGATTTTGGTAGGCTTCATTCAGCAAAATTAAACCTTCATTTTCCAGTGTTTTAAGGGCAAAAAAAGTTTCCGAAGGAGGAAGATTGAAACGCTTTGTCATGTCTGACCATTCAAAATCATAGTGCATTAATTCGCCACTACCTTCAGGTATTTGCAAATAATTGCTGATGGCTTGATATACTTTTTTAAGAACATCTGCTTCAGGATAGGATTTAGACCACTGCGTACTTAGTTCTATAACATCTTTTTCCTCTACCAAAATAGCCGCATAGGCTTTCTTTTCATCTCGTCCGGCACGACCAGCCTCTTGATAATAGGCTTCTAATGTATCGGGTAAATCTAGGTGAACAACTAGGCGCACATCCGCTTTATCAATCCCCATTCCAAAGGCATTGGTGGCTACTATTGTCTGAATTTTACCTTCAATCCATTCTTTTTGTCGAGAGCTTCTTTCCTTGGGATTTAGGCCAGCATGATAAAAGGTACTGGCGATTCCATTTTGTTGGATCAAGTTACTGATTTGCTGGGTCTTTTTTCTGTTTCGGACATAGACAATAGAAGATCCAGGGACACGTTGAAGCATTTGAATCAACTTTTTCTCTTTATTTTCCTCCCAGATAACGGAATAAGAAAGGTTAGCCCGACTGAAGCTCTTTTGGAATATCTGCGGTTTTTTGAAATCCAGCTTTTGTAAGATGTCTGCTTTGACTTCTGGATTTGCACTTGCCGTTAAGGCCATGCAAGGAGTATTAGGGAATACGTTTTTGAAAGAAAGAATTTCTAAATAGGAAGGCCGGAAATCATACCCCCATTGAGATATACAATGTGCTTCATCCACAGCAATGAGCGAAATGTTCATTTGCTTAGCTCTTTCTAGGAACAATTCTGTTTTAAGTCTTTCTGGGGAGACATATAGAAATTTGATATTGCCATATATACAATTGTCGAGCAGTATATCGATTTGCCTAGGATGCATGCCTGAAAAGAGGGCTTCGGCAGCTATGTTTCGTTGTTTTAATTGGTTTACTTGATCTTGCATTAATGCAATCAAAGGAGAAATAACGAGGCAAATACCTTCCATGGCCATGGCTGGAACTTGAAAGCAAATGGATTTTCCTCCACCGGTTGGTAATAAAGCCAGTGTGTCTTTTTTGTCCAATATGGAACGGATAATCTCTTCTTGAAGGGGTCGAAAAGAGTCGTAATTCCAGTATTTTTTCAGAATGGCGTGGATATCCTGCATAGCTAATTCAAAGCTACCAAAAAATTAGGCAAGGAGTTCATGCGCTCGTTGGAGAAAATTTGAGTCTTGAATAGAATTAATGAGCATTTGATGGTGAATTTTAGACGATTCCAATTAAATTTAGGAATAAATATGTACGTATGTTGACAGAAAAGGACAAAATACAACTAAGTAAACGAGGTATCAGTGAGCAAGAAGTAAATCAACAAGTTGATTATTTTAAGCAAGGATTTCCCTGGATGAAATTAGACTGTGCAGCTAGCATTGGTAACGGAATTATTCATTTGTCGGATGCGGATGTGGATCGTTATGTCAAGCGATTTGAAGATGCCAAAAAGACTTTGTCCATATTGAAAATGGTACCTGCCTCAGGAGCGGCAACCCGTATGTTTAAATCATTGTTTGAGCATTTGTCGGAATCAAAACCGAATAATGAATCATCGGCATTTTTTGATCGACTAAGTGAATTTGCCTTTGCTCCTGAATTGAAGAAATTGTTGCCAGAATGGTCTACGGAGCAAGAGATTTTGGAAAATTTATTGTTGAGTAAGGGCTTGGATTATGGTTCTTTACCTAAGGGCCTATTGTCATTTCACTATTATGAAGATGGGGTAAGAACGCCTTTGGAGGAGCATTTGGTGGAGGCAGTGGAATATGCTTCCGATGGGAAGGATGCTTATTTGCATTTTACTGTTTCTCCTGAGCATCGTAGTCGTTTTGATGCCTTGGTGAATCAAGTTGTACCTAAGTTGGAGAAAAGATATCAAGTGAAGTTTCATATTAGTTTTTCGGAACAAAAACCTAGCACGGATACTGTGGCGGTTGATATGGATAATGATTTATTCCGAGAGACTGATGGGTCGATGTTATTCCGACCAGCCGGACATGGGGCTTTATTGGAAAATTTGAATGATTTGGATGCGGATTTGATCTTTATTAAGAACATTGACAATGTAGTTCCGGATCAATTGAAAGATAGCACCATTGTTTATAAAAAGGCCTTGGGAGGTTTACTTGTGGAGATTTTAGATAAGATTAAAGTATATGATAAGGTTTTGGAAGGAGAAGTGAGTGCTTCTGTCATGCAAGAAATTCAGGATTTTGCCTCTACCTATTTGGGAATTCAGCCAGGTAAAGCTTGGGATGCTCATACACAAGCAGAGAAATTAGCCTTATTCAAAATGATTTTTAATCGACCGACCCGCATCTGTGGGGTGGTAAAAAATACAGGAGAACCAGGAGGTGGGCCATTTTGGTGTCGGGATCAAGAGGGAAATAGTACCCTACAATTGGTAGAGTCAGCGCAGGTGGATATGTCCAATGAATCACAGAAAGCAATTTTTACAGGTTCTACACACTTTAATCCAGTGGATTTGGTTTGTGCCACCAAAGATATAAATGGAAAGTCCTTTGATTTACTTCAGTACCGTGACATGAGTACTGGGTTTATTACTGAAAAAACGAAGGATGGTAAGAAATTAAAGGCTCAGGAATTGCCTGGTTTATGGAATGGTGCCATGGCTTATTGGAATACGATATTTGTGGAGGTTCCATTGGATACCTTTAATCCAGTAAAAACGGTGAATGATTTATTGAGGCCAGCACATCAAAATTAGGGGATGTTTTGTTCCTGAATAAAAAGGCTTTAATTTTGCGGCCTTTGAAAGCGATAGATATTAAAGAAAGTATATAAATGCTTGATTACAAAAACCTTGCTTGGTGTCCAGGCAAGGTTTTTTTTGTCCAATAACTTGGTCAAAATTATCAAGTTTTTTATCAAATTTTGAGTAGGAAAAGCTAATTTTGTACTCTTATTCCCACGATGGATTTTGTTAGAATGATTGATATAATTTGTTAATAAGTTTTGTCAGGAAGATTTGTCAACTTTTTAAAAGTTGACAAATCTAAGCGGCAGAAAGCGATTGTAAATGGCGAAGTGAAATCAATATTTAGTATTAAGTGGAAAATTAATAAGGCAAAAGTTCAAAAAAGGTAGATACTGAAAGAAATAAACTATGGCATTAGAACAAACTTGGCGATGGTTCGGACCCAGTGATCCGGTAAGCTTATCGGACGTCCGACAAGCTGGCGCAACGGGCATTGTGAACGCATTGCATCAAATTCCCAATGGAGAGGTTTGGGAGTTGGACGATATTTTAGAGAGGAAGCAAATCATTGAGTCGGCTGGTCTTAGTTGGTCCGTGATTGAGAGTATTCCCGTTCACGAGACAATCAAAACTCGTTCGGGCGATTTTAAAACATATATAGAGCATTATAAGCAGTCGATTCGCAATCTGGCCAAAGCTGGCTTGGATACGGTTTGTTATAATTTCATGCCTATTTTGGATTGGACTCGAACAGATTTGGATTTTGAATTACCAGATGGTTCAAGAGCTTTACGATTTGATGCAGCTGAATTTGCCGCATTTGAATTATTTTTATTGAAAAGACCGGGTGCTGAAAATCATTATAGTTCGGAGCAAATCCAGCGAGCAAAGACTTGGTTTGACCAGTCGAGTCCTTCTCAAAGAGAGAAACTGATACGTAATGTCATAGCAGGATTACCTGGGAGTGAGGAAAGTTTCACTTTGGTTTCTTTTCAGGAGGCTTTAGATACTTATGCTCAGGTGGGGGAGGCAGAATTAAGAGAACATTTGTATGAATTTATTCGGGAAATCACTCCTGTGGCTGAAGAAGCAGGGCTTAACCTATCCATTCATCCAGATGATCCGCCTTATCCTATTTTAGGTTTACCGCGTGTAGTCAGTACGGAATCGGATGCTAAGCAATTGTTGGCAGCCTATGAAAGTCCGAATAATGGATTATGTTTCTGTACGGGTAGTTATGGAGTGCGGGAGGATAATGATTTGGTCGGTATGGTGGAGCGAATGGGAGATCGGATTAATTTTATTCATTTACGGGCTACTCGTCGTGATGAATTTGGGAACTTCTATGAAGCAGACCATTTAGATGGGGATGTAGATATGTTTGGCGTGATGAAAGCCTTGGTATTGGAGCAAAAAAATCGAATTGCGCAAGGGAGAAAGGATGTTAGAATGCCTTTTAGACCAGATCACGGGCACAAAATGTTGGATGATTTGCAAGTAGGTAAAAAGACTAATCCTGGGTATACGGCCATTGGTCGTTTGAGAGGATTAGCAGAACTAAGAGGACTTGAATTGGGCATCGAAGGATTTTTGAAATAAAATTCCAAAATGATGTTTTGAATTCTATTTCTAATTGCTAACTTTGCACCCCCGTTACTATGGCATTACTCTATCCAAATGAGTTTAAGCTATTTAAGGGAATAAAAAAGATTTAAAATTTAAACGGTAATTATTTAAAATGCCAACTATTCAGCAATTAGTGCGCAAGGGCCGTGAGCAAATGACTTGGAAATCTAAGTCACCAGCTTTGGATTCTTGCCCACAAAGAAGAGGAGTTTGTACACGTGTGTACACAACTACTCCAAAGAAACCAAACTCAGCTATGCGTAAGGTAGCTCGTGTTCGTTTAACCAACCAGAAAGAGGTGAATGCCTACATTCCAGGTGAGGGTCACAATTTGCAAGAGCACTCGATCGTACTGATTCGTGGTGGTCGTGTGAAAGACTTACCAGGTGTACGTTATCACATCATTCGTGGAGCATTGGACACAGCCGGTGTATCTGGTCGTTTACAATCTCGTTCTAAGTATGGTGCTAAGCGTCCTAAACCAGGTCAAGTAGCAGCTCCAGCTAAGAAGAAGTAACATTTTTTAACACAAAGATCCAGTATGCCTCGGTGAAGGCAGAAGGTTGGGTCGACATTAAACATTAACACCATGAGAAAGGCGAAACCAAAAAAGCGCTATTTATTGCCAGACCCTAAATTTAGGGATGTATTAGTAACTAAGTTTGTAAACAACTTGATGTATGACGGTAAAAAATCAGTGGCATTCACTATTTTTTACGATGCTTTAGACAAAGTAGAAGAGCGTACTAAAGAGAATGGATTAGAAACTTGGAAAAAAGCATTAAACAATGTAATGCCATCTGTAGAAGTAAAGAGCCGCCGTGTAGGTGGAGCTAACTTCCAGGTTCCAACGGAAGTGCGAGCTGAACGTAAAGTTGCGTTAGGAATGAAGTGGTTAATTGGATATGCAAGAAAAAGAGGTGACAAAACAATGATGGATCGCTTAGCGAATGAAATCATTGCTGCATCAAAAGGAGAGGGAGCTGCTGTGAAGAAGAAGGATGATACACACCGTATGGCGGAAGCGAACAAAGCGTTCTCACACTTCCGTTTTTAATGATTGATTTTATGGAAGGGCCAACCGAAAGGTTGGCCTTTTTTATTTGAGCTGATTTTTATCACAATTTGAGAATTTGGCAAATCTTGATAAAATGTTTAGCTTTGGTCAGTTCCCTATTTAATCCCTATTGACAAATGATTTCTAAGAAGGCAAAGTATGCTTTGAAGGCGTTAAAAGTGTTGGCTCAGGCTTATGAAAAAGGCCCATTGTTGATCTCACACATTGCAGAATCAGAGAATATTCCTAAAAAGTTTTTAGAGGCCATTCTATTGGAGTTGAGAAATCATGGAATTCTTCAAAGTCAGAAGGGCAAGGGGGGAGGATATTATTTACGTATTCCTCCAAGTCAAGTGACTTTTGCCAAAATTATCCGAATTGTGGATGGTCCTATTGCGCCTGCACTTTGCGTATCCTTGCATTTTTATGGCAAGTGTGATGACTGTGCCAATGAGGAAACCTGTAAGTTGCGCTCCGTTTTAGCCAAATGGCGCGATGCCAATTTATCTGTTTTGGAAAAGACGACCTTAGAAGAGCTAATCTAGGCTATTCGTACAGGTGATCTAAATTCTTTTCTTTTACTTCTTCCGGATCAAGTTCTAGGAATTCTTCCCAGAATGGATTGTTCGGTACCGCTGCTTTGCAAATAATGGGAGTTTTCTTGATGGGATGAACAAAATATAATCTGCGTGCATGTAAGTTGATACTAGCATCAGGATTCGGACGGTCATAACCGTATTTGATATCTCCTCGGATGGGACATCCCAAAGTAGCCAATTGTACGCGAATTTGATGAGGTCTTCCGGTGATTGGTTCTACTTCAATCAAATAATGTAAATTAATTTTTCCTAGTAACTTATAATTTAATTCGGCTTTTTGGGCTTTGTCTTCTGGGTAATCGTAGGCAGTCGTGGTATTTTTGGCTTCATTTTTCAAAAGCCAATGCGTTAACTTTCCTTTGATAGGATCAGGTTTTCTGCGGGTTACTGCCCAATAAGTTTTTTGAATTTCTCTTTTACGAAATAGTTCCATCATACGTTCCAAAGCTTTGGAAGTACGAGCAAATACAACTAAGCCACTCACAGGGCGGTCTAAACGGTGCACAGGATGCAAGAAAACCGCACCTGGTTTTTGGTATTTTTCCTTGATGTAATCTTTCAGTACATCGGTCAAAGTACGGTCGCCAGTGCTATCTCCTTGAACCAAAATTCCTGCCCTTTTATTCACTATTAGCAGGTGATTGTCTTCGTATATGATGTGGTAGTCTTTCATTTTAATCCTTCTGCAAGGCCTGAATTGGCTCAGACTTGCTATCACAAAGGTAGGACAATTAATTTGTAAAATTTTTCAGAGGTAGATTAGAAAAGCGTATTCACAAGTAAAATGCACCAATTCTATGCCATAAGTTGTCTTTTAAATCATTTTTTTCGTATTCAAATTTCTGATTTAATTCGATTCAATATTTCCTTTTTTTAAGAATATACTCATTATGCCTAAGTTGATAATGGCAAATAGAATTCATTCTGTTTGCCATTTTTCTGTTTTATTAACTCCAAAATATATTTGTATAATAATGATGCTTACAAAATAGAGGCTTGATACATAACTATTAGGGTATTTAAAATGGAAGTTTTTGTTAATCTTTATGATAATTATTGCTAGAATTAAATAAATAACTATCGAGATAAGAAGCTTTATCCAATAAGATGTGTCAAAAAAGAGATTGGAACTTACATTATAAAGATGTTTGCCGAGGAAAAAGAGGGTAAGATTGAAAGAGGCTAGCCAAGGAATTTTAGGTATGTTCATATTACTTTAACTTGAGTTTTGTATGGAAAATGGAGCCTAAACGGTAATTTATTATACTTGAGAGTAAATTTGGATTAAGTGGGTAGGAATCATTTTATTATCTTTTAATTTTTTTGCATTGGTTATAATAATCGTCTGCGGCTTGTTCGTAATTATAATAATTCATTATTGATTGAATTGTAATTGTAATACCAGCTCCAATTGTGAGAAATGGAATAGATATTGCTGCACTAGCAGCTGCTTGTTGTTGTAAATATGCTATGTAGTAGTCAATCCCATACGTAAATCCTTGAGCAAGTAAACTATTTATAGCTCCTCCAAAAAAGTTTGAAGAACATTGTGCTAATTGACTTTCGCGAATAGCAAGACAATCTGCTGAGCTAACTAAAACTTGTCGTTTGACTAAAATCTCATTAATTAGTTTTTCTTTAAATTCCGAGCTGTTAAGTTTATAAGTTAAAGTGTTATTTTTTCTTATAATAAGGTGAAATTGATTTATAGCTTTATTAAGCTCTGTTAGCTCAATGTTTGACTTATATTAAACAATAGTACGTCGCCATTAAACTGAGTTTTTATTAGATCTTCATTTTCAATAATATAGGTTTTATTTTTATCTGTTACATTTTTCAAAACATACAGAAGATTCGATAATTCATTTTTTGCTAAACTCAAATCATTTTCGAAATTACTATTATCTGTCATTGATACATCTGAAATTTCAAATTTAGAGCAAGATATGCATAGGCAAACTAATACGGTTGCACTTATTAGTTTGTAAAAATATCATAGTTTCATTATCACAAGTGATTAATTTTCCTCCCTACTCTTTACTGGTTTTTCGGGATCCACCAAGTTTGGCCAACTTGATGTAAAGCTCTTGTTTTTTTTAAAGGCCATTGTAGGGAATGAAGTCCTATTTTTCTCCTATTAAATAGTATTTTATTGGTTTTTTATTGAACAAAATATATCCAGATTCAGGTTTTGAAATTCCTGATGAATCTTCTGAATTCTTTTTTCCCATGACTTCCGATTTTCCGGGCGATATTTTCTCTGTGTTTTTTGATGGTAAATTCGGAGAGGTTGAGTTTTTCTGCAATTTCTTGGGAGGTATTACCTTGTTGAATTAGGGAAATAAGCTCGAGCTCACGGAGGGTAAAATCTCCTATTGGGATATGAGATGGCATGTAGGTATTGTATTAGGGTTAGGTCAATTGATTGGGCAATTTTATGATAACTTATCAAATAAAGAAAGCAAGATATATTTTTTCAAGATTTTTCTCTTTGATATTCAGTGAATTAGGGGGATAAGTAATTTTTTTTTGTGGAATGATTTGGAATAAGGAAAATAAACCTACATCTTTGCACTCCGATTTAGCGACTACAACGGCAGTCGTTCGAAGTACAGAGGCCTTAAGGCTTAAAAAAGAGAAGGAATAAAAAGAGAGGAACTTGTTAGAGAGTTCAATTTTTTTTGCCTGAAAATTTTTAAGGAATTTAAGGAATGAAGTACACAGAGTTCTTTGACGTGTTGATAAAAGGAAAAAGTTTGTAACCATTTAAAGTGGTTATGAAGAGAAAAAATAGCATTCAAGACAAGGATAATGACAATTCTTATTTTAATAGTAAGAGCAAAGTCAAACATCCAAAGAATATTTACAATGGAGAGTTTGATCCTGGCTCAGGATGAACGCTAGCGGCAGGCCTAATACATGCAAGTCGAACG
>NZ_SEWW01000002.1:454062-456586 GCF_011090385.1 Aquirufa beregesia
AATCCGTTATTCTCCACACTGTTGAATAACAGAGATTAATAGCAGGGGTCAACGGAATTGCATTCTGCGTTGAATCCTTTATTGTCCACTTAGAGTAAAAACATTAAGCGAACGAGTTTAATGAAAACATTAGAGTAGAACTTAAAAGATAAACGATGATGTATAATTCATCATTTATAATTTATCCTTTAAGTATTGCCTCCCTCCTACTTCAACGGAAGTAAGGAAATAGGGAAACGATGTAATTGATTGGTAGGCAACTACTAAGAGATTACACAAGGTTCTTTGACATATTGTGAGAATAAAGTAAAGAGTAAGAGCAAAAATAGATAGCGATTGCCTTCGGGCATGAAGATATTAGAGAGTAAGTGAAATAAGGGCGTATGGGGGATGCCTAGGCTCTTGGAGGCGAAGAAGGACGTGTTAAGCTGCGATAAGCTTCGGGGAGGTGCACAAGACCCTTAATCCGAAGATTTCCGAATGGGGCAACCCACTAGATTGAAGATCTAGTATTCTATTTAAATAGAAGGCAAACCTGCTGAACTGAAACATCTAAGTAAGCAGAGGAAGAGAAAACAAAAGTGATTCCGTAAGTAGTGGCGAGCGAACGCGGATTAGCCCAAACCAGTGTTGTTGCGGCAAGACTGGGGTTGTAGGACTTCGATATCGATGGATTAAATGAACGAGAACTGTCTGGGAAGGCGGGCCGTAGAAGGTGAGAGCCCTGTATTGGTAAGTTTATTTCATTGTAGGAGTATCCTGAGTAGGGGGGGACCGGAGAAATCCCCTTTGAATCTGCCGGCACCATCCGGTAAGGCTAAATACTACCAAGAGACCGATAGTGAACGAGTACTGTGAAGGAAAGGTGAAAAGTACCCTGAGTAAGGGGGTGAAAAGACCCTGAAACCATACGCTTACAAGCGGTCGGAGCCCTTTCGTGGGGTGACGGCGTGCCTTTTGCATAATGAGCCTACGAGTTACTTTCACTGGCGAGGTTAATCACATAGATGTGAGCAGCCGGAGCGAAAGCGAGTCTGAATAGGGCGCTTAGTCAGTGGGAGTAGACGCGAAACTTTGTGATCTACCCATGAGCAGGTTGAAGCTCCGGTAAAACGGAGTGGAGGACCGAACCAGTTTACGTTGAAAAGTATTTGGATGACTTGTGGGTAGGGGTGAAAGGCCAATCAAACTGAGAAATAGCTCGTACTCCCCGAAATGTTTTTAGGAACAGCCTCGGGGTCAAGTTTTAAGCAGGTAAAGCTACCGATAGGACTAGGGGGAGTCAAATCCTACCAAATCCTGACGAACTCTGAATGGCTTAAAATATACCCGGGAGTGAGGGTTGGGGTGCTAAGGTCCCAATCCGAGAGGGAAAGAACCCAGACCAACAGCTAAGGTCCCAAAATCTTTACTAAGTTGAACTAAGGAAGTCTGATTGCAGTGACAGCCAGGATGTTAGCTTGGAAGCAGCTATTCATTTAAAGAGTGCGTAACAGCTCACTGGTCGAGCGAGGCGGGCATCGATAATAAACGGGCATCAAGTAAAGTACCGAAGCTTTGGATTATATTTATATACTGGTAGGGGAGCATTCTGATTGCGGCGAAGGTTGAGCGACGAGCTTGGCTGGAGCGATCAGAAAAGCAAATGTAGGCATGAGTAACGATAATGAGGGCGAGAAACCCTCACGCCGAAAGACTAAGGTTTCCTCAGCTATGCTAATCAACTGAGGGTTAGTCGGGGGCTAAGGGTCTAGCGAGAGCGACAACCTAATGCACAACAGGTTAATATTCCTGTACTTACTTATTGGGCAAATAGATGACGGAGAGAATGGGTTACCAGATACTGACGGAATAGTGTCTTTGAGAGGCGGCAGCAATGCCAAAACGAGTGTAGCGAGTGATCTTCCAAGAAAAGTCTAGGCGTGTATAACTAATAAGTAACCCGTACCGTAAACCGACACAGGTGGTCGAGAAGAATATTCTAAGGCGCTCGAGTGAATCACGGCTAAGGAACTCGGCAAATTAACCCTGTAACTTCGGGATAAAGGGAGCCTCGAGTAATCGAGGCCGCAGAGAAATGGCCCAGGCGACTGTTTAACAAAAACACATGGCTTTGCAAAATCGAAAGATGACGTATAAGGCCTGACACCTGCCCGGTGCTGGAAGGTTAAGGGGGGATGTTAGCCGCAAGGCGAAGCATTGAACTGAAGCCCCAGTAAACGGCGGCCGTAACTATAACGGTCCTAAGGTAGCGAAATTCCTTGTCGGGTAAGTTCCGACCTGCACGAATGGTGTAACGATCTGGGCACTGTCTCAGCCGTGAGCTCGGTGAAATTGTAGTAACGGTGAAGATGCCGTTTACCCGCAACGGGACGGAAAGACCCCATGAACCTTTACTATAGCTTAGCATTGAGTTTTGGTACTGGATGTGTAGGATAGGTGGGAGGCTATGAGCCGGTGTCGCTAGGCATCGGGGAGCCAACGTTGAAATACCACCCTTCTTGTACTGGAATTCTAATCCCTA
>NZ_SEWW01000019.1 GCF_011090385.1 Aquirufa beregesia
GTTAATCCTAAGACGAATTCCGCTGCGCGGAACCGATTGTCACTCCGCATACGGCTTTAATCTTTGACACTTAGCTTTAGCCTACGCACTAGGTCAAAGATGCGCCTGCCGCTTCGCTCATGCTGCGCTCCCATCTTTCGTTGGATTAACCCTTTTAAATAGAGGTTAGTTATTAGAAAATAGAATGTAGACCGAATCCATTTATAATTTATCATTCATCATTTATAATTCACCATTTACCATTCTACATTTTCCCTATCTTTGCATCCATGACTATCCTCTACATCTTTCTCGGAATAATCGCTGGGGCGGGCTTAACCTACCTCCTACTGCAAGGCAAAATCAATTTGCTATTGAGCCAATTGGCCCAATTCAATCAAGAACAAGCCAAATGGCAGGTGCTGGAAGCCGAGACCAAAAAGAAAATCCAAGATCTAGAACAAGAAAATAGAAGCATGTTTGGCCAAATATCTTTACTGGAAGGCCAAAATACCAGCCTCAAAGAATCTCTGGATAGCCAGAAGGCCGACGAGGACAAAATGCGTAAAATGTTGGTGGATATCAGCAATGAATCCGTGCTCCGACAAGGCAAAGTACTCAGTGAGCAACAACAAGTGAAGCTGAATGACGTACTCAATCCACTCAAAGAAAAACTGAAGGAGTTTGAAGAGAAAGTAAACCTGGGACAAAAGACCAGTCTGGAACAAAGTACCGTGTTGATGGAGCAAATCAAAAACCTAACCAGCCTCAACCAAACCGTTACCCAAAAAACAGAAGATTTGACCAATGCTCTCAAAGGTTCCAATAAAACCCAAGGAAACTGGGGTGAAATGATCCTAGAACGGGTGTTAGAAAGCTCTGGCCTGAAAAAAGGCTCTGAGTATGAAACACAATTTGTTACTAAAAATCAATTGAATGAAAGCATCAAACCGGATGCGGTGATTTTCTTGCCTGACAAGAAAAATCTGATCATTGATAGCAAAGTGTCCTTGGTGGCTTATGAACGCTACACCAGCGCCGAGGAAGGTACCGTGGAAAAGGATATTGCCCTTAAGGCCCACATTGAATCCTTAAAGAACCACATCAAAGAATTATCTGCCAAGGATTACCACACGGGTCTGAACTTGAATAGCCCCGATTTTGTCTTGCTATTCATCCCGATTGAATCTGGATTTGTGGCCACCATTTCCCAGGACACGACCTTATTCAACTTTGCTTGGGAAAGAAAAATTGTCTTGGTCTCCCCTTCTACCCTATTGGCTACGCTCAGGACGATTGCTTCCGTTTGGAAAACAGAATACCAAACACGTAATGCCATTGAAATAGCCCGACAAGCCGGAGATCTATACGATAAGTTTGTCAGCTTTACCCAAGACATGGAAGACGTAGGCAAACACATCAAAAAAGCCGAAGATGCCCACGTCAATGCCCTTAACAAGCTGAGCACTGGTAAAGGCAACCTCGTTACCCGCGCGGAGAAACTCCACAAACTAGGCATCAAGTCTACCAAAAAACTCAACCAAGGACTTATTCAGGATGATAATTCTGATGAAGAAGAGGAAAATGAATTATAGATTATAATTTATAGATTGTGAATGCCTGAATGACGTTGACCGTTTTATCAATTTTTGAATTCTACATACTTCATTTTACATTCTACATTGAGAGGTTAATCCCAACGAAAGATTGGAACGAAGCATGAGCGAAGCGGAAGGCGGATATTTGACCTTGCGCATAGGCCATGTGCGAAAGCGTCAAAGATTAAAGCCGTATGCGGAGTGACAATCGGTTCCGCATAGCGGAATTCGTCTTAGGATTAACCGTATTTCTTCTGTTTTTTTTGTTTCTTTTTTTATGAAAAAAAAGAAATGCCAAAGAAAGTTAAGCTCCAGAAAAAGTGATGAATTCAATGAGTCAAAGCTAAAGGACATGTTCACCTCCCTACGTTTCGGTGTAAACCGAAGGGTCATGTCAAATGACAGATAATAGGGATTTGCAATCCCATGTCAAATTTGGCTTCGAGAACCTCAGCCAACATTATTCGCAAACAATAGCATTCTACATTCTAAACACTAAAAACGAAACCATACTAACTAATACTACCACTGCGTTCATCACATTTCGCAGGGCTGCACGACGGTGTTTTCTATCAAAAATTCTACATTCTTCATTCCACATTCATCATTTTACATTCTACATTGAGAGGTTAATCCAATGATAAGTAGTAATTGTAATTGAATAACATTTTACACGAACGGTTGTTAGCTTTCCAATAGCTATTTCCCAGCCAGCAATTTGCCCAAAAACCTCTATTTTACCCCTAATGATGGATTAAACGACATATTCCCAATTTCTATTTTTTGTTTTCCTCTAAAATTCCATATGGTCTTTACAACAAAAGCTAGCTAAGGTACCTGCTGGATATGGTAGGCAAGTAGATTTTGGGTAGATTCGTGGCAGTATATGCGAAATACCTGATGGAGCAAGCCGACTAAAAGAGATTGTATAAGCAAATTATGCATCAATTAGGAACGACAGAAAGAACGAATCAACATAAAAATTACCAATCGAAAATATGCAAGAAGAAATAATAAAACACACTAAAAAAATCTATTCAGAGATGAACAATAAAAAACATTCTTTCAGTGAAAAAGTAAAAGAAATTCTAACGGAAATTTTAATTATTGTATTTGCCGTTACACTATCCATTTGGCTCCACTCTTGGAGCGAAGAAAACCATCAACAAAAAGAGGCACAATCATTTTTAATTGGCTTGAAAGACGATTTACAAAATGACATTTCAAACCTAGAAGAGACAAAAAATATATTAAATAAAACTCAACAACAAGTTTTCTTTAATTTACACCTCACTCCAGAAAAATTAGACAGTATAAGAGCTAATCATCAACAAATCAATTCAGGTACCAATTTCATCAATACATTAGTCAATAATGGACGATATGAAGGCTTTAAATCCAGTGGAAAAATAAATAATATAGAAAATCAAAATTTAAGGAATACGATTTTGAGTTATTATCAGCAAACTATTCCACAGATAGAACTGGTCGAAGGGGCATACGAAAAACTTACTTCTAGGTATGTCGATTTATTAATGAGTGGAGATGAAGATATCAATAAGACGATATTGAAAAAGAAGACAAAAATTATTTTGTCGGGTATTGATAATTTTACCCAATACAATCAAAAAACGTATGAAGACGCGATTAAGCAAGCAAGAAACATTATAAAAGAAATTGACAAAATAGAGACTGAATAAAAAAGAGAACGCACAATAGCTGTTTGACCATTTAGCGATTTAGGGCTGTTAGAATGAAGAATGCTACTGTCAATGCCTGAAATAGGTTGACCGTTTAAAAGTAAAATTTTAAACATAAAATCTATTATCCATGGCAAACAAAAAATCGTATCTTCAAAGTGTGTCGCAAAGACGCCTTCGTCATTTTAGTGACA
>NZ_SEWW01000020.1 GCF_011090385.1 Aquirufa beregesia
AACCCCCAAAAGAACCAAACGATAAATATGTACAGGGGTTACTTTTTTAAAAACAATAAAATACCTCCAATTTCATAGCAATCAAGTAGTTTTACGGAAATCAAAAACGTTTAGGACAGTATTGATTTCTGTTCTTAAAATCTCCTTGTTCTTTTCAAGAGCAGACTCCTCAGAGAAGTACTTACCTAATTTTAGTTTTACTAACGCATTCCAATCCTCTACCGAAAAATCGGAAGAAAAATGTAAGTCCTCATATATTTTATCTCGTTTCAAGTCTTCTTAAAATTACGCCCAACGGTCGGCAGCTACAAGAAGTTGGCGATTTTGGAGCACAAAACTGTCAATACACCACAAAAGTTGATACGAAGTAGAATGTTCAATTAACCACTTCACCCGCCACTGAGCTAAACGACTGTTATCAGCAGTGCTTCCATGTCTGCCGTGGCTTGTCAGTCTAATTGTTGCTGTCATTTTCATTATCTATTTGACTTGCTGTTTTCTTGGTTAATAATGGTACCGTTTGATACCAATAGTAGAATGATGACTTATCGGGCTGTTTTTTCAGCTTGTTCAGAAAGTTCCAATCTGAATCTTCAATGGTTAATCCTTTGATGTCTTGTCCTTCAAAATAAGCAATGGATGACATGTCGTTTACTAAAATCTTAGCAGATAAGTAAGCAATGCGAGCTGCTGCTGGTACGGCATCATCAATTCGGAAATTACCCGACATCAGGAAGCCTGAATCAAAAGATTTAATTCCTCTTTGCAATTCAGCAAACTTTTGTTTTTCGTCATCAGAGCCTCCACCTTTTTTGGCAATGATAAGGCAAGTGTCAATGGTATTTTGTAATACCTTTTCAGGAGTTAGTTCACTCTCTGGGTTGCCATTTTTTCGGTAGCTAATTTCCTGTTCGGCAAAAGCCATAAAGCTTTTTGCTACCATTTCAACGTTTGTGATATGCTCAAACAATTTGCTCAAATCGAAGAGTTGTTTGGAAATCTCCATCGAGAAGGGCTGCATGTCTTTTCCTTTGAAATATGGTATGCCAATCGTGTCGGGTGCAAAGGCAGTGAGCTTATCACCGGTAATGGCATCTATGGTAGGAACCTTGACCATAGTCACAGTTTCCGTTTCGATCCAATTTGTGATAATTGGCATTTCAGCTTGTTCCGGGTAAATCGGATCTTCAATCAAAACATCTAATAAGATCGTTCCGGAACCTTGCTGATTGGTATCAAAGGAAAGCTTGTAGTGAGCTTTGGGAACTCCAGATTGGTAGCTACGATGTTTGTCCAGCTTCCAATCCTTGAAATTGGATGTTTGGATAACCTTGTTCAGAATTTCTTCAAAATCTTTTCTATCTGTTTTACAGATGATATCAATGTCAATTGAGAATCGGTTTGCTTCTTTGAGCAGGAGCACCAAACTGGTCCCTCCCTTAAAGACAAATTCAAGTCCATTTGCTTTGAGTCTTTCCAGTAAATGTAAAGCATAAATCATTTTTTCGAGAATGATCTTATCAATTCGTTTGTGATCCTTTTGCTTTTTGAAGTGCTCCAACCACTTCTCTGTAAAACATTTGTCCTTAATCAATAGCGTCCTAAACGATTAAAAAAGGAAGAGAAGTTTTTTAACTCAATTAACTTTGAGGTGCACAAAAAAACTAACCCTCTTCCCATGGCAAACATAAGTTTATTTTCTCAAATTATCTCCAAA
>NZ_SEWW01000021.1 GCF_011090385.1 Aquirufa beregesia
CAATACTGTCCTAAACGTTTTTGATTTCCGTAAAACTACTTGATTGCTATGAAATTGGAGGTATTTTATTGTTTTTAAAAAAGTAACCCCTGTACATATTTATCGTTTGGTTCTTTTGGGGGTTCACCAAAGGGTTTATCAAGCCAAATATGTAGGTCTATTTTCACGAAAATATTCAGCCGAATAAATGCGACCAAGTTGGATAAATGCCAGCCATATTTAGCCATTGCTTTCAGGGCTTTTAACATCAAAATAGTAATCAGTGCTGTCCATATTTGTATCATAACTGCATTTTTTGTTGTTCCTATGAAACTCTTAATATGTAACAGGTTTTTAATCTCTCTAAAGAAGATTTCTATTTGCCATCGACTCTTATACAGCTCACTGATGGTGTTTGCTGTCCAAGACATTTGGTTGGTGATTAGCTCAATGGTTTGTTGGTTCTTTTCATCCCAAATGGCCACTCTACGAAATTTCTTGTGATACTTCCCTTTTGATACAAGCCCTTTTAACTCGATGATTTCATCGATAAGTATATGCTCACAGCTATTTTCAGGTAACTTATTTTCTTTTATTGTCAGGTAATTTAAGTTGTGTTTATGTCGAATCACAAAGAATACCTGATTACTATCCCAAGCATTCAGTAAGTTGAAATCATTGTAAAAACGATCCGCAACAATCACGCTTCCTTTTTGTAGAGGAATATCAACAGCTCCTTTGTTGTCAGCAGTCTTACCATCGGTAATATTCACGTAAACAGGAAGCTGGCCCTCATAGTCAAGCAGCGTATGCATTTTTACGGCTCCTTTGGCAGTCTTGTATTTAGCCCAGTCAAATAAAGAAAGACAAAGGCTTATGGTCGTCGAGTCCAAAAGAAAGATCTTCGATTTAATTCTAAACTTAACTCGTTTAAACTGACTAAGCTGTCCTAGACTTTCCAACAGACTGAAATAGTATTCCTTGAATAAGTTGTGATCCCGATTTTTGTTCTGGTAGCTAACCGAGGACTTGGATGGAGCCTTTTGAATACCCAAGTGATTTAAATTTCCTGTGGCAGAACGTAGACCATTACTAATATCTCGAACCGAGGTACTCTTGGCAAACTGACAAAAAAGCATGGACACTAAATGCGTCCAGCTGTCAAAGCCTTTATTGTGTTTGTCAGTCTGTTTTTTACTTACTAATTGAGTGAATTTACCTCGGTCAAGTTTGGAGATAATTTGAGAAAATAAACTTATGTTTGCCATGGGAAGAGGGTTAGTTTTTTTGTGCACCTCAAAGTTAATTGAGTTAAAAAACTTCTCTTCCTTTTTTAATCGTTTAGGACGCTATTG
>NZ_SEWW01000022.1 GCF_011090385.1 Aquirufa beregesia
TACCAACAAGGAGTGGGATGAGTTTTTGAAATTGTGTGACGATTTTTATTTGGAAAACAAGCACAATTGGACAAACGAAGTTATCAAAAAGTGGAAGCGAGTTAAGGCTAAAAAACTTAACTCACAAAAGTTGGCAGCTTAGTTTGTATGATTAAAGAAAAGGGCGTAGCCTTGCTACGTCCTTTAAACCAATTTGACTATGATAAATTTAAAGGAAACAACAAAGATTTTGAATTCAGGTGATACCAAGTACTCACCGGAGGAAATTATAGCAATCAGAGATTTTTTATACTCACTAGCACAGATAGAATTTGAACAATACCAATCTTCATTAATAGAACCAACTAAATCACAATGAATGTAATTGCCTACGAACGTGTCTCCACTGACGAACAATCCAATTTCGGATTCTCCTTACAGCACCAAAAAAGTGTCATTAAAAACTACTGTGAATTCAAGGGATATAACATTGTAGAAACCTTTACAGAAGACTATTCAGGGAAGGATTTTGACAGACCTGAGTGGAACAAAATAATGACTCTGATTAAAAGCCGTAAGGGTTATATCCAAAAAATCATTTGTCTACGCTGGGACCGATTCAGTAGAAATCAAATGTTATCCATGAAGATGATGGAGACTCTTCAAAAGCAGGGTGTATCCATTGAAACAGTAGAAGAACAAATTGATACTTCGTCACCTGATAGTCAACTAATGATGAGCATATTTCTGGCCATGCCGGAAATTGAAAATCGGAAGAACTCTATTAGAACAACTGAAGGAATGAGACGGGCTCGTTTTGAAGGGAACTGGACAGGTTCTGCTCCTAAAGGTTATAGATATGTCCGTATTAACAACAAGTCCATTTTAGAACCCAACCATCAAGCTCCACTTATCACAGAGGCATTCACAAGAATGGCCAGTGGTGCTTATTCTGCTGAGGATGTCCGTAAATGGTTGTATGAAAAAGGTATGGTTATGACCAAGAATAACTTCCCAATGATAATTCGTAACAAAGTTTACATTGGTAAGGTATATGTCAAACCATGGAAGAATGAACCTGAATCATACGCTGTAGGGAAACACCCACCTTTAGTTAGTGAGGATTTATTTCATCGTGCCAATGCGGTGTTAGATGGTCGTAGAAAGAACTGGGATTTTGAGAGTGATAAGACTGACTTATACCCTTTAAAACCATTCATGAAATGTCA
>NZ_SEWW01000023.1 GCF_011090385.1 Aquirufa beregesia
GTATGTCTTGTCCTGATATAGGTTGACAGTTGGGTTCATTAATAATTCATTGTAAATATAGTTTAAGCTGCATATAAATCAACTGGCTTTTTCATTTTTAAAGCTAAATGTGGTCTTGATTCATTGTAAGTTTTTATGGCTTGTGAAACCGCTTTTTGGGCGGTTTTCAAGTTTTTATAAGTAGCATCTAAATTGAATTCATTTTTAAGAATTCCATTCACTCTTTCTGCCAAGGCATTATCATAACAATTTCCCGCTTCTCCCATGCTTACTTTTATTCCATGTTTTTCTACTAATTGTACGTATTGATTACTACAATACTGAATTCCTCGATCCGAATGGTGAATCGTATTCATTCCAATTCTATGTTTAGTGGCCATTTTTAAGGCATTGAGGCATCCTGTTAAGTCTAGGGAATCACTGAGATCATATCCGATGATTTTTCGGCTATATGCGTCAGTTATTAGAGCTAGATAACAAAAGCCCTTTTGCTTTCTAATGTAGGTGATATCACTTACCCATATTTGGTCAGCTTCGGTAGGTATTAGACCTTTTATTAAGTTGCCATGTTTATAAAAACGGTGAAAACTATTGGTTGTCTTAGTGAAGCATTTCTTTGGCTTAACCAACAATTCCCATTTTCTTAACCAGTCAAAAAATCGATCTCTACCTAAAAACAGCTTGTTTTCTTTAAGGCTAGGAGTCAGTAAATAATGTAATTTCTTTCCTCCTAGTCGAGGCATTTTCTTTCTCTGTTCTAAGACAAGCTCAGTAAGAATGGGCTCATTAATTTGTTTAGAAATAAATACCAGTCTTCGCTGTTTATAAAAGCTAGCTCTAACTTTACCTAGTTTATGCACAACAAGGGCTACTTTCTGACCTTTTTGGATGGCTTTGACGCTAATATCGAACCAGCTTTTTTTTTAACCTCTTCAATATCCAATCCTTGTTGTTCACAAATAACCTCTAAGGTGCTTTCCGCAATAACTCGGTCGGTGACAATGTCTGCAATAGACATCTTTAAGCGCTTTATTTCTAGCTTTAAAGCAGCGATTT
>NZ_SEWW01000024.1 GCF_011090385.1 Aquirufa beregesia
AGTACATCGTTACTTCTTCGTCTTCTTCTCCGGTGGCGGGTGCTACCGTAACCATTTCGGCTCAGTTAGCCGATGCCAATGACAATCCAGTTGCTACTTCGGGACAAACCGTTACTTGGACTAAGTCTGATGCCAATGGTAGTTTTGCTTCTGCTACTTCAACAACCAATGCTAGTGGGATTGCTACGGTGGTTTTCACTTCGCATACCGTTTCAGGTACTGCTACAACTGTAACAGCTACTACTTCGGCTATTTCAGGAACTTCTGCTTCCATCACCACGGTCGCGGGTACTGCTAGTAAGTACATCGTTACTTCTTCGTCTTCTTCTCCAGCTGCTGGTGGAACTGTAACCATTTCTGCTCAATTAGCCGATGCTAACAATAACCCAGTGAGTACTTCTGGTCAAACCGTTACTTGGACTAAGTCTGATGCCAATGGTAGTTTTGCTTCGGCTACTTCAACAACCAATGCTAGTGGGATTGCTACCGTTGTATTTACTACACATACTGTGGTTGCTACTGCTACAACTGTGACAGCTACTACTTCGGCTATTTCAGGCACTTCTGCTTCCATCACCACGGTCGCGGGTACTGCGAGTAAGTACATCGTTACTTCTTCATCTTCTTCTCCAGCTGCTGGTGGAACTGTAACCATCTCTGCTCAATTAGCCGATGCTAACAATAACCCTGTGAGTACTTCTGGTCAAACCGTTACTTGGACTAAGTCTGATGCCAATGGTAGTTTTGCAACTGCTACTTCAACCACCAATGCTAGTGGGATTGCTACGGTGGTTTTCACTTCGCATACCGTTTCAGGTACTGCTACAACTGTGACAGCTACTACTTCGGCTATTTCTGGTACTTCTGCTTCCATCACCACGGTCGCGGGTACTGCGAGTAAGTACATCGTTACTTCTTCATCTTCTTCTCCTGTGGCGGGTGCTACTGTAACCATCTCGGCTCAGCTAGCCGATGCCAATGACAATCCAGTTGCTACTTCGGGACAAACCGTTACTTGGACTA
>NZ_SEWW01000025.1 GCF_011090385.1 Aquirufa beregesia
ATGTCACCTATTGATTTTGAAAAAAAACTATTAAATTTAAATCAAGCTATATGCTAAACAAAAAAATACTTGAAAACTAATCAAGTATAAATGACATAAAACGGTCAACGTCATTCAGGCATTCACATACATCCATTTATAATTTATAATTCATCATTTACAATTTCCTTTCCGCCTTGGCTGAACGACAAAAAAGAAGTTTTTTTGTTTCTTTTTTGTCAAAAGAAGAAATGCCTTGGTAAGTGATGTTCTGTAAAAAGAATTTTTAAAAAAGTTAATACGAATGCATTTCCTAGTTAAAAATATCTTTGGTCTTTCTTTTTTTTCAAAAAAAGAAAATTCGAACGAATGACAGATAATAGGGATTTGTAATCCCATGTCAAATTTGGCTTCGAGAACCTCAGCCAACATTATTCGCAAACAATAGCATTTTACATTCTAATTTCTAAAAACTAATCAGAAGGTTAATCCCAACGAAAGATTGGAACGCAGCATGAGCGAAGCGGCAGGCGCATCTTTGACCTAGTGCGTAGGCTAAAGCTAAGTGTCAAAGATTAAAGCCGTATGCGGAGTGACAATCGGTTCCGCGCAGCGGAATTCGTCTTAGGATTAAC
>NZ_SEWW01000026.1 GCF_011090385.1 Aquirufa beregesia
TGAAGCTGGCCGTTAAACCGCCAGTTAGGGTAGAACAGGTAATTGGGGCTAAGTCGTAACAAGGTAGCCGTACCGGAAGGTGTGGCTGGAACACCTCCTTTCTGGAGAAGCTATTTAACTTAAGTATATAAGGTTTCTTATATGCTTCCAGAGTACTTTTATCACACGCCTAAAGGAAAACCTAGCAAGATAGGTTTTCGTAAGTATAACAGAAAAAGAGAAGAAACAAGCGGGCTTGTAGCTCAGGTGGTTAGAGCGCTACACTGATAATGTAGAGGTCCGTGGTTCGAGTCCACGCAGGCCCACCAACAAAATTCATGTTGGGGCAAGCTGGAGATGAAAGCCAATAAACGGGGGATTAGCTCAGCTGGCTAGAGCACCTGCCTTGCACGCAGGGGGTCAACGGTTCGAATCCGTTATTCTCCACCAGAGTAAATGGGGTCAACGGAAAGCCGTCAGGTTTAGATGTTGTTCCGTTATTCTCCACACTGTTGAATAACAGAGATTAATAGCAGGGGTCAACGGAATTGCATTCTGCGTTGAATCCTTTATTGTCCACTTAGAGTAAAAACATTAAGCGAACGAGTTTAATGAAAACA
>NZ_SEWW01000027.1 GCF_011090385.1 Aquirufa beregesia
TAGCTACCGTATTTCCATAGGCATCTTGTGCCGTTAAGGTATTCGTTCCAGTAAAGCCTACTCCGTTCACTTGAGGGGTTGCTAAACTAACCGCCAATTTACTGTAAGTGGCTGGGCTAACCGTTACTGATAAGCGATCTGCCTCAGAAGTGGTTACTGCACCTTGTGTTGCCACTAATAGTGCAGTTTCTGCTTTGTACAATTTCACTAAAGATGTTCCTACTCCATTGCTAAAGGTTACAACAGTCGCTGTTCCAAAATTAATATCGGCAAGATCTTTATCGCGTGCCGTAGCTGCGGTTGTTGGACTCGTAGAACTATTCGCCCCTGAGAAAACAATCGATTTATCTCCCGTATATCCAGTAGCCGTATTTCCATTGGCATCTTTAGCTGTAACCGTGATAGTCTGACTTCCTCCTGCTGTTTGCGTACCTGTTCCTGTTACAATAAACTTCGTAGCTGCACCCGGATTCACCGTGATACTGGAACTTGTTACTGCAGTTCCTGTCGCTGGGGTAAAGGTAAATGTTCCTGTACCTGAGGTTCCTGTGAAGGTCAAACCTAAGCTAGTTAAGTTCGCTACTCCGCTAGT
>NZ_SEWW01000028.1 GCF_011090385.1 Aquirufa beregesia
TGTCAATGCCTGAAATAGGTTGACCGTTTAAAAGTAAAATTTTAAACATAAAATCTATTATCCATGGCAAACAAAAAATCGTATCTTCAAAGTGTGTCGCAAAGACGCCTTCGTCATTTTAGTGACAGTTTTAAAATTGAGAAAGTTCGAGAAATAGAACAAGGTCGAACTCGTGTTTCAGAAATTTGTAAACAATACGAAGTATCAGGCACCAATGTGTACAAATGGATTTCTAAATTCGGCACTATGAAAACCAATAAAACGCGAGTGATAGTAGAAACACAGAGTGATACACAAGAGTTGTTATTACTCAAGAAGAAAGTAGCTGAACTAGAGCGTATCGTCGGTCAAAAGCAAATTTTGCTTGATTTTAAGGATAAAATGATTGATCTAGCTGAGCAGGCATATGGGGTTGATATTAAAAAAAAATTCGATTCAAAACCCTCAGATACTATTGGCTTACCCGAGAAAAACATCCCTTCAGTTTGAATGAATTATATCGAAGCCTTGGCATGAGTAAGCAAGCTGTCCACCAACAGTTGAACCGACAAATCAAGCAGGAAAAAGTTCAGCATCATTTAT
>NZ_SEWW01000003.1 GCF_011090385.1 Aquirufa beregesia
TATAGCTTAGCATTGAGTTTTGGTACTGGATGTGTAGGATAGGTGGGAGGCTATGAGCCGGTGTCGCTAGGCATCGGGGAGCCAACGTTGAAATACCACCCTTCTTGTACTGGAATTCTAATCCCTATATGGGAGACATTGCTTGGTGGGTAGTTTGACTGGGGTGGTCGCCTCCAAAAGAGTAACGGAGGCTTTCAAAGGTTCCCTCAGCACGCTTGGTAACCGTGCGTAGAGTGCAATAGCAAAAGGGAGCTTGACTGTGAGACCGACAAGTCGATCAGGTACGAAAGTAGGATATAGTGATCCGGTGGTTTAGTATGGAACAGCCATCGCTCAAAGGATAAAAGGTACTCTGGGGATAACAGGCTGATCTCCCCCAAGAGCTCACATCGACGGGGAGGTTTGGCACCTCGATGTCGGCTCGTCACATCCTGGGGCTGGAGAAGGTCCCAAGGGTTCGGCTGTTCGCCGATTAAAGTGGCACGCGAGCTGGGTTCAGAACGTCGTGAGACAGTTCGGTCCCTATCTGTTGTGGGCGTAGGAATATTGACAGGTTCTGACTTTAGTACGAGAGGACCGAGTTGGACTGACCGCTGGTATATCAGTTGTTCTGCCAAGGGCATAGCTGAGTAGCCACGTCGGGATCAGATAAGCGCTGAAAGCATCTAAGTGCGAAACTGACCTGAAGATGAGTATTCCATGAAGGGTCCGTGTAGACGACACGGTCGATAGGCTACAGATGTAAAGGCAGTAATGTCAAAGTCGAGTAGTACTAATTACCCGAAAGCTTACTTTTATTAAAAACATGCAACGACTGTTTATTTTATCTCACAATATGGAAAAAGGCTAAGACCTTGCAAGATTTATGGAGCCGATAGGACGGGTGTTCACCTCTTCCCATCTCGAACAGAGAAGTTAAGCCCCGCACCGCTGATGATACTGGGATCAAACCCGGGAAAGTAAGTAAGCTCCAAGTTATTATTACCCTAAGCCCGCTAGATTCTAGTGGGCTTTTTTTTATTAGGGATTAGGGGTTTTAGTTATTAGAATGTAGAATGGCGACACATCCATTTATAATTTATAATTCATTTTTTACAATTTCCTTTCCATATTTTTCAAAAAGTTAAGTTATCGTACCAAATTACCCTTACTACAACAGCACTTTCTTTGGTCTTTCTTTTTTTTCATAAAAAAAGAAACAAAAAAAACAGAAGAAATACGGTTAATCCAAGACGAATTCTGCTTTGCAGAACCGATTGTCTCTCCGCCAACGCACACGGCCTATGCGCAAGGTCAAAGATGCGCCTGACGCTTCGCTCATGCTTCGTTCCAATCTTTCTGTTGGGATTAACCTTCTAAATAGGGCTTAGTTTTTAGAGGCTGAAAATTAATAAGATCGGGATGATGTATACATAATCTTTCTGAATGAAAATCCCGTCGGTCAGCACGAGCGAAAGGTGATGAACGCAGCGGTAGACGGGGTTTTGACCTCAGCATAGGCGATAGCGGAGTGAATCACGGTTCCGCAAAGCGGAATTCGCCTTTGCTGAACGACAAAAAAAGAAAAGCCCTAGTAATTAATTTTACTTATAAAGAATGATCTCTTCAATTTTATAACTAATCACATTTTCTTACTTTAACTTTTTTTGGTCTTTCTTTTTTTCTATAAAAAAAGAAACAAAAAAACAGAAGAAATACGGTTAATCCAAGACGAATTCTGCTTTGCAGAACCGATTGTCTCTCCGCTTACGCACATGGCCTATGCGCAGGGTCAAATATCCGCCTGCCGCTTCGCTCAAGCCCCGTTCCAATCTTTCGTTGGATTAACCTTGCAATGAAGAATTGAATCCCCAAATCCATTTATAATTTATCATTCATTATTTATAATTTTCTTACGGCTTTACAATGTAGAATGGAAAATGTAGAAATGAGCAAAACCGTCAACTCTATTCAGATGCAGGCATCTATAATTCATCATGATAATTTATTATTGCAACAACGTTGCAATAATAAATTATCTTTGTATATTTGCAACAGTATTGCAAAAAATCCTCCTATGAAAAGCAAATTCTTATATGTATTGTTTCTTTGCCTGGCCCTATTTTCTTGTAAAAAAGATCCTGCTGTTGAACCTACAGATGATAACGAATTAATCACTACCGTTGAGTTAGAATTTACTAATAGTAAAAATGTTACCAAAACCTTTGCCTTTCAAGACTTGGATGCTAATTCCATCACACCGCCTGATAAATTTGAATCTATTGTGCTTGATGCCAATGAGAATTACGAGATGGAAGTGAAAGTATACGATGAATCTAGAAAACCGCGCGTCGATGTTACCGAGAAAATAGAAGAAGATGCTGAAGCCCATTTGTTTGTATACAAAGTTACTCCTGCCTCTTTGTTCTCTCTAAAAGCCAAGGACAAGGATAAGAATAATTTACCCATTGGACTAAAAAATACAGGGAAAACTCAAGGAAAAGGTATTGGTAAATTACACGTTATTCTAAAACATCAACCTCCTGCTAATGGGAAAAGAACCAAAACAGGCGATGAAGAAATTGGATCAACGGACATTGATTTAGAGTTTAAATTAGAAATTAAGTAATTATTTAAATATCTAAATAATGAAAAGATATAAACATTTGTTGGCAATCGAAAAGATGGGCTTATTTTTTTCGATAGCCTGCGCCATTCATTGCATGACATTACCTATTTTTTTGTTTTTTGCCCCTTACATTGCCAGTAGTTTTGCATTTACCCCCACTTTTGAATGGGTTTTAGTCTCTACCAGTTTTTTGTTGGCCTTAATTCTCCTTTTCCAAGACTACAAAAGACACCGT
Source organism: Aquirufa beregesia (assembly GCF_011090385.1). GTDB lineage: Bacteria > Bacteroidota > Bacteroidia > Cytophagales > Spirosomataceae > Aquirufa > Aquirufa beregesia. Next base: position 2,844 of record NZ_SEWW01000003.1, read on the forward strand.
AAACCACTACCGATGATCTACCTCGGACTAGCTGTTATGGTCAAGGTTGTAGAAGTAAGTTTGGGTAAAAATTCCTTTGAGTGGGCATTTGGTTTACTCCTAGGAATATTTATTTCAGTTGCTTATTGGGTCAATTATAAACATAAAGTGGCTTGTACTTGTAAAATCAAGCGCCAAGCCTAGCTTTCCTATCCTTTTTTGTATCTTTACAGACTATTGATGATCTAATTATTTCAAATCTGTGAGTACATTTCAATCTACTATTTATCAACCGGTTATTGGACTTGAAATCCATGCACAACTGCAAACGGATTCCAAAATATTTGCGAGCGATGCTGTCCGATTTGGTAGAGAGGCTAACACATTAATTTCACCCATTAGTTTAGGTCATCCAGGTACTTTACCTTTTTTGAATAAAAGAGTGGTAGAATACGCCATTAAAATGGGAATCGCCATTGGGTCTGAAATAAGTGAATGGCAATATTTTGACCGTAAAAATTATTTTTATCCAGACCTTCCAAAGGGATATCAAATTACACAAGATAAAACCCCCATTTGCATCGGGGGGAAAATTAAGGTTAAGCTTAAAACAGAAGAGAAATACATTGCTTTTCACCACATCCACCTGGAAGAAGATGCAGGGAAATCCTTGCATGAAGGTGATAACCCTTTTAGTTTTATTGATTACAATAGAGCCGGTACACCGCTGATTGAAATGGTGACAGACCCTACATTGTATTCTTCAGAAGAAGCATTTGCTCTAGTTTCTGAGGTTAGAAAACTGGTTCGCTATTTGGGAATTTGTGATGGTAATATGGAAGAGGGCTCTTTACGTGCCGACGTAAACATTTCATTAAGACCCATTGGCTCAGATAAACTGGGAACCAAAGTGGAAATCAAAAACATGAATTCCATCCGTAATATTCAGCGTGCCATCGAATTTGAATGCACGAGACAAGCTGCAATGTTGGATGCTAGAGAAAGCATCATTCAAGAAACACGTACTTTTGACGCTCATACTGGGAAAACGTCAAGTATGCGTGTTAAAGAAACGATGAATGATTATCGTTACTTCCCAGAACCTGATTTAGCGCCATTACGCATTACCCAAGATTGGATTAATGAAGTTAAAGCAACCATGCCTTTACTACCTTGGGAGCAAGAACAAGAATTAATAGATCAGTTTGGATTACCCGTATATGATGCTCACTTTTTAGCTGATACGAAGGAAATGGCCTTGTATTTTAAAGAGGCAGCAACGTATACCAAAGCCTATAAAGCCTTATCCAATTGGTTAATGGGACCCGTAAAATCCCATATGAATGAACGCTTGTTGCACATTCAAGATTTGGAGATTAGCCCTAAAAATTTGGCTGAAATTGTCGACTTAGTGGAGCAAGGTGCTATCACACATAATTTAGCCGCGCATCAATTGTTCCCGCTTTGTTTATTGGACAGGTCCAAGAGTCCTAAACAATTGGTGGATGAAAATGGTTGGGTTCTGGCCAATAACAATGAAGAGCTCCTTTATTTCGTTCAAGAAGTAATTAATGCATTTCCTGATAAAGTAAAAGAATACCATAAAGGGAAAAAGGGCCTAATTGCCCTATTTATAGGGGAAGTAATGAAAAAATCCAAAGGAAAAGCGGACCCAAAACTAGTTAATCAATTAGTCCAAGAGGCTTTGGCCCAATAATAAAAAGCTATGAACCGCATTTGCTTACTTGCTTTTATCTTCATGTCATTTGCCTTGCAGGCTCAGGAATTTACTATTCAAGTCAAGGTCAAGCAATTAGTGCCCCAACGGAAAATATATTTGGAATTTCTCAACGGTCGTGGTCAAGCCATCAAAATAGATTCTTTAAGCCCTGATCAAAATAATAGTGGGGTCTTCCGCGGAAAGGTGTTGGAAGGTGGTGGATTCTATCTGATAAATTTTTATGATATAGCCAATCCTCAAAAGGTCATGGTCATCTTGGAAGGAAATGAGAAAGTACAAGTAGAGGCGGATGGGGTGAATTTACCGGATAAACCAGGCGCTTATGGCGTGACAGGGGAATCAATTAATATCAAGATGATGAACCAAGTCATGGCTATTTCAAAAGGTCTTGAAAAAAAGGTCATTGCCTGGAATGCAGAGATTCAAAAAACTCCTGCTTCTCAGACTCGCATTCAAAAGGAGTTTGAAACAGCACAAAATGTAGCATTAAGTCAAATTAAAACCTTAATTCCTCAAATGGGGACTAATTTAGTCGCTCTTTGGACGACCAATTTCTTGCCAGTAGAATCTGAGATGGCGACCTTGGAAATCATTGCTGAAAAATTTAGAGTCGCTAGACCCAATCACGCACAGATAAAGCCATTTTTGGAAAATTTAAAACGTTTGAAAGGTGTCAGTATAGGCTCTGAAGCTCCAGAAATTAGCTTACCTTCCCCCAATGGAGAAAAAGTAGCTCTTTCTTCTTTACGAGGAAAATATGTCTTGATTGATTTTTGGGCAAGTTGGTGTGGACCTTGCCGTCGTGAAAATCCCAATGTTATTAAAACATATGCCCGATTTAAGGATAAAGGTTTTGAAATTTTTGGGGTAAGTTTAGATCAAGACAAAAGTGCTTGGTTGAAAGCAATTGAAACAGATCAGTTAACTTGGAAGCATGTTTCCGACTTACAGTATTGGAATTCGGTGGCTGCACAAGCTTATCAAGTTTCTGCCATTCCTATGACATTTATGATAGATAAAGAGGGCAAAATAATGGCCAAAGGACTTAGAGGGGCAAGTTTAGACCAATTTTTAGAAGATTTATTTAAAGGGATTAACAGATGAAAATTGCAATCATAGGTTGTGGAAATATGGGAATGGCTTTCGCTAATTCCTTTATTCAATATAATTTGGTCAAGAAAGAAGACTTATTACTTATTGAAAAGAATAAGGAGCGAGGAGATATTTTACAAGAACAAAAAGCAGGCGTGGTTGTAGATACCATTTCGGAGAAAATCTCATCCGTTAATTTGGTCATCTTATCAGTAAAACCACAAGATTATCCCTCGGTATCGGAAGAGTTGAAGCAATATTTACGTCCTGGACAGTTGGTGCTTTCTATCATGGCGGGTATTCCCATTAAAAAATTACAAGAGAGCTTGTCTTATCCTTTAATCATTCGAGCTATGCCGAATACGCCTGCCTTATTAGGTATGGGTATGACAGCATTCGCCTCTGCCCCTGAAGTAGGATTGTCGGATATTCGTTTGGCGGAGAATTTAATTAACTCAACTGGCCGTGCTGTATTTTTAGAAGAAGAAAGTTTATTGGATGCAGTGACAGGATTAAGTGGTAGTGGGCCAGCGTATTTCTTTTATTTGATTAAAAACATGATAGATGCTGGTATTGCTATGGGATTTGATCCGTCTATGTCTGCTTTATTAGTGAAGCAAACCATGTTAGGCTCTTATCATCTGATGCAAACCAGTGATAAATCTTTGGATGAATTAATTCAGGCCGTTGCTTCTAAAGGAGGAACCACTGAAGCCGCTTTAAAGACCTTTGGTGAAAAAGAAGTTGGAGAAGGTTTACAAAAAGGTATTTTTGCAGCCAGAGATCGAGCTGTGGAATTAGCCAAATAGTTTTTTTGGTTGACCCAACAGAGAATTTATTAGAGAGATATCATTCGTAAGGATGATTATTTTAAAAAATTAAGCTTTCTTTAGGGCTCAATTTTATATATAAGGGTACTTTTTATTTTAATAAGTTCTATGAGGGTTGTAAAGTACCACATAAAAAAACAAGATATTGACATTCATTCAGACTTGTTTTCTGGCATTTATACTATTTTAACACATACCATTGGTCCCAATCTAACTTTAGATGAAGCATTGGGAGGGTCATTTTGTTATCCAGTTCCAGATGAAGTTTTTATCTGGAGTTTTATGGTTAAAGATAAGATGGTGGGATTCTGCTATTTTACTATTTTAAAGCATGAGGATTTGGTCATAATACGTCTGACTTTATCCGTAGAAAGAAATTATAGGCATATCGTAAAAATGCCATATCATGATTTTCTTTGGGAAATGATCTTCATCAAATTGGAAAATTTGTCGAAAAAGGTGGTCTTTTACTCCAATCCCATCAATCCCATTATTTATTCTGTTATTCGGGAGTATACCAAAAATTTCTTGCGTTACGAAAACAATGTACCTTCCCAGACAGCTACTATTAACAAGATTTATGATCTTTTTGAAATTGAAAGATATAGCCGTATCAGGAAGACACCATTTAAAATGGAAGAAACAAGCTTGAACTTTGAAAATTTACGACATAAGAATAAATATGTCAATGATTTTTTAAACCAAAACCCAGATTTTAAACTAGGAACAGGTTTAATCACGATGGTGCCTGCAACGGTCGCTAATATGATTTATGCGGTAGTGAAAATGGCGAAGAAGCAATTCAATCCCTCGAAATCGAAATACAAAAAATAGATTTTTTAGTTCAGTAAATCGATAATTTCCTGAAGATGTAAGGCGCGACTAATCTGCTCACCATTGGGAGAAGAGTTAGGATTGCTGCTAGCAAATAATTGTTCGACTAAGGCATTCATTTCTTCCGTACTTAATTTTTTCTGTTGGTAGCGGATTGCAGATCTATTGGACATAGCCTGTGCAATTTTTTCATTCCGATGTTTACTTAGGTCACTGGCTTCATGTTTTACTTGTTCCAGTATTCCTTCTAGTAAAGATTGTCCATCTTCTTCCCCCAAACCCGCAGGTATTCCTTTGACCCAATACTTGGCCCCATCTTCTAGGGCAAGTTGAAATCCTAGATATAGCAGATCCTCCTTGATTTCTTCTAATATTAATTGGTCGGCCGGATTAATATGTAATAATTTGGGAAATAATAATTGCTGGGATGCACCATTTTTTCTCTGCAAATGATCCATAAATTGATCATAGAGAATGCGTTGATAAGCTCTTTTTTGGTCGATCAGTATGAGACCATTTGACCAACTTAAAGCTAGGTATTTCTGAAGTATTTGAATGACCTGAAAATTGGAAGAATTGAATTCCGTATTTTCTCTTTGGTTAGCTCGACTCTGTAAAATGGTTTCGGAGCCATGGGTATGTTGTTCAAACAATTGAGGCTTTATAGTAGGCGCTTGTTGCTCAAATGCCTGTATATTATCTTGTAAGCCTTCGTATAGTTTTTTCCAGGCGTCTTGCACATGTTTATTGGAATGAGTATTCCCTGTTCCTGATGAAAAATTCCCCGTTCTACTAGAGGAAGGCAGTCCAGCTGGACTGTGTGGAATGTTAAAATTGACATTGGTATCAAAATCCAGGGAAGGGATTAAGTTATGGATACTCAAAGTCTTTCGAACAGCGGCTTGAACAATGGCGTAAATAGACCTTTCGTCGTCAAATTTGATCTCCGTTTTGGTGGGATGGACATTGATGTCAATATGGCTAGGATCGATGCTTAGAAACAAAACATAGAAGGGAAATGAGCCTTCGGGCAATAAGCGTTCATAGGCGCTCATTACGGCATGATTTAGATAAGCGTTTTTGATGTATCGATCATTGACAAAGAAAAACTGTTCTCCTCGTGTTTTTTTGGCGTGCTCAGGTTTACCTACATAGCCTTTAATGCTTACATAGGAGGTATCTTCTTCGCAAGAAGCTAATTGTTCCCGGTAGCCTTTCCCAAATAAATCAACAATTCTTTTACCTAGTTTTTCAGCGGGTAATTGATCTGTTTCTTGTTCATTTTGAACAAAGGAAAATCGGATATTGGGGTGCGCTAGTGCTACATGCTGAAACTCGTCGAGGATATGTCGGATTTCAACAGGATTAGATTTGAGGAAATTCCTGCGTGCGGGGATGTTATAGAATAAGTTTTTAACGGTAATCGAAGTGCCAATTGGATGTTGAATATTTTCTTGAGCTTTTAAAACAGAGGCTTCAATTCGGACTAAGCTCCCTAATTCATCTTGTTCTCTTCGCGTTTTTAATTCCACTTGGGCGACAGAGGCAATGGAGGCCATGGCCTCACCTCGAAAGCCCATTGTTTTGATACTGAATAGATCTTCTGCTTTTCTAATTTTGGAAGTGGCATGTCTTTCAAAACACATTCTTGCGTCTGTTTCTGACATTCCTGTGCCATTATCAATGACTTGAATAATTCCTTTCCCAGCATCTTTAATGATGAGTTGGATGTAGGTAGCCTGGGCATCGATGGCATTTTCCATGAGCTCTTTAACCACCGACGCGGGCCTTTGTACCACTTCTCCGGCAGCAATTTGGTTTGCTATGGCATCGGGAAGTAATTGGATCAAATCACGCATAGGGAAAATGTTAGGTAAAGGCAATTAGAATTCAAATAAAGCAAAAAAAAGGGAATGTTGCCATCCCCTTTTTCTTTAAATCAGTGTGTGAATTATTTCAATTCAACTTCAGCACCAGCTTCTTCTAAAGATTTTTTCAAACCTTCAGCTTCGTCTTTAGATACACCTTCTTTAACAGCTTTCGGCGCAGCATCAACTACATCTTTCGCTTCTTTCAAACCTAAACCAGTTAAGTCTTTTACTAATTTAACGATAGCTAATTTGTTAGGACCAGCAGCTTTCAAGATAACATCGAAAGATGTTTTCTCTGCAGGAGCATCAGCACCATCACCAGCACCAGCAGCAGGACCTGCTACTACAACAGCTCCAGCAGCAGCTGGTTCGATACCGTACTCATCCTTAAGGATAGCAGCTAATTCATTTACTTCTTTTACAGTTAAGTTCACTAATTGTTCAGCGAACGCTTTTAAATCTGCCATTTTTTGAAAATTTAATTGTTAAGAATTAATTATTTTGTGGGGTTAAACCCCGGTAAAACGTGGTAATTATTCAGGACGCTCACCTAAAGTCTTCACGATACCAGCTAATTTCTTTTCGCCGCTTGTAAGAGCAGAGATAACGTTTTTAGCAGGCGATTGCAATAGGCCAATAACCTCTCCAATCATCTCGTTTTTCGACTTGATATTTTCAAGTGCTGTTAATTGGTCTTCACCAATGTATAAACCACCTTCAATAGAAGCGCCTTTGAATGCAATTTTATCCTTTCCCGCTTCTTTACGGAAGTCTTTGATCAATTTAGCTGGAACTTTAGCATTTTCTGGGGAGAAAATGATTCCAGACATACCTTTCAATACACCTTCGTTGAATGCAGAATAGTCATTTCCCGTTTTCTCTAATGCTTTTGCAATTAACGTGTTTTTGAATACTTTGTATTCTAAACCTCTTGAAAAACACATTCTACGGAATTCTGTAGCTTGCGCTACTGTTAAACCGGCTGTACTTGCAATGTAGAAGTACGGAGTTACCGCGAACTTTTCGCTCAACTCATCAATAATCTGATTTTTTTCTTCTCTTGTCATGATTACAATCCAGTTACTGTCGCCTTATCAATAACAATGCCCGGAGACATAGTAGAAGATATATTGATCGATTTAACATATGTACCTTTTGCAGAAGATGGCTTCAATTTCATCAAGGTATTGATTACTTCTTGCGCATTTTCAGCAATTTTGCTAGCGTCAAATGAAACCTTACCAATAGAGGTATGGATGATACCCGTTTTATCAACTTTAAAGTCAATTTTACCGGCTTTCACTTCATTTACTGCTTTTCCTACTTCCAAAGTAACTGTACCAGACTTTGGATTAGGCATAAGTCCACGTGGACCTAACACACGACCCAAGCGACCTAATTTGGCCATAACCGTAGGCATGGTGATGATTACATCGATATCGGTCCAGCCTCCTTCGATTTTTGAAATATAATCATCTAATCCTACATGGTCAGCACCGGCTGCTTTTGCTTCCTCTACTTTATCAGGAGTACACAATACGAGAACTCGTACGTCTTTTCCTGTTCCATGAGGTAGGGCAACCACACCACGAACCATTTGGTCGGCTTTGCGGGGATCTACTCCTAAGCGAACATCAATGTCCACCGAGGCGTCGAATTTTGTATAGGAAATTTCCTTCAAAATTTCAGCCGCTTTGTTTAGAGAATACTCTAACGTCGCGTCATATTTAGAAAGGGCTTCCTTTTTTTTCTTCGTAAGTTTTGCCATTACCTTTTTATTAAAATGTTAAATTCTGATTATTAAAATCAGAACGGTTTCTCTCCAGAAACAGTAATACCCATTGATCGGGCCGTTCCAGCAATCATACTCATTGCTGCTTCAATTGTAAAACAGTTTAAATCTGGCATCTTAGTCTCCGCGATAACTCGCACTTGATCCCAAGAAACAGATCCCACTTTTTTCAAGTTTGGCTGAGCCGAACCCGATTTCACCTTAGCTGCTTCCAATAACAAAATTGGTGCAGGAGGCGTTTTTACAACGAATTCAAACGATTTATCTGCGTAATAAGTAATTAGGACCGGCAATACTACGCCGTTTTTATCTTGAGTTCTAGCATTGAACTGCTTACAGAACTCCATGATATTTAATCCTTTCGAACCTAATGCAGGACCGATGGGCGGTGAAGGATTGGCTTGGCCACCTTTGCATTGAAGCTTAACGTAACCAGCTATTTCTTTTGCCATATTAAAACATCGTTTTTAAGTGAATTATTGAGGTTTATCTGCCAATAAGGGTGGAAGCTTCCTTATCTGATGCACCTCGTTTTGATCTTCCAGCGTAACAAACCTTCCAATCCATTCATCCGTTTGATAATCAATCGAATAGAATGCCGCTTTTTAAACGGACTGCAAAATTAGGAGATTTATTTGATAAACCAAAGTTAATTGCCAATAATTCAAATTAATATTCCCACGAATGTCTTAGTTCTAGGTATCCATTGCTTAAACGATGGAGGTGATGGCCTAAAACCAATAAGCGGATTGGGTTGTATATCAATATGGGTGTAGTGACGACAAGAATTCCCCAAAATATACTGGGTACATCCCTTTGGAATGCAAACGCTAATGAGCTCCAAATAATGAGCTGGAGAAAGATCGATAACTGGGGAATAAGGCAATGGGCTATTTCATTTTCTTTAAGTTCAAAATATAGATGTTTGTCCCTCAGGTACATCAATGGAAAATCGAGAGGGAGGAAATAGGAACATATTGAACCGAAACGCTATTTCAATGACATGGTTTCCTGGGGGTAAATGAAAGGTGTCATGTTCCTCAAGGTTTCTACTGAGGTATTCTCGGCTTCGAGCGTTTTTGATTGAAATACGTTGAGGACGTAGCATTGAACCCACCTTAGTAATCGTGATTTTTGCCATGTGTTTAGTGGTTAGCAGATGATTTCATCTGAATGTAAGCACAAGTATATCAAAATGAGATAAAATAAAAAACCCTAACCACGAGGTTAGGGTTTCTGAATGTCAAAAGAATGGTATTTTATTTCTCTACTTGAGAATAATTCAATTCCAAAGGAGTGTTTCTTCCAAAGATTTTTACCATCACAGATAATTTCTTACTGTTTTCGTGAATCTCTTCTACCGTCCCTTCAAAGGTCGCAAATGGTCCGTCAATAACACGTACTGTTTCTCCTTTGATGAAGGATACCGAAGCAAAGTCTTCTACTGCGGCCGATTCATCTACTTTACCTAAAATTCGATTAACCTCAGACTGACTTAATGGCATCGGCTTTTTTACTACCACTTTTACCTTTTTCGTCTTTCCTCCTTCGATTTTAGTTTCTTCTATTTCCTCATTCATGGTTTGAAGAAAACCAATGACACCCGGTGTAGAAGTTAAAATGTGACTTACCTCACCTGCCAAATCCGCCTCAATCATGATATATCCAGGAAATAGATTTTTCTCGCGAATTACCTTTTTCCCTTTTCTGATTTCATAAATCTTTTCGGTAGGAATCAATATTTGGGGAACAGCTTCAGCTACGCCTTGACGTGCGATTTCGTTCTCCATATACGTTTTCACTTTTTTCTCTTGTCCTGAAATTGCTCTCAAAACATACCATTTAGTCTCTGCCATGGCTATTTTCGTGTTAAGGATCGGGTTAAGCCCTGTTAAAATGAACTATAAAATAAATCCAATCCAGATTTGAATGCCAAATCAACTAATCCTACCAAGATGGCAAAAATTAGGGAGGCCACTAAAACCAATATAGAACTTGCTTGAAGCTCGGAAAATTTAGGCCAAGTAACATGTTCAGTTACTTCTACCCAAGATTCCTTAATTAATGATGTAAAGTTGCTCATATTTTCACCGATTATTCGGCTTTAAAAATTATTACATGGCACGGGCACAAGGATTCGAACCCTGACCAAAGGTTTTGGAGACCTGCATACTACCATTATACTATGCCCGTAGAAGGACTGCAAATTTAGGCAATTTTTCCTAATTCGCAAACCTCCGATTAATTAAAAGCAATTACCATTGGGAATAAGCCGTTGGTTCCAAGAAGCGACGGACCGTTCTAGAGTGACTATTGGCGTATTTGAGGTCATTAGATATGCGTTTCCATTCTGGATCTGCTGAAAATTTAGCCCAATTTTTATCACGCTCGGCCATATTTTCAAAGCTGATCATGTAACTTAAGCAAGGAGTGTTCTCGCCAGCCAAGACTTCTCCAAAGAAAACGCGATGTAATCCTACATTTTCAAAAACTTGAAGTTCTGAATCATCAAACATGGCTATTTTTCTACGTAAAGCATCTTCGTTATATGACTCGTAAGTTCTCCATTCGTAAATACGACCTTCATTTTTAGTAGGCAAGGTTAAGGATGGATGTCCTTTAAAGCCTTTCGCTAAGTAAGTCGATATTTTTTCAAATAATGGTTTATCCAAACCGACCATATCAAAGTAAGCTTTACTGGCTAGCAAATAAGCTTCGTCTTTTTCTAATGCCGACTTGTATCCCGCATAGGATTCCAAGGAGGGAAAAGGTATAGTGACAACCAAAATAGCGGGTTCAGGTTTCCCTAAATCTTTGAATACCCCGACTTTTGAAACGCCATATTTGTTTAATGCAGGAATGAGTGCGTTGGAAATGTATCTTTCAACTACTCCCAAATTACCCCTAAATTTCATTTGGTAGGTTCTTATTTCATAGTATTCCTGGCTGACGGCCAAGTGACTTAATAAGACAAGTGATAATAATGCAAGGATCTTTTTCATAGTATAATTTATTTCATGTGTCATTCGTTAGTATTTAGATTTGACTACAGATTTGACAACTTTTTAAAAGTTGTCAAATCTAAAAAGCTAAAAGCTAAAAATATTAGGCAAAAAAAAAGAGCGGGATAAACCGCTCTTTTTTGATATCAACTAATTAATTAGTCTAAGATTTCAGTTACCTGACCAGCACCTACGGTACGACCTCCTTCACGAATCGCGAAACGAAGACCTTTATCCATTGCTACAGGGTTCAATAAAGTAACTTCAATTGTCAAGTTATCACCTGGCATACACATTTCCACACCAGCTGGCAACATGATTTCTCCTGTTACGTCTGTTGTACGGAAATAGAATTGTGGACGATATTTGTTAAAGAATGGCGTGTGACGACCACCTTCCTCTTTAGACAAGATATAAACCTCAGCCTTGAATTTAGTGTGAGGCTTAACAGAACCTGGCTTACAGATAACCATACCACGACGGATATCAGTTTTCTCAATACCACGTAACAATAAACCTACGTTATCACCAGCTTCACCACGATCCAAAATCTTACGGAACATCTCAACACCAGTTACTACTGATTTCAAGTTTTCAGCTCCCATACCTAAGATATCTACTGTCTCACCTGAGTTAATAATACCTGTCTCGATACGACCTGTTGCTACTGTACCACGACCTGTGATCGAGAATACGTCTTCAACTGGCATCAAGAATGGCTTATCTACGTCACGCTTAGGAAGTGGAATCCAGCTATCGACTGCTTCCATCAAAGCATCGATTGTAGCTACCCACTTAGGATCTCCATTCAAACCACCCAAAGCAGAACCTTGGATTACTGGAATGTTATCGCCATCAAATTCGTAGAATGAAAGAAGCTCGCGAATCTCCATTTCTACTAATTCTAATAATTCTGGATCATCCACCATGTCCACTTTGTTCATGAAAACAACCAATTGAGGTACACCAACTTGGCGTGCCAAAAGGATGTGCTCACGAGTTTGTGGCATTGGTCCATCAGTAGCCGCAACTACTAAGATAGCGCCGTCCATTTGGGCAGCACCTGTAACCATGTTTTTCACGTAGTCAGCGTGACCTGGACAGTCAACGTGAGCATAGTGACGGTTAACTGTTGAATACTCAACGTGAGCAGTGTTGATTGTGATACCACGCTCTTTCTCTTCTGGAGCAGAGTCAATGGAAGAGAAATCTTTCTTCTCAGCTAGACCTTTTTCAGAAAGAACTTTTGTGATAGCAGCAGTCAAGGTAGTTTTACCGTGGTCAACGTGGCCAATAGTACCAATGTTTACGTGGGGTTTACTTCGGTCAAAATTCTCTTTTGCCATGATTATTTAGTTCTTAATTTAGTTATAAAAAGTTTCAAAATGTGCTAATCAAAGCTACTCTTACGAGTATTTTGGTATTTTTGAGCCTTTGAGCAGGATTGAACTGCCGACCTCTTCCTTACCAAGGAAGTGCTCTACCACTGAGCTACAAAGGCCTTTACCCTAGGGCCAATAGTAGGTCTTCTGGGCCCTACCAATATAAAAATCGTCTATGAGTTTCCTCACAGAACGACATTTATTGAGCGGGAGACGGGGCTCGAACCCGCCACCTATAGCTTGGAAGGCTATCGCTCTACCAAATGAGCTACTCCCGCTGGTACTTAACAACACAAAAACTTGGTACTTTCCTGTGTGCGAATGGTGGGGACAGATGGATTCGAACCACCGTAGGCATTCGCCAGCAGATTTACAGTCTGCCCCATTTGGCCGCTCTGGTATATCCCCCTCTTTCTTATTTCAGTCAAACGTTTTACTGAAATAGTTCGCAAAAGTAGCTCAAATTTTGGTATCCACAAACACCTTGGTGAAAAATTTCTAAATTAATTTTATAATAATCGGAAACCAAAGCTAAATGCCTGGACATCGGGTCCTTTTCCTTTCTCAAATAGTGGACTTAAATCATATGAGAAAAATAAATCAGGAAAATGTTTCAAGGCAAACTCTGCACGAACACCATAGCGTATTTGATTGACAAAAAGATTGGACGTGATCTTATGTAAATTATCTGTTTTGTCTTCAATGGCTTTTGTGTAACTGTCTAATCGATAGGATATATAGCCACCTAAACCAATCATTTGTACGGCTGATTCTTTGGAATAGGTCCAATGTGGCATAATGGGCAATGTTAAATAGCTAACCGTCATTTTGTTTTTTGATAACACGGTTTCGCCTCCATTACTATCAATAATCGGTTGAAAAATAACCGCATCATTTCCTTTTTGAATGATACGATTGTGATCAAACATAAAATTATACCAATCAAATTGTAAACCATAACCTAAATTAAACCTGGATTTTTTACCAGAACTTAGTCGAATGGATCTAGAAATTTCAAGGCCAACATATCGGGATCCCAAAGGTTTTAAAGCAAAATCAGTGGACAATAAAGGGGCTGGAAACTGGGCTATGCTCATGGCAGGTAAATTTCCAGAAGTCCCATTTAAACCTAAATAAAGATTTAAGCCTTTACGTTGATAGAAATTTCGATCCTTGGCCTGAATTTTGGTAGAATCTTTGCCCCAGATAACCCGAGTGACCTCATCTCCTTCTTTTACCTGTACTCCATTCCAACCTACATGGACTTCCTCATTCCCTTCTTTGACATGTATTCCCTTGAATCCCACTTCCACTTGTTTGTTGTTAGGGCCAGGCGATCCTGCTGAGATTGTTTTGGTCGATGAAAGGCTTTTAGATCCATTAAATCCTGCTTGATGTAATTTGATATTGATATTTTTGCCGCCTATGCTAACTGCAATTGAGGTATCTTTCTCATTATCAGTTTGAACAGCCTTGCGGATACTTTGCCATAAGCTATCTTCTAAGACTATTCCATTTTTTGAAAAAATGGCTTGCAATTCTTCTTTCAACGATTTTTTCGAATTACTGGGATTACCAATAATTTCTTGATTACGCTTATCTATTTTTAATAATAAGGAATCTTGATTTGGTCGAGCAATTAGACCGGTGCTAATTAGGATTAATCCTAAGATGAATAAATTTTTCATATACTTAAAATTGAAATGTTCTTTGTACTACTTGTTCGGTTTTGATATACGTATTCGCCACTTGGTGAATACTGTTTTCTAGTTTGGGGTCTCCCTGCTTTAAAGTTTGCCAATCTACAGGTTCTCCATCGATGGCCTGTCTTAATTGTTTCACTACACGAGCAAACAAGGAATGTCTTTTTTTGCTAGGCTCCGGAACATAGCTATTTTCTTTTTCTTGATTGTTCGCTTGACTCGGTTGAATGTCGATTAACATTTCGACACTTTCTTCCTTCGCCAATGAAGCGGGTTTTTCTTTTTCAAATGTCCTATTATCGGCTAAAATAACAGGGTTGGTATTGGGTTTACTTTCTTCTATTACGGGAATAGACTCGGTAGTATTTCTAGGTTCTTGATTTAAATTGGAATGAATATCATGACTGGGCATTGGCTCAGAATGACTTACAACATTTGGATTTGTTGAACTACTTATTTCTTCCAATTCTGGCGTGCTCGTATTTGGCAAATGTTGAACAGGAGCATTGATTTCAGTTTGTATGTGGTTGGCCATTTTTGAATCATCCACTAGAGCGTTTGGATTGGATAATTGCCACCAACCTACACCAAAGGAAATCAATAAAACTGCCGCCCAAGACCATTGTCTACGATGAATAATGAAAGGAACAGCCTTTCCTTTTTTCTCGTCAAGCTTTTTCTCAATTTGATTCCAAATAGCGGCTGGAACTTCCTCTTTATGTGAGTCTAATTTTTCCCGCCAGTTTTTTTCAAGGGAATCCCAATTGTCACCGGATGATTTCTTCATGCTTGTAATTCCTTTAGTTTACTCTGTAATAGTTGTCGTGCTCGTGAAAGCTGCGACTTGGATGTGCCTTCTGATATTTGTAACATATCTCCAATTTCAATATGTGAATAGCCTTCTATGGCATATAAATTAAATATTGTCCGATAGCCAGGAGGTAATTCCAAAATTAAATTTTGAATTTCCTCAACTCCCAGATGCATGATGGCATCTTCTGGATGAGCTATATCATATGTTTCATTAATGTCTTGGTCATAGCGATTGGCTGTTTTTCGAATTTTCATCAATGATTCATTCACCATGATTTTTCGAATCCACCCTTCAAAACTTCCTTGGCCTTGGAAGTTGTCTATTTTACTAAAGACTTTCATGAAACCCTCCATTAATGCATCTTCCGCATCTGGACCTACACCTAAATAGCGCTTGCATACCGCCATCATCTTGCCAGCGTTTACCTGGTAGACAATTTGTTGAGCTCTTCGGTCTTGTTTTTGGCAAGCCTGAATTAACTCTTGTTCGCTCTTGAAGGGTAGTAAAGTTTTACTCAATGATTATAGAACTTATTTGAATGTAAAGATGTGCATTAAACATAAATGGTTGCATGGGTTTGAAAAGATTTTCAAAATTCCTTTCTTTACGCAGATTTAACATATATGCCAAACTCTGCACCCATTGGGATTTTTGATAGTGGAATAGGGGGGTTAACCCTCGCTCATGCCATAACGGAATTGATTCCACAAGAGCCCATCATTTATTTTGGAGATACTGCTCACTTACCTTATGGGGACAAATCAGCAACGGCCATTCAAGCATACTCTGTAAAAATTTGCAATTTATTATTAGAGAAAAATTGCAAGTTGATTCTAATTGCTTGTAATTCAGCTTCGGCGGCAGCCTATGATTTGGTGAAAACCTATGTTGGGACCAAGGCTGTTGTGGTGAATGTAATAGACCCTGTCATTCAATATTTGGATCAACATTGGGCAGGCAAAACTTTGGGTTTGATTGGTACTAAGCAAACGGTGAATTCTGGGATCTATGCTCGTAAGGCAGAAGCATTGGGGAAAGATATCCATATTCAATCCTTAGCTACTCCATTATTGGCTCCCATGATTGAAGAGGGATTTTTTAATAATACCATATCAGAACAGATCATTCGTGAATATTTAGAACAAGATGTACTCAAAAACATCGAGGGGTTAATTTTGGCCTGTACGCATTATCCCTTAATCAAATCACAGATAGATGAATTTTATCAAAGCCGAATTCCAGTCATTGATACTTCACAGATTGTGGCTCAAGAAATTAAACGTATTTTAAATCAACATGATTTGTCGATACAAGCTGGCGAAATAGGTTCCCGACAATTTTTTGTATCAGACTATACAGATTCGTTTGAAAAGTCCACTCAACTATTTTTTGGAGAGGCCATTAAATTGACCCAATATCCTATTTGGGATTAATTATTGCCTTAGGATTTGACTCACCTTTTGTCGAATCTTAAATTTAGCTAAACGCTCTTGTTGTTCCTTTTTGCTTTGGCGGAACCATAAAAAGGCAATAGCTCCAACTAATAAATAAGGGGCCGATAATAAATATAAAATTCCGGTATTTAAGCCAGTGGCAATATTGGAGCGCCCATTAGAAATGGTGCTTTCAACCGTAGTACGGCACATAGCACATTGGGCGGCACTATCAAATTGCACGAATACAAAAAATAAAATGAAGAAGAGAGTAATGAATTTCTTACACATAATAAGGGGCAATTAACAAGTAAACCAATACACCTGTAACACTAACATACAACCAAATTGGAAAGGCCCATTTGACTAATTTTTTATGGGACTCAACTTGATCCGTTAAGGCAAAAAATATAGCCTTTAATACTAAACGAACGACACCAATAGAAAGTAAAATATGCGAAAACAATAAAATATAATAGGTAGGTCTTAGCCAACCAGTACCACCAAACTTGGTTGGTTCATTGGAAATATGATAGCTAACATAGGACACCAAAAATAGGCTTCCTAATACAAAAGCCACTCCCATAAATTTACGATGTAATTCGATGTTTTTGTTTTTGATGGCAATAAATCCCAAAATCAAAATGATGGAACAGGTGGCATTCAACACGCCATTCACATGCGGAAGTACTTTCGTCCATGTACCCAAGGGCAGCTTGGTTTGAATGGCATTTAACATGGCCACAGCAATGGGTATGACCAAGGACAAAATGTTAACAATTTGATTATTTCTAGGGGTATTTTCAATCTTGTAAGCTGCCATATTATTTTTCACTATCATAAATACGTTTTAATACTTTGATTTCCATCATGAGGCGATCTACTTCTTTTTTATCCGTTCCATTATAGAATCCTCTAATGTGTTTTTCTTTATCTATCAGTATTAACCTTTCTGAGTGTATAAATGTTTCATCTGGATTTTTTATGGCTTGATCATATTCAGAGGCATCCGCCAAAGGAACATGAAAGCCTTTTAACGCTAAGGGATAAATAGTTTTCTTATCACCTGTTAAAAAATACCATTTACCTGGTTTTGCTTCAAAACGATTTGCATATTCAGCTAGTTTTTCAGGTGTATCAAAATGTGGGTCAACCGAGATGGATAGTAGTTTGATGTCATTATCTTGACTAAAAGCATCTTGCAGTCGACTTACCTGAGTCGTGATTTTGGGACAAATAGTGGTACAGCGAGTGAAGAAAAAGCTCGCCACGTAAATATGATTATCGAGCACTTTGGAAGAAAATGGCGCTCCTTTTTGATCGGTAAGCTGAAAGGGAGGTATTCGGAAAAATACGGTATCTATGTCGGATTCATTCCAACGGGGATTGATTCGTTTTTCCATTTTGATTTCACCGGTAGTGGAATCAATTTCAGGAATGTAGCGAGGTAATTGAAAATGATTATTGCCAAATTCGTGCAGGCCTAAATATAATAAGACAGGCACTATTAAAATGGTTAATAAAATGCCTGTCTTTTTAGTCATGCGCCAATAAGAGTTTAGGGTCTACTAATACAAATGTCCACCTTCGTAGATCAATGCTACTAGTAACCAAACAACGAATACTGTAGGGATTAAAACCGCCCAGATAAGCGTTTTTACTTCATGCTTTAAGTGCATGAATTCTCCTACGATATAAAAAGCTTTAACGATCGTCATACCAGAAAAGATGGCTACACGTAAGGTGTTAGCTGGCAATGTAAAGGCAATAACGAATTCGATTGCTGTTAGAATTAAAAGAATCCAAAAAGTTTTCCAAATAGCGCCAGTTTGAGGAGCTGGAATTTCTTTTTCTGAGGTTTCGTGTGCAGTAACGTGCGAAGCCATATGTTAAGGGAATTAAATATTAAACAAGATAAAAGAAGGTAAATACGAATACCCAAACAAGGTCTACAAAGTGCCAGTATAAACCAACTTTCTCAACCATTTCATAGTGACCTCTGCGCTCATAAACACCTGTAGCTGCATTGAAGAAAATCAAAATGTTTAGGATAACTCCAGAAAATACGTGAGTTCCGTGGAAACCTGTAATGAAAAAGAATAAGTCTGCAAAAGCTGGAGGGCCATATGGGTTGCGTACTAAATTGGCTCCTTCAATTGGGGTCATTACACCATCTACCAATTGCTTAGCTGCTAATGACAAATCTTCAGGTCCGTGGATGAAGTGACCCCACTCCCAAGCTTGTGAGCCTAAGAAAGTAAAACCTCCAACGATAGTCCATAACATCCATTTTTCTACATCTTTGCGGTCACCGCGGTGACCAGCTTCTACAGCTAATACCATGGTTACTGAAGATGCAATCAAAATGAAAGTCATGATACCTACGAATACCAAGGGTAATGATATGCCGTGTAAGAATGGAACTGCTTCAAACACTTTTTCTGGGATTGGCCAGTGTTGTGTTGAAAAATAGAAATCACTTGGACTTCCTTTCCAAGCTGGTTGACTGAAACGAATCATTCCATAAGTCACTAAAAGTGCCGAGAATGTAAAGGTGTCAGAAAGTAGGAAAAACCACATCATTAGTTTTCCATAACTAGCTTTAAGAGGTTCAGAACCACCTGTCCAAGTTAAATTTTCAGGAACAGTAGGGGCAGCGTGTGCAACTGACATGAGGTAATAGCTTAATTGTTAAACACTAAAAATAAAAATAAATATATCCACAAGGCATCTAAAAAATGCCAGTAGGTGGAACAAATTTTAATTTGAGTAAGGGCTTTGGCATTGATTTTCATACGGAATGCAGCAACTAGTGCTACAATTAATACAATCAATCCGGAGATTAAATGCAGACCGTGAAGACCAGATAAAACATAGACAAATGACCCTGATGGATTACCAACGAAATAAACGTTCATTTCGACTAATTGTACCCATCCGAAATATTGTAATACTAAAAACAATAATCCGAGCACAAAAGTAATAGAAATACTTATTCTTAACGCATTAAATTGGTCTTTTTTTGCGGCTAATAATGCAAAATGCATGGAGGCACTACTTAGTAGTAAGACGACTGTACTAATCCAAAATAAATTGGGTAACTGAAACTCTACCCAGTTTCCTTCTGCTTTACGTACAAGATAGGCACTCGTAAAAGCAGCAAAGAGCATAATAATAGATACAATGAACAACCACATGGTGAATATTTTAGGATTCACAGAACGTGTCGCTTTGGCTTCTATGGAATTGGTTTCTGCGTTCATGTTATGAAATTTTATCAAATAAAAAGGCAATTTGTACTACAAGTAAATAGAAAAATGATCCAAACATCATCCAACGAGCAGCTTTATCTGTTGGGCGCATCATCAGGTAAAAGGTTTGGCAAAGGAATAAAGTACCGGCTATTACCGCAATAATGGCCGATTGTATTCCTGTCATGTGCAATAAATAAGGAACGAGTCCTAAGGGTACTAGAAATATGGTATAAATCATGATGGTAAAAGCCGTTTTCATGTCTTTTTTTCCATCATTAGGTAGCATTTTAAATCCAGCTTTTTTGTAATCCGCATCTGCGACCCAGGCAATAGCCCAAAAATGAGGGAATTGCCAAAAGAATTGTATGGCAAATAAAATGCCAGGCTCCCATCCAAATTCATGTGTAGCAGCCAGCCATCCAATCATGGGAGGAAAGGCACCAGGTATGGCACCCACAAATACAGAAATGGGTCCTACTCGTTTTAATGGAGTGTAAACAAATCCATATAAAATATACGAAATGAATCCAATAATGGCTGCTTTCCATGACAAGTAGCTGAGTAAACTTAAAGAAATCAACAGTAGGATAATGCCATAAATCTTGGCTTGTTGAGGTCGTAAAACCTCGGTCGGCAAAGGTCTTTTGGCTGTTCTTTTCATCAGTTTATCGAAATCAATTTCTTTCAATTGATTGACGATGTTGGCAGCTCCTGTGAGTAAATAACCAGCTAAGGAGATTAAGATAATATGGAAAGTGGTGTGTTCAACGGGAGCCAATAAATAGCCAAAGGTACCAGAGAATGCTACCGTAATCGATAGTCTGGATTTTAACAGGGCTATATAGGGTTTAATGAGTGACATCTTATGCGGCTGTGCTTGTTTTAATCCAAGTATTCATATGTAAACCCAGAATCACGAGGGATATAGTTAAATGAACAGCTTGACTTCCTAAAGGTAAGTTGACATAAGCCATTAATATACCTGTGATTAAGGATATACTTAAAAAAACGAACAAGTAGGTACTATAGTTTTTTAAAGAATTGATTTTTGATTTTTTGATTTTGTTCCAAAGGACCAAATGACTCAGGACCAATACCCAAGAAAAGGTTCGGTGAATGATGTAAATACTACCTAAATGACCAACCCATTCGGATCTTGCGTGTTCTCCATACTGAACAATTACATGATCCATTTCTTCTCTCACCTGAGTTCCCAATACAATTTGTACCAGAATGACTAGTAAGTTAAGTAGAATCAAAGTTCGAACCGTAGATGGGATCTCGATGGAGCTTTGTTTGACGTGTAAGGCCTTAAACAATAGAAACAAGACACCAATGCTTAATAGCATATGAATGGTGACGACGCCTGGTAGAAGAAAGGAATCTACGACATATTTACCCAATACCGCATTGCCTAAAACAAGTATTAAGGCAAGGAAAGAAAGGATAAATTCTTTTTTCCCTGTTTTGAAAGCTAAGAGGGTTGTAATTAAAACAAAGAGTCCTGTTAATGCTCCAATAAGACGGTTGATGTATTCAATCCAGGTTTTAGTGGGGTTAAATAGAACTTCACCATGTAATTTTTCCTTATAGGTAATTTCATAATGTAGTGGTAACTCGGATTCTTTCGTGGGGGGAATGAATCTCCCAAAACATTTTGGCCAATCTGGACAACCCATTCCTGATCCCGTACTTCGAACAATTCCTCCAGCTAAAATAAGCAGGTAAATACATAGTAAAGTAACAAAGCCAAATTTTTGGAATGTCATGGTTGTGGGGAGAAAAAAAAAGATGCATCCAAATGAGAATCATTTCGATGCATCTTTTAGGTTATTGGTTTTTATCGGTTGTAACTCTCGTTCTGAGCCGCTAATAAACTTTCAATTTCCTTTTCTTTTGCAATCTCATCATTCTCTTCAGGAAGATTTGATTCTGGGGTTGCAGAGTGAGGGATATTTTGAGGGATAAAATCTGCCTCAGAACCAGGTTTGCTATAATCATATGGCCAACGGTACACAGCAGGAATTTCTCCTTCCCAGTTACCATGTCCAGGTACAATCGGTGTTGTCCACTCCAACGTATTTGATTTCCAAGGATTTTGTGTAGCACGCTTTCCTTTGAAAATGGAATAAAAGAAGTTAAAGAAGAAAATAGCTTGAGCTGAGAAAGTAATAATCGCAGCAATGGAGATGAATGCATTTAAATCAGTGAATGCGGCTTCTCCATCATTTCCTAAAGCAGTAAATGAATAGTAACGTCTTGGGAAACCTGCAATACCCGTGTAGTGCATGGGGAAGAATACGGCGTAAACTCCTACAAATGTTAACCAAAAGTGGATATATCCAGCTGTTTTGTTCATCATGCGACCAAACATCTTAGGGAACCAGTGGTAGACACCAGCCATCAAGCCAAAGAATGATGCAGCACCCATTACTAAGTGGAAGTGAGCAACGACAAAATAGGTATCATGTAAGTTAATGTCCAATGCCGAGTTTCCTAAAATGATACCCGTAACACCCCCTGAAATAAATAGAGATACAAGACCAATGGAGAATAACATCGCTGGAGTAAATATGATATTTCCTTTCCAAAGTGTCGTGATGTAGTTAAACCCTTTTACTGCTGAAGGAACAGCAATGATCAAGGTTAAGAACATAAATACCGAACCAAGGAATGGATTCATACCTGTTACGAACATGTGGTGGGCCCATACGATAAAGGCTAACACGGTAATACCCATCATGGAACCAATCATGGCACGGTAACCAAAGATAGGTTTACGTGAATTGGTTGCAATAACTTCTGAAGTCATTCCTAATGCAGGTAATAATACGATATATACCTCTGGGTGACCTAAGAACCAGAATAAGTGTTGGTACAAGATTGGGCTACCTCCCATGTTAGGAAGAGCTTGACCTTGAATATAAATTTCAGATAAGTAGAAAGATGTACCGAAGCTACGGTCAAAAATCAATAATAATGCGGCTGACAATAATACAGGGAAAGATAATAAACCTAATACCGCTGTAAAGAAGAATGACCAAATGGTCAATGGCATTTTAGTAAATGTCATACCACGCGTTCTCAAGTTAATGATGGTACAGATGTAGTTGATCCCACCCATTAATTGTGAAACAATAAACAGGGCCATACTGGTTAACCATAATGTCATACCTAATCCAGAACCTGGCATAGCTTGTGGCAATGCACTTAATGGAGGATAAATCACCCAACCACCGGAAGCTGGACCTGTTTCAATGAACAAAGATGAGAACATGATCACAGATGACAAGGCAAAGAACCAATATGATAACATATTGATAAAACCAGAAGCCATGTCACGTGCTCCGATTTGTAAGGGAATCAAGAAGTTGGAGAAAGTTCCTGAAAGACCTGCTGTCAATACAAAGAATACCATGATGGTGCCGTGCATGGTCACCAAAGCTAAGTAAAATTCTTTGTCCAATTTACCTGATTCATCAATCCACTCTCCTAAAATAGGTCTTAACCATTCTAAGCTCATATCTGGAAAACCTAATTGCAAACGGAAGATGATCGATAAAGATCCACCGATGAATGCCCATAGGATACCTGATATTAAATATTGTTTTGCAATCGTCTTATGATCTTCTGAAAAGATGTACTTACGGATAAAACCAAGTTCATGATGTTCATGCTCGTGATCATGACCATGATCGTGTCCATGAGCGTGTACTTCTTCAGTAGTTGATATGGCTGTTGACATAGGTATTATTTTTGCTAAATTCTTTCTAATTATTTGACACTAACAGCTTCTGTAGCAGTACTATCTGCTGCGATTGGCTCAGCTGGAATATATTTACTTGCTTTCGCTTTTAAATTCTCAGGGACTTTAGATAAGTACGCTGGATTCATGGTTAAGAATGGTTTTTGTTCTGATACCCATTTTTTGTAATCTGCTGGTTCATCCACAAAAACAGTGATAGCCATACCGAAGTGACCACGGCCACAAATCTCTGTACAGTTTAATTTAAAGTTGAAATCCTTCTTACCTAATTTGGCGCGCATTTCGTCTGTTGAAATAGTTGGGGTAAACCAGAATTTAGTAGGCATACCTGGTACAGCATCCATCTTAACACGTTGGAAAGGTAAATACACCGAGTGCAATACATCTTGAGCCCTGATTTTCAATAAGACGGGTACGCCTTTTGGAAGGTGTAATTCACTGGCTGTAAAATCGTCAAATGTATTTTTATCTGTAAAGTCTAAACCCAAGCTATTGGTTTCGTCAATTAACTTATAGTTGATGTTGCCCAATTGGCTATCATCGTTACCTGCATAACGTACATACCAACCAAATTGGTGACCTGTTATTTCAATGACTACAGCATTACTTGGTGCTTGAGAAGTGATGTCTCTCCAAGTTCTCCAACCCGTGAATACCAAGATAGCCATGACAATCGCTGGAATAATAGTCCAGATAATTTCAAGCTTATGGTTTACTGGGTAAAATGTAGCTTTTCTATTTTTATCATTACGATATTGGAATGCAAAAAAGAACAATAATGTGTTCGTAATGAAAAATGCAAATGTTACCACTGCCATGGAAATCCAAAACATGGAGTCAGTTTTCACTCCATGAGCTGAAGCAGCTTCCGGTAAGAAATCAGGCTTTGAATGGAGGAAAGACCACACACCAGCAATAGTTCCAAATAGCCAGAAGAGTAAAAATCCAACGGCATTGGTATTATTATGTGAATCTAGAGCAGAATCTGACTCATTTTCACCACTAAGGTTTTTGTTAAGCTTCAAACTCTTGCTGATTACAGTAATCGCTAAGATGAAGAATACAACGGATAAAAGACCAACTAGGTAATTCATATGTTTTATTTGTTAGAATCTTGCTTTTAAATATTAAATATCGTGGTGAACTGCTTCTGGTAAGAATGGGTGGTTCTTAGCTATTAATGAAGCTTTTGTTAATTCATCACTAACGATGTAAATAAACGCAGAAGCAAAAACAGTAACCATTCCAAACTCTACTAAACCGTATCCTGCATGGCCTCCTAAAACGCCCGGCATAATCATTTGGTAGAAATCAATATAGTGTCCAACGATGATAAAGAAAGCTGCGATCTTTAAGAAAATACGAGTTCTTTTGGCATCACGTGTCATTAGAACTAGGAAAGGGAAGAAGAAGTTTAAGAAAACCATCAAAATCTCTGATGTTTTATAAATCTTGTTGTGACCTTCCCAACGCTCTAAGAAATAAATAATCTCCTCAGGCATGTTAGCATAATAGATCAATAAGAATTGCTCAAACCAAACGTAGGTCCAGAAAATAGAAAAGGCAAACATCAACTTACCTAAATCATGTAAGTGATTCTCATTTACATAGGCCATATAACCTTTATCCTTTAACAATAAGATGGTTAAAGTAATAACGGCTAATCCAGTTACATGCCAAGAAGAGAACATGTACCAACCAAACATGGTTGAGAACCAGTGAGTATCAATGGACATAACCCAATCCCAAGCAAACATGGAACTAGAGGCACCAAATACAACGATAAATGCCGTTGAAATACGAACCATTTGATTAAATAAATCAGTACTACCAATTAAATCTTCTTCTAATGACTTCTTACGAAGTACAGTCCAAAGACCAATCCAAAGGGCAAAGAATCCAACTAAACGAGCAATGAAGAATGTCTTGTTCAAATAGCCTGATTTTCCTGCAATGATTTTATCATAGTTTTCATTGCCTACTTCAGTAACACCATGGTGCATCCAGTGGAAGATCGCATCTCCTTTGAAGAAGAAAACTAACAATAGGATTGGCAAGGTGATGTATAAGAATTTAGGAAATGCTTCAGGGACACGCTTCATTACTGATGACCAACCTGATTTAGTTAGGTATTGTAATGAAACAAAGAACATACCAATGATGGCTATACCAGTAAAGAATACGGCATTTAACCATACGTTAGCCCAAATACGATTCGTCCAATCATAGTGTTCTTCTGCAGCTGGTTGGTGGGATATCGCTCCGCCTGACAGGTGTTCTGAGGCAGCTTCATGACCTGCTTTTACAGCTTCATGTCCTGCATTGGCAACTTCATGGCCACCAGCCTCCCCTTTGGATAATAGATATATTCCAAGCACTAAAGCTACTACTCCGGCAATGAAAGCATAAATAACTCTTTTTTTGCCTTCAGAAGTGAATTCAAAATGCTCTTCAACGTTTGCTGGGGAAAAATGTGAGTGTCCCGCCATTTTATCTGGTATTTTAATTTTTAATAATTGAACTATTGTTTTTGCAATTCATGTACATAAAGTACAATTTTCCAACGATTGGCCGAAGTGATTTGTGAGCCATGAGGCCACATTCTACCTTTACCATGTGTAATCACGTGGTAGATATGACCATCGTTCAAGGTTTTTAATGCGTCGCTAGAATATACAGGAACCCCTTTATACATTTTAGCTACCAAACCATCTCCTTTACCTGTTTCACCGTGGCAGTGCTGGCAATATCTTTCATATTGTAATTTCCCTGCTTCGATATTTTCAGGAGTAGCAGCTAATGGGTTCTTCAAAGCTGCAGCTGAATAGGTAATGCTATCGTTTGGAATAGTTCTTGAAATCAAATCTTGATGTAAGAATTCTTTTTGTAAGGAATCACTTCCTGTGTATTTGCTTCTAGCTACCGTCCCTGCAACTGGTTGACGCATGTTCATTCCATGAGGGTTGATAGTATTGGTATCGCCATCTGTTTGAGTCATTGGCTCATAAGCAACGGAATGGTACATGTTTGGAGCAAATTCTGTTCCTGTATCATTGTGGTCGTCACTACAAGAGGACAATAAGCCTAGGGCTAAACCAGCAAATAAAACGAATTGGTATCTTGGATTCAACATTTTGTTATGCTTCTTCGTGAACAATTGTTCTTGGTTAATTATTTAACATTTACTTCAATCGCACCTGAATCTTTCAAGGCTTTCTTGATATCATCGGCACTTACTTTTTTGTTTTTGTCAACATTGATTGCCATAACAAATTTGTCGTCCGTGATTCTAATATCTAATAAATCCGGTTGATTACCAGGATATAGGTTATTGGAAATACAAAAAGTAATGACCAATCCAAATGCGGTAAACAATACGGTTCCTTCAAAAGAGACAGGAATCCAGTTGGGGAGAGCAAAGAAGTCTTTACCTCCTATGATCATAGGCCAATCAAAAACCATGGTGTAGCTAATTAATGATAAAGTACAAGCTAATCCTAATACACCAAACATGAAGGCTGCAATAGGTAAGCGTGTACGCTCATGCCCTACAGCACGATCCAATCCGTGAATCGGAAAAGGAGTGAATACGTCTTCAATTTTGATGCCTTTAGATTTTACCTCGCTAACTGCGTGTAACACCTCATCCTCATCATCGTATACACCTAAAATGTAGTTAGTTGTCGAACTCATATTGTTTTAATTTCGAATTGCTAATAAATTATTCTTCGGTTTTTTTCGTTGCTTTTTTCTTTTCAGGGAAATTGCTTGATACACCTTTCATGACCGCTTTTACCTCAGCCATATTAACTACAGGTAAATATTTAGCGAACAAGAAGAATAGTGTAAAGAATAAACCAAAAGAGAAAATGTAATCACCTATATCATACATGGTTGGAGAGAACATGGCCCAAGAAGATGGCAAGTAATCTCTATGTAAAGATGTTACGATAATCACAAAACGCTCAAACCACATACCTACGTTTACTACGATAGATAAGATGAAACTCACCATTAAATTGGTACGGATAGCTTTTGACCAGAATAATTGTGGAGAGATTACATTACATGTCATCATCATCCAATAGGCCCACCAATATGGACCAGTAGCCCGGTTAATGAAGGCGTAGCTTTCATATTCCACTCCTGAGTACCAAGCGATGAAGAATTCAGTTAAATAAGCAATACCTACTATTGAACCTGTTACCGTGATAACGATATTCATCATTTCAATATGCTCAATCGTAATATAATCTTCTAATTTGAATACCACACGTGTGATTAACAATAACGTTTGTACCATGGCAAATCCCGAGAAAATCGCACCTGCCACGAAATATGGAGGGAAGATCGTGGTATGCCACCCAGGAATAACTGATGTAGCAAAGTCCATGGATACAATGGTGTGAACCGAAAGTACTAGGGGAGTAGAGATACCTGCCAAAATCAAGGACATGTATTCATAACGCGCCCAAGTCTTGGATGAACCAGTCCAACCTAAGCTGAACAAACCATACCAAAACTTACGTCCTTTGGTCGTAGCACGGTCACGGATAGATGCCAAGTCAGGCACTAAACCCATATACCAGAATAATAAGGAAACGGATAGATAGGTCGAGATCGCAAATACGTCCCAAACCAAGGGTGAGTTGAAGTTAACCCAAAGAGAACCGAAGGCATTTGGTAAAGGTAAAGCCCAATGAGCTAACCACGGACGACCCATGTGAGCCAGGATGAAGGATGCAGCGCAAAGTACCGCAAAAATGGTCATTGCTTCAGCTGAACGGTTAATAGAGGTTCTCCATTTTTGACGGAATAATAACAATACGGCAGAAATCAATGTACCGGCGTGACCAATACCTACCCACCATACGAAGTTGGTAATATCCCATGCCCAACCTACTGTTTTATTTAAACCCCAAACACCAATACCTTGCCACCAGGTATAGAATAGGCAGTAAGCTCCATAGATAAATACAATAGAGGATATACCGAA
Source organism: Aquirufa beregesia (assembly GCF_011090385.1). Lineage (GTDB taxonomy): Bacteria > Bacteroidota > Bacteroidia > Cytophagales > Spirosomataceae > Aquirufa > Aquirufa beregesia. The sequence goes on from NZ_SEWW01000003.1 coordinate 31,333, forward strand.
GGCCCATTTCCACTCTTTGGTGGGTTCCCCTTCTACCTGCTTGCAAATATCGTGGGTAACATCGGAATAAGATTTGCCACCAGTAACTAGTTTCTCTCTTATGGGTGATACAACGTGCGACATATTTTTATTTACTTTTTAATACGATTGATTAATTATGCTTCTTTTTTAACGTCCTTGTTACGAACCTTCATTAAGTAAGAGATGTTTGGCTTCACGTTAATCTCTTCGATTACTCCGTAAGCTCTTCCTTCTTTCTCAATAGCTAATAATTTAGAAATTTCAGAAGCAGGATCGTTCATGTCACCAAAGGTAATGGCATTGGTTGGACAAGATTGAGCACAAGCAACCTGGATCTCTCCATCGACTGGTCTTCTTTTTTCTTTCTTTGCTGTCAACTTGCCTTCTTGAATACGTTGAACGCACATGGAACATTTTTCCATAACCCCACGTGAACGAACCGTTACGTCTGGGTTAATCACCATACGACCTAAGTCATTGTTGAAGTGGAAATCATATTCATCAGTTTGGTAGTAACGGAACCAGTTGAAACGACGAACTTTATATGGACAGTTGTTAGCACAGTAACGAGTACCAATACAACGGTTATAAGTCATTTGGTTTAGACCCTCTGTTGAGTGAGTCGTAGCTAATACCGGACAAACAGTCTCGCAAGGAGCATTGTTACAGTGTTGGCAAAGCATTGGTTGAAATACCACTTCAGGATTGTCTGATGCTACTTCTAATCCTTTCAAATCTTCTACTTCAGCATCAGAAGAATAATAACGGTCAATACGCATCCAGTGCATTTCACGACGGTTAATTACTTCTTGGCGACCAACTACGGGTACGTTGTTTTCGGCTGAACAAGAAACCACACATGCCGAACATCCTGTACACGTATTTAAGTCAATCACCATACCCCAAGCGTGGTTGTTGTATTGGTGACCATTCCAAAGCGTTAAATCAGTTGCATTTTTCTTGCCTTCTGATGTTGCTACAGTTGGGTTGAAACGACCTGATTGAGGATTCTTAACAAATTCTCCTAAAACAGTTTCTTGAACAACTGCCTGACGCGCCATCACTGTGTGGTGAGTTTGCGTTTGTGCAATGTCTTTGGTCTCTCCTGTTGGACTTACTGATACTCCTTGTGTACAAGTACCTACGCAAGCGCCATTGATTTCTGAAATAAATGGATAGGCATTAACACCTACACCATCAGCTGATTTTCCTGCTTTCGTTCTACCGTATCCAATCGCGATAGCCACCGTATCTTGTGCCTGACCTGGTTGAACTAAAACCGGTAATGTAGCTTCATATCCTTTCGCCGTAACCTTAACTAAATCTCCTTGTTTCAAGTTTAATTTAGTAGCCGTTGGCTGCGAAATAGATGCGTAATTATCCCAGCATGCCTTAGACACTGGCTCAGGGAATTCTTGCAACCAAGGGTTGTTTGCTTGTGAACCTGTACCTAAACCTACTTTTTCGTAAACTGAAATTTCTAATCCTGTAGCATTAGCTGAATAAACTTTCGAAATGGCCGCTGCTGCTGCATTAGCATCTACGGATGGCACAGCACTAGAAACACTTACTGCATTTGGTTGGAATACACCATCGTGCAATGCATTTTTCCATTGTACAGCACCTGATTTCAAGATATTGGATTCCCAATTACGCTCTAAATATCCTGCATAATCCCCATTCAAACCTGCCCAAGTTAATAAACTTGATTGTGCTTGACGAGTCTTGAAAATTGTCGAGATAGTAGGCTGGGTTAATGAGTAGAAACCTGTTTTAGGCTCTGCATCATTCCAAGATTCTAAATAATGTGAATCAGGAGCAATGAACTGACACAATGAAGCTGTTTCATCAGCACGTTCGTTGGTCGCTAAGCTAACTTCAACCTTTGGTAAAGCAGCTGCTAAAGCTGTACCCATTGGGTGATTATATACAGGGTTGGCATTGTAGAAAATAACAGCAGCAATTTTACCAGCTCCTGCTTCTTTAATGAAATTAGCCATAGCCATATCATTACCTTGACGGTAATTCACGGCTACTCCTGTGTTGATGGTAGTACCATAAGCGCCAACTAAGGCATTGATAGCAACCACTACTTTCTGAACTTCTGGGTCATTAGAACCAGCTACTACAATAGATGCTCCTTTAGAAGCAACTAAATCTTTCGCTGCTTTATCTAAGTGATCTAATTTAACCGATGCTCCAGCTAATGCAGCTGATCCAGTCAATTTAGCAACCGCATTGTATAAACTGATAATGACTAAACCTTCTTGAGATGGCTTGTAAGCAGAACGGTAGTCGGCATTAGCGCCTGTATTCGATAAGATGGTCTCGAACTGATAATGACGAGACATTTCTTTTTTACCGTCTTTGGCAGAACCTACACGACGAGTTTCAGCCCATTGTGCTGCAAACTCGGTAGGAGCTACCCATGTTCCTAAGAAATCGGCACCTACAGAAACAATCGTTTTTGCTTTGCTGAAATCAATACTAGGTAAGATGCCACCATGTGCTTGTGTTAAACCATAAGCTGGGTTTGCATCATACACCACATGTTGTGTTGTTGGATATTTTGCTGTGAATTCAGCAATTACCTTTTTCGTGCTTGGAGAAAGAATGGTATTGGATACAATTCTGATTTGTCCTCCTTTAGCTGCTACTGCCGCTAATTTAGCCGTGAATTCTTTATCTAATTGAGCCCAATCAGCAGCTTTAGCGCCAATTTGTGGACCTTTTAATTTCTCGTTATCATAAAGACTCAATACGGAAGCATGTGCTCTACCAGAAAGAACCCCTTTAGAAACAGCCGAAAGTTTATTTCCTTCAATTTTGATAGGACGACCTTCTCTTGTTTTAACTAAGATAGAAGCGTATTCTCCTCCATCTGTATACGTTGAAGCATACCAGTTAGCAATGGTAGGTTCTACATCTACTGGTTTGTTCAAGTAAGGAATGGTTTTCTTTACTGGAGCCTCGCATGCAGCTAATGAAACGGCTGCAACACCGAATCCCAACATTTTGAGAAAATCACGACGATGTGTTCCAGAACCATCCACTAGGGCTTCCCCTTTAGAATCGTTCTCCGATGGCATATTGCCAAATTCGTTGTGGATATTTTTTACAAACGATGGTTCATTGGTTAACTCCTCAATCCCTTTCCAATACCTCTTGTTCGAATTTTCCATATAATCTTTCTTATTCAGACTAAAATTGAATCTTTTATGACGCGTATACTATTAATAGTGGCACTTAGAACATTCTAAACCGCCAATGTTTTGTACTTTAAGGGGTGTCTTGCTATCCTTATTGTGAACTTCAACCAAACGATCGTAATAGGCATTTCCTTTTGCGCTAACGTCGGTATTACGGTGACAATCAATGCACCATCCCATAGTTAAAGAGGAACGTTGTTCAACTACTTCCATTTTCTCAATATCTCCGTGGCAGTTCTTACATTCCAAATTACCCACATTGGTATGTTGTGAGTGATTGAAATAAGCTAAGTCAGGAAGGTTATGTACACGAACCCATTGAATAGGCTCGTCATTCTCTAGTGCTTGGTAAATTTTTTGAATTTCTGGAGACTCTCTTTTGATGGCATTGTGGCAATTCATACAAATATTGGCTGAAGGGACGTTAGCGCCTTTTCCTTCATAAACCCCTGTATGGCAGTAGTTACAGTTAATTTGATACTGACCTGCGTGTAATTTGTGAGAGAATTTAATCGGTTGCTCTGGAGCATATCCTTGATGGATACCTACACCGTAGGCCGCATCAATGGTTGCTTTACCACCTAATAATAAAGCGAAAATGATGATACCTGTTTTAACAGCTGAATTAGCCGCTAATTTCTTCGCGTTTTCAGCAATTCTTTTCATCAAAGGAGCTTCTGAATCAGCCTCTCCACCGCTTAATTTGCTTAAAGTGCTAACTATAGATAGTAAAGCGATCAATACAAAAACCATGATTACCAATAATCCAACCAATAATATTTCCATCATTCCGCCTGAACTAGCAGCAGCTGGCGCAGCAGCACCGGCTGGAACAGCACCGGCGGCCGGAGCGGCTGGAGCAGCGTTAGACGCATCTATATAAGCGACAATGCTCTTGATTTGACCTTCAGAGATGTTAGGATATGGTGTCATAGCCACCTTATTGAACTTGTTGTAAAGTTCGTTGGCATATTTGTCACCAGAGGCAATAACCGCTTGAGGGTTATGTACCCATTTAACGATCCATTCTATGGGTCTGCGTTCCCCAATACCTTTCAATCCTGGTCCTACAAGCACTTCATCCGTGCTACTGTGACAAGCAGCACAGTTGTTTTTAAACAATGTTTCCCCCTCTGCAGCGTCTTGCGCTAAAGTCGCATATACTGATGCAAACAAAAACAGAAATGAGAAAAGGAACTTAACGAGCGTAAAATTTTTGCGATTCATGTTTGAAAATCTCCTATTTATTCAGTCCGCAAAACTACAATTCGAATTTTTAGGAAACAATTTATTTGCCATTCAATTTCAGTAATTTTTAAGCTTTACCCTTCTATTTAGACTTTTTCAAAATAAGCCAATCTTGAAATTTAAATATTTTAATAATAAATTGTATATAATCGATTTCGCATAAAAAAACCTCCCAATCTGGGAGGTTTTTGGGAGGTTTCGAGCGGATTCGAACCGCTGTAGAAGGTTTTGCAGACCTCTGCCTAGCCACTCGGCCACGAAACCATCGTTTTGGGGACACAAAATTAGGTCATTTTTGTTAAAAAGCCAAGTGTTTTTTATTTGTTAAGGCTATAGAATCGGATAAAAAATTGTTTTTAAGCCAAAACCAGTCCTTTAACCTTAGGTTTTAAGGTAATGAACGCCTATCTCGCCAAGCATTTATCTTACATAGATTCCTCCCTTTGTTGGGATGAATTAGTCGATTACCCTCTTGTTAAAGTAAACACCGATATTTCAGGTGGCATGCCTACGCGTCCCGGATATCCTATATATCCAAAACCACGGTTAACATATAATTGTTGTTTTCCTTCTTGATACAAACCTGCCCATTGTTTATACACATATTGGGCTGGAGACCATTTGAAATCACCCACTTTGACACCAAACTGCGTACCATGTGTATGTCCAGCAAAAGCTACGTCAATGTCATGGTATTTTGTTGTCACCTCAGCATTCCAATGCGTAGGATCATGAGAAAGTAATAGTTTGGTGCTAGCCTCCTCTGTACCTTGATATGCTTTGGCTAAATTTCCATACCATGGAAAACGCCCCACACCTATGTTCTGTACACCAATTAAAGCCAATTTCTCACCTGACTCTTCGATGATTTTATTTTCATCCATCATGAGATTCCAGCCCATTAATTCATGTGCTTTCATCAAATCTTGAAGATTTTGTTTCTTAGCCTGCGGCGTTTTCCACCTCACATAATCTCCATAATCATGGTTCCCTAATGTGCTGTAAACGCCCATTGGGGCATGTAACTTGGAAAACATTTGGAAATAATCCTCCACTTCTGTAGCCTCATTGTTCACTAAATCACCTGTAAAAAAGAGCAAGTCAGCTTTTTCTTTCATCACCATATCAACTCCACCTTGTACCGCTCTTTTATTGTAAAAACTACCAGAATGTATATCAGAAAGCTGCGCAATGCGCAGACCATCAAATGCTTTGGGTAGGTTGGGGATTTTTAAGCTAATCTTTTCAACTCGGTAATCATGTGCTCCAGAAAGTATTCCAAAAGTAAAGGTGGCAGCTGGCACAGCACCTACCACTAAGGCTGTTTTGGATAAAAACTCACTTCGGCTAATTTGACCTGGCGCAGGTTCTCCCGGAATGATATCCAAGTTTTTGTTGACAAAGGCCCAACGAATAATACGGGTAATATCTTCAATGAATAAAAAGATAACAACAAACAATTTGGAAACGACCGTAATCATGACACTTGCCATGAAGAAGGTCCGGATTGTTTTGTTCCAATATGTCAATGGAAGAAAATTATATCCTACAATCCCTAAAATGATACTGGCGGAAATGCTCCAATACACCCATCGAATGATTTGCTGAGTGGATTGGCTCTGTTGTTGGAAGCCTGTTTTGAATGCTTGCCATACGTAATAGTCGATGGCAAGAATGACCAAACTCATGATGGGGATAAATAGTAATTTATTCATGGCTTACTTTAGAATGGCAAATAGCGGTAATCCCGGGAAATATCAAAAATAAAATGGATAAACGGTGTTTATCCCATGATAATCCTCGCTAATTTGCTGTCTTTAACGGCTAACAGGGGTGTTTTGTTCCCTCATAATCATATATGTTTGATATTTCTATTCTTGGAGGAGGTTGGATTGGTGTCCCTTTGGCAGAAAAATTAGCTTCATTGGGCTATTCTGTACAAATTAGTCAGTCTTCTCAAACTAAAACAATACAGAACCCTGCCATTAAATTAATCCAGTGGAGGGCGGAAGCCAATTTGCCCGAGCAAGCTTGGGAAACGATATTGAATGCAAAGACGATTATCTGGACCATTCCTCCTCGTCGAAAAGAAAATGGCGACCATTTTTACTTAGAAGTGCTAAGGGATTTCGTTCGCTTGATTAACGAAAGAACTTATCAACAAGTGATTTTTCTTTCTTCCACCTCAATATACCAAGCTGAAAATAAGCTAGTGAATGAAGAATCTGCTTTAGAAAATAATTTAATGAGTCAGGCGGAGGGTATCCTACAGGAGATTCAAAGTCCGCTGCTCATCTTAAGGTTGGGTGGATTAATGGGAGGAGAGCGCTATGTAGCTAAGTATTATGCAGGAAAACGAGTTCCCGCAGCCAACCATCCTGTTAATTATGTGCATCGGGCTGACGTGCTTGAAATAATCAGTCAAAGCACAAAAAATCTACTTAAAGGTATATATAATGTAGTAGCTCCTAAGCATCCCATTAAATCAGAATTAGTCAAATCGGAATGTCATCGACGAAGTTTGGATTCACCTGTGGAATACCTCGAAGATCAGGAAGCTATTAAATGGGTCAGTTCGGATAAACTAATCCAGGCATTGAATTATACTTTCCAATATCCGGACCCATTAGAATTTCCTATCGAAAATTAAGCGAGGCTTAACTCTTGAATGGCCAACCAAGCCATTAAGCCAGGCCCCACATGAAGCGCTTTTTCATCAATATTGAAGTTAGGCGTATGAACACCATTGACAATTCCTTTGTCATCGTTTCTTGTCCCTAGTCGATAAAAACAGGCATCTACATGGTGCGTATAAAAGGCAAAATCTTCTGCCGCCATCCAAATATCTAAGTCAATCACATTGTCGGCTCCCATGTATTCAATGGCAGCTTCTTTCATCCGGCGGGTCAATTCGGGATTGTTTTTTAGAAATGGGTAACCTTTTAAAACGAAAAAATCACAGGAACCTCCCATGGATTCAGCGATTCCTTCAGCAAGCTTTTTCATCTTAGCCAATCCATCTGCTCTCCATTCTTCGTCCATAGCACGGAAAGTACCTTCAATCTTCACTTCATTGGGAATGACATTGGTTGCTCCTTCCGCAATGAATTTACCAAAGCTCAGTACCGAAGGAAGTCTTGGATTCTTATTCCTTGAAATAATTTGTTGCATCGCAATGATGATATGGGAAGCAATCACAATGGGATCTATGCACTGGTCAGGCATGGCACCATGCCCTCCTTTACCTTTTACTGTTAAATACAATTCATCTGCACTGGCCATGTACATCCCTTCTCTAAACCCTACTTTTCCTACGGGGATGTTGGTGGCTACGTGTTGACCTAAAATGCCTGCTGGACTTGGATTATGTAAAGCACCTTCTTGAATCATGATGCTGGCACCGCCAGGAGCTTTTTCTTCTGCTGGTTGGAAGAGTAATTTGATGGTTCCCTCAAACTCCTCTTTGACAGATTGCAGGATACGAGCTGTTCCTAGTAAAGAAGAAGTATGGACATCATGTCCACAAGCATGCATCACACCCGGGTTTTGGGATTTATAAGGGATGTCATTGGTTTCTTGGATGGGCAATGCATCCATGTCAGCCCGTAACGCAATTACTTTTTTAGCTGGGTTTTTACCTTCAATGATGGCGATTACTCCGGTATTGGCTATACGCTGAGTCGGGATTCCTAGTTCGTGTAATTGTTTCTCCACATAGACCTGAGTCTCGAATTCGTGAAAGGAGAGTTCGGGGTGGGAATGCAAATGGCGGCGGGTAGCAATATTTGCATTGGCCTGTTGCTCAGCTAGTTCCTGTATCTTTTTAAGAAGGCTCGACATAATAAAAATTAATTTTTTACAAATCTACAAAATATTGCTTCAAAGAGTTTTTTTCTTAACTTTAAAGACAAGGGATGTGTAGGAGAGTATTCACCTTTAATCTTTTGTCCTATGAGTCGGAAAGTGTTAGTTTTAAACCAAGATTATAGTGCATTAACCATTTGTTCCATGCCAAAGGCCTTTCTGTTGGTCTACCTCAATAAGGCGGAATTGGTGGCAGAGTCGACCACCGAAAAACTTCATTCTATTTCTCAAACTTTCCCATTCCCTTCGGTGATTCGATTGAACCGATACGTTTATTTCCCCTATAAGGGAGTGATGTTAAGTAGGCAAAATATTTTTAAGCGGGATGATAATATGTGCCAATATTGTGGATCAAAGGATCATTTAACGCTAGATCATGTGATGCCTAAATCTCGACAAGGCCGGACTTCCTGGGATAATTTAATTACGGCTTGTAAATATTGTAATTCAAAAAAAGGAGATCATACGCCAGAAGAAGTAGGGATGACATTGAAGCGGCGACCATTTAAACCATCCTTTGTTATGTTTTTGCGTAATTTTTCGGGAATTTTGGATCAACAATGGATTCCATTTGTCGGATCTAAAATGGAACAAATCGTTTAAACATGAATATTTCTTTTATTGGTTCTGGTCATGTGGCCTGGCATTTATCTCAGGCGCTTGAAAACGCAGGTCATAGTGTTCAAGAAGTTTTTAGTAGAGACCCAGCTAAAGCCAAAGATTTAGTGAGTTATTTATACAATGCCAAAGTGCAGGAGCATTTGGATTTTTCTGAATCTAAATCCACTGTATTCTTTTTCTGTGTGCCAGATATTGCCTATCCTTCTGTTTTGAAGGAATTAATTCTTCCTAAATATGCAACACTTTTATTGGTATCAGGAACGGTCTTGCTGGCTGAAGCCTCCATTTGGTATGACCCAGCTAGAGAAAGTACCAATCAAATAGCCATATTTTTTCCCGTGCAACATTTACAAAGTGGAAGAAAAATCAATTTAGGCCATATGCCCATTTGTCTAGAAGTGATGGTGGAGGAGACAGAGCAAGTACTAGTTCAATTGGCACGAGATATTACCGATGCCATGTATTTAGTGAATGGGGAAGAACGGAAAAAGATTTACTTATCCATGCTTTTGGCAGGGATTTTTACCCAGCAGCTTTGGGCAGAAGCGAGTCGTTTATTGCATTCCATAGAGCTGGATACTTCCTTGCTTCAGGGTTTGATTCAAAACTATGTTCAGTCTTATTTCAAGAATTTACCAGTTTCCAATCAAATTGAAGCCAATGCTTTACAGGATGGGCGTTTGATGTTTGAGCAACAAGGCTTCTTGTCCAGTGTGGAACTGCAAGAGGTTTATCGAAATATGGTCCAACAGATATTAAAGACTACTTAATTAAAGGTTTATCAATGTTAAGGACTATTTGAGATTTGCTGAATCCCAATAGTATAACATCTTGTTTTTTGTCGATAAAAATATAGAATAAGCTATCTCCGACTGTGTTTTTCTGGATACTCGGCGGTATTTCTTGATGCAAGGATAGACTATAATCTAAGGCATCCAAGACCTCTTGAATCTTTTTATCCTTATTTTGTTGTTTCAGGGCTAAAGCTTTTCCCGACTGAATTTGAATCTGAAATTGCTTGGAGATGCTGTCTAGGCTCAATTTGTTCGAAGGGTTTTCAATCATTTCTTGGATTTCTTGCCCCCAGGTATCGGCCTTATTGGTAATGTCCTGTGGAAGAATTCTCTTCACTTGTCGGTTTTTCATTTCCTTCACCGCTGCGCTTGTATCAATACGTTTGGAGAAATCACAAGAGTGAAGAGAAAGGATGCTTGAAACTAGGCAAGTTAAAATGAGCGATTTTTTCATGGGATTGATTTGATGTGCAAAGGTATTCCATCCAAGCAGAAAGGGCAATGAATTTAATTGTTATCTTTGCGGGGAATTTTAAAAATATTATACGAGTATGTTGGAGCAGCTGGAGGCTATTAGGGAAAGATTTTTAGAGGTAGAGCAACAAATTGCCATGCCTGAAATCGTTTCTGATTTAAAGAAATTCAAAACTTTAAGTAAAGAATACAAGGATTTACAGAAGATTGTAGATCAATATATGGCTTATCAAAATTTATTAAAATCCATTGAAGAAGCAAAAGACGTTATTGCTACGGAAAAGGATGAGGATTTTAGAGATATGGCCAAGGCGGAATTGGAGACTTTAGTTCCACAAGAAAAGGAAATGCAAGAGGAGTTGAAGGAAATGTTAATTCCTAAAGATCCGAATGATTCTAAAGACTGTATTTTAGAAATTCGTGGTGGAACTGGCGGGGATGAGGCTTCTATTTTTGCAGGGGATTTGTTCCGCATGTATCAGCGTTATGCTGAGAAGATGGGTTGGGCTTTTCAAATTATGGATTTTACGGAAGGAACAGCTGGAGGGTTTAAAGAGATTATCGTTTCCGTTCAAGGAGAGGATGTATATGCCAAATTAAAGTTTGAATCAGGGGTTCATCGCGTTCAGCGTGTTCCAGCTACAGAATCTGCTGGAAGAATTCACACCTCGGCTGCCACAGTGGCGGTGATGCCAGAAGCAGATGAAGTGGATGTTCAGATTAATATGAATGATATTCGTAAAGATACATTCTGTTCTTCGGGTGCTGGTGGGCAATCCGTAAATACGACCTATTCTGCGGTGCGCGTTACGCACATACCTTCGGGTTTGGTGGTACAATGTCAAGATGAAAGATCGCAAATTAAGAACTTCGACAAGGCCATGACGGTTTTACGTTCTAGGTTATATGAGATTGAGCTAGAGAAAAGAAATGCCGAGATAGCTGGAAACAGAAAATCGATGGTCGGGTCGGGAGACCGATCAGATAAAATCAGAACCTACAATTATCCACAGGGTCGAGTAACGGATCACCGTATTGGTTTAACAGTGTATAATTTACCTGTAGTCATGGATGGTGAAATAGCTGAATTTATTGAGCAATTGCGTATTGCTGAAAATGCCGAACGCTTGAAAGAAGGCTCAATGTAAAAGCAATGAATAGTTAAAGAGAAACAGCCCTAGGTGAGAACTTAGGGCTGTTTTTTTTATCAAGTAACTGATTGAAAAATAGAAACAAAAGGGGAGAAAAAATTGTTAAACCGCCAACGCTGTCAAGGTTTTAAACCTTGACAGCGTTAAGATTTTTAGGCCTTTTCTAATTTAAATTGAAAGGATGTCCCTTTATCTATTTTGGAGAATACCGCAATCTTACTATTATGCGCTTGAATGATGTGTTTGACAATAGATAGCCCCAAGCCTGATCCCCCACTCATTTTAGCCCTGCTTTTATCTACCCGATAGAATCGTTCAAATAAACGGGGTAGATGTTCTGCCGGCACCCCAGGTCCATTATCTTTGACCATTATTAAAAATGCTTTTTTCTTCTCTTCTAAATGGACCGTTACCTTGCCATCTTGGTGGCCATATTTAATACCATTGTCAATTAAATTCACCAACACTTGACTAATTCGCTGATAGTCAGCCTTAACTAACACTGGTCCGTTGTGGCCAATCAATTTTAATTCGATGTTTTTAGCTTTGGCTTTGGCCTCTAATTGTTCAAAGATCTCAATAACCAAAGGCTTTAAATCGAGGGCTTTTTTGTCAATTTTGATGGCCCCCGTTTCAATTTGTGAAACAGTCAATAAATCTTTTACCAGGATATCGAGGCCATCTAAGCTTTTAGCGGCTTTTTCTAAAAATCGTTTTCTAATTTCTGGGTCTTCTTCTGGATTATCAAGTAGTGTATGAACAAAACCTTGTGCCGCAAAAATCGGTGTTTTTAATTCATGAGAAACATCCGCTAAAAATTCTTGACGGTATTTGGCTGCCTTCTTCAATTCCTTAACTTCATCTTCTTTGGTTGTCACATAGGAGTTCAATTCTTCCTTTAACAACTCGATGGGGTTTTCTTTTTCGATTAATTGTTTGCGCGGAATGACAGAAAAATTCTTCTTTTTAATTTGTTTGATGCGGTCATATAATTTATTGACTTCCTTAAAGACCAGGTTGTCTAAGGCAAAATAAATGACAGCACTGCCAAAGATAAAGGAGCTAATGAAACTGATAAAAAGAATGGTGAAATCCGTGTTGGGTAAAAAGGAAAGGAAAGAGGTACAAACCCCAGCAATAACAAAGGCCAATAACAGAGAAAGGTATCTAGGGCTCAACATGCTGTTTTTTTTGTTTTCAAGTTACAATTTATATTTCTTTTGGGGAATCATGCGCCCAATTGTTTTAGTATAATCAGGTTTTACTCACATTTTTGTACCTTTGCGCTTTACAAAAAATACCATGGAATTAAATCGCTTAAGTGCCATCTCTCCCGTTGATGGTCGTTACCGAAAACAAACGGAAGTCTTATCTCCTTATTTTTCTGAATTTGGATTAATTCAATACCGTGTTCGTGTTGAAATCGAATATTTCATTGCTTTGTGCGAAATTCCATTGGCTCCACTTTTAAGTTTTCCTGCGGCTGCTATCCCTGCTTTGCGTGGTTTATACCAAAACTTTTCAGAGCAAGATGCACTTTGGATTAAAGAAAAAGAAAAAGAAACCAATCACGATGTTAAGGCAGTTGAATACTTCATTAAAGATCAGATTGCTAGTTTTACTCAATTTGGCGACTTAACTGAATACTTGGAGTTTATTCATTTTGGTTTAACTTCTCAAGATATTAATAATACCGCAATTCCCGTTTCTATATTGGAAGCTCATCGAGCAGTTATTTTACCTGCTTACATACAAGTTAAAGAGCAATTGGCACATGTAGCGAATGACTGGAAGGACATTCCAATGTTGGCTCATACACATGGCCAGCCAGCTTCTCCTACTCGTTTAGGAAAGGAAATCCAGGTTTTTGTAGAACGTCTAGATAGACAATTGGAGCTTTTGGCTCAAGTGCCCTTTACAGGGAAATTTGGTGGAGCAACAGGTAATTTTAATGCACATCATGTGGCATTTCCCAACATCCATTGGCCAGAATTTGGGGCTAATTTATTAGAAAACAAATTAGGGATACAACGTAGTAAATATACTACCCAAATTGAGCATTACGACAATTTAGCAGCCTATTTTGATGGTCTAAAGCGATTAAATACCATCTTGGTGGATTTGGCTCGTGATGTTTGGTCCTATGTTTCCATGGGCTATTTCAAACAAAAGATTAAAGCGGGAGAAATTGGTTCTTCAGCGATGCCACACAAGGTTAACCCCATCGATTTTGAAAATGCCGAAGGGAACCTTGCTATTGCCAATGCTTTATTGGAATTTTTATCAGCGAAACTTCCTATTTCTCGTTTGCAAAGAGATTTGACAGATTCAACGGTTCTTAGAAATGTAGGAACTCCTTTAGCTCATATTATGATTTCCTTGAATTCACTTCAAAGAGGATTAGGTAAATTGGAATTGAATGAAGCCAAAATTCACCAAGATTTAGAGGAAAATTGGGTGGTTATTGCAGAAGCTATACAGACCGTTTTACGTCGGGAATCCTATCCTAAACCCTATGAAGCATTGAAGGAATTAACCCGTCATCATGGAAAGATTGATCAAGCGGTATTTCAACAATTTATTCAGGGATTAGCTGTTTCCGATGCGATTAAAGCGGAATTGTTATTAATATCTCCATTTAATTTCGTGGGAAGAGACGAAAACTAAGCTGATGAATCAAAGGATTGCACAAATTTCTCTTGTGGTGGATGATTATGATGAAGCCATTGCTTTTTATACGAAAAAGCTGGGTTTTGACTTAGTGGAAGACACGGTCATGAGTCCTACGAAACGGTGGGTTATTGTCAAACCAGTGGGAGATGGTTCTTGTCAATTATTATTGGCTAAGGCAGCTAATGAAGAACAGGCATCACGAATCGGGAATCAAACAGGAGGACGAGTTTTCTTGTTTTTACATACGGATGATTTTGATCGCGATTATCAAAATTTACTGTTTCAGGATGTTCAGATTGTTCGGGAAGCTAGCGTGGAAGAATATGGTAAAGTGGCGGTATTTGCTGATTTATATGGCAATTTATGGGATTTAGTAGAAAGGAATGCCTAGTTTTTTTTATCCTTAAATTTTGATTTACCATATTTCAGATTACATTTGCATCAAATTATTATAGAAATGACTAAAACAACATACAACAAAAACTGGTGGCAAGGCTAAAATTTCCTTGAACAGTTTTGCTGTGTGTATATGATATGTTTTACTCAAGGCTTGCTGTTCCCAGTAAGCCTTTTTATTTTAATTTTGCCGATAGCCTCATGTCCAGTTCAAATAAATTTACCATCCATACCACTAGGAAGACTTTGTTAGCTGATACGCTGACACCCATTGGTATTTTCTTGAAAATCAGAAAAAACTATAAAAATTCTGTTATTTTAGAAAGTGCTGATTACCACGGTAGAGAGCATGGTTTTTCTCATATTGCCTTTGATCCCGTAGCTAGTTTTGTTTTGGATCAGCAGCTTGTCACTCAGACTTTCCCTGACGGAACAGTTGAAACTTTCCGATTAGATCATCCGAAAGATGCCGTGAAGGTATTACAAGATTTTTCTTCTCGTTTTACTTATCAAAGAGAAGCTGGTGATTCTCCGATGTCCAATGGACTTTTTGGTCACATCAGTTATGATGCAGTCACATATTTTGAAGATATCCAGATTCAAGATAAAAATCCGGAAACAGCCATCCCATCCATTCGATATTATGTATATCGCTATGTAGTGGCATTGAACCATTTCAATAACCAAATGACTTGGTATGCTCACAGTTATTTAGATGGTCAAACACCGAATTTGGATGCAGTCACTTATCATTTGGAAATGCCACATTATACCTTAGAGGCATTTAAAAGGGTAGGTGAAGAACAAAGTAATTTAACAGAGGCTCAGACTGAAGAAATTGTAAAGACTTGTATTAAACATTGTTTGCGAGGAGATGTATTTCAAATAGTGCCTTCCAGAAGGTTCAGTCAAACTTTTACAGGAGATGATTTCCAGGTGTATCGAGCGTTGCGTTCGGTAAATCCATCCCCATATTTGTTCTTTTTTGATTATGAACAATATCGCATTTTTGGGGCTTCGCCAGAGAAACAAATCAAAATTGATCATGATTTGGCAGAAATTCACCCAATTGCGGGAACATTCCGTCGGACTGGAGATGATGCTCGAGATGCGGAGCTTGCTCAAGCATTGATTGCTGATCCGAAAGAATCTGCAGAACATGTGATGTTAGTGGATTTGGCAAGAAACGATTTAAGTAGAAGTGCTGATAATGTGAAGGTGGAGACCTTTAAAGAAGTGCAGTTCTTTTCTCATGTGATACATTTAGTGTCAAAAGTGACGGGTACCTTACAAAAAGGAGTTAATCCTTTGCAAATGGTGGCAGATACGTTTCCTGCAGGAACCTTAAGTGGGGCTCCTAAGTACAATGCCATGACGATTATCAATCGTTTGGAACCGACTAACCGCCATATTTATGGAGGAGCCATCGGTTTTATGGATTTTGAAGGCAATTTTAATCATGCCATCGCTATTCGAACCTTTTTGAGTAAAGGAAATACCTTGTTTTATCAAGCAGGGATGGGTGTTGTGGCTAAATCCGTAGTAGCCAGTGAAATGCAAGAGATACATAACAAATTAGCTGCGCTGAAAAAGGCCTTGGATGTAGCTGAAAATTTAGCATAAGAAGCCATGAAAGTATTAGTAATAGATAACTATGATTCATTCGTATACAATTTGGTATACTTATTGAAAGAGATTGGGGCAGAGGTGGATGTGTTTAGAAATGATAAAATAGCCTTAGAAGAAGTAAAGGCATATGATCATATTTTACTTTCACCTGGTCCGGGAATTCCCTCAGAAGCGGGTATTATGTTGGATTTATTGAAGGAGTATGCTTCTAGCAAGCGTATTTTAGGGGTATGTTTGGGACATCAAGCCATAGCGGAATCTTTTGGTTCGAAATTGCAAAATATGGGGGAGGTCTTGCACGGAGTAACTACCGAATGTGTCGTTATTGATCCTACAGAAAGATTATTTCAAGGAATACCGGCTCGATTCGAGGTTTGCCGCTACCATTCATGGACGGTTATCCCAGAAAGCATGCCTTCTGATTTAAAAATTACGGCAGTGGATGATAAAGGATATGTGATGGCGGAGGCTCATCAGAGGTACGATGTGCGTGGAGTGCAATTTCATCCAGAGGCCTATTTAACGCAACATGGATTGCAAATGATTAAAAATTGGATTCAATAAAACATGAAAGATATATTAAGTAAGCGAGTTCAAGGGTATTCTTTAACCGAAGTAGAGGCAAAAGATGTATTGTTGCGCATGGGTCAAGGAGGAATCAATCCTAGTCAAATTGCTGCATTTTTAGTCAGTTATTGGTATACACCTATTCAAGTTCAAGAATTAAAGGGATTTGTTTCCGCCATGATGGAATTGGCAGTAACCATTGACCTGACGGAGTTTGATGCCATGGATGTATGTGGCACGGGTGGCGACGGGAAAGATACCTTTAATGTCAGTACCACTTCATCTTTTGTGGTGGTAGGTGCTGGACAAAAGATCGCGAAACATGGCAATCATGGTGTTTCTTCGGCCGTTGGTTCTTCTACCGTATTGGAGTTTTTAGGGGTGAAGTTCAGTAATGACCCCAGCTATTTAAAGCGTAAAATGGAATCTTCGGGCATTTGTTTTTTACATGCTCCATTATTTCATCCAGCCATGCGCCATGTAGGTCCTATTCGTAAGGAATTAGGGATGAAAACCTTTTTCAACCTATTAGGCCCTTTGATGAATCCTGCTTTGGTTAGTAAGCAATTAACTGGGGTCTATGCCAAAGAAGTATATGACTTGTTTGTGCAATTTTATGCATCTGGAAGTAAGAAATTTGGAATCGTTTTTGGAGAAGATGGATATGATGAAATTTCTTTAACGAGTTCATTTTTATTGACTACCAAAGTAGGGGAAACTCGATATTTCCCAGGTGATTTTGGTTGCGAAACGTTTCAATCTCAAGATTTAAGCGGAGGCGCCAATGTAGAGCAGTCTGCCGATATGTTATATAAGATATTACAAAGACAAGGTACACCTGCTCAAACCCAAGTGGTTTTGGCCAATGCGGGAGCGGCTTTGCTCGTTGCAGAAAAGGTAAGTAATTTGTCAGATGGTTATTTAATGGCCAAAGAGTCTTTGGAAAGTGGTAGAGCTTTTCAGGTTTTCAAGAAATTTATCATGGATTAAGATGAGTATTTTAGCTACAATTTTAGATTCCAAAAGGAAAGAAGTTGCGGAAAGGAAATCACACATTTCCATGAATGCATTGGAGAAAACGGGATTTTTTGCGCGGAATTGCCATTCCTTATCAATGTCTTTAACGCAGCCTGCGTCAACGGGAATTATTGCTGAATTTAAGAGAAAATCGCCTTCAAAGGGAGTGATCAATGATCGTTTAACGGTAGAAGAAGTGACCCAAGCCTATGCTGCTGCTGGTGCTGCATGTTTGTCGGTATTAACGGATACCCCCTTTTTTGGAGGAACGGATCAGGACTTTGAAAAGGCTCGTCGGGCTAATCCCCATACTCCTATTCTGCGCAAAGACTTTATGGTAGATGAATACCAAATTGTGGAGGCAAAGGCTATGGGTGCTGATGTGATTTTGTTGATAGCGGCGGCATTAAGTCCTCAGGAAATAAAACAGTTAGGAACGCTGGCACGATCATTGGGCATGGAAACATTGCTGGAAGTGCATGATGAAGCAGAGTTGAATCGGAGTTTAGGTGAGCATATTTCTGTAGTGGGAGTGAATAACCGTAATCTGAAGAATTTCGCGGAGCAGAATGTGGAAGCATCGAAGCGTTTGGCAGAAAAAATACCAGCTACTTGTATTAAAGTATCTGAAAGTTGTATTTCAGGTCCCAACATAATTCAAGAATTACGAGGATATGGATATAAAGGCTTTTTGATTGGAGAAAGTTTTATGAAAACGGAAGCTCCAGGCAAGGCTTTGTTGGATTTTTTAAATCAAGGTTAAGATGAAATGGAAGGTTTGCGGCATGCGAGAAATGGATAATATCCAGGAAGTGGCCAAGGCCAAGCCGGACTATATGGGGTTTATTTGGGCAGAAGCTTCACCCAGGTATGTGGGAGAGGATTTTGTGATACCTCAAGCAGTATTGGGTAAAACCATCGCTGTGGGGGTATTTGTGAATCGAGCCGTTACCAGCATTATTGATTTATCACAGAGAGCGGGATTTACTTGGGTTCAGTTGCATGGCGAAGAAAAAGATGAAGAGATTTTGGCACTGAAAAAAGCAGGATTAACTGTGATAAAAGCCATTTCGGTGGCAGATAAACAGGATGTGGAAGGGTTGGGTTTAGCGCCTGATTTTTATTTATTTGATACCAAAAAAGGAAAGCAAACAGGTGGAACGGGGCAGCGATTTGATTGGGATATATTAGCCGCATATACAGTTGGAAAGCCTTTTATTTTGGCAGGCGGTTTAAGCAAAGAGAATGTAGTGGAGGCAATTGAATTAAGTAAAAAATATCCAATTTATGCGCTTGATTTTAATAGCAAAGTGGAAATCAAGGCTGGGTTGAAAGATGTACAAGAAGTACGGGAAATTTCGGAAATATTAGCAGAAAATTAGCGTTATGGCACTTACTTATCAAGTAGACGACAAAGGTTATTATGGGGAATTTGGTGGGGCATTTATTCCCGAGATGCTTTATCCTAATGTGGAGGAGCTTAGAACTCATTATCTTGATATCATCAAGGATCCTTCTTTTCAAAAAGAGTTTCATGATTTATTAAGGGATTTTGTGGGAAGACCCACACCTTTGTTTGAGGCAAAGCGATTATCAGAGAAATATCAAACTCAGGTGTATTTGAAAAGAGAGGATCTTTGTCATACAGGTGCACACAAAGTAAATAATACCATCGGGCAGATTTTAGTAGCCAAGAAATTGGGTAAAAATAAGATTGTGGCAGAGACAGGTGCGGGTCAGCATGGTGTAGCTACTGCCACCGTTTGTGCCTTGATGGGCTTGGAATGTATTGTTTATATGGGTGCTATCGATATTGAACGTCAGGCGCCTAATGTGGCGAGAATGAGAATGTTAGGGGCACAAGTAGTGGCAGCAGAATCAGGTTCTAAGACCTTGAAAGATGCTACCAATGAGGCCATGCGCCATTGGATTAATCATCCCGTTGATACGCACTATATCATTGGTTCTGTGGTGGGGCCTCATCCTTATCCGGATATGGTAGCAAGATTTCAATCGGTGATTTCAGAAGAAATAAAGGCTCAATTGACGGAAAAAGTAGGTAGAAATTACCCCGATTATGTGTTGGCATGTGTTGGAGGAGGTTCAAATGCAGCCGGAGCTTTTTATCATTATTTAGATGAAGCAAGAACCCAGCTGGTGGCCGCGGAGGCAGCAGGACAGGGGATAACTTCTGGACATTCTGCTGCGACTACTTTTCTAGGTAAGTCGGGTGTATTGCATGGCAGTAAGAGTTTGTTAATGCAAACAGAGGATGGACAAGTGATAGAACCTTATTCTATTTCGGCAGGATTGGACTATCCGGGAATAGGCCCAATGCACGCTCATTTATTTAAAACGGGGAGGGCTCATTTTTACGATATCACTGATGAGGAGGCCTTGGCTTCGGCTTTGGAACTAAGTCAATTAGAAGGGATTATCCCAGCATTGGAGTCAGCTCATGCCTTAGCGGTATTACCTAAATTGCAGGCAAAGTCTACTGAAATCGTGGTTATTAATTTGTCAGGAAGAGGTGATAAGGATTTGGCTACATACCAACAAAGATTAAATTTAGTTTAGATGAATCGAATTTCAGCAGTTTTTGAATCGGCGAAAGGCCCTATATTAAATGTATATGCTACGGCAGGTTTTCCGCATTTGGGAGATACGATGACCGTATTGGAGGCTCTTCAAGAAGGAGGAGCAGATATCATTGAGATTGGAATGCCCTATTCTGATCCAGTGGCGGATGGAGAAACCATACAGCAGTCGAATCAGGTTTCCCTGGATCAGGGAATGACAGTGGCTCATTTATTTGAGCAATTGAAAGATTTGAGAGTCAAAGTTCAAGTTCCGGTATTGTTGATGGGATATATCAACCCTGTTTTACAATTTGGGGTGGAGAGATTTTGTCAAAAATGCCAGGAAGTAGGAGTTGATGGCTTGATTTTACCAGATTTGCCTATGGCTGAATATGAGTCGGAATATCAAGAAATTTTTGAGCGATATGGTTTGTATAATATCTTTTTGATTACACCCCAAACGGCAGATGAGCGTATTCGTCGGATTGATTCGGTCAGTCAAGGCTTTATTTATATGGTTTCATCGGCTAGTACGACAGGTGCTAAAACAGGTATTAGTTCAGAGCAAGAATTATATTTTGAAAGAATCAATCAAATGAACTTGAAAAATCCCC
The DNA here is from genome assembly GCF_011090385.1 of Aquirufa beregesia. Lineage (GTDB taxonomy): Bacteria > Bacteroidota > Bacteroidia > Cytophagales > Spirosomataceae > Aquirufa > Aquirufa beregesia. The sequence continues at coordinate 52,190 of NZ_SEWW01000003.1, forward strand.
GATTGATTGGATTTGGAATTTCGGATAGGGAGAGCTTTTTGAAAGCTTCGGCTTCGGCCTCGGGGGCTATAATTGGTAGTGCTTTTGTGAAGTTGTTGGCTCATTCGAGTCATTTAAGAGAGGATATAGTGACCTTTGTTCGGGGGATTAAAGGGCTTAAATAATTTACAATTTTTTGACTAACAGTTTTTTAGAAAAAATAATTTTTCTATCTTTGCAACCCAAATCAGTGAGGCTTATGTACGATTGGACCGCTAAGCACTGATAATCACCAAAGTTTGAACAAATAAATTAAGATGAGTGATTTAATTAAATTAGTTGAAGCAGAAAATGCAGCTCGTAGAGCAGATCATCCTGAATTTGCAGCAGGAGATACCATTAATGTTCACGTTAAGATTCGTGAAGGTAACAAGGAGCGTATCCAGGTTTTCCAAGGATTGGTAATTCAACGCAAGAATTCTGGTGCTGGTGAGTCATTTACGGTTCGTAAGATTTCTAATGGAATTGGTGTTGAGCGTATTTTCCCAATCTTGTCTCCCAACATTGACAAAATTGAAGTATTACGTCGTGGTAAAGTACGTAGAGCTCGTTTATACTACATGAGAGGTAAGCAAGGTAAAGCTGCTCGTGTTAAAGAGAAGAAAAAATAAGAGGTTTGAATTCTTTGAAATAGAAAGAGCTGCTCCGAAAGGGCAGCTCTTTTGTTTTAGGGTACTAGTGGTTAGATGTAAAATCGTTGGTATAAGATGATAAAGGGTCGGTCATGTGTTTTACAAGAGAGGAGTTTTTAGGCTCCTCCGTTGTATATTAGAAATTATTAGTGATTAGGTGGTTAACGAGAGCGATAAGGTGACAAATCATTTTCGAAACAGAAGTAAATAAATTTGATTCGAAAAAGGTTAAAAAATTGGCCGATTGCACTTCCATTTTTAACGAATAGTTTTAGAACACAGATTGCAATATTTTTCTCTTGTTAACCGATAACGATCAAATTTTCCAAAAAAAATGGGAGATTTTTTCGATTATCACACTACAAATGTCAAAAATATTATTTGAAATATTCTTGCGAAAAATCAATAAATAAAGTTGAGATAACGCAAGTATTAGTCGATAAGCGACCCATTTTCCATGATTTTTCGTCGTACTCGACTTAATTCAGATGGGCTCATATTGAGGAAGGAGGCTTTGTACTTATCGGGCACCTGCTCATCCATATCCTTAAATGCTTTGCGAAATGCTTCATACCTTATTTGGGTATTTCTAATATGTAAAAAGGAGGTGATTCGTTCATGTTGAACGAGTGTTTCTTGAAGAATAATTCTACAAATAGTGTTGGAATGAGGGATTTCAATATACGCTCTTTCTAAATCTTCCTTTTCCATGTAGAATACCTCTGATTTTTTAAGCGCATCTAAGGTTATTTCACTAGGTCTTTCATGGAAAAAGCTTTCAGCTGAGATGCCAAATTTACCGGGTAAGGTGAACCATCTTGAAATAGGTTCGGGCATGTCTAATTGGTCAACCCACGAATATTCCCGCAATAGACCAGAGGCTAGAAAATAAAATTTGCTGTTGATTTCTCCTTCAGCAATGATGATTTGATTCTTTTGAAAAACTGCAGGTTTAAAATATCCGGCTAATTGCTTCGTTTCGGAAGGGTTCAGAAGATTAAATGTTTTAAGGTAAGCTTCTAAGCTTGCTAAAGTGGTCATAAAAAGAGGGTATTGAATAAAATGATTAGAGTGATATAAATGCAGACGGACTCTTTTACTTTGGAAATCTGGATGGATTTGCAAAGAGTTAGAGAGGGATTCAGCAATGAAGAATTCAATATCTTCAAGGGGGTGTATACATTTAGAACGCTCCAAAGATATAAATCCATTGGTAGATAGCCAATTATGAAGGATGTAAAGCTGTTCTGGAATTTAATTTCTTGCGCTTTCTCAAGAAAAACACTTGATATATAACAAAAAAAGCCCTAAAATTAGAATGATCTCTAATTTTAGGGCTTAAAGTTTAAGGTAGAATCAATTACTTGATTACTTTTCTTACGTTTTGATTGATGGTATCAGACTCGATAAGTCCATCTCTTAAACGGATAATTCGGTGAGCATATTGAGCAATGTCATCCTCGTGGGTAACCATCACAATGGTATTTCCTTTTTTGTGAAGCTGATCAAAAAGATCCATAATCTCATAGGAGGTTTTTGTATCCAAATTACCTGTTGGCTCATCCGCAAGTAAAATAGAGGGATCATTGACCAAGGCTCTGGCTATGGCTACACGTTGTCTTTGCCCTCCAGATAACTCATTAGGTTTGTGGCTAGCCCGATTGTCAAGCCCCACTCCTCTAAGTGTTTCCATGGCAATTTCATTTCTTTCTTTTTTGGAATAGCCTGCATAAATCAAGGGAAGAGCCACATTATCTAAGGCGGATTGTCGAGGTAATAAGTTGAATGTTTGAAATACGAAACCGATTTCTTTATTACGAACAGCAGCTAATTCATTCTCCGACATTTCACTGACATCATGACCATTTAAAATATACTTGCCCGTACTAGGTGTATCCAAACAACCAACAATATTCATCAAAGTGGATTTGCCAGAACCAGATGGACCCATAAATGCGACATATTCACCTTTATTCACTGAAATACTAATGTTTTTTAAGGCATCAATTACCTCTTCTCCCATCACATAGCGTTTGGAAATATTTCTTGTTTCAATAATTTTGGTCATAATCTCAGGAATAAAATATCTTAAAAATACATCCAATACCTGAAAGAAGTTTCACTTTTCTACAAAAGATACGCATCGTGGATAAAGCAGCTCTAGGAAGGATAAGAGGTTTATTGCTCAATATGTTTTAGCTTTGTTAGCTGTAGATTTACTTGATGAAATACATACCTGCTTTGGATGGCATTAGGGCCATAGCAATATTATTAGTATTGATTTTTCATTGGTTTCCCACGAACCATTGGATAAATACCATTCCCAATGGTCCAGTGGGTGTTACATTGTTTTTTGTATTAAGTGGATATTTGATTACTTCCATATTACTGAGTCAAAGAGAAAGCCATTCCTTCGCTAAATCATTTGGCAATTTTGTAGCTCGTAGAGCTTTACGAATCTTTCCTATTTACTATGCCGTTTTGACCTCATTACTTGTCTTAAAACCATTAGGTCTCCAAATCGTCAGTGATTTTTATAATCATCCAGGCTATTATTGGTCGTATTTGTATAATCATTGGTTAGAACAAAGTCAAAATTGGTCAGATATGCTCTCGCCTTATTGGTCACTTTCCGTTGAAGAGCAATTTTACATCATTTGGCCCATACTGATTTTGGGGATAAGTTCTAAGAAGAGCTTATTGTCGCTTCTTTGGGCCACTACTATACTAGGATTAGTTGCTAGGTTTGTTTTGATTCATCAATATGCAGGTATTGGAGTATACATGATTACTTGTGTGGATACATTTGCCTGGGGCGGATTATTAGCCTATTATATAAGAGAGGGAAGAGAAGAACAAGTAAGATCTTTGGCCAAATGGATTATACCCGTGGCGGCCATCGGATTTTTAATAACTACCCTGTTAATGTCTGATATTAATCTTGGAAAGCAGTTGTTCTTTCGAACTTTTACATCCATACTTTCAGCAGGTTTGATTTTGGGAGCATTGCAATTGGGTTTCTTGGCTCGGGTTTTATCGATACGACCGTTGAGAGAAATAGGAAAGGTTAGTTATGGCCTGTACTTGTACCATATGCTAATTCCTGATTTGTTTTATCAGCTGATGAATCGACTTCACATTTCGATCAATGATCCATTCCATATTTACGGGATAGTGGTATTGTTTACCTTCAGTTTTATCTCTTATCAATTATTTGAAAAACCCGTTCAATCACTTAAACGATATTTTGTTTAACGGGGATGAATTATCAGTTTTTTCGAGGGGGAAAAGGGAAAAATGAGGTAGTTTTGCCTAACGCTGTCAAGGTTTCAAACCTTGACAGCGTTGGGTGGATTAATGGAATTTTTCTCCATTAGCCAGTTTTTCAAGGATTTGTTCCATTCTCTTTTTTCTGGTTTCTGGTTTTTTTGCCGACTGAAGTCTGAAGTAGATGGCGAATAAATTCGTTCGATTGAGGGATTGAAAAAAGAATTCTGCAGGTTTGTTCTTTCTCAGTTCAACTAGGAAATCTTCAGGAATAATCATTTCACTTTGAGCAGCATAAGCTTGCTCCCACCGACCATCTTTTTTGGCTTCATGTACTGCTTGTAAGCCGGCTGGCATCATTTTGCCTGCTTGAGTCAATCGCTCAATATGCTGAATATTGATTTTGGACCAGATGCTTTTAGGTTTACGTTGACTGAATTTTTGCAACCAATAATGGTCATCCATTGGGAGTTTTTGGCTGTCAATCCATCCAAAACAAAGAGCTTCATCTAAAGCTTCCTTGTAAGAAATGGTTTGCTCGGGGGCTTTTAATTTGGATAATTGAAGACATATAGTTGGGGAATTGGCATGGTGTTTTTCCAGCCATTCCCGCCAATCTTGTGTGGAATGGAAAGTTAATATCTCCGCTTTGTTACTTGTCATGCCTAGATTTTTGACTTAAATATAATTAATTGAGGCAGGAAGGCGTATGTTTGGGCAATAAAAAAAAGCCCCCGATTTTCGAGGGCTTTCCATTCATATATTGCTTGGATATTACAATCCTTTCGCTTTCTTAACGACTTCGTCAGCAATGTTTTGCGGAACAAATTCATAATGAGAGAAAGTTAATGATGCAGTAGCACGTCCAGAAGACATAGTACGTAAATCCGTAACATATCCGAATAATTCAGATAAAGGTACATCCGCTTTTAAGATAACTGCACCTTGACGAGAATCCATACCTTTCATGATACCACGACGACGGTTTAAGTCACCTGTGATAGGTCCTGTATACTCATCTGGAGTAACTACGTCAACAGCCATGATAGGTTCCATTAATTTAGCCCCCGCACTTTTTGCTGCTTCTTTGTAACCCATACGAGCGGCTAATTCAAATGATAATGAATCTGAATCGACATCATGGTAAGAACCGTGGAACAAACGTACTCTCATGGAATCCATTGGATAACCCGCTAAAGCACCTGTTTTCATAGCCTCGTCGAAACCTTTTTGAACTGCAGGGATAAATTCACGAGGAATAACACCACCCACGATATTGTTCACAAATTCTAAACCTGGTTTGTCGTCTTCTCTTGGTCCGATTTCAAATACGATATCAGCAAATTTACCTCGACCACCTGATTGTTTTTTGTATACTTCACGGTGCTCAGTTGTCTTAGTTAATGACTCCTTATATGCCACTTGTGGAGCTCCTTGGTTAACTTCTACTTTGAATTCACGTCGCATGCGATCGATGATAATCTCTAAGTGAAGTTCACCCATTCCTTTGATGATGGTTTGACCAGTCTCTTCGTTTGATTCTACTTGTAATGTTGGATCTTCTTCGATCAATTTAGTGATGGCTTTTGAGAAGTTATCAGCATCAGCTGTTTTCTTAGGCTCAATAGCGTAACCAATTACTGGCTCAGGGAAATCCATTGCCTCTAAAACGATTGGGTGTTTTTCGTCAGATAACGTATCTCCCGTTTTGATGTCTTTAAATCCAACTACTGCACCAATATCTCCCGCACCTAAGCGCTCAATCGAATTTTGCTTGTTAGCGTGCATTTGGAAGATACGAGAGATACGCTCCTTATTTCCTGAACGGTTGTTCAATACGTAAGAACCTGAATCTAATCCACCAGAGTAAGCACGAATAAAGCATAAACGACCTACGTAAGGGTCAGTAGCAATTTTAAATGCTAAAGCCGCAAATGGCTCTGATTCAGATGGTTTTCTAAGGGTTTCTAAACCGGTATTTGGGTCAGTTCCTTTTACACCTTCTTTGTCCATTGGTGAAGGCAAAATAGCCATTACGTAATCTAACATGGTTTGAACTCCTTTGTTTTTGAAAGAAGAACCACAAACCATGGGAACAATTTTCATGGAAATAGTGGCAGCACGTAAAGCAGCCAAAATTTCATCTTCTGTGATTGAGTTAGGATCTTCGAAATATTTCTCCATCAAAGTCTCATCAAACTCAGCTACTGCTTCTAATAATTTCTCACGGTATTCAGTCGCCTCTTCTAGCATATCATCTGGAATAGGTACCTCAGTGAATGTCATACCTTTATCAGCCTCGTTCCACTTGATACCACGGAAGTTAACCAAGTCAACTACTCCTTCGAAATGCTCTTCAGCACCGATAGGCAATTGCAATGGTACTGCGTAGCTGCCTAACATTTCTTTCACTTGTTTACACACGTTTAAGAAATCAGCACCAGAACGGTCCATTTTATTAACGAAACCAATACGAGCAACGTTGTAATTATCAGCTAAACGCCAGTTAGTTTCTGACTGTGGCTCTACACCATCTACCGCAGAAAACAAGAATACTAGGCCATCTAACACACGTAGGGAACGGTTTACCTCTACAGTAAAGTCAACGTGACCTGGTGTATCAATGATGTTAACATGGTAATCTTCGTTACGGTATTTCCAGCTTACAGTAGTTGCAGCAGAAGTGATCGTGATTCCACGCTCCTGCTCTTGCTCCATCCAGTCCATGGTTGCCGCACCATCGTGTACCTCACCAATTTTGTGACTCACACCTGCGTAATACAGGATACGTTCCGTCGTGGTGGTTTTACCAGCGTCAATGTGCGCAGCAATACCGATGTTTCTAGTGAATTTTAAATCGCGTGCCATTTTTAAAGGTTAATTATGATATAAGTGTTTTTACTCTTCTCTAAGATTATCAAGAACTTGAACTACATGGTTTTAGGATGTAAACTTTAGGTTCTTATTTAGGGGTGCAAAATTACTGAATCTTAATTAAATACAAAACTTTTTTCAAATGTTTAAGCGCATTTTACAATTGCTTTATCCGGAAGTTTGTTTTGCGTGTTCCAAGACCTTATTAGAATCCGAGGATTTACTTTGTACCCGGTGTCGATTGGAGCTCCCAAGACCTGGTTTATTCCTTCCAAAGCCCAATTGGCTCAGTCTAAAATTCGATGGATGGATGGAATATCAGGATGCACATTGTTTCTTTTTATTTTCTGAAGGAGGGCGCGTTCAGCACCTAATGCATCAAATTAAATACAAAGGAGCCCAAGATTTAGGCCGATTTCTAGGAATTTGGTGTGGCGCTGAATTAAATAAGTACAATTGGCCCCAACCTTACGAGTTGATTCTTCCTATTCCCATGCACCAACAAAGAACGCTTGAAAGAGGATATAATCAAGCGCATTGCATAGCCGAAGGAATATCGTTAAGTACCCATATTCCAATCTTAATGGGTGGGGTAGAGAGAATCAAGAATAGTCAAACCTTGATTCATCAAAATCGACAAGAACGATTTCATGTTTTGGAAGATGTATTTCAGGTAGCTGATCCATCGATCATTCAAGGTAAACATGTATTAATTGTTGATGATACCTTGACAACGGGGGCCACGATGCTGGCATTAGGTCAAAAAATAAAAACCGCCGGAGCTAGACAAGTGTCTTTTTTAGCTCTGGCGGCTTTACAATAAAAGGGAAAATGTTATTTGTTTGTTCCTGCGGAAATCATAGCGCAACGGAATCCGATGGTAGCCGTTGCTGAATCTTCATCCAAATAACGACGAGTACCTGGCGCTAACCAATAAGCCACATCTGACCAAGATCCACCTTTGTAAACGCGTACCTTATTATCAATTAATGAGTTATTGTTTTTGCTGTCGTAGCGACTAGCCTTATCTAATTTTTCATTTCTACGAACAGGGTTCAAATCGTTGAAATCTTGAAATGAAAGTGGACGATATAAATCTTGTACCCACTCATTTACGTTACCTGCCATTTGGTATAAACCAAAATCATTCGGTGGGTACTTGTAAACTTCTGTCGTGATAATAGCACCGTCATTCGATTTACCTGCGATACCCGCATAGTCACCACGTCCACGCTTGAAGTTAGCCAACATGGTTCCTCTCGCTTTTCCTTGCGATTGGCGTAAAGAAGGACCATCCCAAGGATAAATACGTTGGTTGATTTGGTTTTCATCTTCTTGCTGCGTACCAATCATAGCCTTTGCTGCATATTCCCATTCTGCTTCTGTGGGAAGACGATAGGAAGGCAGCACTCTACCTGATTCAATCGTTAAACGTGCTGTGGTGTTCGTTCTCGTAGTGGCTGCAGTAGCAGCAGTTCCTGAGGTTGCAGCACCTTTTTTAGGTTTCTTTTCTTTGACTTTATCACTACCAGCTAATTGTTGATTAACAACTGCAGTTCTCCATACACAATAGTCATTTACTTGTTTCCAAGAGATTCCAACTACTGGATACATACGGAAGCCTGGGAAACGCAAATATTGCTCCACATAGGGGTCATTAAATGCTAAATCGTTTTTCCAAACAGTAGTATCAGGTAAAGCTGATTCGTAAAAATCTTGAGTGGAGTCTTTTTGGACCGAATATAAATATTCTAAATAATGCACATTGGCAATTTCTGTTTCATCCATGTAAAAAGATTGTACAGAAACGGTTCTTTCCACGTTGTCATGCATGCCCAATACATCCTCTTCCAAAGAGCCCATGGTGAAACGGCCACCTTCAATAAATACCAAATTTGGGCCAGTTAATTGGCCACTGAATTTTTTATCTACTTGAAACCCACCCTTTTGGTTGTAGGAAATGCCTGTAGCAGAGGATTTTGAACCGATATTTACACTGCTAGGTTTTACGCCAGATTTGATTCCACTTGGACATGATGTCAAGAGAAATACACTAGCACAAATCCCCATTACAATTTTCAATTTAGCAATCATTGATATCTTTTATCGTAAGAATTTGAAAAGCAAAGGTATAAAATTCAATTAATAAGCTCAAAACTAGCCTAAAATATCCACTAAAATAGTATTTAATTCTTCAATACTACTGATTCGGTCTACTTGAAGAATCAATTTGTTTGCTTTTTCTCTCAATTGACACTGTCCTTTTCGAGCATTGACAAAGTTGATTACCTTCAAAACAATGGAACTAGCATGTTTTTGATGCGTCTCAGATGAAACGAAATGAAGCTTAAGGATATTGTTTTTTAACAGTATTTTTTCAATTCCTAAAACTTGTGCTTTCCAACGACATTTCACTAGTTCAATCATGTCGCTCACTTCTTGAGGCAATTTGCCGAAGCGATCCTCAATTTCTTGAATGAATTTATTTAGATCTTCTTCATGATCAATTTCATCCAATCGGGTATATAAAGCTAAACGCTCTGATATACTTTGCACATAGGTATCAGGGATTAAAACACGTAAGTCTGTCTCAATTTGGCAATCCACTTTCAATGTTTCAGCTACTTCATGTAAATCAGCTTCAAACAAGGCTTTAAATTCATTTTCTTTCAATTCCTGCACAGCTTCATCTAGGATTTTGTGGTACATATCATAGCCTAAATCATTGATAAATCCGCTTTGTTCAGCTCCTAATAAATTTCCTGCTCCACGAATATCTAAATCGCGCATGGCTACTTTTATCCCATCTCCAAGGTCGGAAAATTCCTCCAATGCACTTAATCTTTTACGCGCATCACTCGTCAAATTAGCCAAGGATGGAGTGACTAAATAACAATATGCCTTCTTGTTGGATCTTCCCACACGTCCCCGCATTTGATGTAAATCAGATAAGCCAAAATTATTGGCATTGATGATAAAAATGGTATTCGCATTTGGGATATCCAAGCCAGATTCAATGATATTCGTGGCCACTAAAACGTCATAATGCCCCTCAATGAACCCCAGCATGATTTTTTCTAATTTATCACCATCCATTTGTCCATGTGCCACGGCAATTTTGGCATCAGGGACCAAACGTAAAATTCGATTAGCGATACTTTCAAGTTCTCCAATTCGGTTATAGACTACAAAGACCTGACCGTTTCTGGAAAGCTCTTCTCTAATGCCATCCCTTAACAATTCATCGTTCAATACGACCAATTTGGTTTCTACCGGCTGGCGGTTGGGTGGAGGGGTCGCTATGATGGATAAATCCCGGGCCCCCATGAGCGAAAAGTGCAAGGTTCTAGGAATAGGTGTAGCAGTTAAGGTCAATACATCTACGTTTACGCGCATTTCTTTCAAGCGGTCTTTGACCTTCACCCCAAATTTTTGTTCCTCATCAATAATCATCAGTCCCAAATTTTTGAAAACAACATCTTTGTTGACCAATCGATGGGTTCCTATCAAAATGTCGGTCACACCTTTAGCTACGCGATCTAACGTTTCTTTAATTTGTTTGGGCGACTTAAATCGATTGATATATTCTACTTTACATGGAAATGCGGCTAAGCGGTCATGAAAGGTTCTAAAATGCTGCATTGCCAAAACCGTAGTAGGGACTAGAACAGCTACTTGCTTGGAATCTGCTACGGCTTTGAAAGCAGCCCTAATAGCTATTTCCGTCTTACCAAAGCCTACATCTCCACAAACCAAACGATCCATGGGGTGGGGTTTTTCCATGTCGGCTTTGACATCTTGCGTAGCTTTGGCTTGGTCTGGAGTATCTTCATACAAAAAGGAAGATTCTAATTCGGCTTGCAAATAGGTGTCTGGTGAAAATGAAAAACCAGGGGCAGATTTACGTTTGGCATATAAGGAAATCAATTCCTTGGCAATGTCTTTTACCTGTTTTTTGACTCTCGACTTTTTATTGTCCCAATCCGGAGAACCTAGTTTCGACATACTAGGAGGTGCTCCTTCCTTACCTGAATATTTAGAAATTTTGTGTAAAGCATGAATGGAAACTGAAAGCACATCATCATCTCGATAAATCAGACGAATGACTTCCTGTTCTCCATTGGAAGTGTCAATCAGGTTTAATCCAGCAAAACGACCAATTCCGTAATCAATATGGGTAACAAAATCGCCCACTTGCAGGCTTCGCAATTCCTTTAAGGTCAGCGCTTTATTCTTAGAAAATTTATTTTTTTCTTTAAACCGATGGAATCGGTCAAATAGTTGATGGTCTGGGTAAAATGCTATTTTCGTTTGCTCATCAATGAAACCTTCGCGCAAAGTAATCTGCAGGTTTTTGAATTGAATCGACGTATTTAATTCATTGAAAATTACTTCCAATCGTTCCAATTGACGGGAAGATTCCGAGCAAATGATATTTTGATAGCCTTGAGTTTGATTATCGAGCAAAGCTCCGGCTAATCGTTCGAAATCCTTATGAAATGCCCCTGGGTTTTTGGAAGCATAGGTGATGGTATCCGCATTTTTTAAGTGGTTCCTTTTTCCGTATTCGACTTGGGTAAATTGGTTCAGGGATTTCAAAAAGTCTTTTTTATTTTCCCAGCGTTCGGAAGGATCAGACATGATTTGAATGTCACTCCCTCGACTTTTCAGTTCTTCAAAAGCATCATGTGTTTTTTGGAAGTAGTTTTGAATAATTTCCAAGAGCATATCTTGGTCTTTTATCCAAAGGATGCTGTTTTCTGGGAAGAAACTCAAAAAACTTTCTCTACTTTCTTGAATGAGCTTGGTTTGCACATCTGGGATGAGGTGCATGGCTGAAACGGACTGAATGGAAAGTTGTGTTTCCGGATGGAAGGTTCGAATACTATCTACTTCATTACCAAAAAAATCTAGTCGATAGGGGAATTCTGTCGCATAAGAAAATACATCTAAAATTCCTCCCCGAACGGAATATTGACCTGCTTCATAGACAAAATCGGTCCGCTCAAAATCATACTCATTCAGCGTTTCTGCTACAAAATTTGGGTCAATTTTATCACCCACGTGGATGGAAAGTGTATTTTTAACCAGTGATTTTCGATTGATTACTTTTTCACTTAATGCTTCTGGATAGGTGACAATATAGATGTCTTTACTGGGTAAATTACTGAGCACATTGAGCACTTCAGCGCGCATCAATACATTGGCATTATCTATTTCTTCCCATTCATAGGGTTTTTTATGGGACATAGGAAATAGTAAAACTTCAGCATCTCCTACCAATGCTTGTAGGTCATTGAGCAAGTAATGGGCCTCCTCTTTTTCTTCGCAAATCAGTAGATAAGGCCTTTTTTCTTGTTTGGTGGCCGCCATGATGATGGCGTCCAGAGAGCCATATAAGCCTTTTATATGAAATTTACTTCCTTTCGGGGCATGATGAATCTGCGAGGAAAGAGTTTGAATAATTCCATCGTGTTGGTAGTGAGCAATAAAATCTTTTACAATCATAATCTACCAAATCAGGGCAGCCAATTTTTTCTTAGGGCTTGCAAAGGTAGGAATTTTTGTATCTTTGTGCATCCACAAAAAGGGGTGCCCAAATTTTTGGGCTGAGATTATACCCATTGAACCTGATACGGTTAGTACCGGCGAAGGGATTTTGTCGAGTTTTTAGCGCTGAAAACTCAAAAAAATCATCGATGTAAGGGTTAGCATGTTAAATCAGACAGGATTTGACTCCTTTACCTGTTGTTAAACTTTTCAAAAATGAAAAAGATAACGACACAATTTTTTCTTATTGCAGTAATTGCCATGATGGCTGTGCCAGTTTGGGCGCAGAAAACCTTCCGTTGGGAAGGGACGGTCGTAGACCAGGAAAACTCCCAAGCTCTATGGGGGGCTAGTATTCAGCTAAAAGATAGTCAACGAGGTACCGTTACCGACAGTAAGGGACATTTTGTGTTAACCAGCACGCAATCTTCGGTGAGCATTTCGATTCATTTTGTTGGATTTGAAACCCAAACCAGGGTATTACATGCTACCGAGAAATCCGTATCCATTCAGCTGAAGAAATCCTCATTTTTAAATGATGAAGTGGTTGTTAGGGCTACTCGTGCCGATGAAAATTCAGCGATGGCTTATACCAATGTGGGCACAAAAGAATTGACTAAGTCCAATTTGGGCCAAGATATGCCGGTATTGCTCAATTTCACTCCCTCCATTGTGACTACATCCGATGCAGGAGCTGGCGTTGGATACACAGGGATTCGTATCCGAGGTTCTGATGCTACTCGTGTGAATGTGACCATCAATGGAATACCTGTGAATGATTCAGAATCTCAAGGGACTTATTGGGTAAATATGCCCGATTTTGCCAGTTCGGTTGCCTCCGTGCAAATTCAACGCGGGGTAGGAACGTCCACCAATGGAGCTGGAGCATTTGGAGGATCTGTCAATATGCAAACCAATAGTTTTGAAAAAGAACCTTATGCCGAATTGAATGCTTCTGGAGGCTCATTTGGGACATTAAAAACTACTTTGAAACTAGGAACGGGCTTGTTGGCTGGAAAATGGACCCTTGATGGTCGATTATCCCGCGTGGTTTCCAATGGTTACCTAGACAGAGCATCATCTAATTTGCAATCCGCGTATTTATCTGCTGCTTATTTTGGCAAAAAATCCTTTTTTCGATTGAATTATTTTATTGGAAAGGAAAAAACGTTTCAATCCTGGTATGGAACTCCAGAAAGCCGGGTAAATAATGATGTGGCAGGAATGAATGCTTACATAGAACGAAATTGGTTGAGTGAAGCGGAAGCAAAGAATCTGTTAGAAAGCGGTAGGACATACAATTATTATACTTATCCCAATCAAACGGATAATTATGCACAAGATCATTATCAATTGTTAACACATCACAGTTTGGGAACACATTGGAATTTGGACTTAAATGGACATTATACTTATGGAAGAGGTTATTACGAAGAGTATAAAGCTGACGCCAGTTTGTCGAAATACGGTTTGGCTCCCATCAATCTAGGATCAGTTTTGTTAACAAGTACCAACTTAGTAAGAAGGAAATGGCTGGATAATGATTTTTATGGAAGCACTTTTGCTTTGAATTATGATGCCAATCAAGGGTTCAAATTTATTTTTGGAGGAGCATGGAACCGTTATGTAGGTCGTCATTTTGGGGAAGTTATTTCTGGAGATAATATGCCAAATTCTTATTTGGGACATCGTTGGTATCAAAGCCGATCACAAAAAACAGATTTGAATATGTATGTCAAAATGAATTATGCTTTGGCGGCTAAGTGGCAAAGTTATTTGGACTTACAGTACCGTTCTGTGGGTTATTCGATGCGAGGTACAGCAGACAAAATGCAGGATATTAGTCAAATCTGGACCTATGATTTCTTTAATCCCAAATTTGGTTTGACGCATCAAGTATCTGAATCAAGTAAAATGTATGGTTCATTGGCTGTAGGAAGTAAGGAGCCTAGTCGACAAGATTTTATTGACAATCCAGGCACAACTCCAAGATCAGAGTTTTTGACGGATTATGAATTGGGTTTTGAGAGAGCAGCATCCAATTATTCATTTCAATTGAATTTGTACCGAATGCAATACCGAGATCAATTGGTCTTGACTGGTGCGGTCAATAGTGTGGGAGAAGCCATTCGAACGAATGTTCCTGAAAGTTATCGCATGGGAGTAGAAGCCAGTTTAAATTATCGTTTGTCCAATCATTTTACTTGGCAGGCTAATCTTACGTTGAGTCAGAATAAAGTCTTGAATTTTGTAGAAAGTATTTCTGATTATGATACCTATGGGGTGAAAATAGTCAATCATGGAACCACAGATATCGCATATTCTCCATCGACCATTGCGGGAAGTCAATTGACCTATATTTGGAAAAGTTTGGAAACGAGCTTGTTAACTAAATATGTGGGTCAACAGTATTTGGACAATACTTCGGATGAAAATAGGAAATTGAAAGCTTATTGGACTCAGGATATTCGTTTGACTTATCCTATAAAGACGAGTTGGGCAAAAAATTTACAAGCTAGTTTGCTGTTAAATAATGTAGCCAATACCTTGTATTCATCCAATGGATACACGTATAGTTATGTGTATGAACAAAAAGTGATTACTGAAAATTTTCAGTATCCTCAGGCAGGATTTAACTTTTTAGTAGGTCTTTCCATTCGCTTGTAGGAAATTAAACAAAAATCCCCTGCCGGTTTGACAGGGGATTTTTTATTTAAAATGATAGCCTTACTTACCCATTAAGTCCCAAGTCCAGCCCATCTTGGCTAGGCGGTAACGAAGGGAATACCACAATACGCCAAAACCATAAATGGAACTGCGTTTGAAATTGATGGAAGAAGCTTCTTCAAAATATTTGGTTGGGCAGGTGACTTCACCCACTTCAAATTTTTTCCAAAATAATTGGAGCACCATTTGGTTGTCGAAAATGAAATCATCGTCACATTCTTGAAAAGGAACTGCTTCTAAAACTTCTCTTGAAAAAGCCCGGTAGCCAGTATGGTATTCGGAAAGTTTTTGACCTATGAGGATATTTTGGTACAAGGTCAAAATGCGGTTGGCAATGTATTTATACATGGGCATACCACCTTTCAAAGCACCTTTTCCTAGGATTCTAGAGGCAAAAACCACGGGGTATAAACCGTTACCGAT
Organism: Aquirufa beregesia; assembly: GCF_011090385.1. Taxonomy (GTDB): domain Bacteria; phylum Bacteroidota; class Bacteroidia; order Cytophagales; family Spirosomataceae; genus Aquirufa; species Aquirufa beregesia. The sequence goes on from NZ_SEWW01000003.1 coordinate 67,702, forward strand.
GATACTTATCATAGCCTTTAAAAGCAATGGAGTATACTGGTAATCTGGGTGAAGCATGATGACGATGTCACCCTGCAATTCCAAAGCTTTGGTGTAACAGGTTTTTTGGTTACCCCCATAACCCTTGTTTTTGTCGTGGCGAATCACATGTTGAATGCCAATTTGCTTAGCGACTTCTACCGTATTGTCTGGACTATGGTCATCTACAAGAATGACATCATCCACCCAATCGTGAGGAATCTCGTTATACGTTTTTTCTAGTGTGAGTGCGGCTTTATAGGCAGGCATCACAACAATTACCTTTTTCCCTTCGTACATAAAATGTGTGCCAAAGATTTACGAACTTTGGGCTTTGATGCAAAATTAGATATTTATGAGCGAAACTTTGTTTTTTATTCTGTTTTCAGTGGGAGTCTTGGCGGTGATGTTGGTGGATTTAGGTGTTTTTAAGACTGGACCACAGTCAGAAGTAACTTTTCGAGAGGCGGGTTTTTGGAGTGGGGCTTGGGTAATTTTAGCACTATTATTTTATCTATTTTTGAGGTTCAATGGAGGGATGGTTCATGGCATTCATGATGTGCCAAGTTTGCAAGTTGTTCAAGAATTATATGCTAAACAGATCCAATTAGGAACGGGTACTTATTTAGATCAACTAGCTGTATTTCAGGAAAATATGTCCTTGGAGTTTATTACAGGTTATTTGGTGGAATACTCTTTGTCGGCTGATAATGTCTTTGTCTTTATTTTGATTTTCAATTCATTCGGGGTTCAAAAGCGTTACTACAAAAAGATTTTAGTTTGGGGTGTGTTGGGGGCTATTGTGTTGCGACTTATCTTCATCTTTTTGGGAGCAGCACTATTACAGAAGTTCGATTGGATTATTTATCTGTTTGGAGCATTTTTGGTATATACGGGAATAAGCATCATTGTTAAAAAAGATAGTGAGGAGGAAATGGTTCCTGGACATCATCCTGTTGTGAAGATTTTATCTAAATATTTTAATGTGTACAAAAGGAATGTCATTGGACGCTTTTTTGTGCGTATGAAAACGGGCAAATTGTACATTACGCCCATTTTTGTCGTAGTAGTAGTTATTGCTTTTACGGATATTTTATTTGCGGTGGATTCAATTCCAGCCATATTTTCCATCTCTAAGGATCCATACATTGTATTCTTTTCCAACGTATTTGCGGTCATGGGATTACGGTCCTTATTTTTCTTCTTGTCGAACTTAATGGGTCTCTTTCGTTTTTTACCGATGGGATTAGGAGTGCTTTTGAGTTTTGTTGGAGTCAAGATGTTAGCTCATCATTATTTGGAGCAAATAGGCTTTGGGACTTTAGCTTCACTGGGTGTCATTATTGGGATTTTGACCGTGAGCATTGTTTTAAGTATGCTTTTCCCAGAGAAAAAATAATCAGTTTTTTATCAGGTAGTTGAAGGTGGAATTGGGGGGAAATAGTGAAATTTGCCCAACGCTGGCAAGGTTTTAAACCTTGACAGCGTTAGGTTTTTCCCTTTTACCGATGCCATTCTAAAGTCAATTTTCGATATTGTAATGGTGGCATTTTCATCCATTGTTTGAACTGCTTGTTGAAGTGAGACAGATTTCCGAATCCACTCTCAAAACAAATCTCAATCATGGGTTTGGAGCTACTTCTAAGCAATTGACAGGCATGTTTAATCCTGAATTCGGTAACTAATTCCACAAAGGTCTTATGGGTAACTTTTTTGAAATAGCGGCAAAAAGCCGTTTCAGTCATGTTGGCTAAATGGGCCACTTCATCTAAATGTACTTCATGCGTATAATTGGCAATGACATAGGCATATACTCGATTGATTCTTTCTAAATCCACCGTAGATAATGTATAACTGCTTTCACTAGATTCAATGGGGTGAAGGTCAGCTGCTTGAGTACTTAAGGTATGTAGGATTTGTAAAAAATTCAATAAACGAGGAAAGGGGGCTAAACCTGTTAATAATAACATCTCCCTAGCAATTTTGTCTTGAGTGCTTCCTTGAATTGAAAATCCCAAATTGGCTCTCTCTAGCAAAGATTTAATGGCGGAACTTTCTTTTTTATTCATAAAAGCCTCTCCCAAGAAATCTGTAGAAAAATGAATTACTAAAGCCTGAGCGGTATTTTCCTCCAAGTCTTCTGTTAGCCAATCTTTCCGGTGATTTTGCCAGCAATGCGGCAAATTTGATCCTAAAAGAACTAAATCTCCTGAGCTAAAGTCGCTTATTTGGTTGCCAATAAACCGTTTCCCTTCTCCTGAAATAATCAAGGTAAGTTCCAATTCAGGATGGAAATGATATGGGGCATCAAAACGAGCTTGTTTTACTTCCTTGATTTCGAAGGACAAAGCTTCGCTTCCTTTTGCCAAATGCTCCAAACTAGCTTTCATCTTATTTGAAAATTATCAGAATAGTGGATGTAAATATTAATCAATGGTAAAATTGCATTAATTTCTACAAATTTCACGGTAGATAGTCAGATTCTTTTTCCTGAACTTTGACCTAAAATTTAGCTAGATGCTTGATCAAGCTTACTTACTGAAGAACACAGACAAAACCTATTTTAATATGAATGGACACGTCTTTTTACCAGACGTGTTAAGTGCCGATGATTTGCAACCCTATCGGGAAGCAATCAATCGCTGGGCTAAGGATTTTCGTGCAAAGCAAAAGTCCTTAGCTGAACGCGATACCTATGGTAAAGCATTTTTGCAAATGATGAATTTGTGGGAAGAAGATACCAAAATCAGGGAATTTACTTTAGCGAAACGATTTGCGCAAATAGCAGCTGATTTATTGGGTGTCCAGCATGTTCGTCTTTACCATGATCAAGCTTTATTTAAAGAGCCAGGTGGAGGCTTAACACCATGGCATCAAGATCAGTATTATTGGCCATTGGATACCAAGAATACAGTTACCATGTGGATGCCTTTGGTGGATATCGATGAAGAGATGGGCATGTTAACTTTTGCTTCAGGTACTCAAGATGTCAGTTTACCTTTGGTGCATATTTCAGATGAGTCTGAACAAATGATTGGGCAGTTTGTCAAGGAAAATAATTTCCCCATCGTGGCTCAAAAAACCATGAAAGCTGGGGACGCTACTTTTCATAAAGGTTGGACTTTACATGCCGCACCGGGTAACCATTCGAATAAAATGAGGGAAGTGATGACCATCATTTTTATAGATGCGGATGCAAAAATTATAGAACCACAAAATGACAATCAAGAAGCGGATCGCCAGCGTTGGTTTCAAGGCCTAGCTCCCGGAAATGATGCAGCCTCAGCTTTAAATCCCATTCTGGTTTAAGCTAAAGACTTCAAGAAAAAATAATTTTTTTATAATTTAGGGCAATCGCAGCCTTTTTTCTTCTTTTTGAAAAGTCCCCAAAGAAAACCTTTCTTTTTTCGATATTTAGCCACTTTCTTGTTACTAGAGCTCGAATAGCTCAATTCCATTTTTGAGTCCGCTACCGTGCTATGAGCTGGTATACTGAAAGAAATCAAGCAAAATAGAACCAGGTATTTCATTGCTTTAAGCGCATTTGATAGATTACAAACTTAAGGTTTTTGAATGAATTATCATGTAGTGTTGTAATTTGGATTTTTAGCATTGGGTTTTATTTTGAGAAGCGTGAAATAAATTCCATACTTGTACTATTATTCTTGGCTTTCTAAACCTTCCAAGCATGTGTGATACTTTTTTTAGTCCTTCTCATCGGAATTTACATGGGAATGCCATCTTGGCTAAAAATTCCGATCGAGAGCCTAATGAAGCTCAACAAATCTCCCGATTTCCAGCACATAACCGACCTCAAAAACGAGTACAGGCAACTTTTATTGTTGTGGATTGTCCCGAACAAGTTCATGAAGTCATACTTTCAAAGCCATTTCACATGTGGGGCGCAGAAATGGGAGTGAATGAATATGGTGTGGCTATAGGAAATGAAGCCGTGTTTACCAAAATGAAGTTGGGGAAGAAAAACAATGGTTTGACTGGGATGGACTTATTGCGCTTATCCTTGGAACAGTCTACAACAGCAGAAGAGGCTTTAGGTATAATCATTGAACTTTTAGGGAAATACGGTCAAGATGCTTGTGGAGGTTATCAAGATAAAGGGATGTATTACAGTAATAGTTTTCTGATAGCTGATCCTCATTCAGCCTATGTAGTAGAAACGGCTGGGCCATTTTGGGCCTATAAACGAATTAAATCTTTTTATGCTATTTCCAATGTGTTGACACTTGGGACAGATTTTGATCAGATTCATCCGGAGGCCAAAGACTTCGCCTATCAAAAATCTTGGATGAAACAGGATGTTCCTTTTGATTTTCAAGGGGCCTTTTCAGAGCCCATCATGACATTTTTAGGTCGAGGAGCCTCCCGAAAACAGCAATGTGAACTTCAAGTTCCCGTATCAAAAAGTGGTAAATTTACCATTCAAGATGCCTTTGGGATTTTGAGAAGCCACCGAATCAAGGATAATTTCGAGCCCTGCCAAGGAGATATGGGAAATATTTGTTTGCATGCACAAGGACTATTGACTCCTTCTCAAACCACAGGTAGTATGGTGGCTGAATTGAGGGAAAATGCCCAATCAAGTGTTTGGTTGACAGGATCATCTGCGCCTTGTTTGTCGGTTTTTAAACCCTTTTATTTTGGAACATCTACCTTGAATACCGACGTATTCCCGCAGGCTAGTGCCCGTATGGATGCATCTTATTGGTGGCAATGGGAAAAAATTCATCGGAAAGCATTGGTCGATTACTTTTCTATTTTGGCATTCATTCAGCCGTTTCAACAAGAAAAAGAAAACAGCTGGATGGAACTAGATAGGGTATTGGCAGTCAGTAAGGATATCAAAAAGAGGGAAGAGCTCAGTCAGGGGGCCATTGAGAATTGTCTTCAATTGGTGAAAAATTGGGAGCAGAAAGGTGATTCTAGCAAGTTCACCCAGTGGCCTTTAGCTTATAGATTGTATTGGAAATGGCAAAATAGAAGGATGAAACATGAAAGAGATTAGTACGGACATATTGATTGTAGGAGCAGGCTATGCGGGTATCGCGGCAGCTAAAAAATTGCAGGCAGCCCATCAAGATTTTATCGTGATGGAAGCTAGAGATCGAATAGGAGGAAGAACCTTAACAGAGGATTTGGAATCAGGCGTGACGGTTGATATGGGTGCGAAGTGGGTTGGACCAACGCAACATTTGGTTTGGGAATGGATTAAGGAAACTCAAACAGAAACCTATGAAACCTATGACCAAGGAAAGAATCTATTGAAATTTAAAGATAAAATCAGTTCCTATACAGGTACGATTCCTAAAATAGATCCCATTTCTTTGATTGACCTAGGATGGGCGATCCATAAAATGAATAAATTATCGGATCAAATATCAACCTCTGAACCTTGGAATCACCCGAAAGCCAGGGAATATGATGCCATGACTTTGGCTACTTGGATGGAAAAACATATATGGACAGCCAAAGCCAAACACTTATTTGAGATAGGGATACAAACTGTTTTTGCTGCAGAAGCATCAGAAATCTCCCTACTTTTCGCCTTGTTTTATTTTAAGTCGGGGGATAATATGGATACCCTCATTTCCATAAAAAATGGAGCTCAACAAAGTATATTGAAAGGAGGAACTCAGGGACTGGTTAAAAAAATAGCTAATCCTTTTATGGACAAAATCCATCTTCAGGAACCTTTAGCGTATTTGAGTCAACATGAAGGAGGCATCATTGCGGAGTCAGCCAATTTGAGGATTAAAGCTAAGAAATGTATTGTAACCATCCCTCCAGTGTTAATAAATACCCTGGTATTTGATCCTCCTTTGCCCCAGCAAAAAGCGCAATTATATCAGAGAATGCCCATGGGAGCTGCCATGAAAGTGTATTTAATTTACCCTACACCTTTTTGGAGAGAAATGGGCTTTAGTGGGCAAATCGTGAGCGATGAATATCCGCTTAAAGTGACCTTTGATGTGGGACATGCTGATTCCGATCAAGGAGTATTATTGGTATTTGTGGAAGGAAATGATGCCCGAAATTTCATTGATTTGGAGGAAGGGACTCGGAAAAAAATGGTGTTAGAGCGAGTGGAGAAATTTTTTGGTCATCAGGCTTCATTGCCAATACAATATATCGACAAATGCTGGACAGAGGAAGTGTATTCTCGTGGATGTTATACGGGGTTGATGGGGCCAAATACCTTAACTCAATTTGGTCATCAAATTAGAGCGCCATTTCAGCATGTCCATTTTGCAGGAACAGAGACGGCAGAAAAATGGAGTGGATATTTAGATGGGGCTATTTCATCTGGTTATCGGGCAGCTTCTGAAGTGTTGAAAGAAATGCTTTAGAAGCTGCCCAATGATATTATTTTATTCTTTCTTTGATGAAAGCAATGGCCATATTCCATGCTTCCTCGGTGGATTTTTTGTCAAATGCAGGGTTAGAAGGATTGGCAAAGGCATGTTCGGCATCAAAGCTTTTCACTTGTAATTTTTTACCAGCGGCCTTCATGTTTTCTTCAAATTCTGCTACTACTTTAGGGGAAATCCATTGTTCTTTACCCGCAAAAAGCCCTAAAACATCCGTATTTAAGGCTTTTAATTCAGAGATATCTTTAACAGGCATTCCGTAATACATCACACAGGCAACTCCTTGTTTACCAGCAAGAATAGATGCTTTTAAGGATAATCCCCCACCAAAACACCAGCCTACGGTGGCAATTTTAGCTTGTGGTCCAACATGATTAATCGCACCACGAATGATGGCTTCTAGTCGGGCAGGATTAGCTTCCCCCATGTATTTTCCAGCGTCTTCGCGCGTGGAGGCCACTTTCCCATCATACATATCAATGGCTAATACATTGACATTGCCTAAGGTACTGTAGAAATGTTCGGCTTCTCTTTTTATATGATCATTTAGTCCCCACCATTCTTGAAATACGAATAAGGTATTATTGGTTGGTTGGGCTGCTTTGATAAAAAAAGCTTTGGCTTTTTGGCCATCAGGAGTACTGAATTCTATCATTTCTCCACCTGTTTTTGAAATGTGCACATAAGGCTTAGGTAATTTATGAGAGCGTTGAAAGGCCTTATTGGATGCCATTAATTGCATGTCATCTTTTTTGAGAAAGCAGCAGGATTGGGCGCTTAGTTCTTGAAAACCAAGGAGTACGGCGAGTAAAAGGACGATTTTTTTCATGGTATTATTTGAATAAAAATTTTGAATAATTTAATCGAAAATGAAGCTTTTAATTTAACTTTACCAATTCTTTAAGACTGTAATATCATATGAAACACAATTTCTTCGGCTCTGTCCGAATCATGGCGAGCATCTGTCTTGCATGTTTATTTTCGTTCTCACTTGTTGCGCAAGATAAAAACGTACTCAAAGGTAAAAAGGTTTTGGTCTTTTCATCGACCAAAGGGTTTCGTCATAGTTCTATCGAACCTGGCAAAATAGCATTTTTGAAAATGGCCGCTGAAAAGGGTTTTTCCGTGGATACCACAGAAAACGCTGCCGCATTTGCTGAAAATAATTTAAAGAAATACCGAGTAGTGGTGTTTTTAAATACGACAGGAAATGTGTTGAATGCTCCTCAGCAAAACGCATTTGAGCGATTTATTCAGGCAGGAGGAGGATATCTTGGTATCCATGCGGCTACGGACACCGAATATGATTGGCCTTGGTATGGTAAATTATCTGGAGGCTATTTCGCCTCACATCCTGGTCGTCCGAATGTTCAAGAAGGGAAAATGACGGTGGTCGATGGAAGTCATATTTCCACCTCCCACATGCCGGCTAGTTTTATTCGTAAGGATGAATTTTATGACATCAAAGAGTTTAACAAAGACGTTAAAGTGTTGGTGACTGTAGACGAAAAAACGTATAAAGATGGTAAAATGGGGGATTTTCACCCAATGGCCTGGTACCATGAATTTGATGGCGGTCGTGCATTTTATACCAACTGGGGACATACCCATGAGACTTTTTCAGAGGACTTAGTGTTAAAACATATCTGGGGAGGGTTACAATGGGTGGCTTCAGGCGCTGACATCGATTATACTAAAAAATTACGCACAGGAGTTCTTCCCGAAGAAAATAGATTCACTAAAATTACTTTAGATCGTAATTTGGATGAACCCACTGAATTGGCGGTAACGAATCAGGGAAAAATCTTTTTTGCTGAGCGTAAAGGTAAATTGAAGATGTTTGATCCTAAAAAAGGCAAAACGAAAGTAATCGCTAACTTGGATGTATTCAATAAGTTTGAGTATGGTTTAATGGGGATGAATATTGATCCTAACTATGATCAAAACAAGTGGATTTATTTGTTTTATTCTCCACAAACAGGTCAGGCTGATACAGCACAACATTTATCTCGTTTTACTTATGATGATGTGAAAGATACCTTGTTAATGAATACAGAGAAGGTATTATTACGTGTTCCAGTTAAACGTACAGGATGTTGTCATACAGGAGGTTCTATTGCTTGGGATAAAGAGGGAAACTTGTTTTTATCTACGGGTGATGATACCAATCCATTTGATTCCAACGGATTTGGTCCGATCGACAATCGTCCTGGAAGAGCGGGCTGGGATGCACGTGCTACGAGTTCTAACACGAATGATTTAAGAGGTAAGATTATGCGTATTAAGCCAACACCAGAAGGTTCTTATACGATTCCCAAGGGTAATTTGTTCCCAGAGAAAACTCCACATGCTAAAGCGGAGATTTATGTGATGGGTAATCGTAATCCTTACCGTATAGCAGTGGATCAGCGTACAGGCTTCTTATATTGGGGCGAAGTAGGTCCAGATGCGGGTGAAAATTCACCTAAATATGGATCAAGAGGTTATGATGAAGTGAATCAGGCACGTGAAGCAGGTTATTTTGGTTGGCCATTATTTGTGGGAAATAATCAAACGTACAATCAACGTGATTTTGTGAAGGATAGTACTTGGGCGAAATTTAGTGTGGAGGCACCTATCAATCATTCTCCTCACAATACTGGATTTGCACATTTGCCTAAACCTCAAAAAGCATTTATTTTCTATCCTTATGTAGATTCTCCAGAATTTGGTCCAGTCATTGGAAAAGGATCTAGAAATGCCATGGCAGGACCTGTGTATTATTCAGAAGATTTCCCCAGCACTTCTAAAACAAAATTCCCATCCTATTACGATGGAAAATTGTTTGCTTACGATTGGGCTAGAGATATTATCTATACTGTTACGATGAAACAAAATGGAGATTTTGATTCCATGGAGCGCTTCTTGCCTTCGGTGAAGTTTTCTCATCCTATTGACATGCAATTTGCTAAAGATGGTACTTTCTATGGTTTAGAATATGGTCCAAATTGGTTTGCTCAAAACGAGGAGGCGACTTTGTATAAAATTGAATATAATGGTGGTAACCGTCCTCCTAAGGTGGAAATTGCGGTAGATAAGAAAGTAGGAGCATCGCCTTTGAAAGTAAAATTCTCTTCGGAAGGAACGTTGGACTATGATGGAGATGCCATTAAATATGCTTGGTCATTTGGTGATGGACAAACTAGTACATTGGCTAATCCGAGTATTACGTTTATTAAATCAGGAGTATTTAAAGCCGTATTGAAAGTGAAAGATGCGAAGGGCAATGTTAGTTCAGCGGAGACCATCGTGAAGGTAGGTAATGAAATTCCCAAAGTAGATGTGAGTATTGAAGGGAATAAATCGTTCTATTGGAATGACAAGGCCGTGAAATACCAAGTGAAAGTGGAGGATAAAGAAGATGGAACTTTAAGTAATAAGAAAATTGCCGAGGAAGATGTGGTGTTGAATATCAATTACTTACAAGGGTTTGACAAAACCTTAATTGAGCAAGGACATCAGAGTAATACTTCATTCTCCAATGGAAAGCGTTTGATTGAACTTTCTGATTGTAAAACTTGCCATGCCGTAGAGAAGAAATCCATTGGACCTTCGTATACTGAAGTCAGTAAGAAATACCGTGCTTCTGCAGCCAATGTAGACATGTTGGCAAAGAAAGTTATTTCGGGTGGTGGTGGAGTTTGGGGAGAACAAGTGATGGCTGCTCACCCTCAAATTAAATCCGATGAAGCGAAAGAAATGGTTCGTTATATCTTAAGTTTATCGGATACCAAGAAAGTCTCGAAACCATTAAAAGGGGAGTTTGTGACCAATGATGGTGGTAAACCAGGTACATTCTTGTTTGTAGCTAGCTATACCGATAAAGGTGGTTCTAAAGTAGGTTCTGCTACAGGTCAGCAGGTGATTACATTACGTAATTCACGTGTGGCTGCAGCATCTGCAGATCAGACATCTAAAACCATGAAATACAAGATCGATGGTGTTGGCGAATTATTGATAGCAACAGCCGATAAAGGTTATGCCAATTTTGGAATGATCGATTTGACGGGTATTAAGTCGATCCAAGTATCTTCTTTTGTGATGCCAGGACAAACAGTTGGAGGTAAACTGGAATTGAGATCAGGTAGTCCAAGCGGTACGCTTTTAGGGTCGATTGATATCAGTACTACGGGAGATACTAGAATGCCAGTTAGTGTATCTGGTTCTCAGAACTTATATTTTGTCTTTTCTAACCCGAATGCTGGAGATAAGCCCTTGTATGGTTTGAAGGAAATCTATTTTGAGAATTAGGAAAGTATATTCCACAAAAAAGGCTCCGAAAGGAGCCTTTTTTGTTACCATTTAGTACGGATGTACAGATTTTCTACTTTTTGTCGGGCCCAAGGAGTTCTTCGCAAAAAAGTCAAGGAAGATTTGATACTTGGATTGATGGCAAAGCAGTTAATACGAATTCTTCGGGCTAGTTCTTCCCATCCATAACGCTCCACCAATTGCTCCATGATGAACGCTAAGGTTTTGCCATGTAAAGGGTCATTGGATACTTGTCCTTCGTTCATAAGGTGATGATTTAAGCGCGCTCGGATAGCTCCAACCAGCGCAATTCTTTTTCCTCTAAACTATTTTTTAATCGTTCAATTTCTGCTGCCCAAGCCGTTAAGTCTTGAAAATCGTCTGAACCTTTGCTTAGGCGTTCAATGAGCGCATCTTTTTGCCCTTCCATCACGGCCATTTCTTTTTCTAGTTCTTCCAATTCTTTCGCTTCTTTAAAACTTAATTTAGCCCCTTTGGGCTTAGGCTTATTTTCGACTACTGTTGCTGGATTTTTTTTCTCGGCAACAGGTTCTTTTTCTTTATTTTCCAGGGCTATTCGATAGTCAGTATAATTACCATTGAAGAAATTCACTTCTCCTTCTCCTTCCACTAATATCAATTGATCTACCAAATTATCCATGAAGTACCGATCGTGGGAGACTAATAACAAACAACCTTGGAATTCACTGAGGAAGTCTTCCAATAACTGCAAGGTATCTAAATCCAAATCATTGGTGGGCTCATCCAGAATCAAGAAGTTTGGATTCTTAACCAATACTTGCATTAATTGTAGCCTTTTTTTCTCTCCTCCGGATAGTTTTTCTACTGGGGTATATTGCTGGGCGGTAGGGAACAAAAACTTGCTTAAGAACTGACTAGGGGTTAATGACTCATTTTTTCCATAAGGAATCACTTCGGCAATTTCAGTGATCGTATCAATGACGCGTTGTTCAGGCTTAAATTCAAATGGTATTTGGGTATAATAACCAATTACTAGCGTTTCTCCTGGATCGATTGTACCTCCATCAGGTTGTTCTAAGCCAGTTAAAAGTTGAAGGAAGGTGGTTTTACCTGCACCGTTTTTCCCCACGATACCTATGCGATCTTTTTTCTTGAAGGTATAGGTGAAATCATTGACAATTTTTTTATCTCCCCAGGCTTTCTTGAGGTGATTAATTTCAATGATTTTATTGCCTAAGCGTGACATCTGGATGTTTAATTCCAGTTTACTGTCATCTGTTTTGCGATGAGCCACTTCTTCTGTTTCAGCAAAGGCATCGATGCGTGACTGTGCCTTGGTACCACGTGCTTTGGGTTGTCTTCTCATCCATTCCAATTCCTTGCGGTACAGATTTTTTGCTTTGGAAATGGTACTAGCTTCGGAAGCTTCACGTTCGGCTTTTTTCTCTAAGAAATAGGCATAATTGCCTTCATAGGTATAGATGGAACCATTGCTTAGCTCCAACATTTTATTACATACTTTATCTAGGAAATATCGATCGTGAGACACCACTAATACCGTGACGTTTGGACCAGAAAGAATACCTTCTAACCATTCAATGGTTTCTATATCCAAGTGGTTGGTTGGCTCATCCAGAATCATAATATCCGGACTTTCTATCAATAATTTAGCCAAAGAAAGTCGTTTCTTTTGACCTCCAGATAGGGTGCTTACTTTTTGATCTCCATCTGGAATCCCAAGACGTGTGATGATTTGTTTGGCTCTAGCCTCATAATCCCAGGCATTATTGGCTTCCATGAGTGCAAAAGAATCTTCTAGTTCTTTGGCATCACCTGAAATCATGGCCTTTTCATAGGCTTTGATAGCCTGAGCACTTGGTAAATCATCAGAAAAAAGGTAGTTGAGGACTTCTTCATTTTCCTGAAAAATAGGATTTTGAGGAAGATATCCCACGCGTATGCCTTTGCGGATGGTTACTTTACCTTCATCTGGGCTTTGGAGACCCATCAAGGTTTCCATCAGGGTAGTTTTACCCGTACCATTTTTTCCAATGAGGGATACTTTCTCTCCTTTTTGTAGGCCAAAGAATAGGTTTTTAAAGACCCATCTCTCACCCAAATTGCGAGAAATATTTTCCGCGGATAGGTAATTCATGTTTGCTAATTAGGAACTCGATTAGGAATTCGATTCGAGCGCTTCTTCTCTCATTTTTCTGCGCAATACTCTTCCAGAAACGATGATACTAATTTCGTAGAGGCCAAAGAGAGGGAAGGCCACCAATAATTGAGAAATCACATCGGGGGAAGGGGTGATGATAGCCGCTACTAACAAAATCACGATTAAAGCATGTTTTCTGTATTCTCTCATGAAAGAAGGGGTTAAAATACCTACTTGAGAAAGCACAAATGCAATCATCGGTAATTGGAAAGTTAGGCCGCAAGCCAAGGTCAACATCGACAATAACGAAATGTAATCGTTGATATCAAATTGATTTTGGATGCTAGGATCTAATTTGAAGTTCGCCAAGAAATTGATGGCCATGGGGGCTACCACAAAATAACCAAATGATACCCCAATAAAGAACAAAAGAGAAACCCAGAATACGGCTCCGCGGGCGGCTTTTTGTTCTTTTTCTTTTAAACCTGGACGGATAAATCGCCAGATTTCATAAAAGGCGTAAGGAAATGCAAATAACAGACCTACAATGATCGACTGGGTTAAAGCCATCATGAACTGTCCAGACACTTCTCTACTTTGAAGAATGAAATCAGCTGCTTGCATACACAAGCTGGTCATTCCTGTTAATTCGGCTAAATGGCAAAGAACTTGATTGGTATAGAAATCAACTTTGGTAGGCCCCATAATGATGATACCAAAGATTTCATTTCTGAAAATCCATGCTATGATAGTAAAAATCACAATAGAAGCTAAGGAGCGTATGATATGCCACCTTAATTCTTCTAAATGATCCATAAACGACATCTCAGTGCCGTCCTTATCTTCATCCTGGTCCTCGTCGTCCCAATCCTGATCTAATGCCATGTTTGTTTTTTATACATAAAGTGGGAATTGCTTCATCCACTGATTTACTTCTGTTTTAACTTGTGCTAATACCGTCTCGTTTTCATGGTTCATCAAAGCGCGATCCACTAAATCCACGATTTGTTCCATTTCTGTTTCTTTCAAACCACGGGTCGTCATCGCTGCTGTGCCTACACGCATACCTGAAGTAACAAATGGGGATTTATCATCAAACGGCACCATGTTTTTATTGATGGTAATGTCTGATTTAATCAAGGTGTTTTCGGCTAATTTACCCGTTAATCCTTTAGGGCGTAAGTCGATCAACATCAAGTGGTTATCGGTCCCACCTGAAATAATGTCATATCCTTTGGCTAAAAAGGCTTTCGCCATAGCTTGAGCATTACTTTGAACTTGTTTGGCATAAGCCTCAAATGTAGGAGTTAATGCTTCACCAAAAGCAATGGCTTTAGCCGCAATAACATGCTCTAAAGGACCACCTTGGGTTCCAGGGAAAACCGCACCATCCAAACATGCTGACATTGTTTTTAAATCACCTTTCAATGTTTTGAATCCAAATGGGTTTTCAAAATCATTTCCCATCATGATCAAACCTCCACGAGGCCCACGTAGTGTTTTGTGGGTGGTAGTTGTAACAATATGGCAATGTTGCATAGGGTCATTCAATAAACCTTTAGCAATCAAAGCGGATGGATGTGAAATATCAGCTAATAATATGGCGCCAACTTGGTCAGCGATGGCTCTTAAGCGAGCATAATCCCAATCACGAGAATAAGCGGAAGCACCACAAATGATTAATCTTGGCTTTTCTTTGGCCGCAGTAGCTTCTACTTTGTCCCAATCGATTAAACCTGTTTCTTTTTCTACTCCATAAAAAAATGCTTGAAAGTATTTTCCAGAGAAGTTAACCGGAGAACCATGGGATAAGTGGCCACCATGAGAAAGGTCAAATCCTAAAATCTTGTCGCCAGGGTTTAAAAACGACAAAAACACTGCCGCATTCGCTTGAGCACCCGAGTGAGGTTGTACGTTAGCCCAAGTAGCTCCAAATAATTTCTTGGCACGCTCTATAGCTAAAGTTTCTACTTCATCCACCACTTCACAACCACCATAATAACGTTTTCCTGGAAGTCCTTCTGCGTATTTATTCGTCAAAACGCTTCCTTGAGCCTCCATAACTTGAGGAGAAGTGAAGTTTTCAGATGCGATTAACTCGATACCGAATTCCTGACGGTGTGCTTCTTGACTAATCAATGAAAAAATTTCGTTATCGCGCTGTTGTGGGAATGTGCTTGCAGCCATGGATATGTATTGTTCGTATTTACGTGAGAATGGGCACAAAATTACGTTTTTTTATCCGAATAGAAAAACCAATTGATAGCCTTTTCCGTTCAGTAGATTTGTCATAGATATCCACTAAATTGTTTAATTTTGAAAATTATTTCACTCTCACGAACTAGATGTATACCAAACGACGTTTGGTAATGAAAATATTGAACTTATGAAATACAAATTACTCATCCTAAGCTTGTTTCTTTTTGTGCTTAGCCCGGTGCTAGCACAAAAATTGGCTCCAGCTAAATGGTCTTGGACTTTAGAACCTGCTAAGCCTTCAGTAGGTCAAGAAGCTGAAATTGTATTTCAAGTTAAAATAGAAAAAGGCTGGTATTTATATTCTTCTGATTTTGATAAAGAATTAGGTCCTGTCGTTACTACAGTTACTATCAAAAATCCAGTTGGGTTTGAGTTAGTGGGCGGTTTAAAAGCAATTAATCCTCATTCTAAATTTGATAAAGAGATTTGGAATGGAACCTATACCTATTTTACGGAAAAGGGGGAATTCAGACAGAAAATTAAAATAAATGCTGAAAATTGGAAGATTGAAGGGATTTATGATTCTCAAGCATGTTCCAATGAAAGTGGTCTTTGTGTACCCGTCAAGGGGCCCTTCGTGATAGCAAGTTCTGCTGCGGCCTCGGATGTAATGACAGACGAAGCAAAAAAAAAAATCCTTGAACCAAGTTTTGAAGCCAATGCTAGTCCAGTAGCTCCTTCAGAATCCTTGTGGCAATTTTTTTGGATTGCCATGGGTGCAGGTCTTTTGGCTTTATTAACGCCCTGTGTCTATCCCTTGATTCCCATGACGGTGAGTTTTTTCACCAAGCAGAAAGGGGGTAAAGGTTTAGCCTTTTTATATGGGTCCTTCATCGTTTTGATTTATGTGTTTTTTGGGACTTTATTAGCCTTTTTTGCAGGAGCTAGTTTTGCCAATTTTCTAAGTACCCACTGGATTCCGAACCTCTTGTTTTTTGTCATTTTTATCTTTTTTGGAATCTCCTTTTTAGGGGCCTTCGAAATCGTATTGCCATCCGGAATGGTTAATTCCGTGGATGCTAAGTCAGACAAAGGCGGGATTATCGGTGTCTTTTTTATGGCGTTCACCTTGGTATTGGTATCATTTTCATGTACAGGCCCATTAGCAGGGAGTATTTTGATTGCCGCATCTCAAGGGGCCTTTGTGAAGCCCATCATTGGGATGTTGGGATTTTCTCTGGCCTTTGCTATTCCATTTACTTTATTTGCTATTTTCCCTGGATTCATGCAAAAATTACCTAAATCAGGAAATTGGATGAATGAGGTGAAGGTGGTGTTGGGTTTTTTAGAAATAGCTTTAGCCTTTAAATTTTTAAGTGTGGCGGATCAAGTGTATCACTGGCATTTATTAGATAGAGAGATTTTCTTGGCTATTTGGATTGCTATTTTTGGTGCTTTAACCTTATATCTTTTTGGCAAAATTTCCCTGCCTCATGATGGGCCCGCAGGGAAGCTATCGATCCCTAGAACTTTATTTGCTACGACGATCCTGGCCTTTGTGGTGTATTTAATTCCAGGTATGTTTGGTGCTCCTTTGAAAGGTTTATCTGGCTGGTTACCGCCATTGAGTAGCCAAGATTTTAAAGGAAATTCAGGAGAAGTAAGCATCAAACCGGGCTCCACAGGAGCGGTTAAATACGGTGATTTTTTAGAGTTGCCTCTGGGTTTGACGGGCTTTTTTGATTATCAGGAAGCTAAAGCTTATGCTATACAAGTAGGAAAACCTTTGTTCATTGATTTTACGGGTCACGGATGTGTGAACTGTCGTAAAATGGAAGAATATGTCTGGTCTGATCCCAAAGTATTGAAGCGATTGCAAGAAGAATATGTGATTGTGGCCTTGTATTGTGATGATAAAACAGAATTACCAGCTGACCAATGGTATGTTTCTAAAATAGATGGACAAGAAAAAAATACACTAGGAGACCAGAATTTGGATTTTCAGATTAGTCGATTTAATTCCAATGCACAGCCTCATTATGTCTTACTGGATCCTCGTAAAGAGGGGGCACCTATGGTGGCTCCAGTAGCTTTTGACGCTAACGTAGATCATTTTGTGGAGTTTTTGGATAAGGGTGTGCGTCAATATAAAATGAACTAAGGATGGATTGGTCTTCTTATTCAGCTGTCATGGCAGCTACAGCTATTAAGTTCATTGCTGGCCCCATTACGGGTTTTAGTTTAGGTCTAAGTTGGGTGGAAACGATTCTTTTCACTTGGTTAGGCATGATGATTACAGTCAGTTTCATGATTAGCCTTGGTCAATGGTTGGTCAAGTATATTGCTAAATGGCGAAATCAAAAACCCTTGGTTTTCAGTAAACGCGCTCGATTGGCAGTTAAGATTTGGACAAAATTTGGAATCAAAGGGATTGCAGCCTGTACTCCCTTGTTTTTAACTCCTATTGGCGGAAGTTTATTGGCTCTGTCTTTTAAAGTGCCATTACCTAGGATTTTGTTTTTTATGGCCATTTCTGCCTTTTTGTGGGCGGGTATCTATACGGCCTTGATTTACCAACTGGATTTTATTCGCGATTATTTCATGGACAAATAAAAAGCCCCCGAAATTCGGAGGCTATCATAAAGAAGAACAGGGAGCTAAACTTGCTTACTTTTTTGCACTGTATAATTTAGCACGAAGCTCGTTGGCTTTAACTTCCAATTCAGGTTTTGCTGTATAAGTTTGTTTTGTTTGTGCAGCGGCACTATCCGGATGAACACCGTATACATAGGTATCGCCTTGACGAACATCTTTTTGTTTGATTCGATTGTTTTTTTGGTAATCGCATGAGCTCGCTAAAGCAACAACAAGAAGGGCAGGCAATAAACTTTTCAATTTCATATAGTTGTGTAAAAAATCCGATGCAAAAATAAGTCCAAAATTGGTACAAAAAAAATTTCTTTAAATAAGCGGCTTAGCTTTCTTCTAAATTTTTGATTTTTTCAGCTAAAAAGCTCATTAATTCAGCAATGTAGGCTTTACTAAAATTGAATTCAATACCTGCGGCGGCATAAATTGTTTTCATCGGTTCGGTATAACCTAATTCTAAAGCTTGTAGATATTGTTCTAATGCCTGTTTCGGTTGACGGCAATAATTTCTCCAAACTGCTAAAGCGCCCAACTGGGCAATGGCATATTCGATGTAATAAAAAGGTACTTCAAATAAGTGCAATTGTTTTTGCCAGATGTTGGTTTTAATCTCTTGCAAATCAGACCAATCCGTGATATTATCAGAGAACCGGGCTATAATCTCTAGCCATTTAGCATCTCGCTCAGCTTGACTGTGTGTTGGGTTTTCATAAATCCAGTGTTGAAAGGCATCGATGGTGGCCACCCAAGGTAACGTTTCTAAAATATCTTCTAGGTGCTTGATTTTAGCTCTTTTAGCTTCTTCAGGATTTGGGAAATAGATATCCCAATGATCAATGGTTAATAATTCCATACTCATTGAGGCCAATTCGGCTACTTCTGATGGAACATTTCTAAAGGCATTTAAAGCTAAATCTTTGGTTACAATGGAATGTACCGCATGTCCACCTTCATGTAATAAAGTGACCATATCTCTCACTTGTCCAGCGGCATTCATGAAGATGAATGGGAAACCACTTTCTTCTAGGGGATAATTATAACCACCAGGGTTTTTACCTTTTCGAGAGTCTAAATCAAAACGGTTTAATTTGACCATTTCTTTTAGGCAATTACCTAAGAATGGGTCTAATTCATCAAATACTTGGATGGTTTTTGTTAGTAATTCATCCGCTGTACTGAAGGGAACCAATGGCTTTCTCCCCCATGGGTCTACTGCTTTATCCCAAGGTTTTAAGGCTTCGACTTGAAGGACATCTTTTCTTTTGGCAGCTTGTTGGTTGACCATAGGTACAACTGTTTGAGCTACTGCTTCATGAAACTCAAAACAATCGGCAGCCGTGTAGTCAAATCGGCCTAAACTGGCAAAAGAATAATCTCTAAAATTGTCAAATCCAGCATTTTGAGACACTTGATGTCTTCTCTCAATTAATTTGTTGAAAAGCTCATTTAATTCCTGCTTAATACTCAATCGTTTATTTGCTACAAGTAAATAAACCTCTTGTCTTTTATTTCGCTCGGTTGACTCCAAATAGGCATTGGCCTGCTGAAGCGTTTTTTCTTGGCCATCTATTTCCACCATCAATCCGCCAGTTAATGCGCCATATTCGGTGGATAAATTGGATAGCTCCGTATAAAGTGGAATATTTTCTTCGCGAAATATTTCAATCGCCTTTTTCATCCCACGAAGCATGATACCATAACCATGTGACGGTAATTGATCGGCATAGCCAGACTCAACGACTTTTTTGTTCCAAGCATCTTCGTAAATTGAAGCATTGGGCATAATGTCATTGACAAACTGCTGGTAACTTTTCTGAAGTTCCTCATTTTGGTTATCGCAAGACATTTTGATGTATCTCCAAGCAAAGTTTTCGGATAGATAGCTTTCTAATTCGGATCGACTGATACAAAATTGTTGTAATTCTTCTAGGTTTTGAATGCTCAAAGAGCTTAGTTTTTCAAAATAAGGTAATACACTATCCCAAGTACTTAGTTGGAAATTAGAAGGAAGAAAGTTTCTTTGGGGCGCTTCTACGCTGATCGTTCTACTCATGCGAATATTTTTTTACAAAAATACGGAAGGTATTTGGCTTTTGCAGATGAAAAAATAGGTTTATTGATAAGAAGAAATCAAATGCTTGATAAATAGGATAATATGTTGATTTGATTTTTTCTTTAGATTTGTCAACTTTTTAAAAGTTGACAAATCTAGGAGATAAGCAAAAATAATCTAGGAGATAACCAAGAAAATTCGAAAATGAGCATACCATTTGTAACATTGAACAATGGCATTTTGATGCCACAATTAGGTGTAGGTTTATATGCACCCAAGCAGCAAGATGAGGTGAAGCAATCGGTACTGGATGCTTTAGATTTGGGTATTCGTTTGATTGATTCCGCGGCCATTTATGGCAATGAGCAGGAAGTAGGTCAGGGAATCGTTGAATCGGCTATAAAAAGGTCGGAGTTGTTCGTCACCAGTAAAGTGTGGATGGATGACATGGGTTACGATTCCACGTTGAGAGCATTTGATAAAACGCTGAGCGATTTGGGTTTAGAATACCTAGACCTCTATTTAATTCATTGGCCTAAAGAAACCGCTAGGAAAGAAACATGGAAAGCCTTGGAAACGCTATATGAACAGAAATTATGTCGATCCATTGGCGTTTCTAATTATTATAGAAAGCACTTAGAAGAGCTATTTCTTCATGCGAATATTTGTCCGGCGGTAAACCAGTTTGAATTGAGTCCTTTTTGCTATATGCCCGAGGAACTGGCATTTAATCAGGAAAATGATATTCAAGTGGAAGGATATGCGCCTTTAGTTCGTGGGTGGAAAAAAGAGGATGTGGTTTTGAATGAAATTGCTGCTAAATATGGTAAAAGTACTTATCAATTATTAGTTCGTTGGAATCTGGAATTAGGTGCTGTGACCATACCGAAATCGGTCAAAAGAGAGAGAATTCAAGAGAATATGGAAGTGTTTGATTTTAGTATTTCAGCAGAAGATATGCAGCAGTTGGGCCAACTGTTTGACAATACCCGAGTGGCTTGGGATCCAAGAGATTTTTGAGGCGAAAATCAAACCTTGACAGCGCTGGGGGCGCTGTCAAGGTTAACGAGTAAATGATTTTTTTATTGAATCAAGAAATGGATAAACTAATCTAAGTCTATAATTACACCACTAGATAAGGGGTGTGCCACGCAGGTAAGAACATAGCCTTTTTTGATTTCATTATCCGTCAATCCATCTTCTTCATCCATCATCACCTTTCCACTTTTGCATAAGCCCATACAAGCGGTACACATACCGGCTTGACAAGAATAGGGCATATCCACATCGGCAGATAGGGCAGCCTCCAAAATTGTTTCGTTTGGTTTTACGGTGATTCGGTGTTCCTTCCCTTCGTAAATAATCGTGATGTCCTGTTCTTTTAAGCTACCATCATCTTCTGATATTTCTTCCGTTTGCGAATTACTATGAAATAATTCTCGGTGAATATGTGCAACAGGTACATCGAACATGCCTAAAGCTTCTTGAATCTCATCCATCATGCCCGCTGGACCACATAAATAATAATGCGCCAAGGAAATATGTAAACCAAACTCTTGTTTCAAATAATAAACCGTAGATGCTTTATTGATTCGTCCTTTTAATCCTGGCCAATTAGCCGCTGGTTGACTAATAATATGTAAAACATGAAAACGGCCAGTATAATCCTGCTCCAATTGGTCCAATTCTTTTTTGAAAATAATTTGACTTTCATGTCTGGAGCCATAAATCAAATATACCTTAGACTGAGGTTCTGCTTTAAGCAAAGTTTTGATCATGGAAATTAAAGGCGTGATACCTGATCCCGCTCCCATAAAAACATAGGTCTTTGTCGCATTTGCTTGAGGCTCAATGTAAAAGTTGCCCATAGGCTCGATTACTTCTACATTATCTCCTACCTTGATTTGATCACACAAATAATTAGATACAGCACCCCCAGGAATCCGCTTGACGGTAATCGCTGGAGAATGATCAACCAACGGAGATGAAGATAAAGAATAGCTGCGGCGTATCTTTTTTCCATCAATTTCTGGAATAACAGTTAAAAACTGTCCTGAATGATAGCTTAGCGCCTCATGAATCGGATGCCAAAAATGTATTGTTTTGGTATCATTCGTTTCTTCAGTAATTTCTTTAACGGATAAATGCAAGAATTTCATGTTCATCAATTTATTCAACTACGTTAGGAACTATCCATTGAATAGTCCCTGGAATAGATTCATTATGTAATCGGTCCAAAGCTGTTACAACAAAACCTGTACCCGATTTGATCCATTTCGGATCAATTATTATTTGTTTCTCTGATCCCTTATAAATAATGTTTTCTGCTTTATCCAAAGGTTCAATGTCATCTTTTTGAATCCGATATACTAAGTAATAGCGAGGAGGGTCATTGTCCAAACTTGGTTCTCCTTCTTTCCATCGTAAAATCCACTGATCTTTTTGCTTGGCTAAGTTCACTTGATGGGGTGCCGTGGGTGCTATACTATCTAACCACAACATAGGTGGAACCAAGGCAATATGCTCAAAATGCGTCGTTCGTAAACTATCCCTCCAGCCTTTGGTATTTTGACTAATCTGGCGGGAACTGAAATAGATGGCTCCTTGAACTTTAGGTAAACTTCTGGAAATGCTTAATTGTTTGGACAACTCACTAGGCGCCCATAAATCACTCAAATGGTAGGCTGCATGACCTATGTAGATTGGTCTATCAAAACTATGTTCATTCCACCAGGTAGCCAATGCCTTGTAAGGTGCTACCCGATGGGTCGTTCCCCAATACAATTGTGGCGCTAAATAATCCACCCATCCTTTTCTAATCCATAATTCTGTGTCGGCAAATAAATCATCGTAAGATTGTAAGCCTGCTCGGGTAGGAGATCCGTCTTCTTGGTCAATACTTTGATGCCGCCAAATGCCAAATGGACTAATGCCAAACTTTACCCTAGGCTTGGTCGACTTCACTGTTTCGGCAATTTCCTGAATGAGCATATTGACATTTCTCCTTCTCCAATCTGACAGACTCTCTTCTGGGAATTTATATTGCTGGTAAGTTTTTTCATCAGGAATGGTGGCTCCCTTGACAGGATAAGGATAAAAATAATCATCAAAATGGACTCCATCCACATCGTAATTCTTGACCAAATTCTTGACCAATTCGGCTATGTAATGGCGAACTTGAGGGATACCAAAATTGAGAATCAATTGACCATTGTAGGAAAATAACCATTCTGGATGTCGACGAGCCAAATGATCCGAACTCAAAATGGTTTTAGAGGACATGGTTGCCCGATTCAAATTTAACCAAGCATGAAATTCCATTCCTCGTTCATGACTTTGCTCAATCATGAATTCCATAGGGTCATAATATGGACTAGGTGCCTGCCCTTGAAAGCCAGATAAATAGGTTGACCACGGTTCTGTGCTTTTGGCATATAGCGCATCTGCTGCGCAGCGAACTTGCACAAAAATGGCATTCATGCCTGTTTGATGGTGTGAATCAATCAGGTCAATAAACTCCTCTCTTTGTTTAATGCTATTGTAGTTTCTGGCAGAAGGCCAATCGATGTTTTGTACGGTAGCTACCCAAACGCCACGCAATTCCCGCTTAGGGCTTTGGGCCACCAAGGAATGAATCAAAAAAAATAGAGCTAGAATTAAATAAGAACCCCTCATTGAGGGCGCAATTTACCTATAAATGATGGAAATGTGCTAAGATTAATTCTTTTCAATCGAAAATAAATAACCAACACCTTTTAATGTTTTGATGTAATATTCAGGAATTTTCTCCCGCAATTTACGGATATGTACGTCGATCGTTCTTTCTACTACATAGACATCAGAGCCCCATACTTTCTCCAATAATTCATCTCGGTTAAAGACTTTGTTGGGGTTTTTGGCTAAGAATGAAAGTAATTCAAATTCTTTCTTGGGCAAAACCAATGCCTTTCCATCAAATGTAGCCGCATATTGCGTACGATTGATATGCAAGCCTCCAATATCGGTAACTTCTTGATTGTCTTCTATGGTTTCCCGTTTTAACATGGCTTTGATTCGACTCACCAAAGCTCTTGGCTTAATGGGTTTGATGATGTAATCATGTGCTCCAGCATCAAAGGCCGCCACTTCGGTATATTCTTCTCCGCGGGCTGTTAAAAATAGAATAAGTGCATCTTTTAATTCTGGCATGGATTTCATTCGACGAGCCGTTTCAAT
Organism: Aquirufa beregesia; assembly: GCF_011090385.1. Lineage (GTDB taxonomy): Bacteria > Bacteroidota > Bacteroidia > Cytophagales > Spirosomataceae > Aquirufa > Aquirufa beregesia. Next base: position 91,652 of record NZ_SEWW01000003.1, read on the forward strand.
ACCATCCATGGCTGGCATCATCACATCCAAAATCACTAATTGTGGATTAAATTCTTGCGCAATCGAAATGGCTTCTTTTCCATCTGACGCTTTGGCTAACAAAAATCCCTCTTTCGCTAAATTATATTCCAATAATTCTAAAATATCAGGATCATCATCTACCAAAAGAATTTTTGTCGAATTGGCTGCGGGATGGCTCATGTGAAGAAATTAGTGAAGTGCTTTTAAAACTTGCTGCAAATATAGATAGGCCTATGTTACCAAATTATTAATTTTTTTCGACTAAATTTAATCATTAGCTTTGGTTTATGGCGAAAGAATCTTCCTATATAGTCCGTTTAGCCTCTGTTTTGATTTCCATTTCCTTATTGGTTTTGGGATTGTACCTTTTGCAGGATTTACTGATTCTTTTAGCTGCGGCTTTAATTTTAGCCATGCTTTTACTGCCTTTGGCCTCTTGGTTAGAAAGTAAAGGGCTTCCACGCTCCGTTTCCATCGCTATTTGCCTCATCATTACCGTAGCTGCTATAGCTGGTGTTTTGGCGATTTTGACGGTTCAAATGATTGAATTTGCCTCAGATTGGCCTATTTTTATTAAAAAAGCGGAATCGTACATTTCTAGTTTACAGAGTTTTTTATCCAGAAATCTCAATATCTCGCGTAAAAAGCAAATGGTGGAAATCAGTAACCAAACCATCAATCTTTTAAAGAATTCAGGGGCCATTTTGACGACTACTTTTGGCACCATTATTCATTCCATCACGACCATCATCCTAATTCCCATATTTGTTTTCTTTTTCTTGTATTATCGAAGTTTTTTTGCCCAATTTTTAGAAATGGTTTTCCCCAATACTGAATCTCATATCTTGAAAGGGATTATGAGTAAAACAGGACAGGTTGTGCAAGGATATTTGGTAGGATTAATGGTGGTTATGCTTATCGTTTCTATTTTAAATACCTTGGGTTTCTGGTGGATAGGGGTGGACTATCCTTACTTTTTTGGTATTCTAACGGGGCTATTATTGCTTATTCCTTATATAGGGATTTGGATGGGGGCTAGTGGCCCTATTGTATTGAGTTTGATCGTGCTGAGCCCATCTCATGCGGTAGCAGTCATCGCTTGGGTCGCAGCAGTACAGTTTATAGAAGCGAATTTTATCACCCCCGTGGTGATTGGTTCCAAGGTAAGTGTTAATCCTATGGTGGCCATGCTAGCCTTACTGTTGGGGGAAATGCTCTGGGGGATCCCAGGTTTGATTTTGGCCTTGCCTTTGACAGCCATAGTCAAAGTAATCTTTGACTATGTACCATCATTGCAGGCATATGGTTATGTGTTGGGCGAAGCCCCTTCTCGCAAAAAGAAAGAAAAATTAGAGGGAGAGTAATTCTTTGAATCGAATGGATTGTCTTCTAGAAATCTCGATTTTCTCTCCTTTACCTTGTAATGTTACTTGTAAACCTCCAGAAAACCATGGCTCGATTTTTTCAATAAAATTGAGATTGATGATGTGTTTTCTGTTCGCTCGGAAAAATACTTTAGGATCTAAGCGGTCTTCCAAAGCATTCAAGGATTTCAATACCAAAGGTTTTTGATCATCAAAAAACAAGCGCACATAATTGCCCATGGATTCGCATAAACGAACTTTATCCAAGCGAACAAACCAGCACTTTTCCCCATCTTTCACAAATATTTGATCCTGTGCACTCAAATAATGCTGAGGAGAAACAGAAATCTGTTCAGGATGAGATTTGGTTTTATTGGCTAATTGTTTTTCCAATTTTTGAATGCTTTCACTCAAACGAGAAAGTTCAATTGGCTTTAATACATAATCAAGGGCATTAACTTCAAAAGCCTTTAAGGCATATTCATCAAATGCCGTAGTGAAAATTACTTCAGGTAAATAGCCGTCCCATTCTTCTAGCCATTCAAAACCTGTTTTGCCAGGCATTTGGATATCCAAGAAAATGACATCTGGGTGTAACTCTTCAATTAAGGCCCCAGCCTCATCCGTATTCGCCGCTTCTCCAATGACCTGGATATGAGGGAAATTTTCTAATAATCGTTTTAGTTCGTTTCTAGCTAAACGTTCATCGTCGATAATAATAGCGTTCATAATAGGGTTTATTTTGTAAAAACACAGGAATTAAGGCACAAGATAAGGGATTATTAATTCGGCAATCACTTGATTTTTGTCGAAAGGTTTAAGCCTTAGTTGAGCGGTCTCTCCAAACAATATCTTCAAACGTGCGATGGAATTTTTTATCCCAACTCCTGTTTCACTTTCTTTGGTTTTGATGTTTCCTGGATTAATGACATAGGCATGTAACAAATTCCCTACTTTATGCGCCTGAATCAGTATGGTGCCTCCCTTGACCGAATGGGAAATTCCATGTTTGATGGCATTTTCAACCAATGTCTGCAAAATCATGGGTGGAACTTCTGCTTTTAAATGCTCTTTCGGAATTTGCACTTCCCAGAATAAACGATCTTCGTATCGGATTTTCTCCAAGGACAGATAATCCACAATGGTTTCTATTTCCTCAGACAAAGGAATCGTCTTTTTCCTTTCTGTCAATAAAGAACTTCGTAATAATTTCGATAATTGATTAATCCCTTTTTTAGCTTTATTCGGATCTTCTGTGATTAATGCCCGAATACTATTCAGCGCATTGAATACGAAGTGAGGGTTCATTTGAGCGCGTAAGACCTTCCCCTCCGTTTCCTGAATGGTTCGCTCCAATTGGTCGTTTTGCCTTTCAATTTCTAATTTTCTTTGGGAGTATTGAAAGAAGAAATAAATCAACTGCCAAATTGCCAGAGGTTTCATGAAATTGAACAGGTATTGCAGGATGATGAAGGTATTTAATTTTACCTCATAATTTTCTTGCAATAAGGCGAAATCCAAGGGTAAGTTAAAGGCCAACAAAATGGCGGACATAGCCAAGAGCGCCTGAAGATTTCTCCTCAATAATTTAAAAAGAGGATAATTTTGCCATTGGTATTTTTGAGTAATCTGCTTGTATTGATGTGTCAATAAAATGGCCAATGAAATATTTCCCACGAATGCATAGAGCCATGCCCATCTCCATCCGTATTGCATGGTGTACAATAAAGCCTCATTGAGTGTCCAGGCAAACCAGCCGGAAAATTGTAATACCCAATAAAGCTTTTGTCTCTTCATGTTACATGGAATCTGGCAAGTGCTTCAGGTGTTCGGTCAAAGGTCCTTTTACCAATTTAAAAGCACGATCTGGGTAAGAGTATTGTAAATGGTATAAGCAGAGATTGCTGTGAGCAAAATCATCCATTTTGTGAAGGGGTTGTTCAAACAAATGTGTCAATAAAACTCGCATGGCACGTCCGTGCATAGCAATCAAAATAGCCTGCTCTTCTGGACGCGAAAGGATTAAATCAACCACGGGTTTTTGTCTTTCCAAAACCTGCACGGGGCTCTCACCCTCCTCCGAAGGTACATGAATGTTCCCTTCTCGCCAAGTTCTGGTTAAATTTTTATAGTAAAGGTCGTCATCCGTGTTGGGCGACTTCCCCTCCTTATTTCCCCAGGATATTTCGTTCAATCCTGTATGTTGTTCCCAAGCAATTCCTTTTTTAATAAAGCCATCCACCGACTGGTGTGTGCGGATTAAAGCTGAGGTATAAATTTTATCAATGTATAAATCTTCATAATGATCAAAAAACGCTTGAGCTTGCTGACGTCCCAATTCATTCAAGTGGGCGTCAATGCCGCTTCCTTGCACCACCCCCATTCTGTTATAATCAGTTTCTCCGTGGCGAATTAGGTAAATGTCTTTAATTGGGTGCATAAAAAAGGCGAATTGAGATTGGAATTAGTAAATTATTGCGAATTTTAGGCACAAAAATACGAAATATATGTTTAATACATCCATCACTTCAGAACAACTAAATAGCTTCAGTAAAGGCAATATGATTGAGCATCTGGGAATTGAATTTTTAGAAGTTCATCCAGAATATTTTACGGCTCGTATGCCCGTAGATCATCGTACCAAACAACCCTTTGGGCTATTGCACGGTGGAGCATCGGTGGTTTTAGCGGAAACCATGGGGAGTATCGCCACCATGCTTGTGGCGAAAGATCCTGCTACCATGAAAGCCGTGGGTGTGGAGATTAATGCCAATCACCTCAAAGCCGTACGTGAGGGTTGGGTGATAGGGACATGTTCCCCCATTCGGATTGGTAGGACCATGCATGTGTATGATATTAAGATTCACAATGAGCAAGGTGACTTAGTCTGTGTAAGTAGATTGACGGTGGCGATTTTATCGGCTTAAAAATTTCAAAATTTGTTCTAAATGTAATGAGATGAAAACAAGTAGGTTTTTGTGCTTATGTATACCCATACTTACTAGTTGGATACTGACTTCCTGCAGTCAACAGGCTTCTCGAGCTATCGTGGGTACCTGGGAAATAGCCCATTTGAAAATTACTATGCTGAGCTTTAAGAATACAGATAGTACGCAAAACATGGAAGTGTTAGGTAAGGATTGGGAGGTGAAAATGAAAGCCAAAAATATCCAGACTACTTATGCTGCCGATGGTTCCTATCATTCTTTGCATCGAAATCTTCAAGGAAAGACCACCTATGACCCAGCTGGTACCTGGAGGATTATTCAAGATACCTTGATCATTCAGGATACCATTCCTAAGCGCATCACCTATAAGTTTAAATTCAAAATCAAGAAAAATCAAATCGAGTATTGGGGAGTTGAGGATTTTGACCTAGATGGAAAAGTAGATGATCAGTATTACAGTAGGCAAGTGAAATTATAAGCCATACGGGGGAACATATTTGTAAGAAATAGAGTTTTAATTTCTTAATCCCAATTGAATAGACATGCCTAAAATCCCTATTTCCGTATTGGAACTTGCCCCTATTCCTCAAGGGGGAAATGCAGCTACTGCCATTGAAAGGACGGTGGAAATAGCACAACATGCAGAGACCTTGGGTTTTCAGCGGATCTGGTTGGCCGAACATCATAACATGGAGTTTATCGCTAGTTCAGCTACCTCCGTTTTGATAGGTCATGTCGCAGGAAAAACATCCCATATTCGGGTGGGTTCTGGTGGAATCATGTTGCCGAATCATAGTCCATTGGTTATAGCCGAGCAGTTTGGAACTTTGGCATCCATGTACCCACATCGGATAGATTTAGGTCTAGGGCGTGCCCCAGGAACAGATCAAATGACAGCCCGGGTGTTGAGAAGGGATAACATGGATACGGCCTATCATTTTCCTAAAGATGTGGAGCAATTGCAATTGTATTTTAGTGAAGAAAATAGCTTGGCTCAAGTAAGAGCTTTCCCCGCAGAAGGTATCGAAGTACCTATTTGGATTTTAGGATCGAGTACGGACTCCGCCTATTTAGCTGCTAAAATGGGCTTGCCTTATGCATTTGCTGCCCATTTTGCTCCCGCACAATTTCGCGCCGCCATCGATATTTACCGAAAGAATTTTATCCCTTCCGCACAATTGAGTCTCCCCTATGTGATGGCTTGTGTCAATGTAGTTGGAGCGGATACGGATGAGGAGGCCGCTTTTCTCCGCAGTAGTTTAATCCGTATGTTTGTGGGTATCATTACTAACCGCCGAGTACCCTTAGCGCCTCCGGGACCCTTCCCTGAAGAGTATCAGATTCCTGAAATTAGGGCCATGGCAGATAAAATGCTGGCCTGCAGTTTTTATGGCAGTCCTGAGACCTTGCGTACGCAAGTGGGGAATTTTATCGAAGAATCGGGGATTGATGAATTAATGGTGGCTACCTATATTTTCGATGGGGAAAAGAAAAAGCAATCGTATACCATATTGCATGATGCTTTGGCATAAATGGGGTTAAAAGGAAAATCATTTTTTCTAAGCTCTTTTTCTACTTTCAAATTTTACCTGCATTTCTGTTCATAAACGAGTATATGAAAAAAAAGATTTTTGCCATTGTGGGGAGTGCCAGTTCAAACTCTTCCAATTTGAAATTGCTTCAATATGTGAAGACTCAATTTTCTAGTGATTTCGAAGTAGAAATCTTTGATCAATTGGCACAAATACCTCATTTTAATCCTGAGCAATCTCAAGTGGATCCACCCATTTCAGTGATAGAAATTCGTAATCGGATTTTGATAGCCGATGGAATTATGATTTGTAGTCCCGAATATATTTTTAGTATTCCCAGTGTGTTGAAAAATGTATTAGAATGGTGTGTCGCCACCACTGTTTTTTCAGAAAAACCGACTTGCCTAATTACTGCTTCTGCTGATGGAAAGATGGGAGATGAAGAGTTAAGGTTAATCATGAAAACGCTCAATGCAAACTTCACCGTGGAAACAAGTCTCCTGATTTCAGGAATTCGGGGGAAGTTGGATGAGGAAGGAAATCCATTGGACTCTGATTTGAGGGCCAATTTGAAGAGTTTAATCCATAAATTTGAAACACTTCTAACAGAATCGATGAATTGAAACCCTATTTTGAAAATGGAGCAAAAATCTCATCCATAATCAGCCTACCCTAATCTTAATTTTTTAACTTTGATATGCCAATTATACAACATGCCTAATACGCTTTCAGAAACGATGACGACCTTGCTCGATTGGGAACAATTGTGGCAAAATACGCTGCAAAAGCGTGGAGGCATGGCCGTTTGGAGACTACCCAAAAGTGATAAACGTTATTTTTTAGTGGACTCTAGCGGCGGAGAAAAGCTAGGCTCTTTGGATTTAGAAACATTCCCATCCGGATTTTTAGTTGCACCTTTCATCGGGTCACCTTATTTCTTAAAGGCAGAAACCTTATTGGAAGAATTGATTGTTCAAGAGGAAGTGCTAGGTTCAAGCATGCAGGCCCCCACCCATAATGAGGAGGAAAATGAACGGAAGCATCAGCATTTCACACATTGGGTGAGCGAATCTATCAAAGAAATTCAATCAGGACATTTTCAAAAAGTAGTACTTTCTAGAACGGATGAAGTTAACTTCCCTGGAGACTTTTCTACGCTAAAGGCTTTTGGTCAATTATGCCAAGCCTACCCCAATGCCTTTGTTTGTGCCTTGTATATTCCAGAATTGAATAGCACTTGGTTGTGTGCCACGCCTGAAACTTTGGTAGAGCAAGATGCTCAAGGAATTTTTCGTACCATAGCTTTGGCCGGAACCCAATCCGCTATAGACCCGCAGGGAGAAATTATCCCTCCACAAAATGCACGTTGGTCTCAGAAAGAAATTGAAGAACAAGCCTATGTTTGTCGATATGTTATTGAATGCTTTAAGAAAATTCGTTTAAGGGAATACCAGGAGATTGGCCCTAAAACGATTTTGGCAGGAAACCTTTTGCATTTAAAAACAGAATTTACGGTGGATACTAAGGCTTTGAATTTCTCTCAATTGCCAGGTATTTTGTTATCTCTCTTGCATCCTACCTCTGCTGTCTGCGGAACACCCAAAGAGGAGGCCATTGCTTGGATTTCTAAGGCAGAAAAACATGCGCGTGAATTGTACTCAGGGTATTTAGGGCCCATAAATGTGGGAGAGGAGATTCACCTTTTTGTTAATCTAAGAACGGTCAAAGTGGAGCAAAAAGAGGGTGAATGTCGGGCCACATATTTTGCGGGTTGTGGAATAACCGAAGATTCTGATCCAGAAAAAGAGTGGCAAGAAACGGTCATGAAATGCCAAACACTTCAGCGGGTTCTCGAAAACTAGTGTTTGATTTTAGCGTCTTCCTTGGGTGATATTTTACCAACAATCGTCATTTTGACCGTATCTATTCGAGCATCAGTCGAGGTCAAAATCTGAAATTGAAAAGGAGACATGGTGATGATTTCATTGGCCTTAGGAATGTCCTCATATAAGCTAATCAACATACCACCTAGCGTTTCATAGTCTCCTTCGGGAAAATTCCAATCGTATTTTTCATTTAAGTAATCAATTTCATGTCGGCCCGACAATAAATAGGAATTCTCATCCAATTTCTTTTCAATCCAATCTTCGGAATCATCGTATTCATCTTGGATTTCACCAAAAATCTTTTCCATGACATCTTCCATACTGACAAGTCCTGAAGTACTCCCAAATTCATCCACCACCAAAGCCAAGGATTTTCTGTCTTTAGAGAATTTAAGCATCAAGTCATTGGCTGGCATGGCTTCGGGTACAATTAAGATACTAGTCAGTATCGACTGAATATCCTTTGGTTTTTTGAATAGGGCTAATGAATGACAATAGCCTAATACATCTTCCAAACTTTCTTTATATACCAGTACTTTCGAGTGACCGGATTCTATAAATACTTCTTTTAAACCTTCTATGCCTTCTTCCAGATCAATGGCTGTGATTTCAGTACGAGGAATCATGCAGTCACGTACTTTCACTTGCTTAAATTCTAGGGCATTATGAAAGATTTTGGTATCCACTTCTGTTTCTTCTTCCGTTGAAATTTTTCGATTTAAATTTTGCAAATAGTTATTGAGGTCAGTTAAGCCAAAAGCCGGCTTTTCTTCGGAATAGTTTAGTCGGAGTACTTTGGTAATGAACCATTTAGATAAACCTACTGTGACCCAAACCAATGGAAACATGAGGGCATAGACTATCCAAATGAGGATGGCCAAGAATTCTAAAATGACATCTGGGTTAATTAAGAAGATGCTTTTGGGGGTAAATTCAGAGGTAATCAAAATCAAAATGGTGGCAATGATGGAGGCTAATAAACGTGCCAGAATTTCATTGTGAAGAAAGGGGATATACTCCAGAATTTGATGGTGCAAAAATTCTTCCATGAAAATACCATAGGCCACTAAGGATAAGGTATTACCAATCAACATGGTTCCAATGAAGCGGGAGGGGGATTGGTTAAAGTTGGAAATGATTTCGGCACTCAGAATATTTTGTTTCGCTTTAAGCTCAAAATATAATTTATTGCAGGAAACAAAGGCCATTTCTACGCCAGAAAAGAAGGCCGAGAATATCATGGAAATGACGATTCCTGCAACTTGAGTGGTATATAATCCGGGATCTGGGTCCATTTAAATTAGTTTTTGCGCTTGTTACTTTTCATAGCTCGGCTACGGATATCTTGTTTGGTCTCTCCCGCTTTTTTTTCTTCTTCCTTGATGCGCAGGTTCTTGGAATATTGAAAATATAGGAGTGAACCTAGTCCAAACATAAGCCAAACATAATGAAAGTAAATCTCTAACCAAAAATTTCCTTGGATTTCAACTGGAGTAGGAGCATTTAAATCAATGATCCAAATGATCAAAAATCCAATTCCTGCGGATAATATGATGATTTCTTTCCTAGTCATGTGATTAAGCAGCTTTGGGTTGTTGCAATCTTCGGTACATAGCCACAAATAATCCCATAAATATCAAAATAGAACCTACCCAGACCAAATTGATGTAGGGTTTTTCTAATGCTTTGATAATGATTAAGTCTTGCTGAGTCGTATTGACCGCAAAACTAAATTGTTGAGTTTTGGGGTTAATGGCCGTGAATTTAATTTTAATACCTGTTTCCTCACTTTCAAAAGCGGGCATGGCTACCATGCCTCCTTTGATGATGAAAAGTGGCGCTAGAGAGAATTGTTGGAAGTTTTTACCCAGTACCTGAAATTGTGCTTTTACCGCGGCATCGTTTGGTCCTAAGGTCATATCTTCTACTGTATTCACGCGGGATACATCTTGTAAAATAGCCACAAAATCATTCAAGAATAAGGTGTCGCCTATGCTCACGGTTGAATTTACTGTTTTGCTCCATTGTTTTTCTTCCCCTGCTTCTGCTGCCAGACGAGGGTCTAGTGAAACGTAGGTATAAATATCATGGCCCCAAGCATGTTTTACGTCGGGAGAAATGGCCGTTCCCATTTTAGGATTTACCTGCCAGCGAGGATATAATGAAACTGATTTCCCTTCAGCGTTTTTAAATTCTAATTCATAATAGGTGTTCTCAGGTTCCACAGTTAACGTATCTCCTTTTTTGGCAATCATTTGTCCGTCTTTTTCCACATTGCGCAAAGCCACGGCATGGAAATCACCCTCAATCACTTCAAAATCCTTTCTTGGATAATAATCTGGTTTTCCGCGCAATTCAATCATGCGGCCTTTGTAGGTCACCAGATAATCTTGCATTTGAGCTCCTTGGCCTAACCAAAGTGGAAGATTCTCTTTATTCTCCTTGTTGTCATCTTTGGTAAACTGTTCTACTTTGTTAGAAATAGCAAAACCAGAACGGTTTAAAGAAACGACTTTGGAATAACCAGATGAGAATAAAATACCAATGAGCATAACCGCTAGTCCTACGTGAGCCATGGCTCCCCCCACCAAATTAAATCGCTGACGAATTAAGAATATCAGGATATTGGAATTAGCAATGACGGAGAATAAGCTTGTCCATAATAATATGATATAGGAAATCGTATAGACCTTCCCTAAATTGACAAACAGGACAGTCAATAGTGTCGCCACCAAAGCGGAGTTGGTCAGGGGCTTAAAGGAAGTCGATTCTTTTAATTTACCCCACCAAATGTATTGTCCTACGGCACTCAATGCCGCAATGGCCAAGAAAATCCAAATTTGAATTTTACTGTAGTGATCTACTTGGTCGGCAGGTAAGGCAATGTTGGATACGATTCCAAAGGCCTCCGCGATTTTGTTATAAACCGGAATGGAAGTGGTGAAAATCAATTGGAAGGCAGACAGACCTAAAATAGATGCTCCTACAAAAATCCAGAATTCACGGGAGTAAATGCCTAATTCTTTTTCATCCACGGGTAGTTGTTTCCATCTTTTTGCTGCAAAAAATATAGCCACAAATAAGAAAGTTAACATGTAGATGAGCAACTGTCCCGATAAACCAAGGTCGGTAAATGAGTGGACAGAGGCATTTCCTAAAATACCTGAACGGTTTAGGAAAGTAGAATATAAAACCAAAATAAAGGTGGCTACCACCAAGATGATGGAAGTCTTTAAGGCGGCACTCGAATGCTTGTAGGCAATCATGGTATGGATAGCACCGATGAGAACTAACCAAGGGACAAATGAGGCATTTTCTACTGGATCCCAGTTCCAATATCCTCCAAAGTTCAATGTTTCATAAGCCCAATAGGCACCCATCATGATACCGATACCTAAAATTCCAGCTCCAAAAAGAGCCCAAGGTAAAGCGGGCTTGATCCATTCGGTTAATTGGTTTTTCCAAAGGCCGGCAATTAAATAAGCAAAAGGCACTAAGGTTAAAGCAAAACCCAAGAATAAGGTAGGAGGGTGAATGACCATCCAATAATTCTGCAATAAAGGGTTTAAGCCACGACCATCTTTAGGAATGAAATTCGGTTGTAGACTCCATACGGGAAGATCTGGCTGAGCTTCTCGTAATAAAAGGAAAGGAGAAGAGCCAATCTTTAAATCGATATAGGGAAGGATAACTCCCAAAATCATGGAAGTTAAAAAGGTTTGAACCAAGGCAAAAACGGTCATAACGGGGGCTTCCCATTTAGGGTTTTTGACCATCAAAATGACACCTAAAATAGCTTGCCAGAAAATCCACAAAAGGAAACTACCTTCTTGTCCTTCCCAATAGCAAGAAATCATGAAGGCCATGGGTAATGCTTTAGATGAATGGGAGAAGGCGTAGTGGTATTCGAAATAATGGTTGTAAATGATGACAAATAGACTAGAAGCTACACCAATCACCGCAATCAGGTGAATAATGAAAATAGCTCTGGCTAATTTCACCCAATCTTTGGCTGCTAATTCATCGGCCGTTTGGGTGGCTTTAAAATAGGAGAACGTTGCCAAAAGGGCAGTTACAAAGGACATGATGACTAATAGGTGACCAACTGATCCGATTGTCTCGTGTATCATAATTGTTTTTTTGCTTCATAAGTGGCCGTTGAGTCAGCCGAAATTTTACCTTCCTGATATTTGGAAGGACATTTCAATAATATTTTATCGCAATAAAAAACCTTGTCAGATTTCATACTACCCACCAACACGATTTTTTCGGAGCGTTCAAAATCTTGGGGTTTCGGCGCGGCATAGACCACTTGATTTTCTCTTCCTAAACTATCTTGAACGATGAATTCTAAGCGATTGGCATCCACGGCAGGATCAAAATGCATGCCAACAATCTTGCCTTGTGCATCTTTTTTTAATGTCCCTACCACATGAACTTTTTGATTGGGATCATTTTGAGCAATGCGTTCTGCCTCATCAAATCCCACATAGGTACTGGCATCTCCTGTGGTGATTAAAATGATTCCAATGGCTACAGCGATTAGAATCAGACCAATGATATGCGTCTTTTTCATGCTTTTTATTTTTTGAGTTCTTTTTCAAGGGCACTGACCTTTTTGTCGAGACTAATCAGGTAAATGAATAATCCAGATAAAATAACGAGCACCACAGCTATAACGACATAGATTTTGCCATCAGCGCGGAACTTGTCCGCCATTTCAATCTCACTTTGAGCTAAACCTAGAAAGCAGGTAAAACTGAATAATAGGGTTAAGATATATTTTTTCATGCTTGTTCTTTTTCTTCTAATAAAACTTCAATTTTTCTGATACGGATGCGTAATTGGGCATACCAAAATCCTAAGGACATCCAACCTAAAATAGCTGGGTAAAATACCATGCGCATGCGGTTGTCTAGATCCATGGAATTGAAACCGGGATTTCCTCCATTGCCAGGATGCAATGAATCTGTCATGCGAGGTAAAATCCAAATAAGTACCATGAATATGATAAATGCAAAAATATTATAAACCGATGATATTCTGGCTTTTTGCTGTTCATCAGGCAGGGAAGAGCGTACCAACCCATAAGCTAAGTAAATGAGCATACCGATGGCTACAGAATTCAATTTGGGGTCGTTGGTCCACCAATCTCCCCAGGTAAATTTAGCCCAAATACTCCCTGTTAATAAGCCTAAAGTCGCAAATACCAGACCTGTAACGACATAGGCATTGGACTTTAAATCATTCACGGGATCAGACTTACGCAAGTATTGAATGGAATGATAAACCGAAACGCCTAATAGGGCAATCATACTGAACCACATAGTCACATGGAAATACAAGTTGCGTACGGTTTCATTCAAAATGGCTTGTCGGGGAACTTGCCCTGCAAAACCCATGTACATGGTGTATACTAGCAAAAGCATACCCGCCCATTTCCAGTAATATTTTTTTAATGTTTCCATATATAAGGGAAAAGTATTCCTGATAAAACAATCACAATAACGTCAAGTGAAGCAAGGACAGCAATTTCATCCCAGTTTTCAGAAAGTGAAATCCCATCTAAAGCACTTTTGGAAAGTTTTAATAAGAATAGTAATAAAGGAATGATGATGGGGAAACTTAATACGGCCATCAAAGTGGACGTATTTTCTGCTTGAGCGGCAATGCCTCCCACTAAAGATAAAGTTGAAGCAAAGCCAATGGACCCTAAAATCAGGGCAATGACATACAGCGACATGTTGCCAACCGGGTTTCCCATCACCCATGAATACATGAAAATTCCAGCCAAGGAAATCCCGATCATGAGTACCGAATTATACAAGATTTTGGAATAAATGACTGACTCGGGTTTGACTAATGTATAGTAAAATATCCCGCGCTGGGATGACTCCTGGGTAAAGCTTTTCCCTATGGCGTTGATGGCTATAAAGAGCAAAATAATCCAGAATAGCACATTCCAGGTGATTGGGCTGATGGATTCTTGCTTGGCTTTAAAAGATAAATAACAGACAAAAATGGTAGAAGCCAAGTAAAGCAACAAACCATGAACGGCATATTTTTGACGCCATTCTAGCTGTAGCTCTTTTTGAAACAAAACCTTAATCTCCTGAAGCATTATCAATGTTAAATTAGTAAAGGACCTGCAATTTACGACAGAAAGTTGGCTTTGATGAATATTCCTAAGAGTATTTTGGGGATTTAAAATCAAATTATTCAAAACTAAGAATTATCATTTTTTAGCTCGGAAATACTTAGTACATTTGTGCCTAATTTTGAATTATTCTAAATAAGAATGGAGGGTTGAATATGCTAACACTGGCGGATTTACGGATAGGGGAACATGGTGAAATAACAGGGTTTACGGATGAAATACTCTCATTAAAACTTTTAGAAATGGGCTGTTTGCCCGGTACCGAAGTGATATTAACCCATCATGCTCCTTTTGGCGATCCCATTGCTTTAAAAGTTTCTGGTTATACCTTAACCATGCGAAGAGAGGAAGCGGCTACCATTCAAATCAAACGAAAATAAATTAAACATTGGCTAACGTAACCAGAATAGCGCTTATTGGTAATCCAAATGCTGGGAAATCCTCTTTGTTCAATACATTGACAGGAATGAACCAAAAAACAGGAAACTTTCCGGGGGTAACCATGGATAAGTTGACAGGTATTTGGGAATTAGAACCAGGCAGAAATATTGAAATTCTGGATTTACCGGGCATCTATAGTATATATCCCAAATCCATAGATGAAGAGTTAGTCATTAATATTTTGGGCAATCCGAAACATCCGGATTATCCTGATATGGCCATTGTGGTGGCGGATGCATCCAATTTAAAGCGTAATTTATTGTTGTTTTCTCAAGTCCGAGACTTAGGTATTCCTACAGTTTTGGCTTTGAATATGATTGATGTAGCTGAAAACCAAGGATTTGTGATTAATTCTTTGAAATTAGCGCGTGAGCTCAATGTGGAGGTTGCTGAAATCAATGCCAAAAAGGGAATTGGGGTAGGAGGATTGAAGTTAGCTGTTATCAAGACCTTGAAACACCGTTATGCTTCCAATGATGCCTTGCCTTTGGCCGTTGCAGATGAGTTGATTGAAGATGTGCAAAAGCAATTTGGTGAAGCAGATCCGTATCGTTCTTTATTGTGGTTGATGGAACATGATCGCATGAAAATGTTTAATCAGGAGCAGCGAGAATCATTCGACCATTTGATGGAGAAACACCATTTTGAGTCGAAGAAATATAAATCTTCTGAAACGGTAAAACGCTATGAGCAGATATCAGAAGTGGTTGAACGTTGTGTGATCAATTTGAATCGTCAATGGGATGCCGAGCCAGTTAAAACGTGGACAGATCGACTAGATAAAGTGTTTATTCATTCCTTTTGGGGCTATGTGATTTTCTTGGCTATTTTATTTGTCATGTTCCAAGCCGTATTTACTTGGGCAACCTATCCCATGGATCTAATTGATGGAGGAGTGGCTCAATTAAATGATTGGTTGAAAGGTATTTTGCCTGATTCACCTTTGACAGGTATGTTGACCGACGGTCTGATAGCGGGTGTCGGAGGGGTATTGATATTTGTGCCTCAAATTGCCTTTTTGTTCTTCTTTATTTCCATGTTGGAAGAAACAGGATATATGTCGCGTGTGATGTTCATCATGGACAAAATGATGCGTCGATTTGGATTAAATGGGAAATCAGTGGTGCCTTTGATTTCGGGAATAGCCTGTGCTGTGCCTGCCATCATGAGTACGCGCTCCATTGGTTCCTGGAAAGATCGTTTGATCACCATCTTGGTGACACCTTTAATGTCCTGCTCCGCTCGTTTACCTATTTATACGGTTTTAATAGCCTTAGTCGTTCCTGAAAAAAACACCCTATTTGGAGTATTTAACTTACAAGGAGTGGCCCTTTTTGGATTGTACCTGTTAGGATTTTTTATGGCATTGTTCTCTGCCTGGGTATTGAAAAAAATATTGAGAGCTAAAGAAAGAAGCTATTTCATCATGGAATTGCCGACCTACAAAGGTCCTCGTTTTAAACATGTAGCCATATCCATATACAATTCTGTTCGTGCTTTTATTTTTGAAGCAGGTAAAATCATTGTTGCCATTTCCATCGTTCTTTGGGTTTTTGCTAGTTATGGGCCAGGAGATAGTATGGCCAAGATTGAGGAGCAGGTTCGATTGAAAAATCCGAGTTTAACCGGCGTAGATTTAAGCAATAAGATTGCTTCTGAAAAATTAGAAAATTCCTATGCCGGGCATTTTGGCAAATTGATTGAACCTGCTATCAAGCCTTTGGGATATGATTGGAAAATTGGCATTGCGTTAATTACCTCCTTTGCCGCTCGTGAGGTTTTTGTGGGGACTATGTCAACCATTTATAGCCTGGGGGGCGAAGTGGATAATGAAAATGCCACCATCAAAAATCGTATGCGTGCAGAAATTAATCCCGATACGGGAAAACCCATGTACGATGCAGCCTTAGGATTTTCTTTATTGATCTTTTATGCCTTTGCCATGCAATGCATGAGTACTCTGGCGACTACTTATCGGGAGACAAAATCTTGGAAATATCCTTTGATTCAATTTGGTTATATGACCACCTTGGCCTATTTGGCCGCATTCTTGGTCTACCAAATATTGTCGTAATTACATTTTAAATGGGATGGATGTGGCGGCTAGGTTACTAGAACCTTTAGCTAATAATTTGCCCTCAGCATTGTACATTTTAGCTTCCACGTTGGCTACTTTTTTTCCTACACGAAAGACCTCAGAAACAACCGTGATTTTTTCCCCTGCTTTGGCACCGTATAGAAAATCGATGCTTAAGTTGATGGTGACATACAAATGCTCAATGTCACAAGTGATTAAAGTGGTCCCCATCATTTCATCCAAGAGCATGGATATCACACCTCCGTGCAAAACTCCCGCATGATTACATTGATCTTCTCTTACTTCAAATTCTGCTGTCATGGACCCCGCAGAAACAGATTTCAATATGCCATCTAAATAACGCGTAATAGGATTTGGGTTTTCATGGGCCATTTTCTTGCCAATGTATTGAGACAAAAATGCGATGGCTTTATCGTTTGCTTTCATGTTGATGTATGTGTAGGCGGTGGTAAATTATTATTGTGGACGAGTCCAAGTGCTGGTTCTTCCAAACATGGCAACTCCGACAAATCCCCTAATATCGAGTGTTTTATTATTATCTTTTACTTTTAAAATGCAGTCGTAGGTCTTTCCCGAATGCGGGTCATAAATGCTTCCTTTTTCCCAAGCTGAACCAGTAAAGGTGAAATCCTTTAAAATGACAGCTCCGAGTAAATCCCGACTTCTCAGGACCTCATTTGGATTTTTCACATCTTTTTTGCCTGGGGTTTTACTCCAGGAAATTTTCCCATAATATTTGTCCCCTTGTTTATATACGGTGATTTTACCGTCTTTTTGTTGGGATATCCAATCTCCTAAAATAACATCGCTTGGGGGTTCAGCCATGCTCATGGAGGCAAAAAGGCAACTAAACAGTAAAACTAAAAAAGAGTTTTTCATGACCATTTTTTTGCAAATATACAAAAGGATATCTTCTTTTGAGCTTTCATAAGAATTGGATTATAGGAGGTTTGGCTCAATCAGATGTAATGCTTATTTTTGTAGGATAACTTGAAAACTACATTCAACAAATAACCTAATGCTTGTTTCTATATGAACTATAATTTATCCCAAATACCTGAAAGATTTGAAAAGCCACGTCAGAAGGGCTTGACCATGGTCATGGACAAAGGACTTAGCCTTCGACAAGTTGATGATTTTTTAGAGGTCGCGGGAGAGTATACTGATTTAGTGAAATTGGGTTGGGCTACTTCCTATGTAACCCCCAATCTAAAGGAAAAATTAGCTATTTATAAGTCGGCAGGTATTCCTGTCTATTTTGGTGGAACCTTGTTTGAGGCCTTTTATATCCGTGGTCAAGTAGATGAGTACCGTCGTGTTTTAGATCAATATGGCATGGAATATGCTGAGATTTCCGATGGATCCGTAGAAATGAACTCCGATGTAAAATGTGAATATATCCGTCAGCTATCCCAGCAAGTAACCGTTCTTTCCGAAGTAGGGTCTAAAGATGAAGCAAAAATTATTCCTCCTTATAAGTGGATTAAGTTGATGCGCATGGAGTTGGAAGCAGGGGCATGGAAAGTGATTGGGGAAGCTAGAGAAGGAGGTAATGTGGGCCTTTTCCGGTCATCTGGAGAAGTTCGCCAAGGTTTAGTGGAGGAGATTTTAACCGAAATTTCAGAAGAAAATATCATTTGGGAAGCACCACAAAAATCACAACAAGTATGGTTTGTGAAATTGGTTGGTGCCAATGTCAACGTAGGAAATATTGCTCCTAATGAAGTGATTTCATTAGAAACAATCCGACTAGGCCTACGAGGAGATACCTTTGATCATTTCTTAACCCAATAAGTTAAGCCCCGAATTTTCGGGGTTTTTTATGTTATCTAATTGAAGCAAACATGATACAACAAGCCTTAGATCTATTAAAAGATCCATTGCATTTTTTAACGGAGTTTATTGCAGCGCATGGTTCGTTGACCTATGCCTTATTATTTGCCATTGTATTTATGGAAACAGGCTTGGTTGTGACTCCTTTGTTACCAGGTGATTCCCTGTTGTTTTCTGTCGGTTTAATTGCCTCAGCCAGTGGTCAATTATCCATTGCCATCGTTATTCCTATGCTGATTTTTGCTGCTTTAAGTGGAGATCAAGTGAATTATTTTATGGGAAAATATTTCAGTGCCTATGTTCGCTCCAAAGATAAAATCTTGTTTTTAAAACGCTCGCATTTCGAGGAAACAGAGAAGTTTTATGAAAAATATGGGGTGAAGACGGTGATAATAGCACGTTTCGTACCCATTGTACGTACGGTAGCCCCATTTGTCGCTGGCGCTGGTCGGATGTCTTATTCGGTTTACCTGTTGTTTGGCTTCTTGGGAGCTTGCCTTTGGGTGACGAGCATTACTTTGGCTGGGTACTTTCTGGGAGATAATGAATGGGTTAAATCGAACTTTGAAAAAGTCGTTTTAGGCATTGTTGGTATTTCGGTATTGCCCATCATCATTGGAATCATGAAACAAAAATTCACTGCTAAGTAAGATGGCCATCTCGCATGTATACGGTTTGTTAGGTTATCCCTTGGGTCATTCTTTTTCTAAAAAATATTTTACTGAGAAGTTTGAAACATGGGGTTTATCAGAGACTCATCGCTATGAGCAATTTGAAATTCCACAAATCCACGATTTTTTGACCTTAAAATCAGAGCACAGGGCTCTATTGAAAGGATTAAATGTGACTATTCCCTATAAACAGCAAATTATGCCTTTGTTGGATGAAATAGATCCAGCCGCAGCCAAGATAGGAGCTGTCAATACCATTAAAATCTACCCTGATGGTAAAACCAAAGGATTTAATACAGATTATTGGGGCTTTCGCCAGACCGTAGAATCCTGGGATGCCTTTCCTCTTTTTAAATCGAAGAAGGCAGTCGTTTTAGGTCAAGGAGGAGCTGCCAAAGCCATCATTGCGGCTTTAGAAGATCTGGGAATGGACGTGTGGAAGGTGTCGAGAACACCCGCTGAAGGACAGATCTCATATGAAGATTTAGCCGCCGCAATGGATGAAGTGGGATTGATTGTCAATGCGACTCCGCTAGGGATGTATCCTAAAATAGATAGCTTTCCACCGATTGATTACAGCTTATTGAATAATCAACATTATTTATACGATATCGTGTATAACCCTTTGAGAACGGCTTTTTTAGAGAAGGGAATTGCTCAAGGAGTTGGTGGAGTTTATGAAGGACTAGACATGTTGCATGGTCAGGCCGACAAAGCTTGGGAAATCTGGAATGCTTAACGAAGGTAAACCCCTAGTCGATCTTTATCAGATAAAATGACCTCTACATGCTCAGATAGGGTGGTTGACATTTGGTAGCCAATATAATCTGCCGAAATAGGAAATTTTCGGTAATTACGGTCTACGACTACCGCCACTTGAATCTTTTTAACATGCATGCTAAGGAATGGTGCTAGGCTATAGGAGAAAGTCCTGCCCGTATTTAAAACATCATCCACCACAATGATTACCTTATCTTCAAAAATACTTTTGTCGCATTCAAATTGAACAGGACTTTCATAGGGAACGTCTTTATTCAGTTGAATGGCTACGGCTTGGGCTTTGATGGAGGAAATTTCTAAGATGTTTTGACACAGCAGTTGAGCAAGAGAAAAGCCTTCACCCACTATTCCAGCGATGATGATTTCTTTTTCTTCAAAATTGTTTTCAAAAATTTGAAAGGCAATCCGACGAATTTTTTGAAGTAAAGCTGGACCGTCAAGTATTTGTTTGGAATTCATGCTAATGGGATTCATTCAAAATAGCCTCTGAAATTACCAAAAAGTATTCAAATTTTGTACCTTTGCGACTTATTTAGCGATTAAAATAATAGATATATGGCCAAAATGTATGGGGCTCAGCAGCGAGTTCAGCAAGCACCCAGTAACCCTTTAGCAATTAAGACGAAGAAATTTTCTCTTGAAAAGAATAAATACATCGGCTTGTGTATGCGTCAACTCTTCTCTAATCAGTGGAAATGGTCTTTTTTGCCATTAGCCTTGATTGTTGGAAACGTGGCATTAAACCTTACATCGGTATATAAAAACTACTGGATTTATATTTTCATTGTGGTGGGTGTTATTGGCTATGTCTTGTTTTGGTTAATTCAATTTACAGGAATTACTCAATTGGCTCAGTATAAACAATTGTTTGATAAGTATCGTTATGAGATTGATAGCCGTCAGATATTTATGAAAATCTCGGATAAAGAAGGAGGAATGATTAAATGGGATATGATTACTAGCGCTTATAAAGATAAAGATGCGTATGTGTTTACAATGGGTAAATATCAATTCATTCATCTTCCATTCAACGTGTTGACGAGCGATAACGATCGTAAATTATTGGATAAGATTTTACGCGACAAAGGTTTATTGTCATAACAAGATTCTTTGGAATCATCCATCATGGGAAGAATACTGGCGATTGACTATGGCTTAAAGCGTACGGGAATTGCCGTGACCGATCCATTGCAAATCATTGCGAATGGGTTAGAGACTGTTCCGTCTCACCAGTTGTTGAATTTTTTGGCAGATTATATGGCTAAGGAAGGAGTGGATGAAATGGTTATAGGTATGCCCAAGAATTTGGACAATACCGATACTGATTCTACCCAAGCCGTTAGGAACATAGTTAAGCAAATTCAAAAGAAATTTCCTGCGATCCCCTTGAGATTGCACGATGAACGATTTACCTCTCAAATGGCCATGAAGGCCATGATTGCCGGAGGGATGTCCAAGAAAGACCGAAGGGTGAAAGCCACTGTGGATCGGGTTTCGGCAACGATCATTTTACAATCTTATATGGAATCTAAATAGCATAAAAAAGCCCTCGAAGATTCGAGGGCTTTTTGTTTATTTCTGAACTACTTTCGCAAAGCGATGGTAGAAAGGTGTTTTACTATTTTCCGATTTTGGTTTGAATTTACCTGTGATAATTGGTACATACATGACACGTCTGCGGGATTTTTCTCCAAAATTAGGAGAGACCTCCACTCGGTGCCATAAACGGCCATCATGAATGGTTAGGTCACCACGCTCAATTTCAAAAGCCACTTCACGTGGATCTGGACGGTGGTCAATGAATTGTTTCTTACCAAACAATAATTTAAGGACACTTTGGTTTTGAGTTCCCGGAATCACACGTAAACCTCCATTAGCAGATGGACAATTATCTAAATGGATACCTACGTTTAACATCGGTAAAATCTTTTGACCTAAAAATAAATCTCTAGGGCTATCCGTATGCCAGCCCATTTGAGTGAATTTAGAATTGGGTTGATTCACATAGTGATTAAATACTAAACCATCTTTTTCATCTTCACTGATACGCCCATCATAAGGAGCCAAAAAGTCCGTCAATAATTGGAAACGAGGGTCTTTTAAGAATTCACCTAAAACAGGGCTGTATTTATTGGTAAAACACATGCGTTGAATCATGTCATTACCTTGTGGGTCTTTACCAAACTTTAATGGAATTCCATTGATTTTTTCAACCTTATCGTTTAACCATTTATTCTCTATTTGAGCTAATTCCTGGATAAATAATTGGGTTGTTTCATCGGTAATGAAACCCTTAAACTGAATAACTCCATATTTGGTAAAGTAGTCTTTCTGCTCTTGGGTTATGTCACTACCTAAAGTAAATGTTTTGTATTCAAACTTTGGTGATGATTTTTTCATATTCTATGGCCAATTTTTGCGCGTTTTGTTTCTCGCTTAGTATTGGTACTCTAATTATAAATTTGAACTCGCAAGTTACGTCAATGTTACTAAAATTTGATTATTAAAACCTAATTTTATGATGAAAATCATGATATTTTAAGCGTACTTTGTAGAAAAAATAGCAGCTTTGTATTCTTTTTTACGCTTAAGAAAAATGCACTTCATTTTATTGTTATTTAATATTTTTGTTCATGCCTAAGTACATCCTACTCTTTCTCTTTTTTATCCCATTTATTGCTGCATCCCAACCCGATCATTTACGCCGTAAAGGAACTTTCTTTGTTTTTTGGGGCTATAATAGATCAGCATACCCCACTTCTGACATTCGTTTTCAAGGTCCGGGATATGACTTCACATTAGCTGCAGTGCAAGCAAGTGATGCGCCAACTCCTTTTGATGGTTTTCAAACGTACTTTAACCCCTCCTTATTTTCCATCCCCCAGTTCAATTTACATGGAGGCTACTTTATCAATGATAGCTGGTCAATAAGCTTAGGATGGGATCACATGAAATACGTGATGAACCCTGATCAGGCTTCTCACATTACAGGTCATATTGACGCCCAAGTGTCTAGCCCGCAAATCCCTGTAAATCCTGCCTATGTGGGAAATTATACCAATAGCCCTTTCGTGATCCAATCAAAGGACTTTTTGCAATATGAACATACCGACGGCTATAATTACGCGGCTGTGGAAGTAGAAAATTATCATCCCATTTGGAAAAAAGAGAAATCGAATTTCCAGTTAGACTGGGTCAATGGATTGGGTATAGGAGTGGTAGTGCCTCGCTCAGATGTTCGTTTATTTACCGTGGGAACCAATAATTTTTGGAACTTGGCGGGAGCAGGAGCATCAGCCAAATCTGGATTGCGCTTGAATTTAACGAAGCTCTTATTTTTTGAAGCCATGTTCAAAGGGGGCTATACTAATTTGTGGGAAGTTCATACTACAGGAAGGTCTGTGGATCATGCTTCTCAGAGCATTTGGTTTGGAGAAGTTTATGGAGCCTTAGGGTTTTCTATAGGTAAAGCAAAATAAGGCTGTATTTTGTCTTAATGACTAGATTTTTGCTGTTTAAAACTTGTCTGATTCAGGGGATGCTTATCCGTTGCGTTTCAATTTTTTTAGGAACTAGTCTGCAGAGCTTGGGACAATTGCTTAAATTGCCAGAATGAATTTACGAAATGCCTTTTGGGGCTTATTTCTTTATTTTTTTGTCGGTTTTCATGCTTTGACAGCTCAGAGCAAAATGGATTTTTCCATTCAGATTGGTGCTAAAAGTATCAATCAGGATGAAACTTTTGTCATTTCCATTACGGTACCTGCCAACGGGACCAGCTCGGAATCCATTTCGTATAAATTTCCTGAATTAGCCAATTTCCAAAAATTGGGGATCAGTCGAGGAAAGTCTTCCAATTATCAGAATGGGCAAATAGAACAAAGGGTTATTTATTCTCAACATTATCAAGCTTTAGGGGTAGGCCAATTTTACATTCCATCGGAGGAGGTAATGGTCAATCAACAATATCAAAAGTTTGAACCGTTTTATATTTCAGTTAGTCCGAGTAATGGCTCATCTACAGAAAATAACTCCGATGAAGTCTCCATAGCCGACGAAGTTTTGGCTAAAGCGAACCAGCCCTTTTTATTGGTAGCAAGTAATCATGTTCGTCCATTTGTGGGACAAGGATTTACCTTAAAGTTCTCCTTGTTTGTACCTGAAAATAATACTCAAGAACTGGAATTTGATCGAAATGATATTCAATTGCCTAAGCTAATCCAACAATTGAGGCCGAGGAATTGCTGGGAAGAGAGTTTTGGTTTGCAGGTTGAAAAAGTTTCTAAAGTAGAAATCAATCAAAAAAAATATACCGAGTATCGTTTTTTTCAAGCCACTTATTTTGCTTTGAATAATCGATCTATTCAAATCCCATCACTCAGTTTGCAGATTTTGAAGAAGGAAAAGGTTGCTGGTGATGTAAAATCAATCCCCATCGTATTTAAATCGCCAGCTTTGTTGATCCAGCCTAGGCCCTTACCCAATCATCCATTAGCTACTAAAGTACCCGTAGGGATATATGAATTGAAAGAATCCATTTCTAAAAATCTGGCAAAAACGGGAGAGCAATTATTGTATACTTCCAGTATCATAGGTGACGGGAATGGTATTTTATGGGATTCCAAAGGATTGGAATCGGATTATTTTATCGATTTTAATCGACTATCTACTCAAAGTTCCGTGTATCCATCCATGGATAAAATGTTGGGGAATAAAACAGAAATTATACAGATTATTCCTAAACAACCGGGTAAATTTGCATTAAAGCAGTATTTTTACTGGATTTATTTTAACACACGTACGGAAAAGTTTGATACGTTGCGATCAAAGATCGATGTTGAGATTCAAGGTCAGCCATCTGATTCACGCGTGAATACGGGTCGAGAAATGGATGGTTTATACCGAGGTATAGAGAACTTAAACTCAGATGCGGTAGTGTGGAATAGGTGGGTAAATTGGAGACAATTAGCCAATTTGACCATTTTTTCAATTTTTGTAGTCTTGGTTTTCCTGGTTTGGAAAACAAAAAAATAAAGCGATATGGGGAGTATTTACGGGAAAATATTTCAGATTAGTACTTTTGGGGAATCACACGGAGCGGCAGTCGGTGTCGTGGTTCAAGGTTGTCCTGCTGGAATTTCATTTGATTTAGCTTTCATACAGGCTGAATTGGATAGAAGAAAGCCTGGGCAATCCAGAATTACCACTCAAAGAAAAGAGGCGGATAGCATTGAAGTGGTTTCTGGGGTATTTGAAGGTAAGACTACGGGTACGCCCATCGCCATGTTAGTTTGGAATGGCGACCAGCGTTCCAAAGATTATTCACACATTGCGGATCAGTTTAGACCTTCCCATGCTGACTATACCTATTTTGCCAAATATGGTTTAAGGGATTATCGCGGAGGTGGACGTAGTTCTGCCAGAGAAACAGTGGCACGTGTGGCTGCTGGGGCCTTGGCAAAATTGGTTCTATCACAATTAGGGGTAAAAATTACGGCTTATGTTTCTCAAGTAGGAACCTTAAAACTAAGTACACCGGTGGAACAATTGGATTTGAGTGTTACAGAAACTAATGCTGTTCGTTGCCCAGATCCTGTTATGGCTGACCAAATGTTTCATTACATTGATGAGATACGTAAACAGGGAGACTCGGTTGGCGGTGTCGTTTCAGCGTACATCACGGGCTGTCCGGTGGGTTTAGGCGAACCCGTATTTGATAAATTACATGCTGAATTAGGTAAAGCGATGTTGAGTATCAATGCCGTAAAAGGTTTTGAATATGGAAGTGGTTTTGATGGCGTAGAAAAGAAAGGTTCGGAACACAATGATGTTATCGTGAAAGAAGCAGATGGAAGGGTGCGCACCTTAACGAATCATTCTGGAGGAATTCAGGGAGGTATTTCCAATGGAGAACCTATTTATTTCCGAGTTGGATTTAAGCCTGTAGCCACCATTATGCAAGACCAAGATAGTATCAATGAGAAGGGCGACAAGATTACCGTTTCCGGGAAAGGTCGCCATGATCCTTGTGTGGTTCCTAGAGCAGTACCCATAGTTGAAGCCATGGCTGCTATCGTGATTTTGGATTTTTACTTGAGAAATCGAGTGATTCAAATGCCCTCCTAATGATGAGTCAGGAAGATGAATATTATATGGGCTTGGCGCTCATGCAAGCTCAAAAAGCGCTGGATGAGGAAGAGATTCCAGTAGGTGCTGTAGTGGTATGCCAAGGAAGAATTGTGGCCAAGGCGTATAATCAAACGGAAGTATTAACGGATGTGACGGCCCATGCCGAAATGATTGCGATAACCTCAGCCGCACAAACGATTGGTGCAAAATATTTGAAAGATTGCACCATGTATGTGACTTTAGAGCCTTGTTTGATGTGTGCTGGTGCGCTGTATTGGTCGCAACTTGGAAGACTGGTCTATGGAGCAAAAGAAGAAAAGCGAGGTTTTGAACGAGTAGGGCAGTCTGTTTTGCACCCTAAAACAGAAATACGAGGAGGAGTTAGAGCCGAGGAATCGGAATCCTTGTTGAAAGAGTTTTTTTCTATGCGCAGGTGAACCGAAACCGAGGTTTACTTGTTAAGGACCTACGCATCTTTAGTGAAGAATATATTTAAGATAAAATTTACATACTATTAAAACCTATATTATGGCTTTTGAACTAGCACCCCTACCTTATGCAAACAATGCTTTAGAACCGCATTTTGATGCATTAACCATGGAAATTCACCATGACCGTCACCACAATGCTTATGTGACCAATTTGAATGCAGCCCTTGCTGGCAGTCCGTCTGAAGGGAAATCTTTGGAAGAATTATTCAGTCATATTTCTAGCTTAAGCCCAGCTATTCGTAATAATGGCGGTGGACATTATAACCACGATTTGTTCTGGAATATTTTATCACCTAACGGTGGTGGAGCTCCAGTAGGTACTTTAGCAAAAGCGATTGAGACTAAATTCGGCTCATTTGATGCTTTTAAAGAAGAATTTAAAAAAGCTGGTATTACGCGTTTTGGCTCAGGTTGGGCTTGGTTAGTAGCTCAAAAAGATGGATCTATTGCAGTTTCTTCTACTCCTAATCAAGATAATCCATTAATGGACGTTGCTGATGTCAAAGGTTTTCCTGTGATTGGTTTAGACGTGTGGGAACATGCTTACTATTTGAAATTTCAAAATAAGCGCCCAGATTACGTGGATGCATTTTGGAATGTAATCGATTGGAATGCAGCTGAAAAAAGATATTTAGCGGCACAGAAATAAAAAAAAGGGGATAAAATTTCGGTTTTATCCCCTTTTTTTTTCGATTCAGATTTGCGATGTACCTTGATTTGTGTATTTTTGCAATCCTAAATGGCGGTTGTAGCTCACTCGGTTAGAGCACTGGTTTGTGGTACCAGGGGTAGTGGGTTCGAATCCCATCATCCGCCCAAAAAGTCTCAGTATTCTTACTGGGACTTTTTTTGTTTATAGCCCTTTCCTATCCATAATTTATAATTCATCATTTATAATTTACAATTTTCTTATGGCTTCAATCTTTGACGCCATTACACATGGCCTATGCTCAGGGTCAAATATCCGCCTGCCGTTTCGCTCAAGCTCCGTTCCAATCTTTCGTTGGGATTAACCTAGAAATGTAGAATGTCGAATTTTCTTAAGAAAGAGAACCCCGTCGTCCAGCTCCAGCGAAAGGTGATGAGCGCAGCGGTAGACGGGGTTTTGACCTCAGCATAGGCGATGTGCGTCGGCGTCAAAAATATAGGCGATAGCGGAGAGAATTACGGTTCCGCAAAGCGGAATTCGCCTTTGCTGGACGACAAAAAAAGAAGTTTTTTTGTTTCTTTTTTTTCAAAAAAGAAAATCCTAGTGAAATGATGAAACAATAAAGGTTTGGCTTATTTTGTTTCCTTTTATCAATAACATTGTTGGAATAATACTTTTCATGGTATTTCTTTTTTTATAAAAAAGAAACAAAAAAAACAGAAGAAATACGGTTAATCCAAGACGAATTCCGCTTTGCGGAACCGATTGTCACTTTGCTTACGGCTTTAATCTTTGACGCCATCACACATGGCCTATGCTCAGGGTCAAATATCCGCCTGCCGCTTCGCTCAAGCTCCGTTCCAATCTTTCGTGGGATTAACCTAGAAATGAAGAATGTCGAATCTTCTTAAGAAAGAGAACCCCGTCGTCCAGCTCCAGCGAAATGTGATGAACGCAGCGGTAGACGAGGTTTTGACCTCAGCATGGGTCGATGTGCGTTGGCGTCAAAAATATAGGCGATAGCGGAGAGAATCACGGTTCCGCGAAGCGGAATTCGCCTTTGCTGGACGACAAAAAAAGAAGTTTTTTTGTTTCTTTTTTTTCAAAAAAAGAAAATCCTAGTGAAATGATGAAACAATAAAGGTTTGGCTTATTTTGTTTCCTTTTATCAGTAACATTGTTGGAATAGTACTTTTCATGGTATTTCTTTTTTTATAAAAAAAGAAACAAAAAAAACGGAAGGAATACGGTTAATCCAAGACGAATTCCGCTTTGCGGAACCGATTGTCACTTCGCTTACGGCTTTAATCTTTGACGCCATCACACATGGCCTATGCTCAGGGTCAAATATCCGCCTGCCGCTTCGCTCAAGCTTCGTTCCAATCTTTCGTGGGATTAACCTAGAAATGAAGAATGTCGAATTTTCTTAAGAAAGAAAATCCTAGTGAAATGATGAAACAATAAAGGTTTGGCTTATTTTGTTTCCTTTTATCAGTAACATTGTTGGAATAATACTTTTCATGGTATTTCTTTTTTTATAAAAAAGAAACAAAAAAAACGGAAGGAGTACGGTTAATCCAAGACGAATTCCGCTCTGCGGAACCGATTGTCACTCCGCTTACGGCTTTAATCTTTGACGCTTATGCTCATGGCCTATGCTCAGGGTCAAAATATCCGCCTGCCGCTTCGCTCAAGCTCCGTTCCAATCTTTCGTTGGGATTAACCTAGAAATGAAGAATGTAGAAATGGACAAATTAGTTAACCCCATTCAGGCATTCACAATTTGCAATTCATCATTTACCATTATTTAAGGTATCTCGAAGCAAACTCTAAGAAGTTCGGCCAATTTGGGCCCGTCACATGGCCCTTGTCATGCATTCGGAATGCGATATTGCCTTGAGTTTTAGCTTCATTGATGAGTGGCGCACTGTCTGAAACCAAGCCTTTTTTGCCGAGTAATTCATACACAGAACTGGCTTCTTTGCCTGCTACATACATACCATAAGGATCAGCCCAACTGTCGCCATTTCCTCCCACACCAATATACATGGGTCTTGGTGCGCAGAGGGCAATTAATTCATGAGCATCAATGGGTAAGTCGTTCCATTGCAATGGCCCCGCATATTTTAGAAAATTTCCAGCCATCCAATGGTATTCATTTTTAGCAGCCACGTTCTCAATTAATTCCCCATAATTTCTTCGGTATAATTTCAGTCCGCCCGCTCCAGAGGAACAGATATAGCCAATCGCAAAGCGTGTATC
Organism: Aquirufa beregesia; assembly: GCF_011090385.1. Taxonomy (GTDB): domain Bacteria; phylum Bacteroidota; class Bacteroidia; order Cytophagales; family Spirosomataceae; genus Aquirufa; species Aquirufa beregesia. The sequence goes on from NZ_SEWW01000003.1 coordinate 120,914, forward strand.
AAATGCCATGGCCACGGCAGCCGCTTTTCCGTAGCGTGAATGTCCTGTAATTCCTACTTGTGTATATTTGATTTGTGGCAATGTTTCCAAATAGTCCAATACCTTACTAGCTCCCCAAGCCCAAGCTCTTAAAGAACCCCAGTCGTCCGCTTTTCTGTATTCTCCCCGATTCATCAATCCAATGATTCCTGATTTCAAACCAGCCCCATGATCAGCTTGGACGCTCGTTGGGTTTAATTGAATAAAGGCCCAGCCTTTGGCTATCACTTGTTCTGTCCAGAGTATTTCATTAGCTGGTGCAGGAGGTCGATTCATTCCTGGAGGAAAAAACCATGCCAATTCCATCATAGCGGGCATGGCCTTTTTGATGTCTTTTCTAAATCCAATGGTCACTTCCATTTGGACGGATACGGAAGGGAATCGTTTATTGTCGACAGTCCCAATCAATTTTTGGACTTCAACCGGAAAACCGGCCATGGTTTTATTTTCTGTTGAGATAATTTTCCAGGAAATAGGCGGAATATTATCGGGGATACGGCCATAAATTTCCCTTTCAAAATCCTCTACAACCTCCGGTTTACGGTGGTAGTTCCAGCTTCTTTTGGAATCCACCATACGGCCATTTTTTAACTGTAGTACCGCCGGTATAGTAGGGAAAATGGTGGCTTTTGATTCATCATAATTAGCGGCATTAGGTGCTTTGGGGTTACTTCCATTGACACCCGGTCGGATGCTTTGGATGTTTAGTTGCTGCAACATTTGCTCGTAATCAGCCTGAGTTTTTCTATTTCGATCGGCTAACATACTATCTTGTTCAGCCGTTCTAGCCACTTGAGCCCAACTGCTCCAGGAAAGTAGCAGAGAAAAAAGGAGGGAAAAGGATAAATTGCGTTTCATCGTTATATGATTCATTCAACGATATTAATCAATTATTTCCTTTATTTATCCATGAAGCAGGATAGGCTAGAAAAAGTAAATGCCCCACCTGAGTGGGGCATCATTCCAAAGATGCTATCTTTGGAGAAGTTCTTGTACAAAGATACAATTCATTGGAGAAATAAGTTCATGAAGGATAAAAAATATCGGGTTAAGGCTTACATCGATGGTTCCAATTTATATTTTGGGATGATAGATGCAGGTTTTAGAAATTGTAAATGGTTGAATGTGGATAAGCTTATTCGCAGTTTTTTACGCTCTAATCAAGAACTAGTTGAGATTAAATACTTTACAAGTCGGATTACCCATAATCCTCCGAAGCAAAAACGTCAAACTACGTATTTGGAAGCATTAGAATCCACAGGAGTCAATTTGATTTATGGGTCATATCAAGCCAAATTCACGGATTGTAGAAAGTGCGGAAATAGCTGGATTATCCCTAATGAAAAAATGACGGATGTCAATTTGGCTACTCATTTGCTGATGGATGCTTTTCAGGATCAATACGATATAGCCATTGTGGTTTCAGGAGATAGCGATTTTGTCCCTTGTATACAACGTGTGAATGAACATTTTTTGGATAAGTCGGTCGTGGTATTTTTCCCTCCATTAAGGAGGAATGAATCTATTGTGGCTGTGGCGAGAGCATTTCAAATGATAGGAAGAAAGAAATTAGTAGAAAATCAATTTCCTTTGCATGTGCACAAGGAAGATGGTTATGTATTAGAAAGGCCAGATGAATGGGTTTAGTTTTTAACTTGGAATAGTAAATATGTCAGGAGTATATTTAAAAAGATTTCTCATTGTTTTATACGCAGTTGGTTTAGTTGGCATGAACTTGCCTGCCACTCAGGAATTATTTGTTTCTCTGGTTCCTTTGACGTTGTGGTTTACCGGTTTTATCTGTTTGTTTTATTTCCCTAAGCCAAGTATGTCCGCCTACTTAACCTTAGGCGGAATCGTCGTAGCAGCATGGTTTTTAGAAGTGGTGGGTGTCAGAACAGGAAAGATTTTTGGGGTATATCATTATGGAGAAACCTTGGGCTTTAAGGTTTTAGACGTCCCTATCACCATTGGGATTAATTGGCTTATCTTATTATTGGGTTCCAGTGCCGTGGTAGAAGAATGGAATGTGGGAGGGAAGATAGGAAGAGCGGCTTTAGGAGCGGGATTGATGACTTCTTTGGATTTATTGATTGAACCTGTGGCTATTCATTTTGATTTTTGGCAATGGTCAGGTGGACAAGTGCCTATCCAAAACTTTGGGGCCTGGTGGCTCGTGAGTTTCTTTTTTCATTGGGTATTCCAATCGGGAGAGTTTACTAGCAAATCCTCTTTATTTCGGTGGGTACTTCTTTTACAATTCATGTTTTTCTTGGGTCATTGGATTTTTTTACAAGCTTAATTCCAAGCATGAAAACAATTGGGAGTCTTATCAGGTTAGCCCTAAAATAGATATTACTTTATGAGTGTTTATTCAATTAAAGATTTAGAACATCTTAGTGGCATAAAAGCTCATACCTTACGTATTTGGGAGCAAAGATATGGTATACTAAACCCTGAAAGGACAGATACCAATATCCGGACGTATGGTGATAAGGAATTGAAGTTGGTCTTAAATATTGCCATTTTACAAAGTAGAGGAGATTTTAAGATTTCTGAAATTGCAAAAATGAGCGATAGTGAGCGGTCAGCTAATTTACTTCGTTTATCCGAGGGAACCCTGCATTTTCCTGACCAGATTCAAGCCTTAACGATTTCTATGTTGGAATTAAATGAGGCGATGTTTCAGCAATTGACAAAAAATATTGTACAAAAACATGGATTTGAAGATTATTTGATTCAAATCATTCATCCATTCATGTTGCGCTTGGGAACCTTGTGGTTATCAGGCTCGGTAGGTCCTGCTCAAGAACATTTTATCAGCCATTTGATCCGTCAAAAGGTAATAGCAGCTATAGATCAGCAAGATTTAAGTCATAAGCCCAATGCCAAGAAGTTCCTGTTGTATTTACCAGAAGGAGAGTTACATGAAATAGGATTGCTTTTTGCGAATTATTTATTGCGTTCGAGGAAACATCAAGTCATCTATTTAGGACAATCATTGCCTTTTGAAGAATTAGTTCGTGCATATGAGATTCATCAACCAGATTATGTTTTAAGTGTCTTTACCTCTCAACCTAATCCCGATGAAATATCGGATTATTTAGAACAGTTAATAGAAAGAATTCCGAATGCGAAATTTTTATTAACGGGATACCAATTATTGGCTTTAGGCCATGAGATACCTAAAAAGATTCAAGTCTTACGAAATTTTCAGGATTTGATTGAGTTAGCGAATACTAACTAAATTTGGGATCTAAGGAGGTCGCTTCTTCCACAAATTTCTTTACCTCTTGTTCTTGGTCTTTTGGACAAATCATCAGGGCATTGCCATGTTCAGCTACAATAAAGCCTTTCAAACCTTGGATGACTACTAATTTTTCTGATGGTGTTTTGATGATGCAATTTTGCGTTTCATAGGTGATGACATTGCCTTCAATGACGTTATTATTCACATCTTTTTCATTGATTTCATACAAAGACTGCCAAGTGCCTAAATCTGACCAACCGATATCAGAAAGAATGACTTTGACTTCTTGAGCTTTTTCCATGATACCTACATCCATGGAGATGTTTTTGCAAACTCCGTAGACTTTTTTGATGAAGGAATCTTCTTCTTTCGTATAATAATGGGGTAATCCTTCTTCAAATTGCTCTGCCATTCGGGATTGATGCTTTTCTAATTCTTTTTTGAAAGTAGGAAGTTTGAAGACAAAAATGCCAGCATTCCAAACATAATCACCGCTTTCTAAAAATGCTTGAGCTAATTCTAGATTCGGTTTTTCGGTAAAGGTTTTTACTTTTTGGGCTTTGTTTTCACTAGGAACATATTGAATGTAACCATAGCCGGTATCAGGTCGAGTAGGTATAATCCCCAAAGTCACAAAAACATCATCTTCGGCAACGGCTAAAGCTGTACGAATATTCTCCTGAAAAACGTGTTCTTTTAAAATGACATGATCCGCCGGAGCCACGATGAACTTCGCTTTTTTATTCTTTTTAGAGATTTTATAGGTGGCATAAGCAATACAAGGGGCCGTGTTTTTACGTTGTGGCTCCTTCAAAATTTGCTCCTTACTTAAAAAAGGCAATTGCTCCTCGACTAATCCAGCAAACTCATCGCTGGTCACCACGTAAATATTTTCTGGGGGAATGATACCTTGAAAACGTTCGGCTGTTTGTTGAAGCATGGTCTTGCCAACACCTAAAACATCGTGAAATTGCTTTGGATTTGCACTTCTGCTAATTGGCCAAAAGCGAGTGCCTATTCCGCCAGCCATGATGATGAGGTAATTGTCTTTCATACGTTATAATACGTTCAATTCATTTGAACGGATGCTTCTCCGAATTCACATCTTTCATTGACCTGAAAATTCGATGCAGCATCATGCTCATTCCTTTAAGAAATCAAGAACTTTACCCTGTTATCTTGGAATTTCAATTCAAAGCTAACAAGAATTTCATTGGATTTAAAGTTCTTTTGAATTGGCCTAAATCAAGGAATATTACTTAAACGTTAATATTTAAGTATTTATTGAAAAACTAGTAATTTTTTAATAAAATGAGTGCGCAATTCTATTTTCTTCCTTAGATTTGTTTGTGGTCTAGTGCCATATTTAAATTGTTATCTAAATTTATCAACATGAAAAGACTATCACCCAAATTCCTACCCGCTATTTTAGTTATGTTTCTGATGAGTTTTTCTGTGCTTGCTCAAACGAAAGTGGGAGGTCAAGTTTCAGATGCCGCTTCCAAAGAGGCTTTAATTGGTGTGAGTATCGCTGTTAAAGGAAAAGTCATTGGAACGATTACAGATGCTAAAGGAAATTTCTCATTGAGCACTTCGACCCCCGTGCCATTTACAATTATGGTTTCTATGGTAGGTTATGAAAGACAAGAAATTGGTATTACAGGAAATAAAACAGATTTAAAAATAAATTTAAAAGAGCAATCTGTATTAGGTCAGGACGTGGTTGTTTCTGCTAGTAGAGTGGAAGAAAGTGTCATGAAATCTCCAGTGTCGGTAGAGAAAATGGACATAAGAAGTATCAGAGAAACGCCTTCTGCTTCTTTTTACGATGCCCTTCGTAATTTGAAAGGAGTGGAAATGGTGACTCAATCGGTTTCATTCTCTTCCATTAATATGAGAGGATTTGGTAGTAATGGTAACGTACGTGTGGTTCAAATGATCGACGGTATGGATAACCAGGCTCCAGGATTGAACTTCTCTGTGGGTAATATTGTCGGAATTTCAGAATTGGATTTAGAAAATGTGGAAGTTTTACCAGGGGCATCTTCTGCTTTATACGGTCCTAACGCCATGAATGGTATCGTGTTAATGAACTCGAAGAGTCCATTTTTGTATCAAGGATTAAGTGCGCAAATCAAAGGAGGATTTATGGATGCACCGAATCGTACGGTTCAAAATACTCCATACAGTGATATTTCTATCCGTTATGCGAAAGCATTCAATAATAAGGTAGCTTTCAAATTGAATTTTAATACTTTAAGTGCAGAAGATTGGCAAGCATCAGATTACCGTGATCAAAGTTTATTGAATGGTGCTACTTTAGGTTTAGGTGGACGTTCTACCAACTTAGCTTATAATGGAGTAAATATTTATGGTGATGAGACTAATGTAAACATGTTGAGTTCTTTGACACCTTTATTGAAAGATCCTACCAACCCATTGACAGCAGGTATCAATCAGATTTCCAAAGCAACTGGAGGTTTATTAACTCCAGCGGCCATTTTGGGATACATTGTTCCTAATGTGAACATTTCACGTGAAGGTTATGCTGAGCGTGATTTGGCTTCCTATGCGAATCGTAACATGAAATTTAATGCTGCTTTACATTATCGTTTTAATGATAAAGTGGAGTTGATTTTACAAGGTTCATATGGTCAAGGTACCACGGTATACACAGGAGCAGATCGTTACTCGATCAAAAACTTTAGCATGGGTCAATACAAAGCAGAATTAAAAGGATCTAATTTCTTCTTACGTGCTTATACCACCCAAGAAAATTCAGGAGATGCTTATGCTACAGGTACTTTAGGCCAAATAGTGAATGAGGCTGCTAAACCAAGTACGGCTTGGTATCCACAGTATTTCGGTGTATTTGCAACACAAGCATTGACGAATTTTGGTACCGTATTGGGAACAACTTTAGCTCAAACAGGAAACCCTACTTTAGCGGTGGGAAATGCTATAGCTACCACACAAGCGGCATTCAATACCTATCATAGCAATGCACGCGCTACGGCTGATGTGGGTCGTTTGATCCCTGGAACAGCGGCGTTTACTGCAGCAACAGAAGCTATTAAAGGTAAACCACTTCCCCAAGGTGCTCGTTTCTTAGATAAATCAGCTTTGTATCATTATGAAGGAATGTACAACTTCAGTGAGATGTTGAATGATAAATTTGAAATGTTGGTAGGAGCAAACTATCGAGTATATGCCTTAAATTCAGAGGGCACCTTATTTGCTCGTCAGGATAATGGACAAGAGTTTTCCATCAATGAATACGGTGGATATTTACAGTTAGCGAAGAAATTGTTCCAAGACAAGTTTAAGTTGACCGGTTCCATGCGTTATGATAAAAATGAAAACTTTGAAGGTCAGTATAGCCCAAGATTATCAGGGGTATATACCGTTGGCCAATCGAATTTCAGAGCCTCATATCAAACAGGTTTCCGTATTCCAACCACGCAGGATCAATACATTGATTTAAATACTCCTTCTGCTAGATTATTGGGAGGATTACCTGTGGTACAAGATCGTTATAAATTATCAGGCAACTCGTATACCTTACAATCGGTATTAGCAGGAAAGCCAGAAGTGTATACAGCTAAAGCATGGAAGCCAGAGCAGGTTCGTACTTTCGAAGTAGGATACAAAGGGAATTTAGGAAGCAATTTATTAGCTGATTTCTATTACTACCAAAGTACCTTTACCAATTTTTCAGCAGGTCAAGTGGTGTTGCAACCTTCCACAACCATCGTGGGTTCGTATAATTACTTTTCTTTCCCTTCCAACGTAGACAATCAAGTAAAAACAAGCGGCTGGGGTTTGAGTTTAGATTATAGATTGGCTTCTAACTGGACTTTAGGAGGAAATGTTTCCTATAATACAGTAAATGATAATGGTGGATTGAGTAATTATCAATTGGCCTATAACACACCAGCTTATCGTACCAACATCTCCTTAGCTAATCGTAATATTGGTGGTTCAGGATGGGGCTTCAGCACTGTTTGGAGATATCAAGATGAGTATGTTTGGCAGTCTAGTTTTGTTAATCAGTTAGTTAACCAAACTCAACAGAGTGTTATTCCTTCATTCAGCACCTTAGATGCACAGATTAGCAAGAAGTTAGCAAGTATTAAATCCATCGTAAAAGTAGGGGCTTCTAATTTATTAGGAACAGCTTATACCACAGGATGGGGTAATCCTACAGTAGGTAGTATCTATTATGTTAGCATTACATTTGATGAGTTATTGAATAAATAATCCTTCAAATTTTTATTGAGGCTGTCCTATCAGGGCAGCCTCTTTTTTTGTACCTTTGTGGATTGATTTGTAGCAAAATATGCAGCCACCTAAAGATTTGACAGGGTTTTCTCACATTGAAGTTTTAGGTGCTCGTGAGCATAATTTAAAGAACATCGACGTTCAAATTCCTAGAAATCAATTAGTCGTTATAACTGGGATCTCTGGTTCAGGAAAGTCCAGCTTAGCTTTTGATACGATTTATGCCGAAGGCCAAAGGCGTTATATGGAAAGTTTTTCGGCTTATGCCAGAAGCTTTTTAGGTAATATGGAGCGACCAGACGTGGACAAGATTGAGGGTCTTTCTCCGGTTATTTCAATCGAACAAAAAACAACTTCTAAAAATCCAAGGTCCACCGTTGGTACCACCACCGAGATTTACGATTTCTTGCGATTGCTTTTTGCTCGTGCTTCCGAAGCCTTTAGTTACCTTTCTGGCGAAAAAATGGTCAAGCAGTCGGTTGATCAGATAATCAGTACACTTTTACATCAATTTCAAGGAGGCAAAGTACAGTTATTAGCGCCTGTTGTTAAAGGACGAAAGGGGCATTACCGTGAGTTATTTGTACAAATAGCTAAATGGGGTTATACCAAAGTGCGGGTGGATGGTGAGATTGTAGAATTGGAGCCAAAAATGCAAGTTGATCGATTCAAAGTCCATGATATTGAGATTGTTGTGGATCGATTGGTAGTGAAAGAGGACGACCGTTTTAGGATATCGCAGAGTTTACAAACGGCCATGAACTTAGGTAAGGGGCAGGTATTTATTCTGGATGAAAAAGTCAAGCTTCATTATTTTTCTCAAACCTTAATGGATCCCAAGACGGGTTTATCTTATGATGAACCTGCCCCTAATACTTTTTCATTTAATAGTCCTTATGGGGCATGTCCAACCTGCAATGGTTTGGGCCAAATCGAGGAAATTACCGAAGAATCTGTTATTCCAGATCCGGAATTAAGTATTATCCGAGGAGCCATTGCACCTATTGGAGAATACCGAGATTTGTGGATTTTCAAACAATTGGAAGTGTTATTGAAACCCTATCAAGTGGGTTTGTCTACTCCTATTGCAAAATTTCCGAGAAAGGCCGTCGAAATGATGCTGTATGGTACAGATGACCCCGTACCTGTTCCATCCAAGAAATACGTGGGAACAGAATGGACGACCAAATACGATGGGATTATCCATTTTTTGAAAAGACAGCAGGAAAGTGGATCGGAGAAAACACAGGATTGGTTAAAGGATTTTTTGGAAGTAAAAACGTGTCCAGATTGTCAAGGTTACCGTTTGAAAAAAGAGGCTCTTTGTTTCAAAATAGATAATAAACACATTGGGGAGTTAGCTCAAATGGACATATTGGCTTTGGAAAGTTGGTTTGAAGGTTTGTTTTTACGTCTTTCTGATAGGCAGCAACAGATTGGGGTAGAGGTGTTAAAAGAGATTCAAAAACGAATTGGGTTCTTAACCCAAATTGGATTGAATTATCTCACTTTGGATAGGCCCATGAAAAGCTTGTCAGGAGGAGAGGCTCAGCGTATCCGTTTGGCCACACAAATTGGAACACAACTTGTAGGTGTATTATACATCATGGATGAGCCAAGCATTGGTTTGCATCAGCGAGATAATGAAAAATTAATTCATGCCTTAAAGGATTTGAGGGATTTGGGAAATAGTGTGCTGGTGGTGGAACACGACAAAGACATGATGTTGGAGTCAGACTATTTATTGGATATTGGGCCAGGAGCTGGAAGACATGGAGGACATGTGGTTGGGCAAGGTACGCCCGCGGAATTTTTGAAATTACAAACACCTACAGCACAATATTTAAATGGACAGCTAGCTATTGAAATACCTAAGAAGCGCAGAAAAGGAACAGATAAGGAGATTAAATTAATAGGAGCTTCTGGAAATAATTTAAAGAATGTCACGGTCAATATTCCTTTGGGTAAAATGATTTCCGTGACAGGCGTTTCCGGTTCGGGTAAATCCACCTTGATTCACGATACTTTAGTGCTGAAGTTGAAACAGCATTTTGACAGAACAAAGAGGGATCCTAAGGATTTTAAAGGAATTGAGGGTTTAGAATTGATTGATAAGGTCATTGAAGTAGATCAATCACCCATTGGTAGAACACCCCGTTCAAACCCTGCGACCTATACGAATATGTATAGTGACATTCGAACCTTGTATTGTGAATTACCTGAATCTAAAATTCGTGGTTATAAAGCAGGAAGGTTTAGTTTTAATGTCAAAGGGGGGAGATGTGAAAGTTGTGAAGGAGCAGGTAGGAAGAAAATAGAAATGGAGTTTTTGCCAGATGTTCTAGTGGAATGCGAGTCATGCAAAGGCAAACGATTTAATCGAGAAACCCTGGAAGTTCGCTTCAAGGGGAAGTCGATTTCGGATGTTTTAGATATGACCGTGGAGCAGGCTTTGGAGTTTTTTGAACATCAACCTAAGATTTATCGTAAAGTGCGGACCTTATTGGAAGTAGGTTTAGGGTATATTACTTTAGGACAGCATGCGACTACTTTATCTGGTGGAGAGGCCCAGCGAGTGAAATTGGCAGAGGAGTTGTCTAAAAAAGACACAGGGAAAACCTTGTATGTGTTGGATGAGCCAACAACGGGTTTGCATTTTCAAGATGTGAAATTATTGTTGGAAGTTCTTCAAAAATTGGTGGATCGGGGCAATACGGTTTTGATCATTGAACATAATTTGGATGTCATCAAAGTATCTGACCATGTGATTGATTTGGGGCCAGAAGGGGGGCTTGCTGGAGGTCAAATAGTAGCCGAAGGTACCCCTGAAGAAGTGGCTAAAGTGAAACAAAGTCATACTGGCCGGTTTTTATTGAAAGAGTTGAATTTGGGTTGATTTTTCCCTAACGCTGGCAAGGTTCGAAACCTTGACAGCGTTGCGAAAACGAATGGATTTTGAATTTATTCTAACAGTAAACTGATAATGTTTTTTTCATCTAATTCGGTTGTATGAAATTGTCGAAATTCATCTAATCCGCCGAAATAATCCAAAACTGATTTTTTATCAACAAAGCTTTTTTTCATTGTTGAAATGTCATAATAGGATGAGTTTTTATACAATCGAAAATCGTGTATAATCCCGTGATTTTCTGGGTTTAAGTGAAGGTATTTGACGAGTTGAGTGAAATATGTTTCATCTTCAACAAGTATCCTCCTAAATGGGTTTTCAAATAGACCACCAGTTCGGTCATTGGTTTTATTAAACGCCTGTGCATAACAATTAAAAAGCGTACCGAATTGTGCTGCGATTAACCTTGAAAGGTCAAAATGTTCTCTCTGTTCGGTTTTTATTTTTTTGAATTCAAAAATTTCGTTGGCAGATTTAATTCTAAGCAGAAAATGAAAATGATTGCCTAATAAACAATAGGCATAAGTATCAGCAATCGGACAAATGTATTTTTGGTATTTTCTAAGGAAAAACCGGTAGTTCCTGTATTCTTTGAAAATTTTAGTGCGGTTTATACCACGGTTAAAAACATGATACAACTGATCCGGAGCCATAGGTTCTGTATTTTTTTTCATGATTGGTGATGTTTGAAATGAATGAATGAAACAAATGTCATGAATTTGGCAAACAGGCAATCTTTAAAAACTGGTAAAAAATATCAGAAATGTGATGAAAACTTTGAGTAAAAAAAGGTAGCTTTATTGGCATTTCAACAACGCTGTCAAGGTTTTAAACCTTGACAGCGTTAAGGGAAAAAGATTCAGCAAAACACTCATCAATCATGCATATTTTTCTCCAAGTACTTTTTATTTTAGTACTAGCCGGACTAGGTTATTTGGTAACGCAACGATTTAAGTTTATCATAGCCAGTATTCAATTAGCCAAAGCCATTGAATTGAACGACCATCCCAGTGAACGCTGGAAACGGGTAATCCTATTAGCTTTTGGCCAGAAAAAAATGTTCCAAAAACCGCTAGTCGGGATATTTCATTTTTTGATTTACATAGGCTTCATTTTGATTAATATCGAGATTTTGGAAATTGTCATCGATGGAATCTTGGGGACCCACCGGATTTTTGCTCCTTTTTTGGGAAGTTTTTACCCATTTTTGCTCAACTTTTTCGAACTTCTTTCATTAGGAGTCTTTGTGGCTTGTGTGGCGTTTTTTCTACGTAGAGGAGTTGGCCAGGTTCAGCGACTTCAATCCGAATCGCATCGGGAGTTGAAAGGTTTTCCTATACAAGATGCTTATACCATTTTGGCTATTGAATGTATCTTAATGCTGGCTCTTTGGACCATGAATGCCAGTGACGCCATTCTGCAAGTAAGGCAAGTGGAACATTTTGAACCCATAGGAGCATTTTTAGTTTCTCAGCATTTGATGCCTATTTTATCTAATTTGACTACTCCTGTATTATTGATTTTAGAACGAGTAGCTTGGTGGTTTCACATCCTAGGAATTTTGGGATTTGCCCTTTATGTCACTTACTCCAAACATTTACATATTTTCTTCGCCTTTCCTGCAGCTTATTTTTCTAGCCTAGAACCCTCAAGTAAAATGGGTAATATGCCCTCCGTCACTCATGAAGTAAAATTGATGTTAGGTCAACCCGTGGAAGCCAATGCCACAACACCTGATCAATTGCGTTTTGGGGCGAAAGATGTGATGGACTTAACGTGGAAAAATGCGCTAGACGCTTATTCTTGTACCGAATGTGGCCGTTGTACTGAGCAGTGTCCTGCTAATCAGACAGGCAGGGCATTGTCTCCTAGAAAGATTATGATGGATACCCGAGATCGTTTAGAAGAAGTAGGAGGAATTTTGGCAAAAAATAAAGGCCAATGGGCAGAGGACGGAAAATCGCTATTAGGCGACTATATTTCAGCTGAAGAATTGAGAGCATGTACTACCTGTCAAGCTTGCGTAGAAGCTTGTCCCATGGAACTATCTCCATTGAATATTATCTTGGCATTACGCCGCTACCAAATCATGGAGCAATCTGATGCCCCAGTCGCTTGGAATAGTATGTTTTCGAATATAGAAACGAATCAAGCCCCTTGGAAATTTAATCCATCCGATCGTTTGAACTGGGCCAAATCATAAGCACATGAAAAAAGTTTTTATACCCATCATCTTGGGACTAATCTTGTTTTTTACTTTAGGACCAAGTCCTCAGGCACCTCAACTAAACCGCGGAGTTACGTGGAAAAATATTCCCGATTCACTCCCAGCCTTATCTCAATATTTAGAAGATAAAGAGGTGGTGTTTACTCAAATTAAAGCCAATAATGAAGCAAAAATTGTTTGGGCTGACTCTTTAAATCCTCAAAAGACTCGATGGGTTTTCATGTATGTGCATGGTTTCTCGGCATCTCACATGGAGGGAAATCCTGTGCATCGACAAATCGCTAAAATGTTTGGGGCTAATTTGCTCTTGACCCGTGTGGCAGGACATGGTTTTGTCACTTCAGATAGCGTATTGCAACGTGTTACTGCAGATGATTATTATGAAAGTGTAGAGAATCAATTGGCCATGGCAAAAAAAATGGGAGATAATGTCATTGTGTTAGCCACCTCATTTGGGGGAGCATTGTCCTTATCTTTAGCATCCCGTCATCCAGAAATCAAAGCCTTACTTTTGTATAGTCCATGTATCGCTATTGCTGATCCAGCAGCTGTTTTAATGGATAATCCTTGGGGCCTTCAATTAGCCAAGAAGGTAGTTGGCAGCGATTTTAGAGATATTCCTGCTCAAAATTCTGCACATGACCAATATTGGAACTTGCACTATCGCTTAGAAGGAGCGGTGGAATTGCAGAATTTTTTAACAAATCAAATGACCGACGAAGTTTTTGAACAAGTGAAATGTCCCGTTTTTATGGGCTATTATTACAAAGACGAGGCGCATCAAGACCCTGTGGTATCCGTAAAAGCCATGCAACATATGTTTCCTTACCTAGGGGCTAACCCAGCTCAGAAAAAAGAAATGGTCTTTCCTTTAGCAGAAAATCATGTCATTACCTCGGATATTTTAGCTAAAAGAACAGATTTACCTTTGAGGGCTAGTATTCAATTTTTGAAAGAAATAGTTCATCTTCAATAAATTATGACACCGAATTTAATTCTTTATGCGGTTCCTTTCTTTTTGATTACAGTCATCTTGGAATCGTATGTAGTTTTCAAACAACATCGTGATTTTGTGGAGACAAAAGATTCCTTGACTTCCATCGGTTTGGGTCTGGGAAATCTATTCATCGGTTTATTGACCAAGTCGGTAATCTATGTCTGCTATTTTTATGTCTATGATCACTGGAGACTATTTGATCTTTCTATACACTGGTGGTGGATATGGTTTTTTGCCTTTTTTGCGGATGATTTTACCTATTATTGGTTTCATCGGATATCCCATGAAGTGCGTTATTTTTGGGCTTCCCACATGGTGCATCATTCCTCCCCTAAATACAATTTAGCCGCAGCTTTACGACAAACTTGGACAGGGAATTTATCCGGTGCATTTTTATTTTACGTATGGATATTATTACTAGGTGTACATCCATTTATCGTATTCTTTTTTCAACAAATTAGCCTTTTGTATCAATATTGGATTCATACGGAATTGATTAAAAAAATGCCAAATTGGTTTGAATTTATTTTCAATACACCCTCGCACCACCGTGTACATCATGGGACAGATTTGGACTATTTAGATACGAATTATGCGGGGATATTGATCATCTGGGATCGGATGTTTGGGTCATTTCAACCAGAAAATCAAAGGCCTCATTATGGTTTGACTAAGCAAATAGAAAGTTATAATCCAGCCAAAATTGCCTTTTTTGAATGGGTACAAATTGCCAAAGATATCATTCATTCCCAAAGCCTAAAAACAGCTTGGAATTATGTCATAGGCCCTCCTGGCTGGAGCCCGGATGGTTCTAGATTAACGGTAGAACAAATGCGTCAACAAAATAAGTCGAAAAAAGAATAGCATGGAACTGAAGATTAGTACGATGGCCGAATGGGCCGCCAAAGGAGAAAGCCCCGAGTTTTTGTTTTGGGTAGGATGTGCTGGTTCATTTGATGATCGTCATAAGAAAGTAACTAGGGCATTTTGTGAAATTTTACAAAGCTTAGAAATTTCATTTGCTGTACTCGGAACAGAGGAATCCTGTACGGGAGATCCTGCCCGCAGAAGTGGGAATGAGTTTTTATTCCAAATGCAGGCCATGTCCAATATTGAGGTGTTGAATATGTATGGTGTGAAGAAAATAGTGACAGCTTGTCCCCATTGCTTCAATACATTGAAAAATGAATATCCAGAATTAGGAGGAAATTATGAGGTTATTCATCATAGTCAATTACTAGCTGATTTATTAGCAGCCGGTAAAATTCAATTAAAAGAGGAGGAAAAAGAAGCCGTTGCTTTCCATGATTCATGCTATCTGGGAAGAGGGAATGGGATATATGAAGCACCTCGGGATATTATTCAAGGACTGAAAAAGGAACTAAAAGAACTGAAAAGTTGTAGAACTAAAGGTTTGTGTTGTGGAGCTGGAGGTGCTCAGGTGTTTAAAGAGCCCGAAGAAGGGAGTATTGACATTCAAACGAAACGTTCCCAAGAAATCATCGACTCGGGTGTTCAAAAGGTCGCGTTAGCTTGCCCTTTTTGTATGGTCATGATTCAAGATGGATTAAATAAACACGGAAAAGACAAAGAAATACAAGTAGTAGATTTGGCTGAATTGGTTCAGCAAACCATGATGTAAACATATGTACGTAGAATTTCAACAATTACCTGCCCATGCTCGAGTTTGGATTTACCAAGCCAATAGAGCATTTACTGAACAAGAAAATAGGTTTGTTCAGTCCTATTTGAAACAAGCCGTTCAAGATTGGAATGCCCATGGAGCGCCCTTGGCAGGTTCATTCCAAATTCGATATAATCAGATTATTGTTATTGCCGTTGATGAACATCACCATGCGGCATCGGGCTGTTCTATTGATGCCTCAACCGGCTGGTTTAAAGACTTGGCATTTCAGTTAGGAATTGATTTTTTTGATCGTTCTGTTGCTTTAGTTCAAGAAGAGGCCTTACAATTATTCCCTCTTTTAGAAGTAAAACAAGCTGTAGCTCAGGGATTAATTACTACTGAATCTTTCATAGCCATTCCTCAAGTGAAGGATTTAGCTGATTATAGAGCCCATTGGCCAGCTCAGGCAAATGATTCTTGGCTTAAAAAGTATTTTGTAGCTGCATCCGTTTAGTCATATGGCAGAAGATTTACAGATTGTGGAAGGCAGTAGAGCAGATAAATATCAGGCTCTAATTCCTCAAGTGGAGGCGCTCATTCATGGAGAGACTGATTTATATGCCAATTTAGCCAATATAGCTGCAGCGATCCATGAGTATTTTGGTTTTTTTTGGGTGGGTTTTTATCTAAACAAACAAGATCAATTGGTTCTAGGGCCTTTTCAAGGGCAAGTAGCTTGTACTCGAATCCCCTATCACAAAGGTGTTTGCGGTCATGCTTATCGAACCCAACAAAGCATCATTGTCCCCAATGTAGATGAATTCCCAGGTCATATTGCTTGCGCTTCTGCTTCCAAATCGGAAATTGTATTGCCAATCATGGATTCCGCAGGAGAAGTCGTGATGGTCTTGGATGTAGATTCAGATCAATTGGATGATTTTAGCGAAACTGACCGCGAAGGCTTGCAGGCCATCATTGATTTGATTGAAAAAAATTATACTGCTTGGATGTAAGCCTTATTCCAAAGGTTTCATACCCATAGCTACCCATTCTTCTTTGGAAGGACCATACATGCCAGGAACAGCAAGTCCTTCTTGACGAATCAATACGCTCAATTGACCTCTGTGATGGGTTTGGTGACGGATGAGTATACTTAAAACGGCACCTCTTTCCCAATGGTCGCCATACATGGGCACTTTTTCTCCTAACATCTCATCTGTCCAATGATTTTTTAATGCCAAAATCAACGATTCAGATGATTTTTGATATTCTGCAATGAGCTTATCAAGGTCATTTTTTTCTTGGCTGGCATCCACAATTCCATTTACTTCCTTTAATCCAGCATGATGCAATAATTCGGCAATGGATTCAGTGATGTGCCACGACAATCGAGCCATGCTTCTGAAATTTTCGCTGGGTTTGTCTTGGAAATGGCCAGCTTGTATGGCCTGGAACATCTTGATGGTACTTTGGGATTCGTAACTCCAAGTACGATAAAAATCAGTTAATTTTCTAAACATGGCTGTCGATTTTTGATAAAATTAAGCCAAAGGAGGTTCTCTTCCTAGATAGAAATAACTGAAAATGATGAATGGTTATTGGGCGAGCCTGGCAATAACGGTTTCTCCCCCCACAGGCTTGTCGTCTAATTTAACGCAGATTTCAGCATCTAAAGGAAGATAAATATCAATACGACTGCCAAATTTGATAAAACCAAATTCTGTTCCTTGTACAACAGCATCTCCTTCTTTGGCATACCAACAAATACGTTTGGCTAATGCCCCAGCTATTTGGCGGAATAAAACTTCAGTACCATTTTCATGCTTAACTACATAGGTTGTACGCTCATTTTCGGTACTAGATTTTGGATGCCAAGCTACCAAGTATTTTCCAGGGTGGTATTTGAAATAAGAAACAATACCTGAAATAGGGTTAAAATTAATATGCACATTGATAGGTGACATGAAAATAGAAACCTGTCTACGTTTATCTTTGAAATATTCGGTCTCTACTGCTTCTTCAATCACCACTACTTTCCCATCTGCTGGGGCAATGATATCTTGTGGGTTGATAGGAGTTACACGTTTAGGAACACGGAAAAACTGAAGTAAAAGCAAATAAAATATGGCTGTAATTACCACCACAGCTTCTCTGACGTAAACTTGTTCAGGTAAAAAATAGGCCACTAGTGCATTTATAGTTAATACAATGACGATGGCTGTCAATAAGATTGTTTTTCCTTCTCTGTGTAGGGTCATAAGCAATTTTTATGGTTTAATCCATCCCGTGGATTAAACTTTAATCCGTAAAATTAGCCAATTTTGTTGAAAAATTGGGCATAGCTTTTCAATCTATTCCCGATAATTTGACAATTTTGCTTGAAAAAATTGCATTTTTATTATCCATTTGAATTTAACCATGCGCCTAAGCAGCTACTTATTATCTCTTTTCTTGTTGATTCAGGTAAATGTCCTAGCTCATACGATCGAATGGTTTAGTCCAAGCACGGGGTATTTTTATAAAATCGATTTTGAGAATGGTCAGCTTTCCAGAACAAAGAATGGACTTCCTTGGGTTAACTTAGGGGAATTGTCACTCGAAAATGTAGAAAAGGTAGATTTGATTACGGCGAATTATGCTGTGAAAGAATTTAAAATTGAAAATTCCGACTGGGCTTATCTTTTAATATCCTGCACCAACCAAGTTTATCAAATTAATAAAAAGCAATTGACATTAAGGCGAATTGATCAAACCTATTTTAGGGGGGCCAATTGCTTAAGTAGTACTTTTTATCGAAATGGTATTCTTTACTCTTTTGGAGGTTATGGATTTGGGACATCCACTAATATCCTAACCAAATACAACGCAGATGGCAAAGAATGGTTAAGTATTCAAGCCAAAGGAGATGTGCCCGCATCTATCACTATGGGCTTGACAGCCTATGTGCCTAGTCAGGATAAGTTTATCACGATGGGGAATCACCTCATCAATGATACGGATTCCAAGCGATTAGATATAGTAGACTGGAATATGTATGAATATAATTTCGAGAAAAGTGAATTTATCGTTCGAGGAAAAATTGAACTAAAAGAAATTAAATCCTTCTTAGAAAAGGATTTAACCCGGTATTATTTATTCAATGGTCGCTATTTTTTTCTATTGGACAAATCAGGTCAGGAGAAGAATTTTGATACACTGTATATTATTGATGTATTAGATGATTTCAAAGCTTATCGCTGGAAAAATAAGAATCGATTGGTCATTGAAGGACCTTATAGTGGCAATTTTGATAAAGCCTTTCACGTCAACGGGGATACGTTAATTTGGACCAATTTATCCAATCAATCTACTCCCAATACTGTCAAAAATCATCGAATGATGGTGAATGACTTACTTCGTGAATCAGATTATTTAGGTAAGCTAAATCAGGTACCTTGGTACAAGCCCATACTAGAAGGTTCTGTCGTCATGATTTCCTTGGGTTTTCTAGTTCTTGCCTTCTTTTTGTTCCAAAAATGGAAAAAGAAAAGGATGCTAAAACAATTGAAAATCATGTTGGGGGAAAACGAGAAAATGCTGCTCGATTTCCTAATTTTGAATTATACTACTGGATATATTTCAGGACATCAAATCATTGCCTTCTTTGGTAAGCATAAAAGTTCACCGGAATCTCAGCGACAATTTAGGGCTAAAATGTTTGAGAATTTGACAAAATCACTTCGCTTATTACTGGGTAAAGAGCAAATTCTAGATGTCCATACCGACGAAAAAGATCAGCGGATGTTTACCTATCGCCTGAATCCTGAAGTCTATCAAATTCTCAAATCATTATAAATTCTTCAAAAGGAAGTTGGTCATCATTTGGTATAAATGATATCGGGTATTTCCTCCTGTAATACTGTGATTTTTATTAGGATAATAAAAACTTTGGAATTGCTTATTGGCCTTAATTAAAGCCTCTTGTAATGCCACCGCATTTTGAAAATGCACATTATCATCGCCTGTACCATGTACCAATAAAAGATTTCCTTTCAATTTATTGACATGGTTCACTGGAGAATTATCATCATATCCTTTGGCGTTTTCTTGAGGTGTTCTTTGGTAGCGTTCCGTGTAAATACTATCATAAAAACGCCAATTCGTTACGGGTGCCACGGAAATGGCAGCTTTAAATACATCTGCACCTTGCATGAGGCAATTAGACGACATAAATCCGCCATAACTCCATCCCCAAATACCTATTCGAGAAGCATCTACATAAGGTAATTTAGCCAAATACTGTGTCGAGTAAATTTGATCTTGCACCTCAATTTTACCTAGATTTTGATAAGTGATTTTTTTGAAATCTACCCCACGTGCGCCAGTACCCCGATTATCCACGCAATAGATTAAGTAACCTTTATCCAATAAGGTTTGATACCAATAAAAATCGTTGCTTACCGGATAAGCGTCCAAAACCTGTTGGCTTCCAGGACCTCCATAGACATGCATTAAAACCGGATATTTTTTATTTGGATCAAAGTTTTTAGGCTTAATGGTATATGCATTCAACTTTTCTCCATTGGCTAGGGGAATCTGGAAAAATTCCCGTGTAGAAATGGCATAATCTTGAAGCTGCTGTTTTAATTTATTGTTCTCTTCCAACACACGAATTAAGGTGCCTTGACTGCTCTTTAAGCTGATTTGTAAAGGTTCTTTAGCAGAACTAAAGTACAGCATGTAAAATGAATAGTCCGGACTGAAGTTAGCCGTATTTGTACCAGCATGTGGAGAGATCATTTGGAAGTTTGACCCATCCAATTGAATCTTATATAGCTCTCTCTGAATGGCAGATTTAGCAGCGGCATTGAAATAAAGTGTTTGACTTTTTTCATCATAACCATAAAAATCATCCACATCCCAATTGCCTTTTGAGATAGGATCGACTTTGCCTGTGGCAATTTCAGCGACATATAAATGCTTAAATCCAGATTTTTCTGAGGAGAAAATAAATCGCTTTTGATCAGCTAAATAGGTGATGTCATTTCCTATGAATTCAATTTCCAAAGAGGTAGAACTTCTTTCTTCATAAATCATTTTAGATGATCCATCCTTTGCCGAAGCATGAAGGATTTCCATGTGATTTTGCAAACGATTTAAGCGAATGAAAGAAACCCAATCTGAACTGGCTGTCCATTTCATTCGTGGAATGTATTGACCTTTATCTTTACCTACCTGAATGGGAATGTTTTTTTGGCTAGCTAATGAATACACGCTAAGACTTACAATGGAATTGGCTTCACCTGCTTTAGGGTATTTAAAACGGTAATCTTTTGGATATAATTCCCCCCACACCTGCATGTTGTATTCAGGAACCTTGGTTTCATCAAAGGTATAATAGGCTATTTTTTTACTATCTGGCGACCATTGAAAGGCCTTAGCAAAGGAAAATTCCTCTTCATATACCCAGTCGCAAGCGCCATGAATAAGGTGATTGAATTTCCCAGAAGTGGTGATTGCTTTTTCTTTTCCAGAAATCAAATCCACTAAAAAAAGATTGTTATCTCTCACAAAAGCCACTTTTTTGCCATCTGGAGAAAAGCTGGCATACATTTGTTTTCCAGCCTTAGATAATGGAGTAATGGATTTGTTTTGACGGTCAAAAATGAAATTGTTTTCCTTAGAACTTCGGCGATAAATTTGTTCTGACTCGGTGGAAATCAAGATTTTTAGTTCGTCTGATGAAAGACTAAATGATTCAACTATTATCTTTTTACCCACCACTTGGTGAATATCTTCATCAAAAAGCACTTCTGAGTTTTTAGGATCTATGACCGAATATTTGATGATTTTGCCCTCTTTTAACTCGGTATAATGTTGGCCGTCCTTAGTCCAATTGAGGTTTTGAATGCTTTTTTGCCGAAAAGTATAATTTTGCCAAACATCTTCTAAACTAACATTTTTTTGGGCCATGCTCACATGAGCCAATAGGAAAATAACAGCGAAGCTGATAATGCGGTAAAAACGTAGAATCATATGGGTATTTAGTCTTGAAAAATCACGATGGGACTAGTCTCAATCGTGTTGCTTTGATGAAATGCTTTGTCTTTAATAGATATTCGGAAGGCCAGTGTGTCGTTTTTTTCGGTGAATTGAGGTGAATAACCTTTGTAAAAAGCGTACACAAACTGGGTGGAATAGGAAATGGATCCTTCGATAGGACCTGGTTTTTGATCTGGTTTAAAGGGGAAATTCATTAAGCCACCCAATTTTGGACTAAAAGTTACGGGAATGAATTTGCCATTTTTCTTCAATAACACATCTACCTCAAAATTTCGGTAATCTTTGTATTTGGGATCTGAGTTTTTTTCTGCGGTGGTAATTCCTAAATCACCGTCTCCATCTTGGAATTTGATGGTCATCACCACGGAATCAATTTTGGCTTTTCCTCCAAAACCATCATTACTTATCTTGGTAATTTTTTTAATCGACTCAAATTCAATATTGGGTGTAGTACCATAATCAGGTTCTTGAACACAGGCAATGAATGCCCAAGTGCACAATGCTGTGATGATGAAGAGACTACCTAGTTTAATCATGAAGATTCAATGGTCATTAGAAGCGTAAAGTTAATGATTTGCATTAATTTTGTGCATAATTTCAAAAAAAGCTATGCAGAGTGGAAACGAAGATTGGGAAAGCCTTTCTTTGAGTTTGAAGAATCGAGTCAATCAGATGCAACATGCTGATTTTGACAACCTCGCTTTGGATATTTTTCACTATCAATCTGTCCACAATCCATTATATCATTTGTATGTAGGTTTATTGGGGGTAGATGCTGCTAGCATTACGAAAATTTCAGAGATCCCTTTTTTACCCATTGAGTTATTTAAAAATCACTTAGTTCAATCGGGCTTTGCACCTATTTTATTTCAGTTTGAGAGTTCCGGAACTACTGGTCAAATTCCTTCTAAACATATCGTATGTGATCCAGGATTTTATCAAGTCCAAGCCCAAAGGATTTTTGAGGCAAATTATGGATCATTGACAGACTACCACATTTTTGCGCTTTTACCCTCCTATCTCGAAAGAAGCAGCTCTTCTTTGGTCTTTATGATGGATTATTTTATCAAGCAGTCGGGATCGGAGCTAGCGGGGTTTTATTTGAATCAATACGATGCCTTGGTAGATAATTTGAAAGCTGCGCTGCTGACTGACCGAAAGATTTGGTTGATGGGTGTCACTTTTGGTTTATTGGATTGGGTAGATACAGGTCAGGATTTTACGTTTTGGAAAGATGCCGTTGCATTTGGTCGAGTGATGGTCATGGAAACAGGAGGTATGAAAGGGCGGCGGGAAGAGTGGTTACGAGAAGAGGTCCATGCCTTTCTTCAGGAGAAAATGTATTTGCCTCAGATTGCTTCGGAATATGGAATGACGGAATTATTTTCTCAAGCTTATGCTGATAAAGAGGGTATTTTTACACCGGGAATCAGCATGCGGGTGCTTTTGAGGGAAGTCAATGATCCCTTTGGACAAGTGACTCAAGCTGGTCGTGTGGGAGGTATCAAGGTTATTGATCTAGCCAATATCGATTCATGTGCCTTCATTGAAACCAAGGATTTAGGTTCTTTGGAAGCCGATGGAATTCGATTTAAGGTATTAGGCCGTTTTGATAATTCGGAACAAAGGGGTTGTAACCTGATGTTAGCTCAAGGATGGGGAACCAGCCAAGAGGAGCCATCTTCATAGAACTCATTTTTCCAAATAGGAACTTCTTCTTTTAGTCGGTCTATCAACCACTGGCAGGCCTGAAACGCTTCTGCCCGGTGTACGCAAGTCACGCCTATTAATACAGCTATATCTCCAATTTGTAAAGGGCCAGTTCGGTGTGCCATGACCACTTTTTGGATGGGCCATGTTGAACCAGCTTGATCAATTAATAAGTTAATTTGTTTCACGGCCATGGGAGGGTAGGCTTCCATATCCAGCGATTTCACGTCTTTATTTTGATTTTTATTTCGAATGGTACCGATAAACAAACAAATCCCTCCGGCAATATCATCTTGCAAAAAGGGGTAAAATGCATCCAGTTGGATGGCTTGCTCTAGTAAAGCCACTTTTCTTTCCATGTTATTGGATTCTTTGGTAAGTTAAAAAACTGTATTGGTAGGGGTTTTTTTCATCGGTAATACCTCTTTCTGTCTGTATGATTTCCCAATCTTTGCTGGAAAGTTCAGGGAAAAAGGTATCTCCATCAAAATAATCATGCAAGCGAGTGAGAATGACTTGGTCAGCAATCTCCATGGCTTGTTTATAAATTTCGGCCCCGCCTACGACGAAAATATCATCTCTGGATAAGCTTTTAGCTTTTAAAATGGCTTCCTCTAAGGAATGGCAAAGAATAATTCCTTCACTAATGATTTGGTTTTGCCTACTGATCACGAAGTTGTTTCGGTTGGGTAAGGCTTTACCAATGGAATCAAAGGTTTTTCTACCCATGATGATGGAATGCCCGGCGGTCAAATTTTTGAAGTGCTTTAGGTCAGCCGGTAGGTGCCAAATGAGTTGATTGTTTTTGCCAATGACGTTTTTTTCATCACAAGCCACGATTATTTTGATCACGGGATTTCTATTTTTATCAAAATTACGGGAAATAATGGGACGAAAAGAAATCAAATTAGGGAAAAGGCCTATGTGCTTAAAATTCCTGATTTTTATTTTCAATAACGTTTCCCAATTTGGGCTTCAACTACTAACTTTGTACAATTTTTGAGCCTAAGTGTAAAGGTCTAAAAATTTGTTTTCTATTGATACAAAATAAATTAATCCCGTGCCAAAAGATTTATCTATCCGTTCCGTTCTGATTATCGGTTCTGGTCCTATTGTAATTGGTCAAGCCTGTGAGTTTGATTATTCTGGTTCTCAAGCAGCTCGTTCATTGCGAGAAGAAGGAATCGAAGTGATTCTGATCAATTCCAACCCTGCCACCATCATGACGGACCCTATGAACGCCGATCATGTGTATTTGAAGCCATTAGATAGAGCTTCCATCATTCATATTTTGGAGAGGCATAAAGTAGATGCTGTGTTGCCGACTATGGGGGGACAAACAGCTTTGAACTTGGCTATCGATTGCGATGAAGCAGGAGTTTGGGAAAAATACGGAGTAAAAATTATCGGGGTTGATATCAAGGCCATTGAGACGACAGAAGATCGGGAGAAGTTCCGTTTGAAAATGTTGGAATTGGGGGTGGGTGTGTGCAAAGGAAGAACCGCTCGTTCTTTCCTAGAAGGAAAAGAAATTGCTCAAGAAACAGGTTTCCCTTTAGTTATTCGTCCTTCATTCACCTTGGGTGGAACGGGTGGAGGTTTCGTGAATGAGCCTAAAGACTTTGATGCGGCTTTGAACAAAGGTTTGCATGCTTCGCCAACCCATGAAGTATTGATTGAACAGTCCATTATGGGCTGGAAAGAATTTGAATTAGAGTTGTTGCGTGATAATTTAGGTAATGTTATTATTATTTGCTCCATTGAGAATTTTGACCCAATGGGTATACATACAGGAGATTCTATCACGGTAGCTCCCGCCATGACTTTGCCAGATACCGTATACCAACGTATGCGTGATATGGCCATCATGATGATGAATGCCATTGGTAAATTTGCGGGTGGTTGTAATGTACAGTTTGCCTTACATCCTGAAACAGATGAAATCATTGCAATTGAAATCAACCCACGTGTTTCTCGTTCTTCTGCCTTAGCTTCTAAAGCTACGGGTTACCCGATTGCTAAAATTGCAGCCAAAATGGCGATTGGATATAACTTAGATGAGTTAACCAATGCCATTACAGGAACTACTTCGGCCTATTTTGAGCCGGCTTTAGACTACGTGATTGTGAAGGTTCCTCGTTGGAATTTCGATAAATTTAAAGGCGCTGATCGTTCATTAGGTCTTCAAATGAAGTCGGTAGGAGAAACCATGGGTATTGGTCGTAATTTCCAAGAAGCTTTACAAAAGGCTTGTCAATCATTGGAAATCAAACGAAATGGTTTAGGTGCTGACGGAAAAGAATTGAGAGATCAAGATGCCATCATGCATTCTTTGGCTAATCCTTCTTGGAACCGCTTGTTCCACGTTTATGACGCCTTTAAAATGGGTATTTCTTTCAAGACTATTCAACAATTGACGAAAATCGATAAATGGTTTTTAAATCAAATTGAAGATTTGGTACGTGTAGAAAAAGAAATTGAACGATATACTTTAGCTACTATTCCGACAGATTTATTGGAAGAGGCGAAGCACAAAGGATTTGCCGATCGTCAAATAGCTCATGCGATGCGTTGTTTAGAATCCGAGGTGTATGATAAGCGTAATAGCTTAGGAATTAAGCGTTTATACAAATGTGTAGATACTTGTGCGGCAGAATTTGAAGCAAAAACACCTTATTATTATTCTACATTTGGTCAAAGTACCGACTCCATGGATAATGAGTCCAAATCTTCTGACCGTAAAAAAGTAGTGGTTTTGGGTTCTGGTCCTAACCGTATTGGTCAAGGTATTGAATTTGATTATTCTTGTGTGCACGGAGTCTTAGCAGCTAAGGAAGCGGGTTATGAGACCATCATGATTAATTCGAATCCAGAAACAGTTTCTACGGATTTTGATATTGCAGACAAATTATATTTTGAACCGGTATTCTGGGAGCACGTGTATGACATCATTCAACACGAAAAACCAGAAGGGGTGATTGTGCAGTTGGGTGGTCAAACGGCTTTAAAATTAGCGGAAAAATTATCTAAATATGGTATTAAAATCTTGGGAACCTCATTTGAAGCCTTAGATTTGGCGGAGGATCGGGGAGCTTTCTCCAGTCTTTTGAAAGATTTAGGTATTCCTTATCCTAAATTTGGGGTTTGTGAAGATGCTGATAATGCCGTGCTTTTAGGTCGCGAGTTAGGTTATCCATTATTAGTGCGTCCAAGCTATGTGTTGGGAGGTCAATCCATGAAGATTGTGATTAACGAGCAAGAATTGGAGCAACATGTAGTGGATATTTTACGCGATATTCCAGGAAATAAAATCTTGTTGGATCATTTCTTAGAAAATGCGATTGAAGCGGAGGCAGATGCCATTTGTGATGGAGAAGATGTGTACATCATTGGTGTGATGGAGCATATTGAGCCAGCTGGAATTCACTCGGGAGACTCACATTCTGTCTTACCTCCATTTGATTTATCAGAAAACGTGCTCAAGCAAATTGAAGACCATACCAAGAAAATTGCGGTGGCTTTAAAGACCAAAGGATTGTTGAATATCCAATTTGCTGTTAAAAATGAAGTGGTATACATCATTGAAGCTAACCCTAGAGCTTCAAGAACGGTCCCATTCATTTGTAAGGCTTACCAAGAACCTTATGTAAATTATGCGACGAAGGTGATGCTTGGAGATAAAAAAGTAAAAGATTTTAACTTCCAGCCCGTTAAGAAAGGATACGCAATTAAGATTCCTGTATTTTCTTTCAATAAATTTCCGAATGTCAACATGGAATTAGGTCCCGAGATGAAATCTACGGGGGAAGCCATTTATTTCATTGATGATTTGAAAGATGAATTTTTCAGAAAGGTGTATGGGGAACGAAATTTATATTTAAGTCGTTAATAGACAAAAAATAGAAACATGTTAAAGATTCTCGGACTTATTTTCTTGTTTATCTACGTCATTAGGCCCTTGTTCAAATTGCTGTTTAAGAGTTATATCATTACTCAAGTACATAGACAGCAATCTGAACAGGCATATCGACAAAAAGAGGCTAAAAGGGAAGGAAGCATTGATGTAGATTTCGTTCCACCTCAAGCTAAATCTAAGCCTCGGTCGACTAAAGTAGACGACAGTGATTACGTACCTTTTGAAGAGATTAAGGAATAAATAGTATTTTTTGTATTTGTAAACCGATTTTGAGGTTTTTCGGTTTTATCTTGTTTACATTGTTTAAACCTAATGATATTTTATTTGCCTAAATGAGGAATTTATTAACGTGGTGTTTTTTCTTGCTTGCCGTTTTGATGATAAACGACAGCCTGATTTTGAGCACGGTAAAAAATACTCATGAGCCCTCAAAAGTTTGGATAGATCAGTTCTCTGACATCAATACAGCGGGTCAATCATCCGACGAAGTTCAAGATATGGAAGAAGAAGGTTTTGCTTTTCTTCTCCAGCCTGCCTCCCATATTAAGTTATTTCAAGTGAATCAATCGGAATTAGTCGTTCAATTAAAGGCTAATCCATATCAGGACATCTCCTTGGACATGATTTACCCTCCTCCTCAATTGTCGGCCTAAATCCGCACAATTAGAAATAAAACGAAACAAAATCATTTCTTGTAACAGGTGAGTGGGGCTTTTAGCTTCCACGCATCTATTAATTTGAATCGTATGAAATTTTTCGTGTTAATTCTATGTGTTGGCTGTGCACACATAGGGATTAGCCAAGTCCCGGCTAATTATAAAGCTCAGCTAAATAAAAATATAAAGTCCGAAGCTAAAGTTATTCAAGTCATCGATAAAGGTTATTCTCAGCAAACTAGTCATGAGACTCCTAAGTACAGAAAAAGAGAGACATTGATCGAACAAAAAGTAGCTGTTAGTAAAGGATTAGTACGAAGTTCTTATAAACACCAGGCTGTAGCCTTAAAAAAAACAGTAAAATGAATCAAGCATCTAAGCTAATAGCGTGTGTCGGTTTCATCCTTTTGCAAGCCTGCGGCTCAAAAAATGAAAGTGCCAATGAAGAAATCTCCAGTTTGGAAGTGAGTGTCCCTATTCAAATAGATACAACCCTTTCTCAGGAATTTGTGGCAGATATTCATGCCATCAACAACGTAGAAATACGGGCTCGAGTAAAAGGGTATTTGGATAAAATACATGTGGACGAAGGAAAGGCTGTTCGAAAAGGACAGGTATTGTTTACTATCAATAACTCAGCCTATTTGGCGGAGGTGATGCGTGTCAAATCTGTTTTAAATCAGACCATTGCTGATTTAAAAGGCGAACAGTTGAATTTGGAGAATACTCGTTTATTAGTGGAGAAAAATGTTATTTCTAAGACTCAGTTGGCAATTGCTCTTGCTAAAATTGAAGGCTTAAAGGCGAAAAAAGAGGAGGCGCAAGCACATGTTAAAGCCGCTGAATTGAGAGTGGAATATTATTCTATTCGTGCTCCTTTTGATGGGGTAGTCGACAGACTACCTCTCAAAATGGGGAGTTTAGTAGATGAGGGGACTTTATTGACCACCTTATCTGATACTAAAAATGTTTTTGCCTATTTCAATGTATCTGAGAAAGAATACTTAGCCTTTGCGGAATTGGGCGAGGCATTTAAGCAAAATGCAGCAGTAAGCTTATTATTGGCAAATGGAGAGTTATATCCCCATGCAGGAAAGGTTGAGACTATAGAAGGAGAGTTTGACAAAAACACAGGAAGTATTGCTTTTCGAGCCAGATTTGATAATCCTGAGAAATTGTTAAAACATGGTTCTTCAGGAAAAATTCAAATGCCTAAAAAGGTAACTAATTATTGGGTGATTCCACAAAAAGCAGTGTTTGAAATTCAAGAAAAAAACTATGTATTTGTAAAGGATAAGGATGGAATTGTCAAAATGAAAAGCTTACTACCAGAGTTCAGAATGCCGCATTTCTTTTTAGTTAAAAGTGGCTTTTCAAAATCAGATACGGTCTTAATTGAAGGAATCCAATTAGTAAAACAGGGTCAAAAAATACGTACGGTTTTTAAACCTATGCGACAAATAATTCAACAAGCTAAAACGCTTTAAGCAACGTAAAAATGGTTCAAAAATTTATAAGTAGACCTGTTCTTTCAATAGTTGTTTCCCTTTTTATAACCATAATTGGGGTGATTGCAATGCAACAGTTACCTATTACGCAATTCCCAGATATTGTACCTCCAGCAGTAACTGTAACAACGAAATATACGGGAGCTAATGCGGAGGTATGTGCCAAAGCAGTAGTTACTCCTTTGGAACGTGCCATCAATGGTGTTCCAGGTATGACTTACATGACTTCCGTTTCAGGAAATGATGGTACTAGTATCATTCAGGTGTCTTTTGAAGTAGGAACAGACCCTGATGTAGCAGCGGTAAATGTTCAAACCAGAGTTCAAACGGTATTGGATGAAATGCCAGAAGAAGTAATTAAGGCGGGTGTCATGACGGAAAAAGAGGTTAATAGTATGTTGTTGTACGTTAACTTATTGAGTTCTGATAGTGAAATTGACGAGAAGTTTATATACAATTTCGCTGATATTAATGTTTTACCTGAACTGAAGCGAATCAATGGTGTTGGTTTTGCAGATATTATGGGTCAACGAGAGTATGCCATGCGTGTGTGGCTACATCCTGACCGTTTATTTGCCTATAAACTTTCAGCCGACGATGTGGTGGCAGCTTTGCGGAGCCAAAACGTGGAGGCTGCGCCAGGTAAAATAGGAGAGAGTTCGGGTAAAAGAGCTCAAGCCTTACAATACGTGCTTCGATACACGGGTAAGTTTACCCAAGTGGCGGAGTATGAAAATCTTATCATTAAGTCGACTGAATCCGGTCAATTATTACGTTTGAAGGATGTGGCTGATATTGAGTTTGGTTCCTTGGATTATGATGTATTATCGAAGGAGAATGGGAAGCCATCAGCCGCCATTTTATTAAAGCAAAGACCTGGATCTAATGCGGCAGAGGTTATTGCCAATGTTAAGAAGCGATTAGATGAATTGAAGGTAAGTACCTTTCCTCCAGGAATGGGTTATACCATCAGTTACGATGTTTCTCGTTTCTTAGACGCGTCCATCCACGAAGTAATCAAAACTTTGATTGAAGCCTTTTTATTGGTAGCACTTGTCGTATTTATTTTCCTTCAAGATTGGCGAGCCACTTTGGTCCCTATTATTGCCGTTCCTGTTTCCTTAGTAGGAACGTTTTCGTTTATGTTGTTTTTTGGTTTTTCAATTAACTTATTGACCTTGTTCTCTTTGGTGTTAGCCATTGGTATTGTGGTGGATAATGCCATCGTAGTCGTTGAGGCTGTTCATGCTAAAATGGAGGAAAAAAATATGCCTGTAATGGCGGCAACCCAAGAAGCAATGCATGAAATTTCGGGTGCAATCATGGCCATCACCTTGGTTATGGGTGCGGTATTTATTCCAGTAGCATTTTTATCAGGACCTATTGGTGTATTCTTTAGGCAATTTTCGGTGACCATGGCTATTTCCATTGCTTTATCAGGTTTAACGGCATTAACATTAACTCCTGCCCTATGTGTTCTATTATTGAAGAAACCTCATTTGGATGGGAAAAGCTTGATGGGGCGCTTTTTCTTAGGCTTTAACAAGCGCTATGATCAAGTTGCTACTAGCTATATGAAATGGGTTTCTATTTTCATCAATAAACGAGTTTTACTCTGGG
Source organism: Aquirufa beregesia (assembly GCF_011090385.1). Classification (GTDB taxonomy): domain Bacteria; phylum Bacteroidota; class Bacteroidia; order Cytophagales; family Spirosomataceae; genus Aquirufa; species Aquirufa beregesia. The sequence continues at coordinate 151,695 of NZ_SEWW01000003.1, forward strand.
GAACATTAATTGTATTTACAGTCATGACTGTAATATTGGTACGTATTTTACCAACTGGCTTTATTCCAACAGAGGATCAGGGAACGTTGTACGTCAACGTGACGACACCTTCAGGAGCCACCTTAGAACGGACGGAAAAGGTGATGGATCAGGTATTTCAGAAAGTGAAAAATGTTCAAGCAGTAGAGTCTTTCTCCAGTTTGGCAGGGTTTAGTTTGTTGACAGATGGTGGCGGAGCATCTTATGGTATGGGTATTATCACCATGAAACCGTGGGAAGAGCGCAGTCAGACCGTTGATGAAGTCATGGAGGAAATTCGAAAAAAGACGGAGGGGATTAAAGATGCTAGTATTCAGTTTTTCCCACCTCCTGCTGTGCCAGGGTTTGGAAATGCTTCTGGTTTCGAGTTTCGCGTGCAGGATAGGACGGGAAGAGGAGATTTACAGAAATTATCTGTTGTAACGCAGGAATTTGCTAAGAAATTAAATCAAACGGCTTCTATTCAAAATACATTCTCCAGTTTTGACCCTTCTTTTCCTCAGTATATGTTGGAAGTAGATCAATCGGCAGCTGCTCAGAAAGGGGTCAATGTATTAACGGCCATGGATAATTTGCAGACTTTATTGGGTAGTTTTTATGCGACTAATTTTATCCGATTTGGACAGATGTATAAAGTGATGGTACAGGTAGACCCGAGTTACCGTATTCATCCAGATGATGTCATGAAATTTTATGCCAAAAACAAGGATGGAGAGATGGTATCCTATTCTTCTTTCATGAAGATGCGGAGGGTGTATGGACCAGAGCAATTGACCCGATTTAATATGTTTACTTCGGCCATGGTCAATGGAGAACCAGCCCCAGGTTTTAGTACAGGAGAAGCTTTGAAAGAGATTCAAGCACAAGCGGCGAAAAACCTACCTAGAGGTTATACCATCGAATGGTCAGGTATGACCCGAGAGGAGTTTTTGGCAGGCAATCAAGCTATTTTCATTTTTATCATTTGTTTGGTATTTGTGTATTTATTGCTTTCTGCCCAGTATGAATCCTTTCTAATGCCTTTTCCCGTTTTAATCTTTTTGCCAATGGGAGCCTTTGGTGTGTATTTATTCTTACAAGTTTTTGGACTTCAAAATAATATTTATGCGCAGGTTGCCATGGTTATGCTGATTGGTTTATTAGGTAAAAATGCCATTTTGATTGTGGAATTTGCCCTCGCTCAAATGAAACAAGGGGCTAGTATCATCGATGCTGCCAAACAGGGAGCTTTTGCTCGACTGCGACCTATTTTGATGACATCCTTTGCTTTTGTAGCTGGATTAATTCCCCTAATGATCTCAAGTGGTGCGGGAGCCATTGGTAATCGAACCATTGGTACAGCTTCAGCCGGAGGTATGATTTTGGGAACTGTGGGAGGATTGATTCTTATTCCTGGATTGTTTGTCGTGTTTGCCACTATATCAGCTAAATTTTCTAAACCCAAGGTTTAATATGCGTCTAATCATCATAATAAGTATATTTTCCATGAGCTTGCTCTCTTGTCAGCAAGCCATTTTCCGAGATGCTCGAAAGATCGATGCGGAACTTGAAGCCTATCGAATGAAAGACCTAGGCCAGTCGGTTTCTGGCATAGAAGCCTGCTGGAAAAAAGATAGTTTATTGGTGCAATTGATTGATTCCGTACTCATTCGTAGTAATGACATTAAGATTGGATTCTTAAATCTGGCCATCAGTCGGGCTCAGTATACTTTTGACCGTGGAGCTATGAAGCCGACCGTTTCGGGTGTCATTCAACCTAGTTTGAGGAAATTCAGTAAATATACCATGGATGGAGTGGGGAATTATGATACTCAATTTTCTCCTAATATTACCAAAGAGCAGATCATCCCAGAACATTTGCCTGATGTGATGATTGGTTTGCAGTCTTCTTGGGAAGTGGATATTTGGGGTAAGCTTTCTAAGCGTAAAAAAGCGAGTGCTTTGCGGTATTTAGCTACAGAGTCAGGTCAACAATGGTATATTACTTCCTTGGTTTCTGAAGTAGCTGGAATGTATGGTCAATTGGTGGCATTGGACCAAGAATTGGATATTTTGAAAACTAATATTGGGATCCAATTTAGTGCTTTGAGTTTGGTTAAAATACAAAAGGAAGCCGGCGTGGTGAATGAATCTGCAGTGCAGCAATTGGAAGCTCAGTGGTTAAATTCACGGGCTCAGGAAGGTTTGGTGTTACAGCAAATTATCGAATTAGAAAACCAGCTTCGTTATTGGTTAAATCAACCCAATAAGAAAATTGCACGTTCTCAATACCCCTTCAATTGTTCATTGGATAGTTCCATGTATGCCCAAATCCAGATTGATCAATTGGAAAGACGGCCGGATGTTCGTCAGGCTAGGCTAGAATTGGAAGCCCAGCTACTGAATAAGCAAAGCGCTGATTTAGCTCTGAAACCTGCTGTGGTATTATCAGGAATGTTAGGTGTACAAGGATTTCAACCAGCTTACTTATTTCAATTACCGGCCTCCATGGCTTATCAATTAATTGGGGGAATTACGGCACCTTGGTTAAATCGCTCGGCCTTATATTCCACTATTGGTCGAGAAAATGCCCGTTGGAAAGCCCTGGATTTGACCTATCAAAATGCCCTTTTAAAAGGCTTTTTGGAATGGGATACTCAGGTGAAATCGTTGGCTTATTTACAGCGTATGGGTCAGTTGAAAGAGCGAGAAGTGGTGTTGACAAAAGGGGCCATTGCCACTGTAGGCACCTTGTTTACCACGGCCAAAGCGAATTATTTGGAAGTGCTTACGGCACAGCAAAACGCACTCCGGTCGGAACTTGAATTGTTAGAGATTTCACGAAAACGCTGGATCCATGCCATTCAGCTGTATCGAGTTTTAGGTGGAGGTTGGTAATTAGTTTGATTGTTTGATCAGATTTTCAATGACTTGCGGGAAATCGCGGTGTTCAAGAACCTGGCCTTTTCTGGCGACATCCTCTGGGCTGTCGCCAGGATCAATGCTAAATGAACTTTGATGGATAATAGCACCTTCATCATACTGTTCATTTACATAATGAATCGTGATGCCTGATTCTTTTTCTCCTGCTTCTATGACAGCTTCGTGTACAAAATGACCGTACATACCCTTCCCTCCAAACTTGGGTAAAAGGGCTGGATGAAGGTTGATGATTCGTTGCGGATAAGCTTGCACAAAGCTGCTTGGAATTAGCCATAAAAATCCGGCTAATACGATCCAGTCGGCATGTAAAGCTTGAATTTCACTTAGCACTATCCCGTTTTTATATTCTTCTCGGGAGAAAACTCGACAAGGGACGTTTAGTCGTTTGGCACGTTCAATGACGCCCGCTTCGGGATTGTTGCAATAAATACAGCTTACTTGGGCTAGTGTGGAGCCATGTAAATGTTGAATGATTTTTTCCGCATTAGAACCTGATCCGGAAGCAAAAATGACGATGTTTTTCAAGCCTGAACGATTATTTTCTTACAAATTTAGGCCATATTGCGGAACCTTTAGATAAAAAATGAAGTTTTGTTTCTTCAGGTCAAAATCGGAACATGAAAATAGGAATCATTTGCTATCCAACGTATGGAGGGAGTGGGGTTGTGGCAACCGAGTTAGGAAAAGCCCTAGCTTCGGCAGGTCATGAAGTGCATTTTATCACATATACGCAGCCCCCTAGATTGGATTTCTTTTCCGAGAATATTTTTTACCATGAGGTGAGTGTGGCCTCCTATCCCTTGTTTCAGTACTTGCCTTATGAGTCGGCATTGGCCAGTAAAATGGTGGATGTTACCATCAATGAAAAATTGGATTTATTGCATGTACATTATGCAATTCCCCATGCTTCTGCCGCCTATTTAGCTAAACAAATATTGAAATACAAAGGGATTCATGTGCCTGTGATTACCACATTGCATGGGACTGATATCACTTTGGTCGGTAGGGACCCATCTTTTGAACCAGTAGTAACATTTTCCATCAATGAGTCAGATGGGGTTACGGCAGTATCTGAAAGTCTTCGAAATGACACTTATGCCGAGTTTGAAATATTAAGTGCGATCGAAGTAATCCCTAATTTCATTGATCTAAAGCGATTTAAAAAACAAGCCAAAGAACATTTCAAGATAGCCATTTGTCCACATGGAGAAAAGTTATTGATGCATACATCCAACTTTCGAAAAGTTAAAAGAATTGAAGACATCATTCATGTATTCGAAAAAGTCCGGAAAGAAATCCCTTCCAAATTATTGCTGGTAGGAGATGGACCAGAACGTTCCGCCATCGAAGCCTTGTGTCGTGACTTGGGCGTTCAAGGAGATGTCCGTTTTTTAGGCAAATTGGATGCCATAGAAGAAGCACTTTCCTTAGCAGACGTTTTCTTTTTAACCTCAGAAAAAGAGAGTTTTGGATTGGCTGCCTTAGAAGCCATGGCTTGTGAAGTACCTGTGATTTCATCCAATGCGGGTGGTATTACCGAAGTCAATATACACGGAGAAACTGGCTATGTGAGTGAGATAGGAGATATTGAAGATATGGCCAAAAACACCATTAAACTACTTTCAGACGAAGTTTTATTGACCCAAATGAAGAAGAATTCTTTGGAGAGAGCCAAGTTATTTGATATTGAGAAAATACTGCCACTCTACGTAAACTATTATCAAAGGGTGATTAGCCAAAGTTGGAAATTCCCAACCCAGAATCTTTTGGATAGCGAATAGTTTCTATTATTTTTGTGAATAAGCCTAAGTCTACTATCAATTCAGTTCCGATTTTTTTCTGAAAATTCGAGATATGGAAAAACAACACATACGTCCGAAGCATTCGGGTTCAAAGCAGTTATTTGAAAATCCATTATTGGAGAAATTGTCAAGAACGCATATCGCTATTCCTGTTAGTTTATTTTTTCTTACAGGGATGGTGCTTTTATACTTTGCATTCACGTATGCTGTATTGGATAACGTGGTTATTTTAAGCCTGTTTTTAGTGGGTTTTTTTGGATTTACCTTCATTGAATACTGGGTTCATCGTAGTATTTACCACATTGAACCAACGACTGAAGCTAGGTCTAAATTTCAGTACATCGCCCATGGGGTTCATCATGAATATCCCAAAGATAAGACTCGCTTGGCTATGCCCCCGGTGATTGCAGTTTTGGTGGTTGGTTTGCTTTTTTCCATTTCATATTTTGCCCTAAACAATTATGCTTTTGCGTTCTTTCCAGGGTTCATCTGGGGATACGCCTCCTATTTATTGGTGCATTATTGTGTTCACGCCTATCCTCCACCCAAAAATTTTATGAAAATGCTTTGGGTAAACCATGCCGTTCATCACTATAAAGACGGAAACTCGGTATTTGGTGTTTCTTCTCCTATTTGGGACTATGTTTTTGGTACCATGGATACCATGGATAAGAATAAGGTTCAGGAAAATTTATAATTCCAATTTCTTTACTTCGGAACTATCAGGACAAGCCAACAAAAGCGTGTGGATATCTTTTTGTAGGATGGGGTGTGTCAAATTGGGGGCAATTTCAGTTAATGGGATTAACACAAATTTTCGCTGAGGTAAAAAGGGGTGAGGAATTTGCAAATTGCTTTCTTGGATGACCTGATGGCCATAAAATAGGATGTCCAAATCAATGATTCTAGCTTCCCATTGTTGTTTTCTTACACGGCCTAATTCGGATTCAATAAGTAATAGTTGAGCGATTAATTCTTGCGGATTAAGTTCAGTGCTTAATTTAAGCACTTGGTTTAGGAAGTCAGCTTGATGCGTATTGCCCCAAGCTTTTGTTTGATAAATAGAAGAAAAATGAAGTATAGGCCCTATTTTTTTTTCAAGAATTGGATAGACATTTTTAAAAATTTCGAGGGTATTTCCTAGATTGCCTCCTAAAGAGAGGTAAATGTTGGTGGCCATGGTCAATTTCATTTCTAACAAACTTACAAATTTCTTTTTTATGCCTAAGAAAAATGCTCCTTTGGAATTAAAACCAGGTATGTTATTGGTTTCAGAACCATTTTTGGAGGACCCCTCTTTTCATCGTTCCGTGGTATTATTGTGTGAACATTCTTCCTCGCATTCCTTTGGATTGGTGTTAAATCAAAGGCAAGAAATAGTGTTGGATTCGTATATGGATGAAAAGGTCATGGAAGATGTGCCGCTTTATTCAGGCGGGCCAGTAGATCCTACCATCATGCAGTTTGTTCATCGAAGGCCAGATTTAATTCCTGATGGGATTGAGATTGGACATGGGATTTTTTGGTCTGGAGATTTTGAACGGGCTATAGAATTGGTGGTAGGAGGAGAAATAGGTTTTGAAGAAATCAAATTTTTCATTGGTTATTCAGGTTGGGGTGCAGGACAGTTAGAAAGAGAAGTGAAATCCAATGCATGGATGTTGCATCCTGCCAAAGCGGAATATGTTTTTGATGAGCCCACCTTGAATTTATGGAGGAAAGTCTTGTTTGATAAAGGAGGGGATTATCGCGTATTGTCGACCTATCCTGATGATCCTAATCTCAACTAATGTAGGTATGCCAGGGCTAACTGATTTTAGCCCAGTTCGTCGTGTCTTTACGCTGATGCGCTACTTGTTCGCGAATCATTTGGTGATTTGGCTGTGTCAATTGAGGATCTTCATCCAATATTTTTTGTGCCGTTTCTCTCGCCACTTTTAAAATTTCTCCATCTTTGGCTAGATCAGCAATCATGAGGTCTATCGCTCCACTTTGACGCGTACCTCCTAAATCTCCAGGGCCTCTTAGTTGTAAGTCCACTTCCGCAATCTCAAAACCATTGTTGGTTCTTACCATGGTTTCTATCCTTTTTTTGGTATCTACACTCAATTTATAACCAGTCATCAAAATGCAATAACTCTGTTCCGCTCCTCGCCCAACTCGACCTCTGAGCTGATGAAGCTGCGCTAAACCAAATCTTTCGGCACTTTCGATGATCATGATGCTGGCGTTGGGGACATTGACGCCTACCTCGATAACGGTGGTTGCCACCATGATTTTGGTTTCATTTTTGACAAATCGGGCCATCTCAAAATCTTTATCGGCCGACTTCATTTTACCATGTAAAATTCCCAATGGCACTTCGGGAAAGGCTCTGGATATACTTTCAAAGCCATCCATCAAATCTTTGAAATCCATTTTTTCGGATTCTTCAATCAGCGGGTAGACAATATAAACCTGACGTCCTTTGTTCAACTCATGTTGAATAAATCCAAACACTTGTAAGCGATGGCTATCATAGCGATGAATAGTTTGAATCGCTTTTCTACCTGCTGGCATTTCATCGATGATGGAAATGTCTAAATCGCCATATAGTGTCATGGCCAAGGTACGCGGAATAGGTGTGGCTGTCATTACCATGACATGCGGGTGAGTTTGTTTGTTTTTATCCCACAATTTGGCTCTTTGTGCTACCCCAAAACGGTGTTGCTCATCGATGATGCACAATCCTAAATTGTGAAATTGAACTACATCCTCAAAAATAGCATGGGTTCCCACCAAAATTTGCAACTTCCCTGAAGCTAAATCTTCATGCAATATTTGTCGGTCTTTCTTTTTCGTAGAGCCGGTTAATTTGGCAATGTGAATATCCAATAAATCAGCAAATTTCTTTAATCCTTGATAATGCTGGTCAGCCAAAATTTCAGTTGGAGCCATGAGGCAGGCTTGGGCCCCATTATCGATAGCCAAGAGCATGGCAATAAAGGCCACAATGGTTTTGCCTGATCCTACATCACCTTGAAGTAGTCGGTTCATTTGCTGGCCCGATTTCATATCCTGAAAAATTTCCCGAATCACTTTTTTCTGCGCATTGGTTAATTCAAAAGGCATGTGATTTTGGTAGAAATTGGTTAACAAGGCAGCCGAAGAAAAGACTTGACCAGGGAAGGCTGTTTTTCTGACTAAATTTTGCTTGATTAATCGGAGTTGATTATAGAAAAGCTCTTCAAATTTCAAACGTCTTTTAGCTTGATGTAACCAAGTCTCGGATTGGGGTAAATGAATATGGTATAGGGCTTCTTGTTTGGAAATGAGTTTAAATTGCTGGATAATTTCTGTCGAAAGAGTTTCTCGAATGTAAGGGAAAGCAACTTGCAAGACATTTTTTTGCAGTTGAGCAATCACTTTACTGTCGATGTATTTTTTTCTTAATTTTTCTGTTAGCGAATATACAGGATGGAAATAGGTGTCATTCTGGGCTTTGCCCTTATATACTTCCATTTCTGGATGAGTAATTTGCATTTGCCCATTAAAGCTAGTGGGCTTGCCATAAAATAAATAATCCACCCCGGGCGTTAAGGTTTTTTCAAGCCATTTAATGCCTTGAAACCAGACGAGTTCCATGCAGCCAGATTCATCGCAACATTGAGCTACAAGTCTTTGTTTGGGTCCTTGACCGATTTTTTCTTTGTAACGAATGCGCCCCACAAATTGGGCATGCTCCAATTGTTCCGTAATTTGATCAATCGGATAAATGGCCGTTCTGTCTTCGTAACGAAAGGGAAAGTACTGAATTAAGTCGCCATAAGTAAAAAGACCTAATTCTGTTTGAAGCAGGCTAAGCCTCGCGGGAGTAATACCACGTAACAAGGCTAAATTTGTTTCAAAAAAATGGGTCATGGGCATTCCATAAAAATTTTGTGAATTTAGGTATATTTACAAAACCTTAGGGAGAATTTTTTAAGCTTTATGTTTTTAACAAACACTTTATTAATTTCTAGATTAAATTACCCTTCTTTAACTCGCGTAAAGCACGTATTGTTGCTTATCTTTTTACTAGGGACTTATATCCCTTCATGGGCTCAATGTCCAGTGTGGGTAGCTACGGAAAAGAAAGTAGTGGTTTTTTCTCCCAATCGTTTGAAAGGCGAACCTTATCCTGATCCAATTCCTATTCCGGTCAATGGGGCTCAGAATGCGGATATAAAGTGGACCTGGACTTTGGCTGGAACAAATCGTGGACAAGAAATAGGTATTACAGATACTACTAGACTGAATACGACATTTGACATTCAGAAAATTATTCAGAGTCATCAAGATTTAGAAGGGACTAGTTTTACCTTAACGTATTTTATTACGGGGGTAGGGAAAGATGTGACGACAGGTTTATCTTGTCAGAGTTTTGCCACCATTGATGTCGTTGTTTTAGTTAAAATACATCCCTACAATGCCATTACACCTAATTCGGATGATACGAACGATGAATGGTTTATTGATTATCTATACAATTATCCAGATGCCAACATTGTGATTTTTGACCGATGGGGTCAGCCTGTGTTTGAAAGTACGGGTTATCAATATGAAGAAAAGCCCTTTAAAGGGAAATTTAATGGGAAGGATTTACCCTCTGGAACTTATATGTACCGTATAACACCTAGTGAGGATTATGGTACAGTTTATGGGAATTTGACCATTGTAAGATAATTTATGAAAAGCTTATTAGACCAACAGTTTCAATCAGAAGGATTTGTCATTAGCCAAGTCGAGGATTTGCTCAACTGGGCCAGAGCCAGTTCCTTGTGGCCCATGAGCTTTGGTTTAGCCTGTTGTGCCATTGAAATGATGCAAGCATTTGCTTCGGGATACGATTTAGATCGATTTGGTGTTTTCCCCCGCCCTTCCCCTCGCCAATCTGATGTGATGATTGTGGCAGGTACAGTGACTTTCAAAATGGCCGATCGTATTCGTCGTTTGTATGAGCAAATGCCTGAGCCAAGGTATGTGATTTCTATGGGTTCTTGTTCTAACTGTGGTGGACCATATTGGGACCATGGATATCATGTGGTGAAAGGAGTGGATCGAATCATCCCAGTGGATGTCTACGTGCCAGGCTGTCCGCCTAGGCCAGAAGCCTTATTAGGAGGCATCATTAAATTGCAAGAGAAAATTCAACAAGAAAGTTTGGTTGTTCCTGCCCGTATTTTGGAAGCCATATCATAAAAAGACTCGCATGAATGCTGTGCTACAGATCAAAGAATTGATAGAACAAAGTTTGGGGAAAAGCCTGAACTTCGATGAAGCGAATAGTCGGGTTACTTTGGAGGTAGATGATTTGGTTTCCGTGTGTGATTTACTTTGGCGGAGTCCTGAAGCGTACTTTGATTCACTTTCTTGTTTAACAGCCATCGATAATGGTCCCTCAACAGGTGATTTGGAATTGATATATACGCTGTATTCTATACCCAATCATGTGACATTTCATATACGAGTGGTGGTACCAAGGACTCTTCCAGATGGGGCTTTACCAGAAGTTCCTACGGTTTCTCATATTTGGAAAACTGCCGATTGGCATGAAAGAGAGGCCTTTGATTTGGTAGGTGTAAAATTTACAGGCCATCCAGATTTAAGGAGAATATTGCTTCCTGAGGATTGGAAAGGGCACCCTTTGAGAAAGGATTATGAAGAACCTGATACCTACCACGGTATTCAAGTAAAATATTAGTCGAATGAAAATAGCAGGCTTTACCTTCATTCGAAATGCCATCAAAAATGATTATGCTATCGTGGAGGCCATTACCTCTATTCTGCCCATTTGTGATGAATTTGTGGTAGCTGTTGGCAAATCCGAAGATGATACCTTGGCTTTAATTCAGGCTATTCCTTCTAGCAAAATTAAAATTGTGGAAACGGTTTGGGATGATACGCAGCGTGAAGGTGGGCGTACCTTTGCTTTAGAAACAGATAAGGCCTATGCGGCTATTTCCCCCGATACGGATTGGGCATTTTATATTCAAGGGGATGAGTGTGTGCATGAAATGGATTTGCCCATCATTCAACAGTCCATGGAACAGTATCTACAAGATCCAGCCGTAGAAGGATTATTATTCAATTACCGCCATTTTTATGGGTCTTATCACCACGTAGCGGTGTCGCGGCGATGGTATCGTAGGGAAATTAGGGTAGTGAAATATCACCCTGATGTACATTCGTACAAAGATGCACAAGGATTTAGAAAAGCGGGTAAAAAGATACAAGTGAAGCATATACCAGCTCATATTTTCCACTATGGATGGGTAAAACCTCCCCAAGGTTTAAATAATAAGGTGAGGAATTTTACGCAGTTTTACCATGATGACGCTTGGTTGGAGGTAAATGTTCCTTTAGACTATCAATTTGATTATGGGAATGCAGAGCGTTTGACGCGTTTTGAAGGCACACATCCTCAGGTGATGCAAGCCCGAGTAGCTCAGCAAAATTGGCCTTTTCATGTGGATCCTAAAGAATTGAGAAAACGCATGAGCCTAAGAAGAAAGGTATTGCAGCAAATTGAAGATTGGACAGGCAGGCGGATTGGTGAGTACAAAAACTACCGAATAATCTAATGATGGAAGAGAAAATTTCCTATTTTCCGCAGCAGGCTTCGGAGACCAAACCATTTTTTTCTATCCTGATACCGACTTGGAATAATTTGGCATTTCTTCAGAACTGTATTCGAAGTATTCGCCAGCATTCTACTACTTCTTATCAATTGGTGGTACATCTCAATGAAGGTGCAGATGGGTCCCTAGAATGGATAAAAGAGCAAGGGGATATTGCTTATTCACATAGTGAAGAAAATGTGGGGGTATGTTATGCCATGAACGCCATGCGGAAATTGGCTACTGCAGATTATTTGTTGTATCTCAATGACGATATGTATGTCTTACCCAATTGGGATGGGATATTACAGGAGGAAGTGATGGCGTGTCCTGATCATAATTTCTTTATTTCTGCCACCATGATAGAGCCTAGGGCTCAGAGTAATTGCTCGATTGAACAGGCCTATGGCAATAATCTGGAAAATTTTGAGGAGGAGAGGCTTTTGAAAGAATGGCACACTTGGGAGAAAAAAGATTGGCAGGGTAGTACTTGGCCGCCCAATGTGGTGCACAAAAATGTATGGGATCAGGTAGGAGGTTATAGTGTTGAATTTTCACCTGGGATGTATTCAGACCCCGATTTTTCCATGAAATTATGGCAAGCAGGTGTGCGATTATTCAAGGGAGTAGCACGAAGCCGTGTGTATCATTTTGGTTCTATTTCTGTTAAGCGGGTCAAGCAAAATAAAGGCTATTATCAATTTATTCGAACCTGGGGAATGAGCTCCGGGACTTTCTCCAAATACTACTTACAAAGAGGAAAGCCATTTAATGGGCCGCTTCAAAAACGATACATTCCGTTTTGGGTACATCTCAAAAATTGGTATTATCAATTCAGCCTACGTTTCAAGGCTCAATAAATACTAAAAAGTAGTTTAAATGGATACAACCATTTTGCTAAAGCCCCTTTTTTCTTATAAGCAAGCATCAAATCACGGTATTTCAGGACTAGGCAAGTTCTTCTGATGCGAGGAATGAGATCAGAGGAGCAAAAATCCTGGGCCACTTGCCTTAGTATTTGTTTTTCCAAGGCTTTTTCTGCTGGGCAAAATTCAGCCAAGAGTCGAACGCGCTGCTGTATACGTTGGTCGCGCTGTTTTCTTGTTGCATATTGCTTAGGGGCTTTTTTTAAGTTGGCACCTATGGCGTTTTGATCATGTTGACGGTAATGCACCAGGGTTTCAGGTAAGTAATTAATACCTTGAAAGCAAGTAGCTAAAAAGCCAATATAATAGTCGTGTGAAACAAAATGAGGAAAAGGAAAAGCACGGGTCAATATAGATTTTTGGAACAACATGCTATGACCAGGAGCCCAGGCACCAAAAGTATACATCAGTGGTGAAGTGTATGGGATCTGATTTTTTAGGTCAGACATTTTTTGAGGAAGGGCATTTCCTGCCTCGTCAATGAGTTGAGAATCAGCATAAATCATCGAATAAGGTCCAATAGCTTGATAAAGCCGACTTAATTTTTGTTTTTCCCAAAGATCATCTTGGTCGGATAGAGCAATCCATTCCCCTTGGGCCAATTGCATAGCTTTTTCAAAACTTCTTACATAACCTAGGTTTTCCTCATTTTGGAAGATTTTAATTCGCTCATCTTGATGGGCCATGTCTTGAAGAATAGCCCAAGTAGTATCGGTGGAGGCATCGTCCAAATAGATGAATTCTAGATGAGGATAATCTTGGTTTAAGTGATTTTGAATCTGTTCTACCACAAATTTCTCACCCCGGTAACAAGCCATGACGATGGAAATCAAGGGGAACTTCTTGTTGTTATTCTGTTTGGAGGGCATTGAAAGGGTATGAATTCTGATAAGTTTAAGAAATTGTAGTAATTTGGCCTAAATTTAAGAAAGATTCTCATTGAAAACCTATCTCCGACTACTTAGCTATGCCGTTTCCATTCGGAAGTATATATTTCCTTATTTTGGATTTTCATTTTTGGCGAGCTTATTCGGAATCTTAAATTTCACTTTGTTGATTCCGCTTTTGAATGTCCTATTTAATCAGGCAGCGAATACCAACATAGCTTTATATCGAAATTTACCTGAATTTACCTTTTCTCCCAATTATTTCTCCTTTGCTTTTAATCATTACTTCTACGGTGCTTTAGAGCAATATGGAAGAATTGGAGCCTTGCAGTATGCTTGTGGGGCAATTATGGTTTCCGTGATTTTGTCCAATATCTTTCGTTATTTTTCTCAGCGGGTGTTAAAAACGGTGGAGGCGGATACGATTGCCTCTTTGCGACAAGCGGTATTTGCACAAGCCATTCGTTTGGATTTGAGTTATTTCAGTGAAAGGAAGAAGGGCAACTTGATGTCGCGCTTAACTACAGATGTACAGGAAGTGGAAAATAGTATTGGTCGGGCTTTTACCGCCACTTTCAAAGAGATCTTTTCTTTGGTCTTATTTTTTGTCTTTTTGGCTAGTATGTCCGGCAAATTGACCTTGTTTTCCCTTATGATACTACCACTTTCTGGAGGAGTTATCGCCACCATTACCCGGAGATTACGAAGAGCAGCAGGAGAAGTGCAACAGCATTTAAGTGGTTTAATTAGCTTATTGGATGAGACTTTTGGGGCCATGCGCGTGGTGAAGGCCTTTCGGGCAGAGCCTATGATGGATCAACGTTTTCAGCAAGAAAATGGAAAATACCGCCATTCATTGTTGAAGATGGTATTCCGACAAGAATTGACTTCCCCTGTATCGGAAAGTTTGGGAGTTTTAGTGGTTACGGGAATTTTGTTGTACGGAGGTACATTGGTGATTTCGGGTGAAGGAGAATTAAGTGCGTCTACCTTCATTGCCTTTATTGCTACTTTTTCCCAGGTAATGCGGCCAGCCAAGGCGATTGCCGATGCATTCAGCGGTATTCAACGAGGAGTGGCTAGTGCGGACCGTATTATTGAAATTTTAGATACTCAACCCAGTATTGTGGCCGAAGAGCCAATTATTGCTAAGAAAAAATTGGTTCATCGCATCGTTTTTGACCAGGTGAATTTTGCCTACCAGAAGGATAAGCTCGTCTTGGATCAGGTCAGTTTTGAGATTCCTAAAGGGAAGACCATCGCTTTAGTTGGGCCATCAGGAGGCGGTAAATCTACTTTAGCAGATTTGTTGCCCCGTTTTTATGATCCAAGTGCCGGGCAAATTTTGATTGATGATGTGCCGATTAAGCAGGTACCCTTAGAAGATTTGCGCTCCTTGATGGGCATTGTTACTCAAGAGTCTGTTTTGTTCAATGATACCATATTTAATAACATTGCCTTTGGGGCAGAAGCTAGTCAGGAGGAAGTAGAAGAAGCTGCTAAAATTGCCAATGCACACGATTTTATCATAGCCAATCCCGAAGGCTATCAGGCTTATATTGGGGATCGAGGTTCGAAATTGTCGGGAGGTCAGCGCCAGCGAATTTCCATTGCTAGAGCGGTATTGAAAAACCCGCCTATTTTGATTTTGGATGAGGCGACCAGTGCTTTAGATAATGAATCAGAGAAATTGGTTCAGGCAGCTTTAACGAACCTGATGAAGAATAGAACCGTACTAGTAATTGCCCATCGATTGAGTACCATTCAGCATGCGGATCAAATATTGGTGGTACAAAAAGGAAGGATTATGGAAAGAGGAACACATGATGAATTAATGCGTGATCCCAAGGGACTTTATGCTAAATTAAGTCATTCTAAATAATCAGACCATTTGAAAGAATCACAAATCGATTTATCAAGAAATGATTAGTTATTCCATTTAGAAAAGGGTAATTTTGCGTTCGAATTGTAAAATTAGCTTTGATTATTTATGTCATCATCATTATTAGCACAACGAATTCAAGCTTTAGAAGAGTCTTCCACGTTGGGAATGACTAAAAAAGCACGTGAATTAGCCGCCCAAGGTCATAAAGTTATAAGTTTATCCGTTGGAGAGCCAGATTTTAAAACTCCAGCTCACATCTGTGAAGCAGCCAAGAAGGCCATTGATGATGGTTTTCACGGATATTCTCCGGTAGCAGGTTATCCAGATTTACGTATGGCTATTGCCAACAAATTGAAACGTGATAATGGATTAGAGTGGGCTTCTGAAAACATTGTTGTTTCCACGGGAGCCAAGCATTCTTTGGCCAATGCCATTGCCGCATTAATTGATCCAGGTGATGAGGTAATTATTTTCTCACCTTATTGGGTTTCTTATTCTGAGATGGTGAAACTAGCCGAAGGTACGTCTGTGATTGTTCAAGGTTCTTTTGAAAATAATTTCAAAGTAACGGCAGAGCAATTTGAAGCGGCCATCACACCTAAGACTAAAATGGTGATGTTTGCTTCACCAAATAATCCTACGGGATCTGTTTATACAGAATCTGAATTACGTGATATCGCCAATGTGGTAGCTCGTCATGAGCGCATCTTTGTATTGGCAGATGAAATATATGAGTACATCAACTTTACTCAAGGAGGCCATTTTTCTATCGGTTCTATTCCTGAAATTAAAGACCGTGTTATCACAGTGAATGGGGTTGCCAAAGGTCATGCCATGACTGGATGGAGAATTGGATTCATTGCTGCGGCAAAATGGATTGCCGATGGTGTGGAGAAATTACAAGGTCAAGTCACTTCTGGTACTAACTCCATTGCTCAAAAAGCCGCTGTAGCTGCTTTTAATGGAACACTAGATCATGCATATGAAATGAAGGCCGCTTACGACCGTCGCCGTAAATTGGTCGTGGGTAAATTACGTGAGATTGAAGGATTTAAAGTGAACATGCCAGATGGTGCATTTTATGCCTTTCCTGATATCTCTTATTTCTTTGGTAAGTCAGATGGAAAAACCACGATTAATGATTCCGATGATTTCTGTAACTGGTTATTGCAAGAGGCTTTTGTAGCCACAGTAGCTGGTTCGGGTTTTGGAGCACCAAATTGTATGCGTATTTCTACGGCTGCCGCTGATGAGCAATTAGAAGAAGCTTGTGAGCGTATTAAAAATGCCGTAGCTAAATTGAAATAAGACTATTTCATTATAAAGAAAAAGGTTAGCTATGCAGCTAACCTTTTTTTATGCCCTTTGGAAATTACCATAAATGCTTGATTATTTCTGTTTCAACGTTTGGCTCAACATACTAAATCCGATAATGGCAGAAACCAAGGACGCTAATAAAATACTGAACTTGGAAACATCTATGATGGACTCTTGATTAAACGATAAGTTGGTGATGAATATGGACATGGTAAATCCAATTCCACCCAAAAAACCTACACCCACAATGGATGCCCAGGATAAATCTTTAGGTAATTTGCTGATTCCTAAGCTGGAAGCAATAAAGCAAAAAAGGAATATACCAATGGGTTTACCAAGGCCCAAGCCTGTGAAAATGCCCAAACTGTAGGTTTCTAGTAATTTACTGGTGGTGTCGGTATTTAAAAATATAGCGGTATTGGCTAAAGCAAAGATGGGTAAAATCCCCAAACTCACAGGCTTATGCAAAAAGTGCTGAATTTTAGTGGAGATAGATTGATGGTCACCCTTGTCAAATGGAATAGCAAAGGCCAATAGAACTCCGGTGATGGTTGGATGAACGCCCGATTGACCCATGAAGTACCACATGGCGACTCCACCTATTACATACAAAGGAATGGAACGAACTTTGGCGAAATTTAATCCACCCAATAGAGCGAATGTGCCCAATGATAGCAATAAATTGATCCAATCTAATCCGCTGGAATAAAAGGTCCCAATGATAACAATGGCCCCAAGGTCGTCGATAACCGCCAAAGCCGTTAAAAATACCTTGAGCGATAAGGGGACTTTATTTCCCAAAAGGGATAGGATTCCTAAGGCAAAGGCGATATCGGTGGACATCGGAATGGCACTTCCAGAAATGGTGTCCGTACCATAATTGAAAAAGGTATAGATCATGACGGGGACAATCATCCCTCCCAAAGCCCCAATGATAGGAAAGGAGGCCTCTTTGATTTTGGATAATTCCCCGATGTAGATTTCTCTTTCCAATTCTAAGCCCACCAATAGGAAAAAGATGGTCATCAGTCCATCATTAATCCAATGCTCTATGGCATGACCCAATATTTCTGTTTTCCAAAGATGGTGGTAAGCATTTCCCCATTCGGAGTTGGTGATGTAGAGAGAAAATAGTGTACAAAAAATCAAGATAATGCCACTTGATTTTTCGCTTTCAAAAAACTCTTTAAATAGTTTACTAACCTTCATAAGATGGGCTAATGAGTGAATGGAATTTAGAAATGGTAGCTGAAGCTGGCTGCATAATAATTGGGGGCTACTCTCGGCTCCCACTGAAAGGCTTGGGATGAAGAAAAATGCTCTTTCAATTTGGGATAAATACAATAGGCTAATTCTGCCGAAGCAATGCCAATACCTGCACCTACCAAGACATCACTTAACCAATGTTCATGATTTGCTAATCGAAGATAGCCCGTGCCGGCTGCCAAAGTATAACCTGTGATGGCCAACCATGGATACTCTTTGCCGAGCTCTTTTGCTAAAACAGTAGCACCGAAAAAAGCGGTAGCTGTATGGCCAGAAGGGAAAGAATGTTCCGCCCCATTGGGACGAACCTCATGGATGATTCGTTTTAATCCTTGGGTACTGATGACATAAATACCTGTTCCTAAGAGGAATAAACCCAGCTGCTCCTTGCCTTTGTGTAGGGCATTAGCCCCTAAGAGCCTGGCCCCGATCTGTATTAGGGTTGGGCTGTATTGCAAGAAATCATCCGCTGAACTTTGAAAGGTAGCATAGTTTTCTTGATGCCAAGTCACCTGTTTATCGTGAGCACTTTGGTTATAAAGCGCTAAACCACCCAAGGTTAAACTCAGAGGAGCTATCCAGGGCTTCAGTTTACTGCTTTTCTTTTCTTGTCCGAAACTTACTTGTTCCACCCCAAGGAAAAAGAAGCAAATTAGAAGCAAATATTTGAGAGATGACATTATTTCTCTGCTATTAAGTTTAGGATGGTTTTTTCAAATTCTTGAACCCAATCCGAATAATATAATCCCGTTCCTGGTCCTGAGAAGCCCGTATGTATTTCTCGAACTTTCCCTTTTTTATCAATAATAAAAGTAGTAGGATAACCATTAAATTTATTTAACATAGGAAAAACCCGAGCAATGGTTTCATCCTCCGGGACTCCTCCAAAAACAATTGGATACTCAATGCCAATTTTCTTTTTAAAATTTTCAATTTTAGGTCCTGAAACCGCCATATCTGGGGAATATTCAAAAGAAACGCCAATTACTTCGACTCCTTTGGCTTTGTTTTTGGCATAAAATGGAGCTAAAAACCGAGCTTCATCAATACAATTAGGGCACCATGAGCCCATGATTTCCACAATGACCACCTTATTCTTGAAACGTTCATCTTGCAAGCTGATGCTTTCCCCCTTGGGCGTCGGTAAATTGAAATTTAAACGCTCGAAACCAGGTTTTAAAAAGGTTAATTTTTTTAAGTCAGGTAAGCTAGCTTTTGGGTCTAAATTTCCTTTGAACTCTTTTTTGGTGGCAAAACCTGAGAATAAGGTTCCTTTGATTTCTTTTCCACTGACTTTTGTTTTGAAAAGTAAGACAAAGCTGCCATCAAAATAGCTCACCAGCAGGCTGTCTCCAGAAACATTTCCTTGTAAAAAACGATAATCGCCTGAAGTCTGTAAGATGGAACCAGTAACCTTGTTTCCTACTTGTTTGAATACCCCCACGCTTGGTGTATGTTTATCATCGACAGAAATATCCACATTCCAGGTGCCACTGACATTGACTGTAGGGGCTTTTAATGGAGTAAATCTTTCCTTAGAGCCGTATTTAGCTGAAAAGGGAAGCTGATTAACGAATTTCCCATTTCTTTTCTTAATCCAGTAACCCGACATCTTTTGTGAACTTTCCAAATGTGCCACAATTTCAGAATCATATAGATCAAAGGGTATCACTAAGGAATCTCCTCGAAAATAGGATTCACCTAAGTGAAAATTTTCCGAGCCATTGATGACCTTAATTAAAAAGGTATTTTTCTTTTTACCAGGAGCTACACTTAGGTTAAAAGGGAGGCCGCCTCCTTGAGAGCTAAGTTCGGCTCTCCAAGGACCTAATTGTGGTTTTTTATTGGATTGGGCGACTAAATTTTCTATCAAAAAGAAAGTAAGGAAAACTAAAAATAAATATCGTATCGTCATGATGTTGAAATGCTTGTGCGCAAAGATAGGACAAAGCGAGGCGGCTTTAAAAAATTTGCTGACAATTTCGAAAATTGCTGAAATGACCACCGGATAATTTGTAAATTTGTTTTGAATAGACCCTATGATCGAGAACCCTTACCATACCTCCGTTTTATTGCATGAGTGCGTAGATGGATTAGCCATTAAGCCTGATGGCATTTATGTGGATGTAACTTTTGGAGGAGGAGGTCACTCCAGAGCGATATTGGAAAAATTAGGTCCAGATGGTCGCTTATTTGCCTTTGATCAAGACCCTGATGCTTGGCGACAAGCAGAGGAAATCGACGATAATCGACTGGAATTGATTACCGCCAATTTCAGACATATTCAGAAATATTTACGGATTCATGGTATCAAGCAAGTGGATGGAATTATGGCCGACTTTGGGGTGTCATCTTTTCAATTAGATGCCGCAGAACGTGGTTTTTCTACTCGATTTGATGGACCTTTGGATATGCGCATGGGGCCTTCGGCCTCCACCGATGCAGCAGAGATTTTAAATTCCTATTCGGCAGAAAACTTGCAAAAGATTTTTGGCATGTATGGAGAGATTAAAAATGCTCGGACATTAGCCCAAGCAGTTGTTCAAGCAAGGACTCAAAAAGCCCTCAAAACGACATCGGAATTCAAAGAAATATTGGCTAAATTAGCTCCAAGATTTCGCGAGTTTAAGTACTTTGCTCAAGCGTTTCAAGCGGTGCGTATTGAAGTAAATCAAGAATTGGCGGTCATTGAAGAATTTTTAGAACAAGCGGCTAATTTATTGGCTCCTGAAGGAAGATTGGTCGTATTATCTTTTCATTCTTTGGAAGATCGATTGGTTAAAAATTTCATACGAACGGGGGATTGTCAAGGTAAGGAAGATAAGGATATGTTTGGGGTAGTACATAAACCTTTGGAATCGGTCATTCGTAAACCCATCACCGCATCCGAAGAAGAATTAAAAAGAAACCCGCGTTCTAGAAGCGCTAAATTGAGAATCGCAGCTAAACTGTAATATGGCCAAACAAGTTTCTGATACTGAGCAAGCTCCTAAAACTTCCGTTCCAAAAGAAGGGATATTGGATCTTTTGTTCAATATGGACCCCCTGACTGGGGGGGAACTGCCTGTTAAATTGGTGTATCGGATAGCCTTTGTGGCATTTTTGATCTTAGTATATATTTATTATTCCATGTTGGCCGATGGAAAAATTCACCAGATAGCCAAAACCAAAGCAGAATTGGAAGAGATTCGAGCCGATTATACCACACAGAAAGCGGAATTTATGAAGATTGGTAAACAAAGCTATTTGGCCATAGCCATGAAAAAATATGCTTTGGAACTAAGCTTAACGCCGCCTACGAAAGTTGTTTTTGATCAATCTAAAGAAGGGAAAAACAACGACTAGTGTATGGCAAAGGCAAAAAGACAAAACATTAGGGAGATTATTACCAAGCGTTTCATCGCCTTTTTTATCGTGGTGATTTTGCTTTTTGTGGTATTGGTTTTCAACTTGTACAAGATTGTTTTTATTAATGGAGATACCTTACGCAACGATGTGTTCAATACCTATATCAAGGAAAGAAGTGTTGATGCTACACGTGGAAATATTTATTCAGATGATGGTAGTTTATTGGCGACATCTTTACCTAAATACCGACTAGGCCTAGATCCTTCGGTGTATAACCGCAACGCCACTTCAGAGCAAAAATTCAAGGAGCATATTGATGAGCTGGCCAATGCTTTAGCTGATTTTTTTCAGGATCATACCGCTGAAGAGTACAAGAATAAAATAGTTTCTGCGAAAAAGAATGGTAAAAATTACTTGTTGCTGAACAATCGATTGCTTGATTTCCAAGAACGCAAAAAGGTGGCTAAATTCCCTTTATTTAATTTAGGTGAAGCGACTAAAACGGGGATTGTTTTCGATAAAGTGAATGTTCGTTATGCGCCTTTTGGACAAATGGCATATCGGACGGTGGGTTATTTAAAAGATAAGGTGGCAGTGGGTGTTGAAGGGAGTTTCAATGCGGAGTTGAAAGGTACACCAGGGAAAGGTCTATTTGAGAAAATGGATAAAAACACCTGGCGGCCAGTGGAAGGAGGGGAAGAATCCGTACCTAAGCCAGGTTTAGACATATATACCACGTTGGATATTAATATTCAGGACATTGTGGAGTCGGCTTTGATGAAGGCCATGACTACCTATGAAGGAGATTATGGCGTGGTGATTGTGATGGAAAGCGCAACGGGAGAAATTAAAGCCATATCCAATTTATCCAAGAATGCAAATTCTCCCACAGGCTATTCAGAGAGCTTCAATTATGCCATTCGAGAGGCAAGAGATCCTGGGTCTGTTTTTAAATTACCTTCCATGATGGCCATGTTGGAAGAAGCCGATTTGCCTTTGGATATGCCAGTTTCTACAGGGAATGGAAAATACCACCATTATAACGGAACCATGTCGGATTCTCATCCCATGGGTACCATCTCGGTAGCTCAAGTTATTGAAAGTTCTTCCAACGTGGGAACGATGGTTCTCATGAAAAAAGTCTTTGCCTCTAAGCCGGCTAAATTTTATGATTATTTAAAAAAGTACCATTTAATTGAGTCTTTGCATTTTCAAATTCAACCGAATCCTAGGCCGAATTTCCCTGTTCCAGCCAAATGGGATGCTTTTCAATTACTTTGGTCTTCGGTAGGATATTCAACCCAATATTCTCCATTGCAGATGATCTCCTTTTATAATGCCATTGCCAATAATGGTTATTGGGTGCAGCCCATCATCGTGAGTAAAGCTACTAGAGCAGACGAAGTGGTTATCGATTATCGAGCCAGCCAAATTAGAGATCAAGCACCTTTATGTTCGCCCAAGACTCTTGAGAAAATTCAAAGTATGCTGGAGGGAGTAGTAACCAAAGGTACCGCAAATAACATTAAAGGCACTTCGTATGGGATTGCCGGTAAAACGGGTACTGCTCAGAGAATCATCAATGGTCGCTATATTCCAGGTAAATATTATACCTCGTTTATTGGGTATTTTCCTGTGAAAAAACCTAAATACACCATTTTAGTATCCATAGATAATCCACAAGGACATGCTGAAGCCACTTACGCCAGGCAAGTAACAGCACCCGTTTTCAGGGAAATCTCAGATAATATTTATTTACGAGACATGAAGTTGCACCGTAAATTGGCTGGCACCTTACCTGATTCGTTAAACAAAGCCTCATTAAGTCATACGGTGCATCCTATGGATCAATCAATTTTGTATTCCAATTTTGGTTTACCGAAGGTGGAGGAAGATGGAAGCTGGTTGCAGTTTAAAATGGATAAGCAAATGGTTCAAAATACTCCTTTGAGTTTTCCTGCCAAGACTGTTCCCAATGTGGTGGGCATGAATTTAAGAGACGCAATATTTACCCTAGAAAATAGAGGACTAAAAGTAAAAGCGAACGGTTTAGGTACCGTGGTTAGCCAATCAGTACCTGCCGGAAGTCCTACCAGAAAAAACCTTTTATTACAAATTCAACTTCAGTAGCATGGTATTAGTTCAGACCCTATTTCAGTCGATTCCTGTTTTACAAATAACAGGTGGAAATCAATCGGTTGAGATGTTGTGTTTTGATTCAAGAAAAGCACAAGCTGGTTTTTTGTTTTTTGCCATGCGAGGCACCCAAGTGGACGGTCACCAATTTTTGCCACAAGTGTATGAACAAGGCTGTAAGGCTTGGGTGGTAGAACAATTACCAGCGGAGGTTCCCTCTGATGTGATTTGTGTTCAAGTGAAGGATACTAATGAAGCCTTGGCTTTAGCTGCGGCAGAGTTTTACGGACATCCTTCCAAAGAATTAAAATTAGTAGGTATTACAGGGACCAATGGTAAAACAACGAGTGTTACTTTATTATTTGAGCTATTTAGGAAATTAGGTCATCGCTGTGGACTAATTTCTACTGTCCAAAATAAGATAGAAAATCGGGTAATTCCAGCTACGCACACTACGCCAGATGCCCTGAGCCTTCAAGCTTTATTGAGAGAAATGAAAGAGGAAGGATGTAGCCATGTATTCATGGAGGTAAGCTCTCATGCGGTGGTACAAAAGCGAATTTTTGGAGTGCAATTTTGCGGAGCGATATTCTCCAATATCACTCGAGATCACCTGGATTTCCATGAGACTTTTGATGCGTATATTGCTGCAAAAAAAGGATTTTTTGATGCCCTCCAGGCTTCGGATTTCGCATTGACTAATGTCGACGATAAGCGGGGTATGGTGATGTTGCAAAATACCAAAGCCAAGAAATATACCTATGGATTATTGAATGCGGCCGATTTTAAAGCTAAGATTATCAGTAATGGGTTATCGGGTTTACAATTGGAAATCAATGGGCAACATTTACATGCTCAGTTGATTGGGACTTTCAATGCTTATAATTTATTGGCTATTTATTCGACTGCCATTATTCTGGGAGAAGACCCATTGGAAGTTTTGATTCAATTATCTAGCTTAAAAACAGCTCCGGGTAGATTTGAGCAAATGGTAGGTAGTCAGCATAAAATGGCCATTGTAGACTATGCTCATACGCCTGATGCCTTAGAAAATGTCTTAAAAACCATTCAGGCAATTCGGTCAAAAAATCAAAAAATCATTACCGTAGTGGGCTGTGGGGGTAACCGAGATACAGGAAAAAGGCCTATTATGGCAGCTTTGGCGGCCAAATATTCCGATGCATTTGTGTTAACCTCAGATAACCCAAGAAAGGAAGATCCTGAATTTATACTAGATCAAATGGAAGCAGGATTAAGCGGAGAAGATAAAGTCAAGATGACAAGAATGGTGGATCGGAAAGAGGGGATATGTTATGCCATTCGTCATTTAGCAGGAGCAGGAGATATCATTTTAGTGGCAGGGAAAGGGCATGAAACCTACCAAGATATCCAAGGAGTAAAATATGATTTCGACGATAAACAAGTCATTCAGGAGGCTTTTGAAGCCTTGATTTAATTTGTACATCGCTTTAAAATTTTGCATTTTTGTTTTTAATATCTAATCCAAATTTCAGGAATATGTTGTATTACCTCTTTGATTACCTAGACAAGCAATGGAACATTCCAGGAGCAGGGGTATTTCAATATATTTCATTTCGAGTATTTATGGCTATCATTACCTCTTTGGGAATAGCTGCTATTTGGGGTAAAGCTGTGATTTATCGTTTGCAAAGACTTCAAATTGGCGAGGAAATACGTGATTTAGGTTTGGAAGGTCAAATGCAAAAGAAAGGCACGCCAACTATGGGAGGCTTTATCATCCTGTTGTCTTTAATCATTCCCACATTGCTTTTTGCTAAAATCACCAACGTATATATTGTACTGTTACTGACTTCTGCCATTTGGTTGGGGGCTGTGGGTTTTGCAGATGATTACATTAAAGTATTTAAAAAGAATAAAGATGGACTGTCAGGCCGCTTTAAAATCATAGGTCAGATTGGCCTTGGTATTATTGTAGGTTTGACTATGTATTTCAATGAGCACATCAAAGTAAGATTGTTTTCCAAAGTGAGTGTATTAGCGGATGGGACTACCTTGCAATCTTACACGGATCATAAATCACTAATGACGACGGTTCCTTTTTTGAAGAATAACCAGTTCGATTACAACATGTTATTACCAGATTTTATCCCCGATCATTATGTGTGGGTGGTCTATGTTTTGGTCGTTATTTTTATCATTACAGCTGTTTCCAATGGGGCCAATATTACGGATGGTTTGGATGGATTGGCAGCAGGAACTTCCGTGATTATCGGTCTAACCTTGGCTATTTTGGCTTATGTGTCAGGTAATAAAATTTTCTCTCAATATTTGAATGTGATGTTTATTCCAAATTCGGGGGAGTTAGCCATTTTTTGTGCGGCCTTTGTAGGGGCCTGCATTGGATTTTTGTGGTACAATGCCTATCCTGCCCAAGTTTTTATGGGTGATACAGGGAGTTTAATGTTGGGCGGGGTGATTGCTACGCTGGCCATCGTTATTCGTAAAGAGATGTTGATTCCCGTTTTATGTGGAATCTTTTTGGTAGAAAATCTGTCGGTCATTATTCAAGTGGCTTATTTTAAGTATACCAAACGAAAGTATGGAGAAGGAAGGCGCGTCTTTTTGATGTCCCCTTTGCACCATCATTTTCAAAAGAAAAATTACCATGAAGCTAAAATTGTTATCCGCTTCCTAATTGTGGGTATTATTTTAGCCGTTATTTCACTTGTCACATTAAAATTGCGCTAAGCGCTACCTAGTTTTGAGTCAAATTCGCCTATTCCCAAGAAACAAATCCTTTCAAGAAATTATACCATTGCCGGCTTCTAAATCGGAAAGTAACCGTGCATTGATCATCAATGCCTTAGCTGGAGGAGCATTATCCAATGTGTCCAATTTGGCAGAAGCAAGAGATACCCAAACCATGATTCGCTTATTGTCGGAAAATAGAGAGGTAGCCGATGTATTAGATGCAGGTACTACCATGCGTTTTTTGACGGCCTATTATGCCATCAAAGGCCAAAAGAAAAAAATGACAGGTACGCCACGGATGTGTGAGCGACCTATTGGTATTTTGGTTGATGCTTTAAGAGCATTAGGAGCAGACATCACCTATCTTAATAAAGAGGGCTATCCTCCCATGCAATTGAATGGTTTTAGCTATGCTGGGAATAGAAATTTGTCCATTCGTGGAGATGTCAGTTCTCAGTTTATCTCCGCTATTTTGATGTTGGCCCCCCTGTTGCCAGCAGGTTTGGAATTAACGATTACAGGTTCTTTAGGCTCAAAACCCTATGTAGAAATGACCTTGGCACAAATGAAACACTTTGGCATTCAAGCGGAGGCAGATTGGAATAGGGCAGTGATTAATATCCCCGTACAAAGTTATAGCGTGAATCCATTTGCCGTGGAATCTGATTGGTCTGGAGCCAGTTATTGGTATTCCATGGTAGCATTATCTCCTTATGAAGATGCTTCCTTAGAATTATTAGGTTTAAAAGAGAACTCCTTACAAGGAGATTCTGCCATTCAGTATATCATGGCTGAAATGGGTGTGAAAAGTACTTACACAGGAAGAGGATTCTTATTAACCAAATGCGAGGCTAAGCCTAGTTTGGCTTGGGATTTTACGGATTGTCCAGATTTAGCACAAACCATTTGTGTGGTGGCCACAGCCAAAAACATCCATTTGACACTAACAGGGATTGAGTCATTAAAGGTAAAAGAGACGGATCGTGTCTTGGCACTTCAACAAGAATTGAAGAAGATTGGCGGAAATTTAGTTGAGGTGGAGCCTTGTTTGAAATATGAATTATCTGGTCTTTTGACCATCTCTGAGCAAGCTGTTCCTGAGTTTGAAACCTATGATGATCATCGTATGGCCATGGCTTTTGCTCCACTAGGCTTATTAACTGAAATAGTGATACATGAGCCAGGCGTTGTCGCAAAATCTTATCCCAGCTTTTGGTCTCATGTAGATAAAATATTGGATTCCAAGGAATAAGTAAATTGGATTTTCGGGTTTAAATAGCAAGATTTTATCGTTTTTCACTTAGATTTGACAACCTTTGGAAGGTTGTCAAATCTACACGCAATTCAGTTCAACTCAACAAGGGGTTATTTGATAAATCGCTAAATCAACATCCAATGAAGAAAATCCTACTCATTCTATTGTGGGCAGTTCAGCCTATTCTAGCTCAAAAAACCATTATTCACTGCGGTAATTTAATTGATGTGAAAACATTGAAGGTATTACCTAACATGTCCATTACGGTTCAAGGGAAAAAGATTGTCAGTGTTTCTCCAGGTTATATCAATCCAGAAAAGGGAGATAAACTCATTGATTTAAAAGGTAAAACCGTAATGCCAGGTTTAATTGACATGCACGTCCATTTACGCAGTGAAACCAACCCCAATGCCTATTTAGATCGATTTGTGAAAAATCCTGGGGATCAGGCTTACCAGGCTTTGGTCTTTGGAAAGAAAAACCTGATGGCGGGATTTACCACCGTACGGGATTTGGGAGGATTGATCAGTATCAGTTTGAGAAATGCCATTAATAATGGATTGGTGGAAGGTCCTAGGATATTTGCTGCCGGTGTAGCTATTTCCACTACGGGTGGACATATGGATGGGACCAATGGGGTAAACCAATATTATACCAAAGATTTAGGTCCAGAAGAAGGTGTTATCAATGGGGTAGATGATGCCCGTAAAGCGGTTAGACAACGCTATAAAGAGGGTTCAGATGTCATTAAAATTGCTTCCACGGGAGGTGTTTTGAGCTATGCCAAAGATGGCATGGGGGCTCAGTTTACCGTAGAAGAAGTTCAGGCCATCGTACAAACAGCCAAAGATTATGGATTTAAAGTAGCAGCCCATGCGCATGGTGCCGAGGGAATCAAACGAGCTGTTTTAGGAGGCGTTAGTTCCATCGAGCATGGTACTTATATGACAGAAGAAATTATGGAATTGATGAAAAAGCAGGGGACTTATTATGTTCCTACGGTTATTGCAGGAAGATCCACAGCTGATTCAGCTAAAATCCCCAATTATTATCCGGAAATGGTTCGCTTAAAAGCATTGGCTATCGGTCCAATGATTCAGTCTACTTTTGGAAAAGCTTACAAAGCTGGGGTAAAAATTGCCTTTGGGACAGATGCTGGGGTATTTGGACATGGTAAAAATGCGCGAGAATTTGAACTGATGCATGAAGCAGGAATGCCAGCCCTAGAAACTATACAATCTGCTACGGTCAATGCAGCAGATTTACTGGGTCAAAGTGATATGTTAGGCTCCATTGAGCCTGGTAAATGGGCCGATATCATCGCCGTAGAAGGGAATCCTGCGGAAAGCATCCAGTCGATGAGCCGAGTGAAATTTGTGATGAAAGAAGGTAAGGTATACAAGAATGAATAGACCCAAGCATGGGCAGGCTATTTAATCCTGTCCATGTTATCGTAAAGCAGGAACTTGTTTTTTTAGCAATTCAAATCCACCAAAGAAAATGCCAGAAAATAAGAATTGACTCACCAGGCTGTTTTTCAAGAAAGGTAATCCCATGGCATAGCATTGCATTAAGCCATTCCAATCTTTCGTGTACACTAACTCGTCACCCACTACCGCAGTACCTAGGCTAGGAAGATTCAACCAAACGGCAAAGTTGGAAAGTAAAAAGAAGCCAATAACTACGGCTAAATTGGAAGCTAGGAAGTTTAATGCTGTGATTTTGTTTTTCAACATATAGGTACCCAGCAAGGATATGCCTACAAAAAGCGACATGTGGATAGGTGCAAAGCCAAATGAAAACCCTTCGTAATATTGTGGGTAAACTAGGTTATTCAGGACTAAATTGGCTAACCAAATACTTAAAATAGTCCAAGAGATGGATTGAGATTTTGTGCTAAAGTAGGCTCCAGCAAATAAGGCCATGGAAGTAATCGGAGAAAAATTAGCCCAAGCTGGTCCAGCCAATATTAAAAGTCGGCTAGCCACAGCTAGCAATAAAATGCAAATTAGGGTAAGCGTTCTTTTCGACATTATCTTAAAATTTGAAAGAATCTATTTTGGACTAGGAAAATAATTTCCAAAGGTAAAACAAAAGCCGTAATTTTATCCATTCGAATGGAATTTATGTATCAGGACTTGCCAAAAATTGGATTATTAGGAGGAGGACAGTTAGGACGCATGCTTTTGCAAGCAGGCATAGATTTGGATTTTCAAATTTCCTGCCTTGATCCAGATCCTGAAGCACCCTGTCATCGATTGGCACATGAATTTACACAAGGGTCTTTCCAGGACTTTGATACAGTTTATCAATTTGGACAAGCACATGATTTGATCAGTATCGAAATTGAACATGTGAATATAGATGCTTTAGAGAAATTAGCTGCTGAAGGAAAGCAGGTATATCCTCAGCCTCATTTGCTCCGCATGATTCAGGATAAAAGAAGTCAAAAGCAGTTTTTCCAACAATATGGATTTCCTACGGCCGACTTCAGATTAATTGAGTCACGGGAAGAAATACACCAGTATCTTGATTTTTTACCAGCTTATCAAAAGTTGGGCAAAGGAGGATATGATGGGAAGGGTGTTCAATTGATTGCTAATGCTGAGCAAATTGATGAGGGATTTGATGCCCCAGGTTTATTAGAAAAAGCAGTTGATTTTGAAAAAGAACTGGCAGTCATAGTTGCTAGAAATATACATGGAGAAGTAAAGGCCTTTCCTGCTGTGGAAATGGTTTTTCATCCAGTCCAGAATTTGGTTGAATTTTTGATTTCACCTGCAGCTATTTCGGAGGCAATTGAAGCACAAGCGGTGGACATCGCTACTCGTTTGATTCAAGAAATGAAAATGGTGGGTTTATTGGCTGTTGAGATGTTTTTGACTAAAGACGGACAGGTGTTGATTAACGAAATAGCCCCACGTCCACATAATTCGGGGCATCAGACTATTCGGGCAAATGTCACGTCTCAATATGAACAACATTTAAGAGCCATAGCGGGCTTGCCACTAGGAGATACTTCTACCACGGTGTTTGCTGGAATGTTGAATCTATTAGGGGAAGCTGGGTATACGGGAAAGGTAAAGTACGAAGGTTTGGCAGAAGCATTGGCCATACCAGGTGTTTATCCCTTTTTGTACGGTAAAAAAGTGACGAAGCCATTTAGAAAAATGGGACATGTCAGTATCATTGGAAAGAGCCGAGAAGAGGTGGAAGAGAAAGCCAATCAAGTGAAAAAAATCATTCGTGTTATTAGTTAAGCAGCAATAGTTATGGTAGGAATCATCATGGGTAGTAGTTCAGATCTTTCGGTTATGCAAGATGCAATCGAAATCTGCAAGGAATTTGGAGTGGCTTATGAAGTAGATATTGTGTCTGCCCACCGTACTCCTGTTAAAATGCTTCAGTATGCACAAACTGCCAAAGAAAAGGGGTTTAAAGTGATTATCGCTGGTGCTGGCGGAGCGGCCCATTTGCCAGGTATGGTAGCCTCTGCCACCATATTGCCAGTGATTGGTGTTCCTGTGAAATCATCCAATTCCATTGATGGATGGGATTCTGTTTTGTCCATTTTACAAATGCCCAATGGTGTTCCTGTAGCGACGGTTGCGCTGAATGCCTCCAAAAATGCAGGGATTTTAGCCGTTCAAATGTTAGCTATTTCGGATGAAGGATTATCTCAAAAACTACTAGCATACAAGCAAGATTTAATTGAAAAAGTGGCTGAAATGAGCCAAAAAACAAAATCCAATTTGTCATAATTCATGAAAAATCCTTTTTCATTCATCAAAGATAGTTCTGCCAGACTTCCCTTTATCACTTTGTTGATCTTGTTGGCCACTTTGTTGGGCTTACTCTTGGTGGGCTATGAACATTTTTTGAGCCCTAAATCAGAAGAGTTGGTGAAAGCAGAAAAGCTTAAAATGGAAGAGGATGAAACTTTATTAGGTGATCCTACTTCCATTATCATTGATTCAACAGAAGATTCGGAACCTAGTTCAAGTGCCACTAATCAAGAAGATTCAGCGGTGTTGGCACAACAAGAATTGGAGGCTCAGAAAAAGGAAGCCGAAGCAGAAAAAGTTCCTGAGTCAGAATCCTTGAAAAATGTTGGAGGTAAAAATCATGCTTATACAGTGGAAAAAGGAGAAACATTTTTTGGTATTGCCAACCGTTTTGGGTTGAAACCAGATCAATTGAAGGCTCTCAACCCTGGGGTAGACCCGAATGGAATCAAAGTGGGAGTAACGAAGTTGAATGTTAAAATTCAAACCATTCATACCGTCGGACCAGGTGATGTACTCCGTGTGGTTGCAGCTAAATACGGGGTTTCCAAAAAATCATTGATGGAGGTAAATCATAAAGATCAAGATATTACCTTACGCGGCGAGCAGCTGATTATTCCTTTACATTAATTTTTTCTTCATGCGTAAAGCGCTAATTCTCGTATTTTTGAGCATTATTTCCTGTGCTGCTTATGCGCAATCCGTTATTAGAACTTGTCAAACTAGCCACTTAGATAGCCTTCAGTGGAAAGATTTGGTGTGGATGTTTGCCCAGCAAGATAGTCTTTCAGACCTAGAACCTTATCAAAATTTAGCCCTCATACTCGAAGATGCCCAAGGCATTCGAACAGAAAAGACCTTTCAATCGGATAGTACTTTTCGGATGAATGACTCGGTGGACGAGTATTTGGCTCAACGTATCCTGATCGATAAACCTGATCTTACGGCATTTTGGGCTTTGGAATTGGAAGACGATATTCGCTTATTTAAATCCTTGAAGGATAGCTTACAAGCTAAATTCAAATTTAGGCATTATGCCATGCGCTATTCTTCGGAGACTCGCTCGTTGAAACAGCAATTATCCTTGCAAAAAAGAGGTCGATCTAAAATAGCCTTGTCTATGCATAATTTTAGTTTGGCAGCCGATGTGGCTATCTACCGCAAAAAGCGTTATTTAAAAAGAGGCTTGATGTATGATAAAATGGGGGCTATTGCCAAGGATCTAGGACTTTTTTGGGGAGGAGATTTCGTGGGATTCCCCGACTTAGGGCATATTCAGGCCTTTAAGAACTCAGCCGAACTACTCCGTCAGCATCCCAATTTAGCTTTTGAATTTGAGCATTTTAAAAGCAACTATGAGCAAATTTATGCTGAAAAAGCTACTCTTGGCCAAGAAGATTTAGTTCAAGATACGCGAGATTTATTGGAAGCCATGAATGAATTTCGCTTGATGCAGCCATGTCTTTGTGAAAAGGCTCAACCTATTCCTGAAAGTGCACAAGCCTGGATAAAAAGCTATCAGCAAAACCCCAAACCTAGGGTACACGTTAATTTAATGGAGCAGTGGGCTTATGTGCAGCGTGGAACCAATGGCTATTTTTTCCCCTTAGGGCTTTGGAAGCCTCAAGCTAAAATGTAAAAGAATAGCCCCGTAAAAAATCAGCTATTTTCATCCGCTTTTTCCCTTCCATTTGCCATTCCAAAATCTGTATATAGCCGTCGGAGCAGCCTACTCGGAGGTAGGTCTTTTGGTCCGAATCCCAAACACCTATGCCTAAATCGGGGATAATTTCGGGATGAAATTCTATCTGAATCAGTTTACAGTTTTTACCTTGAAATAGCGTGTGAGATCCTGGGAATGGATGCATTCCGCGCACCAAATTGACAATCTCTTGTCCTTTTTTTGACCAATGAACTTCACCTGTTGCCCGATGTAGCTTTGGGGCAGGTTTCATGTCTCCCGTCAGTCTTTGAGGTGTTGGATGGATATTATTTTCTTGAATGGCTTGTGCCGTTTTTACTACGAGCTGAGCTCCTTTTTTCATCAAGCGCTCATACACATCACCCGTGGTGTCCGTGGAAGAAATCACTTCTTTTTCTTGAAACAGTAAATCTCCTGTGTCGATTTCATGCTGTAAGAAAAATGTAGTCACTCCAGTTTCTGTTTCACCGTTAATAACTGCCCAATGAATAGGAGCAGCACCTCGGTAATTGGGTAATAGAGAAGCATGTAAATTGAAAGTGCCTAAAGTGGGCATATTCCAAATAGCTTCTGGTAACATACGAAAGGCGACAATTACTTGTAAATCAGCTTTATACGACTTTAGTTCTTCTAGAAATTCAGGATCCTTTAATTTGAGCGGTTGTAAGACAGGTAAATTTTTACTTTCAGCAAAGATTTTCACGGGAGAAGCTTGAATTTGTTGGCCTCTACCTGCGGGTTTATCTGGTGCTGTTACCACGGCAACTACTGAAAAATGGGCTTCAAGTAAAGCTTCCAGGCTAGCTACAGCAAAATCAGGAGTACCAAAAAATACAATGCGCATAAGTAAATGATCAATAATTCGGATATTCGAAATGATTTGGGAATCTCTCAGCTTTTTAATTACCTTTGCAGGGCAAAATAAACCGAATTACGTGTTGTTTATAAAATATTTATTTTAGGAACGAATCCGAAGCAAAACTACGAATAAATTAAGTAGAACGGTCGGAGGCCGTTCTATTTTGTTTTTATCACCCTTTAGAATTAATAAAGCATATGGCAAAGTTACAATATTACACTGCAGAAGCCCTAGATAAGTTAAAGGCTGAATTGCATCACCTGAAGATTCAAGGTAGATCCGATATGGCCAAGCAAATTGCTGAAGCGCGTGATAAAGGGGATTTAAGTGAAAATGCTGAATATGATGCCGCTAAGGATGCTCAAGGACTGTTGGAATTGAAAATCTCTAAAATGGAAGAAATTGTAGCGAATGCGCGTGTGCTTGATGAATCAACCATTGATTTATCTAAAGTATCGATCTATTCGATTGTTCAAATTAAGAATACGAAATCAGGTGCTGTAGTAACCTATACCATTGTTTCTGAAGAAGAGGCTGATTTGAGAGCTGGAAAAATTTCTGCTTCCTCGCCATTTGGTAGAGGATTATTGGGGAAGAAAGTGGGGGATTTAGCTGAAATCCAAGCACCAGCAGGTACATTGGAATTTGAAATTATTTCCCTTACTCGTTAATATAATCACATTCAAATCTTGAAATCCCAATCAATCGATTGGGATTTTTTGTATTTTAGATGATATGAATATTCATTTTGCCCATCCCATGTATTTGTGGGCCTTATTGGGATTGATCATACCACTTTGGATGCATTTTTATCACAGAAAGGCAGCCAAAGTTTTGTATTATTCTGATTTAAGTTGGTTAGAAAAGATTCACCAAGAAGGAAAGGGTTTAAAACAAATTCAGAAAATCTGGCTCTTACTAGCTCGATTGATTAGTTTGTTTTTTTTGATTTTAGGCTTTGCCAATCCACTGGGTCCAATATCTTTCAATAAGACCTCTCAGTCTAATTTGATTCTCTATGTCGATAATAATCCTGCCCAAGTTTTAGCTGCTAGAAAGACTTTTTTAACGAAATCGACAAGTCTACCTGCTAGCCCAAACGGCCAAGCTCACTTGTTTTTTAATGATTTTGAAAGTCAAGATTTTGAGTTAAAAGCTTGGCCTCAAATCAGGGAACAATGGAATCAACGTGGACCAGGCTTGGAGCCCATAAAGGCTTCGCAAATTTTGACACATGCCCAGCAAATAGCAGAAGAAAACCAACAAGAACCATTACTCTATTGGTTTTCTGACTTTCCCAAGAATAAATCATTACCTAGTTTTCCTACCAAAGGAAGTTACGTTTTACAAACGTTCCAAGGGATAAATTCGGATAATGTTTTTGTCGATAGTGTACATTTATCCCATAAATTCATCCGGCCAAATACCAGTTATGAAGTAATTGTTCGTATGAAAAATGGTGGGACAAAATTGGCCAACAAAAGACAAATTTCCCTGTATTTGAATGATTTCATGATGGCGACTCAGTCAGTCATTTTAGAGCCAAATGAATCGACGGAGCTACGATTTCCTTTTTCTTTGGCTAAATCAGGAGTATATCGAGCTAAATTAATGTCGGATGATCCTGTGGCATTTGACAATAGTTTTTATTTTATGTTACAGAGTTCCGAACCACGTAACATCTATGTGGTCGGCAATGCTCAAAACCTGGAGAAGGTATTTGAGAAAGAAGAATTTTTTGAATTCAAATCCATACAAGCATCGGAGATACTACCTGCTCATTTGCCTGAAGATGCTTTTGTTTGTTTAGTGGGTGTTGAAGGTAGAACTGCTACGGATTGGAAGGCGTTGAATACCTGGGTTAGTCAAGGGCATTCCTTGGCTATTATTCCTAGTCAGGGCCCCACTGAAGCGATCCTACAAGATATGAATCGATTTTTTGCAGGTACTGGCAAGCAGCTAGCCCAGACATCTCAATCGGAATTGCCTGTTCAGCAAGTATCTACTCGCCAATCTTTTTTTCAAGAAATAGTAACCAAAAAGTCTTTGAATCGTGCTTCCAAATTATGGACTTCCAAGCCTTTATGGGAATGGAATCCGGGAAATGAGACGCTTATATCTTGGATGAATGGAAAACCGTTTTTAGAGAAAATTAGCTTGGGTCTAGGATCCGTTTTTTTGTTTTCTTCCCATGTGTTAAACCAGCAAGATGGATTTAATAAACACGGCTTATTTTTACCTGTTTGGCATGAAATGGTCTTATCCAGTGGTTTGAGTCCAGTTTTGCATCAACGAATTACTTCTCAAGGAATTGAAATTAAGGCAAGCGCTGATTTTGTGTACCAATCTGCTGATAAAAGTTTGTTGAGCTGGCAAAAACAAGGTCAAAACTTTATTCCGGAACAAAACTGGTTGGGCAAATCCTGGTTATGTCGCATTCCCCAGACCATGATGCAAGACCTTAGATCTGGAGCTAATGGGTTTATCGATGCTCAAGTTGGAGGGAAAGCCATGGCTACTTTCGCATTAAACTATCCTAAAGAATTTAGTCAATTGGCTACCTATTCTGAGAAAGAATTGGAGGAGCATTATGAAGGTCAAAAGCAAGTGAGTATACGTCACGATGTCCCAACGGGCTTAGGTGAGAGCAACCCACGTACAAGCTGGGCTTTACTATGTTTTGGTTTGGCTTTATTTTTCTTTTTGGTAGAAATGGCCTTGGTGCTGTGGAATAGTCGATCCTCAAGAACGAGCCCCGTAAATCGCTGAACCGACCCGAACCATGGTAGAACCTAGTTGGGCGGCCAAGAGGTAATCGCCCGACATGCCCATGGACAACTCTTTCCATTCCACTAGGCCCGTGGTATACCCCGTTTGCTTGGTTTGAAGTTCGATGAATACATCATGTAATGTCTGGAATTCAGTGGCTACTTGTGCTTCATTTTCGGTAAAACTGGCCATTCCCATTAAGCCCATAATTTTAATATGTTGCAATTCGGCAAATTCAGGACTAGCTAGTATGCTCAATAACTCACCTTTATCTAGTCCAAATTTACTTTCTTCTTGAGCTATGTACATTTGAAAAAGGCAGGGAATGATGCGCCCTAGTTTTTTTCCTTGAGCATCAATCTCTTTTAATAGGCGAAAAGAATCCACGGAATGAATCAAATGAACAAATGGAGCAATGTATTTTACTTTATTGGTTTGTAGATGGCCAATTTGATGCCAACGGATATCGGCCGGTAACTGACTTTGCTTTTCCACCATTTCCTGAACCCGGTTTTCTCCAAAATCGAGTATACCTGCATCATAAGTTGCTTTCAGTTCATCGATGCTGCGGGTTTTGGTTACTGCTATGAGTTTCGCAGAACTAGATTTCAATTGGGCTTGAATGTCTGAAATATGTTGTGCGATGGACATAATGGAAATTTGTGAAAGATTGAATGAAGAAAAAAATAAAAGTAAAATTAATTTATTATTTTTGATTCTAGGAGTTTGATATGCATCAGCTCTTACCAGAAAAATTTGAACATGGAGTCAGACACTATGAGTTCCAAGGAAAAGAGTCAGCAGCGGGTTATTGGAGTGCTTTCTTTGCTTCTTCTTTTAATGAGCGGGCTTTGGGTGTGTGAGCATTATCAAATTCAGCTATTTTCCTTAGGCAAAACAGAAGAGCAATTTGCGGAGAGTGCTAGTGAGCAGCTGGATTCAATTTCCAAGCAATTGCAATTGCGCATGGTTCAAATCAAGAAATTAGGCGGTCGAGTGAGTGAGTTAGAAATAGCTCGGGAGCAAATATTGGGAGATAAAAAGGAATTAGCCGAAAATCCCCAAATGGATGAGGCAGATTTCAAACAGAAATTGGCTTATTATTTGCGTTTATTGGGATTGAAGGATCAAGAAATAAAGAAATTAAGAAGAGAAAATACGTTTTTATTAGCGCGAAACGATTCCTTGAGTCGAGAGGCAAAATTATTGCAAGATGGTTTATCCAATGTACAGAAAGCCTTAAAGGATTCTTCTGAGACATTCGGTTTGAAGCAAAGAGAGCTGAACGAGCGTTCGCGGATTTTGGAAGTAAGGAATCAAGAGCTAGTTGAAAAAGTTTCGGTGGCGGCAGCCTTACGGGCTGAAGGGGTGAATGTATACGCTATTTCTTCTCGAGGGAAGGAAGTGGGGATTCATAAATCAAAGAAAATTGATAAAATTCGGGTTATTTTCCATCTACAAGAAAATCCTTTAGCCTCTAAGGAAGTAAAAACCATTTACTTGCGCATTATTGAGCCGACCGGTCAAACCTTATCGGATTATTCGCTGGGTTCGGGTACCTTAAGTTTTAAAGGGAAAGAACTTTCTTACACGGCGAAACAGCGCATTTTTTATGAAAATAATCACCAGTCGGTTGAATTTATTTACGCACGATCTGTCCCTTATCGAGAAGGTAAGCATGAAATAGAGCTTTATGCGGAAGGTTTCCTTATTGGACTCGGAACTTTCGAAGTTCGTTAACCAATTTTTTCTTACAAGTTTTTGATTGTGAAGTATTTTTGATACTTTTGCAGTCCAATTTTAATTTTTTACTAACAACAATTTTTTATGGAATTAAAAAACTATGAGACGGTGTTCATTTTAACTCCCGTTTTGTCTGAGCAACAGACAAAGGACGCCGTTGAAAAATTCAAGAAAGTGTTGGTAGATAACGGTGCACAAATTGTTCACGAAGATGCATGGGGCTTACGTAAGTTAGCTTATCCAATCCAGAACAAGCACACAGGTTATTACCAGATTTTTGAATTTTTAGCGGCACCAGCATTAATTGCTAAGCTTGAACTTGAATACAAGCGTGATGAGAAGGTTATTCGCTTCTTGACATTAGCCCTTGACAAGCACGCGGTTGCGTATAATGAGAAAAAGAGAAAAGGTTTAGTAGGTAGAAAACCAGAAAAAACAGAAGCATAAGATGACACTTGTAAACGAACCTGTAGATAAAAATAGTAATCGTAAAAAATATTGCCGATTTAAGAAGTCGGGTATTAAATACATTGATTTTAAAAATCCAGATTACTTATTAAAGTTAGTGAACGAGCAAGGAAAAATCTTGCCTCGTCGTATTACTGGTACTTCGTTGAAATTTCAACGTAAAGTTGCGCAAGCAGTAAAAAGATCTCGTCACTTGGCATTAATGCCATATGTAGCTGACGGTTTAAAATAGACCAGATACATCCTAATAACATTTGATTTTATACAAAAATGGAAATAATATTAAAAACGGATATTGCTGGATTAGGCTACAAGAACGATGTCGTGGTTGTGAAACCAGGTTATGGTCGTAACTACCTAATTCCACAAGGTTTTGCTATGATGGCAACACCGTCCAACCGCAAAGTCTTGGCTGAAAATATCAAGCAAGCGGCACATAAAGTGGAAAAAATTCGTCAAGATGCTACTGATTTAGCTGCTGCTATTGGTGACATGAATTTAACGATTGTTGCTAAAACGGGTGATAGCGGTAAAATCTTTGGTCGCGTAACTAGCCTTCAAATCTCAGAAATGTTGAAAGAAAAAGGATTCGATGTAGATCGTAAGAAAATCTCATTCGATAGCGAAGTAAAAACCATTGGTGATTACGCAGCTACTTTGGATTTACACAAAGAAGTGAAGCACAAAGTAACTTTCTCTGTTGTTTCTGAATAAGAAATAAATAGAAAATAGTGGGAAGGTCGTATCAGAGTTAATCTGGTACGACTTTCTTATTTCATGGCGGTGTAAATTTGGAATATATCCCTAAATTAGCAATCTAATTTTCACCTATGAAGAAAAGTTTACTGATCTTACTTATTAGCCTATACGTTCAAGCTGCTCAGGCGCAAGTCAGTATTTCTTATCCTCATTTCAGACAAGTCTTTCAGCGTAATAATAGTAATGAAGCCACATTTTCTGTGTTGGGAAGCTATTCCGGGAGCATTGATTATGTACAGGCTAAATTAATTCCTGTACAATCCGGTCAAGGGCAAACGCTGGATTGGTTTACTTTGGATGCTAAGCCCAAAGGAGGCATATTTCAAGGAAATATTTTAGCTAAGGGAGGCTGGTATCAATTACAAGTAAGAACGATTCAGCATCAACAGATAAAAGATAGTACTAGTTTAGGCCGGGTAGGTATTGGTGAAAATTTTATCATCTCAGGTCAATCTAATGCGGAAGGTACATTTAGAAAACCTAATGATACTCAGGCAATCGATGATCGGGTGATAGCCGCCAATTTCTATAATTTTTTCAAAGAATATAATCCAAGTCCTAATAATAAATACATAGGAGAGCATAATTTGGATTTTCCCATGACGGAATTTCGGAAGATTGATTCTACTGTGACGATTGGACCTATGGGGCTTTCCAATTTCTATTGGCCTATTTTGGGCGACTCTCTGGTAAAAAAATACAATGTGCCTGTCTGTTTTTACAATACAGCTTGGGTAGGTACGGGTATTAAAAACTGGGCGGAATCTTCTAGGGGAGTTCTTACTGCCAATCAATGGGCACCCAGTGTATATTATCCCAAGGGTTTCCCCTATGCTAACTTGAGGAGAGCCGTGGAAATATATGGTCAAAAGAATGGCGTAAGAGCTATACTTTGGCATCAGGGGGAGAATGATGCCTATCATAAAACTCCTGCGGCCGACTATAAAAATTATTTCATGGAGTTGATTAGTACCTTACGAAAGCACACGGGTTTAGATGTTCCTTGGTTGATTTCAGAAGCTACCTCCGTGTCTGTTCAATTATCGGATGGAACTTGTACCCCCACCATTTGGGATGCAGGAATTTTGCAGGCACAGAAAGATATAGTAAGTACCAGTGGAATTCCATTTTTGTATTCTGGACCTAATACTGAAAATGTAGAGATTCCTAGGAAATCGGATTGTATTCACTTTTCACGGGGTGCTTACGTCACTTTAGCCGATTTATGGTTTCAGAAAATATCCAGTCAATTGGATGCTATTAAATTCCCAATTTCGTCTAAATCCATGCCCAGTATCCAAGTGGCATGTGGCCCAAACAATGAGTTATCGCTGGATTTAACGACTACATTTAAAAAAGTTACTTGGTTTAATGCTTCCTCAGGAAGCGTTGGCAATCTCTTTAAAAAGCAATTATTGACGGCAGGTAATTATTATGCGACCTTAGAAGATGATTTAGGAAACCAATTTAGCATTCCTATTTTGTCGTTTAGGAGCTTACCTCAACCACTTAAACCCAGTATTCAAGTAATCGGAGATACGCTGTTTTGTGAAGGCAAATCGGTTGAATTGAAGGCGCAAGGAACGGGTGTAGATTTTACTTGGTCGAATGGTTTTCCAGGAAACAGCATAGTCGTTAAAAATTCTGGGCTTTATCAAGTTAAGGCCTATGATATGGATGGTTGTAGCTCGGAGTATTCCAATAAAGTGCAAGTTCAATCCATGACTTTACCAACCGCTACTATTGGTTCATTTGGTTCATATATATTGAAGGCAAATAGTATAAACTTAGATTCCAATATTGGATATTCATGGGAGATGAATGGAACCTCTTTGTTAGAAAAGTCAGGTTTATTACGGGTTAAATCCTCAGGAAAATATAGCCTAACAATTGCTAAAAAATATAGTAATACGTTGAGCTGCCTTAGTCCCAAGGTAGAATATGATTATACTTTGCCATCGGATGGCGGTCTTTCTGTATTCCCTAATCCAGCTATAGATAACATCAATATAGAATGTATTGCCACCTTAGCAGGCGCGGAATATTTTTTATACAGTATTGATGGACGTTTGGCTTTACAAGGGAAAATCAGTCAAGACGGAGTTTATACCTTGAATCTTAGCGGTATACATTCGGGCAAATATCAATTGGTCTTGAAATCTGAAGGGCAGGTATTGACCAAAGGACTGATTGTAGTCAAGTAAGAAAATTTGTAGACACTTTACCCTTTTTTTCTATTAAATCAAAAAGGGCGGAAGTATCTCACAAAAGTTGATTTGATGTAAGTTGTTCAATTAACTACTCCTCCTAGTGATTGCAGAAAATTTCTGTAAAGGAGTAGTATTTATAATTCTAAGTCAATTTTATCATCATTTATCTCTTGCTCTTCTTCCACTTTTTTGTCTAGACCATGTTTTGAAATAAACTCATTTGTTTTAATATCAATAATATCAAACACATTAGGATCGTCTAGATTTATTGATTCTATTGTTTCTTTTTTAAATTTCTCAATCTCCGCTTTCAACTCATAATTTTGAATTTCTTTTGATGATAGATTTATTAGTTTATCCATAATTCTTGCACCTAATGATAAAGTTCTTTCACTAAAAGTTGCTACGGAATGTACAAGTGAAATTAATTTAGACTCTGACATAGGTTTAGAAAGTTCTGTTACTTGTAGAAACTTAAATGCATTTGTAATCCAACCCTTAAAGTAATCAGTTTTCGAAAAATTCACTAGTGATCTATCATTTGTGAGAATCGCCCATACCTCCCCATTTTTTACTATTCTTTCATTTGTAGCTTTTAATGTATAAATGTCATTATTAAAAAGGTGGTTTTTTTTCTTTATACCTAAATCATCTAAAATGTCCATGTATTCAACCTTAATGTCTTGTACATCGTTATCCTCGTAATGGGGGGTATCAATAAACTCAATTCCGTTGGATGTGAAGATTGATTGTAAGTCAGTCATTATACTTCTTACCCAATTTTTAATGTCTGTCCTTTCTGTTTTAATTGAGTTACTGAAAGTTGCTAAGTATTCCGAAATGGTTTCTGGAACTTTTATCCCTTTGTTTTTTAAGTGAAAGTAATTGGAAATAAAAGCATTATTTGAATATTCTAATTCATTTCCTTGACTTTCAAAGCCAATATATTTTCTAGCTGTTAGTAGGTGTCCCGCACATTCGTTGAAGTAATAATAAGGCATATATATAGGACTATCTAGCTCCATTGCCTGTCTAACACTCTTTACAGAATTCTTAAAAAATCGATTTGTATTTCCTGAATATAATAAAGAGCATAAAAAAGGTAGAGCAACGCTCGGTTCTAGAATAATATTGACATCTGACCATCGACTTGCTCCAATTGCTTTTGCTGATGTAATTGGATTATTTCCATCTAATGCAACATATACAGACGCCCTTGATATTTTTGTAATAAGTGGATGAGCTGATGCCATATCCAATAAGGCATTTGTCAAATCTTCTGCAACAGAAATATCAACAGATTTTTCATTAATAAAGTAATTTTTAATTTTGGCTATACTGTTTTCCGAAATACTATAAAAATTATTATTAATTATTGAAGCATTTATGTCCTTTAGATTTTCGAGTTGATTTGAAATATAGGCGTTCGCTATCCATAGAGATATTTTTTTAGATTCTTCTGAAGTCCATGAAAGTTCGTAATCCTTTAATAGGTCAGTTTGCGCTGAAGACAAATTGTATAACTCTATTTCATAGATACTTTGTCTGTTTTTAAAATCGTCAAATGCAATAGGTAACAATGAAATACTTCCATTTTCATCTTTTTTTATCAGAAGTTTTCCAAAAAGGCCTCCAATTCTTTTTCTAATAATACTTTCGCTTTCTTCATTTAGGCTTAAAAAGTTCATAACGAATTCAACTAATTCGTCTTCTTTTTTACTATCATTAAAGAGGGAAAATAGAATGGTGTCTTCATAAACACTATATTTTAATTTTCCTGCGTCATCAGAAAAAACACTATAGCTGTGTAACGCTTTTTCTTTAATATCTACAATATTTCCATGTTGTCTTGGTAAAGGTAAATCAACAACATCTAAAAATTTATTCAATTTACCTTTTGACAAAATTAAGCCTGCTATAATTTTTGGTGAAAAGCATTGAGCTGTAATGCCTAAATCTTGTGAAATCTCAGTTGCTATAAGTATTTGGTCAATTTCTGACAAATTATAAGTTGTCAAAAAATAAAACTTTTGCACAGATAGCTTATTTATAGCTTTTTTAGCATCCTTATATGCTTTATTTTTAATATCAGTTTTTTGGGTTGTAATTTGATATGCAACTTTTTCTCTTTGTCCATCTTTAATGGATACGATATCAGTACCACCGTCATAAGAACCATCTATATTAATAGGGGTCAAATTTAAAATCTCTGAAAGAACAACATTACAAGCTTTATCAAAATAATGTTTGCCAAGTTTTGTAATATGATTTGCTAATGTTTCAATGTCCATATTAGTTTTTAAATTAAATATAAAGTTGATAATTTCAATTGTATGATAGGTTTAGCAACATTTCTACAATCAAAAATATACCTGCCATAAATCTCCCCCAATCTACCCAAAAATTTATGTTTTGTTGAATTTTACAATGCAAATAAATTCCGCTAATCTAACAAAAAGTGATAATAAGCGAGTCAGTAAATAAGCTTTTCCCAACTTTATATTTTCCATTGACAATTAAAATAATCGAATGAAGTTTAAAGATCGCTTTCCAATGGGGAATTTAAAACGTTTAATTAGATATATTTTTTACAAAAAAAACCCAAAAAGCTAAATAACTTTTTGGGTGCAGTTTATGATTTAATTAGCTTATTATGAGCTAAAAAGCAAACAGAATTATTTTCCTAAAGCCGCTTTTAAATTTTCATCTAAAGCACTTAAGAATTCTTCTGTGTATAAGTAATGCTCACCATGTTGAACTTTGTTTCCATGGATACATACCGCTAAATCTTTCGTCATT
This sequence comes from Aquirufa beregesia, assembly GCF_011090385.1. Classification (GTDB taxonomy): domain Bacteria; phylum Bacteroidota; class Bacteroidia; order Cytophagales; family Spirosomataceae; genus Aquirufa; species Aquirufa beregesia. The sequence goes on from NZ_SEWW01000003.1 coordinate 195,943, forward strand.
TTACCAGACTCCACTGTTGCTACGCAAACTTTTTCTAAAGTTTGGCAGAAATTAATCAAAGCTTGGTTGTTATCCAATTTACCACGGAACTCTAAACCACGTGTCCAAGCAAAGATGGAAGCGATTGGGTTGGTAGAAGTTGGTTTTCCAGCTTGGTGATCACGGTAGTGACGAGTCACTGTTCCGTGAGCCGCTTCTGCTTCCATTACTTTACCATCTGGAGTAATCAAGACAGAAGTCATTAAACCTAATGAACCAAAACCTTGAGCTACCGTGTCCGACTGAACGTCGCCATCGTAGTTCTTACAAGCCCAAACAAAATTACCATTCCATTTTAAGGCAGAAGCCACCATGTCATCAATCAGACGGTGCTCATACACAATACCTTTGGCATCGAATTGGGCCTTATAATCTGCTTGGAAGATTTCTTCAAAGATATCTTTGAAACGGCCATCGTATTTTTTCAAGATGGTGTTCTTCGTAGATAAGTAAAGCGGCCATCCCTTGCTCAAAGCCATGTTAAAGCAAGAGTGAGCAAAACCACGGATAGACTCATCTGTGTTGTACATGGTTAAAGCTACACCATCGCCTTTAAAGTTATACACTTCAAAAGTCTGAGCATCACCACCATCTTCTGGAGTGAAAGTAACCGTTAATTTACCTTTTCCTTTAGTAACAAAGTCTGTTGCACGGTATTGATCACCAAAAGCGTGACGACCAATCATGATAGGAGCAGTCCAGTTAGGAACTAAACGAGGCACATTGGCACATACGATTGGCTCTCTAAATACCGTTCCATCCAAGATATTGCGGATAGTACCGTTTGGCGACTTCCACATTTGTTTTAAATCAAATTCAGTTACACGAGCTTCATCAGGAGTGATGGTAGCACATTTAATACCTACACCATATTTCTTGATGGCTTCAGCAGCCTCAATCGTTACTTGGTCATTGGTTTCATCACGGTATTCTACACCTAAGTCATAGTATTTAATATCTACATCTAAATAAGGTAAGATCAATTTATCCTTGATGAATTTCCAAATGATTCGGGTCATTTCATCGCCGTCAAGTTCTACGACCGGGTTAGCTACTTTAATTTTTTCCATTGTTTAATACAAGTATATGATGTTACGTTCTTAAAATTACCAGACTACGTCTTGATAATCCTGCAAAGGTAAAGACTAAATCTTTTTTACTCCATTATTTCAGCCTAAATTTGAAGAATTTACGAATAAATTTTTCATGGAGACGATTATCAAAATTGCTTGTAAGGATGAGAAGGGCTTGGTTCATAAAATTACGGGCATCTTATTTGAACAATTGGTTAACGTTACTCAAACCAATGAGTTTGTAGATGAGGAGTCGGATCGTTTTTTTATGCGTATATCCTTTACGGGTCCTTGTGATATGGCCTTGGTTCAAGATCAATTGTTCTCTATTTTACCAAAGCAAGCAGAAGTGGAAATTATTCCTCCTAAGCAAAAACGGGTTCTTATTTTAGTGACTAAAGAGCACCATTGTTTGGGAGAATTATTGATTAAGTATCAATATCAAGATCTGAATTTCAAAGTTGAGGCAGTCATTGGGAATCATGAAGATTTAGGCTTTTTATGCCAGCAATTCCATGTGCCTTTTCATTTTATATCGGCGGAAGGTTTGGAAAGAGAAGCACATGAGGCATTGGTAAATCAGCAGATTGATTATTATCAGCCAGATTTGATTGTATTGGCCAAATACATGCGCATTCTTACTCCTCAATTCTCTTTGAAATATAAGGGGCGACTGATTAATATCCATCATTCCTTTTTGCCAGCTTTTATTGGGGCTAGGCCATACCAACAAGCCTTTAATCGGGGAGTAAAGATTATCGGAGCTACTGCCCATTTTGTGACAGATGATTTGGATGAAGGTCCGATTATTTGTCAGGAAATTGTACCTGTGAATCATACCTATTCGGCCAAGGATATGTCCAAGGCGGGGAAAGATGTGGAAAAAATAGTCTTAGCTAAGGCTTTGCGTTTGGTTTTAGAGGATAGAGTGTTTATTCATCAAAACAAGACCATATTATTTGAATAATTTTTGCTCGAAAAAGCGTAAATTGCATTCCCTTTTTTTAATCGATTCAAAATTATGTTTGAGAATTTAAGTTCGAAGTTAAACTCCGCCATGCGTACCCTGAAGGGGAATGGCCGAATTACGGATGTCAATGTAGCGGCAACTATTAAGGAAATCAGAAGAGCCTTGATGGATGCCGACGTGAACTATAAAGTTGCCAAGGAAATCACTGATCGAATTAAGGAGCAGGCTTTGGGACAAAAGATTTTGATTTCGGTAGAACCTGGTCAATTGTTGGTGAAGATTGTGCATGAGGAGTTGACTCAATTGATGGGAGGTCAAAAACAAGAAATCAATCTTAAGGGCGATCCTTCTGTGGTGTTAATTGCTGGTCTTCAAGGTTCGGGTAAGACCACATTCTCTGGAAAATTAGCTCAATACATTAAAAAGGGAGGTCGTCAGGTTTTATTAGTAGCTTGTGATATTTACCGTCCTGCGGCGATTGATCAGTTGAAAGTGTTGGGTGAGCAAGTAGGCGTAGAGGTTTATGCGGAGCCTGAGAATAAAAATGCGGTTAGCATAGCAGAGAATGCATTGTCTTATGCCCGTAAAATGGGTAAGAAAGTCGTGATTGTGGATACCGCTGGTCGTTTGGCTGTGGATGAAGCGATGATGAATGAAATAGCCGCGGTAAAAGCAGCGATTAAGCCAACGGAGATTTTGTTTGTGGTGGATTCCATGACAGGTCAAGATGCGGTAAATACAGCCAAAACCTTCAATGACCGTTTGGATTTTGATGGGGTGGTATTGACCAAATTGGATGGTGATTCACGAGGTGGTGCGGCATTGTCTATCCGTCAGGTGGTAGAAAAGCCTATCAAGTTTATTTCTACTGGTGAAAAGATGGAAGCTTTGGATCAGTTTTATCCTGATCGTATGGCTAACCGTATTTTGGGTATGGGTGACGTACTTTCTTTGGTAGAAAGAGCTCAGCAGGCATTTGATGAGGATGAGGCTGCTCGATTGAACAAGAAGATTCGTCAGAATAATTTCTCTTTTGAAGATTTTTATGCGCAGTTGCAGCAAATCAAGAAGATGGGAAATATCAAGGATTTGATGGGCATGGTTCCTGGCATGGGTCAAGCTGTGAAGGATGTAGATATTTCCAATGATTCATTTAAACCTATTGAAGCGATCATTCAATCCATGACGTTGAAGGAGCGTCAAAATCCAGATATATTGAACCCTTCTCGTAAGAACCGTATTGCAGTGGGTTCTGGAACTTCGATCCAGCAGGTCAATAATCTGTTGAAGCAATTTGAAGATATGCGCAAAATGATGCGCATGATGAATAAGGTGCAGGATGGCAAGATGAAAATGCCGAATATGGCTAATATGATGAAGCGTTAAGCTTCACAAGATTTATAGGTAGAAAGGGAGCTTTGGCTCCCTTTTTTTGTGGGTTTAGGCAGGGGGATTTGTTTCTTGGATTTCGACAAGGTGGGTTAATGCATCCATCATATAGGTAATTGGAGAAAAGATGAGAAAGGCATAGGCCATGACTTTGGAATTGATTTTATAAACCATGGGGAAACCAATGGCCATGATAGCCAAGGTGAAACGGGGAATTTTATGCCGCATTAATGCTACTTTCAGGTGAATGGATTTGTTATTTGCGGGTATAATCAGTGCTTTTGATTTGATTAGGCCAAAAAATACTAATCGTAATTTGAAATGGCCGTAGCTTTTGGATAAGGTCCACAAAGAAATTTCATCTTGTAATTGGAATTTAATACCATCAACTTCCAATTTGGTTGGTATGATATGGGTAAAGTAGGCTGGTATTTTATGGAAATAGAGAACGGTATTCAATGTATTAGAGGTTTTAGTTTTAAGTAATGATTACCCAAGCTTACCGAGTGTCATTCTTTTACAATGCCAAAGTATATATTTTATTGATATAACAATAGGGGTTAAATAAATTATAAGTTTACTGATAAAATTTTATCAGTAAACTTATAATTTACATAAAAGCTGTTTGGGAAATTACTTGCGTATGATAGCCCCTAATTCCTTCTCAAATCGTTGAATGAATCGCTCCATGGTGGAGTCAATCACCTTGTCGGTCAAGGTTTGGTTTTCATCTTGCAAGATGAAACTAATGGAATAGGATTTCTTGCCTTCGCCTAGATTTTTGCCTTCATAGACATCAAATAGGGCTACTTGTTTCAAGATGGTTTTTTCTGTTTGTTCCGCTACCCGTTGAATCGCTTGGAAACTCACTTCTTTATTAATAACCAAAGATAAATCACGACGAACCTCTGGGAACTTAGCGATTTCTTGGTAGACAAAATCTGTTTTCTCCTGTTTTACCCAGTAATCCCAGTCGAAATCCGCCATGAAAACATCTTGTTTGACATCAAATTTCTCGGCTAAATTCGGATGAATCATACCTAATTCTAGGCAACTTTTCTTTTGTACCGAGATGCGTAAACCATAAGCAAAAACGGAAGACCCTTCAATGACTTCTGTGTCAAAAGGTTTGTTGCCTAAGTGTTGCATGACTGCTTTGCACACTTGAAACAAATGATATAATTGCGTTTTTTGAGGAGCATGATCCCATGTTTCTCCCTGCCATAAACCAGTGGCATATAAAGCAGCATGGCGCTTCTCGATGTATTTGGCTCCTTTTTTATGGTAGGTTTTACCAAACTCCACTAATTTTAAATCCTTCTGACGACGGTTGATATTATGTGCTAAGGCTTCTAATCCATGAAACACCATGTGCTGACGCATTACGCCTAGATCCTCTGAAAGTTTATTTAAAATCTCAACGGATTCAAAGCTTAAATCCTTTTCAATCCAAGTATGAAACTCAGATTTTGTTAAGGAGTTGCTAATGATTTCTTGAAATCCTTTGGCTGCTAATTGGTAAGCAATAGTTTGTTGGACTTTCTCTTTGTCCAGCGCTGGAAATTCTGAGATAAAATGAGCACTTAAATGCTCCGACAATGGGATATTATCCAAACCATGGATTCTCAAAATTTCTTCGATGACATCTGCTTCTCTGGTGACATCTACCCGATAAGCAGGAGCGATGGCCGTGAAACCTGAGGAATTTAAATGGCTTAATTCAAAATCCAAGGCTACTAAAATTTCTTGAATACGCTCAGGCGCTAATTCAATTCCCATGATGGAATGAATACGCTCATAGGTCATGTCGATTTGTGCCAACTCAGGTTGGTTGGGGAAGTAATCTACTAATTGAGACGCTACTTGACCACCCGCTAATTCTTGAATCAAGATTGTAGCATATTGTAAGGCTAATAATTTAGCTTCTATGTCAGTACCACGTTCAAAGCGGAAAGAGGCATCTGTTTTTAAGCCATGCACTTGTGACGATTTACGGATGCGCTCGGGTCTAAAATGCGCCACTTCCAAAAATACTCGGCTTGTGTTTTCTTGTATGCTGGAATTAGAACCACCCATGATCCCTGCTAAGCCTATTGGGCCAGAAGCATCGCAAATCATGATTTCTTCTCCATCTAATTTATGTTCAATACCATCTAGGGTAGTGAAGGAAGTTCCTGCGGCTAAAGACTTGACGATTAATTGTTGACCTTTAATTTGTTCCCAGTCATAGGCATGCATGGGTTGGCCTAAGCCATGGCAAATGAAATTGGTGATGTCGACAATGTTATTGATAGGACGCAAACCAATCGCTTGCAAGCGATCTTTAAGCCATTCTGGAGATGGACCAACTTTGACTTGATCTAGGCTAATGCCACAAAAACGAGTACAGCCTTCATCTTCAATTTGAACTTGAATGGGGAAAGTATTAGCACCTTCTTGGAATGAACTAACATCAGGGAATTGGATGCTTAATCCACTAACTGCACGTATATCTCGTGCTACCCCCCAGTGAGAAGCAGCGTCTGCTCGGTTAGGAGTAAGGCCGATTTCCAATACCAAATCGGATTGAATTTGGAAATAAGTACTGGCTGGAGTTCCGTTGGCTAGTTCTGTTTCTAAAACCAAAATACCATCATGCGAATTTCCGATACCGATTTCATCTTCGGCACAAATCATCCCTTCAGAGACTTGCCCGTATACTTTTCTTTTTTCAATGGTAAATACGGGCTTTCCTTCTTTGTCATACAAAGTTGTCCCAGGAGTGGCTACGATTACTTTTTGACCTTGGGCTACATTAGCCGCTCCACATACAATTTGAAGTAATTCTTCCTGTCCCACATCTACTGTCGTGGCACTCAATGTTTTTTCTTTGACTTGGAATTTTTCACAGCTGATGACTTCACCAACCACAAAGCCTTTTAATCCACCAGGAATTTGATCATGAGCTTCTATACCTTCTACTTCTAACCCTGTATTAGTTAATAAGACATCCAGTTCTTCTGGACTACCTTGCTGAGGAAGTTGTGATAAGTCTATAAAATCGTTAAGCCAAGTTGTTGAAATCTTCATATTCGATTACCTAGGGAATTTCATTTTATAATCCACAGAAACTTTTCCGCGGGTGATATCCGTTAATTTATTTTTGATCAGGCGCTTTTTAACCACATTTAAATGGTCCGTGAAAAGAATGCCTTCGATATGGTCATATTCGTGTTGAATGATTCGAGCGGCTAAGCCTTCAAATACTTCTTCTTTTTCTTCCCAATGCTCGGTATAATAATGTATTTTAACGTATTCTGGTCGCCATACTTCCCCTCTAATACCTGGGATGGAAAGACAACCTTCTTCGAATCCCCATTCTTCTCCAGTTTCATCCACGATGGTTGGGTTGACGAATACTTTTTTGAAATCGATTAAAGAGGTGTCTATATCTTCCTCTTCTTCACCTTCATTCATGGGGCGTCCATCCACCACAAAAAGGCGAATGTCTTTGCCAATTTGAGGAGCGGCTAAACCTACTCCACTTGCCGCATACATGGTTTCAAACATGTCGTCGGCTAAGGTGATTAAATCAATACTGCCTGGTTCGATGTCTTTAGCGATCTTCCTTAAGACAGGGTCACCGTAAGGTATGATGGGATATATCATGGTCAATGGAATTCAAACTGCGAATTTAACTAAATTAAATGGAATGCCCGCTAAACCTTTGTGCTTTGGAATGTCTAAGCAGGACTGATTTCAGCATATTTTTTGTAATTTTGTAGGATTAAAACCTGAGTAGCAATTTAACCCAGAAAAAATACCATGAATAGAAACTTCTTTAAGGCACACCCTTGGCACGGAATTCAAATTGGAGATCAAATGCCTGAATTGGTGACGGCTTTTATTGAAATCGTACCGACGGACACCGTTAAATATGAAATAGACAAACAAACAGGCTATTTGAAGATCGATCGTCCTCAAAAGTTTTCTAATATAGTTCCAGCCTTATATGGCTTTTTACCTCAAACGTATTGTGCCGAAGGAATTGCGGAGTTGGCCAGAAAATACTCTGGAAAAGATATTTTACAAGGTGATGGTGATCCATTAGATATTTGTGTGCTATCGGAACGTGCCATCACACATGGCGATATTTTATGTCAAGCGATTCCTATTGGAGGAATTCGAATGATTGATAAAGGAGAGGCAGATGATAAAATTATTGCTGTTTTAAAAGATGATCCTATTTATGGTAAATGGAGAGATATTTCTGATGCACCAAAGGATATTGTTCAGCGATTGAGGCATTATTTTTGGACTTACAAAATGTTGCCAGGAGAGACGAGTTCTTTAGCCGTTGATATTGACGATGTTTATGGTAGAGAGGTGGCACATGAAGTGATTCGTCAATCTAGAGAAGATTACCGTAAAAACTTCGGATAGTCATTTCTCCGTTGTTTGTATGATTTTTCCTTTGAACATATTTTGTGATGGATTGTTATGTATTGACTTCAAATTCGCAAAAAAATAAATAGATATGTGGCAATTTGTTAAATATACCCTGGCGACAATAGTTGGAATGTTTTTATTTCTACTAGTAAGTATTATCCTACTGGTAGGGATAGGATCTGCCATGAGTTCCTCGGACTCAGAATATGAGCTAAAGGAAAATTCCATTTTGAAATTGGACTTGAATCGGCCTATGGCAGAAAATGCTTCGAATGAGGATAACCCTTTTTCGGCCTTTCCTAATCCATTTTTTTCTAGTACTGAAAAAATCGGGCTCATTCAGATTATTTCGGCTTTGGAAAGAGCTCGTGTAGATGATAAAATCAAAGGAGTATATTTGGATGTAAGTTTTCCGATTGCGGGGTATGCCCAATTATCAGAAATTCGTGATGCCTTGGAGAAATTCAAGAAGTCAGGAAAATTTGTGTATGCGTATTCAAATTCCTATTCCGAAAAGGCCTATTATCTTGCATCCGTATCGAACCAATTGTATTTAAATCCAGGAGGTTTATTGGATTTTAATGGAATTTCCGTTCAATATATGTTCTATAAAAAGGCATTTGATAAGTTGGAAATAGAACCTATGGTGTTTCGAGTTGGAACGTATAAATCAGCGGTTGAGCCATTTATTCGAGAAGATATGAGTCCTGAAAATAAGGAGCAAAGCTTGTCGTTTATTCGTTCTATCAACCAAGTGGTATTCAATAAAATATCCCAAAGTAAAGGAATTTCCATTCCTCGCTTAGACCGTATCGCGGATAGTCTGCAAGCGATGAATCCTAACAAGGCTGAAAAATTGGGTATGTTGAAGTTGAGCTATTGGGATCAATTTGAATCACTGTTAAAGAAAGCGGTAAAAATTGGCGAAAAGGATAAGTTGACTATGGTGAAATTGTCGGACTATTTGCATGCTAAAAACCCAATTCCAGAAGTAGAAGGGAGTAAGAAGATTGCTATTTTAGTGGCAGAAGGAGAGATTGTGGGAATGCGTGGTGGAGAGGGATCTATCGGTTCGGATGATTTTGTGAAGGAACTTCGCAAATTGAGGGATAATTCATCGGTGAAAGCTATCGTATTGCGAATTGATTCTCCAGGAGGCTCATCTTTAGCTTCCGATATCATGTGGAGAGAAATTTTATTGGCAAAGAAAGTAAAACCCGTGATAGCGTCAATGTCGAATTATGCCGCTTCAGGAGGTTATTACATGGCAATGGGGGCTGATGTTATCGTGGCGCAACCTACCACCATAACTGGATCCATTGGCATATTTGCTCAATGGTTAAATTTGGACAATTTCTTTAAAAATAAGTTGGGAATAACGCAAGATCATGTTAGTACCCATGAACATTCTCATTTCTTAAATTCCGCTGGTCAATTAACGGATTTTGAGAAATCCATCATACAAAATATGGTAAATGAAGGCTATGAGAGTTTTACTAGCAAAGCCGCAGCTGGCCGAAAAATGTCTTTGGGGAAATTGAAATCCATTGCTGGCGGTCGTGTTTGGACAGGAGAGCAAGCGAAGAAGATAGGATTAGTGGATGAATTGGGGGGATTAGATAAGGCGATTGCCCTAGCTGCTCAAAAATCTAAATTGAAAGATGGGGAATACAAAGTAGCTGTTTATCCTAAAGCGAAATCTTTTTTTGATACCCTATTAGAATCGGCCACTTCTTCGGAAGCGATGGAGATGCGTTGGGCAAAATCGAATTTGCCATGGGCAAAATCTGTTTTTGAATTAGATCGATTAAAGAAGCGTGAAGGCTTTTTAGCGATGATGCCTTATATGATGGAATTGGAATAGTGTTTCGTGTTAAAAGATTTTCAAAGTATCTTTGACTAAAATTTGAATTATGATTCGTAATAATTGGACCCGTGCCGAAGTGGAGGCTATTTTTAATCAACCATTTTTAGGCTTGGTATATCAAGCGGCAACTGTTCATCGCCAATATCATGACCCAAATGAGGTGCAGATTAGTACTTTGTTATCCATTAAAACAGGAGGCTGCCCAGAAGATTGTTCCTATTGTTCACAGGCAGCTCGATACCATACCAATGTAAAAGTTCACAAGTTATTGCCTTATAATGAGGTCATTGAAGCTGCATTGCGTGCTAAAGAAAATGGTAGTTCACGTTTTTGTATGGGTGCCGCTTGGAGAGAGGTGAGGGATAATTCTGATTTTGATAAAGTTATCGACATGGTGAAGGGGGTAAATTCCCTAGGCATGGAGGTTTGTTGTACGTTGGGCATGTTAAGTGAACAACAAGCCGAGCGATTGAAAGAAGCAGGTTTATATGCCTATAACCATAATATTGATACCAGTGAGGAGTATTATGAAGATGTTATCTCTACTCGGACCTATGATGACCGTTTAGAGACATTAGGAAATGTTCGTAAGGCGAAAATTTCGGTTTGCTCGGGAGGTATCATTGGTATGGGAGAAAGCATCGATGATCGTATCGGGATGTTATTGACATTAGCTAATTTACCAGAACATCCAGAATCTGTTCCTGTAAATAATTTAGTGCCTGTAGAAGGTACCCCATTTGAAAACCAAAAAACAGCGACTGTTTGGGAGTTGGTTAGAGTTATTGCTACCGCAAGAATTATGATGCCTCATTCGGCCGTTCGTTTATCTGCTGGTAGATTGGAATTGAATTATGAAGGTCAAGCATTCTGTTTTATGGCAGGAGCGAATTCTATATTTTCAGGAGATGTATTATTGACGACTCCTAATCCAAATGCTACATCAGATGCTGAATTATTTCAGATATTAAATATTAAACCCAAAGAGGCATTTAAGGATGCAAAGAAACAAGGTGTAGAATTCAATCAGATACCGAGTGCTCAAGGGTTGGAACATTCGCATTAGAAAGAAATGATGGATAAAGGAAGGCCGGGATTTAAACCCCGGCCTTTTTTATTTGTTAGCCATGGATTTAAATCCATGGCTAACGCGTTGGAATTTTATATGGGAGAATGCTTAATTCCTCGATTCAAACCCTGGCTTTTTTTTATTTAACAACCATGAATTGAAATTTATGGCGAATAAGATTCAAACCCTGGCCTTTTTTATTTGTTAGCCATGGATTTAAATCCATGCCGAATATCCTGAAATTTTATGTAGTTATATACTTTTTTCAAAGCCATTTTAGAGACTGAAAATGCGGCATACCCAATCTGCCATTCAAGTTTATTGGAGTGGGGATATTGCAAATTGATATATCTTGAACTACTCCCTTTAATCTGTTTAATGACGTATGAAATTGATTTTGTAGAGCATATTGAAAATAAGCAATGAATATGATCGGGCATGGAATTGATGATGATAAGTCGGCAATTCATTTTTTCCAACTCCAGTTCAATATGCTTAAAAAGTATAGCTTTCAATTCTGGAAAAATGATTGGCTCTTTTTTTTTGTTGCCCATACGGCATGAACATAAATTTGAACTAAGGAATCAGACATATTCTTGAAATTTTATTGAGTTTAATTTCAAGAATGCAGAATGATTTTACAATCTACTTTTTGATAACTAGAAATAGATATTCAAATTATTGATACAATATCAAATAGTTGAATTTTCAATCGAAGATTTTAATTAGGCAAATGGAAAAATGGATATTGTGGCTTGATTCAGTTACAAAAATTAACATGGAAGCAAATTCTTGCTTTAGAAAATCTTCTTCATTGTATAATGTTGAATTTCATCAAATAATAGATACGACTCTTTTTCAATGACATAACCTAACTTTGTATAGAAAGGAACGGCATTTTCTCTGGCCTCCAATATGATTTCTTTCCAGTTGCTTTCTTTGGCTTTATGTTCTAAATAATCCATAAGTAGTTTACCAATTCCTTGACCTTGATGTGAACTTGCTACTGCTACACATCGAACTTGTCCTTGTTGGGAATTTGATTCATGCATTCTGGCAACACCAAGTACTTGTTTGTTTTCTATGGCAAAGACATGAATGGCAGCCTGATCATCTGGTAGATGTTCTGATCCTGAGGCTTGATTCCAAGGTTCACGTAATATCTCGAAACGAAGCTGAAAATAAGCTTCCCATTCTTCTGGATTTTGTGGGCTACGAATTTCCATGCTAAACATTGAAAATGGGGGTAAAAATTTAACGCTGTCAAGGTTTTAAACCTTGACAGCGTTGGGTAAAACTACTCGAATCCAGTCTATAAACCAATCAGAAAACTGATATTTCAATTAAATAATCAATCGTTTGGTTTTACTTGGCAAAATTAACGGCACGCATCTCTCGAATAACCGTGACCTTAATTTGTCCTGGATACTGCATTTCTTTTTCAATTTTTTGAGAAATGTCAAATGATAAATTGGAGGCTTTCTCATCACTAACGTTTTCTGAGTCTACCATGATTCGTAATTCACGACCTGCCTGAATAGCATAGCATTTTTGTACCCCATCAAAGGATGTGGCTAAGGCCTCCAAGTCTCGTAAACGCTTCATGTAAGATTCCATCATTTCACGGCGAGCTCCCGGTCTAGAACCCGAAATAGCATCACAAACCTGAATGATAGGTGATATCATGGATGTCATTTCGATTTCGTCGTGGTGAGCACCAATAGCATTACAAACTTCAGGATGCTCCTTGTATTTTTGAGCCAGCTCCATCCCTAACAAGGCATGGGGTAATTCAGGCTCCTCGTGCCAAACTTTTCCAATATCATGCAATAAACCAGCACGCTTGGCCAACTTGGCATTTAAGCCTAATTCTGCCGCCATGGTGGCACATAATTTAGCTACTTCACGGGAGTGTTGCAATAGGTTTTGACCATAAGACGAACGGAAACGCATGCGGCCAATCATTTTGATTAACTCAGGATGTAAACCATGAATACCCAAATCAATCACCGTTTTTTCTCCAATCTCAATGATTTCATCTTCTATATTCTTTTTTGTCTTATTGACTACTTCCTCAATGCGAGCCGGGTGAATACGTCCATCTTGTACCAAACGGTGCAAAGATAAACGAGCAATCTCCCTACGGACAGGATCAAAGCCAGAAATAATAATAGCCTCAGGAGTATCATCCACAATGAACTCCACACCTGTAGCTGCTTCCAATGCACGGATGTTTCGACCTTCACGACCAATGATTTTTCCTTTAACATCATCCGATTCAATGTTGAAAACAGAAACGCAGTTTTCAATGGCATTTTCAGCAGCAGTACGTTGGATGGTTTCAATAACCACCTTTTTTGCTTCTTTCGTGGCTGTTAATTTAGCTTCTTCAATAGCTTGTTTCACCAATGAACTAGCCTTACTTTCAGCTTCTGCTTTTAACGCATCCATGATTTGTTGGCGCGCTTCATCCGCTGATAATCCAGCAATTTTTTCTAATTGACTAATCTGATTAGCCAGCATGGCTTCAGCTTCTATTCGCTTTTTCTCTACGTCCTCTAATTTCTTGCGGTAATTTTCTTCTTTGGATTGCAAGCTTTGCTTTTGAGATTGTAATTCCTGATCAGCCTGTCTTTGCTGCTCTTGTTGCTGAGCCAATTGACGTTCTTTTTCACGTAATTTTTGCTCATTTTCAACCAAAATCCCTTTTTTGTTTTGGGTATCTTCTTCAAATTCAGCACGCAAGCGGAGGAAATTTTCCTTTGCCTCTAACATACGGTCTTTCTTGAGATTTTCGGCAGAGATTTCTGCATTTTTGAGGATATCTTCCGCCTTTCTTTTGGCATCATCCTCTATGTTTTTATTCACTTTAGAAAAGAAAACTTTTCCAGTAAATACACCACCCGCTAAAAAAACGATGGCTATAACTATTTCTATTATCATGGAACCTGTGGGTTTATTTACATTGGTTCCGTCCTAACTGAATCAAGAAAAAGGGGATTATATGGCGTAAATTTCAGTCAATTCTAACAATTGCTTGTTTTCATTCAGTATGTTGGATTCTAATGAACGATGCTGCTCATCGAACTTGATGCCACACATGGCTAAATCCAAAGCGACCAAAGCCATCACTGCACTTGGGTCTGAACTATTTGTCTGTTGTTCATAGTATTTGACCAATCTGTTAACCAAATTAGCTGCATTCCTTACACATGCTTCCTCTTGTGGATCAACCTTCATCGCGATGGTTTGAATGCCCAATATTAGGTTACATGGTAAGTTTTGGCTCATGGTTGACGCAATTGCTCAATACACTGATCTATTTTTACGATATATTCGTCTAACTTTTCCTTCAGTTCAGCAGTCGGTACCGCTGTGTTATCTGTATTAACTACAATTTTAACAATTTTATCTGATTTTTTAAAGTTTTTCTCCAATTCTTTTAAACGCCGCTGCGACTTGTTCAGCTCCTCTATTTTGAGTTCTAACTTGTCTTGAGCAAATTGTAATTGTTCCCTTAATTCACGAATCGTGCCTTCATTTTCCTGCAAACGAGTGACCATCTGACTAAGTTTTAGTCGAAGGCTCAAGTATTGCATTTTAATATCTTGCTTCATGAATCGAAGAAAATTAACTGTTTTTTATCTTGGGTTTCCCGCCATTCCACTGAAATTCCTTTACTAGGAGAAATACTAAAAGTACAAATAATCCCGCATTTTGGGTAAAGAACATAGGCAGAGGAATTTGACTAAGATTCTTACCTGAATAAATGGACAATGAGCCCAAACTTACATAGACCAATGCCTCCTTCCAGCGGTAGGGTGTTGGGTCGTAAAATTGCCCACCTAAATAACACATTAATGTCATGATTATGCTTGAAAGTAGAAATGACCAAGCACAAGCCATATAACCATAAGTAGGAATCCAATAGATATTTCCTAAAATCGTAACTGCCAATCCTACCAAGGTGATGATAGTCCCCATATAGGTTTTATTGGTTTGCTTGAACCAAACCGATTGGGTATAATAAATGCCCAAAAATAGATTGGCCAATAATAAAATAGGGACCACGCCAATGCCCTCCCAATAAATGGCCTTTTTCAAAAATAATTGCTGTATCCAAAATAAATTAGAAGATACCCCCACCCACAAAAAGGTGCAGACGATCACAAACCAATGCGTTACCAAAGCTAAATTTTCTTTATTATTAGCATTGTTTTTCTTTCCTAAGAAAAAGGGCTCAGCGGAATATTTGAAGGCCTGAATCGCCAAACTCATGAAGACAGAAAGTTTATAGCAATTGCCATAGATTCCCAAGGCTTCTTGTGATGTCTGTCCTGGGTAAAATCCTTCAGGCAAATATTCTTCAAGTAATAATCGATCAAACATCACATTGAACATGGCCGCTAAGCTCATGAACATAATGGGATAGGAATATATCCACAGTGATTTAAATTCTTTCCAATCCCATTCCCACCGATAAGCTTTAAATTCTGCTCCCAACCAATAAAATAAACTGGCATTGGCAATTAAATTGGCCATGAATATATATCCAGCTCCAATGGACGGATCGTATAGATCTCGTAAAAAATGAGGCCCAATATCACCCCATTGTCCTTCATGCAGCGGTTTTAAACCTACTAAAAAGACCAGATTTAGCCCCACATTAATTAAAATCGAAATGATTTTAGCCAATACAAATTTCTTGATCTTTTGCTCCAAACGTAATCTTGCAAAAGGAATAGCGGTAATAGCATCAATGGCCAAAATCAATGCCAACCACTTTAAAAAGACACCTTTTCCTGCATAGCCTAATTGCGCCATCAGAGGGTCAGAAAATAGAAATAAGATCAACGTAAATAAACCTGAAGTTACGATGATCGCGGATAAAATAAGGTTGTAATATTTTTGAGGAGCCTCTTTGGCAAAGCGAAAATAAGCAGTTTCCATGCCATACATATAGACAATATTGGCGATCGCCATATATCCATAGAGTTTGACATTGATCCCTAATTCAGCCGGTAAAAATGCCCATGTATGTACAAATACCAGTAAAAAATTGAGCGACCGACCTAGAATGGTACTGAATCCGTAAGAAAGGGTTTCGCCAGCTAATTTTTTGAGTATAGACATAGGTTGATGTTACCAAAAACCAAAGTTACATTTTTTAATGAGGAATGAAGGATGCCTCAAAGAGAATTAAGCACTACAGGTAGACCTTCTTACTGCTTTTGATAACCAATGGTTTGGTAGAAATGCTCGGCATAGTTTTCACTCAGAGGAATATGATTTTCCCCAATCTTAATTTTTTGGTTGCGGATGGATTCCACTTTTTTTAAGGATACAATGAACGACTTATGAATCCGAAGAAAATCAGTGGAAGGAAGTTTCTCTTCGATCGACTTCATCGTCATCCGACAAACCACGGGAAATTTCTGAGTTTTTAAGTGGATTTTGATATAGTCTTTCAAGCCTTCAATGTATAAAATATCATCTAGCATGATTTTCATTAAAGAATAATCAGCATGGATAAAGATGTATTCTAATTTAGTGATATCTGTGCTATGTTGGCTTGTTGATTTCTTGCTTTTATAGAAATCCAAGGCCTTGTTGGTAGCCTTAAGGAAACGTTCAAATGAAATAGGTTTCAATACATAATCAACCACATCCAAATTAAATCCCTCAATTGCATATTGTTGGTAAGCCGTCACAAAGACAACCATGGGCTTTTGGGTTAACCCCTCTAAAAATTGAACTCCCGTTAGGCCAGGCATTTGAATATCCAAAAAGATTAAATCAACGGGGGATTTTTGTAAGTATTCCATTGCCTCAAAGGCATTGCGACAACGAGCCTCCAGTTTCAGAAATGGAATTTTGGCGATGTTATCTTCCAATAAATCCAATGCCAAACTCTCATCGTCCACCGCAATACAGCGTAAAATGGTCGAAGAAACTTCCGTAAATTTTTCATTTGACTCCTCTTCTGACATAATTAAACGTGTTGGATTTCTAATTCAATCTGGTAGTATTCTCCCTCTTCGGTGATCTTTAATTGATGCTTATTCGGGTAGAGCAATTCTAATCTACGTTTAACATTGGTCAATCCAATGCCCGAGCTATCATCTTTTTTCTCACTTATTTGAGAACTTACTTTATTTCGAACGCCAAAATACAATTTTTCGCGGTCATCCAATAAGGTAATTTCAATGATGGGGTTAAGCACCATGCCTACTCCATGTTTGAAAGCATTTTCCACAAAGGGAATCAATAACATGGGTTCTATGGAATTAGGCGTGTCGGCCAATTTATGATTAAAGGTAATTTCAATATCATTGCCAAAACGGATTTTCTGCAACTCAATATAATTTTCTAAATATACCATCTCCTTGCTAATTGCTACTTTTGCATCCGTTGTCTCATAAATCATATAGCGCATCAATTCCGATAATTTGATAACCACTGATTCCACCATTTCGGGCCTTCTTCTGGATAGAGAAACGATGCTGTTCAAAACATTGAACATGAAATGCGGACTTATCTGTGACCTCAAAAAAGATAATTCAGACTTTAATCGCTCATTTTCTTCTTCTTTTTGAATTTCTTTTTCTTTCAAATTATCCGACAAGAATCGATAGGAAACGCCAATGGCAATGATGAATAATAACTGGAAAATAGTACCCATAAATGGCCCTCTTCTAAATCCGCCTCCACGACCTTTGACATGATCTGAAATAATTATGAATTCTTGCAATTCATAATAGACCCAGATCATACCTGGAATAGCAACTGAAAGTAAAATCAAGTAAAGAATAATCCCTTTTTTCTTTAAAATGTTAGGAATAAGAATTTCCGTATTTAAATAGAAAAACGGAATGTTACTGAAAGCAAAGGCAACAAAAAAGTAAGTCCAAGAATTATACCGTTGTAATGCCTGAGGATCAGTGCTATTAGGACTTGGTCGCATCCAATAGGGCAAGGCCAAGAAACATGCCCAGAATATGACATGCAGTAAAATAGGTTTAAATCTAAAAATTTTATTTGACATCGTTTTTAGGGTACATGGAACTCAAATTAACTTAATAATTCTTATATTTCTCCTAAATTTTCTACCATATTCCCAATTGTGCCGATGAAGTGGGCAATTGATTTTGCGGTAGAATAGAAATTTAAACCATAGATTACCCAAACCTACATTTAAAAAAATGAAAAAACTTTTCCTCTTACTGTTAATGCCATGTGTATCATGGGCTCAACAGGAGATTCCACTCAATGACCTGCGGGCATTTGACCAACCAAGTACCAATTGGACCATCGAGCAAGCCGTTAAGGCAAATTATACCGATACTTCCTTTCAAGTTAGCCTAGGCAAAGGGGTCTTGCTCAACACGTTAAGAAACGGTAAATACAAACGTTCCGATGATTTAAAATTCAAATTAAATCATGGGGATATACGCTTAATTCTAGATTTTATGCTTCCTAAAGGAGCCAATTCAGGAATCTATTTACAAGGTCGTTATGAAGTGCAATTGCTGGATTCTTATGGTAAAAAACAACGCATGAAATTTGGCGATTGCGGAGGTATTTATGAAAGATGGAATGATGCCCGAGGTAAAGGAAATGAAGGCTATGAAGGTTACGCCCCAAGACAAAATGCTTGTAAAGCTCCAGGACTTTGGCAAACCATTGAGATCGATTTTCAAGCACCTCGCTTTGATGCCAATGGTAAAAAAATCAAAAATGCCATATTCAAAAAAGTGATTTTGAATGGAATTCTAGTTCAAGAAAACATGGAAGTTTCGGGAATGACACGTGGTTCTTTGTTTGATAAAGAAGCTGCTTTGGGTCCCATCACCATTCAAGGAGATCATGGTCCTATCGCTTTTAAAAACTTACGGTATGAAACATACGAAAGGCCCACAGTTAGCTTAGGCGACTTGAATTATACCTACTACGAAGGAGTATTTACGAATTTACAAGCGAATAATGCTCCACCTTTGTTAAAAGGTAAAACCACAGAAATAACAGGAAAGACGATCAAAGTTCAGAAGGACTTTTTGTTGGTGTATGAAGGAGAATTGAATGTTCCAGAGTCTGATACCTATGAATTTATTAGCCATTGGACAGGGAAGGGTCGTTTAGAAGTGGACGGGCAAGTGCTGAACCAGGGAGATTATTGGTATTCAGACCGAGTAAGTCATTCCAAAGTATTGAGTGCTGGAAAGCATCAGCTTAAGTTAAGTTTTAGTAAAGATTTCTCTTGGGGAAATAGAGCTTTGGGATTATTTGTCAAACGTATTGGTTCGCACCTAGTGGCATTGCATGCCCGTACATCCTTGCCTGATCCAGAAGCGGTCGGATTAATTGAAGTAAAGGCAGAGGCAGAACCCGTTTATCAGCGTTCTTTTGCTTTTCACCAAGGAGTGAAAAAGACCCACGTCATCCATGTGGGAGATCCTTCCGGAGTACATTATTCCTATGATTTAAATCAAGGTGCCATATTGCAAGTGTGGAGAGGGAAATTTCTTAATGCCACTCAAATGTGGGAAAATAGAGGAGAGCCTCAAACATCGGAGCCATTGGGCTTAAATCAGGTGTTAGATGGTAAGTTTCCTTTGGTGACGAGTGGTCAAGCACAGCCAGATTCTGTCAATAATGGTCAATGGATGTATAAAGGATACCGGATTCAACATGGTCGCCCAGTTTTTCTATACCAATGGAACAATGTCATGTTAGAAGATAACTTAGTGCCTAATTCAACAGGAACAGGTTGGACAAGAACCATCAGTTGGAAGCCCGCGCAGGGAACAAAGCCGACCTTTGATTTAGTCTTAGGAACTAGTGCATCTGTGGTAAAAGTTCAGCCTGGTTTGATTAGTCTCAATGAGAATCAGTATTTCATTCAGTGGAATGGTGGCCCAGAAACGGTTCAAAATCTCGCTAATGGGAAACAACAAGTTCGTATTCCTGTAGAAGGAAATAGTATTTCATATCAAGTGATTTGGTAAACCTTATTTTAACATGAAACATACAGTTAGCATCTTATTCATATTCATTTCGAGTTTAGCTTGGGCACAAAATCCCGGAGCAAAAACAGAAAAGGATTTTTATGAAATTAAAACCCTACCGATTCCTCAAGATATATACTTAGAAATTGGAGGAATTGCGACCATGCCTGATGGTCGTTTGGGTGTAAGTACCCGTCGTGGGGAAATTTGGATTATTGATAATCCTTATCAAAAAGAAAGCCATCAAACCTATTATCGTCGATTTGCCAGTGGGATGCATGAAATTTTAGGATTGGCCTATAAAGATGGTGCATTTTATTGTTCTCAGCGAGGTGAATTAACTAAAGTAACAGATACCGATCGAGATGGAGTAGCAGATCGGTATGAGCCTATTTATCAATTTCAACTTTCTGGAAATTATCATGAATATACCTATGGTCCTGTATTTGATAAAAACGGTGATATGTGGGTAACACTCAATTTGGCCTGGGTGGGGTTTGGAGAAGGTAAATTTTCTAAATGGAGAGGTTGGTTAGTGAAAATTAGTCCAGATGGGAAATTAGAGCCTTTTGCAGCAGGTTTACGCTCTCCGGCAGGCTATAGTATCAACCAAGAGGGGGATATTTTTTATGGGGAAAATCAGGGAGACTGGGTTGGATCGGGTCGAGTGACTCATTTAGCGAAAGGAGATTTTGCAGGTAATCCTGGGGGGTTAAAGTGGGCAAAAGAACCGAATAGCCCCTTTAAGTTGACCTTAGATGAAATTCCAGACAATGGTTCACCTATGTTTGAAGCCGCTAAAAAAGTGAAAAACTTGAAGCTCCCTGCCGTATGGTTCCCTCATGCCATCATGGGAATTTCTACATCCGATATTTTACAAGATACCACAGGCGGCAAATTTAGCCCCTTCCCTGGTCAGTATTTTGTAGCTGACCAAGGACAATCCAAAGTGATGCGTATGGGCTTAGAAAAAGTGAATGGTGTTTATCAAGGGTTCTGTATTAATTACCGAGAAGGATTTCAGTCGGGTATTTTGAGAGAGCGATTTGGTTTAGATGGAAGCATGTTTGTGGGTATGACTTCCAGAGGATGGGGCTCAACGGGCAAAGATGATTTTGGCTTACAGCGTTTGGTTTGGAATGGTTTAACTCCTTTCGAAATCAATATGATTGAGGCCCGTCCAGATGGATTTGAAATTAGCTTTACACAAGCCGTAGATGTAAATTCTGTAAAAAAGGCGGCATCTTATGCTTTGAGATCCTATATCTACAAATACCATCACCAATACGGTAGTCCGATCGTGGATGTGAAAGATTTGGCTATTAAAGGCATTGTTGTTTCTGCGGATAAAAAGAAAGTTCGTGTCGTTTTGGATCAAATTCGTCAATATTTCATCCATGAATTTAAATTGACTGGTGTGAAAAATGAGGCAGGAGAGCTCTTGTTGCACGAAACGGCCTATTATACCTTAAATCAAATTCCTGCGGGAGATAAAGTGCTATTGAATGCATCGAATAGCCCAATCGTAGAGAAAGTAGCCCTTGAGAAAAAAATGTCTAAAGTAGATCCGGCTAAGACAACTACGCTTATATCTGATAATGAGGCCATGGCTTTATTGAAGAAACATACTTGTGTGGCCTGCCATGCTAGGGAAGAAAAATTAATAGGTCCTTCGTTTACGGATATTTCAAAACGTAAGTATAGCGATAAGCAAATTTTGGCATTGGTCTATAAACCTAATCCTAAAAATTGGCCAGACTTTGCTACGGAAATGGCTCCCATGTCGCATGTGCCAGCCAAAGACGTGTTGAAAATTGCTTCTTGGATTAATGGCCTAACTCAGAAGAAAGCCAATGATGCCCTGATCAATCGGGATTAGGACATAAAAAAAAGTCTCCTTGAGAAAGGAGACTTTTTTATTTGAGATAAAACAAGCCTTAAGCTTTCGGTTTAACAGAACCTGAAATCATCAAAATGATCTGAGAAGTAGAACCATTGTTTATCACCGTAATCGTTTTGCTAAAGTTTCCAGGTCTACCTGTTGAGTTGTATGACGCAGTTACTTTTCCCATTTTACCTGGCATGATGGGTTCTCTAGTCCAATCTGGAGTAGTACATCCACATGAAGGCTGAACATTGGAAATAACCACAGGTGCATTGCCTGTGTTGGTGAATTCAAAGCTGTATGTCGCTTGAACTCCTTCGGCAATAGTACCGAAATCGTGCTTTTCTTTTTTGAATTTAAGAGCTCCTTGGGCGTTGGATTGAAATGCAAAACCTACTAACAAAGCCAAAATACCAATTAATTTTTTCATGCTTTTTCGTTTGAAATTTTTCAATGTATGTATAGCAAAGCTATAACAAAGCAAAGATTCAGCAAAAGAATTCACTTATTTTTTATCGAAGAATTGAAGGACTCAGTATTTGGCTCACGATTATTTTATCGTATTTTTACCTCGTAAATTTTAACAAATCTCCTTTGATTCTACCAAAGCCAACCCAATTTTCACGTGTTGAGATTGAATTCAATCCAGACAAAGTGTTGGAAGATTACCGTTTGGCAGTCATCAGCAGGCAATGTAGCCTACTAGTACGGAAAGAAGTTTTTTCTGGTCGAGCCAAATTTGGTATCTATGGCGACGGTAAAGAATTGTGCCAAATAGCCCTTGCGCGTTCTATGCGATTGGGTGATTATATATCAGGTTATTATCGGGATCAAACCATTGGAGTAGCGATTGGGGACTTAACTTGGCCGCAATATTTTGCTCAACTTTATGGGCATCCAGATCGACAATTCGATCCTCATTCGGCGGGCCGACAAATGAATAATCATCATGCGACACGCTGGTTGGATGATAAGGGAGAGTGGTTAGATCAAACGAATCAATACAATTCTGTAGCGGGAGTTTCATCTACTGCCATGCAAATCCCTAGATCATTGGGGATTGCCTATGCTTCTAAAATGTATCAGTTTAGAGAGGATTTGTCCGAATTAAAAGAGCATTTTTCCAAAGATGGCAAAGAAGTATGTTTTACGACCATCGGGGATGCTTCTACATCGGAAGGGATGTTTTTTGAATGCATCAATGCGGCAGGGGTTTTGCAAATCCCCATCGTATTTTCCGTTTGGGATGATGGATATGGTATATCTGTACCCATTGAATATCAAACTACTAAGTCTTCTATTTCTAAAGTTTTAGCCGGTTTCCAGCGGAATGATCAAGAAAAAGGATTGGAGATCATCCAAGTGAAAGCCTGGGATTACCCTGGTTTGATTCAGGCTTATCAAAAAGCAGCCCAATTAGCTCGAGAAGAATTTGTGCCATGTTTAGTTCATGTGATTGAATGTACGCAGCCTCAAGGGCACTCGGCTTCTGGTTCACATGAACGTTATAAATCAGCGGACCGATTAGCTTGGGAGCATGAGGTGGATTGTAATGTTTTATTTCGCCAATGGGTCTTGGATCAAGGTTTTGCGAGTGAGGAAGCTTTAAAGGAGATCGAAGAAGCAGCCGTATTGGAAGCAAGAAAGTACCAAAAGGAAGCTTTTTCGGCTTATATGGCTTCAATAGAACCCGATAAAAAAGCATTTTTACGGGTAGCCCAAAATTTAATGGAATCTACCAATGAAGGGAATCTATTATCCCCGATTTTAGATGAATTAAAACAGCTGCCTTATCCTATATTCAGTGATTTAGTGCGTGCTGGAAGAAAAACGTTAAGGGCGTTTCGGGTCTACCAGGGTCCAGCAGTAAAATTGTTGAGGAAATGGTTAAGTGAATTAGAAGAAAGAAATCGGAGAAGATTTAGTTCACACCAAATCAGCGAATCCGTACATTCTCCATTGCTAGTAAGTCCAGTAAAACCTATCTACAAAAAAGAGGCGATTTTCGTAGATGGTCGTGAGATTTTAAATAAAAGTTTTGCACATTTCTTAGAGGATCCACGTGTATTCATTTTAGGGGAAGACGTAGGTAAAATAGGGGATGTCAACCAAACTTTGGCAGGATTACAGGAGGTATTTGGGGATCTAAAAATTACCGATACGGGAATTCGAGAAATAAGTATTGTGGGTCAAGGTATTGGAGCATCCATGCGAGGGTTGAGACCTATCGTTGAAATACAATATTTGGACTATATCTTTTATCCATTCCCTATCTTGTCGGACGACTTAGCCTGTTTGCATTATCGAACAGCTGGAGGACAAAAGGCTCCTATGATTTTACGGACTCGTGGCCATCGTTTAGAAGGTATTTGGCATTCAGGGAGTCCGATGGCCGTGTTGATTAATGGACTACGTGGGATACATTTTTGTGTACCTAGAAACATGACTCAGGCAGCAGGTATGTACCGGACACTGTTGAAAGGAGATGACCCCGGTATTGTGGTGGAGTGCTTAAATGGTTATCGGCTGAAGGAAGCTTTGCCTGAAAATTTAGATGAGATTACCGTACCTCTTGGTATACCAGAGGTATTAAGAGAAGGTACTGATATTACGATTGTTACCTATGGTTCCATGTGTAGGATTGTGATGGATGCTTCAGAAACCTTGTCTACGATGGGTATTTCGGTCGAAGTGATTGATGTTCAAACTTTGTTGCCATTTGATCGAACACAAAGCATTGCCGCTTCGATTCAAAAGACACATCGGGTGCTTTTTGCGGATGAAGATATGCCAGGTGGAACTACCGCTTATATGATGCAAGAAGTGTTAGATAAACAAGGAGCCTTTGCTTGGTTAGATACCCCTGCTCGTTGTTTAGCCGCGCCTCCACATCGTCCAGCTTATAGCTCGGATGGCGATTATTTCTCTAAGCCTAATGTAGAGAATGTGGTAGATACGATATATGAAATGATGAGAGAGTCTGATCCAGGGCTTTTCCCAGCTATCTATTTCTAATGATGTCCTCCATAGCCCTTTATTTCCAAAACATTAAATCCGCTATCTCTAGTACGCGGAAAGGCTTGGCTTTAACTTGGAAACACGCTTGGAATGCAAGGAAACTAAGAACGATTCAAAATGTACAAAATGCGGATTACTTCAAGTTAAATGAAGGTGTTTTTACGTTACAATATCCCCATCAAGAAATTCCCACTCCTGTCAATGGTCGGTATCAATTGCATAATGAAATGGACGATTGCATTGTCTGTGATAAATGTGTCAAGGTCTGTCCAGTAGATTGTATTGAAATAGAACCCATCAAAGCTACGGGTTTGGTTGGTTATACCTCCGACGGTTCTCCTATTCGTCTATATGCCGCTAAATTTGACATCGATATGTCGAAATGCTGTTTTTGTGGGCTTTGTACGACGGTTTGTCCTACCGAATGCTTAACGATGACATCGGAATATGATTTCTCCGTATTTGATGTCAAGGAGCACAATTTTTCTTTTGCCAATTTAAGTCCAGAACAGGCGGCTGAAAAGAAGCAATTGTATGAGCAGTTTGTCGCAGAAAAAGAAGCATTGAAACAAGCCGCTAGCAGTCCAGTAGATGCAAAAATATCTGACCTACCTGCTGCCGCCAAGCCAGCCTTTAAGCCAAGCTTTAAGCCTAAGGCGGAGGAAGTGAAAGCGGATGCCCCTACCGAAGAAGTGAAACCTGCCGCCAAGCCAGCCTTTAAGCCAAGCTTTAAGCCTAAGGCGGAGGAAGTGAAAACGGATGCCCCTATTGAAGAAGAGAAACCTGCTGCCAAGCCAGTGTTTAAGCCAAGCTTTAAGCCTAAGGCGGAGGAAGTGAAAACGGATGCCCCTACTGAAGAAGAGAAGCCTGCTGCCAAGCCAGTGTTTAAGCCAAGCTTTAAGCCTAAGGCGGAGGAAGTGAAAACGGATGCCCCTACTGAAGAAGAGAAGCCTGCTGCCAAGCCAGCCTTTAAGCCAAGCTTTAAGCCTAAGGCGGAGGAAGTGAAAACGGATGCCCCTACTGAAGAAGAGAAGCCTGCTGCCAAGCCAGTGTTTAAGCCAAGCTTTAAGCCTAAGGCAGAGGTGCCGAAAGAGGCCCCTCCCGCTGAAGAGGAAAAGCTAGCAGCTAAGCCTGTATTTAAACCAAGTTTTAAACCTAAGCCACCCACCACAGAATCATGAATCCAATGATTGCTTCATTTTTGGTATTGGCTGGATTGACATGTGCTAGCGGCTTGGCTATGGCATGGACAAAAAATCTATTGCATGCTGCCTTAGCTATGTTTTTATGCATGTTAGGTTTGGCTGGTTTATACGTCATGGCCTATGCCGACGTAATGGCGGTGGCCCATTTACTCATTTATGTGGGTGGTGTGCTGATATTAATTCTATTTGGTATCATGTTGACACATAATACTAGAGCCGACCAATATGAGACACATAATGATTTGTGGACCAAGCAATCTGGACGTTTTTGGGCTTTTTCCATCAGTCTTTCTATATTCTTGGGTTTGCTTTGGATCCTTAATCGATCCATGGCCTCGTTTGGTATTGTTTCAGGAGAGATGCAGAGATCTTCTAAATTGACACATCTAGGACTCGCCTTATTGACCGAATATTCCTTTGCTTTTGAATTGGCAGGGGTTTTTCTTTTAATTGCATTAGTGGGGGCCACTTATATTGCGAAACACCATGAATGATATTCCATTAAGCTATTTTTTGATAGTAAGTGCCTTATTGTTTTCTATAGGTTTGGGCATTATGTTGCTCAAGCGCAATATGATATTTGTGTTGATGGGGATCGAGTTAATGCTTAATGCCGCGAACTTAAATTTAATTGCTTTTTCTCGTCAGGATGATCAAATGCAGGGAATGGTCTTTTCCGTATTTGTATTAGTGATTGGTGTATGTGAAATGACCGTTGCCTTGGCCATTATTTTACAAGTTTATCGTCATTTCAAAAACATTGATTTGGGTGCAGAGAAATCTAGATTTTAATCCACCCAATTTTTGATTTGATTCTTCAAGCTTAAAGCCTTCATTTTTCCCAAGACCTTTTCTAGTTCTTCCATAGGCGCTTCATCGATATGTTTGATCGTGCCAAATTTTTTCAATAGTTTCTGGGCGGTCAATTTGCCAATTCCATCCAGTTCTTCCAAATGGCTTACGATAAAATTCTTACTGCGTTTATTTCGATGGGCGGTGATACCAAATCGGTGAGCCTCATCGCGCAGCTGTTGAATCAGTTTAAGCGATTCTGATTTTTTATCAATGTATAGGGGAAGGCTGTCTTCTGGGAAATAGATTTCTTCCAACCTTTTCGCAATTCCAATGATGGGAATCTGACTGTAAATCCCAATGGCTTTTAAGGCATCACAAGCGGCACTTAACTGGCCTTTCCCTCCATCGATGATAATTAGGTCGGGAAGCTCAGCTTCTTCCTCTAATAAGCGAGAGTATCTTCTGCCCACTACTTCAGTCATGGTGGCAAAGTCATTAGGTCCTTCCACGGTTTTGGGTGTGAATAGTCGATACTCTTTTTTGGCAGGTACACCTTGCAAAAAGCAAACCATGGCAGAGACGGGGTTAGTACCTTGTAAATTGGAGTTATCAAAACATTCAATTCTTTGGGGTAATTTACTTAGATGTAAATCATTTTTAAGGGTTAAGAGGATGCGCATTTTACGATCGCCACCACTTTCTTCAGCAGCTTTCCGATCAGCTTTTTCTTTTCTGAAATACAAGACATTTTTTAAAGACATGTCTAGCAACTTTCTTTTATCCCCCATTTGAGGAATATTGTTTTTGACACCTTGAAATTCAATGGCCATGGGAATGTTGGAAATGATTTCTTTGGCACTGCTGTGAAATTCATCTCTTTTTTCCCAGATGAGCATCGTTAATACATCGGCTTCCTCCTCATTTAATTTTTTCTTTACTTCCCAAGTTTGGGATTGAGTAATCGTACCATTGATCACTTTCATGAAGTTGATATAGGAAAGTTGTTCATCTGAAACGATGGAAAACACATCTACATCGTGAATCGCCGGATTCACAACAGTGGACTTAGCTTGAAAGTTTTCTAGGAGTTGCCACTTTTCTTTCCACTCTTGGGCTTGTTCGAAAGCTAGCTTTTCTGCAGCGGTTTGCATTTTCTCCACAAAAAACTGTTTGGGTTTTTGGTAGTGCCCTTTGAGGATTTGGGTGATTTGTTCGATGTATTGTAAATACTCGTCTTCGCTTTGTAAATTTTCGCAAGGGCCTTTACAGTTGCCAATGTGATATTCCAAACATACTTTAAACTTTCCGTCATCTATGGAGCTTTGTTTTAAAGCCAAGGAACAGGTTCTGATAGGAAATAGCTGGTGCAACATTTCCAATAAGGCGTTCATGGATTTAGGATTGGCAAAGGGGCCATAGTAGGTTCCCATCTTGTGATCGATTCTTCTAGCTGTTAGTAAGCGAGGGAAGCGTTCATGACTCAAACAGATGAAAGGGTAGGTTTTGTCATCCCTTAAAAGAATATTGTATTTGGGCTGAAATTGCTTGATTAACGTATTTTCCAATAAAAGAGCATCAAATTCAGAATGCACAATGGTAAATTCTAATTTGCTGATTTGTTGGACTAGTCTTCTTGTTTTGGTGTCGTGATTTTTCGGATTAACGAAATAGCTGCTAATTCTATTTTTTAGGTTTTTGGCTTTTCCTATATAAATGATGGTATTATGCACATCAAAATACCGATAAACACCGGGTTCTTCTGGTAGAGAAGCTAGTATGCTTTTAGGGTCGAAGCTATTCATAGCTCAAATTTAATAAATTCATTTTGAATATTGTTTTTAGGATTTTTCTAAGAAAGTTTATTTTGATGGGTATTTTTATTTGCTTTTTTAGTTTATTTTTTTGCTACAAAAGTTAAGGTGGGGGAGACGTTAACTCATAATCACAAATTAATGGAATCTTAACACAGTTCTATTGTACCAACATAATTTAATATACAGTCATTTTGAGCCGTATATTGGTAAATGATATTATGCCATTAAAAAATTGCATTTATTATTTGCAGATACGTATTGAATTATACATATTTGGGAGTAACCTGCACCGTAGGACAGTGTAGGATAGTTAAGTTCTTAGAAGAATTATATCATAAGTATAGGCAAATGTCAACATGTGGCGAGCTTGTTTGTGGTATTTTTTAAAGAATGTGTCCTAGTTCTAAAATTATTTAAACAAATAAAAAAATGAAAGGAGGTCTGATGGTTTAAAAAATGGCGATTATCCAAACGCATAATTTTAAATAAATAATTAATCAACTATTACTTATGAAACACAATTATTATCAAATTTTCAAAAGCTTCTTATTGCTAGCCATTATGGTGCTTGGGAGCTTTGCGTCATTTGCTCAGGACCGTAAGGTTTCGGGTAAAGTGGTTGGTACTGATTCACAAGGTATCCCAGGCGTGAGTATATTGGTAAAAGGAACCAATACAGGAACCACTACTGACATTAATGGTGCATTTTCGGTTTCAGTTAAATCTGGAAACGCAGTATTATCCATTTCCGCAGTAGGTTACAAAGCAAAAGACGTTACTGTAGGTTCACAAGCCTCTATATCGGTTACATTAGAAGAAGATGTTAGCCAATTGAGTGAGGTTATCGTAACAGGTTATTCAGTAACTAACAAAAAAGAATCTACTGCTGCAGCATCGATTGTTAAAGCAAAAGATTTACAAATTGCCCCTTCAGGAAACGTTGAGCAACAATTACAAGGTCGTGTAGCTGGTGTTACATTGATTACTAACGGTCAACCAGGAACTAACAGTATCATTCGTGTACGTGGTTTTGGTGCTTTCGGTGGTAACGAGCCATTGTACATTGTTGATGGAGTACCCGTAGGTTCTACAGATTTCTTATCACCTGATGATATTGAAAGTACTACGGTATTAAAAGATGCGGCTGCAGCTTCTATCTATGGAGCTCGTGCTGCTAATGGTGTAATCGTTTATACTACTAAGCGTGGTACTAAAGGAAAAAAACCTTTACAAATTACTTATGATGGATTGTACGGTGGTACAGATCCTAACGTTGGAGGAGCTCCA
This sequence comes from Aquirufa beregesia, assembly GCF_011090385.1. Taxonomy (GTDB): domain Bacteria; phylum Bacteroidota; class Bacteroidia; order Cytophagales; family Spirosomataceae; genus Aquirufa; species Aquirufa beregesia. Next base: position 225,787 of record NZ_SEWW01000003.1, read on the forward strand.
AAAATGTTAACTCCACAAGAGCAAGCAGATTGGACTCACGTAGCATACCGTAACAATGCGGCAGCTAACGGAACAGCAGCGTCTTATTCTCATCCACAATATGGAACATCTGCTCAAGCTACTTTACCAACATATTTGCACTTTAATGGACAAAATGGTGTTAGAGGCGCAGTAGACATGGCCGCTGCACAAGCTGCTTATGCTGCTAACCCATTGACTACTTTTGCGATTCGTCCAAACGTAGCTGGTACTAACTGGTATGATGAGATTACTCGTTTTGGTAATACACAACGTCACTCTTTAGGATTCAGTGGTGGAACAGACAATGGTCGTTTCTACATTGGTTTATCAGCTCAAGAGCAACAAGGTATCTTGTTAGAGAATGATTTCCGTCGTTATTCAGCTCGTTTCAACTCTGAGTTTGATTTAGGAAAGCATGTAAGAATTGGAGAGAACTTACAGTTCACTTACCGTTCAGTTAGAGGTCAAGCAGGAGGAAACGGTGGTTTAGGTATTGCGGGTGATGAGTCAATAATCTTATCAGCTTACCGTATGCCAACCGTAATCCCTGTTAGAGATGATTTTGGTAGTTTTGCTTCTACTAGAGCGGCAGGTTTCAACAACCCTCGTAACCCAGTTCGTTCATTAATGACTAACCAAATCAATGACCAAAACTACAATGCTAACGCAGTAGGTAATGTGTACGTTGAAGTTGAGCCAATCAAAGATTTGATCATCAAATCAAGTATTGGAGGTCAATACAATAATTCATACTTTGTAAACTATAACTACAAGTACTTAGGAGATTCTGAGCCAGAAGCATCTGACAGTTTCTCTGAAGGTTCAGGTTATTCATTTGCATGGGTATTCTCTAATACGGCTTCTTACAAATATCAGTGGAGAAAACACGGTATCAAAGCTTTAGCTGGTATTGAGTCATTGAATACTGGCCGTGGCCGTGGTATTTCAGGGTCGGGTATCAACCCATTCTCAATGGACTTAGACTTTGTAACCTTGAACGCTGTTCAGTCGCCAGTAGTTAACTCTAACTTATTCAGTGGAGTTAATTTCTACTCATTATTCGGTAAAGCTGATTATAACTTCAATGAGAAGTATTATGTAACTGCTGTGGTTCGTCGTGACGGTTCATCTCGTTTCGGTTCTCAAAACCGTTACGGTATTTTCCCTGCATTCTCTGCAGCTTGGCGTGTAACATCGGAGGAATTCATGAAAGATCTTCCAGGTATCACGGATTTGAAAATTCGTGGAGGTTGGGGAGAAATGGGTAACTCAAACAACGTAGACCCTGCTAACCAGTATTCATTGTACGCTGCAAGACGTGATATTTCTTTCTATCCAATTGATGGTCAGAGCTCAGGAGCTAACGAAGGTTATATCCGTTCACGTATTGGTAACCCAGCTGCTAAATGGGAGACTTCAGAGACAACGAACATCGGTATTGATGCTACTTTCTTAAATGGTAAGTGGGAAGTTGTATTTGATTTATGGAGAAAAGATACACGTGATTTGTTATTCAACGTACCTCTTCCTGCGGTTGTTGGTCCTAACGCATCAGCACCATCTGTTAACGTAGCTAAAATGCGTAACCAAGGTATCGACTTCCAAGTGATTAACCGTGGAAACATTACTAACGAGTTGAAATACGAATTGACTTTCAATAATTCATTCTTGAAAAACGAAATCATCGCATTTGCTCCAGGTATTGGTAACTTAACAGGTGGTGGTTTCCGTGGTATTACACCAGTTCGTATGGAAGTAGGACGTTCATTGTCTTCTTTCTATGGTTACAAGGTACTTGGATACTTCAACACAGCTGCTGAGGTGACAAGTGCTCCTTCTCAATCAGGTGCAGGTGTTGGCCGTTTCCGTTATGCTGACATGAACGGAGATGGTAAAATTACTCCAGATGACCGTACTTATTTAGGTTCTCCAGTACCTACTTACACAGGAGGTATCAACGTAGGTTTAACTTACAGAGCATTTGAATTGAACATGTATGTATATGCTTCTGCAGGTAATAAAATTTGGAATCAGTCTAAGTGGTTTACTGATTTCCACGGATCATTTGAAGGATCTGGTAAAGGAGAGCGCGCTAAGCAATCTTGGACTCCAGCTTTAGGAAACAATGCTTTAGCTCCAATTTGGGAATCAGCATCAAACATTTCTACCAATGGTGCAGAGAACTCATGGTATGTTGAGGACGGAGATTACATCCGTTTCCAGAATATCTCTTTTGGATATAACATTCCTTCGAAATTCTCTTCTAAGCTAGGTATTAAGCGTGCGAAGTTGACTCTTTCTGCTAATAACTTGTTGACATTCACTAAATACAAAGGTTTAGACCCAGGTGTAGGTGGTGCAGCCGATACTAGTTTTGGTATTGACGTAGGTAACTATCCAGTTACTCGTTCATTCAACGCTGCTATCAACTTGTCATTTTAATCCGCGAAAGCCAATTTAAATTAAAATAAAATGAAAAAATATCATATTTTAAAACGATTAGCCTTAGTAAGTGCATCTGCATTTACCTTGACATTCGCTTGTAAAGATCAGTTTTTAGAAGTTTTGCCTACAGGTTCGTTAGCTCAGGCGCAATTGACTTCTAAGGCTGGTGTTGAGGGTACTTTGATTGGAGCTTATTCTGCTTTAGCAGCAAAAAACTTTACTCAGGTAGCTGCTTCTAACAACTGGCTTTGGGGTTCCATCCTAGGTGGAGAGAACAACAAAGGAACGGATGCGGGTGACTTTTCATCTATTAACCCGATGCAACGTTATGAGTCTTCTCCTGTATCAGGAGATATTAATGGTACTTGGCAAGCAAAATACGAAGGTATTGCACGTGCTAATGCAACCATTAATCTAGCTAATGAGTCAAAAGCTCTTTCTGCTGCTGAGAAAACTCGTATCATTGCTGAAGCTCGTTTCTTACGTGCTCACTTTTACTTTGAGTTGAAGCGTTTATTCAACTCTGTTCCATACGTTGATGAGACGATGGATTATGGTAAAGGAATTGAGAAAGTAGGTAATTCACCTGATATCTGGGGTAAAATTGATGCAGATTTCAAATTTGCTTATGACAATTTGCCTGAGACTCACTCTTCAGCGGGTCGTGCAAATAAATGGGCAGCTGGTGCTTACTTAGGTAAGTCTTTGTTGTACCAAGGAAAATTTGCAGAGGCTAAAGCTCTGTTCACAACGGTAATTGCTAGTGGTAAAACTACCAATGGTAAGAAATACGGCTTGGTTCCAAGATTCCAAGATGTATTCAATGCAGCGAATGATAATAACGAAGAGGCAATATTTGCCATTCAGTCATCTATGAATTCAGGTAGTGTAACGAACGCGAATGCATTCGACGTATTGAACTATCCATACAATACAGGTACTGATGGTCCAGGTAACTGCTGCGGATTCTTCCAACCTTCATTTTCTTTAGCGAATGCTTACCGTACCAAAGATGGTTTGCCATTATTGACTGAGACGAATGGAGCTCCAGCTTACAATGCAGCTGAAAATGCGGTGAAGCATGACTACAAGTTAGCTTCTAGTGAGTCATTTACTGAAGATAACGGTCCTTTGGATCCACGTATTGACCACACAATTGGTCGTCGTGGTATTCAATACTTAGACTGGATCGAGCACCCTGGTAAAAACTGGATTCGTGACCAAACTTATGCAGGTCCATATTCTCCTAAGAAATATGTTTACTACAAAACTCAGGAAAATACATTGACTGATGGTTCTGGTTGGACACGTGGTTATGCAACCCTTAACTACAATATCATCCGTTTTTCTGATGTATTGTTAATGGCTGCTGAGGCTGAAATCAAAGGTGGTGGAAGTTTAGCTACTGCGTTAGGTTATATCAACCAAGTACGTAACCGCGCAGCTAATCCATCTAGCTTTGTTAAAAATGCTAAGACAGGTGAGTTAGAAGCGAACTATGTGATCGCTCCTTATACTGCATTTGCTAACGCAGATGAAGCTATGAAAGCGCTTAAAATGGAGCGTATGTTGGAGTTAGCTACAGAAGGTCACCGTTTCTTCGACTTAGTTCGTTGGGGTGATGCAAGCAAAGTATTAAATACATACCTTTCTTATGAAGGTGGTATTTTGGTTACGATGTTTGGTGGGGCTAAATTCACTACAGGTAAGGAATATCTTCCTATTCCACAAGCTCAAATTGATATCCAAGGAACTTCTATCTTGAAGCAAAACCCTGGTTATTAATCATTCGATTTAAATTCTTGAAAAGGTGGGAACTTGTTCCCACCTTTTTTAATTTTAGCCTAGCAATTATACAATGATGAATACACGCCAACTACTTTATTTTAGTCTACTTTTCTTCGGGATTATTTCTTGTAAAAGTAAAACGACCTTTGAACTACTGCCTAGTGATCAAACAGGCATTCATTTTTCCAATCAAATTGTCGAAAACGACACCTTGAGCATATTGAAGTATGAATACCTTTATAATGGTAGTGGGGTTGGAATGGGGGATTTTAATAATGATGGTTTATTGGATTTGTTCTTTTCGGGCAATCAAGCCAATGGAACTTTGTATCTCAATAAAGGAGAAATGAAGTTTGAAGATGTATCTAAAAAAGCTGGAATAGATACCAAGAACCGCTGGTGTGCCGGTGTTAGTGTGGTCGATATCAATGGAGATGGATTGCTGGATGTGTATGTTTCAGTGACCTTAAAAAATGCTGATAAAGACCGAGAGAATCTGTTGTTCGTCAACCAAGGTATCAAAGATGGGATTCCTACGTTTAAGGAAATGGCCGTAGCATATGGTATCAATGATTCTGGACATAGTCAGCATGCTGCATTTTTTGATTATGATAAAGATGGGGACCTAGATTTGTATGTTTTAACAGATAAAATCACGGAGTTTCCTTCACTTTTCCGTCCTAAAGTCAATGATGGTTCTTACCCCAATACCGATCGCTTGTACCGAAATGATTGGTCACAAACCTTAAACCATCCTGTATTTACCAATGTATCCAAAGAAGCGGGAATCACCTTAGAGGGTTTTGGTTTAGGAATCAATATCTGTGATATCAATCAAGATAATTGGCCAGATATTTATGTGACCAATGATTATGTGTCGGATGATATCTTATACATCAATAATCAAAATGGAACCTTTACAGATCAATCCAAGGCTTATTTTAAACATACCAGTTTAAGTGCCATGGGAAATGATGTGGCCGATATCAATAATGATGGTTTGGCAGATATAGTCGCCTTAGATATGCTTCCTAAAAGTAACGATCGTAAAAAGCAATTAGCCCCAGGAAATCACTACCAAACTTATTTGAACAGTGATACCTATGGATATACGTACCAATATATGCGTAATACCTTGCAGCTGAATGCAGGCAAGCAAGCAAATGGCCAACCCTATCCTTTCCAAGAAATTGGTTTGATGGCTGGAGTTGCCGAGACAGAATGGAGCTGGTGTCCTTCCTTAGCTGATTTTGATAATGATGGTTATCGTGATTTATTGATTACCAATGGATTTCCTAAAGATGTTACGGACCGTGATTTTATGTCGTATCAGGCGGAGTCAAAACGTTTGACATCTGAAGCGATCATGTTAGAAAAATTACCTGTCATCAAAATCAATAACTATGCCTTTAAAAACATGGGGGGCTTGAAGTTTGATGATGTGAGTGCCAACTGGGGAATTAATGTAGCCTCTTTTTCCAATGGAGCGGTATATGGTGACTTGGATAATGATGGGGATTTGGATTATGTAGTCAATAATATCAATGATGAGGCTTTTGTCTATAAAAACAATACCGTTGACCAAGAAAAAGAGAAATCACAGTTTTTACGTGTAAAGTTTGAAGGGAAAGGTAAAAATGTGTTGGGAATAGGGGCAAAAATTGAAGGTGTTTTTGCGGATGGTTCTCGCTTCTATTACGAAAATACTCCTTATCGTGGATATTTATCCAGTGTGGAAACTGTTGCCCATATTGGTTTAGGGTCTAAATTAGCCATTAAAGAAATGCGCATTTTTTGGCCAAATGATTCTATGCAAGTGATTAAAAATCCAGGGAAGAATAAAGTAATGACGGTGAAAATAGGGGATGCTAAATTACCTATTCAACCTATGTTTGAGCAAGAAAAACCTCTTTTAGAAGATATTAGTGGAAGTCTACAAGTCACAGACGTTCATAAAGAATATGATTTTGTGGATTTCAATTTCCAAATATTGACTCCTTTTAAATTATCTCAATTAGGACCAGGTTGTTCGGTAGGAGACATCAATGGAGATGGATTAGAAGACTTTTTTGTCGGTGGGGCGAAGTTCTATTCTGGCCTTTTCTATGTACAGCAAGCCAGTGGCAAATTTGTTTCGAAGCCATTGGACGGGGCGTTAGAACAACCTAAAAAGATGGGAGAGGATTTAGGTTCGTTATTAGCTGATTTTGATAAAGATGGGGACCTAGACTTATACATTACTCGGGGAGGAACGGAAGATAAAGCCAATTCACCAAGTTTTCAGGATGTTCTTTATAAAAATGATGGCAAGGGGAATTTTATCTTGGATGCAGCAGCATTGCCCGTTTTCTTAGAGAGTAATTCCGCAGTTAGATCCATCGATTTTGATCGTGATGGGGACTTGGATCTATTTGTAAGTGGTAGAAATGTGCCATTTGAGTACCCTAAAGGAACTGTTTCACGATTATTACGTAATGATTCTAAGCTAGGGCAAATTAAATTTAGTGATCAAACGGCTCAGTGGGCTCCCGAACTATTGCAAGAATCCTTGATTTGCGATGCCATTTGGACTGATGTGAATCAAGATGGTTGGGTGGATTTGGTCTTAGCAGGGGAATATGTACCTATTCAGGTATTTGAAAACCAGAAGGCTAAATTGAAAAAACTGGATGAGACTGGACTGGAAAAATATACGGGCTTGTGGGCTTCAATTACTAGTGCCGATTTTGACCAAGATGGTGATATGGATTTTATTGCAGGTAATATGGGTAAAAACACCATTTTACGAGCTTCTAGTAAACAGCCGGTGGAAATAGTACATGGTGATTTAGATGGAAATGGATTATATGATATATTCCCTTTTGTGTATTTCCAAAGCCCCAAAGGCTTATATGAGTCTTATCCTTTGTTTGGTAAAGATGATACGCATAAGCAATTGAATGCCACTCGTGCCCGCTACGTGTATTATAATGACTTTGGTAAAGCCAAGCAAGAAGACCTATTTACCGATGCAGAAAAGAAGAAATCATCTAAAGTATCCTTTACAGAAAACGCCTCTGTTTATATAGAAAATGTAGGAAAAGGAAAGTTTGTGGTGCATGAATTACCTGCTATGGCACAGGTTTCTGCATTGAATGGAATGCAAGTGATTGACATTAACCAAGATGGCTATCTAGACGTATTGTTTGTGGGAAATAATTTTGGGAATGAGGTTTCTACCGGGAGATACGATGCGTTTAATGGCGGTGTGTTATTGGGGGATGGTAAAGGGAAATTCAGATACCAGCCAAATTCAGGTCTATTTGTACCTAGTGATGCTAAATCATTGGTTAGTATTCAGTTAGGAAAGGATCAATTAGGGTTTATAGCCATGCAAAATAGAGGGGCTATGCACCTGTTTAAACCTGTTAAAAGCTTTGTTCCATTAGCTAAAGCAGGGAAAGATTATACTTACCAATTCATGGGTAAGAAACAAAAAGTAAACTGGAATTATGGCTCTTCCTACTTAAGTCAAAGTGCTCTGGCTCAAGGTTTTGTGCCGAAAGGCGCTAGTTTAACGAATTAAATTCTTGAAATAGGTCAGTTGAAGTCCAGGAGTCAATTTGGTTCCTGGTTTCACTGCTCCAAATTGGTAGTTGCCTAAAATGATATCGATGTCTCCATCTTTATCGATATCGCCAGCATCCATGCAAATGTAATGCCCACCATCTCCGATATTTAAATTACTAACCTGGAAAGTCATATTTCCTTGGTTTTGAAAATATAGAAAGTTCTCATTACGTCCTTGATCGTTTTCAGCAAAAAAGGCAATCATCGCTAAATCTACATCGCCATCTTGGTCAAAATCCCTAGCTACTGTTTTGGATGCACCATATGAGGGATAAAAATAGCCCTCTTTAAAGTTATTTCTTCCGTCATTTAGGTACACATGGACTCCATGAAATGCTTTTTTGGAGCGGGAGTAATCGGCATTATCTCCGTTGGAAACGATGATGTCATCATGCCCATCTTTATTTATGTCGGCCACTTCCATATAACTGCTACCAAAAACCGAGTCAAATTGTAATAAGGGTTTTTCGACAAAAATACCTTGACCTTTATTGATGAATAGCGAAACTCCCTCACGAGATTGGGCCATTAATACCAATAAATCAGGTTTTCCGTCACCGGTATAATCTTTAATCACGACATTACGTGCTCCTGCTTGGGCTTTTAATACATGTCGACTTTTATTTTTCCCATCAATCCAGGTTAATTGACCTCGTTCAAAGCCATATTCGCAGATCACAAAATCTTGTATGCCATCGCTGTTAAAATCACTGATTTGTATATCTACGGGTCTTTTGAGAGAATCAACCATAGCCTCCATTTTACCTTGAGGATTGATTCCGTACATTTTTCCAATTTTCTCATCGTTGGGGTACATTTTGCCAATAGCCAGTAGGTAAGGCTTGCCCGATAATATTTGAGTTAATGCCACTGGGCTTTGGGTTTCAATGGTCTTTTTTACCTGCTTGTTGGCATCCAAAACCCATAAAGTACGGTTACGGGTTCCTGCCCAAACTTCTGGTTTGTCGGGATGAATTCGAAGGGAAATAACAACACCTAGCTGATCAGTTTTAGAAATATAGGATTCCTCTTTAAAATGCAACGTGGAAGTGCTGATGGGACTTCTTTGCTTTTGAGGAAGAGGTTTTTCAGGGGCATTCTTGACATAATAATCCACAATGGATTGCCAATCTTTTTCGCTGATTTTAGGGTCTAGCGGGTAGATGTCCATTTGCAAAGCACTTTGATATTGCTCTTCGGATATTCGAGTCATTAATTGAAAACGGTCACCAATACCTAGACGGTATCCCATTTCTGGTAAAACACCCTCTTTCCAGGTCTTTTTATCGAGTAAGGAAGGGTCAGGAAATTTATGGCAAGAGGAACAGGTCTCTTTGGCAAGAGCTTCACTTTTTTCTTCAGCACTTTGTCGACAAGCAGTAAATACAGTTGATAAAATGAATAGGGAGGCAATTAATCGCATGTTATTGAACATTGGTATTTTGAACGGCCGTAGAATCGATGCCCACTTTTCCACTACAAGAGAAATCGAACACAAATTTTTCGGGCTTTAGGAAAGGCATTTTTCGATACCCTTCAATGGCTAGTGATTGATCAGAATAAACTTTTTCCATGAACTTGGCATAGGCTGGCATGGCCATTTTGGCACCTTGACCTAGGGCTAATGATCTAAAGTGGATACTTCGGTCATCTCCACCCACCCAAACTCCAGCCACTAGTTTCTGGGTTACGCCCATAAACCAGCCATCGGAGTAGTTGGACGTAGTACCTGTTTTTGCTCCAATTTCATTGCCTGCAACAATAGAAGTTCTTTTTAATCCTTCCGCGGTGCCACCAGGTTCCTGAACCGCACCTTGTAACATGTAGGTCATCAGGTAGGCAGTTTCTGGTTTAATGGCCGCTTTGGCAGTTGGAGAGAATTCGCGTAGCACATTGCCGACCTTATCCGTAATTTTCAAGATTAAAATGGGCTCAATTCGCTCGCCTGCGTTAGCGAAAGTACCATAGGCAGACACTTGCTCAAAGACAGATACTTCAGAGGCTCCTAGGCAAAGGGATGGGCCTTCATACAAGGGACTCGTTATCCCAGCTTTATGGGCAAATTCAGCAATTTTCTGAGGCCCCATTTCTTTCATTAATTTGGCTGAAATCGTATTGATGGATAAGGCCATCGCTCTTCTTAATTTGAGCTTTTCATAGCTATATTTTCCATCGGAGTTTTGAGGTGTCCACGTTCCATTGGTGAGTCCATCTTCTTCTCCAAAAGTCACCGGTTCATCGATCAATTCATCGCAAGGAGTAGCTATCTCATTTTCTATGGCTGCCCCATAGACAAAGGGTTTGAAGGTAGATCCAGGCTGTCTTTTACTTTGGGTAATGTGGTCAAATTTAAAGTACTTATAATTAATGCCCCCAATCCAAGCCTTCACGTGTCCGTTGGTTGGGTCCATGGCCATAAAACCACAATTCAAAATTCGCTTGTAGTAATTTAAGGAATCCATGGAACTCATGGTGGTGTCAATATCTCCCTGGTAAGAGAAGACAGTCATTTTCACCTTTCTATTCAATTCTTCCCAAACTTTGAATTCATCATTATTGTAAGCAGCCATCAATTCACGGTATCGGTCGGTGCGTTTCATGGCATCTCTCAGGAAGCCTTTAATTTCCTTCATTTCTTCATTCACCCAAGGGTTTCTTCCTTTCCAATGTGAATAGAACAAGCTTTGCTCCGCCTTCATATGCTCTCGAATGGATTCATCTGCATATTTTTGCATGCGGGAATCGATGCTCGTATAAATGCGTAATCCCGAAGTATACAGGTTGATTTGTTGGTCTTCCGGACGATCGGCATTGATTTCTTTGATGACAGATAAAATCTGTTTTCGGATACTTTCTCTGAAATAAGGAGCGGCTCCTGTATTTTGATTTTCTACTTTAAACTTTAGGTTCAAAGGACCTTCCATCATGCTACGAGCGTCATCTTCCTGTACATAATCGTATTTAGCCAATTGACCTAAAACTACATTTCGTCTTTCTAAGGTCTTTTCAGGTCTGATCCTCGGATCATACAGTGAAGGATTTTGTAATAAACCAATTAAAGTAGCGGCTTCGGGTAAGGATACCGTTTTTACATCTTTTTGGAAATATGTCCGACAAGCCACTTGAATGCCATAGGCATTATTACCAAAACTCACTTCGTTGAGGTACATGGCCATGATTTCCTGTTTGGTATAGCGTCTTTCTAATTTGATGGCCAATATCCATTCCTTGATTTTGGCAATGGCCGTTTTTAAACCACCAATTTTCATGAGTAAACCCATGTAAAGTGGATCGTCTTCCCCAAACTCCACTGACCGAGTATGAAATAAATTTTTAGCTAATTGCTGAGAAATGGTACTTCCTCCACCAGATGTTCCAAAACTTAAAACCACCCGCATCATAGAACGCATATCAATACCCGAGTGTGTGGTAAATCGTGCGTCTTCTGTGGCCATTAAGGTATTGATAATGGTGGGAGAGAGGTCTTCAAACTCCACGGGATTCCGGTTTTCTCTAAAGTATTTGCCTATTTCCTGACCATCTTCTGAAATCAATAGGGATGCTTCCTGACTTTTGGGGTTTTCTAGTTCATACAGACTAGGCATTCCGCCAAATAGCCAAAGGAAATTAAAGTTGACAGCCGTGATAAACAGGACAGCAAACAGCGTTGTGCCCAATAGAAATTTATACGTAAATCGAATCAGTTTTAGATATTTTCCCTCTTCAAATTCGAACATGTTAGTTTTTATTTTTGGTATAGGCTTTCAATAAAGCTTCAGCCTCCGTTGTTAATGGGCTTTTTGGGAAAGCCTGAATGAAGTTTTTCAAATTATTTTGGTAGCTGGTAAATTCCTTTAATCCACCATAGCAAAGCGCTTTTAAAAATACGACTTTATCTTCTAAGTTACTACCTGGAAATTGTTGTAAGATTTGTTGACATTGACGTGAGGCCTCGGAATAATTGTAGGCTTTAAATTGCCCATAGGCCATTTCATAAGCCTTTTGTGCCGCCAATTCATTGCTTTCTGTCAAACTTCCATTTTCAATTTTTAAGATTAATTGTTTGAAATAGGCTGTTGGGAAACGGTCAAATAAATTATTTCGGAAGTTTTTTTGTTCTGGAGAATCTTTGTCGCTGCTTAAATACAATAGGTAGAGCGCTTCGGCTTCGTGGCTTGTACCTGGGTAATTAGTCAATAATTTTTTTAATAAGATGCTGGCTTGTTCCTTTTCTCCCAACTCTAGTCGTACAAATTTCCCTAACTCAAATAAGGCATCTTCTTCCCGTTTTTTTACTTGAGCTATTTGATTTGGGCTTTTGGGAATGGAGTTTAGCCAAATTTGCAAGGAATCGCTCACTACAGGATTATTACTAAGGGTCTTCGAGTTTTCCGAAGGAGTAGTAGCATTATTTTGTGTCAAATCCACAATCCGGTTAGTCAAGTTGTTGTTTTTATTTTTACGATTCCAAAAATCTTCTAAGGTTCGAACGCCCCATTTATTACTAAATTCTTGTTGGCCTTGTATTCTTGCTTGATCATTATTGAAGTAAAAGCTTTGTTGTTCTGGACTGGCAGGTCTACGGGTAAAAACGACATTACTTTGAACTTGCACCGTTTTGCTCATTAATGAATCCGCTTTTCTCTGTTGTTTTTTTTGCGTCTTTTGGTACATGTCTGTTAACTCTACCAGAGACATATTGCTTAATTTCAGTAAAGAGTCTTCTTGACTTAGCGCCTTGCTTACTTGCAGGTAGTTGGTCCAAGTTGTTTTTAGTTTCTGAGTAGCAGTATAGGCCGGATGATTTGGGCTTAGGTATGTCGCGGCACTATCATAGTATTTGGCAGCATCATCAAAGCGTTTCAACTGTTTAGCAAATAGATTACCTAATTGTAAATAAAGCTCTCCTCGGTCGCTACCGCTTTTACCTCCTTTAGTCCAATAGTCTTTGGCCTTATCAAACTCCTTATTTTTGAAATAGATTTCACCCAAGGCTGCGTATAAGGCAGGAACATGGTCCTCATTCTTAGGCTCACGAATCATTTTTTCTAATTCTTCTGGCGCATTGTTTAATTGATGTACAGCCAAGGTTGCATGGAATTGTAATTCATAACTGGCCTTTGATTTTTTTATGGCCGCATAATTTTCCAATGCCAATTTGTTTTTTCCTTGTGACTCAAATAATTGGCCTAAAATATAGTAAAGTCGGGCTTTTTCTTCTCCCGATGAAAGTGAAGGAATGATTTCTTCCAAGAGTGCGATGGTAGGAATCACTTCGTTTTTACTTTGGTGAAAATAGGCTCTAGACAATAAGTAATTATTTTTCTGTGCCTGGCTAAGGTCTAGACTTTGAATGAATTCACCCACTTTTTCTGCCGAAGTGAAATCATGTTGATGGATATAAATTTGGTATAAATGAATCAGCGAAGTACTTTGAGAACGAGGGTCATTATCAATGGAGTTGACAAATTTGAAAGTCTCTAATGCATTTTTATAATCTTTTTTGATGTAGCGCCCCCAGCCAATCAAGGTATAGGCATCATCCACAAAATGGGAATTTTGGTGACGATCAATCACCAAAGAGGCCTTTTTGATGACTAGATCAATGTCGGCGGCATGCTGTTGGCCAAAGGTCGAATCAATGGCAGGAATGATGGGAAGTATGGATTTGTAATCCTCCTTATGTTCTTCCCAAAACTTCTTTTGGATGGTCTTTTTTAAGCGATCAGCCTGCCAAATGGCATTGTATTTGGCATTCAGGTTATGAAATGCGACGGCAGCAGGCTTCGTGCTCTGTTGGGAACATGCACTCACTAGAGCTAATAATCCGAGAAGCCAATATTGTCTAATCATGTAGAAAACCAAAATTGTTCAAATTTACAATTTATCTCAACGAAAAAGGGATAAATTTAGCGTGGCTTTACGATTAATTTAATTCAAACCAATGAACTCTTACCAAAAATACATAGGAGCGGCTTTTCAAATGTTGGTAACCATCCTGTTGGGAGTTTGGTTGGGTAGGTATTTGGATGGATATTTTCATATGGAAAAGCCTTGGTTGACCATTGTTTTTTCTTTAGGCTCCATTGCCATTTCCATGGTAGGATTGATTCGAAGTTTGCCAAAATAATTGCGAATTAGCTCGATTTATAAGCCGATATATTTCTGTAAATTGCTGAGATTTTCCATATTAACTCAAATTTTCCGTGTTCGAGGGTCGTAGACAAATTCTTTTGTTGTTCTTTATCATCATTGGATTGGTGTTTATAGGGAAGTTGTTTTTCCTTCAAGTAATCGATGATAGTTACGAAAAGGCGGCCGACAATAATGCCATTCGAAAAATCATACAAATACCTTTTCGAGGGGAGGTATATGACCGCCACAATAAACTAATCGTTTATAACACGCCAGTGTATGATTTATATATCACGCCGCGCAAGGCACATGTACGAGATACCCTACAATTTTGTCAACTTTTTGGAATAACCAGGGCTTATTTTGATTCTACTTGTAAGCAAGCCAAAGCCTATTCTCGGGTGAAACCTTTTCTATTTTTGAAACATTTATCTAAAGAGGATTTTGCCCGTGTACAAGATGCCATGGTCGATTTCCCTGGATTTACCTTTACTACTACGGCTTTTAGAACCTATCAATCCAAGGCCTTTTCCAATGCATTGGGCTATGTGGCGGAGATTAATTCGAATTCGCTTCAAACTCAAAAAGATGATTATTACCGTCAAGGGGATTATGTGGGAGTATCTGGAATAGAGAGTTTTTACGAAGAAGATTTACGGGGACAAAGAGGGGTGAAATACCGGATGGTGAATAGTAATGGAGTGGAAAAGGGAGATTTTAAGGAAGGACGTTTGGACATTCAACCCATTGCTGGGAAGAATTTATATACTGGAGTTGATATTGGGTTGCAGGAATATGCCGACAGTTTAATGCAGCATAAGGTAGGTTCGGTGGTGGCTATTGAGCCAGCTTCGGGAGAGATTCTGACCATGGTGTCAGCACCTTCTTATGATCCCAGTTTATTGGCGGGGCGTAATTTTTCTAAGTATTACCAGGATTTGGCTTTGGATCCCATGAAGCCTTTATTGAATCGTCCACCCTCAGCGTATTATCGACCAGGCTCCACATTTAAATTGATTCAAGCCTTGGTAGGTTTACAGTTAGGGATCATCACCCCGAGCAGTGTATTTACCCACGCTGGCGCTCCTGTCAAGTGTCACTCGCACAATACTTCTCACAATGATTTGCACAATGCGATACAATGGTCTTGTAACCCCTATTTTTATCATGCATTTCGAAAGATCCTGTATGAAGATACCCAAGGAAATACCTATGAACGTTCCGCACAGGGTTTACAGCGCTGGTCAGAGTTAGTGGCCAATTTTGGTTTTGGAAGAAAGTTAGGGGTGGATTTAGGCAATGAGAAAAAGGGGATTTTGCCCAATGTCGAATATTACAATAAGGTATACAAAGGAGAAAACACCTGGAAGTTTTCCAATATTTATTCCTTGAGTATTGGAGAAGGGGAGTTGGTCGTGAATCCTTTAAAAATGGCCAATGTGGCTGCCATCATAGCCAATCGTGGCTGGTACGTTCCTCCTCATTTGGTCAAGGCTATTGGAGATAATAAAGTGGTGGATCCATTTTATAAAACCCCCGTTTCTGTGGGGATAGATGCCAAACATTTTGGTGTGGTGATTGAAGGAATGAAGGATGCTGTTTTGCATGGAACTGTAGGAGGCGATGGTAAAATTCCAGATATTGTGATGTGTGGTAAAACGGGAACTTCCCAAAATGCCAAAGGAGAAGATCACTCGGTGTTTATTGCATTTGCGCCGAAAGACAACCCTAAAATTGCCATTGCCGTTTTTGTGGAAAATGCGGGTTTTGGTGGTTTTGCAGCGGCGCCTATTGCATCCTTAATTATTGAAAAATATTTGAAAGGAAAGGTTGATAGAAAGGCGGTGGAAGAGAAGTTTATGAATAAAAGCTATCTTCCTAATGTGTTGTCCGTGACAGGTCTCAGACCTTCGAAAACTAAAAAAGACACCTTAAAATGAGTAATCAAAACCAATTAGTGAGTAAGGTTGATTGGATTACCGTATCCCTTTATGCCTTATTTGTGTTAGCGGGTTGGATGAATATTTATTCGGCGGTTTACAATCCTGAGACTCATTTATGGATTTTTGATGCCAAGTTTTATGATTCCAATGCTGGGAAGCAGTTGATTTGGATTGGGACAAGCTTGTTGCTCATTATTTGCATTTTTGCCATTGATTTTCGTTTTTTTGAAGCTTTTGCACCCATCATTTATGCCAGTTTTATTGGGCTATTGATATTGGTGCCTTTTTTAGGGGTTACCATCAACGGTTCTCATTCCTGGTTTAAGTTTGGTTCGATTACCATTCAACCGGCTGAATTTGCTAAGACCGCCACGGCCTTATTATTGGCCAAATACATCAATGAACCTCAGGTGAATTTATCCAAATGGAAAAATCAATGGATCGCGGCTACCATCATTGGGCTGCCGATGATACTGATTATAGCGTCCAATGAAACGGGTTCAGCTTTGGTTTTTGCGTCCTTTTTGATCATGCTTTACCGAGAAGGTTTACCAGGAGAATACCCCGGTTTATTCGTTGGAACCGTGACCATCTTTGTATCAGCTTTGCTGTTGAGCCCTTGGACTATTTTGGCCACATTAATTGTTATCACAGGAATTATTATTGCACTTTCTCCTATTTATATCCAACGGTTGAAGCAAACCTATATCAAGGCTGCTTTATTTATTGTGGGTATCATGTTCATGGTTTTTTTGGTTGACTTAGCCGTCAATAAAGTATTAAAAGAGCATCAGCGTAATCGTATCAAAGTACTCATTGATCCATCTTTTGACCCTCGGGGATTAGGATATCAGGTAACGCAATCCAAAATTGCTATTGGTTCGGGAGGTTTTTGGGGCAAAGGTTACCTTCAAGGTACGCAAACCAAATTTGATTTTGTCCCTGAGCAAAGTACCGACTTCATTTTTTGTACCATTGGGGAGGAGCATGGCTTTTTTGGAGTCATGGTGGTGATATTATTATTTGTGGCCTTTTTATGGCGGCTCATGTATTTGGCAGATCAGCAGCGGTCCCGATTTGCTCGGGCTTATGGATATGGAGTGGTAGGAATTCTCTTTTTCCACTTTTTAGTGAACATTGGTATGACCATTGGTTTAATGCCCATCATGGGTATTCCTTTGCCTTTTTTTAGTTATGGAGGTTCCTCCCTTTGGTCATTTACCATACTATTGTTTATATTTCTGAAATTAGATTCGCATCGTTCGGATATGCTTTCGCGTTAATTACCTTAAACCTATGATAGAAGAAAAATTAAGTTCTAAAGCTAAGCTGTTAATTGCCGTTGCCGCCCTTGGATATTTTGTAGATGTTTATGATTTAATTCTATTTTCTGTGGTTCGAAATCCGAGCCTTAAGAGCTTGGGACTTGTGGGACCTGAATTATTGAATCAAGGACTTAATCTGATGAATATTCAGATGGGAGGGATGTTACTAGGGGGGATTTTATGGGGTATTTATGGAGATAAAAAAGGAAGGAAATCGGTTTTATTTGGTTCCATTTTATTGTACTCCATAGCCAATGCCCTAAACGGTATGGTGCATGATTTAGATACGTATGCTTGGTTGAGGTTTCTAGCTGGTATAGGTCTGGCTGGTGAATTAGGAGCGGGGATTACTTTGGTTAATGAAACATTACCTCCATCCAAGCGCGGAATAGGCACGTTAATCATTGCAGGGGTTGGGGCCTCTGGGGCTATTTTTGCTCCAATCGTTTCCAATTTTAGTTCAGATCCAGAATGGTGGAGAACCTGTTATTATATTGGAGGAGGCATGGGATTGGCTTTATTGCTGTTGCGTTTAGGCACCTTTGAATCGGGCATGTTTTTGGAATTGGAGAAGGATGTCAAAAGAGGTAATTTTTTCCAATTGTTTTCCCATGGAAATATTTTCAAGAAATACCTGTATTGTATTCTAATGGGCTTACCTATTTGGTACATCATTGGAATCTTGGTCTTTTCATCCCCTGAGTTATTACAGAGCATGGGTTTGAAGGGTGTGATTACGGGAGGTGATGCCATCATGTATTGCTATTTGGGCTTATCGGTAGGGGATTTTGCTAGTGGATATTTAAGTCAAGTATTAAAAAGTAGAAATAAAGCAGTCATGAGCTATTTAATCATTGCCTGGGTTTTGACTATTTACTTCTTATATGCGATGTCAGATATTTCCGTAGTCTATGGCAACATCATGATCACCCTATTAGGTTTTTTCGGTGGCTATTGGGCCGTATTTTTAACGAGTTCATCCGAGCAGTTTGGAACAAATTTGCGTATGACTGTGACCACCACTGTACCTAATTTTGTACGGGGAGCTTTGATTCCAATTAGTTTATTGTTTAAGTTTTTAATTCCAAGTGTAGGCATGGTGAATTCGGCGGCTATTGTTGGGGCACTTTGTT
Source organism: Aquirufa beregesia (assembly GCF_011090385.1). Taxonomy (GTDB): domain Bacteria; phylum Bacteroidota; class Bacteroidia; order Cytophagales; family Spirosomataceae; genus Aquirufa; species Aquirufa beregesia. The sequence continues at coordinate 244,186 of NZ_SEWW01000003.1, forward strand.
TTGGATTATCGATTTGGTCAGTTAGTCAATTGAAAGAGACCTTTGGTAAATCATTGGATTTTATTGAAGAATAATGGCATTAATATCAAGGAAGAAAAACCTGTATCGAATTAATAATCAGCTGAGGCGCTACTTACACAAGTATGGTCGCGAGCATGCCATGAATATTAGTTACCAGGATTTACTTCGTTATGATAATGCGATTACCTTGTATGATAAAAATGGGCATGATACTTTATGGGAAACCGTATTTTATTCCCCAGCTGATCAGGAAGAAGTCCATGAATCCCTGAAAAACATTTATGCAGATTTAAAGACCGACGGTAATGAAGGGGTTATCAAGCACTTGGTGATTGATCGGGTTGACTATTGTACCTATGGGAATACGCATCCTTTTCGGATTCGGATCGTGAATAAGGTGAATGATATTTTTGATTATTTCTACATCAAGGTAGCGGATGCATCCCGGGTATATGGTTTGGAATTGGAACATATTCTTTCTCCCAACCGCATCAATTACGTTACTTACGATAATACCTTGGTAGAGGAACATATTGCTGGTGTACCTGGTGACGTATTTTTGAAGCAAGATTTGGAGAATGACTTGGAGTCGCCCATTCGTTTAGCTAAGGAGTTTGTGAAGTTCAATGAGCGTTGTTTGGTGCAGCTTTTGGGGGATATGCACAGTACGAATTATGTGGTTATTACAACCCCTGATTTTGATGATATCTATTATCGGATTCGCCCAATTGACTTTGATCAACAATGTTATGAAGGCAAGCGTTCGGTGTATTTACCTCAGTATTTTAAGCAAAATAATCGCCTGGTGGAGTTGGGCATGAAGTTCATGACTCCAGAATCTGTTTGGCAGTATCAAATTGAGGAAAGATCGATGATTGCGAGTCGACTGAAATCCGAGAGCCAGCGGGTGTATGATTTGATGACGGTGATGGCCAAAGACGATATCGCGCCCGTGGAGAATATGGAACAATTACGCTTGGATTTAGCTCGTCATTATAATGATGAGCGTTTTTTAAGTTGCAAAACGATGGGCGAAATTGTGTGGAGCAGTTTAGAGCTGGTGATGCGCCATTAAGCCTTTTGGTAGGCTGCCATGGCCATGCAAGAAAATCCTAAAATCAAGGATAGCCCACCGATAGGTGCTACCGCACCCCATATATTTTGTTGAGTAATGCAAATTAAATATAAGGCTCCTGGGAAAATGATACTTCCTGCCAACAGAAGATAAGAGGCTAATTTCAAAAAGCGATTTCCGGAATTGATTTGCCAAATACCTAGTAATAGCAAGGCTAAAGCTCCATACATTTGGTATTTAGAAGCTGTTTCAAAGGTGTCTAGTCGTTGTGTAGATACTAAATAGGCTTTCCAAGCATGTGCACCAAAGGCACCAATGGCAACGGATACGGTGGCTAAGATGGATCCGGACATTAAGCAAAATCGTTTCATGAGAAAGGGATAAAAAAAGCCTTGATGAACAAGGCTTTTAATTTATGAGGCGAAAGAAACTTTTAAATCGTTAAGTTTCCGTCGAATAGAATCATCTACTTGTTTGTCTCCTACGCGTAGGATAAATCCTCCAATCAGAGATTCGTCAATGAACTCATGTAATTGAACATCTTTACCAGAATATTCTTTGACAATCGCAATCACTTTGTTGCGTTGCTCTTCTGTTAAAGTAGAAGATGTCACCACATCCGCTTTTTGGATTCCTTTATACGAGGTATATAATTCAATGAATTGTTTGGCAATAGCAGGCAAGAATTTTTCTCTATTTTTTCGCGTAATAATTTCAAAGATAGAATAAGACACAGCATGGAATTTATCTTTGAATAATTTACTCAAGATTGTCATTTTAGTGCCGTGCTTGATAATAGGGCTTTTAAACGCTAGTACCAATTCTTTGCTGTTTTGGCAGGTTTCTTGGAAGCTCACCATATCTTGGTAAACATCTTCCACCACCTTTTTTTCAATGGCTAAATCGAGCAAAGATTTAGCGTAACGGTGGGCAACAATTAACTCAGACATTTGATCAAATTTAAGGTGTTGCTTCTTATTTTAATGTGACATCAGCTATCCACTCAGAAACTAATTTTTCTTGAGCAGCTTTGTCTTTCAATTGGCTTTTTAATACTTTCTCAGCTAAATCAAGGGATAGGCTAGCTGCTTCCTTACGAATCGAGGCTACAGCGGCTACTTTTTCTTGTTCAAATGCTACGCGAGCTTTTTCAATTTCTTGATTAGCGGCAGTTTGAGCATCTAATTTGGCTTGAGAAATCATGGCATCAGCAGCTTCTTTTGCTTGTTTGATTAAAGCATCACGATCAGCACGTGCAGAAACAAGCAATTGCTCATTTCCAGCTTTAAGCTCAGCCATTTCTTTCTTTGTCTCCTCTGAAAGTTTGATCGCTTGGTCGATAGACTCTTCACGCTCATGTAATGATTGAATGATAGGCTTCCAAGCAAATTTTGCTAGAAGAAAAAACAAAATTCCGAATACGAGAATTTGCCAAAAGATAAGTCCAAAATCTGGGGTAATTAACTCCATACTTGTGTATAATTAAGATGTTAGAATCTTCTTAAAAACGCAATTTGGTGCCTAGTGCGACCAAATTGCGCTTGAAAATAAAGGAGTCTTTTGCCAAGGCTAACCCGAGGCATGACCTGGTGTTGAATTACTTTAAAGTAACCAACAAACAAATTACTGCTGCGAAAAGAGCAACCGCCTCAACGAAAGCAGCTACGATCAACATCGCACCTTGGATTTTTCCTGAAGCTTCTGGTTGACGAGCGATAGATTCCATAGCAGAACCACCGATGTTACCGATACCTAAACCAGCTCCAACTGCAGCTAAACCAGCTCCAACACCTGCAAGACCAGTTCCTACAGAAACTTCCAATAAAATTGATAAAAGAGACATACTAATTGGGTTTATGAATAAAAATTAAAATACAAATTCTAGTGATGGTGTTCTTCAATAGCAGAACCAATGTAAGTAGAAACCAACATGGTGAAAATAAAGGCTTGAATGAAGGCCACAATCAATTCAATCACGTTCATGAATAAAGAGAACGGTACTACTGCAATACCTAAAGCAGCATTTTCAAAAATAAAAATCAGGGAAACTAGACTCAATAAAATGATGTGACCTGCGGTCATGTTAGCAAACAAACGCACCATTAATGAGAAAGGCTTCATGAATACACCTACAATCTCGACAGGAGTCATGATGAATAACATCCATTTTGGCACACCTGGCATCGCAAATACGTGTGTCCAATAGGTGGCTTTACCATTTAAGTTCGTTACAAAAAAGGCAATAATCGCTAATACGGCTGTTACTGCGATATTTCCTGTTACGTTAGCTCCACCTGGAATTAAGCCCAACATGTTGTTGAACCAAATGAAGAAAAATACCGTCAATAAATACGGCATAAAACGACGGTAGTGTTTTTCGCCAATGTTGTTTTTTGCTATCTCGTCACGTACAAAAATGATGATAGGCTCAAATAAGGATTGAATTCCTTTAGGTGCGCGGTGAGGATTTTCTTTGTACGTTTTACCAATACCGATGAAAATACTTAGTAATAAAACGGCTGAAAGTAATAATGAAGCTACGTTTTTGGTAATAGAAATATCGTAAACAGTCTCACCATTTTCAGCATGGATTTTGCCATGTTCTAATTTTAATCCTTGATAAGGCACTTCTTCATGATGTTCGTTTTTGAAGTTAGCAGAAGAAAATACCTGCAAACCAGCCGATTCTGTGTATACGATACAAGGTAGAGGCAGGGTTGCATGGAAATGCCCAATTGTAAAGAAATGCCACTCATGCTCATCGGCAATGTGGTGTAATATCATTTTTCCAGCATCGAATTTCTCTTCTTGCTGAGGAGCATGTTCGGCGGCTTCTGCAGCAGCAGGCTCATTGGCCCATGCGGAGAAACTGAAAAGGGAAATGAATAATCCGAGGATTATATTTGAAAAATACACTTTTTTGAAAATGGACTTACCCGACATCTTAATGCTCGCTTTTACTTTAATTTCTTTGATTAATAGAGCTAATTCATTGATTAGCTGGATGTAGAAAAGGATTTTTGCGACTTTTGGTCTTGGCCTTTTCTAAAAACGTCGCAAGTTACGAAGCAAACCAATTATTTCAAAATTTGTACTACATAAATAGAGTACAAAAAAATTCCCCACAAATAAGATCATTTCTGGAGTCCCTATATAGCCAAAAACGCCGATAAAAATGAGGCTGGCAATGAAGCGGATGGCCAAGGAAGCCATATGGAAAGGAATGAATTTTTCACGATCATTTTTCCAACCTATTTGATGTAAGGCATGACTTAAATAGGCTAGAAAGAAAAAGAAGGCCCAGATGAACTTGGCATCTGGATGTAACCAAGAAGATAAACTACTTTGATGAAGCCCCCAAAGTACCAATCCCAAACCTCCATAAAAGCTGATTAATTTAATCATGGTGCAAATATCTGAATTATGTGTAATAATGTCATCCCTAGCCAAACTAAATTATTCTTTTGCCAATATCTAGATAATAATTATCAAGTATAAAATTAAATGTGCGGAATACTGGATTTAGCTTTGTGAACTTATGAATTGCCAACTTAGATTTGTCAACTTTTCAAAAGTTGACAAATCTATTCGGTTCGACTCAATTCAGCGATAATTTTGGAATTCTTCCATTTCATCCTTTACTTTGCAATCCGAAGTCAATCGCACAAGCAGCATTGATTTATAAAGAAGAAGGGAGAGACTAGGCTCAATGAACTTCTGGCAACCAGTTGAAAAACTAAGGTGCTAATTCCTACCCCAGGCAAATGCCTGTTTAGGGAAATATAAACTATTTGTACATGCAAGCTGAGTTTAACCAATTTCATTCTTCATCCTCTTTTGCCCTAGAAATGGGCAGTGTTCTTCCTTCCATTCAATTGGCCTATGAAACCATGGGTAAATTAAATGCCCAAAAAGATAATGTCGTTTGGATTTGTCACGCTTTTACAGGAAGTCATGAAGTGTCGGATTGGTGGCAAGGGCTTGTAGGATCAGGTAAACTGTTTAATCCCGAAAACCATTTTATTGTTTGTTGCAATATCTTGGGATCCCACTATGGATCTACTGGTCCGCTTTCTACCAACCCATTGACGGGAGAGCCGTATTACCATAGCTTTCCAACCGTTACCATTCGGGATGTAGTCAATAGCTTTGAATTACTCAGAAAGAATTTAGGGATAGACCGCATCAAAACCTGTATTGGAGGGTCATTGGGTGGTCAGCAAGCCTTAGAGTGGTCCATCATCCAACCTGATTTAATCGAGAACCTCATATTAATTGCTACTAATGCTGTTCACTCCCCATGGGGTATCGCATTTAATGAATCTCAAAGGATGTCCATCGAGGTAGATCCTACCTGGAAAGAATCTCAACCTAGAGCGGGTATTGAAGGAATGAAAGCAGCTCGTGCTACCGCATTAATTTCCTACCGTAATTACGAAACCTATCAAATTACACAAGCTCGACAAGAGAACACCACGGGGGAATCGTTGCGAGCGATATCGTATCAACGGTATCAAGGTGAAAAATTGGCTAGCAGATTTAATGCCTATTCCTATTATATTTTGTCAAAAATGATGGATTCGCAAGATGTGGGTAGAAATAGAGGGGGTGTGGTTAAAGCTTTGAAATCCGTGAAGTCCAAAACCTTAGTCATTGGTATCAAGTCGGATGCTTTGTTCCCTATTGTGGAACAAGAATATTTGGCCAAGCACATTCCTGGGGCATCATTTCAAGTGATAGATTCCCTTTATGGTCACGATGGTTTTTTAATCGAAAGTGGTTTGATGACCAAGGCAATTCGTCTATGGCAAAAACTACTTCGTTTGGAAGTGAATCCTATGGCCGATTTTTTCAAAGAATTAGAAATTAGACATATTTCTTACGCTTCTTAATCATGAAATTTACCAATCAAGTTGTTTGGATCACAGGTGCTTCCTCTGGCATTGGTGAAGCTTTAGCGCAGGCCTTTGCTCAAGAAGGGGCTCATCTGATTTTATCGGCTCGTCGAGAAGCGGAATTACAGCGAGTAGCGAGTCTTTGCCAAGCTTATGGTCATTCCGTGCTGGTTTTGCCTTTTGATATGACGCAGTTGGATCAACATGATTTGATGCTAGAAAAGGTCTTGTCTACCTATGGACGTATCGATATCATGGTGTTGAATGCGGGAGTTAGTCAACGGTCCTTTGTGGAGGATACGCATTTGGAAGTATATCGGAAACTGTTTGAGATTAACTTCTTTTCTATTGTAGCATTGACTCAGAAGTTATTGCCTGTATTTAAACAACAAAAGTCGGGGACATTTGTTCCTATAGCTTCGGTGGCTGGCAGAATTAGCACTCCCAGAAGAGGAGCCTATGGAGCATCAAAGCATGCATTAATTGGATTTTTTGATTCAGTACGTGCAGAAACGTATGACCAAGGAATCCACGTTTGTACCATATTGCCAGGTTATATCAAAACGAATATCTCCTTACATGCTATGAATGAACATGGAGAAGCTTACGGAAAAATGGATCCCAATCAAGCAAAAGGGCTAGATCCAAACTTGACAGCCCAGAGAATTGTTCAGGCAGTTTTTGCTAAAAAGAAAGAATACTTTATCGGAGGAAAACTGGAGGCGCTCGGTTTATTAATCAAGCGCCTCAGTCCATCCTTATTATTTTGGATGATGAGAAAAATCAAAAATACTTAATTCGCAATTTCTTTTTTCTCACTGAAAAATAGAATAAACAAGACTAATACCAAGCCGGCAATTGCTGCTGGAACCATCCATACGGCTTGCCAATCATGTACTCCATTAACGGTATAATGGTCTAAAACGATTCCTGATAATTTGGAACCAATCCCCATTCCTACTCCATAAGTTGCTAAGGTAATTAATCCTTGCGCAGCATTCTTAACCTTCTCACCTGCTTTTTGATCGGTGTAAATTTGACCCGTTACAAAGAAAAAATCATAGCATACTCCGTGTAGGATAATACCGATGAATAAAATCCATTCCGAACTGATTCCATCTCCGTAACCAAAGCACAAGAAGCGGATTACCCAGGCCACCAAGCCCACAATTAACATTTTTTTAACTCCCAAACGCGTAAAGGCCAATGGAATCAATAACATGAAAATAACTTCGGAAGCCTGACCAAAGGACATTTTGTTTTCTACATTTTGCATGTGCGAATCCGTCAGAGAGGGATTGGCCATGGCATAGTAAAATGATAAGGGGATGCAGATTAAAATGGAGGAAACAAAGAAGATTAAGAAGGAGCGATCTTTAAATAATTTCAAGGCATCCAGACCTATGATTTGTGCTATCGATGAGTTTTTGTCCGCTTTAGGAGGCGTGTCTGGAAGGAAGAAGGCGTAAATGCCTAAGATAAATGAACTAATCATGGAGATTTGGAATATAGCCACTTGATCTCCTAAAGCTAAAAATCCGATGATATTAGTGACCACAATCCAAGCAATTGTTCCTGTCACCCGAATACTAGGGAATTCTTTTTCCGGATTATTCATTTGGTTCATGGCTATAGAATTAGACAAGGCTAAGTTGGGAGCGAAGCAAAGCGTATAGGCCAGGATATACCAAAAGAAAGTTTCAGGGTCTTTATTTTGACTTAAGAAAAACAAAATAATACCACCCAAAATATTTAAAACGCCCATTACTTTTTGGGCAGAAAAAAAACGATCAGCGATTAATCCAACAAAAAAGGGTGCCGCAATGCAGGCTATCGAAAAAGTGGTATATGCATTACCAACCTGATCACCAGTGGCGTGTAAAGTGGTTAAAAGGTATTTACTCATTTGACCATACCATGATCCCCAAGAAAAGAACATTAGGAACATCATGGTCATCAACTGAATTCGAGTGCTGTTTTTCATTTTAGCGTATTTTGAGTGAACCAAAAATACAAATTTGAATGAATTTTACTTCTTTTAGAAAATATTTTTTAGACTCATTCGGTGATTAATTTGAACTCTATAATTACCGTTTTTACTTTTTTTTGATTTCATCACCGAAATTTTAAACCTGAAAAATAGAAATGCATCAAAATATATCAAAAATCAGCCCAAATGGGATTATGCTCCTTTCGGTGCCTATGGCTTAAGTATTTGATTTTCAGTGATATTTGTTGTTAGTTTGGCCAAAATTCAGGGTTTAAATTACCTTTTTGATTAATATTCACATGGAATTGAATTTCATTTTTTTGATTTCAGCTAGGCCGACAGGCAATTTTCAGGGCTCAACGGCTTTGTTTATGACCCTATTTGCTATCATTGCCTTAGTGCTTTTAGGAGTAGGAGGAAGGTTATATCAAAAACGTAAAGCTTGGATAGAACATAGTAAATTAACTTACGGTAAGGTGGTAGAGATTTCTCGTCGCTATGCCCGCGGAGATCACGCTGGCCGTTTTCCTATCTATTTTCCTATCGTATCTTATCATGTTAATGGTCTGGAATTTCGTCGAGAAGCAGAAAGAGGATTGATGAAAAATTATGAGATTGGTCAGGAAATTCCGGTACGTTATTTATCTGAAAAACCCTATGAGGCCTCTTTGAATGAGCAATCTGTGCCTGTTTTGAGTCCTAATGTATTTTTTATCCTCGGAATACTGATGTTAATCAGTGCGATTATTTTATCAGTTATACACCCCTAATTTTTATTTTTAAAATCTTAGTTAGTAATTTGTATAGCAAATTATTTAGATCACCATGGAAACTACTATTGCCAAGGATAAAAGTGAATTTAGAAATTACGAGCAGGGAGATATTACTGCTGCCGTAAAAGAGCATTATAGAAAGATGCGTTCGCGCCAAACCTATGATTATGTTCAGAAGATGAAGAAAAAGTATTTGACTTTTGAACGTCCAATGGATTTATGGGAAATGATGGAGCGTTTAAATGCCTTAGTGGACGTTAGTGATCCAGATTTAAATCTTCCCAATGTGATACATTTATTGCAAACAGCCGAAGGTCTTCGTGCTGAGGGTCGTCCGGATTGGATGCAATTAGTAGGATTGATTCATGACTTGGGTAAAGCCATGTATTTATTCGGTAGTGATGAAGATGGTACTTCTCAATCAGAGCAATGGGGACTAGTAGGAGATGTTTTTGCAGTAGGCTGTAAATTCCCAGATTCTTGTGTATATCCCGAGTTCAATGCCTTGAATCCTGATTCATTGGTAGATTTATACAATACAGATTTAGGTGTTTATGCTCCAGGCTGCGGATTAGATAATTTGGAATTAGCTTGGGGGCATGATGAATACCTTTACCAAGTGTTAAAAAACCATAAAGACAATAAAATCCCTCATGCAGGTATGGTGATGATTCGTTATCACTCATTCTATCCTTGGCATACGGGTGGTGCTTATAAGCAGTTTATGAATGCTGAGGATGAGAAATACTTAGACTGGATTAAGGATTTCAATAAATATGATTTGTATACCAAATCACCTAAAGTGCCTGATTACAATGAGTTGAAGCCATATTATGAGCCGATTGTTGAGAAGTACTTAGGTAAGGGACCTATCTATTGGTAGATTCTACGTTGATACAAATAAAAAAAGGTCTGAATTTTTTCAGACCTTTTTTATGGAGTAAAATTAGTTTACCAGCCATCATCCTTTTTCGGCTTAACCACTTTCTTGTTGGTAGTAGCGGGAGTTTTGGCGGCAGCTATTCCCGCTGATCCTTTTAGTTGTACGCCATTATCTACCCGACTGAATACACGGCATACAATTTTCCATTCATCATTAACTTTCAATAAACTCAATAAATCGATGTATTTGAAATCTTGGAATTCTAATTCAACCGTGGCTGTAGCTGAAATGCCTGCATAGGAATAGGCCACTAATTTTGTCGTAGCTTTAGCTCCACCAGCGGGAGTATTCCGGATGAAGTTTCTTACGGGAAAATCTTGGATTTTACCTGTGCTAGCATTGAAAGTTCGTAAAATGGCTGTTGGGTGAAATGCTTTACCTAATAAAGCCGTATCTCCTTTGGTTATGCCATCTAAATAGGCATTGACTGTGCTTTTAATGGCATCATCGTCTTGTGCCCAGGCCAACGTACTGAAACATAGGAAGGCTAGACAAGTGATTAAAGTAGTTTTGATTTTCATGATTTTGTCGAATTTAATTATATGCCCCCTGTAAATTCCATGGGAAGAGCCTCGCCTTTCATAAACAAAGCTGTTTTTTCAGGATATAGAATCGATTGAACGATGTTTACTTTCCCCAAAGAATGGTTGGCCATATTACCTAAAATGATGATGGCAGAATTGTCTTTGGCATTGTGTAAATAATAATTTTTAAAACCATGCCACCAGCCTGTATGGTAGGTAAGCCATTCTCCATTATCTAATTGAGTTAATCTCCAACCGAATCCATAGTTTTTAGGTAGTATATTGGGCGTACGGTGTTGCGGAGAAAAAGCTTCTTCCAAGGTACTTAATTTAACGAGGGACTCCTCATTTAAAGCCATATCCCAGTGATGCATATCATCCACTGTCGAATAAATTCCTTTATCTCCCACTACGCCATCTAGGTGGTCAAATCCGACCACAGCAGGTTGGCCTCTTCTGGGGGAATATCCAGTAGCAGCCGTTTTTAACATTTCTGGATGCATGGGGTCATACACAAAGCTATTATGCATCCCTGCAGGTTCAAAAATATGTTTCTTCAAATATCCCCGGAAATCCTCCCCGCTTAAACGCTCCACGATATACGCTAGTAATAAGTAATTGGTATTGTTGTAGCTAAATTTCGCATTCGGGCGATAGTCGATTCTGGGTTTTAAGCGAATCATCATGTCGACAACCATTTTATTGGTCAGTGGACTTTTTTTATCGTAAAATTTATCTAGGCAATAGGCATAATTGGGTAAACCAGAGCGGTGAGTTAATAAACTACGGATGGTTAAGCTGGAATCATAGGGAAAACCAGGGACATGCTTGTAGATAGGATCGTCGTAATTAAGTTGGTTTTTTTCCTTCAATTGCATGATGGCCACTGCAGTAAACTGCTTGGAAACGGAGGCCAACTGAAAATGAGTTTGGGTGGTTAGCGGGTTTTTGGTGAAGTAATTGGCGAAGCCAAATGCTTTTTTGTATATGATTTTACCGTATTGCGATACGAGTACCACCCCATTGAAACCTGTTTTGGAATGAAGTTTTTGAAAAAAGGTATCTAGTTTAACGGCCTTCTGCTTAGCTACCGATGGATTATATAAGGACGCAATGCTATCATTTCTTTTTTCCGAGGCAGAACTGAACTCAAAAAGGTGTTCTGGCTGATGAGAACAAGACAGAATCCCAATAAATGCACTTAGTGAGAATAAAAAGATGGATTTGGGGAGATTCAATTTCATGAACGTATGGGTCTTTTTATGCTTCACAATATAGTAGAAATGTATAGTTAATTCAACTCAAATGCGGTAAAAACCAATAAAATTGATTAAAAAGACTTATTTTGGGAAATCATTGATCAAAATGGGAATTATTTCGAACCTCATACGCCATTTCATGTTATTGCTCCTTCGACTTTACCAAGGAATGATTTCTCCCTTTTTGCCCAATGCTTGTCGTTATACTCCCACTTGTTCTGAATATGCTAAACAAGCATTAATTAAACACGGAATTTGGAAAGGAAGTAAATTGGCGGCCAAGCGCATAGCCCGTTGTCATCCCTGGGGCGGAAGTGGTTATGATCCAGTGCCAGAGGATTAAAATTCTCCATCATATAGTATATACCGAAAGTAATTTAGGGCTTGCTGATCTATTAAAAGGACGAAATCTAAGAGTCTTTTTAGTCATTTTTTTTAAATGAGTATAAATAAATAGCATAGGTCTTTTAGGGCATTTGGCGTTTTATTTTCACTATGGCCAGCCATGAAATGTTCAAAATAGGCTTAGTATACCCATTTTTTAGAGGGTGTTAATTTCTTCTTAAAGGCCGAAGGCTATTTTTATTATCCTATTTTTTTGTCGAATTATTCTACCTTTTACCGTTTAATCATTTTTTTTCTCATTTATTCTTAGTTTTTTTGTAATAATTTAGAAACAACACGAACCATTATTGCCAGCTTACCCCGGGTGTTCAAACATTCCAAAACAAATCCAATAATCTGAAGGTTGTTCTAGGTTACAGAATCATTTATCATTTTAAACCCTTAATTATTCACCTATGATGCATTCTTACAAAAGAGTGGGTCGCCTAGTGCGATCAGGTGCATGCAAGCTTAGCCTTTTACAGGTTTTTGGTGTTGCATTTGCACTATTAATGTCCTTGAGTTCTTACGCTCAAGATGCAGTTTCAGGGAAAGTAACTGATGCCAGTGATGGCTCAGGAATTCCCGGCGTGTCTGTTTTGATTAAAGGTACCACCAAAGGTGCTCAAACAGATGTTAATGGTAACTTCAAAATTAATGCTGCGTCCAATGCGACTTTGGTATTTTCTTTTGTAGGTTATTCTGCAAAAGAGGTTCCTGTTGCAGGAAAGTCAGTATTGGAGGTAAAGCTTTCTCAAGAAGCTAGATCCTTGGAGGAGGTAGTTGTAGTAGGTTACGGTACTCAAAAAAGAAAAGAAATTTCTGGAACAGTTACTAGTTTAGGAGCTAGAGATTTTAATGCGGGGGTTGTAACGAACCCTTTAGCAGCTGCTCAAGGTAAGGTGGCAGGTTTGGTGATTACTCAATCTAGTGGTGATCCTAATGCTCGGCCAACAGTACGTTTGAGAGGTACAGGTTCATTGAACGCAGGTTCTGAGCCTTTATATGTGATTGACGGTGTGATTGGTGCACCTATTGAAAACATTGCTCCAGAAGATATCGCTTCGATGGACGTGTTACGTGATGCATCTGCGGCGGCTATTTATGGTTCTCGTGGAGCTAACGGTGTTATCTTGATCAATACAAAACGTGGTAAATCAGGTATTCCTACAGTTGATTATTCTACCTACGTAGGTAGCGAATCGATTTCTCAGCGTCCACAGTTGTTGAACGGGGCTGAATTCCGTGCTGCTGCTAAGAAATACAATCAAAATTTTGATGATCGTGGAGCTAATACAGATTGGTTAGAAGTAATCACTCGTAATTCAGTTTCTCAAAACCATAACTTAGGTGTTTCTGGTGGATCAGAAAATTTAGCGTATCGTGCTTCTTTAGGTTATTTAGACCAAATCGGTACCTTGATTGGATCAGGTAAAAAACGTTTAACGGGTCGTTTGAACTTAGATGCAAAAGCCATTGACGGAAAATTGAACATGAAGTTCAATATGTCTGCTTCTCAAACGGATGGTCAATTTACAGACAACCGTGCTGTTGGTTTTGCGATGAACATGCGTCCAACAGATCCAGTGTACAATCCAGATGGCACTTATTTTCAGATTCCTGGAACATTTGCCAACTTCAACCCATTGGCTACCTTGGAAAACAGATCGAACAAGCAACGTTTGCATGACTTTTTATTCAATGCACAAGCAGCTTATACCATTACTCCAGGTTTAGTATTCAACGTGTCGGGTACATTACGTACTCAAACAGCTGATAACTCTGCATTTGCTCGTTCTACTCCAGGTAACTTATTGTTAACTGTGGGAGGAAACTCAGCTCAAAGATTCTTGAACTCTGTTACTGATCAGCAATTCGAAGCTACTTTGAACTACACCAAGAAATTGAATGATGTATCTAACTTGGTTGTTTTAGCTGGTTATACGTATCAAGATGTAGTTAATGATGGTTTTGGTGCATCTAACAATAATTTCTTAACAGATGCATTTGAAGCGAACAATTTGGGAGCAGGTTTAGGTATTCGTTCCAACCCGAACTTATTAGGTTCTTACAAGAATGAGTACAAATTGGTTTCTTTTTTAGCTCGTGCTCAATATAGCTTAATGAATAAGTATTTCGCGACGGTGAATATGCGTCGTGATGGTTCTACTAAATTCGGAGATAACAATAAATGGGGACTTTTCCCATCTGTATCTGTGGGTTGGGCTGTCAGTGAGGAAGATTTCTTGAAAGGTTCATCTACGTTGGATAACATGAAGATTCGTGCTAGCTGGGGTAGAACGGGTAACTCAGAGGGTATTCGCCCATTGTTATCTAAATCATTCTACGGAGCTTCTGGTTCTTACTATGACGGAGCAGCGGATGACTTCTTGCCAGCTTATGCGATTCAATCTAACCCAAATCCAAACTTGAAATGGGAGGTGAACGAAAACTATGGAGCAGGTATTGACTTCTCTATTTACAAAGGAAAGTTAACGGGTTCATTGGACTGGTATACGCGTCAAACAAAAGACATGTTATACACCGTAAACGTACCACAAGAGCAAGGATATGTATATCCATCTATGTTAGCAAACATCGGAACGATGCAAAACCGTGGTGTTGAGTTAACCTTAACTTATCAGTGGATTGACAAAGGAGAATGGTCTATTTACTCGACTTTGGCAGGTTCATTCAATCAGAATGAAATTGTTAGCTTAAGAAATGATCAGTTTGCGGCACCAGACCAAGTATTCTTATCTACTTCTTTGGGTAGCTTTATCCGTGGTACATCAGCGGTTAACTTCTCTGTTTTACAAGCTGGTCACCCAGTGGGAGAGTTTTATGGAGCTAAGGTAGCTAAGATTGAAAATGGTAAATACGTATTCCAAGACTTAAATGGCGACGGTGTGGTAGATCCAAACGCAAAAGATAGAACGTATTTAGGAAATCCTAACCCTACTTTTGTGGGAGGTATCACAACGAACGTTCGTTACAAAGCATTTGACTTCCAGTTCCAAGTAACCAGTCAACTAGGTGCGAAAATCGTTAATACCAATGCCTTGTTATTAGGTCGTCAAGATGGACGTATCGCTGAATCAGGTGCTTTGAAAACCGCTTTAACTTCGGTAATCAATGATGAGCGTACTATCCCAATGGACTATTATGTAGAGTCAGGTGATTTCTTCCGTATTAACAATGCTTCTTTAGGTTATACTTTACCCGTGAAAGGAGTATTTAAAAGAGCCCGTATTTATATAGCAGGTAATAATTTAGCTGTATTCACTAGTTATACTGGTGTAGATCCTGAGGTTAGTCAAGCATTATCTATTGGTTCTGCTGCTCCAGGAATTGATGTTCGTGAGACGTATTACAAAACTCGTGCCTTAACTGCGGGTATTAATCTTACGTTCTAGACATACATATAGATTAGTTATAGACATTAATTAATATCATTGAAATATGAAAAAATACATATATAAAGTACTTTCAGTAGGTGTGATTTCATCGTTAGCCCTATCGTCTTGTACAGATTTAACTGAGCCAGTGTATGATGCTATTCCGGCAGATCAATTCTTGAAAACGGATGCACAGATTGCGGCGGCACTTGGACCTGCTTATGGGGGTTTGAGAGGTATTACTTGGGATTGGTTCAACCCAAGTGAAGCGTCTTCAGATGAGTTAATTGTACCAACCCGTGGTGGTGACTGGTACGATGGTGGAGACTGGTTAGCTTATTCTCGTCATACTTGGACTCCTCAACATGGTCCTATCAACGGTATGTGGGGATTCATTTTTGGTAACATTTCTCAAGTAAATCAATTGATTCCAGTAGTAAAAACAAACCAGAAAGCGGTGGATGAGCTTCGTGCTATCCGTGCTTTCTATTACTTCATGGCTATTGATGCATTTGGTAATGTGCCTATCATCACGGATCCTACTTCGAAAAGTGATACCAAGCCACGTGCTCAAGTTTATGCTTTCATCAAATCAGAGTTAGAATCATCGATTCCTAACTTAGTAGCTGGTAAGGCATATTCACGTATGACGAAAGATGCAGCTACCATGTTATTAGCTAAGTTGAAGTTGAACGCTGCTGTTTATTCAGGAACGGCAGACTGGCAAGGTGCTTACAATGCAGCTGATGCAGTAATCAAATCTTCCAATAACTTCAGCTTGTCTTCTTCTACGGTGTCTAACTTCATCGTTCAGAACCAAGGTTCAGGAGAGAATATTTGGACTATTCCTTTCGATAGTTTCAAAGCAGGTGGTATGAACTTCCAAATGAGAACCTTACACTATGCTAATCAGCAGACATATGGCTTAGGTAACTCACCTTGGAATGGTTTCTGTACCTTAGCTGATTTTTATAACTCTTTTGAATCCAAGGATTTACGTCAATCGATGTGGATCAAAGGTCAGCAATTTGCTGCATCTGGAGCTCCTTTAACAGACGCTAAAGGTAATCCATTGGCTTTCGTTGCTGATTTCCAAAAAGATCAAATGACAGATGCTGATCCTGAATTCCAAATTGCGGGTATTCGTTCTCAGAAATATGAGATTCAACGTAACAACCCGAATGGAGACCAGTCGAATGACTACGTAGTTTTCCGTTTGGCAGATGCTATCATGATGCGCGCTGAAGCAGCTTTCCGTTTAGGAAATACCGCTCAAGCATTAGCGGATGTGAATACCATCAGAACTCGTTCTGGGGTGGATCCATTAAAAGCGATTACAGCAGAAGATATTTTAGCTGAGCGTGGACGAGAGTTTGCTTGGGAAGGATGGAGACGTAACGATATGATTCGTTTCGGGACTTTCTCCCAAGTACGTAAATTCATGAAAGTAACGGATAAATCGCGTGAATTATTCCCAATACCTCAACCACGTATTGACGCGAACCCATTGTTGAAACAAAACCCTGGGTATTAATTGATTATTTGATGATAAAAAGGCAGAGCCCCTGGTTCTGCCTTTTTATTTTATTCTGTCTATTCCCTTTGTAATTTGCAGCCCTAATTAGAAATCCTTAAGCATGAAGCAGTTTTTCCTGGTTTTTTCTTTATTAATCGTCCTGTTTTCTTGTTCTACAAAAGAAGACACGCTTTTCGAAGAACTACCTGCTTCCGAAACCGGGATAGATTTTGTCAATCGAAGTTTGGATAGAAAAGACTTCAATATCTTTAACTATCGAAATTTTTATAATGGTGGAGGCGTTGCCATTGGGGATGTCAACAACGATGGATTGTCTGATGTATTTGTGACATCCAATTTTGAGGAGAATAAATTGTACCTCAACAAAGGCCATATGCATTTTGAGGATATTTCTCAGAAAGCAGGAATTACCGGAAAGAAATTTTGGTCCACAGGTGTCACATTTGCTGATATCAATGGCGATGGCCTGATGGATATTTATGTGTGTAATTCAGGCTCACGCGATCAACGTGGGAATCAGCTTTATCTCAACCAAGGCATTAAAGCGGGGATTCCTCAGTACAAGGAAATAGCCAAAGAGGCAGGATTGGAAGATGGTGGGTTTTCTACCCATGCGGCATTTTTTGATTATGACCGCGATGGAGATTTAGACATGTATTTGCTCAACAATAGCTTTACCCCTATTGGTAAATTAGGGTATATGAATTTGCGTGAACAACGCGATAAATTAGGAGGAGATAAACTATTCAGAAATGATAGTGAGGGTCAGATCAAATTCACCGATGTTTCAGAAGAAGCTGGAATTTACGGAAGTTTGATTGGTTTTGGATTAGGAATCACGATCGGCGATGTCAACAATGACAATTGGCCAGATATTTATATTTCTAATGACTTCTATGAAAGGGATTATTTATATATCAATCAACATGATGGTACTTTCAAAGAAGAATTGGAGAAGTCGATGCCCCACATTAGCTTAAGCTCCATGGGGGCTGATATTGCTGATATCAATGACGATGGTAACCTGGATATTTTCGTTACTGATATGTTGCCTGGGGATGATCGACGCTTAAAAACTACCAGTATTTTTGAAGGCTATAACCTCATGGAATTGAAGCTGAAGCAAGGTTTTTGGCATCAATACATGCGGAATAACCTGCATTTAAATAATGGGGATGGCACTTTCAGTGAAATAGGACAACTGGCTGGAATCCATGCCACGGATTGGAGCTGGGGAGCTTTGATTTTTGATATGGACAATGATGGTAAAAAAGATATTTTTGTGGCTAATGGAATTGCCAAAGATTTAACTGATCAAGATTTTGTCGACTTTTTGGGAGACCGAAATACCATGCAACAAATGCTGAATGGGAAGAAATTTGATTATAAAGAATTTACCGATAAGATTTCTTCGGTTCCCATTCCCAATTATGCCTACCAAAATCAAGGTGATCTGAAATTCACCAACCAAGTGAAATCCTGGGGCCTTGAAGGACCTGGCTTTTCCAATGGCTCTGCCTACGGGGATTTGGATAATGATGGGGATTTGGATTTGGTGGTGAATAATGTCAATGCCCCTTTATCTGTTTACAAAAATAAGTCGACCGAAAAGCTGAAGCATCATTTTTTACGTGTTGCCCTAAAAGGGAAAGCAAAAAATTTAAATGGAATTGGTTCTACTGTGACAGTTTACCAGCAAGGCCAAACCAAAATTTTGCAGCAAATGCCAAACCGAGGCTTTCAGTCGTCCTGTGATCATCAAATGGTGTTTGGTTTAGGCGATCAAGCAAAAATTGATTCCCTGAAAATAGTTTGGCCCGATGATTCATATCAAGTGATCAAACAAGTGAAAGTAGATCAATTAATCGTTTTGAATCAATCCGCAGCGAAGAATAAGTGGTCTATGAAGGCGAGTCATAGACACATGCTTTTTGCTGATGTGACTTCCGGAAAACTAAATTACGTACATCAAGAAAGTATTTTCAACGATTACGATCGAGATGTTTTATTGAAGCAAAAATTTTCTACCATGGGGCCAGCCATGGCAGTGGGTGATGTGAACGGTGATGGATTGGATGATCTATATTTAGGTGGAGCGGCCGGACAAGATAAAAAACTATTTATCCAACAAGCTTCTGGTACTTTTAAAGAGTCTTCACAAGCAGATTTTGCTTTTGACCGAACCACGGAAAATACGGATGCTCTATTTTTTGATGCCGATAAGGATGGCGACTTAGACTTGTTTGTGGTAACAGGTAGTAATGAATTTGAGATCAATGCTCCTGAATTGCATGATTTATTGTATTTAAACGACGGTAAAGGACAGTTTAAACGAGATACTCGCTTTCCAGCGATTTATGAAAATGGGTCATCTGTGGCTGCTGGAGATTTTGACCAAGATGGAGACCTCGATTTATTTGTAGGTTCTCGCATGCTTTCCACTAAATATGGCTTGAATCCTGTGAGTAATTTGTATGTCAATGATGGCACAGGGGGATTTAAAAATCAAAGTAAGCGTTATATGCCAAATGTATCTGCGCTGGGTATGGTTACCGATGCCGAATGGGTGGACGTTAATGGAGATCATTATTTGGACTTAGTGGTTGCTCAAGATTGGGGTGCCATTAAAGTATTTAAAAATGAACGAGGAAGACAGCTTACCTTGATGGAAGATGTGAAAGGCTCTGAAGGTTTATGGAGTTCCATGAAGTCCGCGGATATTGATGGCGATGGAGATATGGATTTAATCGTAGGGAATTTGGGATTGAACTCTAAGATTAAAGCCACAGTAGAGAAACCAGCCTTTTTGCATGTAAATGATTTTGACAAAAACGGGAGCTATGAACAAATCATTTCTTGTATCACAGAAGATGGGAATACTTATCCCATGGTGCTTAAAGGGGAGATTCAGCGCGCCTTACCGATGATTAAAAAGAAGTTTATCAAGTATAAAGATTTTGCCAATAAGACCATAGAAGAATTGTTTGATGAAGATCAGCGACAAGGTATGGTGACCAAACAAATTACCACCACCTCATCTTCTTTTATGATCAACGATGGGAAAGGCCATTTTACGCTTGTTGCTATGCCTGTGGAAGCCCAGTTTTCACCCATCAAGGCCATTGAAACAGGCGACTTTAATCAAGATGGGAAATTGGACATCCTCTTAGCCGGAAACTTTTTTGATACACTTCCCGAGTGGGGGAGGTTTGATGCTAACTATGGCCTTTTACTAGCAGGAAAAGGTCAAGGTAAATTCGATGTGCTTACATCCAAAGATTCTGGATTTAGGACCATAGGTCAGGTTCGGAATATGGCCAAAATTAAATCGGCAAAACAAGGAACCTTACTGGTTTTAGCCAAAAACAATGAAGCAGCTCAGTTGTTTCAATGGAATAAATGATCTGTTTTTTTTACATGAAAGTAGTGAATAAAGCCCTAGTAGCCCTTTTTTTATCATGTATCTTGTTTGCTTGTCGGACGAATGACTCCGATGTTGTGCTGTTTGAGAAATTAGATGCTCAACAAACGAAAATCGATTTCATCAATCAAATTACTGAAACCAAAGATTTTAATATTTTAGACTACCTCTATTTTTATAATGGGGGTGGGGTGTCATCTGGCGACATCAATAATGATGGTTTGGTTGACCTGTTTTTTGTTTCAAATCAAGGGAAAAACAAATTGTATTTGAACAAAGGCAACATGCAGTTTGAGGATATCTCTCAAAAGGCAGGCATTGAAGGATTCTCCGATTGGAAAACGGGTGTAACCATGGCCGATGTCAATGGAGATGGTTTGTTGGATATATATGTCTGTGCCGTAGGTAATTTCAAAGGAATGGAAGGTTCCAATGAATTATACATCAATAACGGGGATTTAACATTTACGGAAAAGGCTAGTCAGGTTGGTTTGGATTTTACTGGATTTTCTACCCAAGCGGCCTTTTTTGACTACGATAAAGACGGCGATTTAGATTGTTATTTGTTGAACCATGCCGTGCATAATACCCGCTCCTATGACCGTGTCAATACCCGTATGTTGAAAGACAATGAAGCGGGGGATTACCTATACAGAAACGATGGTGGGCGTTTTGTGGATGTGTCCAAAGAAGCGGGAATTTACCAAGCAGCCATGGGCTATGGTTTGGGAATATCGGTAGCTGATTTGAACAATGATGGTTGGATGGATATATATGTGAGTAATGATTTTCATGAAGATGATTATTACTACATCAACCAGAAAAATGGCACATTTCATGAGGGCATTAAAGAGCATTTTAAGCACTTGAGTCGCTTTTCTATGGGTTCAGATATTGCAGATATCAATAACGACGGATACCAAGATATTATGACCTTGGATATGTACCCAGAAGATGAAAAGGTAGAAAAATCTTCCGTAGGAGAAGATCCTCTGGATATCTATTTATACAAATTGCAGTTTGGCTATTTTAATCAGTACAGTCGCAACTGCTTGCAACTGAACATGGGTGGAGAGAAATTTAGTGATGTAGCTGTATCTTCAGGGGTGGCAGCTACCGACTGGTCTTGGAGTACTTTGATGGCCGATTACGATGGGGATGGGATCAAAGACATCTTTGTTTCCAATGGTATTTTACGTCGACCAAATGACTTAGATTACTTGAAGTTTGTCATAGGGGATTCCTTGCATTACGGTTTACCCACTTCTCATCAGTTGGATCAAAAGGCCATTGATTTAATGCCCAGCGGAAAGTGGCATAATTATCTTTTCCAAGGTTCCAAAGATTTACGTTTTAAGGATAAATCCCAAGCTTGGGGATTTGAGGCCGCAGGTATTTCCAATGGTAGTTCCTATGCGGATTTGGATAATGATGGAGACTTAGATTTAATCACCAATAATCTCAATGAAGCAGCGGGGATCTACCAAAATAATGCCCGTCAGTTATTGAAGCATAATTACATCAAAATTAAATTCAAAGGTTCAGATAAAAATACCTTTGGGATAGGAGCTAAAGTTATTCTAAAAACGAAGGATGGGCAGCAATTACAACAATTAGTGGCCACTCGAGGATTCATGAGTTCGGTGGAGCCTAGTTTGTTATTTGGAATAGGAAAACAAACCCAGATTGACTCCGTTTTGGTGATTTGGGAGAACGAAAAGATGCAAATCTTGACGAAACCAAGCATTAATGCGACCTTGACAGTCGAACAAAAAAATGCGACTACCTGGGTAAAAGATTTTTCATTTGTGACCAAGGCCAAGCCCCTTTTTGAAGAGCTGAGTAAGGTTATGAATATTCCTTACAAGCATCAAGAAAATACCTATTTCGACTTTAACCGTGAATTATTAATTCCTTTCAAAGTGTCCATCGAGGGACCTAAATTAGCACTTGGTGATGTCAATGGAGATGGATTAGAAGACTTTTATGTGGGAGGAGCAAAATACCAAGCTGGGCAATTATACCTTCAAAAAAGTACCGGATTTGTGTTATCAAAACAAACAGCATTTTTAGCAGATTCTTTGCAAGAGGATGTGGATGCTTTGTTTTTTGATGCTGATGGCGACAAAGATCAAGATTTGTACGTGGTCAGTGGAGGAAATGAGTTTTATGACAACATGCCAGAGCAATTTGATCGCTTGTACATCAATGACGGGAAAGGAAACTTCACGCATAATTTGGCGGCTTTACCACCCATG
Source organism: Aquirufa beregesia (assembly GCF_011090385.1). Lineage (GTDB taxonomy): Bacteria > Bacteroidota > Bacteroidia > Cytophagales > Spirosomataceae > Aquirufa > Aquirufa beregesia. Next base: position 266,664 of record NZ_SEWW01000003.1, read on the forward strand.
TTTGATAATAAATCAGTAGTTCGACCTATCGACTATGACCGTGATGGGGATACGGATTTGTTTGTAGGAGGCAGAGTATTGGCTTATCAGTATGGACTTTCTCCCAAATCTTATTTATTGATTAATGATGGTAAAGGTAAATTTACAGACAAAACACAGTTCCTAGCGCCTGAGCTTAGGGAGGCGGGTATGATTAGCGATGCTGTTTGGGTAGACTTAGACAATGATCGGGATCAGGATTTGGTAGTCATTGGAGATTGGATGCCCATCAAAATGTTCTATAAAGACAAAGGAAAATTGAATTTGGCAGAAAATGAATTATCAGAATTGACGGGTTTTTGGGGAGGTTTAAGCATAGGGGATTTTGACAAAGATGGAGATATGGATTTAGTGGTGGGTAATTTGGGAACAAATACCAAGCTAAGGAGAGATCCGGGCGGTGAGCTGAAAATGTTAATCAAGGATATTGACCATAATGATACCAAAGAACATATTGTAGCTTATAACCGAGCAGGGAAAGATACTTGGTATCCCATCAATAGTAAAGATGAATTGGGAAAACAGATTCCAAGTATTATCAATAAACGCTTTACTGATTACAAGAAATTTGCTGGTTTACCTATTGATAAACTATTTGAAAAGGAGGAATTGGAAGGCGCCCTAGAAAAACGAATCAATACTTTTGAATCCATTTACGTGGAAAATCTAGGTGGAGGTAAATTTAAAAGAAAGGATTTACCTAGCTTGGCACAAGTATCCAAAATCATGGTACTAAAGACGGAGGACGTCAATCAGGATGGAAATTTAGACGTAATTATTGGAGGAAATTTTAATGGAGCCTCGATGTATCAAGCTCGATATGATGCTTTCTTTGGACTTATTTTAGCAGGAAATGGTCATGGAGACTTTAGCCCGTTAATTCCCACCAATACAGGATTACTCTTAGAAGGAGACATACGAGATATCAAGCAAATCAAAATGGCCAAGGGGATTTTATATTTGGTTAGTCGGAATAACGATCAATTACAAGTATTTAAAAAGCTAAAATAAACCATGGAGCTAAACCAAGAGAAGCTTCATATTTCCAGTTATTTGCCCCTAGGCTTAGCTGTCTTGCTATGGCTGTCTATAGCCAGTATTTCACTTTTTACTTGGAGTTGCCAAGATACTCAAGTGGCCGAAGGAAAGGCCTTGGCACAGCAGCATTGTGCTACTTGCCACGCTTTACCAAGCCCGGGTATATTGCCTAACAATGTTTGGAAATACAGCACATTGCCCTACATGGGGACGCTTATGGGGGTTCAGAAAGAAATTGATCAATTGCAGAAACCTTTATCGGATTATGCCATATTGAAATCTCCTCAAGCACTCATTTCCGACGATGATTGGGACAAGATTAAAGCCTATTATTTAGCAGAATCACCTGCTAAATTTCCTGAAACGAAGACTAGCCCCATAGCGCCGTTAGAAAACTTGTTTAGCGTGGAGGATTTGCCTGTGAAATTGGATGGAGGCACTTTTCCTAATTTCACGGCCATTAAAATAGATGAGGCAAGTCGACAGATCATTGCCGGAGATCAGTCGAATCGGATCATTTGGTTATTGGACAAACAAGGGAAAGCCATTCAGCAATGGAAAGACCAAAATGCCTTAACCCATGTAGAGGGCAGTCGAGGAAAATACCGTTTTACTTACATCGGAACTACCACTCAGGCTAATCCAGAAGTGAATGGTGTTAGCCATTCGGTGACATTGACGTCGACCAACACGCAAATGAATCAGCAGGATTTGAAAAATTTGAATCGTCCATTGCAAGTGATTTCCGCCAATATGGATGAAGATTCTGGTCAGGAGTTGGTTTCTTGTGAATTTGGCTTTCAAGTGGGAGGCTTATCCATTTGGAAAAAAGGTAAAGCAGGAACTTGGGTACAACAAGTGGTGGAGGCGCAGACAGGGGCTACCCGTGTTATCGTGAAGGATTTTAACCAAGATGGAAAACAGGATATGTTGGCCTTGTTTGCTCAAGGAGATGAGCGGATTATCCTGTATTTGAACCAAGGCAAACTACAGTTTAGTCGTAAAATTCTTTTGCGTTTTCCTCCCATTTACGGTACTAGTTCATTTGATATAGCGGATTTAGATCAAGATGGGGATTGGGATATTGTATGTACAGCAGGAGATAATGCCGATTTTTCTACGATTTTGAAACCTTATCATGGCATTTATGTATTCACCAATCAAGGAAACTTTCAGTTTAAACAGCGCGCTTTTTATCCTCAAAATGGCGCCACGAAAGTATTGGCAGCTGATTTTGATATGGATGGAGATCAAGACTTCGTTTCTATTGCCCTTTTTCCGGATGTTCAGAAACGTGGTGAAGAAGGATTTCTATATTGGGAAAATTCAGGTACCACTTGGCAGGCTAAGAGTTTACCCATTCAGCATCTTGGCCGCTGGTCGGTGATGGATATGGGCGATCTAGATGGCGATGGCGATGTGGATATTGCCTTGGGCAGTCATGCCGTAGCTAAATTCCCTGAAGGTAGTTTTGATCCTGCCTGGAAGCAGGCAAAAGGAGTTTTAATTTTACGCAATCAGAAACGATGAAACAGGTCTTGCTTGTGTATTGTTTCCTATTGTCCTTCGCCACCTTGGGTCAAAAAAAAGGTTATTTTATTTTTTCCGGAACTATCCAAGATATCGAAACGAAGACTCCTTTAGAAGGAGCTTCTGTCCTGTTTTCGGGTCTTACAATTGGTACAAAAACGGATTCTTCCGGGTATTTTTCACTCACACTGCCCGCCCGTTCCTACCAAGCGGTTTTTCGCAGCCTTGGGTATAAATTTAAATCGGGTAAAATTGACTTAAAAGAAAATGTCCGTATATCGGTTTATTTAGAGAAGTCGGAACAAATGTTAGATGAAGTGGTCATATCGGAGGAGAAGTCAGATGCCAATGTGAGCAGAACCTTGATGGGGGTGGAAAAGATGACGAGTAAGACGCTGAAAAAATTGCCCAATTTGATGGGAGAGGCAGATGTGATTCGAAGCATCATGTTGCTTCCCGGTGTCTCAACCGTGGGAGAGGGGGCTTCCGGCTTTAATGTGCGAGGTGGTAACGTGGACCAAAATTTGGTCTTGCTAGATGGAGTGCCGCTGTTTAATACTTCCCATTTATTTGGTTTTTTTACGAGTTTTAATGCCGACATGGTGCAAGATTTGAGTTTGTACAAAGGAGGAATTCCAAGTAAGTATGGAGGTCGTGCTTCATCCGTGTTAGATGTGCGCATGAAGGAAGGTGATTTTGAAAAATGGCAAATTCAAGGGGGAATTAGTCCCATTTCCAGTCGACTGTTAGTAGATGGGCCATTGAGTAAGGGGAAAACGTCCTTGATTTTGGGTGCCCGAGGGTCGCTGTCAGATTTTTATTTGGGTTATTTTCCCAATCCAGCACTTCAAAAAAGTAAAGCCAATTTTTACGATGTTAATGTCAAATTGACGCACCGCATTGGTAGAAACCAGCGTTTGTCCTTATCTGCTTATGTTAGTAATGACGGTTTCAAATTTGCGGCAGATACTTTGTATGCTTGGCAAACCAAGACCTTAAGCTTTCAACATGTTGCCTTATGGCGAAATTGGTCACATCATTTCACTGCCTTTGCGAGTGAATATGCTTATGGTATTGAGGGATTGAAATCAGGCTATGAGTTTATTTGGCGACCGTCGATTGCTCAAAAGACCCTGCGGGAAGATCTAAGCCTTGATTTGAAAAAGTGGGGACGGGGTGATCTTGGAGTAGAATTTACAGCTTACCGGAATGATGCCGGAACTTTTCAGCCTAGTACAAACAATTCTGTTGTGAATACTTTTCCCATGCAAGCGGAATATTCGCGTGAAATGTCTGTATACCTTGGGCATAACCTGCAGATTAATAAGCGGTTCAGTCTGGATGTTGGCTTAAGGTATGCTTATTATCAATTACGCGGTCCGCAGCAGTTTTATCGCTATAAACCAGGTTTACCCCGTGCCATAAACGCAATTACAGACACTTTAGGCTTTCTGTCAAACGATGTAATACAATCTTACGGAGGCTTTGAACCGCGATTGTCATTCGCCATAAAATTGGACACCAATACGTCCATTAAAATGGGTTTTAACCGCATGCAGCAGTTTATGCATTTGTTGTCCAATACCATGGCAGTATCACCCGTGGATATTTGGAAGAATTCAAATCCTTATTTGCCCCAACAAGTAGCCGATCAATATTCGATCGGGATTTTTAGGAATTTTAGCAATGCACAAAACGCAGTTTTCGAGGCATCGGCAGAAGTATATTACAAGCGTTTATCTCATGTTATTGATTACATCGATGGGGCCGCTATTTATTTGAATCCAACGGTGGAGACAGAGTTATTAGTAGGGGAAGGCCGTGCCTATGGGGCTGAGTTTTTCTTGAAAAAGGCGCGGGGAAAACGTTTGACAGGTTGGATTTCCTATACCTATGCGCGCTCGTTTCGGTTGATTGAAGCCAACGAAAATCAATTGGCGGCCAATTTCGGGAAGGAGTTTCCGGCCAACTTTGACATGCCGCACAATTTTAAATTTGTGTTGAATAATCGTTTATCCAAACGAATCTCTTTTAATGCGAATTTTACCTATACTTTCGGCCGGCCGATAACCTATCCAAATGCCCGCTATAAGGTATATGCGTTCAATGATTTATTTGATTATGGATATGCAAGTGGAATTTTTCCTCGGCCAGGCTTGGTTCCATCCTCCAATGGTAATTCCTATTTGACGAATACAACCATTCAGCCCTTGTTGGACGGATATTCGAGTCCCAGTTTCACATTGCGTAACCAAGAGCGGATACCTTATTACATGCGCTTGGATATTGGGTTCACAATTGAACCGAAGGAAGCTAAACGATGGCAGGGTAGTTGGAATTTTTCCATCTACAACCTTTTAGCCCGAGAAAACGCCTATTCGATTTTTTTTAGGTCATCAACTGGTTTGATTAACCAAGCGCGCACCTATCAATTATCCGTGTTGGGAGCAGCAATTCCGTCCGTGACGTATAATTTTAAATTCTAATGAAGAAATTATTGGTATTGGTCGGTTTATTAGGTTTGTTCTCTTGTGAGACGGAAATAACGGATTTTAAGACGGAAAACTTGAGTGACGCGCTTGTTGTATATGGTGAGATGTCAAATTTGGCTGGTCCTTACACAGTTCGTTTAAACTATACGTCAGGTTACTCACCATTTGATCCCACACAATTCCAAGGGCAGCCGATTCCTGGGGCGGCTATACGGATCGTGGATGAAACCGGGTCGATCACTGCATTAAAGGAGATGCAAAAAGGAATGTATCAAGCGCCTGCGACATTTCTGGGTCAGGTAGGAAAAAAATACCGGTTGGAAATTAGGACAGCCGACGGACTCGAAATTGCATCGGATTGGCAGCAACTATCACTACCTGTTGGGCTGAAGTCATTTACTTCCACTTATAAGAATGCAGATAAGGTAGAGGATATGTATTTTAAATTGCAGGCCAGTGTACAAGATACCCGCGGAACCGAGGATTATTATTTTGTTAAACGCCAAGATTTCATTCAGTTTTTGACAACTTGTCCTAACCCTCCACCGCCACCGGCTCCGGTACCCGTTTGTTACAATAAGTGTTGGCAGGCAACCCCAAATACGCAGCCAATATTAACGGAAGATACCTTTTTGGATGGACGGGAAATTGCTTTACCCCTGGTACCGATCCCCTATGATGATTTTACGGAATGGTTTGTACAGCTGGAGGTCTACCATGTAGATAAAGCGACTTATCTGTACTGGAAACGCCAGGAAGACCAGCGGATCTTGGACGGGGGGATTTTTGATAAGGTACCCGCACAAATCATCGGGAATTTGACCTGTTTGAACAGACCAGACCGGCAGGTATTAGGATATTTTATGGTCGCTGGAAAATCGAAAGAACGCAGGTTAGTGGATAGGTATCAGGGGATTCCCGCTACATCTTATCAAAAGCTTGTTAGTTATATCGATTTTAACAAATTGAGACATCAAAATTCCCCCTTGTGGGATTGCCGTTTAGCTGCTTGGATTCCGTACAATGTGGGATTGGCCTTACCCGTGTACTGATAATTAACCGTTTTTTTTTATTCATTTTTCCCTTTATTTCGGCAATCCTTACAGGTCTGTAGAATCAGCCCGGTGAAACACAAACTAGTATGCTTGCATAATATATTTTTTTTCTGCATTTTTGGATTTCTAATGTGTAGCTATATGGCAAAAGAATATGACCGTCGGAATCTCGACTTTATTTTAAAAGAAGTTTTGGACTTCGGTTCCTTGTGTTCCCACCCTTATTTTGCGGATTATACACCTGATATGTTTGATATGGTGTTAGATTCTGCGGAATCTATCGCTGAACGTTATTTACGCCCTCATTTTGTAGATACAGATAGACATCCCGCGGAATTGATTGATGGAACGGTACATGTGCATCCATCCACGGAGGCATATGTCAAAGAAATGGGTGAATCGGGTATGATAGGGTCCACTTTTTCGTATGAAAAAGGAGGTCAGCAATTACCCAGCACAGTAGGAGGAGCTCATGAGTTTATCCGTGGAGCAGCTAGTAATTCCATAGTTATGTTTACGGGATTGACCAATGGAGCAGCCCACTTAATTGCCTCATTTGGTTCTGAAGCTTTAAAGGCAGAATATGTGCCCAATATGTTGAATGGACGCTGGACAGGAACCATGTGTTTGACGGAACCGCAGGCAGGTAGCTCGCTCAATGATGTGTCTACCCAAGCTAAGGATTTAGGTAATGGGACTTATGCCATTAAAGGACAAAAGATTTTTATATCAGGAGGAGATAATCAATTCTCAGAAAATATTATTCACCTCGTTTTAGCTCGTTTGGAAGGGGCACCGAAAGGCACCAAAGGGATTTCTTTATTTGTGGTTTCTAAGCGTAGAAAAGAAAATGGAACGTGGGTTTCCAATGAAGTGACTTCATTAGGTTTATACCATAAAATGGGTCAAAAAGGCACACCGGCTTTGCATTTATCCTTTGGGGATAAAGGTGATTCCATAGGTTATTTAGTAGGTGAGCCGAACAAGGGACTAAGCTACATGTTTCAGATGATGAATGAAGCTCGTTTGGGAGTAGGTATGGGAGGCGCTTACATCGCTTCTGCGGCCTATCATTTCTCCAAACAATACGCCAATGAACGCTCTCAAGGACGTAAATTGAGTAATAAAGACCCAGAAACACCTCCAACTTTGATTAAAAACCATCCGGATGTTCAGCGTATGTTGTATTTCCAAAAGGCCATTGTAGAAGGAGCCATGGGATTGTTGTTCCAAAGTTTTATGTGGGAAGACTATTCCAAATGTTTGACGGGAGAGGAAGCTGAAAACTACCATACTTTATTGAATTTAATGACTCCAGTGGCTAAGACTTATCCTGCCGAAATGGGCTTACAGGCAGTTAATCAGGGAGTTCAAGTATTGGGCGGTTATGGATATACCGAAGATTTTCCTTTGGAGCAAATGGCCCGCGATGTGCGGATTATGTCCATTTACGAAGGAACTACCGGCATACATGGTTTAACCTTATTGGGCAGAGAAATTCCAGCGAATCAAGGTAAGGCGTTAAAATTATTGGTGAACCTAATTCAAAAGGACATAGAGGAGGCTAAAAAGCAAACAACTATCCAAGCTTATGCGGAAGAATTGGAGAAAGAAGTGGCCAAATTAGGTCAAGTGACCATGCATAAACTGAAAATTGCAGCTGAAGGAAAACCAGAACTGTTTTTAGCGGATTCTACTTTATACATGGAATTGTTTGGACTCATTGTGGTGGCATGGCAGTGGTTAAAGCAAGGAACTGTGGCCAGTAAAGCTTTAGCAGAAAGCCCGTCTGTCCTAGATAAAGAGTTTTATCAGGATAAATTACATACCATGAAATTCTTCTATCACTATGAAGTGCCTAAGGCTTTGGGATTAAATAAACGATTAATGGATACGGAAAATTTAACCGTATTTGAATCTTAAACTAGTATGATTTTTATGAAAAGAATATTGGCTTACGCTTGCCTATTGTTGACCTGTACTTTGACAGTAAATGCTCAAACGAAGTCGGCATATAGTGCATACGACTTATTTCATCCTTTATGGAATTATCAATCCAATTCACCCTATCGTTCAGGTGCAGGTATCCCAGGTCCATCTTATTGGCAAAACTCCGCCGATTATAAAATTCAGGTGAGTTTGGATGAGGAGGCTAGGAAAATATCTGGGGATGTGGAGATTACGTATAAAAATAATTCTCCAGACAAATTGACTTTTCTTTGGTTGCAATTGGATCAAAATTCCTTTAATACACAATCTCGGGGTGGTAAAACTACACCTATTTCAGGAGGACGTTTTGGAAATGTGGGTTTTGATGGAGGCTATAAAATCGAAAGCGTATTGGTGGATGGAAAAGTGACTCCATTTATCGTGGAAGATACCCGCATGCAAATTCGTTTGGTACAACCTTTGGCAGAAAAACTAGGACAGGCTAAAATCAAGATTGTTTATTCATTTACTTCTCCTCAAAATGCATCTGATCGCATGGGCTTGCAAGAGACCAAAAATGGCATGATTTTTCAAGTAGCTCAGTGGTTTCCGCGCATGTGTGTATACGATGATATTGAGGGTTGGAATGTGCTTCCTTATTTAGGTGCAGGAGAATTTTATTTAGAATATGGCAATTTCGAATATGCCATCAATGTGCCAGCCTCCCATTTAGTGGTGGGTTCGGGGGAATTACTCAATCCTTCCGAAGTATTGACTGCGGAGCAGTTAAAGCGTTGGAATGCCGCGGCAAATTCTGAAACTACAGTTATCATTCGTGGTGAGGATGAAGTGAAAAATCCTGCTTCTCGACCAGCGAAAGACCGTTTGACATGGAAATTTAAATGTCAAAATGCCCGAGATGTGGCTTTTGCTACTTCGAAATCATTCATCATGGATGCTGCTCGAATCAATTTACCCAGTGGAAAAAAATCTTTGGCGATATCGGTTTATCCAGAAGAGTCCAATGGTAAAAATGCCTGGGGAAGATCTACGGAATATGTGAAGGCATCCATTGAGTATTACTCGAAGTGGTTGTATGAGTATAGTTATCCAACAGCTACTAACGTGGCGGGTATCGTGTCAGGCATGGAATATCCAGGAATTATTTTCTGTGGATTCCGTGATCAAACAGCGGCCTTATGGGGAGTAACAGATCATGAATTTGGACACAACTGGTTCCCGATGATCGTAGGCACCAATGAGCGCAAGTTTCCTTGGATGGATGAAGGATTCAATACCTTCATCAATTTTTATTCCACGGATGCTTTCAACGATGGGGAATACAAGAACCGCAAATTTGATATGCATCAAATTGCTAAACCCATGTTTAGAGAAAATGCCGATCCTATCATGTCGATTCCCGATGTGGTTCAGCCAAGAAATTTAGGATGGGAAGCTTACAACAAACCGGGTTTTGGATTGAAGATTTTGCGTGAACAAATCTTAGGTGCTGACCGATTTGACTATGCATTCAAGAATTATATTAAAAACTGGGCATTTAAGCACCCTACTCCTTATGATTTTTTTCATGCCATGGAAGATGGAGCAGGAGAGGATTTAACTTGGTTTTGGAGACAATGGTTTTTTGAATTATGGAAGCTAGATCAAAGTGTGAGTGATGTGGTGTATGTGGAGCAAAATCCTACCAATGGTGCCATTATTACCATCAAGAATTTGGATAAAATGATCATGCCGGGAATCGTTGAGGTAGAATTATCGGACGGGAAAAAAGAGCGATATACTTTCCCCGTGGAGATCTGGCAGCGTGGTGGCAGTTGGGAGTTTAAGGCCAATACTACTTTGCCCATTAAATCAGTAACCATAGATCCAGATCATGTTTTTCCTGATTTGAATCCTCAAAATAATACCTGGAAACCTTATTCTTATCGAGTACCTAAGGCCAATTAACAGGAATTTGTGAAATTCAAATCCTGTGTTCTATTTATTAATACTTTTGTTTTATGCTTTCATCAGCACAACTAAAATGCTCCAGACATCGCAAGAAGTCTGGAGCTTATATTTTATTTACGGTTTAGAATCCGACCAATGTCATTTGCCTTGGCTAATTCTTCCTTGAGTTTTTCATAGCTGCCAGAAAGCATCAATCCTTTATATTTCAAAAGTGTGTTGATGTATTCATCCAACACGTCCATCAAGTTTTCTTGATTTTGGTGAAAAATCTGAATCCATGTTTCTGGGGACGACTTGGCCAAACGAACGGTTGATTCAAAACCAGTAGATGCGAGTTCGAAAATACGTTTCTCGTCTTTTTCCTTTTCCAAAACGGTATTAGCCAAGGCGAAAGAACAAATGTGGGAAATGTGGGAAATATATGCCGTATGGACATCATGACTGATGGAATCCATATAGATCAGGTTCATGTGTAAACCGTCTTGGTATAAACTCTCTATTGTTTTTTCGGCATCCGGGTCACTTAGTTCCTGATCACAAATCACGCAGCGTTTACCTTCAAAAAGTCCATCGATAGCCGCTTCTGGACCAGAGAATTCCGTACCCGCCATGGGGTGAGTTGAGACGAATTGCTTTCTTCTAGGATGATTTTTTAGGGCTTCATAAATGGGACTTTTGGTAGAACCCACTTCTATGACGATTTGTTTTTCATGGAACTGATCCAAAATTTTGGGTAATTGTTCCACCAAATTATCCACAGGAGTAGCTATGATGAGGACATCAATTACTTGTAGCGCTTCATCCAAAGGTAATAGACGATCAATCAACCCTAATTCCAAAGCTCTTTTTTGGTTTGGGCGATTGGTATCGATACCGATACACTCTTTGGCCCATCCACTTTTACGTAAACCCAGCGCCATGGAACCACCAATTAATCCAATACCTAAAATTCCAACGACTTTATTTGATTCCATTCGACTGTGTTTTTATGCGCTTACTAGCTGTTTCAAAAAGGGAAATGGGGGCACATAAAGATGTGCGGATGTAGTCATTTCCTTGACTACCAAAAATGCCTCCGGGTGTGATGAAGACGGCATTTTCTGTTAAAATTTTGTCGGAAAGCTCATAACCATTGGCATATTCAGCTGGGACTTTGGCCCAAACAAACATACCACTTTGTTTTGGGTCATAGCTGCAGTTCAGTAAGTCCATTAACTGAAACACTACTTTTTGACGAGCGGAATAAATCTCATTTTGTTGTTTAAACCAGGCAGAATCTGCTTGCAAGGCTTCCACAGCAGCTTCTTGTAGCGGTAAAAACATACCTGAGTCCATATTGGATTTAAAGGTCAAAATGGGGGCTAAGAACTCCTGTTTTCCCATGACTGCACCAATTCTCCATCCGGCCATGTTATGGGACTTGGATAGAGAGTTTAATTCTAAGGCCACTTCCTTCATTCCAGGAATACTTAACATACTAATGGGCTCATCATTTAAGATGAAGCTATAAGGGTTATCGTTGACCAATAATATAGAATGTGCAAGAGCAAAATCACGCAGTTTTTCAAAAAATGCCTTGTCGGCCTTCGCACCTGTGGGCATATGAGGATAATTCACCCACATGATTTTCACTTTGGATAAATCACGTTTTGCCAATGCATCTAAATCTGGCAACCAGCCATTGGCTTCAGACAACTCATAACTCTGTACTTCAGCACCTGTTAAGGCACAAGCGGCTTGGTAGGTAGGGTACCCAGGATTGGGAATAAGAGTGATATCTCCTTTTTCCAAATAGGCCATAGCAATGTGCATGATGCCTTCTTTGGAACCCATCAGAGGCAATATTTCGGAATTAGGGTCAAGAGCTACTTGATATTGTTTATCGTAAAATTGAGCAAAAGCTTCACGCAATTGGGGAATGCCTTGGTAACCTTGGTAGGCATGGTTTTCTTTTTTCTGGGCACTAATAATCAACGCCTGAATGGTGGCATCTGAGGGTGCTAGGTCAGGACTACCTATACCGAGATTCAGCACAGGTATACCTGATGCTTTCAAGGCTGCAATCTGCTTTAGCTTGGTAGAAAAGTAGTATTCTTGTACGACTTGTAACCGAGAAGCTGGAGAAATGGTGAAGCTCATAAAACAAAAAAACCGACTTGGGGCCGGCTCATAATAAGTTTAAATTAAATCTATACCTACAATAGCCTATTGGCAGGATGGGAATCCTGCGTAATAATAAGCGTAATAATAAGTAGTTGAATGCATAATCATGTGCCAAAGGTATAAAAAAAATGTTTTTATGCAAACCGCAGTTTAGGGTTGCCACAAAGAGACATTCCAAATTGAGAACAAATCTTCTTGGAATAAAATTGGAAACCTTGGGCTGATTGTATAGATTAGCATCGCCTAATGGCAATCTAACCACTAAAATATATATCATGTGTTCTATTATTAGCCAAGAATTGGCGCATCTCCCCGTATTTTTTTTGAAGATTTCTTCTAAAGCTTTTCCAAGCTTTTTGCATCATTCTTTTCGTTTGGATGAATTTCAAGCGAATGGCTTGATACGACATTCGGACTATTCTATTTCCGAATTTACCATGCTGTCTTTGGGTATTGTCTGAATTAGACAAGCTCCCTTTTGATTCCTTGATCTACCTGAAAAATCTTGATTTTTTTAGGCTCTATCGATTCGATATATAGGTCAAAATCTAAGGAATTTCAAATGGAATGGTTGTCGTCTTGACATCCATTCGAAATTATCCAAGCACATGATGTTTCAAAGAAATAGCAATAAATCCATTGATTTATTCATTAAAACGATGGTTGCATTTATCCTTAAAGGGCTTGCTTTTCCCTTATTGATATGGGGGAGTCCATTAGTTGTTGCCAAAGCGGATTTACATTCTACGAATCCATTTATTGGACAAGCGATTAAATACAAAATTACTATCTCATCTTCTACCGACTTTTTGGCTGGCGATGTTAAAACAATTGTGGTACGAGCTGTGGACTCGCAAGGGAATGTGATTACTTCGTATGAAGGACCGAAATCATTGGTTTTTTCTGGTGCCAACCCTTCCAGAATGGGGCAAAGTCCTATGGTAAATGGGGTAAAATTAGGGGAGAAATTACAGGTGAATTTTACGAAGGGTTTATTCGCATTTGGTCTTCAGCTATTTAAACAAGAAATGGCGGCTATATCAGTTAAAGGGGATGATTTGGCAAGCTTTGAAAATGAAAAGTTACTAATCCAAGTAAAGCCAAGTAAAAACACCCGTTTGTTGGCAGATTTAGTGGCTCAACAAGCAAGAGAGCAATCCATTCGCGGGACACTGGCCCTTGTCGATATGTATGGAAATTTATTGGCTGATTTTGATCCATCCAAAGATCCGATAACGGTGACGGCTAGTACAGGAGGAGTAATTCATGGATTGGGATCTTCTCAAAATAACGTCTTAAATCAAGCGAGTGACGCACAGGCTGGCCTCATTGATTTTGCCACATTGGGGATGAAATATACAGGAAAAGCGGGTAAAGTTATTTTTCAATTTACGTCTAGTAAGTATAATGCAAGTGATACAGTTGGTTTTGATTTAGGTAAAGAACGATCTTATTTATTGAAATCTGCCAATCAAAATCAATTGGTAGGAACTGAAAAAACGTTAAATATCTATATCCAAGACCGTTATGGCAATTTGGATACATCATTTACTGGAATTAAAAAATTATTGTTTTCTGGAGCTAGTCCTTCTTTAAAGCAGGGTATTCTACCTTCCATAAATAAAGTGCCTTTTGGAAGTAAAGTAAGTATCAGCTTTATTCAAGGTGTTGCCAATGTAGGAATTTCTTTATTTAAAGCCGAAAAGGCGATGATTTCAGTAAAAGATGATGAGTTTTCATCCTTGGAGGAAGAGAAATTAGAAATAGAAGTTTTGCCTTTACTTGGGAATGCATTAAAACTTAAGATTTCGGAAACCCAGAAAGTGGGAGAACCTATTTCAGGTTTTATTCAAATAACAGATAGTTATGGAAATGAAGTCAGTGATTTTAATGCATCCAAAAATCCCATTACCGTGACCAATAGTATGGGCGGAATAATCAGTGGATTAGGCTCAGCTAAAAATAATGTCATCAATCAATCCACAGATATAATCTTGGGGAAGGCGGACTTGAGTGCCTTAAAGATGATTTATACTGGGAAAATTGGTGAAGTCGATTTGACCTTTTCCTTAAAATCGGGGTATTCGGAAATCGTTAAAAACAGGGTGTTTTATCCCGGTTTATCTTATTATAATCGAATAAAAGTAGAGGGCCTAACTACTCAATTGGCGGGAGTGCCACAAACCATTACGCTCAGGTTATTGGATTCTTCGAATAACACCCTCCATAATTTCAACGGAGTTAAGGATTTGCTGTTTCAAGGAGCATCTGTGGCAAAATCTGTTGGGAAGGCCCCTACTGCATTAAATAGTTTATCCGTACCCATCAATTTTGGCTCTGTTACCACCATTCAATTTGTTAATGGAATAGCTAGCACTCAAGTTGTGTTATATCAGTCAGAAAAAGTGTCTTTAGGAGTTTCCGAGTTTTTAGGAGCTGAAAGTTTGGTAGAGAACCATTTATCCATCAATGTTAAGGCTTCTAGTTTTCACCATTTGGATATAAGTTTAACAAGTCCACAAGTAAATGGGCAAGTCTTCCAAGGTATCAATACCCTCAAGGCATTGGATGAGTATGGTAATGTATGTAGCGATTTTAATGCCCAACAAAACCCTATCCGTGTCGAAACCCCAAATACGGGAATTTGGGGATTTAAAAGTCTTGGGAATACTTTCATGCTAAATCGATCTTCGGATTTTGTTCAAGGTGAACTTAATTTAGCAGAAAAAGGCTTTTTTTACCAAGGTGCAGCTAGTACTTCATTTAGATTTGTAGCACAAAATGGAATCGAAACCACTAGTAGTACCATTCAATTCGTCAATTCCAATCAGTCGGCTAAGCTGTATATCTCTGGAAATTTGACGCAATTGGCAGGTGATTCCCAACTATTGATCATTAGTGCTTTAAATTCCGTTGGTGATACGATTCTTAGTTATCAAGGAAATAAAATGCTGGTTTTTACTGGTGCAGGTAATATCCCCAATTCAATCTTTCAGGCAAAGGTTCAAAATAATAGCGCGGCTACTGAATCTCCATTAGGGAAAGCTATTTCTATACAA
Source organism: Aquirufa beregesia (assembly GCF_011090385.1). Classification (GTDB taxonomy): domain Bacteria; phylum Bacteroidota; class Bacteroidia; order Cytophagales; family Spirosomataceae; genus Aquirufa; species Aquirufa beregesia. The sequence continues at coordinate 281,940 of NZ_SEWW01000003.1, forward strand.
TTCATCAACGGAAGAGCTCAGGTTCCTATTTATTTATATTTGGCAGAAAATGCTTTGCTTTCTGTTCGTGAGACCAATGTTTTTGGAGCCATGGCTGGAAACGATTTTTTGATCCAAGTTAAAGCCAATAGCCCTAAGCAATTAGCGGCTAGCATTAGTAGTCCTCAAACACGTGGGAAGCCATTTGTTGGAAATAATAGCTTAACCGTTAAAGATACTTTTGGTAATATTTGTCTTGACTTTAATGCAAGTATACAACCTGTCAGCATTCAGGTTAGTTCGGGGCTTGGTCATGTTAGCGGCCTTGGCAGTGCTCAAAATAATGTGTTAAATCAAGCTTCGGATTTTAAAAATGGTGTAGCCAATCTAACAGCATTGGGTTTCATTTATCAACCTGCTGCATCTACATTAAACCGTAAAACCTTATTATCAAAAAAGTTGATTCTCTCCACTGAGAGTAATACGTTAGATGTATTTTCCTCAAATTTCATATTTTCCTTATCGGATGAATCAAGTTTAATCAGTACTCAGTCTGATGGAATCGTTATTTCAGATACGGAGGAGCGCTTATCTATTACGGGTTCTGCTATTCAGTTTACTGGGAAAAGTCAATTTATCAAATTGGAGGCTAAAGATGCCCAAGGTGTTTTAGTGCGGACCTATTCCGGAGTTAAAAATTTGATATTTTCGGAATCTGTTATACCTAATTCATCTCAGATGATTGCTACCGCCTTAGGTATTCCTTTCGGTCAATCTACCGCTGTGGAGTTTTTTGAAGGAACAGCTACTCTTGAATTAATTTTGAAAACAGTCGTTAATCAAGATACCATTCGAGTAAAGGATGGGGCTTTAGCGAGCCAATTACCTGGAGACTATCTTGTCGCCAAGGTGGTATTAGGCAATGTAACTAGTTCATCAGGTAATCAATATGGCCTGACGGATGATGTGTATTTTTCTTTTGACCGTCGACAAATTCCTGTTTGGTCCATTCAAGGAAGAAATGCCGTAATTAGGATAGATAAATCGATCATTAACAATGATCAATTAACCGATGCGGGTACTCTGGCGAAATTAGTTGAAAGAACGGATGCCTTATATGATTTTTATAAAAACTCCTTAGGCTATGAACCTCCAGGAGGGAACCCTGATTTTGGGTATAAAACTAGCGTATTTTTTGGCATTCCATCATGTGGATCTGGATGTGGTTTAGTGGGAGCAAAAGGTATTGAAGTGAGTGGATTTGACAATATCTATTTTAACCTGAAAAATAATACCAATGTAAATAGGGATGTCATTTTAGCCTATGAATTTGGTCGAAATTTCTTTGACTTTAGTTCAAAAGTCCTTTTCCCATATAACCCCAACAGCCAAGAAAAAAATGGAGGAATGGCAGAAGCATTTGCTAGTTTATTTACAGCTTATGCATTCAATGATTTATTGACAGATCCCCAACAAAGAAAGTTTAATGAGACCTTATTGAATATCTCCTGGTTTAGAGAAAATTTTATAGGGTATATCAATGATTTGGATGCCAATCCTTATAATGTTTGGGCTAAATGGGACCGAATAGGTTATAATGATTATAACCGAGGTACAGGAACGAATACGGATGATGAGCCAGCTTGGAAGCCAGTAGGGCTCTTGGAAGGCATCATTAGCACCTTTGGGAAATCCACCATTTTTCCTAAGTTTTTCCAGGAATTACGGAAAATGCCGAAAGTCAATACCATTGAAGATGCATTAAGTAATATCGCTCAAGTTGCAGCTAATTGTACGCAGACTAATCTAGTCCCATTTTTTAAACATGTCGTTAAGTTTAATTTAAATTTAGCTACTGAAGCGGCCATTAGTGCATTGTCCCCTCATCCTGATAAATTAATTCAGTATGAAAATTTACTCTGGTATATCTCCCCATTTCATACAGTCCGGATCAATATTCGAAGTATTAATTATTTGAATAATCAAAATTGGTATGTAATTAAAAAAGGCAATAAGATTATATCCTCAAGTCAGCATGGTAATAATGAAATCCCCTACAGTATTTTGGGAAATCAACATGAGGTTGACCTGACAATTGAAATGCAGGATGCTAATCATCAAGTACTCGATGCTTATACAATCAAATTAAAAAAACGACATAACATTAATTTTTTTGATTATTCCGATGATTTGTATGCCTTTTATTTGGCCAATAGATCGACCAAAATATATCAAGAATCGGGGAATGTGGTCATAGAAAATGTTAGTCCAACGTTGTTTGACCATGGGCTCTTGCGTAAATCTTTCAGAATTGCTAAAGATCGTACGATGCGCCTGTCGAGTGTCGTGAGAAGAATTGGCCCCAATTTTCAAACCAATGTAGTGAATAATTATGCTGCTGTAGTCACAGGAGGGACATTTTATGGATCAGGGTCTTTACGATTAGGCTTTGATATTGGTCAAAATAATATCACCAGTAATTTTACATTAAACCAATTCATCTATTCAAAAAAATTATTAAAACCTGAGGCAAATTTGAGTGTGGTTACCATTGGTTTGGAATCGGTGGGGAATCAACAAAAGTCCTATTTCTCGAATTTGCTTTATCGTGATGAAACGGATACAGATGGTGATGGGCTTGTTGACTTTGAAGATAATTGTCCTTCAACCTATAACCCCAATCAACTAGATACAGATAGGGATGGTTTGGGAGATGCTTGTGATGATGATTTTGACGATGATGGAAATATCAATTCCACAGATCCTAATCCCATGGTTCCCATAGCTCAAAATGATGTAATCCAGCAGGCATTTAGTCAAGGGACAATACATTGGCAAATTTTAAAAAATGATGATTTTTTGCCTGGAGCTTCTATCAGTTTACGCCGGGTTTCAGGGACCGATACGGGGATACTTAATTTAAATTCCTTGACAGGTTTTATGACCTATTCACCTACTGAATCAGAGGAAGATTCGGTATCGTTTATTTATGAAGTATGTAATACCTTGACAGGTGTATGTGCCACGGCCCAAGTAAAAATTTTAGATATTAATCAAGCTTCAAAATTCATTTTAACCGGGAGTTCAACTCAAATTGCAGGATCAAGTCAAACTGTCCGAATACAAGCCACAAATAGAAGGGGAATTCCCATTCCCACTTATTCTGGAACTAAAGTACTTCAATTTTCAGGAACGAATTCCTCCTTGGCTACTACCTTCAAATCCCGAGCAAATGGCCTTGATTTTGGATTAAATACACCCGTGAATTTTAGTAATGGTGAGGCACAAATAGATGTGATTTTATATAAATCTGGTTTGGATTCCCTGAGTGCCACGGAAAGTATTATCAAAACTTCAGGTTTGGACAAATTAGCAATACATGTTTCAGAGAAAGCATTTCAAAAATTAAGTGTCCAATTACAAAACCCACAAGTCAATCAAAAGCCTTTTTATGGGCTTAATTCATTAATTGCCCAGGATGAATATGGGAATCCTGTTTTGGCCTTTAATGCAGCTATAAATCCAATTACCGTAAGTGCTAGTCAAGGAGGAGTAATCTCTGGATTATCAGGAGGATATCGTCTGACAAGTTCAAGCGACTTTAACCAAGGTATGGCAAATTTGACACAGCTAGGGATGACTTATTCAGGTGTAAACGGCCTTGATGTCTTGACATTTAGCCCTACAATTGGATTGAGTACACAAAGTGAAATTCTCATTCAATCGGATTTAATAAAACCTACTCAACTTCTAATTTCTGGAGATTCGGTTCAAGTGGCAGGAAATGCAAACATGATCACTATTCGAGTTTTGAACGATTTGGGGGAATTGATGGATACCTATTCCGGAACCAAGACTCTATTGTTTAGTGGGGCCAAGAACTCTATAAATCCAGTTGTTTTTCCTCAAGTAATAGATAACCTGTCGCAAATTAGAAATTTTGGTTCAGCCACCAGTATTGATTTTGTGGGTGGGATAGCTCAGATTTCCATGAAGTTATTCCATGCTTTTTTGGCGCAAATTCAAGTTCAAATTTTGGAAGATACACTCACATCTAGTATTCTCCCTGTTTTGGTGAAAGCGGGACCTTTGGCCAAGTTTAATTTACAAATGACAAGCCCTCAGACCACAGAAACACCATTTGTGGGAGTTAATACATTGAGTGCCTTGGATGCCTTTGGAAATCTCATTCTTGATTTTAATGCAGGTTTAAGCCCCATTAAGGTAACAAGCACGTTGCCTGGCTTTATCTCGGGACTATCTGGTGGAGATCAATTAATTAATTCCGGAGATTTTGTACAGGGAATAGCGAATTTGAGTGCGTTGGGGATGCTATACTTTGGTACTGAAGGAAAAGGATTTTTTACATTCAAAAGCAGTTCCGGTATTCAAATTACCAGTAATCTGATTGAAATCCTGATGGCAGATTTTGATGGTGATGGAATCCCCAATTCCATGGAATGTTATCAAACTTATACACTTCGGGGGAATTGTCAAGATTTTGATGGAGACGGATTAGTGAATTCTATGGATACGGATTCAGATGGAGATGGGATACCCGATGAGCGAGAAAAGAATCGAGATTCAGATGGCGACCGGCATGCAGATTACCTAGACCTCGATTCGGATAATGATGGGATATTGGATTCCATCGAAGGGGAATTTGACCCAGATGGGGATGGAATACCGAATTACCTGGATTTGGATTCAGACAATGATGGAATTTTGGACGTCTGGGAAGCCAGCAATACGGTACGAGGTAATTTAGATGACAACTACGACGGTCGGGTGGACATGAAAGGTCTATTACCAGATGCCAATGGTAATGGTTTGGCCGATTTTCTAGAAATAGGCTTTGGAGGAAGTCCAGCCCCTATTCCAGATACGGATCATGATGGCAAGCCAGATTATGTAGATCTAGATTCGGACAACGACGGAATTGTAGATGCTATCGAAGGGACCAAGGATATAGATGGAGATAGTTTTCCCAATTACCGTGATTTAGATTCAGATGGGGATTGGCTAGGTGATCAGGATGAAAGGAATGTAGATAATGATATGGATGGGATCCCCAATTACTTGGATTCGGATTCAGATGATGATGGTATACCTGATGCTTGGGAGGGGAAAAATAAGTGTGCCACGTGTCAACAAATGAAAGACGATTTAGATGATGGATGGGATGACCGTGGACAGTATATCAAGGTCATTGATACCGATTCAGATGGTACTTCTGATTTTTTAGACCTAGATTCAGATAATGATTGCATCCCTGATCGAATTGAATTGGGAGCCGATGGAGATGGGGATGAAATCCCAAATTTTCGAGATTTGGATTCTGATAATGACGGGATGTTGGATAGCCAAGAGGCAGGAGATTGCCTGTATCCTAGAGATAGCGATTCGGACGGATTGTATGACTTTGAAGACTCTGATGCGGATAATGATACCATTCCGGATAGCGTAGAAGTTGGCCCAAATCCGACTAATCCAGTGGATACCGATAAGGACGGAACCCTCGATTATTTGGATGTGGATTCGGATGGTGATGGAATACCAGACTCAGTGGAGGCTGGTTCAAATCCTAGCAAACCTGTGGATACGGATGGAGATGGGAAAGCTGATTATCAAGATGTAGATTCAGATAATGACACGATACCAGATTTCAAAGAGGCAGGTTCGAATCCCCTTACACCTGTGGATACAGACTCAGATGGAATGGCTGATTACCTAGATTTGGATTCAGACCAAGATGGCATGCCAGATGAAGTGGAGGCAGGATTAGATCCCAATAAACCCATTGATGGTGACCTAGATGGGCAGGAAGACTTTCGAGATCTTGATTCAGATAACGATAGCATTTTAGATGCCGTCGAAGCCGGGGATTTCTTACATCCTGTGGACACCGATGCCGACGGAAAAGCGGATTATTGTGATGCGGACTCAGATAATGATGGCATCTTAGATAAGATAGAAGTGGGTCTTGATCCAAGTAATCCTCTGGATACCGATGAGGATGGTCGAGCAGATTTTCGAGATATCGATTCTGACAACGATGGTATGCTGGATGGATTAGAAGCCGGGTTAGATGCAACAAAGCCTGTGGATAGTGATTCAGATGGAATGCCCGATTACCGTGATTCGGATTCAGATAATGATGGCATCCTTGATGTAATAGAGGCTGGATCAGATCCCTCTAAACCTTTGGATACTGACAGAGATGGTCTTGAAGATTTTAGGGATTTGGATTCAGACAATGACACTATTCTAGATGCTGTGGAAGTAGGAAATGACCCACAAATCCCGATAGATACGGATCAAGATGGCTTAGCCAATTACCGAGATATGGATTCTGACGAAGATAGTATTCCTGATCAGGTAGAGGCAGGTTCTAATCCATTAAATCCTGTAGATACCGATGGTGATAGCTACCCAGACTATTTGGATCTTGACTCAGATAATGATACGATTCCCGATAAGTTGGAAGTGGGTCCAGATGTGAATCACCCTTGGGATACGGACTTAGATGGGAAAGAAGATTTTCGTGATAAGGATTCCGATAATGATGGCATCCCCGATCAATTGGAAGTAGGGCCTAATGTGTTAATTCCGATAGATTCAGATCAGGATACGCTTCCTGATTACCGAGATGTGGACTCTGACAATAATGGATTAACGGATACTGTGGAGGTAGGACCAGATCCTTTACAACCTTTGGATACTGATGCTGATGGAATAGCCAATTATCGAGATATAGATGATGATCAGGATGGAATAATCGATGCTTATGAAAATGACGTCAATTATGGAGGATTGCCGGATTGTGATCAAGATGGGATAGACAACCGAGTAGATGCTGATATGTGTGAGATTTTTTCACCTCAAGCTATTTCACCCAATCAAGATGGAATGAATGATGTTTTGGTCATCCCCGGAATATTTAGAATGCAACCCAATCGAATGGTTATTGTCAATAGATGGGGGGATGTGGTCTATGAAACCAACAATTATCAAAATAATTGGGGAGGTTTGACAAATAAGACCATTGGTCTATTGACTAGCAATGGGAATTTGCCTGATGGGACTTATTATTACTATGTTGATTTTTTCGGGAAGTATCCGAATATCCGAACATTCGTGTACATCAATCGACTAGCGAAATAGTGAAAAAGAATTTGAGCGTTTTATCTAAACTGTTGGATATACAAGGAAATTAAGTCTGACTCAAATCCTTTTCTCATGGCATATTGGTAGCACTTTTGTTTTTTGGTCCAATCATTGACATCTTTTACTTGATTAAATTTGTCTATCAGTATCGATTCCAAAGTGGCTTCGTAGGGAAGTTCCTTTAGCTCTTCTAAGGCACTTTGGATCAACGTGTCTTTAATCTGTAATCGTGTAAGCTCAAATTTGATTTTATTTCTACCCCAAGATTTTTGGTTGAATTTGGATCGAACAAAAAGTTTTGCAAATCGCTCTTGATTGAGGTAATTGTTGTCTTCTAGCCAATCCAGATAAGCGGCTTGTTCTTCTGGTAATACGGAAAAGGACTCCAGTTTGACTTGTATTTCCCAAACACAGCGCTCCTGATAGGCACAGTAGCGAGCCAGTTTCTGTAAAATTTCCGATTTCATGGGAATTTAAGGGTTAGGAGAGCTAGAATCGACCTCCTCATAAGCTTCCAAATTGAATAAATCATTCAAAGCATCGACCATACTATCTGACTCACCTCGTTTGCAGGCCGCCTTCAAATGGATAATAGGTTGTTTGATGATTTTTTGAACCAAGCTAGCCGTAATTTTTTCCAATTTTTCAGCCTCTTGAGGATTGAGTCCTTTCAAATGGCGATTGATTTCTTCTTTACGGATTTGCTCTAGCGCATTTTTCAATTTATGGATGGTCGGAGAAACTTCCATTTCTTTAGACCAATCATTGAAACTAATGACAGATTCATCGATGATTCTACGAACATCTGGCACGGACGCCATCCGAATACGCAAGGCTTCATCGGCCCGTTCTTTCAATGAATCAATGTTATACAGTAATACTCCTGATATCTTTTCAATACCCTCTTCAATACTTCTTGGAACCGATAGGTCTATAAAATATTTAAAAGTCAATATGGATAATTTCTTTAATTCTGCTTGGGTGATGATCGGGTCTTGATTGCGTACAGAGGAGATAATGATATCTGCCTGAGCAATTTCCTTCCACAAATCTTCAATAGGTGCCACACGGAATGATTTATCATGGGCTATTTTTTCCGCCTTTTCTATGGTACGGTTCATGATGGTGATTTCAGCGAAATCTTTATCCTCCATGTTTTTACACACGTCCAAACCAATTTCCCCTAAACCAAGAATCAACACCTTCGGTTGGGCAATGGCCTGAGATAATTCTTCTGCCAAAGCGACCGTCGCATAAGAAACAGAAGCGGCTCCATCACGGAAAGAGGTCTCCTGCGCTACTCGTTTATTGGCATAAAAGATGGTATGCATTAAACGGTGCAAATACGGACCCGCTAAATTTAAATCGGCCGATTGCTGATAGGCCTTTTTGATTTGATTCGGAATCTGTAAATCCCCTACCACTTTAGATTGTAAACCCGTAGCCACTTCAAATAAGTGCCTTAAAGAGGCCTCCGCGTCAGATTCATGATGAAAGTAAGGCGTGTACTCTTGCGTTTGATGCAAGCCTTTTTCAATCAATAAACTCTTCACTAAATTGTGGGAAATATCTTCTGGAGTAGTATAATACACCTCTGTACGATTGCAGGTAGATACAATCAACATTTCTTGTAATCCAAAAAGGTCTTTACATTTAATAGCAAAGGCTCTACTTTCTTCCTCATTTAATGCTACTTGCTCACGAATCGTGAGAGGAGCGGAGCGATGAGATATACTTATAGACTTAAACGGAATTGACATTCGGTGGTTTTGAAAAATAATTAACAAAAGTACGAACCAAAATTTATTTTATGTACTGTCTTGACAAGAAAATAGTAAATTAGACAAAGTTTAAATAACACAAGATGGACTTCAGCAACAAGACAGTTTTTATTACCGGTGCGTCTAGAGGTATCGGATTTGAAATTGCTAAAAAAATGGCCTCAGTAGGTGCAAACGTGGTTATTGCTGCCAAAACTGCCACACCTCATCCTAAATTGCCGGGAACTGTTTTTTCTGCGGCCGAGGAAATTGAGCGTTTGGGTGGCCGTGCCTTACCTTTAGTCTTGGATATTCGTGATGAAAATCATGTTTTTGAAGCCGTAGAAAAAGTGGTGGAGACCTTCGGAGGGATTGATATCTTAGTGAATAATGCCTCCGCCATTTCTTTGACTGGGACCCTATGGACCGATATGAAAAAGTATGACTTGATGCATCAAGTGAATGCCCGTGGTACTTTTTTAACTTCCAAAGCTTGCTTGCCTCATTTATTGAAGTCGAAAAACCCGCATGTATTAACACTTTCTCCACCTTTAAATCTAGAAGCCCGCTGGTTTGAAAACCATGTGGCTTATTCCATGGCTAAATTTGGGATGTCACTTTGTACTTTAGGTATGGCGGCTGAGTTCAAAAATAAAGTGGCATTCAATTCCCTTTGGCCTAAAACCATCATAGCCACAGCGGCTATTGAATTTGCTGTGGGGAATTCAGATATGCTGGATCGGGCAAGAAAACCGAGTATCATGGCTGATGCCGCTTACGAGATATTTAAACAAGACCATGTAAGTACCACAGGTCAGTTTTTTATTGATGAAGAAGTCTTGCGCGCGGCCAATTACACGGATTTTGATGTCTATAAAGTCAATCCAAGTTTGGGTGATCACGAATTAATTCCTGACTTTTTTATTTAACGCCTTGCCTTTAATTCAATCAGCACCAAGCTATCAGCCACCCTTTTGGTTACCAGAGGGTCATACACAAAGTATGTACACGGCTTTATTTCGAAAAATCCCCCATTTGACTCCACGGAGGGAAAGATTGATTTTAAGCGATCAGGACTTTGTGGATTTGGATTGGTATGTTGACGCCCCTTTGTCTGATAAACCTTTGCTCATCATTTCTCACGGTTTAGAAGGAAGTAGTCAAGCGCAATACGTGAGAGGACTAGTAAAAACCATGATAGCTCAGGGATTCAATGCCTTGGCTTGGAACTTTCGGTCTTGTTCTGGAGTGATGAATAATAAGTTGCGTTTTTATCATAGTGGTGCCACGGAGGATCTGGAGGAAGTGATTCAAACATGTGTTGACCGTGGGGCTAATTGCATTTATTTGGCCGGTTTTAGTTTGGGTGGGAATCTTACCTTAAAATGGTTAGGTGAACAAGGGCAAAATCATCCAAATTTGATTCGAAAAGCTGTGGCATTTTCCGTACCTTTGCACCTTTCAAGTAGTAGCCGAAAGTTGGCACGACGAGAAAATGGACTCTACACTCATCGATTTTTACAAACTCTTCTATCTAAAGCAAAAGAAAAAGCTGTGTTATTTCCCACGGCTGTCGATGTGGCTATTCTGCAAAGAATCAAAACATTGAGGGAGTTTGATGATGTGATTACGGGTCCATTACACGGTTTTAAAGATGCGGAAGACTATTACGAACAAAATAGTGCGCTGTATTTTTTAGATAAAATTCAGGTTCCTACTCTGGTAGTGAATGCCCAAAATGATCCATTTTTATCGCCCGAATGCCTACCGGCATCTCTGGCTTCCACTTGGAAAAATGTCTTTTTGGAATTGCCTACTCAAGGTGGGCATTGTGGATTCTATCCTTCAGATTATCGAGGAACCTTGTGGTCGGAACAACGGGCAATGAATTGGTTTTTGAATAAAGAAACGATTAATTATGTCGAATAAACAGTTGGAGCCATTGCACATTGTGATTGATTTTGATAGCACTTTTACCAAAGTAGAAGGGCTAGATGAGTTGGCGAATATCGCCTTACAAGGAAACTCGAAACAGAAGGAGATTGTCTCCAAGATTCGAGAAATTACGGAAAAAGGGATGACAGGTTCCTATTCTTTTGCTGATTCATTACGGGATCGTGTGGCGCTTTTGTCGGCCAACCGTAGCCATGTCGATCAATTGATAGCGTTCTTGAAAGGTAAAATTTCCGATTCTTTCAATCGAAATAAAGAGTTTATCCAAGAGCATGCAGAGCAAATTCTGATTGTTTCTAGCGGTTTTAAGGACTTTATTGTTCCTGTGGTGCAAGAATTAGGCATCCCAGCAGAAAATGTATTTGCGAATACCTTTAACTACGATGCCGAAGGTAATATCACAGGCTATGATCACGATAATTTATTGTCGAAAGACCGCGGTAAAGTAAGCCTTTTACAATCCTTGCAATTAGAAGGGGAAGTATATGTTATTGGCGATGGATATACTGATTATGAATTGCGTGAGGCGGGTTTAGCCAATAAGTTTTTTGCCTTTACTGAAAACGTATCTCGCAAGGTGGTGGTGGAGAAAGCAGACCACGTAGTACCCTCTTTAGACGAGTTTTTATATATCAATGGACTGAGTCGTGCTCAGTCTTATCCTAAATCTAGGATCAAAGTTCTATTGTTGGAAAACGTTCATCCTCATGCTGTTCAAGCATTTAAGAAAGAAGGATTCCAAGTTGAATTGTTAAAAGGAGCTTTAGATGAGGCCGAATTGATTGAAAAAATCAAAGACGTTTCTATTCTTGGTTTACGTTCTAAAACCAATTTGACAAAAAAAGTATTAGAACATCCCAATGCCGCTCGTTTAATGTGCGTGGGGGCCTTCTGTATTGGAACCAATCAAATCGATTTAGCTGAATGTGAAAATCGGGGTATTGCTGTTTTCAATGCACCTTATTCCAACACGCGTTCTGTAGTGGAATTATCCATAGGATTGATGGTTATGCTCACTCGTAATATCTTCGAGAAGTCGACCCGTATGCATGCCGGTGTTTGGGATAAATCTGCTACGAATTCTTACGAGATCCGTGGAAAAAAACTAGGCTTAGTGGGATATGGAAATATTGGAACCCAAATTTCCGTGATTGCCGAAGCTTTGGGTATGGAAGTGTATTTCTATGATACTGTCGATAAGTTGGCCTTAGGTAATGCCAAAAAATGTGCTAGCCTGAAAGAGCTGTTAAACTTGGCTGATTTTGTGAGTTTGCACGTGGATGGAAGAAAGGTGAACAGCAACATCATCGGTAAGCAAGAGTTTTCTTGGATGAAAGACAATGTGATTTTCTTGAATCTTTCCAGAGGTCATGTCGTAGAAATTCCCGCTTTAGTAGAAGCCATTAAATCGGGTAAAGTTTGGGGAGCTGCGGTCGACGTATTTCCGTTTGAGCCAAAGACCAACGATGAAGAATTCATCAATGAGTTGCGAGGATTACCCAATGTCATTTTAACTCCGCATATTGGAGGATCCACCGAAGAGGCCCAAGCCAATATTGGGGAGTTTGTTCCAGCTAAATTATTGCAGTTTATGAACAATGGTAGTACTTATGGGTCGGTTAACTTCCCTGAACTACAATTACCTCCATTGGAAAATGCACATCGACTCTTGCATATCCACCATAATATGCCGGGAATTTTGGCTCAAATAAACAATGTGTTTGCCAAGTATCAGGTAAACATCATTGGTCAATACCTGAAAACAACCGAGAAAACAGGGTATGTCATCACGGATGTTGCCAAAGAATATTCCGAAGAAATAGTCAATGAATTGAAATTGATTGAGAATACCATTAAGTTTAGAATGCTTTATTAATATTTATGATGCAGCCCGTATTTTTTACCCCTGGCCCAGCGGCACTTTATCCTACTGTTCAAGGACATTATGAGGAGGCTTTTCGCTTGTCCATCGGTTCCATTTCGCATCGTTCGGCTCAGTTTAGGAAAATTTACCAACATGCCGATGAGCAATTGAGGCAGTTGTTTAATTTACCTAAGCAAAACAATGCCATCCTTTTTACGGGTTCTGCCACTGAAATTTGGGAACGTATCATCATGAATATGGTGGAGCATGAGTGTTTTCACTTAGTGAATGGCTCATTTTCTAAAAAGTTTTTTGATTTTGCCCTAGACCTTCATAAATATGCGCATGCGGCTCATAAGCCGTTCGGTGAGGGTTTCGATGCTTCTGATGTGCAAGTGCCCGAGTACGCTGAACTGATTTGTGCTACGGCTAATGAAACCAGCTCAGGGGTGCAAATGCGCGCTCAAGAAATTCATAAACTGAAAAAAGCCAATAAGGATAAGTTCTTAGCGGTGGATATGGTTTCTTCGGCGCCTTATACCAACTTAGATTTTAATATAGTAGATACGGCCTTTTTCTCTGTTCAAAAAGCCTTTGGCATGCCAGCAGGTTTGGGTGTTTGGATTGCCAATGAAGCCATGCTTGAGAAAGCAGAAAGAATGAAAAAGCACGAAGGGGTGATTGGTACCTACCATTCATTACCTAGTCTTTGGGAAAATTATAAAAAGTTTGAAACACCAGAGACTCCCAATGTGATGGGAATCTATGTATTAGGTAAAGTGGCGGAAGATTTTAACCGAATAGGTGTGGACCAAATCCGCAAAGAAACCGACCGCAAAGCGAAGGCACTATATGATTTTGCTAAGAAGTCAGATCGTTTTGAGGCCTTTGTTGAGAATGAATCCCATCGTTCGCAAACAGTAGTCGTATTGAATTGCCAAGAAGCAGCGGGTAGCGTCATTAAAAAAGTGAAAGATGCCTCGGGCATGATTGTGGGATCTGGATATGGCAAAATGAAAGAAACTCAAATAAGAATTGCTAATTTCCCTGCCGTTTCAAGTGAACAGGTGGAGGCATTGATACAAACCTTGAACGCTATTTAATAGAAGAAAATGATTAATCCTGGAAATTCCATCCGTTGGGGGATACTCGCCTGCGGAAAAATCGCGCGCAAATTTGCTGATGATTTAGCTTTTGTGACGGATGCCCAACTGACAGCTGTGGCCTCTAGAGATATTCATCGCGCTGAAGAATTCGCTTCTCATTATCCTGGTTCTACCGCATTTGGCTCTTATGAAGAAATGCTTTCTAGCGGTTTGATCGATGTGGTTTATGTGGCTTCTCCTCATGGTTTACATCATGCTCATACTTTATTGTGTCTGGAGGCTGGAATACCCGTTTTATGCGAAAAAGCATTTGCAGTGAATGGCCGACAAGTTGCTGAAATGATTCAAAAAGCACAGGAAAAGAACTTGTTTTTAATGGAGGCATTATGGACAAGGTTTCACCCATCTGTGGCAAAAGTTTTGGACATCATTGAGTCAGGAAAGATTGGTCAAATCCGACATGTAGCAGCTGATTTTGGATTCAAAGCTGAATACGATGTGGAAAGTCGTTTATTCAACCCCGTATTAACCGGAGGGTCCTTGATGGACATAGGGATCTACCCTTTATTTATTGCTAAGTTGTTGTTAGGTCAACCCAAAACCTTGTTGGCCACAGGAACAATGGCCCCCACTGGAGTAGATATGAATTGTTCTATCGCAACGAGCTATGAAAGCGGCGCAACAGCTACCTTATTTTCAACTTTGGCGGCTCAAACTGACACTACGTGTGCCATTTATGGTAGTCAAGGTAAAATTTTGATGCATTCCCGTTTTCATGAGACTTTTGGTATTACTTTGACTTTAGAAAATGGAGATGTAGAAGAATTTGAATGTGAACGCAAAGGCTGGGGTTATTCCTATGAGGCAGAAGCGGTACAAGCAGATTTACGGGCGGGTCAACTAGAAAATAAATGGATGACACATCAGTTTAGTCAAGAGTTAATGGGATTATTAGATGAAATAAGAAAACAGATAGGTTTAGTCTATCCAAACGAATAAGCATGAAAAAACACCTATTGCTCGGCTGCTTGTTACTCATAAGCACCAGCATTTTTGCACAAATCAACAAATTTGAAAAAGAAATTAAGGCTTATGAATCGCAAGATTCATTGGCTATGCCAGCCAAGAAACTTCGCTTGTTTTTGGGGAGTTCTAGCTTTAGACTTTGGAAAAATTTTGACCGAGATATGGCAGCTTATCCTTCCATCAACCGAGGGTTCGGGGGATCTACTTTAGAAGAAGCTTTGTATTATTTTGACCGTATGGTGCTAAAGTACCAACCTGCCTGGGTGTTTATGTATGAAGGAGATAATGATTTAGCCAAAGGCCAAAGTCCCGAGTTTATCGCTCAGGAGTTTGTGGAGTTTTCTAAGCGCTTGAAAGAAAAATTGCCTAAAACGAAATTGGTATTTATTGCGGCTAGACCTAGCTTAGCTCGTTTAAGCATGTTGGATAAACAAAAAGAGTTAAATACCCGAATTCAACAGATTGTTTCGAAAGAAAAAGGTCGTTTTTATATCGATATGCAAAGCCCCTTTTTTCGTGTTGATGGCAGTTTGATGGATGATATATTTGTTGCGGATCGCTTGCATTTGAATGAAAAGGGATACCAACTATTCGTGAAGCAAATTCATGAATTTATTCAAAAGCATCCCTAAATTTTACGTTTATGGTGAAAGAATATTCAGGAGTGGATTGGTTACCTCATATTTCGGTGGATTGTGTGATTTTCGGATTTCATGAAAACCAGCTGAAAGTGCTTCTTTTGAAATTTAAGAATACCGATGTTTGGTCTGTTTCTGGCGGATTTGTGAAAACCAATGAAGACATAGATCAAGCCGCTAGTCGGGTATTGTTTGAAAGAACAGGCTTAAAAGATATTTATCTGGAACAGTTTTATACTTTCGGAGATGTAAAAAGAAATCAAGATGCCATCCAACAACACGCAAAAATTCAAGAGAAAATCGGCGAAGCGGGTGTAGATACTTCCTTTCTGTCTGATCGCTACGTTTCCATTGGCTATTATGCCTTGGTCGACTTTTCTAAAGTAAATGTCAATTTGGGTCAAATGTCCGATGTGTTTTCCTGGAATGATATTTATGATATTCCTACCATGTTTTTGGATCACCGAGCCATCATAGATAAAGCATTGGAGAGGTTACGCTGGTCTTTAGATCAAAAACTTTTGGCCTTTAATCTATTGGCGGAGACCTTTACCATGTCCGAATTGCAGCAGGTCTACGAAACCATTTTGGGTAAGAAATTAGTACGTACCAATTTCCAAAGAAAGATTTTAAGCATGGATATTTTGGTTAGGCTGGAAAAGCGTTACCTGGGTGGAGCCCATAAAGCACCATATTTATACCGATTTGATGCTAAGAAAGCAAAAGCCTATCTTTCCGAGGCAGAATATTAATATAGAAGGTTATCTAATTATTTAAATTTGCCATTCCATTGTTCTTGCTCCATCAGGTTGATGCCATGTTGCGTAGCTTCATCATAGTTTTTTTGTGTGCTATTCATCCAGCGATAGGCGTCTAAAAACCACCATTGCAGCTCGCTTTCATACCAAAGAGGTCTTAATTTTTGTTGTTTGATTTGGTCTTTGAATTGATTAGCAGCTTGCTGAGTAATCTTAAAATGGGTTGACTCATGATCTAATGCTCTATCAGGAAGATTCTCTTTTTTCCATGAAAAAGAACGAAGCATATATACTTTTACTTGAATGGGGAGATAGAGAATCCCTCGTTCAATTCGAGGTATAGCATGGTACTCAAAATTGCTAAAAATTTGCGCAGCAAAACGTGAACCTGGATAAGGCTTAGCCTTAAAGTCGGTCCAATCCAATTTTTTTTGTCCAAAGAATACCGTGTCCTCATCCACCGACTTAGGAGCATAATCTGGTAAAAATTCCACCCGAACTTCTTGGATTAATTTGGGGTCTTTGTCCCAATTGTTCTTCCACCAAATGGCAAATTGTGACTTTAAACTTTGAGAACTTAATTTTGCCATTTCTTCCCAATGACCCGATTTCGTTTTAAATCCTTGGGTTTTAAAATGGCTTTTATACGTATATAGTAATTGTGGACCTAAAATAGAATCTCGATCCACATAAATCTCTGCTTGGAATTTGAATGAATCCTTCGACGGGAAGTCGAATGTTTTCAGCTGAACTTGTAGGTTAAAATCAGCGGCTATTTGATGGCCAAAAAGATGTTTTTGAATATAGGGATGAGCGGTGGGGTTAACTCCGCTTAAGGTCTGAAATTGATAAGTAGGGATCTGTCCCAGCAAGCTGAAAGTGGATAAAAAATAAAAAGCACCTAGCCATAGGTGCTTTTTATGGCTTGATTTAGCCCATATTGTGGTAAACATTTTGAACATCATCATCTTCTTCCAGTCGTTCAATTAATTTTTCAACGTCCGCCACTTGTTCATCTGTTAGTTCTTTTGTCTCATTAGGGATACGTTCAAAATCCGCCCCTACTAATTCATATCCTTTTTCTTCTAGGTATTTTTGAATCGCCCCAAAAGCCGTAAACTCCCCGTAGATATTGATTTGGTTGGTTTCCGTATCTAAAAATACTTCATCCCCTCCTAAATCAATCAATTCAAATTCCAGCTCTTCCAAATCAATCTCCGGCTTCGAAGCAATCTTGAAGGCAGATTTGCGGGTAAAGATAAAATCCAACATACCTTGAGTCCCTAAGCTTCCTCCACATTTAGTGAAGGATGAGCGAATATTCGCTACAGTACGGTTGATATTATCGGTGGTGGTTTCTACTAAAATAGCGATACCATGTAGTGCGTATCCTTCATAAACAATTTCCTTGTAATCCTCCTGATCTTTTGAAATAGCTCTTTTGATGGCACGCTCCACATTGTCTTTCGGCATATTAACCGCCTTGGCATTCTGAATGATGGCTCTTAGACGGGAGTTTCCTGTAGGATCAGCTCCTCCAGCTTTCACAGCAATAACAATGTCTTTACCGATTTTTGTAAACGTTTTGGCCATTTGACCCCAGCGTTTAAACTTTCTTGCCTTTCTAAATTCAAAAGCTCTTCCCATAATTCGTTGCGATAATTAATACTGACTACAAAAATAAAACAAGCAAAAGGATTTTTGTTGATTGGATTAAAAAAACTCGAGAATTATTTCCATGTTCCTGCGGACATTGCCCTACAAGACCTACCTAGGCTTCCGTTTAATTTGGCTAAATTGCAGCTGATTGATTTACGACAACCATATTATGAAGCGACTTTTCCTCTTATTATTTACGCTTGCTACTTTTTCATCTCTAGCTCAAACAGCCAAACGAAACGAAATTTTTCAAATGCTCATCAAGCCAGCCAAAGGTTCCTTGAAAATGGATGGCAAGTTGGATGAGGCAGCTTGGTTAGAAGCCGCCAAAGTGAGTGATTTTGTTATGTGTAACCCTACAGACACTTTATGTTCCAATGTCCGTACCGATGTTCGCATGACTTATGATGATAAATACCTATACATCTCTGCTGAATGTTTTTTGAAAGAACAATCGCGATACGTAGTTGAATCACTGAAACGTGATTTTAGTTTTGGGATCAATGATAATTTTTTAGTCTTTATCGATACATTTGATGATAAGACCACCGGCTTTTCTTTTGGAGCCAATGCCGCCGGAGCGCAGTGGGATGGTCAGATGTCGGAAGGAGCCAAAGTAAACCTTAACTGGGATAATAAATGGGAATCATCGACCTCCTACAATAAAGAATCTTGGATTTGGGAAGCTGCTATTCCTTTTAAGTCCATTCGTTACAAAAACAATAGCACACGCTGGGGAATCAATTTTAGTCGATTGGATTTACAAGCCAAAGAAAAATCAGCCTGGGCTCCTGTACCTAGACAATTCCCTACTGCTTCTTTAGCTTATTCTGGGGTTTTATTATGGGAAACCCCTCCTCCAGCACCGAAGCAAAACATTTCAGTAATTCCTTATGTCTTATCGGGCGTGACGAGTAATTATGAAACCCAAGATCCCACCAGCTTTAGAAAACAGATTGGGGGAGACGTCAAGGTGGCATTAAGTTCTAGTATGAACATGGACCTAACCATTAATCCAGATTTTTCACAAGTGGATGTGGACCGTCAGCAAACTAATCTAGATCGATTTGAATTATTTTATCCTGAAAAGCGCCAGTTTTTTATTGAAAATTCTGATTTGTTTGATGGCTTTGGAACAGAAACCATTCGACCATTTTTCTCTCGCCGGATTGGTTTAGCTTTAAATACCAGAACGGGAATTTATGAACAAACTCCCATTACCTACGGAGCTAGGGTGAGTGGTAAACTGACGAATGATTGGAGAATAGGCTTATTGAATGTTCAATCTCAGCGGATAGATGATAAAGGTGTGCCAACGCAAAATTATTCGATGGTGGCTTTGCAAAGAAAATTATTTGCCCGCTCGAACATCGGTATTTTCATGATCAATAAGCAATCGTTCATTGATACCGAATTGCAGCGTCAAAATGGTTTTGCCGAATTCAACCGAAACATAGGAGTGGAGTATAATTTGGCCTCATCCAATAATTTCTGGACGGGAAAAATCTTCTATTACCAGTCCATCAGCCCAGATGCTAAAGCCAATAATTTTGCTCATGCAGCCTCTTTGGCATATAAAGACAATAACTGGATCATGAGTTGGAAGCACCAGTGGGTAGGGGACAGCTATAATCCAGAAGTAGGCTATGTACCCCGTGTAAATTATACCAACATCAATCCTGAAGTAGGAAAAATCTTTTATCCAAAGAGTAAAACTAGTTCTTTGTTTTATGCGCAAATTCGCTTGAACAGCTTAAGTTTTTGGAATAATTCAGGAGGCTTAACAGATAATACGACCTACGTAGCTTTAGAAGGAAAAATGAAAGATCAGTCGAGCTTCTCAGCGTTTCATGGCTATGATTATGTGCGTTTATTGTATGATTTTGACCCTACTCGTATGGGGAATATTCCAGAGAAAAAAGGTTCGGAGCACACTTGGAGATCTGTAGGTTTTGGCTACATATCTTCGCCAATCAAATTGTTTACCTATTCGGTGACTTCTCGTTTTGGAGGCTATTATGGTAATGGAAACAGAACAGGTATTACGGGAGAATTGGGATACCGTTTTCAGCCTCACGTAGGAATTTCGGTAGCCTTGGATTACAATGATATTTGGGGAGTAGAAGTGCCTGTAGCACAAGCTGATGGCAGCACTAAGAAAATTATTTCTGCATCAGAGTTTTGGATTGTAAGACCTAAAGTGGACATCACCTTTACCAATAAATTATTTTTTACCACCTTCTTTCAGTTGAACCAACAAACCAAGAATATGAACTTAAACGCTCGTTTACAATGGCGTTATAAACCAGCTTCTGACTTGTTTTTAGTGTATACGGATAACTATTTGCCAGAGAATTTTCATATAAGAAATCGTTCTATAGTGTTAAAATTGAATTATTGGCTTAATTTGTAAGTCTAAAAATTAACAAACACAACCATGAAAAAGCTTCTTGTTATTCTTTCTTGTATTTTAAGTTTTGGAGCCTTGGCACAAAGCCCTGCTTCTCCACCAGCTGTTGCTTCTCAGAAAGTGGGAAATGCCCAGGTTTTGATTAAGTACGCTAAACCATCGGTCAAAGGACGTTTGGTATTTGGTACCAAAGAACAAAAAGCCTTGGTTCCTTATGGAGAGGTTTGGAGAACTGGAGCTAATGAAGCTACTACCATAGAATTTTCTACGGATGTGCTGGTACAAGGCAAACCATTGGGCAAGGGAGTTTATTCTTTATTATCCATTCCTGGTCCTAGCGAGTGGACAATCATTTTCAATAAAGAGTCTAAAATGTGGGGTGCTTATACGTATAAAGCGGAACAAGATGCTTTACGTGTTACGGCTAAACCAAGTGAGCATGCCATAACGGAGCAATTCAGCATTGCCGTTTCAGAAACTGGTCAGGTAACCTTGGATTGGGATAAAACATCCGTTTCTTTCTATGTGAAATAGAGAAAATGAATTAAAAATAGAGCGAACCAAACAGGTTCGCTTTTTTTATGTCAAAAATTCATTTGAATTCCTCAATGCTTTGGTTATTTTTACCCCATTATGGGCATGTGTCCCTAAGCCATTTTAACAAGATTGTGTTATGAAAAAAGTATTGATTGCAGAGGATAGTTCGGTCATTCAAAATTTAGCTAGAAAAATATTAGAGTTTCAAAACTTTGAAATTCATGCAGTTAAGAATGGACAACAAGTATTGGACGAATTAGCCAAAGCTGATTTTGATATCATTCTTTTGGATATTAACATGCCAGTAATGGATGGAATGGAATGTGCAAGAGCTGTTCGCGCTTTGGTAGATACGGCTAAATCCAACATCCCTATGATTGCCATCACAGGTAATGCTAGAAATTACAGCATGGAAGATTTCAAGGAAGCTGGATTTAATGACTTTTTAGCTAAACCTTTGAATTTTGATGCGCTTGTATCTCAAGTTAAAGCATTAACAGAATAACGGCATGTCGCCGATCTCGGTAGAATTTCTCGGTACGGGTACCTCCCAAGGGATACCCATGATTGCATGTTCTTGTGAAGTCTGTACTTCCTCTGATCAACATGATCAGCGTTTGCGGGTTTCCATGCACATTCAAACCCAAGGAAAAAGTTTTATCATTGATACTGGCCCCGACTTTCGCCAGCAAATGCTCCGTGCCCAGATTAAGCACGTGGATGCTGTAATTTATACCCATGAACATAAAGATCATACCGCAGGTATGGATGATTTACGCGGATTTAATTATGTTCAAAAATCCAGTATTCCCTTGTATGCTCAGGTGAATGTGATAGACCAGTTGAAAAGGGAATTTGCCTATGCCTTTGGAGAAAATAAATATCCAGGAGTTCCTGAAATTGAAACCATCCCCATCAGCCATGAGGCATTTGAAATTCAAGGCGTAAAGATTCAACCCATTTTGGTGCGTCATTACATGTTGGATGTGCTAGGTTTTCGTTTTGGAGATTTTACCTACATCACAGACGCCAATTATATTTCAGAAGAGGAATTGGAGAAAGTGAAAGGTTCGAAGATCCTGGTTATCAATGCCCTGAAAAAAACCTCCCACATCTCTCACTTTACCTTGGATGAGGCCTTGGAAGTGATTGATAAAGTACAGCCTGAGCGAGCATATATTACACATATAAGCCATCAAATGGGCTTACATGCCGAAGTTCAAAAAGAATTACCTCCCCATGTTTTTTTGGCCTATGATGGCCTTCAACTAACTATATAAAAATGTCTATTGAAGCTGTTTTATTGGATATGGACGGAGTCGTGGTGGATAATTTGCCTTACCACGTAGATGCCTGGTTGTTGTTTTGTCAGCAACACGGAATTCCTTTAACTCGGGAAGTATTTTATCAAGAGCTGAATGGGATGAATTCCAAAGATACCTTCGAATGGTTTTATGGTCGATCCATGTCTCAGGAGGAAATAGCGCATTTGGAGGAAAAGAAGGAAGCCATTTATAGGGACTTTTATGCGGCTCATCGGGTAGCAGCACCTGGTTTAATCACCTTTTTAGAAGGTTTACAAGAGGAGGGTATTGCCTGTGCTTTAGCCACTTCGGCAGGCCAGGGAAATATAGATTTTATCGTTGATGGACTAGGTATTCGTCATTTTTTCCAGGCCATCGTCGGTGGAGCGGAAGTGAAAAAAGGAAAACCAGATCCTGAAATTTATTTGAAAGCCGCTGATTTATTAGGAGTCCAATATGCCAACTGCTGGGTGGTGGAAGATTCCTTGCAAGGAATCCAAGCAGGCTTATCTGCTGGTATGCAAGTTGTTGGTATGACTACTTCTCATACCGCCACTGAATTAGTCCATACTCAAATTCAAGTTCCTAATTTCGAGGGACTGCTTAGCTTACTACAAGCCAAATAAAAAATCTCTTATTTTAGATTAATCTAAATTTTCTTTGGTAAAATTGGGATATTCCCTAATTTTCAAAATCTTTACGTGAGTAAGTGGTTAAATATTACTGTTCCTTATTTTTACTTTATTATTTCATCAAAAACGTACCTTATGAAAAGAAAATTATTGTTCAGCCTTGGACTGATGCTATTCTGGATAGTTCCAGTACTAGCCCAAGACCAAGTAATTTCTGGAAAAGTTAGCTCCTCAGAAGATGGAGCAGGTTTGCCAGGGGTGAGTGTTTCTATCAAAGGAAGCTCACGTGGTATCACTACCAGCAACGATGGTAGTTACCGTCTTTCCGTTCCCGGAAAGAATGCCGTTTTATCCTTCAGTTTTGTTGGTTTTGCCAAACAAGAAGTGTCTGTAGGGAATAAATCCGTCATTAATGTGTCTTTAGTCCCAGAATCGGCTAGTTTAGAGGAAGTAGTAGTTATCGGTTATGGAACTGCAAAAAAGCAAAATTTAACAGGTGCTCAGGTCAATGTGACTTCCAAAGCTTTGGAAAATAAGCCTGTGGCAAGTTTTGAAAATTTGTTGCAAGGAAAAGCTGCGGGTGTCCAAGTAACGGCACAAAATGGTCGTCCGGGTGCTCCTGCGTTTATACGTATCCGTGGAGAAGGGACTTTGACCGCTGGTGCTCAGCCCTTGGTGGTGATTGATGGTGTTCCTATCGCCAATAGCGAAGGAGTTATCGGAAGTGTGAACGTACTTAGCTCTTTGAACCCGAATGACATTGAAGATATTTCCATATTGAAGGACGCCTCTTCAGCTGCTATTTACGGTTCTCGTGGAGCCAATGGGGTTATTTTAGTAACTACCAAAAAAGGAAAGAAAGGAAATGCCAAAGTAACCGTTTCGACTTCTTATGGTATCAAC
This sequence comes from Aquirufa beregesia, assembly GCF_011090385.1. Classification (GTDB taxonomy): domain Bacteria; phylum Bacteroidota; class Bacteroidia; order Cytophagales; family Spirosomataceae; genus Aquirufa; species Aquirufa beregesia. Next base: position 305,636 of record NZ_SEWW01000003.1, read on the forward strand.
GAGAAGACTCCAGATAATTTCCAAATGATGAACCTTCGTCAAAAATTGGAATATGAAAGAGACTTGGATTATGCCAACGAATACGTTGATGCTGCTGGAATTACTAGTCCAGCAAGTGTTTCACAATCCGAATTGGATAAAGTGTGGGCTACTTTGGAGTCTAAAAAAACAGATTGGTTCAATACCTTATTACGTCGTGGTATGAATCAAGTCACTCGCGTAGGTGTGAGTGGAGCTAGTGATACTTTTACCTATAATTTATCTTTAGAAAATCAGATTAACGAAGGTATCTTCAAATTGGCTTCTGATTTATGGAGAAAGCAAGGTCGTGTCAATGTGGAATTCAAACCAAACAATTGGGCCAAAATTGGTACTAATGTGAATTTTTCTAATAATAGAACCAACGAAATTCGTGACCGTTACAATGCACAGAATCCAGCATTTGCGATTTATGCTTACAACCCTTACGAGCCTGAGCGTTTAGCTGATGGAACTTTTAACTTGACTCATCAAGGTTTCCCCATTTCAGAAGCCTTGGAAAACAATCCAGAGATCTTAACTACCAATACCGGTATTTCTAGTGCCTATGTTTCTTTAACTCCCGTGAAAAACGTTGAGTTTAGATCACAAGCGGGGGTAACCTGGGTAGATTACTACCGTGAGTCTTACATCAAGCCGAACTCCATCTTGGATCAATACGTGGGTGACCCGGCAGCTCGTGGTTCTAAAACAGATAATGGATATCAGTCATTCAATTATGTGTTTTCTAACACCATCAATTATACCAATACCATTGCGGATAGTCACAACATCCGTGCCTTGGTGGGGGTTGAGTATACCAATGATAATTACCGCTCTTTCTCCTTTGGAACCAAAGGTTTTCCTAATGGAAAAGTTAGCACCCAAGATAATGCATCCACTCCGGTTTCAGCTACTTCCGCTAAGACAGATTGGTCTTTATTTTCATTGTTCGGTCGTGTTGGGTATGATTTCAACCAACGTTATTTCTTAGATGCGTCTATTCGTCGTGATGGTTCTTCTCGTTTCGGAGTAGATAATCGTTATGGTTTGTTTGGTTCCGTGAGTGCTGGTTGGGAAATTAGCAAAGAAGCTTTCATGGAAGATTTAACATTCATCAATCAATTGAAATTGCGCGCTAGTTATGGTACTACAGGTAATGACCGTATTGGTAACTATACTTCCTTAGGCTTGTATCGTTATTCCAGTTATGGAACTACCTCGGCCACTTTCCCATCTCAGTTGCCAAATTCAAGTTTAACTTGGGAAAAATCAGCTTCAGTTAACATCGGTATCGACTTTGCTTTGTTGAAGAACAAGTTGACTGGTTCGGTGGATTACTACCAAAAGAAGACGTCTAACTTATTATTTGATCGTCCTGTTTCTTCTACTACGGGTTTTTCTAGTCGTACTGAAAACGTTGGAGCCGTTGAAAATAACGGTTTGGAGTTGACATTAAATTACAAGATTATTCAAACCAAAGATTTGTATTGGGATATCTCAGCCAACTTTACCAACAACAATAACAAGGTGGTGGAGTTGACAGAAGACAACTTAAACCGTTCTGGTGGAGTTTCTAAGTTGAAGATTGGAGAGCCTATCGATGTATATTATCTAAACCGGTATGTAGGAGTTAACAAAGAAACGGGAGCGCCTATTTATTTAGATAAAAATGGAGCTACTACTGAAACTTGGAGCGCAGGTGATGCGGTTATTTTAAGTGGTAAATCTCGTCAAATAAAGTATTTTGGTGGTTTAGGAACTACGGTAACGTACAAAGGAGTTACTTTATCTGCCGATGCCGTTTATCAAGGAGGTCATTATGTAATGAACTATAGATGGCAAGACTTGACATCAGATGGAGAGAATGTATATCAAAATCAGGCAGTGGATGCGTTGAATTATTGGAAAAAAGCAGGAGACGTGAATGTCTTGCCAGATCCACGTAATTTATATCAAACCTTTTCTTCTGATCGCTTCTTGCAAAAAGGAGATTATATCCGTTTACGTAACGTAACCTTAGCTTACAATTTACCTAGCAACTGGGTGAAGAAAGCCAAGATGCAGTCGGTACGTGTATATGCTCAAGCACAAAACTGGTTCTATTGGACTCCAGAGTTTAAAGGAGATCCAGAAGTTGGATTTGGTCAAGCGGAAAGTACAGGTGGAACTGTTCAAGGATTGTATGCGGCTTATTCATATCCGCAAACTAGAACAGTCAATGTAGGTTTAGATATCACATTTTAATTAGTAGAGACATGAAAATGAAAAAATTCATTCTAGCGATATGCAGTGTTTGCCTAGTGGGACTAGGCTCTTGTGAAAAAGGATTGGAACTGGGACCATATAACTCAGCGACCATCGCACAAGCCTTTGAATCAGATTCTGATTTTGCTAATGCAGTCAGAGGTATGTATGGATCAGCTTTAGGAGGCTCCTATTTTGGAGGTTCCATGATAAGCTTACCCGATATTTTGTCGGACAATATCTTAGTAGCGCGTACGGGTCGTTTATCTAACCTTTCTTTTCATGAGTGGCGGTATACGGCTGATGGAACATGGGGATTGTTTGCTACGGCCTATACCGGTATTCGTCGTGCCAATGCCGTTTTGGAAAACATCGATCGTTTACCTGCAGGAGCATCTAAAGAAAATTACAAAGCAGAGGCCCTTGCTTTCCGCGCTATGGCTCATTTTGATTTGGTCCGTTTGTATGGAAAAGCCTATACTCAAGCATCAGATACTGATTTAGGGGTTCCTTATGTAACGTCTACAGATGCTACTTTGAAGCCAAGTCGTGAATCTGTAAAAACCAATTTTAGCAAAATTGAGACTGATTTGAAAGCTGCGGAGGCTGCCATCGGATCATCGAATGGTATTTATCGTTTCAATAAAGCAGCCGTTGCAGCCTTATTATCTCGTGTATATTTATACGAAGGTAAGTGGCAAGAATCAGCGGATGCTGCCACTCGTTCCTTGGCATTAAGTTCAAACCCTGGTGGTTTAGCAGATTATGCTAGAATTTGGACAGATGCCGTGAATACTGGTGTATTGTTGAAATTACAAATCGTAGATAAAGACCGTATTACTCCTGGTGTGGAATACAGCCAAAGTTCCGCTTCAGGTGTTCGTAATGAATATGTGGTTGATCATTTATTCTTACAATCTTTCAAAGCCAATGATGTGAGAACTGCGGCATCGGTTCGTTTAACGACATTCAACGGTCAGCCCTATAATTCCATTGCTAAATGGTTTGGAAGAGCTACGGGTAATGCCAACGTAACGGATTCTAAAGTGATTCGTGTAGCAGAAGTTTGGTTGAACTTGGCAGAATCTTTGGCCAATTTAGGTAAAAATGCAGAAGCCTTGACCGCATTGAATAATCTTCGTAAAAACCGTTATACGGATTTTGACGCAGGTAATTTTGCAGAAACAGGGAATGCATTAAAAACAGCTATCGACTTAGAGCGTCGCTTAGAATTTGCGTTTGAAGGGCATCGTTTGTTTGATTTGAAGCGCAAAGGAACAGGGATTTCTCGTTCTTCTCGTGGAGATAAAGCAGATGGAACAGGTACTCCGGCTCGTTTCTTGACTTTAGCTGCTACTGATTATCGTTTGCAATTACCATTACCAAGTAATGAATTGCGTGTTAACTCCAATATTCAACAAAATCCGAATTATTAATCGACGTATTTTGTGTGTTAATCGAAAAAGTCCCCATTAGTGGGACTTTTTCGATTAATATATTAGCAGAACATCTTTATATTTAGGGATAAATACCACTTATGAAGAAATTTGTATACATCATACTAGGCGTGCTGGGTATCTGGCATTTGAGCTATTCCCAAGATCATAAAATGGAAATGATTCCAGGTAAGATGATTGAGGAATATACTCCTGAATTCACTAAAATAAAGCGTGAGCTTCCTGAAGGTTATACCCAAGAGATGCAAGACTGGGTAAGAAAAAAAAATATTGAAAGTAAAAGTACCCAAAATAGAACCTCCGCTAGTGCTGCCAAGTTTACCTTAAGTTTTGAATCTCCACCTCCCACAGAAGTGAGAGCTGTTTTTGAAAAAGCAGCAGAATCGTGGGCCGCAGTATTAAATTCAGATGTGGAAGTTAAGATACTTTGTCGCTGGCGGACTTTAGCTACGAACGTTTTGGGAAGTGCTGGCGCTACGGCCAACGTACGTAATTTCCCCGGTGCCGCCAAAGTGAACACCTATTATCCCATTGCTTTAGCAGAAAAAATGGCACATAAAAACCTGAATGGGACGGATTTTGATATAGTAGCTAATTTTAATGCGGATTATGCCAACTGGTACAAAGGACTGGATGGAGTGCCTACTATCAACCAAATCGATTTATACTCAGTTGTATTGCACGAATTTGGACACGGCCTTGGATTTATTGGACAAGTGACGGTGGATAATTCTACAGCCTATTACATTTATCCAGGAATTTTTGATCAGTTCATGGTGAATGGTGCAGGTACTAGCCTGACTGACACCCTATCCTTCAAAAATGATTCACCCGAGTTAAAAACGCAATTGACCTCGGCCAATTTATTCCTTAGTACCACCAAGCTATTGGCTGTTAATAAAGAGAAAGCGAAATTGTACGCCCCAACTACCTATACCCAAGGTTCATCCATCTACCACGTAGATGCCTCTAAATACCGCCCTAAGGACCCCAATGCTTTGATGACACCCAGTATTGCCAAAGGAGAAATTACGCGGGAATTGGGGACTATCGTGCCAGCGGCATTCAATGATTTTGGATGGTATTCTTCCAGTGTGGTTCCTACCGGAGATTTATTTACAGATTCAGAAGATGTGACTAAGGATTATGTGTTCACAGTCAAAGTATATTCAGACACCATTGTGAAGGATAATTCATTGAAATTGATGCTTTCTTCCGATGGAAATATCCAGAACGCGACCTCTCGGCCACTGACATTATCCGGAACGAGTTATTCCTATACCTTACCCAAAGACACGAAATTAAGAACCATTGCCTATTATTGGGTAGCGGAAGAAGCCAGTGGAAAGAAATTTACCACACCTGCTCAAGCACCATTAATTGCAGGAACCACCACCTCAAGTTATTATAAGTTTACGATCGGACAGGATACGGTGAAACCTGTCGCGATTTATTCCAATCCACTGAAATATGTTTTTTCTAATCAGACCAAAATAACCTTACCGACCTTATTGGCCAACGATAACATTGGTATAGATACCATATATATGGAATACAGTATTGGTTCTGGTGCTGTGGTCAAAACAGGATTTACCCATTCTACTACGGATGCTTTTAGCTATTCGGGGGTATTTAACTTTACGGCTGGCCAGATTAAGGCAGGTGATATCATTAAATATCGGGTGGTGGTCAAAGACAAAGCGAAGATTGCTAATTATGTCTATTTCCCTGCTACAGGTAACTACGAGTTTGTAGTCTTAACCTCCATGGATGCGGTCAATAATTATAAAACGGATTTTGAAAGTAAGCCCACCGCTGATTTTTATTTGAAAGGCTTTGCCATCAATCAACCCGCTAATTTTACATCATTTGGTTTGAATAGTGAGCATCCTTATGCGAATGGTTCAGAAGAATCTTACGATAATTCGGGTGGTTCAGATAAGTTTACCAACAGTGATGCAATTTTATTAAAGCCTATTATTGTGAGGGCTGATACCGCTAGAATCTTTTTTGATGAAGTGGTATTGGTAGAAACGGCGGAGACTACAGGGACTTCCTTTTTAAATGCAGATGGAACGCAGAACCGCTCTTTTTATGATTATGTCATTGTACAAGGTTCAAAAGACGAGGGGTTAACTTGGTATAATTTACGAGATGGATGGGATTCCAATGAGTATACCGAATGGCAAAAAGGGTGGGCTGGTACTAACGTGGATAAAAATGGGAATTCCATTTTGAAAGGCTCGGCTACCTTATACCAAAAAAGAGAAATTGATATATTGGGTTCGGGTAAATTTAACCCAGGAGATAAAGTATTATTACGTTTCCGCCTTCATTCCGACGTGGGGGCCTATGGTTGGGGCTGGGCGATTGATAATTTGAATATCCAAGGCGCGCAGGCTGTTACGCCACCTAAATTGGTCTTGGCCGTAGAAAATGGTACAGAAGCTAGCGGTTTATTGATACGACCAAATCCTAGTCAAGGTTTATTTCGGGTGCAATTGCCTTTGGAACAAATGGGTCAAAGCGTGGAGCTTAACGTGATTGATTTGCAAGGAAGAGTGCTTTATCAAGAAAATGTGACGGTGAGTGGGGCTATGTTGGATACCGAAATTCAGGCGGTAAATTGGCCAACAGGGACTTATTTTTGTATAGTCAAAACGGCCAAACAGCAATGGGTAAAACGCGTATTTTTACTGAAATAAATATCAAATAGGGAATTAGTTTTCCATGCCACCTCTTTTTAATTATCTTTGCAGTCCTTTAGAAAAAAGAAAATATGTCGTGGTTTACCAGAAAAGATAAGGGAATTCAAACTCCTACCGAATTCAAAAGAGAAGCTCCAGATGGTTTGTGGTATCAATGTCCTTCTTGCAAGAAGGCCATTCATACCAGAGAACATCGTTTATTTGCGTATACTTGTTCTAATTGCAATTATCACGAGAAAATAGGTTCTCAAGATTATTTTGAGTTGCTATTTGATCAAACTCGATATACCGAATTAGATGCCTTAATGAGTTCAGGAGATCCATTGAATTTCGTGGATACCAAAAATTATCCTGATCGAGTAAAAGCGACTGAGTTAAAAACGGGTTTAAAAGATGCTGTTCGTTCCGCTTATGGAGAGATGAATGGTATGCGCATCACGGTAGCTGCTATGGATTTCAGTTTTATTGGAGGATCCATGGGTTCCGTGGTTGGGGAGAAAATTGCTAGAGCCATTGATTATTCTTTGGAGCACAAGCAACCTTTCTTGATGATTTCACGTTCCGGTGGAGCTCGAATGATGGAAGCAGGTTTTTCTTTGATGCAAATGGCCAAAACTTCGGCTCGCTTGGCTTTATTGGATGAAGCCAAGATTCCTTATATATCCTTATTGACAGATCCAACCACGGGTGGGGTAACAGCCTCTTTTGCCATGTTGGGAGATTTTAATATTGCAGAACCAGGAGCTTTGATTGGTTTTGCAGGACCACGCGTTATTCGTGAAACAATTGGTAAAGATTTACCTAAAGGATTCCAAAGTGCCGATTTCGTATTGGAACATGGATTTTTGGATTTCATCGTAGATCGTAAAGACCTAAAAGATAAATTGACTTCTTTGTTGGGCATGGTGCAGAAATAATTCCCAAACAATCAACATAAAAAAAGTCTCCCGAAATTTTCGGGAGACTTTTTTATTATTCAGCAGCTGGAGCAGCAGGAGCGGCAACCGCTGCCTTGCTACGGCTTTTCTTTTCTTTCTCTGGAGGAGGAATAACGTCTTCCACTCCGGCAAAAACACGACCACAGTGTTCGCACACGATGATTTTCTTTTTGTCTTTGATGTCCGTTTGTCTTTGTGGAGGTACAGAACTGAAACATCCACCACAAGCACCACGCTTCACCATTACTACGGCTAAACCGTTGCGTGCATTATCACGTAATTTCTCGTACGACTTAAATAAACGAGGATCAACTAGTTTCAAAGCTTTATCACGATCTTTCATCGCTTTTTGCTCATCTTCCTCACTCTCGTTGATGATGACCTCTAATTCTTTTTGCTTTTGTTCTAAATCCTTTTTGCGTTCAAACAAAGTAGATTCCACCGAAGCGATTTCATCATTTTTATTCAATACTTTGAAATCGATTTCTTTGATACGTTTATCAGCAATCTCCATTTCTAATCCTTGAAGTTCAATTTCTTTCGAAATAGCTTCAAATTCACGGTTATTACGCACGTTCATTTGTTGCTCTTTGTACTTCACAATTAACTTGTCAGAATCCTTTTTAGAATTTTTGTAGTTAGAAATTTGCTCTTCAAAAGACGCGATTTCTTGTTGGAATTTAGACAAACGAGTCTCTAAACCCATAATCTCATCCTCTAAATCACGTACTTCTTCGGGTAAATCACCTCTAACTTTCTTGATATTATCTAAGGCTGAATCAATGGTCTGAAGCTTTAATAATGCTTCTAACTTTTGGGCAATCGTAGTTTCGGTAGCTGTAGCCATTATTATTGTTACGTTTGAAAGTGTCTAACTCTCTTTATTCTTATGCATACCTGACCGGATTGGTCAAGGTCTCGCTTTTCAGAACGGCAAAATTACTAAAAATATTTGACAAATAAGCATGGATAGCATCCTTTATCATAACTTCCGATTCATAATGCCCTATATCACAAAGCATGCAGGTATTTTCGCCATCAAAGAATTCATGATATTTTAAATCACCTGTCAAGAATACATCCGCTCCTTGTCGTTTGGCCTCTGGGATTAAAAAACTTCCCGCTCCACCGCATAGCGCTACTTTCTTGATTTCTTTTTTCAATAGTGGTGTATGCCGTATAGCCGATAGACCCAGTGATTTCTTGACAAATTGGATAAAATCCTTCCCCGACATAGCCTCGCTTAACTCGCCGATAAAACCGGCACCCACTTCACTCCAGCGGTTAGCTAAGGAATGAATAAAATAGGCTACTTCTTCATATGGGTGCACTTTTTTCAATGTACTTATGATGCTGGATTCCAAATGACTAGGGAAAATCATATCCACTTTCACTTCTTGCACTTCAGTGGCCATGCCTTGTAGGCCTATCACCGGATTTGCCTCAGCTGATGGCGTAAATCTACCTAGGCCTTCTGCGGCAAAACTACATTCAGCATATTCGCCTATATTTCCTGCACCAGCCGCATGGAGGGCATTCCTGACTTCTTCTTGCTGAGCTATGGGAACATAATAACTGATTTGTTTTAAGGCATTTTCAGCGGGCAACAGGACCTTCCCTTTCACCCCTAATTGTTGGGCTAAATGATAGGACACTCCTTTCGGAGCATGGTCTAAGTTGGTATGAGAAGCATAGAGGGCTACGGAATGTTGAATGGCTTTGATGACCGTTCTTTCCACATAATTTTTCCCTGTCAGTGATTTGAGACCCTTAAACACGATGGGGTGGTGCGAAATGATCACATTGCAGCCTTTTTGAATAGCTTCGTCGACCACCTCCTCCGTACAATCCAAACTGATTAAAACACCTGTTACTTCCGTAGCAGGGTCTCCAACCAACAATCCGGCATTATCATAGGATTCTTGCCAGGCCAAAGGTGCCCATTGTTCCATACTGCGGCAAACGTCTGCAAGCTTCATATTCTTTTTTTAGTGTACCAAAGGTAAAATTCTTTCGGGAGCTTTGAAAAAAATGGCTATATTTAAGCAGATAAACCCTATCTAATTAAGTTAAAATATGCGATGTAGACCGGCCATAGTGATTATGGAAAATGATCATGTATTATTAATGCGCTACCAATTTGGCTCAGGAATGGTGTATAATTTCCCAGGTGGAAATCCAGATCCTGGAGAAATTTTCCCAGAAACAATAATTAGAGAATGTAGTGAAGAGTTAGCTGTCGAAGTAGAAGTAGGTAGCATGCTGTTGATGGCGGAAATTCCTAGTCAAGAGGAGAAAAAAAGCTCCTTGCATATTCTTTTTGAGGGTAAAATTGTTTCAGGAATACCCCTCTTACAAGCTCAAGAAACCACGGCCCAAGAAATTTGTTGGATTCCAATTGCTCAGTTATCCAGCCTTCATTTATACCCGAACGTAGGGGTGGCTTTGCAAGATTTAATTTTCTTACAAAAGAAAGGAGCATACCTCGGGGCTATTCAACAGCCTTGGGTGGATTAGGCCACACATAGGTCCCTAGCAGTAATCCAAGCAAACTGGCAGCTAGTCCTGGCCAAATCGATGGGATGTCTGATGGGGCAACAAACTGAAAATAGGCCCAAACGCCTAAGCCCAGTATCATACTCAGATGGCTCCCCATTGAACTGGCTTTTTTCCACCATAAGCCAGCATTCAGCGGTATAAATAAAGAGACTAAGCCAAATGCCGAGGATTCGCCTACGAGCTCAAAAATATTTTGCCTTTTAACGGCCATGTAGATACATGATAGGGTGACTAATACCACCGACAGTCGAATGATGCGCAATACTTTTTGATCCGAAGGGTTTTTCAACATCGGTTTAATCAAGTTTTCTCCTAGCACCGAAGCTGGAGCCAAAATGGCACCACTGGTGGTGCTCAATAAGGCCGAAAGCAATGCCCCCAAAAATAAAATTTGCACTCCCGTAGGGGTGAATTTCATGACCAGATGAGGGATTAAGAGCATGTCGTCCGATAATAAACTAGGGTACAAACTCACCCCTAAAAAGGCGATCATCAAAGGTAAAATGGCCACAGTTAAATACATGATGCCTGCTGAAAAACTGGCAATTCCTGCCACATGGGCTGATTTGGCCGACATCACTCGTTGGAATATGTCTTGTTGCGGAATAGACCCTAAACCTATAGTAACCCACGCAGCTACATAGCTGAGCCAGGAAGTGGCATCGTGTTTTTGGGGAGTGAATTTGAAAAAGTCGACGTCCTGACGCTGTATGATTGCCCCTAGATCGGGAGTTTTTTGATACAGTAAAAAAGTTAAAAATGCCAATCCAATGATGAGGATGATATTATGTAAAAAGTCGGTGATGGAAATGGACCACATTCCTCCTAGCAAGGTATAGGTCATGACTAAGAGAGCACCCAGTACAATGCCCCATTCGGTACTGATGGGCAAAAGTAAGTGTAAGGTCAGTCCTAAGGCCACCAGCTGTGCCGATATCCAACCAAAATAGGAGGGAACCATCACCAAAGCAGAAAGCTTTTCGGAGAAATTGCCAAATCTTTGTCGGAAATAATCACTAAACGTCAATACTTTTAAGGGGTATAATTTACGGGCATAGACTGTCCCCACAATGACTAAACCCAAAGCAGCTCCGAAAGGCTCTTCAATGATCGATAATACACCTCCGTGTACAAATTCCCTAGGAGCTCCTAGAATGGTCTCAGATCCAAACCAGGTAGCAAAGGTGACCATGGTAGCTAAGGCGAATGGAAGGTTTCTTCCTGCCAAAACAAAATCTTGGGTGGTATGCACTTTTTTACTCGCCCACCAGCCCACCGCCAGGTTCAATGCCAAATAAAAAAGTACAAATGCGATTAACATGTTGAAAAGAATGAGCTTAAAAATACGTAATTTTCGCTTAAGCTTCCCAATCACCTCAGCCTTTCACCTATGTTTATGAAAAGTCCGGCTTACTTATTGTTTTTCTTGACTGGCCTGTTTTTTACTTCTTGCCAAACAGCTAAAATCAAAAAAGCATATGTACAATCCGGACTTAATCAATTACATACAGGCATTCTCATTCAGGATCAAAATGGAAAGATGGTGTTTTCCCAACAAGCAGAACAGTATTTTATGCCGGCATCCAATGCTAAATTACTGACCTTTCTTTTAGCCAAAACTATACTGCCAGATTCAATTCCTGCTTTTGCTTATCAAGAGCAAGGAGATAGCTTGTATTTTTGGGGAACGGGTGATCCATCAACTTTACATGCCAAATTAAAGAATAAGGCAATGTTGGATTTTTTACAAGCTTCACAAAAAAACTTGGTCTATGCAGATGATGCTAAACTAACCCTTCCTCAAGGAGCGGGCTGGGCTTGGGATGATTATCAAGATTATTATGCGGCTGAAATTTCTACTTTACCTCTGTATGAGAACTTAGCCCATTTTACTAATCTGGGCCATGCTTGGAAGGTTCATCCTTCCTTTTTTCAATCCAGCATGAGCATCACATCCGAAAAAGATGCTTCACGAGATAGAACAAGTAATCAATTTCGCCTCCCTGCACCTGATGCCAAATCTTCCCCCAAAAGCATCACGATTCCTTATATCACTTCCCCGACTTTGACGGCCCAATTATTGTCAGATACCTTACATAAAACGGTTCATTACCGAGCAGTCAAACGTGATTCACTTCAATCGAAATTGGTTTATGCTGGAAAGCTGGATAGTTTGTTGGTGCCACTGCTTCATTACAGCGATAATATGGTGGGGGAGCAATTGATTTATTTGATGGGAGCCCAAAAAGGCTGGAATGGGCCCACGGCTAACATCATCCAAAAATTAATGCAAGAGCCTAGCTTTGAGTTTTTGAAGGAGGTCAAATGGGTGGATGGTTCAGGCTTATCCCGCTATAATTTATTTCGCCCGAAGGACATGATAATGATTTTACAAAAACTCCAGGATCGGCTTATGGAATCCCAGTGGAAATTCCTTTTGCCTGAATTAGGTAAATCGGGGACTTTGAAATCCATGAAATTGGCCAATCCTCAATCACATGCCTGGGCTAAATCAGGGTCCTTTGGAAATACCTATAATTTGTCGGGGTATTACCAAAATGCCCATGGTAAACGGTATCTATTTACCATCATGACCAATTTGGCCAATCAATCCGTGAGTGTCAACAAAAAACAAATCTTGGCGTTTTTGAATGTCTTAAACTAGGAGAGATTATCCAAACCTTGGAGGGCTCATCCATCGTTTTCCGATAGAATATTATGGATGGCATAGGCTTGTAATCCTAAGATTTTGGCCGATTCACCCAGTTCAGAAATTTCCACATGTAAATTCTCTTTATAATCGGCTAGGCAATATTTGTAGATGGCTTGTTCGATTGGATTACTTATAAATTTACCAGCATTGGCCAAAACACCATTGATAATAATGGACTTGGGGTTTAGTAGATGAACGGCTATGGCCAGCACTTTTCCCATTTCATTCCCCATTTCTTGTAGTAAGTCAATAGCTAATTCATCTCCTCGATTGGCTGCATCTATGACCATTTCGATATCAATTTTTTCCAGATTCTCCTTAGTCAGCAATGAAACGTGTCCTTCTTTGATGAGTTCTTTGATTCTCTTAACTAAATAAGAAGCTTTTGTTACCGTGTCCAAGCAACCAACTTTTCCACAATAACATAATTCACCTTGGGGTTTCACTTGAATATGGGCCAATTCACCCGCAAATCCAGATTCTCCCAGTACCACTTGGCCATTGACTAATAAACCAAAACCCACACCATTCCAATCCATATTGACGGTGATGGCATGTTGGATATTTTGGGCAAGGCCAAAATGATGTTCACCTAATGTGATGGCCTTGGTGTCATTGATAACATAGGTATTGACGTGGAGCAAATTTTTAAGCTCATAAGGTAGGCTTTTACCCTTAGTGCAAATATGGGGATAGGTGTAATTGATACCTGTTTTAGGATTGATTAATCCAGGCATGGATATGCTAATCGCTTCCAGGTTAGAAATCTTACAGGGCGAGGCTTGAAGAATAGTATGTATTTCCTGAGTAAGGGATTCGATAATGGGTTTGTTTTCTATTACGAAGGGGATAGATTGACTAAAAATCACCTCATTATGTAAATTTAAGATATAGGCTTTACTGGCATAGGTGTTCATGTCCAATGCCATGACATACCTTTCATGGGGACTGAGTCCATATAAAGCGGGTTTTCGGCCTAGCTGAACTTCAGCAGGCCCAATCTCTACAATCCATTTTTCACTGATTAACTCTTCAATCAAACTGGTTACTGATGGAACACTGGTATGGACGTGTTTGGTCAGTTGAGCAATCGTGAAATGACCATAATCATAAAGTTGTTGAAGAAGCTTTCTTTTAAGCTTGTTTTTTTTAAGGTCAACAATGGATTCTTTTTCGACATGTTCACTTTCAGAAGTTGATTTAAACAAATCTGACATAATTAGTAGCTTATAAATGGGTTCAAATAGATAGAACTAAGTCTTAATCTGGGCATTTTAGGCTTAAAATTTAACTAAATATAAGCAATTCATGGAAATCTGTTATAGAACTATTGAAAATCAACAAGTTAAGCTATGATTTAGGTAGAATATCCAGCTAATCCTGCCTGTGTATTTAAAATTACTCATTCATTTTGATCTTAAAAACGGGTCATTCAGCAAGAAGAATTCGGTTTGTGGAACCCAATAGCATCGTTTTCCTAAAAATCAGGCTTTTTCGATGTAAATAGACTTCGATACAACACATACGTGCCCACAATGAAGAAGAGCACATAGATTCCGCTAAGGGGATTTTGAATCAAAGTTCCTGCTAAAAATAAAACCGAAATGAATAATAAAAGGCTCGGAACATAGGGATAAGCCCAGGCTTTATAGGGTCGATGTAAGTGGGGTTCGGTTTGTCGTAACCTCAACAAGGAAGAAAAGCCAGAAATATAACTGGCCACAAAGAAAAATGTAGCTATATCAGACAAGCGTTCATTCAAGTTTTTTCCAGTTAATAGGAGCAAACAGGAGATTCCCACCGTTAAATGTGTGGCAAAACTTGGGCTGCCCACCGCATTGACCTCACTTGCTTTTTTCCAAAAAAGGCCATCTCGACTCATCGAATACAGCACCCGAGGAGCAAACATCACTTGAGTATTTAAAATCCCAAAAATACTGAGGGCTAAAAATGCCGTAATCCATTTACCGGTACTGGCGCCAAAAAGCAAGGTGATGGCATCTGCCGCAGCTAATTTGGAATGACGCACTTCCTCCAAGGGAAGTACATACAAGATGGCTATATTGATGAATAGGTAAATGGTAGCTACCGAAATGACACCTATGTACATTGACTTTGGCATGCTTTTAACTGGATCGGCATTTTCTTCCGTGAAATAAGCTGCGGTATGCCAGCCGTCAAAGGCATAAAAAATTGATAATAAGGCCGTCATGATGCCCGACCACAGAGGAAGTCCTTTAGGGCTAGCACTGGTTTCATACCACATGCCTCCTGAACCATACGCGAAGCAGAGTATAATAAAAGCCAGGAGTGCCAATGCTTTAATACCCGACAGCCATTCTTGGGATTTGCCAGCCATCACCACACCCAATTGATGGAAAAACCATAAGAGCGCTAAGGTACCTACCGCCACATAATTTTCTTGATGTTCAAAAAATGGGAAAAGTATCCCCACATATTCACTGAAAGTATAGGAACCAAAGGCTAAGGCCGTAACCGTGCCTAACCAAGAGCTAATACCCACTAAAAATCCAATATATCGACCAAATGCCCTTTCTGCATATCCATACCAAGCGCCTGCTTTGGGAATGGATAAACTAAGTTCCAACACCGTACTGATTCCTAAGAGGGCATAAGCAGCTACCAATAGCCATAAACCAATAATTAAATAAGGATTGGCCAATTGATCTGCTATAGGACCTGGCTTTCGGAGTATTCCTGTACCTACAGTCCCTCCCAAGGTGACTGCCACCCCGAAGCCCGTACCCAATACTTTCCAAAGTTGATTTGTTGTCTTATTTTTCGACATAATTGAACAAAAATAAATAAATTTAGTTTCTTGCAAGGCTTACCCTAAAATGAATGAAAAATCGATTTTTCATTAAGCTGTGTGTTCTATTACTAATTTCTACTGCTCTTTATGCTCAAAAGCCCAAAGCAGTGAAGGAAGAGTATATTAGTTTCCATTGGAAAAAAATCAAAAAGACCATTTATATTCCTTTTGATTTGTATTCCAATCTGGTGATTATCCCTGTAGTCATCAATGGCTCAGATACCCTCAAATTTATTTTAGATACCGGCGTAGGAACCACCATCTTATCTGATCCTGCCATAGCCAAACAGTTGGGTTTAAAATCCGTTCGAAAAATTCGGGTTAATGGAGTGGGAATGGGAGAACCTATTACTGCCAATATTGTCATTGATGTTCGCCTGAACATTGGAGAGGCACAAGCAAATCGACAAAGCATCATTTTTTTGGATACCGATGTGCTGGATTTATCCAGTTTTGTGGGTACTAAAATTCATGGGATTATTGGGGCCGATTTATTCAATAATTTGGTGGTGACCATGGATTATTTGAATCGGAAGATTGAACTACGTTATCCAGCTAATTATAAATATAGGACCAGTAAAGGCCTCAAATTTCCCATCACCATCTTGGATAATAAACCTTATATAAGAGGCGTAAATTTGACGAATAAGCAAGGTACAACCTCCGATTTATTGTTGCTAGACTCAGGAGCCGGTCATGCTTTTTCCATTGAAGGTCAAACCGGCGATACCACCAAATTTCATTTATCTGAATATCAGTTTCAGTTAGGGAAAGGCTTAAATGGGATAATTTTAGGGCACTTGGGGAGAATTAAGCAAGTGGGTCTAGGCCCATGGAAATGGAAAGAGGTAGTAAGTTCTTTCCCTGATTCTTTATCCTATCAAGTCAAACAAATGCAAGGTAAATCACCTGTATCTGGAAGTATAGGGGGAGAATTTTTACGAAGATTTAAATTGACCTTTCATTATTTAGAAAACTATGTGGTTTTCAAGCCGATTGCTTCTCGATTAAATCGACCTTTTGAAGAAGGGCTGTCGGGTCTTACGCTAGTGTCCATCGCCCCCGAATTCAAACGCTTTAAAGTGGAATCCGTGCAAGACGGTTCACCCGCTGACGATGTCGATTTTAGGGCAGGGGATGAAATCTGGATGGTGAATAATCGTAGGGCGACGGAATACCGATTGGATGAGTTGAACCGATTACTCCAAACCAAAGTAGGAGATAAGGTGATGTTTTTAATCAAAAGGGGTTCTGAAGTCCACCTAAAAGAAATCACCCTAAAAAGGCTATTTTAATGTTTCTTGATTATGTAGCTTGCCACGATCGGAAAATGATCCGAATAGGTGATTTTTCTTAGGGTAGTGAATTGTAAAATGTCAAATTCCTTAGAGAAAAACTGGTTGTCGATTCGCACCATATACGGACTCCGATTCAAGGTAAATCCAAATCCACGCCCTGCACTTTCAAAGGCATTGTCCATCCTTTCCCGCAGGGTACCATAGGCCCATCCGTAAGGAGTTTCATTCAAATCACCCATAACTAAGACAGGATAGGGGCTTTGCTGAATGATGCGATTGATTTGGCTAATTTCTTCTTTGTGACGAATGAAGCCTTTTTTAAGGGAAGAAATGATGCCTCGCCCTTCTTTCTTGGCATCTTCGTAATCTTGATCACGTATTTTTCCAGTGACTTTACCCACCCGGATTCCCATGGACCAAAGTTGTAAATTAATCACCCGAATGGTATCCTTGCCTTTGACCAAATCGGCAAAAAGGAAACCATTGGCGGAGTTTTTAAACTGCTCTCCTTCCTGATGAATGATGGGGTATTTGGAAAATATGGCCAAACCCATTTTTTCATGGGCATCAAAAATTTCCTTTTTTAAGGCTTGAAAGGCATAATGAGGATATTGTTCCTTCATCATGTTGATGCTTTTATACGCTGGCCGATCAGCATTGGAATAAAATTCTTGGAAACACTTAATGTCGGCCTCATAGTCCAGCATGAATTTCTTCAATTTCTCTACATTGGCTTCGTTGGCTTCATAGGCATTGGAATACATTCCATACACATTGTAATTCAATACTTTTATGGGCTTCTCTAGGCTTTCTTTGGGATTATGAATGGCAATGCTTCGCTGGATGAAACTAAGGCCTAGGATTAGGACGGTTAGTGGTAATAAGGCTCTTTTGGCCCTTTGGAAGATCCAATAAATGAGGGAAACAAAACAAAGCAATTGAGCCACCGGCATACTCATCATGATGAATCCCGCCAACCAATGATCAATGATTAAGGAATAGCTAAGTAAATAGGTCAATAAGGTGTACAAACACAAGGGTAAAGTACCCAACCAGATGATGGAGGAGAGTAATTTTTTTTTAAATGATTCGGAGGATTTGCGCTTACCCATGCTCAAAGATAACAATTGAAAGAATATAGCGGGGATATTTTATAAATTTTAGAATGGGGATTGCAATTTTATAAAATAATGAGTACTTTTGCCATCCGATTTGATAACAAATAAAATTCAAGAGCAAGTCTCAAATTAAAAGCAAATATTATGGCAAAGGTTTGTCAATTAACAGGAAAGAGAACAAGAGTAGGAAACCATGTTTCTCACGCAAACAATAAAACAAAACGTAAGTTTTTCCCAAATTTACAAACGAAGAAATTCTTTTTAGAATCTGAAGGTGTTTGGGTACGTATGAAAGTAAGCGCTAAGGCGATTCGTACCATCAATAAGAATGGTTTCGAAAAGACGTTAATTGCTGCTGCACGTAAAGGAACTTTATCTGTATAGATTGTAAAATTTTTACGAAATTAGAGCCTCTTTGAAAATCAAAGAGGCTTTTTTTGTTTCTCATGCTTTCATCTGAAGATTATATACGCTACCAAAAGCAGCTCAAAATGGCTGATTGGGGAGAAGATCAACAGCTAACACTATCGCGAGCTAAACTCTTAGTGGTGGGTGCTGGTGGACTCGCCAGTGGGGCATTGCCTTACTTGGCGGCTGTGGGTATTGGAAACATCACCATCATCGACGGAGATACAGTAGATCTATCCAATTTAGGCAGGCAGGTTATTTATCAACAGGCGGACCTAGGGGAATTCAAGGCACATAAGGCAGAAGCCTATTTAAAAGCGCTTAATCCCAGTATTCAAGTTCTGGGCATAGCGCAGAAATTGACGGAAGAAAATGCGGAAAATCTCATCCAGTCAGTGGATTTGGTGATTGATTGTACGGATAATTTTAAGACACGTTATTTAATTAATGATCACTGCGTAGCCATGGGGAAACCTTTTATCTATGCCGCCATTCATACTTGGGAAGGGCATCTAAGTGTATGCAATATGCGGATGGCATCGGGTAAAATGAGTCCTACCTACCGCTGTTTCTTTCCGAATGAACCTGGACCTAATGAAATCCCGACCTGTGATGAGGCAGGTGTCTTAGGCTTTTTGCCAGGTATTTTAGGCATCATGCAAGCCAAGGAAGCTATTTTTTGTTTAGTGGGCATGCCTTCTCCTGCCCAAGGGGCCTTGATGACCTGGGATGCTCAGGAAATGCGAAGTCATTTTTTTGCTTTAGAAAGAGATCCATTAGCAGAAGAAAAGATTTTTCCGGCCATCGAAGACAGCGGAGTGGTCAAAGAATTAAGTCCGGAGGAAGCATTTGCTCAATGGCAAGATGGTCAAATCGACTATGTTTTGGATGTTCGCGAGGAAGATGAATGGGATTTTGCCAAAATTGAAGGCGCCATCCATATACCGATGAATGACATTCCAAGCCAAATGGCAAGTTTACCCAAAGGCTCCAAAGGTCTAGTGCTGTGTCACCACGGTATGCGTTCTGCCAATGTCATTGTCTACCTGCAACAGCAAGCAGGCTTTAAAAATTTATACAATTTAGCGGGTGGTATCGACGCCTGGTCTAGGCGCATAGATCCCGATATTCCTCGTTATTAAGAAACGATGGTACCGTATAAATCAAACTCCTCAGCCCGGTCTATTTTAACCAGAACAAAATCCCCTAAACGGGCATATTGTTCTGCTGGAATCAATACCTCATTATCTACTTCGGGAGAATCAAATTCCGTACGACCAACGAAATAACCACTCTCTTTGCGGTCGACCATCACTTTATAAGTATTTCCTACGCGAGCTTGGTTCAGCTCCTCCGAAATGCCTTGCTGCAAAGCCATGATTTCATCCGAACGCTCTTGTTTCACTTCTTCTGGAACATCATCTTGAACGGAGTAAGCATGGGTGTTTTCTTCATGACTGTAATTGAAAATCCCTAAACGATCAAAGCGCATACGCTCCACGAAGGAATAACTCTCTTCATAGTCTTCTTCCGTTTCACCCGGATAACCCGAAATCAGGGTAGTTCTTAATGCAATGTTGGGCACAGTTTCACGGATGGTTTCAATCAAAGCCTCTGTTTTTTCTCGGGTGATACCACGGCGCATACGCTTTAAAACCGCGTCTGAGCCACTTTGTAGGGGCATATCTAAGTACTTACAAATGTTCTCTCTTTCTGCCATAGTTTGCAAAATCTCCACGGGAAATCCTGCAGGGTAAGCATATTGCAAACGGATCCATTCAATGCCATTGACATCAGAAAGGCGTTCTAATAATTCTTTTAATTTACGTCCACTAGAACTTCCCGCTTCTTTGAAATCCAAGCCATAAAACGTTAAATCCTGAGCAATTAAAATCAGCTCTTTAGTGCCTTTTTTAGCTAATGAACTAGCCTCTTTGACTAATTCATCCATCGGTCTAGACACGTGGTTACCGCGCATCAAAGGAATGGCACAGAAGGAGCATGGACGGTCGCAACCTTCCGCGATTTTCAAATAGGCATAATGCGCAGGCGTGGTCAAAAGACGTTCACCCACTAATTCATGTTTATAATCAGCCTTCAGGGCTTTCAGTAAGCGAGGTAATTCATTCGTACCAAAGAAGGAATCCACCATGGGGATTTCTCTTTCCAAATCATCTTTGTAGCGATGAGAAAGACAGCCAGTGACATAGAGTTTATCTATTTTGCCAGCTTCTTTGGCATCGGCATAGCGAAGAATGGTATCAATGGATTCTTGTTTGGCATTATCAATAAAGCCGCAGGTGTTAATCACGACGATGTTGGCTTTATCTTTTTTGGCTTCATGAGTTACTTCCAAACCATTCCCTTTTAATTGGGTAAATAGTACTTCCGAGTCGACCAGGTTTTTGGAACAACCTAGGGTAATGATATTGATGGAAGGTTTGGCGACAACTTTAGTTTTCATGAAGCATGATTAAATGAACATGCAATTTACGAAGAAAGAACGAAACCTCGATTTTTACCTTTTTTGTGTAATTTTTTCTTATCGGGATACAAATTTTAGATTCTTTTTATAGTATTGCAGTTCACAAAATCTAAATGATACGTATGAAGAAATTTATTTTAACCTGCTCTTTGATGGCCATAGGAATAGTTGCGTTGGCTCAGAAAGTTAATACATTGACTAGCAAGGAGAAGAAAGACGGTTATCAGTTATTGTTTGACGGAACTACTTTACAAGGATGGCATGCTTACAATAAACCAGGTACCTTGGGAGCCTCATGGTCTGTGACGAATGGAGAGATTGGATTTGATGTGACCAAAAAGGATGGTGGGGATTTAACGACAGATCAGGAATTTGAAAACTATGATTTTTCGGTGGATTGGAAGATTTCACCCAAAGGAAATTCTGGGATTATTTTCAATGTAACAGAAGACCCTAAATACCGCAGTTCGTATAATACAGGTCCAGAAATGCAGGTATTGGATAGTGATGGACATCCAGATGGCAAGATTTTCAATCACCGTGCAGGAGATTTATATGATTTAATTCATTCTTCGCAGGAAACGGTTAAGCCAGTGGGCGAGTGGAATACAGCGCGTATCGTGAATAACCGTGGTTTATTGCAATTATACCTAAATGGGGTGAAAGTAGTGGAGACACGTTATGACGATGAGAACTGGAAAAAGATGATTGCCGGTTCTAAGTTCAAAAGCATGCCAGGTTTTGGTGTGAACATGAAAGGACGTATTTCTTTACAAGACCATGGCAATCCAGTGTGGTATAGAAATATCAAGATCAAGAAATTGTAGTTGAAATAGATTGATGATAAAGGCCTGAGAGAGATCTCAGGCCTTTTTTGTTTTAGGAAGTTATCAATATGCTGATAATAACATGTTTGGTTTTATTGCTCCAGCGCAAGTATTTTTTATCTTACTTTCATCAATTTTAGGATTACATAAATGATCTAATGAGGAAGGAAATATACTACCTAAGAACATGCTTGATGTATGTTGTGTTACTATTGACCAGTTTTATTGTTCATGCTCAGCAACATCCTATTCAATTGCTTAGTCGGGCCGATAGCGCTGTCATTCCTTTTGCTTCAGTATTATTTGAAAGCAGAAAGCTAGGTTTCCATACCGATGAGCAGGGAAGGTTTAGCATAACATCAAAACAAGCTGTTGATACCATCAAGATTCGGGCCATAGGATTTGGGGATACCATATTAATTATTAATAAAGCTCATATAAAACCTAATTTTATTATTTTTTTAGAACCCAATTCAACCATTTTACAAGAAGTGAAAGTTTTTTCAGGGAATAAATCTTTCACAAGTATGAAGCCTAGAAAAACAGGAGAACTTCAACAATGGGGAGGAGTTGGGTCTCAATATGGTTTATTGTTAGATGAAGAGAAATTGATGGGTCGCAAAATGACAAAAGTTCATTTTTATTTGGCACATGGAGGTAATTTTAATTATCCATTTCGGATTCGTATTTATTCCATTAAACATGGAAAGCCAGATATAGAATTAACGAAAGAAAGTATTGTTGTTCGAGCTAATCATAAAGGTTGGAATGAATTTGAAATTAGTCAGTACGATCTTTTTGTTCCAGATAGCGGTTGTTTAGTGGCGATGGAGTGGTTAAATTTTGAAAACTTAGTTTCAGTTGATTTAATTTTGACTCAAGGAAAATATGCCGGGCAAGTTCTTGGAATGGGTGATTTTGGAAATCGATATATGGGTTTTGTAAAGGATGATTTTAGTCCTTGGCATTTTAATGGAGATTATCTACCCAGATACCAACTACCTGATAAAAGTAAGTTTATGAATCCGATGATTCGCTTGACTGTGAAATAAGAAAAAGCTTGAGAATTCTCCCAAGTCTTTTCTTATTCATAATATTGAATGATGTAGCTATTCGACATGTTCTAAAAGGCATGTGGAATTGTTGATAAAAAGAATCTTCGATTCTCTTCATCCGTGTAGAGGCTGTTTTATGTTACAATTGGGTGGGATTGTAAATCCCTTGAATCTGTAGTTCGACATAGCATATATCGAACAGCGGGTATTTTATTAAGGTAGTATTTTTGTTTTTCTGAAATCTTGAAAATTCCTATGGTTTATTTCTTGGTGATTAAATGATGGCTTATTCCTAATTTTTTTTTGTTTCAAGTAACCAATTAAAAACATTTAGATGTTTTACACCGCTTCTGTTTTGAGTAAAAGAATCTGTAGTGAGTAAGTATTTTGGGTAGTTGTCTTTAATTTTTTCTAAGGCTCCAAATTCACGTTCAATAGTACTTTCGTTTGCGATTTCCCAAGCGACTTGATAGTATTCGATGTCGCCAGTTGATGATTTGCAAACAAAATCTACTTCCGTATTACGTGTTGTCCCTGTCCAAATTTTATTGCCTCTACGTAGTAGTTCGAGGTAAACAACATTTTCCAAGATGTGCCCTCTGTCGGTGTTTCGTTCTTTGCCTACCAAAATATTCAATAATCCTGGGTCTACTAAATAGTATTTTTCTTGTGTGGCAAGTTGCTTTCTACCCTTTAAATCAAATCTATTTACTTTATAAAAAATAAAACTTCCTACTAAATATTCTAGGTATTTCTCTACTGTTGAGTGGTGTATGTTTTGTTTATCTTGTTTTAAAGTAGTTGAAATATTGCTTGGCGAAAGCGAATTTCCAATGTTAGAGGCTATAAATTTCACGATATTTCCAAATGCCCGTTTGTCATTTATTTGGTGGCGCTGTGTGATGTCTTTTTCAATGATCGTCGTATATATTGCATCCAGATACTCATATATTTTATCGAATCCTTCTTCTCGTAATTCGACACCTTTGGGTAAGGAGGTTTCATTTGTGAAATCGAAAAATAGGGCTTCGTAATTTAGGTACCTGTTGTTTATATCGATATTTCTTGAAGTTAAATATTCTTTAAATGAGAAAGGTAATATGGAGATTTCAATATAGCGACCACTCAATAAAGTAGCTAATTCACTACTTAATAAAAAAGCATTAGAGCCTGTTATGTAAACGTCTGTGTTTTCTGAAGCAAAAAGTCCATCCACTAATTTTTCAAAATGTGGAATATTTTGAACCTCATCTAAAAATATATAATTAGACTTTTCGGCTTGCAGTTTCTTTTTAATTTCAAAGTAAATGTTGTCCCACGTCTTATTTAAATAATTTTCTGGTAACTCAAAGTTGTAGAACTGAATTTGCCTTTTACCAACACCCAGCATTAATAATTGCTCTCGAAAAAGCTCCAGTAATGTACTTTTTCCTGACCTTCGTAAACCGTTTACTACCTTTATAAGGTCTTTGTCTTTGTAAGACATGAGCTTTTCTATGTATTCCTTACGCTGGGTGTACTTATTCATAAAGCAAATATGAAAAATAAATTATCAAAACTTGCATTTTTTACAACTTTTGATAATTTAAATAAAATGTTAATGTTTTTTGTAAGGAGGAATTTGAATTTAGATTTCCAATTCAACATACCTAAAATGGTTTCTGTAAACTGTTTTTTTTATGCTTCAACGCCAAAGGTTAAGTGTAGGGCTTTCATAAGTCTGAATTCAGCTCATCATGGTATTTCAATGGGGATTATTTTCCTCATTATCCAAAGACTAAATTGAATATATTTCTGAATCCGATGATTCGGTTGGGGGTGAGGTGAGGGGGCTTGAGAAATTTCCCAAGCCAATTCAGTATTAATAATTTTGAATCATTTACAGCTTGCTACCTCACTCCCGCTTTTTATTTCTGGGATGTCGAACGACAGATAGTAGGATTTGAAATCTTTGATTAACGGAATTATCCATTTGAGTTTTAATTTAGAGAAAATGGAATAAGATTGCCGTTGGTAGGTGTTTTTATTAATCGTAGCTGTTGAGCATGTTAATAAATTCGTCGTCTGTTATGTTGAGGTCTTTAATTATTTGAGTTTGACTTAAAATAACTGTAAAGTATTTCAATGCAATTTCATAGTCTGATCTTAGAAAATCTTTTGGTGATATCCAGATATCATTTCTTAAATCAACATAGAAACCATTGTTTTTATTGTTATTGGCGTCTTTGAGCCAAGCAATAAATGTTGTTCGTTCCTCTTCGGTAAAATTTGTTTCAGAAAATGCGCCATTTATTAAATATCCAATTTCCTTAAAGCGATTTTCTAAGATTTTTATATGCTCAGGGTTAGATTTCATTCCCGTTGCAGAATATAGAATATATTCTTGAAACGTCTCTGCAACTTGATTTGAACTAGCTTCGATGAACTCTGTCAATAGGTTGTGTTTAGTTTGATGTTGTTTAAAAATATTGGTACTTTCTTCTTTTTTGAATACGCTTTTGTCTGCTTTACACGTCTTGTATACTTGATATTTAATTAATTCTTCAAGGCCAAGGATTAAATGAGAAATTGCATGTCCATACTCATTATTTTCTGCAAGAAGTTTAGCAGAGTTCAAATGACTAAGTCCGTTTTCAAATATTTTATTATAGTTATCTCTGTCTGTCATAAAAAGGAAACTAATTATTAATATTTGCTATTCGATATCTTAAATTGGAGGATATCAAATAATTTATTTTTTGTTTGAAATGACCCAATGGAACATTTTGAACAGCGGGTTTTGACAAAAGTTTTATTTTTTGACTACGTAGACTTTCCAAGTTTCTATTTTACTTTTTTCCAGTTCATTAGAAACCTTATATCCTTCTAATTCTGTATTAAATTCTTTTGAATTTAAAATCGCTTTGGAAAGTTCTTTTGGCATTGAAATATTTAGTGTTCTAAATGTTTTTTTAGATATATCATTTAAGAATTTTAAAGCGTTTTTCTTATCTACTGGATTATTGATGTTCAAATTGATGTAGATTTTGGTCGCCTTATTTTCTGTTCCTTCAATATAATAAGCAATGTTGTTTTGCATTCCATAACCGTCCTTTTGGGGTCCAAATTGATAATAATCTGTCAATGATCCCCAACCCATATCCATGGGGTTCCGCCATTCTTTAAGTTCTCCAATTCCATTTTGAGATAAAGCATTTATCAATTCATTTGGATTTTCAAAAATGTTTGAACCCTTGTTTGTTTGTATTTCTGAATTTGTTTCAATTGAAACTATATTATTTTTATTTGAGTCATTTCCACAGCTTGTTATAATGGTCGCCAATATAGTTACAGCAATACTATGTTTTAAAATATATTTCATACGTCAAACGTATTTTGGTTGTCAAATAAAACTAATTAAGTTAGTTCAATTTACAGATTTTCCCCATTCCACCCTCAATCATCTCAAAGCCAAGCCGTGCCGCTGCCAATTCACTTGTTAAGAAAAATTTAAATTCTTGATAATCAGGATAAAATCGCCCTAATAGCTAGGATATAGGGGCTTTGTTCTGAAATTTAAATGGCCGAAATGCTTGTCAAGTATTGTTTAAATTGGGTACTAAACCTCGGATTCGTGTATAAAAATAGGCTTGAGAAATCTCCCAAGCCTATGATATATGAATTTATAGGGAATCAATTACGATTGAGCACGGCATGGATGTTGTCTCGTTGGATGGGATTGACTTGGGCCATTTCAGCAAACTCGTTCCACTTTTTCACGGATTGGTGGATTTGATCAATAATGACTTTGGCATGTTTAATGTTCATGGATTTGGCCACGATTTCCAAATCATGTTTCTTTATTTCATCTCTTTTTCCATTGACGCTTAGGGCATGTTGGCTCACCCATTGGCTGTCAGGTCGGTAGGCAAAACAAATATCATAGGCGGGACTTAATTCCCAGCTGCTACCCTTTTGCAGTCGGAAGGCAAAATTTTTGGTATGATCATCGCAATTTTTGGCCAATACATTCAACACCATACGTCTAAAGAGTTGCTCCGCTGCTGGATAAGGTAACCGTAGTTGCCTCATGGTTTGGAATAGTTGCTCGTAGCTAAAGCTGGTGATTTGGTTGAAATCGGCATGTTGCAGCGCACAAAATGTTTGGATATGGTGCTTTTGATTCCCTTCCCCTCGATCAAACCTCTTGGTCATAAAATGGGCTCGTCCATGTTCTTCCATTAACCTTGATTCCATCATGTCAACTCCACAGGCTTTCGCCAGATAGTAATAGGCCATTTCAATTCGACCATATCCTGTACTTTCACCAAATTGTACATCACTCACCGTGTCGAGTTTAATTAACCAATGCTCAAAACCTGCAGGAGCCTTGCTTTGTCCTGATTTCACTTGCCCTGTTTTCGGATGATAGGCGATGATGGCCTTAGGTCTCGCCCCTCCAGCTGATGTTCCAATTTTCAGAATATCCATCATGGCTTTTTCCTCATCTTGATTTAAGTTGGTTTCAAAGCCTTCTTTTTTATGGACTATTTTCTGTATAGTCTTCAGTAAACTGTCTATTTCAATATCATTAGCCCCTTTCATGTTAGCGTATTGACTAGGTTCAAATTCCAAAGCTCCCATACCTCTAGCTCCAATAAAGCATAGCAGCTCCACGGGATTCATGCTATTTTCTGCCCGACCATGCTGAGCAAGCCAACTATTGATTAATTGATTTCCATAGTCATCCGGTAAGACATCCGCCAATAGTCCAGGTAAGCCTTTAAATGTTTTGGAAGCTCTTAACTCAGGAAAGGAGAATATGCGCCCCTTGCTTGGTGCTATGGGCATTTTGATAGGAGATAAATCCCAGTTTTTTTCTATGAATTTGGGGGTATATTCAAAATCAGCGATTCCTTCCTCTGCATTCCATGCCACAGCACCCACAGTCTCATTCCATATTTTGATGATAGCTGTAGTTACCATGATGAATCGCTTTGAAGGGGTTTATTTATGGGACTGCGTGCCCTTTGCTTCTTCTTTTTAGCTAGTTTAGCCAATAGCAATGGACTGATTTTTTCTTTCGTTGAAAATATGTCCAACAAATGCAATATGTCCAGCGCCCGCATGATTTGAATCAATGAAACTAAGGAAATAGCTTCACCTTTTTCAATTTGCGTCACGGTCCAGCGATTCAATCCCGCCTCCAGAGCTAATTGAGCCTGCGTTTTATTGATTTCCAGTCGTTTTTGTTTTAAGTAAGCACCTATCGTTTCCACAATGGCTTGATCGCTTAGAGTTGACCGATTTATGTTGGTATTTTCCATCTTAATAAGTAATATATGTATATAAAGGTGGTATATGCCAACAAATGTAATCATAAATATATATAAATACTTATGAGTTATTAATTTTGTTAGCATAAGCCAACTTTATGACCAATTTATTATTATAATGTTGGTTTTTACTATCAATAAATTGATAATTTTTAAAAAACAATAGATAAATAAAGGCTTGAGAAACCTCCCAAGCCCTATTAATTAGTTTAGATGAATCTGGGACTACCAATCCTGATTATCTGTGGTTCGAAATGACCCTACGGAACATTTCAAACAGCGGGAGTCTTTTATATCTTCTTTAAACATCTTATTCAATTTGTTGTCATTGTTTCAGTTTTTCTGGTAGCCAATAATTTATATCTTGGTGTCCTTTTGGAATGATTACCTCAATTTCTGATTTACCATTTTTTATTTTTTCAATGATGGGGTGTTCAGGATTATTTCTCTCTCTAGTTTTTCCTCCGTAAAAATATCCATAACCGCGTTCGTCAACAGCGTTAAATCTTTTTGTTATAATGTCAATAGTTGATGCGGAATTTTCAGATATAAACATACCAAAATGAATTTCTGTGCTCCATAACACCCCTAAGCCTTTTATTGATTTGTCATATATGGCTTTCACGTTACTATCACACCTTTGTATCCAGTATGGCCAATTAATCACTTCAATTCCCGTTTCATCTTCAACGATTTTCTTTTTTCTAAAAGGGTCGTCTTTTGGCATACCCCAACGAGAAGGTGCAAAATGTGAAGGTCCTTCAAATTCAATAAATACTGGTGATTTGTCTTGGAGGGTTAATTTCAAGTCCATTGCAAACTTTTTGACTTTTATTTGTCTTTCAATTTGAATGTCGGGGTAAGTTCGTCTGATTATTGCAATTAAGAGGATTTCATCCAAGCTTGATTTGTCAACTGGTATCGCATTTGAAATTTTGTTTTCATACCATAGTTTTTGAATTAGTCTTTCGTCAACTATTTCATAACCGTCAATGAACTTAAAATTAATAGTTGTTAAGTCATCGTCATTAACTTGAAGTATTTCTTTTATATCGGATTTTGTCAAATATGAACCAACACAATTGTCGATGTCGTTAAGGTCAAAAAGCCCTACTGGTCGTCCTAATATTGCCATTGTCTTTGTCGTCTTTTAAAATGACCCACAATGGTTAGGAGCTTGGCGTAGTGGCGGTATTATAGCACTACCGTTGATACGAAGCACTTAACCTGCCATTACGTTAAACCCCTGTTATGGGCAGGTTTCCGTCTGTCCGTTACTTAGCTCTTTTTTACTTCACGGTTTTCGCCCAATCGTCCATATAATTTTCAAAAACCGTTAAAGGCATTGCACCGCCTTTCAGAATGGCATCGTGAAAATCACGGAAGCTGAATTTATCCCCCAATTGTTTTTTATACTTATCTCGAAGCTCTTTTATTTTCAGTTCACCGATTTTGTAGGAAAGTGCTTGAGCGGGCACAGCCATATAACGCTCAATTTCTGACGTTGCACCTTGTTCGGAAATAGGTTCGTTATCCATCGTATATTTTATGGCTTCTTCTCTGTTCATTTTTCCGGTGTGCAATCCGGCATCTGTTACCAAACGAATGGCTCTATGTATTTCCATTCCTAATGCTCCCAATTGATGATATGGATTGGTATAAAGTCCTAAGTCTTTTCCCAATGATTCGGTATATAAAGCCCATCCTTCTGCAAAAGCACTGTTCATGTATTTTTGCCGAAATTCAGGAGAGCCTGTGTTTTCAGATTGTAAACTGACTTGGAAATGATGTCCCGGAATTGCTTCGTGCAAAAACAGACTTTCCATATCCATATTGGTAATATTGATTTTAGCAGGGTCGAGAATAGAAACATAGAAAATTCCTGGACGGTTGCTTGGTAAATCGCCTGGTAAAAATTGTGCAGGCACTGAGGATGCCCGAAAATCTTCCGTTTTGCGGGCTTCAAAAAGCGTTTTCGGTGTAATTCCGAAATATTTCGGAAGATTGGGTTCTATGGTTATATAAATCGTTTGGTAAGCATCCAACACTTCTTTATCAGTTTTGAAAGGCATAAACTGCTTGTCGGTTTTCATAAACTCGAACAATTCGGGAAGCGTCCCTTTAAAATCGATCGAAGTTTTTATTTTCTCCATTTCAGAAGTAATGCGGGTAACTTCCGACAATCCCAATTGGTAAACGTCTTCGGGGTCTTTATTGGTTGTGGTATTAGAAAAGATATAGTCTTTATACATTTCCTTTCCGTTTGGTAATGCGTTGATTCCCGAAGTTAACCGAGCTTTTGGCAAATATTCATTTTGGAAAAATGTTGCCAATTTTTGTATTGAAGCAAAAATATCTTTAGAGATAATTTCTTTGAATGCTTTGCTCAAACGTTTTTTATCACTTTCAGGAAAATCTTTTGGGAAGTTTTTTATCGGTTCATAGAAAGAAGAGTTTTCATCATTTTTTGCCAATGCCTGCATTTGTGGAATCACCTTTACCACCAAAGATTTTGGCAAAACCATTCCCGTTTTAATTCCTTTTCGCATATTGTCGATGGCAACATCTGTCCAATGTGGAAATGCTTTACTGCGTTTCAGCCAGTTGTGGTAATCTTTTACAGTTTTAAAAGGCTGTGCCGAAGTTCCTGAACCCAATATTGCCAGATACATCGGAGTATTAATCATTTGATTAATCGGCATATATTCAGCGTGATATTTTTCTAATTTCAATGCGGTTTGGAGGCCATTTTCCAGAATAGTATAACTGATTTTATCTTCTCTATTGAGCTGTTCTTTGGCAAAATTTTGTAATTGTTTCAGGTATTTTGCATAGAAATCGTGTTTCTTTTTCAGGAACGTTTCATCATCGGCAGGGAGCAAGTCATTATAATCCTCAACACCGTTAAAGGTTGCATTAAGCGGGTCAATTGTATTTGCTTCTTTGTAATACTCATCAAACAACTGATGAAGATTCTGATTATTTTGCTGTGCGTTCCCGTTTAATGAAAATGCAAGCAGAACTATTGCAATCGTTGATGTTTTATTAAGCATAAGTTGACATTTAAATGTGCATACATGTTAGTGGCTCTTTTGTCCGCTAGTGGTTAGATTTGAAGGCAAGTTTGGAGATAATTTGAGAAAATAAACTTATGTTTGCCATAGGAAGAGGGTTAGTTTTTTTGTGCACCTCAAAGTTAATTGAGTTAAAAAACTTCTCTTCCTTTTTTAATCGTTTAGGACGCTATTGGTTTTATATGTTTGTTTTTGCTCGTCAGTTTAGTGTTAGTACTGTCCTAATAGCATGACCGCTAACTAGCATATCCCCTCTACTCCATAGCGCAAACCTTTGTCAGTGAAGAGTGTATTGGCACAACCAAGATACATAATTCAAATATAGCATTTAGCTCTTCCAAAAAAGGCTTGAGAAATCTCCCAGGCCTTTTTTTGAAGAATAAATGAATCATTTACCATTCACCACATACAATTCCCCTCCATTGTCAATGCCTGAAATAGGTTGACCGTTTAAAAGTAAAATTTTAAACATAAAATCTATTATCCATGGCAAACAAAAAATCGTATCTTCAAAGTGTGTCGCAAAGACGCCTTCGTCATTTTAGTGACA
>NZ_SEWW01000029.1 GCF_011090385.1 Aquirufa beregesia
TGGCTTACCCGAGAAAAACATCCCTTCAGTTTGAATGAATTATATCGAAGCCTTGGCATGAGTAAGCAAGCTGTCCACCAACAGTTGAACCGACAAATCAAGCAGGAAAAAGTTCAGCATCATTTATTAAAGGCCGTCGATGAAATTCGAGTAAAACATCCCACCATGGCTATACGCTACTTGTATTATATGATTAAACCCGATCATCAGCAGATGATGGGACGAGATCTTTTTGAGGTATTTTGTAAGCAGCACCATTTAACTAGACCTCGAATACCCTCATATATCAAGACAACAGATAGTCAAGGAGTAATTCGATTTGAGAATTTATTGATGTATCAAAAACCGAGCCGTATAGACCAATATTGGCAGAGTGACATTAGTTATTATCAAGTCAATGGCATCTATTATTACCTCACTTTTATTGTAGATGCTTATACGCGTCATATAGTGGGCCACCACACCTCTAAAAGGCTATTAACAAC
>NZ_SEWW01000030.1 GCF_011090385.1 Aquirufa beregesia
CAGCAGATATTGCTTTTGGAACGAGCACAGCCTTGACGTTTGCCTCAGGAAGTGTGACAACAAACATGAAGCTGTACAATGTGGAATCAGCTGTTGTGGCTGTTACAGATGGAAGTATCGTTGCTGCCGGAGCAGATCGATTGACAGTAGCCGTGAGTGCATCAACGATGACGAAATTAGCTGTTAGCTTAACGAGTCCTCAAACGAATGGAACAGCCTTCACTGGAACGAATACTTTGACGGCCCAAGATGCGTATGGCAATACAGCTACAGGATTTAATGCCTCAGGAAATAACATTACGGTAACGACATCATTAACCGGAGCAATCACAGGTTTAGGATCAGGAGTGAACAACGTGTTGAATCAAGCAGGCGACTTTACGAGTGGAGTAGCGAACTTGACAAGCTTAGGCTTGAAATTCACGGGAACTTCAGGAGCAGGAACCTTTACCTTCACTCCAACTTCAG
>NZ_SEWW01000004.1 GCF_011090385.1 Aquirufa beregesia
ACCCACCTTTAGTTAGTGAGGATTTATTTCATCGTGCCAATGCGGTGTTAGATGGTCGTAGAAAGAACTGGGATTTTGAGAGTGATAAGACTGACTTATACCCTTTAAAACCATTCATGAAATGTCACATTCATCCACATCGTTCATTAACTGCTGCTCCTTCAAAAGGTCGTAAAGGAAACCTATACCACTACTACTTCTGTACCCTTTGTAAAGGAGCTGAAAGACATCCCGTTGATAAAGTACACCAACAGGTTGAAGACCTTTTAAAATCAATCCAAATCTCCGCAGAAACGGTTAAATTATACCGAAAGGTGTTGGAGAGTATCTTCGATAGAGAAAGTGGTGACAAGGTCAAAGAAATGACGAAAAATCAGGTGGATATTGAGAAGTTAGAACAGAGAAATCAAAACATCCAAAACATGTTGATGGATGGTAAACTTGAACCATCTGAATATCATAGAATGAAGGACATCAATGACCGTGAATTGGCTCAAATCAAACACAAGGTCGAACACCTACAAGAACATGGTAGTACCTACAAGAAATACATCAAAAAAGAGGTCCCATTACTTGAAAACCTTGTTTCTTTCTATCAGAGGTCGAATGGAGAGACGAAAAGAAAGATACTTGGCTGCATCTTTTCAGAAAAGTTCGTACTGGAAAATAAAAAAGTTGCAGCCGTTAAGTACACGACACCAATTCAGGTCCTATTGAACGTAAAGGGGGTTTTGGAGAGTGGTAAAACAAAAAAAGAGGTCGAAAATGACCTCCTTTTTAATCTAGCTCCCTCTCCTGGGCTCGAACCAGGGACCCCATGATTAACAGTCATGTGCTCTAACCAACTGAGCTAAGAAGGAATTTGTATCCTTTTGGGACTGCAAAAATAGGTGTCATTATGCATATATGCAATAATGACACCTATTTTTTTCTTAAAATCTTACATTATTTCTTTTCCTCAGCCTTGGCATCCTTCTTTTTCACTAATTCTCCCTCTTTCAAATTCTTAGCTACCGTAGCATATGGACCTGAAATAATCTCTTGTCCTTCTTTCAATCCAGAAATAATCTCAATATTATCAAAATCAGAAATACCCGTTTTCACTTCCACCATTTTCGCTTTTCCTTTCTCACTAATAAAGACTACTTCTTTTATCTTCTCCTTGCGCTTCTTGGTCTGCTGAGCAGATTCTTCCTTCGCTGGCTCTGCATCTCCTCCCGGGGCATCTTTGCCGTCTTTCTGAGCTACTTCTCCTCCTAATTCGCGTGTGGTTACTGCTGATAATGGAACAGTTAAGATATTATCCTTGCGGTTCGTCAAAATTTCCACGGAAGCCGTCATCCCTGGCTTTAATGGATAAGATAATTTGCCTTTAATCAAATCTCGATATGACTCTCTCAATACACGTATCTTCACCTCAAATTCCGTCACCGCATCCGTCGTCACAGAAGTAGCTGTACCTGATTGATTCGCTGAACTAGCTATTTCATATACCACCCCTTTAAACTTGCGCTCTGAAGACGTAAAAGCATCCACATCAATGATTACTGTATCTCCTAAACTAACTCGGGTAATGTCATTTTCATTGACATTTACTCGCACTTCCATGTTATTCAAATTAGCTATACGCAACATTTCTGTACCTGCCATTTGAGATGTTCCTACCACACGCTCTCCTAATTCTACATTCAACTTGGAAATAATACCACTCTGTGGAGCATAAATAGTTGTCTTGGTTAAATTCGTCGTAGCTTCTTTCAATGCCGCTTCCGAACTCTTCACGTTAAAACTCGCTGCCTTCACATTGGCTTTTGCCGACTCTAGATCTTGTTTAGCTACCATGTAGGCCGATTGGAACTGATCAAAATCAGCATCCGAGATGACCTTGTCGTTGTGTAATTTTAAATTACGGTCATAGTCGATCTTCGATTTACTCAAACGGGCTTCACTCTGTGCCAAAACAGCCTTACTCTGTTCCATACTTGCTCTCATGGCATTCAACTGGGCCTCTGCACGAGCTAATAAGGATACATAATTATCTGGGCGAATTTTCAATAAAACTTGTCCAGCTACCACAGAATCTCCTTCAGCTATATTTAAGGCTACAATCTCCCCAGAAACATCCGGAGAAACTTTAACTTCTACTTCGGGCTGAATTTTTCCAGAAGCTGATACTTTTTCCACAATGGATTCCCTTTGGGCTTTGCCAAATTCTACCACAGTCGGTTCTACTTTACCAATCCATCCTTGCTGTTTAGCAATAAATAAACCTAAAAATATCACGACTACTCCACCTCCGATAAACAACCAAGTCCGCTTGCTATTGTTCTTTGCCATCTCTTTAAAATTATTGAAAATTAAAATGTTAAATTTTTACCTTGATAATAATCCAAAATCTTTGTTCTAAACACAAAATCATATTTCGATTGTATTAGAGAAAGCTTCGCTTTATCCAAGTTTGTTTTTTGTAAATTATAACTTACGAAATCGATCGTACCTGCACTAAACTTACTTTCAGAAGCTCTAAAGGACTCTTCTAATGCTGATACTTGAGTAACTCCCGCTTCATATTTCTTCGCTGCATTCAGCATATTAACATACGCTTGCTCAATATTTTGACGTAATGTCAAACGTGCTTTATTCGCTTCTATCTCGGCATTTACTTTCTGCAAATTCGCTTGAGAAACACGGGTTCGATTCTGATATTTAGTAAAAATAGGAATGCTCAAATTCAAGGAAACAACCTTGTTTTGCGTGTTATTTATTTGATCAAAATATCCTACAGTAGAACCTTCCCCGTATTTAGGTTGAGTCGTTGTCAGTGGATAATTAACCCCACCCACATTCACATTGCCTAAAGTAACCTCTTGGGTTCCTAAAACCTGTACCGATTTCAAGGCATTGGATTGATTCGCCGACCAACTACCGCTTAAACTCAAGGTTGGTAAACGAAAGGCTTTTGCCACATCCACACTTTTAGCAGCTCCCTGAACTCGGAAATCTGCTGCACGAACCAACGGTTGCGCCTCCACCGCTTTGGCATAAATATTCGCAATACTTAGCTCATATGCAGATGAATTAGGTACAGGAACTTGAATACGCTCCAATTCAAATTGACTAATGGCTGAATCATTCAATAGTTGCAATAAGGTCAATTTATTGATATCCAATGAACTTTGAAAACTCACGACATTGGATTCCTCATTGGCTAGCTGTGCCTTTAAATCCAGCAAATTAGAAATAGCCACAGAACCAGCATTAACCAATTTTTGTGTTCTTTCAATTTGTAATTTCGTAATTTCCGTTTGCGTTTTAGCGATGGACAATTGGTCTTCTGCATTTAAAATAGACAAATAGGAAAGCACCACTTGCAAGGATATATTTTCACGTATGGATTGTAAATCTTCCTGCGTAGCTTTTAAGGTAAATTCCGTTTGTAAAATATTATTCTTAAGTTGTCCCCCATTGAATAACAGTACATTTGCATTCAAACCCAAGTTATTATAATTGATATTTCTTGAATCATACCCATTGGTATATGGGTTAATACTACGTCCAAAACTCGCCGACTGATTGATGTTTCCTGATAAAGAAGGCAATTGGTTGTATTTCGCTTGTTGAAACAGAAGCTCTGCATTTTGCATACTTATTTGATATGATTTAACATTCAAATTGTGTTGTAATGCAATCTCGACAGCTTGATTTAACTTAAGCTTCACTAAAGTACCATTTCCTTGAATCGCTGTTTGTCCCTGAGATACAAAAGCAAGGGTAAAAAGCAAGGCAAAAAGGTATACAATTGTTGGGAATGATTTCCGATACATAGCTAATGAAAAGTATTTAACACAATGTTACTATTTTTAGATGGGGAGATGGGTACATTTTGGATAAACGGCAAGCCAAAAGGATAAATCCCACTTATTGAACTACTTGAAATCTTTTCTTTGCTTCTGCACGGGAAAATGCATTGAAATGCCACCATTCATATTCGATCGGAATAAAACCAGCTTGTTGCATCACTTTTCGAAGTAATAATCGATTCAGGTATACTTCCTTGCTTAGTATTCCTTTTTCTACCAATTCCTTTTCCGCCTTCGGATAGGCCTTTTTCCCAAAGTAATCAAATGGTGTTCCCATATCCAATGCCTTACCCTGCTCATCCGCTATGGTTAAATCCACAGCACTTCCATAATTGTGTATGGAATGTTCTTGCGGAGAAGCCACATAGTTTCTGCGAATTTGTGGGGGATATTGACTTAAAGCATTCCACAGGTCCCATTGTTTGGATAAGGGTCTTGCTGCATCATATATCAACAAATGGTAGCCTGGCTTTTCCATTTCTAATAAGGTTTGCGCACGAGCTAGTTTTTTGACAGTTTCTTTTTGCAAGAAGGCCTTAGTTAAACAACCGTATACATTTTGGTGCATGAAATTATCCACAGTAGCATATTTCAATTGGAGCAATACTTGTTTTATCTCCGATTGCACTTCCACCAATCCCTGACTTCGCATTTTATCTTCATACAAACAAGGCTTTTGCTGTGCCAAGAGCGAGTGTAGCATCAAACTAAGGATAAATACCGAGGGGAGGGAAAAAGAATAGGTCATAAAAATCAAGAAATTCCCTAAATTTAGCCAAATTTTAATTAGGCAGGGCTCGCTTTCTGCAAACCTTTCTTTATGGCATTAAATTGGATTTGGTTTCTGTTTTTTGGAGTAGCCTTTGTGGTGGCACTTATTCAATTCTTATTTTTTGGAAATGCCGAAATATTTAAAATACTTGTAGACGGGATGTTTGATTCTGCTGAAATGGCTGTCATGAAAATAGCCCTTCCTCTGGCTGGAGTCATGACTTTTTTCATGGGAATTTTACAAATTGGAGAAAAAGCCGGAGCCATTCAGTTTCTAGCCAAACGAATTCGACCATTTTTTACTCGCTTATTTCCAGAAATACCTGCTGATCATCCCGTTCATGGACAGATGATCATGAATTTTTCCGCCAATTTGCTAGGCTTAGACAATGCCGCTACGCCATTTGGACTGAAAGCAATGCAGGGTTTACAAGATATCAATCCAACGAAAGAAACCGCATCGAATGCGCAAATCATGTTTCTGACCCTACATAGCGCCGGACCCGTATTAATTCCACTGAGCATCATGGCACAAAGAGCCATCTACGGAGCCCAAGATGCTTCTGATGTCTTTATTCCCTGTTTAATGGCCACATATGCTGCCACTTTAGTGGGCCTGATGTTTGTTGCTGTTAAACAAAAAATCAATTTATTAGAGCCCGTTCTATTCAGTTGGCTTGTGGGACTAACCCTTTTCTTTGGCGGAATTTTGGCCTATTTCAGTTCATTAAATAAAGAACAAATCGAAATTCAATCCAAAATTTTCAGCAATGGATTATTATTCTCTTTAATCCTCAGTTTTATTGTCGTGGCCTTTTGGAAGAAAATTGACATATTTTCCACTTTTGTGGAAGGAGCCAAAGGCGGATTTGAAACATCCGTAAAAATTATACCCTATTTAGTGGGTATGTTAGTGGCTATTAGCTGTTTGCGTAATTCTGGCACCTTGGATTTTATTGTAGAAGGTATGAAATGGATGGTAAATCAATCGGGTTTAGATACTCGATTTATTGATGCCATGCCCACAGCCTTATTACACCCGGTAAGTGGCAGTGGTTCTAGAGCCATGATGATTGATACGATGAAAACCTTTGGGGCGGATTCATTTGTGGGAAGACTTGCTTGTGTATTCCAAGGTTCTGCCGAAACGATTTTGTATGTGATTGCCCTATATTTTGGCTCTGTTCAAGTTAAAAATATACGGTACACCCTTTGGGCAGGGCTGACGGCTGATTTAGCCGGAATCATTACCGCGATTTTTGTCAGTTATTTATTCTTTGGATAGAATTAATCCAAAGGAAAGCTAATAGCAATATTCCCTCCTAGGGTAGGTTGAGTTAAATTCCCTTTTTCTATTCCTAGATTGGCTTTTAATAATGCTTCAGAAAATCCAGAAATATGAATAGGCTTATGCCATAAGATACCACCTGAATACTGTTTTTTTACGGGAATATATTCATTCCCAAACCAGCCAATCGCATTAGATAAACTGGCTCTAATTTGAATTTTATGGTCCCCAAATGCAAATTCCCCTGCAGCATAAAATGCCTCCACACGGTTATTATCGTAATGTATTCGATTTGTTGGATTCAAATCTGATTCCGAATCTAATGTCAATAATGGCGATCCTATTCCTTTTCCAAAATACGTCCAACCATTTTGATATACTCCATTATTCAAATAATCATCAAAGCCCCTAATCTTGCTATTATCGTTGAATATATTTCCTCCTTGTGAAGTTGTATTCAAATATTCTAACACCAATTTTATTAACCCTTGATCCGTTTTACGAGTAATGGATAAACCATGTAATCCATCAGTGATATTATTTCCATAATACAAGGACCCATCTTCATAAATACTTTGACGGTAAAAGAAGACTTTCGCTTGATTTAGCTCCACTTCCATTCCAATATCTACCGTACCTAAATGGTTTCCTGAACGGTTAAAGCCATCATTGTAGCCATAGGTAGCGGTATCTCCTTTAACGGCATTTGAACGACCAGTTACAACAGAAACATAAGTAGTAAAATCAGATGCTATTACACCATTTTTTGCAGCTACATTATAAGGGTCTGCATATTTTAGTTTCCCCCCCCACTGAACTTGATGATTAAAACCTGCATAAAATTTTACTCTCCAATCGGGCTTTCCAAATCGGCCATAAAAGGATTTTTGGTGCAAATAAAAATCTTTAACATCTTCTCTTGAATTTTCAAACCAGCCATGTGAATAGTTTCCTTTGAAAGCCAAAACTCCTTTCAAAAACCCTGGAGACCAGTATTCTTTTACTTGCAATTCTACCTTGGGTATAGGTAAGGCATTCCCTGACCAAATATAAGATCCCGAACTCAGCGTAGAATCAACTAAACCAAATAATTGCTTTTGTCGGCCAGCTACCAATTCAAAAATCCCCAATTTTCCCTTCACATACATTTCAGGGAAGAAAACATCGGCTTTATTTTCTCCTAAATTCACTTGTGAAGAAAAACCATAAGCCCAGTCAGCCTGTTTCTTTGAACGATAATCTACACGGTGAGAAATGGCAGCAAAACCATACGATCCAGAAGCGGGGACAAGGCCATATTGATTAGCTCGTAACCAAAGGGGGTTGTATACTCCACCTAGTGTACCACCCATGCCTAGAGAAAAATCAGAGTTGATTTCTCGTTGAGCCCAAAGTGCATTTGAACAAACGAATAAACAAATGATCACAATTATTTTCCTTACAATCATTTGTTTTAATTGATTCATATGGCTCATTTGACTCATCAATTCAAAGATAGTTGAAAATTTGAAATTACAGGCTTTGATTTATGTAAGCGACAAGCTCAAAACCAAGACTTTCTATTCTAAGGCGAATTTCATGCTTGTTTTTAAAACCTAGGACCTCGGCTTTTTGACCTGCTAATGCTCCTGAATCTAGCGTGACAAAATCCCCAATATTGACTAAATTTCCCAGGGCTTCCACTTCGGAATGTTCTGATAAAAAATGCTGAATAGATACTATTTCTGCATCTTGAATGACGGCAGGTTTATGTAACCAATACACAAAATTAACCACTCCATTCACTTGACGTACTTGACTACTTTGTAAGGCTAAATCTATATCGACAAATACATACGATTTAAATAAGGGCTCTTCCACCCATTTTTTCCGATCTGACCACTGCTTTCGCTTTTTCGTCAATGGACAATAGCACCTAATGCCTTGTTCTGTAAGTCGCAAAGCTACTTTTTTTTCTACACGTGATTTTGTATACAAAGCATACCAAGCCATATTTTTCTACAATACCAAGTCTCCAAATCCAAAATTTAAGCTCTTTTCCGCTTAATACTCTATTTAATATTCCTTCAGTTTCAAGCTATTTAGAAGAAAATAATTGAATATCCGAACTCATCATATCCTTTACTAAAGCGGGTAAATCATATTTCAATTTCCAGCCTAATTTAGTTTGGGCTTTAGTCGGATCCCCTATTAATAGCTCCACTTCGGTAGGTCTAAAATACCGAGGATCAACAGCTACCACCTCTTTAGCCATTTCAACTTGGTATAATGGATTATGGCAAGCTTTTACCAAAGCCACTTCTTCTATACCCGTTCCTTTAAACTCCAATTCAATTCCCACTTCATTAAAAGCCATAATGACAAAATCCCGAACTGTCGTCGTAATTCCAGTTGCTATCACAAAATCTTCGGGTTGTTCTTGTTGCAAAATCAACCACATGGCTTCTACATAATCTTTGGCATGACCCCAATCTCGTTTGGCGTCTAAATTTCCTAAATAGATTTTGTCTTGCTGACCTAGGGCTATTTGAGAAACCCCACGTGTAATCTTACGCGTTACAAAAGTTTCACCACGTAAAGGTGATTCATGGTTAAACAAGATGCCATTCACCGCAAACATTTGATAAGCTTCCCGATAATTCACCGTAATCCAGTAACCGTAAATTTTAGCAACGGCATAAGGTGAACGAGGATAAAACGGTGTTTTTTCTGATTGTGGAACCTCTTGAACTAAACCGTAAAGTTCAGATGTAGATGCCTGATATATCTTTGTTTTTCGTGTCAACCCCAATAAGCGAACGGCCTCCAATATGCGCAAAGTTCCAATACCATCTACTTGAGCCGTATATTCAGGTTCATCAAATGAGACCTTAACATGCGACATAGCCCCTAAATTATAAATCTCATCTGGCTGTACTTCTTGAATGATTCGAATGATATTAGTTGAATCGCTCAAATCTCCATAATGTAAATGAAAATTAGAGGAGTCCACATGGGGATCCTGGTAAAGGTGATCTATCCTTTGTGTATTAATCAAGGAGCTTCTACGCTTTATTCCATGAACACGATAACCCTTACCTAATAAAAGTTCAGCTAAATATGCGCCATCCTGTCCTGTGA
This sequence comes from Aquirufa beregesia, assembly GCF_011090385.1. Classification (GTDB taxonomy): domain Bacteria; phylum Bacteroidota; class Bacteroidia; order Cytophagales; family Spirosomataceae; genus Aquirufa; species Aquirufa beregesia. The sequence continues at coordinate 9,040 of NZ_SEWW01000004.1, forward strand.
TGCCCGTAATTAAAGCCACTTTTTGCGCTTGAGACATAAAATTTTGATTCAATAATTAAAAAAGAAAGGACACCCAGTTCCTTTCTAAAAACCTTTAACGCATAAAATTACTAAATTTTCCGAGTGCAGTGGATTATTTATTTATGGGAATCAGTGAAAAACCGATTCTAATCATAAAGTCCGAGAATCAATTTTTCATATCTAGATACAATCACCTTGCGCTTTAATTTCAAGGTTGGGGTTAATTCTCCATCTGAAATTGTAAATAATCTTGGTAATAAGACAAATTTCTTAACTTGCTCATAACGTGCCACTGATGCCATGGTCATTAAGACCTCCTCATTTATTTTTTCAATTACTTTGGGGTGTGCTATCATCTCTTCTGGGGTACTAAGCACAATATCCTGTTGTTTACACCAAACTTGAAGCACATTAAATTCGGGAATAATGAGCGCCGATGGAAATTTTTGTCCTTCTCCCACCACCATACATTGTTCGATAAATGTTGATTCTTTTAATTTATTTTCAACCAATTGTGGGGCAACATATTTACCTCCTGAGGTTTTAAAAATCTCTTTTTTGCGATCGGTGATTTTTAAATATTTCCCCTCCACTAATTCTCCTATATCTCCCGTATGAAACCAGCCCTCCGGGTCAATTGCCTCAGCTGTAGCTATAGGGTTATTATAATATCCCGGCATAACAGAATCTCCTTTTACACATATTTCTCCGTCTTCTGCTATTTTTAATTGGACACAATCTAATAAAGTTCCCACACAACCTACTTTAAAATCAGGAGGACATATTTTCGATACCGATATCACAGGTGACGTCTCTGTTAAACCATAGCCTTCCGCAATGGGAATATTGGCCGCCCAAAAAATGCGGGATAAGCGTGGCTGAAGTGCTGCAGACCCAGAAGTAATCGCTCGGATGTTTCCTCCCAATGCTTCCTGCCATTTACTGAATATCAATTTCCTAAATATGGCCAATTTGATGCTATCCCAAAATCCCAATTTTTCCATGGGATCATATTTCAATCCAAAGTCAATGGCCGCAAAAAACAACTTCCTCTTAATACCCGTTAACTCATTTCCTTTAGCCAATACTTTATCATATACTTTTTCTAAAAGCCGTGGAACGGTGGCAAACATAGCTGGTTTGACCTCTTTGATATTTTCGGCTACTGTATCTAAATTTTCAGCATAATAGATGGAAACACCATAAAAAACATATAGATAAATATTGGTCCGCTCATAAATATGGCACATAGGTAGAAAACTCAATACCTTATCTCGAGAATTGATTTGAAAAAAATCTCCTCGATCCAAGGCCTTCACATTACTGATAATGTTATGATGGGTCAACATGACACCCTTAGGTCTACCTGTTGTTCCCGAAGTGTATATTAAGGTAAGCAAGTCATGAGCTTGAACCGATGCTTTGATGGGCTCTAATACGCTGGCATCTTTACCTTGCCCTAATTCCTTTACTTCCGTCCATAAGTTAGCACCAGCAATAGGCTCAAAGGTATAAATGGATTTAATCCTTGCATTTCCTTTGACTGCTTCTTTGGTTTTTAAATAGAGCTCTTCATTTTCTGCAAATATAAATTCAACTCCTGAGTCTTCAAAAATGAAAGCATAATCCTCTACCGTAATGGTGGGATATAAAGGAACAGTTACGGCTCCAAGCACTTGAACAGCAAAGTCAACGAAATTCCATTCGGGTCTGTTGGTAGAAATGATGGCTATTTTATCCCCTGGTTTGATACCTAAATTTAGCAAACCTAATGCCAACTGTTCTATCGTTTCTAAGGTATCCGTATTAGAATAATTTTTCCAGTAACCATCTTCTTTCTTATTAAATAAATCTGACTTATGGAAAGTTTTATATACGTCTAATAAATCAAATACACGTGTTAATGAAGCATGTTTCATATAAATCGGTCTAGTACAAACAAATCAAAGTTAGCTAAATCTAAAAACAAAATGTGAGAATTGGCTTATTTTTTAGGATTGAATTTATATAGCTAGGGAATAGTTAAACTTCTTCTTATTTCTTGTAAATAAATACTACTCGGATATTTAGTAACGAATTGTAAGCCTAAATCCTTATCCTTATAATCCGTTAATTGCAAATACTGATATAGAGCATCATCGCCATAAATATCTTGGTCAAAACGATCATAAATATCTTTAAAGAGAACTTTCGCTTGTTCTATCTGCTTTTTTTCTAAAGCCTTTTGTGCCATTAAATACAAGATATCATCTTCTAAACTCTGGCCTTTTTGGCTTTTGAACAATTGATCCAATGCCAGATCAGCATCTTGTACTTTCTTTTGTTCATAGAGCCACTGAATAGTTGCAAATGATTTTAATGCAGTTTCTAAGGTATCTATTCCTGTATTATCTTCTATAACCCAACTCAAATGCAAGGCATCATTGGCGATTTCCTTTTGTGTACTTTGTTTCAATACATCAAAATTGGCTTTCGCTAATTCAAAGTCGCCTGTATAATAATAAAGTTTACCTGTCTTTAATTTAGCTTCATAGGCTATCGGTGAGTCCTTTACCAATTTCTCCACTTGAGCGTATTGAATTAAAGCATCGTATTTTCTACCAGCATACAAATACACATCTCCCAACTCCAATTTCATCTGTGCTTGTAAGTTGATATTAAACTCTGATAACTCGATCCCTTTCTGATATACTTTTTCGGCTGAATCCAATTGATTTAATTGATACATAAATATCCTGGCTTCTGATAAATACGTCTCTGCAGTACCAGCATTGTTTCCTCGATCTTTTCTTAATTCACGATAGGATTGAATCAAATTAGAAAACTCCGTTTTCTCAATCACCATCTTATTTTGAATGCTTTGCTCTTGAGAAGCTAGTAATAATTGCTTCCAATTTATTCGTTGCGAAGAACGAGGATATGTTTTAATCAAATAATCAAATATCTGATTGACCAAAGGCCATTGTTGACGCTGAAAACTGGCTATTCCAAAATCATTCACTTCCTTTCCTCCCGATTTAAATCGAATATCCAATGCCTTTCTTTGCATCCAAACCTTCTCCCATTGTTGATTCAATGCATACCAATGAATGATGAGTTCGACCGGATTGGCTTGTTCAGGTGTAGCCTGAATCAAAGAAACTAGCATTTGCTCTACTTCCCGATTGGCTATTCCCTGGTCTTTTAAACCAATCAACCAATCTTTAGTCACTTCTAAGCCCTGGGTGTTGATTAACTTATCCACAATTTGTCCACAATACTTAATCCATAGCGGTGCTAAATTTTCTTTAAGTACTTCATTAAATGAATAAAATGTTAAAAAAGAACCATTATTAATGTTTTTTATGAATAATTCATCTAACTGCTTAGTCCTTTTTTTCTCTTTTTTAATTTTTACAATTTGATGTAATCTGTCTACAAATAAAGAATCGGGACTTTTAATGAAAGCATTAGCCTGAATAGGAAGTCCATAACCTATCAGAAGGAATACGAGAAATAAATAAGATTTAGAAAATGTTTTCCACATGACTTATTTAAAAAAAATAAAATTTATATAAATCTCTTTTTTGTTTCTTATTGTTATTCAATGTGGATAAGTGGATAAGCGTATTTTTGTTTTATAACTATCTGATAATAAATAGTTTAAATATTTCATAGTTAAGTATTATTTGTAGATAAGTTTCAAATATACTGTGGATAGTTTTGAAAAATTGTCCATATCTTTTCTCCCAAAATATCTTTCCACAATTTCCACATGGATTGTTCACTCTTTGGAATGCTTATGAACATGTTATCCACATTATTTTTGGGTATTTATCAACAAATCAGAAATTTGAAAATTGGCTTTTAATTTGATTTTACCTTCAAAGAAATATACGGGTTCTGACTTTTTCCTCAGTTTAAAATTACCAATATCCCAGTAACCATTATTATTTAGGTCAGCAATAACGCGTATTTGATACAGCCCAGGTTCCACGTGGATAAATTCAAAGCGTTTGCTTGTTTTAACGGTCATGTAAGGCTCAAATGTATCGGCTTTTATCAATTCTACGATAAAGTGATTTGTAGGCCTTTGGCTGGTTATTTGGCCATCTATACTACCATAATTTTCTACGTCTTGCCATTCCATCTTTTGCATGTATGCTTGACTAGAATCAGCCTCTACTCCAACAAATGCATTTTTATTGATGCTCAATTCGAATTTAGTTCTGCTGGGTAAATAGGCATTTTTAATGGTTAAACTATTTTGGAATTGATTCCATTGAAAAGCTTGATCAGGTAAACTGTGGATTTCTCCTTCTTCTGTTTTAAATAGAATTCCTGTGGATGCCCATTGCTGAACGGGTTTTGTAAATTTTATTTGTAGGGAATCAGAAGGAGAAAGTAATTTTCCTGGTCCCGGTCTTACTTCAAAGTTTAGATCTAGCTTTTGAATTTTTTCTTTTTTAGCTAATTCTCTAAATTTTATTTTAAGGGGTATTTGATACTTTCTATCCAAAGAATCCGTCATGGTAGCTTGAACAAAGATGGTGTCTGTGCTATTTTGGTTCAATACATAGAATCGAAGGTTTTTGTTGTCTTCCTGTTGAAAATATAATTGTGCCTTAGGAGTATTTTGTAAAACAAGCGATTTAATTCCCCTGTTGAATTCATACAAAACTGTTTTGGCAGAAGCTGTTGTTTTACTTAGTTTCAATGAATCTTGATTTTGTAAACTAATAGCAAAATGTTGTTCTTGATTTTTACTTAAATCAATATACTTGTCGGAAATAAAATCCACCGATTCTTTATTCGAGTTATAGAGCAAATTATTATTGATGTCGTTAAAAGCCGCCATATAATATTTTCCTTTAGCCAAGTTTTCTAATAGGTAGTTTCCTGATGTGTCTGTTTTAACGAAATAGTAGGGTTTCGTTGTATGAATGGACAGGGAATCGTTCCATGGATATAGGGCGACTAATATATTTTCGGGATGTTTTTGCGTCAGCAATTGCTTTACATTTCCTTTGATTTGAAGGGAGTCAATATCATTGGATGTACTAAATACTAATTTGATATTTTTACCTACATTTCTTTCTGATGCATCTTCAATGGCATTCCTAAAATTAAATGTATAGGTTGTATTATCCTTCAGGGTACTATCCAATAAAATACTAAGCCCTTGAGGTCTAATTTTTGTTTGATAAGTTCCTACCGATGGAGTAATTAATAGTTCTTGGCTTAAATTTCGGATACCTACATATTCGTTGAAAGTAAGTTCTATTTTTTTCCCTTTAAAATTTCGGCTTTTATTTAAGGGAATGGATTCACTGATTTTGGGTGCTAGTGTATCTTTTTTGCCTCCTGGAGGGTTAGCCATTTGGGCACAACTTTGTAGAATCAGGATGATAAACAATCCAGACAGAAGAGTAAAAAGAGCTACATTTTTAAGCCTACTGAGCATGTTCGAAGATATATAAATTACTAGAATAATTGCCTTTTCCTAGCCAGGCTTTGATATTAGAAAGCAGACCAATGATAAAGGACAAAATGACTTTTTTAGAACCACTTTGGTATTCATGACTCATTAGCGAAATGTAAAAGCTATCAAATACCAATCCTTTTTTTTCTTTTAGCGAGAATCCATATTGCTTAGCAATGGCTTGTATGGTTTCCGGAGTAAAATGATAGATATGCCTTGGGACATCATATGCTGCCCAATATTCTTGAAAGTAGTGAGCATCATAGCTGTTGTTATTGGGTAAAGCCAATAACAATTTACCCGTAGGTGATAAGTTCTTTTTAAAGAAGGCGAAGTATTCATGTAATTCATATACATGTTCCAATACATGCCAAAGACTAATGACTTGAAATGTTTCTGACGAGGGAATACTGCTTAGGTGGGGATATATTGTTTTGCCAGTTAATTGGGCGGCCTTTTGAGCTGTATTTGGGTCCAGCTCCATGCCATGAATATTCCATCCTCTACTTTGACAAGCTTGCAGAAAATGACCTGTTCCACAGCCAATATCTAAGATGTTTTTGGTTCCCTTTTTTTCAGGCTCTATCCAGTAGGTTTTTTGTCGAAGGGTGATATTTCTTACCCGCTGGTACAGTTTGTTAATGAACCCTTTTTCTGTATTACTATGGGAAATATAATTTTCGGATTTGTAATAGGGACCCGCTTCATCTGCTTTGGGTCTTGGATTCGTGAAGCGTAAATGGCAGCTTTGACATTCCACAATTTGGAATGTTTGATGCGATACGGTATAATCTTTGGCACTCAGAATGAGATTAAATGCTTTGTTTGAGCAAGCCGGACATTCTTTTAATTCTTCCATAATTAGCGACCCATGAATAAAAGTAGAATGGATACATCGGATGCAGAAACTCCTGATATTCTGCTAGCCTGACCAATGGTTTGTGGTCGGATGGATTTTAGTTTAATTCTAGATTCTGTTGACAGCGTTTTAATTTTGTCGTAGTCAAATGTTTCTGGAATTTGAAGATCTTCCATCGTTTTCATTTTATCGACCATCAGTCTTTCTTTCTCTATATAGCTTTCGTACTTAACAATGATTTCTGCTTGTTCAATGACCTCTTGGGAATAGACATCTTGAAGGTGCTGAATCAATGGATGTTTTAATAAAGCGGAGAAACTTAAGTCGGAACGTTTCAGCAAATTGACAATGGGTGTTCCTTCCCGGAGGCTTGAGCTACCCTGGTTTTCTAGCCAAGCATTCATCTCATCTGGCTTTACTTTGCTTGTTTTAATATGGTCAAGAAGCTGGGTTACATCACGTTGTTTTTGTTGGAATTTATCCATCCGTTTTTTTGTTGCTAGCCCTAATTCATAACCCTTAGCTGTTAACCTTTCATCGGCATTATCTTGTCTCAAAAGCGTTCTAAATTCAGCCCTTGAAGTAAACATTCGGTATGGCTCATCTGTCCCTTTATTGATTAGGTCATCGATCAATACTCCGATGTAGGCATCTGATCTGGATAGAGTGAAGGGGTCCATTTGTTGTGCTTTTTGGTGGGCATTGATTCCAGCCATGAGACCCTGACAAGCGGCTTCTTCATAGCCTGTAGTTCCATTTATTTGACCAGCAAAAAATAGTCCTTGAACTAGCTTTGTTTCTAAGGTTGCTAGTAATTGAGTTGGAGGAAAGTAATCGTATTCAATGGCATAGCCTGGTCTGAAAAGTTTTGCTTTTTCAAAGCCCGGTATAAGCCGGATGGCCTCAAACTGTATTTCTTCTGGTAGTGATGTAGAGAATCCATTCACATAAATTTCTACGGTATTCCAGCCTTCTGGTTCTACAAATATTTGATGGCTGTCTTTATCGGCAAAGCGGTTAATTTTATCTTCCACGGAAGGGCAATATCTTGGCCCAAGGCCTTTAATTCTACCCGCAAACATGGGGGATTTATCAAAGCCTTTTCTTAGTACTTCGTGTACTTTGGTATTGGTATGAGTAATCCAGCAAGATCGTTGTTCTTGTATTGGGCTTTCTGTCAAGTAGGAAAAACTACTAGGATTTTCATCGCCCTTTTGTTCTTCCATAGCGGAATAATCAAGGCTTCTTCCATCTACTCTTGGGGGGGTACCTGTCTTCATTCTGCCGGATTCAAAGCCTACTTGAACTAATTGTTCGGTTAGTCCTTGAACCATAGGTTCGGCCATCCTTCCTCCTCCAAAATGCTTCTCTCCAATGTGGATTAAACCATTTAAAAAGGTGCCATTGGTGAGTACTACAGTGCGGGCTTTGAACTCAATTCCCATGCGAGTTATGACACCGTAGACTTCATTTTTTTTGATGAGTAATTGTTGTACTGAATCTTGCCAAAAATCTACTAGAGGGTTTTGTTCCAATACCATTCTCCATTCTTCTGCAAATCGCATTCGGTCCGACTGGCACCTTGGGGACCACATGGCTGGACCTTTTGAGCGGTTCAGCATGCGAAACTGAATCATTGTTTTGTCTGAAATCAGACCAGACATTCCTCCAAGCGCATCTATTTCTCGTACAATTTGACCTTTGGCCACCCCGCCCATGGCAGGATTGCAAGACATTTGTGCGATGGTTTGCATATTCATGGTGATGAGCAAAACGCTCGACCCCATTTGAGCTGCAGCATGTGCTGCTTCACAACCGGCATGCCCCGCTCCTACTACAATTACATCGTATGCTTGTTGTTGCATTTTCTATTTTGTTTCACGTGAAACATTTATTGTTCTTTAAAATATTGTGCCAAGTAATAATCTTCTTTGGCCGTCATTAACTCTTTATCCTCTTTCTTTTTGTCTTTATACCCGGCTAAATGAAGTAAACCATGGACCATTACACGTTCTAATTCGCTGCTTTCCGTCCCTAGTTTGTTGCCATTTTCTAAGATTCTATCATAAGAAATGAAGATATCTCCTTCTAGTTTTTTGGAATCTTCTGAGTTATCAAACGTCACAATATCGGTTAAGGTATCATGGTTTAAATACGTTTTGTTGATATCTAAAAGATAGTCATCAGAACAAAAAATATAACTTATTTCCCCAATGGATTTTTGTTCTTCTGTGGCTACAGCTTTTAACCAGGCTTTATGCTTGTTTTTATTGGGCAGTGAAAAGACAATCTCTTCTGAGCAAAATTGTATCATGGTTTTTCATTCAAAGAGCTAATTTACAAAAAAGCATCCTCGAAATGTTCTAATTTGGTTGCTTGTGGTAAAAAAGTAATGGATATACTATCGAAACGTATTTCTTTTTCCCAATTTTGTTCCGTTTGATACTGGTTAGCGGCCTGAGAAAGCATGGTGGTTTTGTGTGTATTAATTTGTTCTTCTGGATAGCCAAATCGGGTTCTTTGAAGGGATTTTACTTCGATGAAGACTAGGGTTTGGTTGTCTAAAGCGATGATATCTACCTCCGCTTTTCCTGTTCGGTAATTTTTATCAAGTATTTGGTAGTGATTTCGACGTAAATAGTCTACAGCTATTCCTTCTGCTCGTTTGCCAAGCTTTAAATGTTTTGCCATTCTCTTATCTTTGTGATGCAAGGTATATAAGGGAAACAATCCTTTTCATTAACTCCTTGATAATCTAAGATGCTGAATAAAGAAGTTCAATTTGTTGATATTGGATTAGCGCCATATCAAGAAACATGGGATTTGCAGGAAATGCTGTTGAATCATATTGCTCAAATTAAATTGAGCAATCGTAGGGAGGCTAAAGCCGAGGAAACCCCTAATTTTCTGCTTTTCTGTGAGCATCCCCATGTGTATACTTTGGGTAAGAGCGGGGATGAATCCCATTTGTTGATGCAGGAGCCATTCTTAGCCAGTATTGGGGCTAGCTTTTATCGGATTAATCGGGGCGGCGACATTACCTATCATGGCCCAGGTCAACTGGTGGGTTATCCTATTTTGGATTTGGAGAATTTCTATACAGACATCCATTTGTATCTAAGGATGTTGGAAGAAGCGATCATATTGACTTGTCAAGATTATGGTTTGATTGCTGGCAGAATAGATGGCTTAACAGGTGTTTGGATTAACCCAGAGTCAGATAATGCTCGAAAAATATGTGCATTGGGCGTAAAAGCTTCGCGCTGGATTAGTATGCACGGCTTTGCTTTGAATGTAAACACGGATTTAACGTATTTCTCACACATTGTTCCTTGTGGCATTGCAACCAGAGGGGTGACCTCTTTACAACAAGAATTGGGCCGAGAAATGGATATAAATGAGGTTAAGTCCAGCGTTTTGGGACATTTAACTCAGTTATTTGAATGGAAATTAAAACATGTTTCACGTGAAACATTAACCCTAACCCTAAATCCATAAACCATGGAGCCAAAAAAGAATTTTAAAAATACCTTATTTATTGACATTGAAACAGTGTCAGGAGAATCTGATTTTTCCCTTCTTTCTGAGCGAATGAAACATTTTTGGCTAAAAAAGGCGAAGAATGTAAGTAATCCACAAAATTTGTCCTGGGAAGATTTGTACGTAGATCGGGCAGCATTGTTTGCTGAATTTGGTAAAATAGTTGTGATTGGAATGGGCTTTTTATATCAAAATAAAGAGAAAGAACTCAGTTTGAAAGTTAAGACCATTGCCAATAAGGATGAAAAATCTTTGCTTTTGGAATTCATCGAGTTTATCAATGTCACGTATAAATCAAGAGAATTAACCTTGGTCGCTCATAATGGTAAGGAGTTTGACTTCCCTTATTTGTGTCGAAGGATGCTGGTAAATGGATTAGAAATTCCTAAACCTTTGCAATTGCAGGGGAAGAAACCGTGGGAAGTCTTGCACCAAGACACCATGGAATTATGGAAATTTGGTGACCGAAAGGTCTATATCTCATTGGATTTATTGGCGGAATTGTTGGGAATACCAGGTTCCAAAACGAACTTAACGGGAGATAAAGTTCATGGGGTGTATTACCATGAAAAAGACCTGCCCAAAATTGCCGCCTATTGCGTAGAAGACGTGGTTACGCTAGCCCAATTATATTTGCGCTATCATTTTTTGCAAATGGTAGAAGAACAGAATATTGATCGAATTACATCAATTTAGCGGGATTTCCGAAGACCCTTTTGGATGCTGGAACGGGCTCGATAACCACACTTCCCGCCCCTACTGTTGCCCCTTTGCCAATTTTAATGCTACCTACAATGGTACTTTGAATGCCAATAAAGCAATTGGTATCTAATTTACACTCTTTGCCAATGACAGATCCTGCGCCAATTTGAACGTATTCTTCTATTTGAGCGCCAGTTTCAACAATAACCCCAGCCCCAATCATGCAATGGTCAGCTAATTTTGCTTCTGGCTGAATGATGGCACCAGCACCGATATAGACGCCATAGGCTAAGTTTTTAACATCAGCAATGATGGCAGAAGGATGGATGGCATTGACAGGTTTTACCTGACGATCCTCCATAATGGCTTCAATCATCTTCTTTCTTTCTGTGGGGTTTTCTAATGCCACAAATACCCCACAATTTTTACCAATCAAACCCCAATAAGAGTCATCTTCTGTACCTCCTAACACGGGGATTTCGCCAACTTGTGTATCTTTTTTCTTAGGATCATCGTCCAAAAAGCCGTAGATAACCACCTCATTTTTTTGAAAAATAGAGGCAACTTCTAAAGCAAATGGATTTACGCCGATGATGATTACAGGTAAAGATGTCATATTAAGAATTGATTTTTTGAGTGTATGTAATGAGATCAAATGCCACTTGGTCATTTTTCATCAGTACTAGTTGTTGATATACGCCTTCTTTTTTAAGCATTTTTTCAGCATGCAAATGTAACTCTTCCCCATCGATTTCCGTCAATCCATACCAAGGACTTAGGTCACCCAGGTCTTCCAATATCCAGGCAAAAAGGATGGAGCCATCTTCCATGGCGGTTTCTTGGATGTTTAAACCAATATCAGCCCGATAAATAGGCTCATCTTGGTTTAAGGGAGCATTTTTAATCAATATATCAAAGATCTGCCTTTCGTTTGTTGGTAAATGCTGATATAGATGGGTCTCTTCTGTTCTCCAGGTTTCTGAGGCTATGGAATGAAAGGCATCTAATAATAAACAAGCATGGTATTTTCTTAAAGCCTGTTTTTCTATGTCCCAGCCTGCTCCTCCCGATTCCAATAAAACTAAGCCATAACCTTTTCCTTGAGCAAAATCTCCAAATGCGCGCGCCTCAAATTCATCCGACCATTTGGCTATTTTATCTCCTAAAAATGGTTTTAATTGTCTTGCCATCCGGTTAGCGATTTTAGCCGCTCTCAGCCTAGATGCAGTCCAAGTACCATGCTCATCTCCTGCCGTGGCGAGTAATGCAATATGTGTTTGATGCGGAGTTTTGCCGGCAGAATATAAACGGTTTTGATCATGTAGATTAAAAGAAAAAATAGGGGTAATTTCATCTAACCATCGAGCTAAAATTTTGGCCTCTGGGCTATTTTGAGTTAATGCATCTCGATTCATATCTATCCCTAATGCAGTCTCTCTTGTCCATCTTTTGGCCCCATCTGCATTTAGTTGCGGAATAATAAAAATACTGACTTTCTGATGTAATTCTTTCTTAAAATTGGACCACTTTGACTCATTTTGGGATAAAAAAAGAAAAATATCGGCTAAAGCCATAGTGGCAGTAGCTTCATCTCCATGCATTTGAGACCAGGCGGCAATGTGGATTGGACCCTGTCCAAAACGGACTTCTTGGATGGCTCTTCCTTCAAAAGTTTCACCTATTTTTCGAATGCTAATGAGATTATTTTGAGCCCATTCTTCTATCAATTCATTCCAAATATTTTCTGAAAATCTTCTAGTAGAAATGCGCTTTTCTTGAAAGCTTTCGTAGTGATCTAGTAATAAATTAAACATCATGAATATAGAGGTTTAGGAACCCAGTTTGCCCAGTCTTGTTTTTTGAAAATACCATTTTTACCAGAAATATACATAACAATGAGCGTGCAAATAAAGAAACAGAACCAGGCTTCTAGCCCAAATAATTCTACTCCCATAGCTATGGAAGTCAGCGGTGTTTTGGCTAGGCCAGTATATAAACAAGTAAAACCCAGAGCGGCCAATAAAGGAATTGGCAATGAAATGATTTCATGCAGCGCACTACTTGCATGTGCCCCTATTAAAAACAAAGGAGTGGCTTCTCCCCCTTTAAATCCCAAACCTAAGCTTAAGCTGGTGGCTAAGGTTTTGCCGATGGCGAAGTTGGCGGTTTCTCCAGAATTAAATGGGCGAAGTAAAAAGGAGGACCCCAATCCTATGCTTTCCTGAAAAAGTGGAAATTGAAAAATAAGAAGTAAAATCAGGCCTGCGAGAATCCCTTTGAGAATGGTGTGAATAGGTAAATGGGCGAAGGTTTTAGAAATAATCGATTCTAGGCGCGAATAAGCTAGCCCGACTAGCCCTAAAAATAGGCCAATACAGGCTAATTTGACCCAAAATGGCCAATTAGTTTCAGGCAAAAAAATGACGGGATAAATGGTGTGATTGGTGCCCCACACGTGGAGACTCACGTAATGAGCTCCAAAAGCCGAAAAAAGACACGGTAAAAAGGCACGAAAAGAAATATGTCCGACTTTGGAGATTTCAAGACCAAAAAGACAACCCGCCCAAGGGGTTCCAAAGACGGAAGCAAAACCTGCTGCCATACCAGCTTGCAACCAATCTCTTTTTTCCAACTCTTCCAAATCCAGCCATCTTGAAAATTGATGAGCAATGCCCCCGCCCATTTGGACAGCCGTTCCTTCCCTACCAACCGATGCGCCAAAGAGCTGACTCAACCAAGTGCCGAATAAAATGAAAGGTCCCAAGGTCCAAGAGACGTCTTCTCTTTTTTGGTTGACTCGATCAATCAAATCATTTGTTCCTAATTTACTCGGAGAATTGGGGACCTGAGATACATATTGAAAAGCTGCACCAAGTAGAGGCAAACAATAAAGAAGTGCAAGATGTTCTGTTCGAAAAACTTGAATCTTTTCCAACCCCCATAAAAACAAAGACGAAGCGGATCCCACCAGGAAGGAAGTGGACAATCCCATGCAAATTCTAATAAGCCAAAGTCGGGTTGCTGGTTTCAAGCTATTGCAATATTTCGCCCAAAGTTAGGGAAATAATAGAAGGATTGGAGATGGAATGCTGCCAATAGGCAGCTATTCAGGCATTTCCACTTAATCGGATGAATTTAGCTACCTTTGTATGCATAATTTTCTACGAAATGGTTGATTTTTTAAGTTTGGGATTGAACCCACAATTACAAAGAGCATGTGATGCCTTGGGTTATCAAGAACCTACACCAATTCAAGAAAAGGCTATCCCTTTGTTATTGGGAGGGCATGATGTATTGGGAATTGCTCAAACAGGGACAGGAAAAACAGCGGCCTATGTTTTACCCCTCTTAATGCAATGTAAATATGCCCAAGGACAAAATCCAAGGGCCTTAATTCTTGCGCCAACCCGTGAACTTGTCATGCAGATTTATGAAGTTATGGTGAGCTTGGCGCAGTATACCGACTTGAGATTATTAGCACTATATGGCGGACTGGGACCTAAGCCGCAGATTCAAGCGATAGAAAAAGGTATTGATATTATTGTTTCTACTCCAGGACGATTCCTTGAATTGTATCGAAAAGAAGTGATTATAGTTAAGGAATTAAAGCATTTAGTCCTTGATGAAGCAGATAAAATGATGGATATGGGTTTTATGCCTCAGATTCGTCAAATTTTAGAAGTGATTCCCTATAAGAAACGCCAAAATGGCTTGTTTTCTGCTACATTTCCCGAACGTGTAGAAAACCTGTCGCATGAATTTTTGGAGTTTCCACATAAAATAGAAATTACACCTCAAGCGACTCCCGCTAGTCAAGTTAGTCAGCATGTGTATGAGGCGCCCAATTTAAAAACGAAAATCAACGCCTTAGCATATTTTATGCAAAATCCTGATTTTGAAAGAGTTATGATTTTTTGTAGGAGCAAAGAGGTGGCCAATCAAGTAGAAAAGTTTTTAAGTAGAAAGGTTTTGACAGAAGATCAAGTTCGGGTAATTCACTCGAATAAGGGTCAAAATACGCGTATTAATGCCATGCAGCAATTTAGGGAAGGCTTGGTTCGGGTTTTAGTTACTACTGATGTAGCATCAAGGGGTATCGATATCCCTAAAGTTTCCCATGTCATCAATTTTGATGTTCCTCTGATTTATGAAGATTATGTACATCGTATAGGTAGGACAGGTAGAGCGGCTGAAATTGGGGAGTCTATCACTTTTGTGACTTTGGCAGAGCGTTACCATTGGGCAAAAATTGAAACAATAATTCAGCAGAAAATAGAGATAGAGCACTTACCTTCAGGGATTTATGAAGAGGATACTCCATTTTTAGAACAACAAGATATGTTGCGGGCTGTGGATGATCAGCGTAAAAGAGAAGATCCTGATTTCAAAGGGGCTTTTCACGAGAAGAAGCACAAACCTAGGGCAAAGGCAGGAATTAAAGGTTCTGCGAAAGGGCCATCCAAAGGAAATAATTCCAAAGGTAAACCTAAAAGTGCATCAAAATTTCGTTCTAATTCATCCTCCATTAAAAAGAAAAGGTAGATTTGTGATATGATGCTAAGAAGAAAAACCTATTTAATAGGAATATTATTATGTATGTCAATGCCCATGCTAGCGAAATTGTCGGCAGATTCATTGGTGAAAATACCTCGATATCAAGCATTATTTGGGAAAAAACCGCTAAATAAGAAGGATCAAGAAGAGGTCAGTCAGATCATAAGCAGCGTTGATCAAAGTTTTCCTAATCGTGCCGAAGGGGTTAAGTTTTTATCAGAAAGGGCTTGGGAGTATGTTTCTGAAGGCAAATTAGATACCGCTACTTATCGTTTTAATTTGGTTCATGCCTTAGACTCTACTAGTGTAGAAGCATATTGGGGACTAGGGGTGGTCGCTTTTCAGCGTTTGGATTTTCCTGGTGCTATTGAGTTATTGGGGAAGGGTTTACAAATTAATCCCAAGTTGAGCATCATGCGTGTGGATTATGCGATTGTAAAGCTTAGCTGTTACTTGAAAAATTTGGATTGCGGTAATTTGGAGGAGGTTGATGCCTTGTTAAGTCAAGCATTACAAGAAGATCCATCGAACGCCAATGCCTGGATGAAAAAAAGTCAAGTGGCGTTTTTGCAAGAAAAATATGAGTTAGCGTGGAGTTATTTTCATGAATGTCGGGCCTTAGATTTGACGCAATTGGATTTAAATTTCTCGCAGCAGCTCATGGAAAAAATGCCAGATCCCAAAGGTATTTTTAAATGATAATTAGAAAAGAGCTATGGGTATTCGTTCTTTTTTCGCTAAGCCATTTGCCCATTGGGTAGTCAACAAGTATCGGATGACTCGATCCGAGGCCATTGAAAAGCAGCATTTTTGGTTAAACTCAAATTTAGAAAAAGCAAAATCAACGCTTTTTGGAAAAGCTTTTGGCTTGGATAAAATCCAAAACTACATGGATTACAAAGCTAAGGTTCCCATTTTTGAGTATGAAGATATTAAGCCTTATATCGAGGAAGCTGTAGCGGGCAAAAAGGATATATTATGGCCAGGGAAACCGGCATATTTTGCAAAAACATCTGGAACAACATCAGGAGCCAAATACATTCCAATTAGTTCGGAGTCCATGCCCTTTCATATTATAGGAGCAAGAGATGCCTTATTGCATTATGTGCATTATAGTGGAAATTCGGCTTTTTTGGATCAAAAATTGATTTTTTTGTCGGGCTCTCCAGCATTGGAATCAAAAAATGGAGTACCAACAGGCCGTCTTTCCGGTATTGTAAATCACCATGTTCCTTCCTATTTACGAACGAATCAATTGCCTTCTTACGAAACAAATTGCATGGAAGATTGGGAGGAAAAATTAGCTGCGATTGTTCGGGAAACAATGGATCACCGCATGGGTTTGATTTCTGGAATTCCGCCTTGGGTACAAATGTACTTTGATCGATTAGAGGCTCAAACAGGAAAAAAGATTGGAGAATTATTCCCTGATTTTCAAGTTTTTGTTACTGGTGGTGTCAATTTTGAACCTTACCGGGACAAGTTGATGCAGTCCATTGGTAGAAAAGTGGATGTTATTGAAACTTATCCTGCTTCAGAAGGATTTATTGCCTTTCAAGATTCTACAGGAGAAGAGGGTTTACTTTTATTGGTTGATGCAGGAATCTTTTATGAATTTGTTCCTATTGATACCTATTTCTCCGCTAGTCCAACCCGACTATGTTTATCGGAAGTAGAGCTAGGAGTCAACTATGCTTTATTGATGACCACGAATGCTGGACTGTGGTCATATTCCATTGGAGACACCGTAAAATTCGTTTCATTAGATCCTTTCAGAGTGGTAGTAACGGGCAGAATCAAGCATTTTATTTCTGCTTTTGGAGAACATGTTATTGCAGAAGAAGTGGAATTGGCTATGAAAGAAGCGATGGAAGCTTGTCCTGAAACCAAAATAGTTGAATTTACCGTAGCTCCTAACATAAATCCAAAGCCTGGCCTGATGCCACACCATGAGTGGTTGATGGAATTTGATGTAGCGCCAACGAATATGGAATTATTTCAAAAGACGTTGGATGCCGCTATGCAACGGCAGAATATATATTATCAAGATCTGATTGTAGGTAATATCCTTCAGCCTTTGCTTATTCAATCTTTAGCGAAGGATTCCTTTATTCAGTACATGAAATCGAAAGGGAAATTGGGGGGACAAAATAAGGTTCCACGTTTATCCAATGATCGGATATTAGCCGAGGGATTGCTGGCATTGAAAAAGGATTAACGGATTTTTCTGTTTTAATTTAGCTCAGAATATACCTTTGACCTACTCAAACCAACTAGCATATTTGACATAATTCATGGCGGTTCGCATGAATACTGCTGCTGCTTCTTCGCTGACAGGTTTTAAAAATTTGGCTGGATTTCCGGCATAAATACTTCCAGAAGGAATGCGCATTCCTTGAGTAACAACGGCTCCAGCAGCGATAATAGATCCAGATTCCACGTAAGCTCCATCCATGATGATGGCACCCATTCCCACCAAAACGTGGTCTTCTATGGTGCAGCCATGTACGATGGCATTGTGAGCGATGGAGACATAATTTCCAATAATGGTCTCCGTTTTTTGATAGGTACAATGAATCACGGCCCCGTCTTGGACATTGCTATAATCACCGATTTGAATGCGATTGACATCTCCTCTGATGACGGCATTAAACCAAACGGTACCATGTTTTCCCATGGAAACATTTCCGACAACCGTAGCGTTGGGAGCTAACCAAACGTGTTCGCCGAATTGGGGTAAGTGACCTTCAACTGCTAATATTGTTGCCATAGGATATTAATTAGGCCATTTTCCTTGTAGTTTCATCACTTTTTCAATGACATCTCGAACAGCACCTTGTCCACCTTTAAAGGGGGAAATATACTTAACTACCTGGTGAATTTCTGGAATAGCGTCGAAAGGACAAGTACTTAGAATATTAGGTCTAGAAAGTATTTCTAAATCAGGTACATCATCTCCCATGTATAATATCTCTTCTTCAGCAAGACCAACTTCTAGTAACCATTTTTCAAAAGTTGCCGTTTTATTGGTGCCGCCTAAGCTGCTATAAATGTGTTGAAATTTAAGGTTTTCTAATCTTTTTTGAACGCCAGGATGACTGCCGCCTGTAATGACGCACATTTGATAATTAGCTTGTCTGGCTTTTTCAATGGCATATCCATCACGAATATAAAAACTCCTGAAGTGCTCGCCTGTTTCTAGTACATGTACTTGGCCATCTGTCATGACTCCATCGACATCAAAAACAAAGGCTTTTATACGATTAAACAGAGAAAGGACGTTTTGCATATTGGGCTTATTTACCGCAAATATCTTAAAATTTTGCTTATTTTTACTTGCTTTTCCCTAGGTTAGCTGAATATGTTTCGAACCCTACTTTTCTTTGTTTTTGTTTGGTTGGGGGTGAGTTTATCCACTCAGGCACAAAAATTCTCTAATTCGAAAGGCGACTTTTCCACCGAGGTAAAAAACTGGATGCTTCTTAGTAGGAACAAAGAGGCTCCTGCTGTAGCGGATTTGTGGATGGCTAAATGGCCTTATTCCAATCTGAATGCTGCGGAACAAAATCAGTTTGAAAAACTGGTGAAAACGATGCCCTCCATGGGCTTTAAATCCCCTCAATTAGCCTACTTGTTTATTCGTTGCACGGTTCAATTTAGCGATGATGCCGAAGCATTAAAAAGCCTTATTCAGGTTTGGGAGAAATTAGTAGAAAAGAAGGATTTTCGGACGGCATTGACTTTGGCAGAGACTGTTGAAAATTGGCAGTATAACCAGCAGATTCCAGGTTTGGCTTCCATGTCCATTCAAGTAAAAGGGAGATTATTGGTTACTTGGCCAAGCGATGTATTACCCGCTGATTCCTTAGGGCAGAAACTCTCGGATAATGATGGTTGGGATACGCCTGGTTCATCGGAAATAGCAGCTCCTAATGCTTCAGACAAAAACTGGCTGGTAGAGACAAAAACGGGAGGCCCAGTGCTGCTATGGAAATTCCCAGAACTAAACTATAAAACAGGCAGAGATAGCTTATATTTCTCCCCTAAAACCTTCCAATGGTCCGTAGTCAATAAGATTGGCAAAGGAACAGATACGGAGATTCCTGGAGAATTACTGGGGTATCTTGATGCCAAATGGAAAATAAAATCGTTCGAAATTTTGCCCAAAAAAGGTCAATTAGTTGGCCTAGAAGGAGATTGGATTCAATTGGAGAAGAACTTAGCTGGAAAAGGCAAGCTGAGTTTGAAGAGAAAATCAACGTCAAGCCTATTTCCATTTGAATTTCGCTCCATCGATGTCATGGCATCCCCCATTCAAGAGAAGTCGTGGAGGGCCAATGGGAGATTATGGATTTTGGGAGATAAGCGCGGATTGATTTCTTCTACTAGTCAATCGGCCTATTTTCAAGTGCTTTCTGACAAACAGCTAGTAGGACAGATTAAAACAAAATTAATGTGGTTAAGTGCCGAGGGTAATGTAACCATTCCCGAAGGACAATTTGCGGCTTATATAGGCAGTAGAGATACTTTACAACATCCCAGTATCCGTGCGAACTGGTACCCACTTCAAGAATTATTGCATATTCGAAAAATTGATGGGGGCCCTATGGAACGCCTACTTTTTGAAGATTCTTACCATCAAGTTCGGATTTCAGCCGATTTAGCGATTCTACATCCTCAGACAAAAAAAGTAGACTTTTTCCGATTATCAGGAAAAAACCAAGTTCCTGCTTGGGTAGAATCCTTTGATTACTTTGAAGAAAGCCGATTGACAGCATTGCAGGGGATATTAAATTATAACCCTTTGCGCATATTGTATAACCAAATCATAGAAACAAAAAGTACACAGGTTTACCTTAGGGACATAGCTCTCAAGTATAAACGTGATTATGCCTCTTTGAAGTCAGGGTTTATGATGTACCGAGATGCTGGTTATATCCAGTATCAGGACGATACGGATCAAGTTTCTTTTACCAAAATGGGCCGTCATTATGCCTTAGTTCAATTTGAAAAAAAGGATTTTGATCGTTTTTATGTGGCATCTTTTGCTGATATGATTGAGAAAGACTCTGCCAATATTAGCTTGGAACTATCCAGGCAAAGATTGATTGTTCGGGGAATTGACGAAATACGAGTTTCAGATTCTTTGAAGGCAAATTTTGTTCCTCAGAATAAACAAATTGTGTTTACCAAAGGACGAGATTTTGATTTTCAGGGAGAGATTAAAGTGGGGAATTATCGATTTAGGGGTCCGAATTTTCAATTTAATTTTGCCGAGTTTACCGTCAATTTTCCTAAAATAGATTCCATAACCTTTTTACCTAGGTTGAAAGATGGGTCTTTGGGAACACGAGAATTGGGCGGGCATTTTAAGTATGAGTCTGGGATGTTGCAATTAAGTCCTCCGAACAATAAATCAGGACGTTTAGGAGTGGCGGCTTATCCTAAATTAGTTATACCCAAGGGAGTTACGACCTATTTTGATGAACCCTGGCGAGCGCAAGGCTTGTATGGAAAAAAATACTATTTCAAGGTACCTCGAATCGAATTGGACAGTTTATTGTTGAAAGACATCACCTTTGATGGGAGCTTTTTTTCCGATGGATTATTGCCGGTGCTAAAAACCAAATTGGAATTAATGCCTGATCAATCTTTTGGTTTTAAGTATTCCATCAAAAGCCCATTAGATATTTATAAGAGTCAAGCCAAGTTTACGTTAAATGAGGCATTAATCATGGACCGAGAGGGATTACACGCATCGGGTAATTTGTCGATTTGGGGCTTAAGCTCCAATACCAAAACATCCACTTTTTATCCAGATTCCTTGGTGGCGAAAGGGATCGATGGAAAATTAATTAGTATGTATCAAGGTAAAAACACCTTCCCTTCTGCCAGTTTTGGAGTACATCATTTACATTGGTACCCAACAGTGGACAGCTTATGGATTTATCCACAGAAAAACAGAATTAGCTTGTATGCTAATCAAATCCAATTGGCAGGGAGTTTAGGTTTCCATCAGAAAAAGGTATTTGGTCAAGGACAAGTTTTCTATGGTGATGGGGTATTTAGTTCTCAGAATTTTGTCTTTAGTACAAATGTTTGGCAAAGTGACCTAAGTGATGTGAAGATTGGTCGTCAGATGAATTTGTTTAAACCCTCCGTTTATGCTCAGTCCATTTCGGTGGAAGCGGTTATGGGTACACAAAAAGTGTCCATGCGGGCGAAGAAATCCAAGGCATTATCGGATGAAAATAGCACCTTGTTATTTCCATTCATTGGTTATCAAAGCACCATCTCAGAAGCCATTTGGGATTTGGCTGCTCAGCGTTTTAAGTTGTCAGGAAAGTCAGGGTTTGAACTAAGTCAGTGGTCGGCAGATTCCACCATGTTTAGTCAAGATTCTACTACATTACAAAAGAAAATAGCGCATTCTGATAAGGGGCTTATTCGAGCTAGTACAGCTGATTATGATTTGAAAGCGCAGTTATTACAATTGGGAGGAGTTAAACAAATGGAAATTGGACCCGCTCTGGTATACCCAGCTAAAGGATTATTGTCCATTCAGAAAGATGGTCAGTTTAAGCCATTTATGGGCGCTAGAGCCATGCTAGATCCAGATAATAAGCGACATGTAGTAAGCGAATTGCAGGTTAGCGAAGCAAATGCTGATGGCTGGAAAGGAGAGGCAATTTATTTATTGCCTCGTGCTTCGGGGGATAGTACAAAAATTAAAATGCGGAATTTCAGCTTTGTCGAGGAAGCTGCTACAGCTAAAAAAGCAGCCGAAAAATACATTCAAGCGGAGGCAGTTTTGAGCGAAAAAGTGCCTTTGGCTTTATCGGCCCACCAACAATTTAAAGGAGAAATTTTCTTTAAGTCCAATCAAGAGTTTTTGAATTTCAAGGGATTTATACGGCCAGTCATTGGGCTATCTAATTTTAAAGCGGCATGGATTCCATTCGAAAACCAAGGAGGAGAATCGCCTAATTTAAAGTTGAGTCCGAGTTTACGTGATGAAGCAGGCAGACCTGTGACGGCAGGGATATTTATCAATGCCGACAATAAATTGTATCCTACTTTTTTAGGGCCACAGTCGGATGATCTAGATCCAGTATTGTATAGTGCCGAAGGGGAAGTATTGGAAGAGAAAGAGTATTATCAAGTGAAGGGAAAGCAAAGTGACATGAAACTATATGTGAAAGAAAGGCGATTAGAGGCAGAGGGGGCTGTTCAGTTGTTTACGGGCAATAAGCTTCTTACTTCCTTTGGTAAAATTTCTATGTCTACTGATACGCTGATTCCTCGCTTAGAAACGTGGACAAGTTTACAATTCCCATTTGCCCCTTCGATTTTAAAAATCATGGGGGATCGCATTGTGAAATATAATTTGGAAGAAGGTTTAAGTACGGCATCGGCAGATGAACCAGAAATGCGGGATGATTATTTGAAAAGAGCCGAGCAGGTATTGGGGAAAGCGATTCCTGAAGCTATAAAATCGAAGATGGATCAAAACCATTTGGCGCTGGATAAGGTTTCCTTAGAGTTCACGAAGTCAATCAATTTTTCTGCAGTAAAATGGGCATGGTCACCTAATTTGAGTGCTTTTTATTCCTTGGGAGGAATACCATTAGTCAATGTAGGGCCAGTGGATGTGAATAGTACGTTGAAAGGGTACATGGAAGTAATCAAGAAACCGAGTAAAGAGGAGTTTTATGGGTATTGGGAACTATCCGAAGATCTTTGGTATTATTTTGCGTATTTTAACGGCGAATTAGGGGTTTATTCCTCCGATAATCAGTTTTTAGCAGCCGTGAGAGAGGCGGTTAAAAATGAAAAGAAAGATAAAAAAGAGGGAGAAATTCGAGTGGTGGAAGCGGCTAGTGATGAGAAGGCGGCATTTGTTAAGAAGTTTTTAACCTTGTATAGGCAAGAGCCCCCGATTAAAAAACAAGCACCAAAATCAAAAGGGGCACCTAAAACAACTCCTGCGACGAAACCGAAAACGAAGTCAGGAGGATTTTAATATGGCATCAAAATTAACGCGCTTATTTCAATTTATGGATACGCTAGGTCTTGGAGAAAGAGACCCATTTGGCAACCCCATTGTGTTTAAGCGTATCATTATGGTGGTTCTAGGTTTTTTGACCTATAGTCGATTGGTCATGTACAATAAGACTAAAATTAAAGGGACAGAGCATTTGGATGATTTACCCGAGAGAGGGGTTTTGTTTTTATCGAATCATCAGACTTATTTTATGGATGTGATTTGTTTGTATCATATCTTTTTTTCGGTCAAATGGGGCTTTAGAAATTCGGTTAATTATCCCATTTATTTGTTGGCACCTCGTTCCAATTTATTTTACGTAGCCGCAGCAGAAACGATGAAGGATGACGGTATTTTGCCTAAGGTTTTTGCCCAGGCCGGAGCCATTTTGGTGAATCGATCTTGGAGAGCGAAGGGAGAAAATGTCAAGCGCGAAGTCGATTTAGAGGCGGTTGAAAAAATCAAGAAAGGTTTAGGTTTTGGTTGGGTGATTAGCTTCCCGCAGGGAACCACGAGGGCCTTTGCTCCCTTGCGAAAAGGTACGGCACATTTAATCAAAAGTACCAATCCCATTGTGGTTCCAGTACGGATCAATGGATTTAGGCGGGCATTTGACAAAAAGGGATTGTTGTTAAAAATGCGCAATACTCAATTGGAAGTGGAGTTTCGCCAACCCATACAATTTCAAGAACACGATACCGTGGAGGCCATTTTAGACAAAATTGCTTCGGAAGTAGGCTTAACATTAGAGGAAGAAAATAAGATTGATTAGGAGATGCAACGGAAAACGAGGGGTTTGGTCATTAACAACATGCGGTATCGTGAGACATCCTTATTGATTACCATTTACACAGCAGAATTTGGCATAGCGTCCTACATAGAAAATGGCGTTCGATCGGCCAAAGCCAAACATAAAATGGCCCTTTTCCAGCCCATGACATTGCTGGATTTGGAAGTATATCATAAACCGGGAAAAGGCCTTCATCGGATTTCAGAGGCTAAATGTTATTATCCTTATCAACAAATTCCTTTTGATATCATTAAGTCCAGTATTGCGCTATTTTTAAGTGAGGTTTTAGGAAAGGTGTTGAAAGAAGAAGAGGAGAACATTCCTTTATTTGATTTTCTAGAGGAATCTTTCCAATACTTGGATAAGTCAAAAGCTCATGTAGAGAATTTTCATATTCAATTTTTGTGGGAATTGAGTGCCTATTTGGGCTTTGGTTCTAGCAATTCTGGGGAATTTTTTAGTCAAATGAGTCCATGGATTGGTTCAGAAAAAGTAGCTAGCTTATCTCCTATTTTAGAGGAATTAATTGGTTCAGGCTATGGGAAAACCGCTTCTATGACTAAATTACAGCGCAAGGAATTGGTGGCGATTATGTTGCAATATTATCAAATTCATATGGAATCCATCGGTGAGATTCGTTCGTGGCAGGTTTTACAAGAAGTGATGGCATCATGAAGCATGTATCTTTTTATCACGTGAGCCCTTCTGAAACCGAGGAGTATTTTTTGAACATTGTTTTTCGATTTCAAGTGAGTAGAACTGGCATGACCAGTTTACAATTGCCTATTTGGCGACCGGGGAGATATCAGGCTCAACATTTTTCTAAGAATATCCCACAAGTAAGAGCTTTTGATCCATCTGGAGAGGAAATCACGCTCAACAAAAAGGGAACTTCTGCGTGGGAATTTCACGGAGAGAAAAATCAAAGCGTGGAAGTGCGATATACCTACTATGCCCAGCAAGCAGATGCTGGGGGAAGCGTATCGAATCAGGAGATGCTTTATGTGAATTTCATTACCTGTTTATTGTTTATCCAAGGTCAAGAAGAGTGTGCGTGTGAAGTTAAGGTAGATATACCGGAAGCCTGGAAGGTGGCGACTTCTTTGAAAGAGAGTAAAAAGGGGCTTTGGGCAGCAGCGAGTTATCGGGATTTGGTGGATTCGACTTTCTTGGCTAGTCGAGAACTAATCCAACACCATTGGAAACAGGGGAATTGTCATTTTTGGGTAGAGGGAATTGGACCAGCTAGTATTTTTCAAGGCAAGTTGTTAGAGTCCTATCGACAAATCGCGGCCTATCAATTGGAATGGATGGGGCATTTTCCTGTGAAGGAATATCGTTTTTTACATTGGATTAAAGAGGAGGCCTTTTATCATGGAGTGGAACACCGTAGTTCAACCATGATGGTGTTGGGTCCGCCAGATCGAGATTTATATGATGATTTGATAGGATTGGCTTCACATGAATTGTTTCATGTGTGGAATATAGCAACGATTCGTCCCAAGGAATTATGGCCCTATAATTATGTGGAGGAAGTGTATTTCCCTACGGCTTGGTTTGTGGAGGGGGTGACAACCTATTTGGGAGATTGGTTTTTAGTGGCATCTGGGGTATATCAAACGGAAGAATATCTAGCCTCTCTTTTGGGCAATTTGAAATTGCATTTTGAACGAGATGGAGCTTCCAAACAATCGCTGATTGAGAGCTCCATAGATTTATGGTTGGATGGCTATGGAAAGGCTACTCCTGGGAAAAGGGTTTCTATTTATTACAAAGGGGCGATTGTCGCTTTAGCATTGGATTTATTGATTCGAAAGAAATTTGTGCATCGTAAATCGATACGGGACGTCATGGTTCTGATGAATGAAAGGTACGGAATGAAGCAGCAAGGTTATGAATTAGCCGATGTGTATCGGGTTGTGGAAGAAGTATATGAGGAGATATTGCCGGATTTTTGGAAGGTTTGGGTGGAAGGAAATGAACCATTGGAAGGACCTTTGAATGAGCTATTTGATTTTGTGGGATTGAAATTGGAGAGTTCTGATCGAGGATTGTTGTTGAATCAGTTTGGGGAAGAATTGAACACAGATTGTCAGCAATGGCTTATCAAGTAATTGATAAAAGACAAAATTTGTCGCAAAACGATTGCAAATGTCGCATAGGTTTATTTTATGTCATTTGACGCACACAGCAATCCTCTAATTCTTTTGGAATTTTACTGCGATGAAAGACTTCGCAAAAAGCATTCGAAAAATTAGATCAGATAAAGGATATAGCCAAGACTATGTGGCGATGAAATTAAATATTTCAACGTCCTCTTATTCTAAAATTGAGCGAGGGCAAACAGATCCCTCTTTATCTCGAATGAAGCAAATTGCGGAGGTATTGGAGTTTGATTTAGGAGAAATTTTATTGGAAAAACTTGCTTTAACCATAGGTAATACGAATGATTTAAACCCGAGTGAGGGATATAGTTTTGTCATGCGTAAGGAATTTGATGAATCCTTGCGACTGATTCTGGAATTACAAAGAAAAATAGCCGAGTTGAGTGCTAAATTGGAGCAACGGGGTTAATATTTATTCTGTAACTTTGCAACTTAATTGGATCAATCATGTTGCAAAGACCTCGTAGAAATCGTCAAAGTGCTGTTATCCGTTCCATGGTGGAAGAAAATAGATTATCTGTTAAGGATATGATATTTCCGCTATTTGTCATGGAGGGTCAAAATACTCAAACGGAGATCTCTTCCATGCCGGGAATTTACCGGTTTACCTTAGACTTATTGTTAGCGGAGATTGAATCCTGTGTCAAACTGGGTATTCAGTCCTTTGCTTTATTTCCTCAAATCCCAGAATCTAAAAAGGATTCCATGGCAACGGAGAGTTATAAAAAGGGGAATATTTACATCGAATCCATTTATGAAATCAGTAAGCGATTCCCAGAAATCAGCTTATTGACGGATGTGGCGATGGATCCATATAGTTCAGATGGACATGATGGAATCGTTAAAGACGGTCAGATTTTAAATGATGAAACCTTACCGGTTTTGGCCAAGATGGCGATTGCACAAGCGCAGGCTGGAAGCAAGTTGATTGGCCCATCGGATATGATGGACGGACGAGTAGGTTATTTGCGTCAAGCTTTGGATGAGGCGGGATATTCTCAAGTGGGCATCATGGCATATACGGCTAAATATGCCTCGGCATTTTACGGGCCATTCCGTGATGCATTGGAATCTGCTCCTAAGTTTGGAGATAAGAAAACCTATCAAATGAATCCAGCGAATCGTCGGGAGGCATTGATAGAAGCAGAATTGGATGAAATGGAGGGGGCTGATTTTTTAATGGTGAAGCCCGCTTTAGCCTATTTGGATATTATAGCCTTGTTGAAAGAAAACAGTCATTTACCCATTGCAGCCTACAATGTTTCAGGGGAATATGCCATGGTAAAAGCAGCGGCCCAAAATGGCTGGATAGATGGAGAAAAGGCCATGTTGGAGAGTTTGTTGTCCATTAAGCGCGCAGGAGCGCAGGTAATTTTGACCTATTTTGCCAAAGAGTTTGCACAATTAAAATTAGCGTAATATATGTCCTCAGATCGTTATTTACAAAGAGGGGTTTCTGCATCAAAAGATGATGTACACAAGGCGATATCGACCTTAGATAAAGGATTATTCCCAAGAGCATTTTGCAAAATTTCTCCCGATATGTTGGGAGGAGACGAGGCATATTGCAACATCATGCATGCGGATGGTGCTGGTACAAAATCCTCTTTGGCATACCTCTATTGGAAGGAAACAGGTGATATTTCTGTTTGGAGAGGCATTGCGCAAGATGCGGTTGTCATGAATACGGACGACTTAATTTGTGTGGGAGCAACGGATCATATGTTGTTATCTAGCACGATTGGTCGAAATAAAAATTTGATTCCAGGGGAAGTTATTGCTGAGATTATTCAAGGAACGGAAGAGGTGCTACAGATGCTTCGAGATAATGGAATTGGCATTTATAGTACTGGGGGAGAAACGGCAGATGTGGGAGATTTGGTACGCACCATTATTGTCGATAGCACGGTTGTTGCCCGTTTAAAGCGTTCGGATGTGGTTTCTAATGAGCATATTCAAGCAGGGGATGTCATTATAGGTTTAGCATCGGATGGTCAGGCCCATTATGAAAAAACGTATAATGGAGGAATGGGAAGCAATGGTTTGACTTCCGCCCGCCATGATGTGTTGGGACACTATTTAGCGGGTCAATATCCAGAAAGTTTTGATCCTCAAGTTCCCCGTGATCTGGTCTATTCTGGTTCAAGAAGGTTAGAAGAACCGGTTGCTGGTACACCCATGAATGTGGGCCAATTGATTTTATCTCCTACTAGAACCTATGCTCCAGTAATCAAGGCGATTTTAGAAGAGTTGCGCCCGCATTTACATGGCATGGTTCATTGTTCGGGTGGTGCACAAACCAAAGTGATGCATTTTGTGGATCAAGTGCATATCATTAAGGATCAGTTGTTTCCTGTGCCTGCTTTGTTTGAGATGATTCAACAAGAGAGCGGTACGAGTTATCAAGAAATGTATCAGGTCTTTAATATGGGTCATCGGATGGAAATCTATGTTAATCCAAAATACGCTGATCAGATTATACAGATTTCGCAAAGCTTTGGTATACCTGCTCAGGTGATAGGTCGAGTAGAACCTTCCCCAAGCAAGAAGCTGAGTATTCGAAGTGAATTTGGGGAGTTTGTGTATTAATCACAATTAAATCAAGGGCTTACTTGTAAGTTTGCTAATAACTTTTTATATTTGCACCCCCATTTAAAAGGCTTTTGAAAGGTATTCCTAGCCTCGTGGGATTGTTTCACTTAAATACATAAAAGAATGTACGCAATCGTAGAAATTGCCGGGCAGCAATTTAAAGTAGAAAAAGACCGTTCCGTTTATACCCACCGTTTGGCGGGCGAGGAAGGCGCTGCACTGGTTTTCGACAAGGTTTTACTTGTTGACAAAGACGGAGATGTGACCGTTGGAGCCCCTACTGTAGAGGGAGCTAAAATCACAGGAAAAATTGTAGCTCACGTTCGTGGCGAGAAAGTCTTGGTTTTCAAGAAGAAGCGCAGAAAGAGTTACCAAAAAATGAATGGTCACCGTCAAGATTTGACGAAGGTTTTGATCGAGTCAATTTCTTTAAAATAATTGTTTAATCAACGTTTTATACGTTTAACATAATAAAACATGGCACATAAAAAAGGGGCCGGATCATCCAAAAACGGTCGCGAATCGCATAGTAAACGACTTGGCGTTAAGTTATTTGGAGGCCAAGCAGTTATCGCAGGTAACATTATTGTTCGTCAAAGAGGAACAGCTCACAATCCAGGATTGAATGTAGGCTTAGGAAAAGATCATACTTTATTCGCTTTATCTGATGGTGTTGTAACCTTCAAAAAAGGATTTAAAGGTCGTTCTTTCGTTCACGTTTTGCCTATCGCTGCTAGTGCAGTAGCTGCTGATAAACCAGCGGTTGCAAAAGCACCAGCGAAGAAAGCAGCCCCAGCTCCGAAAGCTGAGGTAGCAGTGGAAGCCGCTGTAGAGGCAGCTCCAAAAGCAAAGAAAGCACCAGCAAAGAAAGCAGCTCCAGCAGCTGAGTAATTTGTCTGATTGATATCAAAAGAACCTGGTGTTTTTACATCAGGTTTTTTTGTGCGTTTGAAACCAAAAAGCACCTACCTTTGTTGGGTTAAATAAAAATTCTATGCTGCAATCTCAGATACATATATACACCGAGTCAACGCCCAATCCACAGTCCATGAAATTTGTTTTCAATGTGGAATTATTGCCCGATGGCATGTCGTTTGACTATACTCAACCTGCTGATGGATTAACCAAGGAGAAAAACTCACCTTTGGCCGTGGCCTTATTTGGCTTTGATTTTGTGAAGCGCGTGTTTATCACGAGTAATTTTGTCACCTTAACGAAAGCAGAACATGTGCTTTGGGAGGATGAACTTTTTGGAATCAAGCAATATTTGAAAAAGTATTTTGAAGAGAAAAGGCCTATTTTCAGTTTACCTGAAAGTGCTATTTCTGAATCGGATGCAGAAGAGTCTGAAGTGATTGCCAAAATCAAAGAAGTATTGGAGCAATATGTGAAGCCAGCCGTTGAATCTGACGGAGGAGCGATTTCATTTTATTCCTTTGATGAGGAGTCGGGCCAAGTGAAAGTATTATTGCAAGGATCTTGCTCGGGTTGTCCATCATCTACCATGACCTTAAAGGCCGGTATTGAGGCCTTAATGACACGCATGGTGCCTCAGGTGAAGGAAGTAGTCGCCGAAGGAGTTTAATCAGTTTTTTGGACAAGAAATAAGTAAAGCTGTCGTTAACGTTGACAGCGTTTCAAACGCTGGCAACGTTTAGAGAAAATCCAAAATTTCAAGCATTTCATTCACTTCTCGGAAGTTCTCATGAATGATTTGGTGAGAAATTTGTTCATGTGCCCAGGTGGTATGAAAAGGGACATGAATACCATGTCCACCAATAGCCAAAACGGGCAAAATATCCGATTTTAAGGAATTACCAATCATGAGGAATTCGTTCGTTTGAATATCTAGATGATGGATTAATTTTAAATAATCATGTTCTTTTTTGTTGGACATGATTTCAATATGGTGGAAGTATTTTTCTAAGCCAGATTTGGCTAATTTCCTTTCTTGATCCAGTTGCCACGACTAAGCGATACTTTAGAGATAAAGCTCCTAATACCTCTTCAACTCCCGGTAAAATTTCAATGGGTTTATGGATTAAATCCTTTCCAATATCCAGAATGCGTTCAATTCCATCCAGGCCAATGGTCCCTTTAGAAATTCGAGTGGCGGTTTCAATCATGGACAACATAAATCCTTTTACCCCATATCCATAGGTCTCCAAATTGTCCATTTCTGTTTTGAAAAGTTCCTGAGAAGTACTGTGAATGGGTAGAAAATCCTCCATCATTTGGCAGAAGTGTTGTTCTGCCTCACTGAAATAGGGCTCATTTACCCACAATGTATCATCCGCATCAAAGGCGATAACTTTCATATATCAGTTTGTTGGACAAGAAAATAAGAGGATTATTGTTAACCTTGCCAGCGTTCCAAACGCTGGCAAGGTTAAGAAATTTAGACAGATTTTTTTTAGAATGATTTCGCAATTGTAATGAAATCACCCGCTTTCAAAGAAGCACCACCGATAAGGCCACCATCTACATCTGAACAAGCAAATAATTCAGCGGCATTCTGTGCATTGCAACTACCTCCATAAAGGATTGAACAAGCATCAGCTACCGCTTGACCATATTTACCAGCAATATGTTGACGTAAATAAGCATGCATTTCTTGAGCTTGAGCTGAAGAAGCTGTTAAGCCAGTACCAATTGCCCAGATAGGCTCATAGGCAATCACCACTTGACCAAATGCCTCAGCACTTAAATGGAATAAACTTTCCGTTACTTGTTGGGCAACAAGGGCTAAAAATTCACCACCTTCACGCAACTCTAGGCTCTCTCCACAACAAAAAATAGGAGTTAATTTATTTTCTAAAGCAGCATCTACTTTAGCTGCCAATTGAGCATTACTTTCTTGGAAATATTGTCTACGTTCCGAGTGACCTAAAATAACATAAGGAACACCAGCAGAAGCCAACATAGGTGCAGAAATTTCACCTGTATAGGCACCTGAGGCCTTTTCATGGCAATTTTGGGCTGATACGGATAAATTAGCAATTCCTTCAGTCGCTTTATTTACTTCAGAAATAAATAGCGATGGAGGTGCCATAATTACCTGTACGTTGGATGGGACATCCGATTTTACTAATGCTGCTACTTCAGCAGCTAATGCCACAGCTTCTGCAGCTGTTTTATTCATTTTCCAGTTTCCTGCAACAATCTTTTTTCTCATACGTTCATCTTTTTTGGTGTGCAAAATTACAATTCCTTTCTGGCTTAAGAAAAATTACTACGAAAAATCAATCCCAAAGCCCCAAAGATTCAGGCTTTTGCCGTATTTTCACAACTTGGTATTTTCAAATTCGACCGTTCCATGAAACTTCAAATCAAAGCCTTTAGTGCAAGTCTGCTTCTCTTATTTTTAGTTAGTATCGCTAATCTTACCCTGGCGCAATCTAGTCTATTTCCCCACGCCAAACAGAAATGGGTGGATTCGGTATATGCAACGCTTAGCCTAGACCAAAAAATTGGTCAAGTATTAATGCCACGTGGTAATACTGGACCCATTTATGATACAGCCCGACTGAATTCCATCGTGAGGGATTATCATGTAGGGGGCTTTGTGTTCTTTGCAGGCTATCCTACTAACCAAGCTAGACTAGTCAATAAATTACAATCCATGTCCAAAGTCCCTCTTTTCATTGGTATGGACTTGGAATGGGGCTTAAATATGCGTTTGGATTCAACTGTTCGCTATCCCTATCAAATGACGCTTGGAGCTATGCAAGGGAATGATGCTTTGATCGAGAAGATGGGTTTTCAAATAGCCCAGCAATGCAAGCGCATGGGCGTACATATCAACTATGCACCTGTGGTGGATGTGAATAATAATCCCAATAATCCTGTCATTAATTTTCGCTCCTTTGGGGAGGACCGAGATTTAGTTACCCAAAAAGCTCTCGCTTACATGCGAGGACTTCAAAAAGGAGGAGTTATTACTTCTGCGAAACACTTTCCTGGACATGGTGACACAGGAACGGACTCCCATTATGACCTTCCTATATTAAGCCATAGTCGCAGTCGATTAGACAGTTTGGAATTATTCCCTTATCGTGAGTTAATTCAAAAGGGTTTGCAAGGAATCATGGTGGGGCATTTAAATATTCCATCTTTAGACACGACAGCCAGTTTGGCTTCAACGCTTTCTAAGCCCATTGTGAAAGGCTTATTGCGCGATGAATTGAAATTTGAGGGTTTGGTATTTACCGATGCCATGGACATGAAAGGGGCCACTAAAATGTTTCCAGAAGGAACAGCCAATGTCAAGGCTATTTTAGCAGGGAATGATATTTTAGAGACTTTTGTGGATGTTCCTTCTGCCTTCAATGCCATCAAGAAAGCCCTTAGTACGGGAGAACTATCTGAAGAAGATTTGAACTTTCGGGTTAAAAAAATATTGAATGCCAAAGCTTGGGCTGGTTTAGATCAATACCAACCGATAGCCATTGAAAACCTGATTGAGGAGTTAAACCCTATCCATTCAGAAGTGCTTAATAAGCAGTTAGCCGAGAAAACGGCTACTGTTATGAAGAATACTGACAACCTGATTCCACTTCGAAATCTACAGCAATTAAAGGTGGCCACTTTGGCCATTGGTAAGGCCAATTATGGAAGTACTTTCCCTACAGAATTTCAAAAAATGGCCCAAAACTACATGGAAATGGATCATTTTTATGTAGATGAAACCAGTGCAGATACGACCATTACAAATACCCAAGCGAAATTAAATGCATATGATGTCGTGCTTTTGGGAATTCATGGAACCTCCATTCGTCCAGCGAATAATTACAGTATCAAGCCTCCTATCAAAACCTTGGTGGATCGTTTTGTTAGCCCAAAGACGGTGGTCGTGCATTTAGGAAACGCCTTTACATTGACTAAATTTGATTCTTTGCAAAAGGCCGCTGCCTTGATTACGATGTATCAGGATGGGATAGCCCAACAAGAAGTGGCTGCTCAGTTGATTTTTGGCGGTTTGGCCGCTTCAGGAAAGTTTCCTGTCACTTTAAATAATAAATATGCTCGTGGTATGGGTATTTCTACTCCTACTTTGGCTCGTTTGCAGTACAATGTTTTACCGGAGGCAGTGGGGCTACAAGGTACTTACCTAAACAAACAAGTTGATTCATTAGCCAAATTAGCCATTCAAGTCAAAGGAGCCCCAGGAGTCGTGGTTTTAATTGCCAAAGAAGGCAAAGTGATTTACCATAAAGCCTTTGGAAATCAAACCTATGAATCTAGTATTCCATTACGCAAATCAGATATTTTCGATTTAGCGTCTATTACCAAAATATCCACCTCCATTCCTGCATTGATGAAATGGGAAGACGAGGGTAAATTTTCACTTCGAGAGGGAATGGGAGCCTTAATTCCTGATTTAAAAGCCTCTAATAAAGCAAATTTGAAATATATCGATGTACTAACTCATCAGGCAAGATTAAGAGCTTGGATTCCGTTTTGGCAAGAATATGTTGATAGTACTGACATGATTTTTCATAGCAAGAAATTCAATGAGCGATTTGCTAAGAAAGATTTGAAAACCACAGTTGTAGAGAAGTTTATAACCAAAACGCAAGGCGAGGACCGTGTGAAAGCATTGATTAAACAACAATACAAAATGCTTTGGGATAGTTGCGTTGATATAAAATCTGAAGTAACTCGTTGGAAACCTAAAACCATCTCCTATCAATATTCGGAAGAATATCCGATCAAGATTACGGATAATTTGTGGGGACATAGCAGCTTATCTACCCAATTGTTTGCTGCAATTAAAAACTCACCTTTGAGAGAGAAGAAAGAATATGTGTATTCCGATCTTTCTTACTATTATTTACCACGAGTTTCTCCACAAATGTCAGGTAAAGAATGGACCGAATTTTTATCTGATAATTTTTATAAACCCTTGGGAGCGAGCACTTTGGTATATCAAGCAGATAAACATTTCCCTATGGACAGAATTGTACCAACGGAATATGATTCTTTATTTAGAAAGACCTTAATTCATGGAAAAGTACATGATGAGGGAGCAGCGCTTTTGGATGGAATAAGTGGACATGCCGGCCTATTTGGGAATGCGAATGACCTAGCTAAATTGATGCAAATGTATTTGCAAAGAGGCTATTATGGAGGTCAACAATTTATTAAGGAGGAAACCATGCGCACCTGGACTTCCTATCCATTTTCTATCGATGAAAACTCAAGGAGGGGAATTGGATTTGATAAACCCGATCGTAAGAAGCCTGGAATTTCTGCAGCGGCATCAGCTAGTGCTGAAAGTTTTGGACATTCAGGGTTTACGGGGACCTACACCTGGATAGATCCTGCACATGATTTAGTCTATGTCTTTTTATCCAATCGTGTTTATCCTACCCGAAATAATAGTAAAATAAGTGATTTGAATATTCGAACTGGAATCAATGAAGTGATCTACCAAGCTATCAAGAAAGGAAACTAATTCGATGAAAATACTGATCACGGGAGGTACAGGTTTTATAGGGAAAGCGTTGCAAAAGCAATTAAGAGCAAGTGGTCATGAAGTTATTATTTTATCCAGAAGTGGAGGGGATTTTCATTGGGATCCCTTTAAAGGAGAAATGGATAGACAAGCGCTGGAGGGTGTCGATACCATCATTCACTTGGCAGGAGCAGGTATAGCAGAAAAACGCTGGACAAAAGCTAGAAAGGAAGAGTTAATTCAATCCCGCGTGCAAAGTTCACAAACTTTGTTTCAAACACTAAAACAGCATCCCCATCAGGTTCATACCCTTATTTCAGCTTCTGGTATAGGTTATTATGGAGCAGACACGGGAGAGAAATTATGTGAAGAAAACACAGCGCTTGGTCAGGATTTTATTGCTTCCTGTACGCAAGCTTGGGAAGGTAGCCTGAAAAGTATTGAGGACTTAGGAATACGCGTAGTCAAGTTTCGAATAGGTTTGGTCATGGGAAACGGAGGGGGGATTTTCCCCGTTTTACAAAAACCGATTCGTTGGTTTGTAGGGGCCAATATCGGAACAGGTAAACAGTGGCAGTCGTGGATTCATTTGAAAGATTTAATTGGCATGTTCGAATGGGCATTACAAGAACAATCGATGAAAGGAGTTTATAATGCTGTAGCACCTGAACCGCTTCGTCAATCCGAATTGAACAAGCAATTAGCCCGTGCGATGCATAGACCTTTATTTTTACCTGCTGTTCCAGCTTTTGCCTTACATTTGGTATTGGGTGAAATGGCGGTTTTAGTTACGGGGGGAAATTTAGTTTCTTCACATCACATACAGAAAGAAGCCGGTTTTTCGTTTAGATTTGTACGATTTTCAGAAGCTCTAAAGGATTTAATCCCTTAATATGTCAAAAAAAATATTGATTTACTGCGGTTCATCGAAGGGGAATAATCCTGTGTATGAAAAGGAAGTTAAGAAGTTAGCACAAGAACTGAAGAAGCATGATTGTTCGATCATTTTCGGAGCGGGAAGTGTAGGTTTAATGGGCGTCATGGCCGACGAATATCTGCGTTTAGGAGGAGAAGTAATCGGTGTTATTCCCTCTTTTATGGAACCATGGGAAGTGAAGCACTTGGGCATTCAGACTTGCCATGTAACAGAATCCATGCACGAAAGAAAGCAGTTGATGGCCGAACTGGCCGATGGGGTTATTGCTATGCCAGGAGGTTTTGGGACTTTTGATGAATTATTTGAAATGTTAACTTGGAAGCAGTTAGATCTACACCAAATGCCCATCGCTATATTTAATACCGCGGGGTATTATGATCTATTGTTGCAACAGCTACAACACATGATTCATGAAGGCTTTTTGAAAGAGCGTAATTTAACAGCTCTTCATGTGGAATCTGATGCGGGAAAACTGGCTGATTGGATGATGGATTATGTGCCAGAGAAGATGGAAAAGAAATGGATCTACCGAGCTTAATGCCCATTTAAGAATGATGAAATATGTGATTTTTTTCTTGCTGCTATTGGGATTGCTGGACATTCAGGCTCAAAAATTACCTGAAAACTTGGGTTCAGCGATTAATTCCGACTATTCTGAATTGAATCCTGTCATGGCACCAGATGGAAAGACCTTATATTTTGGAAGGAAAAATCACCCATCAAATAAGTATGGAACTACAGGCTCAGAGACGGTAGCGGGTTCACAGGATATTTGGTATAGTGAGCGAATTGGGGATGTATGGAGTACTGCCAAAAGAATGCCAGATGTTTTAAATCGGGATCAATACAATACGATTTTATCGATTTCCCCTGATGGACAAACCATCTTATTGAAAGGAGCCTATGTCCAAGGAGTCTATGAAACACGGGGTTTTTCTATGTCGAAAAAGACGATGAATTCATGGTCCATTCCGGAGAAATTAGATATTCCGGATTACGAAAAATTGAGTCGAGGAAAGAATGAATATGCTTACTTGACTATGGATGGCAAGGCGCTGTTGCTAGCTTTTTCAGAGAAAAAGAATTCTGATCGAGATGATTTATATGTCAGCTTTTTGAATGACGGCAAATGGACCGAACCCAAGAATTTAGGGAAAACCATCAATACGGATTATTCTGAAACAACCCCATTTTTGGCAGCTGATGGTAGGACACTTTACTTTTCTTCCGATAGACAGGGGGGGCAAGGAAGTCAGGATATATACATGTCCAAGCGCTTGGATAATAGCTGGACTAATTGGCGGACACCTATCAATTTAGGTGGCCCAATTAATACGGAAGAATACGATGCCTATTATAGCTTATCGGCCAAAGGCGATTATGCCTATTTTTTGTCGTCCAAAAGTTCTTTGGGAAAGAAGGATATATTTCGAATTGTGATAGAAGCTGAACCAGAGATGCCCACTCCTGCCAAGCCTGCTGAGCCTAAGGTGGAAGAAAAACCCGTATTAGCTCAACAAGATGTGAAAGGTAGCCCGAGGTCGGTTTCTAGTGAGCAGTCGGAAGCTGTAGTATTGGTTTCTGGCCGAGTTTTGGACCCACAAACGGGTAAGGTGCCTGATGAGACAAATATCAGCTATGAGGACTTAAAAACAGGCAAAACCATAGGTATCGCTAAACCTGATCCCAAAACAGGTTTGTATAAGCTAGTTTTACCTTATGGTGTTAATTACGGAATTACTGCGAAGGCCAAAGGCTTTTTGCCAAGTTCAATCAACATCGATTTAAGTAAATTAAGAGGACGGTATTTGGAATTGGATGAGCGCGATTTAGTGATGGCCCCTATTGCCAAAGGATCTAGTATGACCATTAATAACGTATTCTTTGAAACGGGTAAAGCGACTTTAACTGCTGAATCAGACCCAGAGTTGAAGCGCATTGTTCAAGTGATGCAAGAAAATGCCACCCTGCAAATTGAAATATCGGGACATACAGATAATACGGGTTCCGATGAGTTAAATAATAAGTTATCCCAAGATCGTGCTGACGCGGTTAAAAATTATCTAATGAACCAAGGCGTTAAGTCGGACCGAATAAGAACCAAGGGCTATGGTAAAACGAAGCCTAAGGCGGATAATTCAACAGAAGAAGGCCGACAATTGAATCGCCGAGTGGAATTTGCCATCTTGTAATTAAGGTTGCTGGCGGATTTCGGGGATTTGCTCTTTCATGATAACTTTCATCTCATTTTGATGGGCTTTTACAGCTTGGACGGTAGTTGTATATCCTATAGCCGAGAAGCTTATTGTACTCAATACAGAAGCGTTGTTGATGGTAAAGTGACCTTCGGTATCGCTGAAGGCCTTGCTGTGATTCATTTTAATCCTAACTCCATGAAGAGGATTCCCTCTCTGATCCATGATTTGCCCATGAATAGTTTGGGGTGCCGTGAATGGAAGTAAAATCAAGTATAAAAAGGCTAACATTTATCGGGTCTTTGGGCATGTTACATGCACAAAGGACAGACAATCATATTACCTAATTGTTAGGGAATTGCTATGAAATGATTAATTAGCATTTGCTACTTAGATTTGAACTTTATCGATGAAGTTCACCACCTTCTGAAAAGGTAGACTTAGGTATTTTCTAACGCGTAAAAAACGTTTTCTAGGTTTCAGTTCAGGGGTTTTGATGTAAAAACAGGGAAATTTTTTGTACATCTCATGACCGTTTTTAATTAAAATTTGGGCGTACTGGTCAAAAATAGTGGCTACATCGGGCTTTTCCTGGAAAGTATACCGATTCTGGTACTTGGAAATTTCTGTTGGGTTTTCAGGATGATAACCCGAGAAATGGAAAAAGATGAGGAGCACCGCGTCATTGACAGTGTATGGAATATTTTCCCCAGTCAAGGTTCTTTCATGCAGGTTCCAGTAGGCCATATTTAGGCCCAAATGTCGACTAATGTATACATCGTCAAAGTAAACCGGGGCAAAATTTACCCACAATTGATCCACAAACATTCCATTGGCTAAATCAATGTAGCATTGATCGCGGAGGCGCTCTTTCCACCAACCAAGGAATTCAAGAGTGTTAGGACTACGTTTGGTTCCCAGGAACCCTAAGTTAAAAATACCGGTGTTTAACAAATCCGTTTCTTGCGGACGAGAGGTATCTGGGTATGGGCTTAGAATGTGTGGAGTTAGAACTAAACTATGGTTTTTTAAAGGTGTTTCAATGTCACTAAGTGCTTGAAAAACCAAAATATCCGGATCAAAGTAATGTACCATTTCAGCTTCCGGATAGGTATTGTACACATATTCCATGAAAAATGGCTTCACGGCCGTGTTTAATTCGGTGATATTGTATTTATCACAAAGCTCATCCAGATCCTCGATTCCAATGCTATGTAATTCAATCAAAGGATAGTTAGGCAATTGGGATTTATCAATGCTGGATTGATCCAAACGGTCCACCAAACCTATTAAAAAGGTATAGTCCGGATTATGCTGTAAAAGAGAGTCTCCCAATGATTTAGCTTGCGCTAAATAATTAATGGAGCAAATGGTAAGGACAATTTTTTGCATGGTATAAATCCAAGATTTGTCAACTTTTTAAAAGTTGACAAATCTAAGTTGACAAATCAAATCTACGGCGACAATTCGAGCTTGACAAATCTTAACGCAGCAAACTGCTATAAATGATGTTTTCTACTTTTCTGCTATAATCCCCATGTGAGTTAGGGCTATGCTGGGTCATAATTAAACAGATCATATTTTCTTTGGGATCAGCCCAATAAGTGGTTCCATAATAACCACCCCAGTTAAATGAGCCTTTATTTCTGCCATGTAAATGACTGGATCTTTCTGATGTAATGGAAAAGCCCAGACCAAAATTATCGGCTCCTTCTTTGATAAAGTCTAATTGTGGACTAGTCATGAGTTCCACAGTTCTCCTTCCTAAAATCTGTTTTCCATTGTATTTCCCTCCATTGAGTAGCATTTGTAAGAATATGGCATAGTCGAATGCCGTAGAGGAAAGCCCTGCCCCCCCAGAGAAATAAGATTTTTTATCTAGGGGATAATTGGGGTTGATATTCCGAAAAGTAGGAGCCCAGGCAATGATGTTTTTCTGTGCATCTTCAGTATAAACACCAGGAAGTCTACTGGCTTTTTCAGCCGGGACATTGAAATAGGTATCCTTCATTCCCAGCGGATCGAAGATGTTTTTTTGAAGGTATTCTTCTAGATTTTGTCCACTGATTACTTCAATCAGGCAACCTAATAAATCGGTATTTAGGCCATAGGTAAATTTTTCCCCAGGCTGATGTTCCAAAGGCAATTTGCCTA
The DNA here is from genome assembly GCF_011090385.1 of Aquirufa beregesia. GTDB lineage: Bacteria > Bacteroidota > Bacteroidia > Cytophagales > Spirosomataceae > Aquirufa > Aquirufa beregesia. Next base: position 49,511 of record NZ_SEWW01000004.1, read on the forward strand.
AGATTTTCATTTTTTCGAGCAAATTGGCTTGAAAGGTTCCAAGGCCTGATGGAACACCTGCTTTGGCATAAATAGCTTTCATGCGATCAGAACCGATATCAGCATAACCGAGACCTGAGCTGTGAGTTAGTAAATCACGAAAGGTAATTTCTCTTTTGGCATTTATGAAGGTGAAGCTAGTATCGGCAGGATTATAATCTTGGATGACTTTTGGTTTCTTGAATTCTGGGATAAAATCTCCGATGGATTGGTCTAGGCTGAATTTCCCTTTTTCGTACAGTTGCATGATGCCTGCGCTAGTGATGCCTTTGGTTTGACTCATGATGCGGAAAATGGCATCGGCGGGCATGGGCTTTTTAGAGGCCAAGTCGGCATAACCGTGACCTTTATAATGAATGACTTGGTTATCTTTGATCACGATGGTAACAGCACCTGTTAACCAATTTTTATCTACATACTGTTTCAATACGGTGTCCACATAGGCCAATCGTTGATTGTCAATACTTGGATGAGGCTTACTGATGGGAGAAAGAACTTGGCCGTAGTGGCTAAAACTGATACAAAATAGCAGCAGGAAGAGGAAACTTTTTTTCATGGGGTAATTGGTTCTTTGAATTTAACCCAAGATAAAAGGAATTCTGGAAGAAAAATAATGGATTGAATTTGTGAGGGAAATGAGTGTTTTGTCATTAGAAGAGGGTGGATTTTGTCATTTCTGCTAAAAACCTTGTCATTACCTCTAATTTCGACTCATTAAAAAGCCGTAACTCGCATTGTTTCAGCAAGTTACGGCTAGTACCTGGGATGGGAATCGAACCCACACGAGCGTTACGGCTCACAGGATTTTAAGTCCTGCGTGTCTACCAGTTCCACCACCCAGGCGGCCCTGTAAAACTCAAAAGCACCGTGGGGTGCTTCCAAGTGGAGCGAAAGACGGGGTTCGAACCCGCGACCTCGACCTTGGCAAGGTCGCGCTCTACCAGCTGAGCTACTTTCGCATTTTCGTGGGGCAAAATTAAGAACCTTTGCTTATTTATGCAAGAGGAAACGTAAATTTCCCTTAAATATTCTATAATTTTGTTTTTTCTAACATTCCATGAACATCACAAAACTAGATCAAACCGATCACAAACTGCTGGAAATTTTGCAACAAAATGCCAAAATTACCAACGCCCAATTGTCGAAGGAAATAGGCCTTTCTCCTGCTCCCACCTTGGAACGTGTCAAGAAATTAGAGAGTCTTGGAATCATCCAAAGTTACCATGCTCAAGTAGACCGTGATAAAGTAGGTTTAGGTGTAACTACTTTTGTTACAGTGACTTTAACGGGGCATAAGAAGCAAGTGACGGAGTCATTTGTTCATCAAATCAATCAAATACCTGAGGTGATTGAATGCCATCACGTGACGGGTGCAGGCGATTTTATGTTGAAGATTATCTCCAAAGATATCTCCACCTATCAGAAATTGATGTTGGAAAAAATCAACGAAATCGAAGAGGTATCAGCCACTTCTACCATGGTGATTTTATCGACTTTCAAAGAATCAAAAGTTTTACCAATTCCTTGATTATAGCCGCTGCATCAGCTGCGGAATCATGCGATTCTTCCAAGAAGTGAAACTTCCTTGAACGATTTCTTTGCGAGCTTCACCTACTAACCAGAGGTAAAAGCGCAGATTACAAACGCTGGCGATCATGGCACCTAGCATCTCTTCACAGCGAATCAAATGCCGAACGTAGGCTTTGCTGTATTGGCCATGGACCGTGTCAGCAAAAGCTGGATCTATCACAGAAAAGTCGGACTTCCACTTTTCATTTTTGATGTTGATGATGCCTTGTGTCGTAAAAATCATACCGTTTCTGGCATTACGAGTAGGCATTACACAGTCAAACATATCAATTCCTAAGGCGATTCCTTCTAAAATATTAGCTGGCGTCCCCACTCCCATCAAATAGCGGGGCTTGTCTTTGGGTAGAATATCGGTTACCTCATCCGCCATTTCATACATATCTTCCACTGGTTCACCTACGGATAGGCCACCAATGGCGTTTCCAAATGCACCCTTCTCCGCAATGTATTCAGCAGAAATTTTACGTAAATCTTTATATACACTGCCCTGAACGATAGGAAACAAGGCCTGATTGTGCCCATATTTTGGTTCTGTGGCCTCGAATCTGTTGATACAGCGATCTAGCCAGCGGTGGGTCATTTCCATGGATTTGCGGGCATATTCGTAGGTACATGGATATGGAGTACATTCGTCAAAGGCCATCATGATGTCGGCTCCAATGGTTCTTTGAATGTCCATGACGGATTCCGGACTAAAAAAATGCGTACTGCCGTCGATGTGCGACTTAAATTTGACTCCTTCCTCTACGATTTTTCTTCCTGTACCTGCCAAAGAATAAACTTGATATCCCCCTGAATCTGTTAAGATAGGGCCATTCCAAGAATTAAATTTGTGTAATCCTCCTGCGGCTTCTATCACGTCTAAGCCCGGTCTTAGGTAAAGATGATAGGTATTGCCTAAGATTATTTGTGCTTTTATTGGGTCTGTTAATTCGGAAATATGAACACCTTTTACGGTACCCGCTGTGCCAACAGGCATGAAAATGGGGGTTTGAATAGTACCGTGGTCGGTACTTAAACTACCGGCTCTAGCCTTGGAATGGGCATCTGTGGATTGAATCTCAAATTTCATGCCACAAAGGTAGGGAAAAAATAAAGCGGTACATGAGTTCACATGCACCGCTTCTTTTATTTGATTTTGTATTATTCTACTTTCATGACCCCATTCATGATTCTCCAGTGACCTGGGAATGTACATAAATAAGGGTAATTGCCTTTGGTATTTGGTGCTTTGAAAACCAATTTAGCTCTTCCATCTGGATCTACTAAAGCGGTATAAGCAATAATTTCAGGAATATTCGGAATATAATTCTTTTGAGCTCCATCGGCTGCGGTAATCATCTTGTCGGCCGCTAAACCTATTTTCTCTTGACTTCCCATTTGGCCAATCACAAAATTGTGCTGCATGGCGTCAATGTTTTCAAAGATGATTTCCACATTGGCACCTGCTGGCACACTAAATTCACGAATGTCAAATTGCATCGCTTCTTTCACCGTTTTGATGACTTTTCTAACCACATTGGCTGAGCCGGTGTTGGTAGCCACTTCTATTTTCCAAGTAGTAGCTAAACGTTCGTAGTAATCAAAATCGCTTGGACGAATAGAAGCTCCTATTTTTTTGAAATAAGCCAAATTGTCGGCAGATAATTTCGGCTCTTTACGGGCATTCCATGTAGCAGAAGCGCCTTTCAAAGCTGCACCAAAAGCAGGTGATTCAATAATCTCGATACTCTTTAACGCATTCACTAATTCATCTCCTGACCAAGTAGATGCGCCTCCACGGAAAACTTTTTCCATCATGTAGACATTCAATGAGCTTGGTCCACTGACTTCCAGTGCCTTGCGGTAGGTATTGTTGTTACGAACGCTTTCTGGCAATGCTCCCGTTTTGTCAATTTGAATTTCCATGCTGTAAGAGCCTGCCATATCGGCACTCCAACCAAAATTACCTGTCCAAGGACCATTGGTGTTTTTAGTAACAGAAACCGTTTCTCCAGGAGCTACTCCATCCGTAAAGGTGAATGATTCCATATCGATCCGGCGCCCCATCCCTTCAATCTTCAAAAATACAGGTAAAACCTTTCCTTTTTCTAAAGCCAGATCTCCCTTGTTTTTGATACGGATAACAAAAGAACTGTTCTCTCTTAACTTGAATTGGCCTCCTTTGATTTGGACCTCAGCAACCACTAAATCTAGTCCTTTGCTTGTTCCATCTATATTCGGATTATTCAACTCCTTCCCAACCTTCTCTGCGGTTGCTACGGGTTTTCTTTTACCTTCTGTCACAATAAAATCCTTCATTCTTTGTCCTCCTTTAGCCATCGTCCAAGCTGAATAGGCTTCCGGTAACCAACGGTCACGATTGTTTTGTTCTTTCGCAATTTTCGCATCCATGGCTTTATTCAATTCTGCGCTTTCTGGCATTTCTATGCTGGCTAATACCGCATGTAAGGCCACCAAAGTATCCTTGTCGTTCAGTACATTTTTTTGAACTAATACTTTAGACCAAGCTTGTGTTCTTGGTAAAACCTGAACCGCATTTTTACGAACAGCGGCACTTGGGTGAATAAGTGCTTGGCTTAGCGCTGCTTTTACGCTAGGTAGTTCCAATGCCTGTAAACCTTCCAATGTTCTTAGGGCATGAATGGCACCTACATTTAATCCCAGTTCGTCTACTTTTTTGTTGGCAATTAAGGTAAGTAAAGCAGGAACGATGTCTTTTTTACCTCGTTCTACTAACAATCTTTGAGCATGTAAACGCCAGAATAAATTGGAATTAGATAAGGCTTTTATGCAAGCGGATGGATCGTTGGTTGACAAGCTAATAGGCTGGTATGAAGGGGCTTGATTCCAACCTACACGGTAGATCCGTCCGTGGGTATAATCGCGTAAATCTGTTTGATAGGCATTTCCAGTTCCATTCGCAAAGCCTTTGGGAACAGGATTATGTTGAATGATGAAACTATACCAGTCAGCAATCCAAACGGCACCATCGGGTCCTACTTGAGCAAAAACAGGAGAAACCCATTCATCGGCTCCTGCCAATAAATTAAATGCTTCTTCATCATTAAAATCACTACCTGATTTCACCATGTTGTTTTGGTGAACCACGTGTCCTGTCGGTTCCGAAACGAAAGCGATTTTATTCCAATATTTTTTTGGAAAGGATCTTGCTGAATAGAAATTGTGACCTGCTGCAGCAGTAAACCCACCAAAAACGTCTACTTGACGTACTTTTTGGGTGATTGGTTTCATGTCTTTGTGCGTATCCGTGCTTTTACTTCCATTAAATGAATATGGTGCTTGCCAGATATTTTTGTGAGGGATAGGGATGTACCAACCATGTGAGTTATTGGCAGTAGATCCAAAGGCGTCTCCCGCTTCGTTGAAATCAAATCCCCAAGTATTGTTGGAGGTATTAGTCACATGTTCCATTTTAGAACCATCTGGTTTAAAGCGGAAAAAGGCATTTCCAAAATTCAGGGAATCGCTGCCTACTTTTCCTTTAAAGCCAGAGTAACCCACTGAGCCCCAAATCCAGTTATCAAAACCATAATGTAGGTTAGAAGGTCCCGCATGTGTATCACCTGTTCCAAAACCTGTGATTAATTCTTGCTTCACATCCGCTTTATCATCACCGTCCGTATCTTTTAAAAACAAGATATGGGGTGCTTGTGAAACGATTAGACCACCATTGGCAAATACCATGCCGGTAGGGATGCTTAGACCTTCGGCAAATCGGGTAAATTTATCTGCCTTGCCGTCTTTGTTGGTGTCTTCACACATTAAAATATAATCACTACCACCTGAAGCTTTACGTTCATTCGGATAGTCTTTTGTAATCAAAACATATAAACGACCTTTCTCATCCCAGGCCATGGCAATGGGGTGCATGACATCTGGTTCTGCGGCAAAAACGGTTAAGTTAAAATCAACCGGAATTTGAATGTATTTAACGGATTCTTCGGGGCTCAAAGGCAATTGCTGCAACTGTGGTCCTTGTCTTTTTTCGTAATTGGGTAAATTGGCTTCGCGATAAGACAATGGGGCCAATTTCAAGTTTTCTAACAACGTGGCTTTGTCTTTACCCACCGCATACAAAATCCCTTGTTCTACCAAGGTTTGAAAGCCCGTTGTTTCCCAAGTTCTTTCATCATGGCCATAAGCGGTATAGAAAACATTTCCTTTTCCATAGCTACGTACCCAAGTATAAGGCTCTGTGGCTTGTCCAGGTTTGTCTTTGGCCTGTTCTGGCCCAATGATCCGTGATTGAATCACGTAATTATCAGCTTGCAATTGGCTGTGTAAATAGGTTTCATCCACGGTTTTGATACCAGGAAAACCTTTTAAAACGGGATGTTGAGGTTGAACATTCTGAATACGGATGGAATCCATTTTGTGACGCCAGAATTGTCCACCGACCATTTTCACATATTCTGGAGAGTTTCGAAAACAGAAAGAAGCACAGTGTAGGGCTACAAGTCCATGACCTGAACCGATGTAATCCAACAATGCTTTTTCTTGTGGTTTTGGAATGGAATCGTGATTGGCAAAAATGATCAAACCATCAAACTTGTTTAGATAGCTTGGATTTAGGTCTTTCAGGGACTCGGTATAGGTCAAATTAATGCCTTTAACCCCCAGAGCCGATTGTAAAGAAGGAAAACGGTCAAGTGGTTTATGATGACCACGATCTCCTAAAAAAAGCATTTCTAATCTTCTGGGCTTTTGGTTTTGCGCCAATAGCTGAAAGGAAGCAGCCAATAATAAGAGGAAACAAGTAAATTTTTTCATGTGTTGTTTTGCCTACGGAAAAGGATTAAAATTCAGGAATTTCGATGATTTTACCACCTTGAAGAGCAGATTCATGGGCTAAAATGCCTACAGAAGTCCAGTTGGCTGACTGAGGGGCATTAGGGAATGGATCACGATCTTGTGCTAGTGCTTGTAAAAATTCATTGACTAAATGCGGGTGAGAACCTCCATGGCCCCCTCCTTGAGTAAAGGAAAGGTGGGTATTTTCGTTTTCGTCGTAAACCCCTTTGGTGGTAAATCGTTGAATTTCTTCAGGTAAATAATGTGCGAAATCGGGTGTAGCTACTTTTTCAGGAATTTCAGGCTCTGGTTTTTTGGCCGTATGTACGACTAATTCTTCCCCTTCAATCAGAGGCCATTCCACGCTTTTTTTAGAACCGTATACTTCAAAACTTTCGCGGTACTGACGCGCTACATCAAACAATGAGCGGTAAACTACGGCACTAAGGTCTGAATTACGGAATTTGATATGCGCTGATTCTACAGCAAATGGAGAGTTATAATGTTGGATTAACTCTTCACGGATTGTACCTGAACCGAAACAAGAGACATATTCTGCTTCTAAACGAAGTAAGCCAGCTACAGGTCCTACGCAGTGCGTTGCATAGTGCATAGGAGGTAAACCTGGCCAATAATCTGGCCAGCCGTCCATGTCTTGTTGGTGTGAGCCTTTCAAGAATTGAATCTTTCCTAATTCGCCTTTTTCGTATAATTCTTTGATGTAAAGAAACTCACGGGAGTAAACCACCGTTTCCATCATCATGTATTTTTTGCCCATTTTACGACTAGCCTCTACAATCGCTTTACATTCTTCTACGGTAGTAGCCATAGGTACGGTACAAGCTACATGTTTACCTGCTAATAGGGCTTGAAGCGTTTGCTGTGCATGTAAATGGATTGGGGAATTGATATGCACTACATCTACTTGGGGATCTTGAAGTAGTTTTTCGAAGTCGGTATATCGCGTTTCAATACCATATGCATCGCCAATCGAATTCAGTTTTTCTTCGTTTCTTTGGCAGATGGCATACATATTCGCCAAAGGATGCTTTAAATAAATGGGAATAAATTCGGCGCCAAAACCAAGGCCAACAATGGCAATGTTAAACTTTTTCATAGTAGATAGTAAAATGAATAAATAGGATGAAGTCTCCAGCTTCACACGTTTGATTAAAAGGCAATATCCGAATTTTTTTACTCTTTTTTACCTGATTTTATTAAGAAGGGGTGAATCATGACGGTCATGACCAAAAGAGCTGTTCCCCAATAAAAACCGGAATGCATAATTTCTTTGCTTCCAAAGATAAAAACGGCCAATAAAATTCCATATACTGGTTCTAGAGTGATGACGAGGTTGATGGAGAAAACAGAGAATACGCGGTAAAGGCGGATGGTTTCTGTATAAGCATAAACCGTACAGACAATGGCCAATATACTGATCCAAAGCCAATCTAGACCCAGAGGCATATAATGCTCCATATTACTTGAAAATCCATAGATCCAGACTAGTCCAGTGATGATTCCTGCTGTAATCATTTCATAAACAGTAATAAGTCGAGGGTCATATTGGTGAGTATATTTCCCATTAATGACGGAAAAAAGGGCGCCAAAGAAGCCTGAAGCGATGCCCATGATGAGTCCTAGAGCTTGGGCTTGTTCCACCGAAAAAATGATGATGAGCGCTATGATGACTAGAACGCCCAAAAAGACTTCGGCCCGTTTGATTTTTTCTTTTTTGGTCCAAGGCTCCAATAAGCTAGTCCAAAATGTTTGGGTGGATAATCCTGCCAAACACATGGCCACGGTGGATACTTTGGCAGCTCCAAAAAACAAGAGCCAATGCAAGGCGATGAAAAGCCCATTTAATATCCATTGGTATAGGATTTTCTTGGGGACTTGAAAACTGACTTGTTGAAATCGAAGGATAGCGAGTAAAAAGAGGGAGCTAATTACGCAACGAAAAAATACAATACTAAGCGCATTGGCTTGGGTAGCATTGCCGAGTATAGCCGTAAAGGCATATAAGACCACAATGAAGTGAATCTTCAAATAGTCAATAAATCGAGGAGCCTGTCTCATTATCTAGGAAGGGTATAATAGAGACCAACACCAATACCACCAAAAATGATGTTTGGCAGCCAAACAGCCAAAAGTGGAGGCATGCCACCGCCTTCGGCTATTCCTTTACTCATCATGAAGAAGAGGATGTAGACAAATGCCAAGGAGAAGCCTAGGGCAATTTGAAAACCGACTCCACCTCGGGATTTTCGGGCAGAAACCAAAAAGCCAATGATGGTCAGAATGATTACCGAAAACGGATTTGCGAAGCGAAGGTATTTTTCTATCAGGAAAATTTCGATTCCATCCGCACCTCGTGAACGAACGAGTTGAATATGTCTTTCCAATTCAGGAAGCGTAAAAGTTTCGTGTAAGAGGTGCTTGTTCTGAAAATCTTTAGGAAATAAGTTAAGGGTTGTATCGATTTTTGAACCAAAAACAATTCCTGTTTTTTTCCCTACCAATGTTCTGATTCTATACTCATGAATCGTCCATTTCTTGCGAACAGAATCCCAGGTGATGTGGTCAGACATCAATTTTTCTTTGATTTCATTGTTGGAAATTCTTTCTAAACTGAATCGGTAGCCGGTATTAGTACTATTATCATAGCTTTCAATGTAGGCATAGATTTCGGGCGCAATTTTGATGTGGACATCCCGCTTATCAAAGAAATAGGTATTGTTGATGTATTTATGCTCAAAAGGGACCCTTATTTTATTGGCATTGGGGACTATCCAGCCAATCATAATGAAGGTTCCAACGGCCACAATCCCTGAGCCAATTAAATAAGGTCTCATCAGTCGGGTGAAACTAACACCTGAACTTAAGATGGCAATGATTTCCGTTTTTGCAGCTAGGTTGGCTGTGAAGAAAACGGTGGCAATAAAAACCATCAATGGACTAATGTAATTGGCCCAGTAAGGAATAAAATTTAAGTAATAGTCGAAAAGGATCTCATTCAAGGGTGCTTGTTTACGGATAAAATCATCGATTTTTTCTGTGTAGTCAATCACCATGACAATCAATACAATTAAAAAAACAGCGAAAACGTATGTTTTCAGAAATTTTTTCAGAATGTAGAGATCCAGTATTTTCATTATTTAGTATGAGCAGTACCTGCAGCGTCACTTTTATATTTAATCATGGAAAATAGGTGAATGAAAATGACACGCGCCATTCGGAAATTGAATGGAACCATGAGTAATGAAACTAAGGTGATCGGTATGATATAACCTTCAGCAGAAGGGTCGCCAAAGAAATTGTAAATGATGATGCCTCCTACGATCATGATGCCTACAGTAAAGGCATAAGAAATATACATGGCACCAAAGAAGAATCCTGGCTCTACTTCATAGCGTAAACCACAAGATGGACAATGCTCGTGCATTTCACTAAACTTCAATAAATTCCACCACTTATGAGTAAAAATTCGGCCTTCATGGCATTGAGGACAACGCGCCTTGACAACGGCGGCTAATTTGGATGGATCTGACATATATTCTAGTTTAAAGGCACAAAGGTAAAGAAAATTAAAGGATTAATTTGAAAGCGGTCGGGCATCTTAGGGGAATTTGTATCTTTGTAAATAACTAAAACTACCACATTATGTATGCTATTTTATTGAATGTACACTCGTATTTACGCTGGCTTGTTCTTATCCTAGGAATCTTAGCCATTTACCGAGGATTTAAAGGGGCACAATCAGGAGCACCATTTACTGAATCTGACAGAAAATCAGGCTTATTTTTCTTGATTTCTGTACATACACAATTATTGATTGGCTTGTTATTGTATTTTGTTTTTAGTCCGGTTACACAAGCTGCATTTGCTGATTTTGGGGCTGCTATGAAAGATCCTGCAATTAGATTAATTGCAGTGGAACATATTACTGTCAATATTTTGGCGGCTATTTTGGTTACGGTTGCGTATTCAAAAAACAAGAAAGCCATTGCTGATGCTCAAAAGCATAAGAATGCATGGTTGTTATTTGGTATAGCTTTGCTTTTGATTTTAAGTCGTATTCCTTGGAGTCGTTTAGCTTAATATGAGTAATAAATGTGTTTTTTTGGATCGGGATGGGGTGCTGAATGTAGACCGTGTTGATTACGTATACCATCTAGGTCATTTTATTATTCCTGAAGGGGTTGTGGAGGCTTTGAAAGCATTAAAAGAAGCAGGCTATTTGTTGATTGTTATTACGAATCAAAGTGGTATTGCCAAAGGGATATATGAAAGGAAAGATGTACAGATTATTCACGATGCCATTCAAGCGGCATGTGGAGGTGCATTGGACGATTTGTATTTTTGCCCATATCATGAATTACATGATAGCGCTTCATTAACTAGGAAACCAGGTTCTTTATTAATTGAGAAAGCTGCGGCTAAGTATGATGTCGACATGTCCCTGTCCTATATGGTGGGAGATCATGAAAGGGATATTTTAGCTGGGACCAGAGCTGGACTTCGGACCATTCGAATTGCTGAGGAAGGAACACCCTCCCAGGCAACATTTTTAGTGAAAGATTTATTAGCAGCATCAAACATTATATTATCATAGGAATATGGAAAAGATTTATTTGAGTGACGCCGGCCCTAAAGTGTCTCCAGCTATATACGGTTTTTGGAGATGGGAGAAGGAAAGTGCCAACAGTTTAAAAGACATGGACCAAATCGTTCATTTGTGTTTGGAACTAGGCATTAACACTTTTGACCATGCGGATCGTTATGGAAAATATAGCTGTGAAAGTCTTTTCGGAAAAGTGCTTGCCAATAAATCGTTTAAACGAAGCGATGTCGTTTTGTTTTCAAAATGTGGTGTCAATATTCCAGATTCCTCGAAGCCAGAAATTAGAGTGAGTCATGTGGATAGTTCGGCTAAGCATATTACTACAAGTGTCGAAAACTCGCTAAAAAATCTGCAAACAGATTATTTAGATGTTTTTTTATTAGATCAACTAGACCCTTTGTCGGATTTAGAAAGTACGGTTTTAGCTTTAGAAAAGTTAAAAAGCTCAGGCAAGGTAAAAAACATTGGAGTGTCTAATTTCTCTGTTTATCAACACCAATTATTGGAGTCTTTCTTATCTATCCCAGTGGTTTCTAATCACATTGATTTGAATTTATTAAACACTTCTGCGCTAGATAATGGTGCCTTGGATTATGTCAAACAAAAATACATGCGTCCTTTGGCGGTGTCTCCATTGGCGGGAGGTCGCATAGAACACGGTACGGATGAGTTGGCTTTGAAAGTGCGCAAGAAATTGGTTGAAATGGCGGAGAAGTACGAAAGCAATATTGAATCCATTGCTGTAGCCTGGATAGTTAAATTGGGGGCTTTGCCTTTGATTGGGACTTTGGAAGAAAAACGTATTCGCAATATTGTTAATTCATTTAGCGTCAAGTTAGACCACCAAGATTGGTATGAATTATACCATACGACGCGTCCTTCGCCTATGGTGCACGATTAAATTATCAATTTGTTGGAGTTGGAAGTATCCTTTTTCTGCTTAGCTTAGTAAGCAGCTTGTTTGCTGAATAGATTTGTCAACTTTTTAAAAGTTGACAAATCTAAATGCCATGACAATTCAAAATTGTTGACGACTCAAAGCCGTCACAAATCACTGGACAGCTATCTGAAGAATTACCTTCTTTTCCGGCCAATATTATTTCTGCGGTCTTTTCCTCTAGGAATCACGTTAGCAGGACGACCTTCTCTACGTCGAATTCGGTTATTACCAAAACGGTCTCCCCCTGATTTCATTCCAATTAACTCTAAGTCAATCGTTCTTTTAGCCAAATTTGTATCTCGAACTTTCACTTTAACGGCATCTCCAAAAGAGAAAACGCGGCCATTGGATTTACCCACAATACGGTAATTTTCTTTATCTAAATCGTAGTAGTCGTCATTTAAGTCGACCATCCTCACTAACCCTTCGCAAGAAGTTTCCCCAATCTCCACAAAGATTCCAAATTCTGTAACACCTGTGATGATACCATCAAAAATTTGAGGTTCATGTAAGGACATGTATTCCACTTGTTTGTACTTCACAGAAGCTCTTTCGGCATCAGCGGCTAACTTTTCTCTATCCGAACAATGTTTACATTGAATTTCCAATGGCCCTCTTTCTGGTGAAGCACCTTTGTCCAAATAAAGTTGTAATAAGCGATGCGTCATGACATCTGGGTAGCGACGAATAGGACTGGTAAAGTGCGAGTAAAAAGGAAAAGCTAAACCAAAGTGGCCTACAGCATCGGTACTGTAGCGAGCTTTCGACATGGTCCTTACGGCCAAACTTTGTAAAACATGCTCTTCCGCTTTACCTTCCACATTTTCCATCAGGGCATTAAACGATTGGGAAACTTGCTTAGGCTCAGTAGAGACTTGGTAGCCAAATTTCTTGGCAAAAGCCGAAAATACGCGCAATTTTTCGGGATCTGGAGCCTCGTGAACGCGGTAAACCATGGTATTGCGAGGTTCCGTTTTTTTCAATTCATGTACGTATTCAGCCACTTTTTTATTGGCCATCAACATAAATTCTTCGATTAATTTATGCGCATCTTTTCTTTCTCTTGGAAAAACCGCCAATGGAGTGCCATTTTCATCCAGTTCAAATTTTACTTCAACGGTTTCAAAGTTGACCGAACCATGCTTAAATCTATAATCGCGTAGTTTTTTAGCAATACGATTTAAATCTTTAATGACAGGTTCATAGGCATCAATTTCTTCTCCTTGGTTTTCAATCAATACCTGAGCTTCTTCATAGGCAAATCTGCGATCAGAATGGATGAGGGTTCTACCGAACCACTCTTTGACAATCAAGCCATTAGGGTCAAACTCCAATAGCGTAGAGAAGGTCAATTTATCTTCATGGGGCCTTAAAGAACATAATCCGTTGGATAGTTTTTCAGGTAACATGGGAACCACACGGTCTACTAAATAAACGGAAGTAGCCCGACGAAAAGCCTCTTGATCCAAAATACTTCCTGGTTTTACATAATGGGATACGTCGGCAATATGAACACCGATTTCCGTATTTCCATTGGCCAATTTTTGATAACTAATAGCATCATCAAAGTCTTTGGCATCCTTCGGGTCAATCGTAAAACTGAGGATCTTACGGAGGTCCTTTCTCTTTTTGATTTCTTCTTTGGTAATTTCAGTGGAAATAGCTTCAGCGGCCAATTCAACCATTTCTGGGAACTCATAAGGCAAGCCAAATTCGGCTAAAATGGAGTGCATTTCTGTCTCATTTTCTCCGGCTTTACCTAATATTTTAATAACTCTACCTTCTGCTTTTTTGCCAGGTGTTCCCCAGCGCGTTACCTCTACAATGACTTTATCCAAGTGGTTTGCTTGTAAGGTCTCTGTTTTTGGAATGTAAATGTCCTCATAGATTTTTTTGGAATCAGGAATGAGGAAAGAATAATGGGGTGTTACTTGAATTACACCTACAATTTCAGATGATTTTCTTTCTAGAATTTCTACAACCTCACCCTCTGGGCGGTCGTTTTTCTTTTTTTCCGAAGGTCTTCTAGCTTGAACGCGAACACGATCCCCGTCTTTGGCATTCATCAAATCCGCCGTAGCGACCCATACGTCTTTGCTTCCATCATCAGGAATGACAAAGGCAAAACGAGTGTTGACATGATCGACGCGGCCTTCAATTTGAAATGATTCATTGTCGAAACGGTAATTACCATCTGATTGACGAATCAAACGGTTTTCTATGACAAGTTTTTGAACCAAATCGGCATAAAGCTCTTTGGTTTTACGGTCACGAATGGCAAAAGCCTTATGAATTTGGTTTATTGAATAAGAACGATAGTCGTTCAATTCAAAAAACTCTAGGATGTCTTTTTGTAAACTAGCCAAAAAACGTTGTTCCTTAGGGGAAGTTGGCATATAAATGAAATTTAAAACTTACCCGAAGGTACGGGTTTTTACCTATAGAATGATTATCAGCTGTTTATTTCCTTAGTAGTGCTAGGATTTGCTTGGTTTTTCAAAATTTGCTTAGCTGACATAGGACATTTTAGGAAAATGTGGATAGATGGGATTAATTCCCAGAGCATCATTCCCTAATCCTAATTCTATTTAGTACTTTTGGGCTTGTTTTTTCCTATTATTCATGAATCGATCTAGGATTGCTCTATTATTGTTGCTAGTCTTTATCCTAACGGGCCTAGTTTATTGGTATCAGACCTCGAATCAAGTAATTGAGGAGAAGACATCTGCTGCTTCTTTGGTTGAAACACCCAACTTTAACTCAGACTCAGCCTATGCCTATGTGAAGCAGCAAGTGGATTTTGGACCTAGGGTTCCTGGAACGAGGGCACATCAAAAATGCCAAGAATGGATCATTGCTAAGTTGAAGTCCTATGGTTTACACGTGAGTACTCAGCCATTTACAGCTACGAATTACGAAGGAAAAGTACTAAAAGGGACCAATATCATGGCCCAGTTTCAGTCGGGAATTGGGAAACGAATTTTATTGGCGGCACACTGGGATACCAGAGCGGTAGCTGATAAGGATTCAATCCGTAAGAATGAACCAATTGATGCGGCCAATGATGGGGGAAGTGGAGTTGGTGTGATGATGGAATTGGCAAGACAACTATCTTCTAGTTCAAAAAAACCATCTGTTGGAGTAGATTTCTTGTTTTTTGATTTGGAAGATACTGGAGAACCACATGGAGTAGAGACGAACGTTCAAAATACCTGGGCGCTAGGTTCACAGTATTGGGCAGCTCATATTTTCCCTGAAAATTATCGTCCTTTTTATGGCATATTATTGGATATGGTAGGCGCCAAAGGGGCAGTATTTCCACAGGAATATGGTTCTATGCAATATGCACCAACTGTCGTTCGATCCATTTGGTCAGTTGCGGCAGATGTAGGATTTGGTCATTTATTTATCCAAGAAGAAGGCCCAGGAATAACAGATGACCATACGGCGGTCAATGAAGTAGCAAAAATTCAAATGATAGATATTATTGATTTGCGGCCACAAGCTCCCGGTAGTATGGGAGATATTTTTGGTTCTTATCATCACACGCATGGAGATAATATGTCCATCATAGATCCTAAAACCCTACAAGCTGTAGGGCAAACTTTGTTACAAGTTTTATATCGAGAATAATATGTCAGAACAATTACAACACGTTCATTTGAACGATACCCATGTGGCGTTAGGAGCAAAAATGGTACCTTTTGCTGGATTTTATATGCCTGTTTTATATAGCAATTTAATTGAGGAGCACATTTGCGTGCGTCAACAAGTGGGAGTATTTGATGTGAGCCATATGGGGGAGTTTTATTTGAAGGGGGACAAGGCGTTGGATTTGATTCAATATGTTTGTTCCAATGATGCTTCTAAATTGGTGGATGGAAAGGTACAATACAGCTGTCTGCCGAATGAACAAGGAGGCATCGTGGATGATTTATTGGTCTACCGAGTTAAAGAAAATGAATATATGTTGGTGGTGAATGCTTCCAATATTGAAAAGGATTGGAATTGGATTTCTTCACACAATACTTTTGGTGTGGAGATGACGAACCAAAGTGATGTGTATAGTTTGTTTGCGGTTCAAGGACCCAAGGCAATTTTAGCCTTGCAAAAGCTGACAGATGTAGAGTTGTCATTTATGCCGTATTATACCTTTAAAATAGGTCAAATGGCGGGTATAGCCGATGTGATTATTTCCAATACGGGATATACTGGAGCTGGCGGATTTGAGATTTATGTCAAAAATGAGCAGGCATTATCCATGTGGAATGCGATTTTTGAAGCGGGTGCAGAATTTGGTATCAAGCCGATTGGATTAGGAGCTCGAGACACCTTACGTACTGAAATGGGCTATTGCTTGTATGGACATGATATTGATGATACGACCTCGCCTATTGAAGCAGGTTTGGGCTGGATTACTTCATTCAACAAGAATTTTATCGCATCTGATATCCATGCCAAAATTAAAGCAGAAGGAGCCAAGAAGAAATTAGTTGGATTTGAGATGATTGACCGAGGAATTCCTCGTCAACATTATCCTATAGTGAATGAGGCGGGCGAGTCAATTGGAGAAGTTACTTCAGGTACGCAGTCTCCTAATTTATCAAAAGGCATAGGCATGGGTTATGTGAAGACAGAATATACTAAAGTAGGTACGGAAATTTATGTACAGATTCGTGATAAGTCATTGAAAGCTGTGGTTGTTAAAATGCCATTTATTTAGAGTAATTATGAGAAAAATCGACGTTTGTTTGTCGCCAGAACTCATTCATTTGTATGATGTTCCTTCTCTAGCGGTGGTTGTTGTGGATATTTTTAGAGCAACATCCTGTATGGTGACTGCTTTTGCTCATGGAGCCAAGGAGATTATTCCAGTGGAGAAAATGGACTTATGTAGTTCTTATGGAGCGAAGGGATATTTGACTTCTGCTGAAAGAAATGGAGTCACTCCAGAAGGGTTTGATTTTGATAATTCTCCATTTAGCTATCAAGTGGAGAAAGTGAAAGGGGCTAAGATTTGTGTTACCACCACGAATGGGACGGTGGCGATTCGAAAGTCTAGGAAATCACCGGCACTTTATGTGGGAGCCTTTTTAAATATTTCTCGGGTAGCGGAGGCATTGAAAAGCTGGGAGGGAGATGCTTTGATTCTATGTGCTGGCTGGAAGGGGAAGCCAAACTTGGAGGACACCTTATTTGCTGGCGCTTTGATTGATTTATTACAAGGGTCTTATCGTGTGGCAGATGATGCTGCCATGATGGCTTTGGGAACATATCGGGAGGCTTCTGCTAACTTAATGCAAGCCGTAAAGGGGTCTTCACATGTGAATCGATTGTTGGGTTTGGGTATTGAAAAAGATATTAGTTTTTGCTTGGAGAGAGATGTATACTCAGTATTGCCAGGTTTGAAGGGCAATAAATTAGTATTGCAATAAGTACAATGAAGATGTAGGTTTAAGAACCTAATTAATAATAAGGTGATGAAGTTATATAGTACACAACATCAAAGTCCTGATGTTTCATTAGAGGAAGCCATATTTCGTGGTTTACCACCAGATAATGGTTTGTATATGCCATTGTCTATTGAAAAGATGGATCCATCATTTTTTGAAACCATTCAAGAGAAGAGTTTTCAAGAGATTGCGGAGGCTGTTTGCCAACATTTATTAGGGGCGGATTTGACCAAGGAGGAAATTCATGGAATTATTAGTCAGTCTATGACTTTTGAGGCTCCTTTATTTGATCTAGAAAAAGATGTTGAGGTCTTGGAATTATTTCACGGTCCATCCATGGCATTTAAAGATTTCGGAGCTCGCTTTATGGCGGCGATTATGTCGCACTATTTGTTGAAATCTAAAAGAGAAATACACATCTTGGTAGCTACATCTGGTGATACAGGCGGAGCGGTGGCGCAGGGATTTTATAATACTCCTGGGATTTCAGTAACCATTTTATATCCTAAAGGTAAGGTTTCGGATATTCAAGAGAAGCAATTAACCACTTTGGGAGGCAATGTCCATGCCTTAGAGATAGCTGGTACATTTGATGACTGCCAAAGCCTGGTTAAACAAGCCTTTTTGGATGAAGAATTAAGGGCGAAATTTAATTTGGCTTCAGCTAATTCCATTAATATTTCCCGATTGATTCCTCAATCCTTTTATTATTTTGCGGCTTTTGCGGAGGCGAAAAGAAAGGGATTAAAATGGCCGATTGTATTCAGTGTGCCGAGTGGCAATTTTGGAAATTTGAGTGCTGGATTAATGGCTTATCGCATGGGATTACCAGTAAAGGCTTTTGTGGCGGCTTGTAATGAAAATAAGGTGGTCCCTGATTATTTAAAATCAGGAGAATACAGATCTAAGGCTAGCGTAGAGACACTATCCAATGCCATGGATGTGGGAAATCCTTCCAATTTCATCCGGATGAAATTGTTGGCTGGGGAAAATTGGGAATCTGTAAGGGAATTGGTAAAAGGATATTTTACGAATGATGAGCAAACGAGGGTGAGGATGAAGGAGGTCTATGATAGGACAGGATATGTCATGTGTCCACACACAGCCGTTGCTTATGATGGATTATCTCAGTATAAAGCAGAAACGGCAGGCGAGTTTACAGGAATTTTATTGTCGACCGCCCATTATGCTAAATTTTTACCGACTGTTGAATCTACCTTAGGCAGAGAAGTACCAATTCCTGAGCGTTTGTCGGCTCTTTTGAGTAAAGAAAAAGTGGCTACCCCATTGGGTACTGATTATGCAGGGTTTAAGCAGTATTTGTTAGGAAAATAGGGGTTTTTAAAATAACGCTGGCAAGGTTCTGAACCTTGACAGCGTTGTTCGAACGAATCTAGATTTTGGTTTATTGTCCAATTAGTTGGATACGTAAATCCATATGATTGATGGCTAGAGTAATGCCTTAAACTTATCAAATTCTTGGTAAGCAATAATTCCAATTAGAATAATTAATAGGGGTCCAGCACCTAATCCTCCAAGAACTAATAATTCTAGTAGCAGGATATTTAGGGCAATAGGACTTAGAATTAATAAAGAAAGGGCTCTTTTAGAAGGAATAAGTAGTAAAATGGCTCCAATAATCTCCAATATCTTAACCACTTTCATAAATCCCGTAGGGACCATTAAATTAAAAAAGAGGGCTTGATTCCCGGACATTGGTGGGGGTGGGACAAACTCAAAGAAAAAATTTATGCTTCCAAATAAAAATAGAAAGGCTAATAAGAAGGTTGGAACTAGTTTTAAGTATTTCATGTGATGATAGGGTTTGGGTAAGTAAAAAGATAAGATTTGGCAACGCTGTCAAGGTTTAAAACCTTGACAGCGTTAAGGAAAATTAGGGAAAATTTTGGAATTGCCCAATCAATTTATTGATAAAACATTCAGAATATCAACTACTTAGTGTCTGGAATATATTCGCCTTTATTTAGCATTTGAACCATCATGAGATGGAGTTCATATTTTTTAACATTCTCCTTACTAAAACCTAAGCCCTGTTTTTCATGAATGAATGATTGATAATCTTGAAGAAGGAATTCTTTTCGGTTTTTTATGGCTGGATAATATGTTAAGATTGAACTTAGCCAAAATAGTAGGGCAACTGGAAGAACCCATTTTGTAGTAAAAATGGATGAAACGAGATGGGTAGTAACTACATAGGTCAGCAACATGGCCAAGGTAGCAATAATTTTATAATTCCCTATTAGGAAGACAAATGGGCCGGATTTTGATCGTAAAACAGCTAATAAGATCCCATTCAAAAGACAAAATGTAAGGCATCCAGCTAGAAATAGTTGATTGGGATTAGCCAATTCTCCTGAAGTCCAGCGCTTTAAAAAACTAGGATAGGTTTTTTCTGCTTTGACAAAAACCCAACGTTGAAAACCCCAAATGATGATGATGAATAACAATAAACCCATGGAGAAGCTAAAGACCAAACGAACGGTTGAATCTTGTTCATTGAAGTAATCTGCAGAGCCTCCTAAAAACACAAAAAAGCCTTGAATGCTTTGCCAAGGATGTCCCACCAAATAGATTAAGCCATTTTGATTAGACCCCATACTGGGATAATTCCAGAAAAATAGTGTCAAAAAGGTAATGAAAACCCCGGTCCAAATGGCTAGTTTTTTTAAATCAAAGGTGGTTAAAAGAATCATTCCTCCTGCGGCGATGAATAGTAATCCATCCGAATTGGATAAACAGGCTAACATGGTACAAAGAATCCCAGTTACGAACAATTTGTAACTGCCTTTACTAAGGCAAAACATGGCTAAAAATCCAAAACCAATGACCAAGTTTCTTTGTATGGAAACAATAAACCAAAACGTATTTAAGTGGTATTGAAAGTTTAAATATAGAAAAGGAATGGGCAAGAAGTACCACCAGCGATTTTTATTGGGCAAATTGAACCAAAGTAAAACGAATATGATGATGATGTATAAGTGGGATGTAAGCAATAAAGCTTTCAGGTCCAATTGATTAAATACAAAATAATGAAGCATCACCCACAATCTGAGTGTCACAATTCGGTGTTCATTATTAGGAAACCAAATCATTTTTAATCGATCGAACCAGTCTGGTTGAGCAAACCACGCTCGGATGGTCATCGGAGCTTCAAAATCATCTAACCAAGGAATATTGATAGAGAAAGTGAATAATGACCAGGTAAAAAATACGAATGGTATTAATCCAAGTAAAAAAGAAATACGTTTTAAGCGTGGAAAGGAAGGCATTTATCGGAGGATTGGTCCTTAATTAGTTATCGTTAGGGGAGATAAATATTGGTAAGTTGGATATTGATTTTTCGGTAAATTTAATAAAAATACTTGAAAGTGGGATATTGTCAAAGTATTGTAAATCAACATATTACTATGTTTAACACGATCAGCATAGTCATTTGACAAGGAGGCAATATAATATTTTTTTCTAGGTGTTCCTGCTTGTTTTAACACCAAAAACCTTTGATCTGATGAGCTATTTTTTTCTGGAAGTTGATTCCATGACAAAGATAATCGGCCATCCTGAAAACGACTTATGAATGGGGAAATTTGTGATGTTTTTTGTACATGAAAGTCTGGAAATTGAATCGGGATTTCTTGACGATCAAATTCGTAATATGGGCTTTTCAATAATTGCATGGTTTGGGGGGGGCATTCATAAGCTGAGGAGCTTTGAAAATAATAGGCCCCAAGTAGATCAGCTGTCCATCGTTGATTCATTTCCAGCAAAGGTCTTCTAGCCATAAAAAATGAAGCAATTATCCATGTTCCCGATAGCAACAAAGCCCAGGAAAGTTGGAGTGTCTGCTGCTTATGGATAATCAATGAACTATATATAGCTACCAGCATGGTATTCCCATACAATAAAAACCGATCGGAAAGTGCGATAAGCTCTAAATCGCCCATGCTTGCTCTGCCATAGCAAATTAGAAAGCCAGTGGCCAAAATTTGTAGAAAAAGTAAGGATGGGAAAGTGATATTGATTCGAAGGGAGCCTAGTATTCTCCAAGTAAAAAATATCAATACTGGAATACCTGCTAATAAATTAAACCACGCCCTAAAGGAATCAGAGATAGGTAATGCCCAATTTCCTGCAAAGATGAAAAGGCCTTTGATGAGGGTCCATGATACCTGCCCAGAGGAGGAAGCAGTACCTACGTAATCATGAAAATAAAGTAAAACAACCCCTAGCGCTAATAGGGTAAATGGGATTTTTAAGGGTGATTTTTTTGTCCAAAGTACATAGCCTACCATAGGTAAAAAAGCAATGCCTTCTGTGGAAACAAAGGGATAAAAAAGGGCTAAAATAATGACCCATATAGCGTTCTCCTCGTAAAATAATCCATAAGCAATCCACACCAAAAAGAGAATGGAGCCTGTATGTTGTAAGGTGCCTATTAAATTAAAGTTATCTAAATTCCCAAATGGGGCAAATAACAAACAAGCTATGCCAACTAAATGCCAAGAGGAACGTTTGATTTTTTGTAAGAACCTATGAAAAGGAATGAGGATTAATACCATCTGGACATTGGCCAGGATGATCGCCGTTTTGAAATTCAAATTTCCCCCAAGGGCATAGTGTATTAGTATCCAGATTCTGGAGTAGGCTATGCGGTGAATGTCATTATGGAAATGGAATATATAGGCGACATTTTCTTTCCAACTATGCTGATGGACATAGTCTAGGAGTTCCAAAAAAGCATAATCATCTCCCCAATTAGGGAAATTTAGGGCATAAAGGTGAAGTCGATAAAAGTGAAAAAACAGAAGCCCTCCCATGGCCAAGAACCAAGCAATTTTCTCCTTTAAGCGCATGGTTGATGGAAGTATTGGAAGCATTTATTTTTTCAAATAATCGTTTCGTGAAAGGTATTTTTCAATCAAAATGTACAGCAAGATGAACAGGTATCTACTCCCCATCTCCTTAATTTTCAAATTGGATTGTCCTGCTTTTCTATTTCGCCAAGAGTTGGGTAAAACGTCATAAGAATATCCTCGAATGATGGCTTTTAAAGGCAATTCAATGGTTAGGTTAAAATGTGCCGATAGAAATGGTTTTAGGCCTTCAATGGTATTTTTACGGTACATTTTAAAGGCATTAGTAGAATCGTTATATGGGATTCCCACCAACAATCGAATCAAAGTATTCGCGAAGCGATTAATGATGTATTTGTGCTTGGGATAATCATGCGTTGAACCACCTTTGATGAAACGAGAACCAAAAACACAATCCAGATTTTTATCTACCATCAATCGATAAAAAGCAATCAGGTCCTGTGGGTCATCAGATAAGTCTGCCATCATAACTGCTACAATACCCCCTTTGAATCGTTCTAAACCATATCGAATGGCATAACCAAACCCATTAGGTCCAGGATTGGTATAGATGGTTAAACTTGGAATGCTTTTTTGCAAATTCTCTAGAATGGCTAAGGTTTGATCCTTGGAGTTGTCATTCACCACCACAATCTCGTGGTCTATTTCAGCGAGCTGAAGGGCCACGTATAAGGATTCTAAGGTTTCAACGATGGATCCTTCCTCATTATAAGCGGGTATGACAATACTCAGTTGGGACATACCTCTAGGATAAAATAGGTTGTAGAAAAGCTTGATCCTGAATAAACCAGTCATGAACCTCTCCCAATAGACTAGGTACATTTATTTCAGGTTTCCATTGGCTGAATGCGGTAATTCGACTATTGTCGGTGATATATATGGGAAGGTCGCCTGGGCGGTTTTCGGTGGAAGAGGCAATAGGGATAGAATTTCCAGTGATTTGTACACATAAATCGGTTAATTCAGCCAAGGAAACACTGTTCTCTAGCCCTCCACCCACATTGAATATTTGACCGTGATGTAAATCTAGATGTTGTATTTGCCACAGGACTAATCGGAATAAATCTTTGACATGGAGCACATCTCGGATTTGTTGACCATTTCCGCCAAAGCCAATATAAGAAAGCGACTTATTCCAAAAGTGTTTGGCCATCCATAGCACGATAACCCCTTGGTCAATTTTACCCATTTGGTAGGGCCCACTTAAAACACCACAACGGTTAATGACCGTTGGGATTCCAAAATTATGCGCAAATTCTTGAATGATATATTCCGAAGAAAGCTTGGTAGCACCATACAAAGAACGTAATCCGGCCAAAGGAAAATTTTCTGCTACCCCTTTTTTACTCAGTCCTTCATAGGCTTGTTGATGGGATAAAACAAAACGCTTTTCTTCCTTTTGGTAAAGAATGTCCGATAAACTGTTGTAAGGATAAACGCGACTTGTCGAAAGAAAGATAAAGGCTGCTTGATGCTTTTTGGCAAAATAAAGGGTATTGATGGTCCCGTTTAAATTGGTATCAATTAAATACTCTAATTCACCTGCCTGACTACCCGCTAATACGGATGGTTCAGCAGCGGCATCTATGACCACATCTACTTGAGGGATTCGATCAAAATCTGTTTTGATTCGAACGTCGCCATGGACAAAATGAACTCCTAAGGGAAGGATTTTACTGAGGTTTAATTCAGAACCTCTTCTCGACAAATTATCTAGGCAATATACCTCACAATCAACAAGATGTTGTTTGAAAAGAGCCGCTAAATTTGAGCCGACAAAACCACAACCTCCTGTGATGAGTATTTTCATTTTGCTTTAGCTTCCATGTAACGGTTGTAAATATCCTGAAATACATCTTCCAAGGATTTGGTGATGTCCCAATTAGGATAATGGGCCTTCATTTTACGAAGATCAGAGTAGTAGCAAATATGGTCACCAATACGGTTGGTTTCGTCATATTTGTATTTCATGGGAATACCGCTAATCTTGGAAATAATGTGAAAAGCTTCTAAAATGGAAACTGAGTTAGCTTTTCCTCCACCGATATTATAAACTTCCGCTACACGAGGAGCTTGGATAAATTCCTCGATGAATCTGGCTACATCATACGAGTGTATGTTATCCCGTACTTGTTTGCCTTTATAGCCAAATACGGTGTATTCTTTTTCTTCTAAATTACATTTAATCAAATAGCTTAGAAATCCATGCAATTCAACCCCCGCGTGGTTAGGCCCTGTTAGGCAGCCTCCTCGTAAACAGGCTGTAGGCATGTTGAAATAACGACCATATTCCTGTACCGAGATGTCCGCTGAAACCTTGGAGGCCCCAAAAAGAGAGTGTTTTGATTGGTCTATGCTAAAGCTTTCAGCAATCCCATGCTCATACGTATCATCATCATAATCAAAGCGTGTTTCCAATTCCTTCATATGGATGAAATTGGGAGCATCACCGTAAACTTTGTTGGTAGATAAATGAACAAATGGTACCGATGTACTGAATCTACGTAAGGATTCTAATAAGTTAAAAGTACCAACAGCATTGGTATCGAAGTCTTCAAAAGGTATGGAAGCTGCCCGGTCATGGCTGGGTTGTGCAGCGGTATGCACAATCGCATCAGGACTAATTTTTGGGATTAAATCTAGGACAGCTTGGCGGTCGCGAATGTCTATTGTATGATGCTGATAGGAATTTCCAAACTTGGCTAAACGATCTTGGTTGGTCGAATTATCGCCTTGTGAACCAAAAAATACAGCTCTTTGATTATTGTCTATTCCGTGCACTTCCCAGCCCTTTTCTAAGAAATATTCGCTCACTTCTGAACCAATTAATCCTAAAGAACCAGTAACCATTAATTTTTTTGACATGTAGCTTAAATAATTGGATTGAATCAAAGACAAAATTATCGTTTTATTTTTAAATATAGAATTCGAAGGGGTATTTTGGCTTTTAATTCCAATTTTCTCTGTGAGACCCATGGTAGGATTATTGGAGAATGAGACATCTTGGATCAATAGGGTACCTTAGACAAGATTTCTGGATCAGTAAAATGAAGAATACTAAGGTGTTATTTGGTTCATTTTATAAGTAGTTAAATGGTTGTTTAATTAGTTAAAATATTTCATGAGTTCTGTTGAAATCAAGGCATGTCCTTTTTCATTGGGATGATTTACTTGCGACATCAAATCACTGATCGGAGTAGAAGCTTTCACTTGCCTTCGAAATAGGTCATAGCTATCCACAAAACCCACTTGATGTATTTTAGCCAATTCTTGTACTTGTTGACCGTGTTGATCCAATACTGAATGAGTATCCAAGATATCTATACGCTGGTCGGGAGAGGCACTTAAAAGAATCACTTTGACACCCTTAGATTGGGCCATTTGAATCATTTTTTCCCAGGCTTTTCTAGCTCTTTCCAAACCTATCCCCCGATCATTGAGTACGTAATCTATACATATCAGATCTGGACGATGACTCAATACATCTTGTTCAAATCTATCAGCTCCTTTTTCTGCATTTTCTCCTCCAATGGATGTATTGATGACATTGATGACCGCTAAAGGGTATTGTTCCTTGATGGATTTTAATACTTGGTAAGGATAAGCCCCTAAGGTATTGACTAGCGGTGTTTTGAAATATCCCGCAGGGACAGAATGTCCGTGGAATACTAAATTTATGGTGCGATTTTTAGGCCATTCTTTGACCAACTCTTGCTTGATTTCTTGTAAATAGTTGGAAGAGGAGGCTTGGCTCATAGCCTGAATACTAAAGCCAAGAAAGCAGACCATTAGGGCCGTCCATCGTGTTATTTTCATAGCAAAGGTGTAGAAAAAGAGCCCCTAAAGGCTCTTGAGAATGAGATTAATTACACATCCTGTGCATCAAAAACCACCACTTTTTTCCATAAATGGCTGTAGTTTTTGACAAAATCTTGGTGAATAACATGATCTTGATAAATCTTTTGATCTACCTCACTTTCAAAAAACATCAATTCTGACACATTCCAAGATGTGTCCACCACCTCTCTTTTTTCAGTAGAGGCCAATACGCCAATGTGTATTTTTTTGATGGCTTCAATGCCTTTTAGGGTGTTTAATCCTTCAATGAGTTTATTTCGGTCTTCTACAGACTCTGGATTGTTTAACCAAAAGAATACGTGATGTAATAAATATTTAGTTTCCATGTGTTTAAAGAGATTCATCGATTCGACAAATCTAAACTACATCAAAATGGGCAAACTGACGGTATTGTCTTTAAAAATTTACAAGGAAGATGTTTACTTTCTTCCCAAAATCTGCTTGATTTCCTGTTTTTCTTGAGCACTAATCTCCGTCCACACCTTCCCTTGAGTAGCCATTTCAATTCCATAAAAGATGTTTAAATTAGGTTGAATACCTAGCTCAACTAGTTTTTGAGAGATACTAGGATAATCGGTCGACAATAAATCCTGTTCTGTGTAGATCCCAATTTGGTTTAAAATACCTGTGGTATAAGGTCCAAAATTGCGAATATTTTCGAGTCGTCTATTGCTCATGATTTTTAAACTTATTTTTTCCTATCCATCCCAAATGCGTGTGGTCGAAACTGTCTAATTTTAAGCCATAACCTAGTACCCGGTCGATGGTACTATGTGCCATAAAAATGATGCTTACTTGTAATAGAATAGGCAGGGGCCAATAAAATCCCACAAGAATTCCCAAAGCGATAATCCCCTGATGGTGGAATAGATTATAGGCGTGTAAACCTAGTTTTTTTGACATAACGACAGCCAAAAAAGAAAGATCAGGGGCTAAAATCAACCAAGCAAATGTTCCCCATTGATTCGGGAATAACTCCATGTATGCCCATATACTCAAGGCAAATAAGCCTAAGGACTCTAGTTTTAACAGATTTTTCATGTTATACCTTTTGACCAAATTAAG
This sequence comes from Aquirufa beregesia, assembly GCF_011090385.1. Taxonomy (GTDB): domain Bacteria; phylum Bacteroidota; class Bacteroidia; order Cytophagales; family Spirosomataceae; genus Aquirufa; species Aquirufa beregesia. Next base: position 76,787 of record NZ_SEWW01000004.1, read on the forward strand.
GGTAAATATTTCAAAAAGAGGAATGAATTATGACAAATGGTCTCTGATTTCCTTTCCTCCGCTGGAATGCAATAGGATTCAATGGCTAAAGCCCACCAGATAAAATATTTCCTTTGGGGCAAAATTAGGGTCATTTGTACTTCCATGAATATTTGGACATATTTGAATCTCTAAGCCTTTGAAACATGAATTCATTTCGCATTTACTTTATCAGTATCTTACTTTTTTTTGGTTTATCTGTTTTTGCCCAAAAGGCAAGTTTGTGGAAAGAAGTCCAGCCAGGTATTTGGAAAACTCAAATAGGGAATCCCCGTCACATCAGTTTGCTCCAAGCGGCTGGAGGAAATGCGCTACATGATGCCTTGAAATTATTGCCAAGCAGTCATTTCCCTTTGTCGAAAGAAGACATCAAAATTCAGATTATTGATAAAAAAATATACCTGCGTTTTCCTTTGAGTCAGGAGGAACAAGTTTTTGGTCTTGGATTAAATTTCCAAACGGTCAATCAACGTGGACGGATATTAAATTTGCATGTGGATCATTATGGAGGAAAAGATAATGGACGCACGCATGCGCCAGTTCCTTTTTATGTCTCTTCTAAAGGCTACGGAGTTTTAATCGATGCAGCTGCTTACATGACTGTTTATGCCGGCTCTAATGTCCGTGCAGATGCTAAACACTCCCCCGCCATACAAGATAGAAATTCGGATAAAAATTGGGATTCGCAACCAGCTTCTGATGTGGTGGAAGTTTTGATTCCAGCAGATGGGGTTAGTATATATGTTTTTGCTGGGCCAAGTCCTATGCAGGCTGTTCAGCGATATAATCTATTTAATGGAGGAGGGTATTTACCACCAAAATGGGGATTAGGATTTACTCAACGTGTACCTACTTTGTATAGTCAAGATGATATCATCAAGGAGGCCAAAAGCTTTGAAACGCATCAATTTCCATTGGATTTTATTGGGGTGGAACCCGGTTGGCACTCAGCCTCTTATCCATGTACCTTTGAATGGGATCCTGTTCGATTTCCTCGGCCTAAGGCTTTCTTAGATAGTTTATCTCAAATGGGAATTTCTGCCAATCTTTGGTTGAATCCCTATGTTTCTCCTAAATCGTCCTTGTATGCTGGAATTAAAAAATACACGAGTTCTCACTTGGTTTGGAATGGGTTAGTTCCCGATTTTACTATGGTTCAGGCAAGGAAATTGATGAAGGCGCATTTTGTTAAAAACCATTTGGATATCGGTGTAGGAGGCTATAAAATTGATGAGGTAGATGGCTATGACCATTGGATTTGGCCTGATGTAGCCACTTTCCCTTCAGGTACAAGTGCCGAACAGATGAGGCAAATTTATGGTTTGATGGTTCAAGAAATGACGAGTTCTTGGTTCAAAGAAAAAAATAAAAGAACCTATGGTTTGATCCGAGCCTCCAATGCAGGAGCAAGTTCTTTGCCCTATGTGATTTATAATGACTATTACAGCCATAAGGATTTTATTACGGCTTTAGTCAATTCAAGTTTTATTGGGGTGCTTTGGACGCCGGAAGTTAGAGCGTCCAAAACGGCTGAAGAATGGGTCAGGAGAATGCAGTCGGTTTGTTTTTCACCTATGGCCATGTTGAATGCTTGGTCTGATGGTACCAAACCTTGGTCATTTCCAGAAGTGGAAAAGGCGGTCAGTGATGTCGCGAATTTACGTATGCAATTATTACCCTATCTCTACACCACATTTGCCCAGTATCGTTTTGAAGGGAAACCACCATTTAGAGCCATGAATTTAGTGGATGGATTTGGATATAAACCTCAGGGGGTCAAGGGGAAAGTAGATGCAACTGAAAATCCTTATGGAATGAGTATCAAAAACGATATCAAGGATCAGTACATGATGGGGGATTTTATCTTAGTCGCGCCCATGTTTGCAGGAGAAAAAACACGAGATGTTTATTTACCTGAAGGGAAATGGTATGATTTTTATACGGGGAAGTTAGTGGGTGAAAATCAAAAAATTCAAGTGAGTCCTAGTTTAGACAAGATACCCCTTTTTGTCAAAGATGGGGCATTGATTCCGATGGTGCCTGTGCACCGACAAGCCCCCAAAGACGGACAAGCATTTGCTTTAGAAATTCGACATTATGGTCAGAAAGCAGGAACTTGGAAATTATACGATGATGATGGCCGGACTTTTAATTTTGAAAAGGGGGCACATAGTTGGACTGAATTAGGGGTGAAGCAAGGAGCCAATGGACAATGGGAAGCTTGGCCAAAACAAGTAACTGCTAAGTCGAATTTTGGGTATTTGCCTGAAATTACTTGGACATTTATGACGAAATAAACTGAATAACATATGAAAAAAGGAATTCTATTAACTGTTTTATTGGCGTGTACCATCGCCTGGAATGTAGGAGCACAAGATCGCCCATTGCAAATTATCATGATAGGTGCTCATCCTGATGATTGCGACATCAAGAGTGGAGGAACAGCAGCATTGTTTGTGGCCATGGGACATCATGTCAAATTTGTGTCGGTCACCAATGGCGATGCTGGACATCAAACAGAGGGCGGCGGGATGTTGGCTAAAAGAAGAATAGCTGAAACCAAAGAGGTGGCACGTAGATTAGGGGTGTCCTATGATGTGTTGGATAACCACGATGGGGAGCTCTTACCTAGCTTAGAAATTCGCTTCCAGATCATCCGAAAAATACGGGAATGGAAGGCAGATGTGGTGATTGCGCCACGTTCTAACGACTACCACCCAGATCACCGATATACGGGTGTTTTAGTTCAGGATGCAGCTTTTATGGTAGGAGTACCCAATGTTGCTCCTGATGTAGAACCTTTGAGAAAGAATCCTATATTCTTGTATTTCCAAGATAATTTCAAAAAGCCAAATCCTTTTCAAGCGGATATAGCTGTTGATATAACACCTGTTCTAGATAAAAAATTAGCAGGACTAGATGCTCATCAATCCCAATTTTATGAGTGGTTGCCATGGATAGGAAACTACGAAAATGAAGTACCTAAAGATCCGGCAAAACATAAGGAGTATCTATTGGCAAAACGAGTTCAGGTGCCAAATCCAGAAGTGAGAAAAGCATTGGAAAAGTGGTACGGTAAATCACGTGCAGATCAAGCAAAATATGCTGAAGCTTTTGAAATTTGCGAATACGGTACCCAACCTACGGAACAAGATATTCGTCGTTTATTTCCTATGCTAGGAAAGTAACATGTGGGGTCTGGACATTATTTAAATAGAAAGACCCCATATTTTTTATAATCGTGAAAGGTACCCGCTAGCGGAGACCAAGACCATTTCGCCATTTTCCCAGTATCATAGTCGAGTCGACAAAAATTCCCTTTCCACACCATTCCTGGTTTAGCAGGCACATTTTCTAAAGGAGTTAGAAGAGCAAATGGGATAAATAGTTCGGCGGACCATGTCCCGATGGATCCCGGAATATGTTTGACAGAAACCTTCTTTTGAACTTTCCTTTCTCCTTCATAATGCCAAGGTAACCAACCATAAAATTTACCTTGAAAGTTGGGTACCATCAGAACAAGCTCTTTTTCCAAGGGGTTGATTTCATATTCAAAATATACAGGAGCGGAGGGATTGGGATGAAAGAAGACTTCGAATACATCGGCTTGATATAGATCCTCAAAATCGTTCTGAAATGTCGTGCTGATTTTTTGATCCTTGCCTTCCATATACACGTAGATTCCTTTGTCGGAATACAGGAGTTTAAACCGACTGTCCAATTCCTTGGCCAATTCATTTCGTGCAGGTAAAGGATACCATTTGCTTTGTTGCCATGCAGGATGATTTGCTTGCCCGTTTATGGGGAAATCATCCACATGATGTACCATTAGGGTATCTTGGGCAGAAATGGGACCAGATATAAATAGTAAAATGTAAAGCCAATTTTTCATGCTATATGCGGGGATTCATTTTTTTATGTCTGAAAAACAAGAATAAGGGGAAAGCAAAAGCATAGCCAATCAGAAATGTTAATAAAATGAACAACCATACTTTTTTCATTTGCAATTGATAGCCTTCCACAATCATGAAAAAAGTTCCCGCCGTGGTTCCTGTCCAAAAATCGAAGGTTAAACTTTTGGCATAGTAGCTAGTCCAGGTGCTTTGTACAAATTGCAAAACATCAAAATGTCCGTTTTGTTCTTGCATGCCTAGCCAAACAAAATAAAAAGTAAGGGAACCTCCCACAATAGACAGGAAGAGGTAAAAATAGGAGATATTGATGGGGAGCGCTTTCATCGGCTTTTGATTGAGATGATGGAATCAACTATGTAGCGCTCAAGATAATCAATTATTCGAATCGGAACTTTTTATATACGTAATTCGGTTTTGGGATATTAACAAAGTCAGCATGAAAATAGAAATCTGGAGTGATATCATGTGTCCCTTCTGTTACATTGGGAAACGTTATTTAGAAAAAGCCTTAGAACAATTTGAGTCGAGCACACCGATTGAAATAGAATGGAAAAGTTATCAATTGGATCCGAGTATACCGATGCATTTTGATGAGCCAGTGAATGTCTATGAGTACTTAGCGGATCGTAAGGGGATCAGTGTGGAGAAGTCAAAGGAGATTCACCAACAAGTGGCTGATATGGCAGAAAAAGTAGGATTGAATTATCAATTTGATCGAATGGTGGTAGCAAATTCCTTGAAAGCGCATCAATTAATCCAATTGGCTAAAGAGCAAAAGAAGGACAATGAAATAGAAGAGAAATTATTTGAAGCCTATTTTGTAGCAGGTAAAAATCTTTCGAGTGAGTCTGATTTGGTGGCCATAGGGGAATCTGTGGGATTAGAAAAGGTGGCCATTTTAGCGGCTTTGGAAAATGATGAGTTGGCTTATCGGGTGAGACAAGATACGCAAGAGGGAATTAGTTTAGGACTGAAAGGTGTACCATTTTTTGTATTCAACCGCCGCTATGGAATTCCAGGAGCTCAACCTTTACAGGTATTTATCGATACCCTTCGCCAAGCAGCAGAACATGATTAATATCAGTATTTTATCGAGTAATTGGTAGTTTTCTCAGGAATCAAACCAGTCAATCTGCTTAGATTTGTCAACTTTTTGAAAGTTGACAAATCTCTCAGAAGAAGTTGACAAACCTCTCAGAAAAAGCCGAAATATGATTCCTATCGATACCACTTTACTGAATAAATACAATGTTCCCATTCCTAGGTATACCAGCTATCCCACAGTGCCTTATTGGGACAATGAAATAAACGAGGACCATTGGAAATCAGCATTTCGGCTGCGCTTTGAGGAATGTAATGATTCCCAGGGTATCAGTCTGTATATTCACCTGCCTTTTTGTGAAAGTATGTGTACGTTTTGTGGCTGTAATAAGCGCATTACGACCAACCACAAAGTGGAAGACGAATACATTGAGGTATTGTTGCAGGAGTGGCAATTATACCTCAATCAAATGAACTCCAAGCCTCTCATTCGGGAGTTTCATTTAGGAGGCGGGACTCCCACATTTTTTTCTCCAGAGAATTTACAGCGCTTAATCCAACAAATCCTGTCGGATAGTCAGGTGGCTGAGGAGCATGAGTTTAGTTTCGAAGGACATCCTAATAATACCACGTATGCCCATTTAAAAACCTTGTTCGACCTGGGATTTAATCGGGTAAGTTTTGGTATGCAAGACAGCAATCCTGAAGTTCAACAAGTAATTAACCGAATTCAACCTCAGGAAAATGTCCAACAAGTAGTTCAATGGGCCAGAGAAATTGGCTATGAATCAGTGAATATCGATTTGGTATATGGCCTTCCCCTGCAAACCATCGAACGCATAGAAAAGACCATCCAAGATGCGATTTCTTTACGTCCTGATAGGATTGCTTTTTATAGTTATGCGCACGTACCTTGGACAAGTCGAGGACAGCGTTTATTCGACGAAAATGATTTACCTTCTGCTTCCGAAAAATTAGCCTTATACCGCCTTGGTCGAAGCCTTTTTCTAGCACAAGGGTATCAAGATATTGGCATGGACCATTTTGCTTTGCCTGATGATTTGATGTACAAAATCAAAGAGCAAGGAACTTTGCACCGTAATTTTATGGGTTATACTGTCCAGCAAACGGGCATGGTTTTAGGCTTAGGAGTATCTAGTATCAGTGATGTTTTTTATGGTTTTGCCCAAAATAAGAAAACGATTCATGATTATTATGAGGAAGTCAAACAAGGGAAATTGGCCGTTTTCAAAGGTTATTTTTTGACCGAAACCGATCAGGTGATGCGGCAATATATTTTGGATATTGCCTGTAATGGCAAGACTCAATTTAGACCCGAAGATATTTCTACTCTAGAACTTTATAGTTTCCCTTATTTGGCCGAATTAGAGGAAGACGGATTAATTGAGTGGGATTTTCAAGGTTTGTCATTGACATCCCTAGGAGCCAATTTTGTACGGAATGTCTGCAAAGCCTTTGATATAAAACTTCTTTCCGACGAGCACGCTACCTTAAAGTTTAGCCAAGCAGTATAAACATTCAAGCATTACATTTCATCAACCTTCAACCATACGGGATTTTTTATTTTCTTTACAGAAATAATGTGGGGCTTTGGGGCCCATCCCTTTGTCTATGGGTGTCAAGATTTTACGAAGTCCGCGTTTATATGTCAACGATCTTAGCCCTCAAGACGCTCCATTCTTGTTGGAATTACTCAATACTCCTGGGTTTATGCAATTTATCGGCGATAGAGGTGTTAGAACCCTTAAAGAAGCGGAGGATTTTAGCATCAAATTACGCGATAATCCCGCCATTCACTACCGGGTAGTTTTTCTCCAATCCATTAACATTCCAATAGGTATCATTTCCATCGTTCAAAGGGATTATTTACCTCAGCCTGACATCGGTTTTGCTTTTTTACCTTCCCAGTCGGGCATGGGCTATGCTTATGAAGCTGCTAGTCTGGTGTTGGATGATTATTTTGCTAATCATAAAGCGCCTATCTTCGCTACCACCTTAGAACATAATGTTCGTTCCATCAGCTTGTTGTTGCGCTTAGGTTTATCCTTTGAGCGGAGCATAGAAAGAGATCAACAGCAACTTCAATTATATAAAAAAGATCCATGGAATCATTAGAAAGGCAAATTCAACAATTGAAAGAAAACATGTCCCACATGTATGTGACTAAAGCCCATATCTCTGAGGGGTCCGTTGGCTAGCATATTGACCATAGCCTACTGGTGATGATTGCCATCATTAGGGCCTTAAAAAAATCTGATTGGATTTAGTTGATACCCAATATTTTTTGAGAATACATACCCACCATCATTTGAAAATAATGGCTGATTTAATCAATGATGATGCCAAAACTAGTCAATAAACCTGCTATACTGTTTTTCGAAAATTTGGCTTTTTTGATTCGATTAATTTGTGGATTTATTTCAAAATGATAAGATGTTCTGAAGTCGGTCTTTTCTAAATTGGTCTGGTCAAATTGAGCATTCAATAAATCGCAATCCTCAAAAAGAGCCTCGCTCAAGTTGGCATTTCCAAAATCAACTTCATGCAAAGAGCAGTGTTTAAATTGGGCTTTTTTCATTTGTTTTTGATAAAACGAAGACAGATTTAAAAAACAATGGTCAAAGTGCACCTCAAACAGAAAAGGGTTGGCATATTCAAAATGTAAACCTTGTAAGCGGCAATTCACAAAAGACACATTTTGCCATTTCGTATTCCCCATTTTTATCAAGCTTAAGTTGCAATCGTGGAACTGACAGTCGATGAACGAATATTCCGACAAATCCAGCTGAGCCAACTCACAGTGCTTAAAAATACAAGCCTCATATTCTCCTTTGGGCAGCCCTTCAACGGTATAGTTTTTCTTCTCAAAATTTTGTTGAAACTGGTTTTCCATGATAGGGAGATTTAAATAGCTAATTTACGAGAAATTTAAGCAATAATTCCTCCTTCATTCATCTTTCCTAAGGCTAGGGGATTCAGAAAAAGATTGTAAATTAGGCCAGATTTAAAACCTATTTTTCCATCATGAAACAGTTACTGCGAGCCCTATTGGTATGTGCCCTGTTCGTGCATCCTTTTTTTGTTCAAGCTCAAAAATTCATAGAAGGCTCTTGGTCCAATACGCAAGGAGACGTGTCTACATGGATCTTGGTAACAGATCAAATTGTTAGTCTTACCCAGTTTGAAACAAACAGCCATAAGTTGATTGCTACTTACGGTGGGACATATCATGTGAAAGAGAAGGAGTTGGAAATTCAACAAGAATGGAATTCACAAGATTCATTACAAGTAGGACAGCTGAAAAGGCTTACATTTCAAAGGGAAAAGGGGCAAATTCAAATTGAACAACAAGTTTTTACTCAGATGGACAAAGAGGAAGCGGGGAAAATGAAAGGTGCTTGGATAATTGTAGGAAATTTTTCAAATGATGTGTTGTCTCGGAGACCAAATCCTTTTTTCCCAAGGAGAACCATGAAAATACATACAGGAAATGCTTTTCAATGGATTGCCTACAATGTTCAAAGCAAGCAATTTTTTGGCACAGGCGGAGGCTATTATAGCACACTAGGAAATACATATACCGAAGAGATCATATTTTTTACCAAAGCCAGTTCTAGTATTGGCAAAAAGCTCCCATTTGAATTTCAAATTCAAGAGGGAATTTGGCGACATAAAGGTCAAAAATCTACAGGTGGTCCCATGGATGAGGCTTGGTCGCGCAGGGAATTAGTAGACCATAAATAATTCCCTAGATGATTGATTTGTTAGGCCACTTACATCCCTTTTTAGTACATTTTCCCATAGGGATATTGGTCATAGCTTGTGTCATGATTTGGGCTCAATCTATTCGAAATACCGATTACCAATCTTCCATTTCAGCCATACTTTTGTTGGGTGCCATAGCTGCTATTCTAGCTTCCATTTCTGGTTATCTTTTGTCCAATTCTGGGGATTATGATGCTTCCCAAGTGGTCCAACATCAATGGTGGGGAATAGGAACGACCATTTGTGCCATTGGTCTTTATTTTTTTCAAGCATATCAAAAAATCATTAGCCTTATTTTATTCGTTGCATTAGCCATCACGGGTCACTTTGGTGGCGAATTGACGTATGGGGCTAATTATTTGTTTGCTAACAAAAAGACAACACCTCCATCCAAGGAATTGATTCAATCCTTTGATTCAACTCAACGGAAAATAGCACTAGATACCAGCGTGGAAGTGCTTAGTCCAGCAAAAAATACCCCTTTCCAACAAGAGGTTTTACCCATTTTAAAAAGTCATTGTTTTCAATGTCATTCCAGTAAAAAGCAGAAGGGCAAATTACGCTTGGATACCGAGGCTTTTATAAAAAAGGGGGGAAAAGAAGGCCAAATTCTACTCGCAGGAAATCCTTTGAAAAGTCATTTGTATGAGTACTTAATTCTTCCAGAGGACGATGATTTGCACATGCCACCGGAGGGTAAAAAACAATTGAATGAAAGGCAAATTGCCATCATTAAAAGATGGATTGAGATTGGTGCACCATTTTCAGAGTCATTGCATGCAATGACTTTACAGTCGCATACCGAGACTTTACCGTCGGATGCCGCAAATCCAATGCATGCATTGGATATAAAACAGCCTACAATGACTCTGCTGCCTCTGGAACCAGCCAACCCAGCGGCGATTCTTGAAGCCAAGTCACAGGGCCTTAGTGTCAGTCCAATGGCCATTGATCCTGCGGGATTGAGTTTGAATTTTGTCAATGTCAAGCACCTAGACTTAAGGGTTTGGCAAGCGGCTAAAAAAATCCAAAACAATGTCTTACAATTGAAATTAACGAAACGACAAGATATCCAAGTGGGGGAGCTCATGAGTTTTAAGAACCTTCAACAAGTGAATCTGGAACAAAGTAATATTCAAGATGCTGATTTAGAGCGCTTAGAGCAATTACCCCACCTAGAGCAGTTAAATCTCTATGGGACAGCTATTTCTGACCAAGGGATAAAAGCAATTATTGCTATGAAGGCATTAAAAGTTCTTTATATTTGGCAAAGTAAGCTCAGTCTAGAAGGCTTACAAGCTTTGAAGAAAGCTCGACCTGATGTAAGCATCGTGGAAGGGAAATTCCAATTTAGTCCGCCAGATACAAATCGTTTGAAAGCAATAAAATAGCGTATGAAAAGGTATTGGTTTTTGATATTTCCTCTTTGTTTTTTGATGGCTGCTAAGCCCCCTAAAAGCTTGCCTTTACCAATCGACGTGGCTTTGGAATACCGCCAGCTGCCTGCAGCTTTGGATTTTAATATTCATATCAAACCCATTTTATCCGATAAATGCTTTGCATGCCACGGCCCAGATAAAGCTAAACAAAAGGCGGGCTTGCGACTGGATTTGCCAGAAAATGCTTATGCCAAATTGCCTGAAAGCCCAGGTAAAGTGGCTATCACACCTGGCAATCTCCTGAAGAGCGAATTGGCCCATCGTATTCTTTCCAAAGACCCTAGTTATGTCATGCCAGAGCCGAAATCTCATTTGAGTTTATCCGCCAAAGAAAAAGCGATACTCCTTAAATGGATACAAGATGGAGCTGTTTATAAACCTCATTGGGCTTTTGTTAAACCGGTAAAACAAGCTATCCCAGAATCCAAAAAGGGGATGAATGTGATCGACTTCTGGGTGCAAGCAAAGTTGGAAAAAGAATCATTGAAAATGAGTGCCAAAGCCTCTAAAGCCCTGTTGCTTCGTCGCCTCTCTTTTGATTTAACAGGACTGGCTCCTAGCATTCCTGAACTAGAAAATTATCTTGCTGACAATACCCCGAATGCTTACGAAAAGCAAGTAGATCGACTGCTTGCTTCTCCTAATTTTGGCGAAAAAGTGGCCGTAGATTGGTTGGATTTAGCCCGTTTTGCAGATTCTCATGGATATACGGTGGATCGAATTCGAGATATGTCGCCCTACCGCGATTGGGTCATTAAGGCTTTCAATAACAATATGCCTTATGATACTTTTATCCAACAACAATTGGCGGGAGATTTAATGTCAAATCCGAGCAAAGAGATGTTGATTGCCTCCGGATTTAACCGAAATCATCCCCAAAATACGGAAGGGGGAATTGTGGAAGAAGAGTTTCAGGCCGAATATGTGATTGATCGAACCAATACTTTTGGTGAAGCATTTATGGCTATTTCCACGGGATGCGCTCGTTGTCATGACCATAAATACGATCCCATTTCTCAAAAAAACTATTACGAGCTATTCAGCTTTTTCAATAATGTCCGAGAGGCGGGGCAAATTTCTTATTCGGATGATTTGCCTACTCCAACCTTGATGCTTCCGACCAAAGAAAAAGAAGAGGTTTTGAAATTCATTCAAACCAAGATTCATACCGTAGAAGAAAAAATGAATCAAAGTCCTAATTCCAATGCTCCTTTTCAAAACTGGATTAAGAGCAAAGGCCATGAAAAATTGGCAGAAGACATAATACCTCAACAGGGCTTGGTGGCCTATTTTGATTTGGATGCGACATTGAAAAATAAGTTGAATGATAAGCAAGTTGCCGTGATCAAAAGAGAATCTGGGAAGACAGGAGATCAAGCGGTGTACGTGAAAGGAAAGCAAGGTCAAGGATTGGCTTTTGATGGGGATATTTATGCGGATTTAAGTCCTGCTGGAGTGTTTAGAAAGTCCGAGCCATTTACTATTGGCATGTGGGTGAATATTCCCAAAGACATGAAAGAAGGGGTTATTTTTCATAAGAGTAATGCAGAGCGACTGTATAATTTCAAAGGATTTCACGTCTATTTGAAAAACAATCGACTGGAAATAAACATGGCGCATACGGCTCCATCCAATGCCATCAATAAGGTAATGAAAACGGATATCCTGCGGGATCAATGGATTCATTTAGCTTTGACTTATGACGGTTCTTCCCAAGCCGCAGGTTTTAATTTGTTCGTAGATGGCCAAAAGTCGGACATGGAGACGGTCATTGACCAGCTATATAAAGACATCATTTATTTCTCCAAAAATGAATTAGGTTTACAAATTGGAGGCTGGTGGCGCGGTCTTGGTTTTAAAGGTGGGAAGGCCGATGAAGTGGCGATTTACAATCGAGAACTTATTCCTTATGAAATTCAGGTTTTGGCTCAAAGGGCTTCCTGGAAAGAGTTGGTATACAAGTCGCAGGACCAATGGACTAACCCACAAGGCGAAGCTTTTCGGGCATATTTCAAACAAAATTTGGATAGCACACAATTAGCTTTTTCCAAAGAAATCAAACATTGGCGAACAGCTTTGGCGGATTCATCAGAGAAAATAGAGGAAGTGATGATCATGCAAGAAATGCCCCAGCCTAAAAAGGCATTTTTGCTTCAACGAGGTCAATACGATGCCAAAGGAGTAGAAGTTTTTCCGAATACTCCCCAAAAGATTTTACCATTCCCTTCCAACTTGCCCAAGAATAGACTCGGTTTAGCTCAATGGTTAACCCATGAAAATAATCCGTTAACAGCTCGAGTCGCGGTGAATCGTTTTTGGCAAAATTTCTTTGGCACAGGTATCGTCAAAACATCGGAAGATTTTGGAAACCAAGGTGAAATGCCTTCCCATCCCGAATTATTAGATGCCCTGGCTATCCAATTCCGAGAGTCTGGATGGAATATCAAACAAATGATGAAGCAAATGGTGATGTCGGAAACCTACCAACAAGATTCTAAAGCCTCAGCTGAACAAAGGGAAAAAGATCCGGAAAATCGCTTATTAGCTCGAGGGCCTTCCGTCCGATTAAGTGCGGAAATGATTCGAGACAATGCCCTTCAGGCCAGCGGTTTATTGGTTAATAAAATCGGGGGTAAAAGTGTGTATCCTTATCAACCCGATGGTTTATGGGAAATCAATAGCTCACATTACAAACAAGATACCACTTCAGCGGTATACCGTAGAAGCTTATACGTAGTGGTGAAACGTTCCGTGCCCAATCCTACACTTTCCACTTTTGATGCCCCTGCCAGAAGCTCTTGTTTGGTACGTCGACAAAAAACCAATACTCCTTTACAAGCACTTGTAGGCTTGAATGATCCCACCTTTTTGGAAGCAGCCAAGATTTTGGGAGAACAAATGGCGACCGAAAAAGATGTCACCAAGGCCATTCAATTAACCTTTAAAAAACTGACAAGTCGGGAAGCATCGGATAAGGAGTTGGCTTTACTAATCGACTTACAAAGAAAAAGTTTAGTCCGTTTTCAGCAAGATGCAAGCAAAGCGAAAGGCTGGCTGCAAGCAGGAATGAAGCGAGTACAAGGAAATATGGACGGAAACCTAGTGGCAGCCAATGCCGTAGTAGCCAGTGCCATCATGAATTCAGACGCTAGCATCACTAAACGATAAAATTATGGGACATAGACATTCCGATCCATTTCGTTTATCGCATCCAGATTTGGAAAAGCTTAATCGGGGACTAGACCGACGAGATTTTTTGAAGAAGACGGCCATGGGTTTTGGAGCGATAGCTTTGAACGGTTTGCTGGCTTCTCATCAAGCGCAAGGCCAATCTTTGGAACAACAAATCTTAGATGCCTTACCTAGAATTGCCCCCAAGGCCAAACGGGTCGTGTATTTATTCATGAGTGGAGGCCCGTCCCAGTTTGAGACTTGGGATTATAAACCGGAATTGACTAAACGGATGGGTCAGGATTTGCCCGATTCTATCAGGAAAGGTCAGCGATTAACGGGTATGAGTGCCAATCAGGCCATTTTGCCAGTGGCCGCTTCTGCTTATGGATTTAGACAATATGGCCAAAGTCAAACTTGGGTGAGTGATTTATTGCCTTATACCGCCCAAGTTGTGGATGAGTTGTGTATCATCAAATCCATGTTTACCGAGCAAATTAACCATGATCCAGCCATTACCTTTTTTCAGACAGGACATCAATTGCCCGGTCGACCGTCCATCGGTTCTTGGCTAAGCTATGGTTTAGGTTCTGAGAATCAAAACTTGCCCGCTTTCATTGTCATGGTTTCTAAGGATGCTTCCAAAGATCAGCCGCTGTACGCCCGACTGTGGGGAAATGGATTCTTGCCATCGGAGCACCAAGGAGTTCAATTTAGGTCCAGTAAAGACCCTGTTTTGTTTTTGTCAAATCCCGAAGGATACGATGGCAAGGATCGCCAGGAAATGTTGGATTATTTGAAGCAATTGAACCAATTGCAAAATGAATCTTGGGGTGATCCAGAAGTAGATGCCCGAATAGCCCAATATGAAATGGCTTTCAAGATGCAAACCTCTGTGCCCGAAGTGATGGATGTCTCAGATGAACCTCAGGAAGTATTTGATTTGTATGGACCCAATAGTCGAGATAAAGGAAGTTTTGCCGCCAATTGCTTACTGGCTAGAAAGTTATTGGAAAAAGATGTGCGCTTTGTTCAGCTGTACCATCAAGGTTGGGACCATCACGATAGTTTACCCAAAAATATCGTTAATCAGTGTAAACAAACCGATCAGGCAACGGCCGCTTTGATCATGGATTTAAAGCGGAGAGGTATGCTAGAAGATACCTTGGTGATTTGGGGAGGCGAGTTTGGTAGGACGGTTTATTCTCAAGGTAAATTATCGCCAACGGGTTATGGAAGAGATCACCATCCTAAATGCTTTAGTATGTGGATGGCAGGAGCTGGTGTGAAGGCAGGAACGACTTTTGGTCAGACGGATGATTTCAGTTATAATATCGTCAAAGATCCCGTTCATGTGCATGATTTTCAGGCCACTTTGTTGCATTTGATGGGTGTTGATCATGAGCAATTAGTGTATAAATACCAGGGTCGTAGGTTCCGATTAACCGATGTTCATGGCAAATTGGTCAAAGGGATTTTGGCCTAGTTTTTTCATCTTATGTTGACAAATTATGAAAGCTTGTAAGATTCTGATTGTAGTATTTCTTTGCAGTATTTTTCTTCCTACTTGGGCACAAAAAAATACTTATTCTGCTGATGTGATTGTGTACGGGGGCAATGCTTCGGCCATCATAGCTGCCGTGCAAGTAAAAAAAATGGGACATACTGTTATCGTCGTTTCTCCCGACAAGCATTTGGGAGGATTAACTTCGGGCGGTTTGGGATTTTCAGATACTGGAAACAAAGAGGTGATAGGAGGTTTATCCAGAGAGTTTTATCAACGTATTTATCAGCATTATCAAAAGGAAGAAAATTGGCTTTGGGAAAAGAAATCACAGTTTGGCAATAAGGGCCAAGGAACCGTGGCCATGGATGGGGCCAATAAAACCATGTGGATTTTTGAGCCACATGCCGCGGAGCAGGTGATGGAAGATTTGGTTAAAGAATACCAAATTCAAGTTTGGCGGGAGGAATTATTGGATCGCAGTCGACAAGGTATCCGATTACAAGATGCCAAAATTCAAGAGATTAAAACCTTATCAAAGAAGCGTTTTATTGGTAAAATGTTCATTGATGCTACCTATGAAGGGGATTTGATGGCAATGGCTGGGGTTAAATACCACGTAGGTAGAGAAGCGAATTCGGTATATGGAGAAAAGTGGAATGGGGTGCAGGTAGGAGTATTTCAACATGGACATTATTTCAAATCAAAGATTAGTCCATTTAAGGTAGTCAATGATCCTAGCAGTGGCTTATTACCTGAGGTTTCAACAGAAAAACCGGGAGCCAATGGTTCGGGAGACCATAAAATTCAGGCCTATTGTTTTCGGATGTGTTTGAGTAATCATCCTGACAATCGGATTGCTTTTCCTAAGCCTGAAGGATATAATCCTGATCGATATACCTTGTATGCCCGGGTTTTTGAAAGCGGTTGGCGAGAAACCTTTGATAAGTTTGATGCCATTCCCAATCGGAAGACCGACACCAATAATCATGGACCATTTAGTACCGATTTCATTGGTAAAAATTATGATTATCCAGAGGCAAGTTATGCACGTAGAAAAGTCATCATCAAAGAACATGAATTATACCAAAAGGGATTGATGTATTTCTTGCAAAACGACTCAAGAGTGCCTTCGGAAGTTCAGGATCGCATGAAAATCTGGGGATTGGCCAAAGACGAGTTTAAAGATAATGGAGGCTGGCCGCATCAATTGTATGTGAGAGAAGCGAGAAGAATGCTTGGTAAATACGTGATGAAAGAGGTGGATGCATTGGGAAAAACGAAGATCGAAGAACCGATAGGGATGGGGTCTTATTCCTTGGACGCGCATAATGCTCAGCGATTTGTCACGGCGGAAGGCTATGTTCAAAATGAAGGAGATATTGGTGTGCATCCGGATAAACCATATTCCATCAGTTATGGCTCCATTGTTCCCCAAGAGCAGGAATGTCAAAATTTATTGGTGCCCGTTTGTCTTTCCAGTTCGCACATCGCCTATGGATCGATCCGCATGGAACCCGTCTTCATGATTTTAGGTCAATCAGCTGCCACCGCCGCTGTATTAGCCATCCAACAAAAAACCAGTACCCAGCAAGTGCCCTATTCGCTATTGAAAGAACGTCTTTTGAAAGATGGGCAGGTGGTTTCTTATTAGTTATTAGGTAATAGGGATTAGTGTTTAGAATGAAAAATGTAGAATTGGTGTGTGTGGGGAATTACATCTAGGGCAAATTCATTTGCCATGCTTTCCATGGATTTAGTAATTTGTCTGTATTGGTCTCTATGAAAAATGAACCATGAAGGTCTATTTCGTGACTGTCTAGGTCATAAATTTAATTTTTTCATGTGTCGTTGAACTTCTCTTTCAACATGATCAAAGTCGGGCAGATCTTTTATTTGTTCGTTCATGGAGTTTTTCCACCTGCCTTTATATTGCGGTAATCTTTCTTCCAATTTTTTCGGGAAATCTGTGTGCCGTAAACCCTTGTTTTTGCATTTAGCATCAAACTCTCTCACATAAAAGGAGGCATCCATTTTATGTTCTTCTAATAGATACCAGATATCGTAAAAGTCTCTTGCTTGCATTCGTTGCATGACGGAACGCATTTTTTCAACCAATACTTCTTCCAGAGGATAACATAACAGTTTATATTCTTCCAAATCGGAATACCCAATAAAAACATTGTGCTTAACAGGTTCAAACAATAATTGTTCATTACGTGAAATATCAACTTTTACCCGTTTGTTGTTGCCTAGTCCACCAAGCGGACCAACGTAACTGATGTAAAAATTTATACCGTCATCTTCGTGTTCATTGTTATCAATGATGTTAAGTGGAATATTGGCTTCTTCTTTAATGATTTCAAACACTTCGGTAAACCATTGGAAAATTTGCTCGTTGCTTATTTGGATATTCAGCAAAGTGAAATCAAGGTCTTCCGAGAATCGATAATTTTCAAAATATACCTTCTTTAAAACAGTTCCACCTTTGAATACTACAGCCTTTGAAAGTTGTTCGTGTTTTGCAATGCCAAACAGAATCCACGAAAGAATATAATCCTTTTCAATCTGGTGGTCGCGTATACCAATTGCATTTGCCTTTTGTTGTATTTCTCCAGGTTTAATCATGTGTAAATAGCAGATTTAATGGTGTCTGTTTCTAAATTTTGCTGAATACCCCAACGGCTGTTTCGTTTACCTGTTTTGGGTAATTCAGTATCAAGCAACACATAAGATGCCGTTTTTAGATGCTGCAAATCTGCAATAATTCTAGTGTTGATTTCTAGCATTTCTAAAAGAAATCCTAATCGTTTTATAACGGCTTGCGAATCAAATTTCTTTGCGTATTCGAGTAATGTGTCGTAGTTGATGTTGTTTTTTGATATGTAGAGTGCTTTTGCCACTTCAACTATACCACCCGCATAATCGGGTTTAAACAAGCAATCAATAAAAGTTTTTTCTAAGTCTGAGCAAAGCACTTGATGATAGCTGTCAATCCAAATTTTCTTTGCACCAAAAAAGTGTTTCTCGTTGTGATAGATATATTGAAAAGGAACGTTTTTAATTTTAATTTCCGATGGTCGTATTTGTTTTGAAACTACAATTTGTTCTTTCAGTGATGGTTGTGTAATTAGATTGTGAATTTGTAAAGCGGAATAATATCCGATGTAATGTTTGGCATCATTCATCAAGTGTTCTACTATCAAATGCCAATCGGGCATAAAAGTTTCGGCGTTTTGCTCATAAGGTATAATGTAATATAGACCTTCTTTCAATCGCATCAATAAACCCCTCTTTGTCATGTCGCTAAGTAACTCCCTTATGGTACTTGCTTTAGAGTTGGGTAAGGCATTGAATGCTACAGAATAGTCAAAGCAATTCTTGTTCTGTCCGTTGAAATAGGATAGAAGGGTACTTGATTGCGTTGATATGTTTTTGTTTTTCATAGTATCGATGTCAGGATAAACCTGACTAAAACGATATGAAAGATAATGAATTTGAATAACTTAATACATAAAAAATTATTATTTATAGTCAATCAGTCAGGATTTACCTGACAAATTTGATATAAAACATTTAAATCTATATAGAAAATAGTAAGAAGCGGATTTTTGGCTTTCGCCAAATGGTTGGTTTGTGTTTTTTTGGAAAAAATATAAAACCAGCACTTAGCAAGTGCCTTATTCTTTATTGAAAGAACGTCTTTTGAAAGATGGGCAGGTGGTTACTTATTAGGAAATGTAGAATGAAAAATGTAGAATGGGTGGTGTCTTGTTCTGATATGGGAAGATAGTTTTCTGATAATTATGTCCAATTCAAATTCAGGTATTTATTTAAAAATTACCTAAGCAAATTACTCTCGTTTTTTATACGAGGGTAAAAAAATTAAAAATTTACCCTCGTTCGCTAGATAAGAGTAAATATTACACTCGTTAGTTCCCAGAAATTTTGGAAGAAACATATAACTTGTGAACCGCCAATTTCTTGTAGGAATTATTTTAGAAATTGACTATTTGACGTTTTCAATTTCAATAACTCAATTGTTGATTCTAATTTTATATTTTCAGTGATTGGTTTAAATGTTCAAATTAAGTAGTAGGGATTTCAATTGGCACCTCTATCATATTTTTAACCGTTGTGTATAGTTCAACATCTTGTGCAGGAGTATCTAGTGAAACAATTAGTGAATACCGAGTTTGATTTTCTACTTTTCCTAAATGCTTTCTCTCACGCCACCAACCAATAACAGGATAAATAGCAATTTGATTACATGTTGCTAAATCTGCTGCCGTTCCTTCCCAAAAATCGGAATGAATTGAACCATTGCTTCGGTTATTCGTTCCTATTGCCCAACGATTACTTCCTGCATTTCCGTTTACTTCTTCGTTTTCATCTCTTGCTGCAATGTTTACACGTTTTCTAAAATCATCTTCGCTTTCTCCAACATTATTAACATCAAAACGCAGACCGTGTGATTGATAACGATACTTATCTTTCCAACCAATTTCACCTGCACCCGGCTCAATAAAATAAGAAAGAGTAATTCTTAATTTAACACGAACTTCGCCCATACCTAACAATAAATTCCTTGGCCACGGAAGATTGAAAAAATGAATTTCGTTTGTTTCGGCTGTACTACTTACTTCTTTGAAATTAAACGGTTGAATGGTTTCCTGCGCTATGAATGTCAATGCGCTTTCCTGACTGTACAATGCACGGTCTAAATCGGGAATTCCAAAGCCAAAGGTTTTCAATAAGTTCCTGAAACTGGTTCTGTTGCCTTGTTGCACTTGCATTTGTGCAAGCATAGCTTGATTCCAATTAGCTGAATGAACTATCAAACCTCGGATTGTTTCTGCCCAAGCGTTTGGATATTTGTAAGTAATTTTTGCAGCGAACCACGATGCCTGCGCAGCCGCAGCACTTGTGGCGTTAATGGTGTCAAATGGGTTTGTTTGGAATGAACTTGAGGTAGATAGTAATTCCAAATCCTCATGCGCTGTGACGCTATTATCGGGCGCTCTTAATAAATTTCCGCCTTCAAACACTACATCGGGCTTTACTGGCCACTTTCGTTCCCACATCAAAGAAGTTGAACTGTAAGGCGAAAGTTCTCCTTCATTGGCAAGCGGTGTGTGACTTTGAAAATTGCTATCATTCACCTGAATTTTTTCGGTGTATGCTCCTGCAACAAGTGTATTCCAAGATTGAGCAGGATTTTGAACTGATGAAGTAAAGTTTGAATTGGGATAATTTCGCCACGATTCAAAATCACGGATATTACCAGCGGAAACAATTATCAATCGCTGATTTTCGCCCTCTCCAAAAGCTAAATTATCCATTGCTCCTGACCATGAAGATGGCCTGCCTTTGTCTGTATCTTCATGCGAAGTAACAGACATACAATAAACCAGAACCATATTAGGGTTTTGAATTTCAGCCCTTGCAATTCCTTGTGAAGTTATATCGCCCCACAATTCTTTTGGAGTTTGTACCTGATTGGGGCGGGGTAGGATTTTTACGGAACAAAGTTTATGCGTTAGAAGCACTACATTGGCAGAAACAAGCACTTGTTCAATTTGGCCATATCCTGCGATGCCCGCCATTAGCGTTCCGTGTCCTGCTCTTGGCTCGTGGTCATCTGTTCCCCAAGCGTTATCAACTGTTAGTGTATTCGTATCGTCAATAATTGATTGTAATAACTGATGCCCGTTATTTACACCTGAATCTAAAAGGCAGATTTTTACGTTGCTTTCAACAAGTTGAATTCTATTTAATAAATCATCAACCCAAGCCTGTTGTCCAACCCTGCTTTCGTTTACCCAAAATCCTGCGGGTTCTTGCCCTGCTCGAAACTCTGCCAGCAAATCGCTTCGCAACATAAGCTCAATTAATTGCTCTCGATTTGCATTAACAAGTAAAACGGCTCTTTCAGGAAATATGATGCTGTTGTGTTTAACTTCAATGCCAATACTTTCAAGTGTTGTAAGAAACTGTGCAATTTGTTCCTGCTCTTGGTTTTCTTTTGTATTTACGTTTAGCCACGCTTCGCACCATTTCGCATTGTCTGTTGGAATGTGTTGAGGATTATCTGTCCATAATCCTTCCAACAAAGCAATGCTTACGTCTTCAATACTATTGACCAAAGGAGCATTTTTAGGGTCTCCTTTTTGGGTTTCTTCCTGCTGATATTTTTGAATTTTGGAGATGAAGTGCCCCTCTTTTCCATTGGGAACATAAACCGTTGCCCGTATTTGTGTTTGATTTTCACCAACGAGAATTTCTTTTATGTTCAATAACCGGATGCCTTTTCTAAGGTCTTCCAAACTTTTGGTAATCAAATCTTGGTCGGCAGCACTCGTAAAAGTAATATATGTTCCTTCTCTTGTGGAAATTTGTTCTGCACTACGTTGTTGTTGAAGTAGTTCTTTTGTTTGCCAAATGGCATCAAACTGACTTAAAAGTTTTTGACCTTGGATTGCTCTATCACGTAAAGGAATACGTGGTTTTGCACCAATTCTTGAAGGCGCTCTATAATTTTCACTGTTTACAATTCCTGAAATAAAGATGTGATTGTATAATGCCATTCTGTCAAATTATTTGTGGTACGCTGCATTACGATCTTTGATTGTTCTAAGAATTAATTGATTGTTCATTGGCTGCTTTTCATTCAAGATAGTTTCTTTGATGGCATCTATGCATGCAAGTGATATTTCAGCATGGCTCAAGCCGTTTATGTTGGGCAACAGGTCGTCAAATTTTATTTTTTTGGTGAATTGTACAAGCCTGTTTTTCAGCAATGCACGTTTTTCGTCTATACTTGGCAGGTTGTATAAAATTACATCGTCAAACCTTCGGAAAAGAGCTTGGTCTAAAAGAGCTTTATTATTGGTGATAGCAATGATTAGGCTTTCGGAATTGTCCCGTTCAATGAATTGAAGAAATGAATTTAATACCCTTCGCATTTCGCCAACATCATTATCTCTGCTGCGTTCACCACCAATGGCATCAAATTCATCAAAAAGATAAACGCCCTGTCTGTGCTCTATTAAATCAAACACTTGGCGTAATTTAGCACTTGTTTCGCCCATAAATTTTGTCACCATTTTATCCATTAGAATGGTGTAAAGCGGTAAGTTCAATTCATTGGCAATGATTGAAGCGGTGAGAGTTTTCCCTGTTCCCGGAGGACCAGAAAGTAAAATTTTTCTTCTGTTCTCTAGATCGTGCTTACGCAATTTATCACGCTGAACAAATTCTGAAATTATTCTATTGATTTTGGATTTGATATCTTCTGATGCAATCATATCCGCAAGATTTACAGCAGGTACATTTTCTAAAATCAATCCTTGTAAATCTGAAGCAAAAGCTTTTGTTTTGTTTTTTGCCTCCTTAGTCTTGTCTATAATATTTTTTATCTCATTAGCTACAAGCGTATGTCCTAATTTGGCTTCATGTGCAGCGATTTGCAAAGCCATAGTCGTGAACCGTTCTGGCTCATTGTTGTAATGAGATTTGATTAACGATACTATGTAGTCTGCTTTTGCCATTTGAAATCAAAATTACGATTTTTATTTACCATTTAAACCTATTTTTAATAATATGCATTGTTGGTTTCTTAATGTTTTAATCAGTAGGTTTTGAATTATTTAGTCACCTGATTTTTTTTTCTTAGTAAGAAATAGTTACTTTTTTAAGTCGCCATGTTTTCCAAGCCACATTTTTTTCATTCATAACACTAATCCCTAATAACTAACACCTATCAAAGCAGATCCTTAAACTGATACCCTTCCGTAATTCTTTCCTTGCTTAATTTTTGGTATTCGGCTAATCCCCAAAGGACTAGTTCTTTCATGAAATAACGGTCTTCTTTTTTGACTTTGGGGATGTATTTCTTTAGTAAATCATCCAAAGGTTTGATGGAGTCTAAGCTGCTTTGGTATTCTGAATCCGAGCAATCATCCGTAATCACCACGCCGCCTTCCGTAAAGATGTATTCCAAAAGCGGGTTGTAAGGACTGACCAAATCTTTTTTGTGCAGCTTTTCTATCTTAGGGAAATAGTTCGGGAAAAAATGGTGCACTGCCTGGCTAATCAATTGTTGAGCTACTTCTGCCGCTCCTTCTTGTTCTCCTTCATAGACCAGCTCCACCTTTCCTGTGATGGAAGGAACGATTCCCATAAAATCCGACAATCGTAAGGTGGTATGATCATCTCCGGCACGTAGGGAACGTCTTTCGGCAGCACTCATCAGGTTTTCTAAGGCGGTAATGCTCATACGCGCACTAACACCACTTTTGGCATCTACAAACTCACTATCTCTCGCCACAAAACTGATTTGCTCCAAAATATCCATGGCCAATTCAGGAACATAGACGCGGTCTTTTTGTTCTTTTTCCAGCTTGGCTTCTTGGGCCGTAATGGTTTTGGCAATTTCGATACTCTCTGGATAATGCGTTAAGATTTGAGATCCAATACGGTCTTTCAATGGAGTTACGATGCTTCCACGATTGGTATAATCTTCAGGGTTAGCCGTGAAAATGAATTGCAAATCCAAGGGCATGCGCAATTTGAAGCCTCGGATTTGTATATCACCTTCTTGTAAAATATTGAACAAGGCCACTTGGATACGGGCTTGTAAATCGGGCAATTCATTGATGACGAAAATACAGCGATTGGCCCGAGGAATCATACCAAAATGTATTACTCGGTCATCGGCATATGACAACTTCAAATTAGCAGCTTTGATGGGGTCCACATCCCCAATCAAGTCGGCCACGGTCACATCAGGAGTGGCTAGTTTTTCGAAGAAACGGTCATCACGGTGCAACCAAGAAATAGGCGTAGCATCGCCTTTTTCGGCTATCAAATCTTTGGCAAACCGAGAGATGGGCTGAAAAGGGTCATCATTGATTTCTGAACCACTAACAAAGGGAATATATTCATCCAAAAGGCTGACCATCAAACGTGCTAAGCGCGTTTTAGCCTGTCCACGTAGTCCTAGCAGGTTGATGTTGTGTCGCGATAAAATAGCTCTTTCTAATTCAGGAATAACGGTATGTTCAAAACCATGCACTCCTTCAAATGGCGTTTGTCCCGCTTTGATTTTAGCAATCAAATTTTGTCTTAATTCATCTTTGATGCCTCTGCTGGTATATCCTGATTTTTTTAGCTCTCCTAAAGTGGCAATTGTGTTCATTGGCATGTGGCTTTATTTAATGCGTTTTTTTCGATTCGTTTCGTAGTCTTCAAAGATCATTTCTCCCAATCCTTTTAATCCGGTATAAAATGCTTTTCCTTGATTGGCTTGGGTAAATTCATTCACAAAGCGTTGAAGATATTGATCTCGCGCAATCATGAAGGTGGTGATGGGAATATGTAATTTTCGGGCTTGCTGAGCCTGAGTATAGCATTTATCAACAATGTATTCATCGAGGCCATTGCTATTCATGTAATATTCGCCGTTGGGCAATTTGACACAGCTTGGCTTACCGTCGGTAATCATAAAGATCTGTTTGTTGGTATTTCTTTTTCTTCTCAAAATATCCATGGCCAACTGTAAACCAGCTACCGTGTTGGTATGGTAGGGCCCCACTTTGAGATAGGGCAAATCTTTGATGGAAATACTCCAGGCATCATTCCCAAAAACCAAAATATCCAAGGTGTCTTTAGGATAACGTGTGGTAATGAGCTCGGCTAAAGCCATGGCTACTTTTTTGGCAGGAGTAATGCGGTCTTCTCCATACAAAATCATGCTATGACTGATGTCAATCATTAGCACGGTACTCATTTGAGATTTATGTAGGGATTCCTCCACCACCAAGTCCTCTTCACTTAATTGGAATTGGTCCATGCCGTGGTTGATTTGGGCATTTCTCAAACTTTCTGTCAAAGATATTTTTTCTAAACTATCCCCAAAACGATACTCCCGAAACTCGCCGGTATGTTCATCGCCGCTACCCGGATGTTTACTTTTATGATTCCCAGAACCACTGCGTTTCAAGTCGCCAAAAATAGTATCTAAGGCTTGTTGTCGAATGGCTCTTTCTGTTTTGGCAGTAATGCCTAAACCCGAACTTCCGTCCTCTTTGGTTTCATCACGGATATAGCCTCTTTTTTTCAGGTCTTCAATAAAATCGTCGATGGTATAGGCCTCATCCGTCAGTTGATATTCTTTATCTAATTCCCGAAGCCAGTCGAGAGCTTCATCCAAATCACCGGAAGTATGAACAATCAATTCTTTGAAAATCGCAAAAAGCTTATCGAAAGGGCTCTGATTCTCAGGCTCATAGAGTTTAAAATAGAAAGCTCTTTTATTTTCTTGACTCATGTGATGGTGAAAGGAAGCTTAATGGTAACGCTAATCTAGGCTTTTCTGTTTCAAAAATTTTAAAATTAAGGGAATGAGCTTGAATTCGCTCTTTTAAAGTTTTTAAAGCCACTTGAATTCCATATTTTTACTAGGCAAAATTAAACCTATGACCGTAGAAAAATTTCTTCAAATAGCTTTTAGTATTGGTAGTCGATATTATTTAGTAGCAGGAGCTTATTTCTTGATTTTCTATGTTCTTTTCAAAAAGGGATTTGCCAGCAAAAAAATACAAACAGCTTATCCCAAATTAAACGATTACTTACGTGAAATAGGGTATTCTCTAGGAACCATCATCCTTTTTGCTGCAGTCCCCATTTTCATTGTTCAAAATCCTGCTGTTCGGCCATATACGACCTTATACGACCGGATGGATGACATGGGCTGGGGATATTATTGGTTTGCCTATTTGCTGATGTTTTTGATGCACGATACCTATTTTTATTGGGCTCATCGAATCATGCATCATCCTATTATTTTTAAATGGGTGCATAAAGTCCATCATTTGTCTACCAATCCCTCTCCATGGGCCGCCTATGCCTTTCATCCATTGGAGTCCGTCGTAGAAACGGGCGTTTTTGTGCTATTTGTCTTTACGATTCCCATACATCAAAGTCACTTATATTTGTTTTTCTTTTTTTCCATTATTTACAATGCCTATGGACATTTGGGTTGGGAATTGTATCCATCCGGATTTTCGAAATCTTGGATTGGCAAATGGATTAATACCTCGGTAAGTCATAACCAGCATCATAAATATTTTAAGGGGAATTATGGCTTGTATCTCTTGTTTTGGGACCGTGTGATGGGGACATTGAGGGAAGATTATGATACCGCTTTTGAAAAAGTAAAACAGAAACAATAAACCTATCTTATGAAATTATTATTCACCTTATTTTTCAGCCTTTTACTGGGTTTCAGCAGCATTGCTCAAAACAAAAAATTTGATTTTATCGCCTTTGGGGATATGCCTTATAAATTGCCAGAAGATTATGGTCGATTTGAAGGAGTGATTAAAAAAATCAATCAAGAAAAGCCGGTTTTTAGTGTCCATGTGGGGGATATAAAATCAGGATCTACTCCATGTTCTACGGAGTACTTTTATAAAATCCATCGGTATTTTGAGACATTTGATCAGCCATTGGTCTATACACCTGGTGATAATGAATGGACGGATTGTCACCGTAAAGCTGCGGGAGAATATGATGCCAATGAGCGATTGAAGGAGCTGAGAAAAGTATTTTTTGCTAAGAAAGAGAGCTTTGGAAAGAAGAAAATAAAACTGGTTTCTCAGTCGGAAAATCTAGCCTTTGCTAACTATGTAGAAAACAATGCTTGGGAATATGGCGGGATACAGTTTGCCACGATACACTTAGTAGGGTCCAACAATAATTTGAAAGGAGCCAATGCCGATAACACGGAATTTAATGAGCGGGAAAAGGCCAATCAAGCGTGGTTGGAAGAAGTTTTTGCGAAGGCAAATTCAAAAATGGGCTTGGTCTTTTTCACCCAAGCAGATATGTTTTACCACGGAGCTGTTCCCACAGGATTTACCCAAATCGTGGAAAAGTTGACGGCCTTAACAAGGGCTTATGGAAAACCTGTTTTATGGATCAATGGAGATTCTCATCGCTTGCTGATTGAGAAGCCATTATTGATGCCAGATAAAAAATCCACAATTTTGAATTTTACGCGTTTGCAGGTTTTTGGTGAGGCAGATATGGAAGCCGTGAGGGTAAAAGTTGACCCGAAATCCTCCCAATTGTTTTTGTTTGAACAATTGATGGTCGACTAAGGAGCGAGCAAAGCTTCTATTTGTTTGTCTATTTCTAAAGATAAAGCTAGGGCTTCCATCAATGGAAGCCCTTTTTTCATTTCTGGGCGAAGATGTCCTGTGGAACTAAGCCATGCATCTTTCATGATATTATGCCGTTTGACGACCAATTGATAAAAGGTATTGGGGTCTTTGATGGGTGATAAAGCATCCGTAATGGATGGAAAATGGTGTATGTTTTTTTGACCTAAATAGGTTAAAATGTATTGGGCCATCATCCAATGTCCCCATTCGCCAGGATGTACCCCATCTTTGGCTAATGCAAAATTCGGATCTGTTTTTTGCTGAGCGGTTTGGAAATCCTGCATAGGAAAATGGACATCAATCACCTCCCAAGATTTTTGTTGGAGTAACCATTCCGAATAGCGATCCAGGACTTGCGCATAGCCTGGCTTCTTCCCTTTTGTTTCATCAAAGGGTGCGGGTGTTAGGTGAATGATTTTGGAACCTCGAGCCTCAATTTGGGCATGCAACCATAGGATACCATCTTTGAATTTTTGAAATCGAAGCGAGTCAAGAGGGAGGTAAATGCCATCATTCATGCCATAGGAAGCAAAGACGATATCGGGTTGGGTTTGTAAAAGAACCCGATCTAATCGTTCATGCAGGTCGGGTCTAGGAAATCGTCCATCGGCATGGCCTTCTTCCGACAAGCCTGAGACCGTTTCACTGGGTAAACCCACATTGATGAATTCAATTTTTTGTTGGGGGAAATGGGCCTTATGGTAGGCTTCTATGGCTTGGACATATCCAGCGGCATAGGTGATGCTATTCCCTAGAAAAAGGACCCGTTTGACGGAGGCATCAAATAAGGGAGTTTGCGCCTGAGCTATGGAACATAGGAGAAGGAGACAAGCAAGTAGTCCATGAGTCTTTTTCTGCCTCATTTTTTTCTGGATTTTGGAACAGGTAAAACCTGAATTTCGATATTTCTAAAATCGATTTCTTGACCTTCACTTTGAAGCGCTATAAATCCTTCTTTCAATAATTTTCCATCTATTTTAATGGCAAGATTATAGCCATTGGCTACGCCTCCGCCAATTTGAGGTTGAGCATATTCCAAAACTTTTTCGCCATTGATGTAGTGACTAACTAAAGAATCTCCTAAAACGACTAGTTCAGCTTTTACCCATTGATCTCCTTCGTAGGTTTTGGAGCTGGAGTTGATGCAATGCCGTGGGTCAATTCGTCCGTTATAGAACACATCGGTTCCGGGGGAGCACATATTTCCTGTTGGTCTGGGTTTACCATCGCCTAGTCCGGCTAGGAACTGCATTTCAACCGAGATGGGCCAATCTTGTTCTTTCAGGATCGTTTTAGGATCTTGAGCATGGAACATGAGACCTGAGTTTTTCAAGGTATAATCTGGGGCATCTTTTCTCCAAATACCTGTAAAACGGTATTCCAGACGTAGTTTATAATAGGAAAATGGTTTTTTGTAATACAAATGTCCATAGCGATTATTGAAATGGTCGTATTGGTCATACCGTACTTTAATCAATCCATCTTCCACCCGAAAAGTTTGACCATAATTATCTCCCACTTCATGATGGAAGATTTTCACGGTCCAATCTTTGATGTCTTTTCCATTAAATAGGGAGACCCATTTTTCTTTTTTGGGCTTGAAAGAAAAGGCAGTAAATGCTAGTAATACGGCAAGGAAAGCAAGAGATATTTTGGACATCATTATCAGTAAATAGGTAATTTGAGAGAATGTCCAAATATATCAGATTCTTGAATAAAAAATTCGATTATTTTGTTTTTGTAACAGGGTTGACAGCGTTCCAAACGCTGGCAACCCTAGCAATTTTAAGCGTTAAATTCCTTTGATAAATGCCACCAAATCCGCCATATCTTGCAATTTAATATTGGCATCTAAGCCATTTGGCATGGCAGAAACTTTGGATGAAACTCTCGATTTAATTTGGTATTTCTCAATGACCTGAACCGCACCGCCCATTTGTTTTAGGCTAAGCGAATTGTCGTTTTCCGAAGTAATGATTCCTGAAATTCTAGAACCATCCGACATTTGTAAATCCCAATTGCCATATTTATCAGCAATGGAATTGTTGGGGTTGATAATTTCCGTAATGATGGATAGTGCATTTCTACTTTTTAAGGTAGATAAATCGGGTCCAAATGAGACCCCAGCTACACCCTTGATTTGATGACAAACGGTACAGTTTGCCTTAAATATTTCTTTGCCTTTAGCGGCATTTCCCGCCATGTCAGCAGCAGGCAAATAATTCTGTAATACCGCTTTTCTATCCTCACTGATGGCCAGAACTTCACGAGCTAATTTGCGGATATTGGCATCATAGGAATTCATTAACTCCACAAATTGTGGCCATTCCAAATCTGATTTTGGGATATTTTTATTGGCAATTTCCTTCAATAAGGGAATCATGTATTTTTCATTCACAATTTGATAGCGAATCCAAGCCTTTCGAGAAGGCATTTTCATTTGTTGGTATACCTGATTAATCTGAGCCATTTCCTGCGCAGAAATCTGATTCGGCAAAGCTTTGATACTGGCCAATTGAATGGATTCACTGCTAGATGTGCGAATGAACGAAATTAATTTGCTAGTGAATGCTGGATCCTTTTGTAAGGTTAACAAGGCCAAGGCATCCTCTTGAAATTTGGCATCTTGGCTACCTGAAAATTTGGTAAAGACTTCCTTGGCAAAAGTTTTATCAGTAGGTAAACCCACCGCTTTAAATACCCCAATGATGGCATGGCGCATGTTTGTGTTGGGAGAAATCAAAAACGATTTGGCTAAAGCATTTTTTTGATTTTCATCCAGCGTGATTTTCTTTTCTGCATAGTCCGCATAATTGGCCAAACCTTTTAATACAGCCGCTTGCCACCAATCGTTACTTACTTGGGCATCACTGGTTAAAGACAAGAAACTCATGTCTTGCTTTTTCATTAAGGCTGCTGCCACGTAAGCAAAGAAATTTTCTTTTCCTTCAGAGGGCTTATTACCAAAATTTGTAATGGCCCCTTGTAATAAACTTAACTCTGAACCTTTGGATGCAGCAATAGCAGCTACTCCCACCCAATGGTCATCTATATCTTGATTCAAGATGCTACTTCGTAAGGCTACAGCTTCAGGAAATGTGAAAAATGCCGAAGAGCATAGCCATTGAAATCGTACTCGAGCATCAGGGTCTTTTGCTGCTTGAATAAGAGATTTTTTTACATCTTTATTCGACGCAAAGGCAGGTAATTTCAAGTTTCGATCCGCAATTTGTAACGCATTTTCACGCACTCCTGCGGTCTTATTGGATAAGGCATGGACGATATCTTCTGGTGTTAGTTTGCCCCAATCCGACAATAACCATAAGGCTGGAATACTGGCTTCTGCCTCTTTCTTAGCAATCGTTTCTTGCAAAGCTGGTACAACTGACACATCTTTGCGATGGAACAATAAACGTTGGGCGGTTTTTCTAAACCAGCCATTGTCTGATTGTAATAGCTCTACGAGCTTTTCTGAAGGTTCTTTCGACAAATGAGTGTCATTCATCCAATTCATTCCCGCACTTCCCTTTTTTGTGATACGATAGATTCGACCTTTGGTCTTACCATTGTACAAAGCCCCGCTTTTATTAACCTCTTCCGACATCCATTCAGGATGTTCAATCAATTGTCGGTAATAGTCAATGACATATAAAGCTCCATCTGGGCCTACATAAAAATTGACCGGTCTAAACCAAGGGTCTTTGGAAGCTAAAAATTCTTTTTTCTCGAGTAATCTTTTACCTGTAAAAGTGGAACCTTTGGATTCAATGATATCGGCATGAACCAAATTATGTACGGGCTCACCCACAAACGTCACTTGACTAAAATCTTTGCCAAAAGCCCCTCCATCATACCAAGTGATACCACAGCTGGATGTCACCACGCCCACGTCTGTTAACAATTGGTGATTGGGGTTTTCTGAAATAGGATAGACCTCACAAGCATCTCCATGATCTGGGATTTTTTCCATAGCCTCAGGAATGACCAAATTGGGATTGGTGCTTGTGTAGCGGGCATCTAATACCTCATGGTAAAGGTGATCTGCATTATCGGTGTAAAATCGGTGACCCCAAGGGTCAAAAGTATGCCCATATTGGGTTTCTCCAGACATGGATTCTAGTCCAAAATTATCGGGTTTAAAGCGGACATTGCGCCCATTTCCGTTTTTGGGAAGGATGTTTGCCTTAGGATTGGCTGGGTAGCGGATATCACTTCCTTTATCTCCAAAAAGATATTCATAGGCAAAGGAATTGATGGATCCAGAATGGCCTAAATAAATCCAGTTGTCTAGACCGAATTTTGGGGAATTCATATTATGCTGCGGATTGGACAATGAAAATCCTGTTAATATCACCTCCCGCTTATCCGCTTTATTGTCGCCATTGGTATCTTCAAAATATAGAATGTTGGGAGCATCGGCTACGATGATTCCTTTTTTCCATTTCATGATTCCCATGGGTAGGGTCAAACTATCCACAAAAATTTCGGATTTATCAGGATATCCGTCACCATTGGTATCCATCAGTTTGCGGACTTGTCCAGTTTTGCTTAAATCCAGTGGATAGCCAGGCATTTCTAAAACAAACCAGTTGCCATCTTCATCGATTTCCATGGCCACAGGATCGGCGACTAGGGGCTCAGCAGCCACCATTTCAATTTCAAAACCATCCATGAGTTGAAAATCATCGAGGGCCTTTTGATGCTCTTTGGAAAGTTTAGGATTATTTTTTTTCTCTGTCGAACAGGCAAAAATGCTGAGGCAAAGGAATACAAGTATAAAATTACGCATGTTGTTTGATAGGTTTAGTTCACGCAAGTTAGCGTATTTATTAAGTTTTGATGAATCTCCAAATCACTCAAAAAAGAGAATTTAGTCAATATGCTAGATTTTATTATTAACATGTATAAATAGTTGTCTTTTAAGGGACTTTGATTGCGCTTTAGATAGGGATTTCGACAATTCACCTCGTTGATTCCCCGTTTATCCCAAAGTTGATGAAGCCATTTGACCTTTTGCTTTACTTGGCGAACAATTTTATACCCTAAACTCATGAGCAAAAAATCTACTTCAAAATCTGGTGGTACCGTTGGAATTGTTTTCCTGTTGGTAGGTATCGTATTTTTAATTCGTCAGACAGATTGGTTTCAATTGCCTGACTGGCTATTTACTTGGCCAGTTTTATTGATTGTTGTTGGACTGGTTTCTGGCATCAGTAGTTCATTTCAGAGAACGGGCTGGATCTGGCCGGTATTAGTGGGAGGAGCGTTCTTGATTGATCGAGAATTTATGGATATCGATATTTTTGAGTATACTTTACCTGTCGTGTTCATTATCGTTGGGATTTCTATGATTCAAAAATCGAATCGAAAGAAAGATTCATCCTGTGATACAAGAATGGGAAATTGGGGAAGTTCGTCCAATAAGGCCAACCCTAGCTTTTCTGCCCATGATGAACCCTTTATTGCCTTATCCAATGTGCTTAATTCAAGTACCATTCAGGCGACTTGCAAAGATTTTAAAGGGGCCAATTTGACTAATATTGTGGCGGGCTTGGAATTGGATTTTAGCCAGGTGGAATTTGAGGAAGAATCCATTAGTATTGAAATTACTCAAATCATGGGTGGGGCTACGTTTTATGTTCCAGAGCATTGGGAAATTAGACAGCATTACACAACTTTATTGGCTGGTTTTGAAGATAAAAGAAAGAGTTTAGGTAATAAAATCGAAGGAGAGAAGAAGGTTTTACACATAAATGGCTTTCAAGTTTTGTCAGGTATTCAAATCAAAGATATCCTTTAAGTATACGTTTAAAGTAATTATGGGGCAATGTGGGTAGTTGAAATTCAATTTTTGAAGACTCTTTTTTTTCAAAACTTTGGGCAAAAAGGATGATTTTCTCATAAATAGTGTAATTTCGCTTTCCATTGAACCTATTTAACTATGAAAATTTTGTATATACTAGCACTGATGGTGCTAGGTCAAGGAGCTTTCGCGCAGATTACAAGCTCAGAATTTATTTACGAGAAGGCCCCATTTCCTGAGTGCCATGCCTCAACCATTGAAGAAACTCCTACCGGTTTAGTAACCGCCTGGTTTGGGGGAACAGAAGAGCGTCATCCAGATGTAGGAATTTGGGTGAGTAGAATGGTCAATGGCAAATGGACAGCCCCTATCGAAGTGGCCAACGGTGTTCAAAATAGCACCATTCGTTATCCCCTTTGGAACCCAGTTTTATTTCAAATGCCAGCTTCTAAAGGCGGGGAGTTATTATTGTTTTACAAAGAAGGACCTACTCCAAAAGATTGGTGGGGAATGATCAAACGTTCCAAAGATGGCGGTAAAACATGGTCTAATACCGAAAGATTACCTCTAGGCATTTTAGGACCAATTAAAAATAAACCCGTGATGTTGAAAGACGGGACATTGCTATGCCCAACTAGCTCAGAGGATAATGGTTGGCGGGTACACTTTGAAATGACCAAAGATGGAGGACGTACTTGGACGCGTACAGAAGCTATTAACGACGGGAAAGAGTTTTCAGCGATTCAACCTAGTGTCTTATTTTTAAAAGACGGTCGACTGCAAATTCTTTGTAGAAGTAAGAATGGATATATCTTGGAGTCATATTCTTCCGATCAAGGAAAGACTTGGTCAGCTTTGAAGGCTATTTCTCTACCTAACCCTAATTCGGGTACGGATGCCGTTACCTTAAAAGATGGTCGTCAGGTATTAATTTACAATCACGTGACTAAGGAATCCCAAGAATGGGGTGGCAAACGCTCTCCACTCAATGTGGCTATTTCGTTGGATAGTAAAACATGGAAGGAACTTGCCGTATTAGAAAATGAGCCTAAGGCAGAGTTTTCTTACCCTGCGGTGATTCAAACGAAAGACGGTAAAATTCATATTACCTATACTTGGAAAAGAGAGAAGATTAAGCACGTTGTGATCACCTTATAATATGACTCTACCTGTTCTTGATCTTAGCATCATCGTTGTTTATTTACTATGCATGGTGGCTATAGGTATTTATTTTTCTAGGAAAAATAATAGTTCCGAGCAATTTACCACGGCCTCGGGCCAAATTCCTGGTTGGGCATTAGGGCTGAGTTTTTATGCCACTTTTTTAAGTGCCATTACTTTTTTGGGAGACCCAGGAAAGTCTTTTGGCTCCAATTGGAACCCATTCGTTTTTAGTTTATCCATTCCGTTTGCAGCTTGGGTATCCACCAAATACTTTGTTCCGTTTTATCGAAACAGTGGAGAAGTAAGCGCCTATACGCATTTAGAAAAGCGTTTTGGAGCTTGGGCACGAACCTATGCCATGGT
Organism: Aquirufa beregesia; assembly: GCF_011090385.1. Taxonomy (GTDB): domain Bacteria; phylum Bacteroidota; class Bacteroidia; order Cytophagales; family Spirosomataceae; genus Aquirufa; species Aquirufa beregesia. The sequence goes on from NZ_SEWW01000004.1 coordinate 111,238, forward strand.
CTGTTTTATCATGACCCAATTGGCCAGAATGGGGACTATTTTTTATGGAATAGCCCTGACAATCAATGCCTTAACTGGGGTGGATATGCGATTAATTATCATCGTTTCTGGTTTATGTATTATTTTTTATACCGTGTTAGGGGGTATGGAGGCAGTTATTTGGACCGAGGTGATACAGGCTATTTTGAAAACGATGGGAGCACTGATGATTGTGGGGATTATCATTTATCAAACAGGCTTTTCTAAAGTGATTGAAGTGGGTATTCGGGATGATAAATTTAGCTTAGGAAGTTTTAATCCTGATTTTAGTACCAGCTCCGTTTGGGTGGTTTTGTTGTATGGGTTTTTTATTAATTTGACCAATTTTGGGATAGATCAAAATTACATACAGCGTTACCATACGGCCAAAGATGCCAAAGAAGCAGCTAAAAGCATTTGGTTATGTGTATTTTACTTCGTTCCCGTATCTTGTTTATTCTTTTTTATTGGAACTGCGCTTTATACATTTTACTTGGAAAACCCTGCCTTGATTTTAGAATTAAAGCAACAGGTTTCGGCCGAAAAAAGTATTGCCATAGATGCCTTAAAACCATCAGATTATGGTGATCGCGTATTGCCGTTTTTCATGAAAACCCAGATACCTAAAGGTTTATTGGGCTTGTTGATGGCAGCCCTGTTGTCAGCAGCTATGAGTACCATGAGTAGCGGTATGAATAGTTCGGCTACGGTATTTCTCAAGGATATATATTTACGCTATGTTCAAAAAGATGTACCTCCTGCCAAGCAATTAAAAGTCTTGCACATTGCTACCGTAATCATGGGATTATTAGGTATCACCTTCGGGATTAGCATGATTGGGGTTAAAAGTCTCTTGGATGTTTGGTGGAAACTATCGGGAATTTTCGCTGGGGGGATGCTTGGTATATTTTTGTTAGGATTCTTATCAAAGCATGTAGAGAATTTGGCGGCCAAAGTGGGTGCCATTGCTGGGGTAGTCATCATAGCCTGGATATCCTTTAAAGATAGTTTTCCCGAAGCTTATCAAAGCCCATTTGATTCTAAAATGACCGTTGTTTTGGGCACCATTTCCATTGTATTGATTGGTCGCCTTGTTCAAAAATTGATTAGTAAATAGAAAAAATGATGCAGCAGAAATTACCGAAGGGTTTTGTACCCGTGATGATAAGTACCTTCAAAGAAGATCATTCTTTGGATTTGGAAGGAATAGCCCGTTTAACAGAAATGTATATTCAAACAGGTTCAGTAGGCTTGTTTGCCAATTGTTTGTCGAGTGAAATGTATGAATTATCTCGTGCGGAACGATTAAGTTTAATAGAAACGGTGGTGAAAACCGCAGCAGGCCGAGTACCTGTAGTAGCTACGGGAACCCTAGGCGAGAGCATTGAGGAAATGGCTGATTTTTCTAAGGCGATTTATGCTTTAGGAGTAGATGCCGTGATTGTTTTGAATAACCTAATGGTGAAAGAAGAGGAGTCTGACGCTGTATTTTTACAGCATATGCACCACTTTATGGAATTGACTCCAGGAATTCCTTTTGGTATTTATGAATGTCCTGTTCCCTATAAGCGTTTGATTAGTCAAGAGGTATTAGAAGATTTATTACCCTCTGGTCGTTTAGTCTATCACAAAGATACATCCTTGGATTTAGCTAAAGTGGCCTTGCGTATCCGTACGGCTCAAGGCTATAATTTTGGTTTATATGATGCCTACATGGGTCATGCCGTTTCTGTCTTGAAGGCAGGAGCCATGGGTTTGTCCTGTATTCAAGGGAATTACTTTCCTGAATTAATCGCTTGGTTATGTGCTAACTTTAATGCGCCAGGAAAAGAAGATCAAGTGGCTGAGGTACAGAAATTCTATATTGACAATATGGAGGTGATGCATACGGTTTATCCTACCAGTGCTAAATATGTCTTACAAAAAAGAGGCTTCCCTATTCGTTTAGCTACCCGCCGTGATGTGGGTAAGTTGACACCTAAAGAAACCTCTGCTTTGGATCAATTAATTCAAGATTATTTGAAATTACCTATGGTAAAAAGTCTGGATTTTGCCCCCTTAGTTTAATGCGATTGAATGTATTTGGTAACTGTTCCCATGGGAGCTATCCAAATCCCATGTGCAGGATCATTGGCATATTCCATGAGTTTTTTCAGCATACTGAGTCGGGTGGTTTGATTGCCCGACTCATTCATTTCATGGCCAGCCAATACCAGCCATTTGCCTGATTTTCTCGCTTCTTCAATCAAGGGTAAGATTTGTTCAAAATCTTGGCCATCCATTTCTATGCCTGTCAATTGGGCAAAATTAGTATAGCTAGGATCATTGGGAGCCTCACTTTTCCATAGGCGGCCCAACAAAAAATGTTTGGCAATTAAAGGAACATAGCTTTGTGTTTGACCCGCATTCCCAATAAAGGTTTGTCCACAGGGATAGGCAAAAACTTCGGCTTTTACTCCTAAGTTCTTTTCTATGGACTTATTACAATCCAATATATCCTTCTCCATTTTTTCTAGGCTATAATTTTCCAAGGCATTGGCCCTAGACCAGGTAAATATACCGGTACAAGGATGTGAGGTACTGTGGTTCCCAATCTCATGTCCGTCGGCTACGGCTTTTTTCCAGCCAGCTAGATTTTTTTCCATAGCACCCGGGTTGAGGAAGAAAGTGGCTTTTACTCCATGCTGATTGAGCAGTGGAGTTCCATGAGTCACTTGGCTACCTCTCGCATCATCAAAGCTGAGACTAAGGGCCATTTTTTTACCTTGTGGCCAAGTAAAATTTTGCGAAAAGGAAGGAATAGCTCCTAGTAGAGCTATTCCAATGATAAAGCAATGTATTTTTTTCATGTTATGGTTTGGGTGTTTCTAGGGGAATTTCTTCTCCAAATCTTTTATGTGAACCTTTGATTTCATCGTGGGAATTAGCAGCAATATAGGCTAATACTGCGATGAAAGCCAAGACAAGCCCTAGGTTTTTGGCATAAGTATTCCATGAAATGGCGTGGTTTTCAAAGTTAACTTCTACTTGGCTGAGTAGGTATATGATAATAGCAAAATTCACAATGTATAAATACTGCTCAATACGATAGGTACTCAAGAAAGCACCAGTGATGAGAATGCTCAATAACATATACAGTCCAAAATGACCGATGAAGAATTTTTTGATATCGCTATAGTCTAAGGATTTAGATTTGGAGTGAACATTGAGCCAATAGATTCCTGCAAAAAGAATTAACAATAATGAATCCCAGCGAACCGACAGTTCTACGGCTTGGTCGGAAGCAGTGAGCAAAGGAGTGATGGTTTTTTCCAAGCGATCCAAGCGGAAATTTTGTTGCCACATGGTAAAGGGAATGATGAGGACTAGCATGATAAGTGGAAACCATTGTTTGGAATAGTTCACTTCTGTACTGTCTTCCCAATGCGAAGTAAATGTACCATAGGCCATACCGATGCCCCCAAAAAAGCCTAAGGAATATTCCATAACATTCCAGAAATTGAATTTAATTTCGGAAACATGTCCTAATACTTGTAAGAAATTACCAAAGGCAAATCCAAAACCTCCACCTAGTCCAGCGAACAAGGCCACACGAAGGGCTGAATATTGCTTGGTACGAAACATAAACCAAGTAAGTGCAGCAGCCATGCCTAAAACTCCCGCCCAAGATTCATCTCTAGGAGGAGTCATGAGCCAATCGTATTGTTGGATGATGAAAAAGTAAAATAAGACGGCTCCTATCACCATTTCTACCAATAGCTGTGGCCAGGAAACGGGGCTTTTGCTAGAGTTGGATAGGCTAAGGCCAAATAAGCCTCCTCCAATGAAACCATAAAGTCCACCGATGACAAATAGGGAAATCAAGCCATAGTAGACATTGACAAATTCCGTATCTCGGCCATAACCTACGACCATGCCGTAGCTCATGACTCCGCCGATTCCCCAGCCCATGGCTCCAGAAATGATGACTTGAAATGCTTTGGCAAACCAATCTTTGCGATTGGCAATCAGCATAATGGCCATGGATCCGATGGCCCCAGCCCAAGCGGCCCCATGCTCATGTCCAAATTGGCCACGTATAGCCCATGCCGTTCCCAAGGACATCCCTACGGTGAGTAGGGATAAAAGTAATTTTTTGTTGTTCATTATTTGGTAGGTTTAGATATTGGGAATCAAAAATTATAAGGTATTAATTGAACTCCTTGGCATATTGAAAAGGAGTCTTACCAGTGGTTTTTTTAAATGCTTTGTTGAAATTGGTAAAATTGTTAAACCCAGATTCATAACATATTTGGGTGACTAGAAATTGATTTTCCTTAATCAATTTACAGGCATACTCCACCCGAATTTCATTCAGGAAGCTGGCGTAGTTTTTTCTAGTTTTGGTTTTAAAATACCGACAAAAAGACAGAGGACTTAAATGCGCAATTCCGGCAATTTCATCGATGCTGATTTTCCTTTTGAAATGCTTGACAGAAAAATTGTAGATCAAGTTTAATCTTTCTGTTTCTTTTTCACTGGTTGAATTCTCTAGAATACCCATCGAAAGAATTTCCCTTTCCTTACTCATGGAAAGTAAATCTAAGATTTGATATAAGTGTAAAACCAAGTTGTCATTTTCATTGTCGAGGATGGCGTTCATCCGACAAATTATTTGTTTTTTGGTTTCCCCTTGTATTCTAATTCCTTTTCTGGCTTCTTCTAATAATTGTAAAACAAATCGATTTTCGTGCAGCTTGAAAAATGAATTTCCAAATAAATCAGAGTTAAAGTGGATGACTAAAGCGCTGGCTTTTAAGTCTTCATCACCCTGAAAATATACGTTATCACTACGTAAATAGTGTGGACAATTGGAACCAATTAACAGTAAATCACCATCTTGAAATCGTTGGATACTATCCCCCACAAACTGGGTTCCAGTACCTTTTTCAATTAGTAACAATTCGATTTCTGGATGGTAATGATACTTGTTAAAAAAGTAATTAACTATGTCACGACGAACACTAAATGAACGCAGTGGTTGGTTCGAAACTTTAAGTAAATGAGCCTTCATTGAATTATTAAAGTTGTCAATTTAGATGAAATGCAGCTATTATGCTAGAATAGTTGTGCTATTTGACAAATTTATTTAATTATTCAACCATTATAATGCATTTTTTTGTTAAAATTTTTAACCCTGAATACTGAGTAAAGTCTTTTCAACCAAATCTATTTAATTATGAGATTAAATTTTACAGTAAAAATGTTTCGGCATTTTCTATTTGTAGCAGTCATGATAGCCGGGTGCTATTCAGCTGCTTTCGCTCAGTCCCGACTGATCACTGGAAAGGTAACTTCCAGTCAGGATGGTACGGAAGTTCCTGGAGTGAATATTTCACTGAAAGGAACCACGAAAGGGACAACCACTAATTCGTCAGGAGCTTATTCCATTGAAGTTAATGGAACGAATCCCGTATTAGTATTTTCGTTTGTTGGTTTTGATACGCAAGAAATTCGTATCGGAAGTCGTAGTGTGTTAGATGTTTCTTTATCCTCTAGTACTGCCTTATTAAATGAAGTAGTGGTTACAGCCTTAGGTATCAAGCGTGAAGAGAAATCGCTTGGATATTCTGTGGGTAAAGTAGCAGGTAAAGACTTAAGTCGTGTCGTGAATGAAAACGTCTTGAACTCTTTATCAGGTAAAGTAGCTGGTGTGAGCATCAATGCTACGGGTGGTACCGGTTCTTCTGTGAGTATGATCATTCGTGGTGCTAAATCATTGAGTAATGACAATCAGCCATTGTTTGTGATTGACGGTGTGCCGGTGATTAACTCCTTGAACAACGTAGGTCAAATTGGTAATGATAACCGAGTGGATTATGGTAATGCCATTTCCGATTTAAATCCAGAGAACGTAGAAAGCGTATCGGTTTTGAAAGGACCAAGTGCTGCGGCTCTTTACGGTTCACGTGCTGGTAATGGTGTCGTTTTAATTACTACAAAAAATGGCTCTAAGGCAAAGAAAATGACCGTGAATATTACTTCTAACACGGTATTTGATAATCCTTACAAATTTTTGAAAATGCACTCGAAGTTTGCTACGGGTGTGCTTCCATTTACTCCAGACAATAACCCATATCCAGGAGGAATTTTGAGTATTGAAGAAGGATCAGCGGGAGGTATTGGACCAGAATTGGATAAAGGCTATAAAGCTATTCAATGGAACAGTCCAAAAGGAGCTGATGGAAAAGCTATTCCAACGGAATTAAAATCATATGCTGATAATGTGAAAAACTTTGTTCAAACAGGTATCACAACCACGAACGGAGTTTCGGTTACCAATGGAAATGATGTAGCTAATTATCGTTTGACATATTCCAACATGACTAGCCGCGGAATTATTCCAGGTTCTGATTTATTCAAGAACTCATTATCGGCAGCTTCTTCTTTCAAATTGTCGAACAAATTGAAATTGAGTGCTAACATTGATTTGAGCAGAAATAATTCAAACAATCGTCCAGCTAGTGAGAGAGGATCTAACCCATTACAGTGGGCATATGCGGTTTCTCCACACATCAACATCATGGACTTGAAAGATTACTGGGTTCCTGGTCAAGAAGGTTTACAACAGAAGTCACAATCTATCGGAAACTTTAATAACCCTTGGTTCTTAGCTTATGAAGTGAAAAATGCATTTGAGCGTAATCGTGTATTTGGTAATGTAAAAATGGATTATCAAATTACTCCAGAGGTAAGCTTAATGGCTCGTTATGCTTTGGATACCTATGGAGAAACTCGTGAAACTAAAATTGCGAAGTCTTACACGGGTGAGAAAAATGGTGCTTATGGTATTACTAATTTAGATCGCTATGAGCGTAACGTGGACTTCTTAGCTACTTGGACTAGGCCAGTAGAAGATTTCCATCTATCATTCTCTGTAGGAGGTAATGCAAGAAGTTCTAAAACCATGGACGTAAGTACTTCTTCTAAAGGAGGAACTGGTTTGATTATCCCAGGCTTGTATACCTTACAAAACATTGCTAATACCAATATTAACTACACCAGTTTCCAAACGAAGAAGGTAGTTTATAGTGCTTATGGAATGGCTAACGTATCTTACAAGGATATGGTGTATTTGGATTTAACAGCCCGTAACGACTGGTCTAGTACCTTGCCTGTAGAAAATAGATCTTACTTCTACCCATCTGCTTCATTAAGTGTATTGTTGAATGAAGCATTTGCTATTCCAAATGACAAGATTGATTTATTGAAAGTAAGAGCAGGTGTGGCACAAGTTGGTAATGATACGAACCCTTATGCTTTGATCAATACCTTACAAAATGCTGAAGCTTGGGGCTCATTAACTCGTTTAGGAAAATCTGGTTCTATTTTATTACCTGATTTAAAGCCTGAAATTGCTACTTCTTATGATTTAGGTCTTGATTTGACGATGTACAAAAATCGTTTGAGATTCTCTGGAACGTATTATACGGTAGAAAACCGCAACCAAATCATCCCGACTACTCTACCTTCTTCTTCTGGTTTTACATCGAAGAACATCAACGCAGGTTTGTTAGTATCTAAGGGTATTGAATTAACTGTTGGTGGTACACCGATCGACAAGAATGGTTGGAGATTGGATTTGACGGCTAACTTCTACAAGAACGAAACGACGATCAAAGAACTTTCTGAAGGTTTAAATTTCTATACTCTTTGGACAGATGCGAAAGGTGGAGCTTGGACTTACGTAGGAGATAAAATTGGTGATATCTACGATGCTGAAATTGTAACGGTAAAAGATAAGTCGTCGAAATATTACGGATATCCAATTTTGGATACGGATGGTTCTTGGCAATCTGTCAATGCAAGCAATACACGTACTAAGATTGGTAATTTCAACCCAGACTTCATTTTAGGCTTACAGACTTCTTTATCATATAAGAACTTTAGCTTGAATATGACATTCGACTGGAGAAGCGGTGGAGACTTTGTTTCTCAAACATATCGTTACAGTGAGTCTGACTTGAAATCACAACGTTTCTTAGATAACTTGATCAATCCAAATGGTTTGACAGGAGATGCATTGCGTAACTATTTGGTAGCTAATGAAGATAAATACATCCGTATTAATAAAAATGGTTATTTCCCAATCGTAGGGGGTCCTACAGCAGAGTACGGTGGATATCCTTTTGAATATGGTGGAAAAACCTATCCGAATGGGGTATTTAACCCAGGTGTTATTGCCAAATATGATGCTCAAGGAAATATCACAGGATATGAGGAAAACTTAGGTGGCCCTAATACCCGCGTTCTTCCATACGGAGATAACTATCCATGGAGCTTTACTCGTGCAGCTACATTCGATGCTTCTTTCTTGAAGTTGAGAGAGATCTCTTTAGGATATGAGCTACCAAGTAATTTTGTTAAGAGCTTAGGTTTGCAAAGTGCTAACTTCTCTGTTTACAGTCGTAACATCATTTTATGGACGGCTTCTAAAATTGGAATCGACCCTGAAACAGCTTTCCAACCTCAGTCTGGAGCACAAGCAGGAACCCAGTTTAAACAAGGAATTGAGCGCTATAATGTTACTCCTTGGGTTATCCCAGTTGGATTTAAACTTGGTTTGACATTTTAATCAAAGCACCTTAAAACATTAAAATCATGAAAATAAGATTAATAAAAGCTGTCGCCTTCACCCTATTAACTGGAGTATTTTTCTCTTGTGAAGACTTGACAAAAGTGAATATAAATCCAAATGGAGTTCAGCCAGAGGTTGTAAATCCAAACTTGGTCATGCCAACTGTATTAACGGAAATGTCTAAGGCTTATGTAAACCTAGGATATCAAGATATAGCAGGTGTGGTTCAGCATACTCAAAAAGATGCTTGGTCGTCTGGACATAATGATTATGACTGGGGTGGAAACCAAAGTTGGTCAGGTTATTATGATATTTTGCGTAACAACGACTTACTTTACAGTCGTTCGGTAGCATTGAACTGGGAATTCCAACAAGGAGTTGCTTTAGTAAACAAAGCCTTTATGTTTGGTTTGATTACTGACCTTTGGGGTGATGCTCCGTATACGAATGCCTTGAAAGGAGAGACAGGTGGAACGGATAATATCTTACCAGCTTATGATTCACAGGAAGTTATTTACACAGGGATTTTAGCTGATTTAGAGAAAGCCAATACGCTTTTGTCTAAGCAAAAAAGCGAGTATTCGAACATTGTGGATAACGTGGATGTGATTTATTCGGGTGATCCTACTAAATGGCGTAAATTGGCTAACTCATTAGCTTTACGTTATTACATGCGTATTTCGGCAAAAAAACCCGATGTAGCTAAAGCAGGAATTGAGAAAATTGCCAAAAATCCAGCAAACTATCCAGTGATTTTAGCTAACTCAGATGATGCAACTATGGGATTCCCTGGTACTTCGGATGGTACTTCTTGGCCAGCTAATGCGGTGTATGATGTGAGTGGTAGTAACTACCGTCGTATTAAAATGGCCAATACATTTGTGGAATACCTACAGGATGTAAAAGACCCTCGTTTAGGAGTTTGGGCTGCCAAAGTAGAAATTCCATTGGTGATGGATGCTTCCTTGCCAGCTAAGACCGATAAAATTGTTGATGGTAAGCGTTATTTATCACCAGATGTAGTGGGTAATTCCAAAGTAGATACTGATCAAGAATACGTAGGTTTACCTACTTCATTCTCTCAGTTACCTTCTGCGTATAACATGAACCCTACTCCAGGTCAGACTTCGTTTAATCCTCACGTTTCTTTCCTTGCACCTATGTACAAAAATGCATCAGGCGCCTTGTTAAAAGCTCGTTTGGTATCTGCGGCTGAAGTGAACTTCATCTTGGCGGAGGCTGCTCTAAAAGGATATGCGGTAGGTGATGCTAAAACGTTTTATGAGAATGGCGTGAAAGCTTCATTGACTACTTGGGGAGTAGGTTCTACTTCAGCTACTTATTTAGCTAATTCAGGTGTTGTTTTTGCTGGTACAGTGAAACAAGTAATGGAACAAAAATGGATTGCTAGCTGGACTGCTGCTACTGAGGCATGGTTCGACTTCCGTCGTACCGGTTTCCCAGAGTTAAAAGCGGGTCCTGTGGCAAAACGTCAAGCTATTCCTGTTCGTTTCTATTACATGCAGGATGAGTTGCGTATCAATGCTAAGAATACAGCTGCTGCTTTGGATAAATTAGAAGTAACTAATTTCTCACAAGCAGATGGCAAAAACAGTGCTTGGTCTAAACCTTGGATTATTCAAGGAACAGGTAAGCCATATTAAGATTTTTAAGGGGTCTCCTACGGGAGGCCCTTCAAAAAATTCGATTCTTTACTCTTTTTCAACCATGAAATTAAATACACCTCTAAACCTTTTCATACTTTTATTCTTGTGTTTGTTTACTCAAGCGACTGCTCAAACCCTACGGGTTGGGGCAGCCGTTCGAGTGATTACTCCAGATCCATTACTTCCGGTTTCGGGCGGTATTGGAACACCTAAACCTAGTATGGAAAAGAAAGGTGATTTGTTTGCTCGAGCCATGGTGTTTGAGCAGGGAAATACCCGGTTTGCGATCGTCAATGTGGATAACCTAGGTTGGACTTCCGTTCTTGGAAATAAATCCAGAGCACTCATCAAAGGAATTGCCCCTGAAAACATTTTAATTGGAGCTACGCATACACACTCCGCCCCAGATGCTTATGGATTTCCAGATGCTACGGGTAAAAATTATGCTGATTTAAAATACCTAGATCGTTGTGTTCAGCAAATAGCTGATGCTGTCAACGAAGCCATTATGAAATTAGAGCCGGCGGCTTTGAAAGTAAATGTAGAAGAAGCTAAAGGTAAAATTGCTTATAATTATTATGCCCCTGCTTTATATGACCCACGTTGTGGAGTCATACAAGCCATTGCTACCACCGGTGCTCGTCAAGGGAAAGCCATTGCTACCTTGGTCAATTATGCCATACACCCAGAAGTAATTGGTAGTGGAAGAGGAATCCTTAGCCCCGATTTATGCGGGCCATTGTACAGTCGAATCGAAGCCCAAGCTGGTGGAGTGGCCTTATTCATGAATGGCGCTCAAGGAGGAATGGTGACGGCTGATACCCGTTTGGAATTTGGAAAAGAAGGACAGAGTAGCCAAAAGGAAGCTAATACTTGGGAAGAATGTATTCGAATTGGGGAACTGTTAGCAGATGAGGCTTTGCGTATTATTAACAAAGCGCCGGTACTGGATGCTCCTTCTATTTATTGCACCTCAAAAATGATCGACCTTCCCGTGGATTCAGAAATGATGCGCTATATTTTGACGAATTCACCTTTGAAATACGAATACAAAAAACCTAATACCGTAAGCACACAATTAAATCTGTTGAACATTGGGCCAGCCCAAATACTAACCGTTCCTGGTGAAGCTTTACCCAATGTAGGATATTATGTGAAGCGCCACATGGCAACCAAATTACCCTTTTTGTTTGGCCTAACCAATGATGCATTTGGCTATATGCTGGCTAAAGTGGATTACAATAGTTTTAAGCGCTATGATTATGTAACCCGAACAAGCTTGGGTGAAATGACTGCAGAGATTTATATGGACCAAGCTTTGCAACTGATTCAAGCAAGCCCTAAACCGGTGCTTAAATAGCCTTTTATCCATTCTTTGAATTATCTTGGTCAACAGTAAAGGATCACTCAACCATCAATTAAACGAAATGTGTTTTGTATTATGAAAAAACTAGGACTACTTTTATGGGCATTCATTGCATCCAGCATCTTGACTACTATGGCCATGGCTCAGCAATTAGAACCCACTTATGCTGAAAAATTAGGCTACCCGAAGGGGAAGAAAGTGGTTATTTTTCATGTGGATGATTGTGGCATGTCCTATTCTTCCAATCAAGGGGCTTATAAATCCATAGAGCAGGGAGTGGCTACCTCATGTAGTATCATGATGCCATGTCCATGGGCAGCTAGTTTTATTCATTACATCCAAAAAAACCATCCCAATTTAGATGCAGGTCTGCACTTAACATTAACTTCTGAATGGAAGGATTATCGTTGGCCAGCCTTATCAGGTTTTCAGCAAGTACCTACCTTAAGTGATGGAGATGGATGTCTTTGGCATAGTGTAGAACAAGTCATTAAAAATGCGAGTCCTGATGAAGTGGAAAAGGAAATCCGGGCTCAAGTAGAACGGGCTACGCGTTTGGGTTGGAAACCCACTCACTTGGATTCTCACATGGGAACCTTATTTGCTTATCCTCCTTTCTTAGAGCGGTACTTAAAGGTGGGAATGGAATTAGGCATTCCCGTGATGTTCCCAGGAGGAAATAATAAAATGCTTATTGAATCTGTCAATAAGCCTTATATCAAGAAAATGAAAGCAGAGGGTAAGTGGAAAGAAGGAATGCCTTTGCCGATGGCCAAATTTGGATTAACGGATTTGGTAACCGAATCCAAGAAGATAGGAGAGATGCTTTGGAAAGCAGGATTACCGGTATTGGATGATTTACACTCGGATAGTGGGGATTGGAAACCAGAAGGCAATGCTACTCCAGCCGAATGGGGGAAATATAAAGCTGATCAATGGATTTATCAATTGGAACACATGAAACCGGGTGTCGCTATGTTGATCGTTCATAGTAGTGATATTACCGAAGAATTTAAGTTTATTAGTGGTTCAGGAGGCTCTCGTTTGGCCGATATGAATTCCATGATGCATCCCGATTTGAAGGCCTACATTGAGAAGGAAGGTATTATCTTAAGTACTTTTAGAGAGTTGATGGAGCGACGTAAAAAAGTAAAATAATCACATGAAGTTATTCCAAATTTTGATTGCCCTGCTAGTGATGTCTTTTCATTCGCTGGCTCAGAGTCCTGCTATTGTCAAATCGATGCTTATTTTTCCCGGACAAGAAAAACACGTCCATGGAAGTAGTTTAGTTCGCTTACCCAATGGGGATTACCTATCTGTATGGTTTTATGGCAGCGGGGAAAGAACCGCCGATGATGTTAAATTGATGGGGGCTCGCCTCAAAAAAGGAGACTCCCAATGGAGTGAACCCTTTGTGATGGCTGATACACCTAATATCCCTGATTGCAATCCTGTACTCTTCTTAAATAAAGAAAACAAATTATTTTTAGTCTGGATTGCTGTTCAAGCCAACCAATGGGAACAGTCGGTGTTACGTGTACGTACGTCCATGAATTATTCCAAAGAGGGTGCTCCTGTTTGGGAATGGCAAGATAATATTTTGCTAAAGCCGGGGAATGATTTTGCCACAGAAGTAGCCAAAAAGCTGAAGCAATTGCCTGAGCACCATATTGGTTGGGCAGGTTATGCGCCTAAATATGACGACATGATAGCTAAGGCTAGTGCAGATCCGGTGAAACGTAGTTTTGGATGGATGACACGAATTAAGCCACTTATATTGGATAGCGGTCGCATCATTTTGCCATTGTATTCGGATGGATTTAATTTCTCTTTGATGGCTATTTCAGATGATCAAGGGGCTAGCTGGCGCCCAAGCTTACCTTTGGTAGGCCGTGGTCCCATTCAACCAGCTGTGGTAAAAAAGAAAAATGGAAACCTATTAGCTTATTTGCGTGATAGCGGGGATAATCCCCCTCGGGTACACGTCAGTGAGTCCACCGATCAAGGAGAAACCTGGTCTCCATCTGTTAAATCAGATATTCCGAATACGGCCAGTGTGGAACTTTTGGTATTGAAAGACGGCCGTTTGGCTTTTTTAGGAAATGACATCATCGACGGTCGATACCGATTAGGCTTGTTTTTATCCGATGACGAAGGAAAAACCTGGAAGTGGAAGACTTATGTGGAAAACGTAGCTCCAGGAAAAGGTAGTTTTTCTTATCCATGTTTGACTCAAAGCCCCGATGGGCTATTGCATATTACCTACTCTTCCCATATCGAAAAAGATCAAAAATCAATTAAATATGTGGTGGTTGATCCTCAGAAAATCAAAGCCGAGTAGCGAATTTAAACCTAAACCTATACAATGAAAATCAGTAAATTACATGTACTAATATACGTATGCCTATTGCTGGCCACGCATATGACTTGGGCTCAAAATAAGGCCAAGCAACCCGTTTATCAGGATGTCCCATTTTGGCAAGATTATAGTGTCAAATACTATCTAGCTAAAGATCAAACTACCGATTTGAGTTCGAGTTATGCAGACAGAAATGGGAATATCATTTTGTTTGGTACTACAGGAACTCTTTTACCCCATGACGGTCAATTCTTATACCCAGGGACTTTGATTAAAGATACCAAATACCGGACCAGTGCTCCTAAGAAAATGGCAGCCTTAACTTCCTATCAAAAGCAATTTGTTTTGTTGGACGATAAGGCCGTGTTAAGTCATGCTTTTGCCGGAAGTATTTACTCTAAACATGAATTAGCAAAAGCTAGTCAAGTGGTAGGAGGCAAGGATTTTGCTTTTTTAATTTCGGATGGCACAAGTATTCACTGGGTGAAAGATTCTAAAACATTGTTTAAAGGAAATTTGTCGGGTGATCAAGTGTTGGACATGAAATATCAGGCCTCTAGTCAAACCTATTATATTTTAGGCAAACAAGGGCTTTATCATTTTTCCCCAGTTCAAGCTAGCATTACTAAATTAGTCTCAGGTGGTCCGTTTACGGCCTTTGATGTAGCTGAAAATTCTAACAAAGTATATATAGGTGGGAATGATGGGTATCAGATTTTTGATACATCTACGAAACAAGTAGGAGAGAAGCTACAAAAATTACCTTGGACAGAAATTACAGCGATTAAGGCCATTGGAGAGAAAGTTTGGTTTGGTTCTACTAAAGGAGCTTTTGCATTGAAGAAGGATGGCAAATTTGATTATTATAATGGAGAAAGATGGTTGCCGAGTAATGTCGTGAAACACATTGCTGAAGGTCCTAAAAACTCCGTATTAATTACGACAACGGCTGGTTTGGGGCAAATCTGTTTTAAGAAAATGACCTTGCATGAAAAGGCGGTTTTTTATGATGAGCAGGTGAGAAAACGTCATATCCGTAATGGATTCAATGCTTCTCTAGACGGTATTCAAAAAGGGAATTTAAGTACAGGATATTTGGCTGATTCGGATAATGATGGACTTTGGACTTCGATGTATTTGGGAGGAGAAATTTTCCGTTACGCGGTAACTAAAGATCCAGAGGCATTGCAAAATTGTCGGGAGTCTTTAGATGCTATGGAGCGTTTATATAAATTAACCCCAGTGCCAGGGTTTCCTGCTCGTTCATTTGAGCGTCGTGGCTTCATTTCCAGTTTATCAGATCCTGAGCGCTGGCAGCCATCCCCTGATCTTGAGTGGGATTTTAAATCTACCACAAGTAGTGATGAGGTGATTGGACACATTTTTGCTTTTGGGGCCATGGCTGAATTGGTGGATGATGCTGATTTAAAGAAGCGTTCTGTTGTGCTGATTGACACCTTGATGTCACATATTTTGAAAAATGATATGTACCTAATCGATTTTGACGGAAAGCCTACCATGTGGGGAAAATGGAATCCAAAATATGTCAATTCCTTCCCAACGAATGTCGGAGATCGTAAGTTGAACTCTTCTAATATTACTGCGATGCTTCAGACAGCTTATCATTTCACCAAAAAGGAGAAGTATAAGCAAAAGGCCTTTGAGTTATTGACTAAATATGGCTATTATGAAAACTTGATGCGTCCATTTAGTGTGTTAGGTCGTGCCGGAAAAGATGCGGATTCACATGCTCAAAACATGTCAGATGGATGGAATCACTCGGATGATGAAATGTATTTTGTGGGGTATTGGGGATTGTATCGCTATGCATTAAATGATACGTTGAAAGCGAATTTCAAAAAATCCATCTTGGATCACTGGCAAATCGAACGACCAGAAAAAGAGGGGGCATGGAATATTTTTACGGCTTTAACAGGTACGAAACAATTTGACTTGAATGAAGCAGCCTGGTATTTACGCGAGCATCCCATGGATATGATTGACTGGGCTATTCAAAATAGTCATCGCAAGGATATGGTAAAAGTTGCGGACAATTTCCGCCGTCAAACTACGCAGGAAGTATTGCCACCAGATGAAAAACCCATCATGCGTCACAATGCCAACCAATTTAATATGGACCGCAATGGGGTCAATGGTTTATCGGAGCATAGTGCGGGAGATATCTGGCTTTTGCCTTATTGGATGGGCCGATATTTAGGGGTTATATCAGAGCCTAAAAAGTAAATTTTTCTTAACGTTGTCAAGGTTTCAAACCTTGACAACGTTGAATTTTTAAATTTAGTTTCCCAGAAAATATCGATAAACTGATTTTACATGATCAGTTTGAATTAGATCTACTCCCAGCTCTTTTGCCTTTTTATAATTCAGAGCTTGGTCAAGCGGTCCTAACACATCGGAATAGACTCGGATGTTTTTTTTATGAATGTCTTTTACTAATTGGGCATTCATTTTTAGCCAATTGACATCAAAAGCATAAGGGGCCAAACGTTTTATTTTTGTCTCCATTTCTTCTGCTTTATTTAGGCTCGGCATTCTTTTGCTTTGGGGATCTTCTGCTTTTAATCTTTCCAAAAATTCATCACTTCCATAGTAAACCGACTCTTTGTCGAGGTGATACTGCCGCATGAGGGCTAACAAAGGCTTGGGCTCCACTTGTTTACAGTCCACATAAATGTAAGTTTTCGTATTTTTCTGTTTGTTCCATTTTTCTATTAATTGTAGGGTTTCCTCTAAAGTAGGAATTCGTTCATCGGGGAATTGTGCTTCCCAGCTTTTATTGGCCTTTAACCGTTTAATTTCTTCCAAAGTTAGATTGGATATTGGTCCATTGCCGTTGGTCGTTCTGTTCAATGTCCCATCATGTAAAATGACTAATTGATTGTCTTTGGACGTTCTAACATCAATTTCAATAAAATCAACGCCCATATCCAAGGTTTTTTGGAAGGTAGCCAAAGTGTTTTCTGGAGCTGAACCTGAGTTTCCTCGATGGGCCGAAATGCGTAGCTTATGTTGGGATTTATAGGTCCATGCTTCTATTTGATTGGGGCTATTGGACCGTTGGCAAGACATGATACTAGCTATGGACAATACCATAAGCCAAATGTTTTTTTTCATATTAAATAGGTTGTAATTGTGTTAAAAAGGAACGCCTTTTTTCAAATCAAAATTACGGATCTAAAGGCATTTTTAAATGGATATTTGGTCTATTTGATTAAAATTTAGGTAAAATCTTTTGGTCAATATTTTAAAGGACTTATCTATTAAAAGAAGGATAAATATAGGCTATTATTGATTATCAATTTATTGGACAATATGTATGAAAATTCATTCGTTACGACAACGCTGTCAAGGTTTCGAACCTTGCCAGCGTTAGGAATTTTCATTAACTTCATTTTCTATTACAAGCCCCCAAAACAGATGAAAGTGCATTATTTTCTAATCCTTGCTGGGATGATGGCTTGTCAATCTTCTAAGCCTTCAAATACGACCATGAACCCAGAAAATAGCTTTGGATACGATTATGATTTATTGAAAAATGATTCCACGACAGTCTTATTGAAACAAGGAGACCAACAGGTTTTGGTAGTTGGGAAATATCAGGCTCGGGTGATGACCAGTAGCTCCCAAGGAGCTGAGGGCTTTAGTTATGGATGGATAAACCATGACCTAATAAAATCAGGCAAATTAGGGCCACATATGAATGCCTTTGGAGGTGAAGAACGCTTTTGGTTGGGCCCTGAAGGAGGGCAATTTTCTGTGTATTTTAAACAAGGAGATCCCTTTACTTTTGAACATTGGCAAACCCCCGAAATCATCGATACAGAAACCTATCCTTTGGTAAAATCGGATAAACAAAAAGCCTTATTCCACAAGGATTTTGAAATTGCGAATTATTCTGGAACAAAATTTAAAGTCTCACTGGACCGCGAAGTTACCTTATTAAGTCAGGCAGAAGCAGAAAAACAATTTCAGGTTTCTTTGGATGGAATTTCTTGGGTGGGCTATCAAACAGATAACGTATTAAAAAATACTGGGCATGATTGGTCTAAATCTACTGGAGTTTTATCCATCTGGTTATTGGGAATGATGAAGGCTTCCGACCAAAATACGATTTTAATTCCCTATCAAAAAGGACAAGAAGCCGCCATAAATGCAGCCTATTTTGGTCAGATTCCTGTCGAGCGTTTGATCAAAAAAGACGGGATGCTTTATTTTAAAGCTGACGCCAACTCGAGAGGAAAATTAGGCATTCCTCCTAAGGCTTTGGTTCCATTGGCAGCCAGTTATGATGCCGCCAATCACATATTGACTATTCTACAATTTGATTACCAAGGGGATCAAGAATATGTCAATTCTATGTGGGAAATTCAGGAAAATCCTTACCAAGGAGATGCCCTAAATGCCTATAATGATGGCAAAAATGATACAGGTACGCAAATGGGGAAATTTTATGAGTTAGAAAGCTCCTCACCGGCCATTGCCTTGGCTCATGGACAGTCGCTTCGCCATGTACAAAGAACGTTTCACTTAGAAGGTTCGGAAGAACAATTGGATCAGATTTGTCAAAAACTTTTAGGAATTAAATTGGCGGATTTACCTTGGAAATAATGCGGAAGGATGAGGATTTTATTCCTCGAATATTCCTAAAATCTTGATAAAACGCAAGAAATTTACGGGTTTTTGAAATGGCATAAACCATTGGTTTAATTTGCCTTAATCCTCTTGAAAATTAAGACGCTAAGTGCGTCAAAATCAATGATTTTTAGGAGGATAATAATGAAATCAATCATCTTTAGTTGGCGCGCGAGTGCTTCCGTATTATACATGCATATTTTGTATGTTGCCTATTTAAAATTAGAAGAATATACTTTTTACCATAACCTTTTCTTTTTCAATCAGATTCTCTTTACCACAATTTTTGTCATTTTACCCATCTTGATTTACATCAAATGGGTTTTTGGAAAGGAGAACCTTGTTTCAAATCAATGGTCCTTGATTTATAGTATACTACTTTTAATTATATTATTTTCTTTTAGAATATTTATCCCTGAATACTTACTATTTCAGCTAGGATTTAGTTTTATCAATCTGTTGATTTTAGGGATTTTCAAAAAGTTATTAAATCAATCCAAAATTGAGAATTAAAGAAGTATGTTATGATGGATGAACGAGGCTTTACTCCTCATCCATCATACTTCTACGCTGCTTAGCCGCTTGTTTGGTGGTTTTGATTCGGTAGTTAAATGTTAAGTTGAATTGCGTCAAACGACCTTGAAACTCCGATTTGGTATAAAAACCAGTACCTCTAGTCTCCGAGCGCATGATTCTGGAGCTGAATACGTCTAAGATATTCAAGGTCAAAGTTCCATTGCCTTTCATGATGTCTTTACTGGCCGACAAGTCCATCCAAGCAATATAACCTCTTGAACCTTGAGGGGTATTTTGCGGAGCTTCATAATTGGCTCTCAATTGGGCATCTACGCCTCCACCTAATTTAAAACGGGAGGTATGACGAGCAAACCAGGAATAGGTATCACTCACATAATTAGGATCAATGTTGCTGGCATCTGCTTTAGCGCGAAATATATTGATGCTCAAATCAGCTTTCCAAGCTTTACTTAAATTAGAGGATCCTGTAAATTCTGCTCCCATGGAAACTTCATTTTTGAAGTTTTGAGGTAAAGTGACCGAATATCCATTGGCATCTACCTGACGTATGCGATCAATTTTCCCGTCTGTATTTCTATAATAAATGGATGAACTGATACTTCCATTTTCATAGTATTTCACATGCCCTAAATCAAATACATCGGTGAACTGAGGATTTAGATTAGGATTCCCCGAGAAATAATTTCGGTTGTCTGAATAAGTAACAAATGGACTTAATTCATTGTAAGTAGGTCTACGAACCCGTCTGGAATAGCCTAATTGGAATGAATTATCCGCCGACAAAGAATAGGTAAAATGAGCACTTGGGAACAAGTTGGCATAGTTCCTTGGATTTTTTTCATGCGTTTGTAAGAGCTCCGTACGAATGTCCGTCATCTCACCCCGTATACCTATTTGGTAGGAAAATTTCTTGATTTTAGTACCCCAAATGGCATAAGCTGCGGTGATGTTTTCATTATAAACAAAATTATTTTGTAAACCCGGCACCACGGTGAATTCGCCCGTTTCTTGCTTTTGCGTTACAATATAATCATTGGTCATATCTCGGAAACTCGTACGTAAACCTGTTTCTATTTTGCCATCCTTTCCCACGGGATTCACATAGTCAGCCTGTAAAATCCATTGGTGCTCCGCTTCATCATTGATGGATTTTTGGATTCTAGAATTTTCAGGAAAAGCGCTTCCACCGGGCTTTTTACCTACCTGAGTAAATAATTGATCGGAACTTTCCCAATAATCTAAATAACGCAAATCCGCTGTAAATTCTTTGCCTTTTCTCGCATACGACTTTTTGAAGGTTAAAGCATATTCAGCATTTGGTTCTGCTTCTTTTTCGTCTTGTTGACGGTCTGTAATGCTGTATAAATTGCTCAGGCTTTTTTGATAGTCCAAATAGTGAAAATCCGAAATGCGACGGACATCGGTTCTTCGGAAAATGTATGAACCCGTTAACACCGTTTTTTCATTGAAAAAGTAATCAGCTCCACCACGAACATTATTCACCATGCCCTTCACATTATTTTGGGAAGTTTGTTGCAAATAATTGGTTTGCCCAGGAGTATATACCTCTTGGTAAATATTACCTCTTCCAGGAGTTCTGCGGTAAAACAAACCATAGTTTAAAAAGAAGTTTAGTTTGTCTTTACGGTAATTGACAATGGCCGTAGCACCGAAATTTTCGGGATAACCTGTAGTGGTTTCTATGGCACCATTAAAGCCTTGGTTTTGATTTTTCTTTAAGACGATATTGATAATTCCTGCCATGCCTTCCGCCTCATAACGAGCCGATGGATTGGTAATAACTTCTACTTTTTCAATTAGATTTCCTTGCAATGACTGCAGTCCACCAGCTCCGCTGATACCGACTAAAGTAGATGGTTTACCATCAATTAAAATACGGACATTATCGCTTCCTCGTAGTTTTACCCCGCCTTCTCCATCTACCTGAATGGATGGAAGATTACCTAAGATTTCAGAGGCAGTTGCTCCCCGGTTAGCTAAATCAGTCCCTACATTAAAAATACGTTTGTCCAAAGCCAATTCCATGGAAGCTTTTTGGCCTTTTACGGTAACCTCGTCTAAGGTTTTAGAGGAAGATTTCGCCTCCAAGACCCCTAGATTGATGGTGTGATTATCTTTATTGATGCTTATTCCTTTTTGTTGGATTGTTTCATACCCCACACTTTCGATCACGACATCATAGGTTCCATAAATCACATCTGTAGAAAATTGGCCTTTGTCATCCCCAATTCCACCAGTGATTAATTTTTGAGCCCCTGCCTGAAATATGCGAATGCTAGAAAATGGAACGGGAGCTTTGGATTCTTTTTCAATAATTTGACCCTTGATTTTACCTTTTGGCCCTACTTGGGCTATGCTTTGAAAACTTAGGAATGTAAGAATGAATGTGAAGCTAACTAGGTGTTTAAATTTCATATTAATTGTATTGATAACCCGAATATGGGTCTTAGAGGTATTAGTTTTGGTAAAAATCGACAAAATGGAGATTAATTACAACGTAAAACCAGATAGCTACTTAATAATCAGGGCAGACCCGCGTTCATGAAAAGGATTTATTTTTGCTTTGGGTAGACACAAAAGAGTAGTTTATCTATAATTTGAAGGGCTATTAAAGGAATAAATTTAAATTTCGATATCTAAAACCCTAATGAAATAGCTTATGTTAAGATCCCTAGGCCTTGTGGCCCTTTCTGTTACAACACCCCAACTCAACGCCACTCATTCTTCGGGTATTTATGTTTCTCAAATGGATCATTTATTGGGAACATCCCTTGACCTTAAAATTGCCGCATCCCATTATGGAGCAGCCAAAAAGGCAGAAGCTAGTTTACTGGCTGAAGTGAAACGTTTGAGCCAAATTTTAGGTACCTATCATCCTAGTACTGAGTTTAATCAATGGATGGCTAGTCAGGGAGAATACAAGCCCGTATCTCAAGATTTATTACAGGTTCTTCAGCAATTTGATGTTTGGCAAGTAAAAACAGGAGGTATGATTAACGCTTCAGCGGAGGAAATTGCCCAAGTATGGAAATCCGCTAGTCTAGAGAATCAATTACCCAATGAAGAAAATATTCAAGCCGCCGTAGCTTTAGCTCAACAAAAACATTGGGAAATCAATGAGGCAGAACAGCGGGTGGCCAGAACCAGTCAGGCGGCCTTGCGACTGCACTCATTTGCCAAATCTTATGTGATGCAAAAAGCTGCGGATATCGCTTTAGCTACCGAAGGTGTCCATGGAATTGTATTGAATGTAGGAGGAGATATTATTGTTAAAGGAAATGGAGTGGATCAGATTTCCATCAAAGATCCCCGTCATTTTGCAGAAAATGCGGCACCTCATTCTCAAATTTTAGTTGAAAATAAAGCAGTTGCTACCTCAGGGGATTACCAAAGAGGATTTGAAATCAATAAGCAATGGTTTTCTCATGTGATGAATCCTTTGACGGGTCAACCTGCCTCAGAAATCATCAGTGCAACGGTCGTGCATCCAGATGCCTTGACTGCTGGGGCTTTGTCCACGGCCTTTCAGGTGATGAGTCCAGCGCAAAGCCAACAGTTAGCTGCCTCCATTCCCGATACGGATTATTTGATTTTGACTAAATCAGGAGAGGAATATAGTAGTCCCAATTGGAATAATCTTTTAGCCTCTAATGCCCCCAATATTCATCCCACAAGTTTAAGTACGAATATCTTGATGGTCAACCAAAAGGAAAAAATGTGGACGGATAAGCAAGAGTTACAAATCAAGTTTGAACTTGCTAGTTTTGAAGGTCGTTTTCGCCGTCCTTTTGTGGCGGTTTGGGTAGAAGATGAAAATCATAAGCCTATTAGACGTATTGCTCTTTGGTTTAATAAGCCTAGATGGTTGCCGGATTTGCGTTCTTGGTATGCAGCCCAAAGAGAAAGCGCCATTGATATTGCTTCCTTAGCGAGTGCTACACGTTCACCAGGAGAATATACCTTGGTTTGGGATGGAAAAGACGATGCTGGCCAATTTGTGAAACAAGGAAAATATACGGTGTACATCGAGGCCGCTCGGGAGCATGGTACTTACCAGTTGATGAAACAAGAAATGAATTTCAATGGGAAAGACCAAAAGCAAACGCTTTCAGGCAATGAAGAAGTGACAGGTGCTTCTTTAAATTATGTAGCCAAATAAGTACATTCTATTTTATTAAGAGCCCATGAGTTATTCATGGGCTTCTTTTAACCAAGCATATGAGTAACCCCAATTCTAAATTAAAACCTAAGCAAAGTAAACTTCGCCGCTCTATCGCTGAAATCTCTCGATGGCTGCACATTTATTTATCCATGTTCAGTTTTGCCATTGTCTTATTCTTTTCGGTGACAGGCTTAACCTTGAATCACCAAGAATGGCTTCCTGAGAAAACCGATGTCCAAGAGCAAAAAGCCAAGCTGAATGTGGCTTGGGTGAATCAAACGGATACGTCTAAAATTGCCAAATTGGAAGTGGTGGAGCAGCTCCGAAATAGCCATGGAATTAAAGGGCAATTGAATGATTTTAGAATTGACGATGCAGAAATCTCGGTTTCTTTTCAAGGGCCCGGCTATACGGCCGATGTGTTTATAGACCGAGAGACGGGAGCGTATGAGTTAACCGAAACCCGCATGGGTTGGATGGCCGTCATCAACGATTTGCATAAAGGAAGAGATACTGGGAAATCCTGGGCTTGGGTCATTGATATTTCCGCCATATTCATGATTTTTATTTCGGCCACGGGTTTAGTCTTGTTGTTGTTTTTAAAGAAAAGAAAATCCACAGGTTTAATTTGGGCCTTGATTGGCCTATTGCTTTCTTATGGAATCTACCATTTCCTAACCTAATTGATTTCCATCGCGCTATGGATTAGGTATTGCAAAATTTGTGCTTTTTACCATTATTTGTTGCTGATTTGAGCAAAACCCCATCCTTATGTTAGAAAGCCTTATTTCCTATTTTGATCACATCCCGAGCAGCCATCGTGCACTCATTTTAGCCGGAGGTATCAGCTTTTTTTGGTTGTTGGAATATGCCATTCCTTTGGTATCCTTTCGCTATAATAAGTGGAAGCATGCAGGGATTAATCTGCTGTTTACCTTGACCACCATTGTCGTCAATTTTGGCTTTGCGCTTTGGATAGTTCAATTGAGCGATTGGACCCTAGTCCATCATATCGGATTTTTGCAGTGGTTTCCTATGGGAAATTGGGGGCAATTGATAGTAGGGTTATTGCTATTGGATCTTGTGGGGGCCTATTTTGTGCATTGGGTAGAACATAAAGTAAAAGTGATGTGGAAGTTTCACATGGTACATCATGCGGATACCATGGTAGATACCACTACCGCCAATCGACATCATCCAGGGGAGAGTATTTTTAGAGCATTGTTTACCATGCTTGGCGTACTGGTTTGCGGAGCGCCTATGTGGTTGGTCATGATGTATCAAAGCATCTCGGTGGTTCTATCTCAGTTCAATCATGCCAATATCCGTTTACCCTTGTGGTTAGACACGACCATTAGTTACGTGATTGTTTCTCCGAATATGCATAAAGTGCATCATCATCTAAGTCGCCCTCAAACGGATTCCAATTATGGGAACATTTTTTCCATTTGGGATCGAGTATTTGGGACTTTCAATAGTACTTCCGTGAGTCAGCTTCAATACGGCTTAGACGTATTGGATAATCAACGAGATGGAGATTTAGGTTACCAATTAAAAGTCCCTTTTGATTCCAACATCAAAACGGATTATTAATAAAGTTCTACCACCATTTCTACTTCTAAGGCCGCATTATTCGGTAAGACAATGACGCCTACCGCTGAGCGGGCATGCTTTCCTTTGTCGCCAAAAACCGCGACCATTAAGTCAGAAAAGCCATTCATCACTTGTGGCTGTTGGGTGAAACTAGGATCAGAGTTGACAAAACCTGTTACTTTTAAAATTCTTTTGATTCTTCTCAGATCACCCAATTGGCCTTTTAACGTAGAGATCAAAGAAATCCCAGCCAATTTGGCTGCTGCTTGGCCCTCTTCTACACTCAGTTTATTACCTAGTTTTCCTATTACAAAACCACCTTCTGCCTTCTCCGGTAAATGCCCTGAAAGGTATGCAATATTTCCAGCCCGAGTAAATTTGACATAGTTGGCCAAGGGCGTACTAGGTTTAAGTAATGTAATTCCTAATGCTTGTAGCCGCTCTTCTGGGCTATCGGGCTTCTTGATAAACAAAAGACAAACAGGAGCGGCTACGGAGATATCTTGTTTACTGTCTGTCAATAAACCTGTCTGCTGATTGACAGAGAAAACTTGAATTTTATTTTCTGTTTGGCTCGCTACAAATAACCATTTACCGCTGGGATCATAGCTGAAATTTCTAGGCATTTTTGCGACAGCTTGGTAGCCTATTGACTTTAGGGTACCGTCTGCTTGAATAGCAAAAAGCGCTAGGTTGTCACTGGTAATTCTATTGGAACTAATCAACCATTTCCCATTCGGAGAAATATGAATGTCAGCACTGGCCTTTACGGCCACTTTCGTACTCGTGTCGGAAACGATGTTTTGGATTTTGTCTAAACCTTGAGCATGTATTTTAAATACATCTACTGTTCCATTTAATTCATTGATGACGTATGCCACATGTCCATTGGGATGAAAAATCATATGTCGTGGACCATTTCCCGGACTCACGGATATGGATTGATAATTTTCGGACAAAGTCCCATCAGGCAAAATAGGATGCCAATGGATTTTATCTGAACCTAAATCAGGGACATATAAACTTTTTTGATTAGGAGCTATAGCCACCATGTGGGCATGGGGTGCGTCTTGTCGACCGGCCACTATACTGTACCCTTTATAAAAAAAGGATTGGGAAGCAGGTAGAAGTTGGCCATTCTCCTTCGTTTTGAAGACATTGAGTGATCCACTTCCATAATTAGCCACATAAACGGTTTTACTGGCTTCATGGTATTTGACAAAACAGGGACCATCACCTACGGTAGGGCTGGAATTTAATTTGGTATATGTCCCATTGGCATTTCGGGCATAGGCACTAATGGCAGATTTTCCGCCACCTTCTTCTGACACAGAATACAGTAAATTCCCATCGGCAGACAATGCTTGATACGAGGCATTGGGGTTCTCTCTGACATAGTTGGCCTTGGTTTTGGCAGTAGCTAAATCTAGGTCAAAAACTTCTATACCTGGATTTTTAGCTTTGGTATAGGATCCTACCATTAATTGATATTGTGTAGAATCGGCGTTAGCAAAAGTGAATATGGTACTAACCAATAAGAAGATGGAACTTAACATAGGGAATAGGTTTTCGTGCAACAAGATACGAATGTCCGTAAATTTTGGGTATTTTTCCCAGAACAATTTTCCTATATCTAATTTCAAACATGATGAAGAAGGTTTTGCTGATGCTCTTATGTACGTTTCAGGCTTGGGCTCAAAACCTCCCAGCTCCTCGACTCATCGTTCGTGGAGATGATATGGGTTATAGTCATTCGGGTAATTTGGCCTTGATGCAGTCCTCTTTAAATGGGATCCAGTCATCCATTGAGGTCATTGTTCCTTCACCTTGGTTTCCAGAGGCTGTTCAGATGCTTCAAGCGCATCCCAATATAGATGTGGGTATACATTTAGCATTAACCAGTGAGTGGGATAAATTGAAATGGAGACCATTAACTGAGGCAAAAAGTTTACGTGATCCCGATGGCTATTTTTTTCCCATGGTATATGCCAATAAGCAGTATCCGGGTTTGGCCATTGTAGAAAACAAGTTCACGTTGGCAGATATTGAAGCAGAATTTAGAGCTCAAATAGAATTGGCCATCAAAAAAATCCCTAGGATAAGTCATATCACTTCTCACATGGGATGTTCAAGAATTAATGCAGAGGTGATAGAACTGACCAAGAGATTAGCTAAAGAATATCATTTGATATATGAAAATACCTTGTACCCATTTGAACGAGCGAGCTATGATGGTCCCTTTCAAACATCAACTCAAAAGATAGCCAGTTTTATCAAGATGCTTCGACGTTTACAAGCTGGCAAAACCTATTGTTTCGTAGATCATCCGGGTTTAGATGATGCAGAATTGAAAGCTGTTTCCCATATTGGTTATGAAGGTGTGGCAGCGGACAGACAAGGTGTCACGGATGTATTTACAAGTCAGCAAGTTAAAGATGCCATTCGAGATTTGGGGATACAAATCATTTCATATCGAGATTTGGGCCCCCGACCTTGATCACCTCCCTATGACCGATTAATAATTTATTCATAGAAGCAGGAAAAGTCAGTTAACAAATTTTTGTACCTTTGAAATTGGAATAATTGAAATGTTCTGATTGTAGCAAATTTGAAAAATGTACGTATGAAATTCTTTAAGAAAATTAATTTTACGACCGAACAAGAGACCATTGCTGAATTAACAGAAGCGGTTAAGCAATATAAAGTAATCCATTTGGCAGGGTATAATTTGCCAATTCCTTTGGAGCAATTTTACATCAATTTTGCGGATTCTATTGGTACTCCTTTTAACGAGGATGAAGATTTGATTACAGGAGAAAGAAAGGACAATCGATGGATTGACATCAGTTATGATCCAGCTATTCCAGATCGTTATAGAAGTAGTAATACCCGTCAGCCATTGCATACAGATGATTCTTATGTGGAATTAGGTAATGAAAGATCTTTGCAGTTTTTTTATTGTACTTCTCGGGCTGCTCGCGGAGGCGCAACTACATTTTTTGATTTGCCAGATTTGGTAGACTGCTTAAAAATAGATGGCCAAGATGCTTTATTAGAGCGCTTGATGACTATTACTGTGAATTTTGAGAAGGCAGGTCATAAGAAAGTACGTAAGATTTTAGATCAGGATGAATTGGGTTGGTTGGCCAACTGGAATTATTTCTGTGTCGATAAAGACAATACACCTGAAGCATTGCAATTGGTAGAAGACTTCCATCAATTTTTAGAGACTCGGGTAATTAATGCGGGATTAATTTTACCCGTACAATTGGAACGAGGAGAGGCCGCATTTTTCCATGATGATCGTATTCTACATGGTAGAAATGCCTATTTCGCTACCCAAAAAGGCGAACGTTGCTTGATCAAAGGTAAGATTATTTTAGAGCCAGATTTTCAATTGTCCTAGGACATGGCGAAAGCTAGCATTCCTCGTTTTTCGAGCCGCTTACATCAGAAATTAGGTCTAGGTACTTGGCAATTGGGAGGTCCCAATATCGTTCAAGGAAAGGCGATGGGTTGGGGTGAAATCAGCGAAGAGGAGTCCATGTCTATTTTGGCTGGGGCCTTAGAATCGGGGATTCAATTCATCGATACCGCGGATTCTTATGGCAAAGGTTTGTCCGAAAAAATCGTTGGCAAAGCTCTACAGGCTGCGAGTTATCCACAAGACATCATCGTTTGTACCAAATTTGGAAATGTTTATTTGCCAGATGGGACTACGGGTCAGGATTTTTCCCCAGAACACCTTTTTGCCAGTGTGAAAGCCAGCTTGCAGCGCTTACAGCGTGAGCATATCGATGTCTTGTTGATGCATTCTCCCCCTGATAATTTTAATTGGGCGCACTATGATCGTGCTCCATTTGAAGATTTAATAAGCCAAGGACTGATTCGTCAGTTTGGGGTAAGTTCTAAAAGTGTGTATGGGGCAAAGCGAGTGATGGATGCAGGATTTGGATCAGTGATTGAAGTAATTTATAATGCTTTGGACCGTCGGGTCGATGAGATTCTAAGTTCACATCCTCATCATGCAGCTTATGATATCATCGGTCGCGTACCCTTGGGTTCTGGATTTCTTAGTGACCGACTGTTGACCGAAGACCCGCATTTTGGAGAGGATGATTACCGTTCTCACATGGCAGATCGAGATAAAAATTGGATGCTTGAACATGCAAGGAAACTGGCCTTTTTAGCGGACTTGCCAGGTGGCTTTTCGGCCAATGCCTTGCGTTTTACTTTCCAAAATCCGATAATCTCCGTGGTCATCCCTGGAGCTAGATCAGTGGCTCAGGTTCAGTCGAATGTTGTGGCGGCAAACTTGCCTCCTCTTAGTGATGAGCATATCCATCGTATAGAACAATTCGTTCCCTCTGTTCCCGATTGGTGGAAGCCTGCGAAATAGTAGGATTTTCACGAAGATTTGTCACTTAGGTTTGCCACTTAGATTTGTCAACTTTTTGAAAGTTGACAAATCTTAACTGCCAACTAATCGCCAACTAATTACCACCTTACTGCCACGCTTAACCACCAATCCTAATTCCCAAGCAGAATTTAATCAGCTTTCTGATAAATTTTTTCCAAGAAAAGAGCTAATTCGCTTATTTTGATTTATTTCATGGTATCTAAATTTGAACTATGAGAAAATGTGTACTTTGGCTCAACTTGTTTTTACTAGTTTCTAACAGCTTCGCTCAATCTTCTAAAATCCAAAGGAAAGATGTGGAAGGCGCCGTCAAGATTTTTGATCTAAATTTTACAAGTACTGAAATAGACACGCTTTTGTCGGATGTGCAAGATAATCTAGCGATTTACCAAAAGCAGCATCAAGTTCATTTGCCTAATTCCGTTCCATTAAGTTTATGGCAAACCGTCCTGATTCCAGGGGTTAATGTCAATAAACAACAAAATCCTATTCATTGGACCCAAGCACATGGTACGGATTTGCCCAGTAAAAAATCATCACTTGCCTTTTATTCCATTCCTCAATTAGCCGAATTAATCAGGACTAAAAAGATCAGCTCTGTCCAATTGACGCATTTTTATATCGACCGTATCAAAAAATACGGAGACACTTTACAATGTCTCATTTCTTTGACAGAATCAATAGCATTAGAGCAAGCCAAGCAGGCCGACGACGAAATTGCCCATGGAAAATACCGAGGCATGTTGCATGGTATACCTTATGGTCTTAAAGATCTTTTTGCCGTCAAAGGAACTAAAACCACCTGGGGTGCTGCACCCTATAAAGAACAAGTGATCGAGGAAGATGCTTTTGTCTATCAACAATTGCGACAAGCAGGAGCCGTATTAGTAGCCAAATTTACCTTGGGGGCCTTGGCCATGGGAGACTATTGGTATGGTGGAAGAACAAAAAATCCTTGGAACCTTAGTTTAGGTTCATCGGGCTCATCAGCTGGCTCAGCTTCTGCCACGGTGGCGGGCTTGGTTCCTTTTGCCATTGGTACTGAAACGTGGGGAAGCATCGTTTCTCCTTCCACCACCTGCGGTGCTCTGGGGCTTCGTCCCACCTTTGGGAGGGTTAGTCGGACTGGTGCTATGGCACTAAGTTATAGCCTAGATAAAATCGGACCCATTTGTCGGAATGCCGAAGATGCCGCCATCGTTTTTAATACCATTCGTGGAACGGATGGGCTTGATTTATCAGCCACGGAAGCGGCATTCAATTATACCAATCAGGTGGATGTCAAAAAGCTTAGGATAGCTTATGCCAAAAACTATTTTGATAAACTGAAAGATTCCACCGCCAATGAATGGCAGGTGCTTCGGGTACTTCAACAAGCTGGGGCTAAAATCATTCCTGTCGAATTTCCTGAAAAGCAATTTTATCCCTTTCAAATGATGGATATTATTATTGGAGCGGAATGTGCTGCCCAATTTGATGAGTTAACCCGATTCAATGTAGATGATGAATTAACCATGCAAAGAAAGGGCGACTGGCCCAATCAATTTAGGACAGCGAGATTTATCCCTGCGGTGGAATACATCAACGCCCAACGTCATCGCTATTTATTGATGCAACAAGTCAATTATCTTTTCAAGGATTTTGATGTCATCATTAGTCCAAGTCTTTTTTCAGGGAACCAATTAGCCATTACTAACTTAACTGGCCATCCTGTGGTTTGTATACCCAATGGATTTGACAAAAAAACGAATAAACCTACCAGCATCAGTTTTTTAGGGAATCTGTTCGACGAAGCCAGTATTTTAGCGTTGGCCAAATTATACCAAGATGCTACGCCTTGGGATGAAATGCATCCTGACATGTTTAAATAAAACCAGGCTGATGCCTCTCACATCATAGCCAATAAAATAAATCCCATTGTTTTCTAGTAATCAGGATAGATAAAATAAGATTTTTTTAAGAAATACTTATATTAGCTTAATCTATTCTAAACTATGATTACTTACACACAAAAAGAGGCGTATCATCGAGACGGTTACTTGATTATGCCCAAACTTTTCTCTCAAGAAGAGATTGATTTACTTTATTCGGTGGCGACGGACCAGTCGGTGGTCAACCAAGCCTTTGATCTAAATGACCAATCAGGCAAAAAAACGAAATTAACCTTATGGTTTACCGCCGGCGATGATTCCTTTGGATTAATGTCGCGCAGTAAGCGACTCGTTGAAGGAGTTCAAACTCTATTAGGGGAAGGCGAAGTTTGTCATTTTCACTCCAAAGTCATGCAAAAAGAACCTCGTGTAGGAGGTTCTTGGGAATGGCATCAAGATTATGGCTATTGGTATAAAAATGGCTTTCTGTTTCCAGAAGCCATGATATCTGTCATGGTGGCTTTGACAGATGCTACCATTGAAAACGGTTGTTTACAAGTCCTGAAAGGAACCCACAAAATGCAGCGATTCGAACATCTGTTTGCCGGAGAGCAACAAGGGGCTGATATGGATTTTGTGACAGAAGCTGAAAAGGTTTCGGAGCTGGTTTATTGTGAGCTGAAGGCGGGTGATGTGCTATTTTTTCATAGCAATATTTTACATCGTTCAGAGGCTAATTTATCTGAACATGCACGTTGGTCTGTGATTTCGGCTTATAATCTTTCCTACAATATACCTTTTAGAGAGAAGCATACGTCCTGCATTGAGCCAGTCCAAATGGTAGATGATCAGGCCCTATTGGCCAGTGGTCAGCGGGTAGTGAATCAAGCGGATTTTTTAAGTAAAGACAAAGAAATAACCTTACAAGATTTAAAATAAAATGGCACAAGTTTGTATTCTAGGTGGTGGATTTATAGGACGATTTTATGCGGATTCATTAACAGGCCGAAGAGGCAAAGATCAAGTTAGTGTCGTCTATGCTCGAAAAGAAGAAACGGCCATTCGATTTGCCAAGGATTATCAGGTAGCGCATTATACCACTAATATGGAGGAGGCTATAGCCCATTCGGCTACTGAGTTTGTTGTGATTGCTTTACCCAACTTCCTGCACGAAGAAGCCGTGATGCTATGTGTTAAACACAAAAAGGCGGTGCTCTGTACCAAGCCTCTTGGACGGACTGCAGAAGAAGCCTTACGAATGACTCAAGCTTGCGAGAATGCAGGCATATTTGCTGGATACTTAGAAGACCTTTGTTATACCCCTAAATTTTTGAAGTCTTTAAAATCGATTCAATCAGGAGCTTTAGGACGTATTTTATGGGCCAAATCCCGAGAAACACATCCTGGCCCACATGCGGATTGGTTCTGGGATATTCAAAAAGCGGGAGGAGGTGCCGTGTTAGATTTAGGTTGCCATTGCATAGAAATAGCCCGCAATTTCATTGGAAAAGATGTTAGACCCGTGGAAGTAATGTGCTGGGCGGATACCCAAGTGAAACCCATTGATGCCGAAGACCATGCCATTGGATTAGTGAAATATCAAAACGGAGCCATAGGGCAGTTTGAGGTCTCTTGGACCTTTCGTGGAGGCATGGATTTACGTGATGAGGTGATGGGAACCGAGGGAACCATTTGGATCAATTCATTTTTGAGAACAGGTTTTGAAATGTTTACCTCGGGTGCGGGTAAATCCTATGTGGCAGAAAAGGCAGAAAGCGATTCAGGTTGGCAGTTTCCTGTTGGAGATGAGGCGCACGAATTGGGATATACCAATATGTTTACTGATATGTTTGATGCCTATGAAAAAGGCGAAAAACCCATGGAAACCTTCTATGATGGCTATGTAGTAAATGCCATCATTGATGCGGCTTATCGTTCTGCCAAAACGAAATTATGGGAACCTGTTCAGCTTCCCGAATGGCGAGGCCAAGAGGGCCTTATTAAACCTTCGGTGTACCAAGAGTTTGATGCCGATCATTGGTTTATTAAAGAAGAAATTCTACCCAATGGCGATAAGAAAGTGATCCTGAAAGTGAAAGCTAGTGGGGAAATTATCGAAAAAGAAACCTGGGTGTAATCATGGCAAAAATCATCGTCATAGGCAGTTCCAATACCGACATGGTCATCCAGTCTGACAGGCTCCCTGCGCCTGGAGAAACTGTTTTAGGAGGGATATTTTTTATGAATCCTGGAGGGAAAGGGGCCAATCAAGCAGTGGCCGCTGCTCGATTGGGAGGAGAGACCTATTTCATTACCAAAGTAGGGAAAGATGTTTTTGGAGAAAGTGCCCTCAAGCAATTTACTCTAGAGGGAATACACAGCCAATTCATTTGCCAAGATGAGAAACAACCATCGGGTGTAGCCTTAATCAATGTGGACGCTCATGGGGAAAATTGTATAACGGTGGCTTCAGGGGCAAATGCCCGACTCATGCCTTCCGATATAGAAGCAGCCAATTCGCTCTTTCAAAATGGCAATTGGCTTTTGTTACAGCTTGAAATCCCATTAGAAACCGTTATTTATTCGATTGAAAAAGCTCATCATGCTGGCTTATCTGTGGTATTAAATCCAGCACCAGCCTGTGCTTTACCTGAGACTTTGTATGCCCATATTGATATCATCAGTCCCAATGAAACAGAAACGGAATTTTTGACAGGAATCCGACCAGTGGATGAAGCTAGCTTATCGTTGGCCTGCGACTATTTTCTTTCCCGTGGGGTGAAACGCGTAGTGATTACCCGTGGAGCTAAAGGAGCTTATTGGAAAACACAAGGAGCTTTTGGCCATGTCCCTGCTCAGCATGTAGTTGCCGTGGATAGCACCGCTGCAGGAGATTGTTTCAACGGGGCCTTAGTCGTAGCCCTTTCTGAAGGAATGGCTTTTGATCAAGCTATTGCTTTTGCTTGTAAGGCCGCTGCTTTATCTGTAACCCAATTGGGGGCGCAAGCCTCCATGCCAACCCGTGAACAACTATGAAAAAATTACTATTTCTCTTCTTATTTCTCCCCTTTTTTCTGACGGCCCAAAGTAAGAAACAAAAGGTTATTTTTGATTGCGATTTGGGAGATGATATCGATGATGCCTATGCGTTGGCTTATTTATTGACCCAACAAGATAAGCTGGAGATTTTGGGGATCACTACCTGTTATGGGAGAACAGACGATAGAGCCCGCTTGGCCTTAAAGATGTTGCATGAAACGGGTCAAGGCCATATTCCTGTTTTTATGGGGAGAAATACCTCACATGTAGACAAAAGAGCGAATTGGTATGCTGACCAATTTTCTTGGGCCAAAGGTTTTGATAAACTTCAAGCTCAAACAAAACCTGCTGCCGAATTCATCATGGAGCAAATCAAAAAATACCCGAATGAGGTGGTCATATTTTCTGTGGGGCCTGTCACCAATTTCTCAGACATTATCGAGAAAGACCCACAGATATTAAAAAAAGCGAAACATATTTATGCCATGTTTGGCTCTTTTGACGTAGGGTATAATCAAAAGAAACCCATCAATGCAGAATGGAATGTTAAAGTGGATGTTCCTGCCTCCCAGAAATTTGTACAATCAGGTGCTAAAATCACTTATGCTGGTACCGATGTGACCTTGCAGGTGAAACTTTCCGCTGAAAACCGTCGGATTTTGAAGGAGAAAAACACTCCCCTGACAAATGGCCTAACGGATCTTTATAAACTTTGGGGGCAAGAAACACCCACCCTGTTTGATCCGGTGGCCATTGCCATGTTATTACATCCTGATTTCTTTCAGACAGAAAAGCGGCATATATCGGTAGACCAACAAGGATTTACTCGAAGCTCTGACGGGAAGCCTAATGCCATTATTGGGATAAAAATTAAAGAAGCGAAAGTTCTTGAGATTTTGATGGACCATTATATGAATCAAAAATTTGCTTTAAAACCCTAAAACAATGAAAAAATTCTACTTGGCATTACTTTTTTTGCCCTTCTTAGCATGGTCACAGTCTAAGTCGATTGTCCTTTCTAAACAGACTCTACAAGATAAAATCAAAGGAGGATGGGCTGGGCAAACCATAGGTGTGACTTTTGGCGGACCTATGGAATTCCGTTACAATGGAACCATGATTGATGCCTACCAACCCGTTCCTTGGTATGATGGCTATTTGAAAAAAACCATGTTGGAAAATGCCGGACTTTACGATGATTTGTACATGGATTTGACTTTTGTGGAGGTATTTGAAAGAGAGGGTTTAGATGCGCCTATTGCTTCACATGCCAAAGCCTATGCCGAGGCAGGATATGCCCTTTGGCATGCCAACCAAGCAGGTAGGTATAATATTTTGCATGGAATTGGAGCGCCAGCTTCAGGGCATTGGAAAAATAACCCACATGCGGATTGCATCGACTACCAAATTGAATGCGATTTTGCCGGATTGATGTCGCCTGGGATGCCCAATGTAGCTTCCAAGATTTCTAATAAAATTGGCCATATCATGAATTATGGAGATGGCTATTATGGCGGGGTGTTTTTAGGGGCCTGCTATACCTTGGCCTTTGTTTCTAAGGATATTCCTCACATCATTCAAGAGGCATTGAAGACCATCCCTAAGCAAAGTGCTTACTACCAATGTATCTCGGATGTGGTACGTTGGCATAAGCAATACCCCAACGATTGGACAAAAACTTGGCTAGAAGTGCAGAAGAAATGGGCTCAGGATATTGGTTGCCCAGATGGTGTTTTTGCTCCTTTTAATATTGATGCGACTGTGAACTCCGCTTATGTGGTCATTGGCTTACTGTATGGCCAAGGAGATTTCACTAAAACCATGGAAATTACCACCCGATGTGGCCAAGATGCCGACTGTAATCCTTCTTCTGCTGGAGGAATTCTGGGAACCATGTTAGGCTATGATAAAATTCCTAGCTACTGGAAACAGGGTTTAAAGGAAGCAGAGGGTATCGATTTCAAATATACGAGCACGTCATTGTCAGATGTCTATAGCATAGGGCTCAAGCATGCCTTGCAAAACATTGAGAGAAATGGAGGTAAAATCGTTGGAGACAATGTACATATCCCCGTGGAAGCACCTAAAGCCGTGGCCTTTGAAAAGAGTTTTGATGGGGTGTATCCAATTCAGAAAATTGGGGTAGGAAAGACATTGAAAGATGAATACCAATTTGAGTTTACGGGAAAAGGGTTTGTACTC
The DNA here is from genome assembly GCF_011090385.1 of Aquirufa beregesia. Taxonomy (GTDB): domain Bacteria; phylum Bacteroidota; class Bacteroidia; order Cytophagales; family Spirosomataceae; genus Aquirufa; species Aquirufa beregesia. The sequence continues at coordinate 147,766 of NZ_SEWW01000004.1, forward strand.
AGAGGTGAGACGGCCAAATGGGCATCTACATCGAATCACAATTTTGACATGGAAGTATATGTGGATGGTAAATTGATGGAAAAAGCTCAATTACCAACGGCCTTTACGACTCGTCGACATGAATTGACCTGGAATTATGATTTGGCACCAGGTAAGCACCAAGTCCGCTTGAAACTATTGAATCCCGTAGAAGGTCAGGAAGTGCGCATGATGGATGTGATTGTGTATGATGCTCCGGGGAAAAAATCCACCAACGCACAGTTTTACCGATTGGGAAATTTAAAGTCCACCTCTAAATAGGATGTTATGTTTATCATCGAAAATTATTTAACAGCTGTTTTGCTATGCATCGTAACGATGTTATGTTGGGGCTCATGGGCAAACACTCAAAAATTGACCAGTAGTTATTGGCGATTTGAATTATTCTATTGGGATTATGCTTTAGGGATATTGATTTCTTCCATCTTGTTTGCCTTGACTCTAGGCAGTGTGGGTGAAGAAGGCCGCAGTTTTATTCCTGATTTGAACCAAGCTACACAAGAGAATTTATTTTCAGCTTTTCTAGGTGGGGTGATTTTTAATGGGGCCAATATTTTATTGGTGGCGGCTATTTCCATTGCAGGGATGTCGGTGGCCTTTCCTGTGGGTATTGGAATAGCTTTGGTATTGGGCGTATTGGTGAATTATCTAGCTGCTCCACAAGGGAGTCCAATCTTGATTTTTGGAGGGGTGGCTTTGATTTCTTTGGCCATCCTGTTAAATGCTCGAGCGTATAAACAATTGAATGAAGGGGGCTCCGAAAAACTATCCAGCAAAGGTTTATTCTTATCCGTCATCAGTGGGTGTTTGATGGGCTTATTTTATAAGTATGTGGCGGCTTCTATGGCGACTAATTTTGTGGACCCTGAAGTAGGTAAATTAAGTCCGTACACGGCCTTGGTATTATTTGCCGTGGGAGTGTTGCTGAGTTCATTTTTGTTCAATACTTGGCAAATGAAAAAACCATTTTCGGGAAATGCGGTATCATTTGGAGACTATTTTCAAGGGGCCTTTCAAGACCATGTCATGGGCATTTTAGGAGGAGGCATTTGGTTCATTGGAATGGCCTTGAGTATTTTGGCTTCTGAAAAAGCAGGCCCAGCGGTTTCTTATGGTTTGGGCCAAGGAGCCACTGTGGTAGCGGCTATTTGGGGAATATTTATTTGGAAGGAATTTGCTAAGGCCAAAAGCTCCACAAAAAACATGCTCAATTGGATGTTGCTCTTGTATGTGGTCGGATTAGCTTTATTGATTGGGGCGAAGTAGGGGGCGGAAATATTGATTTGATTTTAAGGAATTGTATGCAATTTAACCTATTCATTCATCGTATTACAACATACACGTTATTACAACATTATGAAGAATCTAGGTTTACTTATATGTGTATGTGTAGGGATTTTGTCTTGTAAGAATTCCACACCAGATCCTATCAATGAATCAAATTTCAAAATCAAAGCAGGCTATATCTGCGGCTGGGGCGCTGGAATAGACACCTTAGAAATCTCGAATCAGACCGTCCGTTATGTGTATTATGTCCCTCGGAATTCATTGAAACCCGAAATAACGAAGTCGAGGAAATTATCCGACCAAGAATGGGCAGAAATCAAGAATGTGGTCAATTGGTCTCAGTTTAATTTACTGAAATATAAAACCTGTAATGTCTGCTTTGATGGCTGCGATGAGTGGATTGTCATACAAAATGGGGATTTATCGCACCAAATTACCTTTACCCGTGGTCTAAAAATAGATACCATAAGCCCATTACAAAGTAAACTTGCCCAATTAAAGAGTGAGTTTACGAACTTATAGGGGCTTTGGTGGGATTTAATCTAAAATGGATTCGCTCAAGAGATTCATTTGCCAGAATCATGCTCAACTGGATGTTGGTTTTTATGTGCTTGGACTAGTCTTGCTGGTTGGGAGAAGCAAGATAGTTTTTGGTAATATTTAAAGATTTTCTTTTTTTATTTAGGGTTTTTCTCTTGCAGTACGACTTTACTGTAATTGACTTATTAAATCTTATTCTTTGTGAATTACAGGATGCTAAATGATGAAGATTTATTATCAAATCTTTCAAGGTCTGATAAGGCTGCGTTTGAGGAAATTTACCGAAGGTATTGGTATAAGCTTTATTGTATTGCTTATCATCAAATAGGGGTTAAAGAAGATTCCGAAGAAATTGTGCAAGATGTTTTTTTAAGTATCTGGAATAGGAGAGAAAACGTAGAAATTAAGGTGTTAGAATTATACCTGACATTGTCCATTAAATATAAAGTATATGACTTTATAAGGTCTCAAATTAATTATAGAAAATATCAAGAGCACATTATTTTAAAAGAAATAGATCTGCATTTTAATACAGATGATATTGTGGATTTTTCTGATTTATCGGGTGCCGTAGAAAAAGTGTTAGCCCTATTGCCAGAGAAAAGTGCAGCAATTTTTAGGAAGAGTCGATTTGAAAATCAAAATACGAAGGAAATTGCTAAACAGCTGAATTTAAGTGAAAAGGCTGTGGAGTATCATATTACCAAATCGCTTCGATTTTTAAAGGAGAACTTAAAAGATTATTCAAAACTTAACTAGGGAGATTCAAACTTATAGCATGACACAGCACGAATTTCATATTTTAACTGGAAGGTATCTTTCTGGGAATTGCAGCCCTGAAGAAGAAAATCTTTTGTTGCAATGGCTTCAATCTCAACCTGAAAAGTTAGATTTAGACATCAAGGAGGGAGAAAAGGGAATGATTGAGCAAAGAATTTGGAGCAATATTTTGTTAAAGATTGAGCCAACTAAATTGAAGCTGAGCCGATCTGGGATTTGGGCAATTGGAATTGCAGCTTGCTTCATGTGTGTTCTTTTTTTCTTTAATAATCAAAACATTGCAGATCAAATAGCTAAAAATCAATCAGGGATTGAATTGAAAAATACGACAACCATTGATCAAAAAGTGGTTTTGGAAGATGGATCTAAGGTTATTCTGAAGCCACAAAGTACACTCATTTTTGCCAAACACTTTAATGTTAAACAGCGCGAAGTTTATTTAATTGGGGAAGCTTTTTTTAATGTTAAACGAGATATTTCCAAGCCATTTATTGTGCATGCAGGAGACTTGATTACAGAAGTTTTGGGAACTAGCTTTAGAATTAAGTCAAATGAGAGTAAGAATAAAATTGAGGTATCGGTTGCCAGTGGAAAGGTGTCAGTTTACACAAAGAAAAACAGTGAAATCAATGATCGAAACGGTGTTATTTTAACACGTAATCAGAAAGTGATCTATGATATGTCTTCTAAAAATATAATTCCGACAATAGTTGATAATCCTCAACTAAATCTTGCTTCTGAAGTAATTAAAGCGGAGCTAATATTTCAATCAAGTCCTTTGTTGAATGTATTGTCTATTATGTCCAGACACTATGGAGTAGAAATTATTTTAACCAATCCGAAGTCCAATGAATGCCAATTTACAGCTGATTTAAATGGTTTATCTATGTTTACACAATTAGACTTGATTTGTAAATCAATTGGGGCCACTTATGAAAAAAGAGGCACTGCAATCTTTATAACTGGAGAAGGATGTAATTAAAAAAAGCAGAAAGAGGGTTTATCCTCTTTCTGCAAGTAAAATAACCCGTAACAAACGCCAATCTGAGGCGGGTTATAGTTCTCAAATGTGTATTTAAAAACGTATAAATCTATGAAAAAACTTCAATTGAATTCAAAAAACTTGTGGCTAATGATGAAAGTTACCTTAGGTCAGTTATGTCTTATATTATTTTGTACGACATTCTCGTTTGCTAGTGAAATTCAGGCTCAAGAAGTTTTAGATCGATCAATCACGATTGTTGGACAAAATGTCAATTTAAAGAGCGCATTGAGTCAAATAGAAAAACAAGCAGAAGTAAAATTTGTATATAGTACAAGAGTGCAGATTAATCAAAAGTTAAATTTGAATATTCATAAGGCTAAATTATCAGCCGTTTTATCTCAAATACTTTTACCTAATTTCATTGAGTTTGAAGTAATTGAAAACAGAATATTATTAACAAAAGCGAGACCGGAACCTTCTTCGTCCAATACTAGTAATTTTAAATTGGAGCAAGAGGAAAGTGTTATGGATGCCAGAAGTGTCAAGGGAAAGGTAGTAGATGAAACAGGAGACCCTATTCCTGGAGCTAACATTCTGATTAAAGGGACAAGTAAAGGTGTTTCAAGTGCAGCAGATGGAATGTATTCAATTGTAATTCCAGACGATAAAGCAATTTTGGTTTTTAGTTTTGTCGGGTATATTACGCAGGAAATTGAAGTAGGCATGCGGGGCAATTTGAATGTGATTTTAAAATCAGAGAATAAATCCTTAGCTGAGGTTGTAGTGGTTGGATATGGAACTTCCCGCGCGAAAGATTTAACAGGTTCTGTGGCAACGATTAATCAAAATACAATCAAAGATCTGCCTGTTTCTTCTGTAGATCAGAAGATGATTGGTCAAGTCGCAGGGGTTCAAATTCAACAATTATCTGGAGCACCGGGTGCAGGAACATCTGTTCGTATCCGAGGAAGTGGATCATTGGGTGCTGGGAATGAGCCTTTGTATGTGATTGATGGAATGCCCTATTCTGCTGGGCTTAATCAAGATTTTAATCCTCTTTTGTTAATTAACCCGAATGATATTGAATCTATATCCGTATTAAAGGATGCTTCTTCAACGGCAATTTACGGTTCTAGAGGAGCCAATGGGGTAATTATGATAACAACTAAAAAAGGACAATATGGACGTTTGCAAATTAATTTTTCTTCTATGTCTGGGGTTCAAATGGTGCCTAAAAAAGGAAGACCAGAAATGATGAATCAAAGAGAATTTGTCAATCTACAAAGAAACAAAATTGACATTGCGGTTTTAAGGGCGGAAAACCGAAAAACGAATCTTTCTGATTATCCATTGGAGTATCAAAATCCAGAACAATTGGTAGGAAATGGGACAGATTGGTATGATTTATTATTACAATCAGCCCCTATTCAAGAACATAATTTGAGTATTCAAAAAGGAACGCAAGATTCAAAGATAAATGCTAGCTTAGGTTATTTTAAGCAGGATGGGGCATTGAAATACACGGGTTTAGAGCGGTTTAGCGGAAAAATAGGATTTGAGTCAAACTTAAGTAAAACAGTAGCTGTTGGAGGAAATTTACAAGTATCGTTTGTGAATCAAAACAGAACGAATACCAACTTGAGTAGAGAGGATGTCATTGGAGTTTCTTTGTGGGCGAATCCATTAATGAGCCCCTATGATAGCAATGGACAACTGATTCCCTACATTAAGTCTCCACAAAGTAAATACCATTCCGCATGGAGTTTTGCAAATCCTTTATATGTACTTCAACAAACAGCTCAACTTCAAAAACAATTTCAAAGTCTTGGGTCGGTATTTGTTGAGTGGAATATATTACCTGATTTAAAGTTCAAAACATCTCTTAATACGATTTATGCTTCATCAAAGTATAATCAATTTGTTCCGAGTACAGTAGGTAGTTCAAATACTCCTCCAGTTAATGGAACAGGAAGATCATCCAATTCTCGTTCAGAAAATTTCAATTGGTTGGTTGAAAATACGTTGGCATATAATAAAATGATAGAACGACACCGGTTTAGTGCGTTGGTAGGGTATACAACCCAAAAGAGCAGCACTAGTGGTATTAGTTTAAATGCATCTCCCTATTCAAATGATTTAATTCAAACGATTAATGCTTCTCAAGCAATTAGTTCTTGGGGAGAGCAGGTAGAAGCATGGAGCCTAATTTCTTATTTGGGGCGAATTAATTATTCCTTCGCAGATAAGTACTTAGTGACTGCAACATTTAGGTCAGATGGGTCATCTAGATTTGGTTCAAAAAACAGGTATGCATCATTCCCATCAGTAGGATTGGCGTGGAGGATATCTGAAGAGGGTTTCATGAAGAATAATAAGGTGATTTCAAGTTTGAAATGGCGCGCCAGTTATGGTAAAAGTGGTAACAACAATATTGGTAATTATTCTTCTTTGGCTTCCATCAATCCAGGGGCGTACATTTTTGGCTCTAATCAAGTGGCGGCATCATTTGTTGGAGTTTCTAATCCCTATTTGACTTGGGAAGAATCTAACCAAATGGATACAGGGCTAGATATTGAGCTGTTTAATAATCGAATCAATTTAACGTTGGATTATTATAATAGAGAAAGCAACAATATGCTTTTGAATGATGTAATTCCTGCTATTACGGGTTTTAATTCCCAAATAGTAAACAAAGGAACGGTTAGAAATAGAGGTTTTGAAATCTCAATTGGAGCGAATCCAATTGCAAATAAATTCAATTGGGATATGAACTTGAATGTTGCCATCAATAGGAATATGGTACTATCATTAAATGACAATGGGGATCGTGTTTTATCTGGCAATAATGATAATAATCCAACACACGTAACCGTGGTTGGGAAGCCAATTGGTCAATTTTTTGGATTTATACAGGAGGGCGTTTATTCGGCCGCAGACATAGCTAATCCCAATATTGTTAAAACAGCTCAAGTATATGAAGGAAATCCTAAATATAAAGATGTAAATGGGGATGGAGTGATTAGTGATTTTTTAGATTATACGATAATAGGCAATCCTCATCCAGATTTTATTTATGGTTTTACTAATAACTTTTCATTTAAAAATTTTACGTTGGGAGTTATTTTAAATGGCCAATATGGAGGTCAAGTAATGAATGGATTACGTCAAACGACAGATAATTTACAGGGTTTTTTTAATGTAAGCAAAGAATTTGTTAACCGCTGGAGAAGTGCTGATAATCCCGGAGACCCTATGTTGTATGGCGTTCCTAAGTTGACTCCGAGTTGGGGGCATCGAGTAAATTCACGGTGGGTGGAGGATGCTACATTTTTACGAGTTTCCAATGTAACATTGGGATATTCATTTCCCTCTTCTATAATCAAAAGGACAAAGCTTTTTGAAGCATGTCGCATTTACATAACTAGTAGGAATTTGGCAATGTTTACAAAGTACCAGGGGGCGAATCCAGAAGCTCAATCTAGGAATATTGACAATACTCTTTCACCTGGTTTTGACATGTCTTCCTATCCTTTAGCAACGACCACATCAATAGGAGTAAACCTTTCATTTTAATTAGACATTTTTAGCATCTTGACATGAAAAATATATATGTATTTCTAATATTCACAATTGTTTTAACAGGGTGTAAAGACAATTTTCTCGAAATCTATCCTAAATCAACCTTGAGCGAAGGAAGCTTCTATCAATCAGATGTGGAATTCACACTTCTTGCAAATGGATGCTACGTTCCAATGAGAGATTATGAGAAAAACCAACATTGGATATTGGCAGAGTTGATTTCTGATAATGCCAGTTTTCAAAATAATGTTAAAACTGGGGAAGCATCAAAAGGGGTTATCGATCAGTTTATTTTAAATTCTGATAATATTGCTTATTCAGGGTTTTGGAACCTTTCTTACAATGGTATAACTCGCTGCAACAAATTATTAAGTGAACTAGATAGACCAAATGTTAATTGGACAAAAGCATCATTAAAAGAGAGATGTAAAGGGGAAGCCTTGTTTTTAAGATCTTTATATTATTTTAATTTAGTTAGACAGTTTGGGGGAGTCCCTCTCGTATTAAATCCTGTAACTTCTCAGGAGGCTGTTTTGATAAAGCGGTCTAAGGATTCTCAGATTTATGATAGCATCATTGCAGATTTAAAAGAAGCTGCACTTTCTTTTGGTAAAGCTAGAGATGTAGAGGAGAATGGGAGAGCCAATGAAATGTCTGTTTTAGCCCTTTTAGGTAAGGTATATTTAACAATAGGAAATTTTACAGAAGCGGAAAAGGTATTAAGTTCTGTTATAAATTCTGGGAAATATGCCTTATTACCTGTATATGCAGATTTGTTTAATCCTTCTAAAAAAGATTTCAAGGAAACGATCTTTGCTATTCAATATTCCGAAAATAGTGTAGAGCTATCCAATCAATTTATTTTCACATTTGCCCCTCATACTTCTGGTGGCGCTATTACAAACCGTCCCAATGTTAATATTGTAGCAGCGGGATGGAACCAGCCTACTCAGGATTTAATCAATGCTTTTGAAGAAGGAGATAAGCGCAAAGAGGTTTCTATAGGAATCTGGGTGGGTTTAGATTGGGATAATAAAGTGAAGCCTATTCCCTATTGCGGCAAGTATAAGGCACCTATTTCTGCTCCTGATGCAAGATGTGGAGACAATTTGCCTATACTTAGATATTCAGATGTGTTGTTAATGTATGCAGAGGTATTAAATGAATTAAAAAGGACTTCAGATGCAATTCCTTATATTCAATTGGTTAGAAATAGGGCGGGTTTGGTAAAGCCTCTCGCTACAAATAATTTGGAAGAAGTCCGTGTAATAATTGCTAAAGAAAGGCAAACCGAGTTTTGTTTTGAAAATCAAAGATGGTATGATTTAAAACGTACAGGGAAGGCTGTTGAGGTAATGGCTGCTCATGGAATCAGAGAAAAGGCATCAAAGGTCTTTCTTTACCCAGAATCATTTACATTAAATACAAATAAATTACTTGCTCCAATTCCCGTTTCAGAAGTTTCAATTAATAAAATTGATCAGAATCCAGGGTATTAATTTAGTTTTAATCTTATACTTACATTTATGAAAAAACTATTGTTTTATCTATTTATCTTCCTTGGATATTTTCCCTTGTCCGCTCAGTCTAAAAAACCCAATATTCTGTACATTTTGGTTGATCAATGGCGGGCTCAATCCACCGGTTATGCGGGAGATCAGGTGGTGAAAACACCTCATTTGGACCAACTAGAAAAGGAAAGTCTCAATTTGCGTAAAACGGTATCCGGTATGCCCGTTTGTTCCCCCCACCGAGCGTCTTTAATTACAGGCCAGTACCCATTGACTCATGGGGTTTTTATGAATGATGTATTACTTGATTCCAATCGGACAACCATTGCCAAAATATATAAGCAGGCAGGTTATCAAACAGGTTATATTGGTAAATGGCACATGGATGGACATGGTCGAAGCTCGTATATTCCCGTGACGCGCCGACAAGGTTTTGACTATTGGAAAGCTTTGGAATGCACACACGATTATAACCATTCGGAGTATTATTCGGGAGAATCCCCAGCCAAAAAAACCTGGGAAACTTATGACGCCATCGCCCAATCGGAAGATGTGGTTAAGTACTTAAAATCTCAGTCGAAGACATCTCAGCCTTTTATGCTCTTTATTTCGATAGGATCCCCACATGACCCTTATCAAACGGCACCAGAAAAATACCGTAAAATGTATGAAAATGCTGAGATTAAGCTGAGAGACAATGTGCCTGCAGCAAATAGAGAAAAAGTAATCAAAGATGCGCGGGGCTACTATGCGCACATGACGGCCATTGACGACTGCGTAGGTCAAATGTGGCAAGCTTTAAAGGAGCAAGGGTTGGAAGAAAATACCATTGTGGTTTTCTCTTCAGATCACGGTGATTTATTAGGTTCACATGGCGCTTGGAATAAACAACAACCTTATGAGGAGAGTATAAGAGTTCCGTTTTTATTGCATTACCCCAAGGCCTTTGGGAAGAAAGGGAAAAAGGTGGATGTCTTATTGAATACGCCCGATATCATGCCCACACTCTTGGGATTGAGCCATTTGAAAGTGCCTAAAACGGTGGAAGGGCGGGATTTTTCTTCGGTTTTAAAGGGCAAGAAAAAAGACGATGTTACATATACCCTGATTTCTTGTGTACAGCCTTTTGGTCAATGGACCCGAGCTAAAGGGGGAAGGGAATACCGAGGTCTGGTTTCTGACCGATATACTTATGTCAAAGATTTACAAGGTCCTTGGCTTTTGTTCGATAATCAAAATGACCCATTCCAATTAACTAATTTGGTGAATCAAGCCTCTGTCAAGCACGTTCAAAGCAAAATGGATAAGGCTCTGCTACTGGAATTGAAAAAAAGAAAGGACGAGTTTAAGTCGGGTCTTTTTTATGTTAAACAATGGAATTATTTGATTGATGAAACGGAGACTGTTCCCTACCAAAAGGTCAATTATCAAGGAATTCCGATCCGAGATTTGTCAACGGGTTATCCTCAAAACACAAAGTAAACATGAAGAATTGGATCTTTTTTGTCTTGTTATTGCTGCCATTTTGGGGAATATCTCAAACAAAACAGCCTAATATCATTTTCATTTTAACAGATGACCATCGCTGGGATGCTTTGGGATATGCAGGGAATAAAGTTATTCAAACTCCCGTAATGGATGATTTGGCTAGCAAAGGAATCTACTTTAAAAATGCCTTTGTTACCACACCCATTTGTGCGGCCAGTCGGGCTAGTATCATCACAGGAATGTATGAAAGAACGCATCAATATACCTTCGGGCAAGGAGACATCAAGCAAGCCTATGTGGCCCAATCCTATCCTGCCCTGTTGAAGCAAGCTGGATATTATACGGGCTTTTATGGTAAGTTTGGGATACAATATGCTTCTTTTTCATCCTTATTTGATCAGGGAGAAAGCTATGATCGTAATGATAAGTTGAAGGATTATCGGGGCTATTTTTATAAGACTTTAGGTAAGGATTCGGTGCATTTAAGTCGGTATACCGGCCAAAAAGCCATGGATTTTATTGCCCAAGCTCCCAAGGATAAACCTTTCTGTTTATCGCTCAGTTTTTCAGCTCCTCATGCCCATGACCCCTCCGAACAACAGTATTTTTGGCAAGCAGAAGTAGATCATTTGTATCAAAATGTGACTATTGCTCCACCCATCATGGCCACCGAGGCTGATTTTTTAGCGCAACCTGAATATGTTAGAACAGGGGAAAATAGAACGCGCTGGCATTGGCGATTTGACACACCAGAAAAATACCAAAGAAGTGTGAAAGGTTATTACCGCATGATTTCTGGGGTGGACTTGGAGATTGGCAAGATTCGAAAAATGCTGGAGGAAAAGGGGTTGGATAAGAATACGATCATCATAGTCATGGGAGACAACGGGTATTTTTTGGGTGAGCGACAATTGGCGGACAAATGGTTGATGTATGATAACTCTCTACGGGTACCTTTGATTGTATATGATCCGAGAAAGCCTTTGCACCGAGACATTCAAGATGAAGTTCTTAACATTGATATAGCTCCAACCATTTTTGGCTTTGCTGGTATCCAGATTCCTAGCACTTGGCAAGGGCAAAATTTAGCCACGTATGCACGGGGCAAAAATCCTGCCAAATTGAGAAATGAGTTTTTAGTGGAGCATCTTTGGAAGGTTAAAATCATTGCATCCAGTGAAGGGATCCGATCCAAACATTGGAAATATTTCCGTTATCGGGACCACTTGGATCGAGAAGAACTGTATGATTTGAGGCTGGATCCTTTAGAGAAAAAGAACTTAGCAGGGGTGGCTAAGTACCAACATATAATGACACAAATGCGACAAAAATTGGAGCATAAAGTAGCGACATTGGAGGGGCAGCGATTACCATAAATATCCTTTGCCTTAACCTGATGTAGGCAAAGGTATAATGGCTCAATATATGTTCATCGTCTTATGGATTATTGTCGGATCAATAGCTTATGAGAAAAAGGAGTGAATCCTGTGATATACACAGAAGGTGCTTGGGCAAAAGGTAATCCTCCTCGTAAATGAATGGCCTTGTGTTCTGCTCTGCCTGGTCCAAAACGTATGGAGTTTTCTCCTAGGATATATTTCCCTTCCGACTCTTTCAATAAATAGGCATTGCTTTCTTTCCCACTGGGTATGACCCCCTCAAATCTTCCATCCCCTCTAAAGATAAGTTCCAAACTGACAGGAACGCCATCGGTTCCTTTCATATCTATGTCAACACTTATTCCCCCTGAGATTTCCTCCAATTTGATGCTCGTTTCCAGGTATTGAATTTCACTTTGTTTACGTTGATTGCGAGGCATTTTTTCCCAATCCCCGCTAGGATCTATCCGCTCTTTTTGGTGAGGCTGGAAATAAGGCCCATCTAGTTTTTGTTGGAGTATCCAAGCATTTCCTACTTGTTTGATTTCATTGGATTGAAACTGCCCTTTACCGAAAAAAGATGCGGCTATTCGTAGCCCTTGTAGCATGGCATTCCCGTGATGAAATGTCAGGAAATTCGGGTTGTTGACGAGTATTGTGGCGTCCCAATTTTCTCGCCTAATACGGACTAAGCCAGAATAAGGGAAGGATTTAACGTAATTCGTAGGGATGCTATTACCAGCGGGGAGTTCCTGCCATAAAAAGGGTTCATCCAAAAAGTTTTCTATATGCGTGCCAATCCTCGGAAAATAAGCTTCTTCAATCAGTCTGCACATAGCAGCAAAACGCGGATTTTTATCTACAAGGGCTAAATAGCGATAGCCATAATAGTAATTTTCAAACATATTGATGGCGCCTTTATCCTGTCGGTTAGACGCATCAGTCACTACCTCCATATTTGGATGGACGTAGAATAAGGTCATTTCTAGATTTTTACGCACCACGTCTAGGAGAGCGGGTTTGTTGAATCCATGGTGAATGGCAATGAGGGCTTTGTTGATGATGGCGGAATAAATACCGGCACTTTTTTCCGTGTATTGGCCATCTGGATCTTGGTCTATATTTTCTTGCAGCCATTGCTCGGCCCGAGCTTTATACCTTGGATCTGGCCAGATTTGATACAGTTTGGTCAAAGCCCCTGAAACTACCCAGCGGTGATTAGGGGTGTGGATGCCTCCTACAACTAAGGCCTCCCCACATCGTTTTAAGAATGTTTCTAAGGGATTCAGGAGGGGATTATAGCGATTTTCTTGATTGTTTTTTTGTAACAAAACGTAGGCTACACATAGTTTTTCCACACTAAATGCCGTATCTGGGGGAGAGTGGAAATTGGTACTCAATAAGTCGATGGTACCATCAGCGTGTTGCATGTTTAATAGGCAGTTGGTTGCCTGTATGGCCTTTTCCACGTGGGCTGTAGATTGGTAAAGGCTGGATTCTGGACTTATAACGGCACAGGCTACTTTTAGTACATAATAGCCCGTAGTTTGTGGATTTGGGATGTCATCACCATCTTTGAAACCTCCAAAATACGGATGGTTTTGATTGCTAATTCTGAGTGCTTCATATCGAGGGAAATCCTGGTCATTTTGAAGGATAATTTTACGTAGCCAAGCGGGCTTTTCCTCTTTGATCTTTGTGGCATAAGCCATATTCCAACTCGACAAAGTTCCTAAACCTAGCGCTCCCATGTGAACAAATTTTCTTCTTTTCATGTGACTTTTAGGGTTTAGGTATTTTTTGATATTCCAAAGCAAACATGATAAATGAACCTATGCCAAAACCTTGACCTTCCACAATAGGTCTTCCATAATAGTATTCTTTCATCCCCACACAAGTTCCACCTGATACTCGACTGGGGCATAAATAGGGGCCTTTGGGCTGCACCAAACTATATTTTTTTAAACCATGATAGGCTAAATGAATAGAAGGCATATAGTCCTTGGAATGCAAGAGGCCCATTTCTATGCCCTTGGCCATGGAATAAGCAAACATGGCTGTGCAAGAACTTTCCTCCCAGTTTTTAGCATCTTGTGGATATAACAAAAGCTGGTACCAATGCCCGCTTTGTTTGTTTTGCAAAGAGGGTAAAGTGCGCATGATGGCCAGAAATTCCTTTTTTAATGGTTCATAGTAATTGGATTTCGGGCTGATGTTGCTTAAAACATCTACTAAGGTCATGGTGACCCAGCCATTCGCTCGGCCCCAGTATTCACTACTTTTTCTTGTCTTTTTGTTGGGCCAACCCACCACACTGCAGCCATCATCAAAATCTTGGTCATCGTCATCCCAGGCATGTACCCAAAGTCCCGACTCGGGGTTAGCGAGGGATTGACTATGAGCTTTAATTTGTGTGTACATATGTGCTAGGTATTTTTCTTCACCGGAGGCACGATACATTTCCATCAAAAACATATTCAGCATATATACCGTATCATCCCATAGCTCCACGGTTTCTGTTCGGTGAGAAATGCCTCCGTTTTTGGATCTAGGGGCATTCAGATAATCTTGATAAATGGCTTGAGCTTTTATTTTATATTTTTCTTCTTTGGTGACACGTGCTAAAAATGCCATACCTATTCCCGAAGCGATGGCATTGGGATGTTTACCGTTTGCAGCATCATAGGTTTTATCCATCGCGGTGCGTATGTATTGTAGGTAGGGAGCTTTTTCAGAGTTTGGTTTTGTTTGATATAGATGAATCAGAGAATTCAAAAAAGTGGCTTGGCCCCAATCCCAAACGTATTTTTCGGCAGGCATATAGACCTCTCGTCCATATCGGTCTAAGGAATCAATCCAGGTTTGAGCACGACTAGTGGCCAGGGAGAAACACAAGAGAATGCCGAGGAAAAAACTTCTTCTCATCGCTTAATCATCGTTTAAAAGGTTTAGAGCAAAAAAAGGGAAAATGATGGTTCTGAGGCCATGCATTTTCCCTTCAATATAGAAATTTATATCCTTTATTCTGTGCTAGAATTCATATAAGTAGTTATATGAATAGCCTGTTTAAGATTGTTTTCTTTTCTTCATTACCAAGCTATCTGCCGGATAATGTGCCTTTAGGCTGTCCATTTGTGCTTTGGCCCAAGTGAGTAAGATTTCTCTTTGCTCTTTGCTTAGATTAGCTTCTTTATGTAGTCCTAAATACGTGTAGGACTCCAATGGCATTTCTTTTTTTTCCACGGTTTCCGCAATTTCTTCTAATTTATGATTTTGAACCGCGATAGGTAATTTGGTAAAAGTGGAGAGATTTAAATGCTTTTTCCCATCATTGATATGATGAGTTAAGAAAAATCCCACTGGCTGTATATTATTATACCAAGGATAAGTACTTTTATTAGAATGGCAGTCGTTACATGCCACTTGTAAAATATGATTGACGTTTTCAGGTACTAAGTATTTAGTAGAGATAGCGTATGTCTCGTCGTTGGATTCATTTTTTTCTTGGTGGATAAATTGTATACCAACCAAAAGGATGATGAGAGCCATTAAGATTTTCTTTTTCATATGGTTTTTGGGATTAGTCTTTGGGTTCTTATTTCCCTAATTTAGAGAAAATTAGGAATATTTTTACTTATTTACTGGTAAAATAGTCCAATTTTCTGCCAAGAAATTGTTGGGAAGCCATAGAATAATAGTCGCGATTAGGCGTTGACAGGGTAGATTTCCAGAAATAGGGACTGCCTTTTGGCTAAAATACACACATGCAAGTAAATGCTTAGCGTATTGTCTAATTGATAGCATGTTGATTCTAAGATAACTAGGGAAGATTCCCATTTTTCTGCTTCAAATAGAATCGATTTGCTGAGGAAAAATGGAACAGGGAGGGGATTTCTGCTGTTTCATTTAATGATGAGATTCATCCAATTGGATTTTTACCCTGTTGTTCAATACTAAAAGAGTGAGCCTATGCCCGATAAAAATAGTAGTGTCAAAAGCCGTAATCAGTCGTTTTTAAAAGACATTGTGCTGATTATTTTAGGAATTTTTTCAGCCTCATTTGGCTTTAAAGGTTTTTTATTAACCAACCATTTTATTGATGGTGGTGCTACGGGAATATCGCTCTTATTGACCAATGTAACAAAATTACCTCTAGCATTTTTGTTAATCATCATCAATATCCCCTTTGTACTTCTTGGTTTGCGAGTCATGGGAAAGACTTTTGCCGTTAAGACAGCTTTTGCTATTTCGGGCCTGGCGGCGGTGGTGGCATTTGTCCCATTTCCTGATGTCACTAGTGATAATTTATTGGTTGCTTTATTTGGTGGATTTTTTTTAGGAGCAGGTATTGGATTGACCATTCGTGGTGGGGCTGTGATTGACGGAACCGAAGTGTTGGCCATCTATTTGAGTAAGCGATTGGGGACTACCATTGGGGATATCATTATAGCCTTAAATGCCTGTATCTTTTTAGCGGCCATCTATTTTCTTTCTGTGGAAATTGCCTTGTATTCCATGGTAACCTACTTATCTGCTTCTAAAACCTTGGACTTTTTTTTGGAGGGATTTGAAGAATATATGGGAGTGACCATCATTTCTACCGAGCATGATGCCATTAAAGAGATGATCCAAAAGGAATTAGGTAGAGGTTTTACGGTTTATTCTGGAAAAAAGGGATTTGGTAAAAAAGGGGAATCTGAACATGTGGATATTGTTTATACCATTGTGACACGTTTGGAATTAAATCGCTTAAATAATGCGATTGAGTTAATTGATAAGGAGGCTTTTGTCGTCATGTCCAGTGTAAAAGATACTAAAGGCGGTATGATCAAACAAAGGCCTTTTAAGCACTAAAAGGGAATGTATAAGCTTTATTTTAGGAATGAAATAGCCTTGAAATAAGGTGAAAATTGCTTGTGAAGCAGTATAATAGACCAGTTTTGACATAAAAAAAGGAATAAACTTTGCTGGCTGGACTTTAGAGTCAGATAGAAAGAAATTCCTTTTTTGTTTGTTTATTAAGAACACGGAGCAACTAGCTAAAACGTTTAGTAGTTGTTGTTTGGTTCTTCGAAATTATATCATATCATTTGAATCACATTCAATTATTTGTAAAATTCATAGGTCCGCTTGACAATTGTCAATATTCACATGATTTGACTTATTTGAGGATAGCAGGATAATCTTGGGCAAGTCGACTTAAGGTTTCAGGCCTAATTCCAAGGAATTCGGCGATGTATTTATTGGGAATTCTTGAAATACTTTCGGCATATCCAGAGGCTAAAAATGCTTCATAACGGTCTTTAGCGCTTGGAATCCTCGAAATATAAACTCTTTCTTCCGCAGAAACTAAGTAGAATTCAAACAGTGCCCGATAGATGGTGGACATATCTGGGAAGTGTTTTAAACAATACTGTAAATCATCAAAATGTAACGATTCCGTTTGCGTAGGTTCCATGGCTTGAATATTTTCTTTACAAGGTGTTCGCATGAAAAACCCACCTACGGAAGTGAACACATGATTTTCCCAGTCAACCCATTGGGTAATTTCTTTGGTGCCATGTTGGTAAAAACCCCGAACTAAGCCTTTCTTGATTAAATGTAAATGGCTAAAAGGTTCTCCTGCTTTGCAAATTAATTCCCCTTTCTTGAAACTATGACTTTTCATGTTACTAGACAAATATTCTTTTAAATCTTTAGAAATGGGGGTAATGGAATTAAAAAATATCAGGCTATACAGGTTTTTAGGAGTCGGGGAAACCATAGTAGATGAGAAACTAGCTAATAGAATGCTATTTTAAATAATAGACAAATCACAAATTACTTTAAATGTAAGGGCTTAATCCTTTAAATAAAAAAGAATGGTAATACAATTTTTGTTTGAGCAAAAAAAATGAGGACTTAATGCCCTCGTTTTTTAATTAATCTAGGAGTATGTTACCTATCCAGTGCGGTGCGACTGATGAATACGTAAGATGAGATATTTGGTTTTACTCCAAAGAAATCAACCACATAATAATAAACACCATCTGGTAATTTTTTATCAATTGTTAACACATTGTTAGTGGAACTTTCTCCACCCCAATCATTTTTATAGTTATCTGTTTCAAATATTAAATCTCCCCAACGGTTATAGATGCTTAATCTATTACGGAAGTTTAGGATGCCAGGAATCACTAATTTATCATTAAATCCGTCATTATTTGGCGATATTCCTTGAGGTACAAAAGTATCACAAGTATCAGGGTCCAAGCGGTTTGGAATGCCGTCTTTATCGCAATCTGGCATAGCTCCATAATTCAAATCATCTTCTAATAAATCCGGGATACCATCATTATCATCATCTGGATCTACATAATCATATATACCATCTTTATCTGTATCCAATGGCGTATTTAAGTTAGATCCAGCTCCAATGCTATCTGGTGTGCCGTCGTTATCACTATCTATATCACGGAAATCGGGAATTCCATCTCTGTCAGTATCCACAGGATTATTGGAATCTTTGCCTACTTCAATTTTATCAGGAATACCATCATTGTCGCTATCTGCATCTCGGTAATCTGGTAAGCCATCCTTGTCAGAATCTATGGGTCTATTCGGATCTGAACCCGCTTCTATTTTATCTAATAAGCCATCGTTATCAGAATCGGTGTCTCTGTAATCAAAGAATCCATCTTTATCCGTATCTAAAGGAGTGGCAGGGTTAGGACCAACTTCCACTTTATCTGGTATCGTGTCATTATCTGAATCATTGTCTATATAATCTGGTATACCGTCTTTGTCAAAATCAGAGGGGATTAATGCATCTGGACCGACTTCAAAGTTATCAAGGATGGTGTCATTATCTGAATCTGCATCTCGGTAGTTTGGTAAGCCATCGCCATCGCTATCTACGGGCTTTTTAGGGTCAGAACCTACCTCTAAACGGTCAAGGATACTGTCATTATCAGAGTCTGTATCGATATAATCAGCTTTACCATCTTTATCTGTATCCATAGGATTGTTTACATCTGGTCCTACTTCAACCTTATCTGGTAAACCATCTCCGTCAGAATCTGGATCTCTAAAGTCATAATTTCCGTCTTGATCTGAATCTAAAGCATTGCTAGGACTAGAGCCAACTTCTACTTTATCTGGTATAGTATCATTATCTGAATCTAAATCACGATAGTCTTCTATGCCGTCATTGTCACTATCCAATGGTTTGAATCCTGCGGCGCCGCCTTCAATTTGGTCTGAAATACTGTCACCATCTGAATCTAGATCTAAGTAATCAGCTATACCATCTTTATCGGAATCCACCGGATTTTTGGGATTATTTCCAGCTTCATAGATATCCAGTATACCGTCACCATCAGAATCGGTATCACGGTAATCGGCTAAGCCATCTTTATCGGAATCCACAGGTGTACCTGGATTGGCCCCTGCTTCAAGGGAATCCGGTATGCCATCTCCATCCGAGTCGAGATCTTCAAAATCTTTAATTCCATCTTTATCGGTATCTACTGGATTTTCGCAAACCACACTTTCTACTTTATCCGGAATTCCATCTCCATCAGAATCGGAATCTCTGAAATTAGGGATTTCATCACTATCTGAGTCGCCACCCAATTCAATTCGATCTGGAATACAGTCATTGTCAGAATCCAAATCAAAGAAGTCTGGAGAGCCGTCTTTATCGGTATCAATCAAGGCTTTGTATTGCCCGCGATCATCCCATCCGTCATCATTATCATCATTTCTATTATCACAGGTCGCACATTTATTTTTGCCTTCCCATGCATCTGGAATACCATCGCCATCTGAATCAAGATCCAAGTAATTGGGAATTCCGTCGCCATCGTTATCACGGTCGCGTTCATCAGTATCACCCAACCAGTCTCCATCAGAGTCTTTATCACGGTAATTGGGTTTACCATCTTTATCACTATCACTGGTTGATTCTACTTGATCATTAATGGCATCTCCGTCAGAATCAAGATCTAAATAATCTGGTGTCCCGTCTTTGTCAGTATCGGGTACTGGAGCAGGATTGGATTCTAAGAAGTCAACTAAACCGTTTCCATTAACATCTGGTGCAGCCCCATTGATATCCACACGTCCGTCGTAATTGGTATCAATTACCCCACGTGTACTATTCGTAGCTTCCCATGCATCGAGGATACCGTCACCATCTGAATCGGTATCTAAATAATTGGGAATACCATCTGAATCGGTATCGCTGGTTTTTTCCATGGCATCTAAAATTCCGTCATTATCAGAATCTAGATCAAGGTAATTGGCATCTCCATCTCCATCGCTATCAATATTCTTTTCAATGATGTCCCAAATTCCATCATTATCAGAATCTGGATCTTGAGAGTTTGGAATTCCATCACTATCAAAGTCTTGGCAAACGGTTCCTCCAGTATATCCTCCATAACATTCCATGTCGTTGGTAATACCATCACCGTCACAATCACCTAAGAAGTAACGTTGGTAACCTAATGAACCTTTGACAGGAATATAACCTGGTATACCACCGATACAAGAGTTCAGCGGAGCAGCATCTGTTCCGTTGGTCGTGCCATCACCGTCGCAGTCAGCAGATTTCCAAGTAAGGCTTGTTTTAGAGAAATCTTGACTAGCCACCAAATAGGAACAAGGGTCATTTTTATCTGTACCATCCGTTGTTTCTTTTTCGTCAGAAACGCCATCGCCGTCCACATCATCTGCTACTACCACGATATTTTCTGCTTGAACACCTGAACCTGTACTTGGTGTAAAGGAGAATCCTCCATTACCAGAACCACCTTGGTATTTAACTCCCAATAAAGAAAAGTCAGCAACTCCATTGACAAAGTCAGTAGGGCTGGTCAATTTAATAGTACCTGATAAACCTGTTACTACACCAGTCAAATTGTTCACCACAATGGTGATATTATTTTGAGAGGCATCAAAGTTTTTCACGACGTTGCCATATTGATCAAGCGCTTTTAATGAACCCACTAAAGGTTGTCCAACGACCTGTTGAGGAGCCAAAGTAACTTCTAATTTCGCGAAGCTAGAACTCACGACTTCCACTTGCAATTCCCCTTCTTTTGGCGTGTTAACGACTCCGTCTGTTGCTGAAATGATAGCTGTTTCCGCTTTGTATAATATGATCACCGCACTAGCGAGACCATTGGTAAAGGTTAAATTAACGGTACTTCCAAATTCAGCTAAGGTGCTAACCGTGGCATTGAGGCTGATGATATTCGAGCCGGGGTTTTGAATTACTGTATTTCCAGCTGCTGTGGCATTGATATTAATGGTAGTAGACGTTGTCGTCTGATTTGTCTTTTTCACCGTTTGGTTCAATGTCCCTGTTCCGCCACCGATTGAAGTTGGTGTATTATTAGGTGCACCAGCACTTGGTTTATAGATTTCAGAGGCCGCTGTAGCTCCTGTAAAAGTGATTGGTTTGGAGCCTACATAAGATAACACCACATTATCATATTGATCTAGGGCTCTGATAGTAACAGTTTGGGTCGTTCCAGCTTCTTGTCTAGTTAAGCCTGAAATAAAGTACCTGTATAATGGGCCTGGACTCACCGTGAAAGCATTGCTATCACCTACTTTTCCATTGACATTGGAACCTACTCCTGTACCTGTTGCACGCAAAACTATGCCTGTTTCTGCTTTATTATACAAAATTCCAGTAATGGTTACCGAATTTGTCCCTGCAAGAATAATACCAGTATAAGTGCCCGAAATAGTACCTGTACCTGTTTTAACACTCAACGTAATGGTACTGTTAGCCGTAGCTAAAACAGTATTATCATTTTCATCTGTTAAGGTAGCCGTTATCGTTTGACTAGTACCTGCCACATAGTTACTTAGTGGACTTAACTTGATTTTTGATCCTATACCTGCACTGACAGAGAATGCATTTGAATGACCAATTTTTCCATGGGTATTTCCAGCACTTGAAGCTGTAGCTTTTAATTCTACGCCTGACTCTACTTTATCGTAGGTAATGCCAGAAATAGTGACACTAGAACTACCACTAAGTAGTGATCCTGTCAGTGTTCCACCCAAAGTACCTGTACCAGTTTTTATACCGACCGTTACCGTGGTGTTTACATCGGCATTCACAAGATTGTCATTAGCATCTACTAAAGTTGCAGTTAATGAGAATGCATTTAAAGCAATCTTATCTGTAATGGTAGAGATGATAAATCTATTGGCGCCTCCTGCATTGACATTGAATGCATTAGAATCTCCAGATTTACCACTGACATTTCCAGAACCAGAACCTGTTGCTGTTATCACAACTCCTGATTCTAATTTGGTATAGCTTACTCCCGAAATGGTTACAGCACTAGATCCCGCATTGATGGTTCCTGTTAATGTTCCACTTAGAGCGCCTGTACCTGTTTTCAAAGTCAAACTTACCGTTCCATTGGCGGTGGCATTCACTGGATTACCATTCGTATCAGTTAGTGTGATGGTGATAGGGAATGCTGTTCCTGCTGATTGACTAGCAATAGTACTAACAATCAATTTAGAAGCAGCTCCTGCCTCAGAACTAAATCCAGCAGAAGTACCTGTTAAGTTATTATTATCTGTCGCCGTAATGGTCGTTGATGTACCTGAAACCGTATGCGTGGTATAGGTGACCGTAGCTGTACCATTAGCATCTGTGGTACTTGTTGCCGATGAGAAGGAACCATTGGCATTGCTCTTCGACCAAGTAATTGTTTTACCGGAAGTTGCGACAGGATTATTATTGGCATCTACCAATTGAGCAGTAATGGTCACAGTACCTCCTGCCGTAGGAGATGTATTGCTGCTAGTAACGATGTATTTTGCACCTGCACCCGCAACAACACTGAATGAATTAGAATCTCCCATTTTACCAGAGACATTACCTGAGCCAGAACCAGTAGCTGTTAGGGCTACACCAGTTTCTGCTTTGGTATAAGTCACTCCGGAAATCGTTACTGCACTAGAACCAGCATTAATGGTTCCTGTAAGCGTTCCGGCTAAGGTACCGATTCCTGATTTTAAGGTTAAAGTAACTGTTCCATTGGTAGAAGCATTGACAGGATTTCCATTAGCATCTGTTAAAGTAACTGTAACGGCAAAAGCCGATCCAGCTGTTTGACCTGCAATGTTGGATACCACTAATTTAGTAGCGCCTCCAGAACCAGCAGTGATAGTTGCTGTGGTGCCTGTTAAATTGTTATTATCTGTTGCTGTAATAGTAGTAGTTGTTCCTGCAACGGAATGTGAAGTGAAAGTTACCGTTGCTGTACCACTTGCGTCCGTCGTGCTAGTTGCAGATGAAAATGAACCATTTACATCACTTTTCGACCAAGTAATTGTTTTAGCTGAAGTGCTTACTGAGTTATTGTAAGCATCGACTAATTGTGCCGTAATGGTTACAGTTGCTCCGGCAGCAGGTGAGGTAGAACTGCTAGTTACTATGTATTTAGAAGCTGTTCCAGGAACCACACTAAATGTGTTAGAATCTCCTGTTTTGCCTGAAACGTTTCCTGTACCCGAACCTGTGGTAGTTAATGAAATACCCGTTTCTGCTTTGGTATAGCTTATACCTGAAATAGTTACTGCGCTAGAACCACTTGTGATAGTTCCAGTTAAAGTGCCACCTAAAGTACCTGTACCTGTTTTTAAGGTTAGTGTAATTGTTCCATTAGTTGTAGCATTCACAGGATTATCATTGGCATCAGTTAAAGTAACTGTTACAGCAAATCCAGTACCAGCCGTTTGTTGAGCGATGTTAGTTACCACCAATTTGGTAGCAGTACCAGCGGTATACGTGATGGTAGATTGAGTTTGAGAACCAGTACCACTTTTCACGGCAGCAGCCCCTAAGGTAGCCACAAAGACACCTGAACCAGCAGATGTTGGAGAGGTGACAGTAGCGGTATATGTACCATTACCATTATCCGTGACAGAGCCAATGGATCCTGTACCAGAAGATTTGGTGATGGTTACCGTAGCGCCACCAGCAGTTAAGTTATTTCCATTGGCATCTTTGGCAGTAAGGGTTAACACCTGAGTGCTAGAACCATTAGCAGTAATGCTAGCCGAAGTAGGTGTTAAAGTAGAAGCGGTAGCATCTGCTGCACCAGCTACTACATTGAAAGCATTAGAGTCCCCTGTTTTACCATTGACATTACCAGCAACAGATCCAGTAGCGGTTAAGACCACCCCCGTTTCTGCTTTGGTATAAGTTACGCCCGAGATGGTTACTGCACTAGAACCAGAAGTAAGAGTTCCAATAAGAGTTCCAGCTAACGTACCCGTCCCCGTTTTACGAGAAAGAGTAACAGTTCCATCGGCAGTCGCATTGACCACGTTACCATTATTATCTGTTAAAGTCACCGTAACAGCAAAGGCTGTTCCTGCAGTTTGACCTGCAATGTTGGATACTACTAATTTGGTAGCGCCTCCAGAACCAGCAGTGATAGTTGCCGTGGTACCTGTTAAATTGTTATTATCTGTTGCTGTGATTGTCGTTGAAGTTCCAGCAACCGTATGAGTAGTAAATGTGACAGTGGCTGTACCACTACCATCCGTAGTGCTAGTCGCGGATGAGAATGAACCATTGGCATCGCTCTTCGACCAAGTTATGGTTTTACCCAAAGTGCTTACCGGGTTATTATTAGCATCTAATAATTGTGCCGTAATAGTCACGGTTCCACCAGCCGCAGGAGAAGTGGAACTACTTGTTACTATGTATTTAGTAGCTGCCCCAGCCACCACGGTAAATGCATTAGAATCCCCTGTTTTGCCATTGACATTACCAGCCACAGAACCTGTAGCCGTTAATACTACCCCCGTTTCAGCTTTGGTATAGGTTACACCTGAAATAGTTACTGCGCTAGAACCACTTGTGATAGTTCCAGTTAAAGTGCCACCTAAAGTACCTGTACCTGTTTTACGGGTTAAAGTTACGGAGCCATCAGCTGTTGCATTCACCGGATTACCATTGGCATCAATTAAAGTAATCGTTACTGTAAATCCAGTACCAGCCGTTTGTTGCGCGATAGTAGAAACGACTAATTTAGTTGCAGAACCAACAATAGAGCTAAATCCAGCTGAAGTACCAGTTAAACTAGTATTATCGGTTGCTGTAATGGTAGTTGATGTACCTGAAACTGTGTGTGTAGTAAATGTTACTGTTGTAGTACCATTAGCGTCGGTTGTACTAGTTGCTGATGAGAATGATCCGTTGGCATCACTTTTCGACCAAGTAATGGTTTTACCTGAAGTAGTGACAGGATTATTATTTGCATCTACTAATTGTGCCGTAATAGTTACTGTAGTTCCTGCAATTGGAGAAGTGTTACTACTTGTTACAATGTATTTAGCAGCAGCACCAGCCACCACAGAGAATGCATTGGAATCACCTGTTTTACCATTGACATTACCAGCCACAGAACCTGTAGCCGTTAAGACTACACCCGTTTCTGCTTTGGTATAAGTTACTCCAGAGATGGTTACTGCGCTAGAACCACTTGTGATAGTTCCAGTTAAAGTACCACCTAAAGTACCTGTACCTGTTTTACGGGTTAAAGTAACAGTAGCATCCGCGGTTGCATTGACCACGTTACCATTATTATCTGTTAAAGTCACCGTAACAGCAAAGGCTGTTCCTGCAGTTTGACCTGCAATATTGGATACGACTAATTTAGAAGCGCCACTTGCATCTGATGTAATATTTGGAGTAGTACCTGTTAAGTTATTATTGTCCGTTGCCGTAATAGTTGTAACCGTATTGGCAACCGTATGTGCTGTAAATGTTACCGTTGCAATACCACTTCCATTTGTAGTGCTAGTTGCGGAAGAGAATGAACCATTGAGATTGCTCTTAGTCCAAGTGATTGTTTGGCTTGGAGTGCTTACCGGGTTATTATTAGCATCTACTAATTGTGCGGTAATGGTTACTGTTCCACCAACAACCGGAGAATAATTACTACTGGTTACAATGTATTTTGTAGCAGCCCCTACCACGGTAGTAATCGTTCCCGAAGTGCCTGAAATAGCCGAAGTAGTCGCTGTTACAGTTGTAGCAGTAGCAACCACAGTATGTGTAGTAAATACAACTGTAGCAATCCCACTAGCATTGGTGGTTGAAGTAGCAGAAGCAAAACTACCATTGGCGTTGGACTTAGTCCAAGTAACGGTTTGTCCCGAAGTAGCAACTGGATTGTCATTGGCATCGGCTAACTGAGCCGAAATGGTTACGGTAGCACCCGCCACCGGAGAAGAAGACGAAGAAGTAACGATGTACTTACTAGCAGTACCCGCGACCGTGGTGATGGAAGCAGAAGTACCAGAAATAGCCGAAGTAGTAGCTGTCACGGTTGTAGCAGTACCTGAAACGGTATGCGAAGTGAAAACCACCGTAGCAATCCCACTAGCATTGGTTGTTGAAGTAGCAGAAGCAAAACTACCGTTAGCATCAGACTTAGTCCAAGTAACGGTTTGTCCCGAAGTAGCAACTGGATTGTCATTGGCATCGGCTAACTGAGCCGAGATGGTTACAGTTCCACCAGCAGCTGGAGAAGAAGATGAAGAAGTAACGATGTACTTACTCGCAGCTCCTGGAATATAGGTGATGGTCGATTGAGTTTGAGAACCTGTTCCACTTTTTACCTGGGCTCCCCCTAAAGTAGCCACAAATACCCCTGTTCCTGTTGAGGTAGGTGAGGTGACCGTTGCGGTATAAATTCCACTTCCTGCATGAGTTACACTTCCTATGGAACCAGTACCTGACGATTTGGTAATGGTTACCACATCACCACCAGTTCCTCGGTTATTTCCATAAGCATCTTTGGCCGTTACAGATAATACTTGAGTCGAAGTTCCATTGGCAGTAATATTAGCTACCGTAGGAGTTAATGTAGAAGCTGCAGCATCCACTGCACCCACCGTAACAGCGATATCATCAGTAGCATCAGTGATTCCAGCACCAGCATCAGCTGGAGTAGCGTCGGATAATGTTATCGTATAAGTTGCAGCCGTAGTTTTCTCAAACCAGAAATTAACAGTCGATGATCCATCTGCGAAATTGATACTTGTAATAACATTTCCTCCACTTGCAGCATCATAGAACACACCACTTCCTGTTGAAGTTAGATATGTTGTTAGAGATCCTGTTGTGTATGGCAATAAAGCTGCATCCAATCGAGTGCCAATATAGGCAGCTCTAGTTCCTGCAGCGATATCGGCTGGACTATTTAAGGTAAAGCTGGTGGCTCCTGTAGACTCTCCAATATAAAAATCAGAGAAGGAGTTAAAGTTTTGACCTTTCACGGTCTTAGTAGTTCCATCAGCACGCACATGTCCACTAGGAGCTTTCCATCCCGCTGAGTTTTTGCGGACAATCATGTTAGATAGACTTGCCGATCCTGCAATATCTCCTGCGGGGAAACCCAAAGTAATATTATACGTTGTAAAGCCATTGGAAGTTGTTCCACTTCCATCGCTTACTTGCCATTTTCTTTTCACATATTTGTCTCCACGAATACCTGATCCATTTACTTCTGTATTATCTGGTAGTGCATTGGTGGATGATTCAATCGTTAAGTCAGTGGAAGCGGCACTTCTACCAATAAAATCTAAAGTTACTGGAGTATAGGCTGTGGCATCACCTATAGGAAAGGCAACAGTAGGGTCCGTTTGCTTCGGAATAACTCTTGAAATAGAACCTTCTACATAGCGGGTATCGGAAGCACCTGTAATACTGGCATCGCTAGGAAGAATAATCTTTTTATTATTACCCATGACCACATGGCCAGCTACTAAGTTTAAGGTATTATTGATGTTTAAATCAGAAGGTATTGTCAAAGAGGTTCCACCAGTAACATTGACTTTCAGTTCTTTCAAACTTTGTCCACCAGAAGCAAAATCCAGAGTAGGGCTTCCACTTGTTGTATTGACATGTAAGGTAGAAAGTGTTGTTCCTTTTAATTTACCCCCACTTGATCCATTAACTGTTTCATTTAATGTTAAGGTATTGTTGTCTCCAATGGAGAAAGAACCACTTTTCAAATAAAAGTCTTTCGCAATGCTGACATTTCCATGCATGGTTTGACCCGAAAACGAGTTGTCCCATTCGAAATGTAAAAATGCTTGATCAAATCCACCAGAAAGGGAAGTTGAACTTAGACCAGTAATTTTGGTTAATGCTCCGGCAGCTTGGGTAGTCCATAATGCTTTTGGAATAGATCCTCCATCTTTTGCATGCCAATAAGTTCCACCGTGGAAATTGGGTAAGAAGCTGCTACCAGATTCGTTAGTATTAGTAAAAGTTCCTCCTGAGTTTTTGAATGTACCGTGGGTATGGACATTATATCCCCCATCAATACCCGAGTGGTGATTTAACGTAAGAGTACCACCAGTAGTTAGGTCAAAAGTACCATCGATAATCATGCTGTATAAAGAAACCGATTGACTTAATGTAGTCGTGATTCCTGTTGGAATCTTAACTATATCATATGGATTATAGGTATATTTAATTCCAACAGTGTCTGCGAATGAGGTACCACCGTCATTGGATATGGCCCAAGTAACCGCATTCCAATTTCCCGTTGTTTTTGGAGAATATATTTTCCCCTCTACAATGGTAAACGCTGCACTTGTGCCGGTGGTTAAGCTAGGACCGCCTACCGTATATTTAGTTGCTTTAATGGTAGCATTGGTGTTGACAGTATAAGGGTTGGTGGTTTTATCAATGGTAGAAACTTTGTATCGAACATAGCTAATATCCGTGAAATAGGAACTAGTTGGAATTGTAACTTGAATAGGATTTGATTGAACGACGTTAGAGGCATTTGTTCTTTCAATTCCATCAGAAGTCCTATCCGTAGCACCTAAAAACAAACTTAATTCAACTCCGATGTCAGACGGAGCAGGAGAGAAGTTGCCATAGGCGTCCACTAAATTCACTCGGGCTATGTTATTATTAATTCCTAATATACCTGGTGCAAGCGTAATTCCTGTAACTGTAATGGTTGTAGGGGTATTAGGTGATATAAGGAAAGTAGAGGAAATAGCTTCTGTCAATGATCCGCTAGTTGCTTTTAACTTATAGGAAGAAGCACTTGATTTGTTGATAGAAATACCCGCAAATGTGGCTTCCCCAGCTACTGCCGATTGTGTCAAGGTTCCTGAAAGTGTACCTGATGCAGGGTTGGTGTCAATAGACAAGGTAATGTTATCCGTTGCTGTGGTTGGATTACCAGCTGCATCTAAGATTTGAACTTTGATAGAAGGACTAATGCTACTTCCTGCAGTAGCATTACTAGGCTGTACACTAAAGGCCAATTTTGCTGCACCTGAAGTCGTAATATTAAATGGATTTGAAGTGGCCCCTGTTAAACCAGCACTACTTACTGCCAACGTATAACCCGTAGCAGCATTATTGATGGATAAGTCGCTAAAAGTAGCTACTCCATTCACTGCGGCTACCGTTTTTGTCCCAGATAATGTCCCCGATCCAGCATTCGTTCCAAAGTCGATGGTTACATTGGCTGTTGAGCTGGTTAAATTACCATGGGTATCTTCAATTCTAACATTTACGGCTGGACTGATAGTCGCCAACGCTCCTGCATTACTTGGTTGAACTTGAAAGCTTAGTTTGGCTGCAGGACCTACGGTATAAGTTATCACACTATGTTGCATGGAGCCAGTACCGTTTTGCACGTGAACACCTCCAATGGTTGCTATGAATTCTCCTGTACCAACTGTTGTTGGGGAGGTTACAGTTGCTGTATAGGTACCATTTCCAACATCAGTAACCGAACCAATAGATCCAGTACCAGAAGATTTAGTAATAGTCACAGTAGCCCCACCAGCACCCACATTGTTGCCATTGGCATCTTTAGCAGTGACAGTTAACACTTGAGTAGAAGACCCATTCGCTGTAATACTTGCCGATGTAGGAGTTAAAGTAGAAGCGGTAGCATCCGCTGCCCCTGGCACTGTCGTAATAGTACTTGTCGTTCCAGAAATGGCCGAAGTAGTAGCTGTCACAGTTGTAGCAGTAGCAACCACAGTATGTGTAGTAAATACAACTGTAGCAATCCCACTAGCATTGGTGGTTGAAGTAGCAGTTGCAAAACTACCGTTAGCGTTGGACTTAGTCCAAGTAACGGTTTGTCCCGAAGTAGCAACTGGATTGTCATTGGCATCGGCTAGCTGAGCCGAGATGGTTACAGTAGCACCCGCCACAGGAGAAGAAGATGAAGAAGTAACGATGTACTTACTAGCAGCACCAGCCACGGTGGTGATAGTTCCTGATGTTCCAGAAATAGCCGAAGTAGTAGCTGTCACAGTTGTAGCAGTAGCAACCACAGTATGTGTAGTAAATACAACGGTAGCAATCCCACTAGCATTGGTTGTTGAAGTAGCAGAAGCAAAACTACCATTGGCGTTGGACTTAGTCCAAGTAACGGTTTGTCCCGAAGTAGCAACTGGATTGTCATTGGCATCGGCTAACTGAGCCGAAATGGTTACGGTAGCACCCGCCACCGGAGAAGAAGACGAAGAAGTAACGATGTACTTACTCGCAGTACCCGCGACCGTGGTGATGGTAGCAGAAGTGCCTGAAATAGCCGAAGTAGTAGCTGTCACAGTTGTAGCAGTAGCAACCACAGTATGGGTAGTAAATACCACTGTAGCAATCCCACTAGCATTAGTGGTTGAAGTAGCAGAAGCAAAACTACCGTTAGCATTGGACTTAGTCCAAGTCACGGTTTGACCAGAAGTACTCACTGGGTTATTGTTAGCATCGGCTAATTGAGCCGAGATGGTTACAGTTCCACCAGCAGCTGGAGAAGAAGATGAAGAAGTAACGATGTACTTACTCGCCGCTCCAGCCGTATAAGTAATGGTAGATTGAGTTTGAGAACCTGTACCACTTCTCACTTCTGCTCCACCTAAAGTGGCAACAAACACCCCAGAACCAACGGCAGTAGGTGAAGTTACAGTAGCTGTATAGGTACCATTTCCAACATCAGTAACCGAACCAATAGATCCAGTACCAGAAGATTTAGTAATAGTCACAGTAGCCCCACCAGCACCCACATTGTTGCCATTGGCATCTTTAGCAGTGACAGTTAACACCTGAGTAGAAGACCCATTCGCTGTAATACTTGCCGATGTAGGAGTTAAAGTAGAAGCGGTAGCATCCGCTGCCCCTGGCACTGTCGTAATAGTACTTGTCGTTCCAGAAATAGCCGAAGTAGTAGCTGTCACAGTCGTAGCAGTACCTGAAACGGTATGCGAAGTGAAAACCACCGTAGCAATCCCACTAGCATTGGTTGTTGAAGTAGCAGAAGCAAAACTACCATTGGCGTTGGACTTAGTCCAAGTAACGGTTTGTCCCGAAGTAGCAACTGGATTGTCATTGGCATCGGCTAACTGAGCCGAAATGATTACGGTAGCACCCGCCACAGGAGAAGAAGACGAAGAAGTAACGATGTACTTACTAGCAGCCCCAGCCACGGTGGTGATAGTTCCTGATGTTCCTGAAATAGCCGAAGTAGTAGCTGTTACAGTTGTAGCAGTAGCAACCACAGTATGTGTAGTAAATACAACTGTAGCAATCCCACTAGCATTGGTGGTTGAAGTAGCAGAAGCAAAACTACCATTGGCATCAGACTTAGTCCAAGTCACGGTTTGTCCCGAAGTAGCAACTGGATTGTCATTGGCATCGGCTAACTGAGCCGAGATGGTTACAGTTCCACCAGCAGCTGGAGAAGAAGATGAAGAAGTAACGATGTACTTACTCGCAGCTCCTGGAATATAGGTAATGGTCGATTGAGTTTGAGAACCTGTACCACTTCTCACTTCTGCTCCACCTAAAGTGGCAACAAACACCCCAGAACCAACGGCAGTAGGTGAAGTTACAGTAGCTGTATAGGTACCATTTCCAACATCAGTAACCGAACCAATAGATCCAGTACCAGAAGATTTAGTAATAGTCACAGTAGCCCCACCAGCACCCACATTGTTGCCATTGGCATCTTTAGCAGTGACAGTTAACACCTGAGTAGAAGACCCATTCGCTGTAATACTTGCCGATGTAGGAGTTAAAGTAGAAGCGGTAGCATCCGCTGCCCCTACCACGGTGGTGATAGTTCCTGATGTTCCTGAAATAGCCGAAGTAGTAGCTGTCACAGTTGTAGCAGTACCTGAAACAGTATGTGTAGTGAAAACCACTGTAGCAATCCCACTAGCATTGGTGGTTGAAGTAGCAGTTGCAAAACTACCATTGGCATCAGACTTAGTCCAAGTGACGGTTTGACCAGAAGTACTCACTGGGTTATTGTTAGCATCGGCTAATTGAGCCGAGATGGTTACGGTAGCACCCGCCACAGGAGAAGAAGATGAAGAAGTAACGATGTACTTACTAGCAGCCCCAGCCACGGTGGTGATAGTTCCTGATGTTCCTGAAATAGCCGAAGTAGTAGCTGTTACAGTTGTAGCAGTAGCAACCACAGTATGGGTAGTAAATACAACCGTAGCAATCCCACTAGCATTGGTGGTTGAAGTAGCAGAAGCAAAACTACCATTGGCGTTGGACTTAGTCCAAGTAACGGTTTGTCCCGAAGTAGCAACTGGATTGTCATTGGCATCGGCTAATTGAGCCGAGATGGTTACAGTTCCACCAGCAGCTGGAGAAGAAGATGAAGAAGTAACGATGTACTTACTCGCAGTACCCGCGACCGTGGTGATGGTAGCAGAAGTACCAGAAATAGCCGAAGTAGTAGCTGTCACAGTTGTAGCAGTACCTGAAACGGTATGCGAAGTAAATACCACCGTAGCAATCCCACTAGCATTGGTGGTTGAAGTAGCAGAAGCAAAACTACCGTTAGCGTTGGACTTAGTCCAAGTAACGGTTTGTCCCGAAGTAGCAACTGGATTGTCATTGGCATCGGCTAACTGAGCCGAGATAGTCACTGTAGCACCCGCCACAGGAGAAGAAGATGAAGAAGTAACAAGGTACTTACTAGCAGTACCCGCGACCGTGGTGATGGAAGCAGAAGTACCTGAAATAGCCGAAGTAGTAGCTGTCACAGTTGTAGCAGTAGCAACCACAGTATGTGTAGTAAATACAACTGTAGCAATCCCACTAGCATTGGTGGTTGAAGTAGCAGTAGCAAAACTACCATTGGCATTGGACTTAGTCCAAGTAACGGTTTGTCCCGAAGTAGCAACTGGATTGTCATTAGCATCGGCTAATTGAGCAGAGATGGTTACAGTTCCACCCGCCACCGGAGAAGAAGATGAAGAAGTAACGATGTACTTACTAGCAGCCCCAGCCACGGTGGTGATAGTTCCTGATGTTCCTGAAATAGCCGAAGTAGTAGCTGTCACAGTTGTAGCAGTAGCAACCACAGTATGTGTAGTAAATACAACGGTAGCAATCCCACTAGCATTGGTGGTTGAAGTAGCAGTAGCAAAACTACCGTTAGCGTTGGACTTAGTCCAAGTAACGGTTTGTCCCGAAGTAGCAACTGGATTGTCATTGGCATCGGCTAACTGAGCCGAAATGATTACGGTAGCACCCGCCACCGGAGAATAATTACTACTGGTTACAATGTATTTTGTAGCAGCCCCTACCACGGTAGTAATCGTTCCCGAAGTACCAGAAATAGCCGAAGTAGTAGCTGTCACAGTTGTAGCAGTAGCAACCACAGTATGTGTAGTAAATACAACCGTAGCAATCCCACTAGCATTGGTGGTTGAAGTAGCAGTAGCAAAACTACCATTGGCGTTGGACTTAGTCCAAGTAACGGTTTGTCCCGAAGTAGCAACTAGATTGTCATTAGCATCGGCTAATTGAGCAGAGATGGTTACGGTAGCACCCGCCACCGGAGAAGAAGACGAAGAAGTAACGATGTACTTACTAGCAGTACCCGCGACCGTGGTGATGGAAGCAGAAGTACCAGAAATAGCCGAAGTAGTAGCTGTCACAGTTGTAGCAGTAGCAACCACAGTATGGGTAGTAAATACCACAGTAGCAATCCCACTTCCATTGGTGGTTGAAGTAGCAGAAGCAAAGCTACCGTTGGCGTTGGACTTAGTCCAAGTAACGGTTTGACCCGAAGTAGCAACTGGATTGTCATTGGCATCGGCTAACTGAGCCGAGATGGTTACGGTAGCACCAGCCACAGGAGAAGAAGATGAAGAAGTAACGATGTACTTACTAGCAGTACCCACGACCGTGGTGATGGAAGCAGAAGTGCCTGAAATAGCCGAAGTAGTAGCTGTCACAGTTGTAGCAGTACCTGAAACAGTATGTGTGGTGAAAACAACCGTAGCAATCCCACTAGCATTGGTTGTTGAAGTAGCAGTAGCAAAACTACCATTGGCATCAGACTTAGTCCAAGTCACAGTTTGACCAGAAGTACTCACAGGGTTATTGTTAGCATCGGCTAATTGAGCAGAAATGGTTACTGTAGCACCCGCCACCGGAGAAGAAGATGAAGAAGTAACAATATATTTGGTAGCAGCACCTGGAGTATAGGTGATGGTCGATTGAGTTTGAGAACCTGTTCCACTTTTTACCTGGGCTCCCCCTAAAGTAGCCACAAATACACCAGAACCTGTTGCAGTAGGAGATGTAACTGTGGCAGTATAAGTACCATTTCCTACGTCAGTAACAGAACCAATGGTACCAGTACCCGATGATTTAGTGATAGTGACAGTAGCCCCACCAGATCCTATGTTATTACCACTACCATCTTTAGCTGTAAGGGTTAATACTTGGGTAGTAGAACCATCAGCAACGATGCTAGCTGAAGTAGGAGTTAATGTAGAAGCGGTGGCATCTGCGGCACTTGTGGCTGTAGTAATAGTCCCTGAAGTACCTGTGATACTAGAAGTAGTAGCAGTCACTGTTGTGGCTGTACCTGCAACGGTATGTGTGGTGAATACGATGGTAGCAATACCGCTAGCATTGGTTGTTGAAGTAGCAGTCGCAAAACTACCATTGGCATCAGACTTAGTCCAAGTAACGGTTTGTCCTGCAGTACTAACCGGGTTATTATTCGCATCAGCCAGTTGAGCTGAAATGGTTACAGTGCTACCTGCCACAGGGGAACTAGATGATGAAGTAACAAGGTATTTTGTAGCAGCACCTGCAGTAACTACTGTACTTGAACCAGTATTAGCAGTTAAGGTCGCAGCTTGGTCAGTTGCTGTAACCGTTTGATTACCAGCTGTTTTAAAAGTTAGGGCAAATTGCCTTGTTCCACTGGCTAATGCAGCGCTACTTGGTAGGGTAGCCAGTGCATCCGAAGAAGTAATCACGGCTGTTGGAGTTGCCGAGGATACTATGTTCCAATAGGCATCCACGGCATTAACAGTAAAATTAAATGAGGATCCTGCCGTTTGAGCTGTAGGTGTACCTGTTTTACCTGTAGCAGTTCCTGGAGCAGCTGTTTCGCCAGGCATCAATACTTGTAATTTGTTAACAGTACCAGCTGTAACTAATGTTGTTGCCCCAGTATTTGCAGTTAATGTAGTAGCCTGGTCTGTAGCTGTGACAGTTTGATTTCCTGCCGTACGGAAAGATACGGTGAATGTTCCAGTACCAGCCGCTAAAGCGGCACTGGCTGGATGTGTATCATTGGCATCACTGGTGGTGATGACTACAGTGGGTGTAGATGTATTAACTTTATTCCACCATGCATCCACGGCATTGACAGTTACTGTGGTATTGGAACCAGCGACTTGGTCAGTTGGGATACCCGTTTTACCTGTGGCAGATCCTGGGTCTGCGGTTTCGCCAGGCATCAATACTTGCAGTTTGGTCACAGGGCCCACCACATAAGCTACGGAAGCGGAACCCGTTAAAATGGATTCAAATCCAGAGGCAACAACGGTGGCTCGGTAATAAATTGTCTGGGGGGCAATTTTACTACTTACCGTAAAGGTGGCTATACCACTTGCATTCGTTGTAGCGCTTGTTGGACTAATGGTTGATTTGGTAGTTGAACTAGTTAAACCTGCATCTGAAAATTGATCTAAAGTAACTGTAGCTCCTGATAATGCAGTACCCGCTGCATTTTTTGCGGTGACAGTTAACGTAGTGGTAGTTCCATTGGCCACTATACCAGTGGTACTTGCAGGTGTTAAAGTAGAGGTAGCGGTGGAGGGGCCGCTGGATGTTTGGTAACTATCCAAATCAGTCCCCACTGGGCTATTATTCATGTTGTATTGTGTATTGGCACTGATAATCGGAGTACCATATATACGAACAAGATAACCCACTAAGTTATTGGCATCTGTAATGAAAAGAACAATGATACCCGATGAGCCATTACCCGTGGACTTGTCTATAAACCCAGGAATAGTTGTTTTGGTCGCCCCAACAAAGTAAGAGAATGATCCTAATATTTTTGAGTTACCTCCTATTGTCCCACTAAATGTAGCTGAAGAGGTAGGATTCGTTTCAAAGCGCATGGTTGTTGCACTTAATGCACTTGCTCCAGTGGTCGGTTTACCTTGGGCATTGACAGTGGACAGGTATGCTTCTGCAAGAGTAACGGCTGCTTCTTCTACTGCAAATATTTTGCCTTGAACAGAAATTTTGTTATAATCTTCTCTGTTTTGCATAGCCGCTAATTCTATAGGCTCTACATCTACCTTCATTTCTTTAACTACAAAAAGTGCACCTTCATCACCAGGTGTATCTTGGTCACCATTTAAATAGTAATCAATCGCGTGGCCATATTCCTGTAATAATAATCCTACAATTTGACGATCATGAGCTTTAGGGTATATGAAAGAAGCTTTACCTTCTAAGTATTCTTTATTGATGAAGATGATGGGTGAACCTGCAGGTCCACGACTCGCAAATGCGGCCATGGCACTATTTAACTCAGACCAACTTAATAGTTGAACGGGAACTTGAAAGCCTTTGTTTAAAACGGCATTTCGTAAACTTTGAACTTTTGCATCAAAATCGGAATCAATGGATTTACGTTTACCTGGGAAATATGAAAAAAGTAAATCCCTGTAATTATTTTTTTGAAAGAAATTGGTTAATAATTGATTGACTGATTTATGAGCTTCTGCAACTCTTTTTTCTGTAAAGTTTAAATCTTTTGCTGCTTCTCTATCAAAAAATAAAACTTCGTCTGTGGTGGAAGTTTGACCTTGACCAAAAGAACAGGAAGTCGACGTTTTATTAACAGGTAGGGAAGAATAGGAAATAGCCCTTGCTTTTCCGAGGCCCTTAGTTTCCGTAGTTGAAACCAATAACATCGAAAGCACTACCAGTATAGATAGAAAAGTAGGGAATTGTTTCAACGTTTTGAAATAAGTAGAGTGAAGTACTTTCATATAATTTTTTGAGAACACAGGTATTCTAATCAAATTTTAATAGAGAATTTGCCCAGAGGATTAGTCCCTGAATAAATTAGCAGAAGCCGGAAACATGCGTGAATTAGTATGATTTCCCTTGCCAGATATGGTCGGTACATCACAAAGACTTTGCAGCCAAGTAGAAGAATTTTTCATATATAATTTAGGAACAGGATATTATATGTCAAAGACTTTTCAAATTGTCTTTGAGATTATAATTCACGCAAATCTAATAATTCCATTTTTGTTGTAGAAATAATCTGAATCGACATTTGTACTCAATTTAAAATTTTGAACAAATGAATTCCGTTAGAAGCTCCTTGGGCGTATTTTCAAAAATGGCCGGAAAAAGGCGATTTGGTAAATCTTAGAAAAATTCAATTTTTGGCGGAAGCTGAAAAATTGTTTGAATTATAATTTGGAAACAGGATAAGGGAGAAAGATTAAATAAATGACCGCTGACTCAACACAATTTTAGCTGTTTTTAAACACCTAAGAGCCTGATTTCATGGAAATTGCAGTTGATTTTCAATCAAACCAATCAAATATTGAGATTGAAATAGACATAAAATGTCCCATTGGGGAAAAAAAATAGCAAGTATATAAGGTGGAAAGATGCAAAATAGATTCCTTTATTCAGGCTTTTTAATGGGAATGTTTAGTGTGTCCAAAGGCCATTTTCCTTTCCATCCCTGGTCAATAACCAGCTTGGGCATTTTCTTTTGAAGTAGTTTTATCCCTTGTTCACTCACTTTACTTTGCCATAGGTAAATCTTTCTTAATGCTGGCATCTGAGCTATTGCCAAGACTCCTTCATCACCGATAGAAGTACCCACCAAATTCAAGGTTTCTAAGTGCTTCAAAGAACTTATGTAAGAGAGTCCTCGATGACTGATTTTGGTATGATCTAATTGTAAATGAATTAATCTTGGATATGCACTGATCTGTTGCAAGAGAGCATCGCTTATGTTAGTTCCTCCTAATTTTAAGGAAACCAATTGATCCTTAATATCATCCAAATCTTGAAGTTCTTTATCCCCAACCTGTTTGGCATTAATGGCATTGACTTCCAAGAATGATTTCTCTTTACTTAAAGCAATGACTAATACTTGGTGCCTTCTAACTTTATCAATATCGGCATCAGATGCAGGAGGAATATTTTCTTTTAATATAGGGGAAACATGTGCTTCTTGTTGATTTCCACCCTGGGTATATTTTGTCAATACCGTTTTGATTCGGGCATTGTAAGGAATCT
This sequence comes from Aquirufa beregesia, assembly GCF_011090385.1. Classification (GTDB taxonomy): domain Bacteria; phylum Bacteroidota; class Bacteroidia; order Cytophagales; family Spirosomataceae; genus Aquirufa; species Aquirufa beregesia. The sequence goes on from NZ_SEWW01000004.1 coordinate 185,986, forward strand.
CAGAAATCTTTTTATTGAAATGCGCCCCCTCTTTTACCCACCATTGTAACAAAATGATCTCATCTTCTGTTAAGTTGACTTTTCCCTTAGGAGGCATGTGGTCTTCATGAGATGGATCTAAAAGGATACGTTTGATTAAGTCACTTTCTTCGGGTTTACCTGCTAGTAGAATAACTCCATTAGCCCCGCCTTTCAAAAAATATTCTGGACTATCCATGCGCAATTTGCCTTTTTGTTTTTCGGCATTATGACATGACCAACATTTTTGTTTTAAAGTAGGTTGAATTAAATCTTGATAGATAAGTGCCTCTTGCAAATTTTTAATCGTAATGCGCGACACACTTTTCCCATCAGATTCTTGTTCCCTAGGAGCAATTCCTAGCCAGTTTCTCCAAGGTTGAGGAAGGTAGGTACTCAAATAATCGGAACCATGAGTCAAGTTTCCTCCCACATGTCCTGTCCACATGACTAAGATAAAAGCCAAGCTCAATCCAGGTTTGAAAAAGCGAGACATCAAAGAATCTTGGGACCAAAATTGAGCCATATAAGCCAAAGCCAATGAACTCAAGGCTAGGCTAATTCCTAGCCATTGATGGATAAATAAGGCATCCATATCATATTCTCCCGTTAGGGATAAGCACCATCCCATGGCACAAGAAATTAGGGCCGCTATGCCTGTGCTCCATAAAATGGACGCAATAGATGCCTGTCTTTGTGCTTCTTCTTTTTTGGAAAAACCATATAAAATCATTCCCATGAGGAGCATACCAATGGGTAAATGCACCAACATGGGATGAAAATGGCCAAAAAATAGAACCCAATCAGGAATTCCCTCCACGTCCAAAAGAATCATATTAACCGATACGTTCCAATTTGATAGGGTAGGTTTTTTGAGAGGCCCATTGCGCTACATAGATGTTGTCATCTGAATCAGCGTACACATCATGGGGATGTATAAACACCTTATTCTCATCATCTTTATGCTGTCTTTGCAATACTCCATTTTTGTAAATGGGTTCAGAGCCTCCTGGTGTAGAGACTACTTTCATGTCTTTGTCTAAGATTTGAACATAGCCAGAGCCTGGCCAATTTCCATCACCACTTCGGAAACAAGCGGCTACGATATGATCTCCGTGTAAGTTAGGCCGACAAACAAATGAGCCTGGTAGATGATAACGCGTGATGAATTTACCATCCAATGTGAAGCGTTTTAAACTATTATTTACACGGTCTGTCACTAAGAGGGTCCAATTTTTTGGATCACGTGTATCAACTAAAACCCCATGACAGCAATTGAATAAGTTATCATCATACTCATTTGTCTTACCTCCAAAATGACGGATGTATTTCCCTTTAGCATCATATTGGATGATATAATTCGCCCCATATCCATCTGCTACATAAATATCCCCATTCTTAGGATTCACGGCAGTCTCTGTGGGTACAAATTGATGGGGATGATCATATACGCCTGTTTCTTTCGGATATTCGATTTTGAAAATTTCTTTTCCTTTTAAATCTGTCTTGATGACCTGATGACGGGTATTGTCGCAAATCAATAAAAACTGCTCTCCCCCTTCATTCAATATGGTCAAGCCATGTGCGCCTGGATAGGTGTGTCCCCATGAGTCTAATAACTTGCCCGATTTATCATAAATCAAGACATTGTTTTTGGTTTCATTGGTTAATAAAAACAAGCGACCTTTGGCATCTTCCACCATTTCATGGCAGTCGTTAACCGGATTTTTACCAGCATCCAAGATGCCCCAGTTTGGGATAACCTTAAATTTGTAATTGTTGTGACCTAAAACGATTTCGCCAGGTTTGGGGGCAATTTTTTTCATAGTGTGTGAGGTTGATAAGAGGCTTCCGCCAACTAAAACGGAGCTAGTTTTTAAAAAATCTCTTCGTTGAATGGACTTGTTCATAGGGATAGTTAAGAGGTTGTGGAGTATTATGGTTTATTGATACTTTCATCTAGGTTAAATAAAACATTGCTGACAAGGGTTCTGGCTATTAAAGTGGGAGCCTCTTTGGGTAAGGTATTATCTGGACAAAGATGTAAAAATTCTTGACAATGGCGGACGTCCTTTTGATATATAGGAAGGACTTGTTGGTAAAATTTGACTAGATGTTTCTTTTTTGCCGAACTAATCTCTTTTCCAAAAAGCTGATAAAAAGCCTTTTCTATAAACTTTTCTTCATTTTCCTGCGGAAATTTTCGGGCAAAGAATAAAGCACATTCCATAAAAACAGGATCATTTAAGGCATTGAGTGCTTGCATGGGGGTGTTGGTTCGGATTCTTCTGGACAAACAAATATCACGAGTTCCCGCATCAAATGTAACCTGCGTGGGATAAGGACTGCTACGTCGCCAATAGGTATATAGCGACCGTCGCCATTGATCTTCTCCATCACTTTTAGTCCATTTCATACCACTATACGGAGCATTCCAAATCCCCTCTGGTTGCTCTGGCATTACACTTGGCCCCCCGATTTTAGTGGATAATAGTCCAGACCAAAGTAATGCCTGATCACGGAGCTGTTCAGGACTTAACCGAACTCTAGGTCCATGACTTAGATAGCGATTGTTCGGATCTTTTTCTTTGGATTCTTGGGTGAATTCTGAACTTTGCTGATAGGTGGCCGACATCACCATATATTTTAAAAACTCCTTAGGCTTATAGTGAAAGGTAAATTGGAATTGGTAAGCTAAAAAATCCAATAATTCCTGATGACTGGGTGAAAGCCCTTGACTACCCAAATCTTCCATGGTTTCTATTAAACCAGTGCCAAAAAGTTGTTCCCAGAATCGATTAACTGCCACCCGAGCGGTCAGTGGATTTTGAGGACTGCTCATCCATTGAGCTAATTCCAACCTGTTTCTCACGGGCTTTTGGTATAGTTTGGCAAATAACTGGGGAATGGACCGCTCCACATGTTTACCAGGGGAAAGCCAACTTCCTCTTTCGAATACCGGTGTGTTCCTTCTAAATTCGGTTGGATTTTCCAATAAAACAGGGGTAGTCCCTTCCGGTTGAGTGCTGATGAATTGTTTGGCCAAGGTCAGAAAGGGCGTATTTTTTAATGCTTCAGGCGTTTTAGGTAACAGCATCCAATATCCAATGACAGCCGTATTTTGATCAGGCTGGCAGGATTTATTGGTAAATGACCAATATAGATCTTGTTTCCCTGCCAATGCCGGAATGGTATAAAAGGCATAGGTCCAGCCATGTGCCCAATTCCCTTTTTTGATACCTTCTTTTTCGGATAAAGTAGTATCAAGTTTTATCTTAGCAATAATCTTCCCTTGCAAAGAGCCTTGTCGAATCACTAATTGAGTGGCCGCGTCATTGCTATTTTTATAGGCAATCATCATCTCCGTTTTTTCATTCATGGGTACAGCCTTAAATCGGACGGATCCTCCAGGTCGGACAGCCAAGTACTTATTATCTTGTAATGCCCCATTGATGAACTCGTCAGCCCAATGCGGATGTATTTTGGGTTCCACAAATTGGATAGTTTGCTTCCAAGTTTGATGTTCTTTGGGATATTTGCTTTTTATAAAATGGAGTAAGGAGTCGACGCGCTTTTGATCCGACGATTTAAAGTGTCGGTAATAAGGAGATTCATCCGGAACATCCTCATCTCGGGTATTATTGAAGTAGGCCATGTATTGGTAATATTCTTCATGGCGAATGGGATCATAGGGATGGGAATGACATTGAACACAAGAAAAACTCGTTCCTTGTAAAGTTTCCCAAGTGGTATTTACCCGATCCAAGATGGCGGCGATTCTAAACTCCTCATCTTCTGTTCCTCCTTCATCATTATTGGCGGTATTCCGATGAAAAGCGGTGGCGATGTATTGACTTTCTTTAGGATTGGGCAATAAATCACCGGCTAATTGTTCGGTAATAAATTGATCATAAGCTTTGTTTTGGTTAAAGGATTCAATGACATAATCGCGGTATCGCCAAATACTCCGTTTATCATCTTTTTCATAACCTTTCGTGTCTGCATATCTAGCCAAGTCCATCCACATGCTGGCCCATTTTTCTCCGAATCGAGGGGACTTTAATAATTCATCTACTTTTTTCTCGTATGCACCATTTGAATCATCGGATTCAAATGCCTGATATTCTGCCTGCGTGGGACTCAATCCTGTTAGATCCAGACTTAGTCGCCTTAGTAAGTCGGCCTTCTCAGCTTTGGATTGATGGCCAAGGCCCATCTCAGCTTGTTTAGTCCCCACAAAATGGTCGATTTCATTTTCTTCCCAACCAGCTTGTATACCTACCCATGAAAGAGCCTGTTTCCACCAGGAACTATAAGGCACTTGAGGTTTCTTTAAAGGTTGATATGCCCAATGTTCACCCCATTCAGCACCTTCTTTGACCCATTGACTTAAAATTTCAATTTCTTTTTGGGATAATGGAGGCCTTTTATAAGGCATTTTCTCTTCGGGGTCCTGTAAGCTCAGTCGTTGAATGAAGCTTGATTTTTCTGGATGCCCTGGGACAATTGCCGCGGCATTGAATTTGGTTTTTCCTAAAGCTTCTTCGCGGAACAAAAGACTAAATCCGCCTTGCTTTTTAACGCCACCATGACAACTAATACAATTTTTATTTAAAATGGGCTTGACTTGGGTATTGAAGTCGATATGTGAATCATTCGGCCAAATTTGCGTTCCTACGAAAAAGCCAGCCAAACCTAAAATAGCGATGGTGATTAGGTTTTTCATGCCAAAATAGGGTCGATAACTTTGCCAAATACGTCCGTCAGTCGGAAGTTCCTACCTTGAAAAGGATAGGTAAATTCTTCATGATTGAATCCCAAACATTGGAGAATGGTGGCCTGCAGATCATATACCGATGTTTTACCAGAAATGGTGGAATAACCTAAATCATCCGTTTCTCCGTAAGATATGCCTGGTTTAATTCCTCCACCAGCTAACCACATGGTAAAAGCTTCTGTATGGTGGTCTCTACCAAAATAGGCAAGTTTTTTCCCCTCTCTGTTTTCTTGCATAGGTGTACGGCCAAACTCTCCTCCCCAAACCACCAATGTTTCATCCAATAAGCCGCGTTGTTCCAAATCCAGCAATAGGGCGGTAGCGGCTTTGTCGACTTGCCTACATTTTTGGTGTAATCCATAATCTACCGAACCATCTAATCCCGTACCATGGGTATCCCAGCCCCAGTCGAACAGTTGTACAAAGCGGACCCCTTGCTCGACCAGTTTTCTAGCCAATAGGCAATTATTAGCAAAGGACTCTTTCCCAGATTCAGTTCCATACATTTCATGGATATAGGCAGGTTCTTTGTTGATATCCATGACCTCTGGAACAGAGCTTTGCATTTTATAAGCCATCTCATATTGGGCTATTCGCGCCACCGTCTCGGGATCACCAAATTCTTGATAGGTTTCTTGATTGATCTGATTGATGGTTTCAATACTGGCTTTTCGAATATCGGAATTGACACCGGCTGGGTTTTGAATAAATAAAATGGGCTCACCTTCTGAGCGGCATTGAACGCCTTGGTAAACGGAAGGTAAAAATCCGCTACCCCAGGCTGACTTCCCGGCATCAGGGTTTTTACCACCAGAAGCTAATACCACGAAACCTGGTAAATTTTGATTTTCAGTACCTAAACCATAACTCACCCATGAGCCCATACTGGGTCTACCTAAGCGGGCAGATCCAGTATGCATCAAAAGCTGGGCAGGTGCATGGTTAAATTGATCGGTATGCATCCCTTTAAGAAAGCTTACTCGGTCAGCTTGGCTAGCCAAATGAGGGAGGTAATCGGAAATCCAATGGCCCGCTTGTCCTCTTTGTTCAAAATGAGCTTTCGGGCCCAATAAATTGGGAATACCTCGGATAAAGGCAAATTTCTTGCCTGCCAATAATTCTGGAGGACATTCTTTTCCATCGAATTTGGCCAAGCTTGGTTTATAATCAAATAGTTCCAGTTGGGATGGCGCCCCTGCCATGTGTAAAAATATAACAGATTTTGCCTTTCCTAATTTTGGGGAACTTTTGGCAGCCAGTGGGGATGCAAATGATGCCCCAGTATCAGAACTACAATTCGTCAAAAAACTTCCAAGAGCCAAGGACCCCAATCCCGTTCCAAGACTACTTAAAAAGTGTCTTCTGGTAGCCAATTGGGCTTCTCTTTGGATAGCTTCTTGAATGATTTTGTTCATGACTTTAATCCATTATAGCTCTTCCTTTTGTTTCTGGCAAATAGATGACACCAATAATCACGGTCAAGGCAGCCAGTGTAATGGGATAAAAAATACCGGAGAAATTAGAATGTGTGACGGCACCTAACCAGGTAGCAACAAAGGGGGCACATCCTCCAAATACACCATTGGCAAAATGATATGGAATGGAGAGGGAGGTGTAGCGAATTTTGGTTGGGAATAATTCCACTAAAAAGGCTGCGATAGGCCCATAAGCCATGGCCGCAAAAGTGACCAATAGGATACAGATAAATGCCAGTTTTACGGTGCCGGTGGTTGTTAAATGATATGCCCCATTAATAAGCGTGCCCTCTTGATCAACGATATCCGACATCCAGGCAAATAAGGGATAATATAATATGGCGGCTAGGGCCATACCACCCAACATGATTTTTTTTCTACCGATACGATCAGAAAGACTACCAAAAACCACGAATAGAGGGGTTCCCACCACCAATGAGGCCGCAATGATTAAGTTGGTCGTAGTGAAATCCACCATCAAGATTTTATTGATGAAGATTTGAGCGTAAAATTGTCCCGTATGCCAAACGACTCCTTGTCCGACGATAGCCCCAAACATGGCAATGAGCATTAAGCGACGATTGGATTTGCTGGCAAAAGCCTCGCGTAAGGGGTTTTCTGACAATCGACCTTCTTTTTTTAATCGTGCAAAAAGTGGAGATTCTTGCATATTTCTACGAATGAAATAAGAAACAATCACTAAAATACCCGAAAGGGCAAAAGGGATTCGCCAGCCCCAGGCTTTGAATTCAGCGTCACCCATGATTTTTTGACAAATCAAAATAACGATGATGGACACAAAAAATCCTAAAGTGGCTGTAGTTTGAATGTAAGCAGTGTATTTTCCACGATGAGCATCGGGGGCATATTCAGCCACATAGGTGGCTGCACCTCCATATTCTCCACCAAGGGCTAAACCTTGTATAATGCGTAGTAAAAACAGGATGGCCGGTGCTACTAAACCGATGTCGGAATAACTGGGAATAAATGCGATAGCAAATGTGGAGCCTCCCATCAAAATGAGCGTTAATAAAAAGGTATATTTTCTTCCGATCCGATCACCTAAGCGACCAAAGATAATTCCACCAAAAGGACGAGCGACAAAACCCGCTCCAAATGCAGCCAGTGTCGAAATAAACGCTGCCGTAGGATCATCTTTTGGAAAAAAAGAAAGAGAAATGATGGCTGAAAGGCTGCCAAAAATATAGAAATCATACCATTCAATGACGGTTCCAACGGAGGAGGCGATGATTACTTGCCAAAGTTTCTTAACAGGAATCTTATTATTATCGAATTCGGGATTCGAAGCAGTCATATAACTAAAGGTTTAGAAAATATGAAATTAACCATATTGCCTTGAAAATCCTAATCCGAAAAGCTGTCATCGCCTAAGGCTGGCAAGGTTTCAAACCTTGACAGCCTTTAGGCTTGAAAACGATTTTTCACGCAAAAAAATTATATATTTGAGATAATACCAATATACTGATATATTGAATAACTCTGTTTCTATAAAGGATATAGCCAAGAAGTTTAAATGCGCGCCATCTACTATTTCGCGGGCTTTAAATGATCATCCTGCTATCAATATCGAAACCCGTAAAACCATTCAGGAATATGCCTTGAAGGTTGGTTATCAAAAAAATACGCTTTCACTCAGTTTGTTGAATAATTGTTCCATGACACTGGGACTTATTTTGCCCTCTATCACGCACTACCATGAGTCTTCTATTTTGGAAGGGATGGAAGAAATTCTACTGAAATCAGGCTATCTATTGAATATCTGCGTGAGTAATGAATCTCATACCATTGAGAAGGAATACATTGACCGTTTGTTGGCTAACAGGGTCGATGGATTATTTATTTCTATGGCTCAGGAAAGTTATGACCAGCAATTAGGCGAACATATTGATCTAGTAATCCAGCGTTCTTTACCCGTCATTTTTATTGACCGACCGAATCATGGCGTGGCTTCTGACCGAGTAGTAACGGATGATTATCAAGGAGCATTTATGGCCACTCAACATTTGATAGATATGGGATGTCAGCGTATTGCTCATTTGCATGGACCATCTGGGATTAGTGTTTCTCAGCAACGTTTTCTGGGTTTTCAGGATTGCCTGTTGGCGAATGGTCGACAGGTGGAGGGGGACTTGATTCAATATGTGCATTTTTCGGCGGAGAGCGCTATTCAGGCGACTCGAAACCTAATGCAGTCGGCCCATAAACCAGATGCCATTTTTGGGGTCAATGATGAGGTTTGCATAGCTGCTATGTTTGTTTTGAGGGAAATGGGAGTTTCGGTTCCGCATGATGTGGCTATCGTGGGTTTTGATGATATTCCTTTAGCCTCTTTCGTGCATCCCCCTTTGAGTTCCGTTTCTCGACAAAGTAGAAGAATCGGAGAAGAGGCGGCGAAATTGTTTTTGTCCAAAAAAGATCAAAAATTGGATCCAATGACTATTTCATTGGACCCCAAGTTAATCATTCGGGAATCTTCCCTTCGTACTTAGGATGAATTAACAATACCTTAACATCGTATTTCTTGAGTATTGTAGCAAGCGTTCTACTTTTATGGGATTGCAATAGCCATATGGCCTCAATTGCAAACGTTTGCGTAAAATATTGTGAAGATATTACAATTATTAATAGGTAAATTTCAAAAATTTTTAAACCCAAAAATTACCATTTCAAAAAATCAATTTATGAAAAAACAATTACACGATCCATTATGGTGTGCGTTGTTACGAAATACAAGTACTCGTATAGTACTATTTTTCGTGGCTAGCATAATCATGCTTGGGGCATTCGATGTGAATGCACAAGCGGGTAAACAAATTAAAGGTCGATTGATTGATGCCACTACGAAAGAGGCACTCATCGGCGGTAACGTAATTCTTAAGGGTACAACGAAAGGTGTGAGTACCGATGTAAATGGTGCATTTACCATTTCTGTGCCGAATGACAATTCGGTATTGGTCGTTCGCTATTTGGGTTATGCCACTCAGGAGGTTACAGTTGGTTCTAAATCATCAATAGAAATTGCCATGGTGGCTAACTCAGCTGACTTAGCACAAGTGGTTGTGGTAGGTTATGGTACTCAAAACAAACGCGATGTAACAGGATCGGTTAAGTCGGTACAAAGTGCTGCGTTCAACAAAGGTATCATCAACTCACCTGAGCAATTATTGCAAGGTAAAGTAGCGGGTGTGAACGTAACATCTGCTACAGGAGAGCCAGGTGGTAGTCAAGGGATCACCATTCGTGGACCGGGAGGTATTCGTACAGGTAGTACTCCATTATTCGTCATTGATGGTTTGGCATTGGATAATTCAAGTACAGGTGGTGGAAACCCTTTGAACTTCTTGAATCCTCAAGACATTGAATCCATTGACGTATTAAAAGACGCTTCTGCTACGGCCATTTATGGTGCTCGTGGTGCGAATGGTGTGGTGTTAATAACAACTAAAAAAGGTAAAGCAGGCGTTTCTACCTTGAATTTCAGCTCAAGTTTGGCTGTATCTAGTATCGCTCGCGCATTACCTGTATTATCAGCATCAGAATTCCGTAAGCAAGTAGTAGCTAATGGCGGTAATTTGGAAGATTTCGGTGGAAATACCGATTGGCAAAAAGAAATTACCCGTCAAGCTTTAACTCAAAACTATAATTTGAGTTTGGGCGGTGGTGCTAATAAACTTTCATACTATGCCTCTTTTGGAGCACAAGCTCAACAAGGTATTTTGAAAAACAATCAATTAGATCGTTATACCGGTCGTATCAATGTGACTCAGAAGTTTTGGGATGATCGTTTGGTCGTGGATGCTAATTTGAATGTAACCAATACCAATAATGAGCGCCCTTCAGTAGAAGGATTATTAGGGACAGCTATTTCTAATAACCCAACACTTCCAGCTTATGCGGCTGATGGTACATTGGCTCGTTATGCTACAGCTTCTAACCCATTATTAGGATTAACTTTGTTTAAAGATATCACCACGATCAATCGTACGATTGCCAGTATTTCTCCTTCTTTGAAGATTGTGAAAGGGTTGGTTTATCGTTTGAACTTTGGTGTGGATAATTCTACTTCTACGCGTGATGTAGAATCATTGGGAAGTAATATTCCAAAACAAGATGGTCGTTTAGATTCTTATTTGGCTAGTAATACCAATCGTTTGATTGAAAACTATTTGACATATACGTATGACAAAGGAGATCATAATTTCTCAGCATTGGTGGGTCATTCATATCAAAAAATTAAAGTGCAATACCGCAACTGGAGCATTAATAAGTTCCCAGCTGATTTGCCCATTGATCCAATCTACAATCCTGGTGTAGGTCAAGAATTGACGATGGCAACCAACAAACCAGGTGGTTCAGCATTCATTAATGAATTACAATCGTATTTTGGCCGTTTCAACTACCAGTTTAAAGACAAATATTTAGTTACGGCTACGGTACGTGCTGACGGTTCTTCTAAATTTGGTGCCAACAATAAATACGGGGTGTTCCCATCATTCTCTTTAGGATGGAGAATTTCAGAAGAAGCATTCTTAAAGAATACCAATATCAGCAATTTGAAACTTCGTGCTGGTTGGGGACAAACAGGTAACCAAGAGATTCCTTCGAAAATTACTCAACCATTGTTTACTTCGACAATCTCAGGTTCTACTTCTTATCCTTTGGATGCGACTTCAACTTTCCCATCAGGGATTACGTATTCTCGTTTAGCTAATCCAGATATTCAATGGGAGGTTTCAACACAAAGTAACGTAGGTTTGGATTTTGCTTTCGGAAATGGAGCATTCTCTGGATCGATTGATTATTTCAATAAAGTTTCTAATAACATGTTATTGGAAGTTATTCCATCAGATCCAGTTCAACCTGCTTCTTCTGTTTGGGCTAATGTAAAAGATATGAAAATCAATAACAGTGGTTTGGAATTGGATTTGGAATACAAAGGAACTACAGAAACTGGCTGGAAATATGGCTTGGGCGGTAACTTGACTTTGATTAAAAACGAAGTAGTAGGTTCTCCTTATACAGTGATTCCTTCAGGTTCGGCATCAGGTTCAGGTTTGACTTCTGCTACGATCAATGGTTATATCAATGGTCAGCCTATCGGTACATTCTTCTTGAAAGAATTTACTGGATTTGATGACAAAGGTATGAGTGTTTACCGTGACGTAGATGGTGATGGTATTGTAACAGATAAAGATCGTATTGCTGCTGGATCGGCTTTGCCATCTACACAGTATAACTTTTTTGGAAATGTAGCTTACAAAGGATTTGATTTGTCTTTACAATTCAATGGAGTTGCAGGAAATAAAATTTATGACAATACAGCGAACTCCTCTTTCTACAAGTTGAAAATCGCTAAAAACTCCAACACGACTCCAGCTGCTTTTGCTGATTCGAAAGAATCCAATAGTAATGCGGCTCCAGTATCAACTCGTTTCTTAAAAGATGGCGGTTTCTTACGTTTGAACAATGCTACTTTGGGCTATACATTTGATACTCAGAAATTAGGCATTAGTAAGTGGGTATCTGCTTTACGCGTATCAGTAACTGGACAAAACTTATGGATTGCTACCAATTACGATGGATTTGATCCAGAAGTTAATAAGGATAGTTCTATGAACGGAGTATTATCTTATGGAATTGACTACTTAAGCTATCCAAAAGCTAAATCTGTCATCTTCGGCTTAAATCTTACATTTTAATCGTTAAACAAAAATGAAAAAGATAGGAAAAATAACCATAATTCTTTTTGGTATGATGGCTTTTTATAGCTGTACCAATTTGAATGAGATCATTTTAGATGAGTACAATGCCACTACCGTAACTGATAAACAGGCGGCAGATGGAATTTTGGCTCCTGCATATGCTTTATTGCCTAGTATTTACCAACATACCAATTTGTTCGCTTTGACTGAAATTTCTACGGATGAAGCAATCCTTCCTTATCGTGGAGGTACTGACTGGGGTGATAATGGTATCTATTTGTCGTTGCACCGTCACCAAACGACAAGTACTGACCCGAACGTGAGAAATACGTGGAATTTGATTTTACAAGGAATTTCTCGTTCAGTTACTGCCATAAATTCGTTAAAGGTAAATAAGGATCCATCTGCCAATCTATACATTGCTGAAGCTCGTGGAATGCGTGCTTACTACAATTTATTGATGTTGGATTTGTTCGGTATTGCTTTCCAAAAAGAAGATTTAGGAGATGTTTCCACCATTTTGAGAACAGATAAAGCCGTAGATTATATCCGTGCAGAGTTATTGGCCATTGAACCTATTGTAGAAACAACTACAGGTCCAGGTCGTATCACTAAAGGTGCAGTTTGGGGTTTATTAGCCAAATTACACTTGAATGCTGCAGCTTATCGTGATCCTTATGGAGCTACTTTGAGCCATACAGCAGCTGATATGGACAAAGTAATCGAATATACAGGAAAGATTATCAGTTCTGGTCAATACGCTTTATCAGCTGATTATTTCGCAATTTTTGGAAATGATAACCATACGAACAAAGAATTGATTTTTGCTGTAGACCAACGTGCTGAATTGAACGGACATAACCGTATGTCTTATTTCTCTTTAGCCAATGACCAACGTCCAGTACCAGCTTATCCAGCTGCCAATGGTACTGACGGTCCTGCTATTACTCCTGATTTCTATCGCTCATGGGTAAGTGCTTATGGAAATGTAGATCCTGCTGATGCAGATCCTCGTTTTTACAAGAAAAATGTTGACCCGACTGTGGAATGTGTGGATGGGAATTCATACAACATTGACCGTGGTATTTTAAGAGGTCAACAATATGGATTGGTTTATCAAAGTGGTGCATTTGTTAAATGTCCAGATGGTAAATTTAAGGTTGGTCCTTTGTATAATACACGTGGAAAAGCACCATACCCTTTAGTTATTCACACAGAGACAGTGAACTTCACGACAGCAGGTAGTGATTATAGCACTGGATATCGTGTAGAGAAATATGAGTTTTCGAAGAAGTCTTCTTCTGGACGTAACTTTGGTGAGGCAGATATTGTGATCATTCGTTTAGCGGATGCTTATTTGATGCGTGCTGAAGCTAAATTACGTAAGTCAGATGCAGCAGGTGCTTTAGTAGATGTGAATGCTGTTCGTTCAGCACGTACTAAATCTGCTCCCGCTTTAACCAGTATTGATTTAAACACCTTGCTTCGTGAGCGTGGGTTTGAATTCTATTGGGAGAATCAGCGCAGAACAGATTTGATCCGTTTTGGTAAATATGAGGATTCTTGGACAGAGAAAAATAGCACGGATAAAAACATGCGTTTGTTCCCTATCCCTCAAACTGCGATTGACGGAGCATCTAACTTAACTGGTTATTTGAAACAGAATCCAGGATACTAAAAAAAAGGTTTTTTTGCTTAACGCTGTCAAGGTTTTAAACCTTGACAGCGTTGGTGAAATTCCTCCAAAATAACCTCTAAACCTATTCAGTTATTTGATAAAAAGAATAGGGGATTTATTACTTGAGTGCATTCGTTGATTTAATTATTTATAAAGGGGCTGAATATACTTCAGTCCCTTTTTTTTGTATTTATTCTTGAAAAATCAATATTCTGATTAAATTTGTCTTCTTATCAATTTGATTGAGTAAACGGAATCTATCAAGAACATATTAACCCATAAAATTATGCTTACAAGAAGAGATGCCATCTCCCAAATAGCTTTGATGTTAGGGGGAGCTATCACTGCTCCGACATTGATGGCTATGGAAGCGAAACACAGTGGCAAGACAGCCTTAGCTGACACATTTAGCTTGTCGGATACGCAGAGGAAAATAGTGGCTGCTGTAGCAGAACATATCATTCCCAAAACGTCTACTCCTGGCGCCATTGATGCTGGTGTTCCCGCATTTATCGAATTAATGTTAACTGATTGCTACAAATTGCCAGAGCAAAGAAGCTTCTTAAAAGGGGTTTCTGATTTAGATCATGCTGGTTTTTTAAGTCAAAATGCAAGTGGTCAAGTGGCCATGTTGAAATTGTTGGAAAGCAATACCAAAGAATTAATGCGTTCTTATCGTTTAAAACAGCAAAAAGTAGGAGATAATGTCGATAAGGAAACCTTAGAAGGAAATAATGGAGTGCCTTTCTGGAGACTAATCAAGGAGTTAACGCTTTTTGGATATTTTACTTCTGAAAAAGGAATAACGTCTTCTTTCGAATACGTAACTGTTCCAGGCAAATTTGAACCTACCAAATTGAAGCCAGGCCAAAAGGCATATCAATATTAATTTGACCATTTATCATTACTCACATGAATCTTAACATAGATGCTATAAAAAGCCAGACCTTCGATGCCATTGTCGTAGGATCAGGTATATCAGGTGGCTGGGCTGCCAAAGAATTAACAGAAAAAGGATTAAAAGTTGCTGTTTTAGAGCGTGGTCGTGAAATTAAACACGTGGAAGGATACGAGACAGCTTTGAAAGACCCCTGGGATTTCCCTCACCGTGGTCGTCCAACCAATATGGCTGCTGAAGAATATTGGGCAGGAATGCGTACTGGTTACACACCGAATGAAGAGCACCGTTACTTGTTTGAAAATGATAAACAAAATCCATACATCGAGAAAAAAGGTGGTTTTGATTGGATACGTGCATACCACACTGGTGGTAAATCGTTACTTTGGGGACGCCAATCATATCGTTGGAATAAAGAAGATTTTGAAGCAAATGCCAAAGATGGAATTGGAACAGATTGGCCAATCCGTTATGAAGATTTAGCTCCTTGGTATTCTTATGTGGAGAAATTTGCAGGTATTTCTGGTCAAAGAGAAGGTTTGGACGTATTGCCAGATTCTGAGTTTTTACCAGCAATGGCCATGACTGCTCCAGAGGAACATTTTAAAAATCAAGTTAATAAGAAATTAGGTCGTCCAATAACCATTGGTCGTGTAGCTCACCTAACTCAACCAGGAGCTCATCATACGGCTTTAGGTAGAGGTGCATGCCAATACCGTAACAAGTGTATGCGTGGGTGTCCATACGGCGGTTATTTTAGTTCATTGTCTGCGACCTTACCGGCCGCTATGCGCACGAAGCGTTTGACTATGATTCATAATGCCATCGTTTCTGAAATCATTTATGATGAGGCCTCACAAAAGGCTAAAGGTGTACGTGTGATTGATCAAAATACCATGGCTGTAACGGAATATTTTGCTAAAATCATTTTTGTTAATGCCGGTGCTATTGGTTCTACTTCCATTTTGATGAATTCTAAGTCGAGCCGTTTTACGAATGGACTAGGTAATGATAGTGATCAATTAGGTCGTAACATCATGGACCACCATTTGGGCGTAGGTGCTTCTGCTCAGATCGAAGGCTTCAATGATGATTATATGTTTGGTAATCGTCCTAATGGTTTATACATTCCTCGTTTCCGTAACTGGGGTAATGATAAGCGTAGTTATATCCGCGGTTTCGGTTATCAAGGTGGAGCTAGTCGTGCTGGCTGGGGACGTGGAACTAATATGGATGGTTTTGGAGCTGAGTTTAAAGAGAGCTTAACTCATCTAGGTACTTGGTCCATTGGTTTCGGTGGTTTCGGAGAAATTCTTCCAAATCCCAATAACCGTTTTGTCTTGAGTCAAACTCAAAAAGATAAATGGGGGATCCCTGTCTTAGAATTTGAAGCCGAATTTGGGGAAAATGAAATTAGAATGCGTCAGGATATGATGAATGATGCTGCTGAAATGTTAGAAGCTGCAGGTTTCAAAAACATCAATGCTTACAATAATTCTAATACACATATTGGTTTAGGTATTCACGAAATGGGTACTGCTCGCATGGGGCGTGATTCTAAAAATTCTGTATTAAATAAGCACAATCAAGTACATAACGTGAAGAACGTATTTGTGACAGACGGTGCTGCTATGGCTTCTGCTTCATGTGTGAATCCATCCTTAACTTATATGGCTTTAACTGCTCGGGCTGCTGATTTCGCCGTGAGTGAATTGAAGAAACGTAATTTGTAATGATGACCATTGTATAGGAAAGGGGGCTCTATTGAGCCCCTTTTTTTATGTATAAGTTTTTTCGTGTATCTTTTTTAACCATTTTTCTTTGGATATTCATCGTCTAATAATCTGCATGAATCAACTCTTTTGAATAATCAGGGTAATGAAATTAGCGTAAAATATATGGTCAGGAATTATGGAGTTTGGCGAAGTTTTATCCTTTGGAAGAGAGAATTTTAAAGGATATAATTTGAGGGATCACAAAACTTCGGACAAATTAGCGGGCGAATACTAAAGGGGAGGTCATTCATGGAATGGAAGAAACAGAATAAATGAATAGTTACGCATATTATTGTTAATTTTGATGCCTTATGTCGGCCCCCCTAACTTATAGATTAAGTATTTTCGATTCCATTGATGACGGCCATCATGCTGATTATCTGGCCTATCTGATTCATCAGTTTAGTCACAAGCCTGAGGTGGAGTTATTATTGATTGTACCTGAAACCTTTATTCAAAGTTTTAAAAATAACCGTCAAACTTGGGGTTTTGATTTAGGGAATAACATTCATTTTCATTCGTTGGATGCCCCCACTATTCAAGACCTTCATAGGCAGTCTATTTATAAGCGCTCCATAGCCGAATGGAATATGTATGTGGACATCAGCGAAGCTTGGGAAACGACCCACGGCTTATTGATGTACTTTGATTATTTCCAATTGGGTATTTTATTAGGCAAAAAAGCTCATTTCCAATTGGGGGGCATTTATTTTAGACCCAATTTTTATTACCGAAAAGCTTCTTGGAAAAGCGCTTTCATTAAAAAATGGATGTTGCGCTTGTCGACTTTTCGGTCTTCCATGAAAGTGCTATTTAGTTTAGACCATAAGGCTGTCAAGCATATCCGTCCTTTACTGGGGAAAACCCAAGTAATGCGCATTTCCGACCCAGTTAGAGCATATGAGCTAAGTCCAGATGAGCTAAGAGCCTTTCAAAAACAATGGCATATTCCTGCTGACAAAAAAGTATGTTTAATTTTCGGCTATTTAGACCCAAGAAAAGGGATAGAAGCATTTTTACAGTCGACCCAGCATTTAACCCCAGAGGAGCTGAACCAATTATGTTTGTTGGTAGCAGGTGCCATTAGCCCAGCTTATCAAGCTCATTTGGAAGAGCTTTTTCATCAATACCCGGATGTAGAAGTTATTTCCATCTTCCAAGAAATAAAAGGTAAAGATATTCAATTGTGCTTTGAAGCTTCCGATTTGGTATTGATGTTATACCAAAATCACGTAGGCATGAGTTCTGTTTTAGTTCGGGCAAGTATATCAAAAAAAGTAGTTTTGGGGACCCATTACGGACTACTTGGAAAATTGATTCAAAGCATGCATTTGGGCTTGGTAGTCAATGCTCAATCTCCTGTTCAAATAGCCGAGCAGTTAGAGCAATACCTGAACCTAGGGATAGGTTATTCGAAAGAGCAAATGGAAAAAATGGTGCATGAAAATTCAGAGCAGGCTTTTGCTGATACCTTATACCAAGGTTTGTTTTTATAGGGTCAAATACTTGATTTCTCCTTGAAGGTTCTTGAGGAGTGATTTAGTCCTTTCTGGACGAGCATCCGTGATGAATACTTGTCCAAAATGATCTTCAGCCATCATTTGTACCAATCGTTGTATTCGTCGATCGTCTAATTTATCAAAAATATCATCCAATAATAAGAGGGGTTTTCTAGGATGAGCTTGTGCCAATGTATCAAATTGAGCTAGTTTTAGAGCCACAACAAAGCTCTTTTGCTGTCCTTGTGAACCAAATTTTTTCAAAGGAAATCCATTGATTTCAAAACTGAAATCATCTCGATGAATACCTAAAGTGCTCCTTTGTGCAGCTAAATCTTGGGCTTCTGCTTTTCTTAAAGAGGCATCTAATTCCCCAAGCGGAAAGGTGCTTTCTATGTGGATATTGACTTGCTCCCGATCATCGGATAATTTGGCATAGTGCGACTGAAAATTGGGCAAGTATTTTTTGAGGAATTCAACACGGGCTAGGGCAATATTTTCCCCTAATTGCACCATAGGTTCATGGTAGCTATCCAACTGTATTCGATCCACTATCCCCCGCTCTGCAAAATGCTTTAATAGGGTATTTCTTTGTTGAACTATACGATTATAGCGTAATAAATTATCTAAAAATCCACGGTCCATTTGAGCCATCATGCCATCAAAAAACCTTCGACGTTCTTCACTTCCTTCACGGATTAAATCCGTGTCATAAGGATCCATGAGTACCACGGGGAAATTGCCAATGTGATCAGCCAGTCTCGGATAGGCTTTTTGATCTCGTAGAAAGCTTTTTTTCTGTCCACGCTGATAAGCACAAGTAATTTGTGTTTCACTGGCAGGGAGCTTAGAGGAGTCTTGTTTTTGGTAGACAAAATTCCCCTGAATCATAAAAAAATCCTCCCCGTGCTGGATGCACAATGGATCCCCTACACCACGGGCGCTTTTGGTCATGGAAAGAAAATGAATGGCATCTAGGAGATTAGTCTTCCCAATTCCATTTTCTCCAACAATGCAATTGATGTTGGAGATAAAATCAAATTGAGCTTCCGCATAGGACTTAAATTGTTTGACCTGTAATGATTTAAGGTACATGCGGGCTTAGAAATAAGGCTTGAATCGTAAAAATAACGAATAATCGTGGATTTTACGGATTGATTTTGGCTAAATCCACTCATTTTTTGGCAGCTTACTGCTTTTGTTTTAATTTCGTAGCTGATTCGGTTGATGGGTATTTCCCTATTCGACTAAGCAAATGAATTTTTGAATAATATTATGGCAAAGAAAGAAACAAAAGCTCCTAAGTATTCGAAAGAGACCTATCGTTATTGGTATGAGTCGATGCAATTGCAACGTAAGTTTGAAGAAAAGTGTGGTCAATTGTACGGAATGCAAAAAATCAAAGGCTTTTGCCACTTGTATATTGGACAGGAGGCTTGTTCTTCAGGTTCAAAATCGGCTTTAAAAGAAGGAGATAAATACATTACCGCTTACCGTGATCACGGTATTCCATTGGCTTTAGGAACTTCACCAAACGCTATTATGGCCGAGTTATACGGTAAAATTACAGGAGCCTCTAAAGGTAAAGGTGGATCGATGCACATCTTTGATAAGCGTGTAGGATTTGTGGGTGGTCACGGAATTGTGGGTGCTCAGATTCCTTTGGGAGCAGGATTGGGATTTGCTGAGAAATACAACAAAACAGGAAATTTAGCCGTTTGCTATTTTGGTGATGGTGCGGTTCGTCAAGGATCTTTGCATGAGACTTTCAACATTGCCATGACCTGGAAAATACCTGTGATTTTTGTGGTGGAGAACAATGGTTATGCTATGGGTACTTCGGTGGCTAGGACATCCAATGTGACCGATTTATATACCATTGGGGAAGCATACGATATGCCATCTGAACCAGTAGATGCCATGGATGTGGAGGCTGTTCACGAGGCGGTTTCTCGTGCAGCGGCTAGAGCACGTGCAGGTGAAGGACCTACTTTCTTAGAATTTAGAACATACCGTTACCGTGGTCACTCCATGTCGGATCCCCAAAAATACCGTTCTAAAGAGGAAGTAGAAGCTTACAAGGAGCGTGATCCAATTGAGCAAGTTAAAATGACCATTTTAGAAAATAACATCTTGACTCAAGCAGAATTAGATGAGATTGATGCCAAGATCAAAATTCAAGTGCAAGAATCGGTAGAATTTGCTGAAAATTCTCCATTCCCGTCTAAAGAAGAGGCATACAAAGATGTATATGTTCAAGAAGATTATCCATTTATTGAGGAATAAAAATCTTTAAATCTTTCCAATCAATGCCCGAAGAGATTCGGGCATTTTTTTTGAATAATAGGTATTGATGTAGCTTATTTTTCTGAAATAAGTTTTTCTACTGCCAAAAGCTCATCTCTAAATTTAGCTGCCAATGGGAAGTCCATCTCTTTGGCAGCCTTTTCCATTTCTTTTCTGATGCTGTCTCGTTGTTTGACCAAGTCACCTTTCGACATATAGGCAAGCAGTGGATCTGCTGCTGCCAGTTTTTCTTCGGGTTGAATCAAGTAATTTTTATTCGGTTTGGCCATGCGGTCTGCAATGGAAGTTTGTTCCAATATCTCATCATGGCTACGCCAAATGGTTTTAGGAGTAATGCCATGGGTCTCATTGTATTCCATTTGAATGGCTCTTCTGCGATTGGTTTCTGAAATCGCTTTTTCCATGGAGCCCGTAATCCGATCGGCATACATCAATACCTTACCATTTTCATTTCTAGCAGCTCTACCGATGGTTTGGATTAATGAACGAATATCACGTAAGAAGCCTTCTTTATCTGCATCC
This sequence comes from Aquirufa beregesia, assembly GCF_011090385.1. Lineage (GTDB taxonomy): Bacteria > Bacteroidota > Bacteroidia > Cytophagales > Spirosomataceae > Aquirufa > Aquirufa beregesia. The sequence continues at coordinate 206,658 of NZ_SEWW01000004.1, forward strand.
ATGATAGCCACTAAGGATACTTCAGGCAAGTCAAGGCCCTCTCGGAGTAGGTTGACGCCCACCAATACATCAAATACCCCGAGTCTCAGTTCTCGTAATATTTCTACCCGTTCCAAAGACTTAATTTCTGAGTGGATGTATCGACCTTTTACCCCAACACGATCTAGGTATTTAGAAAGTTCTTCGGCCATTCTTTTAGTCAATGTGGTGATGAGGACCCTTTCCTTTTTCTTGACACGATCATAAATTTCGTCCAATAAATCATCAATTTGATTTTTGGTAGGCCGCACTTCAATCATGGGATCCAAGAGGCCAGTAGGTCGGATAATTTGTTCTACTACTACACCTTCAGACCGACGTAATTCATAGTCGGACGGAGTAGCTGAAACAAAAATCGTTTGACTAATAATATCTTCAAATTCTTGAAAGGTTAGTGGGCGGTTATCCATGGCAGAGGGCAGCCTAAAACCATATTCCACCAAGGATTCCTTTCGGGAACGGTCGCCACCCCACATGGCTTTAATTTGAGGCATGGTCGCATGACTTTCATCCACCACCATTAGGAAATCATCTGGGAAAAAGTCAAGTAAGCAGAAAGGTCTTTGACCTGCTTTTCTTTGGTCAAAATACCTAGAGTAATTCTCTATACCGGAACAATAACCCAGCTCCCGCATCATTTCCAGATCAAATTCTGTTCTTTGTTTGATTCGCTCTGCTTCTAGGAGCCGGCCTTCCGATTCAAAATGTTTGATTTGGGCAACTAAGTCGGCCTGTATGAAGGATATAGCTTGATTTAAGGTTTCTCTACCTGTAACAAATAGGTTGGCAGGAAATACAGCTACCATTTTTTCTGCTGAGATTTTTTTGCCCGTCCAAGGATCTATTCGATGTATTTCTTCTATTTCATCTCCAAAAAAGATGAAGCGATAGCCAAAGTCGGCATAAGCCAAAAAGATATCTACCGTATCTCCTTTTACCCTGAAAGTCCCTCTTAAAAATTCACCTTCTGTACGGGCATACAATATTTCCACTAAACGGAATAGGAATTGATTTCTGGAAATGGTTTCCCCTACTCCAATTCTCAAAATGGAATTACGGTATTCATCCGGATTCCCCATACCATAAATACAGGACACTGAAGCAATGACAATAATATCTCTCCTTCCAGACATCAAAGAAGAGGTGGTAGCTAGGCGCAGTTTTTCAATTTCTTGATTGATGGAAAGGTCTTTTTCTATGTAAGTCCCGGTGGTTGGAATGAAAGCCTCGGGTTGGTAATAGTCGTAATAGGAAATAAAATACTCTACCGCATTTTCTGGAAAAAATGATTTGAACTCCCCATATAATTGAGCGGCAAGGGTTTTATTGTGGCTTAGAATGAGCGTCGGCCTATTTATCTGTTGAATGACATTGGCAATCGTAAACGTTTTACCTGAACCCGTTACTCCCAAAAGAGTTTGGGCCGCTTCATTTTTATTTACCCCTTCCACTAATTGTTGTATGGCGGTGGGTTGGTCACCCGTGGGTTGGTAAGAAGATGTTAATTTGAAGTCCATAGAAAGGCAGGTAAAATCGAGGTTCAAATTAGGTATTTTGAGCTGATTCTCCTTAATTTAAATTTAAAATAGTCGATGATGCAAAAACGATTTTTTTTATTCTCGGGATTAGTCTTACTAATCTTTTTGGCATGTAAGCAAGGTTCTGTGGCACCTGAACCTTTAAATATTCAAGACATAAAGCCAATTCCTGCCAAGGAATATAGCTTTACAGAAAAACCTATTTGGGCGGATGAGTTTGATCAACCTGGTTTGCCTGATGATAAAATTTGGTCCTATGATGTTGGGGGCTCTGGTTGGGGAAATAATGAGCTTCAATATTATACCCAAGCAGATTTGGATAATGCTCATGTAGAAAATGGGATATTGACTATTGAGGCTAAAAAGGAAAGTTATGAGGGGAAGAATTATACTTCAGCTAGGCTAGTCACCAAAGGTAAAAAAGATTTTTTATATGGTCGGATAGAAGTACGAGCCAAATTACCAGCGGGTCGAGGGAATTGGCCAGCTATCTGGACATTAGCTAGTCAATCGGATTATGGTCAAACATATTGGCCAGATAATGGAGAGATTGATATCATGGAACATGTGGGTTATGATCCGGGTGTGGTTCATGCCACAGTACACACAAAATCATTTAATCATGTATTGAATACACAGAAAGCAGGAATTATTCAGGTGCCGGATTTTGATCAGGCATTTCATGTGTATCGCATTGATTGGACACCAGAATACATTAAAGCGTTTATTGATGGTAGGGAATATTTCACCTTTCAAAATTCGGGGAAAGGTTGGCAAGAATGGCCTTTTGATAAAAAGCAGCATTTGTTGTTAAACATCGCCGTAGGAGGAAATTGGGGTGGTCAAAAAGGCGTTGATGAATCGCTTTTCCCTGCCAAGTTGTGGATAGATTATGTGCGAGTTTATGGATTGAAACCATGATTTTTCCCCAACGCTGGCAAGGTTCCAAACCTTGACAGCGTTAGGGCTAGAACGTTTTTTTTGGCAAAATAATTGCACATTTTTCATCAACTAACTGATAATAAGACATTGTCATTCTTTTAAAGCGTACTAGCTTTGATTGAAATTAATTGTCGAGCAATTTAATTACATATGAGAAAGGTAAATCATAAATTTCTCCTTGGGTTTTGATATGAAAATTTGCGTAAAATTCTGGCTATTGGGTATCTTATTTAGTCTTTTTTCATGTCAAATCACCGAAACAGAACCTGAAAACATGAATGAATTTACAGAGAATCCTATCTGGGAGGATAATTTTGATATCGATGGTTTGCCAGATGCAAGTCGTTGGGATTATCAAGTGGGAGGAACTGGTTGGGGAAATAATGAATTACAATATTATACTAATGCAGATATAGATAATGTACGTGTCAATGGAGGCGTGCTGACTATCGAAGCCAGAAAGGAACGGCTTTTTGGGAAAAATTATACATCTACAAGACTTGTGACGCATGATAAGTTAAATTTTCTTTATGGCCGTGTCGTTGTTCGTGCCAAATTACCTGCTGGTAGAGGAACATGGCCAGCCATCTGGATGCTATCATCAGAGAACAAATATGACCCCACTAATATCCCCAATAATGGAGAAATTGATATTATGGAACATGTTGGGTATGATCCTGGTCAAGTTCATTCGGTGATTCATCGATATAATTCTAATAAAGGATTAGTTCCTTATCCTGAATCCATTATTCAAGTACCTGATTTTAATACCGCATTTCATGAATACCGCATGGATTGGACGCCCGAATACATTAAAACATTTTTGGATGGAAAGGAGACTTTGAGTTTTGAAAATTCGGGAAAAGGTTGGCAAGATTGGCCATTTGACCAAAAGATGTATTTACTGCTGAATATTGCTGTTGGTGGGAGTTGGGGAGGTTTGAAGGGAGTAGATGATACGATTTTCCCTGCCAAAATGGAAGTGGATTATGTGCGAATATATGAATACAAACAACGATAATATGAGATACCCAGAGGCTGCGGAGGCATTCGATAGATTATTATGCATCATGGATGATTTAAGGGAAAAGTGCCCTTGGGATCGGAAGCAGACCATGGATACTTTACGCCATCTGACAATAGAGGAAACCTATGAATTGTCAGATGCCATTTTGGATGGAGATCAAATGGAGGTTAAAAAGGAAATAGGGGATTTGTTTTTGCATTTGGTCTTTTACAGTAAAATTGGTTCAGAAAATCAAGCTTTTGATGTCAAAGATGTGTTAGATAGCATTGCTGAAAAGTTAATTTCCAGGCATCCGCATATTTATGGAGATGCCAAAGCTGATACCGAGGAGGAAGTGAAAGCTAATTGGGAGACTTTAAAGTTAAAAGAAGGAAATGAGTCTGTTTTGTCGGGTGTGCCAAGTTCATTGCCAGCCTTAGTTAAAGCGATGCGTATCCAAGAAAAAGCAAGAGGTGCTGGTTTTGATTGGGAAGAAAAGGAGCAAGTTTGGGCCAAAGTAGAAGAAGAATTAGAGGAGTTTAAAGAAGTATTTGTCGGGAAAGAATTGTCTTTGGGACAAAAAGAGGAGGCAGAAGGTGAGCTGGGTGATTTGATATTTAGTTTGGTCAATTTTGCTAGGTTTATTGACATCAATCCAGAAACGGCCGTTGAACGCACCAATCGAAAGTTTATATATCGATTTCAATATTTGGAAAAGAAAGCAAAAGAAGCGGGAAAAAGCCTATCCGAAATGACTTTGGCAGAAATGGATGTGTATTGGGAAGAGGCTAAAAAAGCAACGCTGTCAAGGTTTTAAACCTTGACAGCGTTAAGCTAACGAATGAGATTCGATAAATAGTATGCCTTATTAATGAGTAAACTGATAAACTGTTTTACTTGCATAAGTTTCACCAGGACGTAAAACAGTGCTCGGGAAACTTGGATGATTGGGAGAATCTGGGAAATGCTCTGTTTCTAAACAAAAGCCCATTCTTTTGGTATAACTGACACCATATTTGCCCGCATAAGTACCATTTAAAAAGTTGCCTGTATAAAATTGTGTAGCAGGTTCTGAAGTGGATAATTCTACACTTCTACCTGAAACGGGGTCTGTTACCTTTCCAACTTTGGCAAAAACACCTGAAGCTTTATCAAATACAACACAGTGGTCATAACCGCCTCCGCGTTTAATTTGAATATCATCCGCATCTACTCGTTCAGATATAAGGTGTGGTTTTAAAAAATCAAAAGCTCCACCTTTCACGTCGAGTAGTTCGCCCGTAGGGATTAAGGTTTCATCTACTGCCACTAATTTAGTTGCATTTAACTGAACTTGATGGCCTGTAATATCTCTTTTGGCATTACCAGATAAATTAAAATACGTATGATTACTTAAATTAAGTACGGTGGCTTTGTCGGTTGTGGCTTTATATTCAATACCTAATTCGTTCTTAGGACTTAATGTATAAGTGACTTGAACTTGTAAGTTTCCAGGATAACCTTCTTCTCCGTCTTTGGATAAGTACGATAGGACTAATTTGGAACCTTTCTCATCGCCTTCTGCGGCCAGGACCTTCCAGACTACTTTATCAAAGCCTACTTTACCGCCATGAAGGTGATTTCCCATGTTTTGGGTGTATAACTCATAATTTTTGCCATCTAAACTGAATTTCCCTTTCGCAATTCGATTACCATATCTTCCAATGATGGCCCCAAAATAGGGAGAGCCTTTTTCATATTCTTGAAGAGTCTCGTAACCTAAGACAACATCTTCTACTTGATTGTTTTTATCAGGGCATAGAATTTTGGTGATGATTCCTCCGTAATTCATGATCTGAACTTCCATGCCAGATGTGTTTTTTAATGTATAGAGGGTGACAGATTCTCCGGCTTGTGTTTTACCGAATGGTTTGGATGTAAGGGACATAGGGCCTTTAATAGGTTTTGCGAATAAAGAAATAGATAAAATTTGAGTACAAAGGAAGGCAATTAGAAGCCAAATGGCGATTTTTTTCATGTTGTTATGGTCTTGAGGCTTCTAATTTAAGGAATTCAGTTGAATTTGAAATTATTTTATTTATCTTTGCACCCCGTTTAAAAATTAATTATTAATCTTAATTTCAGCATGTTAGCCCAGCATGTTGATGTATCTAGGGCAAAAATTATGTCTAATAAACAAAAAGAGTTCGACTGGGATCAGATCGATGGTAAAGGTTTCGGTGGCAATTACACTGCTGAGCAAAAGAAACAAATGGAAGCAGCCATTGAGGCTACTTTGAATTCGGTTACTGAGAAGGAAGTGGTGAAAGGTATTGTGGTGAGCAAAACAGACCGTGAAGTTATTGTAAACATTGGATTCAAATCTGACGGTTTGGTATCTGCTTCTGAGTTTCGTGATATGCCGGATTTGAAGGCAGGTGATGAAGTAGAAGTATATATTGAAAACCAAGAAGATTCAAACGGCCAATTGATTCTTTCTCGTAAGCTTGCGAAAGTGATGGGAGCTTGGATCAACATTGAGCGTGCTTTAGAAGAAGATACCATCATCAATGGTTTTGTAAAGCGTCGTACCAAAGGTGGTTTGATCGTAGATATTTTTGGAATCGAGGCTTTCTTGCCAGGTTCTCAAATTGATGTTAAGCCTATCCGTGATTTTGACATTTTTGTTGGTAAGAACATGGAGGTTAAAGTGGTTAAGATTAACCATACAAATGACAACGTAGTTGTTTCTCATAAAGTATTGATCGAAAAAGATCTTGAGGAGCAGCGTCAATTAATCTTGAATAACTTAGAAAAGGGTCAAGTATTAGAAGGTGTAATCAAAAACATGACTAATTTCGGTGTGTTCATCGATTTAGGTGGTGTAGATGGTTTATTGCACATTACAGATATCTCATGGGGTCGTATCAACCACCCTCAAGAGGTGTTGAAATTAGATCAGAAGATCCAAGTTGTTGTTTTAGATTTCGACGAGAACAAGAAGCGTATTTCTTTAGGAATGAAGCAGTTACAAGCTCATCCTTGGGAAGCATTAGCTGTTGATGTTGAAGTTGGCTCTAAGGTAAAAGGTAAGATTGTTAACGTAGCAGATTACGGTGCATTCTTAGAAGTTTTATCAGGTGTTGAAGGTTTAATCCACGTGTCAGAAATGTCATGGTCTCAGCACTTACGTAATCCTCAAGATTTCTTGAAAGTTGGCGATGAAATGGAAGCCGTTGTGTTGACATTGGATCGTGCTGAGCGCAAGATGTCTTTAGGTATTAAGCAATTAACAGAAGATCCTTGGACTAAAACTGATTTATTGTCTAAATATGCTGTAGGTACTAAGCACAAAGGTACTGTTCGTAACTTGACTAACTTTGGTTTATTCCTTGAGTTAGAAGAAGGTATTGACGGTCTTGTTCACGTATCTGACTTATCTTGGACTAAGAAAATCAAGCATCCATCTGAGTTTGTGAAAGTTGGAGATTCATTAGATGTTATCGTAATCGAATTAGATGCTGATAACCGTCGTTTGGCTCTTGGTCACAAACAATTAGAAGAAAACCCTTGGGATACATTTGAAAGTGTATTCACAGTAGGTTCTTCTCACAAAGCTACTATCATCTCTAAAAATGATAAAATGGCTGTGTTAGAATTGCCATACGGTATTGAAGGTTTATCTCCATTGAAGCAATTGACTAAAGCAGATGAGTCTGTAGCGGAAGTTGGTGAGGCTTTGGATTTCATCGTTACGGAATTCCAAAAAGATGATCGTAAGATTATTCTTTCTCACACACGTACTTTCACTGCGCCAACTGCAGAGGAAACAGCAGCAGCTGCTAAGCCTGAAAAGAAAAAGGCAGCCGCTAAGTCTTCAGAAAAGACAACAGTAACAGCTGAAAAATCTACTATGGGTGATATCGGAGCTTTATCTGCCTTGAAAGAGCAGATGGAAGGTGCTGAGCGTGCTCAAGCGATCAAAAAATTGGAGAAAAAATCCAAGAAAGCTGAATAAGTAAATTAAGGTTTGCTGGAAGGGGTTTGCGAAAGCAAGCCCCTTTTTTTATGCCAAAGAATTTTATGGTTCAAATCATCAGTTTGATAAATGAACGGAATTAGTAAAATATCAAGAAATAGATTTGTCATTTGAAGTTTTTTTGACAATTTTACTAGGCTAAATATAGATTTGTCAACGTTTCAAACGTTGACAAATCTTTGATAATTAATAACCTTTAAAACTAGCAAATACTATGAGTAATCATTCTAGACGAGATTTTATTAAAAATGCGTCTGTCGCAGCTGCCTCGTTTTACATTGTCCCACGCCATGTACTTGGAAAAGGATATCAAGCACCATCCGATAAATTAAACATTATGGGAATTGGTGGCGGAGGAAAAGGATATAGTGATATCATGAACTCCTACAATAAAGGCGCTGAAAACATCGTCGCCATTGTAGATGTAGATGACCGTCAAGTTGCTAGAATTAAAAAGGACTTACCTAAAGCCAATTATTATAAAGACTTCCGTGCTGCCTTAGATAAAGAAGGTAATAATATAGATGCAGTCATCGTATCTACTCCTGACCATACGCACGCAACGATAGCCATGGAAGCCATGCGCCGTAAGAAGCACGTATATGTTCAGAAGCCTTTGGCTCACGATATTTATGAGGCACGTATCATCGCAGAAAAAGCCAGAGAAATGCAAGTGGTTACCCAAATGGGAAATCAAGGTTCCTCAGGTGATGGTGTTAGAACCATGATCGAATGGTTTGACGGTGGTGTGATTGGAAAAGTACACTCGGTTCAGGTTTGGACAAACCGTCCCGTTTGGCCTCAAGGTATCAAATACCCAAGTGCTGGATTTGAAGTACCTAAAGAATTGGATTGGGATTTATGGTTAGGACCTGCCAAATACCGTGAGTATAATCCAGCTTTATTGCCATTCAAATGGAGAGGTTGGTGGGATTATGGTACCGGTGCTTTGGGAGATATGGGTTGTCACCTATTAGATCCTCCATTTAAAGTATTGGGTATCCGTGATGCCATTGATGTGGAATGCTCTGTAGGATCCGTATTCTTGAATGATTGGGTTCCTGAGTGGATTCCAGAAGGATGCCCTCCTTCGTCTATGGTGACTTTACACTATGGTGCTACCAAGCGTAATCCATCTCCTGTAACCTTAACGTGGTATGATGGTGGTTTGCGTGCTCCTCATCCAGAAGGTATTCCATCAACAGATACTATTGGAGATCCAGATGGAAGTAATGGTGTAATCTTGATTGGTTCTAAAGGAATCATGACTTGCGGAACGTATGGTATGTATCCTAAAGTTTATAAAAATGGTAAGCAAGTGCCAGCAGAAGAACTTCCAAAAGCCAAATTACCTCGCGTAGTAGGGGGTGATGGTGGACATAATACCCAGTGGGTAGAGGCTTGTAAAGCAGGCTTTGGTAAGATGGAAGTGAGCTCTCCTTTTGACTATGCTGGGCCATTTACTGAATCCGTTTTGATGGGTAATTTAGCCATTCGTTCATATATGCTTCGTGAAGGCGAAGGTAGAACAGCTAAATACATTGGTCGTCAGAAATTGAATTGGGATGCTACTAATATGCGCGTTACCAATTTTGAAGCAGCGAATCAGTTCGTAAGAAGAGAGTATCGCGCTGGCTGGACTTTGTAATAAGTTTTTTATATCATTGTGATGAAAGGACGGGTTAATTCCCGTCCTTTTTTTATTTTTGCCTACCCAAAATCTCTCTTATGAAATTCGACTCCAATCTCCACAAATTAGCTGTTTTACAAGAAGTACAAACCTATATTGAAGAGGCAGGATATCGAATCGTGGATCAAGATTTTACCAGACCTTGGGGTGGATTTTTTGTGTTGGATGAAAGCCAAGTAGGCCATTTTGTATCTCAATATTTCCCCCAATTGAGCCTCGATGACATTCAAATTACCCAGAAACTCAGCCCTAAATTTTTAGTGGTTGCCCCTCATCAACGCCTATCTTGGCAATACCATTTTCGTCGGGCAGAAATTTGGACGGTCGTTCATGGCCCCATTGGTGTAGCCATATCATCTACTGATGAACAAGGGGATTATGATGTTTATCAAGAAGGAGACATCATTGAATTACCCACAGGTCAAAGACACCGGCTGATTGGATTGGTACAATGGGGATTAGTGGCGGAAATTTGGCAACATACCGATTTGGCTCATCCTTCGGATGAATCAGACATCGTTCGTTTGCAGGACGACTTTGGTCGATAAACCCAGCGCCATTCATCATTTATCCAAACCGATAATCTAAAAATAATGCTAAAAACTTTGTAGTACTTAAAAGTTTCCTTAGTTTTACGCTCTCGATTTTAAATAAAGTTACGGGCATGAAATGTAGAATACTTGAAAAGGGGGCAGAATTGTACTTTCGATACGGTGTAAGATCCGTAACGATGGACACGATTGCTTCAGAATTGGGCATTTCTAAAAAAACGATTTATCAACATTTTCCTGATAAGGATGCCATGGTATACCAGGTATTGGAATCTTTTATTCAAAATGATCAGTGTAAATGGGAAGATTTGAATAAAAACTCCAAGGATGTGATTCATAAAACCTTGCAATCGCTAGAAATTATGAAGACCACTTTGTCTGAAATGAATCCTCGCCTAATGTTTGAAGTGAAGAAATATTTCCCTAAGGCATATGAATTATTTACTAAGTATAAAGAGGATTGCATCATGAATTCCCTCAAAGTCGATTTGAAAACAGGCATAGAGCAAGGGTACTTCCGCCCAGAAATTGAAGTGGAATTAATTGCACGACTTCGCATGGGAGAGGTGGATTTATCTTTTGATCCTAACTTTTATTCACATAGTAAACTGTCATTATTTGATACACAACAACTTTTATTGGATCATTTTATGCGAGGTATTCTCACAGAAAAAGGTCTTTCTCTCTACTTATCTTACCAAAATAACAACTAACATGATTCGCCAAAAACTCAATTTTATCGGGCTATTTTGTTTCTTGTCATTGACGGGTATGGCTCAAAGTTTCAGTCTTAAAGAGGCTGTTGATTATGCCATCATTCACCATGTACAAGTGAAAAATAGTAATTTGGATTTGCAGAATGCAAGTGCAAAAATTAATGAAATTAAAGCTATCGGTTTACCTCAAGTGAATGGAGGGGTTACATATACCAATAACTTAATCATTCAAAGGATGTTTATTCCTGCCAAAACATTTAATCCAAATGCCGCTGAAGGTGAAATCATCGCAGCAGAATTCGGGGTGAAGAATTCAGGTATGGCCAATGTCGGTTTAAGCCAATTGGTTTTCGATGGCACCTATTTACTAGGTTTGAAAGCTTCGGAAGTTTACAAAGAATTGTCGACTAAAAATTTGGTACAATCCAAGCAACAAGTGGCAGAAGGTGTCATGAAAGCCTATTACGGTATTTTAGTCAACGAGAAGCGTTTGCAGATTTTACAAGCCAATGTGGGTCGTTTGGATTCTTTATTAAAAGAGACCAGAGCGCTAAATAAGCAGGGTTTTGTAGAAAAAATTGATGTTCAGCGTTTGGAAGTGCAATCCAATAATCTAAAAACGGAATTGGACAATGTAATCCGTATTCAAGATTTGGGATATTCTTTATTGAAATTCCAAATGGGATACCCAATGGAAGAACCTATTCGTTTGTCGCTAACCCTAGAACAAGTGGATATGAAGTTTAATCCTATCGATGAAAACATGCCATTTAACTATGGAAACCGCATTGAATATTCCATTCTAAAAACACAAGAGGGATTGGCAGAATTGGATGTCCGTAGTCAAAAAGCAGGTTATTTGCCTCGACTATTGTTTAATTTGAGCTATGGCTTTACGACAGGTCGCAAAAACTTCGGAGATTTAATTAGTCAGCCTTGGTTCGACAATTCTACCTTAGGTTTTACCCTTCAAATTCCCATTTTTGATGGTTTCTCTAAGAAATATAAAACTATTCAGTCGCAGAATAACCTTCAAAAAGTCCGCCAGAGCTATGATTTAGTGAAGTCTTCTATTGATTTACAACGTAGCCAGTCCTTGATTACCTTGAAAAATTCATTGGAATCGTTGAAGGAGCAAAAAGCTAATTTGGATTTAGCCAATGAAATTTCTCGCGTGACTCGCGTGAAATACCAACAAGGCGTAGGTTCAAATTTAGAAGTGCTGAATGCTGAAACTTCCATCAAAGAATCTCAAGCCAATTATTTTACCTCCCTTTACAATGCCTTGATTGCTAAGGTAGAATTGGAAAAGGCCAACGGTACATTATATTCAGAATAACACGATTTTAACAAATATCATATGAAAAATCTTACCATTTTATTAACCGCTGTATTACTTGTTGCATCTTGCTCCAAGTCAGTAGATAAAAAACAAGAGTTAGCTGATTTGAAGAAGCAAGCTCAAGAAATTAATACTCAAATCGTTGCCATCGAAAAGGAGATTGGCAAAGAGAATCCAAAAACGGCTGAAAAAGTAGTTGCCGTAGGAGTAAGTCCTATTCAAGCTCAAACTTTCAACCACTTTGTGGAAGCTCAAGGTTCTGTATTGGCAGAAAATACCGTTTTAGTTAGTCCTCAAACAGCTGGAGCTATCCTTACTTTGCCTGTAGTGGCTGGTCAAACCATCAAAAAAGGACAATTGATTGCCACATTGGACAACAATATTTTGAAGGAATCTATGGAAGAAGTAAGACATCAATTGACTTTGGCCAAAATTCTTTTTGACAAACAAAAGTCATTGTGGGATCAACAAATTGGAACAGAAGTTCAGTATTTGAGTGCTAAGTCGAATAAAGAATCCTTGGAAAAACGCTTAGTTACCTTACAAGCTCAACTGTCTATGTCGAAAGTGATTGCTCCGATTTCTGGAACCATTGAAATTGTTCGTCAAAAAGCAGGTGAAATGGCTTCTCCAGGTTTACCCATCATACAAATTGTGAATTTAGGTAACTTGAAAGTGGCGGCTAAAATTTCTGATACCTATGTTGGATCTGTGAAAGTAGGTGATCCTATCGTGATTAAATTCCCAGATATTAACAAAGAAGTTAAGGCTCGAATTACATTGGTTTCTCAATTGGTGAACCCATTGTCTCGTACTTTTGATATCGAAGCACGTATTCCGAATGTAGGAAATGAATTAAAGCCAAATCAATTGGCGGTGATCAACATCAATGATGTTTCAAAAGCAAATGCCATTGTATTGGATGAAAATTTAATCCAAAAAACGGAAAAGGGAAATTTGATTTATGTGGCTGTTGATGAAGCTGGTAAGAAAGTAGCACGTGCACGTCAAGTGTCGATTGGCTTATCTTACAATGGTCAAGCCGAAATTACTTCTGGAATTAAAGCGGGAGACCAAATCATCACCCAAGGCTACCAAGATTTAGTTGACGGTCAAGCCATTTCATTCTAATCTGAAAGAATCCACAACATGGAAAAAAATATAAAAAACGAACAATTGCCCGAAGGAAAAGGACTAATCTATAATATGATAGAATGGTTAGGGCATAATCGTACGACCATTTACATCTTTACCTTCATCATTTTTGTGGCAGGTATAGGTATCTACAAACAATTGCCAAAAGAGCAATTCCCAGATATCGTAGTTCCGCAAATGGTGGTACAAACGGTATATGCAGGTACTACACCAACGGACATAGAAAATGTGATTAATAAGCCCATTGAAAAGCAATTAAAAGCAGTTACTGGGGTTAAAAGCGTTAAATCAAATGCTTTGCAGGATGTATCTGTGATCATCATTGAGTTCAATACCGATGTATCTGTACCTGTGGCTAAACAGCGTGTACAAGATGCCGTGGATAAGTCCATCGCAGATTTGCCTAAAGATTTGACTAGACAACCATCCGTGGCAGAGGTGAATTTTTCAGAATTCCCTATCATGAACATCAACATTGCGGGAGATTATCCTTTGGATAAATTGAAAAAATACGCAGAGGATTTGCAAGATGAAATTGAAGGAATGCCTGAAATTAATCGTGTAGATATCATTGGTGCTTTAAAACGTGAGGTTCAAATCAATTTGGATTTGGCGAAAATGCAGAGCTATGGTTTGACTTTCTACGATATACAATCGGTAGTACAAGGAGAAAATGTGAATATTTCAGGAGGAGAGCTTCCTGTAAATGGTGTGAGACGTGCCCTGCGTGTGACAGGAGAGTTCAAAAGCATGGAGCAATTGTCTAGCATCATCATTCGTTCGAGTACAGGTGCCGTAGTACGACTAAAAGACGTAGCTGATGTGCAAGATAGTTTTGAAGAGAAACAAGATTTTGCTCGCTTAAACAATAAGTCCGTTATTACATTAAACGTCATCAAACGTGCGGGGGCCAACTTAATTGATGCGGCTGATCGTATTGAAAAAACGATAGAAGATTACAAAGAAACACGTTTCCCAAGTGGTTTGACTGTTTCCATTACAGCGGATCAGTCGGAAAGAACTCGTGGAGATTTAGCGGATTTGATTAATACCGTTATCTTGGGTTTCGTTTTCGTAGTAATCGTATTGATGTTCTTCATGGGTGTGCGTGATGCTGCTTTTGTGGGATTATCTGTACCACTATCGGCCTTATTGACATTCTTATTCATGCCTGGCTTTGATTTTACTTTGAATACTATTGTGCTTTTCGCCTTCTTGTTGAGCTTAGGTATTGTGGTAGATGATGCCATTGTGGTGATTGAAAATGCCCACCGTTTGTTTAACAATTTCAAGAAATTGAGTATTGTCGAGGCGGTTAAATTAGCCGCTTCAGAAGTTTTTGTGCCAGTATTATCGGGTACATTAACCACCATTTCACCTTTCTTGCCATTATTATTCTGGCCAGGTATCGTCGGTGAATTCATGAAATTCTTGCCGATTACGTTAATCATTACCTTGTTTGCTTCTTTATTCGTAGCCTACGTGATGAATCCCGTATTTGCGATGTCATTCATGAAGCGTCATGATGAAGAGGTGAATGATGTGAAGAATCCTAAATTTTCAGATATTCGTAAGACTGTATTTGTCCTATTGAGTCTTACTTTAGGGGGCTATGTTTTAGGCTTCCAATTAGGTCATTTTGGATTCGGTAATTTCTTCCTATTTGCGGTAATTATTTATGTGTTCAATCACTTCGTGGTAACACCGAAATGGATTGTGCCTTTCCAAGATAAAACTTTACCAGCATTCAAGAATGCCTACCGTCGAGTGATATCATGGGTATTAGAAGGACCTAGACCTATTTATGCGGTATTGGCTTCTTTCGGTCTATTGGTATTCTCATTCATGTTATTTGGTATCGTGAAACCAAAGGTGATTTTCTTCCCTTCAGGTGATCCAGATTATGTCTATATCTATGCTAAAATGCCGATAGGAACGGATGCTGTGGTGACAGATTCCATGACCAAGGTGATTGAAGGCAGGGTATTTACTTTCTTGAAGAAAGAGCAAGCGATGAAAATTGTCAATTCCGTTATTTCCAACGTAGGTAAAAACGCGGGAGATCCGATGAATCCAGATCGTAGTGCTACTCCTCATAAAAGTAAAGTGACGATAGCGTTTGAGAAGGTTCAAATGCGTGGTGGATTGTCGACACAAGATTTATTGACTAAACTTCAAAACTCGTTCAAGACAAATCCTATTCCAGGAGTGGAAATGGCGATTGAGCGTGAAAGAAATGGTCCTCCAACAGGTAAGCCTATCTCCATTGAGATTTCGGGTGATGACTTTGGTGTATTATTGGATTTAGAGAAAAAAGTACTGAATACGATTCAAAAAGCAGGTGTCCAAGGTATCCAAGAGTTGAAGTCGGACTTAGTAACCAATAAGCCTGAAATTATCGTGGATGTGAATCGTGAGAAGGCCAGTAGAGAAGGTATTTCCTCAGCTCAAGTGGCCATGGCTATTCGTGGGGCATTGTTTGGTGTTGAAATTTCTAAATACCGTGACGTTAAAGATGAGTATCCAATTCAATTACGTTTGAAAGGTAACTCGAGAAATCAAATTGAAAAATTGCTTTCCATGAATATCACCTATCGTGATATGAATTCAGGAGGTTTATTGCGCCAAGTACCCTTGAGCTCCATAGCAGATATTCGTTATGCTTCTTCATTCAGCCAGATCAATCGTAAAAACCAAGAGCGTGTAGTAACCCTAGGTTCCGATGTGATTGAAGGCTATAATGCCAATGAGATTGTGGCGGAATTGAATAGTTTATTTGAAACTATGGAATTACCTCAAGGCTATAAGATTAAGATGGGTGGAGAGCAAGAGCAACAGCAAGAAACGGGTGCATTCTTAGGAATTGCTTTTATCTCGGCCTTGATTTTGATTTACTTAATCTTGGTGACCCAGTTTAACTCAGCAGTGAAACCTCTTATTATTTTCGCTACAATTTTACTTTCCTTAGTAGGGGTTATTTTAGGATTCCTAGCTTTTGGAATGACCTTCTCGGTATTGATGTCGGGAGTAGGTGTGATTGCTTTAGCAGGTATCGTAGTGAAAAATGGTATTCTTTTGATTGAGTTTATCGAGGAATTACGGTTCAAACGTGGATATGATTTGAAAGAAGCCATTATTGAAGGAGGAGGAATTCGTTTAACTCCGGTATTATTGACAGCGTCTGCGGCGGTTTTAGGTTTGATACCTTTGGCCTTAGGTTTGAGCATTGACTTTGCTGCCATGTTTACCGAATTGAATCCCCATATTTTCTTTGGATCAGATTCCGCAGTATTCTGGGGAATTTTAGCTTGGACTATTATTTTCGGTTTGACTTTCTCCACGGCATTAACATTGATTATCGTACCATGTATGTATTATTTGTCGGAACGTATCAAACAAAAACTCCGTAAAACAGCATAGTATTTTTTAAACATATATTTTGGGGATTAATGGAAAGACCTCGGACATTGTCCGAGGTCTTTTTGTTTCTTGGACGAATATGAGTTTGGGGTTCATTCCCCCTTTCGTAAAGACTCCATTTTGAGTCTGATTTAATATCAATTTCTTGGACAATATGATGGGAATTTCGATCGTTAAAACGCAACGCTGTCAAGGTTTTAAACCTTGACAGCGTTAAGGCTAGATACACCCACATAAATATTCGAATTAATCTCATTAAATTGAAAGTCTTAACACGCTTTCATCATGAAAAAAGTACTCTTATTCCTTTTATTTCCCTTAAGCCTTATGGCTCAAGATCGGCCTTATGGCAAATTATGGGCTACTCGTTCTGAAGTAATTGCCCAAAATGGCATGGCAGCTACCTCACATCCATTATCTACGCAAGCCGCTTTAGATGTATTAAAAGCCGGAGGAAATGCCATTGATGCCGCCATTGCGGCCAATGCCATGGAAGGTGTCGTAGAACCTCATGTGAATGGAATCGGAGGGGATTTATTTGCCATTGTTTGGGATGCCAAAACAAAAAAACTATATGGATTGAATGGCTCTGGCAGATCGCCAAAATCCTTGACCTTAGCCGAATTGAAAAAGCGTGGCTTGAAACATATTCCAAGTGTGGGTCCTCTTCCCGTGAGTGTACCTGGCTGCGTGGATGCTTGGTTTGAACTGCATAAAAAATTTGGCTCAATGCCCATGTCCAAGGTGCTGGAAAAAGCCGTATCCTACGCTAGAAATGGCTTTCCGGTTCATGGTGAATTTGCCTCGGCATTGCAAAGAGTGGAGGCGAATTACGGAAGATTCCCCAATGTAGCTCAGCATTATTATCCAATGGGTAAGGCACCTGTTATAGGTGATGTGTTTAAAAACCCTAACCTAGCCAATACCTTAGAGCGAATTGGAAAGGAAGGTCGAGATGCCTTTTACAAAGGCGATATGGCCAGAACTATGGATGCTTTCATGAAAAAAAATGGAGGGTTTCTTAGCTATGAAGATTTGGCTACCCATACTTCTACTTGGATTGACCCTGTGTCGGTCAATTATCGTGGATATGATGTTTGGGAATTACCTCCCAATGGACAAGGCATAGCTGCTTTGCAAATGTTGAATATTTTGGAAGGCTATGATTTTTCAAAAATCAAGCATGGTAGTGCAGAACATATTCACTTATTTACCGAAGCTAAAAAATTAGTATTTGAAGACCGTGCTAAGTATTATGCTGATCCAGAGTTTGCTAAAATTCCCGTGGCCAATTTAATCTCTAAATCCTATGCCACTGAGCGCAGAAAATTGATTCAGGCTAACCGCGCTGCCAAGCATTTTGATGCGGGAAATCCAGCTCTAAAAGATGGGGATACGATTTATTTGACCATCGCCGACAAAGACGGAAATATGGTTTCTTTAATTCAAAGTAATTACCGGGGATTTGGTTCTGGCATGATGCCCGATGGTTTAGGGTTTATGTTCCAAGATCGAGGAGAGATGTATAGCTTGAATGAAGGAGAAAATAATACCTTTGCCCCAGGTAAACGTCCTTTTCATACCATCATTCCAGCTTTCGTTACTAAAGACGGACAGCCTTTCTTAAGCTTCGGTGTGATGGGAGGAGCTTTTCAGCCCATGGGTCACGTACAAATTGTGATGAATGTGGTAGATTTTGGTATGAATATCCAAGAAGCGGGAGATGCTCCTAGATTAAATCATGAGGGCTCATCTGAACCCACTGGGGAAGCGATGGAGTTGACGGGTGGAACGATTACTTTGGAAAGTGGATATCCTTATGAGGTTATTCGGGAATTGTTACAAAAAGGACATCAAGTAGGTTTTATGAATGGAATCTACGGAGGCTACCAAGCCATTCGTTGGGATCCTATTAGAAAAGTGTATTTTGGTGCGTCGGAATCTAGAAAAGATGGACAAGCCGCAGGTTATTAATTCAAGTCAATGGTTATTTTAGCAAAAAGAGTTTTTACAGGCTACGAGTGGTTGATGGATCAACAAATTCATGTACATCAAGGCCGTATTCAGGAAATTAAATCAGTAGAAGGAGACCTACAAGGAAGTGGTTTTATCTGTGCTGGATTCATCGATTTACAGGTGTATGGTGGAGGAGAACTTTTGTTTTCCAACCATCCAACGGAAGCCTCCATTGCCAAGACCTTTGAAGAACATCATAAAACGGGGACAACTCATTTTCAGATTACCTTAAACTGTTCTCCTAAGGAAACCATGTGGAAGGCTATTTCCTCGTGTCAATCGTATTTAGCGCAAGGAGGGAAAGGATTGATTGGCTTGCATTTGGAAGGACCTTTTTTTAATCCGATTCGAAAGGGGGCTCATAAAGAAGAATATGTGCAAAAACCTAGCGTAGCTTATATACAAGAAATAGTACAGCGTGCAGGGGATTTACCTATTTATATGACCATTGCTCCTGAAATGTTCTCTGAGGATGCTTTGGATTATATCATCAATAGCCCCATCATGGTGTCTTTAGGGCATTCCGATGCGACGATTGATCAAGCTAATCATGCCTTAGCCAAAGGAGCCAAACGGATTACGCATTTATTTAATGCCATGTCTCAATGGCAAAGTCGTGCGCTTGGTTTAGTGGGAGCAAGCTTTTCGAGTGAAGCCTGGACTAGTATTATTGTGGATGGACTTCATTGTGATTTTCGATCGGTGAAATTGGCCAAAGAATTGAAGAAAAATCGTTTGTTTTTGATTACTGATGCGGTGACTCATGACGTGTCGGGGCCCTATTTATTTGATAAAAAGGATGGTAAATTTTCCAATGAGTCTGGTACCTTATCAGGGTCGGCCTTGACCATGGAACAGGCTATTCAAAATTGTGTTTATCAGGTAGGAATGGATGTGGAAGAAGCCATTCGCATGGCCACCCTTTATCCAGCTCAAGTAGCTAATTTAGAACAGGATTTGGGGACGGTTGAAGTTGGGAAAAAAGCTTGTCTGATACATATGAGTGATGATTTAAAAGTCCAACAAGTGTGGTTGGATGGAGAACCTTTGATGGATTAATATGATTAGCTTTCCTTCCAAACAAGCTCAAGTACAAACCACTATTTTTACGAAAATGTCGGCCTTGGCTGCCGAGCATGGAGCCTTGAATTTGTCTCAAGGCTTTCCGGGATTTGATTGTTCTGAGGAACTTCAAGCTTTGTTGGCATTTTATTCCAAAGGCCATAATCAATATGCCCCCATGGCTGGAGTGCCAATATTTAAGCAAAGTATTGCCGATAAAACCAGTCTTTTCTATGGCATTGATATCGATGCTAACAAAGAAGTAACGGTCGTTTCGGGTGCTACGGAGGCCTTATTTTGTGCTATTCATTGTTGTGTGTTTCCAGGCGATGAGGTCATCATGTTTGATCCAAGTTATGATGCGTATGACCCTGCTGTTCGATTGGCGGGAGGTATTCCTATTCATTTATCCATGGATGCCCAAAACGGCTTTCAAATTGATTGGGAAGAGCTAGCTCGCACCATTTCTCCCAAGACTCGGGCTATCATGGTGAATAGTCCACATAATCCCACTGGGGCTATTTGGACTGAAAATGATTTACATGCTTTGGCCGAAATAGTGAAAGGAACCAACATCCTGATTATTTCAGATGAGGTGTATGAACACATTGTTTTTGACGGTCAAAAGCATTATTCGGTTTTGTTACATCCAGAGCTACGTCAACGTAGTTTTGTTTGTGGGTCTTTTGGAAAAACCTATCACATTACGGGTTGGAAGATTGGTTATTGTTTAGCTCCTGAATACTTAACCCGAGAATTTCAAAAATTACATCAATGGGTGACCTTTTCCAGTGCCACCCCTTTGCAGTATGCTTTGTCTGATTACCTAAAAGAACCAGCTCATTATTTGGGTCTTTCTGCATTTTACCAAAGAAAAAGGGATTTATTTGCCTCCGCTTTTGAAGGAAGTAAATGGAAACTATTGCCCAGCCATGGTAGCTTTTTTCAATGTATGGATTATCGCGAGATTAGTCATGAAAAGGATGTGGATTTGGCGGAAAGGTTGACTAAAGAAATCAAAGTGGCCTCCATTCCCATTTCTGTATTTTATGAAAAAGCACCAGGAGATACGATTTTACGTTTTTGTTTTGCCAAATCGGATGAGGTATTATTAGAAGCGGCTCATCGATTGGTGCAATTATAGTTTCAAATGTTCTCCAATCTGACGTAAATAAGAAGCCGCTTGGCTCATGGCCTCCTCTAAACGAATGGGTGGAACTAAAATGGGATAAACCGGGATATGCTGCATGGATTCCGGTATTTTGTCTTCATCTTGTAATCCTCCACAAACCAAAATAATGGGTTTTTGAAGTGCTTGACTGTGTTGAATGACCGTTGAGATTAATTTTCCTTCCCAAGATTGTACATCAATTTTTCCCTCCCCACTGATGATGACATCGGCTTGTGCGGCATGTTGATCAAAAGAGACTAAATCCAAGATCCATTCCGAGGCTAAATGTATACTGGCTTGTAAGAAGAATATCGCTCCCGCCCCTAGACCTCCTGCTGCCCCTGCACCAGGGCTTTGGGCAATTTCTTGCTTGGGATAGAAAGTGGCCATATTGATCAGTCCATGATCCAATTGTCTAATCAAAGTTTCGTCAGCTCCTTTTTGTTTGGCAAAAACATGAGCTGCCCCTTGCGGGCCATACAGCACATTGCGTACATCGGTGGCTACCTGAAATTGAACTTGTCTTAATTGATCTTCTATTTGACTTGGGATAATTTGACGGATATGCATCAAATTTTCGCCAATAGGGGCTAATTCTTTTCCATTTTCATCTAAAAAAAGGAATCCTAGTGCCGCAGCCATACCCATTCCGGCATCGTTGGTAGCTGAGCCTCCCACGGTTAAGGTAATTCGTTTAGCTCCTTGATTCATGGCATGTAGAATGAGCTCTCCCGTTCCAAAAGTGCTCGTCAATGCCGGATTTCGTTCTTCTTTTTTGAGTAATTCTATTCCTGATGCACGGGACATTTCGATAAAGGCGTGTTGACTTTCCTTCACCCAAAGGTAGGGGGCTTCTATGGGCCTAAAAAGTGGGTCTTTTACCATGACCTTGACCCATTCCCCCCCGAAAATTTCTCGGATAACATCTAAGGTCCCTTCACCACCATCTGCCAATGGTAGTGATTGGATGATGGTATCAGGATAGGACTTTTTAATTCCTAGGGCTAAAGCCTGACAGACTTCTGCGGCAGTTAAGGAATCTTTAAATTTGTCAGGACAAAGTAATACGCGCATCACATAAATTTGGTCTGAATTTACCAACAATTTGCCTAAATCCATGAATTTATCCCATGGAGCTTTCCTGTCGGGAATCCTTTCTGTATTTTTGATTTTTCAAACAGAGCCCTATGTTCCCATCTTTCCGATTTTATGGTTTTTTTATGCTTATAGGGCTTTTATCTTCTTGTACCAAACAGCCTGATTTACGTGGTTTTGATGTAGATAAATTTGTGCAAGATGAGGCAGGTTGCCAAGGAAGTAGAAGTTCACAGGTTGCTTGGCTAAAAGCGCACAAAGAGAATTTAAAAGGCGTGAGTTCCAATGATATTGAGGATATATTAGGTAAACCGGATATCCAACAATTGGCAGATCGCAATCAAGAATACTACATTTATTTCTTAGAGAAAGGACCCCATTGTGATAAAATCACTAATCCTTCACAAGCCTATTGCATGGCTTTCCGTTTCAGTGCCATTGGATTAGCCACAGAAATTACCTTTCAAAACGGTTTACCTTGATTATTTGGTGAACCAACCCACCACCGTACTAGCGAAACTTACGAGAAAACTGAAGATTAAAGGGGCCACAAATCCGCTTACCTGAAATCCAGGAACATATAATTCAGTTAAATACACGATGGCCACATTGATGACCAAGGAAAATAAACCAAGGGTTAAGAAGGTGATGGGAAAACTGATGATATGTAGGAAAGGCTTAACAAAGGAATTTAGGAATCCCATGACTAATGCCACTAGAAGTGCGGTGGTGAATCCATCCACCACAATCCCTTTTAAATAGCGAGGAATGATTAAAATCACTCCTGCAATGATGATGTAACGAATGATGAATCCAATCATGTTATTTGGCGTGTCTTTGTTGTAGCAATTTAACAATTTCTTCTAAACCAATTCCTCGATCTTCGAGCAATACCAATAAGTGAAAGACTAAATCGGCGGCTTCGCCTTTGAATAATTCATCATTGTTGGACATGGCTTCAATCACTAATTCCACGGCCTCTTCCCCTACTTTTTGTGCTACTTTATTAGTCCCTTTTTGGAATAAAGAAGCCGTATAAGAGGTGTCTGCTGAAGCGCCTTTTCTAGAACGAATGATGTGTTTTAAATAATCTAACCAAGCTGCATTATCCTGATTGGAGGTGTTGAAACAGGTATCAGTACCTTTATGACAAGCCGGACCAACGGGGTCCACTTGGATTAACAAGGTATCTTGATCGCAATCCAATAGGATGTTTTTAACATGAAAGAAATTTCCTGAAGTTTCGCCTTTTGTCCATAATCGCTCTTTCGATCGGGAATAAAAAGTAACAATATTGTCAGCCTGTGTTTTGAAATAGGCTTCCTCGTTCATGTATCCAAGCATTAATACTTGCAATGTCGAGGCATCCTGAATAACAGCAGGTAGTAATCCTTTAGAAAAATCGGGGCTTGAGTTCATCTTGTCAAAAATTCTTGTGAATGTATTAAATACGCATCGGAATTCCTTTGCTGGCTAGGTAATTCTTTAAATCTAAAATAGCTATTTCTTTGAAGTGAAAAATACTAGCCGCTAAGCCAGCATCGGCTTTCCCTTCGGTGAATACTTCATAAAAATGCTCCATGCTTCCTGCCCCTCCTGAGGCAATGATCGGTATGGAAGAATTCGATGAAACGGTGGCTGTAAGTGCATTGGCAAATCCAGCTTTGGTTCCATCCGCATCCATACTGGTCAATAGGATTTCCCCTGCTCCTCTATTCTCTACTTCTTTGGCCCATGGAATGGTCTGAATCTCGGTAATTTTTCTTCCTCCATGCGTATGTACCCAATCTGTCCCATCTACCCAACGGGTATCGATGGCCACAATAATGCACTGAGAGCCAAATTGTAGGGCTAATTCATCAATTAAATCGGGATTTCTAACGGCCGAAGAGTTGATAGACACCTTATCCGCACCAGCATTTAATAAGACCGAAACATCTTGAATGGAAGATATCCCTCCACCCACCGTGAAAGGAATATTGACATGTCTAGCTACTTCTCGTACCAAATTGACCAAGGTTTTCCGGTCATCCACGGTGGCCGTGATATCCAAAAAAACCAATTCATCGGCCCCTTCTTGTGCATATAAGGCTCCCAACTCTACGGGATCTCCCGCATCACGCAAATCCACAAAGTTGGTGCCTTTGACGGTTCTACCATCTTTGATGTCCAAGCAAGGAATGATTCTTTTAGTTAACATGCAGATTCTTTGGCAAAGGTGGCTAATTCCGCTAAACTAATTCGTCCTTCATAAAAGGCCTTTCCTACAATTACGCCAAAAATATTCATGTCGCGCAGTCGGTATAAATCATCTAAACAAGCCACCCCGCCACTCGCAATGAGCTGCAGTTCGGGTTCTTGGGCTTGAATTTTTTCGTATAAATCAAAACTTGGCCCTTGTAAAAGACCATCTTTGGCTACGTCGGTCGAAATCACATATTTCACCCCAGCAGCACAGTAATCTTTCAAGAAATCAAATATAGAGATGTTGGAGTTTTCCTGCCAACCGGATACCGCAATTTGCTCATGGTGGGCATCTGCTCCTAAAATGATTTTATCGGCACCATATTTTTTTAACCAAGTTCTGACTAATTCGGGTTGTCTTACGGCAATACTTCCCGCTGTAATTTGTTTGGCCCCAGCAGAAAAAGCCATATCAATCATTTCGTCGGACTGAACCCCTCCTCCGAAATCGATGTGTAAATTCGTCCCATGCGCAATTCTTTCCAATACATGTGCATTGACGATTTTCTTGGCTTTGGCTCCATCTAAATCCACCAAATGCAATCGTTGGATTCCAGCTCCCTCAAATTCTTTCGCAATTTCCAATGGGTCAGCATGGTACACTTTTTTTTGAGCATAATCACCCTGAGTCAAGCGAACACATTGGCCTCCTATTAAATCAATGGCGGGAATAAGTTGGAACATCATTTATAAAGCGAGAAAATTTTCAATAATTCGTTGGCCAGCCATACCACTAATTTCCGCGTGGAACTGGGCCGCATAGAAATTGTCCTGATGAAGCATAGCCGAAAATGGCTGTACATACTCACAAACAGCCGTTGTTAAAGGATTCACAGGTACATAAAAGGAGTGTACAAAGTAGACGAACTCCTCTTTTTTTAATCCTTCCATCAAAGGATTATCTTGATTAGCTTGGATGGAATTCCAGCCTACATGCGGGATTTTCAATTCATTGGATTGAAAGCGTTTAACTTCTACATCAAATACACCCATGCAAGTAGTGTCGTTTTCTTCCGAATGCTTACATAGTAATTGCATACCAATGCAGGTGGCTAAAACGGGTTGCTTTAATTGAGGGATAAGCAGGTCAAGTCCTTTTTCTTTCAAATGAGCCATGGCCGTGCTTGCCTCACCCACACCAGGGAAGATTACTTTATCCGCTTGGCGCAGAATAGCCTCATCGTCTGTCCATGTATATGGCATCCCGATTCGATCGAGTGCGTACATCACGGAGGCAACATTCCCTGCATTGTATTTAACGATGGCAATTTCCATGGGCTTTCTTTCTGGGTAAACAGCCTTGCAAAGGTAGGCAAATAGGCTGGATTATGAAATTCCCCTATCTTTGTTGTTCTATCTCTTTCCACATGCGCTTCCGGAAAAAACTCTTTTTTGAAATTGCTTACCTGCTGTGGATGGGTCTATTACCCTTTATTTCGAGCCTTGCTTTAGGCTATTTGGCTGTTTCCAACCCGAGCTTTTTTCTAAACCTGAGTGTTAGTCAACAAGTGTTTTTTTGGGTAGCCACCGTATTTGTGATGGGTTTAGCTTTATGCCCAACTACTTTTTTGGCCCTGTTTGTAGGCTATATCTGGGGTTTTCAAGGCATTTGGCCTTTGATTGTAGCCTACAGTTTAGCCTCAATATTAGGTTTTGGTATGGCCAAATTATGGAAAGGACATGCCATGATTCGCTGGATTAAACGCACGAAAAAAGGAGCTCAGTTTTTATCCAATGTTCAGGCTCAGTCTTTTTCTTGGGTTTTTCTAGCCCGGCTTTCGCCTATATTTCCCTTTGCCATCACCAATGCCATGATGTCTTTTTTGGGGGTCAGCTTCCTAGATTTTTGTTTGGCTGGGATGATTGGTATGTTACCTCGAACGGCGCTTGCCGTCTGGACCGGTACTCAAGCCAAGAGCTGGGAATATCTACTTCATCATCCGGAATCTTTTTCTTGGCAGGATGGAGCCAGTTTAGTATTATTGGTTTTTTCGGGGCTTGGTATGTACTTCTTAGCCAAGAGGCAGGTTAAAGCATAGTCTAGAATTGGGCATTTCTTAAAAACAAAGAAATGTGAGATATAAGGCGTAAATTTGCCTCAGCATATCCTTGGTAGGATATGGCATCATTTTAATCAAACTATTTTGACATTTAAAGAATTAGGTCTGGCCGACAGCCTTTTAGCAGGAATTGATTCCATGGGCTACAAGACCGCTACTCCCGTACAATCGCAAGTTATTCAACCGATTTTGGAAGGGAGAGATATCATTGCTTCAGCACAAACCGGTACAGGTAAAACGGCCGCATTCTTGCTGCCCATTGTGAATAAAATTATTACAGAGCCGCATGCTGAAAATAAAATCAATGCCTTAATCATTGTTCCAACTCGTGAATTGGCGATCCAAATCGCAGACAATATGGAGGGTTTAGGGTATTTTACGAATGTCTCCTGCATTGCCGTATATGGCGGAGGGGATGGTCAATCTTTTACGACAGAAAAGACGGCTTTAACGAGCGGTTGTGATATTGTCGTTTGTACTCCTGGCAGAATGATTGCCCATTTAAATATGGGTTATGTTAATCTCAAAGAGGTAAAGTATCTGGTGCTGGATGAGGCAGACCGTATGTTGGATATGGGCTTCCAAGATGATTTAATTAAAATCACCTCCTTTTTGAGTCCAGAGCGTCAGAACCTCTTGTTTTCAGCCACCATGCCACATAAAATGCGGGAATTGGCCAGGAAATTATTGAAGAATCCTGTTGAAATCAACATTGCCGTATCTAAACCCCCAGAGCAAATTGTTCAAGAGGCTTTTGTGGTATTTGAAGAACAAAAATCTCCGTTGATTAAGCATTTGCTACGTTTGAAGGAGTATAGTCGGGTGATCATTTTTTGTTCTAGAAAGCAAAATGTGAAAACACTGACTACGGATTTAAAAAGAGCCAAATTTAAAGTGGAAGAAATTCACTCGGATTTGGAACAGGATGTTCGTGAACAAGTATTGCAAGATTTTAGAAATAAGAAGACAACGATCTTGGTGGCAACCGATATTTTAAGTCGGGGTATTGACATCGACGAAATAGAATTGGTTATCAATTACGATGTGCCCAACGATGGAGAAGATTACATCCACCGCATTGGTCGTACAGCGAGGGCAGAAAGTCAAGGTACTGCCTATACCCTAATCAGCCCAGCTGAACAGCGGAAATTTGCTAGTATTGAGAAATTATTAGAAAAAGAAGTCACCAAATCCCCCATTCCAGAAGAATTTGGAGCTGGCCCCGCTTATGAGCCAGCCTTACAAAAGGCTGGCGATAAGGGGCGAAATTTCTCTGGTCCCAAAAAGGGAGGCAAGAAGTTCTGGGGAAAAAAGAAGCAGTAAGCTTTATTTTTGAGCCTTCACTCCTGTGCTTCCTCCTTGAGCTAAGGTGATGTCTACAGGGGTGTTGGACTTCCAACTTCCACGAGTAAAATCAGGGACATTCATGGAGCGAGATCTGTTTTTAACAGACATTTCGCTCAATGGTCCAACTGCGCTCCAAGTAGCAGCATCGTAGACGTTTTGATCTAATGGCAGTCCATTTCTTAAGCAATCGATCAAGCGCCAATCCATCATAAAGTCCATGCCTCCGTGCCCGCCAATTTGCTTAGCTAATTCACCAATCTTGGCCACGATCGGGGGCGCATATTTCTTTTCTAATTCTGCCATTTCTGCTGCTGAAATCCAGTTGTGATGATGATCCGAAATTTTGGCATCTGGGTATTTTACGGCCATACCTTTGGTCCCACTCAATAAATGAATACGTGAGTATGGACGAGAAGTAGATACGTCATGTTGCACCATCATCGTTTTGCCTTTCACGGTTCGGATGGTGGTGGTATTCATGTTTCCACGGAAACTCTTATTGGTGAATTGTTGGTAGAAAGGGTCTTTTGCTGCCAATTCCACGGCACGTGCGTGCATAGAGAAATCATTGGTGGAAGTAGATACCAAATAATCCATTTGATCTCCACGGTTGATATCCAACAATTGGCAAATAGGGCCTAAACCGTGAGTCGGATATAAATTACCATTGCGCAGATTCTCTTTCAAACGCCAGCTTTGGTAATAGGTACTTTGAGTAAAATTATGATCTAATAAATCATGTAAATAGGCTCCTTCGGCATGGATGATTTCTCCGAAATATCCTTGACGAGCCATATTGAGTGTTAATAATTCAAAGAAGTCATAGCAACAGTTTTCCAGCATCATACAATGCTTTTTGGTCTTCTCCGAAGTCTCTACTAATTGCCAACATTCTTCCAAGGTGGTGGCAGCCGGAACCTCAACGGCCACATGCTTACCTTGTTTCATGGCATAAACGGCCATAGGTGTATGCAAATGCCATGGGGTAGCAATGTAGATTAAATCGATATCTGGTCGGTCGCACATGGCTTTCCATGCTTCCTCTTTTTCACCATAGACAATGGGTTGAATGCCCATTTTACCTAAAGCATTAAGAGCGGCAGCCGTCTTTTCTTTTCGGATATCACAGACTGCCACGGTCTTTACTCCATCTATGCGATTAACTCGTGTGATGGCTCCTGAACCGCGGTTTCCTAATCCAATAAATCCTATACGGACTGTTTCAATTTTAGGGGCAGCGTAGCCCGACATGTTAAATACTTGCTTACCTTGTTCTACCTGCATGCTGGTAGCCAAGTCTTTGATTTCCCATTTGGCAGATCCGCCTAGTGCGGCTAATCCACTCAATTTGAGAAAGTCTCTCCGATTGTTATTCATAGTAAAAATAGGTTGTTGGTCAAATTAAATAGCTTGGGAATCGATTACTTGAACCTTACCCCAAAGATGCTTGTTGTCATCGATGAACTTTTTATGCAAAGGATGGTATAAATATTCTTTTTCTTTTTCGGCATCTGCAAAAGTCAATACCACAGAAAAAGTATAACTTCCCTCGGTAACAGGTTTATCGAAATCCGTAATGATGGGTTTGCCAACATGGGCAGACTGAATCATGGGAAGGCCTCCAAGAGATTTGAGGGCTTTGAACAGTTGGTTTTTTTCGGCCTCGTTGTTCGGGTTTTTAGCCCAAAACAATACGTGATGGATGAAATTCATAGAAGGAGTAGCTCCTGAACCTGCTAGTGCTGAACCTGCGGCTAAAAGGCCAGATTGCTGTAAAAATTCGCGACGATTGTTCATGTGTTCTTTTAAATTTAAACTCAAATTTTCATAATTCAATTCTACCATGAAAAATTCAAAAATCAAAGTAATCGTAACGGGGGTTACCGGTATGGTGGGGAAGGTGTCATGCATGAATGTTTACTTTCACCTCATGTGGAAGAAGTATTGGTCATTAGTCGTCGTCCTTCAGGTAAATCTCATCCCAAATTAAAAGAGATTATTTTGAAAGATTTTTATCAAACGGAGGAGTTGGAAGAACAAGTCAAAGGTTATGATGCTTGTTATTTTTGTTTGGGAGTGACATCCATTGGGAAAAACGAGGCAGCATATACGCAGGTAACTTATGACCTGACTTTGGGCTTTGCTAAAGCCATAGAAAAATATAATCCCCAATTAACGTTTGTATATGTTTCGGGTAAAAGCACCGATGCAACAGAAAAGGGGAGTTTGATGTGGGCGAGGGTCAAAGGAAAGACAGAAAATGATCTTAGAAAATGGCATTTTAAAGCCGCTTATGCCTTTCGACCAGGGATGATACATCCTACCCCAGGTTTGCAACACGCTTTACCGTTTTATCAATATATTAACTGGATGTACCCGTTTTTGAGATGGATAGCGCCAAACATGGTATGTACCTTAAAGGAGTTGGGACAGGCTATGATAGCTGTCACGATACATGGATATGACAAAAGCGTCATTGAAGTGGCAGATATTGTTCATTTATCAAAAGTTCTAGAGGAGGAATAGCCAATTTTTTCCCTGATTTTGGCTAATTTTATAGGAAATAAATGTAATACCGTGAATAAGAAAGTTGTACTGATGATATTAGATGGTTGGGGAATTGCTACCAACCCAAAGGTTTCTGCCATAGATGCAGCCAATATCCCCTTTGTTAAATCCTTATATACCCAATACCCTCATTCCAAATTAGAGGCATCTGGTTTAGCTGTAGGCCTTCCTGAAGGTCAAATGGGTAACTCAGAAGTAGGTCACATGAATTTGGGTGCTGGTCGTATTGTATACCAAAATTTGGTCAGAATTAATAAAGCAGTTACAGAAAATACGCTAGGCCAGGAGCCTGAATTAGCGAAAGCTTTTGAATATGCTAAAAAAGAAGGTAAAGCTGTACATTTTATGGGCCTTGTTTCCGATGGGGGTGTTCACGCACACATTGAGCATTTGAAATCATTGTTGAGCACAGCTCAAGAGGCGCAATTGCCTAAGGTTTTTGTTCATGCATTTACGGACGGGCGAGATACTGATCCTAAATCTGGCTTGAAGTTTATGACGGATTTAGTTCAACATTGCGACAAGACTGGTGCTCATGTTGCTTCAGTGACAGGTCGTTATTTTGCTATGGACCGAGATAACCGTTGGGAGCGTGTGGCATTGGCTTACCATGCGATGGTGGATGCAGAAGGTCATTTGACTCAAGATGTGATTCAGGCCATTAAGGATAGCTATGCGGCCGATGTAACGGATGAATTTATCAAGCCAATCATAGCAACAGATGCAAATGGTACTTCATTGGCGAAAATAGCCGAGGGGGATGTGGTGATTTGTTTCAATTTCCGTACTGACCGTGGACGTGAAATAACACAAGCTTTAACGCAGAAGGATTTCCATGAGGAAAACATGCACCGCTTGAATTTGTATTATTTGACCATGACGGAATACGACAAAGAGTTTAACAACGTACATGTCATATTCAATGACTCTAACCTACCGATGACCCTAGGCGAAGTGTTGGAAGGAGCAGGCAAGAAGCAGATTCGTATTGCTGAAACAGAAAAGTACCCTCACGTAACCTTCTTCTTTTCAGGAGGACGCGAGACCCCATTTGTGGGGCAAACGAATATTTTAAGAAATTCTCCTAAGGTGGCAACGTATGATTTGCAGCCTGAAATGTCAGCCGCGGATTTGCGAGATGCCTTGATTCCGGAATTGGAGAAAGAAGAAGTGGATTTTGTGTGTTTAAATTTTGCTAATCCTGACATGGTGGGTCATACAGGTGTTTTTTCAGCCGTAGTGAAAGCGGTAGAAACGGTGGACCAATGTGCGGAGGCAGTAGTGAAAGCTGGTTTGGCACATGGATATAGCTTCATCATCATTGCTGACCACGGAAATGCCGACATGATGATCAATGAGGATGGATCACCTAATACGGCACACTCCACCAATTTAGTGCCATGTATTTTAGTAGATGCCCATGATCACCCGACCATGTCGAACGGTAAATTAGGGGATATTGCGCCTACTATCTTAAAGTTAATGGGGGTAGAACAACCTAAAGAAATGACAGGAGTAGCCTTGTTTTAAAAATTTCTGTCACATGTACGTTTTTGTTTGAATCATTGGATCGATTGAATATATGGGAAAGGTTATCATTTTTGGAAATACACAGTCAGCAGAATTAGCTTTATATTATTTACAGAACGATAGTGAACATGAAGTTGCAGGCTTTACGGTTGAGGAACAGTACATTAAAGAGCGTGAATTTCATGGATTACCTTTAGTTCCATTTGAAACTGTAGAACAACATTTTCCACCTGTTGACTACCTGTTTTTTGCACCGATGACGGCAGCAGGAATGAACCAAGTTCGGGCAAGGGTTTATGAACAAGGCTTGGAAAAAGGGTATAAGTACATTTCGTATATTAGCTCACATGCCACCGTCTTGACAGATAAAATTGGAGAGAATTGCTTCATTTTAGAAGATAATACGATACAGCCTTATGTGCAGATTGGTAACAACTGTGTGTTATGGTCTGGGAATCACATTGGTCATCATAGCAGGATTGGCAACCACGTATTTTTTACTTCGCAAATAGTGCTTTCTGGTAATTGCCAAGTGAACGACTATTGTTTCTTTGGTGTCAATGCTACCATCCGTGACAGTTCTGTGATTGGCGAAGGAACCTTTGTTAGTATGGGCGCTACGGTCATGAAACAAAGAACGGAGCCGTGGAGTGTATGGAAAGGAAATGCGGCAGAGAAATCCACTATTTCCAGCAAGGATTTAAAGTTTTAATGGAGAGGTTTTGAGGTAGAAAAGGAATTTTCCCCTAACGCTGGCAAGGTTCCAAACCTTGACAGCGTTGTGGAAAACGATTAAGATTCCACTCTTATTGTCCAAGAAATTGATAATCAAATCCTTAAGAAGATTATACGCTTAGTCTGAAAGACATAAAAAAAGCTCCCATCCAATGGGAGCTTTTTTATTAGGGTTCCAAGGGTTTATTTTCCTCATCTACGATGACAAAAATATCCTCGTTGGGTCGCTTCATCAGATACTTTTCCCGCGCATATTTTTCCAACAAGGCTGGATTTCCGACCACCATGCGGCGCTCTTTTTCCAGTTCTTTTAGTTTTTGTTGGTAAAAAGCTTTCTCATTTTTCATCACTCTAAGCTCGTTCCAAAGACGGTATTGTACCCGAAGGTCATTGGTATCTAGAAAGAACATCCAAACTAGCATAATACTAGTAGAGATTACGTAGAAGCGATATTTTCCAAAAAAAAGCCCTTTAACGCGATCCATGTTCTTAGAAATTCAAACCTGGGAAATATGCGTTAGCACCTAATTCCTCCTCAATACGAAGCAATTGGTTGTATTTAGCCATACGATCAGAACGTGAAGCAGAACCCGTTTTGATTTGACCTGTATTTAAAGCTACAGCCAAGTCAGCGATGGTCGCATCTTCCGTCTCTCCTGAACGGTGTGACATGATGTTTTTGTAAGAATTGCGTTTCGCCAAGTTTACCGTATCAATTGTTTCAGTTAATGAACCGATTTGGTTTACTTTTACCAAAACAGCATTAGCTACACCTTGCTCAATACCTTGTTGTAAACGCTTCACATTCGTTACGAATAAATCGTCTCCTACCAATTGGCACTTAGAAC
Source organism: Aquirufa beregesia (assembly GCF_011090385.1). Classification (GTDB taxonomy): domain Bacteria; phylum Bacteroidota; class Bacteroidia; order Cytophagales; family Spirosomataceae; genus Aquirufa; species Aquirufa beregesia. The sequence continues at coordinate 239,751 of NZ_SEWW01000004.1, forward strand.
CGATCAATTTAGTTTGTTCAGCCCAACCTGCCCAATCATCTTCCGCCATACCATCTTCAATCGAAATGATTGGGTATTTGTTCACCCAAGTCTGCCAATAAGCAGCCATTTCCATATTGTTCAATTGTTTTCCGTCAGATTTTTTGAAGGTATACAATCCAGTTTTCTCATCGAAGAATTCAGAAGAAGCGGCATCCATAGCGATGAAGATTTCCTCACCTGGTTTGTAGCCTGCTTTTTCGATCGATTGTAATACGATTTCAATAGCCTCTTCGTTTGACTTGATGTTTGGTGCAAAACCACCTTCATCGCCTACGTTGGTTGAATATCCTTTGCTTTTCAATACGCCTTTCAAAGCATGGAAAACCTCTGTACCCATACGTAATGCATGAGAGAAACTTTCTGCCTTAGCTGGCATAACCATGAACTCTTGAAAGTCAATGCTGTTATCAGCATGAGAACCACCATTTAAGATGTTCATCATAGGCACAGGAAGTGTGTTGGCGTTTACTCCACCGATGTAACGGTAAAGTGGAAGACCCGCTTCTTGAGCAGCTGCTTTGGCTATTGCCATAGAAACACCTAAAATAGCGTTAGCTCCTAATTTTCCTTTATTATGTGTACCGTCTAATTCGATCATCAAACGGTCGATCATGTTCTGCTCAGATACCTCTAGGCCCCATAATTCCTCTGCGATAGTTGTGTTTACGTTTTCTACGGCTTTTAAAACGCCTTTTCCTACATAAACAGATTTATCATCATCGCGTAATTCCACTGCTTCATGGATACCTGTAGAGGCTCCGGAAGGAACGGCTGCACGACCGAAAGCGCCATCTTCTGTTTTGATGTCTACCTCGATTGTGGGATTTCCACGTGAATCTAAAATTTGTCTTGCGTGAACGTACTGTATTGCACTCATCGTATAATTATTATTGTGAATAAATGGATTACGTTGTAATTGATTAAATTGCCATGCAAAATAACGTATTTTTTAGATAAAATCACTGATTTACCGAAAGTCAGCTGCTTAAATCGCTGATAATTAATGAAATAATAATGAAAGCTAAATTCCTTTTTTCCTCTCTTTTCGCCTTTTCTATTCTTTTTTCGTGGCAGGCTTATGCCCAGACTGCTGAAGTAGAGGTCTTTGAAAAAAAGATTCAAGAGAACCCTACTGCCATTTTATTGGATGTACGAACCTCCGGAGAATTTGGTGGAGGCCATTTGCCTAAGGCATTGAATATCGATTTTCGGTCAGTCGATTTTGCTGAGCAAATCAAGAAATTGTCCAAAGATAAGCCTGTATTGATTTATTGTCTTTCAGGAGGGCGCTCTGCACAAGCGGCGGAATTGATGCGTAAGGAAGGATTTCAAGTGACAGAATTGAAAGGCGGGTATTTGAAATGGACGACCAAATTGAAACCTTTGGAGGGAGTGCCGAATGTGGCTCACGATAAAGGTTGGGATCTAGCAGAATTTACCAAGAAAATACAAAGTGAAAAGGCCGTTGTTGTGGATTTTTATGCCAAATGGTGCGCCCCATGCCTAAAAATGATGCCTACTGTAGACAAACTAACACAGGATTATACGGGTAAGGTGACGGTGCTGAAAGTGGAGGCTGATGGCAATCAAGCTATTTTACAGTCTTTTGGGATAGACGAAATCCCGAGCTTTTTGGTTTTCCAAGGTGGAAAATTACTCCAAAAAACATCGGGATTCAGGGAAGAAGCTCAGTTAAAAGAGCTCTTTGATCAATCTATTGGGACCACTCGGTAGGCTGTCTTTCCCAGCGGTGTTGTTTTAGCTCTTCCAAAAGACTTGGAGCTAATCCTTGTCCGTCGGAAGTGCCAATGTTACTTTTCACATGTTTGATTTTTCTCATTCCTGGGATAATAGTGCCTACGTCAGGATTTGACAAGATAAAACGTAGTGCCATTTCAGGCATGTCCATGTTGGCTGGAACCAATGGTTTTAGTGCATTAGCATGGTCTACACTAGAAGTTAAATTTTCTGGAACGAAATAAGTGGAACGCCAATCGTCGGCTGGGAAAGTAGTAGTATAATCCAATAAGCCAGTTAAGCTTCCTTCATCTAATGGTACACGAGCGATGACGCCGATGTCTAATTTTTGACAAAGCGGGAACAATTGATCTTCTGGGTTTTGGTCAAAGATGTTATATATCACCTGAACAGAAGAAAACAAGTTCGTTTCTAATGAACGAAGGCAATTATGGGGTTCCCAACGGTTAACTGAAATTCCCCAATGTTTCACTTTGCCCTCTTGTGTTAATTTTTGGACAGCCTCTTTCCAGTCATCATTGTCTGCCCAAGCATCCTCCCAAACATGGAATTGTTGCAAATCTATTTGCTCCACACCTAAGTTTTTAAGGCTTTTTTCCGTGTACTCAATGATGTGTTGAGCGGGGAAACAATCCTTTAATTCAAAATGAGATTTGGAGGGCCAAATGAAGTTTTTAGGCGGAATTTTGGTGGCTGCATACAATTGTTTGTCGGCATGCTTTTTTAATAGCGTACCCAAAATTTGTTCAGATAAGCCTTCTCCATAACCCCATGCGGTATCGAAGAAATTACAGCCTAATTCTACGGATAATTCTAAGGATTTTTGAACTTCATTGTCGTCGGAACCTGTCCAACCAGCTAGGCCCCACATCCCATAGCCTACTTCACTTATTTGCCAATTTGTTTTGCCAAAACGTCTGTATTTCATGTTGTATTTTTTTCTTAAAGGTAAGGATTTTCTCAAAGCCGCCTGACCTGCAAATAAGTATTTGGGTTTATTTTAGCTTGTAATTAAATTAAGTTTTGAGAGATATTTTCCACGATTTGTGTTTGAACACATTATTGAAAGCGAATGAATTGTTAAAATAAAAGGGCCTACATGTTGTTTAAAAGCGTTAATAACACAAATAACGTGAAATATAAATTTTTATTTAGGAACATTGCCTAGCTTTACATCGTATTAGTTCCCTGTGTCCGATTAATCTACTCAATTTATGAAAAATGTTAATTCTGTTTCTAGCGACGAGAAGTTGTTGATAAATTTAGGAACCTTTAAAGTTTGCCCTACTTGTATTTTGTTTATCCGCGGAGAAGGAAATTATTCCAATATTTTTCTGAAAGATGGTCGCAAGGTTCTTTCTTGTCGGACTTTGAAATTCTTTGAAACTCTATTGCAAGATTATGGATTTATTCGCCCTTCCAAATCGGCTTTAGTCAATCCCACCTATATATCGTCTATTGATTTAAAAATTGCTAAAGTTATTAAGTTGAACAACGATGTCAACATTTCCATTTCCCGTCGCCAAGTAAGACCTTTGCGCGATTTTTTTAGTAATAAAGCTTTAGTGGGGGCATAGTAGAAGTTTAATCTACATAAGTTTCTTGTAGTGTTCTTTTCAGTTGTGCAATTTCCGTGGCATGTAGAAATTCCATTGTTTTGATGATCCGTTTTCGGTCGATGGTGCGGATTTGGTCCAATACCACCCAACCTTGGGTTTCATTAAAGCGAACAGAGACACGGGTGGGATAAGCTTTGCTTTGGCTGGTCATGGGTGCTATGACGATAGTCTGCAAATATTGATTCATCTCATTCGGAGAAATAACAACACAGGGACGTGTTTTTTTCATTTCACTTCCTTGGGTGGGGTCCAGATTGACAAGCACGATTTGGTATTGCTTTATTTCCATGCTTCTAAGGATTCATCTTCGAATACATCGGGTATCAGTAATTGATCTTCTTGGTTTTCACTCATTTGTTGGAATGCTTCAGTCCAGCCTTTTCTAGCTTTTTGAATAGGTTTTAAAACAATGCAATCTTCCTGTAAAATGAGTTCAATGCTGTCTTCTATTTGATATTTTTCGAGCATTGTTTTTGAAAGACGTATGCCTTTTGAGTTTCCAATAGCTATGATGGAGATTTTCATATGAATGAATTTGTAATTACAAAGTTATTACAAAAATGAATATTCCAATGTATTGAACTAGAACTTTCAGAGGATGAATCAAAACTTACTAGCATTTACATCATCTATATTAATTCGAATTTGAGCATTGAAAGTGACAAAATCTAGCTGTTAGGAAAATAAACAGTTTGTTGATAATTGGTCGGATTAAAACTCTTTTAATAGTCCCTTTGGAAAAAATTATAAAGCTTGTCCTTATTTGAATAACTCCTTTAGCGTTTTCATGGCAATGAACATTTTGCCACTATCAGGTAATGTAATAAAACCAAATTGTTCATAGAAAACATGGGCTTCTGAATCGATGGGATCTACTACGACGGCAAATGACCCCATTTGAAGAGATGCTTTAAAACTTCTTTTGAGGGCATCAATGAGTAAGATTTTACCTAAACCTTTTCCTTGGAATTTTTTATCTACAGCTAATCTTCCTAGGAGACTAATAGGGATGGAGGAATAGGATGGAGGTAGTTTCTTTTGGACGGACTCGGGGAAATGATGTAATGGAATACTGTAATTAGAAAGTGTATAGAAGCCTTGAATCGGGCTAGAGGAGGGTTCCGTCAGTACAAAACATGCGGCTAGTTTTCTTTTTACATCTTGGGAGGCTTGTGTTTTAACATAATTGTTTAGTAAGTCTTTTCCGCAATCAAAGTCTGCTCGTTCATGTTTGGAATCTAATAATTCAATCATGATTAAATCTTAGCTGTCCATTGTTGGTATTCTTGCAAGGCCTTTTTCAAACCTTCTGAGGGTTCATTAGCATGCGTTAAAGCATCAAAAAATAGTTGAGCATCCTTTTCACTGGCAAGAATCAATTCTTGTTGCTGGATGATCTCTTGAGCTTTTTCTTGTGCAGATTGAAATACAAAATCACTGAGGTTTCTGTAGCCACCTAGTGTTGCGGCTTTTTCAAATAATTGCTTTTGTTCTTTGGGAAGTCTAGCATCAAACCGACTTTGCTCTTTTATGCTGCTTTTCATTCTTACTATTTTTTGTAAATGTACGTATTTTGTACGTACATTTATTCAATTAATTGATTTTATCTTGATTATAGGTAAAAATATTAGATGAAGATAAATTCCAACTCTCAAAGTGGAAAAAATGGTACTTTATTGTTGATTTGGTCGTGAGATCTATTATAATTCAAATTGAACTAATGCAACGATTCGTATTCCACTGTTTTGTATATGTTGATGTAGTGAATATTTGTGGTGTTATTATGATTTAATTAAATCTAGAAGTTTAAATGTTTCTGAGTTTGGTACAACATTACATCTTTTTAAATAGCTTATTGAAATTTCTCCATCCTTTTTTTGAATAAGACATTTGTTAACCTGTATCAGTTGCAATCCATCTGCAACAGCTGGACACAAAGCTATGCATAATCCATTCTCTGCACTTCTAACGCTTGGATATAAGATTCCGTCAAATCCAGTTTTAGATATTAAATTTGAAAATAAAGCAGAAATGTAGTATTCATGATTATTTCCAGACTTTACATTTTTAGAAAATTCTTTAGATAAAAATTGTAGATAAGCTAATCCTTTTTCTTTCAAATAAGAAAAATTATTTAAGTGTGTTAGATATGCAAGTTTTATTTCTTCTAAGTAATTAATTGTATAAATTTTCGTTGGATCAAAAATAGTAGCCAAAGTAATTGGTTCTTGAACTTGCCATGTTCCCATTGTAATTATTCTTTCACCCATGGGAATTAAATCATCTCTTAACAGCTCACTGATTTCACAGCAAGCTGTTATTCTTGCTAGACCTTGATTTTGATTTCCTGTAACTACAGAGGCGTAAAACATCGTGTTTTCTGGAGTGCTTGCCTTTAAATATTTAGTATTAAAATTTGAAGGAGCATAAGACATTCTCTGTACAGTTGAAAAATCTAATTGGCCATCACAGTTTCTTTGTGCACGCTCTAATAAAGTTCCTTTTGGATAGACAGTTTTTAAAATGGGTAATGGTCTAATATTATTAATTAAAGAATAAATTTCTTCTATTGGTGTATTTTGTAAATTAATTGCCATTAAGCTTTTCAGATTTTCCATTTGATTTTTCTTATTTTTAGAAATTGCTTTGGAAAAGGGATGTCCTGTTTGGAATTATTTCAATGACCCAGGGTTTGATCAGTATAGAAATGAAACTAAATTAATCAATTTAATTGATGCCTTTAAAAATGCACATTCGTAAATGTTTAAAAAATAACACTATTGATATTTCATAGTGTTGTAAGATTTTGAATAGCTTGTTAGATAGGTACTCCAATTGGGTTTGCCCTAATTAATTCTAAGGCAACTTCTATTCCATAAGAAATAATGATGCCTGTATTTGTTTTTATCTGAACATTGATCTCTTGATTATTTTGTATGGCATTTTCAACCTGAAATCTATAGGCAGAGATAATACCAGCTAATTTAAAGGTTTGACTTTGTTGATGAAAGTATATGACTGGGCCTCCAGAAAACCCTGGGTTATTCATTCCATCTAGATATAAAACCTTTTTTTGTTTCTCTATAATGAAATTAGATAAAATCCCTTTTTTAATGAATGGTATTGGGAAATCTGAATTCAGAGAAGCTATTTCTGATTTTAGGCCAAATGGAAATCCTAAGAAATAAATATCTTGACTGTAAAATACATCATTTGAACTTGCATCAATACTTTCACCTCCTATGATGCCAGTTGGTACAGAAAATACTGATATATCAGAATCTTTTGAGTGCCCAACTATTGTGATTTTATGTTTATTCCAATCTTCCTTGTAATTTAATTCTAAAAAATCTCCCGTTTCTAAGCCATTAATTACATGATTTGCAGTAATGTAATATTGTTTTTTGTTTACATCTAAAATAAAACAACTGCCAGTAGCTCCATTATTCCTAATGTGGATTGTACGATATATTATACTTGTTGGAACCATATCGAATAAAATTATTTTGAGAACAGAAATAAAGGATGAAAAATTTATTAAACCTATTTTTTGCAAATGATTTTTTATATAGTTTTTAAAAATTGAATCAATACCAAAATTATTATCTTCCCCCCCCAAAACTTATTCCCTCAATTCATTTCATTTATTTCTCGGAATAGTTAAATTCGTGGATATCTATTTTATCACATTAATACAATGGAAAGAAGAATATTTTTAAAAGGCTTAGCCTTAGGAGTTTCGGGTCTATACGCTCACTCCAGCCTTGCTGCCAACCCTTATTTAGGGCCTTTGGGTGTGCAATTATATACTGTCCGTGACGCCGTAGCCAAAGACCTGGAAGGTTCCTTGGAGAAATTGGCCGGCCTAGGATATAAAAACCTAGAAATCTACGGATACAATGGTACTTTCTTTGGCAAAACTGCCCATGAATTTAAAACCATCCTAGATCGCGTGGGCTTAAAAGTGGTTAGCTCTCACCATACCTCAGGTATCGCCATCAAATCCAAAGGTACTTTGTCGGACGGATGGCAAAAGGCCGTGGAAGATTTACACCACGTAGGTGCAGAGTTCATGGTTTGTGCCTTCTTATTCCCAAATGAGCGTAGCACAGATCATTACAAGGCCCTACCTAACTTATTGACTAGTTCGGGTGAAGCAACTAAATCGGCAGGTATTCAGTTTGCCTACCATAACCACGATTTTGAATTTGTGAAGTCGGCAGATTTTATTCCTTATGATTTTATCTTACAAAATACTTCGCCTGACTTGGTGAAAATGGAAGCTGACTTATATTGGTTTGGTCGTGCAGGGATAGATCCAGTGGCTTATTTTGAGAAACACCCAGGTCGTTTCCCACTTTGGCACGTCAAAGACATGGAAGCAGGAACTAAAGTATTTACTGAGGTAGGAAACGGTACCATTGATTTTGACCGCATCTTTGCTGCTAGAAAAGCCGCAGGTTTGAAATACTGGTTCGTAGAGCAAGACGTGAGTAAGCGTGATCCTTTTGAAAGCTTAAAAATCAGTCGCGATTATTTAGCAAAGAAGAATTACTAGGATTCTTTTTCTTCCATATAAGGTTCCCAAAAGCTAGGATTGTATTTTTCCCAAGCATGGCAACCAAAGGGTAATTTCCCTGCATTAAGCTGAAGGCTGATTTGTGGGTTTTGTTCAAATGCGAAGGCCAAGGCCTCTTTCCAAGTAGGTAATTTGAGCAAAAAGCGAAGCGGAAAGGCTCTTTTATGGTAGACTGAAAAAAGTGAATCTTCATTGGCTGGCCAAGTGCCAAATAGCCGATGATACCAGTTTAAAAATTTGATAATGGGGGCCACTTTTCGTAAGGATAGGCCTCCATTCATCATGATGGGCTCTATCAAAGGCCAATGGAAGGCATCTTTATTTTCCCAATGCTTCTTCTTCAATTTGGGCGCTCCTATATAATCATAGCCTTTTTGGCACCAAGCCACCAAATCATCTTGGAATACATAAGCGTCTAATTGGTAAATCAGAATAAACTCATGTTGGACGAATCGCTCATAAAAAGCAGGGTCAATCAATAAATGATTGTAGGATTTGGTACTTGTAAAAAAAGAAGGAGGAAAATAAGCCAAATTGGCCTCTGGAAAATGCTCTTGTACATAAGGGGCATTTAAACCCTCAGGTAGCACAAAATGAATGGGGTAGTGGCCTAATATTTTTTTGCACTGGAGCAAAGACTTTTGTTCCAATGACGAAATAGTTTCTTTATAAATAGGAATAAGGATTCCCACCAATGTTTGCATGTTATTCAATAATATCACCTAAAACGGGATGCCACCACTTGCCTCCGTCATGCAATTTATAACCTCCTTGCAAAACTCCTTTCAAAACCGGCCAAATTCTTAGCAATCGGTTGTTGGCTAAGCTGGCGCGCATTTGGTAATGCAACATCCGACTGGCTACTTTTTTCAAGGCATTTTCAGGGGCTTTTCCACTGGTTTTCAAATAATGGAATAGGGCAGTAGAATCCGTGGCTTTCTTCTCTATCTGGGCTAATTTTACTTCTCTAGAACGCTTGAATCGGTCTATGAGGGAGACGGCTTTCTTTTCACTTTTGAGACCTACTTGCTGGCTATCATGTTCCCGGTACTGAATCAATGGCTCTTTGACAAAGGCGATGCGGTTGGTCATGGACAGGTACAAGGCAATCCAACCATCATGAATGAGTTCAGGTATGATGTGGGGCGTCGGGAATACTTCTTTTTTTACTTGAGAACGGATGGCTAATGCGGCTCCTGTGACGACATAGCCTTTCAATAAGATATCAAAGGAACGACCTGCCTTCCATGCCTCTTGTAAAGGCTCAATGAATTCAATTTGTTCAAAGCTGGTTTTTCCGGTGGGTTTACCCGCCCGGTCTATCATGATGGCATTGGAGAATACCGCATCTTTATCGGGATACTGTTCCAAATAGCGGACCAATGTCTCTACTTTGTGTGGTAACCAAAGGTCATCTTGATCACTAAAAAATATGATATCTCCTGTGCAGGCTTGTACGCACATTTCGAAGTTTTTACTGCTGCCTACATTCTTTTCATTCTGATGGATGTGGACCTTAAATGGCACCTTTTGTTTGAATGCGTCTAAAATTTCTAAGCTTTTGTCGCTAGAACCATCGTCAAAAACAACGAGCTCATCGATGGCTAGTGTTTGTGAAGCTATACTTTCCAGTTGATATGGGAGGTATTTTTCGCCGTTATAGGTACAAAGAGCAACTGAAATATGGGGCATTCAAACAGATTAAAAATTCAATATAAGGAATAAACGGTGTTTACATGGGTACGTAAACCACTTTTTTAGTCTCAAAAAACTCTTCGTTGAAGATTTCTCCCAACTCAAATAGTTTATGTTTTTTGCCAAACTCGGCCAATTCTTCCGTTAAATCACCTCCTTTTAAATACAGAATACCATTTCTTTGGGTATGGAAATGGTTAGGACTGATCTTGTTGTTTACCCAATAGTAAAATGGAGTGATGCGGGTCACCGCCCGACTTACCACAAATTCAAAGTCCTGATCCAGATCTTCAACTCGGGTATGTAATGCAGTTACATTCTCTAAACCAAGGGATGCGGCAACACCTTCCACGACTTTGATTTTTTTACCTATGCTATCTACCAAGGTAAACGTACATTGAGGGAATAAAATCGCCAAAGGAATACCTGGAAAGCCCCCGCCTGTTCCTACGTCCAGGATTTCAGTGCCTGGTCGGAAATTAATAATCTTAGCGATTCCCAAAGAATGAAGTACATGATGTAGCATCAGGTTATCAATATCCTTTCTGGAAATGACATTGATTTTTTCATTCCATTCCTGATACAAAGGATAGAGCATTTCGAATTGCTCCAATTGTTTGGATGTCAGTTCTGGAAAGTAATTTTTGATGATATCGGCTTTCATTTCTTTTTCAAAGTGCAAAGATACGCAAATGCCTTGTTTAAAAGAATGTTTCCAAATTCGATATCGCTAGATTTACTTGAAGGATATTATTGATTTCCACATTATTTTTGGTGGCATTGTTAAAACGTAATATGCTTTGTTGCATATAAGCCATTTCTACCGACAGGTTGGAGTTAATGCGATAGCCTAAACCCAACAATACGCGGTTTTGGTCGAATATATTCAGGTTGGGGACATTTTCTCCCATATTGATCATCAATTCATTATAGGCTTGTAGGTACCAGGTTTTATCTTTTATGGTAGCTTTTCCTAAAGGCATGCTTCCTTTGATTTGGTAGCGAAATCTTTTTCTGTAGGTGCTAGTAGAAAAATCACCCCCATAAATGAAGCCTTTATCATTCACGGCTTGGTCGGCGCCTAACCAGCGGAACTCATAGCGTAAACGGTGGTCGATGCGCACCCGGTTGAGCTGCTGTGTCAAAATCATTTGTGGAGCTATACGTAATTCCGAAAAGAAAGCTGAAGGCTCACCATTGCTAAAGCGATTGGTTCCAATCCAACCAAGAGGCATCAAAGAGAAGCGCACAGCTGGACTCATTTGATAGTGAATATAGGGCCTGAACACATGTTGGTTCAAATTATGGTAAGGATTGCCCGTGGTGGTGGCTGGATTGTAATCTCCTTGTCGGTCTTGTCTTCTTTGTTGGTTTTCAAGCTGCCAACTGAATTTACCGACTATTTTGCCGGAAATGTTGACATCCGTCCAAGCATTAGAAATGTGGTAATATTGCCTGGGTGATTGAGCTTTTGAGCTTAGGACACAAAATACAAGCACCAGCCTTAGGAATAGGCTTAGCTGTTTCATGGATTATATTGGTGTGTAAAAAAAAGGGGAGCTTTTGGCTCCCCTCAAAATTACAAGCTTTTATCCTGTAATCCAACGGAAAAAGACGAACAAAGCAGCTGCGAGGATAATGGTTACAGGGAGGGTTAATACCCAAGCCATCACGATATTTTTCACGGTACTACCTTGAAGGTTTTTGATACCTTTGGATGCCACCATGGTTCCTGCAATACCCGAGCTTAATACGTGAGTGGTACTTACAGGCCATTTGTATGCAGTAGCTAAACCAATAGTCAACGAGGCAATTAGCTCAGCAGATGCACCTTGGGCGTAGGTTAAATGGTGTTTACCAATCTTCTCTCCGATGGTTACTACGATTCGTTTCCAACCCACCATGGTTCCAAGACCTAGGGAAAGTGCCACCATCCACATCACCCAATTGGGAGCGAAGTCAGTAACAGCGGCAATGCCAGTTCCTGAAGTAGCACCAAAGGCAAAAAAGGCAGCTTTATCTCCAGCAGTTGCTTTTTTGAAAGCTTTTTTGTCGGCTTCTGATAAAGCAACGGATTCACTTTCGATTAATTTTTTGGCATGCTTATTGATATTCAATGCCGCTTTTCTGATGTCAAACTTTTGTTTGGTAGTTAAGTTACTTGTTTGAATGTTTTTTGTTAAAAGTAGTTCGTGTAAAGCTTTGGAAGAGCTAGAAACAATACGGAAACTTTCTTGTTCTTTGACAGAAAGTGTCGTCGTATCAATTTTAGCAGAAATGATCTCCATCTGGGTTAAGTCTTTTTGTAAACGGGTCAAATCTAAGGTGGAATTGATTGCAAAATAGCCTGGTAAAAAGGCAATTAGAATCACCATCACTAGGCCTATGCCTTTTTGACCATCATTACGACCATGGAAGAAGGATACCAAAGTACAGGTTGTAATTAGAATAGCACGAATCCAAAGGGGAGGGGGGGAATTCTTTTTGGGTTCTTTAAAGATCTCTTTATTTTTGATGGTCTTTTTTAAGATGTACATCAAGACGATGGCTAGCGCAAAACCAAAAAGTGGAGAAAGCAATAAGGCTTGTCCAATTTCTTGGGCTTTATCCCAATTGACGGCGCTAACTTTTGTTTGGTTTTCGGGTAAAATGGCGTGACCAACACCAATACCGATGATAGAACCGATTAAGGTATGTGAACTAGAAGCAGGAATACCGAAGTACCAAGTGCCTAAATTCCATAAAATAGCCGAAAATAACAGGGAGAGTGCCATGGCCATGGAATGGTACACATTGGTATCGATGAGCAGTTCGGTGGGAAGAAGTCCAATGATACTCATAGTAACACCAACTCCCCCAGTCAATAGACCCACAAAATTCATGAATCCTGACCAAATTACTGCTTGTGTTGGTTTTAATGAATGGGTGTAGATAACTGTCGCCACGGCATTGGCTGTATCGTGAAATCCATTCACGAATTCAAATGCACAGGCAGCAAATAGACAGAAAAATAGTAAGAAGAATAAGGTAGGATCTAACCCAAACATAAAATATTATTTAAGGTATATTGGTGCAAATATGGTCGCAAAACTATAGCTTAACAATGATGTCAATGTTAAGTAATTGTTAAATTCTTTATTTCTTTTTTCTTCGGGCTTTTTTGGCCTCTGAGAGCAGTTTTTTCGCTTCGGTATATTGACTTGTTTTTTTGTCGGCTTTATCCATCACTTCTTTACAATGGCCCACGGCCGTGTCATAATCACCTTCTTGGTAGGCAATACGAGCTAAGCCCAGAACGGATGCCCAATAATATCCGGACTCTAAGGAAGCGGTTTGAATGGAGAAATCCATGCATTTTTTGAAATAGATTTTAGCTTCAGCAGGATTTCTAAAAATATATAATTGGTAATAGCCCAAAATATAGGAGGCATAACGGCCCGAGACACCTTCATAGCCTACTTGGTGATTATCTATTTTGTTTAAAATACTTTTGGAAACCTCCATGGCTTCATCCAATTTGCCTAGCATGAAGGCAGAACGGGCATGGTACCGTTCGAAAAAGGGATTATCTGGATAATTCTGATGGGTATATTTGGCTAGTTCGTAGCTCTTTTCCGACATGTTTTCCATGGCATAGATTTGCAAGAGGAAATAGCGGGCTTCGGTACGGGTGTAAAAGGCTTGGTAGCTAACTTTTTCTAATTGTTCAATGCCTTGTTGCTTATTGGCTTTTGGGAAAAGCCAAAGTACAGGACGTAATAGTTTAAAGTTTTGCTTGATAAAATGGTAGTAGTAATTGTAAAGGCCGTCGCCAAACATCAGTTCAGGACTGAAATCGGCAAATTCTCGGGAATATTCTAAGTATTTTAAGGCACTTTTAGCGGCGAGGGTGGCACGAGCCCAGTGTTTACGCTCGGCATGTAAACGACCTTTGAAGCCATAGGCAGCGGCCATAAAGAAGGCGGCTTCTGGGTTTTCCGTATCATCCCAAATTTTCTCTGCTTTGGAAATACTTCGATCCATGTATTCCAATAAGCGATCATCATATACCTCATTTTGGGTATTGGGAACCATTTTCCACCATTGAACAAGTCCTAAAAGGAAGTCGGGCAGCGGATGATCAGGATGTTTGACTTTGAGGTAATTGAATTCCCTTTCGGCTTCGGGGAATTTGAAGTTGTACATTTGATTGATGGCATTGGTTGCCTCAATCTGTACTTCGGAAGTTAATAAAAGCATTCCTTTGGAACGCTCCTTTTCTGCTTCTTCGGTTTTCTTCCACCATTGACCTAAGCTAAGGAAAGATAGTGAAAGAAAACTTAGAAGTAGTATATATGATCTAAGACGATATCTCGATCTCATCTCCATTATGGTTCAAAAACTTAAAGTCAGTAATACCTAGGGAAGAATCCTCTGTAATGTGAATCCAAGACTTAAACGTCATGAACCATTTCATTCGTATAGAAGGGAATCCTTTGGTAAAGTAAGCACTTAAGAATGGATGAACCAATAAAGTGAGTTTTTTCTCATTTTGCTTGGTAAGCAAATGTTCCACATGCTGTGCAATGATCTCCGAAACAGCGATACTGGCGGTGATGGTACCGGTACCACCACAACTAGGGCAGGTTTCATGCGTGGCCACATTCATTTCTGGGCGTACACGCTGACGGGTGATTTGCATCAAACCGAATTTGGTCAACGGCAGAATGGTGTACTTAGAACGGTCCGTTCTCATTTCATCACGCATGATGTCCTGAATCAACTTACGGTTATCCGCTTTTTTCATGTCGATGAAATCGATCACGATGATACCACCCATATCACGCAGGCGTAATTGACGGGCAATTTCCTTAGCGGCTTCACGGTTAACACTTAAGGCAGTAGCCTCTTGATCGTCTTCAGAATTGGATTTATTTCCTGAATTCACGTCGATCACGTGCAGCGCTTCCGTATGTTCGATGATCAGGTAACCACCAGCAGGTAAAGAAACGGATCTTCCGAAAAGCATTTTTAATTGCTTTTCGATACCCACTTGTTCAAACAACTTGGTTTTACCCGTGTGTAATTTGACAATCTTTTCTTTTTCTGGAGCTACTTGATGCACATAACCTTTGGCTTCGTTGTACAAATCCTGGTTATCTACGATGACATTGTCAAAATCGTTGTTCAGCAAATCCCGTAACATGGAAGTGGCACGGCTCATTTCACCAATGACACGGTCTCGAGGTTTGGCATCGACTAGTTTGGCTATACCATCTTCCCATTTGGAAATAGAATCACGTAGATCGCGCTCCATTTCTTCTACGGCTTTTCCTTCGGCTACTGTTCTGACGATGACACCGAAGTTTTTCGGTTTGATGGACGACATCAATTTCATCAATCGGCTTCTTTCTGCTTTGGACGTAATTTTCTTAGAAATATTGACACCATTAGAGAAAGGAACTAACACGAGGAATCTTCCTGCGATGGATATATCACAAGAAAGACGAGGGCCCTTGGTGGAAATGGGTTCTTTCACTACCTGTACCAAGATGAGTTGATTACGCGTTAAAACCTTATCGATTTTACCTAATTTATCAATTTCTTCTTCTATTTTGAAGTTCTCTAACTTGATGTTTTTGCCCTTTTTGTTCATGACATCACGAGAGAATTTCTGCAGTGAGTTCAAGTTAGGGCCTAGATCATGGTAATGAAGGAAAGCATCCTTTTCATAACCTATATCAATGAAGGCAGCGTTAAGACCAGAGACTAATTTTTTGACAGTACCGAGATAGATATCACCTACAGAGAATTGAGGTTCCGACTGTTCGATATGATATTCTACAATCCTTTTGTCTTGCAAAAGGGCAATTCTATCCCCTTTGGGGGTAGAATTAATGATTAATTCATTACTCACAATATATTACGAGAAGAATGTTAGACGGGACAGACTTATCCCTACGCTAATATATATAACAAACACCAAAAACAGGCCATTTGGGATGGTCTGTTTTTGGGTTACCTAATTACGCTACCAAAAGGAGGTAATTATACTAACTATTTCTTCTTGTGACGATTCTTACGAAGACGTTTCTTTCTCTTGTGTGTTGAAATCTTATGACGTTTTCTTTTCTTTCCGCAAGGCATACCTGTTAGCGTTTAAATTTTGAATAATGTAAGAAGTTGATTTTCAACCTCAATGTTTTTGCATTTCTGCGAGCAACTCTTGGGCAGCTTTGGTTTCTTCAGGGTCTTTGCTCTTGTCAAGGACCATCCGAAGCACTTTTTTTGCCTCATCTAATTTATCTAACTGGGCCAAGCAAAAACCGAGGTTTAAGGCGGCTTTGTAATTCGTTGGTTCCAGCTTCAATATCTGTGTGAATCGTTCTTGGCCTTTGCCAAATTGATTCGATTTAATGGACAAAATCCCTAGATTAAATAAAGCAGGCACGAATGTCGGCTCTTGTTCAATCACTTCCCTCAGTAAGGTAATCCCTTTCATCGGAGTGGGTGTATCCACGTAAGTCATCGCTAAATTCGTTTTCACCAAGAGGTTCGTCGGATCTTTCGATAATACTTGTTCAAAATAAACACGTGCTTTTACTCCCATGGCTTTACCCTTGGTAGGGTTCAGTGCATAAGTTTGGGCCTCAAAATACAATTGGCCTGCACGTAAGAGGTTGTTCATGGCAGGATGCTGATCGGCGAATTGTCCTGCATAATGAGCAGCACTATCGTAGTGATTAGCTCCCACAAATGTGTTGATTAATTTATCTAACACATTAGACTGTGAAACCTCTGTTTTTGCTTGACTAAATTCAGATTTTAATTTAGAAACTGCCGCTTGTTGAGCTTTCGTCAAGGGTGCAGCATGCGTTTCTTCTGATTTTGTCGCACTTTCTTCTGTATGTTCATCCTGGTGATCATCGCCTTTCGCATCGCGATTGGCTCCTCCAGCAGGAGCATTACTCGTAGTATTACTCACATTTCCCTTAGGTAATTGAAATATGAGGGCGGTTAACCCAAGGCCAATAACAAGAATGATCACATAGGATTTCTTCATCTTTCTAGACCTGTGGTATTACACCTTATTTAGCAGGGTCAGTGCTCGTTTTAACTTGTTCAATGAACACTTTAGCTGGTTTAAAGCTAGGTACATAGTGCTCGTCAATAGTAATTGCCGTGTTTTTAGAAATATTTCTAGCAATCTTTTTAGCTCTCTTTTTGTTGATAAAACTTCCAAAACCACGAACATAAATGTTCTCTTGTTTGGATAAATTATCTTTTACAACTTCGAAAAACTTTTCTAACGTTTCAGAAACATCTTTTTTGTCAATCCCTGTTTTGCTGGAAATTTCAGCAATTACATCTGCCTTGGTCACGGTAATTAATGCTTTAAATTATCAATTTTGTTCTAATCGCTTTCCCTTTCTTTAAAAGGGACACAAAAGTAATGTTTTTCTTGAAGAATAGAAATGGTTGTCAATGATTTAATTGATTTTTTTAGCAAATGCGTGTCAAATAGCTCCCTTCTTTCTTCGTATCTTTGATTCATCCCATGCAATCTACAAATCATCACCCTTTTACGGAAGGCCTATTAACTTGGTATCGGCAACACGCTCGTGAATTACCATGGCGACAAACGCAAGACCCTTATGCCATTTGGTTGTCGGAGGTGGTATTGCAACAAACCCGTGTAGCGCAGGGATTACCCTATTATCTTAAACTACTCGAGGTTTTTCCTACGGTGGAATCCTTAGCTCAAGCGGATGAATCGGTTTTATTTCGTCATTGGCAGGGATTAGGGTATTATTCTAGGGCTAGAAACTTGCATAAAACAGCGAAATTGGTGGTATCTGAATATCAAGGGCAATTTCCTGCTACCTATGATGAATTAATTCAATTACCAGGTGTAGGCCCCTACACCGCTGCGGCTATAGCTTCTTTTGCTTTTGGGGAGGCCAAGCCCGTAGTGGATGGCAATGTCTTTCGGATACTGGCTCGTTATTTTGGTATTGAAACCGATATCCTACATAGTTCTGCCAGAAAAGAATTTACCGATGTTGCTTTGGAATTAATACCTATAGATCAACCCGCTGAATTTAATCAAGCAATTATGGATTTTGGTTCCTTGCAGTGTAGTCCAGCCCCTATATGTGCAAGTTGCCCATTGAGCCTAACTTGTTTTGCATTCCAACAGAAGCGGGTTCAGGATTTCCCCGTGAAGCAAAAGAAAGCCAAACAGCGGAATCGACATTTTAACTACTTTATCTTAGAACAAGGGAATAAAGTATTAGTTCGAGAAAGAAAGGATAAGGATATTTGGTCCGGTTTATGGGAGTTTTATTTGTTAGAATCTCAGCAAGAAGAAGACTTGGAAAGCTTGTTGGAATCCGATGTGAATTTATTCAAGTGCCTTCAAGGAGCTTCTGTTCAGGCACTGAAATCTCCCAAAATACATCTATTGAGTCATCAAAAGATTCATTGTCGTGCTTGGCATGTCCAAGTTCCTGATAATCTTGAGATTAGCCAAATGGCAGAATTTCAATGGATACGTCCAGAGGACTTTGAAAAGCTCGGAAAATCGGTCTTGCTTTTGAATCTGATAACTGATAATTTGCATCTGGAGATTTTTAATGATTCAATGCCACGATAATTTTGTTTTGGCAAAGGGTTTGCCGATAATCATTTAAAACAAACATATTATGGCAGGAGTAAACAAAGTTATTTTATTGGGCAATTTGGGGGGAGACCCAGAAGTTAGAGCCTTACCAAGTGGGATTAAGGTGGCTAATATTAATATTGCTACCTCAGAATCTTATCCAGGAAAAGATGGGCAGCGTGTGGAGCAAACAGAATGGCACCGCGTGGAACTGTGGGACAATTTGGCCAACATTGCGGAGCAATATTTGCGAAAAGGCAATCAGGTCTACATAGAAGGAAAAATTCGGTCAGAGGAATGGCAAGATAAAAATGGAGCCACAGTGCGTGGTTATCGGATTCGGGCGACATCCATCAACTTGATTGGGGGTAGAAATGATCGCCCAGCCAATGAAGCTCCTGAGGCTAGACCCCGTCCTGAGGCATTGCCTACAGCAGATAAATCAGCTTCGTCTGCGCCGAGTTTTCCACAAGTTGCAGATTCCGGAGACGATGATCTTCCATTTTAATATTCTGGGCTAGAAGGGAATAGTTAATAAAAGCTATTCCCTTTTTTATAAATTTGCATAAATTTAGCTTTACCCTATGGAGGCCGATCCCTTTTCGAATATCTTGTTGATTGCTTTTGAACCCAACATCAGCGCACCCTCGATCATCTTCATAAGCCTTATTTTAGTAGCTTTAATTTTACTTTCTGCTTTGCTTTCGGGCTCAGAAGTGGCCTTCTTTTCGCTAAATGCCGAGCAGAGAGTAGCGCTAAAAGAAAGTGTCACTAAGAGAGAAAAGGCGCTTAGCCGATTATTGGATCAACCACAACTTCTTCTAGCGACCCTTTTGATTGCCATCAATTTTGTCAATATCATTTTCATTACATTGGCCAACTACCTTACTCAGTTATTGATAGGAGAAGAGTCGGTTAATACATGGATTGTCACCTTGTTCTTATTGTTCGGGGTAACTTTCATTATCGCTTTTTTCGGGGAGTTGATTCCTAAAGTTTGGGCTCAACAAAACAATTTGATTTTTGCCCGATATACGGCTCCATTGATTGATTTTTTCACATTTGTGTTTAAACCCCTTTCTAGGGTTTTGTTGGGGATCTCCAATTTGATTGAAAATCGGATTGAGAAGAAGTCTTATTATTTAACCACTCATGAGTTGAACCAGGCTTTGGAGATAACTACGGATGAGAATACGACAGAAAGGGAAAAGGATATTTTGCGTGGGATTTTGAATTTTGGGAATACTTCAGTGAAGGGTGTCATGAAGGCTAGAAGGGATATAGTGGCTTTTGATACAGAGATGGATTTCCATGAATTAATGGATAAGATCAATAAAAATGGATATTCTCGTGTTCCTGTATATGCAGAAACCATTGATAAAATAGAGGGGATTTTATACATCAAAGATTTATTGGAACATATTGATCAAGATGAAAAATTTGATTGGTTGTCCTTATTGCATCAACCCTTCTTTGTACCAGAAAACAAGAAAATTGATGATTTACTCTACGATTTTCAAGAAAAGCGGGTACACATGGCCATTGTAGTGAATGAATATGGAGAGACAGAAGGGTTAGTAACCATGGAAGATATCATTGAGGAGATTGTTGGGGATATCAATGATGAATTTGATGAAGAGGAATTAGACTACAAAAAACTAGATGAGCATACCTATTTGTTCGAGGCAAAAATTTCTTTGAATGACTTTTGTCGTGTTTTTGATGTAGATGTGTCTATTTTTGAAAAAGTAAAAGGAGAAAGCGAAACCTTGGCAGGTTTGTGTATCGAGTTATTTTCTCGTATTCCACATGCTGGAGAAGAAATTGTTTGTGAACCTTTTGTCTTTAAAATCCAGTCGGTGGATACCCGACGAATTAAAAAAATCAAGGTTAGCTTGAATGCCGCTCCATTGCCCACTGAATCTGATGAAAAAACTGTATAGTTCTTATAAACGTGTTCTTTTTTTACTACCCTTAAGCTTTTTGCTGAGCGCTTGTCCTGGACCAGCTCCTACGCCTGAACCAGGCATTACGGAGTCTAGTTATGAGGATGGGGTGGATCGAGGCATTATAGAAAATCCTGAACTGGATGAGGCTTCTGGCATTGTGGCAAGTAAAAAGAATGATGGTTTTTTATGGGCGCACAATGATTCTGGGGATAGTAATCGACTGTTCTTGATTGATACTTTTGGGAAAGGAATGAAACAGTTTGTCATTCAAGGGGCAGAAAATAGAGACTGGGAAGACATCGCATTAATATCCGATAGTAATGGAAGTGCGGTGGTCTATATCGCTGACTTGGGGGATAATAATGCGAATCATGCTTCTTATGCCATTTATTGGTTTAATGAACCTAACGTCTCTTCCATCAATAATGCGACCATTACGGGAGTTCAGAAATTGACATTTACCCTTCCTGATGGATCTCGGGATATGGAATGTTTGTTGGTAGATCAAAAGACCAAGGACGTATTTATTATCTCAAAAAGAGAAACAAAAAAGAGACTGTACAAAATACCAGCAGCTAGTTTTACCAATCAAGCTAATGTGAAGGCTGAATTTGTGCAGGAATTGAGTGTATCGGTACCATTTTCGAACATAGATAAAATTGTAACGGCTTATTTTGTTACTTCAGGAGATGTTTCTCCTGATAACTCGGAGATATTGATTAAGAATTATATTGAATGCTATTATTGGAAGAGAAGAACCAATGAAACGATCCCAGAAGCTTTAGCAAGGGCGCATAAAACGGTGCCTTATGTGGGTAACCCAACCGAATATCAAGGGGAGGGAATTACTTTTGCCGCTGATGGAGGAGGGTATTATACCATTTCTGAAAAAGGCAGTACACCAGTTCATCTATATTATTACCAACGAAAGTGAAAATAACTCACTGGTTTCGTTTAGGAATTCTAGCCTTGATTGTCTGGGCTTGCCAATCGCTATATATCATTGATGCTCAGATGGCTAAAACCAATTTTTCGGCGACTGTCGATGAAGGCGTTTTGGAAAATATTGAAATTGATGAAGCCTCCGGTATGGTGGCAAGTCGACTGAATCCTGAACTTTTCTGGGTGGTCAATGACTCACAAGATCTAAATCGTATTTTTTTGATTGACCGGTATGGAACGGGTAAAGTGGAGTTTTTACTTCAAGGAACGCAAAATCGAGATTGGGAAGATTTGGCATATTGGTATAAAAGTCCGAAAGAATCCTATGTGTATGTGGCGGACATTGGTGACAATAAGCAGGAATTTGGGTCTTATTTTATATATCGATTTAAGGAGTTTGATATTCGGGCATCCAATATGGTCACTCGAATTATTAAGCAAGTAGAGAAATTGGAATTTAAATTACCCGATGGATCGAAGGATATGGAGTGTTTATTGGTGGATCAGCTGAATGGAGATATGTATTTAGTGAGTAAGCAAGATGATCGAAAAAGCTTGTTTCGCTTAAAGGCAAGTAGCTTTAAAGAGTCCAAGGTGGTGGAGGCTGATTTTGTTAGGAAATTGCATTTTTCAGAGCCTAGTTCTGACCTAGCTATTTTGAAACAACTATATAACATCACGGCTGGAGATGTGGCTAGCAACAATCAAGAAGTGATTATTCGGAATTATTTAGAGGTATATTATTGGAAGAAAGGGAAGCATGAAAGCCTAGGGGAAGCCTTAAAACGTCCTCCAAAAATAGTGCCAAGCAAACTAGAACCTCAAGGTGAGGCTCTGGCTTTTTCCCATGAGGCAGATGGTTTTTATACGATATCCGAGGTGGCTAGTTCTCCAGGCCCAGTTCATGTGTATTTCACTCCCAAGAAATAATTAGACTTTCACCATTAGTTTGGCGAAACTCAATAATAAGGTTTTTTCACCTACTCCTTTTTCGAAATCAATCACCGCTTTTCTTTCAGCGCCATTGACTTCAATTTTTTTGATTAATCCAAAACCAAATTTCTGATGCTCCACTTGTTGGCCTGCTTCTAGTTTTAATGGATCAGTAGGTGCAAAATGGCTGGAAGCCACGTGTTGATAATTCGTATTTTGTTTCGGTTTTTGAATTAGTTGAGCAGCAGATGGGCTAGCCGAGCTGGACACAAAACCCGTTTTCTGCACAGGACGGAATGCCTGAACTTCTTTTTTGCCAGGTGTTTTTGCCATTTTTAAATAGGTGCTGTCAATTTCATCAAGGAATCGACTAGGCTCACAAGATTTTAAACGACCAAACTGGTAGCGGGATTCTGCATAGGAAATCATCAATTTCTTTTCGGCACGAGTGACGGCTACATAAAAGAGGCGACGTTCTTCTTCCAAATCGGCTTGACTTTGCAACATCATTTGGCTGGGGAACAAATCTTCTTCTAAACCTACTAGAAACACGTGTTTGAATTCGAGACCTTTGGCAGAGTGAACCGTCATTAAAGTGACTTTGTCGCGATCATTAGGGTCTTCTTGCGTGTCGGCATTGGTTAATAAAGAGACAGACTGTAAAAATGTAGCAAGGGATTTGTCTTCATTTTCTGGATCATCCACAAACTGTTTGATCGCATTCAGTAATTCTTGTAAGTTTTGATAGCGGGCTAGACCTTCTACCGTTTTATCTTCATAAAGTTCGCGCAAAAGTCCAGAAGCTTTAGCCACATGGTTGGCGATTTCATAAGCATCTTTATGCTCTACTTCAGCCATTAATTTGAAAGACTTAATGAGATCAGCGAAGTTTTCAATAGCAGCGGTGCCTCTTGCTCCTTGGAAAGTTTGAATGTTGGAAATCACTTCCCAAATAGAGCATTTATTTTCTGCGGCAGTTACCGTAATTTTTGCAATGGTGGTGTCACCTATACCTCTCTTAGGAAGGTTGATGATTCGTTTAAAGGCTTCTTCATCGTTTTGATTCACTACAAAACGCAAATAACCCAGCACATCTTTGATTTCTTTTCTTTGGTAGAAGGATAATCCTCCAACGATGCGGTATTTGATGTTTAGTCGACGAAGAGATTCCTCAAAAGAGCGCGATTGAGCGTTGGTTCGGTATAAAATGGCAAAATCTGACCAGTGTAATCCGTCCTTTTGTTTGGTTTCAAAGATGGAGGAGGCAATCATACGGCCTTCCTCATTGTCACTTCCGGCACGGATAATTTCAATTTGATCGCCTACTTCATTGGAAGTAAAAACGTTTTTCTCGAGTTGGTTTTTGTTTCTTGAAATGATGGAATTGGCAACAGCCACGATATTTTTGGTAGAACGGTAGTTCTCTTCCAATTTGATGGTTGTCAGGTCGGCATAATCCCTTTCAAAATTCAAGATGTTTTGAATATCAGCTCCGCGGAAAGCATAGATGCTTTGGGCATCATCGCCTACTACGCAAATATTGCGGTGTACGGCAGCCAGTTTTTTTGTTAATAAATATTGTGAGACGTTGGTATCTTGAAACTCATCCACCATCACGTGTTTGAATTTGTGTTGATATTTGTTCAATACGTCCAAATGGTCTCTAAAAAGGATATTAGTTTGGTATAATAAATCATCAAAGTCCATGGCATTAGCTTGAAAGCAACGAATGCAATAGGTTCGATAGATTTCGCCTATTTTGGGAATGCGAGCCATGCGGTCTTCTTCCACTAGAATGGCGCTATTCAGGTATTGTTCGGGGCTGATTAATCTATTTTTGGCTCCTGAAATTCGGTTTAAAACCAAATTGACTTTGTATACCTTGTCATCTAGGTTTTGTTCTTTGATGATGGTACGAAGTAGAGACTTGGAGTCATCGGTATCATATATGGAAAAATTAGAGGTATAACCCAATTTTTCTCCTTCGAAACGTAATATTTTGGCAAATACGGAGTGGAAAGTTCCCATCCAGATGTTTTTGGCCTCTTTTCCGATGACGGATTCGATACGATGGCGCATTTCGCCAGCGGCTTTATTGGTAAAGGTTAAGAGTAATATTTGGAATGGATCGATGCCTTGTTGAATGAGGTGAGCCGTGCGGTAGGTTAACACACGAGTCTTGCCAGAGCCAGCTCCAGCGATGATCATTAAAGGGCCTTCAGTATGTAAAACAGCTTGTCGTTGGGGCTCATTCAAGCCAGCCAAATAATCCATAGGGGAAATTTAATTGATGGGAAAAAACGGAAATTAAAATTACGAATTTTTGAGCAGGGGCTTGGTATGAAAACTTATTTTTTGGGGAGCTATTTTTGAGGGCCAAAAAAAAGGCGCACAAGGCGCCTTTTTCGTGATGGGGATAATTGCTTACTGGATGGCGATCAAATCTCTTTTAGTTTCAGTTAAAATAGTGAAAGTCTTGGATTTGATGATGTTTTTACGCGAATCTAGAATAACCATTTTATAATGACCATCATTTAGATTGGAGAAATTGAATAATTTCTTAGAACTAAGTGACTCGCGGGTAATTTGGTTATTGTCTTCATCATAGATAACCACGTACAAGGGAGAGGAGATATCCGAGCTAACTAGGAATTTCATTTTACCTACTTGATCAATGTTAACGGGAAGAGCGAATTCTGCGGCATGAGCCGAGGCGACAGACATGATAGCGGCTACGACGAAAGCGGCTAAGGCGTTTTTTGTGATGAAATTTTTCATAATGTTGATAATTGATAAATGCTTGATTAATAAAATCTTAGGCGGAAGTTTTCCGTTTGTTTGCTCAAAACTAGACTTTTCATGTTAACTCCAAATTAAATACGCAAAAAATTTCACTTTTTTAAGAATATTCCTCTTAAAAAAATTATATTTCTTCGAATAATTCAATTTTATTTCTAGTGTTATGAAATGATTAAATTATATCGAATTATTTAACATTCGGGAAACATATAGATAATAGCGTGTTAACCGTGGGGCTATGGATTGCAGGTAATTTTGTACCGTAATCAATATAAACACAAATGAATACACACCAATTATTTAAAAGATTATTAATCGTTATTGTAACATTGGCGTCGTTTGGTCATACTTTTGGCCAAGTAGGGAAGATTAAAGGGACTATTTCAGATCCCGTATCTAAGGAACCAGTTATTGGAGCAACCATTCGTTTAGAAGGTTTAAGTATCGGAGCAAGTACAGGAATTGAGGGTAATTTTGAATTGGCCACTGTGCCAGCTGGAATCTACAAACTAATTGTAAGTTCGGTGGGTTATCAATCTCAGCAAATTTCAAATGTTCGAGTTGAGTCAGGTAAAGAAACCATTGTTACGGTTTCATTACAGGAGGATAATAAGACCTTGGCCAATGTGGTGGTGAAGGCTCAAAAAATCACTACGTCTGAAGTAGCGGTTTTGACGGAGACAAGGCAGTTACAGCAAATTGCCGTAGGAATTTCGGGTCAGCAGATCCAGAAGACTCAAGATAGAGATGCTTCTGCTGTGGTACGTAGAATTCCAGGGGTTTCCATATTTGATGAAAGATTTGTGGTAGTGAGAGGTTTAAATGAGCGTTATAATACGGTATTGGTGAATGATATCATTACACCTTCTACTGAGGTGGATTCCAAAGCCTTTTCATTTGACTTGATTCCAAGCTCCATTATAGATCGTATGTTGATTTTTAAATCAGCATCTTCTGATTTACCTGGAGATTTAGGGGGAGGAGCTATCAAGATTTACACGAAGACTGTGCCAGATGGCAATACTTTTTCAGCTAGCTTTTCCACGAGTTACCGATCAGGAACGACTGCTCAAAAGGCGATGTCCTATGTAGGAGGGAAGACTGACTGGTTAGGATTTGATGATGGTGGACGTCAGTTGCCAACAGGTTTTCCTTCCAGAAATAGTATTGCTACGGCAGGAAACACGGAGGCGGTGATTTCTTATTTTAGAAATTTACCTGCTTTTTATCAAGTAGAAGATAAAAACGTATTACCTGATTTTAGAGGGAATTTGAATTTTGCCCACCGTTGGTTTTTGGGGGATAAAGAGCTTACGAACTTTTCGTACGTGAATTATTCGAATACGAATCAGTCTTTTCAAATGCAGCAAAGGAGATTTACTTTCTTAGGAGATACAGAGAAGTTTTACCAAGATCAATCCCTATCTCAAAATGTTCGCATAGGAATGATGTCGAACTGGGCATTGATTTTGAATCCTAGCAATAAGTTGGAGTTTAGAAACTTGTTCAACCAAATTGGCATTAAAGAAACGGTTTTTCGTAATGGGTATAATGAGAACGTAGATTTAAACAATGCATCGTTCCGTTATGAGCAACGTTCCATTTACTCTGGCCAGTTTAGCGGTACGCATGAATTATCGGCATTAAGTAAGTTGAAGTGGGTGGCTGGTCTAGGATATACTTTTAGAACGGAGCCAGATTATAGAAGATATACAAGAAGTAGAGAGAGAAATTCAACAGGGGCATTCACTTTTGATTTACAACAATCCGACAGTCCTACTTTACAGCAGTCTGCTCGTTCATTTTCCCATGTAGAGGAGTTTATTTATACAACAAGAGTCGACTTTGATCATATACTTAAGGAGAATGAAGATGAGAAGTTAAGAATGACTTTCCGAGCTGGAATATACACAGAATACAAGGAGCGTGCATTCTCCAATCGCTGGTATGGAATCACCAATCCTAATCGATTGTCATCCGATAACTCTTTGTTGAAACAAGATCCAGCTAATTTCTTCAATCCAAGCAATTTGGGAGGGAACTCGATATACTATGGAGTAGGGACCAATTTTGAAGATAAGTACACGGCTCAAAATACTTTTGGAGCGGTCTATGCACAAGTGTATTTACCTATTGGGGAGAGATTAAATGCTACAATTGGCTTGAGAGGAGAGTATAATAATCAGGAATTACAAAGTAAGGAAAGGGGTTCTGGAGCCGCTATTAAGGTGACTAACCCGGTATTTAGTCCGCTGCCCTCATTGAATGTGGCCTATAATTTCACAACAAAAAACTTATTGCGTTTTGCTTACAGTTCTACAGTAAACCGTCCTGAGTTTCGTGAGTTAGCTCCGTTTACCTATTATGACTTCGTGTATGATGTCACACGTACGGGATTTATTCCAAGAGCGGATAAACCTAAATTATTGAATGCCACGATTAACAATTTTGACTTAAGGTATGAATTGTATCCATCAAAGTCGGAATTGATATCCTTGGCGGTATTTTATAAAAAATTCTTAAATCCGATTGAATCTAAAGTTTTCTACAATGGTAGTACGGTAGCTTTTACGGTAGATAATGCTACTGAGGCAACTAGCACAGGAGTGGAATTGGAAATCAGAAAGCAAATTGCTCCTAACTGGGTTGCTTTATTTAATGCAGCATTGATCAGTAGTAATGTACGTGCTGGACAATCTGACAATATGTTGAACCGTAACCTTCAGGGCCAATCACCTTATTTAATCAATGCAGGTATATTTTATGAAAATGCAGACAAAGGATGGCAGGCTAACATATTATACAATGTGATTGGTAAGAGAATTTTTGTGATAGGTGATAGCCAGTTGTCGGCTGATATTTATGAAATGCCTAGAAATGTGGTAGATATTAATATCACTAAGGCATTGTCAAAGAAAGTAGATTTCAAATTAGCCATACAAGATTTATTAAACCAGAAGTTTTCTTTAGTGCAGGACACGAACCGCGATGGTGAAATTTCTGACAAGGATGGTGTATACCAAGAGTATCACCGTGGAAGTTATTTTACCATGGGAATTACGATGAAGTTTTAGTGGCGGCATAAGGAAAAATGATAAGTAGTAACAATTAAAAACATATAAATCACAAATTCATGCAACAATTACGTGTCATTTTCGCTTGTTTGCTTACAGCTGCCATAGGTTTGTCGGCTTGTACGAAAAACGATTCAGAGGTAGAAATTACAGTGCCAGCACCATCTAATCGTTCAGTGGTAGAGGTATCAGGAAAAATCACTGCCAATACTACTTGGAAGGAGTCTGAAAAATATTTGTTAAAGGGATTCGTCTATGTAGAGTCTGGAGCGACTTTGACAGTAGAACCTGGTACCATCATTTTGGGGGATAAAATCACGAAGGGGACTTTAATTGTAAAACCGGGAGGGAAATTAATCGCTAGGGGAACGGCAGCTAAGCCTATTGTATTTACATCTGCGCAGGCTAAAGGGTCTAGAAATTATGGCGACTGGGGTGGTTTAATTATGTTGGGTAATGCCCGAGTAAACAAAACGCCAGCTACGATTGAGGGGGAGAACGTATCCACTTTTGGAGGTTCTAATGATTCGGATAATTCAGGCGTATTAAAATATGTACGCATTGAGTTTGCCGGTATTGCTTTTGAAACGGATAAGGAAATTAATGGATTGACTTTAGGTGGTGTCGGTTCAGCTACAGAAATTGACTATGTGCAGGTTTCTTATAATGGAGATGATGCTTATGAGTGGTTTGGAGGAAATGTAAATGCGAAGCACTTGGTGTCATACCGAAATATGGATGATGATTTCGACACAGATTGGGGATACAGTGGTAATGTTCAATTTGCATTGTCGATCCGTGACCCACAAGTTGCTGACCAATGCTCATGTTCAGACAGTAATGCTTTTGAATCGGATAACGATGCAGCAGGTTCAGATGCTTCACCACAGACTAGTGCGAAGTTTGCCAATGTAAGTGCTTTTATCGCAGACGGAACAGTGGATAAAAAATACCGTTCGGCTATGCGTATCCGCCGTAATTCAGCCATTTCGGTTATCAACAGTTTATTTGTTGGAGGTTGGGTTGCTAAGGGAGGGTTAGAATTAGAAGGTACAGCTGCTCAAAATAATTTTGTGACAAGCAAGAATATTCTTTCAGGATTAGTGGTAACAGGTATGTTGAAGCCTATCGTGACTGGAGATGAAACGATGTTAAAAGATGCTACACGTAAAAATCAGTTTGGTGTAGGTGCGGAGACATTAGGTTTAACAGCGGGCTATAATCGTTTACAAGGAAAGCCAAGCTTAGCTTTGACAAGTACATCCAAATTATTGGGTGCTGGAGTTGGTTTACCAACTGGATTTGAAGCAAATACAAATATTGGTGCTTTTGGAACTACGGATTGGACAGAGGGTTGGACAAACTGGGATCCACAAAACACGGATTACTAAGATTTTATATTGGTGTAATTCAGAAAATGCCGAAAGGATTCCTTTCGGCATTTCTTGTTTAAATGCCTGCGCTTTCTAACGCTGTCAAGGTTTGGAACCTTGCCAGCGTTGCGTAGCTGGGCGCAGACAGAACGAACGGGGAAGCGGACTATTGTATCAATTTCTTGGCAAAATAGATCATGCTGAAAAGGGCAATACCTATTCCAGCTAATCCCAATAGGGTAATCCATTCAAAGAATAAATGGGCTAAATTCCAATGAGGGAAAATGAAACCACTGCACAAAAGAAGGATGTTGTAACCCACATAGCCCGTAGAGTCAACAATGTACATTAAAAACCCTATGTTGGCTTTATGTTTACTAATCGCAATCATTCGTTCAAAGACGGAAGTAGTAATGGTCAAATAAGGTAAATAAATACCAAACCCAGTGAGTACTATTAACCAAAAACTGGATAAATATTGGAGTCCAAGGGTACCACTGATAATCAGTAAAACAAAGCCAAACAGGATAATTCCCATGCTGATGAAAAAGGCGTTGAAATTATTTTTGATATACACTAAACTTCCGTTAATCACTAAAATTCCCACTGTAACCCATACTTCTGTTTGTGTGAAAATAGCTGGAACTCCATGAAAACCAAGGTATTCCCAGATTTCAGGGGCAAAGTCGGACCGGATCCCCCTTAGTAAGGAAGCAAACAAGTAAAGCACACTTATTCCGAATATTCCTGGCCCTAAGGATTTGAGCAGTTGACTTCTATCATTGGATGTCATAGGGGCTCGTTCTGAGCGTTCGGCAATATCTTCTTGTGTTGGCTTGGGGATTCGGTGCAACATCCATACAAAAAATAGAAATGGCATGCTAAATAGGATTCCTGCCGTAAATGGCATCCAGGTTTCGGATATGCCTGTGTTTAATAGCAGCTTACCCACTGATTTTGAAACTCCATCTGCTAAAATGAAGCTGGCCCCTAAACTGGCAATGAATAATTCGGTATTTTTTTTACCTTCCAAAAATCCTTGAATATAGCCAAATATCATACCTAAGGGGAGTCCATTGATCAGTAAAAATAGGATACTCCAGGGCTTGGGAGCTAAACCAAATCCCAATAAAGCTAACTCTGCCATAAAGACACTCCACAAAATAGCTTTAATTCTCTGGGACCAAGCCATAGAGGAAACAAAAAAGATTCCTCCACACTTTGACAACATATAACCCGCTATCTGTGAGGATATTAATACGGATTTCCAAGGTATGCCTAGCCAAAACTGTCCTTCATAAAGGCCCGCAGTAAAAGGTTTTCTAAAGCCGTATACACAAAAGTAACAGCCAAATGCTGCCACCATGGACCAAAGAGGATGGGAAAACCATTGGGTGAAAGACGGGTTTTTCTCTAGTCTAGAATGGGACTGAATAATCACAAGGAAATTGTTTCGATTAAATCCAGGTAATGTTCCAATGGAAGTACTTGCAGGTCTAGCACCTTGGCGGTATCATCATATTTTCTTAATTGGATAGCAGACTGAAAGTGAGGATTTTGCTCAAAAACCAAGCATTCCTCTTCGCTCATGGGACCACCTTGAAGTTGTAAGCTAATTAATGAAGGCTCGCTCAGTTGAGCTTGATAAGCCGCTTCCCGATTACATAAGTAACGTTTGGCATTCACATGTAAATGAATGGGCTCGGTTACTGAATCATTGAAATATCGATCTAGGAATTCCTTGGCAAGATTTTCATGCATATCGTCAATGCCATTTTCTGGAGCATCGTCTGGTAATGCATGTAAAAGGTGACCGATGTCGTGTAATAAACTAGCTATAATGAGTTCCGTGGATGCACTTTCATCGGAGGCTAATTGGGCACATTGCAAGGCATGCTCCAACTGGCTTACTGCCTCTCCACCATATTGAGAATCGCCCAATTCGGTAAACATGTGTTGGATTTTCTGAGTGATCTCTTTCATCTGCTTTTTCAAGTATTTTATGTAATTTAAGCCCATTAAAAAGTTCAAAAAACACCTTACAGGTGATTTAAAATAGATTTCACATTGCCATAACAAATCCGTAAAATGCCCTTCAATTTCAAAATCAGACCGGCTTTATTAGAAGATGAAAAGGCTGTCTTAGAACTCGTAAATGAGCTAGAAAACAGAGATTCCGACCCACAAATTTTTGCTCAAATTTGGAGGGAATATTTGGCTCATACGCATACCTATGTATGGGTTACCGAAAACCCAAAAAATCAAATAGTTGGTTTTTTGAGTGTGATAGGTCAAAACCTATTGCATCACGAAGGAATGGTCTACGAGATTCAAGAATTAATGGTTACTGCCTCTTGTCAAGGTAAAGGCCTGGGTAGAAAATTAATAGAAGCTCTTAAAAATGAGCTTAAGGAAAAGGATGTGAAATCAATCGAAGTGACGTCGAATAAACGCAGAAAAGAAGCTCATGCTTTTTATGAAGCGATGGGCTTTACAAATTCACATGAAAAGTTTACGATCTATTTTTGAGTTAAACCTAATGCCGATTTCATTTTATCGAAGATGGCAGTGTTCTGGTATATGCCTTGAAAAGCTTCCGAACCTGGGCCAAAAGCAAAAACAGGAACCATTTGACCCGTATGGCTTTTAGTAATGAAAGAGGCCTTTACTTCCCCTGTCTTCATGTCCCCTCCCAATAAAGCCATGCCTCCAGTTTCATGGTCGGCAGTAATAACGACAAGCGTTTCCTTGTCTTTTTCGGCAAAATGTAAGGCCGCGTCAATACTTTTATTGAAATCCACCATTTCTGACACGGCATAGTTGGTATCATTCGCATGTCCCCCCCAATCAATTTGGCCGCCTTCAATCATGACAAAGAATCCTTTTTTATTCTTGGAAAGTAATTCCATCGATTTATTCGTAGCATCTAGTAAAACATCCCCTCTGCCTTCACTGATTTTAATGGGGTCTCCTGGTGCATATAAATAGATAAATTTCCCTTGCTTGATGGCATTCATTTCGGCTAGGGATTCAACTACTTGGTATTTTTTTGATCTGAGAGAATCCAATAAATTTTGGCCGTCTTTTCGTTGGTCAAAGCTTTTTCTTCCACCACCCACTACGATATCCACGTCTGTTTTGAGAAAATCTTTGGCTATTTCGTCATGCATATTGCGTTTGATTTGATGGGCAATAAACGCTGCAGGTGTTGCATCTGTGATATCGGCAGTACTGACTAAGCCTGTGGCTAGTCCTTTTTTCTCAGCCAATTCCAAAAGAGTTACTTGTGGGGTTTGTGTAGCGTCTACGCCAATGGCCCCATTATATGTTTTTTTACCCGTTGAAAAAGCCGTAGCCCCTGCCGCGGAATCCGTTACATAATTATCAGAGGCTTGATTTTTATGAAATCCTATATGTCGGATTCTTTCTAAAGCCAAATGCCCTTTATTGGCTGTAAGGCCAGCATATATTTGGCTGACTCCCATGCCATCACCAATTAAAAAAATGATGTTTTTAGGTAGATTTTTTTTAGTGTTTTGCCCAAAAGCAGTTAAAGAAAGTAAGCAGATTAGACTTAGGTAAATGACTTTTTTCATACAGGTTTAATATAGTTTTTGAATGTAATCAGCTGTAAATCCAGGGCTTGTCGTCATTCCCTTCCCACCAATTCCATTGATCACGTGAATGACATCGTCCAACGTTTTGGTAAAGATATCTGATTTGTTGGCTTGTAAATAATATCCTGCCCAGGTTGAATCGACTTCCCAGCTTTCTAATTGTAGGATTTTTTTGGCTTCATGCAGCATCATGTCATTGATTTCAGCGGAAATTTCAAAACCAAAATTGGCTTTATGGTGCGCTGGAACATAGGCATGAGAATCACCTAAAATGATGGATCCGTCATCCGCTTGTTTGAATAAAATATGAATACCCTGCTCCTGTAAAAGTTTCTGTTCAGCACTCGCTTCCAGCTTTTGAAAGGAAGGGCAAGAGTGAAAGCTTTCATAGCGACGAATCGTTAAACCGGTTAAAATATTGGATTTGAAAGCCCTCTTTTGAGGTTTTAATCGCATCATTTGAAGCTTACTAATTTTTAAGTCAGCCTGAGCAAATAAGTCAGGGAATAAAAACTGGGTATCTCTTCCACTAGCTAGAATGACCTTATCAGACCAAAAAGCCTGTCCATGAGCGCTATGAATCTTAGCGATTCCTCGTTTTTTTTCAATGGATATAACGGAGCATAAGGGTTGGTAATGCAATCCCATGTATTGAATAAGAAATTCCCTTACACGGTGTACCATCACTAAAGGATTGAGTGATGCTTCTTCTGGGAAATACAGCCCTCCTTTCACATACTCTTTCTTAAGAGCTGGGTTTATGTCCAGACACTCTTGCGCTGTATAGAGCTTATTTGTATAATTTCTTTCCGTAAAAAGTTGATGAATTTCTTCTAGGAGAGTCATCTCTTGATCGTCAGAAGCATAATACCAAGAGCCATTTTTGACTAAAGAAATATCGGTGTTTTCTTGTAAGTCCTTGTAAATTTTCAAGGATTTACGGCCATATTCAAACCACCGAGGAAGTGATTGTCCTGAAGGTACGGCTTGTCCAAAATTACGGAAACTAGCCTCAAATGGTTGGGCGTCTTTTTCTAAAAGTAGTACTGTTTTTCCTCTTTTTAAGGCATGATAAGCGCAAAAAGTCCCTATGATTCCTGCGCCTACAATGATTAAATCATATTTTTTCATGATTCATTTTTTCAATGATGGGAATTAAATCAGCTATATTGTTTAGTAGGCCATCATGAGGATGAGCTTCTAATTGTTCTCTACTATGTGTACCATTACATACACCTAAGGCTAGTCTGACACCTGCATTTTTTCCGAATGCCAAATCGACAGGGGTATCGCCTACGTTAATGACCCGACTTTTATCCGTAATACCAAAACGCGACATGGCAAGTTCAATCATATTGGGAGCGGGCCTACCTATTCCATTTACTTCATCAGGACAAACGGAAAGATGAATGCCTGATTTGTTTTGGATATTCATGTAGTTGTGATTGAGCGTTTTTCCCCAACCTATTTTCTCCAGAATGATGTTGGCCACCTTCCTATAAAAACCAGTGGTTAAAGCAATGTAAATACCTTGATTGTGTAAGTAATGGAATAATTCAATACAACCCTCGGTAGGTTTTACCTCGTTGTTTTTGTAATGGTCCTCCAAAATATGCGTAAAATCTAAATAGGAATTGGCTGCTCGAAGTGGAATCGTAGGATCATTTTCTCCCAACTGCTCTGCCCAAAGTGTTTGAAAAACGTAGAGTTTGGCATAACCCTGCAAGGCTAATATACGCTCATCACTAGATAGTAAGCCATTTTTTTGAGCGGCTATTTTGAAACAGTGCTCCACTTCATGCTCATCTAAGATGGTTGTACCAGCCATATCTAATACGACTAATTGAATATTTTGTGTGGCCATGTAAGGGTAGGTTGAACACGAATTTCCTATTTTTAGATTAGCAATTGATTAGCTTGATATGAAATAATTGTAAAGAATAGATTGGTATTTTTTTAAGTTTAATTAGTAATCCATACCATCATAACATTACCTTAATTATTTGTCAATAATTCCGTAATAGTGTGTCATATTTCTTAATAATTTCTTGTTCTAAGACACACAGTTTGCTTACTTGCTCGGAATACTTTTGTGGGAAAATAATAGGAGTTAGAAGATGATAAAACTCTCCAAGAGCATTGACTATTGTTCCAGAATTAGTATTTTCTGGTAGATATTTCAGTAAACCAATTCAATATGAGCTTTTTGGCTCTTAATTGTTTATTTATTGGAAAACAGAATTAATCGTTTTGGTTCGTTTTGTGCATCTAAACCTAACATTATATTTTAACATTCTTTAAAAACAAAAATCTTTATGAAAAACTTTTTACAAAAATTGCCTCGAAAAAAGATGGCTCATAAGTCGGTTTGGCTTATGTTAGTCTTTTTTCAATTGACGGCTATTTTGGCATTGGGCCAATCTAGAAGTATCAGTGGACGAGTAATCTCCAAAGAGGATAATTCTGGGATACCTGGAGTTTCCATCCAAATCAAAGGAACGAATTTGGGAACCAATACGAACACAGAAGGACGTTTCACTCTTTCAGTTAATCCTAATGCCGTTTTACAGGTTTCTATGGTTGGATACCAGAAACAAAATGTAACAGTAGGATCTCAATCGGAGCTGACTATTGTATTGCTTAGCGATGATAAACAACTTCAAGAAGTTGTTGTAACTGCCTTGGGTATTAAAAAGGAAGTTAGAAAAATTGGTGTTTCTATTCAGTCATTGGATGGTGCATCCGTGGTAAAAGCTCGTGAGCCTAATGCGATCAATGCCTTGGTAGGTAAGGTTGCAGGATTAACCGTTGGTTCTCAGCCTGAACTTTTGAGAAAACCTACTATTTCATTACGTGGTAACTCTACCGTTTTATATGTTGTGGATGGTGTACCTATCAACTCCGATACTTGGAACATTTCACCAGATGATATTGAAACTTATTCGGTATTGAAAGGAGCCTCTGCTTCTGCATTATATGGTTTCCGTGGTAAGAATGGTGCTATCTTAATTACGACTAAACGTGGTTCAAAAGACAAGCGTGGATTCTCGGTTGAGGCAAATTCATCAACCATGATGGAAAATGGATTTTATGCGATACCTGAAGTTCAGGATGAATATGGCCCTGGTGATCACGGTCGTTATGCTTTCGGTGATGGCAAAGGTGGTGGATTAAATGATGGTGATTACGATGGTGGTTGGGGTCCAAAATTCAATGGACAATTGATCCCTCAGTATGATTCACCGGTGGATCCAATTACTGGCGTTCGTTCAGGTACTCCTTGGATTAACCGTGGTAAAGATAATTTGAAGCGTTTTTTAGAAACAGGGATTTTATCTACTAACAACGTTTCTGTTTCTGCGACTGGCGAAAAGTACAATTTGCGTTTTTCTACTTCTCATATTTATCAAAAAGGGATTGTTCCAAATTCGAAAATGAACATTACCAACTTCAATATCGTAGCCGATTATAAGTTTTCAGATAAGTTGAAATTTGAGTCGAATTTGCAATATAATCGTCAGTATACACCCAACATTCCGGATGTAAATTATGGACCAAACTCCATTATCTACAACATTGTGTATTGGGCAGGTGCCGACTGGAATGTGGATGATATGCGTAACTATTGGCAAAAAGGGAAAGAAGGTATTCAGCAGATTTATGCGGAATATCAGCGTTACAATAACCCATATTTCATGTCTTATGAGTGGTTACGTGGTCACTACAAAAATGATATTGTAGGTCAAGCCGCATTACGCTATCAATTAGCGGAAGGCTTGGAAGTTTTAGGACGTACACAAGTAACAACTTGGGATATGGTAAGAACGGAGAAGTTCCCTTATTCTGCTGGTTCATATGGACGTGATGAGCGTCGTGGTGATTATCGTGAAGATCGTCGTTCTTTGTTTGAAAACAATACGGAATTATTAGTGTCACTCGACAAGGATATCACAAGTGGTTTAAATACTAAAATCACAGCTGGTGGTAGTATGAGAACATTCCAGTATAAGTCGATGTACGGAACTACGGACTACTTGAATGTACCGGGATTGTATAACTTTGCCAACTCATCCAACCCAGTGAAATTATTTAACTTTGGTTCGGAAATGAGAGTATTGTCTGCTTATTATTCAGCTGACTTTTCTTACAAGAACTTCATTACGGTATCTACCACGGGTCGTTTAGATAAATTATCTACTTTACCAGCGGGTAACAACGCATTCTTCTATCCATCTGTTTCTGCCGCTACCGTATTGTCTGATTACATCAAGCTTCCAGAAGTAATTTCATTTTTGAAATTGAGAGCTTCCTATGCCAATGTAAAAGATGGTTTGACCGCTTCTACTATTGGAACAACACCATCAGTAGGTGGAGGTAATCCAATTGGATATGGAGAGCAGTATCAATCTCCTTATGATGGTCCAGCTTATACTAACTCAGCGGTATATTCTACCTTCCCATTGTATAATAACCAAACGGCTGCTTCTTATACTAACACCTTGAATAACCCGAACTTAAATCCAAGTACTACTACTCAAAAAGAGATTGGTATGGATTTACGAATTATCAAAAACCGTTTAGGTTTAGATGTTACTTATTGGAATTCATTGGATGGCCCATCTATTTTCTCTTTACCAATTTCTACTACATCCGGATATAGTGCGGCTTTAGTGAATGGTATCAAAACAGAGAAAAATGGATTTGACATTTCGCTTACTGGAACTCCAATTAAAACGGAAAGTGGCTTTACTTGGGATGTCGTGGCCAACTATGGTTCATACATTGAGACCTTGAAAGAGATTTACCCAGGAGTGAATAGCTTAAATACTTTCTTGAAGGTGGGTGATCGTTTGGACAAAATGTACGGTCGTGCTTTTGTGCGTACACCTGAAGGTAAAATCATTAATGATGCTTCTGGTCGTCCTATTTATAATCCAGTAGCTCAAAATTTAGGAAATATAAATTCGGATTTCGTGTACGGTATCAACAACAAGTTTGCCTATAAAAATGTGAGTTTAAGTTTCCAGTTTGACGGTCGTGTAGGGGGTGTAATTTCTAACTATACGCAGAAACAAACATATCGTGGTGGTCGTCATATTGGTACTACAACGGGTATTTTTGCGGAAGCTCGCCCTCAAGATTTTGTAGGAGTGAAAGCATTTGTAGGAGAAGGTGTTCAAGTGAGTAATGGTGTAGCCATTGCCTATGATGTGGATGGTAAAGTAACGAACTACTCTGCTTTACAATATACTCCTAATACAACGAAGCAATTTGTTCAAGATTACGTTTCTAGATATTACAATTCAGATGAAGGAAACTTAATGAGCAGAACATTTAGTATGTTACGTGAGGTGAATTTGACGTTCAACTTACCTGCAGCTTGGTTTGGAAAATTTGTACATCAGGCCAATGTTTCTTTGGTAGGACGTAACTTATTTTATTTCGCAGAGAAGAAGGATATTGACTTAAATCAATATGTATTTGGTAATGAATCGGGTCCTCAAACTCCTTCGGTTCGTCGTTACGGGGTGAATTTTAACATTACTTTTTAATCCATCGAATTATCGATTTAAATGATAAAGCATATGAAAATGAATAAATATATCATTGCTCTTTTTGGCCTTTTGATGGTCACTTTGAGTAGCTGTGAAAAACCTTTTGATCAGTTGGAAATTGATTCCAACAAACCTGTGCATGTTCCTGCTTCTTTGGTTTTCCAAGGAGTAGCGTATAGTATGTTCAATGACAACGGTCGTCCTTTTAGTGCTGAAATGCGTTGGAACCAGTTTTATTGCTCGAACTACAATTATTATGCGAACAATGAATACACCTTTGGACAAATGCCTAATCAGTTTACTACTTTAAAAAACGTAGTGAAAATGGAGGAAGAGGCCAAGCGTGCTGGATTGGCTGATGTGAATGGATATTCTGCTTTAGGCAAGTTTTTTAGAGCCTATTTCTATGATCAAATGTCGAAGCGTGTAGGTGATTTGCCTCTAACAGATGCATTGAAGGGTATTGAAGGGGTTGCTCCCAAATATGATACCCAAAAGGCCATTTACATTCAAATATTGAAGTGGTTGGATGATGCTAATACGGATTTAACAAGCCTGATTGCCAAGGGGGAAACTGTTTCAGGAGATATCTATTATAATGGAGATTTGAAAAAATGGCAAAAGGCGGTTAATGCTTATCGTTTACGCGTGTTAGTTTCTTTATCTAAGAAAGATACGGACACAGATTTAGGTGTAAAGGCAAAATTTGCTGAAATGGTCAGTAACCCTAGCAAATATCCTTTGTTGAGCTCTATGGCTGATAATTTGGAGTTTAAGTGGAATAATTTCAATAAATATCCATCTAATCCAGACAATTTTGGTTTTGATGCAACTCGTCAAAATATGGCGGCGGCATATGTCAACTTATTATCAGGTTTAAAGGATCCACGTGTGATGGCTACTTGTGAGCCCGCTGGCTTTGAATTGAAATCTGGCAAATTACCATCTGATTATTCTGCCTTTTTAGGAGCAAGTTCTGCAGAAGATTTAGCTGATATGTCGGATAAGGCAGGTGTGAATAATGGTGCTGGATTTGCCCCAGGTAAATACTCTTTTCAAAACAGAAATCGCTATTATAAAAATTATACAGCAGAAAACACCTTCATAGCTGCTTATCCTGAACTATGTTTTAACATCGCTGAAGGTATTGCTAGAGGTTGGGCCACAGGTTCAGCTGAGGATTGGTATAAGAAAGGTATTCAAGCTTCTCAGGCATTTTATGGCATCAAAGATGGTGTAAACACGATGACTTATTCTAAAACAGGTTCCATGGCAGCGGCAGATCAAGTTAACTACAATGTAGACTTCTCTTTTGCTGATTATTATGCACAAGCCAGTGTGAAATATGATGCTTCGAAGGCCATTCAACAGATCGTTTCTCAAAAATATTTGGCATTCTTTATGAATTCAGGTATGGAGGCATATTTCAACTGGAGAAGAACTGGATTTCCTAAGTTTGATGCGGGCGTGGGTAATGGAAATTCGAATAGAATTGCGGTTAGATGGATTTATCCAACTACAGAAAGAACAACGAATGCTACTAATTATAAAGCAGCCATTCAAAGTCAATTTAACGGCACAGATGATATCAATGATCAGATGTGGTTGATCAAATAATTAATGGCTAAAATTAGAAATTCGTTACACAAAAGGCCGAGTATTACTCGGCCTTTTTGTTTTTGCTAGATTAAGAGAAAGCTTCATTCATGTTAAGCAATAAGTGAATTTCGTGCGCTTTGAACACTTAATATTATGGTTGTTTTTTTAAAATATTACATAATTATTAAATCGGTTTTTTGCCTCACATTTAACCAAGTTAGCTTCCTACATTTACTTTACAGTTAGGTTATACATGGCTAATAGAAAAAAGATATTGTTTTTAACAGGTTCCATGAATCAAACCATTCAGATGCACAAGATTTCTATGTATCTGACAGAATATGATTGTTACTTTAGTCAATTTTTTAGTGATGATACAATCATATCATATGCTATAAAGTGGGGGATTTTAAATGGGACTATTATGGGGCGTCCATTAAAAAGAATTGCTGAGAATTACTTAATGTCCCAGGGCTTGAATATTGACGATAAAGCCGAATTACATGCTTACGATTTAGTGGTTTTTTGTTCAGATTTATTATTCCCTAATAAGTTTAAAGACACCAAGACTATTTGGGTTCAAGAAGGAATGATTGACCCCTTTACAAAATTGAGTAGTCTCATTCAAAAGTTACAATTGCCTAGGTATTGGACCATGGGAACGTCCCTGAATGGAACGTCCAATTTATGTGATATTTATTGTGCGGCTTCCGAGGGATATAAAAATTACATTACTGAAAAAGGAACAAGTTCCGACAAGGTAATAGTGACTGGAATCCCAAATTATGATCATTTGAAACTATTTCTAGATAATGATTTTCCTTATTCTGATTATGTGATGGTAGCAACTTCTGATATAAGAGAAACATTTCGATTTGAAAATCGCACAAAGTTTTTACGGAAATGTGTTGAAATAGCAGGAGAAAAAAGGCTGTTGTTTAAACTTCATCCCAATGAAAATAAATCGAGAGCTATAGAAGAAATCAAATGCATTTGTCCAGAAAACACGTTGATTTTTACAGACGGGCCTACGAATGACATGATTGCTAATTGTAGCGAATTGATCACCCAATATTCTACGGTTGTTTATACGGGTATAGCTCTGGGTAAAAAAGTATATTCTTTTTTTAATATCGAAGAATTGAATCAATTGATGCCCATTCAGAATGAAGGGACCTCTGCTGAAAATATAGCAAATATTTGTCGGGAGTACATCGAATTTAATGGTAAAGGGAATCAATATGTAGCTCAATATACTCCTTGGTTTGAAAAATGTGACAAAGGCTATGAATAGCAAATTGCTGATTTTGGTTCAAGCCAGAACAGGTTCTAGTAGATTTCCGAATAAGGTATTGAAACCCGTATTGGATAAGCCGATATTAATTCATCAACTTGAGCGTATCCAAGGTATTCAAAGAAAAGCAGAGATTGTGGTCATAACATCTTTAGAGCCTGAAGATGATGCAATCGTGGAAATTTCTAAAAAATATGGTTTCCCCGTATTTAGAGGATCACTCATCGATCTGTTAGACAGACACTATCAAGCAGCTAAAGACTATGAAGCAGATTGGATTGTTAAAATTCCTTCCGATTGCCCTTTGATAGACCCTCAAATAATCGATGAAGTTTTTGATTATTGTTTTCTACATGAAGGGGAATTTGACTTTGTTAGCAACCTGCATCCTGCTTCGTATCCAGATGGAAATGATGTTGAAATGATGACGTTTTCTGCTTTGGAAAAAGCATGGAAGGAGGCAAAACGCCCGCTAGAAAGAGAGCATACCACACCCTATTTTTGGGAAAATCCAAGTCTATTTAGAATAGGTAATTGGGGATGGGAGTCTGGATTGAAGTATGATATGAGTCATCGATTCACATTAGATTATCCAGAAGATCTTGAATTCATAGAAGCGGTTTACCATCATTTATACCCAATCAATTCTTTGTTCAATTTGAATGATATCCTCGCTCTATTACAGGAACGTCCATATATCTATGATATCAATTCAGTTTATGCAGGGGTGAATTGGTATAGAAATCATTTACCTGAATTAAGAACGATTGGAGTTGAGCAAACTAACACGGACCATGAATATAGAAAAACGAATTGAACTTGAAAACTTCGCCTTACGAGTTAGGGAGCGTATTGTGCCATTGGCTAGTGAGGGTGGATGCTTTCTAGGCGCATCTTTGTCGGCAGTTGATATTTTAACCTATCTCTACACGTCCTTTTTAAAGATTGATGCACAGCATTTAGATGATGAAAATAGAGATTATTTATTTTTATCTAAAGGGCATGATGTGCCTGCCTTATATGGTGTTTTTGTAGAATTAGGATGGTTGGCTCCCGAAAGATTGAAAAATCATTTATCGGTACATGACCATATTTATTGGCATCCCAATCGACATATTCCAGGGGTGGAATTTCATGCAGGTTCTTTAGGTCAGCTGCCAGCTGTAGCCATTGGAGTAGCCTTGGAGATTTGTTTAAGAAAGGAGAATAATCGGGTGGTCTGTATACTTGGTGACGGAGAATTAAATGAAGGATCATGTTGGGAGGCATTTTTAGTAGCCCATGCCAAACAATTATCCAATTTGATTTTTGTTGTCGATAGGAATCAATTTCAGGCTAATATGGCCACGGAAGAGCTAATTCCATTGGAACCACTTCAAGATAAATGTAAAGCTTTTGGCTTGCATACGTACCGAATCAATGGCCATGACTTCGAACAAATGGAGGAGATATTCTCCCAATTGGAATCCAATCAAGGGCCTTCTATTCTTATTTGTGATACTGTTCGGGGC
Source organism: Aquirufa beregesia (assembly GCF_011090385.1). Classification (GTDB taxonomy): domain Bacteria; phylum Bacteroidota; class Bacteroidia; order Cytophagales; family Spirosomataceae; genus Aquirufa; species Aquirufa beregesia. The sequence goes on from NZ_SEWW01000004.1 coordinate 282,731, forward strand.
AAAGGCCTTCCATCCATAGAGGCTCGAGCGGACCGTTGGTTTTGCAATTTTAATTCACAAGAAATAGTGGATTTACTGGATGAATTACATCAAATCAAACAAGCCGATATTACTTCTCAAACGATTGTAGCTAGATAAAATTGAGTATCATGACATACGAACAATTATTACAAGAAAAGGCCGTCAATGATAAGCGATATGTGGTTATGACGGCAGAAAATAGAGCTTTAGTTCGAAACTTACCGGGCATATTGCAGGATAGATTTATTGATACTGGAATCACAGAGCAAACGATGATGGGGGCAGCAGCTGGCTTAGCTTTGCGCGGAAGAAAGCCAATAGTACACGCTTTGGCTGCATTTCTTACTATGCGGGCATTTGAGTTTACTCGAACCTCGATAGGTATCCCTAATTTACCAGTGAAAATGAGCAGTTTTATTCCTGGCTTTTTGTCAGATGGGAATGGCCCTACTCACCAGGCCATTGAAGATGTGGCCATCATGCGAGGTATACCTGGCATGGAAGTGTTTGCTCCAGCTGATGAGGACGATTTAGTGAAGATGTTACCAGCAATTTGGGAGACCGAAAATCCAAGTTATGTGCGGATCAATACCACAGCTAATCAATACAAACATTCGATTTACGAGCTAGGTAAGGCAGAGATTGTTGCAGAAGGGAAAGATGTGACCATTTTAACCTACGGTTTTATGTTTGAGAACAGTTATCAAGCCATGTTATCCTTGCAAGAAGCGGGGTATGATGTTGGATTGGTGAATGTTAGAAGCCTAAAGCCATTTGATGTGGATATGCTAAAGGCATTAATTGGAAAAACACAATTGTTGGTCACCATAGAGGATCATTTTCTAACTGGTGGATTATTTAGTATTGTGGCAGAGAATTTAGTAGTCAATCATTGGTCTATTCCTGTGAAGGCAATGGCCTTAGATGCTCGTTGGTTTCGTCCTGCTCGTCTACAGGAAGTGGTTGAATTTGAGGGATTCGATGTTCCCAACTTAGTTACAAGTATTTCGAAATTTATTCAAGAAAATCAATAAGTTATGCCAAACACAGTTCAGTTTAATGCAGCTTTACCTCGTATTTCTGTTTCTCAATCTTGGTACCAAAGAGGATTGCAGGTACAGAAACCCATTACTCAAACTTTAGCTAAAGGTCCAGGGCAATTCTCTAAAGGGGTGGCCCCTATTTACCTTCAAAAAGGGAAGGGCTCACACGTGTGGGATGTGGATGGAAATGAATACATTGATTATAATATGGGAATAGGCCCTTTATCCATCGGGTATTGTATTCCTGAAATTGACCAGGCTATCATAGAGCAGTTGAAAGAAGGTATCACCTTTTCTTTGATGCACCCATTGGAGGTTGAAGTAGCTGAAATAATTTCCGAAATCATCCCCAATGCTGAGGCTGTAAAATTTAGTAAAACAGGTGCCGATGTCACTTCGGCGGCTATTCGGGTGGCTAGGGCCTATACGGGTAGAGATAAAGTGTTTTGTTGTGGTTACCATGGCTGGCATGATTGGTATATTGGGATTACATCCAGAGGAAAAGGGATTCCAGAAAGTATTAAAAATTTGTCATTTACATTTGGCTTTAATGATATAGATAGTATCCGTGAAGCTTTGGATGAAACGGTGGCTTGTGTCATTCTAGAGCCATTTATTTTTGAAAAACCCAAGGAAGGTTTTTTGAAGGAATTGGCTGCATTGTGTCAAGCCAATGGCACATTGCTCATCTTTGATGAGATGTGGACTGGATTTAGAATTGCTTTGGGTGGGGCTCAAGAATATTTTGGGGTGAAAGCTGATTTAGCTACTTTTTCTAAAGCATGCGCTAACGGTATGCCATTGGCTATTTTAACGGGTAGAAAGGATGTGATGCAATTGTTTGATGATGAGGTATTTTCTTACACCACATTTGGAGGAGAGACCTTATCTTTAGCCGCCGCTAAAGCGACTATTTCATTTATGAAAGAACATGACGTTCCTAACGTATTGGAAGAAAAAGGACTATGGCTTCAAAACGCTTATAATCAATTGACTTCAGATTTAGGCATGAGTCACATAAGTTCATGCGTTGGATATCCTTGTCGGACCATGCTTACTTACACTGCCGAGGGGCAAGATTCCCTGGAGTTGAAGACATTTATGCAACAGGAATTATTGCAAAAAGGTATTTTGTGGGGCGGATTTCATAATATATCGTACAGCCATAGTCAGGAAGATTTAGCCTATACCATGGAGGCATACGCAGAAATTTTACCCAGATTAAAGGCCGCAATTGAATTGAATACCGTAAAATCAGTATTGAAAGGAGGGGTATTAGAAGCTGTTTTTAGAAAAGTTACGGATCATAACATTAAGCCTAAATTAAACTAGATGAAGTTTTTTGATTTACAAGGCAAAATAGCCTTAGTTACAGGTGCTTTAGGTTTGATAGGGAAAGAGCATTGTAAAGCATTAGCTCATGCAGGAGCTACAGTTATTGTGGCGGATTTGAATGAGACAGAGTGCCAAGAATTTGCTAATACGTTGGCTAATGGAGCCATTGGTTTAGGTATGGATATTCGTTTTGAACAATCTGTTCAATTAGCTGCCAGCTGGGTGAAAAACCAATTTGGACATGTAGATATTTTAGTGAACAATGCAGCTATCAACGACCATTTCCAAGATTCTGCTAATGTGTTAGCTTTATCATCTTTTGAAAATTATCCACTATCTATGTTTAAAAAGTCATGGGAAGTGAATGTCATGGGCATGTTTTTGGTTTCCCAAAAAATGGGTCAATTGATGTTGGAAAAGGGGGGGAGTATCATCAATATTGCGTCTACGTATGGTATTGTAGGTCCAGATCAAGGACTGTATAAAGATGCGGAAGGCAGACAAATTTTTTATAAAACTCCGGCTTATCCTACCACGAAAGGAGCCGTAATAAATTTTACTCGATATTTAGCGGCCTATTGGGGGGAGAAAGGGATTCGGGTAAATACATTATCACCAGGAGGTGTAGAAAACGGACAATCCGATTATTTTATTCAACAATATATTCAAAAGACACCTTTAAAAAGAATGGCTAAGTCCTCTGATTATGCGGGAGCCTTACTTTTTTTGGCTAGCGATGCCTCTGCCTATATGACTGGGGCTAATTTGGTGGTTGATGGTGGTTTTACAGCGATTTAATTTTATATATGATGCAATTAGATACCATTAAGTTAGTATTGACAGATTGTGATGGGGTCTTGACGGATGGAGGGGTATATTATGGAGAGGCAGGTGAAGTATTGAAGAAATTCAATATTAGGGATGGTATGGGGGTCGAGCGATTGCGTAAATTAAGAGGAATCCAAACAGGAATTATTACGGGCGAAGTCTCCCCTTCCTTAGTTAAAAGAGCTGAGAAACTCCAAATATCAGAATTGCACTTAGGTATTAAAGATAAAGAAAGAGTATTAGCAGAAATTTTAAAAAAATACGATTTGCAGCCTTCGCATATTGCCTACATCGGAGATGATGTCAATGATTTGGTTGTTTTGCCATTTGTGGGGGTATTTTTTTGTCCTGCTGATGCTGTAGATCAAGTAAAAAAAGTAGCGACTAATATCTTGCAATCCAATGGAGGAGCAGGTTGTTTTAGAGAAATGGCCGAGCTAATTCTAGAAGCTCAAGGGATAATTAGTTAGTCGCAGAAAACTGTTTGAGACCGATTATTCCGATAACAATCAGGCTTAAAAAGGCTATTTCTAAGAAATTAGTAGGTGTTTTAAAATAGAATACATCGGTAATTTTGATGAGGACCAAAGAAAATGCGGTCCATACAGCTATGGCTGTGGCTGTTGGGATATCTTTTAATGATACGGAAAGGAAGTAGATGTTGGCAATTCCAAAAATAATATAGCCTAAAAAGGGGAAAAGCTCCGTTAAAAATGCCATGGATAAAGGGGAATGTTGACTCCATGCAAGTTTGAATTTTTCAAAATTCATATATTTTAAAGAATAGGTCCAGCCTGTTTCAAAAATCGATGCAATGAATAAATACAGCCAAGGTTTAATCATGAGTCTTCTTGCTTTTTTTCCCAAGGTTCAAATGTCCATCGGTAAAAAGCATACCAATGCTGTGCGAAATAATTCTTAGGAAATTTATAATATAAGCCCCAAGAACTTGGTTGAGTTGGGCTTTCGTATAAAGTTCCAAAAATCACATCCCAAAAGCTAAATTTAGTAGAAAAATTTGCGTGAAAGACTTCACGATGATTGGCATGGTGCCAAAGGTGAAACTCCGGGCCATTGATGATGTACTTTAGTTTTCCAAGACTAACTCGAATGTTAGCATGTATGAACATGCCCCATAATCCATCAATTAATCCTTTAATAGGTATAACCATAGGGTCTGCTCCTAATATGATAATGGGGAGAAACTCAATGGTTTGGTTGATGATAATTTCTATGGAATGAGATCTAGCTCCTGCGATCCAATCAATTTGTTGATTAGAATGATGCACCTCATGAGTTCTCCATAACACTTTGCTAGCATGTTGCCAGCGGTGAAACCAGTATATATAGAGGTCATGAGAAAAGATGAAGAAGGCCAATTGCCATCCTATTGGCCAATTGCTTACAGAAAAAAAGAATTTCTCAGGAATGGAATGATGAATGGGGGCAATGATGAAATCAAATATCAAAATTTTAAGTAGAAAGCTTTGAACGATGGCATAAGCCAGTAAATCGGTCCAGAATCCTTCTCTAAAAAAGGAAATACCCTTACGATAAGGGTATTTCCTTTCAAACCAGATTAATAGTAAAACTCCTAGAATGAGTAAAGTAAAACAAACAATAGTGACATCTAGCAATTTCATTTGTTAAAGCATGTCTACTAATCTGTTTTCCGTGATATTAACACGCAGTTTTTTCATAGGTCCTATTTCACTTTCGTAAACTTGTTTGATACCATTTCCTAAGGATAATTCTGTATCATGTATATCTTTTACTAATCGAACAAAGCCTTGTGGCTCCACAGAGGCTGCATGATCAGATCCCCACATGGCACGATCCAAGGTAAAATGACGCTCCACAAATTGAGCCCCAATGGCTACTGCAGATACCGTTGTACTTAATCCTGTCTCATGTCCAGAGTAGCCTATGATATATTCTGGATACATGTTTTTAAGGGTATTAATCATACGCAAATTCAATTCTTCTGGTTTGCAAGGGTAGGCAGATGTGGCATGAGCTATCATTAAAGGGTAATCACCATATTCTCTGATTAAATCCACAGCAAAACTAATTTCATCGATGCGAGACATCCCTGTTGAAATCATGATAGGCCTTCCTGTAGCGCATATTTTACGAATTAGAGAATCGTCTGTTAATGAAGCCGAAGCCAATTTGTACATTACTGGATTGAATTGTTCCATGAAATCGACTGAAGGTTCATCCCAAGCTGAGGCAAACCAATCTATTCCTTTTGATTTGCAATAATTATCAATTTCCGAGTATTCCAAAATCCCAAATTCGGTTTTTCTCTTGTAATCAATGTAGGTCATTTTACCCCAAGGAGTATCTCTTACAATTTCCCATTGGTCTTTTGGTACACATATTTCAGGAGTACGTTTTTGAAATTTGACGGCGCTAACTTTAGCTTCTACAGCAGCATCAATCAATTGTTTAGCAATTTCCAAAGAACCATTGTGATTGATTCCTATTTCAGCAATTACATAGCAAGGACTTCCCTCACCAATAGTTTTTCCGGTATTTAACGTAATTTGTTTCATAAAGTCTAATTAAGATTGATATGTTGTATATGTATTGGTAAAACGGCCGTCTGGATATAAATCAATCATGGCATAACCCGGTTTAGTTTGTTGGTAATCTCCTGACCACCAAGCACCACTTACGGCACCGTTACAGCAGTAGGTAACCCCATTGTATTCTACACGATCTAGTAAATGAATATGTCCGCTTATGGCTAATTTGACATTCGGGTATTTTAAGAATAAGTCTTTTAGTTCACTGGCATCTTCGTGCATCCATCTGCCAGGAACAGTCCATTGATTTTTTTCAAATCTTTTTCCATCAAAAAAGATACATGCGGAAAGAATTGGGATGTGAGAGACAATCATGACAGGCTTAAATAGAGGAATATTGGCTAATTCATTTTTAAGCCAATCCATTTGCTCTTCATCGATTTTCCCAGTGTACCATTGACCATCTTGATTAGGGCTAATGCTATCTAAACTAAGTAAGTGCCATACACCTAGGTCTTTTGAAGTATAGCATTTATCCTCTTTTAGTTCATCTAATGCCCACTTTTTTCCATCTGTGATGCTTTGTGGATTTTCATTTTTACACCAAATATCATGGTTCCCAATGGACTGAATAATGGGAGTAGATAAAGTATGTGATAACACATCATTCCAAAGTTTCCACTGCTTTTCAGCAATCCTACGCCCACCTCGATGTGCATCCATGATGGCATCCCCACTATTGATAATTAAGTCAGGTTTGTCGGGTAAATTTTGGATGTGGGTTAGGCATTTTTCTAGACCTTTGGCAGCACCTATCAGTGGCATGATATGCACATCCGTGATGTGGGCAATACGAAAAGGTTTAGAATTTTTGGAGGATGAAGTTTTCGCCATTCCCATGGAAGGCAAACTAAGTGAACTGGCAACTAAACCTAAGGTGTGTAGTAGAGACCTTCTATTCATAGGGTGGTTGAGTCTTGATTTCTACCCAAATTTCCTATTTTAGTTTTACCTTAGTTTTTCCTGAAAATCATGTAATTGTGTTTTTTTTGTTGCCAATAACAAGGAAATGTTGCCATGTAATAACCAAATGGTAAAGGCCTATAAATGGGGGAATTATGGAACAAAAATTGCAGGTAAATTAAATTTTTGGCATAGATAGACCTCCGTTATTTTTTGGTAAAGTCCAGTTGATTCGCTTGGTAAATAGTGATTTCCAAGCACTTTTTTTCTCACGATCAGGTTGAATGAGCTCTCGTAAATGTATATCCATTAAACGCGATGATTCTTGAATCCAATGCTGATAGGTTGAATAATCCGTTTGGTGCTCTTTTTGGTAGTCTTTGAAAAGAGTTAAATCAAAGGATGTAGCCGCTAAACCAGCACCCGACTGGGAGGCATCAAATGCGTTGATCATTTGCTCAATATGATTGGGTACAGGAACCATCATGGTAGGTTTGGCCAAGTACATGGCTTCGGCAATTGACTCAAATCCTGCTGTTGAAATGAGCCCAGCACACTGGGACATTTTCTCCAAATACAGCTCCGCATTGATGGGATGAAAAGTCAAGTTGGTAGAATATGCGAAGATTTCTTTGTGAATAGGGTGATCCCAAAAACAGTCTAATTGAACGTCTGGATTCAGTTTGGACCATGCCATGATATCCTCGGCAAGCCGATAGTGTGTTAGGTAGGCTAACCAACTTTTACCAGGTATAGATTTCAGTTCTTTCACCTCTTTTCTTAATAAAGGAGGAATCACATCGATATTTCTTTGTGTATCATTTTCCAAAGGCAAAAAGGAAAGACCTAACCTTTTCTTTGAACCAATGGCCGTGATTCGAGTGTTTAGATTGAGAAAAAATTGGTCTAGTTTCTTTTCAGGAATGGTCTGAAAATGCCTATTTAATAATAAGTATTGATGACCAATAGATAAGCACGGAATCTTAGCCCCTGTTCTCCATTGGTGGAGGCCAGTGATGGATTCATAAAAATTAATGATTCCATCAGGTTTATTTTCTTCGATGAAATGGGCTAGTTCCGAGGCGCTATTCCAATAAGTTTTAAATTTGGAGAAAGCCTGTAAGGCCGTTTTTCCTACTTGCACAGCCTTCCCATTTCCATAACAGAGGGAGGGACTTTCGTACTGTAAAAGAGGTTTATCTCCAATATAATCAGTAAAAAAACTAGGGATTTTGCGGTTATTGGTGGAACCAACAGCATAACCAATCACTTCATGACCAGCTTCTTGAGCCATTTGACTAAGGGAAATGGCTTGGGTCAAATGACCTCTTCCTTCACCTTGAACAGTAAATATAAACTTTCCCATATTAGAGGGTCATTTGGTCGCTTAAAATTTCTTTTAATTCTTTTTTTAAATCAAAATCTGGATATTGGAGAATTTGCCATTCTCCTTGGTGCGTTTCTACCAAGGCCGTTAATGATTCTACCCAATCACCCGAATTCATGTAAGAAACCCCTTTGATTTGTTTGATTTCTGCTTTGTGGATGTGACCACAGATAATGCCATCAGCCTCTTGAGCGATGGCTAATTCTACCAGTTTTTCTTCAAAATCAGAGATGAAATTGACGGCAGCTTTAACCTTTTGTTTGATGGTTTGAGATAAGGAATAATAAGGTTTCCCTTGCCTTTCTCGATGGTAATTGTACCATTTGTTAATCCATAATAAAAAAGTATAACCAATGTCTCCTAGATAGGCTAACCATTTCATTTGACTGGTAATACTATCAAAGATGTCGCCATGGATGATAAAATATTTTTTACCAAATGATTTTAAGGTATAATCTCTTCGAATGGAGAACTGCTTACCTATTTTCAATGGAATGATTTGATCAAGAAAATCATCATGATTACCTCGGAGATAAATCACTTCTGTATCCCAGCGATCCATCATTTTTAATACAGCACGAAAGAAGCCGGTATGTTTTTTCTTCCATTCGCCTCCCTTTTTTAATTGCCATCCGTCGATGATATCTCCATTTAGAATGAGTTGGTGGCAGGAATAAGCTTTCAGAAATTCATTAACTTCTTTGGCTTTGGCACCCTTATTTCCTAAATGCAAATCGGAAATAACGATGGTTTTGTAGGTGGGTTGGTAGTTAACGCTCATGCTGCGCAGTTTTTCTATCTCAAAACTACGTTGATTACCAGTTGATTATGTTAGAGGAGCGTTAAGCTATGGTTAAATTTTGAATTGGAATTTCCTTAACGCTGTCAAGGTTTTAAACCTTGACAGCGTTGTTGCGTTGTTAATTCAACTTCGCCAATGCAGCTAATCCTTTCCAAATTAACTCAGCTTCAAATTGTACATCAAATGCCCTTAACTTAGGGATAAAAAAAGGGGCATCCCCACCACAAATAAGAACAACTAATTTTGGGTCCTGTTTTCTCATTTCCTCAATAAACCCTTGAACCTCCAATCGTATCCCAGACATCGTTCCAGCGAGTAAGTTACTCACAGTAGAATGTCCTAACAAAGGGAAGTCCATTTGCGGAGAAATTAATGGTAAATGTGCTGTATAATCATGCATGGACTTCGTCCGCATCATTAGGCCAGGACTTATAGCCCCTCCTTTAAAATGGCCATCTACAACCCAATTATACGTAATGCATGTCCCCATACAGATGCTCAAATGATTGCTATTAGGGTAAAGAACTTGTGCGCCTTCTGCTAAAGCTAGTCGGTCTACACCCAAGGTAGTCTTATCGTATTCCTTGTAATTTACCTGTGTCAAAGAGGTAGAACTGAGTTGGTGAAATGGCGCGAAATCTTTTAAGGCATTGATCAAATCTGTTGGAACGTCTATCACCGAACTAAGTATGATAGAATCAATCTGCTTATTTTGACAAATGGAAGATATAGATAAAAAATTGGCTTCTTTTATCGTTCCCCAATCCACCAACTGATCTCCTGCTAAACAAGCATATTTTAATTGAGAATTACCGAAATCCAAGCAAAGTACCATCATTCATTTGATTTGTTAACAAAGTTAAATATTTCTTTTTCGTAAATTTGCACACTCTCAAAAACCAAAATTGTGTATCAGATACAAATATTAAAATCGAAGGTGCATCGCGCCACTGTCACAGAAGCCAATATTGACTATGTCGGAAGTCTAACGATGGATGCAGATTTGATGGATGCTGCCAACATGTTAGAACATGAAAAAATTCAAGTAGTTAATGTCAATAATGGGGAACGAATAGAAACTTATTTAATCAAGGGTGAACGAGGATCGGGCATTATTTGCCTCAACGGTCCTGCCGCGAGAAAAGCCGTAGTAGGAGATATCGTCATCATCATTTCCTATGCCGTAATGGACTTTGAAGCAGCTAAGACTTTTCAGCCAACTGTTGTGTTTCCTAATGCAGCCAACCGTCTAGTCTAGCCTAGTAAGATTCTTCTTCATTGGGGAAATCTTGATTCTTCACATCAGCGACATAGTTCTTCACTGCTTGTGGAATCAAGTCTCCTAAATGTAAATAGCGACGTAAAAACCTGGGTTTAAATTCTGTGTTTATACCCAGCATATCGTGCATGACCAAAACTTGCCCATCGCAATGTTTTCCAGCCCCTATGCCAATGCTTGGGATATGAAGACTTTTACTCACTCGTTTGGCTAGATCGGCTGGAATTTTTTCTAGGACTATTCCAAAACACCCTGCTGCCTCTAACATCTTGGCTTCTTCTACCAATAAATTAGCTTCCTCTTCTTCCTTGGCCCTAACACCATAGGAACCAAATTGATAGATACTTTGCGGCGTCAAACCTAAATGTCCCATAACCGGGATCCCTGCTTTCACAATTTTTTTGATACTTTCTATAACCTCTTGTCCCCCTTCTAGCTTGATGGCATGGGCTCCCGTTTCTTTCATGATTCTTATGGCAGAAGATAGGGCAATCTCACTGTTGGATTGATAGGAACCAAAAGGCAAATCCACTATAACCAAGGCTCGATTGGTTCCTCTGACAACACATTGCGCATGATAAATCATTTGCTCCAAGGTAATGGGTAGAGTCGTTTCATGACCTGCCATCACATTACTAGCACTATCTCCTACCAGCAAAACATCCACACCTGATTGGTCCAGCAATTTGGCCATAGAAAAATCATAACAAGTCAGCATGGAGATTTTTTCTCCTTGCTTTTTCATGATTTGTAAACTCTGTGTCGTGATTTTTTTAAACTCTTTTAAATAGCTCATGTGAGAATAATTGATTGTCGATCAGTCGGACTCCACCAATAAAAGCGGCAACTAATACAACAAATGTTTGAGAGAGATTAGTAATAGGTTCTAAGCTTGTTGGGTCCGCTAAAGCGATATAATCCACGGATTCAAAGCCCGCATCCAATAATTGTTGAGCAAATTGTTGCTTCAATGCTTCGGCACTACTATTTGTTTGTTCTTGTAAAGCCTTTCGAATCATGTCAAAACCATGATAAATGGCCAAGGCTTGTGTCTTTTGTTCAGGACTAAGTCGAACATTTCGGCTGCTCATGGCCAATCCACTTTTTTCACGAATGGTATCACAGGAAATCAGTTGGATCTTAGGTTCAAACGGATAATGACGTATTAAATGTCGAATGACCGCCACTTGTTGAAAATCCTTAGAGCCCATAAATAATTGATCTGGTCGTACTGCCTCCAATAGGCGATGCACAATCACACAAACCCCCTGAAAATGCCCCGGCCTATGCGCTCCTTCCCAGAGTTCCTCTAATCTACCTAATGGATAATGCGGTAACTGATGCATACCTTCAGGGTACATCTCTTTTACTGAAGGAAGAAAAACAGCTTCACAGCCAGCAGATTCAAGCTTTTGGAGGTCTTCTTGTATGGTTTTAGGATATTTTTCAAAATCCTTAGGGTCATTGAATTGCGTAGGATTGACAAAAATACTGCAGACTGTCACCACCCCATGTTGTTTGGATTTTTCAATGAGCGATATATGCCCTTCATGTAAGGCTCCCATAGTGGGGACAAATCCAATAAGCGCATTTTTCAATCGATGGTCATCGATGAAATCTTGTAATGCCTGTTTTGTTTCAAATATCTTCATGGTCGAATTTGGCCTCAAAATTACCTTATTTTAAGCAAATTTCGTTACTTGCCGACCTTTTCCAATGCTATGTTACAAGGTAAAAAAATCGTCGTAGGAATTAGTGCCAGTATTGCGGCTTATAAAGCGATACTTTTGGTTCGTCTATTGAAAAAAAATGGAGCAGAGGTACGTGTTATTATGACTCAGGCTGCCAAAGATTTCGTCTCTCCACTAGTGCTTTCGACCTTTTCTAATTACCCAGTTTGGATCGATTTCCATGAGAATAATGTTTGGAATAACCATGTAGAATTAGGCCTTTGGGCAGATGCTTTTATCATCGCTCCAGCTACTTGCAATACACTTAGTAAAATGGCAAACGGATTGTGTGACAATATCGTTATTGCCACATATCTATCAGCCCGTTGCCCAATCTTCATTGCCCCAGCCATGGATGAAGATATGTATAAGCACCCCTCTACTCAACAAAATTTGGCCAAGTTGCAGTCTTTTGGCAATCATATTTTATCTGTGAATACAGGATTTTTAGCCAGTGGTTTACATGGAGAAGGTAGAATGTCAGAACCAGAAGAAATCCTTTTAGAGCTTGTTGAAAATGTAGGTAGAGGAAGAAGTTGGCAAGGGGAAAAAGTATTGATTAGTGCGGGACCTACCCAGGAGGCGATAGATCCCGTTCGCTATATTTCGAATCATTCCTCAGGCAAAATGGGTATTTCTCTGGCGGAGGCCTTTTATTTACAAGGAGCTCATGTTACAGTCATTGCTGGCCCCATGTCATTTAAGCCCAAATTTTCAGGGATTAATTGGATTCCGGTTGTTTCTGCCAAAGATATGGAGCAAGCCTGTCTTCGGGAATTCCCCTCGTCGGACTGGACCATCATGGCTGCCGCCGTGGCAGACTATCGGCCAGTTACAGTGGCTAGCGAAAAAATCAAGAAGAAGGAAAATACTTTAGAAATAAGCTTAGAAAAAACGACGGATATTTTAGCCACTTTGGGGACACAAAAAAGAAGCCATCAAAAACTGATTGGCTTTGCTTTAGAAACAGAAAATGAAGAGGCTCATGCTTTGGATAAATTACAAAGAAAAAAACTGGATGCTATCGTGCTGAATTCTTTAAAGGAGCTAGGTGCTGGTTTTGGCATGGATACCAATCAAGTTCATGTCTTTACTTCTTCAGGAGAACGTCATTCACTTAGCCTGAAATCAAAAGAGGCCATTGCCCAAGAGCTAGTCAATTTGTTTCAGTCTTGGAAATAAAAAAAGCGTGCCGATTGTTCAGCACGCTTAATACATGTATTCAATTGTGATTAATCAATTTTCGCTGTCTCTAATTTAGGAGCTAAGGAATAGATAATTACCCAAGCCAATATATAGGCACTTCCGCAAAGCAAGAAGATGATGTTATAACCATCATTGATATTTCCTAAAAGCTTATACTTATCTAATAAAGACCCCACGATCATAGGGAAGAAAATACCTCCTACAGAACCAGCCATTCCTCCAATACCTATCACAGAACTAACCGCTTTTTTCGGAAACATGTCGGTAGCAATGGAATAGATATTGGCACTCCAAGCTTGGTGAGAGGCTGCAGCCAAAGAAATCAAAGCAACTGCTTGCCAAATAGTATCACAATAACGAGCTAGCATAATAGGAACTACTGCCAAGGCAAAACCTAACATAGTGAATTTTCTTGCTTTGAAAGAAGGCCAGCCTAGGTTAATTAATTTACCGGATAACCAACCTCCACCAATACTTCCTACGGTAGTGGCAGTATATACAATGATTAATTCTAAGCTAGGTTTCTTTAAATCCAATTGGAAGCGTTCAGAGAAATAAGAAGGCAACCAGAAAAGGAAAAACCACCAGATAGGATCGGTCAACATTTTTCCAAAGAAAAAAGCCCAAGTTTGGCGGAAGCCAAATAATTTAGCCCATTTAACAGGCTCTTGGTTTTCATCTTTTTCTTCTTTATCAGCATGGATATAATCGAATTCAGCTTGTGATAATTCCTTGTGTTTGGAAGGTACTTCATAATATAACCACCAGAAAATTAACCAAATAAATCCGATGGCTCCTGTAGCGATAAAGGCCATTTCCCAGCCATAAACACCCAAAATCCAAGGTACTAAAATAGGGGCGGCTACGGCTCCGATATTGGCGCCAGAATTAAAAATGCCCGTGGCTAATGCTCGTTCATTTTTTGGAAACCATTCCGCCACAGTCTTAATTGCGGCAGGAAAGTTACCTGCTTCACCCAAACCCAATAATCCACGCATGAACGCAAAGCTCAATGTACCTGTTGCCAAAGCATGCAACATAGCCGCGATACTCCACACAATGATGGAAATAGTATAACCTAATTTGGTCCCAATTCGATCGATAATTCCCCCAAACCCTAATAAACTAATCGCATAGGCGGCTTGGAAGGTAATAACGATGTTGGAATAATCTGTCTCACTCCAATTAAATTGGTCTTCTAAAACCGGTTTTAATAGACCAATCACTTGCCTGTCTAGGTAGTTGATGGTGGTGGCAAAGAAAAGCAATGCACAAATTTTCCAACGGTATTTTCCAATTTCCATAGTAAGAGGTTTTGTTTGAGTTACAGTTCTCGGTAAGTTGTTATTAATTGGGCAATCATTTGTTCAATAGCTTGATAATCTTTTTTAGCAATTAAATCAGCTGGAAATAATTGAGAACCCATTCCTACCGCGGCAGCACCTGCTTTAAACCAAGTACTCAAACTCTCTTTATTTGGCTCTACTCCACCTGTCACCATAATTTGGGTATTGGGCATAGGGCCTTTTAATGCTTTGACAAAAGCGGGACCGACCACATTACCTGGAAATATTTTAACAATTTTGGCACCCCAAATTTCCGCTTGGCGGATTTCAGTCAAGGTCATTGTCCCCGGCATCCAAGGAATGTCGTATTTGCCACAAACCTCCCCAACAGCTTCGGTTGTGAATGGTTGTAACATAAAATCTGCCCCCATTTGAATGAACTCATGGGCTTGTTTGGCATCATAAATGGTCCCAATTCCTAATACCAATTCTGGACATTCTTTCTCCACATATTCCATCGCTTTCGCAAAAATATAGGGAGCTTCTTTGCCTCGATTGGTAAATTCAAAAACACGGATGCCACCATCGTAACAAGCTTTTAATACGCTGGTAGCGATGGATAAATCAGCATTAAAAAATAAAGGGACGATAGGTGTCTCTTGAATGCGTTGGTATACAACTTCGGAAGAATTTCTTGCCATGTTTATCGTTTTAAGCGTCCTGTCAGGTCTCCCTTCATGACGGTTTCTATTTCATCCAGGCTGGCTAAATTAATATCCCCCTCGATCGTATGTTTTAATGCGGATGCTGCTACCGCAAAAGATAATGACTGAGCTTCATCTTTCAGAACTAAATTTCCATAGATGTATCCAGCCATAAAAGCATCACCCCCGCCAATTCTATCTACTATTTGACTAATTTCTACTGTTTCCGACTTTAATACTTGTTTGCCATTGAAAGAAGTGGCCGACAACGTGTTTTGAGAAGCAGAAATTTGACCTCTTTTGGTATTGATGATTTTTTTAATTCGAGGAAAATGAGCCATGATTTGCTTGCAAACAGATTCCCAACCGCTTTTGGTAATGCCATCTGGAACTATGTTCAAAATATCTTCGGCATCGCCTTTTCCGCAGACAATGATATCACATCCCGCAATTAAGTCAGGCATGACTTCTTGTACCGATTTGCCGTATTGCCATAAGTTTTTTCGGTAATTGACATCGGCAGAAACGGTGATTCCTAAATCGTTGGCAACCTTGATGGCTTCTTTACACGCTTGAGCAGCCGATTCAGAAATAGCTGGACTAATACCCGTCCAATGAAACCATTGGGCATCTTTTAAGATTTCTTTCCAATTAAATTCTTTGGGATCTAAATGGGCAAAGGAAGAATCTGCTCGGTCATAAACTACCTTACTCGGGCGCATAGCGGCTCCAAATTCAGTGAAATATAAACCTAAGCGATTACCTCCATAGCGGACATATTGCATGTCCACACCTACTTTTCTGAAATAAGCAGTGGCGGCATGCCCCATTTCATGATCTGGGAATTTAGTCACATGAGCTGCAGGAATTCCCAAATGGGCTAAAGCGGCAGAAACATTGGCTTCTCCTCCTCCAAAGGTCAAATTGAGCGATTGTGCCTGAACGATTCTTCCATAACCTGGAGGGCTTAGTCGCCCCATGATTTCTCCAAACGTAACTACTTTTTTCATGCTTTATTCAAAATTAAAAAATTGGGACGCATTGGTATACGAAATGTCCTTGACCAATTTTCCTAACCAATCTATATCTGCTGGCAATTCGCCATTTTCCACATCTTGACCGATCAAATTACAAAGTATTCTTCTAAAATACTCATGCCTTGGGAAAGATAGGAAACTGCGGGAATCGGTTAGCATACCTACAAAATGACTTAACATCCCCATATTGGACAGGGCGTTGATTTGTTTTTCCATGCCATCTTTTTGATCCAAAAACCACCATCCTGATCCAAATTGAATCTTTCCTACGATGCTTCCATCTTGAAAATTTCCCGTCATGGTCGCAAACAATTCATTATCTCTTGGATTCAAGTTATATAAAATCGTCTTCGCCAATTGGTTGGTACTATCCAGTGTATTCAAAAATTTGGACAAAGGTTTAGCTTGTTCAAAATCTCCAATGGAATCAAAACCCGTATCTGGCCCTAAACTACTTAATAGTCGGTTATTGTTATTTCTCAAGGCTCCCAAATGAAACTGTTGTGTCCATCCTTTGGCATGATCTAAATGGGCAAAATAGACCAACATGGCAGATTTGAATTGCCATTTTTCTCTTTTATTGATGGTTTTACCTGAATGCAATCGAGTGAAAATAAGCTCAATTTCTTCCTCCGTATAATCCTCCGCATAAATATGTTCCAAACCATGGTCACTCAGTCGACAACCGACTGAATGGAAGAAATCGTGACGCTCTAGAATGGCATCTTTAAAATCTTGCAGGTGATTAATTTGCTTGCCCGTCACCTCGCTTAAGGCATTCACATATTCAATGAAAGTCAATTCATCATCCACCGCCATGGCTTTATCTGGACGGAAAGTTGGTAATACTTTGACCTCAAAACCACTAGCCGCGATCGATTGGTGATATGCCAAATTGTCGATAGGGTCGTCTGTTGTACAAAGCGCTTTGACATTCATTTTTCTCAACAAATTCCGAACGGAATATTCTTTGCTACGTAATAAAGCAGAGCAATGATCATAAATACGCTTTCCTGATTCGGCATTGAGCACTTCGGTGACACCAAAATAACGTTGCAATTCCAAATGCGTCCAATGATACAAAGGATTGCGCATGGTATAGGGAACTGTTTCTGCCCATTTCATGAATTTTTCTTCGTCAGAAGCATCCCCTGTAATGTATTTTTCATTGACCCCATGAGCACGCATCGCTCTCCATTTGTAATGGTCGCCATAGAGCCAAATTTGAGTGATATTGTCGAACTGCTTGTCTTCCGCTATTTGCTGAGGTACTAAATGGTTATGGTAATCAATGATGGGCATTTGAGCCGCATATTGATGGTATAAAGTCTGAGCTGTGCCCGACTGCAATAAAAAATCTTCGTTTAAAAAAGCCTTCATCGTTTTTTAATTAATGTAGAATGAGGAATGAAGAAAATAAAGGATATTTTTAAAAAATATTGAGTAGAAACAAAGTCAATTCTGCATTTCCCCTAATCCCTAATCCCTAATCCCTAATCCCTAATCCCTAATCCCTAATCCCTAATCCCTAATCCCTAATCCCTAATCCCTAATCCCTAATCCCTAATCCCTAATCCCTAATCCCTAATCCCTAATCCCTATTAAAGGTATTTCTTCACCGCTTCTTCAAAGCCGGGCAAAGCACTTAAATCATGCCCCCAAATCTTCTCATCGGCCAATACCTGTGTTAAGTTTAAGTCTTTCCAAGCTTCATAAAAGTAGGATGCATAATCGCATTGAATGGGGTAGAACTCACCATTACATTCTCCGAAATATTGACCATCTTCTATTTTTACGGCATGCATGAACTGTAAATAGGCTGCAAAACCCATCGCAAAAAGCTCAGGGGCCTTGCCAAAAATTTTGTAATAATTGACCAATAAAGGAATATTACGCATTCGCATTTTGGTGGTATACTGAACCGTGATATCAATCAATTTATGGTTGATAAACGGGTTTTTAAAGCGGTCCAATACCGAACGACCAAAGCGATCGGCAATTTTGAAATCCATTTTATACGGAATGGAATGGGCTAATTCAGTCAGCATGAGGTTCATCACCAATTTGCTGAGATATGAATTGCTCATGACGTCTTTGACCAAACGGAAACCTAGGAGATAGGACATGCCACACATAAGAGTATGGGTTCCATTCAAAAGTCGCAATTTGAGTTCACGGTAGATTTCAATATTCTCGGCAATCACCACACCCGAATCCACCGAAGCAAAGCTTAATATCTTTTTAACTTCTGAGCTTCCTTGAATGGCCCATAAGCGATACACTTCTGAAATGATGACTAATGAATCTTCATAACCTAGTTGTTCGCAAATAGCTGCTCTAGTAGCAGCATCCGGAGCTCCGGGCACAATACGATCCACTAGGGAATTGCAAAAATGATTGGCAGTTTGTAGCCATTGAATGAAGTCGGCAGGTAGTTGATGATCATGGGCTAATTTCAAAACAATGTCCTTTAATACATCTCCATTGTTGATGATCAACTCTGTTGGAATGATGACCATACCTGATTCTTTGCTTCCTCCAAAATGTAGCCAACGGGCAAGAAGAAAGGCAAGTAATTTAGCGGGGAAAGATGCTGGGCATCCATCGCTGATGGCATCATTGGCCACATATTGTATGCCTACTTCTGTGGTATTGGAAATGATAATTTGCATATCTGGACTGCTCGCACAGGCCAAAATGGCATCCCATTCTTTGGAGGCAGTCAAGGTTCTGGAAATGGATGAATTGATCAAATATTCCTCCACCTCTTTGCCCTCATCAATGCCTTTGATGCAATGGGTGAACAAACCATCTTGTGCTTCGAAGGCATCTGCTCCACCTTTGGCGGTTGATTTAACCAAGACAACCCGACCTTTAAAAACGCCTTGACGGTTGGCTTTATCCACAAAGTAATCGCAGAGTCCTCTCAATAGGACACCGGTTCCAAATTGAAGGATTTTCTCAGGATAAGTAAATACTTCCGGAGAAGGGTATTGAAGGGGCAGCTGGGTGTTAAAAGCTCCTTGACTGACTAATTGTTGGTTGAGAATGGGCATGGCCATTAAAATAAAAAAGGTTAATATACCTTTCTAAAGTAGAAAAGTAAGGGTATTTACCCAATGGATTCGTAAAATTTTAGGCCTATTTTAATCAAATTCAACTGCAAACGTTTACGCTTCGCCTATGGGGCCATTATAGTTCATAGGAAATTGAAAACCTGGGTTATCTAAGTCCTTGGCGATAGGTCCAAAAGCCTCTTCGTAGCGTTGAATATTTTCTTGAAGAGCCATCAATAAACGTTGAGCATGATCGGGAGTCATGACGATGCGCGACTTCACCTTTCCTTTGGGAATCCCAGGTAAAATACGAATAAAGTCCATGACAAATTCGGAAGGAGAATGGGCTATTAGGGCAAGGTTCACATAAGAGCCTTCTGCTAATTCCTCAGGCAATTCAATGTTTAACTGATTTTCTTCTGGATTTGGATTTTTCATAGCATAAAAATAGGAAGCTTAAATTTAAAGAAATATTAGGAATAATGCGCGTATAAGCGTCTTTTTCGGGAGCTAATTTGGGGATTTGTCAAGTCTTTGACGGGCAAAAAAGGAATGGCGATGTACATTTTCGATTGAAACTAAGCTTGATATTTTATGTAAAGCTTTTATTTCTTGCGTTTTCGCAAGAACCATTTGTGTCAAATTAGCCATATTTACTCAGGCTTTTTTCGCCAGCATACGGTATAATCAGCCCTATTTCTTGTAACCTAACCAATAATAACATGAAAAATTTCGTCGGCAAATTGCTTTTCGTAGCATTCGCATGCATGGCATTATTAATTGCCATCAAATTCAAAGAGATTAAAAAAGAATATCTCGATGGTTTTGATCAAGCTTCTTCTAAGAATATAAAATGAGGCGGCTTTCTTCTTGGAGCTTGGATTTGATCATGATCAACCTAGCTATATTTCTGTATTTTTCAGATAGTACTTCGCCTGCTAAGAAATTGGTACTTCCCAGCCCAATACCCAAACTGAAAATCAATAAAAAGTACCAAGGGGTGGATTTATTTAATCCGGCATTTCAGCAGACTGGATATCTGGAAATAGATAAAAAATCAGCGAAGACCAAGGTTTATGAGCGCAAGCGATTGAATGGACGAAGTTTTCATCGTTAGAATAATCAATATCAATTAATCCAATTGTTCGATTTATGGAAAATTTACTATCCTTTTGATAGAAACAAATTGTTTGCTAATTACTAATTATAGGATCATGTTGTAGATAATCTATTTCTTTACCTGTAGAAGAAGCAATTGTATATATATTGTTATTAAGTTGTGTAAAATATTTTACAGTTAAATCAGGACTTTTTTCACTTTAAAAGATAGACTTCTTGAATTAGTTTTTATTGTAGTTGGTCATGCCCAATTCGCCGCGACTATTCGATAAGATAATTTACTCTTTAGCTAAGCTCATTTTTTCCATACCAAATATAGTTATTTGAACAGTAATATTTGTGAAATAGGCGCTCGCTTCCTGTCGAAAAAGATTGATTTCAGGAATCCTTTGGGTAATTCATTCACAATACCAATGAGATATCATATTCGTAGTTCGAATAGCCTAAAATGGATTCGTCAATCTTGAGAAATTGTACAGGTGTCAGTTAATAAGTCTTTATGATTTGAGTGAAGCAATTTGTGGTGCTCAAATTGAAAGGTCATTTAAAGTTCAATGGAACTGCTTAGGATTCTATTTTATATTACGGTATGTAGAATATTTATTACACTTATTGAAATATTTATTACGGTTACTTTGTTTTGTTTATCAATATGTGTTATTTTTGCTTAACAATTAATGAATTATATGTATACTGAAATTTTAAAAATTATTGAAGGCGGGCTGACTAAGGACTTTAAAAAGGTTTTTAATTATTCAAAGTTATTGGCAGAGAAACTCTCTAAGGATGGGGATGAGAGGATGGCTAAAATGATATTAAAAGCCATTGAAAATGGGCCTGCTACAACTGTAACTATGGATGAATTAATGACCACTCCTGTCGATCATGAAAGCCGGCTGAGTATAGTTGATATTTCTTCACCTTCTAAAGAAATGTCGCCTATAATTTTACCTCAGTTGATTGAAGGAAAAATTGATGATTTTATTAATATCGTTAAGCATCAAAGTCAGTTGATCAGAAATGGTATCGAAACAACAAACACGTTGCTTCTTTATGGTAAACCTGGTTACGGTAAAACAACAGTGGCTAAATATATATCTGAAAAAACAGGCCTGCCATTGGTAGTGGCAAGGTTTGATGCTATTGTATCTTCCTTATTGGGTAATACAGCAAAAAATATTCGGAAGATTTTTGAATTTGCTGACAATAAACCTTGCATACTCTTTCTTGATGAATTTGATGCTATTGCAAAAGCAAGGGACGATCAGTATGAGTTGGGGGAATTAAAACGGGTGATTAATAGCCTTTTACAAAATATTGATTCTTTCGCCAGTCATAACATCTTAATTGCTGCGACTAATCATCCCGAACTGTTAGATAAAGCTGTTTGGAGGCGTTTTAATACGGTAATTGAAATCGGGGCACCGCAAGATGCTGAAATCATAGAGCTTGTAAAAGTTTTTACAACAGGCTTCAAAGCGGATTTCTTAGATGATGAAAGAAGGCTTGATAAATTAGTTAAGCTAATGAATGGTAAATCACCATCTGACATCAAAGGAATCATGAATAATGCCAAAGCTCAGGTGATTATTAACGGCAGAGGGATTTTAGCCTATGAAGATGTATTAATAGAGCTTTTTGAATTTACAAATCATGGTGAACTTACAATTGAAAAACTGGTGGAATTTTTAAACGACAATGGCATTCCACAAGCTGCTATTGCTGAGAGAATGAAAATATCAATTAGACAAGTAAGAAATTTTTTAAATAAAAACGCATAAAACATGGCTGACAAGAACCTTCCTATAAAATTCTTTCAAAAAAGACAGAAAGACGCTTTTGATAACGAAGCTGCCGGGGGTGGTGACATGCCTGCGTGGGCAAGCCAGGAAATTGCTGTTCAGAAGTCAGCCTATGTAAAACAAGTCTTATCCGGTATTTCAGATACGTTGGATCGTAAAAGAAAAACCAACAACTATACCCCTTCGGTTATTAAGGTTAAGATGAACCAAGACGCTTTAGCAAAAAGTTACCGAAAAGATATTGGCAACCTTTTTAATATTAATGAACTTAATATTATTGGAGTAAATGGGATTGACGAATTATTGATCAAGGTCAATGATGAACAGGTGCTGCAAGCGATTATTAAAAATCTGGATAGAGTTAACATTGCATTTCCATCTAATTCAACCGTAGTAGGAATTTCTGCTATCAGTGACATCGAGGCATTCGTGCCAGAAATTATTTTGGAAAAGGGAAAGGAAACTGAGGTGTTTAAGATAAAGTTATTCAATTATGGCAATATGGATTTGAATGGCATTCTTTTGAGAACGTTTGAAAAATTTTGCCACGATAACAAGCTTGAATGCCAACGCACATCCTATTCAGCTGAATTAAATATTTACAGTGTTAATGGCGTAACCGCAGATACACTTGAAGAGTTAAAAAACTTTGATGGTGTTCAAATGATCTCCGAGATGCCCGTTTACAATCTTGATATGGAAGAAATTTCTGAAGATCATGAGATTGTGGTTAAGTTACCCAAAAAGGATGTGGAATATCCGATTGTAGGTGTATTAGACACGGGTATAGCAAAAATACCACATTTGGCTCCCTGGCTACATACCGATAGCCTAACCTATTATGTAGAGGAAGATACAAATAAGGGGCATGGAACCTTTGTAGCTGGGGTAATGATTTATGGTGATGAATTAGAAGGAAAGGATTACACTGGATTTGATGGTTGCAAACTCTTTGAAGCAATTGTAATGCCAGACTTAAAGAAGCAAAAGCTGTACGAATATGAGCTAATAGAGCAAATAAGGGATTCGATTAGCAGGAACAATCATATAAAGATATGGAACCTATCTCTTGGTACAGATGTTGAGGCCGACCTCAACGAGTTTTCGGATTTTGCCAAAGCGCTCGATGAAATACAGGACGAGCATGATGTTTTAATTTGCAAATCGGCTGGAAACTGCGATAATTTTCAAATTAATGCTCCAAAACGGCGAATATCAAAATCTGCCGATACGGTTAGAGCTTTAGTAGTTGGTTCAATCACTCATGATAAGAATGCAACGGATCATGCAGAAAAATTTAATCCGTCTCCCTTTTCCAGGATTGGGCCAGGGCCAGCACATCTAATCAAGCCAGATCTCGCGCACATGGGCGGCAATGCCGGAACAGACGTAAGAAACCGGATCGTTAAAAATCCTGTAAAATCTTTCGCCGTTGACGGCAGGATTGCCAGACAGGTTGGCACCAGCTTTTCTACACCAAGAATTTCTGCGATTGCGGCGGGACTAAACTCGATACTCAATGAAAAGTTTAATGCTATTTTAATAAAGGCATTAATGATCCATTCGGCTAAATACCCTATAGAAATGAAAATGGGGATTGCGGATAAATTAAATTCAGTAGGTTTTGGGATGCCTTCAAGTATCGGCGATATTCTGTTCAATGAACCCAATGAGATCACATTGATTTTACAGGACACGATTGAAAAGGGTAATTATGTAGACATTTTGGATTTTCCCTTCCCTAAAAGCATGATCGATGATGAGGGGTATTTTTATGGAGAAATAACGGTTACACTTGTGACTTCCCCCATATTAGAGGTTTCCCAAGGGGCGGAATATTGCCAGTCAAACATTGATGTTTTTTTGGGTACTTATGACCAAAAAGTGGAAAAGGATACAACATTACCAAGGATCAAAAATCCTATTGGAGCGGAAGGGCGACAGAATCTTTTGAGCACTGCTGTATACAGTAAACGCGCCGGTAAGAACATGGATATACCTTTTGCTTCTGAAAGAATGTTGATCTCCTATTCAGATAAGTACCAGCCAGTAAAAAAATGGTGCGTTAATCTGGATGAGTTTACAGAATCAAATAAAGACAAATTTTTAAAAGCACCAAAGAACTGGTATTTAAAGGTCAAGGGGCTTTTTCGTGAATTTACAGAATCAAAGGCCGAAGCCCAAAAAGTTACTCCCAACATGGATTTTTGCCTGGTTATCACAATTAAGGACACAAAGAAAAAGGGCAATATTTATAATGAAGTAACCCAGTTATTGGACAATTACAGCTTTGTACATAGCAATGTAAAGGTTAGAGAAGAAGTTAGATTGAGGTTAAATAATGGATAATTTAAAACAACGCATACTATAAAAAACAAATAAAAATGCCCGTGAAGCTCGAATTTCACAGGCAAATCTTAAAAGAATGTTTTAAAGCTGTTGGTGGCTTAACGGGGTTAGTAACCCTTGGCATTCTACTTTATCGTATTGTAAGCACAGCAAAGGTAAAAATTACTTTGATTTAATATTACTTTTCTTCAGCCCGATAAAGAATACACCACACCGGAATAATATCCTAACTCCGATAGTACAAGGGTAATTACATATAATAACAATTTTATGCAAATAGAAGGAGCTGTTGTAAAAGAACAGGGTGTAACCTTTGCGATTGTGGTGGTTAAATCGCACGTATTAAATTCCAGTGGGCAATGTGATGACGCAAGAAGCTCATTCCGTAGTGTTTTTCCTGGTGTACCAATTATTTTGATGGCTCAAGACCATAGTGGTACACCAACTTATCAAGGCCGGAAAGATATTGTTGGATTTCTTTCAAATGTCCACATATCGCAAATACCCTGGAAACGATACAACGTCAAATAACAAACTATTTAATTTAAAACAATTACAATAATGGCCAGAAATGGAAAAGTTGGTGACGGCCACCGTAACGGAGCAGTCACAGGTAGAACTCAAGTATATAATCCTGTAACAGATGTTTGGACTAAAAGAGATAGAGAAACGGGGAAATTTATGGATGGTAAAGCCGATGGAACACCTTTTAAAGGTGTAACTAAGGAGAAGTGAACAATAGAAATAAGTCGATTTTAAATAAAGGCTGTCAGAAGTTTGGCAGTCTTTATTTTTCAGCATTACAAGCTAATAATTAAACTATGATTGAATATACCGACACCATTGACTTAGAAGATTTTACAGTATCCAAGCGACCAAGCATAAAAGAGCAGGATAGAATGAGGTTGTGGGTACGCTCGGGTGGGCGATGCGCTATATGCAATAAGTATTTACTCGATTTGGTTTATGACGTGTCTATTGGGGAAATGGCTCATGTTGTGGGCTGGAGTAAAGCAAAAAAATCACCGCGCGGTGATGCCGATTTACCGCTTGATGAACGCAATACGGTTGAAAACCTGGTGCTGTTGTGTGCGGATCATCATAAAATTGTAGACACCAAAGCTTTGTTGGAAGAATTTACTATCGAACGGTTAATCAAACATAAAATTGAACATGAACAACGAATACATCATTTAACCAGCCTTAAAATAGATTCTGAAAGTATTGTATTAAGGATGTTAGGCGGTATAAGAGGAGCTAACGTTGAGGTTTCTAAAGAACATGCGCGCCATGTCGTTTTCAATAGTGAACAAAAGTATGCTATGTTTCTGAACAGCTTTGACAAGCATGGAATCGAAATAGATTTGAATACTTTGCCCGATCCCGAAGATGCCTGGGATGCTTATTGGTCAATTGGAAAAGGTATCATAGACAAAAGCTTGATACCTTTGGGACAAGGTGTTAACAAAGGCGAGGTCAGGCATCTATCTGTATTCGCGTTAAGCCGTATCCCTCTTCTAATTTATTTGGGCTATAAGTTAGATGATAAAATCCCCACGTCCATTTATCAAAAACACCGTGGTGAAGAAGAAACCTGGCTATGGTCGGATAAAGAACTGATTGAAACTTTCGAAGCACGAAGATTATCAACCATTGCTTCCAATAACGTTGCTTTGATACTTTCCCTTAGCGGAACTATTGACCTGCCGAGCCTACCTCCTGAAATAACTGAAAGTTGCAATATTTACGAGATCAGACCTTTAGTTACTATTCCCAATAGAAATATATTTAGAAATAAAGCATCTTACGAGAACTTCACCAAAAGCTATCACCAGTTTTTAAGTCAATTAGAAATAGACCATAAGGGGTGTAAAACCATTCACTTATTTCCCGCCATACCTGTTTCCGGTGCCATTTCATGCGGGCGAGGACTTATGCGTGATGCCCACCCTGGTATTACAATCTATGATTTTACAGAAAAGGCATATAAACCAACTATAACCATTAATATTTATGAAACTAATTAACTACTTTAAAAGCTTCCTTGAAAAAGAGGTAAACTTAAATTCCGCCAGGATAACACTTTTGGATGAGCGTACCGAAACAATAACTAACGTTTTAAAGGAAAGCGAACTACTAAAAGATAACTTTCTCGATGTAATTCCACAGGGCTCCTATGCTCACAAAACCATCATAAAACCAGTAAGATCAACTGATGAATTTGATGCTGACATTTTATTATATATAGAAGAATTTTCAGAATGGGAGGCCTGTGATTATGTAGAAAAGGTGTATCAACTATTTAGAAACAACAGTACATATCGTGATAAAGTAAGCCGAAAAACAAGATGCGTAACCATAGATTACGCCAACGATTTTCATATTGATGTTGTACCATTTTTAGAGCGGCATGGCAGTAAATACGTTACTAATCGCCATGAGAATAACTTTGAGCTTACCAACCCCGAGAAATATACAGAATGGCTGGATGAACGTAACAGGATCACCAAGCATCGTTTTGTAAAAGTGATTCGCCTCATCAAATATTTAAGAGATTATAAAAGGACTTTCTCCATTAAATCCATCCTGTTAAACACTTTACTCGGAGAACAGGTCAATGATGCTGCTTTATTGGAAGACGAAAATTGCTACAGCGATATTCCTACCACATTGTACACCATTATGAAAAAGTTAAAAGCCTTTGTAGAAAGCAATACATACATGCCTACAATTTTAGATCCAGGTGATACCGGTGAAAACTTTGGAGATCGTTGGAACCAAGATGGCTGGGCTAACTTTAGAGATAGGATGATCTATTATAGTGATAAGATCACAGAGGCGTACCAGGAAACAGATCTACAAAAAAGTCTAGAGAAATGGCAATTCATCTTTGGAGATGAATTTGAAAAACCTGAAGTTTTTAATGAAAGCCAAACACGACCCTCTAATCATGGCTTGGCTGTTTACAATAATACAGAGCAACAAATAACAGATTTGGGATTGTCTGTTCAAATAGACCCTTCTTATAGTGTTCGTTTACTTGGTAGAGTTACTAAAAAACAAGGTTTCAGAGAATATGATTTAAGAACCAATGGTAATAAAGTAGGGAGGAATAGAAATATAACCTTTTCGATTAAACATTGCAATGTTCCTCAACCATATAAAGTTTACTGGAAAACGCTTAATCGCGGAGAAGAGGCTATTAAAATTAATTGTATTAGGGGCCAAATCATTCAAGGGGCAATTAACCACTCTGAACCTACAAGCTTTAAAGGCAATCATTTTGTGGAATGTTACATTGTCAAAAATGGTATTTGCGTTGCCAAGGATAGACAATCAGTAATTATCATTTAAACAAAGCATTCAGAACGTGGTCAATAAACTTGGAATATTAATCGTTTCCTTGAAAGACATGTCGGGAAAACATTTGAATAACATATAATATTTCCTAATTCACGCTCGCAATGATATAAATTGTTTTCAATTACATGTATCTATGCAAGTGCAGTTAACTTTCTTCCATCTGCCAATTATTAGGGCAATATTTATTCAGAAGTTATTCTTAAATTATTGGCTAACTTATCAGTTCGCCGATTTTGAGCATATATTACTGGCTTTTAAAATATTTTAGAAGACATATAAAAAAACGAGTAAAAAAATCAGGTTTTCTACTCGTTTTTTTATAGACTTTTTATTTATTTGACATTTTGCGCCCCCTCAGTTTCCTGAGAGGGATTTTGATTCAAGCTATATTAGACTAGTTTTCAACTGAAACCTTCGCCGCAACTTCTGCTTCGCTAGCTGCTACTTTAGCTTCTAATTGCTTTAACTCATCTACTGGAGTCACAATGAAGTCCTTGTATCTGCGAACCCCCGTTCCCGCAGGAATTAAGTGTCCAACAATTACATTCTCCTTCAAGCCTTCCAATGTGTCTACTTTAGCACGAATCGATGCCTCAGACAATACCTTCGTTGTTTCCTGGAAGGATGCCGCTGAGATAAATGATTCAGTACCCAAAGATGCCTGCGTAATACCCTGCAAATTAGCAGAAGAAACCGCCGCATGCGCATCACGTACTTTCATCACTTTCATGTCTCTACGCTTCAATGAGGAGTTCTCATCACGTAAAGCACGAGCAGAAATAATCATACCTGGCTTGTACTTCTCTGAATCACCTGATTCAGTGATCACTTTCTTGTCCATGATCTGATCATTCTCCTCACGGAAAGCAAAACGATCTACGTTTTGACCCTGTAAGAATTGTGTATCACCTGGATCCAAGATTTCAACTTTTTGCATCATCTGACGAACGATACACTCAATATGCTTATCGTTGATTTTTACCCCTTGTAAGCGGTATACATCTTGGATTTCATTCACTAAGTATTCTTGTACCGCTGTTGGTCCTTTGATCGATAAGATATCCGATGGCGTAATAGCTCCATCAGACAATGGCGTTCCAGCACGTACGAAGTCATTGTTTTGTACTAAGATAAACTTAGTCAATGGCACCAAGTACTTACGCTCTGTTCCTTCTTTTGGAGTAACAATGATCTCACGATTACCACGCTTGATGATACCATAAGAAATAACACCGTCAATCTCAGAAACTACCGCTGGGTTAGATGGGTTACGTGCTTCAAATAATTCCGTTACACGTGGAAGACCTCCTGTAATGTCACGAGTTTTACCCGCAGCACGTGGAATCTTCGCAATAATCTGTCCCGCTTTGATTTTGTCTCCTTCATCAATCGCTAAACGAGCACCTACTGGTACGTTATATACCAAATCCTCTTTTCCTTTAGCCACAACAAGCACCGATGGGTTCTTTGTCTTATCCTTAGATTCGATAATCACCTTCTCACGTAAACCTGTTTGCTCATCCGCTTCCTCTTTGTACGTATTGTTTTCCTCAATCGATTCAAACGCTACTTTACCTTCAGCTTCAGATAGAATAACCGCATTGTATGGATCCCAAGCACAAATCTCTTCGCCTTTCTTGATGGTTTGACCATCTTTCACACGAATCACAGATCCGTAAGGAATGTTGCTAGAAATCAACAACTGCTTGTTAGCAGGGTTGATGATCTGAACCTCACCCGAACGACCCATCACGATTTCCACTGGATTTCCTTCTGAATCAGTCGAACTTACCGTACGAACCTCTTCAAAATTAATCACACCGTCAAACTTAGCTTTTACACTTGCATCTAAAGATACGTTTTGTGCTGTACCACCGACGTGGAATGTACGTAATGTCAACTGTGTACCCGGCTCACCGATCGACTGAGATGCAATCACACCAACAGCTTCTCCCTGACCCACCATGTGACCTGTAGATAAGTTACGTCCGTAACATTTCGCACAAACACCATTTCTAGTTTCACACGTTAATACCGAACGAATCTCAACCGATTCAATCGCCGTTTCATCGATTTTGTTTGCCGCAATCTCCGTGATTTCATCACCAGAAGCTACAATCAACTCATTGCTAATCGGATCATACACATCATGTACTGACACACGACCCAAGATACGCTCAGATAATGGCTCAATGATCTCCTCATTATCTTTCAATGGGAATACCTGAATACCACGTAACGTACCACAATCTTCTTCATTTACAATCACATCTTGAGCTACGTCATGTAAACGACGAGTCAAATAACCCGCATCGGCTGTTTTCAAGGCAGTATCTGCCAAACCTTTACGAGCACCGTGTGTAGAGATAAAGTATTCTAATACGTCTAGACCTTCTTTAAAGTTAGAAAGGATTGGGTTTTCGATGATTTCACCTACCGAACCTTGTAAGTTCTTCTGTGGCTTAGCCATCAAACCACGCATACCACCCAACTGACGGATTTGCTCACGAGAACCACGGGCTCCAGAGTGCATCATCATGTAGATCGCATTGAATCCTTGGTTATCCTCTTCCATCTGCTTCATCAATGTCTCGGTAATTTTCGAGTTCACTTTTGTCCAGATGTCAATAACAGCATTGTAACGCTCGTTATCCGTGATTAAACCCATTAAGTAGTTGTCCCAAACAGCTTGAACATCTTGCTGAGCTTTCTTCACTAAATGTGCTTTCTCCTCTGGAATCTGAACATCACCAATACCCATCGACAATCCGCCGTGGAAGGCTTGTTGGAATCCTAAATCTTTGATATCATCCAAGAATTGAGCTGTACGAGCCATTCCACAAATCTTGTGAACTTGAGAAATGATCTGCTGCAATTTCTTTTTAGTCAATAATTCATTGATGTAACCTACTTGCTCTGGTACGCAAAGATTGAACAATACGCGACCTGCAACAGTCTCCACCATTTCGCTTACTAAAGAACCATCTTCCTTACGTACATTCGCTTTTACCACGATGTTCGCATGTTTCGATAATTTTTTTTCGTTTAAAGCGATCACCACTTCTTCAAAACCATAGAAGCGACGGCCTTCACCATCTACTTTATGTGTTTCTGTCGACTTTCTTCCCTTGGTTACATAATATAATCCAAGAACCATGTCTTGTGAAGGTACCGTGATCGGCGCTCCGTTAGCAGGGTTAAGGATGTTATGTGAGGCCAACATCAACAAAGAGGCTTCCAAAATCGCTTCATGTCCTAGTGGAACGTGAACCGCCATCTGGTCACCGTCAAAGTCGGCGTTAAATGCCGTACAAGTCAATGGGTGCAATTGAATCGCTTTTCCTTCAATTAATTTAGGCTGGAACGCTTGGATACCCAAACGGTGCAAGGTAGGAGCTCGGTTTAACAATACCGGGTGACCTTTCATGACATTTTCCAAAATATCCCAAACTACAGGATCTTTACGATCCACAATTTTCTTCGCAGATTTAACCGTTTTAACGATACCACGCTCGATCAACTTACGGATAACAAACGGCTTGAAAAGCTCAGCTGCCATGTCTTTTGGAAGACCACACTCATGCATTTTCAATTCTGGTCCAACCACAATTACTGAACGACCAGAGTAGTCAACACGCTTTCCTAATAAGTTTTGACGGAAACGACCTTGCTTTCCTTTCAACATATCAGAAAGAGATTTCAAGGCACGGTTACCTTCAGAACGAACCGCGTTTACCTTACGAGAGTTGTCAAACAAGGAGTCAACAGCCTCTTGCAACATACGCTTCTCATTACGCAAAATCACCTCTGGAGCTTTGATTTCAATTAAACGCTTCAAACGGTTGTTACGGATGATCACACGACGGTATAAATCGTTCAAGTCAGAAGTCGCAAAACGACCTCCATCCAATGGTACTAATGGACGCAATTCTGGTGGAATAACCGGAACCATCTTAATAATCATCCATTCCGGACGGTTATCAATACGGCCAATCGACTCACGGAAAGCTTCTACTACCTTCAAACGCTTTAAAGCTTCCGCTTTACGTTGTTGTGAAGATTCTGTATCTGCCGAGTGACGCAAGTCAGCCGATAATTCGTGTAAGTTGATACGAGATAACAACATGTTCAATGCATCAGCACCCATCTTAGCGATGAATTTCTGTGGATCTTCATCCGGCAAATGTTGGTTCTCACGTGGCAACTTATCCAAGATATCCAAGTACTCATCTTCCGTTAAGAAATCTAGGTATTGAGAACCTATCTTTCCTTCTTCCGCGTACATACCAGCTTGAACTACCACATATCTTTCATAATAGATCACTTGATCTAATTTTTTGGTCGATAATCCGAGCATGTAACCAATTTTGTTGGGTAAGCTACGGAAGTACCAAATATGCGCTACTGGAACCACCAATTCGATGTGTCCCATACGCTCACGGCGTACTTTTTTCTCAGTTACTTCTACACCACAGCGGTCGCAAATGATGCCCTTGTAACGAATACGCTTATATTTTCCACAGTGACATTCCCAATCTTTGGTAGGTCCAAAGATTCTCTCACAGAACAATCCACCCATCTCAGGCTTGTACGTTCTATAGTTGATGGTTTCCGGTTGGGTTACTTCACCATTTGAACCTTCTAAGATCGACTCAGGTGAGGCCAATGAAATGGTCACCTTTTGGAAGTCGCTATTCAGCTTTCTAGTCTTTTTAAATGACATTTTCGTTTAATTTTTTTGGAAAATGATGTTAGTTAAGGGCCGTTGCCGGCCCTATGTATGTTTACTCTAGGGTGATTTCTAAGGCTAAACCACGTAATTCATGAATCAATACATTGAATGATTCTGGAATATTTGGTTTTGGCATATTCTCACCTTTTACGATGGCTTCGTATGCTTTAGCACGGCCGATAACGTCATCGGATTTAACAGTTAAAATCTCTTGCAAGATATTCGCTGCTCCGAAGGCCTCAAGCGCCCATACCTCCATCTCTCCGAAACGCTGACCTCCAAATTGAGCTTTACCTCCCAATGGTTGTTGCGTAATCAATGAGTATGGTCCAATCGAACGAGCGTGCATCTTATCATCCACTAAGTGGCCCAATTTCAGCATGTAAATAATACCTACTGTTACTGGCTGATCAAATTTATCTCCCGTCAAACCATTGTATAAATACGTACGGCCCCAATCTGGTAAACCAGCTAGAGTTAACTCAGCAGCTACTTCTGCCTCCGTTCCACCGTCAAAGATTGGTGTCGCATAACGCTTACCTAATTTTTGTCCAGCCCAACCTAATACAGTTTCGTAAATCTGACCTAAGTTCATACGAGAAGGTACCCCTAGTGGATTCAATACGATATCTACCGGTGTTCCATCTTCCAAGAACGGCATGTCTTCCTCACGTACAATACGAGCTACAACACCCTTATTACCGTGACGACCCGCCATTTTATCTCCTACTTTTAACTTACGTTTCTTAGCTACATATACCTTCGCCAATTTCACGATACCGGCAGGTAATTCATCACCCACCTCTAACACGAAACGCTCACGCTTGAATCGACCAGCGATTTCATTACGACGAATGTTGTAGTTTTTGATTAATTGTAAGAAACGAGCATTTAATTCAGCATCAGCTGTTGCTTCTTCTACGATCAAATCAGAAAGTAAATTAGCTTCCTCTGGTACAGCATAAGTACTCTCATCACGGTACAAGTTTTTGTCTGGGAATAATAATTCTTCAATGTTTTTCGCACTGAATTTTACACCCTTCTCCACAATCACCGTTCCGAATTTATGCTTGATTCCGTTAGATGTCTTACCGTTCAACAAGGCTACTGTCTTGTCGATCATGATACGACGAATGTCTAACAAATCTCTGCCATATTGCTTCATCACTTTTTTCAACTCAGCTTTCGACTTTTCACGTTCTTCTTTATCCTTTTTAGGACGAGCGAACAATTTCGTGTCGATTACCACACCTTTTAGCGATGGAGGTGCTTTCTTCGAAGCATCTTTCA
This sequence comes from Aquirufa beregesia, assembly GCF_011090385.1. Taxonomy (GTDB): domain Bacteria; phylum Bacteroidota; class Bacteroidia; order Cytophagales; family Spirosomataceae; genus Aquirufa; species Aquirufa beregesia. Next base: position 316,594 of record NZ_SEWW01000004.1, read on the forward strand.
CGTCACCCGCTTTGTCACCAAAGATGGCACGTAATAATTTTTCTTCAGGAGTAGGATCAGATTCTCCTTTTGGAGTAATCTTACCAATTAAAATATCTCCTTCTTTCACATCAGAACCTACACGCACAACTCCGTTTTCATCTAAGTTGCGAACAGTCTCTTCCGATACGTTCGGGATTTCAGAAGTTAATTCTTCTTCTCCACGTTTGGTATCACGAACTTCCAATTCAAACTCTTCAATGTGGATGGAAGTAAAGATGTCATCACGAACAACTTTCTCTGAGATTACAATCGCATCCTCAAAGTTGTATCCTTGCCATGGCATGAATGCCACCTTCATGTTACGTCCTAATGCTAATTCACCTCCTTGAGTGGCATATCCTTCGCAAAGTGCTTGTCCTTTTGAAACGCGCTCACCTTTGAAAACGATAGGCTTTAAGTTGATGGTAGTATCTTGGTTCGTTCTACGGAACTTGATCAATTTATAGGTCTTTGAAGGGCCATCAAAGCTGATGACTTTTTCATCTTCCGTTTGATCATATTTGACCACAATCTTCAATGCATCCACATACTCAATAACTCCATCTCCTTCAGCTACTACTAAAGTTCTGGAGTCAATCGCCACACGGTGCTCTAAACCAGTACCTACAATCGGCGCTTCTGGTCTTAATAAAGGTACCGCTTGACGTTGCATGTTGGATCCCATCAAGGCACGGTTAGCATCATCATGCTCCAAGAATGGAATCATGGAAGCCGCAACCGAAACAATCTGGTTAGGAGCTACGTCCATATACTGTGCTTCTGCTGGGTTAACCAATGGGAAGTCACCTTCAAAACGAGCCTTAACACGATCAGATAAGAATTTACCCGACTTAATATCAATAGGAGCATTAGCTTGAACAATGTTCTTGCCATCTTCTTCCTCTGCAGTCAAATATTGAACATGGCTACTTACATCTACCTTGCCACCGTCAATAATTCGGTATGGAGTTTCAATAAAGCCCATGGAATTCACTTTGGCATGTACACAAAGTGAGGAAATCAAACCAATGTTGGGACCCTCTGGAGTCTCAATTGTACACAAACGACCGTAGTGCGTATAGTGAACGTCACGAACCTCAAAACCAGCTCTTTCACGAGAAAGACCACCTGGCCCTAGGGCAGACATACGTCTTTTGTGCGTAATCTCCGCCAATGGATTTGTTTGATCCATAAACTGAGATAGCTGATTCGTTCCAAAGAAGGAGTTAATTACGGAAGACAAAGTACGCGCATTGATCAAATCAACTGGCTTGAAATCTTCGTTATCACGTACGTTCATACGCTCCTTGATAGTACGAGCCATACGAGCAAGACCAACACCGAACTGAGCATATAATTGCTCACCAACGGTACGAACACGACGGTTAGACAAGTGGTCAATATCATCGACTACCGCACGGGAGTTGATCAAACCGATCAAATATTTCACGATAGAAATGATATCTTCCTTCGTTAGTACCTTCACATCCATAGGGATGTCATGGCCTAACTTTTTATTGATACGGTAACGACCAACTTCTCCTAAATCATAACGTTTGTCAGAGAAGAACAAGTTTTGGATGATGTCACGAGCTGTTTGCTCATCTGGTGCATCCGTGTTACGTAATTGCTTATAAATAACTTCAACAGCCTCTTTTTCTGAGTTAGAAGTATCTTTTTGTAAGGTATTATAAATGATGTTGTAGTCAGAAACGTTCACATCATCTTTGTGAAGAATAACGGTAGAAGAACCTGATTCTAAAATCGTTTCTACTTCATTCTCTGTAATAACCGTATCACGCTCAATCAAGATTTCGTTACGGTCAATTGAAACAACCTCACCTGTATCCTCATCTACGAAGTCTTCCTGCCAAGTTTTCAAAACCCTAGCAGCCAAACGACGACCTACGATACCTTTGATGATTTTTTTATCAACTTTGATTTCTTCAGCTAAACCAAATAAATCTAAGATGTCTTTATCATTTCCGTAACCAATCGCACGAAGCAATACCGTTACAGGAAACTTCTTCTTACGGTCAATGTACGCATACATCACATTGTTTACGTCCGTAGCAAATTCAATCCAAGAACCTTTGAATGGAATAATACGAGCCGAATACAATTTCGTTCCATTCGTATGCTTCGATTGTGCGAAGAATACACCTGGTGAACGGTGTAATTGCGATACAATAACACGCTCAGCACCGTTGATCACAAAGGATCCACGTTCTGTCATGTAAGGAATATTTCCCAAGAAAACCTCTTGTTCGATGGTTTGGAAATCTTCGTTGTCTGTGTCATTACAGATCAATCGCAACTTGGCTTTTAAAGGTACTGAATACGTTAATCCACGGTCAATACACTCATCTACCGAATATTTCGGCGGATCTACAGAGTAATCAACGAATGAAAGAACGAAATTTTCACGCGAATCCGCGATAGGAAAATTTTCAGCAAATACTTTAAATAAACCCTCGTCCGTGCGATTTTCAGCTGCTGTTTCTAGCTGGAAGAAATCTTGGAAGGATTGGATTTGGATATCCAGAAAATCTGGATAATTGATCACACTATGCGTTTTCGCAAAGCTGTGTCTTCCGGTGGCAGTGATGTTACTCAAGGCTTTATACGTTTTAATTAATGTGAATAATGGCCCTAGGGGCACAAATTCTCCTCCTTTTGGAAGAGATTAATCAAGCTGAACGCCTCGTAGATGAAAAGATGTGGTGTCCCTTGGCCATTTCCCTACGAAAAGAAAAGTTGTTTCGGAACCACTCCTCGGATTTGCCCAGAGGGCTTTAATCCTAAAATAGCCTGCAAAATTACTGATAATTTTCTAATAAACAATAGCTTAGCTAGAAGGCTCCACAAAAAAATACTATTCTTGCCATGATGAAGTTCTCAACATGTGGAAAAATAAAGTGCATTACTACCTTCGTTTTATATTGGGCATGACTCGCTCCGAAATACTGGGCTTACTGAGTCTATTTATTTTTTTATTACTGGCAGATATCACGTCCCGTTGGATGGAATACCAAAGTCGGCAACAAGCCATGGTTTCCTTTCAGCCAACATATTGGACGCAGACATTGATCGATATGGAAAAATTGCATCAAAAATCGTATGCCCCTCAAACTAGAAATTATACCTATCGTCCAGCGAATCAATACCCAAGTCAGTCAGCCTCGCATTCCCAGAAGGGAAATGGTAACAAAAAACTAGCTTGGCAAATCCAAATCAATCAAGCCGATTCCTTAGCATGGATAGCTTTGCCGGGCATTGGGCCAGCCTTTGCCAAAAGAATTTTAGCCTATCGGGAAAAATTGGGAGGATTTTATCAGGCCGCACAATTGAAAGAAGTCTATGGCTTGGACAGCCTTTGGGTCAATGAACACATCGCTCAGTTTCATGTAGGAAAAGGGGTCTATCGTTTCCTATATATTAATAAGGCAGACTGGAAAGAATTTAGGCATCCTTATTTACCCTATCGACAAGCAAATTTGGTATTGAATTACCGAAAACAACATGGGCCATTTCAAAACTGGGAGGATTTGAAAAAAGTGCAGCAGCTTGATGAGGCTGTTTGGCAAAAGCTAAGTCCTTATCTTTCATTTGAACCTTGAGAAATATGCCGTACTTTTGTCTAAATTTTACACTTCATTATATATAAGGATATGTCAACTGGATTTTTCAAGGTACCACAGCCTACCAACGAACCCATCTATTCCTACGCCGTAGGTAGTTCAGAGCGCCAATTATTACAAGATACGCTTCACACATTACGTAATAAACAAGTGGAGGTTCCCATGCGCATTCAAGGGAAATCAGTTCAAGGGTCAAAGAAAGTAGCCATGACCTGTCCACACGATCATCAACATATCTTGGGGTATTATTATGAAGGTGGAAAAAAAGAAATAGCGGAGGCGATTGAATCTGCTTTATCTGCCAAAGCAGCATGGGCAGCATTGACATGGCAAGAACGCGTATCCATCTTTTTAAAGGCCGCAGATTTGTCGGCCAATAAATACCGTATGGAACTGAATGCCAGAACCATGTTAGGCCAATCGAAGAATGCCTATCAGGCAGAGATTGATTCAGCCTGTGAATGGGTGGATTTCTTGCGTTTTAATGCCCATTACGCGGCTCAAATATATGCCGACCAACCGATTTCCTCTCCAGGAGTTTGGAATCGATTGGAATATAGACCATTAGAAGGTTTTGTATATGCCTTAACCCCCTTCAATTTTACGGCCATTGCGGGTAATTTACCTGCAGCGCCAGCCATGATGGGGAATACAGTAGTTTGGAAACCAGCACCTCAGCAGATTTATTCCGCTGCATTGTTGATGCAAATTTTAGAAGAAGCAGGCTTGCCAGCGGGTGTCATTAACTTGGTATTTGCCGACGGCCCAGAGGCAGGGGAGGTGGTATTTAAGCATCGCGATTTTGCAGGAATTCACTTTACGGGTTCTACCAAAGTGTTTCAAACCATTTGGCAGAATATTGGGAATAATATTGCTAACTATAAATCGTATCCTCGTATTGTAGGAGAAACAGGAGGGAAGGACTTTGTGGTAGCTCATGCTTCGGCAGATGTGAAAGCATTGGTTACAGGATTGATCCGTGGGGCCTTTGAATACCAAGGTCAAAAATGTTCAGCCGCTTCTAGAGCCTATGTGCCTGCAAGTTTATGGCCTGCCGTAAAAAGTCAATTGCAAGCAGATTTGGCTAAGATTAAAGTAGGAGGAACAGAGGATTTCGGCAATTTTGTGAATGCGGTCATTGATCAAAAAGCATTTGATAAGATTACTTCCTATATACAGGAAGCTAAAAATTCGAAAGAAGTAGAAGTGATTGTTGGAGGAGGCTTTGACGCTAGTCGGGGATATTTCGTGGAGCCGACTGTCTTATTGACCACCAACCCACATTATCGTACCATGGAAGAGGAGATTTTCGGACCTGTTTTGACTATTTATGTTTATCCAGATCAAGATTGGGTAGCAACCTTAGGTTTGGTGGATCAAACTTCGGCTTATGCTTTAACGGGTGCTATTTTCTCTCAAGATGCCTATGCTTTGTCGGAGGCGGCAAAAGCCTTAGAGAATGCCGCAGGTAATTTATATTTAAATGATAAATGTACGGGAGCGGTAGTAGGCCAACAGCCATTTGGGGGTGCCAGAGCTTCCGGCACAAATGATAAAGCAGGTTCATATTTGAACTTATTACGTTGGGTTTCCCCTCGGACAGTCAAAGAAGTGTTTTCATCACCTACGGATTTTAGGTATCCGTTTTTGGGATAGAGAGTAAAATAAGGTTAAAAAAATCGAGGCCAAATAGATTTGTATGTCTATTTGGCCTCGATTTTGTGTTTTATTCATCTACTGATAACCTAATCATAGGACCGATGCGCCCTTCTTGAAAAGAATTGAAAATGATCCAATCGTTCTGACTGGTTGGTCGGGAAAAAAACCGCTTTTTAGATGAATATTTACCCATGGCTATTCTATCGGTTTCTCCAGTAACCATATTAGATTTTTGGAAAAAATTCACAACAACAGCAATTCCTTCTTTTGGGATAATTAAATCATTAATCTGAATAGGGAATTTATTCCATCCTTCATGATTGGCAGAAAACGCAAGTTCACGTTTATTCAATAGCCTGAACGGAAGAGTATCAATTCCTACGGAATATAGTAAAATCTGGAAAGTGCAAATTTGGGTATATTTTTTGTCAAAATAGATAAAAATGGAATTTAGTCTTTTGTCGGCTATCTGCCCCTCATTGAATATCATTCCAATTTGAGTAGGGGCTTTCGTTAAAAATGAATAATGTTTTTTTCGTGAAGGTTTTTCTGTTTCTGTCGCAGCTATTTTTTTCGAAGTAATTTTGACTTCTTCAAGGATAATCGATTTTGTTGAGTCGATATTAGTTTTAAAAATTACTTGATTGTTTTTTTCTTGTGCTAGAGAATCTTCAACAAAAAGTAATGATAAGCTAATAACAAAATAAATTATTTTGATTCTCATAACATGCGGATACAATTCGTAAATAACTATTTTTTAATTCTTCAATCGGGGCAGCGTTGAACTTCAGTTCTAATTCTTGAATCAACTTTAAAACCTAAGAAATATTTCACTTCTTCATAATAATATACACAGCCAGAATTATCTGGTAAATGAGAGTGGCTTACCCCTTGAGATCCTCCATCTAATCCACAGTTTGATGAACTCCATCCAAAAAACCTCCAATCAGGTTCACAGGGATTTGGAGCTTCATATCCCAATGCAATTAATGGTAATCCCAATCCCAACACTACTAATATAAAGAATAGTTTTTTATATTTTTTGGTGTAAGACATAACTATATGTTTCATTATCACGAGTGTTTAATTTTTTTTCCTACTCTTTTCTGGTTTTTCGGGATCCACCAAGCTTGGCCAACTTGATGTAAAGCTCTTGGTTTTTTTTAAGTCCATTGTAGGGTATGAAGTCCTATTTTTCTCCTATTAAATAGTATTTTATTGGTTTTTCATTAAACAAAATACATCCAGACTCAGGTTTTGAAATTCCTGACAAATTTTCTGAATTCTTTTTTCCCGTGGCTTCCAATCTTTCGAGCGATGTTTTCTCGGTGTTTTTTGATGGTTAATTCAGAGACGTGGAGTTTTTTAGCAATTTCTTGGGAAGTATTTCCTTGTTGGATTAGAGAAATAATCTCCAGCTCACGGAGGGTAAAATCTCCATTTTGGACTTGGGGAATCATGTAAGTTTATGGAGCTTCGATTTTTTTGTTTTAGGTGTCAATATCTACATGTTGATCATTAAAAATGATTGACATTGTGGAATGAAAATTCTGTTTTTACATGGTTTTGAATTTTCGTTTGACTTCATCAGCCGTACTACTTTCTGGCACATTATTATGTTTTTTTCCAAACGATTTTTGAACAGAAATTGATACATATCGATAGTTAGTCAAATAATTTGATGTTGAGGTGTAATTCTGTTGAGAGGTAACTGTTTTTTCTAAATTTGCATTAGCAAATATGGTATTCCAAAGTAATGAAATATTCCAATATCGGCCTATTGTCCCATTAAATGTTAAGCTTGTGTTAGGTGAAAAATATCGTTTAGTTTCAAAGAATTCATATGCATAATTGTCGAAATACATATTTAGTGAGGCACTAAATCTAGTTGAGATTTGGTATTCCCATGAATTTGAAATAGAAAAAATAGGTAACCAATTTGAATTAAAATTTGAATAATCCCACAACGAATTCAGATTGAATTGAGCAAATTTTTGTGCCAAATTTAACTGACATGTAATGGATTTATTTAATGCTAGACTCGAACCAAATAAGAAAGTCATATTTTTTGATTTTCCTACATTTGCATAACTATGAATGAGTTGATTTTCTTCAAATCTATACGGGGAATAGCCTAATTGGTTATTTGATTCATTATACCCTATTTCAGTTGAAAGGTCAAGTTGATTTATCTTTATCGTATGCGTTAGACTTAGATCAATACTTTTTTCAGCATCTAAAACATTGTTGCCAATAATACTTTTAAATGGATCTATTCGTCGAGAAAAGGTAGCCAGTTGACTAATATCTGGCAAAATATAATCAGAGTTTATACTGAAATTGAAATTACCAAACTTTTCAGATTCATATTGAAGTGATAATGTTGGCAGGAATCGTAGTTGATTTTCTCGATGGTATATAGTCGAATTTGACTCAAAATCTTGATTAATTAAATCCAGTCTTCCTCCTATAAGTATAAATATATTCTTATGAGAAGTGGCAAATATGGATCTTAGGCCAATAAAGTTTGAATTAAAATAAGATGCTACAGAATGATCATTTTGAATATTATACTGGGTATAAGAATTTTTGTTTTCCCAAGAAAGTGTCGTATTTAGTTTAGTGAGTTTAGATAATTGTAATCTATTCGCATAATTGATATAGGTTGAATTTGATTTTTCGTAGGTAGCTTGATTTAATTCATTTGGATCAAGATATTGATTTTTGATATTAGTATTGCCATAATCATATCTAATAAATAATTTGTGATTTCGACGCTTGAATAATAGTAAATTGCTAATTTTTGATTTATTGTAAGTTCTATTGCTTTTAGATTGTAATTGGTCTAAGCTTTCTGTTATTAAAGGGCTGAAAGTGAAATCGCTATTTTGGGAGTTGTGAATATTTTGATAGCCAAAGTTGAATGAAATGGTAGTCAAACTATCAAGATTATAGTTGAAAATGAATGTATTAAAATTGGGAGTAGTTGTCGTTTGAAGCTGTTGGTTAGAATGAGATTTAATTTGGTTAATTTCTTGAGTTAAGTTATTCTGTACATTTTGACCATAAGAATAAAGGAGTGAAGAAGCTCTAAAACTGGATCTTTTTCCTAGAGAGTAAATACCTAGATTTTGACTTAAATAAGGGAATAGCATGGCGTATTCCGTATTTGTTTGTATGCCTACAGTAGGGTTTTTAGGTTTTTTTGATATGAAATTAAAGATTACTTCAGAAGCTTTCATCCAATATTCTCCATCTGGAGCACTAATTATTTCAAGTTTTTCAATAGATTCTATGGCAGATTCCTTGATCAAATTTGATTCGATCTTAATTCCATCTAAGTAAAAGACAATTATTTTGCCAAGATATTTATCATTGCTTGATTGTAGGCTTATTCCATTTAGTGTTTTAAGAAAATTCCGTAATATGGGGGCTTGCGATTTGTGGATTTTTTTTACACGAAATTCGATTTTATTTACACTATATAGTGGACGATCGTTAACTACAATTTCTTTAAGTTCGTTTTTAAGTGGAATAAGTAAAATATTATTTACAATTCCAGATTTTAGGTCATTAGTTATAACACTATGTTTTGAATATAAAATACTTTCAAAATAGATTTTCGAGGAATTTGTAATTGATATTCGGGAAAAACCGTCTTCATTAGTTATGCCAGTTTTTTGTAAAGAATCTCCAGTGGGATTAAATTCCTTTATCAAAAATTGCATATATGGAATCGGATGCATATTAAGTGAGTCAAGTAATCGGAACTCCAATTCTTGTTGCTTTTTTTGAAGCGAAATTTGTGCAAAAATCTCTTGGCAAGCTAATTGGTGAAAGCAAAGAGTTAGAAAAAGACATTTAATAGTTTTCGGGAATAAGTGCTGCATAAAATGAACTTGCGGTTAGGTATATTGTTAGTATTAGGTGTTCGTTCCAATTTAGAAAACTCACAATTCCTCCACATGAGCAGGGAAGGGAAGGCGAGTAAGTTATCATAAGTAGGATGTAGATGGTAAATATCAACGATAAGCCAGCCAAAATAAATAAAGTTAATTTTCGCGCTCTTTTTATAAAGAGCAACATTGATAATCCTATTTCAATAATGACAACAATGGCCCCAGTTTCAGATAAGAATTTGGTTGGAGCAAATGGAGACCTTCCAAAATTTATAATAAACTGATCAAAATGAACAAGTTTATCTATTCCTGAATAGAAGTAAATTGAAAAATCAAAAAAAATGGTTATTATCAGGAAGATAGAGCTATATCTTGATATTGAATACTTCGATTCTGTTTTCATATAATAGTAGTAAATTGTTGTTATTTAGTAAATGCATGTCCGTTGGATAATCTTCATTCGGGTGCTCAAGGAAAAAAGAACCTACATATTTGAATTTTTTATTGATATCATAAATATCAAATACTATTTTTTTCTTAAAATCTATTTCTCGGTTTGACTTGACGATAGATCGAATAAATAACTGATTTTTCGAAATAAAAAAATCATAATTTGAGACTCTTGGGGGTGATGAAAATACTAGGCTATTGTTGATTTCCTTAGTTTTGGGTTTTAATCTAATAGTATCGATTGTTTTCGCTTGGCAAATAACATTGAAGGTAGAATCAAATTGTATTATTTCATTGGAAAATAAAGAAACGTATATAAACGTGTTGTTGAGTGTAAAGTGTTTAATTGAGCCTTGGTCTACTAGCTTAATTAAGGTCATCTTATTTTTAGATAAGAGTTTATTATGCTGAAATTGAAAATGCCATTTTTTATTCGTTGCTCTTACACAAATTAATTTATTATCACTGAAAATTACTGGTTCTATACCTTGACCAAGTTGCTCATTTTTACTAATAATCCGTTTTGAAAATCCAGGAAATAGTTTTACCCTCGTTGTAATTAAATTATTCTTATTAAGAATGTAAATATTCTCGTTGGTATCATCGCTAAAATATTCACTATTAGCGAAAACAGGGATATTACGAATTGGGGTGAATTCTAAAAGATCATTTTCATAAGTAATTTTTACTAATGATTTGTCGCAATGGCCAATAGTGAAGTTAGTATTATTTGAATGGCTAAATCTGTATAAGGTCTCTAATGATGGTGCAACTAATTTCAATTCAGATTGGATTGGCAAATAGTTTCTATCGAAGCCTCCATTGGACAGAAAATGTGTTTTTTTAGTTTTTATAAAATGATGTAAACTATAACCTAATATAATTACAATTACAGATACAATAGCGGCTAAAATTCGTTTAAACTTCATTGGGATATATTTTGATTAAGAATGCTAGTTCATTTGAGACTAGCATTCTTATTTATTTAATCTAGTACAATAACCAGTACCCCATTAGGGTCACTAGCTGGCCATGGGAGATCCATGCAAACTTGATTTGCTTTTTTGCAACTAGCATTAGGTGTTTCTTTTCCTCGAGCATCGTTTCCAAATACGCCACCAAGAATTATTACACTTAAAACAGGAAGTGTAAGCTTAAGTAATTTTGAATTATTCATCTTTTTTTGGATTTAATAGATTTGTTATTTCTTGAGGTACTTAAAATCAGATAGTTAATAATCCAGAGTATTTTGTTTCATGCCCATGGCTAATCGTAATCATACAAGTTTGATTTGCCTTTTTGCATGTTGCAATTGCTTCCTCGCTGCCTTTTAAAGTAATTGACATACTTAATGCTAAAGTCATGGTGGAAAGAAAGGCTAGGATTTTTTTTTCATCTATTTTCATTTTATAATAAATTAATTTTTCCCCTTACTCTTTACTGGTTTTTCGGGATCCACCAAGTTTGGCCAACTTGATGTAAAGCTCTTGTTTTTTTTAAAGGCCATTGTAGGGAATGAAGTCCTATTTTTCTCCTATTAAATAGTATTTTATTGGTT
>NZ_SEWW01000031.1 GCF_011090385.1 Aquirufa beregesia
TGCGAGTGGAAATACAGCGACAACCTACAGTGGAGCTAAGTCCATCACATTCAGTGGCGCGAATGCCTCGAGCAGTCCAGTGACGAATCCAACGGTAGCAAGTACGGACTTTGGCACAGCGACAAGCCTTACTTTCAGCAATGGAGTAGCCACGGTGAGCATGGGCTTATTCAAAGTAGAGTCGGCACAGATTGTAGCTACCGATGGATTGGTGAGCACAAGTGGATCAGATCGCTTGAGTGTAACCGTGAGTCCAGCCACCTTCAGCAAATTAGCTTTGAGCTTGACCGGACCACAGATCAACGGAGTAGCGTTTACAGGAACTAATAGCTTAACAGCACAAGATGCCTATGGCAATACAGTAACGAGCTTTGATGCCAGCAGCAATAACATTACAGTAAGCACGAGCTTAAGTGGAGCAATCACAGGCTTATCAGG
>NZ_SEWW01000032.1 GCF_011090385.1 Aquirufa beregesia
GTGTCGTGTACTTAACGGCTGCAACTTTTTTATTTTCCAGTACGAACTTTTCTGAAAAGATGCAGCCAAGTATCTTTCTTTTCGTCTCTCCATTCGACCTCTGATAGAAAGAAACAAGGTTTTCAAGCAATGGGACCTCTTTTTTGATGTAATTCTTGTAGGTGCTACCATGTTCTTGTAGGTGTTCGACCTTATGTTTGATTTGGGCTAGTTCACGGTCATTAATATCCTTCATTCTATGGTATTCAGATGGTTCAAGTTTACCATCCATCAACATGTTTTGGATGTTTTGATTTCTCTGTTCTAATTTCTCAATATCCACCTGATTTTTCGTCATTTCTTTGACCTTGTCACCACTTTCTCTATCGAAGATACTCTCCAACACCTTTCGGTATAATTTAACCGTTTCTGCGGAGATTTGGATTGATTTTAAAA
>NZ_SEWW01000033.1 GCF_011090385.1 Aquirufa beregesia
TGGCTGTATTATGACTCGCATCCACCGCTCGAATCGTGATCGTTTGGGCTTCGCCAGCATTCTGACTCGCATTACCCGTGATCATCAAGTGATTGGCTACTCCTGAATTTATTTGTACCGTTCCACTTGTTACCGCTGTTCCACTTTGTGGGGTGAAAGTAAAGGTCCCTGTTCCTACTGTTCCTGTGAAAATCAATTGGCTCGTCAAATTCGCCACGCCGGCTGTAAAGTCGCCGGCACTACTTAGTTTATTCGTACCAGATAATCCCGTGATGGCTCCTGTTAAGCTTGTTGTTACTGTCACATTATTCGCACTCGCATCAAAGCTAGCTACCGTATTTCCATAGGCATCTTGTGCCGTTAAGGTATTCGTTCCAGTAAAGCCTACTCCGTTCACTTGAGGGGTTGCTAAACT
>NZ_SEWW01000034.1 GCF_011090385.1 Aquirufa beregesia
TAACGGAACAACATCTAAACCTGACGGCTTTCCGTTGACCCCATTTACTCTGGTGGAGAATAACGGATTCGAACCGTTGACCCCCTGCGTGCAAGGCAGGTGCTCTAGCCAGCTGAGCTAATCCCCCAAGTTTAATCGGGATTTATTTGTTAATCTCTTTATAAATTAGACTCGTTTGTCTAATGCTATACTCTTTGCTTTTTCGAGTGGAGAAGACGGATTCAACGCGGAATGCAATTCCGTTGAGCCCACAAGTGCAAGGAAGGTACTTTAGCTTTTTGAGCTAATCCCCCGTTTATTGGCTTTCATCTCCAGCTTGCCCCAACATGAATTTTGTTGGTGGGCCTGCGTGGACTCGAACCACGGACCTCTACATTATCAGTGTAGCGCTCTAACCACCTGAGCT
>NZ_SEWW01000005.1:0-88174 GCF_011090385.1 Aquirufa beregesia
GTTTGGAGATAATTTGAGAAAATAAACTTATGTTTGCCATGGGAAGAGGGTTAGTTTTTTTGTGCACCTCAAAGTTAATTGAGTTAAAAAACTTCTCTTCCTTTTTTAATCGTTTAGGACGCTATTGGTATTGAATAAATCATTGGGATTCCATAAGGTATTGATTCCCCAATTTATGCGCTGCCTCCCTAAGCGAAAAGTCCATTTTTTTTCTTTCCAATCCACATAAAACCGCTCCACATTGGTATGAAAAATTACATCAGGTTCATTAATCCAAGCCACTTGAAGGTTGAGGTTTTCGCTTGTATTTCTCAATCTACTAGCATAATTGGGAATGAGATGTAAGCTATTCCCTGTAAAAACTCTATTTCTTAACTCCAAGGAAAACTGGAGATTTTCCTTGGGTCTCCACTTAAATCGCAATCGATTATGAATCAATTGATTGGAATTGTTGGAATGGTTAATTGGGTCAAATTGTATGTTTTGTAGTGCTTTTATATAACCAGTGATACTCCAGTTTTTAGTGGTAGTAGTACTATCCTGGCCCAATAGAGGGGAAATAAAACATAAACAGAAAAAGACGCTAAGCCATTTCATGCAGGTAAAATTTGGCTGGCTGTATCCGAAACGATTCGCCCATCGACCAAGGTAATCACTCGCTTGGCTCTGTCAATCACACGTTGATCATGCGTAGAAAATAGGAAAGTCATATGTTCCTCTTGGTTTAATTTATACATGATATCCAATAAATTATTGGCTGATTGCGAATCTAAATTGGCTGTTGGTTCATCCGCTAAAATGAATTTAGGCTTAGAGGCCAAAGCCCTAGCGACCGCCACTCGTTGCTGCTGCCCACCCGATAGTTGCGAAGGCCTACTTTCCAGCTTATCAGATAATCCGATTTGATCAAACAAAACGTGTATTCTTTGTTCTCTTTTTCCCAGATCAATACCCTGCAGCTGCATGATGAATTCTACATTTTCTTTGGCTGTAAGCACCGGTATTAAATTGAATGATTGAAAGACAAAACCAATGTTTTTAAGTCGGAAATCAATTAATTCATTCGGACTCATCCGAGTAATGTCTTCGCCATTAATGGTGATGCTACCTTCATCAGGTAGGTCTAAACCCCCAATCAGGTTTAGTAAGGTTGTTTTCCCTGAACCCGATGGACCCACTAATGCGGTAAACTCCCCCTTTTCTACATGTAAATGCACGTTATTAACGGCATAAACGGGGATATTCTCCTTATTGTAAATTTTGGAGATATTATGTGCATCGATGACCGTATTATCCATATGTTTATTTTCTTAGTGCTTCTACAGGCTGTAATTGTAAGGCTTTTATGGCAGGGTAAAGACAGGAAATAAATGCTGTAATCAAGACGAATATAATAGTGCCTGCAATTTTATCTGTTGGAAACTCGGGGTAAATCGTCGTACTAAATCCAAAACTTCGCATCATTTCTTCCCCCATACTTTCCCAGTTTAATCCGTATTTGTGTAAGTAAGTGCTCAATAGCCAAGCGCTTGAGTATCCAATTGGGACACCTCCAATGGTCAGAAATGTTGTTTCTAATAATACCAAAGAAAACAATTGGAGCTTATTCATGCCCAAAGCCATCATCATTCCTATTTCTCGAGTACGTTCTAGAATGGCCATCAACATGGTGTTGATGATGCCAAATGCCAAGGCAAATAAAATAATGCCAATGATAATATAGGAGGTAATATCCACGGCACTAACCATTAAGTCTGTTTCTGGAGATAGTTCTTGCCACGTTTCTATTTCTAGCTTTTTAAATTGGTTTTGCAGTTTTTGTTGAGTAGTTAAGGTTAACTCATCTTGATGAAGTAGTATGACAATTTCATGTGATTCACCCGCTATGCCTAACATATCATTGAGGTCATCTTGTTGTACAAAGACATTTCTTTCATCCCACATGGAATTGGAAGATTGAAAAATCCCAGCAATCCTATAGGCCCCAGAAACCATGTTGCCTTCCTGATCAGTACAGGTAAGAACTATTTTATTACCAACTTCCAGTTTCATTTTTTTGGCTAATTTCTTGCCAATCAGGAGTTGATTTTTTTTCTGATTTTGAAAACCACTTCCTGCAATTAGTTTGTTTTTTAAGGCAGAGACCACGTTTTCCTGTTCTGGATTAATACCATTCATTTGAATTCCTGAACTTCCTGTTGTACTAGCCAACATTCCTTGGGCAATACTTCGCGTGGCAAATGCTTTTACCTGAGGAGTTTGCTTAATCTGTTGGATTAAAGATGGGAGTTGTTGAAGATATAAACTAGGTTCATACTCTTTTTTAAACTCGTTTTCATGAATTTGGAGATGTCCTACTTCGGTATAAATCAGGGATTTAATTCGATCGCGCATCATACCTTTGTATAATGCCTGTACCATGATACCTGCAAATAAACCTAAAGCAACGGATAAAATGATCACGAAGCTTCGTGATTTGTTGCGCCAAATGTTTCGCCAAGCCATGATTAGGATCATCATTTTTTCATGGATTCTACAGGGTTCAAACGAATAACTTTTATAACAGGGTACATGGATAAAATCAATCCAATCATTAGGACTACAATTCCTTGATTGATAAAGTGATGGTAATCCGTGGAAGTGGGGAATACTGCGTCAAAACCAAATCTTTCATAGGCTTTGGCTCCTTCTCCATAAATTCGAATGGGGAATTTATGTAAATAAAATACCAAAGGAATACTAGCCAAAATTCCTAAAATACATCCTACAATTACGGTGAATAGAGATTCAAAAAGTAATAGTATGGATAACTTACTTTTTTTCATTCCAATAGCCACTAACATGCCTAATTCATAGCGTCTTTCTGCCATCATGATGAGGAGTGTACCAAAGATGCCAAAGGAAATTAAGAGATAAAGAAAAGCTTGTACATATTTCATATTGGCGGAGTCCGTCTCAATATGCTGTTTGATATCTGGCATCATTTCTTCCCAAGTCATGACTTCGTAGGACTTACCTAAATTTTGCTGTAGTGAAGATTGAATAGCCATTAAATCATCCGTGTCTTGAAGCGATAAAACATAGGAAGTAATCATTTGAGGAGCGCTATATAAGTCTTGGGCCAATGCTAAAGGCATGACAATGGTTTTGTCGTTTAATTCTGGCGAACCCAATTTAATAACTCCTTGAATGGGGTATTTTCCTGCTGCGGTAGAGCCATGGTATCCTTGTCCAAACAGCACTAGCGTATCCCCTACATGGTTTTTTAAGCGTTTTAATAGTCCTTCCGATACAAGAATTCCACGGTCATTAGATCCTAAATAGCGCCCTTTCACTATTTTTTCCTGTAAATGGGTGATGCTTTGTTCTTGTACTGGGTTAATCCCAAGGACCAAACAGCCCTTGCTTAGTTCACCAGTAGAGGCTAAGGCAAAGGACTCTAAACGAGGAGAAATATCTTTTACTTGTGAATGACTTCGTATTTTACGCTGAATTTCAGGGTCTTCTTCAAAACAATTATCCAATAATTGTTCATCCCAATATCCAGCTTGATGTACTTGGATATAGCCCGAATAATAGCCAACCATATCTTTAATGAGGTTGTCGAAAATGCCCGTTTTTAGGCTACTCATTAAGATGGACAATAGCACAGCAAAAAATATAGCCGCCATGGTAATCATGGTGCGGTTGGCATTGCGCCATAAGTTTTTCCAGGCTAATTGTACAATCCACATGTTAATTGAACTGTTTCATTTTCTCAATGGAAAAGAAGTTGTCATCTATTTCCCGATTAAACTGTATGCTTTTGTAAAAAATCTCGGTCTTATGATTTTTCTTATTGGCAGGAATCATTTCGAGGTGGGTGGGGATTAATCTTCCATCCATCATTTTGATGTCATCCGCTTTCATTACATTAACCAATGAGCCTTCTTCATCATAAAACTCCGTATATAATTCGAGATAATCATTTTTGTCGATGGTAACATGTAGTTTCCCCCAAACTACAGCCGTGCTTGCTTTAGGGATGAGCTCGATTTTATAGCAAGGTCTACTTCCAATGGTCGTATCTTTTAGCAATCGGTGCTGATAATCATCGACTACGGAAGCTTCCTTAACTAAATCGTCGTTGGTAAAATCTGTTCCCATCCAACTATTCGTCATCATGGAAGGTGGAAGTTTGATGCTTCTTTCCAAAGCTGGCATCCAGTTCCAAACTTCTTTTTTGCGTTTTAAGAAAACGATACCTTTTTCTTTAGCCGGAGAAAGAACCAATATCATGGCTAATTGTGTGCCTTTAGACCAAGTTTTAACAGACATTTCTCTAGACCAAGTTGGCCTAGTGGTTTTGAACAACATTTCTGCTTGGGATGATTTCCCGCGCATTTTATCGTTTGCTTTTTTAATGATTTCACTGGCACTTTGTGCATCCAGAATCTGACAAGCGCTAAGAGCAAGGAATAGAAATAGATATTTCATACATGCCTATTTTTAAACAATTTACTGGATTATGTCTGTAAATGAGTCATTCCATAGAAATGTTGATGGAAATCATACGAATCTATCAGCTTTGCTGAATGATGCAAAGTGCTAAAGAAATAGATACACGCAAATCAAACTTATCAAGGCCGGTAAAGCCTGTTTGAAAAAGATAGCTCGACTATACAAGGCGCCAAAAAGTCCAGCCACCGACACGCAGCCTAAGAAAAATAGGGCCATGTTTTTCGACCAAATAGGGTCGGAGATACATAATGACCAAATTAATCCAGCCGCTAAAAAACCATTGTATAAACCTTGATTAGCGGCCAATCCCTTGGTAGGCTTAAACAATTCAGGGGCCAATGCCCCTTTGAATGTTTTTTTGCCCAATGTTTCCCAGGCAAACATCTCTAAATACAAGATGTACACATGCTCTAGGGCAACCAGCCCAATTAACACTTTGCTGATAATTTCCATTTTGGCTTATTTAAATATGCTTTTTCCTTTGGTCAATTTCTCTATTTCAGCTACAGTTCTTGGAGAACCTGCGGAAAGGTTGATAGGTGTATTTTGAGTCACCAAAATATCATCTTCAATTCTTACACCAATATCCCACCATTTTTTATCGCAATTGCTTCCTGCTGGAATATAAATACCTGGTTCTACTGTCAACACCACGCCTGCTTCCAAGACTCTAGGTCCCATATCATGCACATCCAATCCCAAATGATGGGAGGTATCATGAGGAAAATATTTTCTAGCCTCTTTTTCATTGGCAGCAATGCCCAACTTGATTAAGCCCGCATTAACCACGGCTCTTGAGGCCGCATCTACACCTGAAAATGGCAAGCCTGCTTTGCAAGCAGCAATACCTGCATCTTGAGCTTGAAGCACGATTTCATAGATGAGTTTTTGAGCCTCACTGAATTTACCATTGGCAGGAACCGTTCTGGTGACATCGGCACTATATCCGTGATACTCAGCCGCACAATCACTCAGTAATAATTCACCAGATTGGATTTCTTTTTGATTGGTGATATAATGTAGCACACAAGCATTGCCAGCGGCACCATTGATGCTGGGGTAGCCAGTATATTCAGAACCTTGGTTTTTAAAGTGGTATTCCATAATGGCCTGAGCTTGAAATTCTTTCATTCCTGGTTTAATGGCCCGCATGACATCATTATGACCTAGTACACTGATTTCGGCGGCTTTTTTAATTAAGGCAATTTCTTCTGCTTGTTTGATTCCTCTTAATTTACTCATGATTAGCATTGTGGACCGTTGGGATATCGGTTTGTGCTGAGCAACCACTAAGCTGTCGACTAGGTTAGCCATACGGGTTAAAGGCTCCTCTCTTCTTTCATATTTACCAAAAATCCCTTCATTTCGATATAGCGAATAGACGGAATCAATTTGGGCAAAAGGTAGGGTAGTGGCGTTTAGTTTATCGTTAGTGAAGACATTGTCCATCTTACTTTTTTCCTTGTATCCATCCACTCCTAAAATCTTACCTGTCCAAAGTTCTTTCAATGGATCACGATTTTGTAGGAAAATAAATTCTGTTCCTGTTTTTCCTAATAGGGTAACGGGTTTTTTAAACAGGAATAAAACAGCATTGGGTTCATCTAAACCTGTTAGGTAGTAGAAGTTTTTGCTTTGTGCATATTGATAGGTTATGTCATTATTGCGCACACGTACTTGAGAAGCAAAAAAGACAGCCATACCCTTGTCAGAAATTTTTTCTTTCAATGCAGCTCTTCTGCTAGCATGGAATTCCGGACTCAAATAATCATTGGGATATAGCTGGGGAGATTGTGCTAAAATTAAGCAAGGACTCACTAAGGCAAATACCAAGAAACAGAATTGGGAGGTCTTCATATTTTGTTGATAAGTGGATGTTCTATAAATAAAAGTATCAAGTTTCCTTCAATTTTTTGTTGCCTAATTCAAAATTTCCCAAATTCATTTACTTATAGATTTAACCTAAAGGTGAATTATTTATGAAGCTGGATTGCTTTTAGCTTTAAAGGAATTGATTAAGTGTTTTAGTCGAATATGTAAATTCTCTTCGTGGTTGATTGCTTCATTTTCAATGGATTTTGCCCAATTCATAAAATCAGAAGAATGCTGACTTTTTTTGCCTGTTTGTGTACTTATTGGGATTAATTTCGTTCGCATGATCGCTTTTAGATGACTTTGACTTTTATTCATCATGATGGTTTCTAAAAATAGAAGCTCAGAATCCGCGTAAAGCAGACTTGATTGAATGCAAACAACTTCATTGTATAAAGCGGGTTTGATATAAGCTATTTCATGTCCTCCCACAACCCAACCTAGGCCCTTGCTAAAGTATGAAGTCAAATCAACCTCGTAAAAGTCTCTTAAATGATCTTCACGAGCATTCATGAAATAATCAAGATATCTTGAATTATTTAAGTGCCCCAATAAATCACAATCATTAAATCGAATAATATAGGTACTGCTAGGTGTCTTAGTCATGTCATTGTTAGTTTATGTATTGGCCCCGATCATTTCAATTGTTTTTCCATCATGCCAGTATAAGATTGATCGATTTAGGCTTTTATATGTGGGTATTTTAAGCGTAAGTCTTCAAATGCCTTTTCGTAATGTGGAAGTTTCAGAGAATGTGATGTTGCTTCTCTTATTACATAGGTAAGAAGGGAGTCGATTTCTGATAGATTTCCTTTCGCCAAATCAAGTTGGAAAGAGGACTTGACTGTTGGGTTGAATTTCCCGAGTAGTTCAACATTGTTTTTGATGGTATTTTCATCCAAAGGAATATGTTTTGCTTGGGCTAATTGGATCAATTCAGTTGTAAGTTGAATGAATAGTTTTTGGTGACTTTCATTTTCAAGTATTTGAGAAAATGTCTGCTGAGTTAATGCAGAAACTATGGCTATTGGAGACACAAACAGGAATTTTTTCCACAGAATTTTCTGAATGTTTTGTGTGAATTTCGTGTCTATTCCAGCATCTTGAAGCAATTTTTCAAAATATTCCCCCTGTTTACTTGCCTGTTTATTCGTGCCAAAAAACAACTTAGTAGGTCCAGGTTTGTGTTCAATTATACCAGCTTGTTGGATGTTGGAAGCAATGAATATACATCCTTCCAATAAGGTAATTCCTTTAGGCAGTAAATCGGCTACAGTTGCTTGGCCATTGACCGTGTTTTGAGTTGTGATTATAACAGCATTAGGTCGTAGACACCTGGCATATTCTTTTAAGATCGAGGTGGTCGAATAGCTTTTGGTGCAGATAAGTAAGGCATCTATCTGACCAATGATAGCTGGGTCATGTGAATTAATGCTTGGGACACAAACATACGTTTGATCTCCAGAATGCAGGGTAAGTCCTTGTTGGTCAATAACCTTTTGGTTTTCTCCTCGTGAAATAAATAGGATTTCAATGTTTTCGCTATTTTGATAATGGTAGGCTAATTTCCCACCTATGTAACCACCAATACCACCTATTCCTGCTATGGCAATTCTTGTTTTTTGATTTGTATTCATGGGTTTTATGGTGTCTTGTGTAGTAATTGGCTTATTGCAGCTAAATGGTGGTCGTCATGATCTGCCACAAATAATAAATGATCTTGTAGGTTCATCGGTATTTTTAATCTAGGATGTAGAGCAGATTGCAACAGATTTTCAGGTTGTAGCGTTTGAAGCATTTGTATAGTTTCAAGTCGATATCTTTTAAAAGAGTCTACTAATTCATGGATGGAAGTTGCATTGTGATTGGCTGAATGTGTTTGAGAATTGTCTAAATCGGTATACCTCAATTGGGTCTGGCCGCTCAAGATGTCCTCAATTCTTCCTTGCCAGAGTGGTTCCAGATCAATCAAGTGTCCAATGTTTTCTTTGATACTCCAAGAGTTACCTTCCGACTGCGTAAGTATTTTTTCAGACGCTCCTATAAGTTTATCCGTTAAGCGAATCGAAGTTCCACTTAGTCGTTCTAGTATGGATGGGAAAATTTGCTGAGTATTTCCAAATTGAAAATGTCTCTCAAACCATTTTTCTTGTTGCATGGTCGTTTATTTTTTTAGCTCAAGTTCTAATAAGGCAACTTGTAAGTTGTGGTGTTGAATGGGCAATTCGGAACTATTAGAAGTGGTGTAATCTCCCATATGATTGAAACCGAATTTTTTGTAATAGTCGATTATGTTTGTATTGGCAGCCCAAGTGTCCATTCGGATGTAGCCCAACTGTTTTTCTTGTGCATTCTTTTGTGCCCAATTGATTACTTTTTCTACTTGCTTTTGACCTTTAAATGCAGGATTGACCACAATTCGATGTAAGTAAATAGCGTCTCCTTTTTCTCTTTCCCTCCATATTTGTTCATCTGCATAGCAGACACTAAAAATGCAAATGATAGTATCGTCTTGAATGATTTTATATTGGAGTTGATTTTCTATTTCCCATTGAATGAAGTTTTTGTCGTAGGTAGTCCAGCCTACATATTTGTTTTTATTTATGTAGTGAATAGCTTCTTCAAAAAACCAATAAATAAGCTCTAGGTCATCGATTGTTGTATTTTCTATTTGATAATTACTTGAAGGAGCCTGTTGGAGGTATTCTTCTGTAAAATGAATTCTACTCTTTTCAGTTGCGAATTTTTGGGTATTATACTGCCCTGAATTCCCTTTCGGAATGGATAAGGATTCCCATTGTTCATTGCGAAGCATTTTACCCATGAATACGATTTGGCCAATATGGTAAGGATAATGAGCTAGCTGGCGATTAATGGCTTCTGTAACCGTATGACCTTGGTTTCTAATATAAATGATTTTCGATAAGTCCTCATCAGTTAGCTTACTTAAGGTTGTCAATAGACAATCCCAACCCGCATTCCAGCTAGCCATGAGCTGCTCCTTATCTTGGATGGTGTGATTGAATTCATTATCTCTATTTCTTCCTTCCTTTTCTCCATCTGATAGTAAGAAGTCGGTCCAGCGGGAAAGCATATTCCCACTGAGGTGTTGAATAATGATAGCTATGCTATTGCTTTCCGTATTGTATTGCCAAAATAGATCAGGTTCATTGACTTGTTCTATGGTCTTTTCCGCGAGCATTTTGTAATATTCAAATTGCTTGATTACACTAGATAAATAGTTTGGGTCCATGTTCTTCTATAGTTAATGTGAGACAAAAGAAATGAGAATTAAAGAATGCCAGAATCTATTAGGTTGAGGTAATTGAACTCCGGAGTTTTAACACCCGCATCTAATCTGATTTGCTTGACTTCTGGTGAGTTGAAAAATGACTTGGCTTTTTCTACATCTTCCCAATGTGAAAAATGAACAACCTTGTTTGGCTCATGGTGGAATTGTAATACTTGAAACGAAATTTCCCCAGCTTCTTTTCGAATGCTTACTGCTTGGTCAAATTGCTTTTTCCATGTTGAGTAATCGGCTACTTCATGGATAATAAGGACATAGTTCATAAGATCATTTTTATACCGTTTGGTATATTTTTAATTAAATTTTTTACACTTTTAAGTTACGGATCAATTTTTCTAGGAAGTCCATCGATTCATACAAAGCATTGAGGTTACCAGTTACTTTAGTTTGCATAAAACTACCTTGGATCAAAGAGGTAAGCACTGATATAAATTCTTGAACTTGAAGATCAGCTTTGATTTCACCAGTTGATATTCCTTTATTAATCAAGAATTCTAATGATTTTCTCCAATAGGAAAAAGCAGCAGTGGCCTTACTTCTCAACTGAGGATGCGTGTCATCTGCCTCCGTTGAAGTATTCGTAATGGGACAACCTGCAGCTAGGAAAGGTAATTTTAGAAAGTTTCTATATGTTTGAGGGTAAACTAATAATTTGCCAATCATGGAGGGTTGAGTTTCCATTTGACTTTTTATGTAGAGATTAACCCGCATAAAATTGTAATCAAAAGCTGCCAAAGCTACTTCGTCTTTATTGTCAAAATTCCCATAAATACTCCCCTTCGTTAAACCTGTGGCAAATGTTAAATCATTGATAGACGTACCTGCATATCCCTTTGTATTGAATATGGGGGCTGTTTTTTCAATAATGAATTGTTTAGTTCTCGCTGCTTTCGACATGTTTTATTGGCTATCGGATGTAAATGTAATAAAATATACCAATTGGTATAAATATTATTTTGTTTTTTTCATCATGTATTTGACAGGAATATTCATTCTATTTTCAACATGATCTTTTTATTTAATGAATAAAATTCCTCCAACTAAATACAGCAGGTTTTTCATGAAGTAGTTTAGATCATTTGAGAGACTTTGTTCATTATTTTTCTCTATTTATTGCTTAGCTTCAACCCTGAATTTCTAAAAATCAATTTTTTGTGAGATGAAACTAAAAAAATACCTAATATTCTTTGGATTTTGCTTTTTAGTAAGCACGACCATTTTTGCTCAATCTTCCGAAAAATTAGTAGCAGGAATATCCTTGGAGCGTTTACAGCGCTATGACACCTTTTTGCAAAAAGAAATAGATAATCATTTGATCCCTGGAGCCGTTAGTTTCATTATGAAAGATGGCAAAGTAATCGAGCATCGTGCTTTGGGGTATAGTAATGCTGTAGATAAAGTCCCAATGAAGACAGACGATCTTTTTTATATGCAATCCATGACCAAGCCCATCATTACCGTGGCTTTTATGATGCTGTATGAAGAAGGACATTTTTTATTGACTGATCCTGTTTCCAAATACATCCCTGAATTTAAAAATATGCGGGTGGCTAAAGACGTGAACCAAGGGGCTAATGGAGAAACAGATAGTTTGACTAGTCAAATTACCATTGCCCAAATCCTAAGTCATACTTCTGGCATGACCCACGGATTGGCAACTACGGCCTTGGATAGAGATTTTAGAATGAAATATTATGGCTTGCCCTTTCCCAAGAACATTCAAGAGTTGGTCATCAAGGCTACAAAAGTTCCTTTGGTAGGTCAACCAGGAAAACAGTGGAATTACAGTGCCAGTCCTGATGTATTGTCGGCCTTAATCGAGAAGTTTTCTGGCATGAGCACTGCTGATTTTCTGCAAGAAAGACTGTTTAAACCTCTAGGTATGATGAATACGGGGTATAATTTAACGGCTGCTCAAGCTGCTAGAGTGGTGAAAGTACATCGTAATTTACCAGATGGTTCTTTGATTTTGACTACCAATCAGCCTAAAACATCAGGCAATGTCATTTGGTTTGGAACGCATAGCCTGTTTTCCACAGCCAAAGATTATATGGAGTTTTGCCAAATGTTATTGAATGAGGGCAAATGGAAAAGTAAACAATACCTAAGTAAAAAGACCTTGGAATTGATGGTATCTAACCACGTGGGTGATATGTATGAAAAACGCATTCCAGACCGTAAAGGAGAAGGTTTTGGTTTGGGATTTGCCATATTAGAAAGCGTATCGGGTAGTCAAGTCCTGGGAGATAAAGGATTGTATTTTTGGTCAGGAGCTAATAATACCCACTTTTTTATCAACCCTAAGGAGAAGTTAATCGCTATCATGTTAACCCAAAAGGACCCACATACCATTTATTACCATACCAAAATGCGCCAATTAATCCATCAAGCAATTGTGGATTAATCAGTCTTTCTAGGTAATTTAATCCTGAGTTAATTAAAATTAAATCCATATGCCAAAGCCCACAAGCCTTGGCATATTCATGTAAACCTATTCTATGAAACATCTCATTATCCTATTAATGCTAGGAGTCATTCCTGCATGGGCTCAAAATGCAAAAATCGTTCGAGGGCCCTACTTACAAAACTTCACGAGTACTTCAGGCGTGATCCGATGGAGGACAGATGTACCTACCGACAGTCGGGTGTATTATGGTAAAGCATTACCTAAAAATACCCAATCTGTTTATGACGCACATTTGACTACGGAACATGAAATAAAAATTACGAGATTAATTCCCAATCAGACTTATTTTTATTCCATTGCTAGCCCTCAAGTGTTAGCTCATCAATTTGTCAAGACTTTACCTAAACTGGGTAGCAATCAAGCCATACGAATTTGGGCCTTAGGGGATTTTGGTACGGGTTCTAAAAATCAGTTGTTGGTTCGAGATGCAGTCAAAAATTTTGTCAAACAAAAGCCCATCGATGCTTGGATTTGGTTAGGAGATAATGCCTACGGGAGTGGGAAAGATGTAGAATATCAGAAAAATGTGTTTGAGGTATATCAAGATGATTTTTTTTCGAATACCAAATTATGGCCTAATCCAGGCAATCATGATTATAAGGACAATCCTGATTCCAAGAAACTGGCGTATTATCAAAACTTCACCATGCCTATGAATGGAGAGGCAGGAGGGCTTAAGTCGGGGACAGAAGCCTATTATTCCTTTAACCTAGGTAATGTACACTTCGTTTCTGTTAATTCGGAGGAAACATCGGAAGATGGGACTAGTATAATTGATAGTACGGGTCAACAAGCGCAGTGGCTCAAACGGGATTTGGCAGCGAATAAATTACCTTGGACCATCGTCTATTTTCATGAACCTCCTTATTCAAAAGGGTCGCATGACACGGATACGGATGAGGAGATGACCAAGGTTCGTCAACAAATCGTGCCCATATTTGATCGGTATCGGGTGGATTTGGTACTGGCTGGACATAGTCATTCCTATGAAAGGACTAAGCCAATTCGAGGGCATTTGGGGCAGAATGACAGTTTTGAAGCACATAAACACGTGCTTGCTAAGGAAATTAAACCTAATCATTATGTAGTTGACAAATCCTCAGCCCAAGGGACAATTTATATCGTGGCAGGTTCGGGAGGACAATTGGGAAAGAGTCAAGCCAGCTTTCCTTTAAAATCCTCCGCATTTTCTACCGTGGCTCTAGGAGGATCACTCATCTTAGATGTTGAGGGTAAAAGATTAGTTGGACAATGGCTAGGATCTGATGGAAAAGTTCATGATGAATTCAGTATTCACAAGTAAAGCAGACTTTTTTTTGCAAAAAAATAGTTTTTTTTCTCGGTGAGAATATCAATTTAACACTGATTGGTTGATTTAGAGGAATTGCCCTAGGATGGATAATGATAGTTAGCTCAAAATGCTTTGGTATTTTGCCTGTACAAAACTGAATTATTCATGGTTAACCGTAAATATTTTTTTGCTTTACTTGCTCCATTTATGCTGAGCGGGAGTGTTCATGCCCAAGATGCATTGAAGGCAGAATTTAAAACTCCTCCGAATACGGCTAAACCTCGGGTTTGGTGGCATTGGATGAATGGAAACATCACCAAAGAAGGTATTCAGAAGGATTTGGAGTGGATGGAAAAAACGGGGATCGGTGGCTTTCAGAATTTTGATGCTAGCTTAATGACGCCAGTAGTGGTGAAGGATAAGCTAGGTTTTATGAATCCTGGCTGGAAGGAGGCTTTTAAATTTACAGCCGATTTAGCTAAGAAAAAGAATTTAGAAATGGCCATTGCGGGCTCTCCAGGGTGGAGTGTGACCGGGGGACCCTGGGTAAAACCTTCCGATGCCATGAAAAAATACGTGTGGTCGGAGACGCGCATCAGTGGAGGAAAGTTATTTTCCGCTAAGATTCCTGCTCCTTCAACCGTGACAGGACCGATGCAAAATACGCCCGTGGAGGCAGGCGGATTTGGCGGTCCAGCACCTGGTCCTGCTCCTGTGGTACCTGAGTATTATCAAGATTTTGCCCTAATAGCCTACCCTTTGTCTAAACAGGATAAAGCCATGGGAAGTATGAATGCTATCTTGACTAGCAGCGGAGGCATATTTACTATAGCTCAATTGACCGATGGTGATTTGCATAATTTTGGCATGTTACCTCCTAAAAATGTGGGTGATGACACGTGGATTCAATACGAGTTTCCAGAAGCTCAAGAAATTGCCGCTGTAACTCTTGCCAATGAAGGCTATGGAGAATTAGCCGTTTTTAGAGGAGGACCAGAAAATCGTTTCCTTCAATATAGTACAGATGGAATTACTTTTAAGCAAATTGTAGCTATTCCAGGCACTATTACTGCCCAAACCACTTTATCATTCAGTCCAGTAAAGGCGAAATTTGTTCGCTTAGTCTATAAAATATTGGCGCCAGCACCTAGTATGATGGCAATGTTTGGAGGCAGTCAAGACAATACACCTAAAGGAACTCAAGTTTCTGAGTTTGTGGTACACTTTAGTCCAAAAGTTCACTTGTTTGAAGGAAAGGCTGGTTTTCAGCCTTGGGTAGAGACACCTGAAATAATACGTTATAATCCTGCTGGACCTAGTACAAATCAAGTGATTGATTTAACTAGTCAAATGAAAGCAGATGGTACCTTAAACTGGAATGCCCCTTCGGGAGATTGGGTTATTTATCGTTTTGGATATTCTTTGACAGGTAAAAAGAATCACCCAGCATCTCCTGAAGCTACTGGTTTGGAGGTAGATAAAATAGACCGGGAAGCGGTAAGTCGTTATTTGAATAATTATTTAGATCAGTATAAAGACGCTACAGGAGCTGACTTAATGGGAAGGCAGGGCTTGACGCACATGGTATTGGATAGTTATGAAGCGGGTCATATGACTTGGACACCAGCCATGTTTGAGGTATTTAAAGCCAAGCGAGGATATGACATGAAGCCTTGGTTACCCGTTTTAGTGGGTCAAATTGTTCGAGATTTAAAGTCCAGTGAGAAGTTTTTATGGGATTTTAGAAAGACCATCGGGGAGATGATTGTCGAAAATCATTATGAGTTAATTGGTGAGATTTTGGCACAGCGGGGAATGAAGCGCTATACGGAATCGCATGAATCTGGGCGTATCTTTTTAGCTGATGGTATGGATGTGAAAAAGAAAGCAGATATACCTATGTCGGCTATGTGGCAGCCAGGAGCTCTTGTTCCAGGCGCGGATGAAGAGATTAGAAGTAGGGCTGATATTCGAGAGTCGGCATCGGTAGCCCATATTTATGGTCAAAATATCGTGGCAGCTGAGTCTATGACCACGGTAGGGAATCCTTTTAAACCACATCCTGGTACTTTGAAGAGAACGGCCGACGTAGAAATGGCATCAGGCTTGAATCGATTTGTTATCCATACTTCGGTACACCAACCACTGGATAATTTATTTCCTGGGTTCACATTAGGGCCATTTGGACAATGGTTCACTCGACAAGAGACTTGGGCAGATCAGGCTCGTGTTTGGGGGGATTATTTGGGAAGAAGCTCATATATGTTACAGCAAGGTAAGTTTGTTGCAGACATCTTGTATTACTATGGGGAGAATACCAACATTACGTCCAATTTCACTAAATCCTTACCCGATGTGCCTGCAGGCTACGAGTATGATTTTGTGAATGCCACCGCTTTGAAAAATGTTATTTCTTCCAGCAATAAGAAATTGACGAACCCCCATGGTGGTCAATATTCTATTTTAGTTTTAGATCCAACTGCCAAACAAATGACTTTGTCTGTGTTGAATAGGATATTACAATTAGCGATTGATGGTGTACCTGTAGCAGGTCAAGCGCCAGAATACACACCAAGCTTAGTAGATAATGAACAAGAGTTTATAGGTCAATTGTCCCAATTAAAAAAAATACCCAATGTGCATTTTGGGAAGAATGTGAAAGAGGTTTTGGCTCTATTAAAGGTTTCAGAAGACGTTCAGATATCGAATCAAAAAGCGGAGATTTTGTGTGTTCACCGTGCTTTGGCTGACAAGCAGATTTACTGGTTGAATAGTCGTTCCAATGAACCTAACTCTGCTCAAATTTCTTTCCGTGTCAGTGGTAAAGTTCCATCTATTTGGAATCCAGAAACAGGAGAGGTATCCAAAGTAGGTTATGAAATCAAAGGTGGTCGAACCATTTTGAACCTAGATTTTAGTCCTTGGGATGCGTATTTTGTGGTTTTTGAAGGAAAGGCTACCGCATTGAAGGTATCCTATAGCAAGCCGCAAGTGGTAAAAACTCAAAAGGTAGATGGGCCTTGGAAAGTTCAATTCCAAAAGGATAGAAGTGCTCCAGCGGAGATTACATTGAATTCCTTGATATCATTGAATAAGCATGAAAATGAAGGAGTTAAATATTTTTCTGGGGCGGCTACTTATAGCAATAAGTATGAATTGTTGAGCATCGCTAGAGGAGAAAGTATTCAGCTCGATTTAGGGGATGTGAAAAATTTAGCTGAAGTATATGTCAATGGAAACAAAGTGGCGACACTTTGGAAAAAGCCATTTGTGGTGGATATCACCTCACCATTAAAAATGGGTAAAAATACGATTGAAATAAAGGTAATTAACTCTTGGGTAAACCGCTTAGTAGGAGATGCACAGCCGGGGGCTAATAAGATTACATTTACTTCTTTCCCTTTGATTCGTCCCAATAGTCAAACCGAGGAATCGGGTCTATTAGGGCCTGTTAAAGTATTGATTTACAAATAAAATGATAAATGGTTGCTTAAAAATCCCCGGTCTTTCCGGGGATTTTTTTTGCTCTTTTCTTGAATTACAAGGCTATATTCAAAGACGTTGTTTTTTGACTTTGAACCACGATGGCACTAATTTGTTTTTCTACTGTCACTATGCCAGTGGCATTTTCAGAGACTACGATTAAATCATAGCTTCCTGCAGCCAAAAATGCTAAGGTATACGCTCCCGTAGAACTTACTTTGGTGCTTGAAATGGCATTCGCAAAACGAACATTTTCGCCCGTTGGTTCATTGCTTTCACTTGTGGTGTATTTATCTTTTTCATACGTATAAACCACATATTTTTTATCCGTAGCCAAATTGCTTACTAATCCTGAGATCGTCCCCGATTGATTATTTACAGCAATTTTAATTGTTGGATTTAAAATATAAGTGCTTCCAGATCCTGTTACGACAATGGATTTTCTCAAGTCGAAGTCGGCCGTAACTTCCACCACCCCATTGATGGGTACTGAAAAGTTTCCGTTCGCTTTATAACCTGATGACGCGCCACTAGGTACAAATAGAGGCATTTTTTCACCAGTGTTGAGTTCGACATAACATCCCGGATTGGCAGGATTGTTGGTCCCCTTGGTAGGAGCATCTAATTTAAATCGTAATCCCGTATAGTTTCCTGATTTTAAGGTATAGTTACCTAGTAGAGATGTTTTTCCATTTTGCAAATCTAGAATATTCACTACTTGTGGACTGGTAAAATCAGTAGCCGTTTCCCAAGAACCACCACTATTTTGGTATTCTAATCCGGTGAAGGTAACGTACACGGCTTTGACATTGTTGGCGTCAATCGGAGCATCCGTAACGCTAAGGGCAAGCTTTCCTGTGCCATTCGTGAGTTCGTCACTTTTGCACGAAACAAACAAGGTAGAAATGATTAAAAGTGCTGAGAGATGATTAGAGAGTTTCATTATTTTATATGGTTTTAAAATTTCAATGTTAACGTAATATTAGATGTTAAATTTCATTAAAAAATGCTATATTGTTCCAAATAACGCATTTTTGAAGCCACATTTGGGCTTTTTGTCATCCTAATTGTTTTAGTCAAAGTCATGATGAGTTCACTAGTCGTTTTGCTCCTATTTTTGGCAATAATCGCATTTCTTTATTCATCGGTCGGTCATGGTGGGGCAAGCGGATATTTGGCCGTCATGGCATTTATGGGGGTGGCTCCTGCCATCATGAAGCCTTCTGCCTTGGTAATGAATCTAGCCGTGTCGCTGTTTTCATTTATTGGATTCTATCGGGCGGGACATTTTAAGATTCAATTATTTTTGCCTTTTGCTTTGGCCTCTGTACCCATGGCTTATTTAGGTGGCATGATGACTCTTTCTGATTCGATTTATAAGAAGATTTTAGCATTGTGTATTTTAATATCCATTTTTCGATTAATCTTTCAATTTCGACAAGAAAAAGAAGAAATTAGGCCGATTTCCATGTCGGCAGGACTTGTTTCAGGAGGAGCCATTGGTTTACTTTCAGGAATGATCGGAATCGGAGGAGGTATTGTGTTGAGTCCATTGATGCTATTGATGCGTTGGGCCACCTTAAAGCAAACGGCAGCTGTTTCTGCCTTATTCATATTTGTCAATTCCTTATCAGGTTTATATGGCCAAATCCAAAAGGGAGGAATTCAAGTGACAGATAATTTTCAGTGGGCAGTAGCGGCGACCGTCCTAGGAGGACTATTGGGTTCTTATTATGGAAGCCAAAAGTTCAATGTACCCACTTTGCGCTATCTCTTAGCTATCGGTCTTGTTATAGCTAGTGCTAAATTAATATTTACGTAGTTTTGACCAATGATTGTCAAAATTAAATACCACCTGATTCCTTTATCTGGATCTTTCCATTTGTCATATTTCTACAATTTTGGAATGATTTCTCCGTTGAAAAGACGTATTTAGCTATTTCAACAAAAGTATAAACCTTATGGCCCATATTAAAATCACCCAAAGCGATGTTCTGTCTGATAATTGGTACGTTTTGAGAAAAATTACTTACGAGTTTACTAATGCTGATGGCACAGTACAAGTACATCAAAGGGAAGCCTATGATCGAGGGAATGGGGCAACCATTTTATTGTACAATAGGGAAGAAGGAACCGTTATTTTAACCAGACAATTTCGTTTACCTACTTATGTTAATGGAAACCCAGATGGCATGATGATTGAAGCTTGTGCGGGTTTATTAGATCAAGATAACCCAGAAGATTGTATTCGTCGTGAAACTGAGGAGGAGACAGGTTATAAGATTACAGAAATACAAAAGGCTTTTGAAGCCTATATGTCACCAGGCTCTGTCACTGAGATCTTGTATTTCTTTATTGCAGCTTATTCTAACTCCATGAAAGTGAGTGATGGGGGAGGAGTAGAGCATGAACAAGAAAATATTGAAGTATTGGAAATCCCCATCCAACAAGCCATGCAGATGATTGAGTCAGGAGAGATTAAAGATGCCAAAACCATCATGCTTTTGCAGTATATCAGGCTTCAAGGGATTTTATAATGGATAAATGGCTAAAAGAGAAAACGTAGCATTCAAATCCGCCACTTTATCTATTCCTCAAATAGAAAATGTATATTAGTATCTAGTTACAAGGTGTTTGGGCCTTAGGGCTATCGGTCTTATATGGTGAATTATCGCAATTTTTTATGTTTTCTTTGGGTTTTTGTTTCGCTGACGCTTGGGCTAAAGGCTCAAACGGAATACAACTGGTTAAGTAGACCTCATGCTGTAAAAAGTTTGGATAGTCTGCTGCATCAGGCTCCTAGAATCGCCTTGAAAACAGAATTTTATCCTCACGGTTTTTTAGATTCTTTGCTACAATCACCAACAAAATCGTGGCTACAGACTGATTCTTTGGTGATTGAAAAGAAAATACAAAATCTGGCTCAAGCCTTTTTTGAGGACCTTAGTTTTGGAAATCCCCGCCCGGCATTTAAATTTCAAGGTTATGTATTCGAATTGAGAAAGAATGAAGTCAGTATGTTGATTGATTCCTATTTGAAGAAACAATCAATTGTAAATTTAGTTAATCATCTAAATAATTCTTCTTCAGAAGTTAGATCCCTGCTCAGTATACTTCAATCAAGTCAAGATAGTCTTGTGCCCAACCCATCAAAAATAGCTCAATTGACCTTGTCGGCCAATCATTATCGCTGGTTACATCATATTAGGAAGAATGTATTATTGACCGTGGTTAATATCCCTGCGGCTCAGCTGAAAGTATATCAGGGAAATCAAGTAGCCTTGAAGATGAAAGTGGTTTTGGGTAGACCTGCCCGGCCTACTCGGGTATTAACAGCCCAAATTAAAAACCTGATTATCAATCCCAATTGGTATGTTCCTCGTAGTATCGCCACGGAGGAATTGTTGCCTGAGATACAAAAGAATATCCGATATTTTTATGCCAGTCATTTGGATTTATTAGATAAAAACAATCAGGTAGTCGATGCAAAAACGGTCGATTGGAAAGCCTTGAGCAAGAATTATTTTCCATATACATTCCGACAAAAGACGGGAGTTTGGA
Source organism: Aquirufa beregesia (assembly GCF_011090385.1). Lineage (GTDB taxonomy): Bacteria > Bacteroidota > Bacteroidia > Cytophagales > Spirosomataceae > Aquirufa > Aquirufa beregesia. Next base: position 20,485 of record NZ_SEWW01000005.1, read on the forward strand.
ATACCTTGGGGATATTGAAAATCCCTTTTGATAATCCTTACCGATTATACTTACACGATACATCAGAGAAGAAATTATTTGCTTCATCCAATAGGTTTTATAGTCATGGATGTATTCGATTGGAAGATCCCATTCGATATGGCAAATTGCTTTTAGGGCCGAATTCTCGCGCCATGGATACTTTGAAGATAGAAGGTCCCTATTATAATATTCCTTCCAAATGGATCAAAGTCAGTAAAGTAGCCCCGCTGATTATTTGGTATAACCTGATTGATTTTGACGAGAAAGGTGAAGTGGTTTATTTGGAAAATATTTATAAATAGTTGTTAGTTATTAGAATGTAGAATTTTTCAATAGTAAATCTCGTAGGTCAGCTCCAGCGAATTTTACCTTTGCTGTACGACAAAAAAGAAGTTTTTTTAAAAAAAGATATGCCTTGTTAATTGAAAAGACAAAAATGGGGATTAAATGATGTTTTCCCTTGATTAAGAAATTGAAGGAACTAATTCTAACAAAAATCATTCTACTGGTTAAAAGCTCTCTTAGGATTTTCTTTTTTTATAAAAAAAGAAACAAAAAAAACAGAGGGAATACGGTTAATCCAAATACGAATTCCGCCTTGCGGAACCGATTGTCACTCCGCTTCGCTCAAGCTCCGTTCCAATCTTTCGTTGGGATTAACCTAATAATGAAGAATGAAGAATGTCTTGTCCTGAATGACGTTGACCGTTTTGTCTATTTTACGATTCTACATTCTTCATTCCAGAAACTAATTCCCAATAACGAACAACTATACTTTATAATACTGCTCCCAACCTTTTCTTGGGGCGGCACCTTTTAGTAAAGAATTAGCTAATGCATTGTTGGTAATCTGTTGGGTTTTTGGATCAAAAATCAATTTGGTATTTAATTTCTGTGCCATACAACCCAAAGAGAAAACTTGACTTAATGGTCCAGCAATGGCAAATGGAGAACGAGTTTCCTCTTGTCCCATGCAGGATTTTAGGAAATTGGCATAATGGTTAGAAGGACTTTTAGGTACTTCTGGTAATTTGGAAGCCATATCCTTGGCTTGTTCTGGTGGGATAATGGATAAAGTACTACCATGTGATCCTCCTTTGAAGGTCAAGTCTTTGGAGTAAATGATTTTCCCTGGATTCAGTTTAGCCGGTTGTATCTTTCCATTACTAGCTGGCGGGATATTGGGATCTAATTCTGTTACGCCATATCCCTGAGGTACAGGTGGGATATTGTTAACGCCATCGTACCAAGTAATATCTACCGGGGGCATATTGCCTCTTTCGGGAAACTTAAATAAAATCGTGGAAGATTGGGGATAGAAATAAGGATTATGTCCATCTGCTCTCAACATGTTGATTTCCGTGGGTAAGCCTAGGTCTAAAAATTGGTGAGCGGTATCAATAATATGTGCGCCCCAATCACCTAAGGCACCTAATCCATAATCAAACCAGCAACGCCATTGACCGTTGACAAAATCTTTGTTATAATCGTGGGGTTGGGTTACGCCCATCCAAATATCCCAGTCTAAGGTGCTTGGGATAGCTTCTGCAGAAGGGAAACTCTTGATTTGAGTATTCCATCCATGCCAGCGACGAGCGGAGTTCATATGAGCAGTAATGGCAGTAACATCCTTGATGATACCTGCATCTTTGTATGCTTTAAATTGAAAGTAATTGGCTTCCGAGTGACCTTGGTTACCCATTTGTGTCACCAATTTGGAATGCTTCTTAGCGGCTTTCATCATCAACTCAACCTCGTTGAATGTTCTGGCCATTGGTTTTTCTACATACACATGTTTTCCTAATCCTAGGGCCATCATGGTAATGGCAAAGTGGGCATGATCAGGTACACCAATGGCTACCGCATCAATTTGATTCCCCATTTTGTCGAACATCGTGCGGAAGTCCTGAAATCTCGGAACATCAGGGAATTTTTTTAGAACCTCTAGGGTTTGGGGAGCACCCATGTCCACATCACAAAAAGCCACAAAATTGGCTAAGCCAGTTTTATGAAATGACATGACATCAGAACCACCTTGGTTCCCTATTCCGATACAGGCTAAATTGACTTTATCTCCTGCTTTTTTTGTAGGGATAAAAGATGAATGCTTTTCTGAATTGGTCCAAATATAAGGGAATGCAGAGGCTGCGGCTATTAATCCTGTATTTTTCAGGAAGGTTCTACGGTCTTGATTTGCTTTCATAATGGCTTAGTTTGTCCAAATATATCATTTATTGATCAATACCCATGCGGTATTATCGGGATTGATTTGTATTTACCTTTTCAAGCAAATTAATGATTGAATCTACTCATTTTCAAATTTTAAATACCGAATTAGCCGAATATAGAGTTGAGGAAAAGGGTATTCATTTTAAAAATAGACTAATAGATTAGAAATTCTTCTTTGAATAATTTGAGGTTATTACGTATATATTATACCGTGTAATAAATCATAGGTGAAAATCAAGGTAAATAGTGAATTTTTATTGACCGAAAATTTGAACTTTTCGTTACACATTTAATGTGTATTTAATGATTATTTATAGGAATAATAGGATTTGTTTTATATAATTGACCATTAACTAATCCTAAAATAACCAGTAAAATGGTCAAACTATGCAAAAAAAAATACTCATGTCGTATCGACAATTGAGCATGAGAAGTGCGTTACCAATATTGGGTATAGCACTAACATGCTTCAGTATGTTGCCAGCGCAAGCGGCCCTAACAGAAAGAGTAGGAAGGCTAAGCGAAACTAAAAATGTCAGAGTAGCAGATATCACTGTTACTGGTAAAGTGACTGACGAGGCGAATTCGGGTATACCGGGAGTTAACGTCATTGTTAAAGGAACTACTAAAGGGGTAATGACGGATGTCAATGGTAACTACAAGATTGTGGTTGCTGATTCTAGAGCCGTTTTAGTGTTTTCAGCTATTGGGTACTCGCAGCAAGAAATTACCGTAGGGAATCAATCAGCGATTAATGTCAATCTTAAGCCAGATAACAAATATTTAGATGAGATTGTTGTCATTGGCTATGGTACTCAAAAGAAATCTGATTTAACGGGTTCAGTGAGTTCTATCAAAACGGACCAATTATTGGAACGCCCTGCTACTTCATTGAATCAGGCATTATCTGGTAGAATGGCCGGGGTTCAAGTAAGTACTAACTCTGGACGACCAGGCGGCCGTACTACGGTTCGTGTTCGTGGTTTTAGTTCGATTAACTCCTCCAATAACCCTTTATACGTAGTTGATGGAGTTATGTTACCTCAAGGTACCATGAATCAATTTAGTTCTGCTATTGATTATTTAAATCCGAATGACATTGTATCAGTAGAGGTTTTGAAAGATGCATCTTCAACGGCTATTTATGGAGCTAGGGGAGCGAATGGTGTTATTTTAGTAACAACGAAAAAAGGCAAGGCAGGAGAAGGAAGTGTGACATATAACGCTGATTTCAGTGTTAATGTCGCGGGTCCCAATAAGCCTCAAGTCTTGAATGCCAAACAATATATGGCAGTGGAAGATTTAGCTTGGGCAAATATGGCCAAATATGACCCTACGGGTTGGGCCGCAGGAAGATGGGCTTATTTAAATCCAAGATTGAGAAGAACAGATCCTCGTGTTTTTGATGCGAGCGGTAATGCTTTATTTAATACGGATTGGTTTGAAGAATCAACGCAAAATAAATTGTCTCAAAATCATCAATTAGGTTTTAGCGGAGGTAATGAACGAACTCAATATTCCTTCTCTTTAGGTTATCGTGATGACCAAGGCTTAATCAAAACGACTTATTTGAAGCGTTATTCTGGTCGTTTTACAATAGATGATCAAATTAAAAAATGGTTGAAAGTGGGAGGAACCTTAGCCTACAACAACCAGACTGAAAATTTATCTGACGTAAATGATGCCGTATCTCGTCAAATCGTGGAAGATTTTCCTTTTTTACCTGTGAAATATGCCGATGGAACCTATGCTAATAATAGGGACTTTCCATTTGCTGAAGGAACCATGAGTTCTGTTCACCGACTGATGGGCCGTAAATATATTTTAAATACTCAAACTACGACAGGAAGTATTTATTCTAATATTACCTTAATGAAAGGTTTGGAGATGAAAACGATTTTTGGAGCCAATATCATGACTCAAGAAAATAATCAATCTCAAACTAGAACATTGAATATTGGTGGTCAAGGTAATGCATCGGCAACCAATCAAACAGAGACATTCTGGTCATTAGAGAACTTCTTAACTTATACGAAGGATTTTAATGAAAATCACTCAATCAATGCCTTATTAGGTATTTCTTGGCAGCAAACAGATTTCTTTAATATTGGAGCTAGTGTGAATGGTTTTGCGACGGATTATTTTGGTTTCAATAACTTAGGTGCTGGAGCGGTTAATCCAACGGTTGGTTCAGGGGCATCTAAATTTGCCTTTAATTCTTATTTTGGTCGTGTTAACTATACGTTCAAAAATAAATATTTAGCGACTGTAACAGCCCGTGCGGACGGTTCATCTAAGTTTGGAGAGAATTATAAATTTGCGGTTTTCCCATCTGGTGCCTTGGCATGGAGAGTTTCAGAAGAAGATTTCTTGAAAGGTAATGCGACTATTTCCAATTTGAAAGTTAGAACTAGTTACGGTTTGACAGGTAACTCTGAAATTCCGGCGTATTCATCTCTTTCTTTATTGAGTTCTAACTATTCTGCTGTTTATAATGATGGTCGTGTATCTGGTACGGGTATTTCTAGACTTGCAAACCCTGATTTGAAATGGGAGAAAACAGCTCAAACGGATTTTGGTATAGAATTAGGTTTATGGGGTGGTCGAGTTAATATTGAGGCGGATTACTATTATCGTTTGACGACAGACATGTTGTTAGATGCTCCAGTTCCTCAAACATCAGGTTATGCTACGATAAGAAGAAATGTGGGATCTATGGAAAATAAGGGATTTGAATTTTCAATTAATTCTATGAATATCAAATCCAAGGATTTCCAATGGAATACCCAATTCAACATTTCCTTCAACCAAAATAAGGTCTTGACTTTGGCTACTCCTTCGGATATTTTCAACGTAGGTGGACCGAACTTTACTAACCCGACCAATATCATCCGAATTGGTGAGCCAGTAGGATCATTCTGGGGTTTAACTCGTCTTGGAGTTTGGGGAACCGCAGAGGCAGAGGAAGCTGCTAAATGGACTTCATATCGAAATGGTCTCAAGATTTTACCAGGTGATATCAAGTACAAGGACTTTAATGGTGATCGTGCTATTACTGATGCGGACCGTTCTATTATTGGTAATGGTAGTCCTGATTTCTGGGGAGCTATTTCTAACACATTCAAGTATAAAAGCTTTGATTTGACTTTGGAAATGCAGTTTAGTTATGGAAATGAAGTTATGTTAATGAACCTTCACCCAAGTGAAGATCGCCAAGCTTTAGCGAATAGTTATACTTCTGTGTTAAATGCTTGGACTCCAACCAATCAAAATACGATGATTGCCGAAATTCGTGATACACGAGCAGGTTATGTGACGAACGTGGATACTTGGTGGATCAAAGACGGTTCATTCTTACGTGGTAGAAACTTGATGTTGGGCTATAATGTACCTAGCAATGTGGTAAGTAAATTGAATTTGAGTCGTTTGAGAGTATACGCAACAGCTCAAAACTTCTTCCTTTTAGTAAAAGATCCGATTGTTGGCGATCCTGAAGTTACTCCAACCAACCAAGGTGGAGGAAACTCGGCATTCTCACAAGGTATGATTTGGCACAATTACCCTAAGCCTACGATATACATGTTAGGATTACAGGTAGCATTTTAATGAAGGAAAATTTAAAAATGAAACGTAATATGAAATTCAAAATAGATTCCAAAATAAAGAAAGTGGCCCTAGGTGGGGTGCTTTTATTGGGGCAGTTTGGTTGTTCTGATTTCTTGGTTGAAAAAGCACCATCGAATCTAACACCAGATGCTTTTTATCAAATTCCTGATCATGCAGAAGCTGCTTTAGCTTCAGTTTATGCTGATACTAGATTCATGGGAGGTGGAGCAGGTATATTTTCGTCCAACTGGCAGTTATTAGAAGCTTTAACTGGAACTTCGACAACAGAAACAGCACAAAATTCTGACCTAAACAACCTGTATGGTTTGGTACATGATCCAAACACCATTCATGTAGTTAACTACTGGAATGGTTTATATAAGGTGATAGCTCAGGCCAATCAAGTGTTAGAAAAAGTGCCACCAATCACTCCTATGGATGAAAATCAAAAGAAGAAAATCTTAGGAGAAGCTCGTTTTTTGAGATCATGGGCTTATTTTCAAGCCGTTCAATTATGGGGTGACATTCCTTTAATCACCAAACCTCAAACAGCGGGTTCTGATGATTTCTTGCCATCCAGAGCTCCTGTGGAAAGCGTATACAAATTGATTGTGGATGATTTATTAGAAGCAGAAAAAGCGGGTTTACCTTGGATGGATGTAAGTGGTCGAGTTTGCTTGGCTGCTGTAAAAGCACAATTAGGTAAAGTTTATTTAACCATGGCTGGCTTCCCATTAAATAAAGGTGCTGCCTATTATAAATTATCTGCGGATAAATCTTTGGAAGTAATTACGTACGCCAATGCCAACCCATCAGTAATTAATTTGTTCCCAACTTACAAAGATGTGCATACCGAAGGCTTAAAAAATCGTCTGGAGCATTTGTTTATGATTCAATGTAATACCTTGGTTGCAGGTAATTTTATGGGAAACTTTTTCCCCAACTTTAAACCTGTGACCTATTCAGGACCGGGTGGTACAGGAAGCTCCGTTCCAACGATTGCATTTTATAATTCGTATGAAAAGGGAGATTTAAGAGCGAAAAATCAGGATGGCTATTTTTATACGAGCTATTTTACTAATGGAAATGGTGCATCATTTGATTTAGGAGCACCTTATGTATTTAAACATTTTAATCAGAAAGCTAATGGTTCAGCTGGTTCTGCAGGGACTCGTTTAGATAATTTAAACGTTCCACAAATTCGCTATGCTGAAGTCCTCTTGAATTTTGCTGAAGCTCAAAATGAGGTTGGAGGCCCTTCTCAAGCGGCATATGATGCGTTCAAGCGAATTCGTGATCGGGCAACTTTGGAAACTCTAGGTTTAGGAAGCTATACAGCTGCCAGCTTTAGAGAAGCGGTTTGGGTAGAGCGTTGGCATGAATTGTGCTATGAGCAGATAACTTGGTTTGATATGGTTCGTCTGCGTAAAGTGTACAATGAAACCACGGGTAAATTTGACAGTTTTGTTGGTCATGTGAATTTAAGTTCCAATAGACCTTTACTAGAAAAGCATCTATTATTACCTCTAGGAAAACAAGAAATGTTAAATAATCCTAATTTGAAACCTCAAAATCCAGGATATCCTAATTAGTAAATTAGATTTGAGTGATGTTGAAAAGGAGGGCAAATTTTGCCCTCCTTTTTTTCAAAAAGAGAGTCAAGCGATAAAAAAATCGCTTAACATTTGATATGCTAAGCGATGAGGAGAATGATTCATATTGGTCTATTTACCAACCTTTTCTATATTTTCTTTGAATGTATTTATTTGCCTCAGGATAATTAGGGAACTTCAATTTTTTGGCATCCCAAACTAGTAGTTGATCAGGTACACGTATGGCTACCGTTCCTAATAAGACGGCTTCAGTCATAGGCCCAGATTGAGCAAAATGGGATTCTGTTTTTTCACCTCCCAGGCAAGCATCTGCAAAATGATGGTAATGGTTTCTATCTGGCTTAGTAGGTATATTTGCTCCTTTGAATTTGGTTTCAGGTAAAAGAACGGGCATTTTTTGATGAGGAATCAAAAGTGCACCCTCAGTTCCGATAATCATGGCTGATTCAGCGGGATAGTCCGTTTCGGAAAAAAGGGCTCTAATTTCTTTTGGAGGATAAAATTCACCATCAAACCACTCTACTGTAAGTTTGTCTGATGCTGTTTTTTCATTTCCAGGGAATATCCAAGTAATATGATTTCCTTGAGGCCATGTATCAGCTCTTCTTTCAGGAGATTCTTGCCAAGATTTTTGTACTTCTGCTATGACTGAAATAGGATTTTTTATGTCCAATCCTTTCCAGACTGCATCAAATATGTGACATCCAATATCTCCCGACCAACCTGTTCCAAAATCTTGCCAAGTTCGCCAAATTGCCTGATGATAGATATTGGGTACATAAGGTCTCATGGGGGCCGTACCTATCCAATTGTCCCAGTGTAGGTGATTAGGCGGAGTTTCTATTCCTTGTGTTGGCCTTGGGCCTACATGACGGTATTTTGCAACAGCTCCAGGTCTATTAGAACATAAATAGGCATGTTTTACTTTTCCGATTATTCCCGATTTCAATAATTCTACTCCCGTTCTATCACCCGAAGTAGAAGCAACTTGTGTTCCTAACTGTGTAACAACTCCTGCTTTGATGGCTTCTAAAGTTAGGATACGAACTTCAGCGACGTCATGACACATAGGTTTTTGGCAATACACATGTTTACGTCTTCGAATAGCTTCAATGGCTATGACAAAATGATTATGGTCAGGAACGGAGACATTGACCGAATCTATTTTATCACTTTCTTGTTTGAACATCTCACGCCAATCCGTATAAGTTCGCGCATGGGGTAATATTTCTGAAGCTCTTTTTAGATTATTTTCATCTACATCGCAAAGAGCAACAATGTCAACATGGGTATGCTTTTTGAACTGATTGAGGTCTCCCCAGCCCATTCCACCTACTCCAATGCATGCATGTTGTAAACGACCGCTTGCTGAGGCGGCTTTGACGGGATGTCCTAATAAAACGGGAGCTGCTAAAGCGGCCGTGGCAGCCTTCAGAAGAAAGTGTCTTCTTGAGTCTAATTGATTTTTGTTTTTCATTAGTTTAGAGATTTTAATTCCTTATTTATGGAAATTTTTATATCTCTAATAATAGAAAAAAAAGAGGAATAATTTATACTTTTCTGTGAGTATTTTGTGCCAAAAAACAAAAAAATAGGGATAAATCCAGCTAGAATCATTCCTGCGATTTATCCCTAATCTGTTTAATTTTTTCTGATCGAAAATTGATCATGAATTTCGCCATCACTACCTAACCATACTGCATCTAATTTGGTCTTGGTGATATCTAAAATCATCGATCCTCCAATTTTATTATTTGAATAAATAGCTGATTTTAAGGGGAATCCTTCTCTTTGACCACCTAATTGACCTCCAGATCCATTGACTATGTAAATAACGCCTTGGCCTTCTTTTCCTACTACATACTGATTAGGCGCTGTTGTTTTTTCTACAATATGTTTAGAGGCGTCAAAAGTAGCATTGATTCCATAATGTCCTTTCAAAGGGTGCGTACGTTCGTATACATGGCTATGTCCAGCCATCACAATATCCACCTTATATTTTTCAAATAAAGGGTTTACATGTTGTCTCATGTTAACCATGTCTTTCTCCGTATCAGAATCATGGGAACCTTTGGAATAAGGAGGTTTATGAAAATAGACGATGGTCCAAGGCAGTTTATTCGCTGCCAAATCCTTTTCTAACCACTCATATTGAGCCCCTTTGCCATCCATTACTTGAAGACCAGATGGCTCCATCAATTCTGAATCGATCGATACTAAATGGACCTGACCATAATTGACGGAATAGTAGGACTCATTACCTGAGGGCAGTCCACCCAATTCACCTTGTACAGGCATGCTGAATATCTTAAAATAAGGAGGCTCAGATGGATTATGCTTACCTGCATAATCATGGTTTCCTGGTGCAGGATATAAGTTTAAGTTTTGGAAAAACTCATCCTGATAAATTGGGAAAACCTTCTTTTGGTATTCCTCATCTAAACCCTTGCTATACGCATTATCTCCTAACCAAATCCAAGCATCTGGTCGGTGGTTTTTGGTATAATTCACCACGGCATTTTTAACCTCTAATTGGTTTTTAGAGCCAGAACCAAAATCCCCTAATGCCCAAATTCGAACCGCTTGAGTAGAACCCAATTTAGGAGCGGTCAGGATAAATCTTTTTTCTGAACCTGCTTCCATGGTTTTATGATCACCGATGGTATAGTAGTATTTTTTGTTGGGTTTTAAACCTGTGATGATGACTTCGTGGTCTACCACAGCCTGCTTACCTTCGATTACTTTAGTGAGCTTGTTGGGGTTTTCGCCATAGACAACCCGACTGTCAGTAGCCTGTTCTGTCCGCCAGCGAATGATTCCTTGGCTAGGACTAACACTTTGTAAATAGGGCCCTCGAACTATTTGAGCAAAAGCCGTAATATGAATTAAAAAGAAGCAAATAACGAATAAGAATGGTCTTTGTGTTTTCATGTTGTCAAATAGGTTTTTGAATGCGCAATATTACGGATTTATATCAAAGCCAAATGATGGGAATGTAAAATTTTCGAAATCGACTCATGTCTTTCTTGTAGGACATATTAACCCAATACAAATTTTTATTATATTAGTACAATATTCTAAACCTTTCAAACATGCAAGCTAATTTTTTATCAGCGGTATTACTTCCTTTGGCCCTGGCCATCATTATGATGGGATTAGGCCTTTCCTTACAAGTAGCAGATTTTAAACGGGTTGTCACTTTTCCCAAGGCAGTCGTGCTGGGTCTGTTTTGTCAGATGATTTTACTTCCAGTTATTTGTTATTTTATTGCCTTAGGCTTTGGACTTTCTCCCGAATTGGCTGTAGGATTAATGTTATTATCTGCTTCACCAGGTGGCCCAACGGCTAATTTATATTCTCATATTTCCAAGGGTGATGTAGCTTTGAATGTTACCTTGACCGCCTTAAATAGTTTGATTTCTGTATTTTCCATTACCATCATTGTGAATTTTGCCATGAAACAATTCATGCAGTCGGATCAATATGTCCCATTACAATTTTCTAAAGTAATGGAAGTGGTCATGATTGTGTTATTGCCTGTTTCCATTGGAATGATTGTTCGGTCAAAGTTTTCCAAATTGGCAGCGACTCTGGATAAACCTGTTAAAATAGCCTCGGCCATCTTTTTAACCTTGGTCATTGTGTTAACCATTATAAAAGAAAAGAATCATATTGTAGATGATTTCAAAGCGGTGGGATTAGCTACCTTGACGTTAAATGTAGCCAGCATGGCCATTGGTTATTTTGTTCCTTTGTTTTTTCAACTAGGCAAAAAGCAAGCCATCGCTATCGGGATGGAAATTGGCATTCATAATGGTACTTTAGCCATCTTCATTGCCTTGACTGTTATTGGAAATAGTACCATGAGCATTCCTCCAGTTATTTATAGTCTTTTGATGTTCTTTACGGCTGCCATTTTTGGATATTTGGTCAATATTGGCAGAAAAGAAGCTTAAGATTGTTTGTTTTTGCTAGAATAGTTTACTTTTTGGAAAGTTTAATTAACTTATTCTGTCATTTTATGCTATTATTTTGTGGTGTATTTAACCAATATACACTCCATGAAATTGATGCCCTCCTTTTTGCTTAAAAACACCTTACTAATTGTACTCATTAGTAGTGCGGTTTTGGCACAAAAACCAAAAATTACGCCGGAGACAGCATTGACTTCTTACATTCATAATGGAGATGCATCGTATCAATGGGAAGTGAGAGATTCTTCCAAAATTGGTTCGACTACGGCCTATCAGTTGATTTTGACCTCTCAAAAATGGAGAGAATATACATGGCGTCATCAATTGACCATTTTCGTTCCTAAGGAAATTAAATACCAAGATGCCATGTTGTTTATTTCAGGTGGCTCAAACAAAAACGAACGACCCAATTTCGTAGCCGATGAGCGTCTGTGGCCTATATTAGCCAATATTTCAGATAAAAATAAAGCGATTGTTTCTTTGATTCGTCAAGTTCCTAATCAACCATTGTATGGGGATAAAACAGAAGATGAATTGATTTCATATACCTTACATCAATTCAAAGAAACCAAAGATTATACCTGGCCTTTGCTTTTTCCTATGGTGAAATCAGCGGTTAGAGGGATGGATGCAGTGCAGGAGTTTAGTCAAAAGCGCATCAAAACGAAAGTGGGGGGATTTGTGATTTCTGGATTTTCAAAAAGAGGTTGGACCACTTGGTTAACGGGTGCTATCGACGATTCAAGAGTCAAGGCCATAGGTCCTATGGTGATTGATATGTTGAACATGCCAGCTACCTTAGATTATCAGTTTAAAACCTATGGAGAGTACAGTATTCAAATACAAGATTATGTGAGTTTGGGAATCCCTCAAGGGAAAGACACCCCAGATGGAAAAACATTAACCGCCTTAGTAGATCCTTTTTCTTATCGTGCCAAATTGAAGGTGCCTAAGACCTTATTCATTGGAACAAACGATGAATATTGGACAGTGGATGCCATCAAACATTATTACGATCAGATTCCTGGTAAAAACATGATTCATTATGTACCCAATGCGGGTCATGATTTAGCGGGAGGAAAACAAGCTTTTGAAGCTCTAAGTGGATTTTTTGCGAATACCATTCAAGGGAGAGAATATCCTGTTTGTACTTGGAATACAGCATCCACCCAAGTAGGTGCTGAGCTAAAGGTACAAGTAGCCACGCAAGATTTAGTGGAAGCTACTTTGTGGGAAACTACCTCTATGGACAGAGATTTTAGAAATAATTTATGGCTTAGTTCACGAGTGAAATTGGAGAATTTGCCTCAACTAAAATTGACCAAAGAATATCCTAAAAAAGGATATCAGGCCTTTTATTTGGATTTGAAATACAAAGATGCCTCTGGCGGAAATTATACCATTAGTACTCGTGTATTTGTGACAGATACTGAAAAGATTTTATAATAAACCTCTAACCTATGAAAACCGATCAGGGCAGATGTCGAAAGATGTTTGCCCTGATTTTTTTTTGCCTATTTGATGGTATGTAAAGAAAATAGAAATTCCGAACAGTTGACCAAGCAATGTACCAAAGCGGCATAGAAGACATTTTTAGTTTTAATGTAGGTATATCCATAAGCCCAACCAGCTACGCTAGCTAAGCCCACAAATATGACGGAACCCGCATGGAAATGTACTAGGCCAAAAAACATACTGGTGATAGCCAGTGAGGTATAGGTTCCGGTTTTAGCCACCTGGTTTTTCTCCAAGAAATAAGCACCAGCAAAAAGAGATATACTGATTAAACCTGGAAACCAGAATAAGTCTTTATACATGGCGTAACCTGTATAGAAACTCAGAATCGTGAAAATTAGGGCTCCCCATGTCCAAAAGACTTTCCAGTTGGCCATTAGGGCTATTTTTTTGGCCAAAATATTTTGAATTAAGCCTCTGAAAAACAGTTCCTCAAATAGGGCGGTACCAATATAAACCCGTATTAATTCTCGAATGGCGGCAGGAATCAAAATCCAGGCAAAAGCTTGGAAGGGTTGTGAGATATTGAAATTCCAAACAATACCGATGATATAGACAAATCCAAGAAAGGAGATCCAAGAACCTAAGGCAACGCTGACATGGGACCATTTCCAGCTAGGATAAAAGCCTACATCAGGTAATTTTCTTACTACGGTAAAAGCATAGGCGGCTCCTAAAATAAGTACGATTTTTTGGACAGAACTGAAGCCATCTGTTTCCCAAGGAATATCGCTATTACCCGGAAAATGGATGATGGTCGAAGGAATTAATATCAATAAAAGGATGATTAAATCAGACCATGAAGCTTCTTGCTTGGGAAAGGCTAGAAATGCTAAAGTTGGAAATAGGTACAGGAAGAAATAAAGACCAGAGCTTCCAATGAAAGGGTTGATGCCATGAAGTAAGTAATGGCTGGTGAGCAATGAAAATAAAAAGAGAGGAACCCATAAGGCCCTCTCTTTTTTTAGATGATAAAAATCTTGCAGCTTTTCTACTACTGCGGGCCTTCCTAAAGTGAAGATGAAGGCATATAAAACAAGAAAATAGCCACTTGAAATCAGAAGCTCTTGGCTGGAGACATCTTTATTTAAATAGAGGAATACCGCATAAAGCAATGCCGTCATGATACCCCCCTGTTGGATTGATTTCGAATAGCTGTTCATATTTATCCGATGAATTTTTGAATATGATGATAACTCTTCAAGATCAATTCTTCCTCTGTACTGTAGTTTTTACGCCAAATACAGGCAGCCGGAAGCAAAGGAGTGAAGGCCTCGACCACTAACCAACCTTTGTAATTCATTTTATCTAAACTTTCAAATACATTGACCCAATGTACTTGACCTTCTCCTAAGGTAGCGCGGGTGTTTTCTGACAACTGAAAATGACCTATTTCATCAGCAATGCGGATCATAGCCTCCCCGGTATTGAATTCTTCAATATGGGCATGGAAAGTATCAAACATGATTTTAACGCTCGGGTGATTGATGGCTTTCACTAGACTATACAGTTGATCAGCGGAGCTAACTACATAGTTTTCAAATCTGTTCAAATATTCTAAGCCTAGCATCACTTGCTTTTCTTGAGCGTGCTCCGCTAAGTCCAGCATACTTTCTTTGGACCAGTCTAATTCCTGTTGGGTAGGTGCTGCCCCTGAAAATACACCCAAGGCTGAATGGTAAGGCCCAGATAACCAAGTCGCACCTAAATAGGCAGTGACATCCACGGCTTTTTTAAGAAATTCTACTCCATTTTTTCGTACGGCTGGATCCGATGAAATGGTATTTCGATCAGCACCTAAAAATGTGACAGTAAAGACCTCTAAACCTAATCGGTCTATTTCCTCTTTCCAAGGTTTCCAATAAGCCAAATCTGTTTCAAAAATGGGAATTTCGACACCAGTATAACCTACTTCTTTGATGTAAGATAAATGAGGGATTAGTGATTCATTCATGTCGGGTCCGTAAACCAACATGTTCATTGCAACGGGATATTTCATATATAATGAGTGATTTATGTCAATATGTGATTACTTCATTCCTCGGTAAGGAATGTTGATGTCTAATTTTCCTGCCCAGTTTTTAGGGACTTTTTTGCCCAATTCCCAATGTATAGCATTCACAATTAAACGTTGGAACGATTCCACAGAAAAATCTTCGGGGTGTCCCATGGTGGTAAAGAAAACACGACCTTTATATGGATTTACCCAAGTCCAGGCAATCGGTTGATCCTCCGCTGATTTATCTGGGTTCACTGCTTTACCCATAATTAACCACTCGGTGCCTTTTGCTGGATAATCAGGTAACACACGGTATAGCCAAGAACGAACATGGAAGCTAGGGGTTACACCTGTTAAAATGGGATGTTTGCTAGCTGAAGGAATAATGGTGGCATCCGTACTAGCATTGTGGCCATAGTGAGTATGCTTTGATTTTCCACCCCAACCCGGAGGCGCTCCAAATGTAGATTCAGCCCAAGCATTATAAGATTCTAACGGGTCACCTTTGGGATAATTGAAAGAGTGTGTCGTGGTACGAAAGCCCATTACAGGTTTTCCAGATTTGACATAAGCATCAATCATGGCAACTTGATCAGCAGGTAATAACCTCCAACGAAGAAAAAATACGGCTAAATCAGCTTCAGCTAATGCCTCAAGTCCTGGAATATTTTTCTCTGCATTTTGGTCAGGATAAGACTTTAAAACTTTGGTGCGAAATCCATAATTCTTTTCTAAGATTTCAGCTAATAGAGGTAAAGTGCTTTCTCCACTGTATTCATGGTCACCGGCAACAAATACAATCAGGGGTTTTTTAGCTTTTGATTTTTCTTTTACAT
This sequence comes from Aquirufa beregesia, assembly GCF_011090385.1. GTDB lineage: Bacteria > Bacteroidota > Bacteroidia > Cytophagales > Spirosomataceae > Aquirufa > Aquirufa beregesia. The sequence continues at coordinate 36,278 of NZ_SEWW01000005.1, forward strand.
GGGGCGTAATTCCCCACGTACTGAATGAAAACAGGCATATTTGTAGGAGTACAATCAGCCCAAGGCGACGGTTAAATTTCATAGTTCCAATTTAGTAGGTGATTATATAAAGAATCACCTAGATAGGTTTGTGTATTCTTCAAAACTAAATGATTTTTAACAAAACAATGAATACTTTAGCTAAAATTTATCAAGGATTACATGGACTTTAGTGTTTTATCATCCATCACGTTATTACTTGTATTTTTAACCTGCACGGTGGTCATTTGGATTGCTGGGGTTAAAATTACCCGGGCTGTTGATGTCATTACTACTCATTTTAAATTGGGAGAGGCATTTGGGGGCATGGTGTTTTTAGCTATTGTTACCAATTTGCCTGAAATAGCCATCACTTCGGTGGCAGCATACCATCGAGATTATGACATTGCCGTGAGTAATTTACTGGGCGGGGTAGCTATTCAAACAGTAGTTTTGGTATTGATTGATGTTTTTGGGGTTGGTCGTTCAGCTCCATTGACCTTAAAAGGACACTCGCGCATCTTAATTTTAGAAGGAGTAGCTTTAATTATGATTTTAACCTTGGTCATGATGGCCAAGCAGTTTCCATCTCAATTGGTATTTTTCAGAACTACTCCGATAGAATGGCTCATCCTTTTCATTTGGCTAGGCTCTGTCTATTCCATTTCAAGGTTAGCTAAATCAGAAGAAACAATTGTTGAGCAGCGACATACTAGTTTATCCAAATTGCGTCATCCCAAATCACCTTTTCAAGGAGGCATTCAAGCGGCTATGCTTGTTTTAGCTGTTGGTGCTGTTTTAACCTTAGTAGCAGGCTGGGCTTTGGAGTATTCAGGGGAAATTTTATCCAAACGATGGCATATTAGTGGAGTACTTTTTGGAGGGACTATTTTGGCATTAGCTACTGCTTTGCCTGAAATATCCACAGGCATAGCTTCGGCCAAAATCAGGGATTACAATATGGCCGTGAGTGATATTTTTGGAGGTAATGCCTTTCTGCCTGTTTTGTTTTTAATGGCTTCCCTCATCAGTGGGGAAGCTGTCATCCCTACCTTGAGTAATTCGGATATGTATTTGACAGGCTTGGGAATTTTACTCACGTGCATTTATATGGTGGGCATGGTACTTCATTCTAGGCGACAAGTGTTTCAAATGGGCATAGATTCTTTATGCGTCCTTTTGACCTACCTCTTGGGCCTGATTGGATTGTGGGCCATTGCATAAAAAAAGAGGCACCTAAATGCCCCTTTTTATGGTTTATTTGTTTCCTAATGCCTGTATCCATGTAGCGATTTTCTCTAAATCTTTTTGAGGTACATGATTCATCGGCGCCATCGGAGTGGCAAAGTCGGGCCAGTTTTGAGGCTTGGGTTCCTTAATCAAAGAGACCAATTGAGCTACACTGTATTTTCTTTTAGCAATTTCCGTATAAGCAGGCCCTACGGCTCTTTCATTGACTTTGTGACAAGCCAAACAGGTATTTTTAGTCAAAAGCGCCATAGCTTCTTTGTCAGATACGATTTGCTTAGCAGCCGTTTTCTTTGGTCCTGCTTCTTTGGTTTGATTGTCAGGGGTATTTACTTTGTCGCCTGCGTCTATCACATCTTTGGACGGCTTACGCTTAGGTGTTACTAGAGGAATAGCTGCTTTTTCCCCAGCAGGAATTTGGTTTAAGGTATAGTATCCACTGCTATGCAGTAATGGGATGTTTTCTTGAGCTGATAACACACCATCTGGTTTAATGGCATGAACATATCCTTCACGCATACCATCAATGACCAATCGAACACGTAATCCATTTTCACTCAATTTGGCTCCTCGTACGGCATTGTCTTTACGATTTACCATAGGGCTTCCATATACAGGATGGTATTTATAGGTATAATTAAAGACCTCATAATTGTTCACATCCTCTGCCAATTTTTTGTTGGCAGGCTGGGTAAATTCAATTTCAAAACCATCGACCATAGCGCGAATAGCTTGCATCTCAAATGGAATTTTTCCAGTGTAGACCAAGCGCTCAAGTCCATAATCTTCTGAACCAACAGAACCCCAACCACGGTTGGTTCCACCAACTAACATTTGTTGATCTTTGCCCCAAGCCATACGTAAAACACCTGACCGGAAGCCAGAACGAAACTCAAAGCTTGCTCCTTGGTATTTGCCATTGATTTTTTCTAAAAATACACGGGCAATTTTGGACATACCTTGGTCTCCTACAAAAACTTGACCAGCAAAGGGGCCAAATTCACCTTTCGTTTCATCGGTAATGATTTCTGAGGTAGAAACACCCATGATGCCATGCGGCAACCAAACAGCAGGAGATTTAATACCCATGTTGGGATAAGTCTTTTTTCCTAATTCGTAAATGGTGGTCATCGCATTTTCTTTTACGTATTCGGGCTTCACAAAGGGATTGTCTTTAGGATCTACTTGAGCAAAGACCATTTCTTTTCTCATTTTAACGGGAGATTCAGGACGGTCTGCCCATTTCAGCGAAGCTGGGTGTCCTAAGAAATCTCCTTTTTCCACATGAGAAATGAAACCAGATCCCTGCCAATCTCCTTGGTTATCTCCGTAGAAAAATTCTCCATCCACCATACCGATTCCACAAGGGGAGCGCATACCAGCAGCAAATGGTTCCATTTTTCCATCGGCAGAAATTTTCATCGTCCAGCCTCTCCAGGGAACCAATGATTTTCCAGCCCACCAATCGCTATTACCAAATCCAACATTTCCTGTAACATAAAATGAACCATCCGGTCCAATTTTTGGTCCAAAGGAATATTCGTGGTAATGACCCGAGATAGGCCAAGAGTAAATGGTTTGGTATTTATCTACTTTACCATCTCCATTTAGATCAACCAATTTGGTTAATTCACCTCGTTGGGCACAATAGAGATAACCATCTTTATAGGCTAGACCTAATATTTCATGCAATCCACTGGCAAATTTGCGGTAGGTGGGTTTAGGGGATAAATAGTTTTCAATGATGTAAACATCTCCTCGACGAGTAGAAACGGCAACATCTCCATTGGGAAGACTAACTAAACCGCCTACTTCTAGGGTAATTCCTTCCGGAATTGCCATGCGAACTATTTTATAATAATCATTTTCGGTGGGAGCTTTTTGAGCTAAAACCGTTTGACAACAAAGTGCCCCAATGACGATGCTGGCTTTAATGGTATATGTGAATCGTTGTATGTTCATGACGTATATTCTGAATTTTTACCAAAGGATGGAATAAGTGATTTTTTCAGCAAGAGGTAGGACCAAAACCTGTCCTGTGGCTGTGGTACGAATACTCGCCTGAGTCGCTTGAATGTAATAACTTTGTCCATCAATGGCATATAAATCATTTCCCAAGGATTGGATCGACTTAGCTGAAACTACTTTAAGAGAAGCGTCGGCACTTGGTTTTTTGATGCTTAAAGTTCTTTGAAGGTATTTGTTTTCCATTACTCGAATTTCATCTCGAACCTGAGATCCAAAAATTTCATATTCAAAAGTGGGCAATTCTTGTTCATCCACTTCATATCCTCCAATTTTGAAACCAGCAGTTTCCGACATGCTATCGCTATCTTTTTCCAAATCAGCATTTTTCACCAACAATGGACTGGACCCCAGACTTAAAACAGGACCTCTCGGTCTAGATGAACCATCACCCCGGTTGTCCCACATCGGTGTGGTATCCAAAAAGTTGCCCTTCCAGATTTGAGCAATTGCTCCATTATCCAAATCATAGGTATAATGTAAATGAGCTGGATTACCAACATTGACGGAGTGAACAAGACGTTTACGAGCACCATTTTGTTGAATATCTACAAATGAACGTAAAAGGCTAGGTTTAGTAGCATCCAATAAAATGATATCAGATGGGCCATTGCCTAGGATAAGTGTGGAAGAAGGGTGTTGAAAATTGACCATTCGGAAATTCGGGCCCTCAATCCCGAAACCTAACATGGGACTCATGTCGGCATCTGCTTTATAGTAGGTGATTTTTACAGTCGAACTTCCAGTGGGTAATTCCACCTCCACATTTTTCTTTCTTCTGTTGGAATAAAGGGTATCAGATGCGATCATTTGACCGTTCACGTGCAAGGTGTAATTTCCAGCGCTGATTAGCTCCATGTTATGCTTTCCTGCTTTAGTAACGTTTAAATTAGCAGTGAAAATAGTGGCAAATTCATCATTACTTTTGCTAGCATTCCAAGCTAATTGAGTTTGGGTTCCAATCGCATTGGGCTTTTTATGGATAAAATCTTTAGGAGATTTAAATTTGCCATAAAATACTTGGTAATTAACAGGGCTAAGGCTAGCTATTTGACCATCAAAATCTTTAATTTTCAAGTTTTTAAAGGCTACAGCACCATGGTCTCCTTGAATCATGATAGGGCCACGTGCCACTTCTTTTTCAGAAATGGGGCCACCCGTGGGTCCACTTAATTCCACATTTTCATGTAATATGAAACCGTTTAATTTGATGAAAAGTACTTTGGCCGAACTGATTTTATTTCCTTGTGCATCAAATTTGGGAGCTTGAAAAGAGATTTCCATGTGTTGCCATAATCCGGGAGCTAGACAGGCATTTACCCGAGGGGCATGACCTTCATATAAATATTCTTGAGGGATGAATTTTCTTCTTTTGTATATACCTCCACAGTCACCTGTACTTGGGTTTTGAACACCCCAGCTGTCCATTAATTGAACTTCATAGCGACCTTGTAAATAAAAGCCTGAGTTTGAGTGACTGGCCATCATGAAGTCAAACTCCACATCCATATCACCATATTCTTTGCCAGAAATTAAATTAGCTCTGTTTTGAGGTTCTGGTAGATTAACCAAAATACCTTGTCCTGGCTGAGTGGACATGAATTCTTTTTTATTCAAATCAGCAGATACTTGGCCTGCAACTTGCCAATTGTTTTTACCATTAGCTTTCCAAAAGCCTAGATTTTGGAAAGATACGGGCTCTTTTTGGGCAAATAATCCAACATGGATGAATAAGCAGCCTAATCCCAAGAGCCTGGAAAAAAATGTTTTTTGTTTCATTTAGTTTTTGCTAAAAAATAGAATGTTAAAGGTAGGTAATTTGAAAGATTTCATAAAAAATCCTCTCGGACAGGATTAAAGACATCGATAAGCTCTCCGTCTTCCAGGCAGACTACACCATGGATTTCTTGACTTGGCACAAAATAGACATCTCCGGCTTGAAGTATTTTTTTAACACCAGATATGCTGACTTCAAATTTTCCTTTGGAAACATAGGATGCTTGCGTATGTGGATGATGATGTAAAGTACCAATAGCGCCTTGAGCAAAATTGACTTTGACCAGCATCATTTGATCATTATGAGCCATAATTTTTCGCTGAATTCCTGGTTCGATGTCTGTCCAAGAAATATCTTGATCTTGAATTAGAGATTGCATAAATTAAGTAATAAAGTGGAAACGTTTTTAGGGTAATTGTTGCATAGCGAAAGCATACCTTTTGCCTAATTCAGTTGCTGACTGACTGTCGAAATGGATGTTATCACTTTTGGCATTCAAATCTTGGGCAGAGATTAAAGCGGTATGTTTAGCGGGAGCATTCAGTGAGCTTAGAATTTGGTTGAAATCTTTATAGTTTTGATTGAAATAGCCTAATTCACCAATCACAAATGGCAAGTTCGCTTGTTTGGTTATGGTTCGAATTTGAGCTATTAAGGCATTTAATTTGTCTATATAGCCTACTCGTTTACTTGTTTCAGAGTCGCTTTCTCCCTGGTGCCAAAGTATCCCTTTGATGACACCCTGTTGTTGCGCTGCCAAAATTCTTTGAATAGCCTCATCTAAAGGATGTGTTTTAGTGGCTTCATCATAGCCATTTACCACCCAAGAATTGATGGAGGAACCTCCCACGGCACAGGGGACTAATCCAATTTTTACAGCAGAGGACTGCTTTGCCATTTCTATGCCAAAACTAAGTCCGGGACCTACACCTACTAAGGCTGGTTTATCAAAATGCATGGGATGTTTGGCCGTAACAAATTGATTTTGGGCAGTAAACATCCATACTTTTTCATGTTGTTGTGACGTATAAGGTTCAATCATTTCGCCGCGTCCGGCCATATTGGATTGACCCAGTAAGATGTAAATGTGGAAATTGGGGTCAGGACTAGATTGACTCCAGAGTGGGGAAAATATCAAGTTGAGTAATAAAAAGAAATAGTATTTCATGATTATTTATTTTTCCAATAGTTGGCTAAAGTGGATCCATTGATGTTCATTAAAGGGCCAAAAATGGCAGCAGGTAAACCCAGCGTGGCAACTTTCCCCATGGCCATAGCTAAACCAGAGGCTAGTCCTGCATTTTGTAAACCTACTTCTATAGCAATAGTTCGACAGTCTTTTTCAGGTAAGCCTGTGGCGCGACCTCCCCAATAACCCAAAATGAAACCAATGATATTATGAAGGAAACAAGCTAAAACTAAAAGAGGACCTACGGAAATTAATGAATTACGACCGTTTGCGGTAATGATAACGATGATAAAAGCTATGCTTAGCATGGAAATAAGAGGTAATTGTTTTTGAAACCAAGGCCATCTTTGTCCTATCAGTTTGTTATATATGACACCCAAAACGATAGGTATTAAGATGAGCTTGGATATTTCCCAAACCATATCCCAGAAATGTATTTCGATTAATTGACCTGCTAAGGTCTTCATGAGGAAGGGTGTAAGAATAGGAGCGAGAAAAGTAGCTATGGATGTTAAGGTCAATGAAAGAGCTACATTCGCTTTGGCTAAATAGGACATCACATTGGAGGCTAATCCACAAGGCATACAACCCACTAAGATGATTCCAGCGGCTATTTCAGTAGGGAAGTCAAATACTTTGGTTAAGCCCCAACCGACCAGAGGCATGATGCTAAATTGAAAGAAGACGCCAAGAAATACGGCTTTGGGAGATTTTAATATTTCTTGAAAATCATGCACTCCCATGGTGGAACCCATCCCAAACATGATGAGTTGCAAGAGTGGAATGATGAAAATTTTAAATTGGATTCCTCCAGCGCCAAGAAACGGGTTAGGGTAAATTAAAGTAATGATGACAGCTATGATGATCCAAAAGGAAAATGATATGCTGGTTAATAATTTTTTCATAGTAGGTGTAATTACCTTGGCAAATATACGATTTCCTAGAATGAATAAAAGGGGCTTTTTCCCCAACGCTGTCAAGGTTTAGAACCTTGACAGCGTTAGAACGATTGGGCATTTAATTTTATTTTAAGGGATTATCACCTTATCAATTTCCTGATATTTTTATGAGATTAATTTTCATGCAAAATCCTAAAAATGGACCAAAGACTTTTCATTTTAAAATGAAAAGCTATCTTTGCTTCCTTCCAACCAACCTATTCAATATGAAATCATTCCTATGGAGCCTTTGTGCCTATTTTCTTTGTTTTAGTTTACAAGCTCAAGAATCGTATCATTTAGTACCTAAGCCAGCTAAATTGACTCCCGTACAAGGGAAATTCATTTTTCAAAAAAGCACTGTCATTACATTGAGTACTCAAGATGAAAGTTTCAATGCTGTGGCGACTATGCTGAAAGATCAAATTAATGTATCTTCTGGGTTAAACCTGACGATAAAATCAGGGTCTCCTAGTTCGAAAGGCATTGTTTTCGTTCAAAATACAAGTTTAGGAGAAGAAGCTTATCGTTTGAATATTTCGACAAAAAAGATTGAAATTCAGGCTAAATCTGGGAAAGGTGCATTTTATGCCTTGCAGACCTTATTTCAATTGATGCCTGCGCAAATTTATTCTAATGTAACTTCCAATCAAGAACTGACAGCTTTGGCTTGTCAAATTGAAGACGCTCCTCGATTTTCTTATCGTGGTATGATGCTGGACGTTGGTCGTTATTATTTTCCTGTGAGCTTTATCAAACGATTTTTGGATTTGATGGCTGTTTACAAGTTAAATACATTTCATTGGCACCTCACAGAAGACCAAGGATGGAGAATTGAGATTAAAAAATATCCATTGTTGACGAGTGTAAGTTCCATCCGTAAGGAAACAATGGTGGGTCATTACCGAGATCAAAAATTTGATAATAAACCTTATGGAGGCTTTTATACCCAAGAGGAAATCAAGGATGTGATTGCATATGCTTCGAAAAAATTCATTACCATTATTCCAGAAATAGAAATGCCGGGGCATTCTCAAGCGGTTTTGGCTGCCTACCCGGAATTGGGTTGTAACCCAGACAAAATTTATCAAGTAGCTACCAAATGGGGTATTTCTGAAGATGTATTATGTCCAAGAGAGGAGACTTTTACCTTCATGGAAAATGTGTTGACTGAAGTAATGGCTTTATTTCCAGGTCAATACATCCATATTGGAGGAGATGAATGCCCTAAGAAACAATGGAAAGAGAGTCGCTTTTGTCAAGATTTAATCAAGAAATTAGGCTTGAAAGATGAGCATGAATTGCAAAGTTATTTTATTCGTCGGATCGACAAATTTGTTACTTCGAAAGGCAAGAAATTATTAGGTTGGGATGAAATATTAGAAGGTGGATTATCTCCTAATGCTATGGTGATGTCCTGGAGAGGAACCAAAGGTGGCATAGAGGCAGCCAAACAAAACCACGATGTGGTCATGTCTCCAAATAGTTTTTTCTATTTGGACTATTATCAAGCAGATCCTAAAACACAGCCTTTAGCTATTGGAGGAAATTTGCCTTTATCTAAATCGTATTCTTTTGAACCAGATCTTCCAGAATTGACTGCAGATGAAGCCAAACATATTGTAGGTATACAAGCGAACGTTTGGACGGAATACATCAGTACTCCTGCTTATGCTGAATACATGACCTTCCCAAGAGCATTGGCCTTATCTGAAATTTCATGGTCCCCTAAACAGCCCAAAGATTATGATGATTTCCTTTGTAGGGTAAAAGGAATTTTACCAGGTATGGATGCCTTAAAAATTAATTATTGCCCTGTGGGATTGAAATAAACGTAGAATTGTTAGTTTTTTCCTAAACGCTGTCAAGGTTCCAAACCTTGACAGCGTTGATTTTTACTAGGTATTGATTTTTCATTCAAAAAAACCAACGAATGAAATCCGACATTTATTTCTCAAAAATTGATAATCTCCCAACTCGGTATTTTCGCTGCACGGTGTTCGCGTTTTAGGATGGCATCTAGTTGTGGAATTAATTCTGGATGCAGGTCCGCTACATTTTTCTTCTCATATGGATCGTTGTCCAAATCATAAATCTCCCAAGGATCTTGTCTGTTTTTCTTTAAGTTGGATTTAACTCCTTTCCATTGCTGAATTCTAATGGCTACTTGACCTGTTTTTTCTGGAAATTCAAAATAGATGAAAGGGCGTTGTTTCTGCTCTCCTTTTTTTAGAATACTGGGTAAAAAAGAGATTCCATCGGTATCGGCAACGTGTTGACCTGTTAACTCAGCTAAAGTGGCCATCATATCATACTGAACCGAAGGTAAGTGATTTATTTGACCACCTGGGATTACTCCCGGCCAAGAAACGATTAATGGTTCTCTAATACCACCTTCATATACATCTTGTTTCCTTCCTCTTAATCCAGCAGTGCTTTGGAAGAACTCTGTATCTACTCCTCCCACATCAAAGGTGGCTCCATTATCAGAAGAAAAGAATACAATGGTCTGCTTGTCGATTTTATACTTTTTTAAGGCCTCTACGAGTCGCCCAACCTGCGTATCTAAATAGGAAATCATGCCCGCATAGGTAGCTCTGGGATGAGCAGTGGGAGTATATCCTTTTTTACCTAAATAAGCGCTATCTGGGAAAACCCCAACATAGGGCTTGATGGCTTCATCGGGTGCTTGCAAAGAAACGTGGGGCAGGGGCAATGGTAAGTAGAGGAAGAATGGCAGGTGTTTGTTTTTTTCAACAAAGCTCAGCGCCTTATCCATCATTTTATCAACCACATATTCTTTGCCTTGGAATTGCTTGAAATCGATGCCCACTGGTGCACCTTTACCTTGGAATTGATGAACGTTGATGTATTTATTATTCAAGGTATCCCACTTTCCATTTTCCCATAAATGGGTAGTATAGTAGTTGTGGGCTTGTTTTTGATCCAATAGTCCATAAAAATAATCAAATCCATGAGCATTGGGATTACCCGAACCATTGGCCATTCCCAATCCCCATTTTCCAATGGCAGCAGTCTGATATCCGGCATTTTTCATTAATGTACCTAAAGTAAACGTGTTTGCTTCCAGGGGCATTTGACCTCTTTCGGTTTCATCTGTAAAGCCACCTAATTCATGGTTTCCCCGAATTTGGGAATGCCCAGCATGCTTTCCCGTTAATAGCATGCAACGTGCAGGGGCGCATACTGGAGCAGAAGTATAGTGTTGAGTGAATTTAATTCCTTGCTTTGCCAAGGCATCTAGATAAGGTGTTTTGATGATTTTTTGACCATAAGCACCCAACTCCCCATATCCTAAATCATCGGCATAAATATAGACCACATTCGGTTTTTTTATACGGCCTATTTCCCGGTTTTCCTTTCCTTTTTTTTGTGTTAAATCATCCCCTAGTTCTTCTCGAGCTCGATCCGCTAATAGTAAGAGGTCCTTTACTTTATCTGGATATTTAGCTTGTACGTCATATCGCTCACCTGGATCTCTTCTTAAATCATAGAGCCCCTGAGGAACCGGAGCATTTTCATTGACTTGGCCAGCTAAACCATCATTGGCAGGTAAGAAACCTTCATAGGTCCTTCCTGGGTGAGGTAAAACTAATTTCCAATCTCCTTTTCTAACAGCTTCTAAGTTGTTTCTGCGGTAATAATACAGAAAATCTTTTCTCGGCTCAGCTTGGCTGTCTCCTTGTAAAATGGGCCAAATACTCACGCCATCAATCTTCTTTTTGGGTAGCTTGGCTTGGGTAGCCTGTGCAATAGTCGGTAGTACATCAATGGCCGCGGCTAGTTTATTGGAAATTTGACCTGCCTGTATTTTCCCCTTCCAATAGGCGATGAATGGAACTCTTTGTCCACCCTCAAATGAAGTGCCTTTCCCTTCTCTAAGGCCATTGGTTGAACCAGCGTGATTGCCATAATTTAACCAAGGGCCATTGTCGCTGGTGAAAATGACTAAAGTGTTCTCCTCTAAGTGGTTTTTCTTTAAGGTTTTGATGATTTCACCGATGGACCAATCCACTTCCAACATCATATCTCCGTAAAGTCCTTGTTTGCTTTTCCCTTGAAATGCTGGCGAAGCCGCAATGGGAACATGGGGCATGGAATGAGGTATATAAACAAAAAATGGCTTGTTTTTATTCTTCTCTATGAATTGTACCGAACGCTGGGTTAATACGCGAGTGATTTGTTCTTGGTCTTTTAAATTTCTCAAATAGATGCTTGGCTCATCTCCTTCATATATAGAAAGTACAGGTAAATCTTGCTTATATGCACCCAGTTTGGTGATAGGTTTACCTTCTAAATCCACTGGCCACATATCATTGGAATAGGGGATGCCTACATATTCATCGAATCCTTGTTGCTTGGGCAAAAACTCTTTTTTGTCTCCCAAATGCCATTTTCCAAACATGCCCGTTGCGTAGCCTTGATCTTTTAAGATTTCCGCAATAGTTTCTTCATCTGGACTTAATCCAACAGGGGAATTAGGGAATAAGGCTCCCGAAATACCGACCCGATTGGGGTAGCATCCTGTTAAAATCCCAGCCCTGGAAGCACTACAAACAGCTTGTGCCGACAAGAAATTGGTAAAACGAATTCCTTGGTTGGCCATTCGGTCGATGTTGGGCGTTTCATATTGCAGCGCACCATAGCAACTCAAATCTCCGTAACCTAAATCATCCATGAGGATTAAGATGACGTTCGGTTTCTTTGGTTTGGGTACTTTAGAAAAGCTAACAAATGCAGACAAAAGGGCGATTAATGTGAAAAGTGTATATTTTTTCATAAACAAGGTTTAATGCCCGAATTTAATCAATCTATTTGAAATTAATAGTATAGTTAAATAATAGATTATATATTCTTTTATTTTTTATCTTCAATCAAATATAAATGCCTAAGAATGAGATGTTTCCATTCTTAGGCATTGTAGGGGTGTTGTCATTGAAGTTTAGTTGTTCAAAGCGCCAGCATCTATCCAGGACTTAATCTGGCTAATTTCACAGCTAGAGATTTTTGTGCTAGCATTGGGCATAGGTACAAAACCTGCACTATGAGTCACTGATCCATACAGCTTACCATTACTAACTACTTTCAAAACATTGGCATGAGTGCTTAGATCAATACCTGCAGATGCCGCTGTTCCACTATGGCAACCTACGCAATTTGTTTTTAAGATCGTTTGTATTGTGCTAGTAAAGCTAATATTGGTGGTGACGCAAGCACTTCCACTGGGCTCACATGAATTATTGAGCGCACCTTGTTTAATCCAATTGAAAATAGCGGTTTTGGTATCAGTATTTAATGGGGCCATAGGTGGAACAGGCATACGTTCATCATCTGTTCGAATAATACTTTTATATAATTTACTATTAGTAGGATCTCCAGCCCTAACCGATTTCATGATGTTGCTGTAATCCGTCAATTGTACTCCTTCTTTTTTACTAATGGCATCATGGCAGCCACTCATGGCACAGTTAGAAATGATAATAGGAAGAATTTTTTGTTGAAAATACACCAAATTTGGATCACAAGTAACCGCTGGAGGATTCACAGGAGGTTCGGTAGGACTAGCTGTAACCACAGGGTTCACGGGGTTGGTGGGATTCAAATTGACTAGAATGCTTCCTGAAGGGTAGGAGCCCACAATCCATTTCTTTATAGTGCTTACATCACATTTGGATAAAGTGGTAGTGGCATTGGGCATGGCTGAATAGCCACTAGCATGGGTAAGGGAACCATACAGTTTCCCATTTTTAATATAGGGTACAATTTTGTCGTAAGTACTAAAATCTACCCCTCCAGATATAATGGCACCACTATGGCAAGAGGTGCAATTGTACTGGAGTATAGGCCAAACGGATTTGTCAAACGTGATGGTATTCGTATCACAAGTAGAGGTAGAATTGGGTAATTCTACCCCAGTATTGTTCCCCGTACCTGTTTGAGTAGCAGGGAGGGGACTGTTTTTATCACTTAGGCAAGCCACCATAAATAAGGTGACTAAGCTCATTACAAGGAACTGGTATTTCATTTATTTCTTTTGGGTAAACTGTATTTTACTTTTTACTTCAATCACTTCTGCAATTTTTGCAAATACAATTTTGGGTATGTCAATTTGATAATCTTGTAATCGAATGTCAAACTGGCTACTCAATTGTAATTGGTTCCCATCTGAAATGATGGTTCCTTTAATTTCAATGGGTTTAGTAACACCATGTATATTGGCAGTACCAGTGGCCGTTACGGGATATGTCCCTGCCTTTTTTAGATCTACCGCTTCTTTGATTTTTCCCTTAAATGAGGCCATGGGGAATTTTTCACTTTCTAAATAGTTCTCGTTAAAGTGTTCCTGCATGAGCTTATTAGGGAATACAAATGAGGTAATTCGCATTTGTACCGCAATTTCGTTGGTTGCTACATTGATGATGCTATTGACACTTTTAGACAAGGCATCAATATTTTCTAAAGGAGTTTTAGAAAAAAAGGAAATCTCACCACTTTGAGCTTGGTACAATTGAGCCTGGGCAGTATAGGATATCGCCACAGCGCACATGAGCAAAGTTGCTATGAATAAACGTTTCATATAGGGGTTATTTGTGTGTTTTTTTTGCTTCTGGATCAAAACTGAATGTCCTAGCGATATTGAATCCATAAAATATGTCTCCATTCGCCCATGTACCCGTTGTTTGACCTATAAAATGCTTTTCAATCATTCCTCGGGAATTAGAGAAGTGCAATTGAAATACGTGTCCTCCCGTTTCAATATCAAAGCCTAAGGCAAATGAATCATGATATGGGTATACTTCACCTGATTTAGCTAGGTAAGCATTTTGATCAACCAAGTTTTTGTAATATTCGGCTGATATACTCAAGCGATTACTCAATTTATACCTCCCTCCAAATCCAAGAGAAGCAATGTCATTGTTGTGATAAGTGGACTCACTTAGATTGTTATGTAAAATAGTGGGCATAACTTGTAAGGAAAGCTTTTCATTCATCTTCCGAGCGATTAATACTTGCCCTACATAGCTTTGTCTTTGTTGATTAGTATAAAAACGCATCAAGGTACCACTCGACATGGTATATCCGGTAGGCATGGAATTAATGACTAAACTTCCATAAGCCGCCACACTAACAGGCATTTGGTTAGATTGCCTCAGTATCTTGTATTTGGTATAAAAGTCATAGCTTTTTTCAATGGAGGAACGACCAGCTCCTAACAACCATTGATCGGTGATACCATATTCAAGCCCCAGTCGGATTCGAGCTTCATCCAAACCAAAAAAGTTTTCTAAAAATCCAGAATTGACAGCACCAAAACGGTGAGATATCCAAAAATTTAAATGCTTTTTGGCGATAGTCTCCATAGTTTGTCCGTTGATTAAACGAGAACCTTTGAAGGTAGCTTGGGTATACACTTTATCTTTGGATGCTTCTTTATCTAGCATGGCCATCAAATCATCTTGGGCCATAGAGGCATAACCCATACCACTTAAGAAGAGCAGTAGGAAGGATATTTTCTTCATAGGTATGTTATTTTATGAGAATACTCTCAGGTTAGTGCCTGTTAAGGCTGTTTTATAAGTAGTTAATCCTCGGGCCCCTTCTGCATTCAGGCCTTTTCCATTAATGTCATACATGGCGCCATGTACCGAACAATTGAAGCCACCATTGGCATAACTAATGGCCACATTTCCCTCGTGGGAACAAACTTGGGTCACCGCCGAAAAGGTAGTTGAGTTGACACGAACTACCACGATTTGATTGACAATGACAAAACCATCTGGACTATTCAATTTGGAATAATCGGTTTTGGTTAGGTCTAGTGTAAAGTCGACACCCGTAGCCGGAGTACCCGGTTTTACATTCGAAGAAGGCGTAACATTTTCTTCTTTTGAACAAGAACTTAGGCCGGAAGCAGCACAATAAACTGCCATGAGCGAGGCTCCTTTGAAGCCTAATGACTTCAAGAATTCATTTCTGTTAAGATTGGTTTTCATACTATTATAGAACATTAAGGGTTATTAAATGGCTAATGTTAAATAATCTTTTTGAAAATCAATGTTAATTTAGTAGAAATATAGAATTAGGAGTAAACTCTCAATGAATTTCCAGTTAATGTTGTTTTGTATGCAGTTAAGCCTCTGCTCCCATTGGCATTTAATCCTTTTCCACTAGTATCAAATGTAGCACCATGCTCAGGACAATAAAATCCACCACTACTGTAGATGACGGCGGATCGTCCTTCATGGGAACAAATTTGGGTAACTGCTGCAAATGCGGTGCTTGACACGCGAGCAACGACTACATTTTGGGTCACCACATATGAACCAACGTTATTGAGTTTTGAGTAGGCAGCCTGACTCAAATCTAAGGTGAAATCTGCAGAGGAGGAAGGGGTAATTCCTGTTTCATTTTTACATGAACTTACTGCAGAAGCACCGCAATACACCGCTACCAATGAGGCACCTTTCAATCCTAGGGATTTCAGGAATTCATGACGTTTTATTTTATCCGACATAGATGATTAAAGGGTTTAACTTTCTCAAAACTAATCAATCAAACGATTGTTTTATCTGATGATTATCATCTATTCATAGGATTTCGATAAATGGACAGAAGAAGACAAGGATTAGGCAAATTGTGCCGATTTGTCAATTAGACTACCAGATTAGTAGAACACGCCTTGTTTCATGGTAAATTAATTGGTATATATGTTTTGTTTCTGTTAATTTCCCTCATTATTAACCTGAATGATTCTATGAAATTAATTTTGAGGGGTACTTGGCGGAGAAATCTTTTTATGTTTTTGATCATGCTGAGCATGCCTTTTTATGTGTTGGCACAGCTTAGTCAGCGTCAAAAGGATTCATTAGCAGCTTGTCATGTACCATTACCTTCCAAGAGGGGATTTGTCAAGGCTAATTTGGTTCAAAAAAATCAGGCTAAAGCAGCGGTAGTGTTAGGAATGAAAAAAATCCCAGCGGGAGTATTCGATATGGGAGCACATGATGAAAAAGGACGGACAGATGAGTATCCCGTTCACCGAGTGGCAGTGAAGTCCTTTTGGATGGATGAAACAGAAGTGACCAATGCTCAATTTGCGGCTTTTGTTTCTGCAACGGCTTATGTAACTACAGCAGAAAAGGCAATTTCTTGGGAGGAATTGAAGAAACAAGTACCTGCAGGCACACCTCGTCCACCCGATTCTTTATTAGCCCCAAGTTCTTTGGTTTTTGTTCCTACAACGGGTCCAGTCAATTTAGTGGATTATAGTCAATGGTGGCAATTTGTACGAGGTGCTGACTGGCGCCATCCAGAGGGGCCACAATCATCTATTGTCGGTAAAGAAAATCATCCTGTGGTACAGGTCTCTTGGGATGATGCTCAGGCCTATGCTCGATGGGCGGGTAAACGATTACCTACAGAAGCTGAATGGGAATGGGCTGCTCGTGGTGGACTGAAGAATCTAGAGTTTCCATGGGGTTCTGAGCCCATTGAATCAGGTGTTTTTAAAGCCAATACTTGGCAAGGTAAATTCCCTTATAAGGATGAGGCTAAGGATGGATACCAACATACCACGGCTCCTGTAAAACAATTTGCAGCCAATGGTTTTGGATTATATGATGTAGCTGGCAATGTCTGGGAATGGTGTTTCGATAATTACCGTCATGATTATTATACTACGTTAAAAAAGAGGGGGGCTCTTGTGCAAAATCCGAAAGGACCAGTTAAGAGCCATGATCCTGATGAGCCTGGTATACCTAAAAAAGTGATGCGTGGGGGCTCCTTTCTCTGTAATGATTCCTATTGTGCTTCCTATCGCAGCTCAGCCCGCATGAAATCAAGCCCAGATTCTGGTCTCATGCATACGGGCTTTCGCTGCGTGAAAGATGTTAATTAGTGTTTTTTACTCGACCTTTTTCAGCATCCAACCCCGTACTTCTATCGCGAGCCTCTTTGATGCTGGAATTACCAAAACGATAACTAAAGTTTAAGCGAACGACCCGGGTCTCTCCTCTACTTTTAACAAATACATCTAAATCGGCATATTTAATGCTGGCATTGGGGATTTGGGTGTAAAGGATATCACTGGCATTCAAGCGGAGTGTACCCTTTTTATTCAAAATGGACTTCTGAATACCAAGATTGAGGGCTCCACCCGATTGGAAATTAAACGCTTGTTCTAGTCCACCCGTAAAGTATTGTCCACCTACTTCTATTTTTACATCATGTTTCAAACTAAAGGTATGATTTGAATTTACATACAGCATGTTTCCCATGGGATTTATGGAAGTTTGATCTAGTTTTCCAGTCAATTCAACATGATTTAAATAAATGTCGGTATTGCTTGTCCACCAAGATTTAATCGGAATGGGTAATGAAAAACCTAAACTATAAGTCACCCTTTGGGCTAAGTTATCTGTCGTTTGGTAGGTCACTCGCTTTTCTGTGTCTTGTTTAAGTAATTGGGTGATGACCTGATCCGTATGACTATATGCCAAGGAAGTGGTATAAGCCCCGGCATAAGTATGGGTGAATTCAAATGAATTGGTTAATTGTGGCAACAAATTTGGGTTACCAACTTCATAATTGTAATTATCTATGTAAAAGATAAATGGATTCATGGAGTTGTATTGAGGGCGGTCAATGCGGCGACTGTATTTAAGGCCTAAATTATGTTTTTTATTGGCCTCAAATTGGAGAAATGCACTGGGGAAAACTTGGAAATAGGAGCGATTGAAACTAGAATCAGGCACATCTGACATGTAGGAGATGGATTTTCCTTGAGCGATGGTCCATTCACCTCGTAATCCCAATTGGTAACTCCATTTGCCTAATTTTCTATCTTGATTGATGTAAGCCGCATGGATTTGTTCATTGTATTGAAATCGATTGCTTAATTGATGGAGGAATGTATAGGAAGGATTTTCTTTGATACGACTACTAAATTGTAAATCATTGTCTGTCTTGACCAAACTGGATTTAATGCCCATTCCCCATTTGGTGGTTTTATTTACAGGAAGGACAAAATCTGACTTGAAGGAATATTGGTCAATATTGGACAATGATTGTGTGCGAATGAGGGAATCACTTTTTATTGGAGTATTGTTTGACCCAAACCATTGAGTTAAATATGCATTGGAGCTTTGATCATGAAAACGAGCATAGTCTAAGTCAATTGTTAGTTCTTTCCCTGTGCTGTCATAACTATGTTTGTAATTGAAATTATTAGCTAGGTTAGTAAATGGATTGTCTAAGTCATTATAGGTGTCCAATTGACTTAACAGTTGATTGTTTAAATTTCTTTGTGTAGTACGGTTGATGCCCTT
Organism: Aquirufa beregesia; assembly: GCF_011090385.1. Lineage (GTDB taxonomy): Bacteria > Bacteroidota > Bacteroidia > Cytophagales > Spirosomataceae > Aquirufa > Aquirufa beregesia. The sequence continues at coordinate 54,821 of NZ_SEWW01000005.1, forward strand.
ATACAAATTGGTTTGACTTCTACCTCCTGATATGAGAAGTCCCAGTGTTGTTTTTGGGGAATAGGTCCAGTCTACACCTGCTTTTAATTGGGTATTTTGGGCGATGAAATTGTAGAAGGAATTCGAATTCCAAACTTCCCCTTGCTTGGCGAATTGACGCGTAATATCAATGGTATTCATGTTGGGTTGATGAACATAGGATCCATTACTAAACCAATTCCAGTCATTTTTTCGGTAATTGAGATTAAAACCGGCTCTGCCTCGTGTATAAAATCCTTGACCTAAGGTAGCATTGACAGAGCCATTCATGCCCATTTGAGAATTTTTTTTGAGTTTGATATTTAGAATTCCAGCGGTGCCAGCAGCATCGTATTTGGAAGAAGGATTACTGATGATTTCCAATTGAGCAATTTGATCAGCTCCTAGATTTCGCAAATAATTGTTGAGATCATTCCCCGTCAAATAGGAAATTTTTCCATCAATCATCACTTTGGCTCCTTGCTTACCTCGAATACTGATATTTCCATCTTTATCTACCATAACACCTGGAGATTTTTCAATGACTTCCATAGCCGAATTTCCTGCGGCCATGACTGAGTTTTCTACATTGACCACCGTTTTATCAACTAAATTTTCGATAAAGGGTTTAATTGCTTTAATTTCTACATTGGCTAATTCGGTAGAGCTGGGTTCAAGTTGGATCGTACCTAGATCAATTTGGCTATTGGTTTTTATTTCATCCAATTTAATCACACGTGTCTGGTAGCCCGTTGATTGAATTTTAAGGGTAAAACGGCCAGTAGGTAAATTCTGAGCCTGTAAAATTCCATTTTCATCGGAGATAAAGCCCTTGATTAAACTGGAGTCAACATTTTTTCGAAGCAATAGGGATGCATAAGGGACAGCTTGTTTTTTTTCGTCTATAATTTTGGCCTTTAAACTCGATTGTCCAAACGTAGTCAGTTGTATTAAAATAAGGCATAGGGTTGTTAATAAGAGGTTTTTCATTAGATGGATTGTTTGATTGGTTTTAAAGTTTACACAGAAATGCTAGGGTAAAAATGACCCTGATGTAGTAAAAATTCAGTGGTGGAGAATAGTCAAAAGAATGATGTATTCGGCAAAAAATACCTAATCCAAATTCGTATTGAAATCTGGATACAAAAAAACAAGGGTGAATCTAGATTCGCCCTTGTTGGTGAGTTAAAAACTGTTAAGCTTTAACATCTTTTAAGAAATTGATTATTAGTCGCTTAGTATTTAAATGGGTTATTAATTGGCACTTTTTACGCGATCTTTTTCAGCATCCAAACCGGTATTTCTAACACGAGCACCTTTGACAGCTGTATTCCCAAATCGGTAAGTGAAATTGAATCGAACCACACGAGTATCATTTCTATTTTTCACGGTTATATCGATATCTCCGTATTTGATTGTTGCCATTGGGTTTTGGGTGTATAAAATATCGCTGGCATTTATACGAATGGTTCCTTTTTTGTTCAAGACTGTTTTTTGAATACCTAGGTTTAATGAACCACCAGGGCCAAAATTAAAGGCTTGTTCCAATCCTCCTGAGAAATATTGTCCGCCCAATTCTAATTTAATATCATTTTTTAAAGTAAAGGTATGGTTCGAGTTGATGTAGAACATATTTCCTGCGGAATTGATTTGTGCTTGATCCACTTTACCTGTTAATTCATTGCGATTCAGTTGGATATCTGTATTACTTGTCCACCATTTAGTCACTGGGATTGGCAAGGAGAAACTTAAGTTGTAAGAAGTTCTTTGAGCCAAGTTGGCGGAAGTCTGATAGGTTTTACGGGCTTCTGTATCTTGTCTCAATAATTGAGTGATCACATCATCGGTATGACTATATCCAAAAGTGGTATTAAATGCTCCCTTGAATGTATGAGTTAATTCAAATGAATTGGTTAACTGAGGCATCAACATCGGGTTACCCACTCGATAGGTATAGTTGTCTAGGAAGAAAACGAATGGGTTTAAGTCGGAATAACCTGGACGATTAATTCTACGGCTATAGTTTAAACCTAGGGTATGGTTTTTGTTTGCTTCATATTGAACAAAAGCACTTGGGAATAGTTGTTTGAAGTCGCGGTGGAAGGATGAATCCGAAGCAGCATTTCCATAAGCCATGGATTTTCCATCAGCAATGGTCCATTCTCCACGTAAGCCTATTTGATAGCTCCATTTGCCCAATTTACGTTCCGTATTTAAGTAAACAGCGTGAATTTGCTCTTCGTACATAAAGCGATTGCTTTGTTTGTTTAAGAAAGTATAATCCGCATCGCTGGCTGTTTTTCCTCTGAATTGAAGGTCATTATCTGTTTTTACATAGCTGGATTTTACTCCCATACCCCATTTGCTATTTTTGTTGATCGGTAATACATAATCCGATTTGAAGGAGTATTGGTCAATGTTGGATAATGCGCCAGTGCGTAAAAGAGAATCATTTTTGATTTTATTAAATTCAGAGCCATACCATTGTGTCAAATAATCATTTTGATTATTATCTACGTAGCGAGCATAATCTAAATCTATCGTCAATTCTTTTCCAGTGCTATCCAATGTATGTTTAAAGTTGATGTTATTGGCAAAGTTATGGAATGGATTGTCGATGGAATTATAAGTATCTAATTTACTCATGATGGCGTTGGTAGCCAGATTACGTTGCGTAGATTGATTCAAGCCATTGTTTAAGGTTGTTTGGTTTAAGCCTCCTGAGAATAAAATTCCTACGGTTGTATTTTTGTTGACTGACCAGTCTGCTCCTACTTTCATGGAAGTGTATGTGCCTTTGAAGGGAAAATCGGTGGTGGAATTCCAAACTTCATTTTGGGCACGGAAGTAACGAGTGATGTTATTGTGCTGTAAGTTATTCCGTCCAAAATAGGAGGCATTTCCAAAAATGTTCCAGCCATTATTGCGGTAGTTTAAGTTTAAACCTGCACTAGAACGAGTATATACTCCTTGGCCGATGGTACCATTTACGGACCCATTCATGCCCATATTCACATTCTTCTTCATTTTGATATTGATGATACCTGCAGTACCTGCTGCATCATATTTAGAAGAAGGGTTGGTCATGATTTCCAATTGAGAAATTTGATCGGCAGAAAGATTGCGTAAGAAGTTGCTCAAATCGTTACCAGATAAATAGGATATTTTACCATCAATCATGACTTTGACACCTTGTTTTCCTCTCAAGCTGATGTTGCCATCTTTGTCGACAATAACCCCTGGAGAACGCTCTAATACTTCCATGGCAGAGTTACCAGCTGCCATAACGGAATTTTCTACATTGACCACGGTCTTGTCTAATTGTCTTTCGATAAAAGGTTTGGTCGCTTTGACTATGACCTCATTTAGTTGAGTGGAAATGGGTTCAAGGGCAATAGTTCCTAAATCCAATTGGGTATTGGCATTGACTTCGCCTAGTTTTTTGGAATAAGCTTTATAACCAGTGAATTGAATTTTTAAGGTATAGTTTCCTTGGGGTAAAGCGGCGGCTTTTAATTCACCGTTTTCATCGGTGATAAATCCTTTTACTAGGGTGGAATCACTTGCTTTTCTTAATAATACAGAAGCAAAAGGAACAGGCTGATTTTTTTCATCTCGGATTTTAGCTGAAAGTCCGTTATCGGCAAATGCGAGGAGGGGGGCAATAATAGAAAATAGGGTAGATAAAATAAAAGTTTTCATTAGGCGGATTGAATTATTTTTTGGTTGTAAACAGAGAATGAGTCGTAGATGCAAACAAGAACCCAAAGGTTGCATGTCTCTCTTTTGACAATGCAAAGCTATACTAGGTACTTTGTTATACATAGTACTATATGATAAACAATAAAATGTTTTGGATGAGTGGTAAATAGCAAGGGCAAAATGTAAAATGCCTGCCTTGGTTATGGAAAATTGGATATCAATAAATTGGACTATAGATATGAATTCTCATTCGTTTGGCATGTAAAAAAACAACGCTGGCAAGGTTCTAAACCTTGCCAGCGTTGTTTCAAACAATCCTAAAATGTTGCTTTATTGTGGTCTTAAACGGAAAACCATGCCAGGATTTTCAACTCCTACATACAAATAACCATCTACACCCATTTTTACATTACGCATACGGCCCAAATTAACTAGTAGCTTTTCTTGCGAAACGACTTTGTTATTCTTAACCACGACCCGATTCATGTAATTAAAGCGTAAAGAACCGATCATTAAATTTCCTTTCCAAGCTGGGTATTTATCACTATTTACAAATGCCAAACCAGAAGGTGCAATGGATGGAAGGTAATAGGTGATGGGTTGTTCCATGCCTTCTTTCTTAGAAATATTCGTGATGGGTTTACCATCATAATTAATTCCATAAGAAATGGTAGGCCAGCCATAATTCTTACCAGCTTGGATGATATTGATTTCATCTCCTCCACGTGGGCCATGTTCGGTTTCCCAAATAGCGCCTGTAGACGGATTCAAAGTTAAGCCTTGGGGATTTCTTTGTCCATACGAATATATACTGTGATGAAATTTAGCTTTATCTTTTCCAACAAAGGGATTATCTTTTGGAATACTTCCATCATCATTCAATCGATGAATTTTACCATTATCATTATCTGTCTCTTGTGGGAATACTTTTTCCATTCCTCGTTCACCTACACTAAAGAATAAATATCCTTGTTTGTCAAAGGCTATCCGTGAACCAAAATGGTGAAAGGTCTTGGTATAAGGTAGTGATTCAAAAATTTCTTGAGATTCTACCCATTCATTGTTTTTGATTTTTCCTCTCACAATACCTGTCGCTGTGACTGTTTGACCACCCTCTGTTTTAAATTTGGAATAGGACATATAAACCCATCCGTTGGAAGCATAGTTGGGATGTAAAACCACATCCAATAATCCGCCTTGACCTCTAGCCATCACTGCGGGAGTTCCTTTGATGGGGGTTTTATGTTGGTTTTGGTCAACTAGATACAAGGTGCCCGCACGGTCAGTGATTAAATAATCCTTATTGGGTAATTGAGCAAATCCCCATGGGCTTTCTAATCCTGTGACAATCGTGTCCAACACCACGGTCATTCCCTCGGATTTAAATACATTGGAAGAAGGCTTATTGGCAAATTTATATTGATCTACACTGGCTAATTTTTCGGTAATTAGATCAGCTAATTTTTCGATGTCCTTTGCACTTAAAGCTGCTTTCCAAGAAGGCATCCCAAAATCTGCGTAACCATTAGTAATGGAAGCAATCAACTCTGGTTTACTTTTCCCATGTTTCCAAGTACGATCCACAAAGGCATCTACTTTTTCTCCATGGCAACTAGAACAATATTGTGTATACGTTTTTTCTGTGGATTCGTCCACTAAGGCTTCTTTCGGTGCATTGGTTAATGACATGATGCTGATGGATGCCACCGCAATTCCGCCTAAAATACTGAGTCGTTTATACATTTTTGTAGGATTAAAGAGTCAAATTTACTAGTAAATTTAGCCCTAATCTAAAAAGAATTTGTCGAAATTTTATCTAGGTCTATCTGCTTAAAAAAGAGGAACATTTCTATATTTTTTTTACATTAGACTTTCAAACCTATTAAACCATGAAAAAAATTCTCTTGATTTGCCTTGGGCTAATCTCTTGGAGTGTGTCTGCGCAGGATTCCCCCAATTCTTGGAACATCCTCACATCTCAACAAGCTGCACAAAAAAGACATGAAAGTTCCATGGTGGAATGCGATGGAAAATTTTATGCTTTAGGTGGTAGGGGAAAAAGACCTATAGAAGAGTTTGATCCTAAAACATCCAATTGGACAGTTCTAGCTGATGCACCCATGGAATTTCATCATTTTCAGGCCATTTCATTTCAGCATGAAATTTATGTGGTTGGTGCTTTAACAGGTAATTATCCACATGAAAAACCAATTCCTCAATTTTTGATATTTAATCCCAAAACTAAAACCTGGAGAGAAGGTGCTAGCATTCCTGCCGATCGTTTGAGAGGGTCTGTTGGCGTATTTACTCGGGGTAATAAAATCTATTTAGTGGCTGGAATCATGGATGGCCATTATGATGGACATGTCAAGTGGTTTGATGAATACGATACCAAAACCAATACTTGGAAAATACTTCCAGATGCACCTAGAGCTCGAGATCATTTCCAAGCCGTGATGGTCGGTAAAGACAAAGCCTATGTGGCAGGAGGGCGTACTTCGCATGCCAAAATTGGCAAAGTACTAGATCTGTGTATCAAGGAAGTGGATGTATTTGATTTCAAAAGCAATCAATGGTCAACTTTGGCCGAAGGTCTTCCTACTTTACGGGCCGGTACGTCATCCATCGTTAATGGTCCTTACTTGGTAGTGATGAATGGAGAAAGTGTCAAACAAGTTCCTGCCCATTCTGAAGTAGAAGTATTAGATACTCGAACAGGTACTTGGTCCAGTCTACCTAATTTACGGCAAGGCAGACATGGAACAGGGGTAGTTTATTGGAAAGGTAAAATTTATGTAGTAGCAGGAAGTGCCAATCGAGGGGGAGGTCCAGAACTCAATGAAATGGAATGTTTATCATGGAAATAATACATTAAATCATGATAGCCATGCGCGTTAAATCAATTCGATTCATCCTTATTCTAGCAGCTTTCAGTATCCTAGCTTATACGAGCTGGAGATGCACGAGCTCTCGGGCAGATGATGCCCGTATCCCCGATGTAGTGGATTTTAACTATCACATTAGACCCATACTATCAGACCGCTGTTTTAAATGCCATGGGCCTGATGCCAATAAACGGGAAGCTAATTTACGTTTAGATACCCCAGAGGGGGCTTATGCTGCATTTAAAGATAATGCCAAAGCTCATGCTATTGTTCCAGGTAATCCTGAAGCATCGGAATTAATGGCTAGAATTACCGCCAAAGATACCTCCCAGCGGATGCCACCCATGAAATCCAATTTGACATTAAGTCCTCATGAAATTGAGCTATTAGAAAAGTGGATTGAGCAAGGAGCCAAATACAAGCCCCATTGGGCATTTATAGCCCCTAAAACACCTGAAATTCCTGAGGCTGATGCGTCCTGGGTGCATAACCCCATCGATCATTTTACGTATGCCAAAATGAAAGAGAAGGGACTTAGTCCTAGTGATGAAGCCGACAAAGAGCGCCTATTAAAGCGAGTATGCTTTGATTTAACTGGGCTACCTCCAAGCTTGGAAATGCAAGATCGCTTTTTGAAAGATAGTAGTCCAAAAGCGTATGAAAAAATTGTAGATGAACTTTTGGCTAACAAGCACTATGGAGAAAAAATGGCCACCTATTGGCTGGATGTGGCTCGATACGCGGATTCACATGGATATCAAGACGATGGATTAAGGACTATGTGGCCTTGGCGCGATTGGGTCATTCATGCCTTTAATTCCAATTATTCGTATTCTAAATTTCTGACCTGGCAGTTGGCTGGCGACTTGATTCCTCATGCTACCAAAGAAATGGTTTTGGCCACGGGCTTTAATCGAAACCATAAAATCACCCAAGAAGGTGGGGTAATAGATGAAGAGTACCGTGTAGAATATGTGAATGATCGGACAAGTACATTTGGGAAAGCATTTTTAGCTCTCACTTTTGAGTGCTCTAAATGCCACGACCATAAATACGATCCCATTTCACAAAAGGATTATTATAGCACCTATGCCTTTTTCAATCAAGTACCTGAAAAAGGTCTTTTTGGAACCATTGATGCCTCTTTTGCCGATCCTCCTAATATCAAAATTACGAGCCAAGAAGTGGCTTCTATTTTGAAATTCATCAATAAGCGAGATACAGCCGCCGTAGAAGTGATGGTGATGAAGGATTCCAGTAATTGGCGGCCAACCTATGTACTAAACCGGGGAAATTACGATGCCCACGGTGAACCGGTAGGGGTAGGTATCCCCAAAAGTATTTTACCTTTTTCACCTCAAAAATATGCAAAGAACCGCTTAGGGCTTGCCAAATGGTTAGTAGATGATCAAAACCCACTGACCTCACGGGTATTTGTAAACCGAATTTGGTTTCAGTTTTTTGGGAGAGGGATCGTTAAGACGCTTGGTGACTTTGGTATGCAGGGAGAATTACCAACTCACCCTGAACTTTTGGATTGGCTGGCCGTTGATTTTAAGTCGCACCACTGGAATATCAAGCGTTTGGTGAAGCAAATAGTAAGCTCAGCTACCTACCGACAGTCCTCTATGATAAAATCGGAGCATTTGAAGGTAGATCCTGATAACATGTACTTATCCCATGCTCCGCGATTACGTATTCCAGCGGAAAATGTGCGCGACCACGTATTAGCTAGTGCTGATATTTTAAATCCTGAAATAGGTGGCCCAAGCATCAAACCTTATCAACCTAAGGGGATTTGGGAAGTAGCCTCTTCGGGTCGTGGATCTTTGATGACTTACATTCAAGATCACCAGCAAGATTTGTATCGACGAGGGATGTATGTGTTCATCAAACGTACGGTGCCGCCACCTTCCATGTTGATTTTTGATGCGAGTAATCGGGATCAATGTGAAGTACAAAGAGGTAGAACCAATACACCCTTGCAGGCATTGGTCATGATGAATGACCCACATGTATCTGAAAGTTCCCGCGTATTGGCAGAAAATATGGCCAAGCTGAAACTTCCTGTAGATGAAGTATTGAGTCGAGTATTTCGGAAAATAGTGTGCCGAACACCACAAGCCAAGGAACTGGCCATTTTGAAGAAATACTTGGAGGCAGAACAATTGGAATTTCAGCAAAAGCCTACCAAAATCAAGTCATTGATGAAGGTAGGGGAATATCAAAAAAACCAAGCCTTGGCTAATCCATTTACTGCGGCTTTGATGCAAACGATTCAGATGATTTACAATATGGAAGAAACTTTAATGCGGGTGTAAACCTTTTCATCTATGGAAAATGAGTTTTTAAAAAATAGACTGAATATCACCAGAAGGCATTTCTTTGGAAAAGCCGTTGCTGGAATTGGTGGCCTAGCATTAGGGTCTTTGTTGATTCCCAAAATTTGGAAGGGAGACGGAACAGATGTACCCTCTAGCCCTTTGGGATTAGCCCAATATGCCCCTAAGGCTAAGAGAATTATTTATTTATGTCAAAATGGAGCACCTTCTCAATATGAAACTTTTGATTATAAACCCTTATTGACCAAAATGATGGGTCAGGATTTACCTGAGTCTATTCGAGGTGGTCAGCGCCTAACGGGCATGACGGCCAGTCAAACCAAGTTTCCATTGATGGGTTCTTATTATAACTTTCGTCAGCATGGACAATCGGGAGCGTATATCAGTGATTTATTACCCAATATTGCCAAAATAGCGGATGATATTTGTATCGTTCGTACTATGAATACGGATGCGATCAATCATGACCCTGCTTTGACTTTTCTACAAACGGGCGCTCAAGTGGGGAATCGACCTAGCATGGGTGCTTGGATGAGCTATGGCTTAGGAAGTGAGAATAAAAATTTACCTGCTTTCTGTGTGCTCTTATCGCGAGGAAGAGGAAATGGTCAAGGGGTTTATTCCAAGCTCTGGACAAACGGTTTTTTGGATTCTACCCACCAAGGTGTGGTATTTAGTTCCAGTGAAGATCCCATTTTATATCTAAATGATGCCGAAGGAATTGATAAACAAGATCGTCGGCGGATGTTGGATCATTTAGCTGAATTGAACCAATTGGGATTTGATGAAAGTGGTGATCCTGAAATTCAAGCTAAAGTCCAACAATATGAAATGGCGTATCGCATGCAAACAGCGGTACCTGAATTGACCGATTTATCCAAAGAGCCTGATCACATCATTAAAATGTATGGCCCTGATTGCCTTGTACCAGGCACTTATGCTGCCAATGCTTTGTTGGCTAGAAAATTGTCGGAATCCGGTGTACGCTTTGTTCAATTATATCATCAAGGTTGGGATTCCCACGGAAATTTACCGAACGAGATGGGCATGCAGGCACAGGATGTAGACCGTGCCTCGGCAGCATTAATCACCGATTTGAAGCAAAGGGGGCTTTTGGATGAAACCTTGGTAATTTGGGGAGGGGAATTTGGTAGGACAAATTATTGTCAAGGTAATTTTACACCCGATAATTACGGTCGAGATCATCACCCAAGAGCTTACAGTATATTTATGGCAGGAGGAGGCACCAAGCCGGGTACAGTGTATGGCGAAACAGATGAATTTGGATATAATGTGGCCAAAGACCCCGTGAATATTCATGATTTTCATGCTACGGTTTTGCACTTGATGGGAATTAACCATGAACAATTGACCTATAAACATTTGGGAAGGAGATATCGATTAACCGACGTTTCGGGCAATGTAATCCCAGGACTTTTGGCATAAATGGGATGAATAAAGAACAATTATCTTCTTGGTACAGCATCTTGTTGAGTGGTTTAATCTTTCTACATGCCTTATTGCTTTTTTTACTTTTTTGGCAAGATCAGGTAAATTTGCCTTGGGCATTTCAATTGCTTGGTCGGTTTCATCCATTGATTTTACACTTGCCGATTGGCTTGGGAGTATTGCTTCCTTTCGTACATCTTTTGCGGAGGCCTTTAGGGGAACATACTTTTTATCTTTCTTTTCGCTTTGTGCTCTATTTAACGGCCATTTTTGCAGCTATTGCTGCCTTATTGGGTTTCTTTTTATCGCAGGAATCTGGATTTGAACCTGAGTTAATCATGTTTCATCAGTGGGCTGGCTTAGCTGTGGCTTGGTTGTATTTGTTACTATTAATCCTGTTTGATCGTTTATTAGTCACTCCATCTCAGGCATTCGTCGGGTCATTAGTAGGAGTGTTACTCTTAAGTTTGGCAGGTCATGGTGGAGCCAATATTACCCATGGAGAAAATTATCTGACGGAATTATGGCAGCCAGAAAGTGAGCGAAAAGCCCCTACGGGAGAATCTGCTTTATTTGAAGGAGCTATTCAGCCCATGTTGGAGAAAAAATGTGTTTCTTGTCACAATGATCAAAAAACGAAGGGGCAGCTCAATATGAGCTCCATAGCCAAGATGCTCCAAGGTGGTAAGCATGGCGATCTTTGGAAAACTGGAGATGTGTCAAAGAGTTTATTTTTACAACGCGCGCATTTGCCTTTGGAACATAAAGAACATATGCCACCTAAAGGGAAAAGCCAATTGACTCCTGATGAGATTTTACTTCTAGAAGCTTGGGTGAAAGAGGGAGCATCACTAGATAAAAAGATTAAAGCTTACGCACCAGCCTTACAAGTAAGCAAACTCGTTGCTAGCTTATTTGCTACACCAGCTAGCATTGAAATACCCAAAAGAGAATATCCTTTTTCAGCTGCCAGTGAATCTGATTTGAAAGCAGTGAATAGTCCCTTTTGTTCCGTGTATCCCTTATCCAGTGATGCGCCAGCCTTGCAAGCCGATTTTTATGTAGCCAAACGATTTGACATTAAGACCTTAGAGAAATTAAGTAAAGTGGCAGATCAGGTTGTTGGAATCAATGTAGCCAAAATGCCCATCAAGGATGAAAATCTGCCTCTTTTGGCTCAATTTCCTAATCTGGAAAAGTTGAATTTGAATTTTACGGAAATTACGGGAGCTAATTTGAAAGCATTGATATCTAATAAGAAATTAGTGTCTTTGTCGCTTTCGGGAACAAAAATTTCAGCCAATCAATTGCAGCCACTCATAACACAATTACCTCTTTTAAAGGAAGTGTTCATTTGGAATACGGGCATAGCATCAGAACAAATTGCTAGTTGGAAAAAGACTTTCCCTAAAATTCGTTGGGAGGAGGGATTTGTTCCAACGGATGAAAAATTGATGATAAATCCGCCCATTTTGGTGAATGAGAATTTCTTTTTAGGACCCCAGGAAAAAGTAGTTTATAAGCATACCATTCAAGGAACCACCATTCATTATACCTTGGACAAAGAACTGGAACCTGATTCCTTGGGAACTTTAGTAACAGCTGGACCTATTGATATTCCTTTCTTTACTGTAGTTAAGGCTTTGGCCACTAAACCCGGCTGGTTAGCCAGTAAAGTAGTGAAAAATACGTTTTATAAATATCGCTTTGTGCCAGATTCTGTCTACTTAACGACGCAAGCGGAGGCTAAATGGCAGGCTAAGGGAGCGTCCACGCTCAAAGATTTGATACAAGGGAAGCGAGATACCCGAGGATTGGCGAATGATACTTGGATTGGATTTCAGCAACAAGATGTGGATGCCTTATTTGAGTTTAAACAGGCTAAGACCGTGAAAGGTGTGACGGTGAGTTATTTGAGGAAGCAGGATTCCAATATTTTTCCGCCTTTGGAAATAGAAATTTGGGCAGGTAATTCAGCCAAAGCCTTGAAGAAATTAACCTCAGTGAAACCGGAACAGCCTGATGAGAATGGAGGATATTCCCCGCAAGCCATTAATATTCCTTTGCCACAAGGGAATTTTACTCATTACCGTATGTTGGCCAAACGCATTAAGCGTTTCCCAGCCTATGTCAAAGACAAAACTAATCCTGCGATTATTAAGCTAGATGAGGTGTTGTTTTATTAAATTGCTTTAAAACCTAAACCTATGACTAACCGAAGAAAATTTGTACAATCCTTAGGCCTGATGAGTAGTGCCTTTTCTGCTTCTAGTTTATTCCAACAAAACCATGCAGCTGATTTTAAGCGCATTTTGGAAGCTAAGCAGCATGTCTCTCCTGCACAGCTAGCGGAAGACGAAGATTTTTGGGCTTTTGTACAGCAGGGCTATACCACCAGTCCGAACATCATCAATTTAAATAATGGAGGAGTGAGTCCTAGTCCAAGGATTGTACAAGAGGCCGTAGAACGCTACAATAAATTATCCAATGAAGGCCCATCCTATTTCATGTGGCGGGTTTTAGATCAAGGCAGAGAACCTTTGCGGGAGAAATTAGCCGAATTGGCGGGTTGCGATAAGGAAGAAATTGCCATCAACCGTAATGCCACCGAAGCCTTAAATACCGTTATTTTTGGATTGGATTTTAAAGCGGGAGATGAGATTATCGGGACCAAACAAGATTACCCAAATATGATTAATGCCTGGCGACAAAGGGCGCAGCGTGATGGGATTGTGTATACTCAATTGAGCTTTGATTTTCCTATTGAAAATGATGCCCAGATTGTGGATGCATTTGAAAAAGCTATCACCCCTAAAACCAAGATGTTGCACATTACTCATATCATCAATTGGGTGGGTCAAATCATGCCTGTTGCCAAAATCTGTGCTATGGCGAAAAAACATGGTTTAGAAGTAATCGTGGATGGTGCCCATACCTTTGGTTTATTGGATTTTAAAATTCCTGATTTAGGATGTGATTATTTTGGAACCTCATTGCATAAGTTTTTATCAGCGCCCATTGGTTCGGGTATGCTTTGGATTAAAAAGGGTAACATTGAAAAAGTTTGGCCTTTGGTATGTAATGATAAACCCCGAGGAACGGATATCCGTAAGTTTGAAACCTTGGGAACCAGAAGTTTCCCCATTGAACAAGGAATAGGAGAGGCCATCAATTTTCATAATGCCATAGGTTCTAAAAGGAAAGAAGAGCGTATTCGTTATTTGAAAAACTATTGGACCACGCAGGTAAAAGATGTGCCTGGGGTAAAGATTCATACCTCTTTTAAGTCAGCCTATTCTTGTGCCATTGCTGGAGTGAGTATTGATGGAATGACCATAGCTGAACTGGATAGTGCTTTATTTACCAAATACAAAATCCATACGGTGGGTATTGTTTGGGAAAACATTTCTTGTGTCCGAGTAACCCCTCACGTCTATACTCGATTGAAGGATTTGGATAAAATGGTACATGCCATCAAGGAATTAGCTGCACAGGCAAAAGCGAAAAAATCGTAATTAAATTGGCCTAAATAGGCCATCAATAGGCTTAATGTAGCCATTTTATATAACTTTGTGAAAATTCTAAACCTATCATATGTCTACCTTACCTAATTTAGATCAAAGCAGCTTAAGCTCCAATCGCCTATATTCATTAGATGCCTTACGGGGTTTCGATATGTTTTGGATCATGGGAGCTGACGAAGTATTTCACACCATGTTCAAGGCTACTGATTCGCCTATTTGGGGTTTCTTTGCGCATCAATTCTCTCATCCAGAATGGCATGGCTTCCGATTTTATGATTTAATTTTCCCTCTTTTCCTATTCATGGCTGGTGTGGCTACTCCTTTCTCCTTAGGAAAAGAAATAGAAAAAGGTAAAAATCGGGAACAATTATTGCTCAAGGTGATTAAACGTGGTTTGGTTTTGGCATTATTGGGTGTGGTGTATAATAATGGATTGGAAATTAAACCCATCGAAGAAATTCGCTTTGGAAGTGTGTTGGCTCGGATTGGTTTGGGTTATATGTTTGCTAACATCATTTATTTATATACCAAAAGACCCATGGTTCAAGCAATCTGGTTTGGAGGGATTTTGATGTTTTACTATTTGTTATTGAAGTTTAATGCTGCGCCAGGTTTTCCAGCAGGAGATTTAAGTCAAGAAGGGAATTTCGCCTCCTACATGGATCGATTAATCATGCCAGGTCGTTTGTATAAGGGAAATCATGATCCTGAAGGGTTTACTTCGACCATTCCTGCGATTTCCACAGGCTTGCTGGGTATTTTGACAGGTAATTATTTAAAAAATGATTCTAGCACTGGTGTTCAAAAGACGAAACGTATGGCCATGTTTGGTGTTTTATTTATCGTGATGGCTTTGATTTGGAATATCGACTTCCCTATTAATAAAAATCTTTGGTCCAGTTCATTTGTCTTGATGGTGGGTGGGATTAGCTTGTTGCTATTGTCTTTATTTTATTACATCATCGATGTGAAGGGTTATCAAAAGTGGTCTTTTTTCTTCCGTATCATCGGAATGAATTCCATCTTGATTTATATGTCGGGTGTATTTATTAATTGGGAATACAGTACAGACAGTCTTTTCCATTGGTTAGGTCAATTGCTGGGAGATCCATTTAATGCTGTTGCTATGGCCATCTGTTATACGGGTATCAAGTGGTATTTCTTGTATTTTATGTACCAGAAAAAAGTATTCCTTCGGGTGTAAGGATGTATATACGTATAGTTGCAGGTAGGAATTTTAATTGATTTCTGTAAATTGAAAAATATTGAAACAATGTATCATTTACCCTCTAAGATTAAAATGAAAAACTTTAAAACAAGTATGAGCCAATTTGTATTGGCAACCTTAGCCCTTGGCATATTAATGTCGAACAAACCCGCAGTCAAAATGCCTGTGGAGGAGTCGGCTATTAAGGTTCCGGCAGGATTTAGTACTAAGATTGTAGCCTCAGGTTTAGGAGCTACACGTCATTTAACGGTCGCCAATAATGGCGATATTTATGCCAAATTATCCAAATTTAAGGATGGCAAAGGAATCGTTCATTTGAGAGATACGAACAAGGATGGTGTGGCTGATGAAACGAATTACTTCGGAGATTTTGTGGGTACTGGTATACAAATTCAAAATGGATTTCTTTATGCGTCCTCCAATACTGGAGTCAATCGTTTTAAGATGAACGATAAATGGGAAGTAGATAAGGCGCATTATGAAAACATTGTGAGTGGATTGATTGATAAAGGCCGAGATAATGCCAAGCCTTTTGTGTTTGATAGACAATCCAATATGTACGTAACCATTGGGTCCTGGAACGATGCTTGTCGAGTACCAGGTACAGGTCAAGGAATGGTGCCATGTACTGTTTTGGACTCGGCTGGAGGTATCTGGAAGTTTAAAGCGGATCAATTAGGCCAAAAATTTCAAGATGGTAAGCGCTACATCACGGGTTTAAAAAATGCGGTGGGGATTACTTGGAATACGAAAACCAATACACTTTTTGCTACATCTCATGGGCGTGGATTCTTCCATGATTTTTATCCACAATACTATACCTCCAAGCAAAGTGCGGAAATTCCAGCAGAGTGTTTATATGAGATTCATGAAGGTGATGATGCTGGCTGGCCAATCATTTATTATGATCAATTTCAAAATAAGAAAATCTTAGCTCCAGAATATGGTGGAGATGGCAAGAAGACGGCTGGAGAAAAAGCAATTAATCCTAAAGTGGCTTTTCCAGCTCACTTGGGACCCAACGACGTATTGTTTTATACGGGAAACCAGTTTCCTGCCAAGTATAAAAATGGAGCATTTGTGGCTTTTCATGGTCAAAATTCAGAATTGAAAAAGGGTTATTTTGTAGCATTTGTACCCTTTGTGAATAATAAACCATCGGGTAAATGGGAGGTTTTTGCAGATAATTTTTCAGGGATAGATTTGGCGAAACCAACAGGCCCAGTTCAACACCGTCCTTGTGGTCTAGCTCAAGGTCCAGATGGTTCATTGTATGTAGCTGATGATTTAGGAGGAACTATTTTCAAAATCAGTTATAAGAAATAACGAAATCATGATCTAATTTGACAATGAAATGAGATGGGCAGGCAATGGTTCATCTCATTTTTTTTAACCTAAAACCCATGAAAACCATTCGATTTATACTGCTTTTGATGATGAGCTTCACGCTAGGCTTTTCCTTGGTTGCACAAAACAATACTAAGCGCTATCTCTATGTGGCTACGCCAGGTATTAGGGACTACTTAGGATATGGTGGTCATGGAATATTGGTTTTTGACATCAATAATAAGCATCGATTTGTTAAACGAATTAAAACCCAGGGATTCCATCCCTCAGGTAAACCTTCCAACGTGAAAGGAATTGCGGTAAGTATTCCTTTAAACAGTATTTATGTAAGTACCTTGGAGTCCTTGCAGCGTATTGACTTGGGTACGGAAAAAGTAATTTGGGAGATCCCCTTTGCTGGGGGATGCGACCGTATGTCGATATCTCCTGATGGTAAAACCATGTATTTGCCTTCTTTAGAAAAGGATTTTTGGAATGTAGTCAATTGCGAAACAGGAGCTATCATTCAGATCTTGAAAGGCTTTAAAAGAGCTCATAATACCTTATATGGCTTGTCGGGTCAATACGTTTATTTAGCGGATATCGGCAATCCTTGGTTATATCAAGTTGATGCACAAAAGCATACTTTAGTACAAAAAATAGGTCCATTTAGTAATTTTGTACGGCCATTTACTGTCAATGGAAAGGAAAATATCGGTTTAGTTACTGTAGATAGCCTTTTAGGCTTTGAAGTGGGGGACTTAAAAACAGGCAAGAAATTAGCTAGTAAAGTAGTAGAAGGATGGAACAAAGGCCCCGTTCGTCGACATGGGAATCCTAGTCACGGCATAGCATTCAGTCCAGACGAAAAAGAAATTTGGCTCTGCGATGGCTTTAATATGCGTCTGCATGTATTTCAGGGAAAGCCGCCCTACCAACAATTGACTAGCATAGCATTGAAAGATATGCCTGGTTGGATAAGCTTCTCTTTAGATGGTAAATACGCATATCCTTCCAGCGGGGAAGTGATAGATGCTGTTACGAGGAAAATAGTGTATCATCTGGAAGATGAGCAGCACAATTACGTTTCCAGTGAAAAGTTAGTTGAAATTGACTTTCAAGGGAAAAAAGCCATACGCACTAGCGATCAATTTGGCAATGGAAAAGCTCGTTAGTTTTGACGAGCCTTTTCCATCAATTCTTGGGCTTTTTTATCAGCCTCTTCCAATAAGGCATCTGCTTTACGATCTGCCTCTTTTTTGAGTCTTTCAGCTATCTTTTGTGCGGCTATTTTAGCAAAAGGATTTTTAGCCTCTTCTACTAATCGGTCGGCATTGGCGTAAGCTTCTTGTCGCAATTTTTGGGATATCACTTCTGCTTCTTTTTTCATGGCTTCAGCCTTGATTTTAGCATCATCCAATTGCTTATTAATCTGTTGCTTCGCTTCTTGCTTTACCAATTCCTTGGCTTGTGTTGCTACCGAGGTATTTCCATTCGTGGCCTGTGAATTGATCACATTGACCTTAAATTGGGGTTTTTGTGCCGTTCCACGAATAGTAATTTGCATTTTTAAGGCTTGTTGGATTTTCTCCAAATTGATGTTGGGGTTTAATTTGGCTAATTGTTGGTTCAAACTGGCAGCTACTCCAGATTGCAATGTTTTAGCAGGGATATCGGTTAAGATAGTGTATTCCAAACTTTGGTCTAAACCATTGGAACCATTGACATGAAATTTGGTCAAATTCGTTTGAACTTCAAAGGGTTTGAATTGAAGCCTGCCTTGCTTTATTTGGAAATTTAGGTGGGTGGGTTTTAATTCTAGATTTTTTAATTGATTCCATTGGGTTAAACTGACTAACTGATTAAAGCTGGCGGAATTTTTTAAATTGAAATCTACCAAATCCATATTTCCAACCACAGTAGTACTCATTAAATCGGGAGATAAATCAGCTTCTAAGCTTCCAGAATAGCTGAAGTCTACATGAACTTTACCTTGAGCGGTAGCGGCAATGGGAGCAAATTTTTGAACTAAACTAAAGTACTTATGTGCTTCTTGAATGTTCAAATCCTGGATGTTAAATGCAAATTGCACTGTAGGATGTTGATTTTCTTTTAAACTGATGGAACCCGTTGATTTCCAAGAGGCATTGGCCAATTGAAAGGACAAATTATCCATGGATAGCACCTGATCTGCTAGACGAATTTCTCCTTTTGCTTGGCTGATGACCAAATCTTTGAATAAGATTTTATCGATGCTGGATTGAAGGGTGAAATCAATGTTTTTGGGGATTTGCAGAGCCGCAGAAGAAGCAGAAGAAGCCGTAGAAGCCGTAGAAGCCGTAGTAGTACTACGGCTGTCATTCTGTTGAGCCGCATTCCCACTACGGCTGTTCTGTTGAGTCGTAGTATTACTACGGCTGTCATTCTGAGCCGTAGTACTACTACGGCTTCTTCTACGGCTATTCAAATCCACCAAGGGCGATTTCAATGTTATATTCCCTGTGATTTTATCATTTTTTAAGAAGTACAGGACATAGTTTTGCAAACTACCGCTAGCTGTAAATGGGGTGTTCGCTACATTTCCTTCTAAAGTACTGATGACCAATGATTTAGGATTTATGCTAGCTACAGCATTCTGGATACTTATTTTTTGTTTTGTTTCGCTATTGTCATACTGTATTTGATGCGCTTTAAAATAGCCACTCGCTTTTCCTTTGGCTTGTTTAAAATCCTGTACATAACCATCCAATTGTACATCACTTTGAATGCTGCCACTCATTTGGGTGTTTTTCTGAGGAATTATTTTAGCTATTTCTCCTAAATTCAGTACGCCTTTCAGACTCGCCTTAAGGTAGGGGTTTGAGATGGGATTTTTTAGGAACAAATTTGCTTGAATTGGCTGATTGTTCATGGACAGTTGGAATTTTTTCAAATCCACCACGGTATGATCAACGATTCCATCGGAATTATCAATCTGAAGATTCATTTCCATATGTTTCACTCCTACAGGCACTTGAGTATAACTAAATGCACCTTTGGAAATACGTAATTCCATACCAAAACCAGGCATAGAGCGACCATTCATTTTGCCTTTGGCATAGCCTGATAAGGCAAACTCGCCAGATGCTTGAAGATCCTTGAATGAGTTTTGGTATAAAAGAGGGATTAGGGAAAGAAAATCTTTCAAGGGTGATTGTAAGGCGTGAAATTTGATATCCAGATCAATGGAGGTATCTGGCATGGCCACCCAGGCATCGAAATGTATGGGTAAATCATTTAAAAATAAGTCATTGTTTTTAAAAGCAAATTCCATTTTGGAGAAATTCATTTCAATGGGTGCCTCCAATTTGCTTTTCACTTCAGACAAATAGGTTTTCCCCAAGAATTCCAGACTTAATTTTTCAACTTTGGTACTTGTTTTTAGCGTAAAGATATCCTGTGAAAAATCACCCGATCCCTCATGATTCAATTGGATGAGTTGGGTTGCAAAACCCCTCATGTTGTCATTATAATGTATGTCTGAGTCAATGAATTGATAATGGTCTAAGGAAATCTTCATGGCCTGATCTGATTTTTCAGAAGGGGCTACTTGAGGCCCAGGCTGATAAATATCCCAATTCATTTTTCCGTTTGGGAGAATGATCAAGTTCAATTGAGCCCTTTCAAGGATCACTTCTTGAATCTCAATGTTATTATCCAATAAGTAGGCCAAGGGAGCTATTTGAATCGTTAGCTTAGGTATCTGAGAAAGGGTATCATTTTTAAACTCATTTTTACCAATGATGCTGCTGTTTTCTACTTCAATGCTTAAGCTAGGGAAATGGCGCAAAAGGCTGATGGAGGCATCTTCAAATTGGAAGTTGGCGCGGAGCTTTTCATTAGCTGTCCTCGTTATCAGATTCTTGATTTCATTTTTATATATGAAGGAAACCCCCATCGCAGCGAGGATGGAAAACAGGATGATTCCCACTATGGAAAATAAGACTTTTTTTAACATGGGCTAAATGATTGCGGCGGTCAAATCTATTTTAATCGAATTTGGGATAGCTGATGAATTAATTGGGTAAATCAGCAAGCATAACTTAAATTTACAAATAATTTCTGTGTGAAAACCATCTCAATTGTCTGATTTATATGAAACGTTCTATTCAAGTATACGGTATAAGTAGCCTAGTGATTCTTTTAGGTTCATTGTTTATTATTTCATGTGCCCAAAATGCCCTGACAGGGAAAAGTCAATTATCCTTAGTTTCGGAGCAAGAAATTCAAGCTCTTTCCTTGACCCAATACCAAGATTTTTTAAAAACCAGTACGGTTATTGCTCCTGCCAAAGATGCTAGGGCACAAATGGTTCAGCGAGTAGGAAAGAAAATTACGGCTTCTGTGGAAGCGTATTTTGCAGAAAAAAACAACAAAGATTTTTTGAAGGGTTATCAATGGGAATACAATTTGGTAAAAAACGATACCACCATCAATGCTTGGTGTATGCCTGGCGGAAAAATTGTCGTTTATACAGGTATTTTGCCCGTCACTAAAAATGAGACAGCTTTAGCCTTTGTGATGGGACATGAAGTGTCACATGCATTATTGCAACATGGAAATAAGCGCATGAGTGAGTCCATGATTCAGGAACTAGGGGGTTCTGTTTTATCAGCGGCTATTTCTAGTAAGCCAAAAGAAACTCAGGATTTATTTATGCGAGCTTATGGAATTGGTACTACAGTAGGCATTATGTTGCCTTTTTCTCGGGAACAAGAATTAGAAGCAGATAAATTCGGTTTATTATGGGCTGCCAAATCGGGTTATGATCCTACAGAAGCCATGGCATTTTGGGAGCGTATGCAAAAATCAAAATCAGGAGAGGCTCCTCCCGAGTTTTTAAGTACTCACCCTTCGGATGCCACTCGAATTCAAAAGATTAAAGAATATCTACCAGAAGCATTGAAATTTTACAAAAAGTAAAAATTATACGAAGGGCTTTCTGCAGAATCCAAGGATTTATCTTTAATTTATTACATGAAAAATAAGGCCTATTGCCTTAATTTAGTTTGCTAACAATCAACCGACATGAAAAAAATTATCTGTGTTTTATTATTGCTTCCCACGCTGTTATTCGCCCAAAAATCTTCAAAGAATATCATCAAGGTAAACTTGAGTTCACTATTATTGAGGAACTATAATTTCACCTATGAACGGAGTTTAAGCAAGCATATGTCTTTTTCTTTAGGATTCAGAACTATGCCATATGGCAATGTGCCCATGGAAGGCACTATTTCGGAACAAATTGATGATAAATCGGTGAATTTATCCCGATTGAAGTTAGGGAATATCGCTATTACTCCTGAAATCCGATACTATTTTAGCAGCAAAGGGAATCAGGGCTTTTATGCGGCTCCATATGCGCGTTATTTAGTGTATGAGCTTACAGCTCCTATCACAGTAGAGGATAAATCTAGTGGCCAACTGATGCAAGTGGATCGTGATTTTAAAGGGAAAATCACCTCCATGAATGGAGGTTTGATGTTTGGTATTCAATATCCTATATGGAAGAATCGGATGGTTTTTGACTTTTGGATTATTGGTGCGCACTTTGGCACAAGCACGGGTATTTTAACAGCGGAATTTAAGCCAGCATTAACCGCTGATGAACAAGCAGTTTTACAAAGAGAAGTGGATAATTTGGATACTTCACCTTTTAAATCAGTGGGTAAAGTGACGGCCAATTCTGCTCAAATTAATACGGAGGGCCCTTGGTTAGGTGTTAGAGGATTGGGGATAAATTTGGGCTTTAAGTTTTAGAAATAATCAGAGCTTCATTTTTTCTTAATCTTGGGGATATTCATTTTTGCTGATTTTACCATACATTTAAATATTAACCTATTTAATCAACATGAAACTTCCAAATTTGGGGGCAGGCCTCTTTGTCTGCTTGTTCTTTATTTCCAGTTCCCTTGTTGCCCAAGTTCCTGGTGTTATCATTGCACATAATCCTGCTTCCAGCGGTCAGTATATAGGTTCTCCAAGTATATGTATTTTATCTAATGGGGATTATTTGGCCTCACATGATTTTTTTGGGCCAAAATCCACGGAACATAGCTCAGCGGTCTCTCAGGTGTATTTATCGAAAAACAAAGGAAAATCCTGGGCTAAGATTAGTCAGATTCAAGGGCAATTTTGGTCCAAGTTATTTGAGTTTAGAGGCAAGCTTTACATCATGGGGACCAATAAACACCATGGGAATACCATTATCCGGAATTCTAGTGATGGGGGCTATACTTGGTCGGAACCAGTGGATGCTCAGCATGGACTATTA
Organism: Aquirufa beregesia; assembly: GCF_011090385.1. Lineage (GTDB taxonomy): Bacteria > Bacteroidota > Bacteroidia > Cytophagales > Spirosomataceae > Aquirufa > Aquirufa beregesia. The sequence continues at coordinate 77,608 of NZ_SEWW01000005.1, forward strand.
TTAGAAGGGGAGTACCATTGTGCTCCCATGCCTTTCTTAGAACATGATGGGCGCTTGTGGAGAGCCATGGAGGATGCCATGGGAACGATTAAAAAATGGGGAAAAAGGTATGGGACCTTCATGATGTCCATGCCACTAGATGCTGATCCCATGTTGGCGGTCAGTTGGACCAAAACGAATGTTCTTCGATATGATTCTACCTATTTAGACAATCATTTTGGAGCATGGATTGAAGGGAATGCTGTATTGGATCCACAGGGACAAGTTTGGAATATCTTGAGAGTAGATAATAAATCAACCATGGATGAATACGCGGCCATGGTAAAGATCAGTATCGACGGAATCGAATCTAGTTTTGACAGCCAAAGTGGTTTTATTCGTTTTCCTGGAGGTGCTAAAAAGTTTACGATTCGCTTTGATCCCCAATCTGAAAAATATTGGACCCTTTCCAATGTGATACCTGACTCCATTAAGGTCAAACATCAAGGAAAAAACCCCGCTTCATTTAGAAATACATTGGCCTTATGTTTCTCCAGAGACTTAAAAAACTGGGAAGTCAAAAAGGTGATTTTTCAACATCCTGATGAAATCAAGCATGGTTTTCAATATGTCGACTGGCAATTTCAAGGTAAGCATATAGTGTTGGCTTGTCGGACTGCGTATGATGATGCCGAAGGAGGAGCGCATAATAATCATGATGCCAATTATTTGACTTTTTATCGAATCAAACGTTTTAGAAAATAAATCTATTTAATGAATCCATTATGAGACAAATAGTATTAGTAGTATTGGTGTTGTTAAGCCACATGGAGCATAGTTTAGCTCAGAAAGCAGAAGATAATCGGGTGATTGTTATTACCACGGACGGTTTACGTTGGCAGGATGTATTTAAAGGAATGGATAGTACTTTGGCCAAGAAAAAGGTATATCATCATGGCGACAGCTTAGCTATTTTTACCAAGTTTTGGGATAATGATTTGGCCCTACGTAGAAAGAAATTAATGCCCTTTTTATGGGGTGAGTTAGCTCAGAAAGGTCAAATTCATGGAAATAGAACACTAGGAAACCGAGTAGATGTGGCCAATCCACATTGGTTTTCTTACCCAGGATACAGTGAGCTGTTGACAGGACAGGTGGACACAGCTGTGAATTCCAACGAGTATAAACCCAATCCTAATACCAATTTTTTTGAGTATTTGAATCAATTGCCTGCTTATAGAAACCAAGTAGTGGCTTTTGGTGCTTGGGATGCGTTTGATCGTATTTTAAATGAAAAGAGAGCCGGTTTTCCTGTCATTAATGGATATGATGTTTATCCAGAATTACATAAGGACCCTCAAATGAAATTGATTTCAGCCATGTTGAATCAATCGTTTCGAGTATTTGGAGATGTGGAAAGTCAAGATGTTTTCATCCATTTTCAAGCGATGCAATATTTAAAGACTAAAAAGCCCAAAGCCATGTATATCTCCTATGGAGAAACGGATGAGTTTGCACATGAAGGGGCCTATCAGCATTATTTGCAAGCAGTGCATCATTTTGATACTTGGTTAAAGGAAATATGGGACTTTGTGGAATCAGATCCTTTATACAAGGGGAAAACGACTCTATTAATTACGACGGATCACGGTAGGGGAGATATCATTAAGGATCAATGGAAGTCGCACGGCAAAAAGGTGCAAGATTCTCACGAAATATGGTTTGCTATGTTAGGTGCTCGTGTGGCATCTGTGGGAGAGGTGAAGCAAGCAGCTCAAATTTACCAAAAGGACTTAATTCATTTATTAGCGGAGAAGCTTCAGTTAAAGTTTAAAAGTGAACGCAAAGAATAAGGAAAATAGATACCGTTGAAGGAAATTGAAAAACAGCTCTGGGTTTAAATGCAGAGCTGTTTCATTTTACGGTTTACCCCTTTTATTATGAATACTTTTTACTTGTATTTACTATTATTGGTCTGATATTCAATATAGCTATTTTGTAGAATTTAAGTCCAAAAGAAATCTATTGAAGACTGGTAAAGGATTTTCTAAGAGTTTAATTCAGGTGTAAAAAAGCTCAGGGTTTAAACCCTGAGCTTTTCCGTTTTAAAGAATTATTAAGAGGTTACATCAGTTGTAAAAAAAGCTCTAGGTTAAATAAACCCAGAGCTTTTTTATGTTAGTTGATCAAGTATTTCTATTATTTTACTGCTGTATCGCTAGCTGGAGCAACTACTTCTTTTTTGAAGAAGGAGAATCTCAAGGCGATTTCGTGTGTTTGTGTACTTACTTTACTGATATTCGAGATAGGTAATTCATAAACATAGCCTAAATAGATTTTTTTAGAGGCTTGCATACCTAGACGTAAGCCATAGCTATCTTGATGACGGTAGCTTAAACCAATGTCTAATTTCTCTTTAATTTGAGCGTTTAAATTGATATCCCAGCTTAAAGGCACATCTGCTGCAGCTCTTAATAAAGTACTTGGGTATAAATTGATGTTATTCCCCATTTTGATTTTGGTACCCACCATGGAGTAGAAATAATCCACATCTTTATAGGCTCCACTGGCTGCACCAAAATCGTATTTAAATACACGTGGTTGAGAGATGCTAATGAACAATCCATCCCCTTTACTGAAACGTAGTCCCCAACCTGTATTGAATTTTAGTCCTGTTGAAATATCTTGTGCAAAAAGCGCATCATTTGGGTTAACTAAGCGAATAGAAGACCAGTTTAATGACAAGTTCGAAAATCCTCCACGTATACCGCCAGACATTTTCCATTTATCATTTAAAGAAACGTGGTAAGCAAAATCAGCACCGATATTGGTGGTTTTAACTGGACCAGCTTGATCCACCATGGCTAAAACACCTAATCCCTTTTTTTCTCCCCACTTGATGTTCGCTGTAGCAGCAATTGTCTTAGGGGCTCCTTCTACACCAATCCATTGTTGTCTGTTGATGAAAACAACTTCTGAATTCTCAGTTGAACCTGAATGAGCTGGAGTGATGATTTGTGGATTAAATCGGTACAAATTGTACATGCTCTCAATTTGAGCATGCGAGGAATAACTCCATGAAAGTAAGAAACCCAAAAGGAGGTAAGCTAGGGCCAGGCGGCCCCAGCTTTGCCTTTTTTGATCTACTCTCAGTTTAAAATATATATAATTATAGAACATTGTATTACTTTACTTTACTGCTAATCTGTTGATAAGTACGTATGTCGATATGTTTTCCTTTTGTCCATAAAAATCTATTACATAATAATAGATACCATCTGGAAGGAGTTTGCCATCGCTTGTTGATTCTGAAGTGAGATACTCTCCACCCCAATCATTGGTATAGTTTTCTTTTTCAAAAACTAAATTTCCCCAGCGATTAAAAATGCTTAGTTTATTCTTAAGCCCTAAGATTCCGTCAATGACTAATTTATCATTCTTACCATCTCCATTGGGGGTGATTCCTTGAGGAATAATACCTACTATGGATTCCATGTTTTCAGTGCGAAACTTGTTTTTGTCCCGAGTAGGAATAACAAATTGGCCTTTGAGGCTAGAATCTGCTGGCATACTGGTGCCTACTGTAGAAATGCTTTGTGAAATACGCTCATTAGCAAGAACCTCCGTCGTCATCATGCCAAATCCCGTAAGCATCAAAAACGAACACGCTTTTGTTATCGGTGAAGTTGGATGTAAAATTGACTTGGGGTTGAATATTGAATTCATTTAATCTTAATTAGAACACGTTTTAAAATTTCAAAAGCTGGTTTCTTCAATAGAAGTTCCACAATCGCATCATGGTGATGTGTTGTCAGAAGGATTGTTTTAAATTTTGTTTAAAACAAGCAAGCCAGATTTTAGTGGAATTAAAGTTTTCTGTAGTTTTAGTACAGAGTAGCCGAACCGTGAGTTAAGCTGAGAGATAGATTTTTTCATATTTAATTTAGAACATGTAGAACACCAAACCAGAGCGAAGGCCTATACCTCTATTCTGTTTTGCTTTACAAATGTACTCCAAAGCATTAATTTAAAAAATAGAACATCGCTAATATTTGTTCTTAATTTTAAATTGAAAACAAAGTTGTTGCCCTGTATTACTCAGGACCCTTTTGTTGATTTTTCGATGGAGAGGAAAGCGTAAAAACTGAATGCTGTATCGAAATCTTTACAACGTCTTTTCCTTGTTTATTTGATTAAAATTTAAGCTTTTCTTTACAAATTTTCTGTCAAAGGCCTTATTTTACCCCTATATAGGCTTTTAGTAGGCTGAAATTCATGCAAATTCTGGCTAAATCCGATGGGTTAGATGTGTAAAGTTAATTTTAAATTATTGTTTCTCTTATTTTATATGACAAGAAATATGTGTCATATTTTAAATGAAGAATAGTTTACATGCCTATCATTTCAGATAGTTTTCTTTTTTGGACAGAAAAAAACTAGGGTAAAATTAAATTTCCTGTTTAGTAGGTATAAAAAAAGCTAGATCAAAAATTAATCTAGCTTTCCACTTTTCGTTCTCTAATCTACTGTCTTTAAGTTTATTTAGTTTCCAAGGTGCTTTTCTTGTTAAATGTAAATCTTAATGCAATTTCATGTGTTTGTGTAGTCACTTTACTAATGGCTGAAATAGGTAACTCAAATACGTAACCTGCATACAGGTTTTTAGTCGCTTGGAATCCTAAACGGATACCATAACTATCTCCTTTGCGGTAACTAAAGCCTAAATCAAACTTCTCACGAATGTGGCTGTTGAGGTTCACGTCATAACTTAAAGGGACGTCAGTGGCTATGCGTACCATCATACTCGGATAGAGTGTAATTTGTGAGCCTAGGCGGAGCTTAGTGCCTATCATGGTATATAGGTAGTCTACATCTTTATATCCTCCTGAGGCCGCACCAAAATCATATTTCAATACCCTAGGTTGTGAAAAACTTAAAAATAGTCCATCTCCTTTGGAGAAGCGTAGTCCCCATCCTGTATTGAATTTTAGGCCACTAGAAATGTCTTCTTGAAAGTTATCATCTCCACCATGGGTTAAGCGGATAGCTGACCATTGGATGGTTAAATTGGAGAAACCTCCACGAATACCTCCTGACATAGTCCACTTATCATTTAAAGGAAGATGGTAGGCAAAATCGGCACTGATGGTGGTGGTTTTGATAGGCCCTGCTTGGTCCATTAATGCTACTACACCCAATCCCTTGTTCTCTCCCCACTTTTGGTTAAGGCTTGCTGCGAATGTAAGGGGTGAGCCTTCGAAGCCTGTCCACTGACGACGGTTAATGATGGTGATGTCAGAAACATCGGAGGATCCAACATGAGCAGGAGTGACGATTTGAGGGTTAAAGCGATATAAACTGTACATCGTTTCAATTTGACCTTTCGATTCGTATGAACAAATACCGACTAACATTGCCACTAGGATTGCCACCAACATGCCTTGGATAGGCATGTTGGTGGGCTTAGCGATGTTGGAATTATTATGTTGATTCGTATTCATTTTTCTTTCTGTTTTCAGTGGTGTAGATTACTTGATTTTCAGTCTATTAATGAAAATGAATGTTGATATGTTTGGTTTAACACCATAGAAATCAACGATATAGTAGTAAACTCCATCAGGAAGTAAGCCATCTTTTAAAATGAACACGTTGGAACTTTCACCACCCCAGTCATTTTTATAGTCTTTCGTTTCGTACACGATTTCACCCCAACGGTTGAAAATGATTAATGTATTCTTGTATCCTAAGATTCCAGGAATAATCAAATTATCATTTTTACCATCACCATTTGGAGAGATACCTTGAGGAATGAATGAAGGACAAACATCTGGGTCTAAACGATTGGGGATACCATCATTATCACAGTCAGCTAATCCGCCGTAATCAATGTTATCTTCCATGATATCAGGGATACTATCGTTATCATCATCCATATCTTGGAAATCAGGTTTTCCGTCTTTGTCAGTATCTACAGGAGTAGAAGGGTTTGTGCCAGCATCCACTTTATCCAATACACCGTCATTGTCGGCATCTAAATCTCTGAAATCTGGAGTTCCATCATTATCTGAATCTACCGGAACATTGGGATTCGGACCCGCTTCTACTTTGTCGAGAATACCGTCGTTATCAGTATCCAAGTCTTGGAAATCTGGGTTACCATCAGAATCCGTATCAACTGGGTTGTTCGGGTTATTTCCAGCTTCTATTTTATCTGGGATGCTATCGTTATCCGAATCTAATTCCCGGAAATCAGGAATACCATCTTTATCTGTATCTGTAGGATTCGTTGGGTTTTTACCAGCTTCTACTTTATCAGGAATACCATCATTATCTGAATCTAAGTCGCGGAAATCAGGCGTACCATCTTTATCGGTATCTACTGGATTGATTGGATCCTTACCTGCTTCAATACTATCAGGGATACTATCGTTATCTGAATCAACATCGCGGTAATCAGGCGTACCATCTTTATCTGTATCCAATGGGTTATTAGGATCTACACCCGCTTCAAATAAATCTGGGATGCTATCGTTATCCGAATCGGTATCGCGGAAATCTGGTGTGCCATCTTTATCTGTATCAATTGGGTTGTTTGGATCTGCGCCCGCTTCAATTTTATCAGGAATACCATCATTATCGGAATCTAAATCACGGAAGTCAGGCGTGCCGTCTTTATCGGTATCTACTGGATTGCTTGGATCTGCACCCGCTTCAATTTTATCAGGGATACCATCATTATCGGAATCTAGATCACGGAAGTCAGGCGTGCCATCTTGATCGGTATCTACTGGATTGTTTGGATCTGCACCTGCTTCGATTTTATCAGGAATACCATCATTATCGGAATCTAAATCACGGAAGTCTGGTGTGCCGTCTTTATCTGTATCTACTGGATTGTTTGGATCTGCACCCGCTTCAATTTTATCAGGGATACCATCATTATCGGAATCTAGATCACGGAAGTCAGGCGTGCCGTCTTTATCGGTATCTACTGGATTGTTTGGATCTGCACCCGCTTCAATTTTATCCGGAATACCATCATTATCGGAATCTAAATCACGGAAGTCTGGTGTACCATCTTGATCGGTATCTACTGGATTGTTAGAATCAGCACCTGCTTCTATTTTGTCAGGGATACCATCGTTATCCGAATCTACATCTTCGAAATCCTTAGCGCCATCTTTATCTGTATCTACTGGTGAGTTACAAGTAACAGCTTCTAAAGCATCTAAGATGCCATCATTATCTGAATCAGCATCACGGAAATTAGGTTTGTCATCTCCGTCAATATCTCCACCTAATTCTACACGGTCAGGGATGCAGTCGTTATCAGAATCTAAATCTAAGAAATCAGGCGTACCATCTTTATCGGTATCAATCACAGGAACATATTGTCCACGATCATCCCATCCATCACCATTGCCATCTCCATTGTTGGTACAAGTAGCACATTTGTTCTTGCCTTCCCATGCATCGGGAATGGTATCACCATCAGAATCTAGGTCTAGGTAATTTGGGATACTGTCACCGTCATTGTCACTATCTCTTTCATCGCTATCACCTAACCAATCTCCATCGGAATCTTTATCACGGTAATTGGGAAGACCATCTCCATCAGGATCGGCAGTTAATTCCTTGCTATCTAAAAGTGAATCACCATCAGAATCTAAATCTAAGAAATCAGCGGAACCATCTTTATCTGTATCTGGGATTGGAGCAGGGTTAGCTTCTAAGAAATCAGCTAAACCATTTCTATTGCTATCAATGAAAGCACCATTTTGGTCAACACGTCCATCGTAATTTGGATCAATAACCCCACGTCTAGAATCCGTTGCTTCCCATGCATCTAAGATGGAATCTCCATCAGAATCAAGGTCTAAGTAGTTTGGAGTTCCATCACTATCACGATCGCTAGAACCTTCTGTTCTGTCTAGGATACCATCGTTATCCGAATCTAAATCCAAATAGTTAGGGATACCATCACCATCTGAATCAATATTTTTCTCGATACTATCTGGGATACCATCATTATCTGAATCAGGATCTTGGAAGTTAGGAATGCCATCTCCATCGTAATCTTGGCAATTTGGACCACCAGAAGCACATTCTACACTGTTTGGAATACCATCGTTATCACAATCATTGGTGCCGAAAATAGCAAAGCTAGAAGTGCCAATGGTAGGAGGGTTTCCACCTGCACCACCTACACAATAGTTTAGTGGTTGTGGATCTGTACCATTGTTGGTTCCGTCACCATCGCAGTCTGTGTTTTTCCAAGTCAAGGTAGTGTTAGCCAATATTTGACTAGAAGGATTGTACGAACATCCATCATTTGGATTGGTTCCGTCAATGGCCTCTTGCGCATCAGAAACACCATCGCCATCCGTATCAGTTGGTAAACCTGAATTTACCGTAATACGAACTATAGCCGTGGTACTGCCTGTACCATTGGTGGCTGTTACCGTATAATCTGTTGCCAGGCTAGTTACTGTGGGAGTTCCGCTAATTACCCCGGTTGTGGTATTGAATGACAAACCAGTAGGTAGTGAAGTCGAAATACTATAGCTAGTAACGGTCCCTGTAACCGATGGTGATAAATTAGTAATGGTTGATCCAACGGTATACACATTTGGAGTTGTATAGCTTAGTGCGCTAGGAGCAGCATTATTAACTGTAATACGTACAACAGCTGTAGTACTACCAGTACCATTGGTGGCCGTAACTGTATAATCTGTTGCCGGGCTAGTGACTGAAGGAGTTCCACTAATTACCCCGGTGGTTGTATTGAATGATAAACCCGTTGGTAGAGGAGTTGAAATACTATAGCTAGTAACTGTACCTGTTACCGTTGGTGATAAACTAGTAATAGTTGATCCAACGGTATACACATTTGGAGTTGTATAGCTTAGTGCGCTAGGAGCAGCATTATTAACTGTAATACGTACAACAGCTGTAGTACTACCTGTACCATTGGTGGCAGTAACTGTATAATCTGTTGCCGGGCTAGTGACTGAAGGAGTTCCACTAATGACCCCGGTTGTGGTATTGAAAGATAAACCCGTAGGTAGTGGAGTCGAAATGCTATAACTAGTGACCGTACCCGTTACGGTAGGGTTCAAATTGGTAATAGTTGATCCAACGGTGTAAACGTTGGGTGTAGTATAACTTAATCCAGTTGGTGCAGCATTATTAACCGTAATACGTACAACAGCAGTCGTACTACCAGTACCATTGGTGGCCGTAACGGTATAATCTGTAGTAGCACTGGTTACAGAAGGAGTGCCACTAATCACCCCCGTTGTGGTATTGAATGACAAACCTGTTGGTAGTGGAGTCGATATACTATAGCTAGTAACAGTCCCTGTAACCGTTGGTGATAAACTAGTAATAGTTGATCCAACGGTATACACATTTGGAGTTGTATAGCTTAGTGCGCTAGGAGCAGCATTATTAACTGTAATACGTACAACAGCTGTAGTACTACCTGTACCATTGGTGGCCGTAACTGTATAATCTGTTGCCGGGCTAGTGACTGAAGGAGTTCCACTAATGACCCCGGTTGTGGTATTGAAAGATAAACCCGTAGGTAGTGGAGTCGAAATGCTATAACTAGTGACCGTACCCGTTACGGTAGGGTTCAAATTGGTAATAGTTGATCCAACGGTGTAAACGTTGGGAGTCGTATAGCTCAGAGCACTAGGAGCCGCTATATTGACCGTTATTCTGACCACGGCAGTCGTACTACCAGTACCATTGGTGGCAGTAACCGTATAATCTGTTGCAGGGCTAGTGACTGAAGGAGTTCCACTAATGACCCCGGTTGTGGTATTGAAAGATAAACCCGTAGGTAGTGGAGTCGAAATGCTATAACTTGTTACTGTACCTGTTACAGTTGGGGTCAAATTGGTAATAGTTGATCCAACGGTGTAAACGTTAGGTGTAGTATAACTTAATCCAGTTGGTGCAGCTGCATTGACCGTTATATTAATTTGGTTCGATGTGGTGCTGCCAAAACCATTGGTCGCTGTTACCGTATAATTGTTAGCTGCACTTGTCGCCGTAGGAGTTCCACTAATTACACCTGTTGTCGTGTTAATACTTAAACCAGCTGGTAGAGTTGGTGCAATTGAATAGGAATTAACACTTCCAGTCACAGTCGGATTTAAAGCTGTTATGGCTGATCCTACCGTATAAATATGAGGGGTAGTATAGCTTAACCCAGAAGGGGCTGAAGCATTAACTGTGATATTTACCAATGAGTTGGTACTACCAGTTCCGTTTGTTGCAGTGACGATGTAATCCGTAGCTGGACTAGTTACGGTAGGTGTACCACTGATCACCCCTGTAGTGGTATTGAATGTCAAGCCAGTAGGTAATGGAGTCGAAATGCTATAACTAGTGACCGTACCCGTTACAGTAGGTGTCAAATTTATAATGAGTGAATTAACCGTATAAACATTAGGAGTCGTATAGCTTAAAGCACTAGGAGCCGCTGCATTAACTGTAATTCTCACCACGGCTGTTGTACTACCTGTGACATTGGTAGCAGTAACGGTATAATCTGTAGCCAGGCTAGTTACGGTAGGTG
>NZ_SEWW01000005.1:88274-268344 GCF_011090385.1 Aquirufa beregesia
ATACTATAGCTAGTGACTGTTCCTGTAACCGTTGGGGTTAAACTTGTTATGCCCGTACCAACAGAATAAACGTTGGGAGTCGTATAGCTTAAAGCACTAGGAGCCGCTGCATTAACTGTAATTCTCACCACGGCTGTTGTACTACCTGTGACATTGGTAGCAGTAACGGTATAATCTGTAGCTGGGCTAGTTACGGTAGGTGTACCACTGATCACCCCTGTAGTCGTATTGAAGGACAAACCAGTTGGTAATGGAGTCGAAATACTATAGCTAGTGACTGTTCCTGTAACCGTTGGGGTTAAACTTGTTATGCCCGTACCAACAGAATAAACGTTGGGAGTCGTATAGCTTAAAGCACTAGGAGCCGCTGCATTAACTGTAATTCTCAACACTGCGGTGGTATTTCCAAAACCATTGGTAGCTGTAACAGTATAATCCGTAGCAGCACTGGTTGCAGTAGGAGTGCCACTGATTACCCCAGTAGTGGTATTGATGCTTAAACCTGTTGGAAGTGCAGGCAATATGGAATATGAATCCACACTTCCTGTCACTGTAGGATTTAAAGCTGTAATTGTTGTTCCAACAGTATATACATTAGGAGTATTATAACTTAATCCACTTGGTGCAACGGCGTTCACGGTGATATTAATCACCGCCGTTGTACTTCCTGTACCGTTAGTAGCCGTAATGGTATAATTGGTAGCTGCGCTAACTACAGTCGGTGTACCACTAATCACCCCGGTAGTTGTATTGAATGATAAACCTGTTGGTAGTGGAGTAGATATACTATAGCTAGTAACAGTTCCTGTTACGGTAGGTGATACGTTTGTTATTACCGAGTTAACACTATATACTTTGGGAGTAGGGTAACTCAAGCCAGAAGGAGCGGCGTCATTGTCGACAATAGAAACAACTGTCGTATTCGTTACGATAGCAGCATTAACAGCATCTGCTAATACGATATTGAATGTTTCGGTACTTTCACCTGTTAAGTCATCTAAAACAGGGACAGTAATGGTTTTTGATGATTCGCCAATAGCATATGTCAAAGTTCCTGTCGTATTGGTATAATCAGTTCCATTGGTTGCCGTACCTCCAGAAGTGGTGTAATTAACTGTGGTAACTACAGTTGCGGCAGCACTTAAGGTAACAGTAGCTACTGCATTGACACCCCCAATAGCTTCAGTAACACTAAGTGTTGATGTAATATTAAGTTTAGGTTGTGCATTCAAATAGTCATTTAAACTCGTCAACATTTGAGATACCGTGGCAGCATTACCTGTTATGATGCCTCCAGACATGTTAAGTATTTGGCCGTTCAACGTTAAACCAATGGTTTTCGTAGCAGTAATAGTGTAACTTCCAGAATTGGTAACGATGGATTCACTAGTACCAGTGGCTGGATAAAATACCATGGTTCTAATGGTACTACCATTTGTTTCACGCCAGTTCATAAAACCTGCAATAGAGTGATACACGTTGTTTTTGTCATAAAAGGTGACAAAACCAGGTAAGTCGTTTCCTTGAGTTCCTTGTAGTTCAAAAACCGAAGTTGACGAGTTTTGACCAAAAGATAAACGTGTGATTCCGCTGGTGGAGACGGCAAAAGCATTGTTCGCTTTATTATTTCCATTTTGATCACCAATGAATCCTTCATTGAAGGAAACCGACACATAGCCAGCTAAGGCTGGTGTAGCAGCTGAAAGGGTGAAAATTAACGTAGCTAAAAAGAGAAGCTTCCCGAGGAAGGAGCGCTTTTTAGTTGCCTTATAGGTTAGGTAACATTTTTGCATACAATATAATTTTAATGACTATTTGCTTAAAGAAATAGTGAGGTTAGAGAATTAACCTAAAGCCATGTGGAATATCATGGACTGTAAAACATTCAAGAAGTCTAATGAAAAAATGGCCCAAAATGAGCTAACAGACAGAAAAGTCCAGCACAGAGTTCTCTTCAAAAGTTTAGAACAATGGAGTAATTATCGTTTATTAGAACAAGGAGTAACCTAATTTAATCAAAAGAATTCCTGCTTTAGGTTTTCTTCGATGTGAAATAAGGATTATTTGTTGCCAAATTAAAATTGTAACACGTGAATGATGTTCTTGATTTCTAATGGAGGACAAAAAAAGTGCGAATGCGTTATTTAGGGGCAAGGTCTGAAATTAGCATGAATTGAGGTCTTTTTCGAATAGCTTTTAAAAATGCACTTGATACTATTAGTCCATTGAAAACAAGCAAAGTTAAGTGTGTGTAAACATTAGTTTAATTTAAATAATTCTTTACACACATCTTGATTGTTTGTTAAATTGCTGATTATCAGCTATTTGAATATATTTTTATTTTAAATATCATACTATCTTGTTAAGATAAGTTTACAAATCGGGATTAATCATGTTTCGACTTTCGGCCATTCTTGTAAACAACCGTTCATCCTATTTTATCTCAAAATAATGGAAATTTAACTTGGAAAATTAGAATATTACCTATATTGCTAGCTGTTCAAATATTATAAACCTATTTTATCACAACCATGAAAGTAAACTTCACTCAACAAAAATTGAGGGGGTGGTTATTTTCTTTGTGGCTATTTGCGGCTTGCAGTCCAGTTTTGTTGGCTCAAAATCAAGTAGTTACAGGAAAAATCAGCTCCAAGCAAGATGGTTCAGGAATCCCTGGAGCCAGTGTCAGCCTTAAAGGTACTTCCCGAGGAAGTAGTTCAAATGAAGCTGGAAATTATTCCATAGAGGTTTCTGGTCCCAATGCCGTATTGGTCTTTTCTTCAGTAGGTTACGAGCCATTGGAGATTCGCGTAGGAAATCAGAAGAAAATCGATGTTAATTTATCGCCTAGTACTTCCATGTTAAATGAAGTGGTGGTCACGGCCCTAGGTATACGTCGAGAAGAAAAATCCCTAGGTTATTCTGTTGCCAAAGTAGATGGTAAAGAAATGAATCGGGTGGCACAGGAAAATGTATTAAATGCTATGGCTGGAAAAATGGCTGGTGTTACCATCAGTTCTACTGGTGGAACAGGTTCTTCTGTGAGCATGGTTATTCGGGGAGCGAATTCATTAAGTACCGATAATCAGCCCTTGTTTGTTATTGATGGTGTTCCTCTAGCGAATACCTTAAATAATATTAGTCAGGTGGGAAATGATAACCGGGCTGACTTTGGAAACTCCATATCAGGATTGAATCCAGAGGATATAGAGAATGTTTCGGTTTTGAAAGGCCCCAGTGCTGCTGCATTGTATGGTTCTAGAGCGGGTAATGGTGTGGTTTTAATTACGACCAAATCTGGTTCTAAGTCAAAGAAAATGACGGTGAACATTACTTCCAATACTGTTTTTGATAATCCGTATAAGTTTTTGAAATGGCAAACCAAATTTGGACCAGGTCAGTTTTCGGCCATTCCTGTTTCCATAACTGGTAATCCGCTGTCCAATGCCTTTGGTAAATTAATTCAAGAAGAAGTGGGTGCCACTTACGGTGCTGAATTAGATAAAGGTTATTCCGAAGTACAATGGAACAGTCCATTAGATGCCAATGGAAAGAAAATAGCCATGCCACTGATTTCACATAAAGACAATGTGGCCAAATTTGTTCAAACGGGTATTACGACTACCAATGGTATTTCTATTGCCAATAGTAATGACCAATTTAATTATCGCTTGTCATATTCTAACATGCAGAATCGAGGTATTATTCCTAATTCTGATTTGTTTAGAAATACCTTGAACTTAAATACCTCCATCAAAGTCAATAAGAAATTGACCTTAAGTAATAATTTGGATGTGAGTCGATCGTCTTCTAATAACCGTCCTGCGGGTAACCGAGGAACGAATCCACTGGAATGGGCTTATAACGTTTCTCCTCATATAGATATTCTGGAGTTGAAAAATTATTGGATGCCGGGTCAAGAGGGCTTACAACAAAGAACCCAGTATAATACGGTCTACAATAATCCATATTTCTTAGCCTATGAGGTGAATAACGGTTTTGTGCGTGATCGTTTGTTTGGAAACATTCGTTTGGATTATCAAATCACCCCAGAAATCAGTTTGATGGGACGCTATGCTTTAGATACCTATACTGAGCAACGTGAAATGAAAATTGCCAATAGTTATACCAATGACCCTAGAGGAGCCTATGGAAATATCAATTTGGCGAACTTTGAAAGCAACGCTGATTTCTTAGCTACTTACAAAAAAGATATCAAAGACTTTAGCTTATCTTTTTCTCTAGGTGGAAATGCTCGTTATCAGCGTGGTTCTAATATCACCAATGCCAGTAAAAGTGGAACGGGCTTAATTGTACCTGGTGCCTTCAATGTTCAAAACATCGCACCAGCCAATTTGGATTATTATAGCACTTGGTTCCAACGCGCCATTTATAGTGGATATGGTTTAGCCAATATCGGTTATAAAGATATGATCTTCTTGGATGTAACGGCACGTAACGACTGGTCTAGTACTTTGCCAGCAGCTAACCGTTCTTATTTCTACCCATCGGCATCAGTCAGTGTATTATTTAATGAAATATTCAATATGCCCAATCAAGTGGATTTATTTAAATTGCGTGGTGGGGTAGCACAGGTTGGTAATGATGCCAATCCGTATCAATTATTAGGAACTTTAGGAAATGCAGGTACTTGGGATGGTATTCCTCGTTTAAGTACTCCGGGAACTTTATTAATTTCTGATTTGAAACCCGAGATTGTTACTTCGTATGAAACAGGTTTTGATTTGAGTTTATACCGAAATCGATTACGTTTATCAGGAACATATTACCAAGTTGAGAATAGAAATCAAATTTTAAGTACCAAATTACCTCCCTCATCAGGTTATTCCTTGAAAAATGTAAACGCAGGTTTATTGGTTAGTAAAGGAGTAGAGTTAACCATGGGTTTCACCCCAGTTAAATCTTCTAATTGGAATTGGGATGTTAATTTAAACTGGACTCGTAATAGAACTCGGATTGTGGAATTGTCCGATGACCTTCCTTACTATACCTTATGGCAAGATGCCAAAGGTGGAGCATGGACGTATGTAGGAGAGGAAATTGGAGATATTTATGATGCGCAAATCGTTACGGTAAAAGATAAAGCCTCCCCTTATTTTGGCTATCCAATTTTGGATAACACAGGGAAATGGCAGTCGGTTGATGCCATCAATACCCGAAATAAGGTAGGAAACTTCAACCCTGACTTCATTTTGGGCATGCAGACTTCCATTTCTTACAAGCGTTTAAGTTTAAATATGTCATTTGATTGGCGTAGCGGAGGGCAATTCGTTTCTCAAACTTACCGTTATGGCGAAGAGAATGGACGTTCTCAGTTGTTTTTAGATAAATTAATTAATCCCAATGGATTGACTGGAGATGCTCTGAAGAGTTATCTAGTAGCTAACCAAGAGAACTTAATTAAAATTACAGGTAATTATTTCCCATTGGTGGGTGGACCTACGCCAGAATATGGTCCTTATGGATTTAAATATGGTCCTTATAACTTCCCTCATGGAGGTGTATTTATTCCTGGAGTGATTGCTACAGGATATGATACCTCGGGTAATCCAACGGGATACAAGGAAAACTTAGGTAATGCAGGAACGACAACCTTGCCATTTGCCGGTTCTACGGCTTGGTCATTTACTCGGGCTTTCTTATATGATGCGGACTATGTGAAATTGCGTGAAATTTCCATAGGAATCGATTTGCCACAACAATGGCTAAAGAAAATTGGCGTTCAAAATGCTAATTTCTCCGTGTACAGTCGCAATATCATCCTGTGGACAAAAGCGAAAATTAACATTGACCCTGAGACAGCCTTCCAGCAAGAAGCGGGTGTTCAGGGTGGAGGTACTCAATTCAAACAAGGGATTGAGCGCTACAACGTAACCCCTTGGGTTATTCCTGTTGGTTTCAAATTAGGTTTAACTTTTTAATGAAATTTAGACAGCAAAAGATCATGAAAAATACTTCATATAAAATAATGGCATTGGTGCTAGTCCTTTCAGGGAGTTTTTACTCTTGCAAGGATTTAACCGTGTTGAATCAAAATCCCAATGGGATTAATCCGGAGACAGCTAATCCTAATTTAGTGATGTCTACGGTGTTAACAGAAACGGGTAAGGCATTCGTTAACTTAGGCTATCAAGACATAGCTGGCGTGATGCAACATACGCAAAAGGATGGTTGGTCTGGTGGCCACAATACCTATGAGTGGGGAGGAAGCCAATCTTGGGCTTCTTATTACGATATATTACGTAATAATCAATACGTGTATAACCGCGCTGTTACCTTGAATTTGGAATTACATCAAGGTATTGCATTGGTAACCAAATCCATGATGTTTGGTTTAATCACCGACTTATGGGGGGATGCACCTTACACAGCTGCACTCAAAGGGGCAGCAGGTGGTGCCACCAATACTTTCCCAGCCTATGATACCCAAGAAACTATTTACACGGGTATTTTAGCGGATTTAGAAACTGCCAATAATTTATTGTCGAAAGCTTCTTATCCAAGTACACCTGGTGCGGCCGACGTGTTTTATCAAGGTAATGCGACTAAGTGGAGAAAGTTAGCGAATTCATTGGCTTTGCGTTATTACATGCGCATTTCATCCAAGAAGCCAGATGTAGCTAAAGCTGGGATTGAGAAAATATTAGCTAATGCTGCTCAATATCCCATCATTACAGCTATAGCTGATGATGCCGCGATGCCATTTGCGGGTAATAGTGATAGCGATTCATGGCCTTCTAATGCGGTGTATGATGCCAGTGCTTCCAATTATCGTAGGATTAAGTTGGCTGCCACTTTTGTTAATAAGTTATTGGATTTGAAGGATCCTCGGATTGGTATTTGGGCCAATAAGGTTCAGATTCCATTAGTCGTGGATGCTAGTTTACCCAAAGGAACGGATAAAATAGAAGGAGGAAAACGCTATTTATCCCCTGATAAAGTAGTGGGAAGAGATGTGAATACGCATCCTGAATACGTAGGTTTACCGACGGGTATCATTGGTGGAGCCTCCTATAATTTGAGCCCTACAGCCGAGCAAGGTGCCAATAATCCGCACGTTTCTTGGGTCAATGATATTTACCGTCAAGCCAAAGGACCCTTATTGAAGTCAAGAATGATGTCGGCGGCTGAAATACGTTTTATCTTAGCGGAAGCTGCTTTGAAAGGCTGGGCAGTCGGTGGTACAGCCAAAGCTCATTATGAAGCAGGTGTGAAAGCCTCCTTAGATACGTGGGGAGTAGGTGGAACTTATGCGACATATATCGCTAATCCAGGTGTGGTTTTTGATGGAACATTGAGTCAGATCATCGAACAAAAATGGATTTCTAGTTGGACTGCTGCTCAAGAAGCTTGGTTTGATTACCGTAGAACAGGTTTCCCTGTTTTAACGGCCGGTCCTGCTGCCATCCGTAAAGTATTACCTGTGCGTTTTTACTACATGTTGGATGAAAGAAATCTGAATAAAGTAAATACAGAAGCGGCTATGAGTAAGTTGGAAACAACGACCTATTCAGAAGCGGATGGCAAAAATAGTCCTTGGTCTAAGCCATGGGTATCCCAAGGCACGGGAAAACCTTGGTAAACGAAATATTCACCTTTAACCAGATTAAAAACATGCATCAAAATATCAAAAAAGTATTTTTAAGTATAAGTGCTATTTGCCTATTGGCTTTTACGGGACTTGCCCAAAAAGTAAGCCCTGAAACGGCCTTGAAAAGTTATATGGCGAATGGGGATAAATCCTACCAATGGGAATTAAAGGACTCCGTTTCTTTAGGAACTTCCAAAGCCTACCATGTGCTTTTAACTTCTCAAAAGTGGCAAAACATCACCTGGAAACACCAGTTGACCATCATTATTCCAGCCAAAGTAAATTATGAAGGAGCTATGCTTTTCATCACGGGTGGTAGTAATAAAGATGAGCAGCCCAACTGGAGTAAAGATGATAAAATGTGGACATTTTTATCCATGGTAGCGGCTAAAAATCATGCCATTGTGGCCCTCATTAAGCAAGTACCCAATCAACCTTTGTATGGGGGTAAAACAGAAGATGAGTTGATTTCTTATACCTTACATCAATTTAGAGAAACAGGAGATCATTCTTGGCCACTGTTATTTCCTATGGTGAAATCTGCAGTAAGAGGGATGGATGCTATTCAGGAGTTTGCTAGCAAGAAGGCGAATATTCAAATTAAGGATTTTGTGATTTCAGGTGCCTCTAAGCGTGGTTGGACTACATGGTTGTCTAGTGCCATTGGAGATTCACGTGTGAAGGCTATTGGGCCCATGGTGATCGATATGCTGAATATGCCGGCGACATTGAATTACCAGAAGGACACTTATGGTGAGTATAGTGATCAAATAGAAGATTATGTCAAATTGGGTATTCCGCAAGGGACAGGTACTCCGGTTGGGAAGGCCATCAATGCGATGATAGATCCCTATTCGTATCGGGCCAATATGACAATCCCTAAAATCATATTTATGGGAACCAATGATCCGTATTGGACAGCTGATGCTATCAAGCATTATTTTGATCAAATTCCGGGTAAGAACTTAATTCACTATGTACCTAATGCAGGTCATGATTTGGCTGGAGGAAAACAGGCGATTGAGGCTTTAAGTGCTTTCTTTGGTTTAACTCTTCAGAACAAAGATTATCCTGTACCTACTTGGAATGTCGTGAAAGGAAAAGAGGGATTTGAATTAACGGTTACTGCTAATCCTACTGATTTAGAAGATGCGGCCATTTGGGGGACAACTTCCGCTGACCGTGATTTTAGAAATAATTTATGGTTGACTAGGCGTGTGAAACCTGTAGGAAATACGGCTAAATACGTGATTCCTTACGTGAAAAAGGGATATCAAGCTTTTTATATGGATTTGAAATATAAGGATCCTAATGGGGGTAGCTATACCATCAGTACCCGAATTTTTACGACTGATACAGATAAAGTATTGTAATTTGATTTCTTGCAAAAACACCCGATAGGCTCTGTCGGGTGTTTTTTTACGCCTATTTTTTTAATTCATATACATAGTCAAGCGGGAGTTCATTCCCCATTCTAGATTCAGACATTTTGCCATAAACTTCTATAGAATAGGGGTCCACCAAAGTTCCATTGCTTTCTAACAGTATGGTCTTAGCCATGGGTTTTAGTTTGGAGAATTGACGCGGCGAATCAAATTCAACGTTGATGATACCTTTTAAATCAATGGCATAAATTCCTGGCTTATTGGTGGTAAAGAGTACTTCTTCCATCTTAAATGGAGGAGGATTGCTCATTCGATTTTCTTTATAATAGGTCACATAAAACCCTTCATTCGCCAAAGATTGATGGATTAATGCCAATAGAAAATGCCGGATGGAGCCTTGGAAGGCATATTTTCTATTCTTCTCCCATTGGGTCTTTTCTTTGTTAGAAATGGGGTTTAATGCTTCAAAATACCCACTGGATTTAAAATTTAATTGCTTAGGAGCTTTTTCAAAACCTACCAAGAATCCGTGGTAGAGATAGCCTAGTTCTTTGTTCTCTATCAAAAGAGGTTCTTTAGCGCTTGCTTTTAATGTTTTCGTGCTTGGGTCATACTCAAAATCAATCGCCTCTCGATTCAGGATTTTTACTAAATCTCGATCGATGGCCCTACCTAAAAACTCATTTTCAAATTGTCGGATTTGCCTTTCCCAAACACGGTCTCTTTGGCCTTGTACTTTAATTTCTACTAAATCAGTGATGTTTTCCAACATCTCAAAGTGCAGATTCTTGACATCCTGTTGAATGGAAATGGGCACAGAAAGCGGCTGATACCCCACCATGGAAATGAGAAATTGATAATTTCCTGATGGAACGTTTTTCAACATGAAATTTCCCTTGTCGTCAGCTTGCGTACCAAAGGAAGTGCCATTTAAATACACGTGAGCAAAGGAAACTCCTTCCTTTTTTTGCTTATCCGAAATGATGCCTGATAGGGTAAATGTGTGCTGGGCTAAGCTATTCAAAAAGCTGAGAATCAAAAGTAGGGATAGACAATACAGCTTGGTTAATGATTTCATATATTTGGTTAGGCCATGACAGCATGTTCGTCAAATTTACTAAATATTTGACATGACAAAACCTATGAAAACAAGATGAAAAAAGGATTCCTTATTTATTGGCTATTTGTAGCCCAAATTGCTTTGGCACAAGATTTTAGTCGATTGCTTCCAGCCGCTCAAGGGCATCCGCGTTTATTGTTTTTAAAAGCAGATGAGGCAATCATTCATCGAAATATTCAACAAGATACGCTGTGGGCTAATTTGCATCAGCAAATAGTGAAAGAAGCCGATGTATTACTGTTGAAAGAGCCTTTGGTCCGTAAACAAATTGGTCGGAGACTCTTAGGTGTTTCCCGAGAAATGCTGCGCAGAACTTTGTTTTGGTCCTATGCTTACCGTATGACCCAACAACCAAAATACGCTCAAAGGGCAGAAAAAGAGCTCTTGCAAATTTGTCAATTTACGGATTGGAATCCCTCTCATTTTTTGGATGTGGCTGAAATGACTACTGCCGTGGCCATTGGCTATGATTGGTTATTTGAGGCATTATCTCCTGAGTCTAAGAAAATGATCCAAGCGGCCATACTTTCCAAAGGGATAGAGCCTTCTTATGACGAGCGCTACACCAGTTGGCTAAAAGCCAGCCATAACTGGAATCAGGTTTGTAATGTGGGAATGAGTTTAGGGATATTGGCCATTCAGGAAGATTACCCTGAAAAAGCCAAGGAATTGATGCAGCGGGCACAAAAATCCATTGTTTTAGCCATGAAGGATTATGGTCCAGATGGTGCTTATCCGGAAGGATATGCCTATTGGGGTTATGGGACCTCATTTCAAGTTTTATACAATGATGCCATCGAAAAGGCTTATGGTTCCAGTTTTGGATTAAATGAATTACCGGGTTTTTATGCCAGTGCCAATTATATGTTGCACATGGCCGGACCATCGAGAAAGAATTTTAATTATTCAGATTCTGGAGATGGGATGGGGTTTCATCCTGCTATGTTTTGGTTTGCCAACAAGACTCAAAACGCTAGTTTATTGTATACGGAGATAAATACCTTGAAAAGTGCTAAAAATTTGGTTTCAGACCGTCTTTTGCCACTGGTGATGGTTTGGGGGAAAGGGGAGTCTTTGGTCAAGCAATCCATGCCTGAAAACTTAACCTATTTGGGTGGCGGTCCCAATCCTGTTGCCATGATGCGCTCCTCATGGACAGATCCGAATGCCTTGTATGTGGGAGTTAAGGGAGGTTCTCCATCGGTGAATCATGGCCACATGGACATTGGTTCATTTGTTTTTGATGCCTTAGGAGAGCGCTGGGCAATGGATTTTGGCATGCAAGATTATAATTCCTTAGAATCTAAAGGAGTGGCTATTTGGGGGAAGGAACAAAACTCCCAGCGATGGGATGTTTTCCGTTACCATAATAAATCCCATAATACGCTGACATTGAATAATCAATTGCAAGCAGTGAAAGGGAAGGCGGAGATTCAATGGAAGCAAGAGTCCAACAAAAGAACTGAGGTTAATCTAGATTTAAGCTCTCTCTATCCCGATCAAGCCAAAGGAGTTTCTCGACAAGTAGCTCTGGTAAACAAGCGTGTGGTAGAAATTAGTGATCAAATTCAACTAGGGAAACAGGGAGGAGAATTAGTCTGGACTATGTTAACGGCCGCCGAATTTCATGCAGACGGACCAGGGAAAGCCTATTTAACACAAAAGGGCAAGCGCTTAAACCTGCAATTGAAAGGTATGAAAGGGGAATGGATTTCTTGGTCTTCGGAACCCAATCACGATTATGATGCTCCCAATCTGGGAACCCGATTTGTAGGCTTTAAAGTAGCTACAAAGGAGAACCAAAAGCTCAAATATCAAGTGATATTAGTACCAGTTCATTAGTTTTTCGTACCACTAGGATACACTTGATCTAACCAGATACCCATTTTTAAGAAAACACTGAATAGGCTTTTGCGCATTTCATGTGTTTCATTCGGGTAGAGTTCTAGCTGGGTTTTAACGCCCAATTGGCTAAGTTTTGCGTAGAGGTTTTTGGCTTGTTGCACGTGTACTACTTCATCGTTTTCTCCATGAAAAATGATGGTGGGAACCGCACTGGCGGCATTCACCCTAAGTAAGGGACTTGATTCTTTGGCTAGAGTAGCATTAGGGTCGGCCACACCCAAGAAATTGGTGATGGTTTTATCCGCCTCTAGGTTTTTCCCTCGTACCATGGGGTCAGTGAAGTCGGTCGGTCCAACGATATCAATAACCGTTTTAATTTCCTTGTTAGTATCAGCCGTATAGGCATACATTAAGGCCAAATATGCCCCAGCACTGGCACCTAACAGACCGAATTCCCCTTTCTTGTAACCAAGACTATCTGCTTTTGAATTCAGGAATTGTAAGGCGTGCTGAATGTCATCTATTTGAACAGGATATCGGTTTTGGTCATTCTTGACTAGTCGATAATTGATGGATGCCACCGCATAGCCCTTTTTGCCAGCCAATAACTGAATCAATGGTTTGGGTAATTGATTTTTACTCCCTTTGGTCCAATAGCCTCCATGAATGAATACCAGCATTTGGGTATTTGGATTCGGTGTATTGGGTAAAAATATATCCAATAAATTCCTTTCCTCTGGTGCATTTCCATAGGCTACATTCAATACCGACCTATAAGTAGTAGAATCCGCCCCAGTTCTCCCCAATGAAGGAAAAGATAGAAATAAGAATACTGGTAAAAGGTAAACACCACAGGCAAAAACAACGCTTTTTTTCATACAGAGAGACCATTTACAATTTACCATTCACAACTTACCATTACTGACCTTCCCCTCATCCATAATTTATAAATTATAATTTACAATTCTCTTACAGGTTTTTCTTCTTCAATTCTGCCACTGCATAATTCGCTGCTCGAGCGGTTAGGGCCATGTAAGTTAAAGAAGGATTCTGGGTAGAATTGGATGTCATGCTGGCTCCATCCGTTACAAATACATTTTTACAATGATGTAATTGATTCCACTTGTTCAACTGGGAGGTTTTAGGATCATTTCCCATGATAACACCGCCCATTTCATGAATATCTAAGCCAGGATTCCAGGTCTTTTTCGGATTGGCTTTGATGTTTTTAAAGCCTGCCAAGGTCAGCATTTCCGCCATTTGATCTTGATAATCTTGTTCCATTTTACGGTCATTATCATCGAAATCTACGTTCAATCGAGCCAAAGGCACACCCCAGTCGTCCTTTTTGCTAGCATCTAATTTGACATAGTTGGAATGTTTCGGGATGGTTTCACCCATGAAATGGGAGCCTACCTGCCAATTGCCATATTTCTTTTGGAATAAATGATCTTTCAATTCCTGACCGATACCTTCTTGGTTGCTGATGATGGGTCTACGAGCGCTGAAGCCCGCGGCATAGCCCCTCAAGAAGTCGGTTTCTTGTTTGAAAACATTACGGAAACGGGGTATATAACTGCCATTCGGACGAATACCTTCTGTTTTGCTTTCAAGCATTCCTTCATATTCGGCCGACACACCGGTATGGAAGTTATGGAAGTGAATATAATGACCCATCAAACCATTGTCATTACCTAATCCATTCGGGAAACGGTGCGACTTAGAGTTTAACAGAATCAAGTTAGTATTGATGGTAGCGGCATTTAAGAAGATGATTTTGGCATAAAAATGTATTTCTTCTTTTGTTTTGCTGTCAATCACCTTCACTCCAGCCGCTTTGCCAGATTTTTCATCGTAAATAATGGAATGAACAACGGAGTTCGGTCTTAATGTTAAATTACCCGTATTTTGTGCCCAAGGTAGGGTAGAGGCATTACTTGAAAAATAACCTCCATAAGGACATCCCCTTTGGCATAAGTCACGTTGCTGACATTGGGCTCGACCTTGCTTGAAGTGGATAGGTTGAGGGTCTGTCAGGTGAGCGCATCGACCGATGATGACAGGTCGACTGCCTTTGTAGTGTTTTTTCATTTCGGAAGAAAAATGCTTTTCTACACACGATTGCTCATGCGGGCGCAAGAATTCACCGTCAGGTAATTGCTCTAAACCATCTTTATTTCCACTGACTCCTGCAAATATTTCCACATGGCTATACCAGGGAGCTAAATCTTGGTACGTGATTGGCCAGTGATTATCAAATCCATCACGAGCTGGGCCTTCAAAGTCATATTTAGACCAGCGCTGTGTACCTCGTGCCCAAAGAAGGGACTTTCCTCCTACTTGATAGCCACGTATCCAGTCAAAGGGTTTCTCTTGAATGTAAGGGTGTTCTTTGTCTTTGACAAAAAATTGGGATGAATCTTCGTTGAATGCATAGCATTTGGTAGCGATGGGATTAGCATCTTTCATTTCTTTACTCAAAGCACCCAAGTGGTCAAATTCCCAGGGTTCTTTCAGGGTAGTGGGATAATCCACAATGTGTTTCACATCCCGACCACGCTCTAGCACCAATGTTTTTAAACCATTGTCGCACAGTTCTTTGGCAGCCCAGCCACCACTAATACCAGAACCTACCACGATGGCATCAAAGGTTCTTTGTTTTTTTGAATCTATATTAAAATTAGACATGTCTTGAGAGTATAAAGCTTATTGAACAGGAACGCAGCCATGGTAAAAACCAGGGGCCATGGTATAATTTCTATGTTGGGTTAGGAAATATTCCGAGCTCAGGTACGAGGCAATAGTTAAGCCTTTCAGGCGTTTGAAAAATTGATTTTCCTCAGGCTGAGTAGAATTTTGTAAGCTCGTTAATAGGCTGATTTGTTCTTGACTGCTTAATAGAGGGAAAGCTTTTTGGTAGTTTTTATTTGCCCAGGAAGCTAGCTTTTGTAATCCATTTTGAAAGGCTTGTTGATCCTCTTGGCTCATACAATCTTTCACCATCCGTTCGATGTACAGGTGAGCTCCGATGGTCTTAGCGCCAGGACTGTCTGTTTCTGGAATGATGGCATTCACGATGGCACCTAGTAATTCCGAGTTAGGCCCTTGGAAAGCAGGAAGGGATTGTTTGTTCCACTGGTATGCCCAGTTGGGTAAAGCGGTGGTACCTAAGACCAAACTTAGGTTTTTTAATGCGCTTCTTCTGTTCATGTTATAATAGGTAGAGTAAAGAAAATAGCTGTTTCTTTTTTGTCGAAAAGAGTAAACAAAAATATTGAAATATTATGCAATTGTCAACCTGACTTATCGGCTTATAGGGCTGCGTGTTTCCCTGCTATAAAACCTGTAGTCCAGGCTGCTTGGAAATTAAATCCTCCCGTAATGCCGTCGATATCCATGATTTCCCCTGCAAAAAACAATCCAGGTACTTGTTTGCTCTCCATGCTTTGAACCTGAATTTCTGTTAAGTCAATACCTCCAGCTGTTACAAATTCTTCTTTAAAAGTGGTTTTACCCTGCACTTGGTAGCGGTCATTTAATAGGGTGTTGACTAGTTTATTGATTTGTTTAGGGTTGACTTCATTCCAGCGCGAGGTGGCTAGAATCTCGTTTTTTGAGAGTAGGAAGATCCACAGTCGAGCTGGAATAGGAAAAGGACACTGATTGGAAATCATCTTTCCACCGTGGACTTTTCGTGTATTTTCTAATTTGTCTCGTAGTTCGGATTCTTTGGTTTCATCTAACCAATTGATTAAAATGGAGAATTGATAATTTACTTCAGCCAATATTCGTGCGCCCCAAGCGGATAATTGTAAAATGGCGGGTCCACTCATTCCCCAGTGCGTTATGAGTAGAGGTCCTTTACCTAATAATTTTTGGCCTTCAATTCTTACTGTGGCTTTTTCCACGACCAATCCCATAAATTCCTTGATGGGTTCTTCGGGCATGTTAAACGTAAAGAGAGAGGGTACGGGAGGGATGACAGGGTGACCTAGCGTTTCAAGCCAATGCATACCACTTAATTTGGGTTGGCCACCTGTGGTAACAATTACTCGATTAGTGGAAATCGTTTTATCCTTAGTTTTTAAAATAAAATCACCCGTTTCTTGAATTTCTATGGATTCAATTCCATGATGTAACAATAATTCTATGTCGAGCTTTTTGGCTTCTCTCAAGAAACAATCAATGATGCTTTGGGAAGTATTGGATAGAGGAAAGACACAACCATCAGGATAGGTTTTAAGCGCTACATTTCGCTGCTCAAACCATTCCATGGTAGATGAAGCATCAAACTGTTCAAAGGCTTTTTTGAGGAATTTCTCACCCCTAGGATAATGTTCGGCTAATTTTCTATTGTTGAATTCGGCATGGCATACATTGCACCGGCCACCTCCCGATATTTTTACTTTAGCTAAAACATGGGATGTTTTTTCAAGGATTTGAACTTGGGCAAGAGGATTATGATTTTTAGCGGCTATTGCGGCAAAAAAACCCGCTGCCCCACCTCCAATAACACTGATACGTAAATCCTTTGACATTATTTTTTACCTAAAAATCCCCTAACCTCTAATAACCAACTAACTAACCAACTAACTAACCACTTATCACTACCCCCTAATCCCTAAAATTCCAAGTGCTTAATCTTGTCATTTTTTAGTAATTGACTTGCAATCAGGTGATGGGCTTTCTCAGAACCTTGAACTGTTAAGTTGAAGGTAAAATCCTTGCCAGATTTTATTTTCTGAGAATAAAGAATTTTCATTTTGAGCTTTTTAAATAAAGCTTCCACATGCTTGTAGTCAAAGGAATCGGTATACTCGAATTTCAACGTATATACACGTACGTGATTTAGTTTGCTAATGAGATTTTGTACCAAAATAAAGGCACTTAGTATCAATATCACAATGGCAGAGGTAACGCAAGCCAATAATTCAAAACCCGCACCAATGGTCATGCCTATGGCAGAAACGACCCATATAGTGGTAGCCGTGGTGATACCCGTTACTCGATCTTTTTCTCTAAATATGACTCCAGCGCCCAGAAAGCCAATTCCTGTTAGGACATTGGCGGCGATTCTATCCTGACTTCCTAATCCAATTTTATAGGATAGTAATGTGAAGATACAAGAACCTACACAAACCAAAATCATAGTTCTTAATCCAGCAGATTTGGAACGATACTCTCTTTCTATGCCAATGACCGCTCCAATGAGGATGGATAAGAGAATGCGTTCTAAGTCAATATACATCAGAAAATAGATTTTGATTTATCAACGGAATTTAACTCAATTTGTTGGATTATTAGCCATTTAAGATAAGCCAAAGGATTATTCGAACTTGGGAATATTGACAAGGGATATTTGATCTGGATCTTCTTGTGCAATATGTTTAAACATAAAATATCTTCCTTCTTTGAGCGTATTCGTTGTTTTTCCTAAGTAATAGCATGAGTACTCATTTTCAAATAATTTATTAAACGGTTTGATTTTTATAGTATCAAATTGATAAAATTTCAGCAATATTGCATCTATATTCTACTCTCATAAAATTAATTGATTAAATTTTCAGCTTATGAAGCAAGATTACGATACCCACACCCGATATTACCATTTACATCATTTTATTATATTGCCTCTTGCCTTTTTTTTACTTATTTGGACGGTTGTAATAACCTTGGAAGATATTGTAAATGATTGGCTGTATTTATTGGTAGGAGTCTTATTTGTTTTGATTTCATTTATTGCTCGGATATATGCCAATAAGAATCAAGACAGAATTATTCGTTTGGAGATGCGTCTACGTTATTATCAATTAACCCAATTACCTTTTACCCCCAAGGAGAATTTATTAAGTATCAGACAAATTGTTGCCCTTCGTTTTGCGAGTGATGATGAATTGTTGGCTTTGATTGATAAAGCGATAATTAAAAACTTAAAGCCTAAGGAAATAAAGAAGTCTATCCATGATTGGCAAGGTGATTTTATGCGGGTTTAAATCTTTATTGAAAAATAGCTCAGGGTTTAAACCCTGAGCTGTTTTATTTTAATCGTAATTCACTCCATTTTATCATTTACTTTTTCTGTTCGGAGAGGAAGGTGATTAAAGACGCAAACTCTTCATAAGAAAGCTCATTGGTTAGGCCATCGGGCATCATGGATGTTTCCATTTCTTTTCTTGATCGGATATCAGCCGTTCTGATGCTGGTTATTTGACCTGTTATGTCTCTCATCACGATTCGATCTGGGGATTCTGCTGTGACGAAACCCATATGTTCTTTTTTATCTTTGGTCGTCACTAATACCGTTACGAAACCTTGTGAAATAGAGGCATTCGGCTTCAGGATGGATTCTGCTATTTGTTCACGACTCATGATAGCGCCAATCTGCCCCATGAAAGGTCCTTTCAACGTCTCTCCACTTTTTAAACTATGGCAAACCACGCAACCTTGCTTGGTAAAGAGCGCTCTACCCGTAGCAGGATTACCTTTGATTTGAGCCATAGCCAACATCACATCTTCAATGGAGGCATTCCCAATTTGACCTTTTTTATTTCGGATCGTGGCCAAGTCGATTTTCGGTTCATCTTTTGCCAGATTATTGGAAGCCGTTCCTAGTTCGGCTATTTCCATTTGATTTTTTTCATTCAAATCAACGAAATAGGTTTTGTCAGCCTCCTTGGCTTGTTGGAACTCGGCTAATATAAATTCCTTGATGATAGAACTAGACTCCCAATCCACTGTTTTATAATAGGGACCATGACCATTGGGCTTTGTGCTCCACCAGTATTCTCCTTCGTAATTTGCTTCCTTTTTGTACAGTCGGGCTAGATTAGCTAACAATTGCTTTTTGAAAGTTGGATTGTTGGATTTCTTATAAGCAGCCATTAAACCTTGGACAGCCGCTGGTTGATGCATATAACGCAATGCCCACAGGGCTATGGTCGAATTTGGACCTGAGATAGCCTTCACACAAGCGTTCACCGCATTCAATTTTACCAATGCTTGAACGGCTACGTGTGCAGGAATGATGGCAGAATTGGGTGTCGCATGTGGACCTTCTTGATCTTTAGGTGGAGCAACAAATGAATTTGGAACCTTTACTTGTAATAATGCTGGAATAGCTTCTGTTTTTCCTAATCTTCCTAAAGCGATAGCCGCACTAACTCGAACTCGTGGAGAGGCATCTTTCAATGCCAATAGGAACGGTTGAACGGGAATCAATTTGTTTTTCGTTTTTCTATCTGCCAAAGCTCTAATGGCCAATTCTTTGACCTCTTTATCCGCTAAAAGTGTAAGTAATTGTAAAATCCCGTGCTCATTAGTAGCTTGAGCATACGTAAATATACCTGCTGAGCGAGCATATAAAGGAGCTTTTTTATCGGCGGCCAATTTCCAAGCGATGGAAGCTGTAGCTTTCAAATCCCTGGTTAATAATTCTTGCTGAGCGTTTAAACGAGCCACGGCACTATTGGATTGTAATAGTTTGGCTAATTCATCGATCGATAATTGACCAACTTGTGGAAAAGCCTGATAGGTCCAGCCTTTTGGAACAGCCCTAACCACAAATCCTTTATTGGGGTTTCCCGAATAGCCAGCTCCATCCCAAGCGGCCAGATACAAACGACCAGAGCCATCCACGTCGAGGTCCGTGATTTGTTTTAATTTAATGAATGTTTCATCCTTTTGCGTATAACTAGCACCGTCAGGTGTCACCCGATGAATATACAAAATGCTATTTCCCCAATCCGCCATCATGGGCACTTGGTTGTATTTAGCTGGCCAAGTAGGTTCATCCATAAACAAAGAACCTGTACCAGAACCGCCACCTACATCGACTAGAGCAGGAAGAATCTCTTCCGTAAAATGCTTAAATAGTAAAGGGTAACCGTATTCGCCTGATTGTATGTGATGGCTAAAACGAATATTCCAACCCGCTCCATCATTGGTATTATCCCGAGTGAAAATATTCATGTAAGGGTCAATGGCCACATCGTAGATGTTTCTAGTACCATGTGTGTATACTTCCATTTCGGTACCATCAGGTCTTACACGAACAATACCTCCACCTAACATGGTGATCTTCTTTCCACTTCTGTCCGTGGCAAGATGAAAACCAAAGTCGCCCGCTGCAATGTAGATCCATCCATCAATACCCATTCTGATGCCGTTGGTGGCATGGTCAGTACCTCTGCTTTGTAAAAACTTGGGAGAGCTGATATGTTGGATTAAGGGACTTGAGGGACCATCAGCGATGCCGTCTTTATTTTTATCTTCAAAAACGACCAAATCCATACCCGTAGCTTTCTTGGTTTCTGGGGAAAAGACGGTATGAAGTACATACAATTTGTCCCCTAATGAAATAATACCCCGGGGATTATCGACCATGGCAAACTTACTTTGCTGATCAACACGGCCATCATTATTGGTGTCAGTTAATTTTAAAATGTATCCTTTTCCAGGCGTTTTACCGAGGGAGCCAATTTGGTCAATACCAACATATACTTCTCCTGTAGCTGCTACGGCTATACAAGCAGGACTTGGGGTAATGTCAGCTGAGGCAAAATTACTTACTTGGATATCTTGACTGGGCCAAGCCGATGCATTAGATAAGGTATCGACGAAGACCAAAGATTTTGTATTTTTTTCAGAGAAAAAGGGTTGAAGAAACTGATATCCCCCAAAAAGTAAAAATGAGTAAATCAAACTGAGAGATAATTTTAACATATTGGATAGGTTGAGTGTTTTTGTATTATGGTTGGCAAAAATAAGATTTTTCCTCATAAATCATTCGAGTCTTTATAGGGGCTTACAAGTATTTATTATTCGGTAATGGATGAGTCTTTTTCTGAATATTAGAAGGCTGTTTATTTTTTTGAGCCTTAATTTCTTTGGAACGCTAATTACTATATGACTGGAATGATAATTTTTTGTTCAATTATTTCCTAGAGAAACGTGAAATGTATAGACTATTTAAAATGAATGATTTAGCGGTGTAAATGCTATTTAAATCAGATTGAGCCCTCTTTTTTTGTTTTATGAGTATCGAAAATATTGTTAAAAATATTAGGCTGATTCAAAAATCAAATTACCTTTGTGTTTACCATTCTATAATAAAGTTTGAGCTGTTCTATAATTTGTATTTCTCCTGCAATTTCTAGTGAGAAGCGACAGAAAATAAACCTGATGTCCCTCTCGGCCTTGGAGCGTATTTTATCTCAGCCATTCTAACTGTCAAACCGAAATAATTGAATTAGAAAATGTTAATATACATAGTCGCTTTCAAACTCATTATTTCATTGGTATTGGCCGTGTTTAATTTTCGTGTCAACAAAAATACCATATATCTAACGGGTTTTTTAGTGGCCATCGCCTTGTCGGGCCTTTTGCATTATTTTGCTTTCATGGGTGATAATGAGTCTTTAATGGCGGTATTCAATTACCACATTACACCTACTTATTACTTGTTTGGTCCATTTTTGTTTTTTTATGTCAGAGGAACCTTAACTGACCGCAATAAACTGTCTCAAAAAGATTATTTACATTTCATACCTGCGGTTTTTTCATTTTTGTCCATATTTCCTTTTTATTTCAAGAACTGGGATTATAAGTTGGTAGTAGCCCGCAAGATCATTGATAATCCAGAAGTGCTCAAAGTGTGGAATGAAGGGGTGCTTTATCCAAGCTATTTCAATGTGATTGGCCGTCCATTGTTTTTTATGATTTACTTGATAGCGACGATTTCCTTATTTCTTCGTTATAACCGTAGTTTGGCAAAATATACCCCTGTATCTGCTCAAAAAACCTTGATTAAACGCTGGTTAGTTTGGTTGATTTCTTTGTCAACCTTAGCCTGTGCTAGTTATTTTACAGGAGCCATCATGTTCATTTTTTCCGATGTAGTAAATAAGGAATTAGTGAATTCTTCTCCTCTCGGTTATTTGACAGGCATTTTTTTCTTGACTATCCCTTTGTTAATTCTAGCATTTCCTCCTATTCTGTATGGTATTCCGATTCACAAAAAGGTTAGGAGAAAGAACTTTGAACACAAGGTAGATGCTAGTGATGTCTATTCTTTTGTGGGGAAGTCGGATGATCCATTCCAACAAGACGCTAAATATATTTTAGATCATATCCATGAAGATAAATGGTATCTGGATCCTGATTTTAATGTGGATTTTTTGGCCTTAAAATTAGATATCCCGAAACACCATATTTATTATTGCTTCAATTACATCATCAAATCCAAGTTTACCAAATTACGTGCTCAATTACGCATCTCACATGCTAAGGCACTTTTGGAAGAACAAAAATCACAGAATTTAAGTCAAGAAGACATGGAGGCTATCGCTTTGGCTTCAGGTTTTGGGACATTGTACCGTTTCATTAGCGCATTTCAAGAAGAAGAGGGAACAACTCCGATGGAATACGTGAAAAAATTGTAAATGATGAATGGTACATTATAAATGGGCAAAGAACTTCGGCCTTGTTGACTAAATAAGGTCGTAGATTTTCTGCATATTTCCCCAAGTTTTGAAAAATAATCATACTAATCTTATTGGAAAGGGATAGAATATTATGAATTTTCTATTAGCTTGATTCTTTCATTTACAATTTACCATTCACCACCAACCATTTATAATATATAACTTATAATTCATCATTTTTTATGCGCTATCGTCGTCTAGGCAAAACGAATTTAGAAGTATCTATTTTAGGCTTTGGGGCCTCCCCATTAGGAAATGTTTTCGAGGAATGTGATGAGAAAGAAGGAATTTCCGCTGTTCATTATGCCATTGATCATGGGGTGAATTTTGTGGATGTGGCTCCTTTTTATGGAATTACTTTAGCTGAGACTCGTTTAGGCAAGGCCTTAAAAGGTAAAAGAAAGGAGGTCTATTTGGCTACCAAGGCTGGTCGTTATGATCTGAAAGAATTTGATTTTTCCTATCAAAGAATTTTGTCCAGCATCGATGAATCCTTACGAAGACTTCAAACGGATTATGTGGATTTATATCAATTGCATGATATAGAATTTGGCTCCAAAGAACAAGTTTTAAACGAAGCGATTCCAGCCATACAAGCAGTGAAAAAATCTGGTAAAGCCAGGTTTGTGGGTATTACGGGACTGCCAGTCAATTATTTGGCTGCCATAGCCTGTGAAGTAGAAATAGATACGGTACTTTCTTGGGCTCACTTTAATTTATTGCAGGATGAAATTAATGCGGAATTAGTTCCTTTGTCCAAGGAATTGGATTTTGGATTAATGAATGCCGCTCCCTTGATGCAAAGAATACTATCTGATGCGGCATTGCCCGTTTGGCACAATGCACCAGAAGAAGTCAAAGCTTTGCAACCTCGCTTATTGGCTGTTTGTCAGGCATACAATGTACGCCTCAGTGATGTCGCTTTACGTTTTGCAATGGATCATCCCGACATAGCGACTACGATAGTGGGTATGTGTGACATGAAAACCATTCAAGAAAATGTGGCTGCGGTGGATTTTATCATCCCCGATGGTTTATTACAAGAGTTAGAAGAAATTATAGCTCCAGTTAAAAACCGCATGTGGTTTGAAGGAAGACCCGAAAATAATATAGCTAGAAAGCAAAAACCTATCAAAAAATGAAAGCATTATTTTTAACCGAAGTCGGAAAAACCGAAATCAGGGATATAGAAAAACCCATTCCTGCAACAGGAGAAGTTTTACTTCGAATCGGTATGGTGGGTTTTTGTGGGGGTGATTTAAATGGATTTAAAGGGCTATTTGAATTACAGGAGTATCCCAATGTATTAGGTCATGAGGTAGGTGCGACCATTGAAGAAATAGGAGAGGGTGTTCCTTCCGATTGGCAAATTGGCCAGCGAGTTACCATATATCCATATTTAAATTGTGGCAAATGTGTGTCTTGTCGGAAAGGCCGTAAAAATGCTTGCCAAGACAACAAAACCATGGGTGTAAGAAGACCGGGTGCTATGACCCGTTACATGACTATACCTTGGCAAGATGTATATCTTTCCAATTCCTTATCCTTGAAAGAATTAGCCTTGGTGGAACCATTGACAGTCGGTTTTCATGCGGCGGCCAGAGGGCGAGTTCGTGATTCGGATACTGTAGCCGTGATTGGATGTGGTATTGTGGGCATGGGAGCCATAGCTTCTGCAGTTCATCGCGGGGCACAAGTGATAGCGGTTGATTTAGATGATTCCAAACTATCCATCGCCCGGAAAATAGGCGTGCAACATACCATCAATACCAGTCAGGGAGATTTGCACGAGGCTTTACAGCGGATTACTCAAGGAGATGGTCCAGATGTCATCATAGAGGCCGTGGGTAGTCATATTACTTACCGTGCTGCTGTAGAAGAAGTTGCTTACACGGGTCGAGTGGTGTGTATTGGTTATGCCAAAAAGCCTGTGGAATTTAATACAGGTGTGTTTGTGAGGAAAGAAATAGAAATCTTAGGCTCCAGAAATTGCACCGATGAATTTCCAGAAGTAATAGCCTACTTGGAATCTGGTGATTTTCCCGTAGAAGAAGTGATTAGTCGAGTTGTACCTATCGAGGAGGCGGGTCAGGCCTTAGCTGATTGGGCTCAAAATGCGCAAGGTATTGTGAAAATTATGGTGAATTTTGGAGAATAAGCTATGATACAATCTTGTGTAACCATTGCCTTAGTGCCACAAATCAAGTCAGGCCCCTGGATTTTTTGGGAAGACTTAGAAAGCAGTATGGCCCAAGCCGCTAGCTTGGGATTTGATGCCATTGAACTTTTTACGGCAGAGGCTAGCAGTATTGATACGAGTCATTTGGAGAAATTATTGGCGCAATATTCCCTTAAATTAGCGGCAGTAGGAAGTGGTGCAGGAAAAGTCATCCAGGGTTTAACCTTAACAGATCCTAATCATGTCATTCGTTCTCAAGCCATATCATTCATTCAATCCATGATGGACTTTGGTGCGCATTTTGGGGCAGTGACCATCATTGGTTCCATGCAGGGAAATGCCATGCCAGATCGCAGAGAGGAATCACTGACTCATTTGCAAGAGGCCTTGGAATACCTAGGTGCACATGCAGAACAACTGGGTGTGCCTTTGATCTATGAACCCTTAAACCGATATGAAACGAATCTGTTTAATACCCTTGGGGCTGGTCGAACCTTTTTAGAGGGACTTTCCACCCGACATATCCAATTGCTGGCAGATTTGTTTCACATGAACATAGAAGAGGTGGATATTGCCCAAAGTATACGGGAAAATGGCTCTTGGATAGGACATGTGCATTTAGCAGATTCTAACCGTAGACCCATGGGGATGGGGCATACTTCAATGAAAGAAATAGCGGAAGCTTTGATTCAAGTGGATTACCAAGGCGCTATTTCGGCCGAAGCCTTTCCTTGGCCCAATCCTTTGGGAGCTGCCAAGCAGACCATGTTAGCTTTTAATCAGCATTTTGAAAAGTAAAATAGATACCCATGCAGCGATTTTGTTTAGCATTAGACCTAGTAGATGATCCTGAGTTAATTCAGGAATATGAACAATACCATGCGCCAGGGAGTGCTTGGCCAGAAGTCACGCAGCATGACATCGATGCGGGAGTTACCAATATTGAAATTTTTCGCACAGGTAATCGGATGTTCATGATTTTAGAAACGGATGATGCCTTTACTTTTGAGAAAAAAGGGGCCTTTGATGCTACCAATCCCAAAATTGCGGCTTGGGAGGAACTGATGTGGAAGTTTCAACAACCGCTACCATGGGCCAAGCCTGGACAGAAATGGATCTTGATGGATCGCATATTTAAATCATAAAAAAATCCCGAATTAATTTCGGGATTTTAGGACAGTTATTTATGCTGGTGGTGCTCTGCCATCATATAATGTTCTTTCAGTAAATCTGTACCAAAATCACCCCGGAAATCACGCCATACCGTATGAATGTGGTTGGCATTATCTTGGGTATTATCAAATTCAACCAAAAAGGACTTCCCTTGAATGCGGTAATAATGTGCTTTTTTACGTTCGGTATTTCCTGCCCAAGCAAATTTGACCGAATTGAAATCTTCATTCGCAATATGTTTTAAGCGCATCTCAGCAATTTTAGGTGGCATGGCTGATAGATAGTGCATGATCAATTGGTTCAAACCAGCCTTTTGTTGGCTATTCATTTCTTTGACCGAAATCCCTTCATCTGGTAATGGACCTACATGTACAGAATTGGTGGTTACCACTTCGTTGAAAGTCGTGAGGTTAAATATGGCTTTGGCTTTTTGTTTATCTGACATGGAGTTAATCAAATCCAATGCCATATCTTCTTCTTCCTTCATTAAGCGTGTTCCTTTTCTTTCTCCGCTTTCTGCCTCCGCTGGATATACGCCAAAGAAAAATGGGGCATAAGCAAGCTTATCGTCCACAACGGTGAAATTTAGTGCAATGTGGTGACCTCCAAATTTCCATCCCCAGACTTTATCTTTGCTAGGGTCCCCATAAAATGCTACAAATTGATTCTCTGGAATACGACTCGGATTTTTGGGCTGAATTTCTTTCAAATAATATTCGAAATCCATGATGTCACGCGTTTTCTTAAAGCCCTTCTCACTTAAATATACTTGCATGAAATCATAGAGCAATTGTTTTTGGTTGGCATCCATATCCTTCACCACGGTGCCATGTCTAGCGACCATAGTAGGGGGCAAAAAGTGCCAATTAAATCGAGTAACGGCATCAAAGGAATATGAGGCTCTGCTTTTTTGAGCGTCGCTGAGGGATTGGATGAAAGCCATGGCTTTCTGCACGCCCGGGCTGTCGGATTGCGCTTGACTCACCAAGGGCAAGGCCCCAAGGAATAAACAGCTAATGAATAAAATAAAGGTTCTTTGCATGTAAATGGTTGATATAGGTTGTATTCAATTTTATTTTAAAGCTACTTTTTTGCCTGATTTTACCGCTTCAAAAATCGCTTCTATGATTTTCATATCTTTCAATCCCTCTTCTCCATCTACCGGTATCTTGGGAGTTTTGCCATCATGTAAAATAGCTGCAAATTCATCCATTTGTATGGTTTGATGGGTTACATGAGGGTAGCTTAATTCCCCTTTATTGGTCTTGGCTTTGATGGGCCCATAACCCGTAGAGGGCATCATTTCAGCAAATCCTTTGGTACCATTGAGGTAAAATTTATCCAAATTGTTGAGGGCATACGTGGAAAGACATGAGGCTACGGCTCCACTCGGGAAGCCCATTTGGAATAGAATGGTTTCGTCTACCCCTTCTTTGAATTTCTCTGGATCAGTTTTGGTTTCTTGGGCAGTCACCCAAATAGGCTCTTCGCCCAGCATATAGCGAGCCCCGTTGATGGAATATATCCCGATGTCCATCATCGAGCCTCCTCCCGCCAATTGTTTATTCAAGCGCCACTGTTTGGGATCCCCAATGATAAAACCAGATAATCCTTGAAAGAATAAGATTTTACCAAATTCACCCGCTTCTCTTTTCTTGATAATTTCTAGGGTATTGGGTTCAAAGTGCATGCGGTAACCTACCAATAATTTCACCCCT
This sequence comes from Aquirufa beregesia, assembly GCF_011090385.1. Classification (GTDB taxonomy): domain Bacteria; phylum Bacteroidota; class Bacteroidia; order Cytophagales; family Spirosomataceae; genus Aquirufa; species Aquirufa beregesia. The sequence goes on from NZ_SEWW01000005.1 coordinate 115,788, forward strand.
GCTTTTTTACAGGCATCTATCATGCGTTGAGCATCCTTCACATTCGTGGCCATGGGTTTCTCGCTGATCACATGCTTACCTAAATTGGCTACTTTGATGGCAAATTCAGGATGGCGAAGATTGGGGGTCATAATATACACCGCATCAATGTCTGGGTTATTTTTAATCTTTTCTAACTCTTCATACGAAAAGCGATGACTCTTTGGAACGCTGTATTTTTCTCCCCATTGGTCTAATTTGCTGGGTGTACCACTGATTAAAGCGGTAATTTTGGCTCTTTTACAGTTTTGCATAGCTTTGGCCACAATATTGGCATATCCACCTAAACCTAATAAGGCCACTTTTAAGATGGGGCCATCTTCTATGGAATGGAGATTTTCTTGGACCGTTTCAGCTTGAGAAAAAAATGGCATGGCTATCAAAGGAGCGGAGACCATTTGAATGAAATTTCGACGAGAACTCATGGGTTGTTCAAAATTTAAATAGGTGATTATTAATGCCTTAAAACTAAAGAAATAAAAGATAAAAAGAATGCAATTTTAATTTATCCTTTGTTAATGGGCTTTCTAGGCAATTAGCGCTATTTTTGTTTTGATTATATAGCTAAACCTTATTTAAAAAAATGAAAGTTACCTATTTATTAGGCTTATTCTTGTGCCTATTCGTATCATCTATGCAAGCTCAAAAGAGCAGCGATTATTTCAAGAAAATTCAAAAGTCTTATGTGAATACCCAAGCGCCTTTGGTGATGATAGCAGCGCATCGAGGAGCACATTTGGAGGAACCTGAAAATTCATTGGCAGCTTTGAAAAAAACGATTGAACTCGGGGTAGACATCATGGAATTGGATGTGCGCTTTACCAAAGATCGACAAATGGTATTGATGCATGATAAAAAAGTGGATAGAACCAGTAATGCCAAAGGTTTGGTGTCGGATTTTACTTTTGAGGAAATAAGAAAATTGCGTTTGAAACATCATGATCAAGTGACCAATGAGCAAATCCCAACGCTGGAAGAGGCCTTTCAATTGGCGAAAGGTAAGGTATTGATTGATTTGGATATCAAGGATGATGCCACCTTGGACTCCATTATCGTCTTGGTGAATCGGATGAAAATGGAGAAGAATTGTTTCTTCTTTGTGTATGAACCAGAGGAGGTAGTGATGTTGCAAAAGAAGAATAAAAACTTCCAAATCATGATTCGGACGGAAAATGAGGAAGCAGTGAAAAAATTAGTGGCCTCGGGTGCCAAGCCCCAAGCCGTCCATATTGATCCAAGTCATTATAGCCCCGAAGTGGTGAAGGCCATTAAGCAAATTCCTGCTCGAGTTTGGATTAATGCCCTAGGAACAGTGGATTTTAAGGCAGCTCAACAGCCAGCAGCATTTGAGGAAGTTTTGAAATATGGAGCCAATATGATTCAAACGGATCAGCCAACTAAATTGAAGGAATATTTGAAAAGTCAAGGAAAGTATCGGTAGTTATTAGGGATTAGTTACATGGTTACTGAAAAAGAGGTAATATTCTCAATTTGAAAATATGGAGGGAAACCAAAATCTGTAGTTTAAAATTCATAACTTAATTTCAGGACAAGACACTAATACCTAATAACGATCATTTACTATTTTTCTATGGAAATGCGGCCAGGATTATCTGATTCAGAAGTAGCTCAGCGATTATCTCGGTATGGGTTTAATGAATTGCCTGGTGGGGATAAAAAAAACATTTGGGTGATTGTGGTGGAAGTTATCCGCGAACCGATGTTTATTTTGCTGATTTCTAGTAGTTTACTGTATATGTTATTGGGGGATTATCGGGAAGGCTTGATGTTATTGAGTTTTATTTTGGTCATCATTTTCATTACTTTTTACCAATATCAAAAGACAGAAAGGGCTTTAGAGAAACTCAAGAATCTTTCTTCTCCCAGAGCCAAAGTTATTCGGAATCAACAAGTTGTTCGAATTCCAGGTAGGGAAGTGGTGCCAGGGGATATACTTTCTTTGGCAGAGGGTGACCGTGTGCCTGCGGATGCTCGTTTGCTGGAAATCAATCATGTATTTGTTGATGAATCCATGCTCACGGGGGAATCCATTGCTGTGCAGAAAATGCTGAATGCTTCGGAAGAAATTGGCATGGTTTTTAGTGGTACGATGCTGGTTCAAGGGCGTGCTTTGGCGGAGGTCACGGAAACAGGTGTTTATACCCAATTAGGTAAAATTGGAACCAGTTTAAGCAACTTACATACAGAAGAGACCCGCTTACAGGTAGAAATGAAGAAATTAATTCGTTCCTTACTCTGGATAGGAGTGGGTATCAGTTTAGCCGTCTTTTTGGCTTTTTATCTCACACGAGGGGGATTAGTGAAGTCGATTCTCAATGCATTATCTACCTCCATTGCCATTTTACCCGAAGAATTCCCTGTCGTTTTTACCGTTTTTTTGGCGATAGGGGCTTGGCGATTATCTAAAATACACGTGTTAACCCGTAATCCTTCAGCCATAGAAACCCTGGGTTCTACCACGGTTTTATGTAGTGATAAAACAGGTACGATTACCCAAAACAGGATGCAGATCATGCAGCTTTATAGTCAAGGTCAGCTGGTGGATGAAGCAGATTTTAAACAAGAGAAAGCTAAGCTTGAGCCCTTGATTCATGCTGCCGAACTAGCCTCCCATGCCTCATCCCTGGATCCAATGGAGTTGGCTATTTTTCAAACTAGACATAGTTTAGGTGTGGAGGTTTCTCCCAGTTTGTCCCTGGTACATGAATATCCACTGAGTACTGATTTATTAGCCATGACTCAGGTATATCAAATGGACAACGGAATTCAAGTAGGATATTCCAAAGGAGCTCCTGAGGCGATATTGAACTTATGTCGGTTAAGTGCCGATGAGCGGGCCTTATTGGGAGAAGTTTTAGAAAAAATGGCTTCCATGGCGCTTCGAGTTATTGCGGTAGGCAAAACGGATGATTTAGTGGGTGATTTTCCTGTGAATCAAAGGGATATGAAGTATCAATTTTTGGGTCTCATAGGTTTACAGGACCCCATTCGTCCAGAAGTGCCTTTGGCTATACAAGAATGTTTTCATGCTGGAATCACAGTTAAAATGATTACTGGAGATTATCCAAAAACAGCGACTAGTATTGCCAAGCAGATTGGACTAAGGAATGCAGATCATGTGCTTTCGGGTGAAGAATTGCTCCAATTAAGTGATGAGGCATTAAAAAACTGTATTGGAGAATATTCCGTATTTGCGCGGATTAAGCCTGAGCAGAAATTACGCATAGTAAATGCTTTGAAACAAAACAATGAGGTGGTTGCCATGACTGGCGATGGTGTTAATGATGCACCAGCTTTAAAGGCAGCGCATATTGGGATAGCCATGGGAAACAAAGGTACGGATGTCGCGAGAGAAGCCTCATCTTTGGTTTTATTGGATGACAATTTTGCCTCCATTGTAGCTGCCATTCGATCGGGTAGAAGGATTTTTGATAACCTACAAAAGGCCATGTCTTACATCATTTCCATCCACATTCCCATCATCGGTTTAACCTTATTGCCGGCTATGTTTGAATTCATGCCTTTGCTATTATTGCCCTTGCATATTGTATTTTTAGAAATGATCATAGATCCCATTTGTTCGGTTGCCTTTGAATCTGAAGTAGAGGAAAGAGCCATCATGTCTAGGCCTCCTCGGGATGTTCGGACTACATTTTTTGGGTTTAAGCTATTATTTAGGTCAATTGTACGAGGATTATTATTGCTCAGTACGGTTTTGGTGGTCTTCTGGTTTTCTTGGAAAGAAGGGCATAGCGATAATGAAATTAGAGCCATTAGTTTCTCCGCCTTGATTATCGGGAATATCTTTTTTATTTATTCCAGTTTGTCCAATACTCGAAGTTTTATCCATGTCTTCATCGAGCGAAACGCCATGGCATTGTTCGTGTCAATAACGGCTATTTTAGTTCTATTGGCGATTGTGTATGTACCTTACCTTCAAAGCCTATTTAGCTTTGAATTTCCAGGATTTGGACATTTTCGATTAGTGCTATTGTCCTCTATTAGTCTTTTGGTTGTGCTGGAGTTGGTCAAATGGGGGAGAAATAAATTATAAATGCCTGAATGTGCCTTGTCCTGAAATAGATTGACTTTGGGTTTATTAATAACTCTTTGTAAATATAATTTAAGCTGAATATAAAAATCAACGGGCTTTTTTATTTTTAAAGCTAAATGTGGACTGTATTCTAGAATTTTTAATGTTCAAAGTTTTCTGTTTTATCCATTGAATTGAAATGTCAAATGGTGCTGTATAACTGTCAAATGCAGTATTGTGTCCTAATGTTGAAAATAAAGTATATTCAAAAAGTTTGCCTTGAACTTTTAATGTGTTTAATTGCTCTATGCACAACTTTACAGGAATTTGTATATCCTTCTCACCAAAAAGCCAAAGTCCAGGAATTGAAAGAGTATTCAGCGAAATTTTAGGGTCTGTCGCCACGAATTGATACTTGTCTGGGTCATTTTTAGTATGTTCACGAGCATCTGCATCTGTATGATTCCCCCAAAAATCATTATTTCCGTTAGTATAAAATTGAAATCTGAGTTGTTCTAGAGTAGTAATCGTAGGGCAACTAAATAAAACCATAAATTCAATTTGGGGATTTTTGCTTGCCGTCAATGGAATTATCCATCCTGCTTGACTGAAGCCAATTAATCCAATGGGTATTTTTTTTTCTTTCAAATATGTCCGAAATGTATTGACCGCGGCATTTGCATCTTTAGACAATAAATTAAGATTGGTCGTGTCAATATTATTCGTACCAACAGATGGTCCTACGTACACTCCACCCGATTCTCCAACTCCACGTTTGTCATATGTCAACACAGCTATGCCTTCATTTGCAAGACGTTTTGCGAACCCCATTTCTCTTTTTACTGGGTCAGATCCGTGAACAATGACAACTGCTGCAAATGGATTTTTAGGCTTTAAAATTGAGCCAGTAAGATTGATGCCCTGACTTTCAAACTTTACATCTTGAATTGTAAAGTTAGTTGACTGACAAAAAATCATTTTTGGTAAAAGTATTAATGATAACCCAATTAATAAGTTAGAAAAAAGCTTATTATTCATTTTAGTTTATATAAGGAAAATTGTTTTGAGTGGTCTTTTTTAGCATGGGCACCAACGGTTTTAGGCTTGGTGATGTGGCGGATTTATAGCACAAAAGTTCAATAGAATTAATGCCGTTGAACTTTGCACAAATGTTTCATAGAAGTACTTCAGCCGCTTTATTGCCAAACGTCTGTTAGCACCAGTTTTATTTGTCGTCATATAGGATTTCTCTTGATTGTTTTTCAAATTCTTTCCTGAGTTCGTCAAGGTCTTTTTTATAAGTGTCCCCAAGTGAATTTGGAATAAATTCATTTACTTCAGTCAATGTTTTCTGCTTGGATTGTGCCTGTCTAATAATGTCAATATAGCTGTTGTAGGTTGAAAGTAAATATTTGATAAATAAATCTCTTGTCTTGCTACTTAAATTATCGTCAAGTAAAATGCTGCGTTTCTCTATGAAAATTAATGCGTCTTTTAGTGGCTTAGAGTCAAAAGTCAAAACGTCCAATTTTGTCTGTTGTGCATGTTCAACTTGTTCCCCTAAGTCGAAACGTATATAGTATTCTGTTTCAACTAATTTTTCCCAAATTTCTTGAAGTGTTTTCAATAAAGTGTCGTAACGCTCTTTCCTTATTGTGATTAAAGTCTTTTGAAATTCCTCAATTCTATTAAACCTCTTATCAATACGCTTTTGTATGAAGTAAGTCGCTAATCCAACAATAAATGTTGATGTCAAAAAGTTAGTAATTATGTCTTGGTAGTCTATAGTCATTGTTGTCTTTTAAAATGGGCGCTAACTTGGTTTATACCCGCTTCGGTTATACCGACTCTGTCAGGCGGCTTTAAGAAGCATGTAGTTTCGGATATTGATTTTAGTAATTATTCTATTTTAATAAATCTTCAAATGGATTTACAGATTTTTACTAACTTTAAATTACAACCAGTCTTTGTTTACTATTTATACCAATTAAGACAAATACCTAATAACAAACCACTTACCATTTAAATGACAGCTAGTTCCTTTCCCACCTTTGTAAAAGCAGCAATGGCTTTGTCTAAATGAGATTTATCATGGGCAGCGGAAAGTTGAACGCGAATTCTCGCTTTTCCTTGAGCTACTACAGGGTAGAAGAAACCAACAACATAAATACCTTCTTCCAACATGCGTGCAGCGAAAGTCTGAGCAATTTTGGCGTCGTATAACATGACAGGTACGATTGGATGGAAGCCCGGTTTGATATCAAATCCTGCGGCAGTCATTTGTTCCCGAAAATAGGCGGTATTTTCCGCTAATTTATCCCGTAAGGCCGTCGATTCAGTTAATAAATCCAAGACTTCTATGGATGCAGCCGTAATAGCAGGAGCTAAGGTATTGGAAAACAAATAGGGTCTTGAACGTTGACGTAGTAATTCGATAATCTCTTTTCTGCCCGAAGTAAAACCTCCTGAAGCGCCGCCTAAGGCCTTTCCTAATGTGCCAGTAATGATATCAATTCGGCCCATGACATTAAAATGTTCATGAGTTCCTCTACCTGTTTGACCAATAAATCCGCTGGCATGGCATTCATCAATCATGACCAAGGCTTGGTATTTATCCGCTAAATCACAAATTTTATCCAAAGGTGCTACGGATCCATCCATGGAAAATGCTCCATCACTGACAATGATGCGGTGACGACATCCTTGCGCTGCGATTAATTGTTTTTCCAAATCTTCCATGTCAATATTCTTATAGCGAAAGCGTTGAGCTTTGCATAAGCGTACCCCATCAATGATAGAAGCATGGTTAAGTTCATCGGAAATAATAGCGTCCTCTGCTGAAAATAGAGGTTCGAAAACACCGCCATTGGCATCAAAAGCCGCGGCATATAAAATGGTATCTTCTGTTCCTAAAAATTCGGAAATCTTATGTTCTAATGTTTTATGAATATCCTGTGTACCACAGATAAAACGAACCGAGGACAAGCCAAATCCATGGGAATCAATCCCTTTTTTAGCCGCTTCTATGACCCTTGGATGAGAGGATAGTCCCAAATAATTGTTGGCACAAAAATTGATTACCTCTTGTCCTGTATTTAATTGAATGTCAGCTCCTTGTGGACTAGTAATGATGCGTTCTTGTTTGAATAATCCAGCATCCTTGATGGATTGCAGTTCTTCTTGTAGAGGTCCTTGTAATGTTTGGTACATAATCGTTGATGAATTATTTTCTGAGGTTATTAATCATATCTTGGGTTAATTTGCTTAGGTCAAATTCGGGTTTCCAGCCCCAATCTGCTTGGGCAAATTGATCGTTGATGGAGGCAGGCCAAGAATCAGCGATAGCTTGTCGTGGGTCATGCGAGGCATATTTTAACTGAAAATCAGGAATATGCTTTTTGATTTCATCGGCTAACACCTCAGGAGTAAAACTTAAACCCGCAAAATTATAACTGGAGCGTATATGGATCTTATTCGCTGGAGCATCCATCAATTCAATGGTTCCCCGAATGGCATCTTCCATATACATCATGGGTAGTTCCGTTCCTTCAGATAAGAAGGAAGAATAGGACCCTTTTTTTAGAGCTTCATGAAAGATATGAATGGCATAATCCGTAGTGCCGCCTCCAGGTGCCGCTTTCCAAGAAATTAAACCCGGATAGCGAATACTTCGTACATCCAACTGATACTTTTGGTGGTAGTATTCGCACCAGCGTTCACCGGCTAATTTACTAATACCATATACCGTATTGGGGTCCATGGTGCAGTATTGAGGTGTTTGCTGCTTAGGGGAATTCGGGCCAAATACCGCAATAGAACTTGGCCAATAGACTTTAGCTGTTTTGTAGGCTAAAGAAAAATCCAATACATTCAATAAGCCGTTCATGTTGAGGTCCCAGGCCAATTTAGGATTTTGTTCCCCTGTGGCTGAAAGTAATGCGGCTAATAAATAGACTTGGGTCGGCTGGTATTTTTGATAAATATCCTTAAGCATGTCTTTGTCTAGCACATTGACAAATTCAAAAGGTCCAGCATGTAAGGTTTCGTAATCTGGTCTGCGGATATCACAGGCCACAACATTATCGTTATGGTAAGCTTTTCGTAAGGAGTTGACAAGTTCGGTGCCAATTTGACCATTGGAACCCAGAACTAATATTTTTTCTGGCATATGCTTGCTGATGAGTAGATAGGCAAAGGTAGAAAAAATGTTAGTCCATTATACCTATTCTGGATGGGAAAAATCAGGAAAAGGTAAAAGGTGAATGAATGTCTGAAAAGAAATTATTCACCTGATACTTCAAGCAAATAGATCAATAGCTGGTCTTATTTTTTTTCTCTTTTTTAGCGTCCTTTTTTTCCTTAGGAGTCTTGGTCGCTTCTTTTTTCTCTGTTTTTTTGGAATTCATTCCCTTAGCCATGTCATAAAAGGTTAGATGGGTTCATATTTCTTGCAAGGACGTAAAAATATTTTTGAAAGCCAAGGTTAACAGTCTTGTTCCTATGGACTATTCAGAATATTGGCTAATTTTAGATTAAATTCTAAACCTTAATCAAACATCATGTTACATGCTATTTTATTGTTCACCGGGCTCTTTGGTGGACTCCATGCTCACTTTTTTGAATATTCCCTTCATTCAAACAAGCCTAAAAATGGTTTTCAGGCTAATCGTCCAATCCGTATTCAACAAAATGCCCAAGGGACTTATCATTTAAGTGCTGCCAAAGGTAAAGCCATAGGTCCAGATATTAAATTCATGCCGGAATACCAGGCTTTTGGTTGGTTTACTTCTAAAGACCGGGTGGAATGGGAAGTGGAAATACAGAAAGCTGGAGATTATCAGGTGGACATCATCTATTCCGTGGATAATGCGGAGGCTGGGAAGGAATTTATTTTGACTAGCTCTACATCTCAATTAGTGGGAAAGGTGCTTCCAAGTGGAAACTGGGAAACATATCGAACATTAAAAGCAGGGAAGATCCACTTACCAGCAGGTATACAGAAATTGGTGTTTAAATCCAAGACCCAATTTAAGGCGGGTGGAGCTATATTGGATTTAAGGGATATAGTCTTGAAATAAATGCTTTTGAAAAGACAAAAAAAACTGGCAAATGATAGCTGCCTGTTTTAATTGGGGCTTAAAATTAGTGAATATCTACCAACCATTTTCACGACAATTTTAATTGGAACTATGTCAAATGTATATCCGATTGGAGCTATTTCATTTTTATTTCCATGTCGGAAATTTGATTTGTTCTTTAAATTTGCCAAATTATTTGAGTAGAAGGAGCTATGAGTGCTTCTTTTCTTTCTAACCTATTGACATCAGACAATGAAAAAGTTTATTATCCTCTTTGCTTTAGTATTATTCCAAAGTTCTTTTGCGCCCAAAGAAACGACTTGGGTGGCCATTGGTGACTCGATTACCTATTTAAATGAACATCCAGATGAAACGGGAAATCGGATTACGAAGGGATATATGACAGGAGTGGTGGAGCATTTACCTCAGTTTCATTATGTCAATAAAGGATACAATGGCTGGACGGCTGTAAAAATTGCCACAGATATAGAGAAGCTGAATATTCCAGTAGCTGATGTGTACTCCATTTTTTTAGGAACGAATGATTGGTGGGGCTCTAAGCCATTGGGAGCTTTGTCGGACTATGAAAATAATACAGGCGTAAGCACCGTTAATGGGGCATTTCGGGTGATTGTGAATAAGTTAAGAAGCCTAAATCCTCAGGCTAAAATAGTCTTGATTACACCGATGCAGCGGGTGGATTTTGTCTATATCAATAATTTCAAGAACAATGCCTTTGGTTCTTATAAAGAAAAAAATGGCCAGAAATTAGAACAGTTTGCCGATGCGATTGTAGCGATGGCTAAGTTTGAAGGTATTCCCGTGGTGGATTTATACCACAAGAAAGGGATGGATCATGCTCATTTGGTGCGTTTTAAATACCTAAAAGATCCGACTACTGGAAACTATAAGAAGTTTACTTACCCTGATTTTGTGGATGTGCCATTTAATCCAGCTACCGATGAATATCCTTATCCAGTGGAGGCTTCTCAAGTGACTTACGATGGCTTGCATCCAGCGGATAAGGGATATGAAATGATTACCAAAGAATTGGTTAAGGTTTTTAAAAAGTGGTAAGCTAATTCGTTAAAAAGCATTTGTCGGTTTCCTGACATTCCGATTTTAATTCATGGAATTGCTGATCTTTTACAGCAGTTTTGAGCAGTTCTCTTTTTTCTAAGGAGAGTTTTCTGATGATTTTTCCTTTGCAAAATCGACGAAGCTGTACTTCATTTTCTAAAATGATGCCAGGTACCGCGGTGAGCTTTCCTTCAGAATCTTTAGCTGCCATGGTGAAATAACAGGAATTGGTATGTCGCACTATCCCATCCGTAGGTTTGAAAGACTCCACGCGCATGCCAACAATCATTGTCGTTTTGCCCACATAAATGATGGAAGCTTTGATCGTGACTAATTCACCTACCTCTACCGCTTGTTTGAACTCGACACCTTCTACGGCTACAGTAACGCAATATTGCCCACTGTGTTTAGAAGCACATATAAAGGCGACTTTATCCATCAAGGAAAGCAAGATGCCACCGTGGATTTTCCCACCAAAATTGGCATAGGAAGGGATCATGAGTTCAGTATAAATGGTTTCTGAATCCAATACACTTTTCTGTAATTGATTAGGCATGTTATAGCTGGTTAACTGTGGTTTGTATCAAGGAGGATAAATGAGGTTGGTGAAGTTTGACTACTTCCCCCACTATAATAATGGCAGGGTTACTAATTCCTGCATTTTCTACTTTAAATTGAATATCTCGGGTGGTGCCAATCACCATTTTTTCATCGGGGCGAGTACCATTTTGAATGATGGCAACGGGCGTTTTGCTTTTACCGCATTGTTGGAATATGTCCATTATAGCCTCTAATTTACTCATGGCCATGAGTATAATGACCGTGGCGGATGATTGAGCAGCCCAGAAAATATCTTGAGAAATTTCCCCATTGGCGGTGGTGCCTGTGGTGACCCAAAAGCTTTCATTGATACCCCGACAAGTTAATGGGATTCTTTGGGAAGCAGGTACCGCCAAGGCACTTGAAATGCCGGGAATAATGTCGACTTCCATACCAGCAGATTCAGCTGCTTCTATTTCTTCTTGAGCTCTACCAAAAACAAAGGGATCACCCCCTTTTAAGCGAACAATGCGTGAATACTGGTGAGAAAGTTCGATGATTCGGCCATTGATTTCTTGCTGAGACAAGGCATGACAGCCAAATATTTTTCCAACAAATTCCACATGGCATCCCTTGTTGGCATAGGACAATAAAGCTGGATTGGCCAATGCATCATAGAGAATAACATCCGCTTCTTGTAGAATTCTAACCGCTTTGAGGGTTACTAATTCAGGATCGCCGGGTCCAGCACCGACCAGAAATAATCGTTTAGTAGGCATGCTTGGTTTTGGGTATGTTCTTTGTTAAGTACAATTTATAAAGAGGAATATAATGTTCTTAATTATATATTTACTCACAAATCTAAGTAGGTGAGTTTAATTTTCATCTTTTTATTGTATATATTTTGTAAAATGATTAAAAATAAGTTTGAAAATAGATTCAAAATAAGGCAAAAACCGAAAAATCAACAAAAACAGGTTAAATATTTTCCAATAATACTTGTTTTGTATTTTTTGATGGACAATATTTGCAACAGATTAAAAGCATTTATATAATAACGATTGTCCTTTTTTAGCATTTTAAGGAAATTTCAAAATGTTCCAAAATAAAATAGCCGCTCAACTCACTATTTTATTTCTCATCAACAATGATTAATACTTGTCAAGATTAAATTGGAATAATTCAATTTATCTGAATCAAATTTTATTACCACATTGTAAAATCAAGCATCATGAAAATTATCATCATTGGCAATGGAATGGTTGGCTATAAGTTTTGCGAAAAGCTGATAGCAAAAAATCCACAGGACATAGAACTCGTCGTATTTGGAGAGGAAATTAGACCTGCCTATGACCGGGTTCACCTCAGTGAATTTTTCTCTGGAAAGACTGCCAAGGATTTAGAAATGGCTCCAGCTTCTTGGTATGAAGACCATGGGGTCAAACTTCATATAGGAGATCCCGTCATGCATGTAGATTGTCAAAATAGGACGGTTACATCCCATGCTGGAATTACGGAATCCTATGATTACCTAGTTTTTGCAACAGGTTCATCGGCATTTGTTCCGCCCATTCCGGGTGTTGAAAAAGATGGGGTATTTATCTACCGAACCATTGAAGATTTAGAAATGATGCGTGATTGGGCTCCAAAAGCTAAAAAAGGAGCGGTGATTGGAGGGGGGCTTTTAGGTTTAGAAGCGGCCAAGGCCATGATCGATTTGGGAGTTACAGACACCCACGTAATTGAATTTGCTCCTCGCTTAATGCCGAGACAAATAGATGAGACAGGATCCGCCATTTTACAAGCTAAGTTAGAATCCATTGGCTTACATATTTTGACTTCAACCAATACCCTAGAAATTACAGGTTCAGATAAGATTAGCGGGATGCGCTTTCAGAATGACCAGCTCTTGGATGTGGACATGTTGGTGATATCTGCCGGGATTAAACCTCGGGATGAATTGGCCAAAAGTGCTGGTTTAGCCATAGGGGCAAGAGGGGGTATTTTGGTGGATTCGCAGATGCTAACTTCTGATCCTCATATTTTGGCCATCGGTGAATGTGCTCTTTATGAAGGAATGATTTATGGTTTAGTTGCTCCAGGCTATGAAATGGCTGAAGTGGCCATCGCTACTTTATTGGGTTCGGATAAACAGTTTACCGGATTTGACATGAGTACCAAATTGAAATTGATTGGTATCGATGTGGCAAGTTTTGGAGATCCTTTTTCCTCCGATGCGGAGGTTAGAAGTATCGTGTTAGAAGATCGAAATAAAGGAATATACAAACGTGTCAATATCAGTGCTGATGGAAAGATGCTACTAGGAGGTATTTTAATTGGTGATGCGGAACAATACAATATGTTACTGCAAACCTGTAAAAATCAGGTAGTACTACCTCCTAATCCTGAAGATATCATTTTAGGTTCTCGAGGCGGCGAATCAGAAGGGGGTGCTGGTGTTCTTAGTTTACCAGATGATGCCATGATTTGTAGCTGTGAGGCAGTGAGCAAAGGAGATATTTGTTCCCATGTTATCAATGGAGCAGAAAACGTAGAGGCCATTAAAAAATGCACCAAAGCGGGAACAGGTTGTGGAGGTTGTGTTCCTATGGTCAAAGATCTTGTGAATCATACCTTGAAGTCGCAAGGTATCTACGTACGAAATGTCATTTGTGAGCATTTTGATTACTCTCGACAAGAACTATTGGATTTAGTGCATTTGCACAATTTACGTTCTTATGATGAGGTACTTTCTGCCCATGGCCATGGCGATGGTTGTGAAGTGTGTAAGCCCTTAGTCGCTTCTCTGATTGCTAGTTTGTGGAATGAGATGATTTTAGATAAGGGAAATGATACAGCCCAAGACAGCAACGATCGTTTTTTGGCCAATATTCAAAAAGGAGGCACGTATTCCGTTGTACCTCGTATTCCTGGTGGAGAAATTACCCCAGACAAGCTCATTGTCATAGGGGAAGTGGCTAAGGAATATAATCTCTATACTAAAATTACAGGTGGACAGCGCATCGATTTGTTTGGTGCTCACCTGACGGACCTACCGGCCATTTGGGAAAAACTAATCGAGGCTGGTTTTGAAAGTGGACATGCTTATGGAAAAGCCTTGCGCACGGTAAAAAGCTGTGTGGGTAGTACTTGGTGTCGATTTGGCCTACATGATTCTGTCAGCTTCGCCATTCAAATTGAAGAAAGATATCGGGGAATAAGAGCCCCACATAAAATCAAAGGTGGGGTTTCAGGCTGTATACGTGAATGTGCAGAGGCCCAAAGTAAAGACTTTGGTATCATAGCCACTGAAAAAGGATGGAACCTACATGTATGTGGAAACGGTGGTTCCAAACCCCAGCATGCGCTATTGCTAGCCAGTGATATCGATTCAGAAACTTGCATTCGCTACATCGACCGCTTCTTGATGTTTTACATTAAAACAGCTGATCCTTTGACTCGCACCGCTACCTGGTTAAATAAATTGGAAGGAGGTATCGACTACCTACGCAACGTGGTGGTGAATGATAGCCTGGGTTTAGCTGAGGAATTAGAAAGCGAAATGCAAAAATTGGTGGATAATTATGTCTGTGAGTGGAAAGCGGCAGTAGAGAATCCCGAGTTCAGAAAACGGTTCAGTCACTTTGTGAATGCGCCAGAAGAAAAAGACCCTACAATAGATTTTGAAGTTTTACGCGATCAAAAGAAGGCGAAAGCCTGGAATTAAACAGCCTAAATAGTACAATTATGGTAGAGACAATGAATAATACATGGTTCCTAGCTTGCCAAGTGCAAGATGTTCCAGAAAATGGAGGTGTTTGTGTCAAAGTAAAAGATCAGCAAATTGCCTTGTTTCATTTTGCCCGTAGAGGGGAGTGGTATGCCACTCAAAATGAATGTCCACATCGTCAACAGATGGCTCTTAGTCGGGGGATGATCGGCTCACAAGGGGAAGAACCCAAGGTGGCTTGCCCATTCCACAAGAAGACTTTTTCCCTTAAAACAGGCGCCTGTTTATCGGGAGATGTAGAAGCCATCAAGACCTATTCGGTCATGGTTAAAGATGAATCAGTGTACATTTTTTTGGAGAGCGATGAAATATAAATTACTAATTCTTTTTTTCTGGATCAGTAGTCCCATCATGGCACAATTGTCATTTTCTGGGCAACTAAGAACTCGTACCGAGTATCGGGATGGAGTTGGAACTTTACGCATGAAATCCATGGATCCTGCCTTTTTTACTTCTCAAAGAACAAGGCTGACAGCCGCTTACAAAAGTAGTCGGGTACAGTTTCAGGCTACTCTTCAAGATGTACGTGTTTGGGGACAAGATGCTTCCACCATTTCTGCCAATGACGGAAGTAAGCTGGGTGTTCATGAGGCTTGGGCTGAAATTACCCTGTTCAATAAGTCAGACAGCACCTTGGCTAAATGGGTAGATCATTTGGCTTTGAAAGTCGGTCGACAAGAACTGTTGTATGATGATTCTCGCTTATTAGGAAATCTGGATTGGTTGCAACAAGCCCGTAGGCATGATGCTATAGTCCTAAAAATGTTGCATCATGGATGGCGTGCCGACCTAGGTTTGGCATTTAATCAAAATACAGATGCCTTTCAGTACGATGGTACGTATTATACACCAGCCAATGTATTGCCTTATATCAAAGATAGTAAGGGAAATGTAGTGGCCAGTCCAACAGGGATGATACCTACAGTCAATGCCCAAGGGTATTCCAGTAAATCAGGATCCTTGGCGGTATTAAATCCTCCAAGCACCAATGCGCTGGGTCAAAACTATAAATCCTTGCAATTTTTATATGTTTCAAAAAGCTTCTCGTCCAGCAAACTGACGGGTCTAATCTTGAGTGATCAATTTGGGGCTTACACCTTAGACTCCACCCGAAATGTGGCTGGAAAAGATACAGGTTATGTGTTTGGAAGAAAGTATCATTCTTCCTTGAATCATGCTCGCTTTACCTATGGCCTAACTTTATCTACTATGCTAGAAAAGTCAAAAAAAGTCCAGTTAAATGCGGGCTTTTTTTACCAATCTGGTCACGACAAAGAGGGATTGTTGTTAGATGCATTTACATCTACACTGGCTGTAAGCATGCAGCATAAAAAAATGGCTTATACGCTGGGATGGGACTATGTCTCTGGAAATGATGCTTTTTCTAGTTCCCAATTGAATCACCGTTTTGATCCATTATATGGTACGCCTCATAAATTTTGGGGATACATGGATTATTTCTACGTAGCTACGGGATCACCTCTGGGTGGCTTATCCAATGTTTATGCCAAAGCGAAATATATCTCCCAGAATAAGCGATTTAGTACAGGGTTTGACCTGCACTATTTTGCCTTAGCCAATCAACAAAAACAACTGGATGGAAAGCCATTGGATGCCTATTTAGGGATGGAGTTAGATTGGATCAGCACCTATACCCTAAATAAATCTAGTCAGTTGGAGTTGGGCTTATGTGCTCTTTCGGCTAGTGATTCCATGGAATATGCTAAATCCTTGACACCGGGATCGAGTTTAAAAAATGCCCATTGGGCCTATTTGCAATTAAATATCCTTTTATAATCCACCTAAATATTAATCTGATGAATACGATCAAACCCCTCGAAAAATTACATGTCTTTTCATTCAAAGGCGTGCAAATGCGTACTTTTCACATTACCTGGTTGACATTTTTTGTTTGTTTCTTTGGCTGGTTTGGATTGGCTCCACTCATGCCAACCATCAAGGAAACCTTGCATTTGAGTAAATCTCAAATCGGCAATATCATCATCGCCTCTGTTTCAGGAACCATCATTGCTCGATTGTTAATAGGTCGTTTATGTGATACTTGGGGACCAAGAAAGACTTATACTGCTTTGCTTTTATTGGGTGCGATACCCGTTATGGGAGTAGGTTTGGCCAATAGTTATGAGACTTTCTTATTATTTCGCTTAGCCATTAGTATTATAGGAGCCTCGTTTGTGATTACTCAATTTCATACGTCCATCATGTTTTCACCAGCTATTAAAGGAACCGCCAATGCCGTAGCAGGAGGTTGGGGAAATTTAGGAGGGGGGATAACCAACATGGTGATGCCTATGATATTTTCAGCCATCGTAGCTTTTGGCTATGTCAAAGCAGACGCTTGGAGATATGCGATGATTTTTCCGGGAATCTTGATGTTAATCATGGCTTTCATTTATTACCGTTATACCAAAGACACGCCTTCAGGTAATTATGATGAAATAGAAAGAACAGCAGAGCAAAAAAGTAAAACAGACTATTCCGTGTTAAAGGATTGGAGAATTTGGGCACTATCCCTTGCATACGCTGTTTGTTTTGGAATGGAAATTACATTTGACAATGTGGCGGCACTTCATTTTGTACAGGAATACGGCCTAAGTCAAAGTACTGCCGGTATCTGTGCTGGGGCCTTTGGCTTCATGAATATTTTTGCTCGTGCTTTAGGAGGGATTTTTGCAGATAAAGTAGGAAAAACCTATGGCATGCGTGGCAAAGGATTATTATTAGCCACGGTGTTATTATTGGAGGGACTAGGCTTAATCATGTTTGCCAATGCGGGTAATTTAACGATGGCTATTTTATCCATGATTGGTTTTGCTCTTTTCTTAAAAATGGCCAATGGCGCCACGTATGCTATCACACCCTTTGTTAATGCCAAAAATGTAGGATTAGTGAGTGGTATTGTAGGAGCAGGTGGAAACGTAGGAGGCATGTTGTTTGGTTTCTTATTCAAGAGCGAAAATATCACTTACATGCAAGCATTTGCTTACATCGGACTAATCGTCATCGCTATTTCAGTCATCATTTTCATCACGCGTTTTTCTGAGCCTAAAAAGGCAATGGAACTTAATTTGGCATAAAATTTACCACCTACCTCATGGATAAGCACTTAAAAGCTGGATTTTCGGAGCATTTGAGTACCTGCTGTTACTGTGGGGTAGGCTGTGGTGTGTCCATACAGAAAGATCCCCTAGGCAGAATTTGGGTCGAAGGGGAACAAGGTCATCCAGTGAACCAAGGACAACTCTGTAGTAAAGGGATGAATTTACACCATACGGTAAATGATACTTCCGATAGGCTACTTTATCCAGAAGTCCGCTTTGGTAAAAGTCAACCTCGTCAACGTGTCAGCTGGGATGTAGCTTTAGAGCGTACGGCTGCCGTCTTTAGTTCATTGATCGAAAAATATGGGCCAGATTCAGTAGCTTTTTATGCCTCAGGTCAATGTTTGACGGAAGAATATTATGTGATCAATAAGCTCATCAAAGGTTTTATTGGCTCAAACAACATCGATACTAATTCTAGGCTTTGCATGAGCTCAGCGGTAGTGGGCTATAAAATGGCTTTAGGAGAAGATTCCGTGCCCGTTTCTTACGAGGATTTAGATGTAGCCGATGTGATTTTTGTGGCTGGCGCCAATCCGGCATGGTGTCATCCCATCCTATGGCGTAGGGTAGAAGCGGCCAAAGAACGTAATCCTGATTTGAAGATTATCGTTAGCGATCCACGTAAAACCCAGACTTGCTCCATCGCAGATGTCCATTTGCAGCTTAATCCTGGCACGGATATTATCTTGCATCATGCCATTGGTCGGGCACTCATCGAGATGGGAGCCATTGATTTGGCTTTTGTATCGAATCATACCGAAGGATTTGCTCATTACCAAGAGTCCGTCATGCAAAGGTCATTGGAAGAAGCTGCGGAACTTTGTGGTGTATCATTAAACGACATAATTACAACGGCATCTTACATCAAAGATGCCAAGGGTTTTATGACCATGTGGACCATGGGACTGAATCAAAGTGCGGTAGGAGTAAGTAAAAACCTCTCATTGATTAATTTAAATTTAATCACAGGTCAAATCGGTCGACCAGGCGCTGGTCCTTTATCCTTAACGGGTCAACCCAATGCCATGGGAGGAAGAGAAGTAGGAGGATTATCCAATTTACTTCCTGCCCATCGAGATTTATTGAATCCCGAACATAGGGCAGAAGTAGAGGATTTTTGGTCTGTTCCCCGTGGACGAATAGCCCCCAAACCTGGGCTTAGTGCTACCGAAATGTTTGAGGCTTTAGAATCTGGAAAACTAAAGGCTGTCTGGATTATTTGTACCAATCCATTAATCAGTATGCCCGATGTTCGTCGAGTAGAACAAGCCTTTAAAAAAGCCAAATTTGTGGTCGTGCAAGATATTTCCCATAAAGTGGAAACATTAGCCTACGCAGACGTGGTATTGCCAGCGGCCTCTTGGGCAGAGAAAGAAGGCACGATGACCAATGCCGAAAGAAGAGTCAGTTACTTGCCAAAGGTGCTGAATGCCCCCGGTGAAGCGATTCCAGACGCTGAAATTATTTGTCGTTTCGCTCAAAAAATGGGCTTTAAAGGCTTTGATTTTAAAAATTTAGCCGACATATATGCCGAACATGTGCGATTGACCCAAGGGACCAATGTGGACATGAGTGGATTGAGTCATGCACTATTGAAACAAAAAAGAACGGTGCAATGGCCCTATACCCAAGGTCAAAGTGGCCACGGTACGCCACGTTTATTTTCTGATTATCAATTTTTTACCTCCTCCCAAAAAGCGCAAATACATGCTGTTTCAGATGAAAATACCTCGGAAAAGTTAACGAAAGAATTCCCCTTTATTTTAACTACTGGAAGAATTCGAGATCAGTGGCATACCATGTCTAAAACGGGGAAAGTGAATAAGTTGAAACAACATATTCATGAATCCTACCTAGAAATTCATCCAGATGATGCCACCCAATTGGGTATACAAGATCAGTCGCTGGTGGAAATTAAAAACAATAGAGGGGTAGTGCGCGTCAAAGCCAAACTATCCCCTGACATTAAAAAAGGGGTGGTGTTTATGCCCATGCATTGGGGCAAAATGGGCAAGTGGGACTTGAACCGGGCCAATAATTTGACTAATAATTTAGTTGATCCCAAAAGCAAAGAACCGGATTTTAAATTTTCAGCGGTATCTGTTAAGCCATATAGCAAGACCCGGCAGAAGATCATCGTGGTAGGAGCCGGAGCCGGAGCATGTGGCTTTGTGAAGTCGTATCGACAATACAATACCAACGACAGCATTGACGTATTCAGCAAAGAAAACTTACCATTTTATAATCGGGTTTTACTTCCTGATTATATCAATGGCACTCTTCCTTGGGTTAACTTAGTCAAGATGTCGGAGGAAGAAGAATTGGAACATCGATTTACTTTACATCGGGGTGTTTGGATTACCTCCGTGAATCGGGAAGAAAAGCGGGTAGTGGATAATTTGGGACGAAGCCATAGCTATGATGTATTGATTCTAGCTACGGGAAGTAGGCCCGCACTTTTACGGGATATACCTTCTTTAGCAGGAGTTTTTACGATGAGAAGTCGTATGGATGCGGATCGGTTTTTAGCCCATATTGACCCTAATCAAGGTCCTGTGTTAATCGTGGGGGGAGGCTTATTGGGGATTGAATTGGCCGCTTCCTTGCAAGAAATGCAGGTAAAGGTGACTATTATTCATCGAAATTCTCGCTTTATGGACCGCCAATTAGACCCTTTGGGAAGTCAATTATTGCATGAGGAATTAGTGGATCGCGGTATTGGTATACATTATAATGATGAAATAGAACGCTTTTTAGGAGAAGATAACCTAGCAGGTGTCCGTCTGAAAAGCGGGTTGACCTTGACTTGTCAAGCCATGGTGATTGCCATCGGTACCATTCCCAATATCGAATTAGCCAAAGAAGCGGGGCTAAAAACACAAAGAGGAGTTTGCGTAGATGCTTATTTGCAAACCAGTGACCACCAGATACATGCCATTGGAGAAATTGCCGAATGTGATGGTGCCTTGTTTGGCATTACGGCTGCGGCAGAGCAACAAGCCGAAATTGTTGCCCGCTATTTATCAGGGGATATTTCAGCGCAGTATTCGGGCTCATTATTGATGAATATCTTAAAAATGCATGGTACGGATTTTTGTTCCATGGGTATCATTGAAGTACCTCAGAACCCTGCTTATGAGGAAGTGGTGTTTATTGATAAGGCCAAACGATATTATAAAAAATGTATCATCCACAATGATCGATTGGTGGGAGCCATATTGATTGGAGATAAGCGTGAGTTCCTGGAGTTTAAAAACTTGATTGAAAATAAGGTTGAGTTAAGTGAGAAGCGGTTGCAACTGCTCCGCTCAGGGGAAGCCCCAGAACCCATTATCGGCAAGTTAATTTGTAGCTGTAATGGCGTGGGAGAAGGGAATTTAGTCAAAAAGATAGATGCCGGCTGTACGGACCACCTACAATTATGTCAGTTGAGTGGTGCGGGTATGGGCTGTGGAAGTTGCCGCCCAGAAGTGAAATCGATTTTAGATCGTACCTTGAAAATGAAAAATCATGAAAGAGTTATCGGGTAAACCATCGATCTTCAAAGGTCAAAAGGGTTTAGAATATTTTGAATTTGAAGAGGATTTTGTAGAAGCCAATATGCGATGCATTCCCATGGTGGTTCGCTTTAAATTGGATCAAGTGAAAATCAAATTGAAGCTACATGAATGGGCAAAGTTTTCGGCAGCAGAGAAATTAGCTTTAGCACTCGCTCCTACCGAAAGCTTATCGGATAAAATGAGCTATAAGGATAAATTAAGGGCCTTGGTATTTCAGTATACCAAAGAGGATATGAGTGAATTGGATCCCAGTCGATTGATATTTGATTGGATGGATGGATTGGTGGTTCCTGCTAGGCTCCAAGAAAAAGCCAAGGAATTTGGTTGGAAAATCTCGGTACAACAATGGGCCCAATTGAGTCATTTGCAGCGTTACGCCTTGTTAAAATTGACCAATCCTGGACATGAGAATAAGAATTTCCCTATAGCCATGCGTGAATTTAATATCGTATGAATTATGTAAAAATAAATTTTCTGGGTGGTATCATTTCTCCGGGAGATCTCCTGGAAATACTGGACTTGCTAGACCGCTTGTACATTCGCTATGTGAGTTTTGGTTTACGTCAACAGTTGATCATTTCAGTAGAAGAAGATTTAATTCCCGCTTTACAAGCTGGATTAGAACGAAAAGGGATACGCTATGAGGTGAATTCAGAGATGTATCCCAATATCGTTAGTTCCTATCCAGCAGAAGATATCTTCATACAAGGAACCTGGCTGAGTGAAGGGGTATATCGCGACATTTTAGATGGAATAGATTTTTTTCCTCAGTTGAAAATTAATATTTCGGATTCAAATCAAAGTTTTACACCGCTTTTAACAGGAAATATCAATTGGGTTGCCTCTGTCAACGAAGCCCATTTTTGGCATTTATTCATTCGTTTTCCCAAAACCAATGTGGTCTATCCTTGGACGGAATTGGTGCACACACAAGATGTAGCTTCTTTTTCAAAATCCTTAGAAAGTTTAATTTTAAGTGACCTTACTACTTTTTATGATCAAGAAAATGCTAGTGGGGTGGAGTTAATGTCTCGCATGAATTTGAAACCATATATTTTGCGAAGAACACAAGAACAAGCGAAATTACCTGATTTCAATTTACCTTATTACGAAGGCTTAAACCGCTATAATAATCGCTATTGGCTAGGAATATATCGAAGGGAAGAAAAATTTACGGTAGCTTTTCTACGGGAAGCATGCCAACTTTGTTTGGCTACTAAAGTTGGTCAAATGGGTTCCACTCCTTGGAAGTCTTTGATTATTAAAGGTATAGAAGAAGCAGATAAAGGAGCATGGAACCTGTTGCTAGAAAAGTATCAAATCAACATGCGCCATGCGGCCAATGAACTCAATTTTCAAGTGGAAGACCACTGCCCTGAGGGATTAGCTTTAAAGCAATATTTGGTTAGGCATTTGAATGAAGAGGATACACGATCCTTTGGATTAAGTATAGGAATTAAAACAAGAAAAAAATCAGAAGTATTTGGAGGAATTGTCGTCAGAAGAAGACCCGTTTTATGGGGGCTTTTTCATGTGTATGATATTCTGTGTGCCAATGATTTTAACCCCAATCAACGAACAGGTTCCTTGTATGGATCTGGGCTCCCTAAATTTATTTTGGGAGAACAATTACGTCGGGCTATTCTAAGTTTTTATAAATTTCGTTCCTCGAAAATGAATGCATCCGTGGCACCCATAATCGTGCAGGAAGAGATTAAACTAAGTTTATGTCAATGCCCCGCCTGCCTGACCATTTATAATCCTAAATATGGGGATGAATCCCAGCAAGTACCTGCAGGGACACTTTTTGAAGATTTACCAGAGGATTATGTCTGCGAAATGTGTGAAGCGCCTAAACTCACTTTTGTAAGTATTAGCTGATTTCTTCTGGGGAATTGCAATTAAGGAAATACTTCGCATTTTCTTCAGAAACGGGTTTTATGGCCGCCTGTAGTCTGGTTAAAACAGAAATTAGACTTGTTTTTGATAATTCGTTTTTTTCTACTAATTCGAGTATTTTAGTTAAACCTTGCGCAGAATAAATGGCGCACATCGGTTCTATTTGTACTCCATTTTGGTATACCCATGCCAAAGATTCAGGATTGATTTTCTGAAATTCCATCAACTCTTTCAAACAGGAAATTTCCATGTCGGGCATATCGCAGGCCAACACCAATATATCTTCCTTTGGATAGGACAGATGGGCAGATAAAATTCCTTGGATGGGCCCAGCTGCATTTATTTCGGGTAGATCTAGGAGTATGTTTTCAGGACTTATATGTGCAGAATAGCCGGATGCTTGTACTGAATTTAAACCCACAAAGCTCCTGATTCCGCATGAATTTAATTTATTCCACGCTGATGTAGCCCATATTTCTCCTGATTTTGTTGGTAACAGACCTTTGTCTGAACCCATACGCAGGCTTTTGCCACCCGCCATCACTAATCCTATCATCGGTCGGAATGTCCCAAGGACTTTTCTGGGCAAATGATATCTCGTAACATCTGTTTTAATTCTTTGATTTCCGCAAATCCTCCATGCGTTTTTCGGTCAAATAGGAGTTTATCATTCACATACAGCGCGAATTCACCGGAGATTTCACTGGGTTTTAAGGTCACAGCATCTAGTTCTGCTTCGAAAGTACTTAACATTTCTTGGGCCACATAAGCGGCACGAAGTAGCCAATGGCATTTAGGGCAGTAGGAAATCGTTAATATGGGTTTCATGGAATTTGGAAGGTCTAAAATTGCTTCGTTAAAATTGCTAATCATTCGAATAAATTTACCTAATTTATCGAAAAATTACCCCTTCATTTAATTTTACCATACGTAAGACCTATTTCATTGATGAAACCCGTCTCCTGGCTATTCTTTCTTTTATTGATTGGTTTTACTTTTTATGCCTCAGCTCAGAGTCCTAAGGTTCTTGTAGTAACCGCACATCCAGATGATGAAACGGGTTTCTCGGTGAGTTTATTTAAAATCACACATGAATTAAAGGGAATAGTGGATATGGCTGTGATGACTGACGGGGGCGGAGGCTTTGCTGACTCTCAATTGGGAGCGATGTACTATGGCCTGAACTTAACAGATTCCTTGGTCGCTCGAACACATTTACCCTTAATAAGAAAGCAAGAGATTTTAGATGCTGCGAAAATCATGGGATTGCGAAATATCTATTTCATGGAGCAGCCAGATGATTGGTATACCCTTGACCCCAAGCCCTATATTTCAGGCAAAAACTGGGATATTCCTTTTGTTGAAAAACGATTGGATTTGATTCTAGCCGAGCGTCAATATGATTTTGTTATCACCATGTTGCCGCATGCAGGTCAGCATGGACATCATAAAACGGCTGTATTACTAGCACTTAGAGCTGTTCAGCGATTCAAAGGTCCTCATAAACCAATCATTATAGCAGGTAGTCCTTTGTCGGCCAATGCTAAACCGGTCGACTTTAGCATGCTAGAAGGTTTTCCAGAGACGAAGATTAAAGTTAATGCGCCTTCTTTTACGTTAAATCGTGCTTTTAGATTCAAGGAAAATGATAAAGTGAGTTATAAAATTGTGGCTGATTGGGTCATATCAGCCTATAAATCACAGGGAGCTATTCAAGAAAATGGCATTCACAAAACGGATTTTGAGGTGTACCGTTACTTTGATATCAATGATGCCAAAGGCATTTCCCAAGTACAAGACTTGTTTCAACAATTAGCCAATAGTGGTTTTGCAGCACCTAAGTAGCTATCAGTTCGGGTATACCACCTGGGTTCTTTTTTTCTAAAAGGCAGGGATAGATAAATATTCCATGCTTAACAATTCTCTTGGTCATCCATTCGTTAGGTATTCACCTGATTGACATGGGGAAATGATCCCAAGGTTTAATTCGGCTACCATTATCCTGTAAAATCAAGCTTTAGACTGGGAATGTGCCGTTTGTACTAATTTTTATTTATTCGAAAATTTTATGACTTACTTGTCAGTATTGTTCTTTTTCCACTAATCCAATCCATCTGAATAGACCACAATATTTTTTAAATCGTTTAAGAAAATCAACCTAACATTTTAATAGAACATACCAATATGGGAATTTGGAATTATTTTTTTGGAAGGGATAAGCCAGAGGAAAGAGCTATTCCTGATGTATCCTTACAGGAAGAGGTAAATCGGATTGACCAGCGTTTAAATCCTAGTCTAGACGTTCGGAAGCCGCATTTTGATGGGAGGTCAGAATCTACTTGGCAACGGATTTTTGATCGAATTCGGCATGATTATGAAATGGAGGGCTATCAAGATGCCTTGACCACGGCGGATAATAAGTATCGCGACGATAATATTTCCATCATCAAATTGGATTTACAAGCGGATATTCATGAAGCGGAAATTGCCATTAAGGAATATCTGAAAGAAATAGATTTTCACATCAATTCCCGTCGTAAGGCTGATCTCCACGATTTAGTAGAGGAGTTAGAATCACGACGTGATATATGCTTGGATCGATTAAAGACTATGGATGAAATAAAACTGGATGTTAGCCAAGACACAGGGACATCCACCCGCATTGTTTTAGCCTATAAGCGTGGTTTTAATAAGGGTTTGGCGGCACTTTCCATGGCTAATATCATTCATCGTAATATATAGAATAATGGAAAAGACCTTCATCCCTAAAGACCTTTGGCTTCGTTTTGGTTGCTTCCTTTCGGGTCATAATTACCAGATTTTGTCTGAATGTTCCGAGGCCAGTAAACGAGATCAAAAGAAAATCACCTCTGCCTTAGTGATTATTACGCTCATTTGGTCCATCATTGGCTACATTTTTTCCAATAAGTATCTCAATTTTGGACCTTGGCTGTCTTTGTTAGGCTCAGCTTTTATGGCTGTCTTGATTGTTCAGATTGAACGTCAGATCATTCTTTCTGCCAAATTGAATAGCTGGGCTAAGTTCTTTCGTGTCTTATTGGGCATCATTGTGGCGGTCATTGGAGCCAGTATCATTGACCAGTATTTATTTGCCAATGACATCCAGAAAATAGCCCAGCAATCCGTGGAGGCAAAGGCATTAAAAGAAAGTAACATTGCTAAAAATGTGTACCAAACGGCCATTGCCCAATTGGATAGCACTATTATGGTAGAGAAAATCAACTACCAAAAATTGCAAACCCAGGTATTGAAATTGCCAGCTACGCTAGCAGGAGGGGGAGGAGGAAAGAAATACGATTCCGCAGGGAATGTTATCAGTGAGCAACAAAGTAATCGAATCCCCAATCCTGAGATAGCTAATTTGCGCGCCTTTCAGGCATCTATAGCTTCCAAAATTAGTGTATTGGAAAATGAAAAAATTCAAAAAGGGCAGGAGTATGCGGTGGAAGTCAAGAACAAAGCCAAAGAAATTTTGAATCGTAAGCCAGGTTTTTTGGATGAGTTAAATGCCCTGATCAATTACCTATTGGAGTTTGATCCTTATCCCACGGCCTTAATCTTTTATTTGATTTGGTTTTTCTTTTTCCTCTTGATTGAATCCTTGGTGTTAATCATTAAAAGTAATCATCATGAAAATGATTATGAGAAGGTGGTCGACTACCAACAAAATATCCGTATTCGTCGATTAATGGCCTTGGAAGATAAGCGCAATGCCGCTTTAGGATCAGATTCGATGATTAGCTCTACGTCTAATTTAATCCAAAATTTACCCAAATAGATTGTCAATTCATTTAAAAAGCCTCCCAAAATATGTTAGGAGGCTTTTTTTATTTAACAAAAGTGACTTATTTCTTCGGATCTAAAGCTTTATCGATACGAGCGATTAAATCCAATACATGTAATTTACTTAATCGGTCAGCTGTTCCCGTGGAGGCCGTTTTTAAGCTGTCCTTTAAGCTTAGCAATTGGCCTCTAGCTATGGATGGTAAATCTGTTTGATTTAGATTAACCACTCTTGTTTTAAAGCCATAAGTGACACCCACTGGTATGGATCTTACTTGCGTAGTACCTGGACTCAACAAGGCAGCCACTTTATCAATGTATAGTTTTTGAAGATTTCTTCTGAAAATATCAATCGATGCTTGGCTTTTTAATTCCGAGAAAATGCCCAATCGTAAATCAGTCATTAATTCATCTACCGAGTAATTGTTTTTATTGATGGATGAGCCTTCCATCAAACGTACCATACGGTCGCCAACTAATAGATTGCTCAATGTAGCATCTTGCATGGATTTAATGGATTCTACCCCATTTTCTGGATTGATTTTGGCTAAAATATTTTGATCTAATAACCAGGTAGGAGTAGTAAATAACTGCTTATTTAAGAAAGTAACAGCATCTTTTTGAAGGTTTTTAGGAACTATTTCAAATTGATTACCTGTCATGTCATAGGTTTTAGGATTGTCATAAATACCTCCTACATTCTTGGTTACATGGCCTAAATACCTTCTGAATTGTCCCGCAACATTGGTGTATAACTCGTCTAATTCTGAATAGCTTTCTCCGTTTTCTTTAGTCCAATCAATTAAATTGGGAAGAATTCTTTGCAAGTTTTTAATACCATAAGTCGAAGCAATCATCGCATTATCACCGATGTCCTCTGTTTGGTAACGCGGGTCATAAGGACTAATTTCAGTTCCGAACCACAGTCTACGGTTCTTGTAAGCCTCCTTGGTTAATTCATGTAAGATGGACTTCTCCTCTTTTTCACTTTTGGCATCATCAAAATAGGAATAGCCCCATTTGATGGCCCATTTATCATAATCTCCAATTTTAGGAAATAAATGAGTTACACCATCTTCTGGCTGAGCCACATAATTGAAACGGGCATAATCCATGATGGAAGCTGTATGTCCATTTTTCTCTTGAAACTCTTTATCTCTCAGTTTTTCCACTGGGGTAGCAGAACTAGCTCCCATGTTGTGACGTAAACCTAAGGTGTGACCCACTTCATGAGAGGATACAAAACGGATTAATTCACCCATTAAAGCATCATCAAATTGTTTTTTTCGTGCTTTGGGATCTACGGCTCCCGTTTGAACCATATACCAATTTCTTAACAGCGACATGATATTATGGTACCAGCCAATATGACTTTCTAGGATTTCGCCCGTTCTAGGGTCATGTACATTGGGACCGTAGGCATTTTGAATATCGGCAGCGAAATAGCGAACTACGGAGAAGCGGGCATCTTCTAGACTCATGCTAGGGTCATTTTCTGGCCAATATTCTCCACGAATAGCGTTTTTCCATCCAGCATGTTCGAAAGCCGCTTGCCAATCATCTATACCCGCTTTGATGTATTTTTTCCATTTATCTGGAGTGGCAGGGTCAATGTAGTATACAATAGGTTTTGCAGGTTCAATCAGTTGACCTTTTTTCTGTTTTTCAGCATCTTCTTTCGACTTAGGTTCTAAGCGCCATCTGACAGCAAAAACCTCAGTGTCTGCTTTTTGAGATTCCTCTTCAAATACGCCATATTGATTGGCGAAAAAGCCTACACGCGCATCGAAGCTTCTTTTACGCATCGGTTTTTTCGGTAAGGCAATCATGGAAGTATTTAATTCCAATGTCAATAAACCCGCATCTAAACCAGCAGGTAAATTGGTTCCAATTCTAGGAACTGGGCTCAACGAAATCAAGGCGGGTACCGTAGAATAGGTTTTTACCGTTCTAATTTCTGTGTTGATAGGAAAGCTGCTGATTTTTTGGATAAATGATTTATCCTTTTGAAATGCCTGAATACTGAGAGTTTGTTTTCTGACAGGATCTAAAGAAAACGTTTGAATATCGGAATCAAAGGTACTGGTCATGTCGATGACATAGGATAGCTCTTTTTTACCTGTTGAATCTTTTTTAATGGCTAGAATGTCATAAATTCCAACAATCGGATTAGTGGAGGAGTTTTTAACTGCTTGGGCCAATGGTTTTCCTTCATCGGGCGACATGATGACATAGCTGATGGAACGAAGCAAGAGGTTATTATTATTGCCTTTCTCAAATTGAATCACTTGTCGATTTACTTCTTCTCCACCAAAAATTCCTCCACCGGCGGGAGTTTTGGAAAAGCGGGTGATGGTCATGATTTCCTGGTCAATGAGCGCTGCTGGTATTTCAAATAAAAATTTCTGATCCATTTTATGGACATCGATTAACCCTTTTTGAGTGACAGCGGTGCTATCCACCACTTTATTATAAGGTTTAGGTCCTTTTTTGGCATCGGCTTTAGGTGCTTCGGCACTAGGAGCTGCAGCCACAGGAGTTTTGGGCGGTTCTACTTTTTTATTGCCTTGGGCGAATGTGGATGGCATTTGACTCATCAACATAACTGCTAAGACATAAGTCAGTTGTAATTTTTTCATGTATTTTTTAGTGTGTTTATAAGGAAATATTCGTTCAACTACGGCATTCCTCAAATGGAAGTTATCAGTTAATTTAAACATGGTATTTTTACTTACCAAACCGATGGTCACTTTTCCGTTGAATATTTTGCTGTATCAGATTCAGTAGAAAGAAAAAAGCCTCTCCTAGGGAAGAGAGGCCTATAAAACACGGAAAATGATATAAATGGGATAAACTAGTAGAATCCTACCACTCCCACATGTAATCGACCACCCGTTGAAGTTTTACCATTCAAAGACGGTGTGGCAATTGTATTATTGATAATCGCATTTTTGATGACTTGGGAAGCTGCTTTATTGGTGCTTAGGGGATAATTTTTAGCCGCATAAAGGGCTACCGCAGCCGTTACATGTGGAGTAGCCATGGATGTGCCACTATAAGCAGCATATCCTACGCCGTTAGGCCCTGGAACAGTGGAAATAATATTGGCTCCAGGAGCACCCAATGTAACGGATTGTAGTCCATAATTAGACCATATGGGCATTAAACCGTCAACATCAATGGCTGAAACGGCAATCACGTTGGCATTGGTATAACTAGCTGGATAAGATGGAGTGGTATCAATATTAGTTCCAGTATTTCCAGCAGCAACGATAAATAAAATCCCAGCTCTTTCTGCGCGTTGAATGGCACTTAATAATAATCTAGAATAGATACCACCACCCCAAGAATTATTACTAGCTACAACATTGATATTTTTGCTTTTTTTCAAATTTGTCAAATAATCTAAGGCCTTGATGGCATTGGTTGTAGAACCTCCAGTAGGCCCCATAAATTTGGCAGGGATAATTTTCACCTTCCAGTTCATACCAACAACCCCAATGGAATTGTTTCCCATTCCACCAATGGTTCCTGAAACATGTGTACCGTGGGCATCTATTTTGTCGCTAGGAGTTCCATCGTATACCGAATTATCATTATTAGCAAAATCCCAACCGCGGATATCATCGATCAATCCGTTTCTGTCATTATCTACCCCATCGGCAATTTCATTCGTGTTAGTCCAGATATTATCTACTAAATCTGGGTGATTATACATCACTCCTTCATCAATGAGTCCAACATATACAGTTGAGCTACCCGTATTGCTATTTGCCCAAGCTACTTGTGCATTAGTTCCATAAGTGCCATTTAAACCCCATAATTGACCAGAACTGTAATAAAAGTCATCAGGAGTGGTGCTAGTTTGTTGGTGTGTATATAGCTGATTTGGCTCGGCAATTTCAATCACGGAAT
Organism: Aquirufa beregesia; assembly: GCF_011090385.1. Classification (GTDB taxonomy): domain Bacteria; phylum Bacteroidota; class Bacteroidia; order Cytophagales; family Spirosomataceae; genus Aquirufa; species Aquirufa beregesia. The sequence goes on from NZ_SEWW01000005.1 coordinate 146,672, forward strand.
TAGCTGCAGCCCGATTAATGGCTTCAATGGCATTGATATTGGTTTTTACTAAGTAGAATCCTTCATCGCCTTCATCTTTCATTTCTTGGGTGATGATTTGTTCTTGTATGGTTCCTGAAATAGCCTTTAAGGCAGTTAATTTTCCAGATGCTGAAGTCCCGCTTTTAAATTTGATTAATACCTCGTTAGCGATATTTTTTCCTGAATTATTTTGTACTAAACCTAGAGCAGATGAATTGCCATTGTTACCGTTGGGGGATAGGGCTAATTCGTCCAATTGCATCTGGCAGGAAAAGGTCATTGCTGCCAAAAGAACGATTGCAATTTTCGATTTCATTATTCGATTTTTAGTGTTAGTAAGTTACATATTTTGGTTTAGAACACAAATATTAAATTTGAACACGTGGTAAATGTAATAATTACAAGTCATTAATTTAAAATACACATTTATTTTAGCTTAATTTTTTTACAATTTATTTAAGCAATTCAGGGTAAAATTGACATTTATCATTAAAATTATGTATGGATTGGGAAATTTTAACCCATCGGATATAATTGATGAGTTAGATTTATAACTAATTATCTAAGCAGACTTATCTATAATCCACTCATTTTGCTTAGAAGTATTTATGACTCAGGTGCTATCCATAATTCAAGAATTGATTTTAAAAAATCAAGCCTCTCATGTCATGCATAAGAGGCTTAATTAGGAATTTATTAGAGCAAATTATTTTCCTTTTTGCTGTGCTGACATCCATTTCATGATGCATTCTTCGCCTATGAAGTAATGCGCACTCCGCTAAAACAGCTACCAAGAGATGGGGGAGGAAATGGAAAATTGTTTGTCTCCCTTTTAAATAGGATTATATAGCTAGTTGTTTTTTGCAAATAATTCTTTAAACATCCGAACTGGTTTAATCACAAAATAGATAAAGTGAAAACGTTTTGGAAGTGGTAAAAACAAGTAATCCTTTATGCTTGGTTTAATCAGCAGATTCACATGTCGTAATATAAGTCTCAAAGCCCTGAATTTTGAATCCAATAATAAGATTCGCTTATACATGAAATTATAAATATTGGCTAGTTTGGACTTTTTACTAAGCCACTTGTCTGGAGTAAGTAGAGTTTGCAAAAAATAGGCATGGGTTTTAGTTGAGTTATTTACATGTATAAGTTTAGGAATTTGTACGCCAATAATTTGTTTAATTAGCTTACTTGCCATTTCATAGGAATGTAAAAGACCCACTTTTTCGATATCCGCATGAATTTTAGCCCATTGGTTTTCATCCATTTTTTGTGCTGCCTGAGCAAGGTCAATCAAGTTCCTCAGAAAACTAAAAACATCCTTGCCTGCATGGTGAAACAACATAGCTAGAAAATGAGAATCATCCGACAAGCTGAGAATTTTATCATGTATCAAGATTTGTTTTTCAGGTTTAGTATAAAGAAGAGACGTTGCCTCATCTGAAAAGTCTATTTCTGAATTTCCAATACTCCAATGTAGTTCTACATGAAAACGTCTTAGATCATTTTGACAAAGATTCATATTGTATTCATTTTCCTCATTCTTTAAATTAGCATCCCAGCCATGTAATAATTCCATTTCATTTTCAGGTGTATAGCCTTCTTTTTTGAGAATAGCAATGCAGGGTCTCAAATTTTCCCAATCAATCAAAAGGTCAATGTCAGAGGAAAACCGGGAAACTAAATTTCCATAGAACTGTTGAGAATAGGCTGTTCCTTTATAGGGTATGGCTTGAATGTTAGCCTTTTGAAATAGCTGAATGACCCTTTCTGTCTCTTGGGCTAATTGCCAATTCCTTAATGTGTTTTGTTGAAGCTTATTTTTTATTTTTTCTAAATCAGTAAATTTTTCACCACTTAATAGGATGGTCTGGTAAACGATGGGCTGTACTTTATGGTATTCGGAATAAGTTCTGAAAGTAGCCCAATCGATGTTGTGAGTTTGAATGAAAGTTGAAATTTCATCCAATTCCGAAGTCTTAAAATGGCTTCTGATACTCAAAATAAGTAAGGCCATTTCTGCATCAAATTCTTTTTCGATGTCAATTATTGGAATCATTATGATAAGTTTTGCAGATCAATTATTCAGTATGTATAAATAGCCCAACTTGGACTAAATCGGAGAAAGGTTTCTTATTTCACTACCTAGTCAAATTTTTTCAAAAAGTGGGCAAATTGCATCGTTTTTAAGATTTTTTGTTGCTTTTCGAATGCTGATCCTTTTTCCAGTTTGGCATGAAATATGGGTAAATCTTCCATCAATTGTTTTGTGTTGAAATATTGATTGGCCAGGGCATTATTTTTAATAGAGTCCATGATAGGAAACATGTCTTTTTCATGGTGTAAAATCCTAGGAGTTAAGTCTGAACTTTGTAAACCTTTTTTGTTGGCAAATAAGACTTGCTCAGGGAGTTTATTCCGCATCATTTTTTTAATGAGCATCCTAAATTGGTAATGAGAATCCACAAATACATCATTGGGTATTTTAAAGAAGTAATTCATTACATCAATATCGCAAGTAGGGTCTCTTAATTCAATTCCGAAATATTGACCCCAAGCTGCACCTGATAAACTGCGTGGAGTGTATAGTTGATTTAATCTAATCTTGGCCTCGTAGGCAGTGGAGTGAATTATTTGGAAGTTGAACTGATTCTTTTCTATATCTTGAATCATATCAAATGAATCCAATACAGATTGATTCAAATACATACTTTGAATGTATTTAAACAATTCAGGATTTTTCCTAAACCAAAATCGTTTAAAGTAATTGAATACTATGGGTTTAATTACTTGACTTTTAACATATTGAAATGGCTGATTCACCAACCTTTCCATAGAATGAGGTAATAAATAATCTACTCCTGTATAAGATATGGATCCGTTGCCACCTTCTCCAGTTAATACGGTACCAAATCCATCTTGTGCACATGATGTAAAGAGGTCAATTATCCAATATAAATTGCTAGCACCATGAACAGGTCCATCTAAAATTTCGAGTCCCATTTCCATGCCTTTGAAAGGGGAAAAATCAGAGGAGCTTAGGTATTTAGGCTTAATATTTCCCGAATGTTCCACAATGGCCTTTATATTCGAATATTCATCTAATTCCCTTATTCTAGCTAGTGGATTGTTTAAGAGAAATTCTTTATAAAAGGGAATATGGCTGTATGTTGATAATGTTTGACCTTGTTTTTTTAATAATTCAGCTGCAATAACACTAACGCTGCTACTATCCAATCCTCCACTTAGCATGGAGGCTACTGGTTTATAACTGCGTAGTCGTCGTTGAACGGCTACTTGGAATATTTCTAAAAACTCATCAATATAATTTTGCGGGTTTTTATAATGGATTTCATTGACTTGAGTAAGAGGCCAATATTTTTGAATGGTTTTATTGCGGTTTGTCAGACATAAAGAATGGCCGTTCGGTAGGTAATATACGTCTTGGTGAAAAGTTACACCTGTATCTATTTTCTCTTCAAATCGCCAAATGGTCAAATAAGAAATATAATATTCCTCATTTAATCCTATCCTTTGGCCAGGCAAGTTGAGAATGGACTTGATTGAAGAACTGAATGCAAAATATTCCTCAGTTTGGTAATAGAACAAGGAGGTGTACCCCATGGTATCACGCGTAATAAACAGTTTTTTTGTGTCGTAATGGTAAGCGACTAAACTCCAATCACCTTTTAAATGGAATTGAACCTGATCACCATATTTTAAATATGCCTGTAGCATGATAAATGAATCAGACATTTCATCCTGCTTACTCAAGGATAAATCGGGAATCAATTCGTCTCTATTATCTATTCTGCCTATGGATACAAACAGCATGTTGCTTTCACTCAAAAACAGGGGAAGTATATCATACACGTCTTCAACTGTCCCATACGTTAGCACTTTAGCGAAAACAGCTTCTTTATTTTGGGTAATTTTTATGTTTTCATTGGGAAATTTTCTCAATGGTTCAAGCATTTTTTCCATGCATGAATCATCCACATTTTTTTCATCCAAATAAATTAATCCCAATAATAGACTCATATCAATAATAATAACGTGATAAAAATATTTTATCTAAAGGTTTTACCCTATGAATAAATGGGTGGAGATTAAAGCTGGATTACCAATAAGTCATGTTGCTCTAGGGTGTTTAAGAATTCAAATACATGAGTGTGACACTCATGCGCTTCTACCTGATATTTGGCAAGTAACATTTGTATTAAATCATGGACAGAGATAGGCTTTTCTATTAAATTCCAAATACTACTCCCAATCCTATTTAAATTAAGATAATTGCCATTTTTTAAATCCATGATAACAATTTCATCATGTAATACATTGCTAACGATGTGGGAACTATTTCTAGAAATAACACTTTCTAGAGTAAGATAAATAGGTGATTGCATAATAGAAATAAAATGGTATTATTTTAAGCTTATCTCCATGATATATTACCATTGAGGTAGGCTTAAAATACAGATACAAGGATATTACACTAAAATAAAGGTATAAATTTAAAAACTTTGTCTTGTCCTGAAATAGGTTGAATTGTGGTTTATTAATAAATATTGTAATTAAGCTGCATCAAAACCTCCTTGGTATTTCTTTTTTTTGATAAAAAAAGAAACAAAAAAAACGTAGAAGTAAGGTTAATCCTAAGACGAATTCTGCTTTGCAGAACCGATTGTCTCTCCGCTTACGGCTTTAATCTTTGACGTTTACGCACATGGCCTATGCGCAAGGTCAAATATCCGCCTGCCGCTTCGCTCAAGCTTTGATCCAATCTTTCGTTGGGATTAACCTTTTGAGCTATTAGGTATTATTGTTTAGAATGTAGAATACCACATCCATTTATAATTTACAATTCTCGTCTAGCTACAGCGAAAGGTGATGAACGCAGCGATAGACGAGGTTTTGACCTCAGCATAGGCGATGTACTTCGGCGTCAAAAATATAGGCGATAGCAGAGTGAATCACGGTTTCGCAAGGCGAAATTCGTCTTTGCTGGACGACAAAAAAAAGAAGTTTTTTGTTTCTTTTTTTTAAAAAAAGAAATGCCTTGATGAGTGAAATTCCTTAAAATGTATGGTTAAAAAAAGATTGTCTTGTCCTAAAATAGGTTGAATTAGGGTTTATTAATAAACACTGTAAATGTGATCCATTGGCTGTATAAATCCCTAGCGAAAGTTCGTCTAAAACTTGTTGTCTGAAACTCTCACTGTAACGATAAATCCTCTTAATTTTAAGCATAAGTATTCAGTTTATAAAGTCTACTTTTTTCAGGACGGTACACTTTTTTCAAGTCCTCAGGCAATTTCAGCAGAGATTATGATGGACAATCCAAGCAAGAATATAGATATAAGGGCCAAATCAATGGTATTGATGAAAGTTGAATAGTGGATTGAAAATCATACATCAAGCATTTTACCATATCTGACCAATCGTATATTTTCTTTAGGGAATTAACCTGTTTTAGGACTTTTTGAAACGATATTACGCGTAATTTTAATGGAATTATCTTTTTCTTTGTTTTTTATTGCAGGCTTGGGTACAATTGAAAATGGATAGTTTCAAGGAAATCAAAGATGCATTGGTTACCATTAGGAATAAGTATATAATATATGTCTTACCAATATTCATCATTTGGCTTATTGATACAATCTGATTTAGAGTTTCCTGAATTTGTAGATTGTCATTTCGAATACCCTGATTTGATTATTTCAATCGGAAAAGTCCCTTCCAAACTAAAGTTTAGCCCCTTGATAGAGGAGCCTCATGAATGCATCAATGATCGAGAATATTATTTGGAAGTAGAAAACGTGGCCAAGTACTATGCTTTTGATGGGAGAGAGCTTATTGTAGAATATAACTCAGAGGCTGATAAACGCACGATCAGGATTTATTTGTTGGCTACCGTCATGGCCGCTATTTTACATCAGAGAAACAGTATTCCGCTGCATGCCTCTTCTATTAAATGGAAGGATGGACTAGTGGTCATTTCAGGAGAATCGGGAGCGGGGAAATCAACGACTGTTTCGGGATTACTTAAATCAGGCTACTCCATATTTAGTGATGATGTGCTAGTTTTAAAGCAAGATGAAGATCAGGAAGTCGCTGCCTTAGCTTCTTATCCTCTGATCAAATTATGGGACGATGCCATTCAAAAATTACAAAGTGAATTATTTGAAAGTCGAGATTTCGTAGTCAAACCAGGCTACGAAAAATTCGGATTCTTTTTTCATGAGCATTTTGATGTAAATCCTTACTACATCAAATTAATTTTAGTTTTGAAAATCAAAGAAGTTAATCACATTGAATACAAGGAATTGCAGGGAGGAGAAGCGTTTAAAGAATTTATGGCTCAATCATATAGGCCTAATTTATTACACAGCAATGCATTGAGAGCATTAAACTATGCTATGTTGGTATCTATTTTAAAAAATGCCAAATTGGTAGTTGTTCATAGACCCCCAGTGTGCAACCCTGAAGAATTATTATCCCATATTGAAACCATCATTCAGCATGAGTATCCCGTATAAATGGAAGGAGATTGGACTATTTATAGAAGCTTGGATATATATAGCTTTAGCTAGAATGAGTATTCTCGTTCTTTCATTTGAATACTTAATGAAACTGATTGGAAAACCCATTTCTTCTCAGAATTGGGAAGAGTCCAATAAACTACTTACCACATACATTCCCATTAACCAGGCGATTGAACGAGCATCCCGATACGCTTTTTGGAGGACTAAGTGTTTTGAGCAAGCCCTGACGGCCAAATGGATGTTGGAACGGAGAGGCCAAACTACCTATTTGTATTTTGGTGTTAGAAAAGAGCAAAGTGGGAGTCTTACTGCTCATGCCTGGTTGGTATGCGATGGAGAAATAGTTACGGGTGGGAATGTAGCTTCAGAATTTCAAGTAATTAGTTGTTTTTATTGATTGATACTCAAATAGTTTGAACTATTTTTTAGATTGCATCTTTAAAACCTATCAAATATGAAAGAAAACAAAGAAATTACCTCATCTGAGAAAGGTAAAGAGACTTGGGCTAAGCCAGAGTTGGAGACAGTATCGGTTAAAGAAATCACTTTAGCTAGTTTCATCAATGTTGGTGTGGATAATTTTTTTTTAGTTAAATTCTAAGAAACGAATTAATGAATTGACCTCATCTGAGGAAGGTAAAGAGACTTGGACTAAACCTGAATTAGAAATTGTATCGTTGAAAGAGAATACCTTGGCGGCAGCTGCAGTTGGAGCAGATTTGGGTTTGTTTAGCTTAGTATTTCAAAGATCAGATACAATTAATCTATTTTGATATCATTTTATCTGTATTTTGTTCGAATGTGTAATGAAAGCATAAAATTAAATGAGCGTCATAGCTAACGTTAAAATAACAAATCATGAAAAAAATTGAATTAACTCCTCAGGTTGAAGCAAAAGAAACGTGGACTAAACCTGAATTAGAAATGGTATCAGTGAAAGAAAATACTTTAGCGGGAGCTGGGGTAGGGGTTGATATTGGCATTTTTAGCTAGTATTTCCAGTTAATAGGAATTAATTTCAATCAACTTGATCTGGGTATTACAAATTCATTTATGAATTTGTTGATTCAAGTATCAAAGGTATTTCAAAGATCAGATACAATTAATCTATTTTGATATCATTTTATCTGTATTTCTTTTGAATGTGTAATGAAATAGCATAAAATTAAATGAGCGTCATAGCTAATGTTAAAATAACAAATCATGAAAAAAAATGAATTAACTCCTCAGGTTGAAGCAAAAGAAACGTGGACTAAACCTGAATTAGAAATTGTATCGTTGAAAGAGAATACCTTAGCCGGTGGGCCGGGTCTTTTCGATTTAGCTGTTTTTAGTTAGTCTTACTTGATAGGAAGGATAGATTTCAATCTTTTTTATCCAGGCATTGCAAATTTATTTTAGTAGTATTTCACAGATCAGATACCATCTATTTTGATATAATTTTATCTGTTCTTATTTTCGAATGCGAAATGAAATGCTTAATTCCAAGCTATTGGTATGTGATAAAATAGCATAACGTTAAATGAGTTTCATTGCTAAATTTTAATATATAAAATCATGAAAGAAAAAAAGGAATTGGCTCTTCAGGTTGAAGCAAAAGAAACGTGGACTAAACCTGAATTAGAAATGGTATCTGTGAAAGAAAATACTTTAGCGGGAGCTGGGGTAGGGGTTGATATTGGCATTTTTAGCTAGTATTTCCAGTTAATAGGAATTAATTTCAATCAACTTGATCTGGGTATTACAAATTCATTTATGAATTTGTTGATTCAAGTATCAAAGGTATTTCAAAGATTAGATACAATTAATCTATTTTGATATCATTTTATCTGTATTTCTTTTGAATGTGTAATGAAATAGCATAAAATTAAATGAGCGTCATAGCTAATGTTAAAATAACAAATCATGAAAAAAATTGAATTAACTCCTCAGGGGGAAGCAAAAGAAACGTGGACTAAACCTGAATTAGAAACTGTATCAGTGAAAGAAAACACCTTAGCCGGTGGGCCGGGTCTTTTCGATTTAGCTGTTTTTAGTTAGTCTTACTTGATAGGAAGGATAGATTTTAATCTTTTTTATCCAGGCATTGCAAATTTATTTTAGTAGTATTTCACAGATCAGATACCATCTATTTTGATATAATTTTATCTGTTCTTATTTTCGAATGCGAAATGAAATGCTTAATTCCAAGCTATTGGTATGTGATAAAATAGCATAACGTTAAATGAGTTTCATTGCTAAATTTTAATATATAAAATCATGAAAGAAAAAAAGGAATTGGCTATTCAGGAGGAGATTAAAGAAACATGGACTAAACCTGAATTAGAAATGGTGTCGATTAAAGAGAATACCTTGGCTTTTGCGGGATTTGGAGCAGATTCGGGTTTTTTTAGTTAGTATTTCACAGATCAGATACCATCTATTTTGGTATCATTTTATCTGTTCTTATTTTCGAATGCGAAATGAAATGCTTAATTCCAAGCTATTGGTATGTAATAAAATAGCATAACGTTAAATGAGTTTCATTGCTAAATTTTAATATATAAAATCATGAAAGAAAAAAAGGAATTGGCTATTCAGGAGGAGATTAAAGAAACATGGACTAAACCTGAATTAGAAACGGTGTCTGTGAAAGATAATACCTTAGCTGGTGCTGTAGGAGTAACTGATGCTGGAATTTTTAGCTAGTTTTTCTTTTTAATAGTTGGAAGGGCGTTATGATTAAATTTAGTTTTTGATTTAAGAATAGTGTATAATTCTTAATTAGATTATTTCCTTTTCAATCCCTCGTACAATTCCACATAAACCGGCTTTCTTTGATAGGCCTCATCAAACAGTAAAGGATATTCCTTCGGTCTTTTGAAATAACCTCGTAACCAGGAATCCTTATCACCTACATTCCAAAAAGTAATGCCGTATTGCTGCGCTGCAGGTATGGTGGCAAACGAAGTAAACAATAACAGGAATTTGTCAGATTGTGCTTTTTGGGCAAATGCATCATAGATAAAATCTGGATTGTTTTTCGGGTTTACAGCTACATCCACTTCGGAAAAATGGATGTTTAATCCGGTGGCAGTCGACTGCTCTATCACTTGCTTGATTTCTTCGTTTTTGGATTGGATCGAAATGTGCATTTGCAATCCTAAACCATGAATGGGAATTTGACGTTTTTTGAAATCTTGAACCATATTCAAAATAGCCTCCATTTTTTTAGGTTTCCCATCTTGTCCATAATCATTATAAAAAAGTAAAGCCTTGGGGTCCGCCTCATGTGCCCATATAAAACTTTTGGCTAGGTAATCCGGTATATGATCTGACCAAATGCTTGGTCGCAAGCTACCATCATCAAAAAAGGCTTCATTCACGACATCCCAGCCGGCTATTTGTCCTTGATAATGTTTGACAATAGTTTGAATGTGCTGTTTTAATAGATTTTCCCAAGCCTGTTGGTCGCCTTGGAATTCCTTCATCCAGGGTGCTGTTTGATTATGCCAAACCAAGGTATGTCCATGCACCCGACTTTTATTTTTCTTAGCAAAAGCCACAATCTCATCGCCTTTCGCAAAATCAAAGCGATTAGCCTCTGGATGAATGAGGGCCATTTTCATATGATTTTCAGCTGTTACACTAGTAAATTCCATGCCAGCCAGCGCACGATAATTAGCGTTTTCTTCCAGTAGTCGAGGATTCACCGAAGCCCCCAAGGGATATTTGACTAGCTGTTTCAAAAATTCACCTGAATCGATTTGTTGAGCTTGGAGGAAGGTGGAAAAACTAAGTAAAAATAGGATAAAGAAAGATTTCATAGCCAAAGATTTTTCACAAGGTAACAATTTAGGTGAAGAAGCCTCCATTCTCCATTTGACATTTTCTATGTTCATCATGTCGGGAAATTAAATAAACTAAACCAAATTTTGTCAGGTCAACAGGTTGATTGCTATATTGGTAAGCGAAATGAATAACAGGAGATAAATTCTGTCAAAATATGTGGAATAGAGTAGAACATTATGTGGATGAGATAAGAGCAAACCGATGGTATGCATATTTTGCTGTTTTTTGTCGGATTAGCTTGGCTATTGCATTCGGGATTTCGGGTTGGGTAAAAATCAGTGGGGAGCGTTTTGCCGCAGGTTTACCCTCCAACCATCCCTTAGGACATTATTTCGATGCCTTACTCGATACAGGCTTTTACTATACTTTCATAGGGATGGGTCAGGTGATGGTGGCTATCTTATTGCTCATTCCTAGGTCGGCCTTATTGGGAGCTATTGCGGGTTTTCCCATTATGCTCAATATCTTCGTACTGACTTATTCTGTTCGTTTTGAAGGGACGAGGACTGTGACATTCATGTTATTGGCCAATTTGTTTCTGCTTGTTTGGGATTTTCAACGGATTAAACACATTCTTCCTTTTCAACAAACCCAAAGGGAGCTACAAGCTAATTCGGATAAACCCCGTGCCCATCCATTTCCTTACGTCTTTTTTACTTTAGTGGTATTGACCTTGGCAACGGTCATTGGGGTCAATCAAATCATGTATGACATTAGGCCAGGTAATTCCGCAGAGGAGTGTATGAATGGCTGTCGAGATGGTCCTACTCCCCAAGCATCCAAGCAATTTTGTGATTGCATCTACACCAAAGGCAAGGTATTGGGGAAATGTTTGGAGGAATTTGAGAAGGCAAAAGCAATCGAATTGGGAGCCAATGGGAGAAATCAGCTTAGGCCTTAAATTTTTATTTGCTGCTCGTTTTTACAAACTCATTCCCTTTAAATTCAGCCTTGTTTAATTTTAAATAAGTGATATTATAATTGGTATGACTGCAAACAGGAATCAATTTATATAGATTGAACAAATAATTATTATGTTTGGTATGTATTGTTAAAATTGGTATTATGAAGAACAGTAAGGTATTTAGAAAGGATGTCGGCCAAACTAATCTTTTGATTAAGGTGGGAAAAATTAGTGGAAGAAATGCTGTTCGTCGCTCCAAAGCAATGGATTTGGTTGTTACCTATATTGAAAAGGGTATTGTCTATGAAGAAAAACCTGATGGTTCCAAAACTCAAATTGATATCGTAGATTCGAAACCTACTGAAATTACTCTTAAAAAGGGAATGATTTTACATGGCAAGCAAAAAGAGAGTAAGGATATTTGCTAGTCTCAATGGATCGGGGAAAAGTAGATTATTCCTTAAATTAAGATGTGCTGAAGTAAAAGGTTATCGAGCGTTACACAAGAAGTTTAGAGCTTCTGCACCATGTATTACCCCTTGTTATAGAGCCTATTTGTTTGATAATTCAGGTAAGGAATACGAATTGATTGCCGTTTATATCAGAATGATTTGGAGATTAAGACGGATCATTTGCCTCAATGGTTTATTCAATATGTGTTGCCTTATTATGAATAAGTTTTTGATCCCATCTAGAATGTTCTTTTTTTAGGGTCTTACCGATTCAAATCGCCATACTCCACCACCCCCTTTTCCTAATCTGATTTTCAAAATTTCATTTCCATTTCCAATACCTTTTGTCATGACATAATCAGCAGCATATCGGTTGCTGTTGATACCATCGATAATACCCGTCAATGTGAATTTTTTTAATTTAAATTTTGATAGGTCAATGGATAATTCTCTCTCTTTCCAGTTGTTCAATGCCCCAATATACCATATTCCATCTTTTAATCGTGCTGTCACAATATACTCCGACGGTTTGCCATCCAGCACGATTGTTTCATCCCAAGTGGTAGGGATATTGCCAACAAATTTCATTAATTCAGGCTCTTTAAATCCTTGTGAAGGATTACCTACGAAGTATTGAAGAGGGTTGTCATAAATCAGGTACATGGCTATTTGGTGTGCACGTGTGCCCTGAGACATGGGTCTGTCGGGGATGTTTTGGAAACCATTTTCGGTTGAATTTTCTAGTAATCCAGGTTCATAATCCAAGGGGCCAGAAAACATCCTAGTAAATGGTATGGTAAGGTCATGATTTGGGGTAACCAATGGGCTCCATCCATTCCATTCAGAGCCCAAGACGCCTTCTCGAGAGATGGCATTGGGATAGGTGATTTCAAATCCTGCTGGTGCTGGGGCGGAATGAATATTCAACATCAGCTTATACTTGGCGCATGCCTCTGCTATTTTAACATAATAGTTCATGGCCTTTTGATCGTTTCTATTGATAAAGTCAATGAGTATCATGTTGACTCCTTTGGAGGAATATGTTTTAAGTGTTTCTTCCAAATTTTCATTGAGTACCATGGCATTAAACCATAAGCCAAGTCCTACGTTGTTTTCTTTGGCATAAGTCGCAATGGAATCAATATTGATATTTTTATTTAAATTTTTAAGTGTGCCATTGAGGTACCAGCCTTCATCTATCATGATGTATTCGAGTCCAAATGTCTTTGCAAAATCAATGTAATATTTGTAGGAGGCAGTATTTTTGCCTGATTGGAAGTCCACATTAAAAAGATTAATATTCGTAAGCCATTCATCCGTTATTTGTCCGGGTTTGATCCATGATAAATCTCCTTGTAATGCAGAAGGGCTGGCAAGTTTTTGAATGAGGTCTGAGGCCGGTATGGAAGCGGGATGATCTGTAATCATGAGCACGCGCCAAGGAAAAGTTCTTTTGCCTTTTGTTAGCGCTATGTAATCTGCAAATTCGCTAACACGAACTTGTTTCATATAATTGAGTGTATCCTTGGGAAATTCTTCTTTAAGTGGATAGGCTGAAAAGCTTGTTGTGAGCCTATTTTGAGAAAAATTTTGCAAGATCATACCGGGATAATCTTGTACATCCGATTCGCCGATTACGATGTATTTTCCATCCTGTGTTTGGATAAGTGCAGGGACAAATAGAAAAGTATTTTTATCGATTTCTGAGATCTTTTTGTGTTGATATGGAGTTTCAAAAGCACTTTCAGAGGGTGTTTTTTTGCCTTTTAAATAGTTTTTTACCTGTAGAATTTTTCTTTTGATAAAATTGATAAATCCTGGTCCTGCCGTTGCATCTTGTTCGTATGGGGCATAAAATAGGTTTGTATCACGAACGGGGTTCACTTCAAATGTCTCATTCAGCACCTTTAAGTCATGATTCGATTTACCTATCCAGCGAAAGGCCAATCCTTCATCATACATCCGAATTTCCAATGCAAGAGCTTGTTCAAAATTGATTAGAATGCCATTGTATTGGTCTCTAAAGACTTTACGTTTGGCTGCAATGATGGGTGAAAAGAGCGTATCTACATGAAATGCTTGAATATCCTTGATGATCAATTGGTCATAAGCTTCCCCTTCAAGATCCAATGAGATGGATGATTTCTCCACTAGCATAGTATCATGAAAACTGATGGCGTATTGAAGGGAATGGTCCTTTTTTTCTGAAAAGAGTTGAAATTTTATTTTTTTATCGGGGGATAAAAATTCTGTTATTTTATTGTCAATGGGCTGTTGACATGCGTAAATTAAAATGAGGACAATAAAAAATGGAAATAGAAAGAAAAGGGGATTATTTGCTTTTAGTTGATTGGGGATCATTATGGGTACAAGGATGAATGCTCTTTGAAATGAATAGTTTATATGGTCAAGTGTTAGGAGCTTAGGAGGTATAAATGTAAGATTTTTATCTGTTTATGGAGCAAACCCCTAATTCAATTCGTTCTAGACTCTTTTTAAAATTTGGTTCAGTTTATTAGGGGGTTAGTACAGAAAGTCCAATTAGTTTGACGACGTACAGTTTTGTTTCGACCAAAATTCGAATATCTAATGAGTAAAGACGATTCTCCATATTCGAAAGTACGAGAGGGGGTGTTTCGAGGAAATAAAAAACTTTCAAATCAGTTTAAAAGACTTATTTTCGGTAATATTGAATCTACTCCGACATTAATAAATTAGTATTAAAACCTCATGAAAAATAATTCATTACTCTTAACGGCTACATTGGTGACATTTTTTCTAACAAGTTGTATAAAATTTACTTCAAATAAGGAAAGAAAACTGGACGCCATTTTCCCCAAAGGATCTTTAGCTCCTGCAGAAAACTTTACAGGAAATGCTTGGACAAAATCTTTATTACCAATGGATAGTACATATAGTACCATAGTCGGTAATGTATATTTTGAACCTGGAGCAAGAAGTAATTGGCATACACATCCCGCTGGTCAAATTTTAATAATTACAGATGGAATAGGGTATCATCAAATAAAAGGCCAACTACGCGCAACTATTAAAAAAGGTGATATAATCACATGTCCACCCAATGTACTACATTGGCATGGAGCAAGCCAAAATGTTGGTATGATGCAAATGTATATATTACCAAAAACAGAAAAAGGACTAGTAAAATGGTTGCAAAAAGTAACCGATCAGGAATATAGCGGCGAAATCAAATAATATTAATATACCCAATGACTAAATCTAGCGAATAACTAAAAATAAGAAAACAATTAATTGGTTAAATGTAAATCGTCAGCCAAATTGGACAGGTAAAGCCTAATTTTTAGGAAGTGTTTAATTTTAAACAAACCAGCATTTCGATCGAAAACCCCTCTCGTGCTACTCACTTTGCTATCCTGCCCTAAAACACAAAAACCCCATCTTTCGACGAGGTTTTTGAAGGGTGTGGTCCCACTTGTCGTCTCGATTCGTTTACTAACGAATCTTAATCGAATCAAAATTTAACCGGTTTAATCTATTTGATATTTTTGGATTTTCTGAACGGATTAGTGTTCGTTGAAATCACTCACTTGTGCTATCTTATTTGCAGCTCGAATTCAGTATTGATCTGTTTTATTTAAAATGAATAAATGCTAAATTAAGGATAATTAGTAATTCTTAAAGAAATCTTTGAGTTTTACAATGGATAAGTCTTTAAGTATTAATTCTGTAAATAGTTAGTTTAAGAGTTGGTATGATTTTTTTGCCAAATTACTGACGTTGATAGTAAAATAAATTTTATGAATTGGGAAGAATTGTTGTCAAAAGTCTCTATTGAGTCTATTTTAGAATTGCGAGTTAAATCGAAAGATAATCAAACCAAAAATGTATTCTTTGATTTTTATGGATTTGAAGCTATTCTTCCATTAGATGAAATTGCCAATGAATATGGCTTGAAACATTCCTTATTTCATACTATTAAGGTTGGAGAATTAATAAATTTAGTTTTGATAAACATTGATCGTGCTAATCAACGATTCATTTTTAGTACAAGGGTATTCAGAACTGCACTTAACGATATTTTATCTTTTACTAAATGTAAATTGATTGTTGAGAAAAATAAAGAGGATCATCTGGGGATTCCCCCAAAATTCATAATTCAACATAGGAATCAATTAGATCGCTTACGAGGTGATTTATCTTCGAATGAACTTACATTTCTATATGAATTAATACAGAATGCCGTTGATCATTCTAATCGAAATTTCGACTATAGTGTTAGTATAACTTTTGAAGTATTTAACAATTATTTGTTGGTTAAGCACAATGGGGCTTTGTTTACTGAAAATAACTTCGAATCAATTACTGGAATTTTATACGGAGAACAACAACAAGAAAGTGATAAAGGAAGGATTGGTTACAAGGGTATTGGTTTTAAATCTGTTTTCAGATTTACCGAGAATGCTTATATACGATCTGGAAATTTCAGTTTTAGATTTTCTAAATCTGAATCTGGTAAAGAAAAGCCTTGGGAAGTATTGCCTATTTTTCAAATTGAAAAGGAAATGGTTGATAAAATTCCACAATTTGATTTTTTCAACTCACCAGTTGCATTTGCTTTTGAATTCAACAATGAAAAGAATAAAAACGATGTTATTAAATATTTAAATCTCTTAAGTCAAAATCCATATTTATTAATTTTTCTAGAGAATTTAAGTCAAATAAAAATTAAGGCTCCTAGTGTTAGTTACACAGAAAATGGATTAAATGTATTTTTATCTCCTTTAGACATCGTTTTTAGAAAAGATTTGAATGGTATTGGGAAATTTAAATCTATTGAATTATTGGTAAATAATACATTACATAGTGAATGGTTAACCTACACAAAAAACGATATTGTTATTCAAGATGAAGATGTAATTAATGAATTATTGGATGAAACGGAAACCGCTGTTCCTACAAAAATGAGAACTTTTCGATCTCCTCAAATTACAATTGCTCTTCCCAAAAGTACCATAAGTGAAGATGTAATTAATTTGTTCGCTTACCTACCGTTATCTAATACTAAATTCAAATTACCATTTTTAGTCAATGCTGATTTCATTCCAGATTTAAATAGAACTGACATAATTCATAATTTAAAATATAATAGAGAAGTTCTAAGGTTGTTAGCTGTTACAATACAAGAATTTGCTCAAGAATTGGCATTTGATAATGATTTAGAAAACCTAAATAGACTTTTGCCAGATTTTAAATTAGAATACACAAATGCAGCTAAAATTATTGTCGAAAGTCTATTCAAATTGCTGCCAAATACCTCTTTAGTTATAGGTCAAGATAGTATTAAGTTATCCAATATTATTATTGACAGGACAGGAATCCTTTCAAATTTTGGAAAGTCTGATTTTGAATATTTGATTGCTAATGATAATTATCCTGTTAATCATTTGGGTGAATATGTTAGTATAGAGAAATTAATAGAGGGTTTAAATTCTGATGCAATTTTTAATTTTTCAAAATTAAAAAAACTAGTAGGTCTTAATCATTTTGAAAATTGGTTGAAAAATGATGTAAACAACCTAAACTTCATAGAATACCTTAATAGATTCGATCAACTTGATTCCTTTAAGGAGGAAGCAATTTTTTTATCAGAAGATTTTAATCTGTACCAAGGGAATGAATTGTATTTTGATTTAGATGTAGATTCAAATTCTTTAAAGTGGTTAGATTTTGATAAAGTATTGAATAGTACTATATCAAATGAGCTGACAGATATATTGCTTCCTTTGAAAAAATATGTTCCCATTGATTTTATAAATGAAGTAATTTGTGGTGAAAAAAAGAAATATATCATTCAAGGTTTATTAAGTGGCATAATTCAGTTTGAAGAATTTTATTCATTTTTATCAAAGTATTCAAATCACCCTTCATTTCCGTCTCAGAATGTCAAGGATTTTCCGCTAAAAACAAATCAAGGAGTTTTAAATAATTGGATTAACCCAATTTATTTTAATTCTAATTCATTAAAGATATTACTATCTAGTAAGTCACTTCCTCCAGGTTCGTTCTTTCTATTAGAAGAAAATTGGAATAATTCTAACTCATATATATTGGGGAAATTATTAGGAACTCAAGAGTTTTCTGAAATTGAGCCTTTCAATTTCACTCAATCAGTTATTGTTTCTAATTACGAGAGGATAATTGAATTTTATTTAACAGAACCCTTGCCGACCGTTACTACTAGTGCTGCTTTCTGGTATTTTATACTAGCTTCTTTTGAAAATTTGTCATCAATTCAAATTGATTCTATTAAGTCAGAAATAAAACAAATACCCATATTTTCGAAGGCAAAAAAATATGACTCAATTAGAAACCTCTATTTATCATCGGAATATACAGATAATGAGTCTTTAGAGAGATTGATATTACAATTTCCAAATTCAAATATTTCATTTGTTAGTGGAGATTATCTTAAATTCCCAGCTATTGATAAAATTAAAATTAAGAAGTTGTTCAAACAGCTAGATGTTAAGGATGATTCAGCTGACTTTTTGAAACACACTCTAATTCCTAATTTGAACTTGTTAGACGATGATATGTGGTTGCCACTAACTAGATTAATTTATGAGAATAGAGATAATGATGAAATTATTACAGATTTACTTGATAATTCTGACTTCAAACTAAAGACAAAGGAGGGAAATTATAAGCAAATTAAAGATTGTTTTATCGGTACCCCTTATATTGTTGATTTGTCAATTCAAAATTATTTAGACATAATAAAGATTGAAAATCAAGTTTCTGAGGATTATACTATTAATTATTTCGACTCTTGGAGGAGGTTGTTTAATGAAAAGCTTAAAATACCTCAATTGAACATTGAATCAGAAATTATTACATTAAAATTAAAGAGTGTTGTAGAGAATTTAGATTTTTGGAAGGATTCGTCAAATTCAGTTCTTTTGTTTAAAGAGCTATTTAGGGTTTACAAGACTGGTAACTTGTCTCTACAAGGAAGTAACCTGAACTACATTAGAAATATACCTCTTCTAACCAAGGGTGGGATGTCCGATTGTGCACTTCCAAATTCACTCCATTTTTCATCTATTTATAAACCTGTCTTCGACTTTGAGTCATTGTTTGGTTTAGAAAGTGGAATTTCATTTTTATCAGATGAATATCAAATTGAAGGAGAGGAAGCTCAATTATTGTTTTTTGAGCAAATAGGCGTTTCTCAATCGTTTGAAAATCAAAGGCTTGATTTTTTTTTAAAGCAAATACCAACTTTAGATGGTCAGTTTAAGCCAGCAAATCAATTATTTAAATTTGAATTTGTTAAAATTGTTGGGCCATCAAATGTTTCAAAAGTTGATTTTTCGAAAATCATATATGAAGGAAAGACATTAGAAGAATTTCTTGGTTTCAAGACTCAGCTCAACGTATTGTCAATTTTAAATTATATTTCAGAGAAAAGACCTCCAAGAAAAGAATTCAAAGAGTTGATTAATCAATTTAATCAGGTTTACAATCCAAATAATTATAATGACAAATCACACTTAAATAATTTTATTCGATCAGGTAGTTTACTTTCTACTGCTAAAACTTACAATTTAGTGATGGACCTTTATACAATTGATGAATCAATTGATAGCGGAATTAAGGAAAGTGAATATATTTTAGATACACTTTTTAATACCCAAGACCGTGAGAGTAATGCAAATAAACTGAAGTATATAAATCGTTTCAATATTGAAAGATTGAAACTAGAGGACTTTAATCCACAATTTGAAGATCAAAAAGATGATTTCGATTTTACTCGCAGAGTAAATGAAAGATTGGTTTTTTTAGCCTTTGAAATCGACAATGAAAAATATTTAGAAATAGAGGAGGAGTTTAAAGAAAAGTTTCAAGAATGGAAAATAAGGAAATGCAGAAAAATTTCTTTAAAATACCCTGCAACGGATAGTAAAATTATAAAAGATGACAATCGGAATTTTATTATCCAAGACACTAAAACAATTTTTTATATCGGAGAATGGTCTGAACTTAGAAATTATATTCTTGTTGAATGGTTGCAAAAACAGATTTTGGATGTTAAGAAGCAATTACAATTCTTGCAAGATATGTTACTAAACTCTCCAATTGATATAATTGCTGATTTTGAAAGTAAAGGTAAAATTGTTCCAGTGGAGCTTAAAAAAAGGTTTATTTTTAATAGGCAAATTCTGCAGCCGATTCAGACTAATGAAGAAATCCCAGTTGAGGAATTAAACAATCAAGTAGCTGGTGAAATTTCTCAAATCGCTGAAGATTCTTCTAAAAAGGAAATCAAAGAAATTGTTGATATTATTCCAGATATAACTGCTGAAGATGAAGAGTTTATACTCTCTATAATTAATTTTAATTATAAGAAAGACGGCCAGATTGATGCTAATACCACAGCCAAAATTAAAACTCTAATGGAAATTAGGGCCAATTATTTATTGGAAGATATATCAGATGAAGGCAGATTTTTAAAAGCAGGCGATGATGAAGTATTGGTAAGATCTGCACAAAATGGGCTATTATATTTTGATTTATATAGTTGGGATCGATTAAGTGAGCCTAATGTACAATTAGCATTATATACAAATGGGGTTGTAAAGTTCTATAATAGTCAAGATGATTTAATTCTATATACTAAACCTCTCAATAAATTTGGTGTATTAAGGATGCCAGAAGATTACGTTTTAGAGGATTATAATTTGGATAAGAAAACATATGACAAAGGGAAATGGCATTTTGTATTAATAGTAAATGAAAATACTACTGCTGCAAAGATATATAATGATGTTATGAACCTTGAAGACTATAATTTCTAACTATGAAAAACCTTACCAAGGAAGAGCAAATTAAGTTTTATCAGGAAGAAATAATAAAAATTATTTCTGAATTTAGAGGGTATCTTGATTCCAAATGTATTCAGCTTTTCAATAAGAATGAATTGTATGTAGGTACATTTGAGTACATAGATAAAATTAGAAATCAAGTTGTTATATCATTTCCAAAAGAAAAATTACCCAAGACTAAAATTCTTTTAACTGCTAGTAAACCCAAGTCATTAAGTATCATTCAAGCTGGTTTTGAAGATTATACTTACAGTTATTACAGAAAAAATTGTGTTGCAAGTTTCTCGGAGTGTATAGGAGTTTATTATCAAGAAGTTGGAAATATTGTTAATGTTGGCTTTAGCAACTTTGATATTGAATTTGCCAATACACTGGTAAAAGGAAGTAAAATTGTCTTCGGATTAACTGATCCACCCACTAAATATTACTATAACTTAATTCAGGTTACTAAGAATGAGGCAAAATCATCTTCCGTTGATAACGTAGTCTTGGGTAATTATCATTTAGATGATTTTAATCCACTTAAAATTGATGATTCGAATTTACTCATAGATAAATTCAAAAATGAACTAAAAAATCAAGAAACAGTAATTATACAAGGACCTCCTGGTACAGGAAAAACTTATTTTATTTCTAAATTATTGAAGGAGTTTTCACGAGAAAAGAAATCTGTTCTTGTTGCTACTTTAGCTAATAGGTCATTAATAGAATTGTCTAAGCAGTATTTTGAAGAAGATTTTAATGAAAGTGTAAATGTTTATAAGTCAAACTTGACTCTTGAAGAAAGTGGAATTGTGAGAGAATTGAGGCCAATGTCTAAGAATTATCTTCCGTCTACAGGTGATGTTCTATTGACTACTTTTTATCAAATGTCTGGGTTAGCAACAGAAAACATTTCTAATCCAATCTACGATTATGTAATACTTGAAGAGGCTAGTCAATGTTTATTAGGGACTATTGCAGCAGCTAAATTAATTGGAGGGAAAGTAATTTTAGTTGGGGATCCTCAACAATTACCTCCCATTATAAATCAAGAAAATTCTGTTGGTATTTCCCACAATATTGACTTGATGGAAAAGGCATTTTCTTATTATGCCTCAACAGTTAAATGTTCCAAATTTATGTTGACCACCACATATAGATTTTCTAAAAGTGCTTGTGATCAAACTAATGTTTTTTATAAAAATAGTTTAAACTCTAAGTCCAAAATACAGGTTGGTAATTCGGTATTTTCTGACCTTCCTTCGATATATAATAAAGAAGGAGGAAGTTCTCTATACTATTACGACTCTCAATCCCCCAAAGTGTTATATGATTTTCTTTTTACTCAGATAAATTTATTAATAAGAATAAATCCAGAATTTGAATTTGCAATTTTATCCTCGACTAAAGCAGGAGTAAAACTTTTACGTGATAATCTGTTGTTTCAATTCAATCAGGATCAGGATCAGGTTTTGATAAATACTGTTGATAGTGTTCAGGGGTTAACAGTAGACTTTTGCTTCTATTTCGCATATTCAGATAAAAAGCCTACTTTTTCCTTTAACGAAAATCGATTTAATGTAGCAACTAGCAGGGCAAGGTATTGTTCTGTGATACTAATGGATGAGTTGTTCAAAGTTACTAAACCATTTAAAGGGGTGGTTGCTGAGTTTATTTCAAAATGTCTATTTGAAATGAATAATTTAGAAAATGAAAATCATAAAATTGATGTAATTGAGTCAGGTAGTGATAGTGCCTCAAAGTTGCCTGGTTTAAAAATTATAGATAAAATAGACCTTTCTCAATTCGAAAAGCCTCAAAAGGAAATTGTATTAGGTAAAGAAAATATATATGTTATTGATACGAATGTATTTGTTGATTGCCCTGATGTAATATCTAAAATTGATAAAAAACATTCTATTGTGCTTTCTGCCAAGGTTATTGATGAGCTAGATTTTCTTAAAATTTCGTTAGGTGAAGAACAAAAACGAAATGTTCAAAAAGCATTGAGATTAATTAATGAAAGCTTGGATACTCGTGGAGTTAAAATGCACACCGAAAATTTGTCCCTTTTACCCAATGATTTCAATAAAAAGTCTCCTGATAATTCAATTCTATCTGTTGCTTTGAAATTTAAGAGCGAGAATCCAATTATGTTAACCTCAGATAATGGATTACAGATAAAAGCAAAAGGACTAGGAGTGACTACAATCTCGTTGAGAGATTTTTTGAAGCAAAAGAAATATTAAACTAAGTGTCTTATTTAATTGTAATTGTGGATTGTCAATGTATACTTTTTAAATTATTCCAAAAATAATGTTTATATGGATAAAAATATACTTGTTGGAACAATTGTCGGGCTAGTGTTTGCCTCTAGTTTACATATTTGGAAATCAGACAAAATTAGCCAGACTCAAAAATGGATTTTAATACCCATGTTTCTGTTTCCTCCTCTACAATGGGTCGCCTTAATGATGGTTACTTTATATAATAATTACTCATCTAGAAATGAAGAACTTCAGGAAAATATTGAAATAAATGTAAACTCAGGAAATGATTTAGATCAAGCCATTGATAACCTTGTAGAGTTACGAGTTAAAGGAATTATATCCTTTGAAGAATTGATGAAAAATATTAGAGTCATTGAAAAAAAGAAATTAGAAAAGAACCTTTTAAAAAGTAAAGAATTTGAACAGCTGAAGTATCTGTTAGATATAGATGTTATTTCGAATGAAGAATTTGATATTAAAGTAGAACAACTGAAAGAAAAATTGAAACATGATATGGAGCAATTAATTAAATTTGACTCTGAAAATACTCCATCCATTCAGGATAGTTTATTTAATCCTGATTTTTCCACAAAAGAATCAACCTTTAAGTTCGTATATGCACTGTTTTCTATTGGAATAATTTTTGTAATTGTTTTTGGAATGAATTATTATAATTTTAATCCCATAAAAGATATTTTCTTTACTGAAGAAAAGGTAGAAACTTATCCAATATCTACCAATAATAGTACTCCTACTCCAACTATCCAATATGTACCAGAAATAGTAAAGAGTTATGTTATAATTAATTTTAAAATTAAAATCCCAAAACTAATTGAGTTTAAATCAGGAGAATATACACTAGATCGTGATTATATGGGTTATGAAAGTACGTTTGACGTAAATTGGGAAGAATCTACAATTACGTCAAAAATTTTAGAAGTTGATAATTTTGATTTTGATAAGGAAAATAAGCTATTGGACGATTATGAATCTGAAATATATGGAGAAATAAGAACTGCAGATGATATTTTTTTCACTGATGTAATAAGGAAATGTAATAATTCAGACGTTAGAGAAAAATTACTACAAAACAAAACTCAAATAATTTCGAGAAGTATTGACAAATACAATACATATTCTGAAGCCAGTTTAGCCAAAAGAAGTATTAATAATCTAAATTAAAAGTGTTTTTACCACCACTGCCCTAAAACACAAAAACCCCATCTTTCGATGAGGTTTTTGAAGGGTGTGGTCCCACTAGGGCTATTCATTTTATTTTATTGAATTTTATGGATATGTCATCGTTAAAAAAACTATTCCATTGTCGTACTTTCAAACTCACTTGTCCTTAAATTGAATAAAATCAGATGGGTGATTTTTGAGATTGCTATGTCCTCGAGTAAATAGGGTGAGCTTCAAATTTATGCTATAAGTTTTTTTAATTCCTCCATAATAAAATAGGTAGCAGGGGGTGATATTCTTTCAACATGGCAATCTATCCATTCAAAAAGATTTGGGTTTTCTAATAGATTACGAAATTCTGTAATCAGATAATTTTTTAGTACCTCATTTGAATGATTTATTTCTTCCCAAATTGTTCCCCTGTTTTCCAATACATAAATGATATCTTCAAAATCTTGACTAGTTCTCCCATCATTCTGTCCGCGATCTTTATGAGCTTCTAATTTTGTAGCAATAAAATAAGGAGCACTCAATATGTAAACTTGACACTGATCATCAATCTGATAATCTACCGCATTCTTAAATCCCTCTGGATACCAAATGTTAGAAAACCCAATGGAAGGGTCTTTAGTTGGCATAATATCAACGATAATTCCTTCAATTCGGTATCGACAAATTACTCCGGATTCTATGTCGTGAGCAAATCCAATTGATCTCAATTTTTCTTCTAGTTCAACCCGATTACCATAATTTAATATTTCTATGATAACATCCACATCGTCTGTTGGTCTGATTTCTAAAGTTGGTTGATCTGGATAAAGAGATATGGTAGCCCCTCCAACAAAAACAACTTTTTCTTTTAAACTTTCCAATGCGTTTGCAACAGCTTTAATTCTTACCGTATTCAACTGATGACTCATGTAAAATATCGTTTTTTAGTTCTTTTATGGCATATTTTATTTCCCTTACTTTTCCAACTCGGATAATGTCGACTAAGGCCAATAATTTATAATATTCTTTATCCACTTTTACAGCTTCCACTTGTTTTTTATAAAATGGTTCAATCATTTGTCCCATGGCATCTCCTTTACTATCGGGCCAAACATAATTCATTTCACTAACAAAGATTTTTTTTATTTCTGGATGTGAATGAGCAGTTGGAATTCCTCGAACAATTGGTCCAGGATGTTGAGGAAAAACATATCGAACTCCATATTCTAAGAATTCTAACAAATTCTGACGATTAATTTTTTTTTTGTTATAATCAATAAGACCAGCTAGCCGACTCCTATTCAAGGACTCGGAAATTTCTGAAATACTTATGCTTAATAAATTCGCAAGATTTACCAATTGCCAATTTTCACTATTCATTGATATGATTTTCAATAGAATAGCCACATCTTGGGGGCGCATACCATTATGTTTTCTCATGATACAAATGTATGATTAATTTCTCATTTCGCAAATCGCGAAATGAGAAATTGTAAATAATGCAATTATTGCAGCAATAGTGGACTATAATTGGGCACCTAGTAAAAAATAGATTTTGGTTTCAAGCACAGTCTACGATCGAGTGATTTTTTACAATTTCGCGAATACTTCAATGAATCAATTTAGGAAACTCGTAGTTTGTTTAGACAATGGCAATTATGTTGGTAACTGAATGAGATATTGGTACGAGTAAAATTTATTCTATTGCCAGTCTCAAATCAATAAAGCAAAGTATTCTTATATTATTTGAATTTAAAACTAAACAATTTTCTTTTCTTATTCGATCAATTTCTTCTGCCCTAAAACACAAAAACCCCATCTTTCGATGAGGTTTTTGAAGGGTGTGGTCCCACTAGGATTCGAACCTAGGACCCCCTGCTTGTAAGGCAGGTGCTCTGAACCAGCTGAGCTATAAGACCCTTTCCGTTGAATTGGTTTGCAAATATCCGTGTTTTTTCTGCTTTTTGCAAGTGCTGTTCTGAAAAAAATGTAGAAATTTTTCCAACCTTTTATTAATTGTTGGCTATCTCGCAGAAAGCCAGCATCTTTGCATTCATAAAAAATAGCACATGGATCACCTTTTTTCAATCAACGGACTACTTAGCCTATTAACTCTGACATTTTTAGAAGTCGTATTAGGTATTGACAATATCATCTTCATCTCCCTAACCGCCCATAAACTACCCGAAGACCAACAAGCCAAAGCTCGAAACCTAGGACTTATCCTTGCCATGGCTTTCCGTGTCATGCTCTTGCTAGGCCTATCTTATTTAATCTCCCTGCAAAAACCATTTTGGCACTTTAGTTCCGACTGGCTTTCTGTAGCCCCAACCGGACAAGCCATCATTCTGTTTGTAGGTGGTCTCTTCCTTCTATATAAAGCTACCAATGAAATATTCCAAAAACTGGAAGGGGAAGAGCATCATGCGGATGGAAAGCCTAAAAGTATCAAAGCCAAATTTGCTCAGGTCGTAACTCAAATCGCACTGATTGATTTAGTCTTTTCCATCGACTCGGTATTAACGGCCATCGGACTGACCAATGAAATCGTGATCATGATTACCGCAGTGATTATTTCCATCTTCATCATGATGGGCTTCTCAGGCCCTGTCGGTCGATTCGTGAACCAACACCCTTCCTTGCAGGTTTTAGGCCTTTCCTTCTTAATTATGATCGGTTTTATGCTCATCGCAGAAGCAAGCCACGACTCAGAATTCATCATCCTGGGAAATAGCATTGGCCAAATCCCGAAAGGCTATTTATACTTCGCTATTGCTTTCTCGCTATTTGTTGAATTTATCAACATTAAAATGCGTAAGAAATCTACTAAAGCGGTTGAGATTCGTGATGTGAAGAATGAGGCGGAGGAGAAAGGAATTTTATAATGTAGAATGAAGAATGTAGAATTTTTTGAATGATAATGTAGGAATTTTTGTTTGTTCCTGATTAAATTCTATCAAAGAAGTTATAAATAGGATTTACATCCAATTCTATATTTTTCATTCTACATTCTTCATTAAAAGGTTAATCCCAACGAAAGATTGGAACGTAGCTTGAGCGAAGCGGCAGGCGGATATTTGACCCTGCGCATAGGCCATGTGCGATGGAGTCAAAGATTAAAGCCGTAAGCGGAGAGACAATCGGTTCTGCGCAGCAGAATTCGTCTTAGGATTAACCGTATTTCTTCCGTTTTTTTTGTTTCTTTTTTTATGAAAAAAAAGAAAGACCGAAGAAAGTTAAGTTCCAGAAAAAGTGTTGAATTCGAAAGAGTTTAAAATACTTTTTCATTTAAAATCAACCACTTATCGTTTCATTATTTCACATGGATTTTCTTTTTTTTTAAAAAGAAATACCAAAGAAAGTTAAAGTAAGAAAATGTGATTGGTTATAAAATTGAAGAGATCATCCATTATAAGTAAAATTAATTACTAAGGCATTTCATTTTTCGAGATAAAAATAGCCTTGATATAAGTTGAAATGTAGTGTCATTTGAAACAGCAGGAAAGAGTCTTACAAAATAGCTGTAATGAATATCGTATTCTTATGGTCTTTCTTTTTTTTCATAAAAAAAGAAACAAAAAAAATGTAGAAAGGTCGGTTAATCCAACACGAATTCCGCTATGCGGAACCGATGCTCACTTTGCATACGGCTTTAATCTTTGACGCTTGCACGCAGGCTTACGCACGGGGTCAAATATCCGCCTGCCGCTTCGCTCATGCTCCGTTCCCATCTTTCGTAGGATTAACCGTTGGTGAAGCGAATTCTATTCCAACAATGTTAATGAAATAAATAAAAGGCCAGAATTCAATGAAGAACGCTGGCCTTTTTGTTTGAATAACAATGAATGATTACCTGATGAAGGTATTATTTAACCGTCTTAGCCACAGTCAATAATTCCTTGGCACCACCTCTAGGTAATCCCAATACCTTCTTTTTTACTTTACCAGCAGCATCCATGAACATCAAAGTAGGATATCCTTCTACTGGATACATGTTGGCCAACTGTGGGCCTTCTCCTGCTTCCATATCCACACCAATGGAAATGAATTTAGCATTCATGTATTCTCCCAATTCTTTGTCAGGAAATACTTTGGTTTTCAGTACCTTACAAGGTCCACACCAAGATGTATAGGCATCAAAAAAGATTAATTTATTTTCTTTCTTCGCCTTGGCTAATGCCTGCTTGAAGGTCCCATGAAAAAACTCAATTCCTTCTCCTTCTCCTGTTTTAGCAAAAGAAGTAAGTGAAATAAAAAATAGACTTGTTAATAATATAGCTTTCATTGTTTATGATTAAAATGGTGACTTCTAAACGAAATTTTGATGTTTAAATTATCTAATCACTAATAACTAAACCCTAATAACTTAATTATACGAGTTCAACATCACCGGCATTACCAATAACAGCACATCTTCGTTTTCATCTTGATCCGATGGAATGATTAAACCAGCCTTATTCGGTTCACTCAACTTAATGTCCACATACTTAGCACTTAAATTGCCCAATAATTCCGAAATCAATTTAGCATTAAAACCAATCTCCATATCTTTTCCTGCATATTCACAAGCCAATACTTCATTAGCTTCGTTGGAATAATCTAAATCTTCTGCCGAAAGCGTTAATTTATTGGCACTTAATTTCAAGCGAATTTGATGCGTCGTCTTATTGGAATAAATGGAGATACGTTTCACTGAACTCAAAAATTCCATTCTGTTGATGGTCAAAATCTCATTGTTCTCCTTTGGAATCGCATTTTCATACTCTGGGAAACGCTCGTCGATAATCCGACAAATCAAGGAGAAACTTTGGAAGGTAAAGAAAGCGTTCGATTGACTAAACTCTACTTTTACCGTGGTATCATCCATTGGAAGGGTCGATTTTAACAATGACAAGGCTTTTTTCGGTAAAATCAAGCTGCTTTGTGCCTCTGGACGAATATCCGTTCTGCGGTAACGCACTAAACGGTGACCATCCGTTGCCACAAAATTGGTATGGTCTCCCATCATTTGAATCAAAACTCCCGTCATAGCAGGGCGCATATCATCATTGGAAACGGCTAATAAGGTGTTGGCAATGGCCTCACCTAATACCGAAGAAGAAAGACTAATGGATTGGTTTTTAGCTACTTCAGGAATACGAGGGAAATCAATTGGATTTTCTCCGCTCAATTTAAAACGACCATTCTGAGTTGAAATTTCTGCCCCAAAAGTCCCTTGATCTGCTGAAATAGTCACAGGTTGCTCGGGTAAGCTACGTAAGGTTTCCAACAACAATCGAGCAGGTAAGGCTATGGATCCATTTTCTGCGCCTTCTACATCCAACGTGGTAGTCATCACCGTTTGCAAATCTGATGCCGTCAAGGTCAATTGATTGCCCTCCAATTCAACTAAAATATTCTCTAAAATAGGAATGATTGGATTGCTCGCAACAACCCCATTGATGGCTGAGATTTGTTTGAGAAGAACACTAGAAGCTACAAGAAATTTCATGTATACGATGGTTTTAAGAGTATTTGTGATAAAGGCACCTGCAGGTGCATTCAAACCTTGAAGTTAAAATAATTTAGGTATTCTACCAAAGGTTTCAAGCATTGTATTTTTTCTTTCGGTATAGTATGACCAAAAGACTGATAATTCCTGCAAAAGCAATCGGAATAGCCAAATTTATGCCTTGCCAAAAGCTTTTTTCTTCCTTGACCTTCACTTTATCCAAAGGTCGCAAACGAACATTTTTATTTCTAGCCAATAAAGCCTGTTGATCATCCAATAAGTAATGAAAGGCATTTAAAACGAAGTCTTTGTTGGCAAAGGTATGTTTCGCAAAAGTATCAAATCCCAAAGGCAAAGGTGCCTTGGTGCTAGGGTCAATTCCATTCAAAGGAATGTCGCCATCTGCCACGATGATTAAGGCACCAGCTTGGTCAGTTTTGGCCTGAAAAGGTTTCGCTAATTTTTCAGTAGGTAAAATCCGATTGGTGAAGGCTGATTGGAATTTACCTTCCAACAGGTACGAAATCACTTGTGAACCTCCTTGGTATTTAGCGGGATCAAATTCTTTGCCAGATGCCGAGAAGGGTAGGGTAGCAGGTGTTTTTTGAACTTGCGTATAAGGACTGGTTTTTAATAAAGCGGTTCTCTTTAGGCTTTGACCACTTTGTATGGTATCCAAACTAGAAACAAAACGCCCATAAATGGCATCTAGGTTTTTCGTAATGACTGAATTCGGATTTCCATTCAATAATGGAAAAGCTGGCCAAGGCATTAATTCCAAATTGGCTTGATTCCCAAAATTACCCACAGCCAATGGAATCGCTCCACACAATTGGGCATCTTTCACCAAATTGGCATTTAATCTGACCCCATATTGGAATAACAGATTCTGTAAGCCTAAGTCCTGCGGAGTGACAATCAATCCTTGCTTCTCCAAGGTATCTATCCTAACGCCATCTAAGAAGAAAATGCCTTTACCCCCCTGAACCAAAAACTGGTCTATTTTATATTGATCTTCCGTAGAAAACTTAATAGAAGGCTGTATGACGCAAATGGCATCTAAGCCATCTAAGGTTAGCGATTGCGATAAATCAACCGGATATAGGTCGTAAGATTTTTTCAACTGCGCAATCAAATCCAATTGTTTGATGGCGGGCACTTGACTGTGATCTAAAAAGAAACCAATTTTCTTTCGTTCTCGATTATCCTGAACTTGTCGAATCCCCTGCATCAATTCGTATTCAAGGCCTTCAATGGACTGGTTCAGAACTTCTTGGGGGCTGGTCAGCTTATTGCCTTTTAATAATAAAATGGCTGCTTGTCGGTCTGATTTCTCAATGACAATCCCCGGGAAAATCAATTGTTGTACTTGTTGTCCATCTTCCTGATTCACGACATTGGTAGGAGGTATGCCTAAGGAATCCAAATAAAAGATGAGCGCTTGTCTATCTTTTTCTTTAGGGTAGGTCTTATATACGTCTATTTGCTCGATATCGATGCGCTGAGGACTTTGGGCGCGCACATCATCCAACAACTCCAATAGAGCTTTTTCGAGTCTTCTAAAGCCGCCTGGAAGGTTTCGCCCACCTAAATACACTTTGATGGAAATGGGGCCATCCAAGGATTGCAAAACAGCTACCGAAGATTCACTGAGGGTAAACTTCTTTTCTTCGCTTAAATCCCAACGTAAACGTAGCTGCGGGCTAAGCACGATGAGTAAAATACCCACACCAATCAAGATTGCCCACAAGCCATTTTTTGTCAGTTTCATTTGGATCTTATTCGTTTCAAACAAGAAAAGCATTCCTTACAGAATGCTTTTCAAAGATAAAGGATATTTTGATTAATAGAATTTGTAGCGTTTATCTACAATTTTCGCATTGTCTTTAATGGCTTCATTGATGTAGTAAGAAGCACGTTGAATACCCATGGATTGGATTTGAGTTTTGTAAGTCGTATAATCCGCCAAAGCTGGAGCTGCTACTGCAGCCGTTTTTTCAGCAATAAATACGCCATTATCTCCAATGAATACTTGACTTCTCTTACCCGTTTTCAAACCAGCAATCTTACCTAAAGCTACCGCATCAGGACCAGCTGTATTCAACATACCAGTAGATAATGTTACATCAGCTACATTTTCAACCAAGGCTCCAGCACCATATTTCTGAGCGATTTGCTCTAAGCTTCCTTTGATAGTGCTCAATTTAGCGAAGATTTTCTCTCCTTTCAATTCCGCGCGAACCAAGTTGGTAATTCCCTCACGGTAATCATCCACTTTCACATTGTCCTTATCTGTTTTACCCGTTAAGTAAGCCACAATGTATTGATTATCTTGCTCAAATACTTTTTTAGAACCATCACCTACGGACGTGCCTTCATCAAATGCCCAACGAACAATTTCACGAGCATTGGTTAAGTTGTTGATGCTTGTTGCATTTTCTAACAAACGCTCAGCACGCATCATGATGATGTTTTTATCTTTTTTCAAAGCAGCTTCGAAAGCTCCCAAAGTACCATTGGCATTAGCAAAAGCATCAGCTTGAGTGTAAACACGGTCTAAAGTCGCTTGAGAAGGAGCAATGGTTTTGTTGATGGCTGCTAAACGGTAAGCTGTATTTGTTTTTGCATCAGTAATTTTTACGATATGATATCCAAATTCAGTTTCAACCACAGCTGGCATTAAACCAGCTCCGTTGAATCCGAAGATCGCTTTTTCAAAAGCCTTAGTCATGGAACCATTGTTCTTGAAATAGCCTAGGTCGCCACCATTTTGAGCGGTACCATCCATGCCATTCAATTGAGCCAAGGTTTCAAAGCTTGCACCACCCTTGATTTGAGTTAAGATGCTTTCAGCTCTTTGTTTCGCTTGTGCTTTGGCAGAATCCGATTTATTAGCAGGAGCAATTAAAATATGGCTGGCACGAACAGTGAACAAGCTATCTTTTTTAATTCCACCGTATTTGTAAATAGAATAAGTCAAACCATTTTTGAATGGTCCATAAATACCACCTACTTGGAAAGTTCCTAATTGAGATTTAACCACTTCAGGGATTTCAGAATAAGCCAATAAATAAGGAGTACGAACATCCGAGTTCAACATAGCAAATGCTGAATCGTTAGGTGCTACTGCCAAATCCTTCGCTAACTTTTTGATTTGGTTGTAAAACTCAACCGTATCTTGGGAGGTAGGAACTACTGGGAAAGTAGCGTATTGGATAGAACGAGAATTAATTCCTTTGAAACGATCTTTATGTTTCGCTAAATACTCTTCCAATTGCGCATCACTCACCTTCACGGTTGAATCTGGAATTGAGAAGAAAGGCACATATAAGAAACGAGCAGAAAACTTTGAATTTTGCGCTTGGTATTCTTTTTGTGCTTCGGCGGTATTCACGTAAGTCGACAAACGGATTAAGCTTTCATACTTAGCACGAATACGATCTTGAGCAATTGATTTCTCAAAATTAGCCCAGCCTTGTTGCTGCTGTGCCGGCATCGTTTTTAAATTTTTCAAAAACTGAATCACAAAAGTCTTATCAAATTGACCTGTTTGAGGATTGGTGAATTGCTGACGAACTGATGGGTGGATATTATTTCCTTGCACCATATCAATCAATTCTTCCGAAGAAACTTTCAATCCTAAAGCATCAAATTCATTTTTGTAGGCAATATCCAAGATGTATTGGTTCCAAACTTGATCACGGATCATGGTAGCTTCTTGCTCCCCTGGACCTTTACCTGTTTGTGCGGTATAATTAGCTGTAGCCTCTTCAACCTTCTTTTGGAATTCAGGTAATAAAATACTTTCACCTGCTATAACGCCAACTTCTTGGTTATTAGAGCCAAATAAAGACGATCTTCCTTGGAAAATATCACTACCGATGAGAAATAAAATTAAACTGATGGCGATTGCTGCTGCCGCGATTCCCGATTTCTCTCTAATTTTTGTAATTAATGCCATTGATAATGTATAATAAGTTGTTTAATGTCTTTTTTTAAGAGCCTTAGCCGTTCACAAAAGAAACGCAAAATAATCACATTTCTAATGAAAAAGCAAACCTTTATCAGAATGAGCCTCCGAAATTTAAGCTTTCAGGACTTGGGTCAAACTTTCTAAAAACTGATCGGCTACCTTTTGGTCAATGGCTAAACTCGGTAATAAACGTAAAGTGTGCTTTCCTGCGTAGCCACAGAAGATATGGTGTTCAAATAATAATGCATCACGAATAGGGCCAACGGCTTGTTCTAATTCAATACCTATCATCAAACCTTTTCCTCTAACTTCTTTAACAGCTGAGAATTGACTTAATTGATCCATCAAATACTGACCAATTTTTGCTGCATTTTCGATTAAGTTTTCGTCTTGGATGACATCTAAAACGGCATTTCCTGCGGCACAAGCCATGTGATTACCTCCAAAAGTGGTACCTAAAAGTCCATAGCTTGCCTTAATATGAGGAGCAATTAATACGCCACCCATAGGAAAACCATTTCCCATGCCTTTAGCGGTAGTCATCATATCAGGCTGAATGCCAGCATATTGATGGGAAAAGAATTTGCCAGAACGTCCATAGCCACATTGTACAGAATCCAAAATTAATTGAGCGCCAGTTTCATCACAACGTTTTCTTAAAGCCTTTAAAAATGCCGTCTCAGCTACTTGAATTCCTCCTACACCTTGGATACCCTCTACAATGACTGCCGCAGTTTCTTCTGAAATACCTGCTTCTAATCCTTCAATTTGATTGAGGGGCAAAAAGCTAACATGGGAAGTGTCATTGATAGGGGCAACAATGCTTGGATTGTCTGTCACCGCAACAGCACCCGCAGTACGGCCATGGAAGGCATTTTTAAAAGCAACCACTTTTTTCCGTCCCGTATGAAAGGAGGCCAATTTCAAGGCATTTTCATTGGATTCTGCTCCTGAATTGGTTAGGAATAATTGATAATCGGGATAGCCGGATAATTTACCCAACTTTTCGGCTAATTCTTCTTGACCAGGAATGATGACAGAATTGGAATAAAAACCAATATGCTGCAACTGTTCTGTTAATTTCGCTACGTAATAGGGATGCGAATGTCCAATGGAAATCACCGCGTGACCTCCATATAAATCCGTGTATGTTTGACCCTTTTTATCCCATAAAGTAACACCTTGTGCTTTCACAAGTTCAATAGGATAAAGTGGGTATACGTCGAATAATTTCATGATAATGCGTGTTTTTTGAATGAAAATCTAGGTAACATGGATTAAAAACCAATGGCTTTTAATCGTAGACCTTCATCTTCTTTCCAGCCCAACATGATATTCATGTTTTGCACAGCTTGTCCTGAGGCCCCTTTAATGAGATTGTCAATGATGGAAGTTATCAACAATTGGCCTTGGTGGATTTCTAGGTGCAATAAGCATTTATTGGTATTCACCACTTGCTTTAAATCAATGCTGGCTTTAGAGACGAAGACAAAGGGGGAGGACTCATAGTAGTCATGGTACAATTCCAAGGCCTCTTCTAGAGTACCCGTATAAGGAGTATATACATTGGCCATGATTCCCCGAGAGAAATTACCTCGATAAGGGACGAAATGGATCAAAGGAGCCTTTTTCCCAAAGGCTAATGTTTGACCAATTTCTGCCAGGTGTTGATGAGTGAAAGCTTTATAAATACTAATATTATTATTTCTCCAAGAAAAATGGCTTGTGTTTGACAAAGACTGTCCAGCTCCAGTACTACCTGTAATAGCTGAAACGTGTATATCTCCCGTTATTTTTCCAGCGGCAGCCAAAGGCAACAGCGCTAATTCAATGGAAGTAGCGAAGCATCCAGGATTAGCAATTTTTTGAGCTGCTTGGATTTTGGCTTTTTGGAATTCAGGAAGTCCATAGACGAAACCATCGGATTCATCCCGGTAGTCAGTACTTAAATCAATGATTTTGGTATGCCAAGGAATGTTATTTGCCTCTAAGAATTTCTTAGATTCTCCATGGCCTGAGCACAGAAATAACACATCCACAGGCTGTAAGGTATCCGTGAATTTGGCAAAAGTGCTACCTAACAAATCAGTATGCACATCAGAAACCAACTTACCCGCTTGTGAATTGGAAAGAATACAAGTCAATTCCACATCGGGATGATTGACCAAAATCCGCAATAATTCACCTCCAGTGTATCCAGCTGCACCAACAATTCCTATCTTAGCCATACTATTTTTCGTTTACCTTCCGGTGTATCATGGTTTGGTTCGAGACAATTTTAGAGAACCCTCTAACGTCATCACCTGACCAAGCTTTGTTCATTTCGCCATAAGCTCCAAATACGGATGACATTAAATCGTATTTAGATTCGATGCCAAGGATGTGGAATTGATATGGATTTAATTGTACGTGAACCGTACCTGTTACATTGCTTTGAGTATCCGCCAAGAATGTTTCAAAGTTGCGCATCACAGGCTCTAAAAACTGACCTTCGTGCAGCAAGGTTCCATACATATCACCGATGTTTTGTTTCCAATACAACTGGTGTTTGGTCAAAATATGTTTTTCTAAACTGTGGTGTGCTTTAATGATAATCAATGGAGCAGGGGCTTCAAATCCCACACGACCTTTAATGCCAATAATGGTGTCACCCACATGTATATCCCTTCCAATGGCAAACGCACTAGCTATTTCCGTCAATTCACGGATGGCGGCTACTTTTGAACTGGATTTTTTGCCGTTAATGCCTACCAATTCTCCTTGTTCAAACTCCAAGCTGATACGTTCAGGAGTGCTTTTAGTCAATTGGGTAGGCCATGCATCTTCTGGCAAATAACCATCAGATGTTAAGGTTTCTTTTCCTCCAACCGAAGTACCCCAAAGGCCTTTGTTGATGGAATAGGCGGCTTTATGCCATTCTTGAACTACACCTTTCGACTTCAAAAAGTCAATTTCTGCTTCGCGAGAAAGCTGTAAGTCACGGATAGGCGTAATAACCTCACATTCAGGAGCTAAAATGCGGAATACCACATCGAAACGCACTTGGTCATTTCCTGCGCCAGTACTTCCGTGAGCAATGGCTTTGGCACCTAATTTTTCCGCATATTTGGCTACTGCCGTAGCTTGGAATACCCGTTCTGCAGAAACAGAAAGCGGATAAGTATTGTTTTTTAATACATTACCATAGACCAAAAAGCGTATACAATCTTGGTAATAAGCGTCTACAACATCCAAAGTAACGTGTGAACTTACCCCTAAGGCGTAGGCTTTGGCTTCTATGGCTTTTAATTCTTCAGGAGAAAAACCACCCGTATCTACTAAAGCTGAGTGCACTTCCATGCCACGCTCTTCGCTTAAATATTTGACACAAAATGAGGTATCTAATCCTCCACTAAAGGCTAAAATTACTTTCGGCTTGCTCATGTTTATTTGGATTTCCCCTTTTTCTTAAAGGGCATTAATAATTTCTCTTTGATCTTTTTCAGCTTACTGAAATCAGCAATGTTTTTCAGGAATAACCATTTTTCTTCGGAATCTCCTACGGACTTCTTGGATGCATTTGGGTCGTAAATCATCCCAGTACACAAGCAAATTTTGCGTTCTGTACGGGTTAAAATATCGTAATTGACACAGGATTCACAGCCCTTCCAGAAATTATCATCCACAGGTAATTCTGAAAAAGTAGTAGGTTCATAGCCTAAATCCGAGTTGATTTTCATCACGGCCAAGGAAGTGGTGATACCGATGATTTTAGCATCCGGATACCGAGTTCTGGATAATTCAAATGCCTTAGCTTTCACGGCTTTAGCCACACCATATTGACGGTAAGAAGGATTGACAATCAATCCCGAGTTAGCAACAAACTTACCATGTTGCCACGTTTCTATATAACAAAAGCCAACAAATGCTCCTGTGATGTCATCGGTAGCAATAATCGCTTTCCCTTCCGACATTTTTTCTTGGAGGTATTCAGGTGTTCTTTTGGCAATACCCGTACCACGAGCTTTTGCCGATTCTGCCATTTCGTAGCAAATAGACTCTGCTAGGCCAAAATGGGCTTGACTAGCAACTTGAACAGTATAAGGATTCATTCAGTAAAGACGATAAAAATTAAACAATAGCATTCCTCAGGTCCCCAGGGGATCATACCCTAAAGATGTATCGTCGCCTTCGTCGGATAGGAGATGTAAGATGTACGAATAATAATTTTATCTGCATTCTTTTTGTAAACTAGGATGCTCGTCCTAAGTTTGTCCTAATTAGCTCGCAATTTCAGAAATTCAGCGGGGAAATGCGAATAATCTCCTAATTATTTCATGAAAGAGGATAAACTATTATCAGTAGAACAATTAATTTACGCTTATGCTAAAGGTGTTTTTCCCATGGCGGATGAGGGTGAAATTCATTGGTATAGCCCAGATCCAAGGGCCATTATTCCCATCGACTCTTACAAGCCTACCCAATCTTTGAGGTCTGTTATCAATAAACATCTTTTTGAAATACGCATTGATTCGCAGTTTGAGGCAGTGATGCGCTGCTGTGCTGCTCCTAGGTCAACGGATTCAGAAACATGGATTTCGGAAGAAATTATCCAATCCTATACCGACTTATTTCGCATAGGTTTTGCCCATTCAGTGGAAGCATATCAAGAGGGAAAACTTGTAGGGGGGCTGTATGGGGTAGCTTTGGGGGGCGCTTATTTTGGGGAATCTATGTTTAGTTTGGTATCAAATTCCTCGAAAGTGGCCTTTCATTATTTGATGATTTTACTTCGTGAGCAGGGGTATTCTTTATTGGATACCCAATTTATGAATGATAATGTACTCCGCTATGGAGCCATAGAAATAAGTAGAAAAGAATATAAGAACCGATTGGCCAAGGCCCTTAAACAGACTTGTCACTTTGAATTACCAGGGAAAGATTATTAAATGTTCTTTTCAAATTAGCCTTCATTCTTGGTTTGGTTTACCAATCCTTTCATGACTAAAATACATACAAGGAGCATGGCTATGGTCACAGAAATCAACCCTAAAGCAATCAAAGATTCAATAAAAGGGCCTTGTTCCGTTCCTCCTGCGATAGGTAATAATTTTCCAGCACCAGTAGCTGCTGCTAACCCTATGGTTAAAAAATTGACAAATGTCCCAAATACGGCCAGCTGAAATGATGTTTTTAACCAGAAATAGGAAAGGGATAATCGGTTCCAAATGAGACCTAAAATGACCAAAAACATTCCATTCATAACCCCTTCTAAATGAGAGGATAAACCGATTCGAGGTTTAGCGAGAATAGGAATTAATAGCCCTATGACCAATCCTAAAAAGAACAAGAAAATTCCTAAGAAAATTAACTTGTTGGCCTGTTGTTTCTTGCTTATTTCTGTTTCCATTTGTTTGATAATGAGTAGGTTGAGGATATACGCTTAAATTAATGGGCTTCTAGGAAATTTCAAAATTTTGGAATGATAATCTTCACTCCTAGATATTCTGTACCGTCCTGAAAAAAGTAGACTTTATAAACTGAATACTTATGCTTAAAATTAAGAGGATTTATCGTTACAGTGAGAGTTTCAAACAACAAGTTTTAGAGGAACTTTTGCTGGGAATTTATACAGCCAATGGATCACATTTACAGTGTTTATTAATAAACCCTAATTCAACCTATTTTAGGACAAGACAACCTTTTTTTAACCATACATTTTAAGGAATTTCACTCATCAAGGTATTTCTTTTTTTATCAAAAAAAAGAAATACCAAGGAGGTTTTGATGCAGCTTAATTACAATTTACAATGTTTATTAATAAACCACAATTCAACCTATTTCAGGACAAGACATTCCACATCCCACATTCTTCATTCTACATCCTACATTCCTAAGAATGGATTCTATTGCTTAAATTGCAGGAATATATCGCTCATTATGTCAAAACCTATTCTTGTAATTAAATTCGGATCATCTTCCATCACCCATACCAATGGGAATGTCAATGAGCAAACTTTGGAAAAAATTGCTTCACAAGTGGCTCAATTACAACCTAATTTCCACATCGTATTAGTTTCTAGTGGGGCAGTGGCGGCAGGTAAATCAGTCTTTAAAAATTACAAGGGAAGCTTGTCGGAACGTAAAGCCGCGGCAGCAGTGGGTAACCCTATCTTGATTGCCAAGTACAATGATTATTTCCAAAAATATGGTATTTCCATTGCTCAAAGCTTGTGTGAACGCCATCATTTTTCTCAAAGGGGGCAGTTTTTACAACTGAAAGAGACCTATCAAGAGCTTTGGAAAAATGGGGTTATTCCCATTGCCAATGAAAATGATGTGGTGAGTAATGTGGAATTAAAATTTTCTGACAATGATGAATTGGCTACTTTGATAGCTACGGGTTTTGGCGCCTCTAAATTATTGATTTCAACCTCGGTAGGGGGGCTTTTAGATGGTCAAGGAAAGATCATTCGACATGTCAAGGAAATTGATTCAGAGGTATTAAGTGTGGTAAGTACAGATAAATCCAGTTCTGGCTTAGGAGGAATGATTTCCAAATTAACCTTTACTCGCATGGCCACTAGGTTAGGTATCAAGGTGGTGATATTTGGTTTAGATCAAGGAGAGGGGATTGTAGATGCTTTGAATGAAAAGATTGGGACGGTATTTGAAGCACAAGAGGCATCACTTAATGCTCGACAAAAATGGTTGGCTACGGGCTCACTGATTCGGGGTAAAGCGGTCTTAGATAAGGGGGCTGCGAAGGCCATATCTCAAAGAAAAAGCTTGCTTTCTGTAGGGGTGCTCGAGTTTCTAGGAGATTTTGAAAAAGGAGAAGTCATTGAATTGCTGGATGTCAATAAAACTCCCGTGGCCATTGCACGTGCTCGTTGTTCTAAATCAGAATTGATAGCTGCAACTACTAGCCTGGAAGTGGCTCATGCTGATGATATTGTTCTTTGGTAAAAGAGATAATTATTTTTTTATTTTATACCTAAAATCACATAGCTCAGCTCCTTGGGCTATAGTTCCTTGTCGAATCATTTCTAATCCTGCCAAGCTAGTGGTCATATAATCTACTTCACATAGTATGGAGCTAAATCGAGCATAATTTCTTTTCTGAAATTGTTTACAAATGCCGCATTCCAGGATATCTATGCCATAACCCAAACCATGGGTGAAATTTTTGTCGGTAATGATACGCGCCACAAAACCATCTAGGTGGCCTGGTTTTTCCGCTACTTTTTTTAAGTTTTGAATCAATAGTTTGCCTAGCCAAGTTTGAATGAACCGCGATGGCCATGTTTTGATGAGGCGTTGAAAACTGTTTTTGGGCTGAACAAAATCATAGGCAACTTGTAAACAAACCTGACGAATCTGCTCATAGCTTTCTCCTTTTTTATCCAAGATTTGAATCATAGCCAAAAAATAGGCACTAAAAGACAGTCTTTTGTCGATGGGATTTTTTGATGTCGCTAAACTAGGATCATAGATTTCAGGATACAGTAGATCCATCTTAGCGATGATTTCATCTGCTTCTAGCTGGTAATGATTGAAAAGTGTGGGCAAAAAATAGGGATGAAAAGATTTCATAACAAAATGATTCTAAAAATTTATCCAATCATCACAGTTGGAAGTCCTAAAACAATACTACCTCCATGACTAGTATGATCCCCCACTCTAGCAGCTGGACGGCCGCCAATAAAGACAGTCTTGCTTCCATTAATTATGGTATCAGGTTCTCCAACACAGGTGGCCGTGTCTCCTAGACAAGCAGCGGGAAGGCCTCCAATCAAAACTGTTGGAGAGCCTGGTCCAATGATGGGCCCACCCACGTGAGGAATTGGAGGGATTCCTGGCGTTACCTTTGGACATACGTGAAAGTCGGTAATTCTAGCAGCTAAAGACATATCAATTAATTTATCATAACCATGGCACCTTTCACCAAGGTTTGTCCTGATGAAGACAGTTCAGCACTAGCTCCGCCTTTGGCTGTAAAACTAGCATCAGCGCTTTGCTTGATATTATTAGCTTGACAGTTTATGTCCATATTTGCGTTTAAATCCATGTTAGAAGAAGCTTTTAATTGGATATTCTGGCCAGAAATATTTATATCTCTATAACTTGAAATATGGATACCACTTTCGTCCATTTTGATGCAATTACTAAATGGATCGCTTAATTTCAATGTATTTAAATTGTCATTTAATTCGATCTGATTACCCTTAGGGGTTGAAATGATGATGCAGCCTGTTTCATCGTCAAATGAAATCATGAGTCGGTGGTCGGTAATTATATCGTGTGAATTCATGTTTCTAATTTACTATTTTTATTGAATTGGGAGGTTATTATGCTTCGCACAATGATTCTGGCTTAATGTCAGGTTATCTTCACTGATAAATGGCACAAAGCGCATATCATCTGAATATTTCTTGGTAAGTAAACACATGTAAGTACCAAAAATATTCAACAAATAAAAAGCCCTTTTGATGATTTGTAAGTCATCTATATTGTCAAAAAAAGTTACCTTAGTGGCGCAAAGCCATAAGGTTTTGGGTAGATTGGAGTGAATTTATGGCTGGTATAAACTTATGGGCAATTGGGTTGGCTCCGTGGACAGAGTAGATCAAGCCGACAAATACAAAATGACTTTGACTATGGAAACGAGATTAATGTACATCGAATTAAAATCTGGTTACGCGGACAATGGGCCAGCATGGGTTGGACTCGTTACATTCTCGCGGACAAAGGCGACAGTTTATTTCAACAATAAAGCGTTTAAAAAGAGCCATGGGACATCTTCAAATTTCTACGACATTGAGACCAGAGAGGAATATTGGATTTCTGGAGTTAAGAAAAACGGAGAAGACCGACACTGGGCAGGAAATGGAAAAATACTCATTGAC
Organism: Aquirufa beregesia; assembly: GCF_011090385.1. Lineage (GTDB taxonomy): Bacteria > Bacteroidota > Bacteroidia > Cytophagales > Spirosomataceae > Aquirufa > Aquirufa beregesia. The sequence goes on from NZ_SEWW01000005.1 coordinate 189,072, forward strand.
CAGAAAGTAATTAACGAGTATTTAAAAATAACGGGGGACGAAAAAATTGACAAATCAAGATTTGAGATCACGGAAATTAACGAGACGCGTGACAAGAGAGACTTTGTTGAGATTGAAAATAAAATTAAAGAATAAGGAGCTGGGCGGATTGAAAAGGAAGGAATCATGGACACACAGAAAAGAGACGCAATATTAGCACAGTATATTAACCAATTACTCCGACAATTGATAAAACATTAGAAGTCCTAAGACCGAATAGGGGTCTGATTCAGATACCCTACGCCCAATTCTTGTTTTCAATGGTCGACTATTTTGGCCTTTTGTTTACAGTAGCATCTACCGACCATTACGACAAATTTGCAAAAGAGAATTTTCTTGGATTTTTGAAATCAGATTACTTTTTAGCAAAAGACCGTTGTAAAGCTTCATTACTTTGGTTTGTTCGGAATGGACTTATTCATCAAATCTTTCCAAAGGCTACCGGAATTGGTACTACGGCAGAGAATTCGCTTTTCTTTAGAGACACACAAAACGGAGGGAATCCGACATTGAACTTAAATTACTTCGATCGAGAATTGGACTCGGCTATTAAAAAGTTCATCTAGGACTTATCCTCCAATACAGAGTACATCGATCGACTACACAAGAGACTCATAGTAGAACACTACGGGTTTGACGACTCCAAAGAATTTCAAAAAGAGATGGACAAATCGTTCTCAGGTGACAAAGAAAAGATATTTTTAGACTGCCCGTAACCCAACAGCCTGACGTTAGACGAAATGTATAAAAATCCTTGAACTTTTAAATATATGGATAGTGCTATATTGGGTGCCTTAATAACTGCCACTGGGAGTATATTAGTGGCTTCTCTAGCTTTTTATCTTACAAAAAGAAACCAGTTAGAAATGGACAGGCAACAAAACAAGGTTAATCATTACAAGGTTTTATTGTCATCTCTTTCAGATTTAGCGACCGATGGAATGGACAAAGATGAGGCTAACAGAAGATTTGCCCTAGCATCAAATACTGTTGCATTAGTAGCTCCGCAAAGTGTAATTACTGCTTTAATGGAATTTCACGATGAGGTCAAATTTTCTAACCCAAACAAGTCTGTCGACAAACACGATGAATTGCTAGTTAAGTTATTATACAAATTAGAAAAATCAAGACGCTGGAAGCAGCAAAAGAACCAATTAACAAGATATTTTCATTGAGAATTTGCTTTTGGCAAAAAGCAATGATTCCGACACCTAGAAAGGCGCCTAAAAAGGACAGAAAATTTTCTTTTTGATCAATGACCGTTTCCTTGTAAATCACATATTGGGAAATCCGGTTTCCCCTTTTGATTTTTCGCTTAACTACCTTAGCCTTAGGCATAATGTATTCAATGGTTTTGTTTCTATGTACTGGGTCATATTTCAAAGTAAAAACAACGAATATTGCTTATGTTTTTTGCATGAAATACTAGCTAATATGCTGTCTGCATGGCTTCCATTACTTCGTCTTGTACCCGTTTATTTATATTGATTTTGGCATTTTTCAACACATAAATGGAGACTTTATGCTCCCTAGCTAAGGGATTTAAATGCACTCCAGCCAAATAAAGCGTATCAAATAAGGGTCTTTCTTCTGTTCGGTTAGGATCTTCATCGTCATATTCTTTCACGAGAATAACATGTTTCATGGGCTTATTGAGAGGTATCCATCGGGCATAATCAGCGTTCATGGAGTACGCCTCTATGGCCCTATTTTGAGAATAATAATTAATAGCACCTGCCTGCCCATAATTATCACACAAAATGATGGTGCTATCTAAACTCGTTTTTGGGAGAGTAGCCAGTACGGAATCCAGTTTTAGGGCCAATTGTTTCCAGCCTAGCATGTCAGCAAAATCTTGTGGTATATGATGATCCTTGCCATCTTCCCAATGAAGAAGCCCCAATTTTTCATATGGGCTAGGGTTTTGAATGATGGATTTCGGGTTGTGATTGGGGAAAACATACAAGTACATAGGGATAAAGGCTAGGCAAGGTAATGCCAAGGCGATTAGTTGAAGATATTTTTTCCAACCATGCTGAAGCACCAAGGCCACATAGACAGATCCAAAAGATAAATAAATCGGGTAAAGACCGATGGCATAATAATCTTTGGCTTTGAAATAAGTGAAGATGGCCAAAGTGAACACGAGATTCCAGAAGAAAAACCGGAATTTACTAAAAGGAGGGTAGAATAGAAGTGCCCAACAAGATGCGATGAGAACAAAAAATGAACCAACAAAAAACAACATTTGAGAACGAAGAAAATCTAGGCGATTGACATGAACTAATTGAATGGTGGATAATAGTTTCATGTGATGAATCACTGGAAATTGATGATTGTACTGCCAAATAAGATTGGGCAAAATGATCACGAATCCAAGGCAAAGAGCTAGGTAAAAACGTTTTTGAAAAAATAGTTTTCGATGCTCTGAGAGTAATATTGCAGGTAATAGACCTAAAATAAGAAAGAGGATATTGTATTTATTCAAAAAACCTATGGCCCACATCACAGATAGGTAGTATAGCCATTTGGATTGATCCGTTTGAATGAATCGGATTAATAGATAATAGCAAGTAGTCCACGCTAGAACATCAAAAGAATTAGGTTGGAAGAGCGTATTCAGGCGCAGAACAGCAGAAAGAAGGACCGAGATAGCACCTAAATACAAGGCAAAATACTTACCTCCAAGAGATTCTATGGTTTTCCATACTACGACTATGGTCAATGCACCAAAAAGGGCAGGGAAAAAATGGACCAAAAATGCATGATTGCCCAATTGTAAAATAATCCATGAAATCCAGGAAGTAAAAGGAGGCACCGACATGTATCCCCAAGCCAAATGGTGTGCTTGGTCTAGATGTAAATACTCATCTCGTTGTAAATCATAACTAGGGTCTATGAGCGAATATTGGAGAACAAATTTGATTAATATAAACAGGTAGAGGCTATATTTCATGTTATCTGATTATTCAAATGCCTGCAATATACTATTCTTACAGTATTGTTTATGCATGGATTGATTCCCTCATATTCCATGACTTAAAGTATCGTAAATGATGGATATTCAAAGCTACATTACGGCGCTTTTGGGGCAATTTTAATTACCAATTTGTTGGACAATATATGTGAAATAATAATCGTTAACGCAACGCTGTCAAGGTTCCAAACCTTGACAGCGTTAGGAAAGCGTTAATTTTTTATTTATTTACCCCACAATATTCCGCATACAAAGCCTTGATCCCAAATAGCTTGGCAATAGGCCCAACCACATTCATCAATAAATTTTGAACAGGGATGGGAATCCCCGCTACATAACTTTTACTATCTATGTATTTGGATGTCACCAATTGTTGAATCAAGCCAAACTTACCTCCCTTAACCTGATGATCAATCGTGTAATTAATTAGATTTTCAATGAAATAATCGAAATCTAATGCTGGACTAACTGTCTGTATAAATTCAACGGGCTCATCATGATTATTGAAATGGTTATGAACCATTTTTTTTGGTAAGACAATACTGTCCCCAGCTTGTAATACTTGTGATTTACCTTTATGTAAAACAGTAAGCTGACCACTCAAAACCGTAAAATGCTCATCTTGGAGCATGTGCAAATGCATGGGAACCAATTGCCCCTTGGTTTTAACGGTCATCTTGATACTCACTCGTTTCCCTTGGCTGTCTTGGGCCGTTTCTAAAAACTCATATACATCTCCTTTAATGGGGTCTGTTAAAACTTGATTTTTGAATGGCATAAGTTGATTATCTGGAATAGGTTTGCAATAGATTTAATTTATTTTAATTAGAAATTTGTTGAATTATTTAAATTAATTCAACAAATGAAGCATGGGATAGTTGAATTTCTAATTTTCATACAAGAAAAAAGTGGTTAGTCATTCAGCTCCCAATTGTGCTAAAAACTAACCACCTCTTCAACATAATTCGCTATCTACGCGATTACTACAGCCTCTCCACTTTCCACATCCTGCTCCACCGTTTTGTATTTGACATTTTCCTTGGTAGAGCCATCTCGGTATTGTACCGTAACACGTTGATTACGATCCGCAATTTTAATGGCATGACGAGGAGCAATGCGCTCTTCACTACGCGAACTTGGGTCATGGTATTCCTGCTGCTCTTCCCCTTGTCCACCAGCTAAACCTCCTAATAGGGAAGAAATAGCCTCATCCTTACTCAATTGCAATTTTGGTGCTTTTTCTTTTGGCGCTTGTTGTGCCTGGTTTGTTTGTTGTATCTCTGGAATTTCAGCTTTTAATACAAAACTAATGGTATCTACATTCACACGAGAAACAAAGCGCTGGAATAAATTAACAGCTTCAAACTTATAGATCAACAAGGGATCTTTTTGTTCAAATACGGCATTCTGAACGGATTGTTTTAAATCATCCATTTCACGTAAATGCTCTTTCCATTCTTGGTCAATTAAGGTCAAGGTGATGAATTTCTCCATCTCTTTGACTACTTCTTTACCTTGAGAATCTATGGTTTTTTGAGCATCCACAACCACGCCCGTTACCCAGTTTCCATTTGTAATTGGAACCTGAATACCTGAATATCCTTGGCGTAAAGCTTCTTGTGCAACTTGAATAACTTGCTTGGCTATACCCTCATTTTTGCTCTTATAATGATCTTCGGAAGCTAGGAACAAGCGCTCTATTTTAACCTCTGGCGACAAGCGATTAAAATCTTCTTCTGCAAACGGAGGCTCAATGCCTAATAATTCAATAACCTTTAACTCTAATTCTCCATAAGAAGGATATTGTCCTACCAAATCTTGGCATACATCAAACATAGTATTAATGATGTCCAAAGATAAACGCTCACCCAATAGGGCATTTTGACGACGTTTATAAATCGCATTTCTTTGGTAGTTCATCACATCATCGTATTCCAATAATCGCTTACGAATACCAAAGTTGTTTTCCTCTACTTTCTTTTGTGCTCTTTCAATAGACGAAGTAATCATGGAATGTTGGATTACTTCTCCTTCTTCCATGCCCAAACGATCCATCACTTTAGCAATACGGTCTGAACCAAATAGACGCATTAAGTTGTCCTCCAAAGAGACAAAGAACTGAGAAGAACCCACATCACCCTGACGACCAGCACGACCACGTAATTGTCGGTCTACACGTCTAGATTCATGTCTTTCTGTACCAATGATGGCCAAACCTCCAGCGGCTTTCGACTCAGGACTTAACTTAATGTCCGTTCCACGTCCAGCCATGTTGGTAGCAATAGTAACCTTACCTGATTGTCCTGCTTCTGCTACAATTTCGGCTTCACGAGCGTGTTGCTTGGCATTTAATACATTGTGCGGAATTTTACGAATAGTCAATAGTCGACTGATCAATTCCGAGTTTTCAACCGAGGTTGTACCCACTAATACAGGTCGGCCTAGGTTCACCAATTCTTGAATTTCTTCGGCAACGGCATTGTATTTTTCACGAACTGTACGGTAGATTTTATCTTCCGCATCTTTTCTTTGAATCACACGGTTTGTTGGTATGGAAACGACATCCAATTTATAAATGGTCCAAAACTCACCAGCCTCCGTTTCAGCTGTACCCGTCATACCACCTAATTTGTGGTACATACGGAAGTAATTTTGTAAGGTGATAGTTGCATAGGTTTGTGAAGCATCCTCCACATTCACCCCTTCTTTCGCTTCAATTGCCTGATGTAAACCATCTGAATAACGACGACCTTCCATCACACGCCCCGTTTGTTCATCCACGATTTTCACTTTACCATCCACAATGATGTATTCAGTATCTTTTTCGAATAAGGCATAAGCTTTTAATAATTGGCTGACCGTGTGAATTCGGCTAGCCTTTTCATTGTATTCTCGGATTAAATGTTCTTTTTGAGATAAACGATCCGCATCAGCAAGCTCTTTATTTTTCTCAATTTTATTTAAGTCAATGGATAAGTCGGGAAGAACGAAAAAGTTAGGATCTTCTGTGTTGCCACTCATGAATTCCAATCCTTTTTCCGTTAATTCAACTTGATTGTTTTTTTCTTCAATAGTGAACAATAGGGGTGAATCTGCCTGTGGCATCAATTTTTGATTTTCTGCCAAATAGATAGATTCTGTTTCATGAAGAATTTGCTTATTTCCCGATTCAGATAAAAACTTGATTAATGGTTTTGACTTTGGTAAACCACGAAATGCTCTGAATAAAGCCAAACCACCTTCTTTTTTGTCTCCCGTAGCAATTTGTTTTTTCGCCTCTACCAAGAAATTCTGAACCAATTGCTTTTGAGCTTCCACCAATTTCTGTACACGTGGATTAAAGGCATCAAACTCTTGCTCATCTCCCCGAGGAATGGGCCCTGAAATGATTAAGGGAGTTCGTGCATCATCAATTAATACGGAGTCAACCTCATCCACCATAGCAAAATGATGGGGTCTTTGAACTTGATCCTCCAGGCTACGAGCCATATTATCACGCAAATAATCAAAACCAAATTCATTGTTGGTACCATAAGTGATATCCGCAGCATAGGCATGTCTACGCTCTTCGGTATTAGGCTCGTGCTTGTCGATGCAATCCACGCGTAAGCCATGGAATTCAAATAAAGGGGCATTCCATTCCGAGTCACGTTTGGCCAAATAATCGTTGACCGTTACAATATGAACGCCACGTCCTGCTAAGGCATTTAAATAGGTAGGAAGCGTAGAAACCAATGTTTTACCCTCTCCCGTGCCCATTTCAGAGATTTTACCTTGATGTAACACGATACCCCCAATCAACTGTACATCGTAGTGAATCATATCCCAAGTAATGGTATTGCCAGCGGCATCCCATTGATTGGCCCAAATGGCTTGGTCTCCTTCTATTTTGACATTCGCTTTTTTGGAAGCAATAAATTTATCTTCCACGGTGGCTTGTACAACCAATTGTTTATTCTCGGTAAATCGACGAGCCGTTTCTTTCACTACCGCGAAAGCTTCTGGAAGAATATCGTTTAATACAACTTCTAGTTGTTTATTACGCTCGAGGTTTAATTTGTCTATTTCCTGAAAAAACTTTTCCTTGGCATCAATGTCTTCAGTTGTCTGACCCTGAGCATGTAATGTGCTAATTTGAGCATCAATATCAGCCAAGAATGCCTGAATGCGGGCTTTAAAATCAACCGACTTTTGACGTAACTCATCGTCTGAGATCTGACTCAAGCGCGCGTACTCTTCTTTTATTTTATCGACAATCGGCATCAAGGCTTTGATGTCTCTGTCCGACTTGGTTCCAAATATTTTGGTTACTGTTTTGCTGAAGATGGATAACATTGTATAGAATGTGTGCCTACCTAGGCCATTTTAAAATTGAATATGCAATTTACCAATTAATCTCTAAAAAACGCTAAAATAAACGCAAGCGGTGATACTAAGCCTCAAATTGCGAAATGATCAACAGAGAAGTCATGGCTTAAATGTAATCGTAAGGGTGGTGTCAGGCTTTGAAAATCGAGTGACCAAAACATCCAAGGAACCAGCTGTTTTTTTGAGCCTTTGTGGAACAGCTACTTGATCAAAAAATACGGGATCCGCGATATGTAAATCCAATTTACGACGTGTCCCATCTTTTTGCTTCACAATCAACATGTAATGAATGTCATTGGGGTTGGTAGCATCCGTATATTTTTTACGAATGGAGCCATCTAAATCTAAATCTAAGATTTCACCTTGCGTATCATACATTTTTTCAGCCCAAAGATTAGGTAAAAACATCTGGGCTAGCAAGCCCAAGGTCCCAACGATAAACACGAGTTTGGTGAAGTTTTTGCCTCCCCAGTCTATCTTTTCTCCTTGACCGGAATTGCCGCTTCCCATATTGCCAAATAAGGGCATTTTTAACTTTTTACGGGGAGCTCTTCGGGGTGGGGTATAAGCTTGTGACATAGATAAAATGATTATTCTCGCAAATCAAGTCATTTTTTTTCGTTTCTAGGTGATAAATTTCCTGACATGCATTTAAAATTTTCATGAATGAACTTAGCCACAACGGCATGTGCTCATGTTTAGTTCCCCAAGTAGTCTTGGAATAGAAAAATGACAAGTTAATTTATCAATTAATTGATAATTAGAACAGTTTGCCTTATTATTACGTGCTACTTTAAGCGTATTTACTCTCCTGTATTTCATGGTCTACATGAATTACATGTAAACACATGGATACCATGTTAACTTGGAATACCACCCACGTTTCACATTTACTTTCACGCGTATTATTCGGTTATTCCCAATCGGATCTGGAGCGAGCCATGGGTTATGGAAATTTTCATGACTTATTAGACCTCGCTATTTTAAAAGATGTCTTCATCCCTCCTCCGCCAGATACCTGGGTAGATTTAACACCCGAACAAGCCCAATTGGACAGGAATTTAGCAGGGCCTTGGTTTGTACAATTAACCAAATGGTGGTATAGTCGAATGTTCGGCGAATCACTCAGTATGCAAGAAAAAATGGTTTTGTTTTTACACAACCACTTTTCCAATGAAAGACAAAAGGTGAATTACCCTCAATATGTGTACAAACAGAATCAACTGTTCCGGACCTATGCATTTGACGATTTTAAGCAATTAGTCAAAGACATCAGCATTGATCCCTCTATGTTAATTTATTTGGATGGTAATAATAGTCGGGGAACTTCCCCCAATGAAAATTATGCCCGAGAAGTGATGGAATTGTTCACATTGGGCATTGGCAATTACACCGAAAATGATATAAAACAGGCGGCTAGAGTATTTTCTGGATGGCAAGTGAAAGGCTTAGTTGCTGTATTTGATTCTACCCGTTGGTATAAGGAAGCAACAGTCACCGTATTAGGTAAAACGGCCAAATTTGACAATAATAGTCTGATCGATCATGTTTTTAATCAAACTGCTGCCGCCGAATTCATTTGTCGGAAGATCTACAAAGAATTTGTCTATTACAAAGCGGATGAGGTATTTGTCAAAAAAATGGCAACTGTTCTACGACAGAATAACTTTGTTTTAAAGCCTCTATTAAAATTCTTATTCACTTCAGAAGAATTTTATAAACCCGAAATCATAGCGTCCAAAATTAAAAGTCCAACTGAGTTAATTGTTGGATCCGCCAAACAATTAGAATTGAAAAATCCAGATTTGCAAAATTGGTATGATATGGCCATCATACTTCAAATGCAATTGTTTCAGCCTCCAGATGTGGCTGGCTGGGAAGGTCAGCGTGATTGGATAAGTTCCACCACCTATTCATTTCGAGCAGGATTTACGGATTCGTTGTTGAGCGGTAGGAGATATAATGGAGTAACGGTTAGTGGGAAATTAGATCCCATCGCATTTGCACGATTATCATCCAATGCAGAAAAGCCCAAGGAGTTTGTGGACGAGATGGTCAAACTCTTCATTCGTTTCCCCTTAACAGAGGCACGTAAGGCATTTTTGTTGGAAGTGCTATTGGACGGCACGATTGCCGCCAATTGGTCTACTTACACTCCCAATGCAGACGCCAGAGTTAATAAGTTTTTGAAAGCAATGATGCGCTTACCAGAATATCAATTGGCATAAAATGAAAAAAGAATTAAGTCGTCAACAGTTTTTACGTCAAATGGCTCTACTTAGTGGTGGGCTTAGCTGGGGATTAGGCTCTTTCACTGGAAAAGCTTACGGTGCTATCCCATTTGCCAGTGCTGCCAGAGGTAAGGTATTAGTCATTATTCAATTGAATGGAGGAAATGATGGCTTGAATACCATTATACCCGCTGAAGACGATAATTATTTTTCGAAAAGACCCGATATTTCCATCAAGAAAGCGGATGCGCTTCCGCTGTCCAATGGCATGTACATGAATCCTGCCATGGCTAGTATGAAGTCTTTGTACGACAAAGGTCTGGTTGCCATTACACAAAGTGTGGGTTATGCTAACCCCAATCGTTCTCATTTTAGAGCTACCGACATTTGGAATACAGGTTCGGATGCTGCTACCGTATGGGATGAAGGCTGGGCTGGTCGCTTTTTGGAAATGCAATACCCCGATTATCCCATTCAACTACCGAAAGATCCCATGGCGATTCAACTCGGCTCTGTTGAATCACTATTATTTCAAACAGATGTGGGCAGGGTAGGGACTGTTTTTGAAGATCCTAATTTGTTTTATCAATTGGTTTCTGGGACTTTAGTTGATTCCGAATTGCCTCCCGCCACCTTGGCAGGCGATGAGTTAGCATTTTTAAAGCAGGTTGCTAGTTCTTCCATACAATATTCCACGGTTATCCGTGATGCGGCCAATAAAGCAAAAAATGCCTATACTTACCCCAATACAAACTTGGCAAAGCAATTAAGCATTGTGGCTCGATTAGTCGCTGGTGGCTTAGAGACACCTGTTTACTTGGCTAATATCGGGGGATTTGATACACATGCCAATCAAAAAACACAGCATGCTAATTTGTGGAAGACCATTTCGGAAGCTGTTTCTGCTTTTCAAAATGATATCACCAATCAAGGTTTAGCAGATGCCATTACGGTGATGACTTTTTCTGAATTTGGTCGGAGAGTGAATCAAAATGGAACCCAAGGAACAGACCATGGAACGGCGGCTCCCATGTTATTTATAGGAAATGCCGTGAGAGGAGGGTTGATAGGGGCGAATCCTAGTTTGACGAATTTAGATAGTAATGGAGACTTAAGGTATAATTTCGACTACCGACAAATTTATAGCACGGTTCTTAGGGATCATTTAGGTTTAGACGCGCTTAAAACACAGGAATTATTTAAACAGACATTTGAACGAGTACCAATTTTTAAGAATTCGCCCAATGCTTTGCCTGATACCTTGGGAATGGAGGTCAGTTCACCCATGCCCAATCCTGTTTTTGATTTTACGGTCATTCAATATGCCGTATATAAACCGGTACTTGATATAAAAATTACCTTGTTTGATTTGCAAGGACAAGAGATTCGAACTTTATTCAAAGGCACCCGAACTCAAGGCACCTATCAGTTGACTATGAATGCTTTAGGCTTATCTCCAGGGATATATTTGGTACATATGGCTAGCACTTCTGGGCTTTCCACACACAAAAGGATGATCGTCCAATAAAGGGCCAAATTTTAATACAAGCCATAAATTTGTATATTCGTATCACCTTATATTACAACATTTGAGGAAGTATCAACGTTTTATGATCTAACCAGTAGAAACATCCATGATCAGACTCTTCAGCTTATGTATTTTGATTACACTTTTGGCCACAGCACCTACTCAGGCCCAATTTTGGTTTTTGGGTCAAAATGCTAAAAATGCATCCCCTAAAAATCCTTTTAAGGCGCATTCATCCTTTAGTTTTGGGGCTGGCTCATCCACGTATTTAGGCGACATTTCTCCTGCCATGACGTTGATGGATGTGGGAGGAAAGGCATTACGTTGGAATGCTGGAGTACAATATACGCGTCATTTTAAAAAACATGTTAGCATTCAAGGGAGCTTTACTTACATACGCATTGCGGGAGATGATAATTATTTTGATCCAGCAGGCCGATTTGAGCCAAGTTATGGCAGAAATTTGCATTTTAGAACCGATATGCAGGAGTTATCCTTGATAGGGATTTATGAAATACTGGGCAATGAAGAGAATTTACCCAAACGTAGAACCTTGTCGCCTTATGTATATGTAGGGCTTTCAGGACTTTATTTTAATCCGACTGCGAGAGCGAAGGCCATTTATGATATTGATCCATTGAGTACGGTTCCTCCAGTTCAGCAAGGTTGGATTGATTTGAAAGACAAACAAACAGAGGGAGTAGATTATTCTAAAATTACGGGTGCAGTACCTTTTGGATTTGGTGTTCGTTACAAACTCAATCAATCCTTTGATATCGGCTTGGATTTTGGTTACCGAATTGCTTTTTCTGATTATTTGGATGATGTATCTGATAACCGAGTGAATGTTCCTGCAGTTACTTCATTGATTACAGATCGTTCTTCCGAGTGGTATGCAGCCAATACTTTAGCTGATAGAAGACCTTATTTATTGCAGGTTGCACAAGGTAATACCTCTGGTAATCCACCACTGATAGCCAAAGGTTCTGATCAGTATTTTACCACCCAGATTCGTTTGATTTACCACTTAAAAAATAAGATTGATTGTCCTCCACTACCACGATAATATCCCAAAAACGATATAAGGCCAGTTTTCTGTGTCTTCTTGTCTTCTTTTTAGCTACACCTTCGGACTTACAGGCACAAAGGTGGACTTGGGGAGCGGGTTTTGGTGCGACAGTCTACAAGGGGGAATTGGCGGATTGGGGTTATCGGCCTAGTGTGGCCGAATTAAAAGAGACTTTACCAGCAATCCACTTGTTTGTTTCGTATCAAGAACGACATGCCTTTACGTATCGCTTTCAAATGATGGTGAGTCGAATTCAAGGCAATATCGCCAATCGCCCCAATACGTTATTTCCTGTTGGAACACCTGTTACAGTAATCACACCTAATGGGAAAGTAGCAGATGCCTCTATTTTCGCTACATCCATCACCGAATTTTCAGGGATAGTAGATTATAACTTTTTGGACTATGAGGTTGATCCTCGGCATTTCAACTGGACCCCGTATTTCTATGGGGGACTGGCGGCGGTATTTGCTAGTCCAGACAAAATAGATGCCTTTTTAACACCCGCTATACCTTATGGGATTGGGGTGAAATTTCAAATCAATAAGAATTGGGGAATTCGAGGCGAATTGGGAAGTAGAAAAGTGTTTTCCGATAAAATAGACCAGATCGCAACCTATGATGGCAACATGAATAGCTTTACCTTGAATGGGGGAGATCAGTATCTTCATCTGGGTTTTTCGGTCACTTATACCATTCAATCCATCTTTTGTCCCAAAGTTTACTGATTGGTCGTAGTATTTTGAATAGGTGTTCAAATTAGCTATCTTTACCACTTTGTTTTATCCGATTAATTATTACCCTATTTGTGAAAGAATCTATTGACCTTAACAATCTTCCTGCCCATATTTCCGTTATCATGGACGGTAATGGTCGTTGGGCGAAACAGAAGGGTTTCACAGATCGAATTTTTGGTCACCGAAATGCAATTCAAGCAGTTAGGGAAACCATTGAAGGATGTGGTGAATTGGGGGTAAAATACTTGACTTTGTATGCTTTTTCCACAGAAAACTGGAATAGACCCAAAGCGGAGGTTATGGCATTAATGAGCTTGTTGGTAAGTACGATCAATGAGGAATTGCCTACCATGATGAAGAATCAGGTTCGTTTAAAGGCCATAGGAAATATAGAATCATTACCTGGAAAATCTCAAAAAGAATTAGAGGCGGCGATGGATAAAACAGCGAATAACACGGGTTTAACCTTGGTTTTAGCGCTATCTTATTCTGGAAAGTGGGACTTAGTTCAAGCAGCCAAAAAGTTGGCTGAGAAAGTAGAAAAAGGAGAATTGAAGTCCAGTGATATTGACGATTCTGTGATGGATAATCATTTGTCCACCGCTGGAATGCCTGATCCAGATTTAATGATCAGAACAGGCGGTGATCACCGAATTAGTAATTTTATGTTGTGGCAATTGGCATATGCCGAATTGTATATTTTTGAAGATTTATTTTGGCCTGATTTTAGAAAAGAACATTTGTATCGGGCTATTGTTGATTTCCAAATGCGAGAAAGACGTTTTGGAAAAACGAGTGAACAAGTTAAAAGTGAAGGCTAAGGCTTCGTATGAAAAAAAGATATTTAATGAATCGAGTTAACGCGTGCCAATTACAATGGAAATCATTGGGCTTGTTTTGCAGTTTGATGGTTTTTGTGAGTCAGGGCTTATTCGCTCAAGGCTTAGGTGGACGCTTGTTTTCCACGACGCCCAGTAGCTCTGAACCTACTTTTTCTTATTCAGTTCCTCAAGAGTACACCATCGGAGGTATTTCCATTTCGGGATCTCAATTTTACGATGGTAATTCCATGGTGAATATTTCGGGTTTGCAGGTGGGGGATAAAATTAAAGTACCAGGAGATGCCATTGCTTCAGCCATCAAAAAAATTATGGACCAAGGTATTTTGGAAGATGTAGAGATTTTTGCTGAGAAAGTAGAAGGAGAAAAAATTTGGTTACGCATTCAGTTGAAAGAAAGACCTCGCTTATTTGCCATTACGTATGACGGTATTAGAAAGGGAGAAAGAGAGACCTTGAATGAAAAAGTAAAGGCCTATAAAGGAAAAATTATTACGGAAACGCTTCGCAAAAACCTTGAATTAGTTATTCGTAAATACTATCAAGAAAAAGGGCGTTTGAATATTACCACTAAATCTGTTGTCAAAACAGATACCACCAAAGGCAATAATGCTACTTTGATCGTGACTGTCAATAAAGGCGACAAAGTGAAGGTGAATAAAATCATTCTGGATGGAATTGAACCTGCTCAGCGTTCACTTATTTTGAGAAAAATCAAGAATACCAAACAAGTTCGTTTTGGCCGTATTTTCAAGCCTTCCAAATTTGTTCCCAAGAAATGGGATGAGGATAAAGAGAAGCTTTTGGCAGCCATGAATAAATTAGGTTTTCGTGATTTTCAATTGATTTCTGATTCGATATATCGCCATAATAATTCTTCTGTAAACCTTAAAGTTAAATTAGTTCAAGGACGTAAATATTATTACCGAAATATCTTTTTTGATGGTAACTATATCTACCCGGATTCGGTGTTGAAGGATGTGTTGGGAGTTAAGAAAGGAGATGTGTATAATACGGAAGAACTCGATAAAAAAATGGGAGGAAATCCTGGCGAAGACTTGAGTTCTGTTTATATGGACAATGGTTATTTGTATTACAATGCGGAGCCAGTAGAAACGTCTATTGTAGGTGATTCCATCGACTTAACGATTCGAATTTCAGAAGGTAAGCAAGCCACCATCAATAAGGTTATATTGAATGGTAATACCAAAACCTCTGACCACGTGGTTATGCGGGAGATTCGTACTTTACCAGGACAAAAATTCAATAAGTCTGCGATTATTCGTACAGTTCGTGAGTTATCTCAAATTGGTTATTTCAACCCAGAAAAAATTACGCCTAATCCTCAACCTCGTGCGGATGGAACGGTAGATATTGAATATAACGTAGAAGAAAAACCTTCAGATCAAATTGAATTATCAGGAGGCTGGGGAGGATACGTGGGCTTTGTAGGTACCCTAGGTGTGGTTTTCAATAATTTCTCCGCTAAAAATTTGACCAATTGGGCGGCTTGGCGTCCTCTACCTGCGGGAGATGGTCAGAAATTAGCGGTTCGTTTTCAAGCGAATGGAGCGGCATTTCAAAATTACAGTTTGACATTTACTGAGCCTTGGTTAGGAGGTAAGAAGCCTAATTCATTCTCTATCGCATTAAATCGTAGTATTTCATATCCTTACCAATTTAGAACAACGGGCTATGGAGGCGGAGGCTATGGGAGTGGCGGAGGCTACGGGGGTAGTTATGGAGGTGGCTACGGAGGTTATGGTGGCTATGGTGGTTACGGAGGAGCATATGGGGGCTATCAAAGTTATTCTGTGCCAGATTCATTGTTAACAGCTCACTTTAATGTGAACAGTATTACTTTCAGTTTAGGAAAGCGTTTAAAATGGCCAGATGATTATTTCTCTTTGAGCCACTCATTATCATTTTCTCAATATGATGTAGATCGTTATTATACTTGGGCTTACCCACAAGGTATTTCCACTTCAGTAACTTTCATGACAAATTTCTCTCGAAATAGTATTGATAACCCTACATTTGCTCGTTCAGGATCTAGTTTTTCCATGACAGCATCATTAACACCTCCTTACTCTTTGTTGGGCGGGAATAAAACGGGCCAACTCATTGAGTACCATAAATGGATGTTGGATGCAAGCTGGTTTAGTCCATTGGCAGGTAAATTTATCTTACATACGCGAGCTCACTTAGGTTTCTTAGGGTCTTATGGGGGGAAGGAGACTACTCGATTTGAGCGTTTCGATCTAGGTGGTTCAGGAATGGTGCAAGGTTTCTCATTCAACCGAGATATTGTTGGATTGAGAGGTTATAAAGATCGTGTTATTGGACCATCTGGATCTTATGGAAACGGAGGGGTTGCATATAATAAATTTGTCATGGAGGTCCGTTATCCTGTATCCTTGAATCCATCGGCTACTATTTTCGTATTGGGTTTTGCTGAAGGAGGAAACAACTTCTCTACACTATCAGATTACAATCCATTTAATTTGTATAAGTCAGCAGGTTTTGGAGCACGTATATTCATGCCAGCCTTTGGTATGATTGGTATTGATTATGGTTTTGGATTTGATAAACCTAGACCGGGTGACTCTGATTTTGGACGTCAGGCCTTTACCTTCTCTATTGGTCAGCAGATTAGATAGTGATTTAGCAGCATACAATGAAAAAGTCGATTTTTTTCTTAATTTTGATGCTTACGGTGCTAGGACAAAGGTCTTTTGCCCAGAAATTTGGATACATTGATACGGAATTTATTACTTCTAAAATGCCAGAATACAAACAAGTTCAAGGCAAGATAGATCAAATGACCAAACAATGGATCCAGGAGATTTCAAACAAAAACGAGGAAGTCGCCAAATTAGAACGAGACTATAAATTAGAAGAATTATTGTTGACCGAAGATTTACGTCAACAAAGATTAAGTATCATTCGTCAAAAGGACAATGAAGCGAAGTCCTTTCAAAATAAGATATTCGGCACAGAAGGGGAATTGTTTAAGTTCAAACAGGCAGCTTTGAAACCTATCTTGGATGAAGTATCCAAGGCGGTAGAAAAAGTTGTCCGACAAAAGAGATTAGATTTCCTATTTGATAAAGCAAATGACGGTTTGGCTATGATTTATACCAATCCGGTACACGACTATTCTGATTATGTATTGGAAGAATTGGGATTGGAATTAGATCCTAATTTGGTCGATAAAGCAACAGATAAATTAAACAAGTAAAAGAAAATTAATAATCAATTAAACTCACGTATGAAAACCAAATTTTTGTTGGCCATGGGCCTAGTGTTCGGAATGGCTGTAATGCCTCTTAAGGCGCAGATTAAGATCGGATTTATCAATGCAGATTACATATTAAGTCAAATGCCTGAAGCTAAACAAGTGGAGGAAGATTTGAAAAATACGCAAAAGCAATATGAAACTTTGTACCAAGGAAAGGTGAAAGACTTTCAAGATAAATTGGCAGTATTTGAGAAATTACCAGCTAGCACAGCTGATATTATCAAGCAAGACAGAGAAAAAGAATTGCAGAATTTACAAACTTCTATTCAGGAGTTTCAACAAAATTCTCAATCTTCTTTGCAAAAGAAACAAGCACAATTGTTACAACCTTTGTTGAAGAAAATTGAAGAAAATATGCATGCGGTGGCTAATGAAAATGCATATACTTATGTTTTCAATTATGATGCAGGTATGGGAACAGCCCCTATCTTGTTACACTACCCAGCTGATGCTAGCATCTCTGACTTGGTGTTGAAGAAAATGGGAATTACTCCTAAGCCAGTAACGGCAACTCCAGCTGCTGCGACGACGACTCCAGCAACGAAAACGGCTACTCCGGCTACGAAGAAATAAGCTAATTTATACCATATAAAAGGGTGCAAGTCAAACTTGCACCCTTTTTTTATGTCTAATGAAGAAGCTGATAAATTTTGGCTAGAGCCTATTTATCAATATGTTTAAGTGGGAATTTTTTAACTTAGATTTGTCAACTTTTCAAAAGTTGACAAATCTCTAAGCAATATTGAATATTGAATATTCAAAAATCAATACTCATGAATACCATAATAACCCCCAAGAGGTATTTATGATTTACCACCTTGGTATTTATTCTTTTTCCAACCTGTATAAGGTGTCGAATTTTTTGTCGCTGTAGCAGCCGAGGAATTAACCCCTGCCGGAGCTCCCGTTCGTGGCGTACCACTGTTTCTATGGGATGATGTAGCTCCTGCCGCTCTAGGTGGGCGCTGAGGCTTCACAGCTTTCTTAGCAATGGTATGATTCATTAATGGATAAGGATGATCCTCTATAACAGGGATTTGCTTTCCAATTAATTTTTGAATATCCCTTAAGTATTCTTTCTCCTCTGCTTCACAAAAACCTATAGCAATGCCACTAGCTCCCGCTCTTCCAGTACGACCTATTCGGTGTACATACGATTCGGGAATGTTGGGCAGCTCATAGTTGATCACGTGTGTTAATTCATCAATATCAATTCCTCGAGCCGCAATATCGGTTGCAACTAGTACACGAGTAAGTTTGGATTTGAAATTATTCAAGGCTGTTTGTCTCGCATTCTGCGACTTGTTTCCATGAATAGCTTGAGAATTTACTCCCGCCTTGCTCAAATCTTTAGCCACTCGATCAGCACCATGTTTTGTTCTAGTGAAAACTAGAGCTCTTTCAATGGATTTATCCTTTAGAATATCAATCAATAATTTTCGCTTGTTATCCTTATCTACAAAATAAACCACTTGATTGATGGTATTAGCTGTAGATGATACGGGGGTAACTTCCACTTTAGAAGGATTATGCAGTATGCTATTGGCCAATTCTACGATGGCAGGTGGCATAGTAGCCGAAAAGAACAAAGATTGTCTTCTCTGCGGCAAACGAGCAATGACTTTCTTGACATCATGAACAAAGCCCATATCCAACATACGGTCAGCTTCATCCAATACAAAAAATTGAATATTTTGAAGGCTGATAATTTTTTGATTCATTAAGTCTAATAAACGCCCAGGTGTTGCTACTAATATGTCCACACCAGCACGTAGAGACTCTACTTGACTATGCTGACTTACTCCTCCAAATATCACTTTATAACGCAAATTGGTATTTCTACCATAACTCTCAAAACTTTCACCAATTTGAATGGCTAATTCCCGAGTAGGCGTTAAAATAAGACTTCTAATCAGTCTTTTACCAGCAGGTAAGTGCTTATCTTGAGTAAGCAGTTGAATGATGGGTATCGCAAATGCAGCTGTCTTACCCGTGCCTGTTTGTGCACAACCCAATAAATCTTTTCTGTCCAATACCAATGGAATGGCTTTGGCCTGAATAGGAGTTGGGGTGGTATAACCTTCTGATTCTAAAGCCTTCAGAATAGGCTCAATTAACTTTAAATTTTCAAATGACATAGTGCCTTTTTGTTTATCGACCGGATTGTTTTGATTTCTTGATCACCGGTCGGACGAAAAGGAACTCGTTGTCTAAAATGTAGACGGATTATTTTTTAAGAAATGCAGCAAACATCCATATTAATTTCTCTTGCTCGCGAATGTAATCGCTCATCAGGGCATTTGTACCTTCATCTTGGGCATCGGAAGCTAAATTCAATAATTCTCTTTCTAATACAATAAGTGCTTGAAAACCTTCTAATATATGAGATAAAGCTTCTTTTCCATTGGATATATGCTTCACTTCCTTGATGGTCGCATGAGCTACATAATCTGTGAAAGAATGCAATGGAGTATGACCCAAAGTCAGAATTCGCTCAGCTATTTCATCAATTTTTAATAAAGCATCATTGTAAATTTCTTCAAATTTCAAATGCAGTTCAAAGAATTTTTCACCTGAAATATTCCAGTGAAAACCCCTTGCATTGATATAAAGTATTTGATAATCAGCTAAAAGAATATTCAATTTAGCTGCTAGTTCTTCTGATTTTTGACTGTCTAGTCCGATGAGGTTCGTGTTAGCCATGTTGATGAAAATGAATGTTATGCTGATAGTTCAAACGGCAAGTCTTGTTAATTGGTTCAATTGACAGGATTGAGCTTGCCTAATTTTCTGCAATTTCGTCATAATTCAGCTGGAAATACATTTTTTAACAAAAAAATGTCGATTGAATTGGAATGACAAAAATGTTAATCCTGGAAATAATGGATGGTTTGTATCACTGTGGTGATGATAATGACTGACAAAACAAGGTAATGAAAAGCTTTTTCTGAAATTTTAGTCAAAATAATCTTACCCAAATAAGTGCCTACTATGCTGATAATGATTAAAAAGGGGATCAAAATTATATGTTCCTGATGAAAATACCCTTGAGAAATATACACCGCCGCCCTACTTAAATCAACTCCAAAATCAATAACCGCTGAAGTAGCTATGAATACATCCTTTTCCAATTGAAAGGCGGCTAAGGTAATTCCTCGGATAGCTCCTCCTGTACCTATTAAGCCGGCTAAAAAGCCAGAAATAGCCCCACCCGTATACAAATTTCGATTATTCTTTTGGATTCTGTTATGGGCGCCTGACATCAAGTAAATGGACAAAGCCAATATGATGATGTTCATGCTAAGTTCAATCTTTTTTTGAGGGATATAGTTCGTGAGTAATGCTCCTAGTATAACAAATAAAACAGCAGGGATACCCAATTTTAATACGATGTTTTTGTCTATTCCATTTCTGAACAATAGAATTTTAGAAGTATTGCTAAATACATGAAAGACGGCCGTAACACCCAGCACAATTTTGAAATCTAAAACCAAGGATGCTAGAGGTACAAACAAAATGGATGACCCAAAGCCACTGACCGTTCCGATAATTTCGGCTAATAGGGCTAAAAAAAAGAAGAGGCTATAGGTTTCCATTCTTCAATATAACAAATACCTGTTAAAATCTAATGAGTAGCATTTTCCCCTTCGGAGGATTCCATGGATTCAGGATCTGTTGTAGAAACCTTTTCTACTTCATGTTTTTCCAAAAACTTATTTTGAAAGAGTAGAAAAAGTACCACCCCACAGAAAATGGAAGCATCCGCAAAGTTGAAGATGGGTGTAGAATAATAACTTCCTCCCCAAATGGGTACCCAATTAGGTAAAATACCTTCCCATACATCAAAGAAAAACATGTCGATAACTTGTCCATGAAACCAGGTCATGGGAGCATTGGCAGGAGCATTATTAAACCAAACACCATAGAAAATGGAATCGATTAAATTGCCGATGGCCCCTCCTAATATTAAACCCATGCAAACTAATAAACCCGCATGCATTTTTTTCTTGGTGAAACTGTAGAGATAATACCCTATGCCGAACATCGCAATAATGCGGAAACTTGTCAGCATGAATTTGCCATAAATAGTTCCTAGCTGTATCCCAAAAGCCATACCTGGGTTCAAGGTATAATGTAATTTGAAATAACTACCCAAGAGTTCTATTTGACCAAAATAACCGGGCTCCATGAAAAAATGTACCGATAATTTAATGGCTTGATCTATCAATATAATGGCAATGCTGACTAAAAAGTAGCGGTAATTTTTTAACGTCATAGGTTTTTTCTTCGGCTCACTTCTTTTTGTAAAAGGGCAAACTCTCTTGAAGTTTGACCCGCAATGGAGCTATTTTCTTCAGCTCGACGGAATAAATAGGGCATAACAGCAGAAACAGGCCCGTAAGGTACATATTTGGCTACGTTATATCCTGAGGATGCAAGGTTATAAGAAATATTATCTGACATGCCCAATAATTGTGCAAAATAGATATGCGGATGATTTTGTGTAATTCCTTTTTCTTCCATCCACTGACAAAGTAATTGGCAACTATGCTCATTGTGTGTACCAACACAGAAATGAACTTGTTCTAAATGATCCAAGCAGGCTTGAATTCCTACATTGAAATCACGATCAGTGGCTTCCTTTTCCTTGTGTAAAGGTTCTGAGTATTCATCTTCATGAGCTCTCAAGCGCTCTTTTTCCAAATAGGCACCACGCACTAATTTAACTCCCAAGAAATAGGATTGATCCATAGCCACCTGAATGGCATGATGTAGATTCTCCAACATATCAATGCGATACATTTGAAAGGTGTTGAAAATAATGGCCGTCTTTAGATTGTAGCGCTGCATCATTTCATAGCATAATTCATCGATGGTATTTTGAATCCAACTTTCCTCCGCATCAATGAATAATCGTACTTGTTGTTGGTATGCTTCTTGGCAAATATCAATTAAATATTCCTTGCTTTTTAAGAAGTCAATTTCCTCTTCTTCCGTTAATCCTTTTTCCGTTTGGTATTTTTCTAATAACTCGCTATTGAAAATCCCCGTCATTTTGAAAACTGCATAGGGTATAGCGCTACTTTCGTGTGACTGGATGATTGTTTTAAGGATTTCATTTTTAGTTAATTGGAAAGATTTGTCGTTTTCTTCCCCCTCAACCGAATAATCAAGGATTGTGCCAATGTGAGCTTTATCCAGTTCTTGGATGGTAGTTTGACACTCCTGTATAGATTCTCCTCCGCAAAATTGACCAAAAAGAGTAGTTTTTATTATTTTTTTAACAGGTAAATGCAAGAAAAGGAATAATTTGATGAAAAAAGTCCCTAACTTTACAAGCCAATTTTGATTCATTATCGCAAATATCCAATAGGACTTGCGAAGTTGAAAATCACTTTTAGAAGCAAAGGCGATTTGGGTGTCCTCAAAAGATAGCTTTTTCAAGTTTTTCGAAGATGTTTGGTGGGTCATTTTTTTTAAATTGCCTGCAAATATAAGTGAATAAAATTTAACCGAATCTGTAACACAAGAATATTAATATTAAAACAGTTTTGAGCTTAGGCTCTTTTAATCTATCCAAATTTATGAATGCCAATTTAGAAGTAGTGCCGATGCAAGAATGGATTCAGACAGATGGCAAGCCGCTTATCATTGCGGGACCTTGTTCTGCTGAAACTGAGGATCAAGTATTAGAGACAGCCCGTCGTATTAAAGCGGAAGGCTATGCGCATATTATGCGTGCTGGTGTTTGGAAACCTCGTACTCGTCCAGGAAGCTTTGAAGGCATGGGAGAGCCAGCTTTAAAGTGGTTGGTTGAAGCAAAGAAAGAAACAGGTTTGCCATTAGCTATTGAAGTAGCAACTCCAGAGCATATTGAGTTAGCTTTGAAGTATGGTGTAGATGTTTTGTGGATTGGTGCTCGTACTACCGTTAACCCGTTTAACGTACAAGACCTAGCTGATGCTTTGAAAGGAGTAGATATCCCTGTATTGGTGAAAAATCCAGTTAACCCAGATTTAGCTCTTTGGGTTGGTGCATTCGAACGTTTACAAGGATCGGGAATTAAAAAATTAGGGGCTATTCACCGTGGTTTTTCTAATGCGCAAGAAACGAAATACCGTAACTCACCAATGTGGGCTATGGCCGTTGAATTGAAGCGTTTATTCCCTCAAATGCCAATGATCGGCGATCCATCTCACATGGCTGGAAAGCGTGCTTTGTTGATGGAATTGTCACAACGTATCTTGGATTTGAATTACGATGGTATGATCATCGAAACTCACCGTGATCCTGATGCTGCTTGGTCAGATGCTTCACAACAAGTTACTCCAGAGAAATTAGGGGAGATGTTACGTGAATTAGAAGTTAGAAATGCTAGTTATGGTGCTGATTTCTCGGATGAATTGGCGGCATTGCGTGAGAAAATTGATAATATTGACCGTGAATTATTAGAAGTGTTAACGGCACGTATGGCTGTGGTGGAAAAACTAGGTGAATACAAGCGTGATAATAATGTAGCTGTTTTGCAATTAGATCGTTGGAAGCAATTACATGGCGATCGTGCCAATCAAGCAAAAGGTTTAGGTTTATATCCGGAGTTTGTAGAAGAATTATTCAAATTGGTTCACTTAGAATCTATCCGTAAACAAACGGAAGTAATGAATTCGGCTACAGCTTAATCAATATCTTGATAATAAAGCTTTAAAGGCCAGTAAATGATATCATTTGCTGGCCTTTTTTCGTTTACCTCGACAGCGTTTCAAACGCTGTCGAGGTTTAGGATTTTATTTATTTTTTTGAAATCTGATAACTTCCCACAATTACTAAAGCCATTCCGATTAACACCATCACATCAGGAAGTCCATGTCCTAAGATGATCTCTATCAAAATAGAAAATAAGACTGCACTATTTCCCACAGCGCCCACAATACTCGTTTTTTCAAATCGCAAAGCTTGAGTCGTGAAACTTTGAACGCCTAAAGCCAAAAGTCCCATGATGATAATCTCGATGTATTGAGTTCCTTGAGGACTAACCCATTGGCCTGACCAAAAACTATTGGGTAAATTTCCCCAAGTTCCTAAGATTAAAGAGACACATGAAGCCGTAAAGCCAGCAGCCATGAAGGAAAAGATCACCCAACGTGAATCATAGTATTTCTGGGCTTCTTTAATAGCCATATATCCGAGAGCGGTCCCCATCGCATATAATAAACCCACCGAATGGTTTTGCCAATGTTTATCCGCGGAAGGTTGGAAAATCAATAATATACCCATGAATCCCATTAATAGAAATAAGACCTGTTTGCTTTTTAAGCTTTCCGTAGGTATCCAAATAAAGGTAAATATGGCAATGAAGAGCGGGAAGGCTTGTCCGTAGGTATTGGTCAAAGACAAACCCAAGTGTTCTAAAGCATAAAATAAGCAATACAGAGTAAAGGCGCCTAGTAGACCTCGAAATACCAAAAATCCTAATTTACCCCCTGTTTGAATAGCTGGTTTTTGCCAAAGACTACCTATTAAAAAGGGCAATCCTACCGCATTTCGGAATAATACTAATTCTACTGATGGAAAATGCTTACTCATCCTCTGGGCCATGGCGGACATCAAAGCAAAGCATAAGGATGATAAAAGCATGAAGCCAATTCCTTTATTTTTGCTAATGAATGGATGAATTTTGGAAAGCATATTTTAGGGAGAAAGCTCGTTATGGATTCAGGTAATCCTTATTTTTTTGGTAACTTGCATTTCTTTTTTCAAAGGTATGACAAAAAAAATAATTTTATCGGAATCGGCTCCTGCTGCGATTGGCCCCTATTCACAAGCGGTTGCCATTCAGGGAGCCTTATATGTTTCAGGTCAAATTGCCATTTCGGTATTGGAAGCTGGCGGAGATATTGAAGAAGAAACGCATCAAGTATTGAAAAACCTTGGCTACATTTTGAAAGAGGCGGGTTATGACTACGAAGATGTCGTTAAGTGTTCCATTTTTGTTAAAGACATGAATCATTTTGCTCAGATTAATCAGGTGTATGCCCAATATTTTTCTGTCAATCCACCCGCACGAGAAACAGTAGAGGTAGCTCGTTTACCCAAAGATGTTCGTGTTGAAATTTCTTGTATTGCCCATAAATAAATTCATATGCCTAATTTAGTTCGTGTTCGTTTTGCTCCCAGTCCTACAGGTCCATTGCATATTGGTGGAGTTCGAACAGCCTTATATAATTTTTTATTAGCTCGTAAATTGGGAGGTACTTTCATTTTACGTATTGAGGATACAGATCAAGCTCGTTTTGTTTCAGGTGCAGAAGCGTATATTTTGGAAAGTTTAGCCTGGTTAGGAATTTCGCCTGACGAAGGTATAGGCGTTGGCGGACCTTTTGAACCATATCGTCAAAGTGAAAGAAAAGATATGTATAAAGCTTATGCCGATGAATTAATTCAATCGGGTAAAGCCTATTATGCCTTTGATACTTCTGAAGAGTTGGACGCTATGCGGACGGCCTTTGAAAGCCAAGGTTCAGCCTTTCAATACAATGCGGTAACACGGGTTAAATTGAGAAATTCTTTGGCCCTTTCTAAAGATGAAGTGGACCAATTGTTAGCCAATAACACGCCTTATGTTATCCGATTGAAAGTTCCTGCCAAAGGAGAAATTCGTTTTCAAGATATTATACGAGATTGGGTACATGTGCATACTTCTAGTATCGACGATAAAGTGTTGATGAAATCCGATGGAATGCCGACTTACCACTTAGCCAATGTGGTTGATGATCATATCATGCAGATTACCCATGTAATTCGCGGTGAGGAATGGTTGCCATCGGCCCCTTTACATATTTTATTATATCAAGCATTTGGTTGGAATGCACCTCAATTTGCTCATTTACCCTTATTGCTGAAACCAGAAGGAAACGGTAAGCTATCAAAAAGAGATGCCGATTTAGGAGGTTTTCCTGTATTTCCTTTAGAATGGAAAGATCCTCAGACTGGCGCTATTTCCAAAGGGTTTAAGCAAGAAGGATATTTGCCTGAAGCTACCTTGAATTTCTTAGCCTTTTTAGGCTGGAATCCAGGAACAGAACAAGAACTCTTTTCATTGGATGAATTAATTGCAGCTTTTTCTTTAGAAAGAATCAATAAAGCAGGGGCAAAATTCGATGTCAAAAAGGCTCAATGGTTTAATGAGCAGTACTTAAAACAACATGACGCAAAAGAACTAGCGGCCACTTATTTGCCATCTATTGAGACGGAAAAAGGGGAAGCATATGTTCATTTGTTTTTGGACCGCATTACATTTCCTCAGCAATTAGGTCAAATGGTTCAAGAATTTTCGGAATTTCCAGAAAGTTATGATGAGGCTGTTTTGAGCTCTAAATGGAATGCAGAAACCAAACAAGCATTAGAACTTATTCTAGGGGTATTACCAACTTGTACCAATTGGCATGCAGAAGAAATTAAACTTTGTATTCAACAATGTTTAGATCAAGCTGGGATAAAAATGGGTAAAGTGATGCAATTATTCCGAGTGGCCATGAGTGGAAAAGGAGCAGGTCCAGATTTAATGATATCTTTGGAATTATGGGGTAAGGAGCAAGTTATAGCTAGATTAAGTAAAGCATTGGAAAAATTTCCAGCCATTTGATATGAAAGATAAATCAAAGAAAACCAAAGAGAAAGCTCCCAAAGTACATCCTGATTTGGCTGGCTTTGAGATGAATATTGATTCATTTGGGCAAATTACCTCTACTTTGAATCGAGATGCCTTGAATGCATTTTTGGACAAGGAGATGCCAGATGATAAAAAATTAAATCCGAAAAACGATGAAAGTAAATAAAGAAGATGTCATTAAAATTGCCCATTTGGCTCGTCTGGAGTTAAAAGAGGAAAAAATTCAAGACATGCAGGATTCCATCAATAAGGTATTGGATTGGATGGAAGCATTGAATGCCGTAGATACATCTTCAGTTGAACCTTTGGTACACATGACACCAGCTATCAATCATTTTAGAGAAGATCAAGCCAAGGCTATGCTGGATCGTCAAAAAGCATTAAACTTAGGTCCAGACACCAACGAAAGTTATTTTAAAGTACCCCAAGTGATGGAGTAATTAGCCAATATAGTATTGAAGGGCTTTTTTCATTTCGGATTTGCCCACGGGTATATCATATCCACAATCACCAATACCTGTTAATAAAGAGAAACGAACCTCATTTCCTAGGTTCTTTTTGTCTTGCATGGTCAATCGAATGATTTCAGGAATTTCACTTTCCTGTAGAGGCACTTTTCCATAAGTGGCAAATAGGTAAGCCTCAATATCTTCTAACTCAGCTAAACTGATTAAACCTCTTTCATAGGACAGGAAGGCCTCAGTGATGATTCCAACAGCAACAGCCTCTCCATGTAAGATTTTTCTTTTACCTTGATTCAATAAAAATGTTTCTACAGCATGTCCTAAGGTATGTCCTAGATTAAGGATTTTACGAATTCCTGCTTCTTTAGGATCTTCAGTAACAATGGCTTCTTTGATGGCAACCGAGTGAGCAATTAAAGCGGCAAAGTCGTTTTCTTGCCAGTCTAATTGGCTAATTTCTTCCCATTTTGCGGCATCACGGATTAGGCAATGTTTAATGATTTCTGCAAATCCAGATCGCTTTTCTCTTTCAATCAATGTTTCAATGAATGTAGGATCAATCAATACGGTTTTGGGCAATTGAAATACACCCAAATGGTTTTTGAAGCCTTGAAAATCAATACCTAATTTCCCTCCTACGCTAGCATCTACTTGAGCCAATAGGGTAGTCGGTATCTGAATGAAATCAATGCCTCTTTTATATGTTGAAGCACAAAATCCCCCCATATCCCCAATGACCCCTCCTCCCAAATTGATCATTAGAGCATGTCTGTCCAAATTAGCTTTGGTCATGACTTCCCAAATTTTCACACAAGTTGTGAGGTTTTTATGAGCCTCCCCAGATTTGATGACAACTTTGATATAATTTTTAGGAAGAAATTTTTCAATCTTGGGAAAACAATGTTTTTGCGTTAGCTCATCCAGCAAGACAATAACTCTAGAATAGATTTTCTTGTTGAGAAATGCAGGTAGAGAAGTGGAAATAGGAGCTATTTGTACGGACATAGTATGTAAAATTGGTATTAAAGTTTAAAAATACCACGAATTTCTCAAAATGGGCAATTTGAGAACCTAATTTTGGTTTTGTGGTATGCTTTTTCTTGCCTAATTTTGCGCGGTTATGTTTTTTCATACACCTTAAAATTTTATGAGAGAGATTCAATTCAGAGAAGCCTTGCGTGAGGCAATGCAAGAAGAGATGCGACGCGATGCATCCGTTTTTTTAATGGGTGAAGAGGTTGCAGAATACAATGGTGCATACAAAGTTTCCCAAGGTATGTTGGATGAGTTTGGTCCAGACCGAGTAATTGACACTCCGATTGCAGAGTTAGGTTTTGGAGGGATTGGAGTAGGAGCTGCTGCCAATGGTTTACGTCCGATTGTCGAGTTCATGACTTTCAACTTCTCCTTGGTTGCTATTGATCAAATTATCAACTCGGCCTCTAAAATGATGTCGATGTCTGGTGGTCAATATTCTTGTCCCATTGTTTTCCGTGGTCCTACAGGTAATGCAGGGCAATTGTCATCTCAGCACTCATCTAACTTTGAAAACTGGTATGCCAATACACCCGGTTTGAAAGTAGTGGTTCCTTCTAATCCAGCCGATGCCAAAGGTTTATTGAAGGCATCTATACGTGATAATGATCCTGTGATTTTTATGGAATCAGAATTGATGTATGGTGATAAAGGATTAGTACCTGATGGAGAATTTTTAATTCCCATTGGTAAAGCCAATATCGTGAAAGAAGGTAAGGATGTTACCATTGTAACCTTTGGTAAAATGCTTTCTCGTGTGGTTATGCCTGCTGTGGAAGAATTAACTAAGCAAGGAATCAATGCCGAAGTAATCGACTTGCGCAGCGTTCGTCCTATCGATTACATCACTGTGGTGGAATCAGTTAAGAAAACAAACCGTTGTGTAGTGGTAGAAGAAGCAAATCCATTATCGGCTATTTCATCCGAAATCACCTATCATTTGCAACGATGGGCATTTG
This sequence comes from Aquirufa beregesia, assembly GCF_011090385.1. Classification (GTDB taxonomy): domain Bacteria; phylum Bacteroidota; class Bacteroidia; order Cytophagales; family Spirosomataceae; genus Aquirufa; species Aquirufa beregesia. The sequence continues at coordinate 218,289 of NZ_SEWW01000005.1, forward strand.
ATTATTTAGATGCTCCAGTAGTTCGTGTTAATTCAAAGGACTTACCATTGCCGTATGCTCCAACCTTGATTGAAGAAATTTTACCAAGTATTGAGCGCACAATTCAAGCAGTAAAAACAGTTACTTATAAAAAGTAATTTAAGCTAAATAAGAGTTAAAAGAGCCAAGCTACAACTTGGCTCTTTTTTGTGCCTTAATCTTCCTATTATTTACATTATCAATTTATTGGACAACATATGTATTTCCAAAAACGTTATGAACGCTCAACGCTGGCAAGGTTCTAAACCTTGACAGCGTTAGAAAATTAGCGTTCAAAAACAAAAAATCCCCCGATTTTCGGGGGATTTTTACGATTTCAAAACCTTACAAGATCACTATATTTTATAGGACATAAATAAAACGGGAACCGTCCACATCCACACCTTCAAGTTTAATACGTCCTTTACGCGCTTCTAATAGCTGAACAGCTTCTTTAGGGTCACTAACGGCCTTATCATTGATCTTGGTAATGATGGAACCTTTTGATAAACCATACATTTCAAGTCGGCCATCAGCTAATACCTCAATAACCTTTACACCATTGCTAACTTTGAATTTTTCTTTGTCAGTGCTACTTAGGCTTCCAAATTTTGCTCCTAAAAACTCTGATTTAGTTGATTCGCCTACATCCCCTTTTACAATGGACGTATTTCCATCCTTATTTTTTAATGTTACTTTGAATTCTTTGGTTTGACCATCACGATTCACCGTAACTAAAATACTTTCACCTGGGCGTTTTCTACCCACAATCTCCATTAATTTAGAAGAAGACTTCGTGTCGGTTCCATCAATTTTGGTGATGACATCATTGATTTTAATACCAGCATCTTTCGCAGCTGAATTTTCAGAGAATCCTCCTACATAAACTCCATCCTTCGATTTTAAGTCTTTTTCTTCTGCCAATTTGGCATTTACTTCGGTGATGCTTACACCCAAGAAGCCACGTTGCACATTTCCATATTTGATTAAATCAGATGATACTTTCTTCACAATACTAACCGGAACGGCAAAAGAATAACCAGCAAATTGACCAGTTCTAGAATAGATAGCTGTATTGATACCAATTAACTCTCCTTTTAGATTAACTAAGGCCCCGCCTGAATTACCTGGATTGACAGCGGCATCTGTCTGAATAAATGATTCAAGAGGGTTGGTATCACCACCATCACGGTCAATGATGTTTTGACGGCCCTTAGCTGATACAATGCCCGCTGTAACGGTTGATTCCAGATTAAATGGATTACCTACGGCTAATACCCATTCTCCCACACGAAGTGCATCTGAATCACCGAAGGTCAAGAAAGGTAAATTTTCAGCTTTGATTTGAATCACAGCTAAGTCGGAGGATGGATCTGTAGAAATCACCTTAGCTTTAAATTCACGTTTATCATTCAAAATAACGCTCACTTCCTCTGCTTCCTGAACTACGTGATTATTGGTAACAATATATCCGTCGGAGCTAATGATTACCCCTGATCCCGAGGCCTCTTGTGTTTGGGGAGCTTGTTGGCGACGACCACCAAAAGGGTCTCCAAAACCAAAAAAGTCATCAAATGGACTGGATGACTGACGACTCTGACGAGCTGTCATTTTTGTTTTAATGTGCACGACAGCAGGAGTCGTTTTTTCTGCTGCAAAGGTGAATTCACCGGGATTTCCGGGGACATTTTGACTGTTGGAAACTGAACTTGTAAATGCTGAAGATGCATCACCCAAGGTGTGCGAGGAACCTAAGTTTAATAAAGAATAGGCGCCAAGGGTGATTCCGCTAGAAAGTAATGCGATAATCACATACGTTTTAAGGTGGTTTTTGATTTCCATAATATTAAAAATGTGTTAGATTTTAGTTTTGCTAAATTAACGCAAATTGTGTGCCAATGTTCTGCACTCAGTATTTTATTAACAAGATTTAAGAATTGGCAGATTTTATGAATTTCTATCAAAGCTAAAAAACGGACAAATCAATACTATTTTGAATCAAAGTCGATATCTGATTTATGCTAAAATGTCAATTTCAACTCACTTGTTAGGAGCTGTTTATTGGCTTTCATGTCATTTTCATTTTTATTAAATGATGAATCTTTAGCTTGATTGGGAAGTCCATTTTTTAATCGGCCTATAATTGGTTAATTTTGCAATTCATTTTAGAAATTAGCAAATACCCCATGGTTTTAAGTGAGCAAGAACAATTAAGAAGACAAAAAAGATTGGATTTGATGGCTTTAGGCATTGATCCTTATCCAGCAGAAGCCTATCCTGTTACGGTATATGCCAAGGAAATTTTGTCGGATTATTCCGCTGAAGTAGCCAACTTTCAAGATGTAACCTTGGCAGGTCGTTTGATGGGTTTTCGCATTATGGGAAATGCCTCATTCGCTGAATTGCAAGATGCCAGTGGTCGTATTCAATTGTATTTCAGAAGGGATGATTTATGTCCAGGAGAAGATAAAACACTATATAATACCGTTTTTAAAAAGCTTTTAGATATTGGTGATATCATTGGCGTAAAAGGATATGTATTTACCACTCAAATGGGAGAAATTTCTGTTCATGTGCGTGAATTCACTCTTTTATCTAAAGCATTAAAGCCATTACCTGTGGTGAAAGAAGCCGAAGGGCAGACCTTCGATGCCTTTTCTGACCCAGAAATGCGTTACCGTCAGCGTTATGTCGATTTAATCGTAAATCCATCTGTTAAAGATATTTTTATCAAGCGTGCCAAAATCATTTCAACCATGAGAGCCATGTTTGATGAGCGCGGTTGGTTGGAAGTAGAAACTCCCGTTTTACAAGCTATTCATGGTGGCGCTTCGGCTAGACCTTTTAAAACGCATCACAATACCTTGGATATGCCGCTTTATTTGCGAATTGCCAATGAATTGTATTTGAAGCGATTAATTGTGGGTGGTTTTGATGGGGTATATGAATTTGGTAAGATGTTTAGAAATGAAGGGATGGATCGTACCCATAATCCAGAATTCACCTCATTGGAATTTTATGTGGCCTATAAAGACTATCACTGGATGATGGACTTGACTGAAAAAATCTTTGAAACGGTAGCCCAGACCTTACATCAGCAAACGAAAGTAATGGTGGGAGAAAACGCCATTGAATTTGCGGGCCCTTATCCTAAATTGTCTATTTCTGAAGCAATTCTAAAGTATTCGGGAGTTGATGTGGATGCATTAACGGAAGATGCATTGCGTGCCAAATGTCTAGAGTTTGGTATGGAAGTGGATGAACAGATGGGTAAAGGTAAGTTGATTGATGAACTATTCGGAGAGAAAGTAGAAGCTAATTTAATTCAACCAACCTTCATTATCGATTACCCTGTCGAGATGTCACCGCTTACAAAAAAACATAGATCAAAAGAAGGCCTGGTAGAGCGGTTTGAATTATTTGTCAATGGTAAGGAAATTGCCAATGCTTATTCTGAGTTAAATGATCCAATAGATCAGAAAGAAAGATTTGAGGACCAATTAAGATTGGCAGAGAAAGGAGATGATGAAGCTATGGCCATGGATCATGATTTCATTCGTTCTTTGGAATATGCGATGCCTCCAACTTCTGGTATCGGGATCGGTATTGACCGTTTAACGATGTTGATGACAAACCAAGCTTCGATTCAAGAAGTATTATTCTTTCCTCAAATGCGCCCTGAAGTACTCAAAGAAGTATCTTCTGATACTGATTTTGTTCAAGCAGGAGTAGCAGAACATTGGATTCCGGCTTTGCAAAAAATGGGAATACTGACTCTAGAAGCCTTAAAAGCAGCTAATCCCAATAAAGTCTTTAATGATTTAGGTGGCATGCGTAAGAAACTAAAAATAGAGGCCACAATGCCGAGCAAAGAGGAAGTTATTGCTTGGATAGAATCATAATTGAATTTAATAGAAATCAAAAAAGCCACCCCAAAGGATGGCTTTTTCTTTTCTCTTTATTAGAGATCAATGTTGCAATTTTAATAGGATAACCTAATATATATTGGAAAATACTGATTTGCTCTAATCAAGGACATGTAAGAAAATTAGATTTTCTTTACATTGATAGCGTTAGCTCCACGCTTTCCGTCAGTTACTTCGTAGGAAACGCTGTCATTTTCGCGAATCGTAACACCAGCTAAGCCAGTTACGTGTACAAAAATGTCTTCACCTGTTTGATCGTCAACGATGAATCCGAAACCTTTCGTCTCGTTGAAAAATTTTACTTTACCAGTTTGCATAAAAAATTAATGTTAAAAATTAAATCTTAAAGAATTTTAGACGCAAGAATTTCGACTGGGACAAACTTATAGAATCAAATGGAGTATAAACCGGGAAGATACTAGGAGGGATGAAGTCGAGAATTTTGCTGAATTAAAACTTTTAAGTGCCCAAATGTATATAAAATTCAATTGCATGCAAGCAAATTCAAATTAAATATTACAAATTATCAGATATTTTATTTTATTATTGTAATATTTGTATAATAATTTGAACTATTCATATTTGTTATCTTAAAACGGGTAATTAATTAATATTTTTGTAGGTATTAAATTTAGCTACATGGAAAAAGTAAAGTATTTCGTTGAAAATCAAGCTTTTGGAGTTTGTACTAGATTAGGAGAAAAGTTTAAAATTTCCACCTCCAGCATCCGATTGTATTTTATTTATACCTCATTCATTACCATGGGTTCACCCATCATCATTTATTTAATTCTAGCATTTTGGATGAATATTCGTCGGTATTTACGCCAAAGAAATAACCCCACTGTCTGGGAATTCTAATATTTTAAGTCACTGAATTTTTTCTTTTTCTGCATGAAATAGGCCCAAAGGATGGATTTGGGATACATGATTGTGCTTGATTTTTTAATTAGTGCATTCGGTAAATTTTGTTTGGGATGATGTACCAAAATATAATAGTAAAAGGCAAAATGGGCTTTTACTATCGCCCAAATCAAAGCGAATTCTCCCGATAACAAATATCGAATTCCTGCTAATCCATCAGCCCCCATTCGAAATAAAAGGGTTGACCATTTTTCCCAGCCAGAGAGGTTTTTGTACAATAGAATTAAATTATTTCTAAAATTTAAATAGGTCTTGAAAGGATTTCCTTTGTCTAGTGTACCTCCTCCCACATGCTTGACAGTACTTTCTGCCACAGCTGCCACTTGATAGCCTGCTCTTTGAAATCTCCAACAAAGGTCTATTTCTTCCATATGAGCAAAAAAGTAAGCGTCTAAACCTCCCACTTGCCAGTATATGTCTGAGCGAACTAATAAACAAGCACCCGTAGCCCATTGGACTAGGCTAGTGCTATATTGGCCTTCATTTTTTTCAATGGAATCGAATATCCGACCTCGACAAAAGGGGAAACCCAAATTATCCCAATAGCCTCCAGCTGCACCTGCGTATTCAAAATAGGTAGGATCTTGATAAGCTAGAATGAAGGGTTGTGCCGCCGCTACTAGTGGATTGTTTTCCATGTAATCCACTAATGGATTCAACCAGTTTTCACTAGGTTCTATGTCAGAATTCATTAACACATAGTAATCTGCATCAATGCTTTGTAAAGCTCGATTATATCCTCCAGCATAACCCAGATTGCCTTCTCCAATTAAAAGATGTACTTCGGGATATTGATTTTTTAGAAAGTCAATGGAATCATCGGAAGATCCATTATCCGCAACATAGATAGAATTCTTAGGACAGCTTGCTACCACCGATGGTAAGAATTTTTCTAAAAAATGTTTTCCATTAAAATTTAAAATGACAATAGCTACCGACATAATGTTCCTTTGTCACAAAGGTAAGTAAATCGTTCAAATTAGAATTTATTCGGGAAAGATGTATTTTTGTTAATCTTACCATCACATCAACTAATCAAATTGCATGAATTCATCTTTTTTTCGCAAAAAGTCCATTGATAAAATAGTTTCTGATCAAATCGAGATTGAAAAGCTGGAAGGTGGATCCATGGTTCGAAATTTGGGAGTGCGTGACCTAACCTTTTTGGGGGTAGCCGCTATCATTGGGGCTAGTATCTTTTCTGCGATTGGGCAGGCCTCTGCTAACGGTGGTCCAGCCGTGTCTTTATTATTTGTATTTACAGCTGTGGCCTGTATGTTTACCGCTTTCTGTTACGCTCGATTTGCTGCTACAGTTCCCATCAGTGGTAGTGCTTATACCTATGCCTACACTAGTCTAGGTGAAATTGTCGCCTGGATTTTAGGTTGGAACTTATTGTTAGAATATGCCATTTCCAATGTTGCAGTGGCCATTTCTTGGTCAAAATATTTTGTTGATTTGGTCGAAGGTCTTGGTTTTCATATTCCTGATTACCTTACCATGGATTTTTTATCAGCCAAAAGAGCGTATGCTGAAGCGCAAGTTGCCATGTCACAAGGACAATTGTTGGAATCTCTATCTGTCAATGTCCGAGAAGGATATGCCGCCTATGCGACTGCTCCTTTGATATTTGGGTGGCATTTTGTAGCCAATATTCCCGCTTTATTAATTACTGCTGCCATTACTTACTTGGTCTATATTGGAATTAGAGAAACCAAGAACATGAATAATATTTTGGTTATACTTAAACTACTCGTGATTGTAATCGTAGTAGGAGTGGGGGCATTTTATGTGCAGGTAGACAACTGGTCGCCATTTGCCCCCAATGGCATCAGCGGTGTGTTAAAAAGCGTGGCAGCGGTTTGTTTTGCCTATATTGGTTTTGACTCTATTTCAACCACAGCAGAGGAATGCACTAATCCTCAGCGCGATATTCCTAAAGCTATGATGTGGGCTTTGATAATATGCACGGTTTTATACGTACTGGTAACTTTAGTATTAACGGGTATTGTTCCATCTGCTTCTTTAGCTGGTATTGAAGATCCTTTGGCTTATATGTTCACACATGTAGGTTTACACGGTGTAGCCGGAGTAGTGGCAGCTAGTGCGGTTATTGCCTTAACAAGTGCCTTATTGGTATATCAGTTGGGGCAGCCTCGAATTTGGATGACGATGTCACGGGATGGACTTTTACCCAAGGCTTTTTCTAACATTCATCCCAAATACCGAACACCTTCATTTTCGACCATCATGACCGGGGTTTTAGTGGGTATTCCTGCTTTATTTGCCAATTTGGAAGAGGTGATTAATTTGAGCAGTATAGGCACACTTTTTGCTTTTGTATTGGTTTGTGGAGGTGTATTAATTCTGGATTTAGATCCTGAAAATCAAAAGAAATCTAAATTCAAAATTCCTTATATCAATGCCAAATATTGGGTAGGAGTAACTTGGCTAATTTGTTTGTATCTATATTTCCCCAATGTTGATTCTTGGTCGAGCTACTGGACTGCTCATTGGGTAGGTGATGCCCGAGTGGATCATTTCTTGATGTCTGGTTTTTTTCTCATTTGGTTGTTTTTAGCCTATTTTAGCTATACCATCAATTTATCATTGATACCTGTCTTAGGTCTATTGGTCAATTTATATTTGATGACCCAGATGGGAGCGACTAATTGGGAACGCTTCTTATATTGGTGTATCGCGGGTTTCGTGATTTATTTTAGTTACAGTTATCGAAAGAGCAAATTACATGTATAAAAAAAGGGCCATCGGCCCTTTTTTGTTATTTGTTAGTCGTTACTTCTTCGACCACCTAATAAATTTAAGTAGTAGAGTAATTGCGCCAACATGGCTAATGCAGCTACTACATAAGTCATAGCTGCCCACCAAAGTGCATCTTTTGACATTTCATATTCACTTGCATTGACAATTTGATTGTTTTTTATCCATGCCAAGGCACGATTGGAGGCGTCAAATTCGACAGGTAGCGTAACAAAACTGAATAAAGTAGCTAAGGCAAATAAGGCCACTCCAATACTCAATAAAGTTGAATTTCCGGTAGAATATAAAAGCATCATTCCAATCATTAATAAAATGGGCATGAAACCATTAGCGATATTCAATAATGGAACCATAGCACTTCTAAACTGCAAAAAGGAATAGGCTTTGGCATGTTGAACAGCATGCCCACATTCGTGTGCTGCCACTGCTGCAGAAGCAGCATTTCGACCATGATAGACATCAGCACTTAAATTCACAGTTTTGTCGCTTGGATTATAATGGTCCGTTAATTGACCATCCACGGAAATAACGCGAACATCGTAGATTCCATGGTCAGAAAGCATCTTTTCTGCAATTTGCTGTCCAGATAAATTACTTTGAAGGGGTACTTCCGAATACTGTTTGAATTTGGATTTTAATCTCCAAGAAATCATCATTCCGATAACTCCAAAAAGGATGGTTAAAACATAGATTCCGGTCATTTTTTTATTTTTTAAGTTTGTTAATAATTCCTGTTGTTGAATAATTGGGTACTAAATCAATGGTGCTCACTTCGCCACCAGCTTCTAACACTTCTTTTGAGCCTACAATAGTGTCTATGGTGTAATCGTTTCCTTTAATCAATACGTCTGGTAATAAGGACTTAATTAATTCTAAGGGTGTTTCTTCGTCAAAAATGATGACTAAGGAAACGAAACCCAAAGCAGCAATTAAGCGGGCCCGAGCGTACTCTGAATTCACAGGTCTTTCTGGGCCTTTTAGTTCTCTTACAGATCGATCTGAATTAACAGCCACGATCATTTGATCTCCTGCCTGACTTGACTTTTCTAGGTAATCGACATGGCCGAGATGTAAAATATCAAAACATCCATTGGTGAAAACAACTTTTTGACGGTCATTTTTCCACGTATTTCGAATTTCAATAGCTTCACTGAGTGTATGAATTTTATGTTCACTGAGAGTTGACACTGTTTGTTTTTTTAGGTAAGAAAAGAGTTAAAATAAAACTGATACCCCCAAATAACAAGATGGTGGCCATTTGAGTTCCGTGAAAAAATGTAGCCAAGGCTGTAGCCTCTTTCATGGGGATTTGATAGAAAAATAAGGTGGATGCTACTAGGCTATGATAGGCTCCGATTCCACCTTGTGTAGGGGTTGCCATACCAAATGTCCCCATCACTAAAATACTTAATGCAGCTGAAAAACCCAGGTTTTCACTACTAGAGAAAGCTAAAAGCAGCGTGTAGGCATTCAGGAAGTAAGCGACCCAAATAGCTAGGGTATAGATCAAAAACAAACCAGGTTTTTTTACGTCTTTGATGCTGATGATGCCATCAATCCAGCCAGAGAGAATTTGCCCTACTTTTGAACTTTTTGACAGTACTTCCCATTTAGCTATGATAAAATCTTTGGTGAACCATAAGGTGATAAGTCCAATTAAGCCTACAATAATCAAACCCATAATCAAGGTCAAAGGTGGAGTGTCTGTTTGTGGAAATAGGAAAGACTGAATGGGTTTCCATTCAACTAAGAACGTAATTCCAACCAAGACAACTAGGCCTAATAAATCGACAATTCTTTCGGTGATAACAGTGCCAAAAGACTTTTCAAAAGGTATATCAGCTGTTTTTTGGAGTGAACCACAACGAGAAACTTCTCCCATCCTAGGAACAATGAAATTGGCAAAATAGCCAATAAGCACAGCAGAGAAAGTTCTAACTTGACCAGGCTGATAGTTTAGGCTATCAAGTAATTGTTCCCAACGTAATGCCCTTAGCCAATGAGAAATCAAAGAAATAATAATGGCTACAGTTACCCACTGATAATTAGCATGTAAAAGAGTTTGGTAAATATCATCCCATTCTAGTTGACTTTTGGAAAATGCCCAATACAAGAGTGAGGCAGCTAATAAAGTCGAGAATAAGTACTTAAGAATGGATTTTATCATGTTGTGGTGATGGATTTCGGGAATCACAAGGCAAAATAAAGAGCTTTGCTTAAATTATATAGCTGGAATCCGATAAAATTTTTATATTTTTGCAAAGTTTTTTTGGGATAATTTTCCCCTAAATCAATTTAGAATGTCCAAATTACGTATTCTTTACGTTTCGAGTGAGGTTGACCCTTTCCTTAACACCTCTAGAATTGCAGACTTCGTTCGTAACCTTCCAACTGCTATGCAGGAGAGGGGAATGGAGATTCGAATCTTGGTTCCAAGATTTGGTTCCATCAATGAACGCAAAAACCGTTTGCATGAAGTAGTTCGGCTATCAGGAATCACTATCCCCATGGGTGAGGAAGAAAAACCGTTAACGATTAAGGTCGCTAGTATTCCTGCTGCTAAATTGCAGGTGTATTTTATTGATAATGAAGATTATTTCCAGCGTAAATTTGTTTTAACTGACAAAGACGGCGCATTCTACGAAGACAATCACGAACGTGCTGCATTCTTCTGCAAAGGAGCATTGGAGACAGTTGTGAAATTAGGCTGGTCGCCCGATGTCGTACACTGTAATGATTGGATGTCAAGCTTAGTACCATTGTACATTTCTACCCATTACAAAAACCACCCAATCTTCAAAGATTCAAAAACTATTTTCTCTCCTCACAATTCTGAATTTGATTTTACGTTCTCTAATGACGATTTGCTAGGGAAAGTGAAATTAGGTGAAATTGAAGACGAAAATTTAACTAGTTTAGCAAATTCAGATTATTCTGCCTTCATTAAAATTGGTGCAGAATATGCCGATAAAGTAGTATCATTAGAAAATGCGGAAAATAGCCGTATCCAATCCATCATTGATGAATTTAAATCAAAAACCTATCAAAATATTGCCGAAAATGATCTCGATTTCTTCGAAAAATTGTATTTGGAATTGGCCGGCAATTAAATGGGTAGGGATTCTCTCCCTTTTCCTTACTTCTTGTGATTTACCCAAAGAAATTGGGTCCGATTTGTTTAGTGTAGAAGTTGGGTTGAACTATACAGATTCATTGAGCATTCAGTCATCTACCGTGTTGATTGATTCGATATATACGAATCAAACGGGTGCGTTTTTGGTTGGATCGCATCAAGATCCTATTTTGGGTACTATTGCTGCCTCTGCATTTACGCAGATTGCGAACGTGGATACCTTGAAAAGTACAGAGGCTTCTATTTTAGATTCCTTAAAAATGAATTTGATCTATCAGTCTTTTGTGGGTGATACGACTCAAAAACAGACCATATCCATATATAGACTAAAGGATAGTGTGAGTCGTGCGGTGGATTATTTTAATATTTCTACTTTACCTTATGACCCCACTCCGATAGGAACACATTCGTTTTATCCTCGTCCAATCAAAGCGAAAACGGCTAATGGAGACTCCCTGAAATACGATACCTTAAGTTTCAAAATGAATGCTTCTTTTGGTAGAGAATTATTAGGAAAATATACGGATAAGTCCATTGCTGCGGGTGGTGCTGCCTTTAGAGATTATTTCAAAGGAATGCACATTAAATCGAGCTCCTCAGCAAAAGCGGCCATCATTGGGTTTACTCCTACTTATTCGGTAATGACGTTGCATTATCATAATCCGAATGATACCGTTAAATACGCCATCAATTATTACTTCAGCCTATCCACGGCTTTAGTGGCTGAAATTCATGGTCGATTTAATCAGTTGAATATTTCTAGATCAGGTGTTTTAGGTAATTTACAAAAACCAGGAGATAGAATTCCAGCTTCACAGTCTAATATGGTGACTTATGTTCAATCAGGAACAGGTTTGGCTACTAAATTAGAAATTCCTTATTTATTGAATTTAAAAGGGAATAAGAATGTCGCGATTAATAAGGCTGAGTTAGTTATTCCTGCAGCAGATAGTTATGAACTATCCAAAACCTTAGGTACTTTATCTTTGGTAGAAACAGATGCCAGCAATAGGACTCTCAAGAATTCCTATGGCTTAAGGTATTTATTAACAGAGGGCGGAGCCGGTATTCAATCGGCTAGTTTTAATACTAGTGACAAAACATATAGTTTTAACATTACTACGGCCATCCAAAATATAATTGCCAATAACCGTAAGAATTTCGCGATTTTGGTGACTAGTCCTTTGACTAGCAATACGGCAGGTTATAGTCGCATTATTGGAGATAATATTCGTTATGTACCTTTGAATGCTAGTAAAATCAAATTGAAGGTATATTATACCTACATTGCGAAATAATTGACAAGATTATGGTTTCCCCGAATAGCCATTTACGGGTAAGTATGGTGCAGACCTCCCTTATATGGGAGAATCCTGCAGCCAATTGCGCTATTTTAGAAGAGAAATTACAAGCTTTACAGGGTAAAACGGATGTGGTAGTTTTGCCAGAAATGTTCCTTACTGGTTTTAGCATGAGTGCCGAAGGAGCGGGTTTTCCCAAAGGAGATCAAGTCCAATGGATGCAAATGATGGCAAATCGTTTGGATGTATTGTTAGTAGGAAGCCTCAAAATCAAAGAAAATAATCAATTTTTTAATCGTTTGTTAGCCGTTTTTCCTGATGGGAAAATCGTTGCTTATAATAAGCGCCATTTGTTTCGAATGGGCAATGAGCATCAGTTTTATAGCTCTGGTGAAGAGCAGCGGATTTTAACCTATAAATCTTGGAACATAGCCTTATTTGTTTGCTATGATTTACGTTTTCCGGTTTGGTCCAGAAATGTGCAAATGGCCTATGATTTAGCTATATATGTGGCTAATTGGCCCGCTGCACGCGCCCATGCTTGGTCCACACTGCTGAAGGCCCGAGCTATTGAAAATTTAGCCTATGTTGTAGGAGTTAATCGGGTGGGAAAAGATGCCAATGACTTAGCTTATCAAGGCGATTCGGTGGTAGTTTCTTTTAAAGGAGAAGAACTTATCCATCTGTTTGATGAAGAAACGATACAAACTACCCCAATCTCGAAGGAATCACTTAGTGAGTTTAGGGATAAATTCCCTGCACATCTTGATGCAGATGCTTTTGAATTGAATTAAGCTGTTTTATCCTTAAAAAAAGCAGCCAAGCCTCCCGTATAATTTTGAGCTTCTTGTAGCGAACAATCAGCTACTAAATTTCCATGGCTGATGAGTAAAATACGGTCGCAAATGGATTCTACCTCGGTCAATAGATGACTCGAAAATAATATAGTTTTACCTGAACTTAATGATTGAATTAAGGATCTGATTTCCGCCATTTGATTGGGATCTAAGCCACTGGTGGGTTCATCTAGTATTAGTACTGAAGGATTATGAAAGATCGCTTGTGCAATGCCAACTCGCTGTTGATAGCCTTTCGATAATTCAGCAATTTTCTTTTTTTTCTCTTTCTCTAGTCCTACCAGTAGAATGACCTCTTCGATTCGTTTTTTTCTTTGGGCAGCAGAAAAGCCATGAATTTTACCGATAAAATCAAGGAATTCCTGTACATACATATCAGGGTAAAGTGGGTTGTTTTCAGCCAAATAGCCGATTTTTCTTTTCAATTCCAACGTATGATCAGCCACGCTCAATCCTAGCACCTTGGCTTCTCCCTGACTAGGCTGGATTAATCCAACGAGCATTTTGATGGTGCTAGACTTTCCAGCACCATTAGGTCCTAGAAATCCAATGATTTGACCTTCAGAAGCTTGGAATGAAATGGAATTGACGGCGATTTGTGAACCGTATATTTTAGAAAGATTGGCAACTTCAATCGACATACCTGATAAGGGATAGATTATCTGACAAAGGTAGTAAAATGGGAACTAAATCTGCTTACCTTTGTGTTTTGGTTCATAAAGCTTAAAAACATGCAGGAAGATTCCATTCGTTTGGATCGTATTGAAGATGCGATAGAAGATATTCGACAAGGTAAAATTATCATTGTAGCCGATGATGAGGACCGGGAGAATGAGGGTGATATGATTTGCGCATCAGAAGCAATTACTCCTGAATTGGTCAATTTTATGATTCGTGAGGCACGTGGTTTAATGTGTGTTTCTTTGACGGACGACCGCTGTGGCGCTTTAGGGCTTGAAATGATGGTCGATAATAATACTACCTCACATGAAACTCCATTCACGGTATCGGTAGATTTACTGGGAAATGGATGCACCACAGGTATTTCCGCTTCTGATCGTGCTAAAACGATTCAAGCTTTGGTAGATCCCTTGACTAAACCCAGTGACTTAGGAAGACCAGGTCATATTTTCCCTTTAAAGAGTAAATCAGAAGGCGTATTACGTCGAACTGGACATACCGAAGCATCTATGGATTTCGCTCGTTTGGCGGGTTTTCAACCTTCTGGGGTGCTGATTGAGGTATTGAATGAAGATGGGAGTATGGCGCGTTTGGCGGACCTTCGTCGGATTGCCGATAAATTTGATTTGAAACTGGTTACCATTAAGGATTTGATTGAATATCGTTTGGATAAGGAGTCCTTAATTCAGCGCGAAATTGGAGTCGATATGCCTACTCAATGGGGGAATTTTGACCTGATTGCTTTCAAACAGAAAAATACGGGTGATACCCATTTGGCTTTGGTGAAAGGTACTTGGGAAAAGGACGAAGAAATAATGGTTCGTGTTCACAGTTCATGTGTAACGGGAGATATATTTGGTTCTTGTCGTTGCGACTGCGGTCCTCAATTGCACAAAGCCATGGAAATGGTGGAGAAGGAAGGTAAAGGAGTGGTTTTATACATGTTCCAAGAGGGAAGAGGTATCGGTTTATTGAATAAACTAAAAGCCTACAAATTGCAGGAAATGGGCCGTGATACGGTGGAAGCTAATTTAGAATTGGGTTTTGCAATGGATGAACGGGATTATGGCGTGGGGGCTCAGATTTTACGTAATTTAGGTGTCAAGAAATTGAGATTAATTTCCAACAATCCTAAAAAGCGGGCTGGTTTATTAGGTTATGGATTGGAGATTGTGGAATCCATTCCCATTGAAATTAATCCTAATCCGCACAACCAACAATATTTGCAAACGAAACGAGATAAAATGGGTCATTCCATTTTGAGGAAATAATCAATATTTTGAAAAAAAAGCGCTCCCATTTAGGAGCGCTTTTTTTTGACTATTTCAATGTAATCAACAAATCTGCTTTTACAGAACAATACGTAGGCATAAATTCTAGTTTATTTAGACAATATACTAGAAAATTGGCACCCTTATTGGATAATAAAATAGTTCAAATATCTCATGGATTACATAAAGCTGGCAGATGAATTGAGTGATTTAAGTTTGTCTACGTAATCCATTATCTTAATTTCCACCCAAAATTATTGGGCTACTTTTTCCATTACCCATGATGATGATTTTGCTATTAGGTGACTTGGCTAGTTCTTTTTGCGCCAATATGGATTCATATTGTAATTGACGATCACTTAATCCTGTTGATAAGATTCGTTGATAATCTGCAATACCTTGCGCCTCTACCCGTTTGCGTTCTGCTTCTTGCTTTTCTTTTTGTAAGACAAATTGCATTTTTTGAGCATCCTGTTCGGCATTGATTTTAGATTCTATACTTTGTTTCACCGAATTCGGTAAGGTGATATTTCTGATGAGTAATTGTTCCAAAATGAGGCCTCTATTTTTGAAATTCGCATCAATGTCTTTGAAGATACGATTTTGGAATTCATTTCTTTTTTTCGAAAACAAACCCACGGCATCATAGTAGACGGCATTGTCTCTAATTTTGGTCCGGGTAATGGGCCGAACTACTTTGTCTTTATAATCTAGTCCAATTTGTTTAAATATATTAGGAGCTTCTTGAGAAGATATTTTATATAATACGGTTAAATCAACAATAACTTCTAATCCGTCAGCTGTTAAAACCCTGATGGCATCATCACCTTCCTTGTCACCTTCATCATGGACACCTGACATGGTATAGTTTTGTGTCTTAGAATCAAAGATGAATATATTGGAAAGGGGATTAACAAAGTTTAAACCGCTGTTCAAAACCTGCGGCTTGACGCTTCCAAATAGGCTTTGTACGCCAACCTCACCTGCTTCAATCTGCTTGACGGTGGAGCTGAACAATCCAATTCCTGCTAAGGCAATACCTCCAATTTTGAATGCTTTGCTGTATTTTGAAAACACTAAATTGGGATTGGCAATGATATTGCCAATAACGAGTAAGATAATTCCGACGACGATGAAAAACATAGGGATCTTTATTTTTTAGAGTATAAACGGGTGATGTTGGTAAAGTACGAAGAATAGATTCGACAAGCAATCAATTTATGCTAATAGCCATTATCTTGAATTTAGATGGAAATTTGAACCGGAAAATAATTCAGGTAAAAAACGAGACATTCTTCATTTTTGGCAAAATATGCCTAATTTTGAATATGATTGAAATCAAAAACATACACAAAGAGTTTGATGGAAAAGTTGTTTTGGATGGAGTTGATGGCTGCTTCCAAAAGGGTAAAATCAACATGGTTATTGGGGGTAGTGGAACAGGTAAAAGTGTATTGTTGAAGTGTATGATTGGTATTTTAAAACCTGAGCATGGTAAAGTCTTGTACGATGGGAGGGATTTTGTCACTGCATCCAATGATACCATTAAATCCATTCGTCGGGAAATGGGAGTTCTTTTTCAAGGAGGAGCCTTATTTGATTCCAAAACTGTGTTGGAAAATGTGCGTTTTCCTTTGGATATTTTGACGCATCAAAGTTTAGAGGAGAAGAATGAGCGGGCATTAATTTGTTTACAGCGTGTGGGTTTGGAAGCCGCAGCTAGTCAAATGCCCTCAGATATTTCTGGAGGAATGAAAAAGAGGGTAGGTATAGCTCGGGCCATTGTGATGAATCCCAAATACTTATTTTGTGATGAGCCCAATTCAGGATTGGATCCATTGACTGCGGTTAAAATTGATTTATTGATCGAAGAGATTACGAAGGAATTTAACATTACGACAGTCGTTATTTCTCACGACATGAATTCGGTTCTTCGTATGGGAGAATATGTGATCTTTTTGAAGGATGGCAAAAAGCTTTGGGAGGGTAGCAATAAAACCCTGATGAGTACTGATGTAGCAGCCTTACAAGAATTTTTATCTACTAAATTGCATTAATATGCCTTCTTCAATTGCCCTGCCTAGAGTATTGGAAAACTATTCACTCCAATCACTCAATACCTTCGGAATTGATGTCAAGGCAAAGTATTTTGTAGAAATTCATTCCATTGAACAATACCACGCATTATTGAATTCGGGTCTCTATGCTCATGTGCCTCATATTTTCTGGGGTGGAGGAAGCAATGTTCTTTTAACCCAAGATTTGAATGCCTTAGTGGTCAAAATAGCCATTGGTGGAATCGAAGTAATTAAAGAAGACAATCAATATGTTTGGGTACGAGCTGGAGCTGGAGTGGTTTGGCATGATTTTGTACAATATACCGTTAGCCATCATTGGGCTGGTATTGAAAATTTATCACTTATTCCAGGTACTGTGGGTGCTGCTCCCATGCAAAATATTGGGGCTTATGGCGTAGAAATAAAAGACACATTTGATCATTTGCAAGCTTTTCATTTGGCAACTCATACCTTAGAAACATTTGATGCCTTAGCTTGCCAATTTGGTTATCGGGAGAGCTATTTTAAACATGAAGGGAAAGGGAAATATGTCATAGCCTATGTTTGTTTTAAATTGAACAAAGTGGCTACACCTAAGACCTCTTATGGAGCTATTCAAGAAGTGTTAGAGGCTAAATCCATCACTCATCCTACTATTCAGGATGTTTCCAATGCAGTCATTGAAATTAGACAGAGTAAATTGCCAGATCCCAAAGAGATAGGAAATTCAGGTAGTTTTTTTAAAAATCCTACTTTGGATAAGGATAGTGCGGCCGAATTGATGGAGAAATATCCACAAATTCCACATTATCCTTTGGCGGCAAGCACGGATATCAAATTTCCGGCTGGCTGGCTTATTGAACAAGCCGGTTGGAAGGGTTTACGTGAGGGAGACGCCGGTGTGCATACCAAGCAGGCATTGGTCTTGGTCAATTACGGACAAGCTACAGGTAAGCAGATACTAGCTTTATCTGAACAAATTAAACAATCCATTCTCAGCAAATTCGGTGTAGTATTAGAAACCGAAGTAAACATTTTATAATATGTCCTTACCCTATACAACAAGTCAAGATAAAGTGCCATTTTTCTTGATGGCTGGTAGTTGTGCTATTGAAAGCAAAGACTTGGCCTATGAAATTGCAGAACGGATAAAGCAAATCACTGATTCGATGGGTATCCCTTTTATTTTTAAGGGGTCTTATCGTAAGGCGAATCGTACCAAAATAGATTCATTTACGGGTATTGGTGATATTCTTGCCTTAGAAATTTTGAAAGAAGTAGGGCAACATTTTCAGGTTCCTACGGTTACCGATATCCATGAAAGTGCAGAAGCAGCTATGGCAGCTCCCTATGTAGATGTTTTACAAATCCCCGCTTTTCTTTGTCGTCAGACGGATTTATTAGCGGCGGCAGCACAGACAGGCAGAGCGGTTAATATTAAGAAAGGTCAATTTATGTCGGGTGCCTCCATGAAATTTGCGGTAGAAAAAGTTAAACACGAGAACCCAGAGGCATTGGTTTATTTGACAGATCGAGGAAATTCATTTGGATATGGAGACTTGGTTGTTGATTTTAGAAATTTACCCGAAATGGCGGCCTTTCAGGTGCCAGTCATCATGGATTGTACACATTCATTACAACGACCCAATCAGGGTTCCGGAATTACTGGAGGGCAGCCGGCATTGATTGAGACGATTGCCAAAGCAGCCATCGCGGTAGGAGCAGACGGCTTGTTTATAGAAACCCATCCTAATCCATCCATAGCTAAGTCAGATGGAGCTAATATGCTTCCTCTTGATCAGTTAGAAGGTCTTTTGGAAAAACTGATGAAAATTAGAGAAGCCATTTTATAGGTTATTCCAAACTACTTGCAAGCTGATATCCGTTTTGTGAGAGCCTGAAATTAGGTCTAAACCAGATCCAATTTCGCCTCGATCAACATAATCCATCCTACCTATTTTGGCTGATATGCCAAGGTGGGGCACCCATTTATATTGAATCACGAGACAGCTTCTTATTCCTTTCCCAGAATAGGCAGGTAATGAAAAAGCATAAGGGAGACTAGGTTCATAGGCATACAGTCGACTATCGTAATTGCTGCTATGCACATAGGCTACCCTGGTCTTTATTTGCCATTTCTGCCATGATATATGGACATCATTAAGCCACAGTCATCCCCAGTCTTTTTGTGCAGGAGAGTGGATGTAGGTGGCCATCAAGCGACTATGCCAATCCCACTGCTTATGAATCGCTTTTTTGAAATCTCCACTTAGCTGCCATTGATGTCTTCTGATGATATCAGAATATGGCTTAGGAGCATCTTCTTGTTTGGAAGTCCATTTGATTTGGATAAAGTAATTGTATTGATTTCTACGTTCAAATTGATATCTACTTAAGGTTTCCCAGCCCCAGGTATGGGCTTGACTTACTAAGTATTTAGGAGCAGGGAATAGAAAGATATCTAAGTAAGAAGATAATCGACTTCTTTTAGACCAGCGGTATTGGTTGCCTAGAAATAAGCCTAGTTCATTGCTGGCCTCTGAGTTTTCGCCAAAAGCTTGTGCTTGTGGACTAAAATAACGGGAAGATTGATAGCGAAAGACATAAGAGAAATCAGTCGCTTTAGAATGTGCCCAAGCTGCGCCTTGAAGTATAGCCCAAGAATTTGGTCCAGCTAATGCGATTTCTGCCATCCATTGCGCTTTTTTCCAGGGGAAATTGGCTGAAATGGAGCTGTTTACGAGTTCTTGGCCTTGCCATTCTGCTGCTTGATAAGATTTAGTGGAATTTCTTTTTGGCATGGACCATCGACTCCAGACGATATTTCCATGAATGGAAAGGGGTGTATTTTTGGCTTGCCAACTGATGGAATTACCCACGCTCCATTCTTGTACTCGGTTTATTTTGTCGACCTCGCTGAGAGTTCTGTGTAATCCACTAGTTATGAGGGTTGAATAAAACTCTGTTCCTGCGGAATCTGTTTGAACACTGGCATCCCACTTTCTTTTGGAAATAAAGCTTTCCATGTTCCATTGTTTCTTTTGAAAGCCCAGGAGTAAACCTCTATAAAAACCCGATTCCATGCTGGAGCTGTAGGGAAGAGCCCCTTGGTGAAATTTCTGGGTGGAGATGATGCTTTCGTAGCTTTTTCCTAAGGAGAATCCTCCAGCTTGTACTAATCCTTGACCCCATTGGTTGACAAAATCTCCGATGATTATTTTGTGGATAGAACTTTTCGGTTTATTCCAATGCAAATAAAAACTAGTAAAATCAGCTATATCACTTTCTCCAGCATCTTTTTGCATCAAGAAACCTAGTCCTAATGAGGTGCTAATTTGTCCTCGGTATCGGTGGAGTTCTGTGTAGGGACTATTGAAGTAGCGAACTTTGCTTCGGCCATCTGGAGGGCTAAATCCTTTTTTTTCTTCTGCCGTGAATTCCATTCGATGTATCCAAAGATGTTTGCTTGATTTTAAATCCCATGAAATATTGGGACTACGGCAAATGATGAAAGCCTGAATTCTTTTTAGGGTTGGTATGTCCCAATCAGGGATGGCTTGTAATTCCCAAATACTGAGAAATTGCCCCGTATTTTTTTTGAAGTCAAAGAATGAAGCAATTTGTTTGGCATTTAATAGGCCTAATGGATACCAATCAGATGCTTGGGCCTGATTAATATCAATGGGGTTTTGCAAATAATGCTGGTAAGTACTTTGTCTTATCTCGGATTCATCCCATGTTTGGGTATCGTCGACTTGGCCTTGAAGGGAGAAAGCACTGAGTAGGATAATGGTTAGGTACTTCACTTTTTTTAAGTGAAAATAGCTAGTCTATCGCATGAATCTGATCAATTACTTGATGAAGAAAATCACTTAGTTGAATTTCCTACGAATCATTTCTTGTAATTCATTCCAAGATTCTTCATTATCGGCTCTTTGGAATTCCGCATACCGATGTTGGATGATTTCTTGCCAAGTATGACTTTCGGCTTCTTTATCGATGAAGTCGATCAATTGGTTCAAATGATGTCCTTCACCGTCGAAAATGGATTGAATGAATTTGATTTTTTGGTTTAGGCTAATGCTGTTGGCCAAGGTTTCAGTCATTTTGGTTTCAACCAATGACTTAAGCGAACCGTCAGTTCCTTGCAGTTTTTCAAAGACTTTTTCGGAAGTAGCATCAGCAATCACTTCCATGATTTTTCTGCCTGAAGGAGCTTGGTCTTTAGGTTCTTCTTGGAAGAAGCTGCTGGAAGTGGAAGCTGGGGAAATTTGAACGTTTTCGATAATGATTTCAGTAACAGGCTTGGCTGGGCTGGGCTCAGGAACTGTTTCTTCGGGTAATTCTGTAATCGCAGAACTTAATTCTACGACAATCATGTCAGGTTCAGGAGCAGTCTCTTCGGGTAGATCTTCTAAAGCTTCCGGAGCTTCAAAATATACTTCTGCTGTTAATAGGGTATCTGGGCTTATTTCTTGAGGTTCAGCTCCCAATGCGTTGTACAAATAATCAGATTGTGCGCTGGAGTTTTTAATTTCTTGAATCCATTGATTCCAGACCTTATTGGGAAGTGTGACTTGCAATAATAAAGAGCGCGTGATATTATCCCATTTCTCTTGGAATCGATGATTTTGCCAATCAAAACAAGGTAATTGATCTTGAACTCGTTGACTTTGTAATTGCAACAATAATTCAGATTGCAAAACTTCCAAGGTGGAAGCGGGAATTTCTTGCTGTAAAATATCTTGAAAAGTACTTGATTGACCTTCTTCGGTCCAGTAATGAAGCAAAATATTGGGCGTTGGCATCGTTAATTATTTATTTCCAATTCTTCACAGGCTTTCATAGCAGCTGTTTGTTCTGCTTTTTTCTTGGAGTATCCTTTACCTTCGGCTACCTTCAAGTTATCTACCAGAACGATGGCTGTAAATTCTTTATTGTGGTGTTGGCCCTCTTCATCCAAGGTAAAGACTACTTTTTTTCCTTCTTTTTGAGCCCATTCAATCAGGATGGATTTAAAGTTGGGATTATTTTGGACCACAGTTTCTAAATCGAAATACTGGGTTAAAATCTTTTTGATGATGAATTTTTGGGTAAAGGCGAAACCTTTATCTAGGTAAATGGCTCCAATGAATGCTTCTAGGGCATCACCGTACATGCTAGACCGGGAAAGAATGGTTCTTTTTTGGTTTTCATATTCGATCACCTCGTCTAAGCCTAATTTTCTTCCTAGTACATTTAAGGATTCACGGCTGAC
Organism: Aquirufa beregesia; assembly: GCF_011090385.1. Classification (GTDB taxonomy): domain Bacteria; phylum Bacteroidota; class Bacteroidia; order Cytophagales; family Spirosomataceae; genus Aquirufa; species Aquirufa beregesia. The sequence continues at coordinate 240,495 of NZ_SEWW01000005.1, forward strand.
CATTCTTGACCGGATTTCAGTTAAAAAACCTTCGTCTTTAAAGGGAAATTTTTGGAATAAATAGGTAGCCGTAATCATTCCGAGTACGGAGTCTCCTAAAAATTCGAGGCGTTCATTAGATTCCTTGAAGGATTTGGCTATGCTATCTTTAGAGGCAGAGGCATGTAAAAAGGCCAAACGATAGAGCGACAAGTTGGATGGACTTTCGCCAATCAAATGGGTTACAGATTTCTTTAGAAATTTCTCTCTTTCATTTAGTCGGGTAGGATTCAACCAGCTTAACACCGAGAGAATTTTCATAAGCCTATACTTTTCGGAAAATGACGGTAGCGTTATGTCCACCAAAACCAAATCCATTGCTTAGCGCAACGTCAATTTTTCTAGCTTTTCCTTGATTTAGAGTCAAATCTAGATTTTGATCAATCGCAGGGTCTAAATCCTTGCAGTTGATGGTCGGAGGAACAAATTGATGTTGTATGGCTAGGATGGAAGCCACAGCTTCTACAGCACCTGCACCACCTAATAGGTGGCCTGTCATTGATTTAGTGGAAGAAATGCTCATTTTGTAAGCATGTTCACCAAAACAATCTACGATAGCTTTTAATTCTTGTGGGTCACCAATAGGGGTAGAAGTACCGTGTGTATTGATGTAATCCACTTCTTCTGGCTTGATTTGAGCATCTTCTAGTGCATCAATCATAGAAAGTAGAGCTCCGTAACCTTCTGGATGTGGGGCAGTAATATGGTAGGCATCTGAAGAGAATCCACCACCGATTAGCTCGGCATAGATTTTAGCTCCACGTGCTTTAGCATGTTCGTATTCTTCTAGTATCAAGGCTCCTGCACCTTCACCTACTACGAAACCATCACGGTTAACGTCATAAGGGCGTGAAGCAGTAGCGGGATCATCGTTTCTTTCTGACATAGCGCGCATGGCAGTAAATCCACCTACGGAAGCAATGGTCACGGGAGCTTCAGAACCACCTGTCACACAGATGTTAATACGACCTGTGCGAATGTAGTTGAATGCATCAATGATGGCATTGTTGGCAGATGAACAAGCAGAAACCGTAACGTAGTTAGGACCACGGAAACCATTTCTGATGGAAATTTGACCTGAACTAGAGTCCGCAATCATTTTGGGAATAAAGAAGGGATTGATTTTAGGCGTTCCATCTCCTTTGCCGAAATAAATCATTTCATCTTCAAAGGTTTTTAAGCCACCAATACCCGATCCCCAGATGACACCGACTTTGTTTTTATTGATTGCTTCCATGTCGAAACCAGCATCCTTGATCGCTTCATCTGAAGCGACAATGGCATACTGGGTAAATGGGTCCATCTTACGGGACTCTTGACGTGGAATGAAATCTTCAACACTAAAATTCTTGAGTTCACAGGCAAAACGAGTTCTGAATTTTTCAGCGTCGAATTTGGTGATAAGTCCGCACCCACTTTTTCCAGTAGATAAACCTTCCCAATATTCATTAACTGTATTTCCAATAGGGGTAAGTGCTCCTAAACCCGTTACTACAACTCGTTTTAACTCCATAATTATCCTGGTATTTTAGGTTTGAAAAATAAAAAATGTCAATTCGTAAGGGTGATTTTCTAAGGAACGAGGCTCCTGAGTCATTACCAATTACCAATTGACATCATTATTATTTCGTTTCGATTACTTTGCGTTCTCTTCCAAGTAGGTGATGGCCTGTCCTACAGTTTGGATATTCTCTGCTTGATCATCTGGAATAGATACGTTGAATTCTTTTTCAAATTCCATAATCAACTCTACCGTGTCTAAGGAATCAGCTCCTAAATCGTTTGTGAAAGATGCCTCAGGTGTAACCTCAGATGCTTCTACTCCTAATTTCTCAACGATGATGCTTTTTACTTTTTCTGCAATATCTGCCATTTCTAAAATATTTTGGGGTTCAAAAACGATGCAAAGATTAGAATTAAAACTTAGATTATCAAACAAATTTTAAGCCTAATTGCATTATTAAAATAAATAATTAGATAAAAATAATTCTTTTTTTTGAATTGTTTAAAATTCTTGCAATTGATTTATGCCAAAGCCTTAAAAACAAAGAGAGGCGGCTCCTAAAAGTCCAGCATCATTTCCTAAAAGTGCTTTTTTAATGCTTAATTTTTTCAAGTAGGCAGGGGTTAACCAATAATTCAATTGTTTCTCCATGCTTGGTAAAATGAAATCAAATGAGGCAGATAAACCACCTCCAATAAAGATATTTTTGATATCTAGAATACGGATTAAAGAAACAATCATATCTCCTAGCATTTCACCTACTTCATTCCAAATCGCTAAAGCTAATTCATCTCCTTCTTCTGCAGCCACCACAAGAGCTGTGGTAGAAATAGAGCCATCTGCTGCTAAAACCGTTTTTCCTTTATAATTGGCGCGCATGGCTGTAGCCATTTGCAATAATTCTTTTTTGCCGATATTTCTTTCTAAGACCTTTTCGTTTCTAGATGGTACGTGGCCTGGTTCCATGGCATTTCCATCACCACCTAAGAATATTTTACGATCAATGATAGCTGCGCCACCAATTCCCGTGCCTAGGGTTAAAAAGATGAAATCTTCTGGCATGCTTTCTTTTTCAGGTGAGAAATAAAATTCTCCTAAAGCTGCAGCGTTGGCATCATTTTCCATGAAGAATTCATGATCAGGAAAACGCTTTTCCAACATGGAAATTAAATGTGCTCCGTCAATTTCAGGTATGGCGGTAATCTCGATTAATGTCTTACGGTTTTTCGTTAAGATTCCAGGCAGACCGATACCTATTTTATGCACATGCTTGTGCTGGAATAATTGCAAGGCAATTGCATCAGCTAAACGTTCTAAGAAGTGATTGGATTCTCTCCAGGTGGCTGTATCGTAACTTTGAAAATTAGAAATATGGCCAGTTTCAGGATGGACAATGCCCATTTTAACTCCTGTTCCTCCTACATCAATTCCTAGATATTCTGCTGCTTCCATGCGGTCTTTTGGTTTAATTTGCTGCGAATTTCTTTAAAATTACGCGCATATTCAAATATTCTTTTGGGCAATTTGTATTAGTTATAGATTCTTTCCAGTTTTTCCATGATTTGAGAAACGACTGGACAGATTAAGGCATTTTTTTGAGTTAACTTAAGAATCCCGAACATGTTTTTTCGGTCGGTATGAGGATATTCACGACAAGCCTTGGGTCTGTGTTCATAAATATCACAGGCATTATCTTCCAATAAAAAGGGGCAAGGACTGGATGGGTAAACCCAGTCGCCATCGGCATCTTTGATTAAATAAGTGTCCAAAAAATCAGATACTTTCATTTTTAATAGCTTGGCTACCCGTTGGATGTCTGTTTCATTCCACATTGGACTCGTGGTTTTACAACAATTGCCGCAATCCAGGCAATCGATGTTTTCAAATACCGCTTCATGGGCCTTTTTAAATTGCATGTCCAGGTCTTTCGGTTTTTTTGCCCGAATGCGCTGAAAAACTTTGGTGAAACTGGGGTCTCTGGGCATGTCAAAAAGTATGTGTGAAGCAAGTACGGCAAAGAGCTTCATAACTTTCGGCCTCACCTAACATCACGGTTTGCTGTTGCTGAACGATCCGATGGGAATATTGAGCTACTCCCCCACATTTCACACAAACAGCATGTACTTTGGTAATGTATTCGGCAATGGCCATTAAATCAGGCATTGGGCCAAAGGGGAGACCTTTAAAATCCATATCTAAGCCAGCAATAATCACACGTTTACCTTGGTTTGCCAGCGTATTACAAACCTCAACAATGTTTTCATCAAAAAACTGTGCTTCATCCAAGCCCACTACATCACAGCTGCCAGCCAATAGGAGTATTTCACTGGAACTATGCACAGGGGTGGAGCGTATGGAATTTTGGTTGTGAGAAACGATGTCCTCGTCGTGATAGCGCGTATCCGCCGCAGGTTTAAAAATCTCCACTTGCAATTGGGCGATTTTGGCTCTTTTTAGTCGACGAATTAATTCTTCTGTTTTGCCGGAAAACATGGAGCCGCATATCACTTCCACCCAACCACTAGGATTGGTGTTTTGAGATGATTTGGCATGATTTGGCTCTAAAAACAAGGCATGAAAAAGCCCCTTGGAATCAAGGGGCTTAGTTTAGGTTAAATCTTATTTGGATGTAAATACCGAAGAGAAATACTCACGGTTCATGCGAGCAATGTTCTCAATGGAAATACCTTTAGGACATTCAGCTTCACAAGCACCCGTATTGGAGCAAGCTCCAAAACCCTCTTCGTCCATTTGAGCTACCATGGCTTCCGCACGCTTAGAACGCTCCGCTTGACCTTGCGGTAATAAAGCTAATTGAGAGATCTTGGCCGAAGTAAATAACATGGCAGAAGCATTTTTACATGCTGCTACGCAGGCTCCACAACCGATACAAGCTGCCGCTGCAAATGCTTCATCCGCATCATCTTTAGGGATAGGCAAGCTGTTCGCATCTTGGGCATTACCCGTATTGACAGAGATAAATCCACCTGCTGCAATGATGCGATCAAAGGCAGAACGATTGACTACTAAGTCTTTAATCACTGGGAAAGCTTCTGCTCTCCAAGGTTCAATGGTAATCGTTTGACCATCGCTAAAGCTACGCATGTGCAACTGACAGGTCGTAACTCCTTTGTTAGGTCCATGAGGGCGGCCATTGATGTACATAGAGCACATCCCACAGATACCTTCACGACAATCGTGATCAAAAGCTACTGGATCATCACCTTCTTCGATAAGACGGTTGTTGAGCACGTCAATCATTTCCAAAAAGGACATATCCTCCGAAATACCACTTACTTGGTATGTCTCGAATTTACCCGCAGTTTGGGCATTTTTTTGTCTCCAGATTTTAAGCGTCAGGTTTAAATTTCCTTCCATGTTATCGAATTATTTATAAGATCTTTGAGCAATTTTAATGTTTTCGAATTTCAATTCTTCTTTATGTAATTCGAATTTAGATTCACCTTGGAATTCCCAAGCAGCTACGTAAGCGAATTTTTCATCGTCACGTAAGGCTTCTCCATCCTCAGTTTGGTATTCTTCACGGAAGTGACCTCCGCAACTTTCCTGTCTTTCTAATGCGTCTTTACACATTAATTCTCCTAATTCTAAGAAGTCTGCTACACGGCCGGCTTTCTCTAATTCAGGATTCAAGTTATTCGCTTCACCTGGAATACGAACATTACTCCAGAACTCTTTACGTAGTTCTTGTATCTCTGCAATAGCCATTTTCAAGCCAGCTTCGTTACGCGCCATACCGCATTTGTCCCACATGATTAAGCCTAGTTTCTTATGGAAATAATCCACTGACTTCGTACCACGGATATTCATTAATTGATCAATCTGGTCTTTCACCGCTTTTTCCGCATTCACAAAAACTTCACTGTCGGTAGATAAGGCAGGCGTTCTGATTTCAGAAGCTAGATAAGCACCAATCGTGTATGGAATAACGAAATATCCATCGGCTAAACCTTGCATCAAGGCAGAAGCACCTAAGCGGTTAGCACCGTGATCTGAGAAGTTGGCTTCTCCTAAGGCATATAAACCAGGAACAGTAGTCATTAAGTTATAATCAACCCAAAGACCACCCATGGTATAGTGAACAGCAGGGTAGATACGCATCGGCAATTCATAAGGATCTTCTCCCGTGATTTGCTTGTACATATCGAACAGGTTACCGTATTTTTCTTTTACAACTTCTTTACCCATCAATTGAATTTCTTCATCACTAACATGGTGGATGTTTCTTTTGTTAGCTTCAGCTTTACCATAACGGATAATGGCTGCTGCAAAATCCAAGTAAACGGCCATTTTTGAAGTTCCTACTCCATAACCTGCATCGCAACGCTCCTTGGCAGCACGTGAAGCAATATCACGAGGTACTAAGTTTCCAAATGCAGGGTAACGGCGCTCCAAGTAGTAGTCGCGCTCATCTTCCGGAATTTCGCTGGCTTTACGCGGATCATCTTTCTTTTTAGGAACCCAGATACGGCCATCATTACGTAATGACTCTGACATCAAGGTTAATTTCGATTGGTGGTCTCCTGAAACAGGAATACACGTTGGGTGAATTTGAGTATAGCATGGGTTAGCAAAGAAAGCTCCTTTTTTGTGTGCTTTCCAAGCAGCCGTTACGTTAGAGCCCATGGCATTGGTCGACAAATAGAATACGTTTCCGTACCCACCTGTACATAATAAAACCGCATGACCGAAGTGACGCTCTAGCTCTCCAGATACTAAATCACGGGCAATAATTCCGCGTGCTTTACCATCTACCATCACGACATCCAACATTTCATGACGCGTGAATAACTCTACATTACCCATACCAACCTGGCGTTGTAAAGCCGAATAAGCGCCTAATAATAATTGTTGACCTGTTTGTCCTGCTGCATAAAAGGTACGCTGAACCTGCGTTCCTCCGAATGAACGGTTAGAAAGCAAGCCACCGTATTCACGGGCAAATGGGACACCTTGAGCTACACATTGGTCAATGATGTTTCCTGAAACTTCCGCTAAACGGTGCACATTAGCTTCACGTGCACGGTAGTCACCACCTTTGATGGTATCATAAAATAAGCGGAAAGTAGAGTCACCATCATTCTGATAGTTCTTTGCTGCATTGATACCTCCTTGAGCGGCAATCGAGTGCGCACGACGAGGGGAATCTTGAAAGCAGAATACTTTTACTTTATATCCTAACTCAGCCAAAGAGGCGGCAGCAGAAGCTCCTGCTAAGCCTGATCCTACGATGACCACTTCCAAATTACGTTTGTTGGCAGGATTTACTAAGGAAACACTGGAACGGTATTTGGTCCATTTTTCGGCTAAAGAACCTTCTGGAATTTTTGCGTCTAATTTTGTCATATTAATCGTATCGGCTGAGGAATTAATGAATCAAATTAAAATGGAATGCGATAGGCATAGCGGCAAATAATGCAGCAATTATGATGGCATAAGCTGCACCGATGCACTTAATCGTCGGAGTGTATTTAGGATGGTTCCATCCAAGGCTTTGGAAAGCACTCTGAAATCCATGCAATAAGTGGTAGGCTAAAGAAATACATCCAAGTACATAAATAGCCACAACTGCTGGGCTAGCAAATATGGCTTGCATCTCGTTATATAAAGTATGCTCTTCTGTTAAATTGTCTGTCAAACGAGAGAAATACCAAAAATGCTTTAAGTGAATGATTAAGAACAATAACAATAAAGTTCCTAAAAGTCCCATGGAACGAGAGTACCATTTGCTGTTGGCAGCACCGTCAATAACGGCATAGGCTACAGGACGCTTCTTTTTGTTGTCCATCCATAAACGTAAACCGTCTAAAATGTGGAGTAATAAACCTCCAAATAAAACGATTTCCATGGTACGAATGATGGGATTCTTTGCCATGAACTCCGCTCCCTCATTAAATGTGACCCCTCCGTCGTTTAAAAAGACAGTGGCGTTAAGTCCGCAGTGAACAAGTAGGAAACTAACTAAAAAGAGGCCGGTGATTGCCATTAGGAGCTTTTTTCCTAGAGATGAATTAAGTGATTTTGATAACCAAGCCATAAATGAAATTTATTTTGATTGAAGTAAACATTCGCCCACAGTAAGCATAAGCGAAAATTTAGGATATAAAACTACAATTGATTCGTGGGTCTTTCAAATATTCGATTAAAAAAACCGTTTTTTTTATTTTTTTCGAATTGCTTAATTAACTTTCCATATTACAAATTTGTTTTATGTCCGCAAAAAATTATTCCGCCTACATTCTTGCCTTTTTGCTTAGTTTTTTGGGGATGATTTTCCAAGCTCAAGCAACCCACTTAAAAGGGGGGGAGATTACAGTGAAGCGGATTTCCAACATCAGTCTGACCTATGAATTTACCTTAACTACTTATACTGAGGACAATAGAGCGAACCAAGATCAAACGGATGTAAATTTTTGTTTCGGTGATGGTTCGGGAATATTTAAAGCCAAAAGACAACTGCCAATAGTTAATTTGGGGAATGGGACATTGAAAAATACCTATAAAATAGAGTATACCTATCCTGCACCAGCCTTGTTTTATAAAGTATCAGTCGCGGTTCCCAATCGAAATGATGGAGTAAGGAATATCACTCGTTCGGTGGAAGTTCCTTTTTATGTGGAAACTATTTTTTCCATTAACTCAGGCTTAGGCCAAAACTCTACTCCTTTATTATTGAATCCAGCCGTTGATTTAACAGCGGTGGTTGGCCAGCCTTTTATACATAATCCCAATGCCGTGGATGCTGAAGGGGATAGTTTAGCTTATCGTTTAACCGTTTCTCGCTATGGTGATTATGAAACTTGTAATCCTACTAGTCGTGGCATCACAGCCCCTAATTTTAGGCAGCCAAACGAAGTATCAACCATTGCTTCTTCTTTTACGATTAATTCCTTGAATGGAGATTTAATCTGGGATTCGCCCCAAGAATTAGGTATATACAATTGTGCCTTCATTGTAGAAGAATGGAGAAATGGAGTAAAGATTTCCGAAACGGTACGTGATATGCAGATTGAGGTAAAGGATTTAGATAATAAAGGCCCGAAAATCGTGGTACCGCCAGATGTTTGTATTCAGGCGGGCACCTTACTACGGGAAACCGTGACTGCGGCTGATGTTATTTCTCGTTCGGGTAGAACAGATCCCGTTACTATTATCAGTTCCGGTAATGTATATCCGATTGATACCTCCTATGCGATCAAGCAGCCATTTGCCACTTTTGTTTCTACTCCAAAACAAACTGGAACAGCCATAGGTACTTTTACTTGGCAAACTGCCTGTCAGCATATACGGAAGGAAACCTATGATGTTTTCTTTAAAGCCGAAGATAATCCTCCTACAGCCATTGGTGGAGGGGTGAAGCTGGTTGACAGTAAAATTTGGAAGATAAAAATCATTGCTCCATCCATCAAGAATTTGGTAGCTAAAATTCAGCCGACCAAAGGCTCAGCTTTATTGACCTGGAGTCCTTATGCTTGTTCATTGCCTGGAGCAAAAATCAGTGTATTCCGTAAACAAGCAGCCTGTACACCAGTAGTAAATAAGTCGTGCGAAACAGGGATGCAACTAACAGGATTTACCGAGATAGCCCGTTTGAACGCAGGAGAGGTGCAGTTTGAAGATACCAATAAGGGAACGGGATTGATGAAGAATGCCAACTACGTATATGTATTGGTGGTGGTGTTTACCAATTCTAGTGGACAAACGGATTATAGTCCTATGTCTAATTCCAGCTGTGCCTTCATTCCTTCATCGGCTCCTTTGATGACCAATGTGTCTATTCAGAAAACAGATGCAACCAATGGAGAAATATTGGTTCGTTGGTCACGTCCATTAAACTTAGATACTAGTTTGTATAAAGGTCCTTATCAATATCAGGTAATGCGTGCTGAAGGAAATGGGTCCACCAATTTTGTGGCCATCGGAAGTCCTATTTCAGCATCGATTTATCAAGCGAAAAATGATACTTCATATGTGGATAAAGGATTGTCAACGGAGGCTAAGATTTATCGCTATCGGGCGGATTTCTATTATAGCTCCAATGGTCAGTTCAAATTATTGGATTCGCCTAGTCCGGCTACTCAAGTGCAATTAGTGGCTCAATCAGCCGTAAGGTCTAATAAATTAGCTTGGTCTGCCGATGTTCCTTGGTTAAATGATTTCCAAGTTCACCGAGTGTATCGGGAGACTCCTCGCGGCTCAGGTAAATTTAACCAAATCACCGAGGTATCTGTGGCAGGTCCGAGCACGTATACTTATACGGACCAAGGAACTGATTTTTATACCAAAGACGGTAAGTTTGATGTTACTCTTTCTCCTGATTCTACCTATTGCTATTATGTAGAAACTTTAGGCTCTTATGGAGAAGGTTTTCCGGTCATGACGCTAATCAATGCTTCTAAAATTGTTTGTTTGAAACCTCAGTCAGATGTAAACCCTTGTGCCCCTAAATTGAGTTTATCGGCTCCTGATTGTGCGGCATTGGATGGCTCTTTGAATTGTAATTTTACGAGCTTTACCAACCAGTTGACTTGGCAACCGACATTGACAGGAACTTGTGATCAAAGTATCGCTTCCTATCGCATTTATTATGCTCCGAGTGCCGCTGGCCCATTCACGAAGATTGCCGAAGTAAGTGATTTGCGCTATTTACATCAAAAGAAGGATTCCTTCATTGGTAGCTATTATGTAACGGCAATAAGTCAATTAGGAAAGGAAAGCCCGAAGAGTGAAACCTTGAATCAGGATAATTGCCCTTCCTTTGAATTACCTAATCTTTTCAGCCCCAATGGCGACTTGAAAAATGACGTTTGGTTGCCGATGCGTTGTCCTCGATTTGTGAAAACCGTGGTGTGTAAAATCGTGGATCGTTATGGTCAACTGATTTATGATTACAATGGAACGGGTGCTGATTTTGGTTGGACTGGAAAAGATAGTTCTGGAAAAGATATGGCAGTGGGAACTTATTTTTACACGGTGGATGTTAGCTTTGATGTCAATAATCCAAGTTTGAAAACTAAAAGTTTGAAAGGTTGGGTCGAACTAGTTCGCTAATGAAAAGCCCCATATTCATCGACGGGAATTGTCGCTTTTGTCGCTTTTGCGCCAAGGTTTTGCGCCGAATGTGTGGTGATAAGATTCAGATTGAATTTCAGGGTTCTAGTTTGTATCAAACGTACGTATTGAAATATCCGGATCCACTTTGGGAAGTGGATAGCATTAAAATCGTGCAGAAAGATAAGGTTTGGGTAAAATCCCAGGCTATTGAGCGTGTTTTGTACTTAGCTCCTTGGTATTATCAAATCCTGCGGATATTCTTTCTTTTACCTAGTCGAGTATTGGATAAAGGCTATGATTTTATTGCCAAAAATCGATTGATTTGGGGGAAATCCGTGGATGCCTGTGAGCTTTAGCGACTCCGTAAAATGGGTGTCATTTGGCTGAATAATTTAGGATCAAAAACGATATCCCATTTTCTAGCAGCCTCTTCTAGTCCAGCAAAATTAAAGTGAGTTCCATCCCAGCGAAAACCCGCACCCACTACGGATTGCAGATTGGCCCCTTCGATGACATTGGGTAAGGTTTTCAACATGATATTTTGAGCTTCTTGGACATGTAAATCCTCCGTTTTATTGAGACCTCGATTACTTCGAGCCAACATAAAACTAAGATTTTTACTTTGTAGGATTTCACGGGTATAATCCATGTAAACTCCCGTGTATTTAATGATATTATCCATGGAAGTGGTGGCATCATTTTCACCATGTATAACCAAAACGGCTCTCAATCCACTTTTGGGTACTTCGCTTAAGATTCTATTTTCAAAAAAGGAATAAGGGTATCTTTTTTGCCAATCAAAAAGTGTGCTGCTAAATGCTAAACCTAAGGCCGATTTTCCCCATTGTTCAGACGTAGATCCGCCGATTCCCGTACTATAGATACGAATGGGGACTTGATATCTGTTTTTTAATTTATCTGCCAATCTTCCCCAAAATGCCACGACATTGTTTTCTGAATATTTGACGATTTCACACCATTTATTGTCGTAATCGGTTAATTCATAAGGAGGTTGACCTTCTGCTAAGGAGTGACCTATGACCGCAAAAACTTCTCCAACTTTAAAGGGAGATTGGGTTAGGAGGGTATCACTGACTGTTTTGGAATCCTGCATTAACTTGATTTCTGGATAATATCCGCCAGCCTGTAAGGAGAATTCCCCTTTGAATTGAGCGCCTTCTTTACTTAGATTGAGCCAATCGCTTTCTTTTCCACCAAGTACGTTTTTGAATTTGACTTGGGCAGAAGTAAATGATAGGGAACTTTGCCCTACAAGGACAATTTTACCCTGATTGTTGAGATCTCGTTGAACAAAAGTCCGACTATTCGATGCATCAATTTGGATATTTCCTTGCTGATTGGAGGATGGGTTATTCTCTTCCTTTTGGCATGAAATGAATAGGCTTAGGCAGAGAGGGATTGCTAGGAAGGTTAAAAATCGATAGAACATGCAATTGAAATTTAAGAGCGTTTCAGATAGCCAGAAGATTAATTTATCTTTGTCAAAGATTGTCAATCTTAAATCAAAAATATAACAAAACATAATAAAAATGAAGGCATTCGTATTTCCCGGTCAAGGATCTCAGTTTCCAGGTATGGCCAAAGATTTATATGAGAACTTTGCTTTAGCGAAAGAAATCGTGGATGAGGCGGATCAAATTTTGGGTTTTTCTTTGTCGAAAGTCATGTTTGAGGGGACTGATGAGGATTTGAAACAAACGAAGGTGACTCAACCTGCCATTTATTTGCACTCGGTACTAGTGGCTAAATTAGGGAAAGATTTTGCTCCAGACATGGTGGCTGGACATTCCTTGGGCGAGTTTTCGGCATTGGTTGCGGCAGGTGGATTATCTTGGCAAGATGGATTGCGTTTGGTCTATCAAAGAGCCTTGGCGATGCAAAAAGCATGTGAGGTAGTCTCAAGTACCATGGCAGCAGTTTTAGGCTTAGCAGATGCCGAAATTGAACGTATTTGTGGAGAATTGAATGGGGAAGTGGTGGCTGCTAATTACAATTGCCCAGGTCAAGTGGTAATTTCAGGTAGTGTGTTAGGAATTGAAAAAGCAGCTGAGCTATTGAAGGCGGCAGGAGCTAAGCGAGTTTTGACATTACCGGTTGGTGGAGCATTTCACTCACCCTTTATGGAGCCAGCGCGTGTGGAATTGGCGGCAGCTATAGAAGCCACGACGATTGAACGACCTATCTGTCCGATATTCCAAAATGTAACGGCAAAGCCTTCACAGGATCCAGCGGAAATCAAGCAGAATTTAATAGCTCAATTAACCGGTGCGGTACGTTGGACGCAGTCGGTGGAGGCAATGGTTGCAGCAGGTGCAACGGACTTTATTGAGTGTGGTCCAGGTAAGGTTTTGCAAGGTTTGGTGAAGAAAATTAGTGCTGATGTCCAAGTTGCATCGATGGAGTTGGCATAAGCAGCTTTGTCAAGTGCAAATTAATTGCTTGATTTAGAGCCTCCAAGCCGATTTTGGATGAAATAATTCAATTTTTTTTGAAGCACATTTGATAATTCGCTTAGGAGGTCTTATTTTTGCATTCGATTTGGAATTGACCTATGGTGTAAAGGTAACACATCTGATTTTGGTTCAGTCGTTCTAGGTTCGAATCCTAGTAGGTCAACCACCCTTTCCCTCGCTGATTTTTCGGCGGGGGATTTTTTTTGTTTGGGAAATAATAAGTACATTTCAATGTTACAAAATAGAACCAAATGTAATCTAGTCAAATCAAATTTATATGGCTGTACATACTGTTTATTCAGATAGAGTTCCTTTTGCTAATGTTTTCGTATTTCAAACCAATGATCAAAAAATAGCTGGAATTATTCAATTTGCTGTAAAAAATGAAAATATATTCTATCTAAAAGACGAAATTGTTTTTCAAGAGAAAAAATTCTTTTTAACAGATAATTTAAGTACTATTTTGAGGGAATTATTGATTGAATTTGTTGAAAGTCATGAATTGTATAATAATATTGAAGTAGAATCAATTTCAAATTTTTAATTTTTTATTTAATAATAACTTTATCTATTCTATTATGAAATACATAATTTTAATTTTTTGGGTATTTACTGGAACTTTTAGGGCTTATTCCCAGACTCTACTTTTGGATAATGCAAGAGAAATTGGTGAGGTCCAACGTCAAATGCAATTGAAATACGAGAAGAACAATGAAAAAGTTTCTGAAGTTTCAGATGAATTTTATAAGGTTTTAAAGATTTTAAATCGGAGAAGTAAGGAAAAAACTTTACTTAGTTCAGAGCAAATAAAGTATGTTGTTGATGTTATAACTATTATGAATAAAACAAAATTAAATCTTACAGATAATGTGGGGGTTAATAACTATGTTCGTTTTCTTAATAATGCTATTGAAGAAATTGAAAGCTGGACATTCGATTAATTTATTTTTAAATAGAATTCTTTTAAGAATTCTTACATGGTGTTAAATGTAAAAAAAGAAGGATTTTAGTTTTTCTATAATTATAATATTGTATATATTTGATGACTTAATCAATCCAAAAATGAAAAATTTCGTAGAAGAACTTAAGAATTATTTCGCAAGTACTTCAAAAGAGGTGCTTTTAGCGGAATGGAAGTTGTCGGAACATTTAAATGAAATAGGTCCAGGGGTATTGGAATTTGTTGAAAATTCTTTAGATTCTAGGTATATTTTAAAATTTGATATTAAAATTAAAGACCCAGACTTAGAATTAATTGAAAATGAAAATAACCTTAACCCGAATTTTAATTCGGGTTTTTTAATTTTAGAACTTTAAATAATATGGAATCAGCACAATTTTTTATTGAGTCTTATAGATTTAATAAAGTTATAATTGATTTAAATAACAAACTGTCAAACGAATTGAAATTAGAAATAATTCCAAAAGGAACTTTTGAATTTAAATCATCAAGATTTAATCTTTATTTTGTTTTTAAAGCATTTAGCGAAAATAGTGAAAATACATTTATTGAAATTGAATGTAATGGTATTTTCGGTTTTAAGGAAAATACAACTTTTGAACAGATTCCAGATTTTTTTTATAATAATAGTATGGCAATATTATTCCCATACTTACGAGCATTTATAAGTTTGGTTACGTTACAAATTAATATACCTCCATTAATTTTACCTACATTGAATTTATCATCATTAGAGGCAGATTTGAGGAAAAATACGTTTAATATTTAAACTGTATAAAAGAGTATGCCTTTGATTTATTTATACCAAACTTTAGAAAATAGAGGAAATGAAGAAGACATTTTGTTAAATGGTCCTTTCATTTGTAGAAGGAATACTTCATGGTTGGGGGATGGTTATTATTTCTGGGATGGAATTATAGAAAATGCTCATTGGTGGGGGGAAGTTGGTTATAAGGTAAAAGGTTCGGATTATGTAATAACAAAAGGATGTTGTGATTTCGATTTTGATACATGTTTTGATTTAGTAGGTTGGACAGAACATTTGAACCAATTTAAGCAAGCAGTTGATTTAATGAATGAAATGGGATTGATAGATTCAAATGTAACTGTAAGAAGAGTCATAGAATATATTAAAAACAAAACACAATCGTTTAATTATCAAGCTATAAGAGCATGTGGAGTGTTGACAAGAAGTGAAAAATCAGAAATGTTTTTTCAAATGAAGTTTAATGTAAAAAAGGTGCCATATTTGGATTTGACTCCACCAATTCAATTATGTTTATTTGATAAAGGAAGTTTGAATTTTCGTAATTATGAGGTAATAGATAAAGCAGTTTGAAATTTATAAAAGTTAATCAAGTAGAAATCTAAAATATAATAAATCTGATTTTGGTTCAGTCGTTCTAGGTTCGAATCCTTTTGGTCAAGCACCCTTTCCCTCGCTGATTTTTCAGCTGGGGATTTTTTTTGTTTTGGAAATAAATCGAGAAAATAGGATTTTTGAAGGGCTAGATTTATTTTTAGAAAAACGATTTAATTTACTGCATTTGAAATACCTGATAATCCTTTGTTTGTTTTTACTAATATCTTGTACAGGTCAAGTACAGTATCAAACAGGTATTAGCAAGTTTTCCAATCAAGATTATTTGGGGGCAAATGTAGAATTTAGTGAGGCTCTTTTGAAGGATAAGCGAAATGATGAAATCTATTTTGCTCGGGCGGCTACTCGGAGTTTAGCAGGCTATCATTCATTAGCCATTGCGGACATGAATAAGGCCATCAGCTTGAATGATTCGCGCCCAGATTATTATTTCTTTCGAGGGTATTTCAAATCACAATTGGCCTATCATAAAAGTGCCATCAAGGATTATTCCACTTGCATATCGAAGGCTTCTTGGTTTGTGGAAGTGTATCGGCACCGAGCCTTATCATTTATAGAGCTAGGTGATTTGACTGAAGCATGTCTTGATATTCAGGAAGCCATTGCAGCAGGAGATACAGCAGCAGTCTCTTTACAAGAAAAATATTGCTTCAAGAAGCCTTAATCCTCCGTTTTTACATATGTATAGTTTCTTGTCTTGGCATTTGAAATATAATAATTTAGCAAAAAAGTATAATTAAAATTAAATTGCGAAACCTAGAGAGCTAGTATAAAGCTCAAATATGGAGGAAAAGCTTTTTTATTTACCTATGATTCCGAATATACCCTATATTTTTCGTCGATGGAATGATTTAATTACCCAGTGGGCTCAACATCAATTGGGCGTTATGATCATTTGTTTATCACTCTTTGCTGGGTTCTCGATTCTCTATTTTCCTAATGTTATTCAAAAACGTATGGATAATTCCTGGACGAGTAATGATAAGTATATGATTGATTTTGTCAATCGTAAGATTGAACATCCTTTGGTGGCCATGGTCGACAAAGATTCCAGAGAACATTATGCAAAAAGGGAACTACGTATAACACCTTATCTGATTGGAAAGGTATTTCATCTGAATGCGATTCGACTTTTTTATTTGCAAGTTTTGTTGCTGCCCTTCTTTCTTTTTCTCTTTTTTAATCTAATTCGAAAATTAACGGGAGGAGATGCGCCTATGGCATTTTGGACCACAGCTTGTATATTGTTTACCTACGTTGGGCATTCATTTGTGTATGATACACTTTTTTACGACTCATATGCCTTTGTATTCCTGTTGATTGCCTGCTATTATTATGATCGAATTTGGTCTGTTGTAGCCCTGATTTTAGCCTTTTTTGTGGATGAACGTAGTCTATTCCCAGCCTTAAATTTGCCATTATTATTTTTGTTTCAATCAGGTATTTCCCAAGGAAAATGGTCCGAGGTGATTCGTGATTTTCTTTGGAAAAATAAAGCGACACAATATTTATTGCTCAGTTATATTCTGTATGCCTTCATTCGATTTTATTTATATATCTATTTCCACTTAGAAACACCCATGGGGAAACAGGCAGGAGTTCAGTTGGGATTTGCCTTTTTGCATGGATATAAATTACCCTATGCTTTATTTTCCGCATTAAAGTGGGCCATTATATTGCCTGTAATCGCTTTGGGTTATTTTGTAAAACAAGGGATTTGGACTACGACATGGTTTTATTTCAGTACTTATTTGGCTTCTTTTATAGCAGCCACAGCCGTAGATGATGTCACCCGGAGTCTTACTTTTTGTTTCCCCATTATATTCGTACTTTTTCAAATCATTCATCGTTTGAAAGAACATGAAAATGCTCGGGTTTTAATTAGTCTCTTGTTTTTAGCGAACATTTTGACTCCAACCTACACATTGTTGATGCATTTGGAGCGGATTTCACCATTCAATTGGATTTATTAAGGGCCTAGATCGTCGAAACGTCGAGTCTTTGATCAATTGATTTCCCCAAGCGGATGCTTTTTACTATTTTAGTACCCAAATTTTGAAATCCTTACCCCTCAAACGCCAAACCATGAAATACTTGTTACTATGTTTTATCGTGTTTGTATCAATGCAAGTACATGGTCAAGTATCCATCGTTTTTCCTCACAATCGACAAGTATTTCAGCGCGATGCTCAAAATGAAGCTCGTTTATCCATTCTAGGAAATTGTTCACAAGAGGTGAGTTTGGTCCAATATAAATTGGAGCCTGTGAAAACAGGTCAGGGGACTTTAATCAATTGGACTAATATCAATACCAAGCCTGTAGCAGGTTTTTTCCAAGAGATCATTACTGCCAAAGGAGGATGGTATACCTTGAAAATTCGAACTTTTCAAGGCTCTCAATTAAAAGATTCTACTCAATTAGATCGCGTGGGTGTGGGAGAGAATTTCATTATTTCTGGTCAGTCTAATGCACAAGGTGGGAACAGTCGGCATGCTGAAGAAAGTTTTTCTAAAGACGACCGTGTTAATGTGGCCAATGTGTACAACTACTTTAAGGATTACAATAATTCTCCATTTTATCGCTATTTAGGTCGTTTGAATACCGATTTTCCCTTTACGGATTTTCAACATTTGGATGCTAAGACCACCATTGGACCTATGGGTTTATCCAATTATTATTGGGCGAGATTAGGAGATCGATTGGCAGAAACATACAATGTTCCCATTTGTTTTATCAATACGGCATGGTTAGCTACGGTCATGCGAAATTGGTATGAATCTTCTCTGCCCAATGCAAAACCTTCACCTAATCCTTTTGATCCGAATATAGCGTATGATGCAGGTTTTCCTTTCAAAAACTTAAAAAGAGCCGTGGAGCTTTTTGGTAAGAAAAATGGGGTTAGAGCCATTCTTTGGCATCAAGGAGAAACAGATTCTTTCGGTTATCGCTTAGATTCTTATGAGGTAAGAAAGATGAAAACGGATACCTATCAACAGAATTTCAAGGATATGATTAAAAACCTTCGGACACAAACAGGTGTGGATGTGCCGTGGTTAGTTTCTCAAGTTTCTTATGGAGCTGGATTGGCGAATGGGGCTTGTAGTCCTGCTTATACTGATGAATTATTGCTAAGAAAGCAAGGTGATATGGTGACTGAGGTTAGTGGTATACCGGAAATTTATTTGGGACCTTATACAGATGTTGTGGAGATACCTCGTAAGTCGGATGCATTCTCAGAATGTGTCCACTTCTCCCCTGATGCCTATGAAGAGTTGGCCTACCTTTGGTTAGTTAAAATATCGGAGGCGATTGGAAAAAATGCGAAGGCGATTACGCCTAAAGCTTTACCTAGTTTTTCGGTGATTTGTGATAATACCAATGCCACCAACCTAAGTGTTACCACTCAGGATAGCATTCAGTGGTTAAATGAAAGTTCCCAAGTATTTAGTACCACTAGTACCCTCCAGCAAGCTAAATCTGGAAATTATTCCATGCGTTTGCAAGATGGTGTTGGGAATGAATTTAGCGTTCCATTGTTTCAATTTAAGCCGCTGCAAGCTCCCGCAACTCCTGTTATTTTAGTCAAAGGTGATACCTTATTTTGTCAAGGTAATTCTGTTGAATTGCAAGTAGCTGCCAATGCTGATTTTAGTTATGTTTGGAATACGGGGGCTCAAAGTTCTTTGATTACGGTTAAGGATAAAGGTTCATTCCAAGTAAAAGGGACCAATAGTTACCAATGTACCACGGCTTTTTCTAAGGCAGTTTCCACACAAGTTTTTGATATTCCAGCGGCTCCTGTGATTACCCAAGAAAGCCCATATTACCTAAAAACAGCTATCTTGAAAGCCAGTGATACGAATTTATTTTGGGAGTTCAATCAAAATGTATTGACGGAGAAAAGTACTATGTTGCGCGTTAAAGATTCGGGGACTTATTCCCTGTATTTGACCAAAACCTATAGTCCAGGACCAACCTGCGTCTCTCCTAAGGCAAGTTTTAGCTATAGTTTGCCTGATGATATAGGAGTGGTGGTATTTCCCAATCCTGTTGTCAATTCTTTATCCATTCAGGCTAGAACATCATTAGCAGGAGCCTTGGTGAAAATATACACGCTAGATGGCCGATTAGTGATGGATTCACAAATTAGCCAAGATGGGTCAGCCCAATTGAATGTACAACATCTTTCGCAAGGGTCATACAAGTTATGGGTGAGAACAAATGATCAAATGGAATACGTGAAAAATATCATCGTAAGCCATTAATTATAATCTTGTTCTAGGAATTTTTTTAATTTGATTTTGTCGTCCGACTTATTGAAATCAGTGGCTGCTTTGCCCCAAGTCCAGAGGGTATAGGATAAAACTAAATCTCTTGGCAAATCAGCAGGAACTCCTGAGCTAATACCCCCTTTTTTAGTTTTGATTAAGACCACACCATTGGCACCTCTAACGCCATAAATAGCCGTTAAAGAAGCATCTTTCAATACTTGCACTGATTCAATGTCATTAGGATTGATAGTATTTAAATTGCCAGATACAGGCACATCGTCCACCACGTACAAGGGACTATTGGAATTGATGGAGCCATAACCTCGAATACGCACCATGGTGGCACCACCGGGAGAATTATCGTTGCCCACAGTCACACCAGCCACTTGACCAATCATTTTTTGATTTACACTGGCTGCATTGACATTGGCTAGATTTTTATCGGTGAGTTTAGCGGGAGCGCCATTGTCTTTGGCTTTTTCTTTGGGAGCTATACCCGCAAAATTCTTTTGGATAAACTCGATACCTACACCAGCTTGTCCAGCGGCATTTTTCGACTTATGTATTTTTATTTGCTGGATTTGGTGAATAGGAATGACCGTGGTATCATAAAATGGACCTTTGGTAAAAACATCCATGGGGTCGTACAGGTAGATGAATAGACTATCTCGACGAATGGAGAAAGAGCGACTCGCTTCCAGTGCTTGGTTTTTATTAACCAAGACACTGGAAGAGGCCGTTTTGCTGAAATACGTACTTAAAATCTGACTAACTTCTTGAGGAGAGGTGGCAGCTTGACCACACACAGATACACTCGCAAATACAAACAGGGAAAAGAATACGTATTTCATATGGCTTTATGGGTTAGTTAGAGTTAGCTAAAACCTTGGCTGCTTCTCCTAGTTTTTCATAGGATAGAATCATGGATCTTACATTATGGTAGTTAATTTTCCAAGAGTGCGACATATGTCTCCAGATAGGTTCTCCTTCTCTGGTCAACAAAGGCCACCACTCGCCAGTGTTAAAATTAATCATTTTATCGAAAACAAAACGATGTACCTGACGATAAGCTTTTAGGAAGTCTTGGTCCTTGGTTAATAAGTAGGCATCTGCCATACCAATCAGCATTTCAGCCTGTTGCCAAAATTCTTTTTCTTTGTCATAGACCTGTCCATCATGTGAACCTTCTACAAATACCCCTCCAAATTCCCAGTCGATACCATGTTCCATGGAATGGTAAAAGGCTTTTTTAAGGTTGTCCATATAGTCTGCTACGGGGAATTTACCCACTTTCAGCGCTTGCATTAATAACCAACCGAATTCGGAGTTATGACCATAGGAGGTATTGTCTACCGCAGAGGCTTTTTGTCCACCTTCGGCAAAACGATCCCATCCCCAAACGATGTCGAATTTGATCTGAGGAGCAACAGACCAGTCGGCCCAGAACTGAGGCACGCCTGTACCATACACAGGATGCATGATTTTTTGAATCAAAATATCAATGGATTCCTTCAACTTTCTACGATGTACTTCTTTGCCACTGGCTTCGTACAGGGTTGTAAAAGCTTCCATCAAGTGCATGTGCACGTCCAACGTTTTGCGGTCGCCACCTGGAGATCCGGCACCCATCAGTTCCCATTCTTCCGAGAAGAACTCCCAATAGCCGCCTAGATTGGTATCTACGGCGTATTTTTGTAATAGGTCAAAGGTCTTTTCGGCATATTCCAAACCGATAGGATCACCTGTTGCTAGGGTATATTCGCTTAAGCTGTAGATCACAAAACTATGTCCATAGCCTATTTTTTGCTTGTTCGTGGCATTTCCTTTACGGTCCATCATCCAATAGAAACCTCCATTCTTCTCATCCCACATTTTCTCAATCAGGTATTTAACCCCATGCTCGGCCATTTCCTTCATGATAGGTCCACCGAAACCGTGTCGGTAGGCTTGGGAATAGGTGAATACGGAACGGGTTTGGGCAATCAGTGATTTTTCATCGGTACCAGAATCATTTCCAAATTCATCGAAATGGGTTAGGTATCCACCGTATTCTTTGTCGATGGTTCTTTTGGACCAGAATGGCAATAAATGCGCTTCGGTATAGTCTTTGATTTCTTTTCTTAGGGATTCAATTTCTTGAACATTCATGGTTATAATTGGTTTAGATCTAAAATTTCTTGAGGGGAGGCTTCACCTGTTTCGCCTAATTTATGGATGGAAATATGCGCAGACAAGGTAGCAAATTCGCAGGCTTCTTGTATGCTTGCACCAGCTGCTTTGGCGGCCGAAAATCCAGCTACTATCATATCTCCCGCACCTACGGTATCAATAGGCCCTTTGGCAGGGATGCCTGCTTGCCAGTGAAAATGATTGTGGTCAGCATAAATTAATCCACGATCGCCCAATGTTACGAGAGCACCTTGTTGACGAATTTTAACCCATTCTTGCACAATACTAGGTACTTGCTCATTGTCTTCCAATACAGCAGGATCTATATGCAGTAAGTGGGCTAATTCGGATTCATTGACTTTCAAAAGTACATTATTCGCAAAATTTCCTAAGCTACGTAAATCGGCCAGGCCAATTTTTTGAGCCTTATTCATGGCTTCTTGTAGCTTTTCAAGCAACATTTGGTTTAATAAAGGGTAACGAAATTGCTCGTTGATAATCACCCAATCATATTCAGCGAGCTGATTACAGAGAGAATCGACTAAATCTTGACTGGCTTGAACGATATCTTTTTCTTGCGTACCGAAGTCGATCCGATTTAATTCCACATCACCCGACATAGGTTTGGAATAGGTGGGAGTATCCATCCCAGTTAAAGGCCTAAGGTTCTTGGTATGTATGCCTAGGTTTTGGCAATGGAAATTCATGTCGCGACCAAAAATGTCGGAACCGATGAGTCCAAATGCGGAGGTGGGAACGCCCAGGGTAGCTAGGTTTTTGGCCACATTTCCGGCACCACCTAGTCCTGTTTTAGGGGCCTTGGCCCAGTGTACTTCTTTTTTTGTTTCGACAGAAAAGTCGCCAGTATCTTCTCTTTTTTGGAAGTAGAAATCAATGGCAAAATCTCCAATGACCGCAATTTTCAAGGATTGAATACGGGTTAGGATGTGCCGTAATTGTTCGGGGGACATGCGTTAAAGGTATAGATTGAAATAATAGGTTTATAATGACGTAAAGCTAAATAAAAATCGTCAAAAGAGCGGGGAAAGAAAATGGTAAATTATAAATGGTGGCATAATCGTGTTCAGGTATTAGGGTTTAGAAAGTCAATTCTGCATTCTACATTATCAGGTTAATCCCAACGAAAGATTGGTAAGGAAATGATGAATTATAAATGGATGTAGGAACCCATTCTTCATTCTACATTTTTACTGGTATCCATATCTCTTCCTCCGAGTTAGGATCATTGTTTTTGTACTTTTCACCTAAGACCTCAAAATGCGGTCGATGATCCAGTTCATAGCCAGAAGAAGGCAGCCAGGTGCCGAAGATGTATTGAAAGATTTGAGGGTCAGAGCTTAGACCTTGGTAGTCAAATACCGCATATAAACCTCCAGGTAATTGAAGGGTTTTCATGTCTTGGGGTATTGGTGCAGATGGATTTACCTCCACACAGGCCCATTTTTCGAACTTGTTCAAGGGGGAAAATTGGGTAAAATAGTTGGGTGGGTAAATTTGCAAGGAAATTAAATAGGTAGAAAGGGTGTGGGTTATTTCATGGCACCTTGGCATGAAGCTAGCCCAAAGTTGACCAGTTTTATTGGCTGCCAAGCTCATTTCTTGGTGCATGCCTACCAGCCTTTTTTCTTGGAGTAGTTCAATTCTAGGAGTCATGCTTGGTACAAAGGAGAGGAAGAACTATGATTTTTTAAACATGCTTTCATATCGGCTTATCCAATCTGCCACGGTTATTTTTTGAGCTAATTCAGCAATCAAGGAAAAGGGGATATCATCCATTTTTTTGAATCTGACACAGCTTTTTCCCATGTCCAATTTCGATTTGGCATGTTTCGGATATTCATTTTGGAACCATTGAAGTAGCTTTTCGTCGGCATACATGCCCATGTGGTATAATGCGATGAAGTTCTTTTGCGAGGCGATACTTAGAAAAGGGAGAGGTTCATCGGTTTTGCAGTGATAGCCAGCTGGGTAAATGGATTTGGGTACGACATAGCCAATCATCCCATAGCTGATGGTTTCTTCAAATCCTGGCGGGATATTTTGGATAATCGTTTGTCGCAAATGAGCGATGGCCACCTTCCGATCATCGGCTAATTGGTTTTCATATTCATCTGGGGTGAGGGCTTGGTTGGACATGGGAGGAGAGGGGGTAAAGTTAAATATGGCAAATCTAAGGTAAGTACTATATTTTTAGATTGTTTTTATTCCACAAGAGCTCAAAAATTGATATGTACTTTCATAAAGTTCTACAGGTCTGGTCCTATCTAATAAGTCGCCATGCGGAATGAAAATAATTAATCCTTGCCTGGCTCTTGTCATTAAAACTCGGTAAGTATTTCTTATGTATGATTTATTTCATTAACAATCCATTTCCATTTTGTTCCTTCGAAAGATTGGTAGTTCCATTCACCATTTTTGAAGTAGAAATTAATATCCCAGGCCAAACAAACGTAATCTATTTCCAATCCTTGTATATCAAATTCATTTAATGTGCATTATTGAACATCATCGTTTAACCTATGTTGTTGCAATTTAGGAGTTTTGAATATTTTAAATACAAAACTTAGAAAATGACTCCCATGCGAAAGCTTTGTCAAATTTTTAAAATTTGACAAAGATAAACTTTTGCAAAAGCATTCAAAAACCTCCTCCTAACAGGCAAAAAATACCAAATACAGGTGTTATGAGATTCTTGAGACTTGGCGAAGAAGCGGATTTCGAAGCACAACTGTTTGTTTTTGTACAAATGAGTCATTGAACCTCGAAAAACCGCTTTTTTGCCAATCCGCTGATATAGGTAAGTTTATATTGGACTGAAATAAAAATCTGATAAATTTTATTTATTGTGGTGGGAAAACAGAGCTTATTAGGTTTGCTGTATCACTTAATTTCCCCAATGTAATTTGAACGCTAGTGCCACTTATAGCAGAAATAGGTGTGCTCTTGCCGTCAAATGGTGTAACGATTAAATTTTCAATACCTTGACATAATGGTCCTCCCTGAGGTGAGGAACTTGCACTTTGCCATAATCCATTGTATATCATACCAGAGGTTCCTGCTGGAGGAACATTATAAGATGTTGAAATCCCTTCAATTACGGTAACTAAAGTACCGCTTAAAATTGGCCAACCAATAGCATTGGGATTGTCAATGGTCGGAATTGGATTCGTTAATGGTCCAGTTTGAACATGTAGAACATAGGTATTTCCTGTTGTAGGAGAAACAAATGTGTATTTTGCTTTTAAATTTGCCATTTTAAATAGATTAGCTTCCCTACTCTTAAGGCTTTTCGGTTTCCGCCTCTCATTGAATTGACTGAATGAGATCAGTCCGTTTTTAATGTGGGTTCTGCTCCACTAGTTCTTATTTCTGTCACCTTGGGTGGTCAGCCCTTTTTAACCTTAGTCAATTTAAACTTACCCATAACGTTTTGCAGATTTGCGATGGGCGGGTTTTTGGGTTAGCACGGTCGACATTTATTGCTACTAATTTGTTTATACCAGCTATAAACTCTCTCCAATCTACCTTTTCTCCCCCAATCCTCCCACCTGACTATCAGTACGTTGCGTATTCTCTTGTCAAGAAAAATTTAAATTCTGAAATTTCTAGGTAAAATCGTCCTACTAGGTAGGATATAGGGGCTTTGTTCTGGATTTCAAATGAGCCCATTGCTTGTAAACAAAAGTTTAAATTCTTAGGATTAGGTAGACTTAATAGCGATTAACTGGATTTTTCTATCCTAGAAATTTGGATAATCCCTCGGTCAAATACCATTCTTTAGATAAAATGAGACGCATCTTTCCGGCATCCTGATGATACCGTTGGAGGAGGGGATGAAATTGCCGTTTCAATTTGCCCTCTAGAATAGGTTGAAGAGTAGTAGAAATGATTCCTATGCGTAAGACTTGTTAAGAAGATTTGTCAAATTTTCAAAATTTGACAAATCTAAACGATGCTTAACCACGATGCTTAACGACAAAGCTAATCAACCAAGCCAAGTTGATCAAAACTGTTTGATCAAGGGATAATATTCAATACTTTTTTTCAATGGGTAGAAGGGTAGGGTAGTCATGAGTGTTTCAACTTGTCCCTGGTCCACATTTTTGAATACCAAAACAGCTCCGTTTTTGCTTTGACGTAGCCAAAATACCTTCCTCTTTCCATTGGGCAATTTTGGCTTGCTCGTGCTGTATAATTTCTTGGAAATTGGCAGGAAGATTATCCATGTCAATGGTCAAAATGGCTTGAATGCCGTTCATGGGTTATTTTTGTTTAAGTTAAAAAGGGATAATCAATATAGCCTTGATCCTGTCCACCATACATGGTTGCTCGGTCGGCCTGATTCAATTCTGCATTCAACTCAAATCGCTTAGGCAAGTCGGGATTCGCTATAAACAAGGTGCCAAAAGAAATAAGTTTCGCAATGCCTTTTTGTAATTCAGCTTCTCCCGTCTCCCGAGTATACCCCAAATTAGCTATCACCGGGTGCTGACTGATCTTCCCAAACGTTTCAATGGAACTGCTTGGATATGTAGGGAACTGCTCAGGCGAAAAGGGCACATGCATGATGTGGATGTAGGCCAAAGGTAATTTGTTCAATTCCTGAATCAATAGGCTAAATTGTTCTACGGGATGTTGATGGGAAATACCATTGTATGTACTTGTCGGAGAAATACGAATGCCCACTTTAGCTTCACCAATGCCTTGCACCATTTCTTGCATGATTTCTACCACAAAACGATTCCTATTTTCATCGCTTCCACCATATTCATCCGTTCTTTGATTCACACTGTCGGCCAAAAACTGATTGGGTAAGTATCCAAAGGCGGAATGCAACTCCACTCCGTCAAAGCCGGCTTCTATCGCATTTATAGCTGCTTGTTTGTATTCTTGAACGATGCTTTTCACCTCTTCCGTGCTCAATGCTCTCGGTGTCTCATAATCTTTCATACCCTCCATGGTAAAATGCTGTTGACCTTCAATAGCCACCGCGGAGACAGACACAGGCAGTTCTCCATTTTTTACCAAGGAATGTCCCACGCGTCCTGTATGCCACAACTGAGCATAAATGACTCCGCCTTTTTCATGAACCGCTTGAGTCACTTTTTTCCATGCGGCTATCTGTTCGGTAGTATAAATCCCTGGTGTTAATGGACTCCCCAAGGCTTGCTTGGAAATGTTGATGGCTTCCGTGATGATTAAACCGGCACTGGCGCGTTGGGAATAATATACCTGTGTGGATTCGCCAACAAGTCCATCTACTGTAGCCCGACTCCTAGTCATGGGTGCCATCACCATACTATTTTTTAGATTGTCTTGACCTAATTTTATTGCTTCGAGTAATTTCATTTTTTTAGCTTTTTGATTATTTTCTTGTAAACATAAAGTCATTACTTTACTTTTGAAAGTAGTTACACGAATGTACAGTAGTAACCAAAGGTAAAGCAATACAGGTAATCAAGTAGTTATGATAGAAAATAATTTAAGTATTTCAGAAAAATCGTGTTCCTTGAAAGAAGTGTTGGACATCATTGGAGGCAAATGGTCCATGCCCATTATTTATATTTTATCGAAAGGTAAAATGCGTTTCAAAGAATTGGAAAGATCCGTAGAGGGAATCAATACCCGCATGTTGGTCAAGGAACTGAAAAACATGGAGGCCAATGGAATTGTCAGCAGAGAGGTTTTTGCGACTGTTCCACCCACAGTTGAATATACGCTGACCCCAAAGGGGGAGAAATTATTACCTAGTATTGCCTCTTTGCATCAATGGGGGCAGGAGTTTGCTTCTGGAATGTAGAATGAAGAATGAAGAATGTAGAAAGTAGTATGTCTTGTCCTGATATAGGTTGACAGTTGGGTTCATTAATAATTCATTGTAAATATAGTTTAAGCTGCATATAAATCAACTGGCTTTTTCATTTTTAAAGCTAAATGTGGTCTTGATTCATTGT
>NZ_SEWW01000035.1 GCF_011090385.1 Aquirufa beregesia
GTAGGATCATTTGCTAAGTTTAGCCTAGCTATGTCAGACCCTCAAACATCTGGCACCGCCTTTACAGGCACGAATACTTTAACGGCACAAGATGCTTATGGTAATACGGTAACAGGCTTTAGTGCAGTAACGAATAACGTAACCGTGACATCGAGCTTGACAGGTACTATTACGGGCTTATCAGGCACGGATAAATTAAGTAGTGCCGGCGACTTTAGTAGTGGCGTAGCGAACTTAAGCAGCTTAGGCTTGAAGTTCACAGGCACATCAGGTTCAGGGACGTTTACCTTTAGTCCAGCTACTGGAGCACCAGTAACTTCTGGTTCTATCACGTTAAATTCTGGAGCTGCAACAAAATTGATCATCACGGGCAGTGGAAGTCAAGTAGCAGGAG
>NZ_SEWW01000036.1 GCF_011090385.1 Aquirufa beregesia
TGTACAATGTGGAATCAGCTGTTGTGGCTGTTACAGATGGAAGTATCGTTGCTGCAGGAGCAGATCGATTGACAGTAGCCGTGAGTGCATCAACGATGACGAAATTAGCTGTTAGCTTAGCGAGTCCACAGATTAATGACATAGCCTTCACCGGCACGAATACCTTGACAGCCCAAGATGCTTATGGCAATACGGTCACGACTTTTGCTGCCAATACGAATAATGTAACAGTAACGAGTACGTTAACTGGAGCAATCACAGGTTTAGGCTCAGGAGTGAACAACGTGTTGAATCAAGCAGGCGACTTTACGAGTGGAGTAGCGAACTTGACAAGCTTAGGCTTGAAATTCACGGGAACTTCAGGAG
>NZ_SEWW01000037.1 GCF_011090385.1 Aquirufa beregesia
ACGCTAACGGTAGTTTTGCAACTGCTACTTCAACCACCAATGCTAGTGGGATTGCTACAGTTGTATTTACTACACATACTGTGGTTGCTACTGCTACAACTGTGACAGCTACTACTTCGGCCATTTCAGGAACATCAGGAACTATCACCACCGTGGCTGGGGCTGCTAGTAAGTACATCGTTACTTCTTCATCTTCTTCTCCTGTGGCGGGTGCTACCGTAACTATCTCGGCTCAGTTAGCCGATGCCAATGACAATCCAGTTGCTACTTCGGGACAAACCGTTACTTGGACTAAGTCCAACGCCAATGGTAGTTTTGCTTCTGCTACTTCAACAACCAATGCTAGTGGGATTG
>NZ_SEWW01000038.1 GCF_011090385.1 Aquirufa beregesia
TCAAGCCTAAGCTTGTCAAGTTCGCTACTCCACTCGTAAAGTCGCCTGCTTGATTCAACACGTTGTTCACTCCTGAGCCTAATCCTGTGATTGCTCCGGTTAACGTGCTCGTTACTGTTACATTATTTGTATTGGCAGCAAAAGTTGTGACCGTATTGCCATAAGCATCTTGGGCTGTCAAGGTATTCGTGCCGGTAAAGGCTGTTCCATTCGTTTGAGGACTCGCTAAGCTAACAGCTAATTTCGTCATCGTTGATGCACTCACGGCTACTGTCAATCGATCTGCTCCTGCAGCAACGATACTTCCATCTGTAACAGCCACAACAGCTGATTCCACATTGTACA
>NZ_SEWW01000039.1 GCF_011090385.1 Aquirufa beregesia
ATACAGTAACTAGCTTTGATGCCAGTAGCAATAACATTACAGTAAGCACGAGCTTAAGTGGAGCAATTTCAGGCTTATCAGGCACGACTAAATTAAGTAGTGCCGGCGACTTTAGTAATGGAGTAGCGAGTGTAAGTAGCTTGATCTATACCGGAACCACAGGCACAGGCACCTTCACGTTTAGTCCAGCTACAGGCACCGCCGTAACGAGTGCTAATGTGACAATCGGAGCAGGAGTGGCTAGTAAGTTTATCATTACCGGAACTGGCACCCAAACGGCAGGAGGGACACAAAACATCACGATTACGGCGAAAGATGCGAGTGGAAATACAGCGACAACCT
>NZ_SEWW01000040.1 GCF_011090385.1 Aquirufa beregesia
TGAGTTTTTCTGCAATTTCTTGGGAGGTATTACCTTGTTGAATTAGGGAAATAAGCTCGAGCTCACGGAGGGTAAAATCTCCTATTGGGATATGAGATGGCATGTAGGTATTGTATTAGGGTTAGGTTAATTATGGAGCCAATAATACTATAAATTATCAAATAGTTAAAGCAGCCTAAATTTTTTCAAAATTTTTCTCTTTGATATTCAATGAATTAGGGGGATAAGTAATTTTTTTTTGTGGAATGATTTGGAATAAGGAAAATAAACCTACATCTTTGCACTCCGATTTAGCGACTACAACGGCAGTCGTTCGAAGTACAGAGGCCTTAAGGCTT
>NZ_SEWW01000041.1 GCF_011090385.1 Aquirufa beregesia
TCAAGCCTAAGCTTGTCAAGTTCGCTACTCCACTCGTAAAGTCGCCCGCTTGATTCAACACGTTGTTCACTCCTGAGCCTAAACCTGTGATTGCTCCGGTTAACGTGCTCGTTACTGTTACATTATTTGTATTGGCAGCAAAAGTTGTGACCGTATTGCCATACGCATCTTGGGCTGTCAAGGTATTCGTTCCAGTAAAGGCTGTTCCATTCGTTTGAGGACTCGCTAAGCTAACCGCCAATTTCGTCATCGTTGATGCACTCACGGCTACTGTCAATCGATCTGCTCCTGCAGCAACGATACTTCCATCTGTAACAGCCA
>NZ_SEWW01000042.1 GCF_011090385.1 Aquirufa beregesia
AGCATGAGCGAAGCGGCAGGCGCATCTTTGACCTAGTGCGTAGGCTAAAGCTAAGTGTCAAAGATTAAAGCCGTATGCGGAGTGACAATCGGTTCCGCGCAGCGGAATTCGTCTTAGGATTAACCGTCTTTCTTCTGTTTTTTTTGTTTCTTTTTTTATGAAAAAAAAGAAATGCCAAAGAAAGTTAAGCTCCAGAAAAGGTGATGAATTCAAACGAGTTTAAAATACTTTTTATTTAAAATCAAGCACTTTTCGTTTCATTAATTCACATGGATTTTCTTTTTTTGAAAAAAAAGAAACAAAAAAACTTCTTTT
>NZ_SEWW01000043.1 GCF_011090385.1 Aquirufa beregesia
GTAATGATAAACTTATTCGCAGAACCACTATTGATGTCTATACTTCCACTCGTCACTGCCGTTCCGCTCACTGGGGTGAACGTGAAGGTGCCTGAACCTACCGCTCCCGTATATTTCAAGCCTAAGCTTGTCAAGCTCGCTACTCCACTACTAAAGTCGCCGGCACTACTTAATTTATTCGTGCCTGATAAGCCTGTGATTGCTCCACTTAAGCTCGTGCTTACTGTAATGTTATTGCTGCTGGCATCAAAGCTCGTTACTGTATTGCCATAGGCATCTTGTGCTGTTAAGCTATTAGTTCCTGTAAACG
>NZ_SEWW01000044.1 GCF_011090385.1 Aquirufa beregesia
TAAAGTCGCCTGCTTGATTCAACACGTTGTTCACTCCTGAGCCTAATCCTGTGATTGCTCCGGTTAACGTGCTCGTTACTGTTACATTATTCGTATTGGCAGCAAAAGTTGTGACCGTATTGCCATAAGCATCTTGGGCTGTCAAGGTATTCGTGCCGGTAAAGGCTGTTCCATTCGTTTGTGGACTCGCTAAGCTAACCGCCAATTTCGTCATCGTTGATGCACTCACGGCTACTGTCAATCGATCTGCTCCTGCAGCAACGATACTTCCATCTGTAACAGCCACAACAGCTGATTCCACATTGTACA
>NZ_SEWW01000006.1 GCF_011090385.1 Aquirufa beregesia
GTGAACCCCCAAAAGAACCAAACGATAAATATGTACAGGGGTTACTTTTTTAAAAACAATAAAATACCTCCAATTTCATAGCAATCAAGTAGTTTTACGGAAATCAAAAACGTTTAGGACAGTATTGGTCCTTAATCATTAATAATATCTTTTACCAAGTGAAACATATGGTTAGTCATGAACTGCTTTATTTCGTATTCTCTTTCTCTTCTTTTTGCATAGCTGAATAACTTAGTGAAATTAATAGCATAATTGTTAAGAGCATTTTCATAAATGTGAATCAATTCACCACCTTGCAGATAATAGAAAAGGCGCTCTTCAGCGAACAGGTCAACGAGTATTTTCTCTAGGCTAGGAGTGTAGAAGTTGAGCTTTTTTTCAGTTCGTTTAATCAGCGGTGCTCTTGTGAGTAACTTCTTAACTATGATTGGTTGATTACTTTCAGCTATGTAAAAATCAATGACTTTATCGTCTGGGGTCAGAAAAACTTCCTTATGCAAATTGTCTTTTAAAGCATAGAACATTGATTCTTCAAATCCTTTTTCCACTTCGATAAACAAAGTTGATTTGCTCGTTTGGTGTTGCACAAATTCATTCAGCCAAACCGTATCCCAAACACAGTGTTTGACTTCGTCAAACTTTTCGGATATTTGTTTGGCAATTCTGAGCATATTGGGAGAGATGTCCGGTTTGTATTTAGATTTATAAGAGATTACATACAATCCTCTTTTGAGAGGCTTAATGATATTTCTGTTTTTCAGGTCATAGATTCTCCACCCGAAAGTTCCTTCTTTCAGTTCAGGTTCGAAGTAACGGTAAAAATGAAAGAGTTCTTCCCGTGTAAAAGCCTCTTTATCCTTGAATTCTTCGACCAATCTCTTCTCTAGTATTTTAGGCATTGTTGACCCATTTTTTGCCAAATATAGGCATTTCTAGTTTAATTTAGAAATCAAAAAAACGCCAGTAGATAATGAAATTTGGCAAAATTTGGATCTTTGCAAAACTTGGGTTGTGGGATGGAAGATAAATTTTAAAAATGCAAGCTGGATACGCTTTTTTCTATTAACTGTCACAACAGCAAAACATGGCCAGCTAGGTTCTCTGCCCGCTTGGTCGACATGGTCAGTATATCGTATCCATTTTTGGTCATTGCCTTGCTGTATTGTCTATCTTTTTAGCATTGGAACGGTTTCGGGCTTTGCGTTCGGGCGGGATTGCGTGGCTACGTCTGTATCAACCGAGACAAACCTTGCTCGCAGGAACTGCACTTGCAAAACCTCTAAAATCCGCATTGCGTATGAGCTGTTGCTAGCGGTTTGTTGATTTTTTATATCAGACAGGCAATTCCCTTTTTATTTGTTACAAGAAACGAAAATGTCAACCTCCGCATTGCTCCAATCTTTACTTCGTTCATCATAAACTTCGAAGTCATACTTATAAGTTCTATTTATTCCTGAACTCCAAATGCGTTTCCAAGCATCTGAAATACAACCCGTCATTTTCCCTTTTGCTGTTACTTTAAAGTAATTCTCAGAAGGAATAAGTAAACTATCCATACCCTTTGGTGTTGTTTCAGTGTCAATTGCCACTTTGCAACCAATAAAGTACGAAAACAGTCTGGTGTCATCTCCTTCATAGTCAAAATAGACAGAATAAATTTCTTCACCCAACTTGTTTGGTATTATTTCTACAATATTCTCTGTCTCAAATTTCTGCCATAAGTTACCACAGTCAATACTTGATTGCCCACCTTCATTTGTCGTTTTCTTGTTAAGTTTGAGTCCAATCAATTTGAACTCAGAAATATTTGTCCTATCCATATTTATTTATAATTTGTTAACTCATTTATGCTTAATGATTTAAGGCTCGCCCATACAATGCCCGGTGATTCACTTATCCCCGAAACGATCTTTCGTTTACCCTTCCAATCTTGAGTGAATGAACAAAGGCTTGTTTCGTTTTATTAATTCCGAATTTATTCAATTTAAATTATAAATAATCCAATATTCAGATTATTTACTGAATGGTCATATTAGCCACATAAATGGAATTCCCCCAACGCTGTCAAGGTTTAAAACCTTGCCAGCGTTAGGGACAAACCTAGCATTTTTCAACCAAAAACAAGGGTATCTTCCCACAGATTATCAGTAGATCGATATTTTTTCACCCTTTTGTAGATGCATGGAATCTTCCTATCTTTAATTCCATAAACCATTACTATGAAATCATTTTTCCTGTTCGCTAGTTTAGCGATGTTCGGCTTTTTTGCTCAAGCCCAAGTTAGTAAAGCTCCTGCCTATCCACTCATCACCCATGACCCCTATTTCAGTGTTTGGTCTTTTACCGATCAATTAAATCAATCGGTGACACGGCACTGGACTGGCTCCGATCAATCTTTAGTTGGCTTATTGGAAGTAGACGGAAAAACCTACCAATTTTTAGGTGCCTTACAATATCCCTCTACCGGCATTGTTGCCCATGCTGAAAATAATCAGCCCATTGAGGTTCAATTCACAGAGACCAAACCTGCTGAGGATTGGATGACCTCCCACTTCAATGATGTCTATTGGAATAAGGGAAAATTGCCTTTTGGTAAAGGTTGGGACAATAAATGGAATACGCCTTGGAACACTAAAAACATTTGGGTGAGAAGAGCTTTTGATCTACAAGACTTCGACATCGATCAATTAATCCTTCAACTGCGCCATGATGATGACGTTGAAGTTTACCTCAATGGCTACCCGGTATATTCTTGCGAAAACTGCCATACCAAGCAATTGAAAGACTATCCATTAAGTGATCTCATAAAAAGCAAGCTGAAAAAAGGCAAAAATATCTTGGCCATTCATTGCATGAATCCTGTCGGAAATTCTTGGCTGGATGCCGGTTTTGCGAAACAATCTCGCTCCACTCAGTCGAATCTAGCGATTCAAAATTCGGTTCAAATCACCGCTACCCAGACTAGCTACCAGTTTACCTGTGGGCCTGTTAAATTACAGGTGAATTTTCTTTCTCCGCTCTTGGCTTCCAACCTCGACTTGCTTTCAAGACCGGTTTCTTATATCAATTTCGGCATACAATCCACCGATAATAAAACACATAAAACCAAAATCACTTTTGGCTTGTCTTCAGATATTGCCAAAAATGAAAAAGAACAAATTGTCCAAGTCAGCACGGGCAAAAAAGGCAATGTTCGTTATTTGAAAACGGGGCTTAATCAACAAAAAGTGTTAAATAAAGTGGGCGACGATGTACGAATCGACTGGGGATATGCCTATTTAGCGACCAATCAAGCTAAGCAGCAATTGAAGACTCTCTCTCAATCTCAGCTGATGAGCCTTGCCGACGGAAAAAAAACTTCTAGTGAATCGAGCAGTACGGATTATTTGGTTGCCTCTTGGGATATAACAGCCACTAAATCCAATCAAAATTCGAGCATCATGCTGGCTTATGATGATTTGTATTCCATCCAGTATTTCCAGAAAAATTTACAAGCTTGGTGGAAAAAGAACTTTGCCAGCATGGATGATTTGCTAGTAAGAGCTGCGAAAGAATACCCGAGTATTCTTGTTCAATGCAAAAACTTCGACAAACAGTTATTTCAAGAAGCGTTACTAGCGGGAGGGAAAGAATATGCGGAACTTTGTGTAGCCGCCTACAGACAATCCCTCGCTGCGCATAAATTAGTCCGAGGGGAAAAAAATGAGGTGCTTTTCCCTCAAAAAGAAAACTTCAGTAATGGTTCTATTTGGACGGTGGATGTCACCTATCCTTCTGCCCCTTTGAGCCTCCTATACAATACCAAATTACTGCGTGGTATGGTGGAGCCTTTGATCTATTACAGTGAAAGTGGCCAATGGAAAAAACCTTTCCCAGCACATGACATTGGTACCTATCCTTTGGCAAATGGACAAACCTACCCTGAAGATATGCCCGTGGAAGAAGCAGGAAATATGATTTTGTTGACAGCTGCCATCTGCAAAGAAGAAAACAGCACGCAAATAGCCAAAGCCCATTGGCCTACCCTAACCCGATGGGTGGATTTTTTAGTGAAAGATGGCTTAGATCCTGCCAATCAATTATGTACGGATGATTTTGCAGGACATTTGGACCGCAATGCTAACCTGTCCATCAAAGCGATTGTTGGGATTGGGTCCTATGCTCAGATGGCCCGAAATATGGGTTTAAAAAGCACGGCTGATTCCATGCAAAAAATTGCTCAAAAATATGCCTTGAAATGGGTGGAGATGGCAGATGAAGGAGATCATTATGCTTTGACGTTTAACAAAAACAATACTTGGAGTCAAAAATACAATTTGGTTTGGGACAAATTATTAGGGCTAAATTTATTCCCGAGATATGTGTACGAAAAAGAAATGGCCTATTATTTGAAGAAACAAAACACCTATGGTTTGCCTTTGGACAGTAGAAAAACGTATACCAAAAGTGATTGGATTATGTGGACTGCCACACTTTCTGACAAACCTGCTGAATTCAAGGCTTTGGTACATCCTATCTATCAATTCATGCAAGAAAGTCCGTCGCGCGTGCCTTTGAGCGACTGGCATGAAACAACTAATGGTAAACAAGTAGGTTTCCAAGCTAGAAGTGTAGTTGGTGGCTATTTCATCAAAATGTTGGAACAACGTTGGGCCAAACGTAAAAAGAAATAAAATCCATGCAAGAACTTGTTTGTACCACTCCATTTGAATGGAAATATCAAGAATCGGAAAGACCAACTTTGAAAGATGGCATGGCCATTCTTAAAATTAAACAAGTAGGTATTTGTGGAACAGATTTGCATGCCTTTGAGGGGACACAACCATTTTTTTCCTATCCACGCATCTTAGGACATGAATTTGTCGGTGAAATCGTAGAAATAAGTTCCGGATCAAATTATCGAATTGGGTCCTTAGTCAGTGTCATTCCTTATTATTCCTGCGGAAAATGCGTGGCCTGTCGACAAGGCAAAACCAATTGCTGTCAGACTCTGAGTGTATTAGGTGTACATGAAGACGGCGCTATGAGAGAGTATTTACAAGTTCCCATAGACGCTTTGGTCTATGATGAACAGCTCAGTCTTGACGAATATACCTTATTAGAACCTTTGTCGATCGGTGCCCATGGGGTTCGGCGAGCTGAAATAAAAAAAGATGATTGGGTCTTGGTGGTGGGTGCAGGTCCCATTGGATTAGGAGTCATGGAAATGGCACGCATTGCAGGTGGGCAAGTAATTGCCTTGGACGTGAATGCGGGCCGATTGGATTTCAGTAAAAATGTATTGGGGATTTCACACACCGTTCAAGTGGGTCAAGAGGATGTGATGGCCCGCTTACAAGAAATTACCCAAGGTGACATGCCGCAAGTGATCATTGATGCCACAGGAAATAAAAAAGCCATAGATCATAGTTTCCAATACATGGCACATGGAGGAAAATATATTTTGGTGGGTTTACAATTAGGCCATGTTCTATTCTCTCATCCTGAATT
The DNA here is from genome assembly GCF_011090385.1 of Aquirufa beregesia. GTDB lineage: Bacteria > Bacteroidota > Bacteroidia > Cytophagales > Spirosomataceae > Aquirufa > Aquirufa beregesia. Next base: position 5,491 of record NZ_SEWW01000006.1, read on the forward strand.
CCATAAGCGAGAGGGGACTTTGATGAGTAGTAGAAATGCCACTCGGAATGATTTTGAATGGGTGATGGATTGTATGAAAAAAGGATTAATACATACCAAAGACTTCATTACGCACCGTACTAAATTCAAAGATGTTTCATCGCACTTTGAATCCTTTTTAGATCCTACTCAAGCGGTGATCAAGGCGGTAGTTGAGTTTGATTCTTAAAACAATATAAAGGGAATGCTAGTTAGAAAGGCATATTCCATCCTAAATGCCTGAGTCCATCATATCCATTCAACATCTTTCCAAAAGCTTTGGCTCTTTCCAAGCTGTGAAGGATGTCAGCTTTCAGGTCTTCAAAGGAAATGTTTTTGGATTTCTAGGACCCAATGGGGATTGCCCGAGCAGCTTATGTTTACGGTAGATGTCAAAAAGTTTAAAGTTCCCAAAGGTGTCGTGGTGGATATCAATAAAACCCAAACCGTAGATACGCAAAAACAAGTAGCTAAGACGGGTGAAATTTTCCAATTATTAAGATAAATCAAGGAATAGCTGCTTCCATATTTTAAAATTAAAATCATGATTGCCCATTTAGCCGACATCGAATCGATGGAAAAATCGTTTCGGACAAACTTAATCAATCATCTAACTGGAGGAAAGGCGGTTCATTTAATTGGAACGTATAATGAGCATCATCAATCCAATTTGGCCATTTTTAGTAATGTGATACATATAGGAGCCTACCCCGCGATGATTGGTGTATTATTTAGGCCCATTGGTGAGAATAGTCATACGTATAAAAATATTCAAGCGAACAAACAATTTACGCTGAATCAAATTCCCCTTTCCATGGTTCAGCAGGCCCATCAGACATCTGCCAGATATCCATTTGGCACATCTGAATTTGAAGCATGTGAAATAGAAGAAGAGACAATCCCCGAATTTGATGGGCCTTTTGTCAAGCATAGTTTGATCAAGATGGGACTTATTTGGGAAGAAGAACATCTGATCAAATCAAATCAAACCGTTTTATTAGTCGGCAAAATCCAATATATTTCCATAGAAGATTCCATACTTCTGCCAGATGGTCATATTGATTTGGGTTTAGCTCAGAGCCTAAGTGCAGGAGGGTTGGACACTTATTATCAATTAAACCAATTGACTCAATTCCCTTATGCCAAGGTTTTGGCAGATGCATCCCATGAACCTAGAAGAAATTCGTGATTACGCCCTGAGTCTTCCACAGTCCGAAGAAAGTCTTCCATTTGGACCAGACAATTTAGTTTTCAAAGTCAACAATAAAATGTTTTTGTTGCTTTCATTGGATGAAATCCCCGTACGATTTAATGTTAAATGTGACCCAAATAGGGCTATTGAGCTGAGAGAAGAATTCCCTGACAGTGTTTTACCGGGTTACCATATGAACAAAAAACATTGGAATACCATTGTGGTCAATGGCCAAATCGCTTTTGCTACCTTGAAACAGATGATTGCGGATTCTTATGCCTTAGTATTGAAAAAATAAGCATTCGCTCCGGCCTAACGCTGGCAAGGTTTGGAACCTTGACAGCGTTGCGCGACACAGAGCGAACGATTAAAAAAATGATTTGTTGTCCAAGAAATAGATAATTAAGCTAAAGCTTTTCTCAGTACTTCGACACTTTTTCTGACCCCTGAATAGGCATTTTCTTTGCCTTCAAATTCAATGGAAATATAGCCTTGGTAATTTACCTTCTTTAAGATAGCAATAATCCGTTTGTAGTCTAATTCCAAGGAATACCATTCGCCTCCGCCATAATATGTTTTGGCCTGAACAAAACTGGCTTTAGTAGCTATTTTCTCTAATTTGTCATAAGGATCTTCCAAGAAATTTCCTGTATCCATTAATAAACCCAACCAAGGAGAATTAACTGTATCATGGATACGCAACATTCCTTCAGGAGTTGAACCTAATCCCCAATGGTTCTCCAAGGCTAGCAATACCCCACATTCCTCTGCTTTGGCTAAACAACGTTGAATCCCTTCCACACACCATTTATACCCATCGTCTTCGGTATAGCCTGGCAAAATAGGCTCTATCCCTCTGTTTTTCATTAAATCATCAAACGACTTAATGGTATTCCACCTTCCTGTATTTAAACGCAAACAAGGTATCCCCATTTTATAGGCCAATTCAATGCAATGTATTGTATGATCGACATGCTTTTTTAATTCCTCTTTATCCGGCGTTACAAATCCCTGATGAATAGATAAACAGGTTAATGCTATTCCATTCAAAAATGCATGTTTCTTGATTTTTTGCAAATAGGCATTGTCCTCACTTTCCATTTGTCTGTGCAATACATCTATTCCTTCCAATCCCAATGCAGCCGCATCATCAATCACTTTTTCAATGGGAAATTTATCCCCCTTGAAATGCCAATAAGAATAACTAGATACACTCAATTTGATTTTGGACTGTAATTTAGGTACCACTATTTTATCTTGTATTGGGGGCATGCCAGTGGCTAAGCCCGTCAATAAGGAGGATTGTAAAAAATCACGTCTTTCCATTTTTCTGTTTTAGGTATGATTACTCAATTTAAAATTTCCTTTGATCAAATGCATCAAATAGCTAAAAATTTAATTGATTGCTGTTCTAAATGATTCTGAAAACATGACCATTCGGTAATAATTTGCCGAAAATTACCTTTTAATATACGTTTCAACAGGCATTTTAGTAAATTTAAACTCTAGCAAAACTTCATGAATCTACCATACAAATTCCTTTCCTATCTTTTTGCTGCATCGATTTATCTATTCTGCTTGCCCACTTGGGCACAAAACCAACGTACTGCTACTTGGCAAATAAATGGTTTTAAGAAACTAGATACGGCTAATCCTATCTTAATTCCAGATATAAAACAGCAGTTTTTGTGCCCCATTCAAGGTAAAGCCGTAGCTTGGGAAAATAAAAATGTACTGAATCCCACTGCTTTAATCAAAAATGGAAAAGTTCATTTACTCTATCGTGCTCAGGATTCATTAGGCACATCTAGGATTGGTCTAGCCATTAGTGAGGATGGCATTCATTTCAAAAAAATGCCTCAACCCATACTTTTTCCGGAGCAAGATGCATTTAAAAAATACGAGTGGCCAGGAGGTATCGAAGACCCACGTATCGTTCAAACGGAGGATGGCAATTATTTGATTACCTATACCTCCTATGATGGAAAAACTGCTCGTTTATGCTTTGCTACCTCTACTGATTTAATCCATTGGAAAAAAATGGGGCCTATGCTCCAAGATTCCAAATACATAGACCTTTGGTCAAAATCGGGTGCCATAGTCGTCAAACAAGAAGGGACAATGATGGTTGCCACAAAAATAGATGGCTACTACTGGATGTATTTTGGAGATACCGATTTGTTTATGGCTCAATCTAAAGACCTGATTCATTGGAATGTATTAGAAGACGCAGAAAACAAACAAAAAATTTCGGTGCTTCAACCGAGAAAAGGCTATTTCGACAGTCGTTTGGTAGAGCCTGGCCCCTATGCTTTAATTCAAAAGTCAGGTATTCTGCTTATTTACAACAGCAGCAATGCGGCCAATTTCAATGATTTAACTTTCCCAAAATTTACTTACAGTGCTGCACAAGCTTTATTTCATGTGGATAGGCCTTATCAGTTAATCCAGCGTTCCAATACGCCATTCATTTGGCCCAATAAAGTATACGAACAAATAGGCGAAGTGAATGAAGTTTGTTTTGTGGAAGGTTTGGTTCCTTTTCATTCCCTTTGGTTTTTATATTATGGCACGGCCGATTCTAAAATTGCTGTAGCAACTAGTCCTCAAAAATGATGCAGACCAAAATCCCCCTTATAGGCATTCATCATATAGCCATTATTTGTTCCAATTATGCCATATCCAAACAATTTTATACCGAAATACTCGGATTTGAAATCATACGTGAAGTGTATCGAAAAGAAAGAGATTCCTACAAACTAGACTTAAGCTTTCAAGGGATTTACTACCTGGAGTTATTTTCTTTTTCTGAAACTCCTGCCCGACTATCCAGACCCGAAGCATGTGGACTGAGACATCTAGCATTTGAGGTATCCAATTTGGACGAAACAGTACATATTTTAGGGCAGAAAGGACTTCCGTGTGAAGAAATCCGAGTCGATGAATTTACAGAAAAGCGCTTTACCTTCACGAGTGACCCTGATCATTTACCCATTGAATTTTACGAGAGATGAATCGAATAGAAAAGAAACCCATAGCCTACTTAGGCTTCGAATTTGTCAGTAAAACATACCTGAAAGCAGGAGAAAGTGAATTCGATCTTCGTAATAAAAATATCCAGCTTTCCGACTACCGGCCTCTGGCTACTCGTGAAATTGAAATCTTAGAAGCCAATTTTAATGAAGCGGAAAACTGGAAAGATATTCAGGTTAAGCCAGGCTTTAACCCGTCCCTCATTAAAAATTGTCGGTTTTTTGGCATCATCCGAATTGGGATATTAGAACATGTTTATTTGGAATTCAAAAACCTTAGAATGCCTGTCGGTATTTACAATAGTACGATCATAAGTAGTGATATTGGCGACAATATCAGTATTGATCGAGTAAATTTATTATCCAATTATCAAATTGGCAATGAGGTTATGATACTTCAAGTCAATGAATTAGCCACCACACCAACTGCCAAATTTGGTAATGGTATTGTGAAAGAGGGAGAAGAAGAACGTATCCGGATCTGGCTAGAACTTGGAAATGAAAATGGGGGCAGAAAAGTGATTCCATTTGTTGGGATGCGTCCTGCTGATGCCTATTTATGGACTCAAGATCGGGATGATGAGAAACTTCAAGCCCAATACAAAGCGCTAACTCAAGCCGAATTTTCGACCAAAAGAGGATACTATGGCCAAATTGGTGACCGTACCGTGATTAAAAATACGGGAATCATCAAGGATGTCAACATGGGCTCAGACACTTACATTAAGGGTGCCAATAAATTAAAAAACTTGACCATTATTTCATACCCTGAAGCCAATACCCAAATAGGCGAAGGTTGTGAACTTGTCAATGGTATTATTCACGAGGGTTGTCGGATTTTTTACGGAGTCAAGGCGGTTCGTTTTATATTAGCGGCTCATTCCCAACTGAAATATGGTGCTCGTTTAATTAACTCCTTTTTAGGTAGTAATTCTACTATTTCATGCTGTGAGGTATTAAATGCACTCATTTTCCCAGCCCATGAACAACATCATAATAATTCATTCCTTTGCGCAGCTATCATCAAAGGTCAAAGTAACATGGCAGCTGGTGCTACACTGGGTTCCAACCATAACAGTCGGGGTGCGGATGGGGAATTACAAGCGGGCAGAGGGTTTTGGCCAGGTCTTTCTATTAGCTTAAAACACAATTCTAAATTTGCTAGCTTCAATCTGATTTCGAAAGGAAATTATCCAGCAGAAATTCAAAATCCCCTGCCTTTTTCTTTGATTGGTAACGACGATGCATCGGGAGGTTTATTAATCATAGCGGCGTATTGGTTCCAATATAACTTATATGCCTTGGCAAGAAATGCATGGAAATTTGCCAATCGTGACCAAAGAATTAATAAAAACATGCTTTTGGAATATGATTTCTTAGCACCAGATACCATAGAGGAAATATTACATGCCATCCAACTTTTAGAGAAATGGGTGGGAGATTCTCTACCTGAAAAGACACAAAATGCTGGAAAAAAATGGTTGGAAAATCCTGCCCATGAAAACATTAGCATGGATGTTTGGGCTACGGGAATTGAAAATTCCAAACGCAAAAGTAAAATCGCGAAAAGTTACCGAGCCTACCACATATTTAAAGACTTAATCTATTACCATGCCTTCCAAGAATGGCTTTTGACTCAGGAAAGAAATCCCACGACACCTGCCAGAGAGCTCCTAATAAAAGCCTCCAACAAGTCCATCTCAACTTGGGAAAATCTAGGTGGACAATTATTCCCGACAGAAGCAGTGGATCATCTGAAATCAAATATTCGTTCTGGAAAAATTAATTCTTGGAATCAAGTACATCAGTTTTACCAAGATCAAGCAGATCAATATCCTGATCTTAAATTTCAAAATGCTTTAGCTGCTTTGACAATAATCCAGTCGGAAGATTTAAGTGATCTAACTTTCATTCAACAATGGAAAAATAAAGCAATCGAAGTTTCTGAGTTCATAGCCAAAGGAATTGAAAACTCACGAGCTAAAGATTTCCAAGATCCATTCCGCAAAGCCATGTTCCACAACCAAAAAGAAATGGAACAGGTGATTGGAGATTGGAAGGAAAATGATTTTATCTTACAGGCACAGAAGACTCATGAAGCATTTGTAAAAAGAATTATAGATTATAAATTGTAGATTATTTTTTAATGAAACATCAAAAAAAGAGCCTCAAATGATATTTGAGGCTCTTTTCTCTACTAATAAAGCGATTAAGGCTTATTGGAATCTACTGGTAAGCGTTGCTCTCTGTTCGATATTTCCCAGGCCATATAGAATACTAAACGACCCACTTTTTGAACTTGGTCAAATTCAATTTTCTCAATGTCATCACCCGGTTGGTGATAATCCTCATGAACACCATTGAAAAAGAATGCTACGGGGATATTGTGTTTCGCAAAGTTGTAATGATCTGAACGGTAGTAAAAACGGTTTGGATCATTTGGATCATTGAATTTAAAATCCAATTCTAAACCAATGTGTTTTTTATTTTGCTCTTCCAAAACGGCTCTTAACTGAGAAGACAATTTATCTGAACCAATTTCATAGATATAATCTGGTTTACCAATGTGTTCATCATCATAGCGGCCTACCATATCAATGTTCAAATCACACACGGTATTGGCTAAAGGAAACAAAGGATGATTCGAATAATACTCAGAACCTAACAAACCTTTTTCTTCACCGGTTACTGTCATAAACAAAATACTTCTACGTGGGCGATGACCTTCGGCAGCGGCCTTTCCAAATGCTTCAGCCAGCTCCATCACGGTTACTGTACCAGAACCATCGTCATTGGCTCCATTATTAATGCGTCCATCCGCTGAAACGCCAATGTGATCATAGTGTGCTGTTATTACTAGTACTTCTGATTTTTTATCGGTGCCTTCCAAAAACCCAACAACGTTGTAGGTATCCACGGGACTTTCGGTACTTTCAATTTTCAACTCCATGACCCCAGCCTTAAACTTGCTAGCAATTGATTTTTTCTCCGTTGAAACCTTAGTTTTGAAAGCCTCTAGTGCAGCTACATCGGTATCCAATAATTGAGCCGCCATAGCCGATGAAATCAATATTACAGGGAATTCCGCGTCTTTATTTTGAGTTTCATCTTTCAATACCATACGCTCATTTCCAAAACGCTTCATCATCGCCTGGCGCTGATTCAGTTGAGCACTGAATGTTTTCTCGTCTTTATCCGTGATGACAATCAAACCAATAGCACCTGCTGCCTTGGCCAATTTCATTTTTTCTCTCCAGCCTGTCGCCTTACCAAAAGCCGAAGGATCTTTGGAGCCAGAAAGCACATAATTTCCTGCTTGATCTTTAGCTTCACCGTCAATGACCACCACCATGGCCCCTTTGGCTTTCAACTTATCAAAATCAGTAAAAGCACCTTGTTGCACCCCATAACCAGCAAAAACAGTGGGAGTTTTTGTTCCAGCAGCCACCGGAGCTAAGGCATAAGCCATAAAATCCGATAAATATCCATAGGATTTACCTTTGATTTGAGCCGCCACATTGGTCCAAGCCCGATTGACTAAGTCAACTTTTTGGAAATAACTGCCTTGAACTGGTGCTAATCCTACTGCCTTGAAATGGTTAGCAATGTAATTCGCTGCTACTTTTTGTTCAGCCGAACCCGTATTTCTACCTTTCAAGCTATCTGAAGCAATAAAAGTCAAATGTTTTTTCAAATCTTCTGCCTTTATGCTGTATGCATAAGGAACAGGATTTGATTGAGCTAAAAGGCTCAATGGGATAAGTTTTGCAACTAAAAAAAGTGCTAAAACCGAATAGTAAGTCTTTTTCATTTTGTTGAGGAAAAAATTAAGTTCGCAAGTTAAGAATTGAAAAATAAATCCCATAAAAAGTTTAATTTTACAACGTTTTTTCACATAAATTTCGCCTTCATCCTATGATCCCCAATTTCAAATACAGGGAAGATTTTTCATTGCGTCACAACAATTCAAATCCAACTGATATCGCTGCCATGTTAAAAACCATTGGCGTAGACAGTCTGACTACTTTAATTCAACAAACTGTTCCTCAGCCCATCCGTTTAGCGCAAGGCTTACGACTGCCAAATCCAAAAACTGAGTTTGAATTTTTACGTGATTTCAAACAGATTATGGGGCAAAATAAAATCTTCAAAAGCCATATTGGATTGGGTTATTACGATACCATAGTGCCTTCCGTTATTTTAAGAAATATCCTGGAAAACCCTGCTTGGTATACGGCTTATACTCCTTATCAAGCAGAAATTGCCCAAGGACGTCTGGAAATGTTATTGAATTACCAAACCATGATCATTGATTTGACAGGAATGGAACTGGCCAATGCCTCCCTTTTAGATGAAGGAACAGCTGCTGCTGAAGCGATGACCATGTTACATGGTCAAAGACCCGCAGAAAGAAATCAGGCGGAATCTATTTTTGTATCAGAACTGTGTTTACCTCAAACCATCGACGTGCTCAAAACGAGAGCAGAACCTCTAGGAATCGAGGTGGTGGTAGGTAATCACCTGAACTTGGATGTAACTGATTCCCAATATTATGCCATCGTTTTGCAATACCCTGCCAGCAATGGTGAGGTTTTTGACTATACTGCACTGATTGATTCAGCCAAAGAAAATGGACTTCAAGTAGTGGTAGCTGCTGATTTATTAGCCCTAACCATCTTAACTCCTCCTGGTGAAATGGGAGCAGATGTGGTAGTAGGTAGTTCACAACGTTTTGGTGTTCCTATGGGATTTGGTGGACCACATGCCGCCTTCTTTGCTACCAAAGAAAAGTACAAAAGAAACATCCCTGGTCGTATCATTGGGGTATCCATTGACGCCGAAGGAAATAGAGCCTTGCGCATGGCGCTTCAAACGCGCGAACAACATATTCGTAGAGAAAAAGCGACTTCCAATATTTGTACAGCTCAAGTACTTTTATCTATCATGGCGGCTGCTTATGCCATTTACCATGGACCAGAAGAATTAAAAAATAAAGCCACGAAAATTTACGGGCTAACCGAATTATTAGCTGCTGGTGTTCAAAAATTAGGCTTTAGCTTAGAAAACACACATCACTTTGATACGATAACCGTCATTACGGGAGAATATACCGAAGAAATTAGAGAAATAGCTGAAGCATCGGAGCGAAACTTCCGCTATTTCAGAAATGATAACAGTAAATTAAGTATCTCTTTAGATGAAACGACACAAGAAGAAGATGTAGTTGAAATACTAGGATTCTTCCAACGTGTTAAAATGGAAGGAATTGGAGGAGAGGAAATGAGTATAACTTGGAGAATCCCTGCCAAATTAACTCGTCAAAGCTCCTTTTTAAGCCATGAAATTTTTAATCGTTATCATTCCGAACATGGCATGCTGCGTTATTTAAAATCATTGGAATCCAAAGATTTATCCATGGTGCACTCCATGATTTCATTAGGTTCTTGTACCATGAAATTAAATGCCACCACGGAAATGATTCCTGTTACATGGCCAGAGCTAGGCAAGATTCATCCTTTTGCGCCAGCTAGTCAGACACGTGGTTACCAGCGTTTAGTCATGGAATTGAACGACTGGTTATGTGAAATCACAGGATTTGCGGCCATGTCGATGCAACCCAATTCAGGAGCACAAGGAGAATATGCTGGATTAATGGTTATTCGTGCTTACCATGCTTCTCGCGGGAATTCTCACCGAAATGTAGCCTTAATTCCTTCCTCAGCTCACGGAACCAATCCTGCATCGGCTGTAATGGCGGGTATGAAAGTGATTGTAACAGGTTGTGATGCCAATGGTAATATTGATGTAGAACAATTAAGAACCAAAGCCATTGAACACAAAGACGACTTGGCCTGCTTGATGGTAACTTACCCAAGTACGCACGGTGTTTTTGAAGAGTCCATCAAAGAAATTTGTGAAATCATCCATGAAAATGGAGGACAAGTTTATATGGATGGCGCCAACATGAATGCCCAAGTGGGATTAACTTCTCCCGCGACGATTGGGGCAGATGTTTGCCATTTGAATTTACATAAGACATTCTGTATCCCTCACGGAGGTGGTGGACCTGGTATGGGACCTATTGGCGTAGCCAAGCAATTAGTTCCATTTTTACCTGGCCACGTTATGACAGACTCGGCAGAAGCGGATAGCCATGGAGCAGTATCAGCGGGTCCAGTAGGTTCAGCTAGCATCCTAGCTATTTCTTATGCTTACATCGCTATGATGGGTGGAGAAGGTTTAACTCGGGCTACTGAAACCGCAATTTTAAATGCCAATTACATTAAAGCAAAATTGGAAACTAAGTTTCCCATTCTTTATACAGGTTCTCATGGTCGTTGCGCCCATGAAATGATTGTAGATTGTCGACCTTTCAAAGCCAGTGTCGGTATAGAAGCCGAAGATATAGCGAAGCGTTTAATGGATTATGGTTTCCATGCTCCTACCTTGTCTTTCCCTGTGGCTGGAACTTTGATGATTGAACCAACAGAATCTGAAAACAAAGAAGAGCTAGATCGTTTCTGCAATGCTTTATTGAGTATTCGTGCCGAAATCCAAGAAATTGAAGACGGACTTGCAGATAAGAGCAATAATGTGTTGAAAAATGCACCCCATACTCAAAGTGTGGTTTTGATTGGCGATTGGAATCGCCCATACAGCAGGGAGAAAGCCGTTTTCCCATTAGCATATGTGAAAGCAAATAAATTCTGGCCAAGCGTATCCCGCATTGATTCGGCCTATGGTGATCGCAACCTAATCTGTGCTTGCGAACCTATTAGCAGTTATATGGAGCAATAATTTTTTGATTTTTCGTTAACCTCGACAGCGTTTTAAACGCTGTCGAGGTTAAGCGGAAGGGTGGATTTTTTTATCAAAAAAAATTAGTATGCTTGCATAACATTTCAAAATTTAATTAACTTTACGCGCTTACGTTTTTTAATTAAAAACATAATTCAAATGAATCGTTCGATCAAAAAAGTTGCCATTTTAGGTTCTGGCATCATGGGTTCCCGAATTGCATGTCACTTTGCCAATATTGGTGTAGATGTATTGCTTCTGGACATTGCTCCTAAAGAACTAACCGCCGAAGAAACAGCCAAAGGCCTGAGTTTGACGCATCCTCTCGTTAAAAATCGCATTGTTAATCTTGCATTTCAACAAACGTTAAAATCGAAGCCTGCTTCCTTGTACGTGAGTGATTTCGCCAAACGCATCAAACTGGGAAATTTTGATGATAACTTAAAGGATATTGCATCGGCAGATTGGATCATGGAGGTCATTGTAGAGAATTTGGATATCAAAAAATCCTTATTCGAAAAAGTAGATGCTATCCGAACCAAAGGTACTTTGATTAGCTCCAATACTTCAGGTATTCCCATCCATTTAATGGCGGAAGGAAGAAGTGAAGACTTCCAAAACCATTTCTGTGGCACACACTTTTTTAACCCTCCGCGTTATTTACGCTTATTGGAAATTATCCCTACACCTAAAACATCCCCAGATGTCATCCAATTTTTATTGGGATTTGGTCAAACAAACCTAGGTAAAACCACTGTGCTTTGTAAAGACACCCCTGCCTTTATCGCCAACCGGATTGGAGTTTATTCCATGATGCAAACGATGAAAGTAGTGGAAGAATTAGGTTTAACGGTGGAGCAAGTGGATAAATTGACTTCCAAAGTAGTAGGTCGACCAAAGTCCGGAACCTTCCGTTTATCGGATGTCGTGGGATTGGACACGACTGTTCATGTAGCCAACAATTTGTACAAAGCCGTAGCCAATGATGAAAGTAAAGACATTTTCATCTTGCCGAAGATGCTCCAGAAACTCATGGAGAACAAGTGGCTTGGAGATAAGACCGGGCAAGGATTTTACAAAAAAATAAAAAATGCTCAAGGTAAAACAGAAATTTTAAGCCTTGATTTACAAACATTTGAATATAGAGCAGCTCAAAAAGTTTCCTTTGAAACCTTAGATCGCTCCAAAGCCATTGATGCTTTACCAAAGCGATTTGAAATACTCCTTTCTGGAAAAGATTTAGCGGGCGAATTTTACCGCAGAACCATATTAGATGGTTTCCGTTACGCTTCACATCGCATACCTGAAATTGCAGATGATTTAGTAAAAATTGATCAAGCCATTTGCGCCGGATTTGGTTGGGAACTGGGCATTTTTGAAACATGGGATGCCTTGGGCGTTCAAAAGGGGCTTGATTTAATGCGTGAAAATGGCATGGAAGCAGCTGGCTGGGTTTTAGAAATGGCTCAAAAAGGATTCACCAGTTTCTACAAAAATGAAGGAGGAAAACGACTTTATTATGACCTTACTTCAAAAAATTATCGTGCGATTGAGGGAATTGAAAATCAAATTTTCCTTAGCAGCTTAAAGCCCGACAAAATAGTTTACCAAAACGATGATGCGACCATCCTTGATTTAGGTGATGATATCATATGCCTAGAATTCCACTCCAAAATGAATACCATGGGTCAAGGGGTATTGGAAGGAATTCAAAAGGCCATTGACCTAGCTGAAAAAAATTACCGAGGATTAGTGATTGGAAATGAAGGGGTTGAAGCCTTCTCTGCTGGTGCCAATTTGGGTATGCTATTCATGTTTGCGGCCAATCAAGAATTTGATGAAGTCAACAATATGATTGCGGTATTCCAAAATACCATGATGCGTGTCCGTTATTCATCCATTCCAGTGGTAGTGGCACCTCATACCTTAGCTTTGGGTGGGGGTTGTGAAATTAGCTTACATGCCGATAAATTAGTGGCACATGCTGAAACCTACATGGGATTAGTGGAAGTAGGGGTTGGTTTGATTCCTGCGGGTGGTGGAACAAAAGAAATGGCCATGCGCATGGGTGATGCTCGTCAGGCTGGTGATGTTGAACTTAATCGACTTCAACAGGCCTTTATGAACATCGCAACAGCAAAAGTAAGTACATCGGCATATGAGGCCAAAGAGATGAATTACTTGCGTCCTTTTGACCGAATCGTTTTGAACCGTAGCCAACTCATTGCCGAAGCTAAAAGAGAAGCCTTAGCATTAGCAGATGCCGGTTATGTACAAAAACAACAGCGTTCGGATGTTTGGGTGGAAGGAAAACAAGGATTAGCTCTATTTAAAGCTGGAATCTTCAGTATGAAGATGGGTAATTACATCTCCGAACACGATTCTTTAATTGCCAACAAATTGGCTTATGCTATTTGCGGTGGTGATTTGGATAGCCCACAATTGGTGACAGAGCAGTATTTGTTGGATCTAGAAAGGGAGGCTTTCTTATCACTTTCAGGAGAAAAGAAAACATTAGAACGTATCAGTAGTCTATTAAACGGTGGCAAACCACCAAGAAATTAATCCATTCAAAATCAATTGATTATGAACGCATATATCATTGCTGGTTACAGAACAGCTGTAGCCAAAGCCAATAGAGGAGGTTTTCGTACCGTTCGCCCTGATACGTTAGCAGCCGAAGTTATCAAACATTTGGTCGCTCAAGTTCCCAACTTAGACCCTAGTCGAGTAGATGATCTCATTGTAGGAAATGCTATACCTGAAGCGGAGCAAGGGATGCAAATGGCTAGATACATTTCTCTTTTGTCATTGCCTAAAAACGTTCCAGGTTTTATCATCAATCGCTATTGTGGATCAGGCTTAGAAGCCATAGCACTTGCCTCGGCCAAAGTGAGCTCAGGCATGGCAGATTGTGTGATTGCTGGCGGAACTGAATCCATGACCATGTTACCCATGTTAGGCCACAAAACGGTCTTGAATTATGACTTAGCTTCAGAGCATCCCGACTATTACATCGGTATGGGATTAACAGCCGAGGCAGTAAGTAAAAAATATGAAGTAACTAGGGAGGAACAAGATAACTTTGCTTACCAATCTCATCTTAAAGCTCTTGCAGCTATCAAGGATGGTAAGTTCGCTTCTGAAATTGTTCCCATTAGCGTAACAGAGAATTATTTTGATGCCAAAGAAGGTAAAAAGAAAACACGTACTTCCATCATAAGTCAGGATGAAGGTCCAAGAGCTGATACCACGCTGGAAGCTTTAGCTAAATTGAAACCTGTTTTTGCAATGGGTGGAACAGTAACAGCAGGGAATGCATCACAAACCTCGGATGGTGCGGCATTTGTGATGGTCGTTTCTGAAAAATTCTTAAAAGAATTGAATGTACAGCCAATTGCCAGAATGGTAAGTTATGCCACGGCTGGTGTAGAACCTAGCTTGATGGGAATTGGTCCAGTAGAAGCTATCCCAATCGCCTTGAAAAAGGCGGGCTTACTATTGGATAATATTGAGCAAATTGAGTTGAACGAGGCCTTTGCAGCACAATCTTTGGCCGTTATCAAAACCTTAGGAATAGATTCTAGTCGAGTAAATGTCAATGGTGGAGCCATTGCACTCGGTCACCCACTGGGATGTTCGGGTGCCAAATTATCCATTCAATTATTTAATGAAATGCGTCGTAGAAATCAAAAATACGGTATGGTCACGGCCTGTGTAGGTGGTGGACAGGGTGTCGCAGGAATCTATGAATTACTATAAATCCAGGTAATTGATTAAGAATATCAAGTATTAGGTTCCATTTTAGCGAATAAAATGGAACCTTTGTTTTTTACTAATTTGCTAAGATTTATTAATCTTTATTAAGATTTGACAACTTTTAAAAAGTTGTCAAATCTAATCTAAGTGTCATGTCAAATTCAAGTGTCTAATCTTTCCCTTCCCCCTATGACTACCCAGCAATACATTGACCTAGAAGAAAAGTACGGTGCTCACAATTACCATCCGCTACCTATCGTCTTAGAAAAAGGCCAAGGGGCCATCGTTTGGGATGTGGATGGAAAAGAATACCTCGATTTCTTATCTGCTTATAGTGCTGTGAATCAAGGACATTGTCACCCCAGGTTATTGAATGCCATGATGAAACAAGCGCAACAATTAACTTTAAGTTCTAGAGCATTTCATAATAACCAACTGGGTTTAGCCGAAAAAAAACTGGCCTATAAATTTGGCTACGACAAAGTCTTATTCATGAATACCGGCGTGGAAGCAGGTGAATCCGCCATCAAATTGACCCGAAAATGGGGCTATGAAGTGAAAGGGATACCTAGCAATCAAGCACAAATTATTGTGGCTGAAGGGAATTTTTGGGGTAGAACCATAGCGGCCATCTCTGCTTCAAATGATCCACAAAGCTATACCAACTTCGGGCCATTTTTACCTGGATTCATTAAAATTCCTTATAATGATCTAGAGGCATTGGAATCAGCTTTGAAAAACCCACATGTAGCAGGTTTTATGGTGGAACCCATTCAAGGGGAAGCAGGTGTCATATTACCTGACTCGGACTACTTAAAAAAGGCAAGTGAACTTTGTCAGACAGCCCAAGTTTTGTTCATCGCCGACGAAATTCAAACTGGTTTAGGTAGAACGGGCGCATGGCTAGCCTGTGATCATGAAAATGTAAAACCCGATATATTACTTCTTGGAAAAGCTCTTTCAGGTGGATTCATGCCTGTTTCGGCCGTGCTTTGTCGAGATGAAATCATGCTAACTTTGAAACCAGGTGAACATGGTTCCACCTTTGGAGGAAATCCCCTCGCCTGTGCCATTGCTTCAGAGGCCATTGATATTTTAGAAGATGAACAGTTAGTGAAAAATGCCCAAATCAGAGGAAATCAATTGATGAGCTTTTTACATGATTTAGCCAATAAAAGCCCACTAATCAGAGAGATCAGAGGTAAAGGTCTCCTATGTGCTATTGAAATAAATACGGAGGAAGAAAGTCCTATTGCTTGGAAAATCTGTTTATCTATGATGCGGTCAGGCTTATTAGCTAAACCAACCCATGGCAATAAAATCCGTCTGGCTCCTCCCCTATGTATTTCAGAATTTGACATAAAAAAAGCCTGCCAAATCATTGAGCAGACTTTCGCAAACTGGAAATCGTAAAGCTTATTTTATCTCAAAACAACGCATAGATATACCTCCATAAACCAATTCATCATAGGTATAATGAACCTCCTCTCCTTTTCTAGCTAAGGCCAAAGAATACAACATAGGAATATAGTGGTCTGGGGTAGGAACAGATTCCATACCACCTGGAGCGCCTTCGTAATGTATCAAAGCACTCAAGTCCTTATCCTGAATTTTTTGACTAGACCAAACATCAAATTCCTGTGCCCAATCATAGCCAAATGACTCTCGGCCATTTCCCAAATTGGCTATACTTGCCCGTAAATTGTGAACGATATTTCCGCTGCCTAAAATCAATACCCCTCTTTCTCGTAAAAACTGTAATTCTTGAGCTAAACTGACATGGTATTCCAAAGGTTGCCCATAATCAATAGAAACCTCAAAACAAGGAATCTCAGCTTTTGGAAACAAATGACATAACACCGTCCATGCCCCGTGATCCAATCCCCATTCTGTAGTTGCCTGAATGGTAGTACTGTGCGAAGCCAGCCTATTGGCCTCCTCAGCATCTCCCACTGCGGGATAGGGAAAAGTATGCAAAGCTGGTGGAAATCCACCAAAATCATATATAATCTTAGGTTTCTCACTGGCTTGTACAAAAGTCCCTCGAGTTAACCAATGGGCGGAAATGATTAAGACCGCCTTGGGAGTGTTATGCTCCAAAGCGGTCTTACCTAATTGATTTAAATGCTGCGTAAAAGGACTATCTGCCAATGCATTCATAGGACTACCATGACCTACAAACCATACTGGCTGTATGTGATTGGTTTTTTCCAAAGAAAATAATTCCTTAGGCAATATTGTCATCTTATCGATTCATAGATACTAAAAACTCTTCATTGGTTCTTGTACCTTTCATTTGTTGTTGTAAGAATTCCATGGCTTCTACCGAATTCATATCGGACATGTGCTTGCGCAATATCCAAACTCGTTGTAATACCGCAGGATCCATCAATAAATCTTCACGACGAGTACCCGATGCGGTTACATCGATAGATGGATAAATACGACGGTTAGACAATTTACGGTCTAACTGTAATTCCATATTACCCGTTCCTTTAAATTCTTCAAAAATCACCTCATCCATTTTTGATCCTGTCTCAATTAATGCCGTAGCAATGATGGTCAAAGACCCTCCGTTCTCCACATTACGAGCCGCACCAAAGAAACGCTTGGGCTTATGCAAAGCATTGGCATCCACTCCACCAGATAATATCTTACCAGAAGATGGAACCACCGTATTATAAGCACGGGCCAAACGAGTGATGGAATCCAATAAAATAACCACATCATGACCACATTCAACCATACGTTTTGCCTTTTCCAAAACAATGCTGGCTACTTTCACATGGCGCTCTGCCTGTTCATCAAATGTCGAAGAAATAACCTCCGCACGAACAGAACGTTGCATATCAGTTACCTCTTCTGGACGTTCATCGATCAACAAAATAATCAAATAAACCTCAGGGTGATTACGAGAAATAGCATTAGCAATATCCTTTAATAAGACGGTCTTACCTGTCTTAGGCTGTGCCACAATCATGCCACGCTGCCCTTTACCAATCGGTGCAAAAAGATCCAAAATACGCGTAGAATAATTGTCTGCTGAAGTAGACAAATTCAACTTTTCTTCAGGAAATAAGGGTGTCAGGTATTCAAAATTGATTCGGTCACGAATCTCATCCGTAGTTTTACCATTCACCGTTTCAATCTTCAATAAAGCAAAGTACTTCTCTCCTTCTTTCGGAGGACGAATCGTTCCTTTAATCGTATCTCCTGTTTTCAAACCAAACATTTTGATTTGAGAAGGTGATACATAAATATCATCTGGTGAGGCTAAATAGTTATAATCAGAAGAACGCATAAACCCGTATCCTCCCTCTTGCATGATTTCCAAAACACCCTCGTTTTCAATCAAACCATCCAATTCCTTGATAACTTGATTGTAATTAGAGCGTTTGAAATGAGGCTGCGGAGTCACAGATGTCTCTTCTTTCGGCAATTTCTTTAAATCCTCAGGACTTCCTTGCGCTGAACGAGCCTCCGCACCATTTTCTTCCCCAGTAACAAAAGAAGTATCTACCAAAAACTCATCCGCAGGGATGATGGCATCGTATTCAATGGGTTCTTCAACTTGAGTGGCTACAGGTGTTGAAACTTGTTCTGGCTGGATATTAACAATCGGTGCAGCTTCATCTAGTTGGAAACTAGGCGTTGAACCATCTTGATCTTCTCCAGTTTTTTTAATTCTTTGCCTTTTCGGGCGCTCAGTAGCAGGTAAATCTTCTTGTACTTTTTTTACTCTCCTGATCGGTTTCTCTTCCATAAAATGGGAAATGATGAATCTTAAATGAATAACAGTCCCGATTCCTTTTCAAAAGGATTTTGTGATATGCCCAAAAGCAGATTATCTACAAAATTGTGAAACTAACAATAGATGGAATGGAATCTGGAATATTGAATAGAGCGCTTACGATATTGAAGCGCAGTGCAATACTACGTCACATCGCTGAATTTGTCAAGCCTTTTCTAAGTTTTTTACACGTTTAATCAATATTTTGGACAAAATTGGGGGATATCTATAGTATTTACCCGCTAGGGCTCATTATTTTTGTACTTTTATTGCCTGATTATCATGAGCAACATCCAACAATATTTAGTCGATCAATTAGAAATCCGTCGGAAAAGTGGCCTTTTACGAAGCCTGCAACGCGTGGATAATTTCATTGATTTTTGCTCCAACGACTACTTGGGTCTCGCCAAAAACAATGAACTAAATCAGCTGATTATCAAAGATTTTGCAATTTGGTTGGAACAAAACAAAGGACAAATTCCCATCAATGGAGCAACGGGTTCTCGACTTATTTCTGGCAACAATTCCCTAATTGAAAAATTTGAACACGCCTGTGCTCACATGCACCAAGCTGAATCAGCCTTACTCTTTGGCTCAGGCTTTGAAGCAAACCTAGGTTTACTTTCTTCCATTAGTCAAGATGATCATATTATTTTTTGTGATCAACTCCTTCATGCTAGCATCATCGATGGAATACGATTAGGAAAGGGGAAAAAAGTCATATTTAAACATAACGACTGGAAAACATTAGCTAAGGAATTAGCCCAATATCCTAATCAAACCAAATGGGTAGTGGTGGAATCCATTTATTCCATGGATGGAGATCAAGCTCCTCTCCAGAAATTGATTGAACTAAAACAGCTCTACGACTTCGAATTAATTATCGATGAAGCCCATTCAGGTGGGGTTTATGGCCATCTTGGAGCTGGATTGGTCCAAGAACTAGGCCTCGTCGATCAGGTTTTTGCTCGTGTTATCACCTTTGGAAAAGCTTGGGGAAATGCAGGTGCCGTGGTTTTGGGCTCTCAAGCTTTAAGACAATACCTCATCAATTTTGCACGCTCCTTCATCTATTCTACTGCCCCCACACCAGCCCATGTATCTGCCTTAAACACTACCTTGCATTTCATCCAACAACAGGATGAACTTCGAGAAAAATTAAAGAAAAACATCGCATTTTTTCATTCACATACGTCTCATCCCCATTGGGGGAAAAGCCAGAGTGCCATACAAACTTTCTTGGTCCCTGGTAATCAAGAAGTTAGACGCATCGCCCAAATAGCCCAAGAAAAAGGCTTCGGATTAAAACCTATCGTTTATCCAACTGTTCCAAAAGAAGAAGAACGCATTCGAATTACCTTAAGTGCCTTGACACAACAGCAAGACATGCTTGATTTAATTCAACTACTAGAATCAAACTTATGAGCCAGACCGTCATTGTAGCAGGGATTGGAACAGAAATTGGAAAAACTGTCGTTTCTGCTATCCTAACTAAAGCCCTCCAGGCCGATTATTGGAAACCCATTCAATCAGGAGATTTAGAGCAAGGAGATGCCTATTGGATTCAACAATGGGTAAAACATCCCAATCTCACGATTTGGCCTTCCACGTATCGACTTAGCCAGCCTTTGTCTCCCCATACTGCTGCTGAATTGGATGGAATCACTATTCAGATGGATCTATTTAAAAAACCCAACAGCCCTCGTGCATTGGTGATTGAATTAGCAGGAGGATTGATGGTTCCCATCAATGATCATCAAACCAATTTGGACTTAATACAATCCTTAGACGCTCCTGTCATTTTAGTAAGTAAAAATTACCTTGGAAGCATCAACCATACGTTGATGAGCTTTGAAATGCTAAAACAAAAAGGCATCCCAATCGTAGGAATTGTTTTTAATGGCCCAGAAAATCCTTCAGGAGAAAAATTTATACTCAACTACACCCAATTGCCCTTACTTTTGTGTGTTCATGAAGAACAAAAAATAGATGACACTATCATAAATCAGTATGCCCAACAAGTCAAGCTATAATTCTTACGTTCAACGAGATGCTGCCGTTATTTGGCATCCATTCACCCAACACCAGATTGAACCATTTTCCATCCCCATTACAAGGGGTGAAGGTTGCTGGTTATATGGAGAAAATGAGGAAAAATACTTGGATGCTATCAGTTCTTGGTGGGTCAACATCCATGGGCATGGGCATCCATATTTGGCACAAAAAATCTACGAACAAGCCCTTAAAATTGAACAAGTCATCTTTGCCGGCTTTACTCATGAACCTGCCATCACCTTGTCGGAAAGGCTCTTAAGTCATTTACCCAAGCATTTCCAAAAAGTGTTTTTCTCCGATAATGGAAGTACTTCCGTGGAAGTAGGTGTCAAAATGGCCCTGCAATTTTTCCATAATCAAGGAAATACCAAAAAGAGAAAAATCATAGCCCTACAAGACGCCTATCACGGAGATACCTTCGGTGCGATGAGCTTAGGGGCTCCTAGCTCTTTCAATGCTCCCTTTCAAGACATGTTGTTCGAAGTGGAGTTCATCTCCCAACCCAATGACCCCGAGGCCTGCATTCTGGACATGAAATCCAAGTTAACCTCAGCCCCAGATGAATATGCTGCCTTTATTTTTGAACCACTGGTTCAAGGAGCAGGTGGAATGCTCATGTATGAGGCTAGCACACTTGATGCTTTAATTCGATTAGCGCATGAACATGGTTTATTATGCATTGCAGATGAAATCATGACGGGATTTGGCAGAACTGGAAAATGGTTTGCCATGGATTATTTACAAGAAAAACCCGATATAGTTTGTTTGTCCAAAGGATTAACGGGTGGAATGATGGCCATGGGAGTAACTTGCTGTTCCAATGAACTGTTCGATAGTTTTTTATCCAATGACCGTAAAAAGACGTTGTTTCATTCTCATTCTTTCACCGCCAACCCATTGGCATGTGCCGCAGCCAATGCGAGTTTAGATTTAATGGAAAAGGAAGAAACTTGGATCAATATTCAACGAATCATGCTTTCTCATCAACAATGGGCTGATTCCCAGCGCAAGCACCCTATTTTACACAACATTCGTCAACAAGGAACCATCTTAGCCTTGGATTTGCAGGTTGGAGAAGCTACAGGATACATGCATCCATTACGTGATATCGCCTACCAGTATTTCATAAAAAAAGGGATCTTATTAAGACCCCTAGGAAATACATTGTATATTTTGGCTCCTTATTGCATCAAAAATGAGGAATTAACGCTCATTTATCAGGCATTGGAAGCATTCGCAGAAGAACTGCGACTTACTTATTAATCTTTAAAGACTGCCAAGAAACCATTTGCCAACGGCCATTTTCAAAGATAAAAATGTCCGTAAATTTCAAACGGTTCACAGGTAAAAAAGCTCCATCTTTTTTATTCGTCACGTTTACGATACCCGAATTGATACCAACATTGCCATAAACTCGTTGCGTAAATTCCTCTGGTTCAATGATGGCATAAATGGATTTTTGAGAAACAATGGATTCAATGTAAGAAGCCTTGGTATCTTGGGTACCAGAAGAATGAATATAGACCAAGTCTTTGTGCAATACTTTGTCCAATCCAGCACCATCTTGGGCTACCATGATTTTAAATCGGTTCAACTCCGCCTCTCTCAAAGAGTTCACATCTGCTTTCTGTGCCATAAGGTAAAAGGTCGTGCAAAAGCACGCGAATGTTAATAATAGGTTTTTCATAATTCGTTTTTTAAACATAAAAACAATATTCATCAATTTCTTACTCAAAATCAAAATCTAAAATCAAATCCGCCGCTTTTTCTGCAATAGCCATTACCGCCGCATTGGTATTTCCCGCCACTAAATCTGGCATCACCGAGGCGTCTGCTACCCGCAGTCCCTTCAAGCCACGCACCCTCATATTCGATGGATCTACCACGGCATCTTGATCTGTTCCCATTTTACACGTTCCCACGGGATGATACACACATTCCAATGCTTGCTGTATATGATGTAAAATAAAGTCATCTGACCAATCAGACCCAGCTGGATAATTGACTTGATCATTCAAACGTAAGGGTTCAAAGGCCGAGGATAACATAATTTCCTTTGCCATCTTAACTCCTCGCACTAAAGTGGCTAAATCTTCTCCTCTTTCATCTGTTAAAAATTGAGGATCAATTAATGGGGCATCCCAAGGGTTGGAGGAATGTAAACCTACATAACCCCTACTTTTAGGTTTCAATAAAGTAGGCAAAACCGTAAATCCATCAGATAAAGGCAGGTTATTTTTGTCGTACAAATCATATGCCCAAGCAGAAGAAAAATGAAATTGCAAATCGGGCCGTTCGGATTGATTCACAGAATCAAAAAAAGCACAAGCTTCCAAAGGGCTAGAAGATAATGGTCCTTGATGACTCATCAAATAGGTCGCAAAATTCTTCAAATTCAGTGCCGTATTATACGATTCACCTTGAGTCTTGGCTCGGGTATTCATATTGATAAATACGTGATCCGACAGATTTTGGCCTACTGTAGGCAAGTCATGCCGACGATCTATTCCAAAAGATTTCAAATAGGATTTATCTCCAATGCCCGACAAAAGCATGATTTGCGGACTTTGAAAAGAACCCGCAGACAAAATAACGTCTTTACTTGCCCGGTATTCCGTCAAATTCTTCGCTCCACGATAATATCCTTGAACTCCTAACACCTTTTCTCCTTCCATGATTAAGGATGCCACATGGAACTGACTGATGATTTTCAAATTGGATCTTTTCAAAGCCGGTTCTATGAAGCCTTTAGCCGCTGAACTACGCACACCATCTTGTATATTAAATTGAAAATAGCCTGCCCCAACCTGTTTTTCTCCATTAAAATCAACATTTTCCGGTATCCCAACCTCTTGACATGCCTCTACAAAAGCCTTCCCAAAAGGGCTAATATGTACCGCATTACTTACGGTAACAGGGCCATCATGACCATGATAGTCATTCGTAAAAAAAGTATTTCTTTCCGATTTTTTAAAATAAGGTAACAAATCTTGGTATGCCCAACCTGCACATCCACCCGCTGCCCAATCATCAAAATCTGCAGCATTACCTCGGATATAAGCCATGCAATTAATGGCGCTACTTCCTCCTATGGTTTTCCCCCTTGGCTGGTAAATTTTTCTACCTTGAAGCATGGCTTGTGGCTCAGTATAAAAGTTCCAATCCAAATGGCTCTTTTGTAGCAAGGAGTAGGCAGAAGGCATTTCCACGCGAGGATCTCGGTTATTAATCCCTGCTTCCACCAACAAAACGGAGATATTGGGATTAGCAGATAGTCGGTTGGCTAAAACACAACCCGCTGTTCCTGCACCCACAATGATGTAGTCAAAACTAGACATAATTTAAATAGGTCGATTGGTATTATTTTCCTGAATTTCAATAATTTTACGCAAAAACCACGCAATAATGACCTATTTTAATACCTACTTAACTCTTGGCCTTCAGCATATATTAAATATTCAAGCTTTAGATCATTTACTCTTCATCTTATCACTTACCTGTATTTACCGATTTTCAGACAGTAAAAATCTTTTCTTTCTCATTACAGCATTTACCCTAGGTCATTCGTTGACTTTGGCATTAGCTACCTTAGGATGGATTCAAGTATCCATGCATTGGATTGAATTCTTGATTCCTTGCACCATCCTACTTTCAGCCATTGGGAATTTTAGTTTCAAAGATTCAGGACTAAAGAAGCAAGAGAACTCCACGTTAAAATATGTATTGGTTGGAATTTTTGGATTAATTCATGGATTGGGTTTTTCCAATTACCTGCAAAGTTTATTGGGTAAAGAAAGCTCCATCGTTGGTCCTTTATTTGCCTTTAATGTTGGCTTAGAAATTGGTCAAATCGTGGTAGTGGTCAGTATTCTACTCATTTCCAGCTCGTTGATTCGTCTAAGCAAAATCAACATGTCTTCTTGGGTACTGGTCATTTCTGGTGTCGTGATAGGCCTAGTAATCCCCATGATTTTGGAGAGATGGTAAAAAAAATGCCTCCCTTTAGAGAGGCATTTCGATTGTTATTTTATATTGACTAGAAATCTTCATCTAAGCTGAAAGACATGGTGTCTTTATCCGACATAACACCTGATTTTTGATATTCAGCTACACGTTTTTCAAAGAAATTGGTTTTACCTTGTAAAGAAATCATTTCCATGAAATCAAATGGGTTAGTTGCATTATAAAACTTCTTGCATCCTAGGGAAACCAACAATCGGTCAGCCACAAACTCGATGTACTGACACATCAAATCGGCATTCATACCGATCAAGGAAACAGGTAAAGCTAACGTCACGAATTCCTTTTCAATCTCAACGGCATTTGTGATAATTTCATAAACACGCTCTTGAGATACTTTATTTTTAATGTGATCCGTGTATAACAAACAAGCAAAATCACAGTGCAAACCTTCGTCGCGAGAAATCAACTCATTGGAAAAAGATAAACCTGGCATTAAACCACGTTTCTTTAACCAGAAAATAGAACAGAATGACCCAGAGAAAAAGATACCCTCTACCGCAGCAAAGGAAATCAAACGCTCGACAAAGCTATCGCTCTCAATCCACTTCAATGCCCACTCCGCTTTTTTCTTAACACAATCGATGGTTTCAATGGCTCTCAACAAACGATCTTTCTCTTTAGGCTCTTGAATGTAGGTATCAATCAACAAGGAATATGTTTCCGAGTGAATGTTTTCCATCATGATTTGAAAACCATAAAAGCATTTAGCCTCCGCATATTGAACCTCTTTCAAAAAGTTGTTGGCTAGATTCTCATTGACGATTCCATCTGAAGCGGCGAAAAATGCCAAAACATGAGAAATAAAATGACGCTCTCCATCATTCATTTTCTTCCAATCCGCTAAATCTTGTTGCAAATCAATTTCCTCTGCAGTCCAAAAAGAAGCTTCCGCTTGTTTATAAAACTTCCAAATATCGTTGTGTTTAATAGGGAAAAGTACGAATCGGTTGGGGTCTTCCACCAAAAGAGGTTCAGTCATTGTTAGGTTAGATGATTAGGGTAAAACATTATTTCGAAATTAAGCATTTATGCGTGAAAAAAATGGAGATTCATCATTAAAAAAATGAAAATTCTCAGATTCTCTCAGCATAGCCTATTTCAAGCTAGTATACCTTTAAATCAGTAAAAATGTTTTGAAAATTAAAAGAAAAAACCTCCTACTTGTACCACTAAAGCTGAGCCATAGGGTGAGACTTTCCCAGAAGATGAGCTATAATTTAAGTCATACATGACAGACAAGTTAATTCCCAACTTAGAACCTATCCCGATTCCTACTAATACCGGATTGGAATATCCATAATAATTGCTGGCATTACTGTCTGACAAATTAGAATAGTTTTCTACTTGACCCACTAAATAACTCTGACCCAATAAGGCTGTCAAAGTGGGTATATACTGACGGATAAAAATACGTTCTCCTAGTAGATTACTGGTTAGTTTTCCTATATTTCCTCCATAATTAACGGAATAGTACTGGTAGGTCAAGCCTACACCGGCTATGGTATTATTAGCCAATTGATAGCCTACCATAGGAGAAACACCAATGCTGGTTGGGTTTCCAAAACTCAAACCCGACAATCCACCACCGAAATGCAATCGTTGACGAAACGTTAACTCGCTTACATCGGGTTCTACATCCAAATCTCCCTTGGCTCCATCCTCTTTAATGACCACGGGATCTTGAGCATGTGATTCAAATACGACACCGACACTGATTAAAAAACAAAGTAAGAATATATGTTTCATGAATTTTTTTTGAGTAAAAACGAAAAAAATGATGGATTATGATTTTGAAAATACGATTAACAAAATTAAAGGATAATTTTGTTATATGAATCATCCGAATTCGAGTTTGGTAGCCAAGCAGGGAATAGAAAATTTAGACCCTAGAACACACATCATCATCAAAGGTGCCCGTGTCCATAATTTAAAAAATTTGGATGTCGCCATTCCTCGTAATCAATTAGTCGTCATTACAGGATTATCTGGCTCAGGAAAATCTTCGTTGGCCTTTGATACCCTTTTTGCCGAAGGTCAACGCATGTACGTGGAAAGTCTAAATAGCTATGCCCGCCAATTTTTAGGCCGCATGGAAAAACCCGCCGTTGATTACATTCGGGGCGTTTCTCCTGCCATAGCCATTGAGCAAAAAGTCAATACCAAAAACCCTAGATCCACCGTTGGTACTACCACCGAAATATATGATTACCTCAAATTACTCTTTGCCCGAATCGGAAAAACGTATTCTCCCATTTCAGGTTTAGAAGTCAAAAAAGATTCCGTGTCGGTGATTGTGGATTGGATCATGAAATTCCCACAAAAGAAAGTCATCATCTTGGCGCCTTTGCTCCGCCATGAAGGCCGTGGCCTGAAGAACGAATGCCAATTATTAATTCAAAAAGGGTACACTCGTTTAAAATTAGGAGATGACATTTTGAATTTGGAGGAGCTGGTAGAGGATGATGCTTTATTGAAAAAAATAGATAAAAACTCGGCCGACTTAGCCATATTGGTAGACCGACTTATTAGTAAAGCCGATGATGAGGAAACTCAATTCCGACTAGGTGATTCGGTACAAACTGCCTATTTTGAAGGCGAAGGGATTTGCTGGGTTGAATTAGAAGGTCAAAAAAGGAAAGTCTTCTCCGATAAATTTGAATTGGATGGTATCGCATTTGAAGAACCAAGCTTAAACCTGTTCTCCTTCAATAATCCCTATGGGGCATGTAAAAATTGTGAAGGTTATGGCAAAGTGTTAGGCTTAGATCCTGATTTAGTCTTTCCTGATACAGAACTTTCTATCTATGAAGGAGCCATAGCACCTTGGAGAAGTGAACGAATGAGCGAATGGCTCTATCCTTTAATTCGCAATGGTGTGAGCTTTGATTTCCCTATCCATCGGCCCTACAAAGACCTAACGGATCAAGAGAAAAAATTACTTTGGACAGGAAATAAGTACTTTGCAGGATTAACTCAATTCTTTGAGCATCTAGAAAAAGAAACCTATAAAATCCAATACCGTGTTTTGCTTTCCCGTTACCGAGGCAAGACCAATTGCCCAGAATGTTTGGGTTCACGATTAAGAAAAGATGCTGCCTATGTCAAAATTCATGGGCATTCCATCATCGATATGGTGCTTTGGCCCATTGCGAAAGTCAAAAGCTTTTTTGATGAAGTTCAATTCAATGAAGCAGACCAACAAGTAGCCCGGCGGATTTTAATCGAGATTAAAAATCGACTGGATTATATGAATCGGGTGGGTTTGGGTTATTTAACCCTGAATCGACTAAGCTCTACCCTATCGGGAGGAGAATTTCAGCGCATCAAATTGGCAACTTCTCTGGGAAGTGCTTTGGTAGGTTCCATGTACATTCTGGACGAACCTAGCATAGGTCTCCATCCAAGGGACACGCAAAGACTCATTTCTGTCTTGCTGATGCTCAAACAAATGGGGAATACGGTTATCGTGGTAGAACATGAGGAAGATATCATGCGGGCAGCTGATCAGATCATTGATATTGGTCCAGAAGCAGGTCGACATGGGGGAGAACTCATGTTCCAAGGAAATTTAGAAGAAGCCTTAACGAGACATGATCTGACTAGCCATACCATGCAATTTTTGCAGGGAAAGGATCGAATCGAAATTCCCAGCTTCCGCAGAAAGAGTTTGGCTCACATTGAAATCATTGGAGCCAGTGAAAATAATTTAAGAAATGTCTCAGTAAAGATTCCATTAGGGATATTGACAGTGGTTACTGGAGTCAGCGGATCTGGCAAATCAACTTTGATTCGTAAGATTTTATATCCTGCCTTATTACGTCAATTACAATTAGGAACCGAAGAAACTGGGAAATTCAAAGAATTAAAAGGAAGTGTTTCCCAAATTGCTAGCGTGGAAATGGTGGATCAACAACCCATCGGTAAATCTTCTCGTTCTAACCCAGTCACCTATATTAAAGCCTATGATGCCATTCGTGCCTTATATGCTGAGTTACCTCTAGCCAAAACAAGAGGGTATAAACCCTCCCATTTCTCTTTCAATGTAGAAGGTGGTCGTTGTGAAACTTGCCAAGGGGAAGGAGAAATCACCATTGAAATGCAATTCATGGCCGACATTAAATTAGTCTGTGAATCATGTCAAGGGAGTAGATTTAAGCAAGAAATATTGGATGTCAAATTCCAAGACAAGCATATTGCTGATATTCTGGATATGACGGTGGAGGAAGGTGTGGAGTTTTTCAAAAGCAAAACGCCCAAAATCGCAGAAAAAATTGATCCATTGTTTCAAGTTGGGCTTGGTTATATCAAATTAGGACAGTCATCGAATTCCTTATCTGGTGGCGAAGCTCAGCGCGTGAAATTGGCCAGTTTTTTAGGAAAAGGAAATCCAAACAAAGGGAAGACCCTATTTATTTTTGATGAACCAACTACTGGTTTACACTTTCATGATATCAAAAAACTGTTAAAAGCCTTAAATGATTTGGTGGAGCAAGGCGACAGTGTCATCATCATTGAGCATAACATGGAGGTGATTAAATGCGCTGATCATATCATCGATTTGGGACCTGATGGTGGTGAAGCTGGGGGACAAATATGTTTTGAAGGTAGTCCTGAAGAAATGGTCAAATTGGAGAATAATCCCACGGCTTACTATTTAAGTCAAAAAATACTAGGCAAAAAACTGTAAGTTTACGCTATGTTTTCTCCAGAAATACTACAATCCTTACCACAGAAGCTAGATGGAATCAGCCAAGGACTTTCCCTGATGATACCTGAGTTACTACTCTGTGTTTGGATTTTAGTTGGGATTTTTGCCGAATTATTCCTTCATGGAAGATCGAATAAATTCTCCACTTCTTGGCGATATTTCATCACCCAAATTGGCCTATTATTAGCCTTTGTTCTGGCTATTCAACGCATGAAAACAGGCATGACGGGATTTGCCTCTTTTTCTTTTTTCTGGATCAATGCTGGCAGTAATTCCATCAATGCCTTACTCTTATTTTTGGCCATCGTGTTAATATTGGTCAATCAAGCCCAACAAAAAAGCTTTCAATTTGAGGAGAAAATGGGCTTTTTGTCCATTTTAGGAGGAGCCCTTTTGGTTTCCATCAGTAGCCATTGGCTCAGTATCTTTTTGAGTATTGAATGGATGTCTTTGGGTACCTACTTGTTAGTAGGAATTCGAAAAGACGCCGAGGGTTCCAGAGCCATATTGCCCTATGTGTTATTTGGTTTGGCTAGTACAGCTCTATTACTGTATGGAATTTCCTTCGTATATGGTATTACGGAAACCATGCATATAACTAGTCCTGAATTTAGTCGGGGACTAGCTACAGCGGATCCATATTTAGTCGGACTTGCTCTCACCTTGGTGTCTAGCTCCTTATTATTCAAATTAGCTTGGGCTCCTTTTCATCCTTGGAGTCCGGATGTGATTGAAAGTTTACCTGCGTCTTGGATGACTTGGATTTCGACAGCCCCTAAAATAGCTATTACATTTTTAGGTATTCGACTGCTTCATTTTATTCCCATGTCACTAGAGGTTCCTATTGCATTTCTAGCTATTCTGACCTTATTGGTAGGAAATTTAGGAGCTTTAGGACAGCAAAATAGCAAAAGACTTCTCGCCTATTCCGGTATTGCACATGGTGGATTTATGGCCATGGCTTGGTTATTTCCCATTCAGCAAGCCACTGAAGTGCTCTTGTTCTATTCTTTAATATATGGCTTGAGCAGCTTATTAGTATTTTATTTAATCGATGAATCACCTTCAAGCCCCTACAAATCCAATGATCTGGAGCAATGGAGTGGATTGGCAAAAAGCCGACCATTGGCTTCCATATTTTTATTGATAGGAATGGTTGCTTTGGCTGGCTTACCTCCTGCGGGAAGCTTCATCGCTAAGGTCACTTATTTTTCTTTTTTATGGGAAAAATACCAAAATAGCTCTCAAATGTTAACCTTGATTTTGTTGTTAACGGCTATTTTAACCACGGCACTTGGAATTTTCTATTATTTAAAGATTCCATACCAAATTTATTTCAAGAAAAAAGCACAAGAAGATCGTGTAAATATTTGGAACGAAAATGGAAATATGTGGGTTTATGCGGTATTGGTGGGATTAATTTTAGGAAGCTTTCTAGCTCCAACGGTGGTTTGGGAATTCTTAAAATAAGGAAATAAATAATGGACATTTCCGTTGAGCCATCATTTTTATTACTTAGTTTTGTATTCGATTTTGAGATAAAACCTCTTCTGAAACGCACACCCAATGTCTGATTCAATAAAGCACGAATGTGGAATTGCCCTTATTCGATTGCGCAAGCCTTTTCAGTATTATCTGGATAAATACAAAACGCCGAGCTACGGCCTGAGCAAATTGTACTTGATGATGGAAAAACAAGTCAATCGAGGTCAAGATGGAGCAGGAGTCGCCAATATCAAAATCAATGTTAATCCAGGAAACCGATACATCAGTCGGTACCGCTCAGTAGAGCCACAAGCAGTAGCCGATATCTTCGGAAAAATCAACAAAAAATTCAGGAAAGCACAAAAATTAGCCAAAGATGTTAAGCGTGAAACGGGCATTGATCCGAGTCATGATGCAGCTTGGTGGCAAGAAAATGTGGCTTTTACAGGAGAAGTATTGTTAGGTCACTTACGCTATGGTACGCATGGTCAAAATGAGATTGAAAACTGTCACCCGATGTTACGTCAAAGTAACTGGAGAAGTCGCAATTTAGTGATGGCTGGTAATTTCAACATGACCAATGTGGATGATTTATTTGACAAATTAGTTTCCTTAGGGCAGCACCCGAAAGAAAAAGTAGATACGGTCACTGTGATGGAGAAAATTGGTCACTTTTTGGATGAAGAAAACCAAAGACAATTTTTGAAATACCGCGACAAATATGAAAACCCTGAATTATCGGATATTCTAGCGGAACAAATTGATTTGGTTCGTGTATTAGAGCGTTCATGTAAAGATTTTGATGGTGGCTATGCCATGGTCGGTTTAACGGGGTATGGAGCTTCCTTTGTGGCACGTGACCCAGCGGGTATTCGTCCGGCATATTACTACATGGATGAAGAAGTGGTGGTGGTGGCTTCTGAGAAGCAAGCCATTAAAACTAGCTTTAATTGCGCTTATGACCAGATTCAAGAGATTACTCCAGGTTCAGCCTTGGTTATTGACATGGATGGCTCAGTAAAAGAAGCGCCATTCATTGACCGTCTAGAACAAAAATCTTGTTCGTTTGAGCGAATTTATTTCTCCAGAGGTTCCGATCCTGATATCTATTCAGAGCGTAAAAAATTAGGTCGATTATTGATTCCTCAAATCTTAGAAGAGGTAAATAATGACCTTAAAAACACGGTATTCTCTTATATTCCTAATACAGCAGAAACGGCATTTCTAGGCATGATTGATGGTTTAGAAGACCATTTAGCCAAAGAAAGAAAGCAGGCCATTATGGGGGGGATTCTTTTTGAAAAAGAATTGGAAGAAATGTTAACCTTCCGCCCAAGGGTAGAAAAATTGATTTCTAAAGATGTCAAAGTCCGTACTTTTATCACCAGTGATGAACAAAGGGATGACATGGTTTCTCATGTGTATGATACCACCTATGAGGTTATCAATAAAGGAGTGGATTCAGTGGTCTTGATTGATGATTCCATTGTTCGAGGAACTACGTTAGAAAAGAGTATTTTAAGTCTATTGGACAAATTATCTCCTAAGAAAATTGTCATCGTTTCATCTGCCCCACAAATCCGATACCCTGATTGTTATGGTATTGACATGTCGAAGATGAAGGAATTTGTTGCTTTTAGAGCAGCACTTGCTCTTTTAAAAGAGAGAGGTCTAGAAAATATTTTAGATGAGGTAAATTTAAAATGTTTGGTTGCTTTAGAAAATGGCACTGCCCATACGGAGAACTTCGTTAAAGCGATTTATGCACCATTTACAGACCAAGAAATTTCCAATAAAATTGCGGACATTGTTCGTCCTAAAAACATCAAAGCAGAAGTTTCTGTCATTTACCAAACGGTAGACAACTTAAATGTTGCTTGTCCAAATCATTTAGGGGATTGGTATTTTACAGGTAATTTCCCAACGCCTGGAGGAAATCAAGTAGTTAATAAAGCATTTGTCAATTTCATGAAAGGAATTGAGGTAAGAGCTTATTAAAAAAATTGTTTAAAATCCTTAACGCTGTCAAGGTTTAAAACCTTGACAGCGTTGTTTTTTTTCACCATTTTGAAAAAGAACGAATGAGATTTCATGCATATTGCGCTCCTAAAATCTTTATCAAGTAATTGATTAATAAGCCACTACTACCGCTCCCCGTAAAGTCATAATTCCTTTTTCTGGGAAATTTTCTGGAGTTGATTGGTATTGGATTACCCAGGCATAGCTATCTGGTGGAACTAATTGTCCGTTGAACTTCCCATCCCAAGACAATTCTGCTGAATTAGAACTTTGCTTAGAAAAGAGCATTTCCCCCCAACGATTAAAGATTTGCACATTAACAATTTGTGTTCTAGCTGGGTTCTTAGGAATTGGGTTAAATGAGTCATTTTTACCGTCCCCATTGGGCGTAAAAATAGATGGGGCAAAAATCAAGGGTTCGCATTTATCCGGCACAGTATAACTACTAGATGTTAAACAGCCATCAGCATCCTTGATTTCTACCTGATATGATCCATTTCGATTAACCTTTGCATAATTTAAATTCAATGCGCTCACTATGGCCGAATTTGGCGACCAGGCAAAGGTAAAATCTCGACTATTCCCTGCAATTTGTAAGATTGTTTGAGGGTTCTCCTCATCCATACAAATGAAATAATCCTTTTTAGGGAAGAAATACTCATTAGTTAAAAAATTAACCTGCGTTTTTTGGGTTACCGAACAACCTGTGGCAGTATCTGTCACCACCACTTCATAAGATCCACCGGGCTTAGGAACGATAATTTCTGGCGTTTTATCTTTTGAACTCCACTCAAAAGTCAAGGTTTTTTGAGGAGGTAGCTTATCTAACTTTACTTTGGCATTATCCTTACAAATACTATTGTACTCTTCTTTCAAGCTCAGAGGTTCCATGATTTGAATATCAAATTCCTGCGCGTCCAAAAGAAAATCCTTCACACACACATTGGAGATAGCAGCTGTAATTACATATTTGCCGGCATCTTTAAATTTATGCTTCATGACATCTCCTTCATAAGCATAATAAAGCGTCCCTGCTGGATTTAGTGGCACGGTTAGACCTGTACTGGTGGGAAAAGGATCCAGTGTTGTTTTATAAATTTTCCAAACAATTTTATCATTGTTCATGGGGTCGCATAGCTTTTTATCGACCTTATAACTGAAGGTAGTTCCCTCACATGACTGCTTGATACTAGGCGGACTACTTGGATTAGGTGGCGAAGGTATGGATGGAGGAAGGCCTAACTGACTAGTCACATTGGTAGGAAATGTGACTGCATTAGGTTCATATTTGGCTCTTTTTAAAGAGTCTGTACTGGACAATAATCCATTAGTCTGTGTGATTTTACCCAAGGTAGAACTACCTTCGATTGCGACAAAAATGATGGTATTATACACAGGATCAATTTGCAAAGCTCCTATTTTAACTAAAGTATCCAATAACACCTGTTTGGATGCCAAAATGGTATCTGCATTATTGGTGGCAATATTAAACTGCAATATTTGAGAACGAATGGATTGTCCATCTCCCTGCATGGAAACATATAACACTTTTTTATCTTGGGAATATTCCACCCCATAAATGGTTGGTGGTGAAACACCTAAATTTAGCGTGGTCAGATATGTAGGTTTTCCATCTCCCGAGGCATCATAATCAAACAAATCCAATTTGTTGGTGGGCGGCCCTGGAACCACTACGGCCATTTTACTCCAATCCGTAGAGATTTTAGTATAACCAGCTGAACTGGTTAAGCTGGTAGATCCAGAAGGGCTCGTAATGGTTGGAGCAGAAATTCCCGCATCGGATACTTTGAATGTTCGGATGGTATTACTATTGGCATCTTGGGAAATCAACCAATAAAAACCAGAACCTCCTTGAGAGGCGACTAAACGCTCGGTACTTGGTACAGGGCTTACTAATTGATTTATGACTGAAAGTCCCCCCTTCCCTTTGTTTAACTTCATATCGACAATACTGTAATAAATCTGATTTTCATTCGCCGCATTTTTCTTCAACGTGAAAATGTAATACTCCGATTGACAACCTTTGCAAGACGTTTTAGGCATCGTTGTAACCCCTTGTGAATTACTAATATCCCCATTAATTAAGGCCGTAGGGTCTTTGGTATAGGTTATAGGATTATTATCCCGATCAAAGACCTTTTGCCCATCTGTATAGTAAATAATACTATTGGTAGGATCGGTCATGACAGCTACCCCGTTAGGAACATTGATTCGCCCAGTTGTTGGGGTTGGGTTATCTGGATTTTCAAATTTTACCCCAGCACTACTACCAAAATACCAGGCGGGAGGAGCTTTCAATAATACTTGATTAGGGTCAGTTTCGCCACAAATTTCAACCTGCATTTTGGCTTCGGCGGAACACCCTGAAAGAGGTTCGGTAATTTTCACCGAATAACAACCCGATTCTCTCACTTTAATGGTATCGGTGGTTTGACCTTTGGGATACCATAATACCTCAATAGGATAAGAAGGTTTCGCTACTTTTTGAAAAGCATTCAAAACTAATTCTTGCCCTAAACAAATCGTCTTTTTAACCTCAGAAGTATCTTTCCCCAAATAAATATAAGGCAATTGACCTATAATCACCCTTTCAGTTAAAACCACCGGCGGCGTATTAGCCACAGGGCTCTGAATAGTCACCTTAACCGTATACGTACCTGCCGTACAATATTGGTGTACACCAGTTGCCGTACTTTTTTTATCTCCTGGCGTTGAAAGTTCTCCAAAATCCCAAGAGAAAGTAGTCCCAGTTGGAAAATGCTCCGTCAATTCAAAGACCGTGGCCATATCGGGATTTACTCCTTTTTCACAGTTAGCGCATTGGGTAATGCAATTATTACGAAAAACAATTTTGGGATCCGAAAAAGCACGGAAAGTAACAAGCCAAACCAGAAAAAGAAATAGATACTTTTTAATCATTTAAGCGGTAGGCAAGTACATGGATTAGACACAAAATAACGTAAAATATTGGTTTTTGAAAAGCTAAGTACTAAATTGCTAGGCTATGCGACGTAAACTCGGATCATACCGTATTTTATTATTCTTATTAGGCGCATTCGTAGTGGGTCCTGTAGAATTACTTGCGCAAGATCCCCAGTTATCGCAATTCTATTCAGCTCCTTTGTTAATTTCGCCTGCATTTGCAGGAATCAATAATACGTCCAAGGTCAATTTTAACCATCGGAACCAATGGCCCAATCTCAGTTCAAGTTACCAATTTTCCTCCTTAACCGCTGATATCAACTTTTCCAGCATCAATAGTGGCGTAGGATTGGTTATGACCACAGATAAGCAATTTTCCAATCTACAAACGACATCGATTGGTTTACAGTATGCCTATCACATCAATTTGGCTGAAGAAAGCTCGATTTCTGTCGGTATACAAAGTTCTTATGTCAATCGAGGATTAGACTATTCCAATTTGATTTTTGGGGATCAATTTGACAATGTTACTGGAAGCATTAATCAAAACAGCGATGACCCCATTTTAAAGAATTGGGAAAAGAATGGGGCTTCTACTAGTTATATGGACTTTTCTTCGGGAGCCATGCTCAATCTTAGAAACTCCTGGGTGGGAGTATCTGTGCATCATTTAAATACCCCTAATCAGTCATTATTGAGTAGAACATCCACCATCAACTCTCCCGTGGCCATGAAATTCAGTATTCAGGTTGGTACTAAGATTATGTTGGAAGATAGTTATTTTGAACAAAATTCATACCGTGCCCGAAATACGGAAAAAAGTATCAGTCCCGTATTAAATTTTAAACACCAAGGCACTTTTGACCAGTTGGATGTAGGCGCCTATTTAACCCTGTCGCCCATCGTTTTAGGAGCTTGGTACCGAGGTGTGCCCATCAAAAAAAGCAGTGATGGTATTATGAATAGCCGAGAATCCATAGTAGCCTTGGTTGGTTACCGACAAGATAATTTCTCGGTAGGATATTCGTATGATTTGACCATTTCAACACTAGGATTACCTTCTGGAGGTGCCCATGAAATTTCGGTTGCCTACCTGTTTGATTGGGACATATCCTTGAAAAAACCTTATTTAAAGTTAAAAAGAACATTGGCTTGTCCGAAATTTTAATTATTATCCCTTTAAGTAAATTATATATAATAAGGGCCTTCAGTAATAAAAAAGGCTTAAATTTGTACAAATACAGTTAGTTCATTTCCACCATCTATGAGATTTTTCAGAAAAACACGATATATATACCTTCCCATTATTTTATTATTGGTATGCCTAGTTAATCTTGCATCATTTGCTCAAACAACTACACAAAGCAAAAAAAATGTTGATGATTTGACTGAAGATGAAGTCGCTATCTTTTATCAAAAAGCGCTTGATAGTGGCATGTCTGAAATGCAAATTGAGAAAGCAGCAAAAGCTCAAGGTTATACCGCCGCAGATATTGCGAAAATGAGAGAAAAATTAAGTACCCTCTCTACTAATTCAAAATCAGGGAATAAGGTAGAAGCTACAGAAAATACAGGAAATAGAATAACCGTTGGTAATTTAAGTAAACCTAAAAAAGAAGAAAATGCTAGCTCCAAGGAAGACCCTAGCTCTATGAATAACTCTAAGGTTAAAAAGTCCATCGAAGAGCAAATTTTCACTTTGGAGGAAAGAATATTTCTGTCACAACCATTAAATGTATATAACGACAGTTTAGTAAAAATCTATAAAGAGTTACAATTAAGAAGATCAAGAGCTTTAGAAAAAGTGGTATTTGGGGCTGATTTATTTGACACCGAAACGTTAAATTTCGAACCAGACCTTAAAATTGCCACACCTAGCAATTATTTATTAGGTCCTGAAGATGAACTTAATATTGATATTTTTGGAGATGTCCTAGATAATTTCAAAGTTAAAGTCAGTACAGAAGGCACTGTAAAGATCTTGAATTTAAGCCCTATCTATGTGAACGGCTTGAGTATAGAGGCTGCATCCAATAGAATTATTGGACGGCTTCGTCAGTTATATCAAGGCTTAAATAAGCCAGGTAGTGGCTCTTCTGCCCAAGTAACTTTAGGAAATGTAAGAAGTATCAAAGTTACCTTAACGGGTGAAGTTAAGTTTCCAGGAAGTTATACCGTTTCATCACTTGCCACCATTTTTAATGCGCTTTATTTAGCAGGAGGACCAAGTGCCAATGGTTCTTTTAGAAACATCCGATTAATCCGAGGGAATAAAATTATAAGGAACTTAGACTTATACGACTTCTTACTCAAAGCAGATCAAAAAGACAACATTCATTTACAAGATCAAGATATCATCCGAATTTCTGATTATGAAACCCGAGTGGAATTAATTGGCGAGGTAAAACGCCCCATGATTTTTGAAACCCTCAAAGGTGAAACCTTACAAGATATATTACGATTTGCAGGAGGATTTACGAATAAAGCCTATACATATTCCATTCCTGTAACACGTAATACATCCAGAGAATTAAAACTACTCAATATCACTCAAGATAAAGTGGCGAGTTTTTTACCTCAGAATGGTGATAAATATATCATTGGCGGCATCATTGAAAGATTTGAAAATAGGGTAGAAATTGAAGGTGCCATATTTAGACCTGGCATGTATGCTTTAGAACCTGGGGTAAATACCGTAAAAGAATTAATCAAAAGAGCTGAAGGCGCTAGAGAAGATGCTTTTCTTAATAGAGCTACCATAACTCGTAGACAAGAAAATTTTGAACCTCAAATCATCTCCATTGATTTAGGAAAAATTTTACGAGGAGAAGTGGCGGACATTGCCCTACAAAGGGAGGATGTCGTCAAAGTATTTAGCGTTTCTAATTTAAAGGAAAAAAGAATCGTAAGTATTTTTGGTGAAGTTAATCGAGAGGGTGATTTTGAATATAAAGAGGGCATGAAGGTAGGAGATTTAATATTAGAAGCTAAAGGATTTAAAGATGGGGCTAGTTATTCGAAACTAGAATTAGCTCGACGAATTGTAACACATGGATTGGGAAGTGTTTCAGATGAGAAAGTTGACATAATCACATTCGACATCAATGGTAATTTAGAGATTTCAAATAAAGGAAGCCAATTTGTTCTATCTCCTTTTGATATACTTTCAATTAGAAAATCCCCCGATTATGAAAAACAGAGGTATATTTCTATTCAAGGGATGGTTAACTATCCTGGGGTTTATGCACTCAAGAACAATCAGAAAAAGATTTCCGATTTCATTGAGTTATCTGGTGGACTTAAAGCAGGTGCATTTTTAGAAGGGGCTCAATTGTATAGAAATTCAGAAATTGTTGGAATCAATATCGAAGAGGTCATAGCTAAGCCAAATTCAAAAGACAATATATACTTGATGGCCAAGGATTCCATATATGTACCTAGAATAGATCAAACAGTAAAATTATCAGGCGCACTTCAAAACCCAATTTCTGTCACATATAAACCCGATTTCAAACTAAGCGATTATATCGCTGAAGCTGGTGGATATGCTACCAATGCGATAAAAAGTCATGTATATGTGAAAAACCCCAATGGGATTTCTAGTAAAACTAAAAAGTTTCTCTTTTTCAAGAGTTACCCTAAAGTATTACCTGGATCAGAAATTATTGTTGATGGTATACCTATAGGGGCAAAAAAAGGTTTAACTACGGGTGAAGTCATGGGCATAACCACTAGCTTAGCTTCATTCTCCTTAACCTTAATTTACTTAATTAATCAGATTATCAAATAAGCTTATTAATGACAAAAGAAAACTTCCATGAAAGTCCGATTGAAAAGGAGGAAGAAATCTCTATCAACGTAGCAGAGATCTTTCAAGCTATCAAATCGCACTTCATATTAATTTTAGCTATATCTGTAACCTTCGCAGCTTTAGGAGCAGTCTATTCATTAACCATTCCCAATGAATATGTATCTACGGTAAAGCTATTACCAGAAATTGATTCAAAATCTGCAGGAAGCAATTTAGGTGGACTTAAATCCCTAGCTGGTTTAGCGGGGGTTGATTTAGGTAGTGGTTCAGGAGTTGATGTCGTTAGACCTGAAATTTATCCGAGTGTATTACAAAGTACCCCATTTCTACAAGAAGCATTAAAAAGTAATATCTATGTTCAAAAACGAAAGAAATGGTTAAGCGTTTACGACTATTTAATTACTTCGCCTGAACTACCCCCCATTCAGTTATTTGGGGCTAAATCAGATGAATTAAAGAAAGATGAAAATCCAACTATTTTACCAAAAGAAGGTTTATCTCCTGAGTTAATCAAATTAAATAAAAAAGAATTAGCCGGTATTATTAATTTAAAAAAGAGGATTTCAGCTGAAACAGACAAAAAAAATGGGATGGTTACTATCTCCGTAAAATTAACAGATCCCGTTGCAGCAGCCACTTTAATCAGTTTTACCCAAAACTATTTAACTAAATATGTAACTAATTACCGGACAGAAAAGGCAAGAAAAGAACTGAATTTTTTACAGGATCGCCATGAAGAATCAAGAAAAACGTATGACAATGCCTTAAGTAGGTTATCTGCTTACAAGGATCAACATAGAAATACATTTTTACAAGTAGCTAAGGATCAGGAAAAAAAAATGCAGTATGAAGTGGATCTAGCATTTAATATTTATTCTAGCATTAGTACTCAAATGGCTGATGCAGCGGTTAAAATTCAAAGAGAAACACCCGTTTTTAAGGTATTAGAGCCTGCCCAAATCTCACTAGAAAAATCTGAACCTAAACGAAGCATTATCACCATTGGATTCTTATTTTTCGGATTATTCATTTCCTTAGTCATTGTATTTTTCAAAACGATTAATTTGAAACAAGTGCTTAGTAGCAAGTAGAATAATACCTGATTAATGTTTAAACCATAAAAAGGCCGATTCTTTCGAATCGGCCTTTTTATATTATCATGCATTGAAACTATTTCAATGTACGTTTTACTTCTTTCATTTCGTAACATTCAATGGTATCTCCAACCTCTAGGTCATTGAAGTTCTTGATGGACAATCCACATTCGTAACCAAACTTCACTTCCGCGACATCGTCTTTAAAACGTTTTAAAGCAGAAATTTCACCTTCGTGTACAACCACAAAGTCACGAATCACACGAATTTTATTAGCCCGCTTAACTGTTCCATCCAATACATAACAGCCTGCTACCGTACCAATCTTTGAAATTTTGAATACATCACGCACTTCTATATTCGAGGTAATTACCTCTTCAAATGTAGGTGCTAACATCCCTTCCATAGCGGCTTTGATTTCATCAATCGCTTGGTAGATAATGGAGTAGTTTCTAATTTCAATTTGCTCTGCTTCAGCCAATTTACGGGCATTCACTGATGGACGAACTTGGAATGCAATAATAACTGCATCCGAAGTAGAAGCCAAGGCCACATCAGATTCAGAAACCTGACCTACCCCTTTATGAATAATTCTCACTTGAACTTCTTCGGTAGATAGCTTTAATAAGGAATCAGACAACGCTTCTACTGAACCATCCACGTCACCTTTAACAATCACATTCAACTCACGGAAACTACCGATGGCCTTACGGCGACCAATTTCTTCCAAAGTAATATGTTTTCTAGTACGTAAAGATTGCTCACGTAAAATTTGCTCACGCTTATTCGCTATTTCACGAGCTTCACGCTCATTTTCTAAGCAAAGTAATTTATCTCCCGCTTGAGGAGCACCATTCAATCCTAATACCTGAACGGGGGTTGATGGACCAGCTTTTTTGATTTTACTTCCGTGGTGATCAAACATGGCCTTAACACGACCATAATTATCTCCAGCCAACATCATATCTCCAATGTTTAAAGTACCCGCTTGAATTAATAGCGTAGTCACATATCCACGGCCTTTGTCTAATTCTGCTTCAATAACAGAACCAACCGCCTTCTTATTTGGATTAGCTTTTAAATCTAATAATTCCGCTTCCAACAATACCTTTTCCAACAGGTCATCAATACCTAATCCTGATTTAGAAGAAATTTCCTGGCATTGGTATTTACCACCCCAATCTTCTACTAACATATTCATGGCAGCTAACTCCTCACGAACTTTATCTGGATTAGCTCCATCTTTATCTACTTTAGAGAAAGCAAATACGATAGGTACACCTGCCACCATGGCGTGGTTAATAGCTTCCTTAGTTTGAGGCATGACAGAATCATCCGCCGCAATAACAATAATAACTACGTCGGTAATTTTAGCACCCCTAGCACGCATAGCGGTAAACGCTTCGTGACCTGGCGTATCTAAGAAAGTGACTTTTTTACCTGATTCTGTTTGAACAGAATAGGCTCCAATATGCTGAGTAATACCTCCTGCTTCTCCGGCAGCTACTTTGGCGCGACGAATATAATCCAATAAGGATGTTTTACCGTGGTCAACGTGACCCATGATGGTAACAATCGGAGCTCTTGGAACTAAGTCGGCAGGATCATCTTCAATTTCTACTTCAACAGCATCAATTTCTTCTTCTGCTGAAATAAAACTCACTTCAAACCCAAACTCATCGGCAATAATCGTAATCGCTTCAGCATCCAAACGTTGATTGATTGAAACGAACATACCCAAACTCATACAAGTAGAGATAACTTCATTCACGGAAACATCCATCAAAGAAGCTAAATCACTCGCTGAAATAAATTCGGTTACTTTTAAAATTTTTGATTCTTCATCTTCCGCTAATTGACGAGCCTCATCCGCTTCTGCGCGTTCTCTACGCTTAACTCGTCGCTTATCCGCTCCAAAACTCTGCTTGTTGGTTGCCCCTTGCAAACGAGCCATGGTAGCCTTAATCTGCTCTTGAATATCTTTATCAGAAAGCTCTTCCTTCGGCCCACCTGGTTTAGCACCTGGAACAGCTGGTTTTTTCCCAAAGTCCTTTTTCTTAAAGTCGCCCCCTCCTCCAGCTGGTGCCGGACGATTCGTCGTATCATTGGAAACTGGTCTCTTTTCTTCTTTGATAATACGCTTTCTCTTGTGTTTTTTGTCACCAGAGCGATCACTTGGAGTAGGTAATTCTATTTTACCTAAAACGGTAAGACCCTTTAATGTCTCCCCTTTCGCTTCAATTAACTGAATAGTATCAGGAGTTGTTGACTCCACTACTGGAGGGGCAACAGGTGCTACTGGAGCAACTACAGGCTTTACTTCCTCCTTGATTGGTTCAACCACTTCTTGAATAGGCTCCACTTTAGCTTCAGGTACCACTGGAGCAACAGGCTCTACCACTTTTTCTT
The DNA here is from genome assembly GCF_011090385.1 of Aquirufa beregesia. Lineage (GTDB taxonomy): Bacteria > Bacteroidota > Bacteroidia > Cytophagales > Spirosomataceae > Aquirufa > Aquirufa beregesia. The sequence continues at coordinate 48,627 of NZ_SEWW01000006.1, forward strand.
CTACTACTTTGGGAGCCTCCGCTTGTTTCTCAACTGGCTTTGGCGTAATAGGATGGCCTTTTTTGTCTAAATCGATTCTACCCAATACTTTTAAACCCATTGGTCTAGGTTCCTCTTCTTGAGCTGGTTCAGGTTTAGCAACCTCCACCACTGGAACTTCAACAACTGGAACAGGCTCAGGAGCAGGAGCCACTACCTCTACCACTGGGGCAGGTTCAGGCTTTTTCTCCACCACCACCACAACAGGTTCTGGCACAACTACTTCTTCAACAGCTTTTTTAGGCGCTTCGGAGGCTTCCAAAATATGATTCGCATCATATTCTCTAGCCAATAAGCTAAGCTGCTCAAAATTTAATTTGGCATTTGGGTTATTATCAATTTTGTGACCCTTAGCAGAAAGAAACTGAAGGATCGTAGACGTCCCCACGTTTATTTGTTTTGCTACAAGGCTCAATCGCATTGTCTTTTCTTCTGCCATAAAAATTACAAAATACTATAATTCATTCAATGTGTTACAACTTACTCAAATTCAGCACGAAGTATCGATAAGATATCTTCGATCGTCTCCTCTTCCAACTCCGTTCTACGCTCTAACTCTTCTTTAGATAAAGCTAAAACTTGCTTGGCTGTATCCAAACCTATTTTATGTAGCTCACCCAAAATCCAAGCGTCAATGTCATCAGAGAATTCATTCAATTCTACATCCTCCTCGTCCAATTCATCCTTAGGAACATCACGGAAGACGTCAATTTCATATCCCACTAACTTACCCGCTAATTTAATGTTTTGACCTCCACGACCAATCGCCATGGAAACTTGATCTGAGTTTAAGAATACCGAAATACGCTTACGCTCTTTATCTATGGTCATTGAGTTCAATTTAGCTGGACTCAACGTTCTAGCTACTAATAACTCTAAATTATCGGTGAAGTTAATCACGTCAATATTTTCATTCTGCAATTCACGAACAATACCATGAATACGTGATCCTTTCATACCCACGCAAGCTCCAACTGGATCAATGCGGTCATCATAGGATTCAACAGCTACTTTAGCACGCTCACCTGGTTCACGAACGATCTTGCGGATTGTAATGGTTCCATCATAAATTTCTGGAATCTCTTGTTCAAACAAACGCTCCAAAAATACCGGTGAAATACGTGAAAGAATGATACGTGGTGTACCATTCGCCATTTCTACCTTATGAATAATGGCTTTAATGGTTTCCCCTTTCTTGAAACGATCCTTAGGAATCATTTCCGTTTTTGGCAAAATCAATTCATTGTCTTCGCTATCCAATAAGATTAACTCACGACCTAAAATTTGGTATACTTCAGAGCTCACCAATTCCCCTACTAAATCTTTATATTTATCATAAAGACTTTCCTTCTCTATATCCTTAATTTTCTGAATCAAAGTCTGACGGGCTGTTTGAACCACACGACGACCAAAATCCTCTAGTTTAATCAATTCAGCTACCTCTTCACCAATCTCAAAATCGGGCTCGATTAATTTCGCTTCTGACAATGGAATTTTATCAAAATCCCAAATATCCTCTGAATTATCGTCCACGATTTCACGTGTACGCCACATCTCTAAATCGCCACTCTCGGGATTGATAATCACATTGAAGTTTTCATCGGAACCAAATTTCTTACGAATCATGGTACGAAACACATCCTCCAAAACCGCAATCATCGACGGCTTATCAATGTTCTTTTCCCGAGCAAACTCTGCAAATGACGAAATTAATTCAACACTGTTCATTGCTATCTCTCTTTTTTTATTGAAATGACACTTGTACTTTAATTTTATCTATATCTGCCAAAGGAAACCACGTGGATTCCTTAGCCACTATCACGCGATGTTTCAGCGTTTTTTCTGTTAATATTTCAATCGAATCTTCCTTGTAAGCCAGTAAAGCCCCCTCAATCTGCCCTTCTTTCTTCATCCAAACCTTGACCTTGCGACCTATGTTCTTTTGAAACTGCCAACCCTGTGTTAATGGGAAATCCAAACCCGGAGAAGAAACTTCTAAATTATAAGCCTCCTCAATCCATACATTTTCTTCGATGTGATGGGCCAATTTACGACTCAACAAAGCACATTCATCAATGGAAATACCTTCTAATGTATCCACTAAGATCGTTACTAGGCTACGCTTAGCTCCTTGAGAAACCTGCAAATCCACTAAAAAAATAGGACCATCTCCCACATAAGCCAACAACCACTCCCTAATTTTTTCTGATAAATCACCCATGCTTTTTCAATTGAAAACAAAAAGAGGGATTAAAAACCCCTCTTCATTTCTTAAATTTCCTCTGCAATTTACGCATAATTTTCTAAATAACAACCCATTCAGCAAATAGAATGGTATTTGAGATGGATAAATCCATTCAATTCTGAGAAAAAATTCGTTACTTTGGAGGCAAAATCACAAAATTTCAATCGATCTAGATCGCTTCTTATGGCATATCAATTACTAAAAGGAAAAAGAGGTATTATCTCAGGCGCATTAAATGAAGATTCCATCGCCTGGAAAATTGCAGAAAGAGCTCACGAAGAAGGAGCCACTTTCACCTTGACTAATGCTCCACTCGCTATGCGTATGGGCGAAATCAATCACCTAGCCGAAAAATGCGGTGCTAAAGTAATCGGTGCTGATGCCACGTCGATTGAAGACTTAGAAAAATTATACGATGAGTCCATCGAATTTTTAGGCGGGCCAATCGACTTTGTACTACATTCCATTGGCATGAGTACCAATATTCGTAAAGGACGTGAATATGGAGATTTAAACTACGAATGGTTTTTAAAATCATTGGATGTTTCTGCTCTTTCTTTTCATAAAATGCTACAAGTAGCTCAGAAAAAAGATGCTATCGCCCAAGGAGGTTCTGTAGTGGCACTTTCTTACATTGCGGCTCAACGTTCATTCCCTGATTATACGGATATGGCTCAAGCCAAAGCGATGCTTGAATCCATTGCTAGATCTTATGGCTACCATTATGGCAAAGCCAAAGGGGTACGTATCAATACTGTTTCCCAATCGCCTACCAAGACCACAGCAGGAACTGGAATTAGTGGTTTCAATGCTTTCTATGAGTACGCAAATCAAATGTCTCCTTTAGGAAACGCTACAGCTGATGAATGTGCTGATTATGTCATCACCTTATTTTCAGATTTAACTCGTAAAGTAACGATGCAAAACTTATTCCATGATGGAGGATTTTCTTGCGTGGGTATTTCTGAGGAAATCGTTGAAAAAATGGAAAAACAATAATCATTTTCTTATTTCATCGAGGCTTTACATTGAACCTACCGTCTGCTTTTATTCGTATTTTCCTGTGGCTAGTAATGGGTATAGTACCTGCATTAGCCACAGCTGAAATATTCCCTAATCCTCCTGAAAGTGCTATTCGATTATTCTACATTCAGCGTAGTTCCAATTCGAATGTGGTGATTTATGATGCCAATTTAACAGCTAGTAAAACGCTGAATGCTAAAAGTCCTGTACACACCTATTGGATTCGCTATGCGGAAAAAGGCCAACAAGAAGAATTATCTTCCATTCAAAAAACCTTAGCCTATGGGTTGTATACAAATAAAATCAATAGTGAATTAGAACCTTCCTATGAAGGTTATTTCTTGGCCTATCGTAAAAGAAAATTTGTTGTCAAACTGGATCCCAAAGGTGTACCTATCGCACTATTCCCCATCAATGGGAGGCTGCAAGTATTAAAACGAGTGTTTGTCAGTGTGGATGAAAGTAAATTCATGCCTTCTGTCAATTACATTGAATTATTTGGCAAAGACCCTGTTTCAGGGAAGGACGTCTATGAGCGATTTAAGCCTTAACATTTGTAACGCTGTCAAGGTTTAAAACCTTGACAGCGTTGGTAAAATTGCCTTTTTAAAATTAAAAACTCCTTCAACTTATTGGATTAATTTTCTAAATATCAATTCATTGGTATTTAGAAAACTTTATCCGTTTTAAGCCTTCTTGAAAAGCATAAAAAAGATAAATTTGACTAACACTGGCAAGGTTTAAAACCTTGCCAGTGTTGGTCAACTACCAACGATACTTAAGCGCCAAAACTGCATTCAATGGCTGAGTCGCATATCCGTAAGATTCTACAAAAGCTTGATTATATACGTTCTTAATTAAAAGATTGACATATATATGCTTATTCAACTGATAGCTACTTTGTAACTCTGCCCAGACATATGGCTTCAATTCCTTAGATACGACAGAAAACAATGCTTCATCATATACAAAGTCTGTTCTTTTCGCTTGCCAATGATGCAACATAGATACCTGCCATTTGCTACTTAAGCGAAGCCCCAAATTCAAAACCACAGTATGCGCTGGTCGTCTAATCAAAGAGGAATAAGTACTATCCTTTCCTCCAAATTTATTCGTCATAGTACCATCTAAAAATGTATAATTAATCGTCGAGTTGAATTGCCCCAAATGAATAGCTCCTTCTACTTCTATCCCTTGAGTACTTTGCTTTGATACATTGACATATTGTCCATATGGATCTACATTCTTGGATTGAAATACGATACCATCCTTTACCTTGTTCTGAAAACCAACCACTCGTGCCGACCATACTGCATCCCTAAAGGACAAACCAAATTCCAAGGTTGACCCTAATTCTGGTTTCAAATCACTATTCCCATAAGGAGAATATAATTGATACAAAGACGGAACTTTAAATCCAGTATAGCCATTGGCAAATAGCTTCCATTCCTTTGACAAAAACACATAAGGATTAATATTAAACGTGATAAAATCGCCAAAATTGGATGATTTATTCCAACGAGTTCCTACTTCTATTCCTCCCATATTCCAATTCTTCTGAATGGTGGCATACGTTGCCCAAATGGATTGATTGGCTTTTTCTGGAGCTAAAGACGGTGAATCATATCGGCCAAAAGCACTAATGGAATAATCCGATTGTAAGGTATTCTGATACCGATATTCCGTACCTGCTAACAATACAAATTCTTTTCCCAATGACCACTTGCCATACCATTCAAGCCCTTGGCTTTTCCCTTGATATGTCGAAAATGAAAAATTTGTCCAAGCATTTGCTGCAATAAAAGAAGAATCATTGGTGAATTCACGATGTATGATCTCATGAAAAGCTCGTAAATACCAGCTTGTGTTCAATCCCTTGTATTGATATTGCAAACGTAAGGAACTAGAATTTGCCTTGGCAGTATAATCTTTTTCGTCTGCATAGGGTCCAGCATCTAAATTACTTCGATTGGCATTCCATTGATAATAAACATCCAACCAAGACTTTTCACCAATAGGTCGCGACCAGCCCACATGTACTTGTTGCTGACGGAAACCATCTTTCTCATAGTTCCCAACCGTGTCTTTCGCAGCAGAATACCCTTGACTGACAAAATCACGAACCTGTACATTCCATTGATTCTTAGCGATAGAGCCTCGAACTTGAGCTGTTGTATTCAACTCACCAATACTTCCAGCTTGAATTTGAACATGACCTTGCACTTGCTTGGAACTAGATTTTTGAGTCACCAAATTGATTACCCCAGCCATGGCATCAGAACCATACAACGTGGATTGCCCTCCTTTCAAAACCTCAATCCGCTCCAAAGAACTGATATCCAATAAGTTCCAATCCATTACTTGTGAGATATGTGATGGATCATTAACAGGAAAGCCATCAATCAATAATAAGACATGTCCTGTGTTGGCTCCACGAACATATATTTCTTGATTAGAACCAGGTGCACTTCGTGCCCCGTTTACTGAAATTCCCACTTGACTTTGCAGGACTTCTGCCAAACTTTTACCAGCCATTTGGTCTAATTGAGCCCGGCTAATCAAACTAATCACTTTCCCCGTTTGATTTAATTTTTGAGGATACTTTGGTGCAGATACTTGTACCTCAGACAATAATTGAGAGTCAGCAGATTGCTGAGCAAAAACCACGGCGCTAGGGAATAAAATTGCCCCCAATGCCAAGCATTGCGATTTAAAATGAAACATGATGTTTAGCCTCTCGGCTATAAAATTGAAAAAATACTCGAACGCTCGACCTCGTCTCATCCACCGTAATGCGACATCAAGAATTGAAAAAGGCAGGTCTCCTGACTCGTTTTCATCACTTATCTGCCTTCCCAGAAAATCCAGTGGCCTTAGATCGATAAATGTTTTTACAAAAACTTACAGTTGCGGGGACAGTTTTGGCTTTTACCAAATTCCCTATTAAGTGACAATCTTTAAGAAAAAATTACACACCCTTTTCTAATCCCAAAGGTAAAAAATATTTCTTAGGATTTTGGCTTATACAAGCAAGCAATTCGGCTTTTGTGAATTTATCAGTTTTTAACAAGGCAAATCCCTATAAATTTGCTTGCTTGCAGACTAATTCCTACATATGACGAATCAAACTCGATGTGCATGGGTTTCTTCCGACCCACTATATATAACTTACCATGATACCGAGTGGGGAAAGCCGCTTCATGATGAGCAAAAACTGTTTGAACTTTTGATATTAGAAGGTTTTCAATCAGGCTTAAGTTGGATTACTATTTTACGAAAAAGAGAGGATTTCAGAGAGGCTTTTGACCAATTTGATTATCATCAAATCGCTCAATGGACGGATGAAAAACTGCAGGAATGCCTCGCAAATCCCAAAATTATTCGAAATAGGTTAAAAATCAATGCCGTTAAAATGAATGCACAAGCATTTATCAAAATTCAGGAAAAATTTGGTAGCTTTGACCGCTACATTTGGGAATTTGTGAGTTTCACCCCCTTACAAAACCACTTCTTCAGTCATCAAGAATTGCCTAGCAGTACGGAACTCTCATTAGCCATGAGCAAATCCCTGAAGAAATACGGTTTTAAATTCGTTGGTCCTACCATTTGCTATTCATTTATGCAAGCTGCAGGCCTAGTTAACGACCACATTACTGAATGTTTTTGCTACTCAAAAAAATAAATTTATGAATTCGAGGATAGTCATCATCCCGACTTACAATGAAATTGAAAACATCCAAGCCATTATCGAAAAGGTGATGAGCCTAGATCCTCTATTCGATTTACTCATTGTAGATGATGGCTCCCCTGACGGAACTTCACAGGTAGTAAAACAAGTTCAATCGTCCTTTCCTGATAGAATCCACCTAATAGAACGCCAAGGTAAATTAGGATTAGGTACAGCCTATATTACGGGATTTAATTACTGTATTGAAAAGCAATACGATTTTATCTTTGAAATGGATGCTGATTTTTCCCATAATCCTGATGATTTAATTCGACTATATCAATCGTGTGAACAAGGTGCTGACATGGCTATTGGTTCACGATATATCAATGGCGTTAATGTGGTCAATTGGCCAATAGGACGTGTTTTGATGTCCTATTTTGCCGGTTTTTACGTTCGTTTTATTACAGGAATGCCCATCCAAGATGCCACAGCAGGATTTGTTTGTTACCGTAGACAAGTCTTAGAAACCATTCCGCTTCACGAAATCAAATTCATTGGCTATGCATTCCAAGTCGAAATGAAATTCACAACTTGGAAATATGGTTTCACGATTGTAGAAGTTCCTATTATTTTCACTGATCGAACGAAAGGGGAAAGTAAAATGTCTGCCAATATTTTTAAAGAAGCTATCTTTGGAGTCATTCAACTAAAAGTCAATAGTTTTTTCAAACGTTACCAAAGACAATGATCTATCCAATTATAAAATCACTGCACATCATTTTTGTGGTAAGTTGGTTTGCTGGATTATTCTATTTACCCCGTCTATTGGTTTATCACGCAGAATCTCAGGATAAAACAGAGCCTGAGCGTAGCATCCTTTCCGCGCAATTTGAAAAAATGCAACAGGTATTATTCAATGCCATCATGATTCCTGCCATGTTTTTAACTTGGATAACAGGCTTGGGTTTGATATATCTTCAATGGTGGGATGGATTTGGACAACATACTTGGTTACACCTAAAGCTCGCCTTTGTCGTTGGAATTACCATCTACCATTTTTATTGCCGCCATATCATCTTACAGTTTCGTCGGCAGAATTTCATTTTCTCTGGACCTCAACTTCGCCTGTTCAATGAAATTGCGACCATTTTACTGGTATCCGTAGTCTTTTTGGTAGTGGGGAAAAATAGCCTAGATTGGCTTTACGGGTTAGTTGGATTTACCCTCTTTGGAATACTCATTATGGCCGCTGTAAAAATGGCTAAACGCTTTAGAAAATAGGCTTAAGTCAATTGCCTAGCCATTTCTCGCTTAACATCCTTTTCCTTGATATCTTCCCGTTTATCGAAACTCTTTTTACCCTTTGCTAAGGCAATGTTTAATTTGGCATAACCCTTGTCTGAAATAAATAAACGCGTAGGAATGATCGTCAGACCCACATTCTTTAATTCCTTTTGAAGCTTTTTTAACTCCCTTTTTGATAATAATAATTTCCGATCTCGAAGAGGTGTGTGATTGAAGTGGGTCCCTTCCTCATACATGGAAATATGCATATTTCTCACATACAATTCATCTTGCATAAAAAGGCAATAGGCATCTGTCAGGTTAGCTTTACCTTGACGGATGGATTTTATCTCCGTACCAGTTAAAACCAATCCCGCTGTCCAGGTTTCTAAAAATGCATATTCAAAAGAAGCCCTTCTATTCTGGATTTCAACTTTCTTTTGAATTTTTTCTTTTGCCATAATGCTACAAATAAAAAAGCCACACAGATTCACTGCGTGGCTTTTTCGAGTTTAAAAGATTACTTACCTGTTTTTTTGGCAGCGTATTCTTTGTTCAAACCTTCGATCATTTTTTGAGTAACATCTACAGAAGCATCGGCAAATAAAATACCGCCACCTAATTTAGAATAACCCAAAACGAATTCGTATTTGTTCTCTTTGTTCACTTTAGTGATATACTCACGAATGTTATTGTATAACTCTTCGTTTTTCTTCGCTTGTTCTTGACCTAACTCAGCTTGCTTTTGCTGGCTATATTGCTGCAACTCAGCTCCTTTCTTTTTCAAAGTCATATCAGCTGCTTGCAATTCTGCTTGTGTCATAGCAGAAGCTCGTTGTTGAATCGCTTGCAATTCGCCTTGAAGCGCGCGTTCTTTTTGACCTAAATCAACTTGTAAACGGTATCCTTTATTTTCAAACTCTTTTTGAGCGTCTTTGTAGAATTGGTAATTATTCAACAGGGAATCTGAATTAACAAAAACGATTCTCTTTCCGTCAGTGGTAATAACACCAATTCCTGCAGATGATCCTGCTGGTTTAAAGTACAAATAAGCAATAGCAAAAGTTAAAACTACTAACCAAGCATAATGAAGATTTTTCACGGGGTATAATGTTTAAAAATGACTAGGACGTAAAGATACAAGGTCTTATTCAGTTGTCCTAAAAAATTACAATTTTCAATGATTTCCTCTCAATTTTGAACCTGCCCAGGACCATAAAGCACCAGTCAAACCTCCAAATATACCTGTCACCAAGTATAAAGCCACTACACTTCCACCTAAAGGTAAAATTTGCGCCATACGAGAAGGTAATGTACTAGGAAATTGGCTATCCATCCAAATAGCGACTAATGCCCATAAAACAAAACCTGAACCCAAGCCAATTAAAAAGGCTGATTTACTAGGTAAAGCTAAAAAGAAGGAAATAATTCCAAAGGCAATTCCCATGGCATACCAGGGTAAATATGTTTGAACGATAGCGCCTACAATGACCATGATAAGCACCACAGTGAGGGCAAAAGATATATTCATTTTACGTTGTGCCATAATTACTTAGTTAAAATCATTTTTTTGCGAATTCGATTGGTTTTTTGGTCCGCCTGATTCAAGAATAAAAGGGGTCTCAATTCTCCTTTGGCCCAAGTATCAATTAAGTCATCGTAATGAGAGCTCCCTGGATTTCCAGACTGCCCTCCTGGATACACTCCATAGGCATTTGGGTTGCCAGATTTGGATAATTCAACCACCAATCTCCAAGATGGGCCTGTTTTCGTGGTAGAAGCATTGACAATAGAACCTCCTCCTCCAATCGGAATATTCAATCGACTCAATGCATCCATGCCCGGAATTAAGTGCCTAACCCCAGTTTGCTTATGTTTATACCAAACCCAATCAGCCCCTAATGGACCATGCAGCTTGATTAAGCTATCAATATTTGCTTGAAAAGAAGTACGAATAATATCGCCCATACTTTCCTTTTTGTTTTTTGATTTCACATTATCCCACCAAATTGCCCCTGGCTCTTCGATGATTAATTTCAGCGTACGATCTACTGTTGGAATATTCATGGGAGCCTTTTCGTCAGCATTGAATTCATCATCCCAAAGAGAAGACTGCAATAAAATCACCCAATTTTCAAAGATGGTCGCTCCAATCGACTCTTTGGAATTTTGCAAATCCCATTTTTTAAGGACTTCTAATGCCGCTGCCATTTGAGGATTCGGATTACTAACATGTGGTAATAATAAAGGTAATAATCGACGAGCCCGAATATTGAAATTATCATTTTGTAAACCTCGCAATGAATCCACGGTAGCCTTATTCATGACTGTCAAGCGTTCGTTTATTCTTCGACCGCGATCTGATGGAGCAAACTGCCATCCCAAATAGTATGGATAGCTTTTGTCTACTGAAAACTGATTGGCAGAGCTCACAAAGCCTCTTGAAGGGTTTTTAACATGGGGATCCTGATCATGTGGAATATAGCCTTTCCAATCTGCCGCAGGATCCGTACCATCCAGTAAATATTTACCCTGCAAATTTGCTTTCAATGGAAACTTTCCATTGACCCAAAGTGCAATATCTCCCTGATTACTAGCAAACACGAAGTTTTGAGCAGGGGCAGAAAAATGGGTAATGGCAGCTTTATAATCCTCATAATTAGCGGCACGATTCAATTGATAAAATGCGGAAACCTCTCTCGATTTTTCTAAAGCAATCCATTTCAAGGCGTGTCCTACTGGAATATTCGAACGGAATGGTTTTTCATGACTCAAATAAACCACTGGCCCATGGTGGGTAAAAAACACGGTATCCACAAAATCATCCTCTCCTCTCACTTTAAATTTTTCAATCCTCATCGATGTTTTCTTCCATTTTCCATCATGCCAATATTCTAGCTTGGAGGCATCTTTAAATTTGATTTGATACCAATCCATTACATCAGAACCTACATTGGTGACTCCCCAAGCAATGTTCTTATTAAAACCGGCTATCACATTAGGTGATCCAGGCATGGTGGAACCATAGACATTGATCCCAGGTGCTACTAATTGCATTTGATACCAAATGGAAGGTAATGACAAAGTCAGGTGCGGGTCATTGGCCAAAATAGGCATACCTGAAATGGTCTTATTTCCAGCTACCGCCCAGTTATTAGAACCTGTATTGGGATCTTTCTCTGGTGTTTTCATGGTACTTCCCAATCCAATAAAATCAGCCGGAGCAGCAGGTATCGGTAGCGGTTTGAAATCCAGCGGTGTACCTTCTGGAATAATGGGACTTTCCTCAAATGGATAATTGGGAAACAAATGTTCGGCTACATCTCTGCCATATTTTCTCAAAATATTGGTCATTTTTAAATCATCTGTCCCTGAAGCCAATACGAATGACATATTCTTTAAAAAAATAGCACTTTTTAAAGGCTCCCATTTTTCAGGACGGTAATTCAATAATTTATATTCTAAGGGTAAAGTTCGATCTGTTAAACTTTCTATGTATGCATTTACTCCATCTGAATAGGCTTCCAAGGAAGCTTTTGCCACGGGATCTTCTACCATTCCTTTCAAGGATTGTTCAGCTCCATAAACGGCACCCATTCGACGTTGGAATTGATCGGAAACCATTCCTTTGGAACCTACAATTTCGGATATCCTTCCTCCTGCAAAATGGGTTTGAAATTCCATTTGCCATAAACGGTCTTTGGCAGTTAAATAACCTTGTGCCAAGTATAAATCATGGTCATTCTTGGCAAAAACATGGGGTATGGCCATTTCATCATACAAGACTTGAACAGGTTCAATCAGTCCGGGTATTTGCAGACTCTCTTCCGTTTGTTCTGAAGTATCTGCTTTTTCAGCATTGACCCAAAATCCATGGAAAGGACTTAGTAATTTACCCATTGGAGGAAGGGTTCCCCAATTGGTATGCAGCGCATAAGTCCAAATCAAGGTTACGATTAAAGGGAAAAAGGATTTAAATTGTCTCATTGATGCGTTGGGCACGAATTTGAAGATGAAAATTCAAAGATTTTTTTTTACTTTGGAAAGACAATTTTACACATTTGTTATTCAATCAACAAACAAAATTATTTCTTAAGAGCTCGAGGCCATAAAATTTGAATGAAAAGAAGATCATTTTTACAAACTACCGGAATTTTGGGATTAGCGAGTCCTGCATTATTAGAACAACAAACTACCATCCCTGAACCTATCATCATAGCCACTTGGAAAAATGAAAAAGGTACCCAAGCGGGTTACCAAAAAATCATGGAAACAGGTAAAGCCTTGGACGGTGTAGAAGCGGGTGCTTGGGTACCCGAAGCAGACCCCAATGAAACTACGGTGGGTTATGGTGGCTATCCGGATAGAGATGGCCATGTGACCCTAGATGCCTGCATCATGGATCATCTGGGCAATGCTGGTTCAGTTACATTCTTGGAACATATCATGCACCCCATTTCAGTAGCTAGAGCCGTGATGGAAAAAACACCTCACGTGATGCTTTCTGGTGCAGGAGCCCTAGAATTCGCATTATCTCAAGGATTCAAGAAGCAAGACTTACTGACCGAGAAATCAAAGAAAGCCTGGCTAGAATGGAAAAAACAAGCCAAATACGAGCCTAAAGTGAACATTGAACGTCATGATACCATTGGTCTATTGGCTTTAGGCAAAGCAGGCGAAATAGCAGGGGCATGTTCTACCAGCGGAATGGCCTTTAAAATGCATGGGCGCGTCGGTGACTCCCCGATCATCGGTGGAGCGGTATTTTGCGACGATGAAGTGGGGGGTGCTTGTGCCACAGGTTTAGGTGAATTTGTCATGAAAACCTTAGGTTCATTTCTGATTGTGGAGTTTATGCGACAAGGCAAAAGTCCGCAACAGGCTTGTGAAGAGGCTATTATGCGAATTGTTAAACGCTATAAATACCAGGAATTTCAAGTTGGTTATTTGGCCATGAATAAAAAAGGGGAATATGGCGCTTATTCTATCCAAAAAGGCTTTAATTTCACTATTACCAAAAATGGTAAAACGGAAGTAATAGAAAGTGCCTCTTACATGTCTTAAATCATTTTCACTATGACGAACGAAGTTAAAACAAGAAAGCCCGTAGTTAAAAAGAAATTCTTAGTCGAAATAGCTTGGGAAACATGTAATCAAGTAGGTGGGATTTATACGGTTATTCGAACCAAAGTTCCTTCTATGGTAGAAAAATGGGGCGATGACTATGCTTTATTAGGACCCTATTTCCCGCAAACGGCTGCCGCAGAATTTGAAGCATTACCTGTAGGGGAAGATACTCCCATGGAAAGAGCCATTTTGTGGATGAGAGAACAGGGCTACCAAGTTCATTATGGAAACTGGTTGATCACCGGTAAACCCAAAATTATCCTTTTTGATATTGCTTCTATTTACGATCAAATCAATGCCATCAAAGGGCGGATTTGGGAAAACCATAAGATATCCACCTTAGGCGTAGAAGAACTGGTAAATCAGACGATAGCCTTGGGTGAATTAATCCGACTTTTCATTAGCAAATGGGCACAAGAAAACCAAAATAAAAAAGACCTTATCGTTCATTTTCATGAATGGATGGCTTCTACTTGTCTACCCGATTTAAAGAAAGAAAAAGTAAAAATTTCCACCGTATTCACCACGCATGCCACCATGCTAGGGCGTTATCTAGCGGGCAATGTACCCAACTTTTATGATGTCATTGATACCTTTGATTGGCACAAGGAAGCAGTCAATTATGGCATTGAGGCTCAAGCTAGTTTCGAAAGACAAGCCGCACAAAAAGCAGATGTCCTAACTACAGTCAGTGATATTACGGCAAAAGAATGTCAATATTTTCTAGGTCGAATACCTGAGCTCATCTTACCCAATGGATTAAATATTCAACGTTTTGCGGCTTTGCATGAACACCAAAATTTGCACTCCAAATACAAGCAGAATCTATCTGAATTTGTCATGGGGCATTTTTTCCAAAGTCAGGCATTTGATTTGGATCAAACTCTATACCTATTTACTTCTGGACGATTTGAATATAGCAATAAAGGGTACGATTTAACGCTGGATGCGCTTGCCTTGTTAAATCAAAAAATGAAGGAGATTGGTTCCAAGAAAACGGTGGTTATGTTTTTTGTCACTAAACAACCTTACCATTCCATTGATCCCGAAGTATTACACTCCAGAGCGGTATTGGATGAAATCCGAGAAAACTGCTCAGCCATAGAAAAAGAGGTAGGAGAAAAGCTATTTTTAGCTGCTGCGTCATCCAACAATTTGCAACTGCCTGATTTAAACAATTTTGTGGATGAATATTGGCGACTTCGTTTAAGAAGAACGGTTCAAACCTGGAAATCAAATGCTAGACCTAAAGTGGTCACTCACTTATTAAAACAAGAAGATGATATCATCCGAAACTTGCATCGAACTAATTTATTAAATAATCCGGATGATAAAGTCAAAATCGTATATCACCCTGATTTTATCGTTTCAACCAACCCCTTGTTTGGCTTAGATTACAGTCAATTCGTTCGCGGATGTCATTTAGGGGTATTTCCAAGTTATTATGAGCCATGGGGATATACGCCATTGGAATGTATGGCTAGAGGGGTGCCTACGGTAACATCTGATCTATCTGGTTTTGGGGATTATATCATGCAAATTATGCGTGATTATGAACAATGGGGTGTCAGCGTAGTCAATCGCAAATCCCAGACTTACCAAGAGTCTGTGGAGCAATTGGCCCATAATTTATTCAAATTTACGCAGCAATCTCAAAGAGAAAGAATTACGCAAAGAAATCGGGTTGAGAGTATTTCAGATACCTTTGATTGGTCTAATTTGCGTAGCTATTACGACACGGCTCATGAATTAGCCTTAATGAAAAAAAGAAATAAGGCATAAATAAAGGAAAGATAAATTTAGATATACACCTTTATTATGTAAAAGCCTTGTCAGCCTTCAACGGCTCGACAAGGCTTTTTTATAGGTGTTTGAGCGCTTCTCTCCTACTCAATGGGGCCAAATTATTCGATTGAACAAAATCCTTCACCCAAACTCCATCCACTCGGGCATATTGCCTTAATGACCAGCCTATCGCTTTCTGGATAAAAAACTCTTTCTCCTCGGATAGCTCTTGAATCAATCGGGCCAGCAATACCACATCCGTTTTATGCTTATATGTCAATTGAAATAATAGACAAACTCGTTGCAACCAAAAATTACCCGAAGACATCCATCGCTGAATCCAATAATCTCGTTGATCGGGATGTTTCAATACATAATTTCCCATCACATGTGGCCCTAAGACATCCACCACATCCCACCAAGATTGATCTCCAATCCAATCTTCTACCAATTGAGGAATACGTTCATCCCAGTTTTTTTTCTCTAACAGAAGATAATCCAAGGCGATGTATTGAAATTCCCTTTCTTTTAAACGAAATAATTCATTAGCCACTTGAAACCAATCTAGACCTCTCCCCTCTTGGGCATACCACTCTTTTAACAATTGATGCCTAATAGGTTTCTTTATCCCCAAAAATAGAAACTGCTCCCGCATGTATTTCTTCATCCAATGCGCATTTTCCTCATGACGATGTGATTGCATTTTTTGAACTAAATGCGCTACCGGGATTATCATCGATTGCTTAAATAAAGTTTTCCTTGAAGACCACTATCGGTAATAGGCCAATTAGACGCATCAAATGGGTTATAGCGAATGTCGACAAAATTAATTTCATAGAAATTCTTCCATTTGCCACCTTCCTTATCCAATTGACGAATCCGATTGGCTGATACATTCGTTACTTCCAATTCAATGTGGTTTTCTACTTTCAATATTCCTGTAGGAATGTTCAATTGAAATGGGATAGACCAAACAATACCCAAATCTTTTCCATTCAATTTTACCTTAACCCAGTCACGCACTTGGTCAAAATGAAGGACCTTAGCTGATTTTAGTTCCTCTGCTGTTAATGAAAAATCAAAGGAGTATTTAGCGGATCCACTAAATTGATGCGTAGAGGATTCCTTTGTCCAATAATTCAACTCATCTAGTTGCTGCGAATGAGGCAAAATGGGCGCACCTTGCACAAAATCCACTTGAATCTTGCTGGTAGGTTTAATATGAACCTCACTTTTTTCCGTCAATGCAGTCAGAACTCCGCCCTTGAAAGTATTTGATACACGGATAATCCGACTTTCGCCCGGAGCTAAAACTAGAGAAAGTAGCTTAGTTTTGGGTAATTTAATTTTCTTTACTTCTTGGGTTAGAGGGTTCAGCATTTCTATGCCTGCACTAGATTTAGCCAATGAAATATTGCCTTCCGTAAACTGATTAGACAAATTGGTCACAAAATAAGCAAAGCCATTTTCCGTTCTCTTTCGAATAAAAGAAAGTCCTTGTTCTACCATAGTCTCCTTACTCACCGCATGGCGAGTCAATGCATCTGCAGGATCAGACAACACCCTCAAAAGAAAGCTTTCTCGCGCCTTATTCCAGCGCTCTTTTTGTTCCTCCGTATAATTCCAAGTACTTGCCACCGAAGGAATATGTTCTAAAAAATAAACGGGCATTCCTTGTTTCACCCAGCTTGCCAAAAGTTCCATGGTTTCTAATGACAAATGGGTACTAGGAGGAATCAGCAACATTTTATACATATTCCCAGAAGGGGCCTTCCATTTTTTGGGAGCTACCACTTGCAAAGTACTAAGCAAATAATCTGACACATAATCCACCTGAAAACCTCGGTTTTGTAAGGCATTGGACCACTTGCCAAAAGGCGTTTGAATCATCCAATCTCGACTATTGGCATGTAAATCAAGGGCGTGGGTTTTCCCAGATGCATTTCTTTCATGCCAAATATCTTCCATAGGAAAATACAAAAGCAAGTCGGAATCCGTAGGATACTTCTGCAACATGCTTTGACATGTTTCAATGTATTTATTCAGTTCTGGTAAAGCACCCCAAAAATGACTTTGAGGATTAAAATTGGTACTAGCATAAAATAACCAACCTGGCCAAGCCACTTCAGGTGGAGAATAGGTAGCGCCATGGTAAAATACATGGTTCACCCCTCCTACAAAAACTTCATCGATGATGGGTTTTACTTGAGCTAAAGAAACCTTAAAATGGTTACCTAACCACGTAGCTGTTTCGCAAGAAACCAGTTTTTTACCCATGATATCAGCCGCAGATGAGGCTAATTTAATATTCCGCAAATCCGGTATGCCAAATCGCACGCTGTCATAATCTGGGTCTATACGATACCCCGGAATGGTATAGGGCTTACTTCCGAAAAATTCAGTCTCTGGAATATCCACCGATGCATATAAATCAATCAAATTGCCGGGAGATCCATGTGCTTGGTCTCGACTTAAGAAGCCTTGGTTTTTAATCCATTTGGACCAAGGTTTAGTAAATTGATTGAGCAACATATCAGCCAAGGTACGGTGATAATCCGCCCACACTTGATTTTGAAATTCGTCCTCGGCTTTGGCTGCCGCCAATACAGGCAAGTAATGGCGTAGATCATAGCCATTAATCCGTTTAAACTCATCAAATATGCGAGGGCTGAAATTGGCCCCATAAACTTCATAAGAATCGGTATAAATGGCTCTGAGTGGAGCATGTGATTTTTTCAAAAGTGCGGCAAAAGGTTGTTTATACGCATCCCATGCTTCTTGAGAAAAATGGTCCATCACCAATCCCTCTCCACCGGGAGCTGCTCGTTTGACTTTTTGTTGGGTTAAGGTTTGATAAAACAGATAAATGACTGTATTAGACGTTTTTGCTTTCCAGCTTGACAATTTACCTTGTTGATACAAAAGCCATAAATCTTCTTGAAAATTGTTGCCTTGATAAGACGTAATGGATACTAATTGAGAATTGGGAAATTTATCTAATGCTGGAGAAATGCTAGCGACATGTTCTCCTTCAGACAAATTCATGGATTGAATCTTATAAGCCTTAGCCGCTTCGGATAGTCCAATTTGCGGACCTCCGTATGGCCAACCTGTTCCTAAAGTTAAATCAATCCCGAGATGTAACCTTTTGGCTTCCTTCAGGACAAAGGTCAATTTATTATTCCATGCTGGACTCAAGTAATTCAAAAATTGCTTTTCATACCCTTTTGCCCCATAGATAGGAATGATGTGCAATCCTCCAAAACCTGCCTTGGTAAAGGCTTCTAGATTATGTGTTATTCCTTTCTCAGAAACAGCACTACCTGGCCACCACCAATAAGCCCAAGGCTTGGCACTAGAAAAAAGAGCAGGGTCTTTCGGCCCTGCTGCTTTAACATTGCTGTAAATCAACAGCAATACAATGAGTATTTTTTTCATTTTCTTAGACAAATCTGCCCAATAAATTTTCTAAATATTCTTGCTTTCCAGATATCAATGCTGGCTCACCAATTTCGGTGGCAATTTGATACAAGTCTTCTAATTTCAACTTACCTTGTTCAAATTCAGCACCTTTACCTGAATCAAAGCTAGCATAACGAGCAGCTTTCAGTTTATCCATTTCTCCGTGAGTCAAAATCTTATCTGCAATCAATAACGATCGCGCAATGGTATCCATTCCACCTACGTGAGCATAGAATAAATCGGCTGCATCAGTAGAATTTCTACGACGTTTCGCATCAAAGTTAATACCACCACCAGCTAATCCACCTTGACGTAAAACAATGGCCATAGCTTCAGCCCACTCATAAATATCCGTTGGGAATTGATCCGTATCCCAGCCATTTTGGTAGTCACCACGGTTAGCATCCAAAGAAGCTAACATGCCATTATCAGAAGCCACTTGGCACTCATGTGCAAAAGTATGACCTGCTAATGTAGCGTGGTTAACCTCTAGATTTAAGCCAAATTCTGACAATAAATCAAACTCTCTCAAGAATCCAATCACAGTAGCAGAATCATAATCATATTGATGTTTGGTTGGCTCACATGGTTTTGGCTCAATGAAGAACTTACCTGTAAATCCATTTCTGCGAGCATATTCCACACAAGTATGTAACATACGAGCAAAATGCTCACGCTCACGCTTCATGTTGGTATTCAATAAAGACATATATCCTTCTCTACCTCCCCAGAATACATAACCACGACCACCTAATTTGATAGTTGCATCAATGGCTGATTTTAACTGAGCACCAGCATGAGCTACTACTTCAAAATTGGGGTTAGTCGATGCGCCATTCATATAACGCTCATTAGAAAACAAGTTAGCTGTTCCCCATAGTAGCTGTACACCACTTTCTGCCTGTTTCTTGGCAAAGATGTCAGAAATATATTGCACTCGACTGGCGAATTCTTTGGGATCATTGGATTGATCGATCGCATCCACGTCGTGAAAACAATAAAAAGGTGCGCCAATTTTGGTAATAAATTCAAATGCAGCATCCGCTTTATCAGCTGCACGTTGACGTGGGTCAGATGCAACATCCCATGGATAATGATGGGTACCCGGTCCAAACGGATCTGAACCATCTCCACAGAATGAGTGCCAATAGGCAATAGCAAAACGAAGGTGCTCCTTCATGGTTTTACCCGCTACTACTCTATTTTCATCATAGTAACGAAATGCTAAAGGGTTGTCCGAATCAACTCCTTCAAATTTAATTTTTTCGATGCCTTTGAAATATTCTTTTTGGCCTATAATCACACTCATGGTTCAATAGTTTAATTTATATCTATAAGCCTCAAAACTACAAAATCTACCCAAGACTAAAATAGCTATCTGTCTTTTTTTTTAGTCTCTCTTACCTAATAATAAACGGAGCGTTTTGATTAGATGAACAAAGAGTAAAATCTTTTTTCTATTTTTGAAAAAAAAGAGCTCATCAATGACAAAAAAACTATTCTTCCTCCTTTTACTAGGACTTTTTGCTAGTCCTATTTTTGGCCAATCTCCAGCTGGAACTTATAATGCGAACAATCGATTCGAGCAATTAGAATCCATCCTGCCCACGCCTAATAGTTATCGTACGGCTAGTGGTTCACCTGGTAAAGATTACTGGCAGCAACGCGCAGATTATGATATCAAAGTTGAATTAGATGATATCAATAGAAAAATCACGGGTTCAGAGACCATCACTTATTTCAATAATTCACCGGATGAATTACCTTATTTATGGCTGCAATTAGACCAAAATCTATTTGAAAAAGGGTCGGCAGGTAGTACGACCAAAACCGGCGATATCAAAAATGGTATTTCTGCCTCCGCTTTTAAAGAACTAACGGATCCTAAAAGTTATGGATACAAAATTACGGCGGTAAAAGACATCAAAGGAAATGCTTTACGTTACACCATTAACCAAACGATGATGCGTATCGACTTAGCTACTCCCGTTAAATCAGGTGCTAGCGTAAGTTTTGCCATTGATTGGAATTATTTAATCACGGAATATTACGGTCGGTCAGGATATGAGTTTTTTGCCAAAGATGGGAATGCCAATTATTTTATCGCACATTGGTTCCCTAGAATGGCTGTTTATAACGATGTATATGGCTGGCAACATAAGCAATTTTTAGGCCAAGGAGAATTTACCTTAAACTTTGGTAATTATAAAGTGGCTATCACAGCTCCTAATGATATAGTCGTAGGTGCTGGAGGAGAATTGTTGAATCCTAATCAGGTGATGACTGCTACTCAATTAAAACGTTGGGATAAGGCAAAAACAGCGACTCGACCTGTTGAAATAGTCAATCAAGAAGAAGCTGAGCAAGCTGAAAAAGGAAAACCAACTGGTAAAAAAACGTGGATCTACAAGGCTGACAATGTTCGTGATTTTGCTTTTACTGCATCCCGTAAATTCATTTGGGATGCCATGCAAGTAGATGTAGAAGGGAAAAAAGTATGGGCTATGTCCTATTATTCTAAAGAAGGGAATCCACTTTGGGGGAAATATTCCACCATGGTAGTGGCCCATACCTTACGCTCCTATTCTAAAAGAACCGTGGCTTACCCATATCCTGTAGCTATTTCATGCCATGCTACTTTGGGGGGTGGAATGGAATACCCAATGATTTCATTCAATGGCGGTCGTCCAGAAGCGGATGGCACCTATTCCGAAAATGTAAAGAATGGCATGATTGGGGTCATTATTCATGAGGTTGGGCACAATTTCTTCCCTATGATCATCAATTCTGACGAAAGACAATGGTCATGGATGGATGAAGGTTTAAACACGTTCTGTCAATATTTAGCCGAGCAAGAATGGGATCGTAATTTCCCAGCTAGACGAGGAGAAGCTCAAAGCATCATTCCTTACATGCGTTTAGATGCTAAAAACCAGGTTCCTGTAATGGCCAACTCAGAAAACATCATGGATTTTGGGAATAATGCTTATGCTAAACCAGCTGCTGCTTTAAACATCCTTCGTGAGACGGTGATGGGCCGTGAGTTATTTGATTATGCATTCAAAGAATACGCAAGACGCTGGGCATTCAAACAACCTTATCCTGCTGATTTCTTCCGTACCTTAGAAGATGCTTCTGGGGTAGATTTGGATTGGTTTTGGAGAGGATGGTTCTATGGAACAGAGCCCGTCAATCAATCGATTGAAACAGTGGATTGGTATGGCATTGACAACCAAGATCCTATAGCCCAAAAAGCTAAATCCAAGGCCGATTTTACCGCCAAAAGGGAGACTATTTCAAATATCCGCAATAAAACAGATATCAAGGAAACGGTGGTTGAAAAAGAGCCCGACATGAAGGACTTCTACAACAGCTATGACCGTTTTGCCACCTCAGATGCAGAAAAGAAAAAATTCCAAGACTATTTAGCTTCATTATCTGATGATGAGCGCAAATTGGTAGCCGAAGGAAAGAATTTCTATGTGGTTAATTTTAAAAATAAGGGCGGTTTACCTATGCCCGTTATTGTTAAATTAACCTTTGAAGATGGTACCGAAGAAGTACTTCGTTTTCCCGCAGAAATTTGGCGATTAAATGATGTGCAGGCGAAAAAAATCATCCCGACCAGTAAAAAGGTGGCAAAATGGACACTTGATCCATTTTATGAAATCGCTGATATTGATGCAGACGATAATTCATTCCCTCGTGAACCCGCACAACCTACGCGTGTTCAATTATTTAAAGCCCAACCGAGAAGCTATGGTGCTGGTCAAGCTAACCCGATGCAAGAAGCACAAAATGCTAAAAAAGCGGCTGGGGCAGTTACAGGATCAAAGAATTAATGCTTCCTCCATCTGATTATAAACGAAGCTGTCAACCTCTTGGGGTTGACAGCTTCGTTTAAAGACATGATTATCTATTTACAAATGGCCCATGACTCTTAGAGAAGGCTACTCATCTGTTTAATATAAATCCACAATTTCTCCCCATCTGAAACGCGAATACGTTGTTCTTTAATTTGCTCAAGAGGAGCCTGCTTAATTCTTTCGAATAACCGTGTATAGTACAAATAGGCTAAAAGTACCCCCTTTTTAGCTTCATGGGGCAAACGATTGATTCCGCGCAATCCTGCATCAAAATCCAACTGAATATCTGCTTCTATTTCCTTTTTATCCTTTTCGGTCATGGTCAGATAGTCGATATGGGGAAAATACACCCTTCCTCTCTCTTCAAAATCCGATTTGATATCTCGCAGAAAATTAATTTTCTGAAAAGCGGACCCTAAAGCACAGGCATCTGTTTTTAAGGCTTGATAGGCTAATATATCCCCTCGACAAAACACATGTAAACACATTAATCCTACCACCTCTGCTGATCCATATATGTATCTTTTATACCCCGCTTCATCATACTGGGTTTCAAACAAATCAAGCTCCATGGAATATAAAAATGCATCCACTAATTCTCGCTCCATGTCATATTCATGAAAAACCCGTTGAAACGATTCTAGGATTGGATTCAAACTTATTTTTTCATCCAAAGCCCAATAAGTATCTTTTTTGAATCGCTCAAATAAAACCTTTTTATCGTGGTCATGAAAAGTATCTACAATTTCATCTGCCAAACGAACAAATCCATAAATCGCATAAACAGGATCGTGAAACCGGCTTGCCAACGTCTTTATTCCTGATGAAAAGGAAGTGGAATAGGCATTAGTCAACAATTTGGAACAAGCCAAAGAAACACGCTGATATAAATCAATCTGGGTCATGCTATTTTCTTAGGGATTTATCTACTTCATTGGCTACCACCAATCCAGAAATTAAGGAAGGTGGAACACCTGGGCCTGGAACAGTCAATTGGCCCGTGTAATACAAATTATCTAATTTCTTATTTTTCAAACTAGGTTTTAAAATAGCGGTTTGAAATAAGGTA
This sequence comes from Aquirufa beregesia, assembly GCF_011090385.1. Taxonomy (GTDB): domain Bacteria; phylum Bacteroidota; class Bacteroidia; order Cytophagales; family Spirosomataceae; genus Aquirufa; species Aquirufa beregesia. The sequence goes on from NZ_SEWW01000006.1 coordinate 72,197, forward strand.
TTGGCTAATCCATAGGCATTCCCCTTAAATGCATGGTAATCCGACATAAAATCTTGATGCGCATAAGAACGCTTATACACAATAAAATCTCGAATATTTTCTCCACAATATGCTTCTAAGCGATCCATTAACTGAAGGAAATACTTTTCCCTGTGTGCTTCTGTATCTTCTAAATTGGGAGCGATAGGTATCAACAAAAAGAGGTTTTCACATCCTTCTGGTGCTACGGAGGGGTCTGTGACTGAAGGGGCACTGGCATAAAATAAGGGTTCCGACGGCCAGGATGGATCAGTATAAATCTCGTGAGAATGCACAGAAAAATCACGATCAAAAAACAAATTATGATGTTTCAGTTTGGGTAGACGTTTGGAAATACCTAGATAAAACAACAAGGATGAGGGAGCCATGACACGCTTATCCCAATACTCCTCAGAATAGTTTCTGAAATCATCTCCTAACAATTGTTCTACCCAATGGTAATCCGCACTGGCCACCACCATATCTGCTTCAATTAAGCCCTTGGCAGTCTTTACCGCCCGAACATGTTTATTGACTATTTCAAAGCCTTTTACTTCGGCATTATAAGTAAACTTCACTTGCTTTTCTTCTGCCAAGGCAACCATGCCATTCACAATCTGGTGCATTCCACCCATGGGGTACCAGGTTCCCAGCGTTATCTCAGCAAAATTCATCAAACTATACATAGCTGGTGTATTTTGTGATATGGCTCCTAAAAACAAAATGGGGAATTCCATTAATTTCAAAATGGTTTCCGACTTAAAAAATTTACGGATATGCTTATAAAAGGAGGAAAAGACATCCATCCGGATGGCATCCACTAACAGCTTTAAACTTAAAAATTCTGTGATTTTCACCGAAGGGCGCCAAACAAAATCCTGAATACCCACGCGATACTTATAGGCGGCTTGTTTTAAAAATTTGTCTAATTGAGCGGAAGCTCCTTCCTCATACGATTCAAACAGGGCTTTAATTCCCTCCATGTCAGCAGGAATATCAATAACCTCTGAATCAGACAATATGACTGAATAGGATGGGTCTAGACGTTTCAGTTCATAATAATCAGAAGGCTTTTTTCCAAATTTACTAAAATAGATTTCAAAAATGTCAGGCATCCAATACCAGCTTGGACCCATATCAAATACAAATCCCCCTTCTCTAAAAACTCGGGCTCTTCCTCCTGGTTCTGCATTCTTTTCCAATACCTGTACCTCATATCCTAGGTTGGCCAAAGCTGTCGCCGTCGATATTCCTGAAAAGCCAGCACCAATAACAATTACCTTTTTCTTTTTCATCCTATCCAATTAACCGAACCTAAACAAATATAACCATCTTTTGAAAAGAGCTGCGCAGCGTAAAAGAAAAAGCCAGACAAAATCTGACTTTTTACTTATTTCTTCTGTTAACCAAAAAACTAATCAATTCTGAAATTTTACGCGTACATGTATAACTTTTTCTTTAATTCCTTACGGGCAATATGGATTCGATTTTTAACCGTACCAATAGGCAAGTCCAATTTCTCCGAAATCTCATGGTATTTAAATCCTCTGAAATACATCAAAAAGGGTAATCGATACATCTCATCTGTTTGATCTAAAGCCTTTTCCAAATCTTCACGCACAAACTCAGATAATGCTCCATTGATTTGTAAAGATTCTTGTGAGTTAATGAAGTGTAAATTCTCAGTAGTATCAATAAAGGTATTTCGACGAACCATTCGCTGGTATTGCGTAATGAACGTGTTTTTCATGATGGTAAACAACCAAGCTTTTAAATTAGTCCCTTCTGCATACTTTTCACGGTTGGAATATGCCTTAACCAAGGTGTCTTGTACCAAGTCATTGGCATCATCCATGTCTTTTGTTAAACGTAATGCAAAGGGCTTCAAAAACTTAGAAAAGCTTCCAACCTGATACGTAAATTCAAGAGCTGTCATATACAATGTGTTATTTTGTTTAACAAATTTATAAAAAGATTAAACAAAACAAATTATTATTTAAAAAAATAATCGTTGAAACCCTCGAATTGGTCGTCCCAAAAAGCTCAATCATCGGTTATCTGCTCACTCCATTGGGCAAAAAAATAAAATGAGTGTATATTTAAATCCCCATCTGAAATAGATGGTATTCGCATGAAATTAAAATCCCTGATATTATTTTTCTTCTTGCTACTGCTTTTTCACGAATCATATTCGCAGAAGAACTGTTTTTGTACCCTTCAAGGTAAAGTATCCTCCATCGAAAATCGTGAAAAAATCAAAGGGGCATATGTCTATTTAAAAGGCACCAATTTTGCCGTGCAAACGGATTCATTGGGTTTTTTTTCCATTAAAAAAATATGCCCAGGTTCTTATACCTTAGTCTGTGAAATGAGCAGCTATGACCCTGTAGAAATCAAGGTCAATCTAAGCAATCAACACGAAGAAAATATTGCTCTGCATGTACATGATGAACATTTGCAAGAAGTAGTGGTCAGCGGAAAAAGAAATGAAACTAGTGCCCAAATGCGCGGCTCGCTAAGTACTGAGGAAAGAAAAGAAAGGGATGGTTTAAATTTAGGTGAAATGCTCAAAGGTATTTCAGGAGTTCAAAGCTTACAAACTGGAAGTACCATTTCCAAACCTGTCATACATGGCATGCACTCCAGTCGAGTGATTATACTCAATCAAGGTGTTCGTCAAGAAGGTCAAAACTGGGGTAGCGAACATGCTCCTGAAGTAGATCCTTTTGTTAGTAAAAATATTCAGGTGATTAAAGGGCCTGCTGGTTTGCGATATGGTGGTGATGCCATTGGAGGTATTGTCATGTTAGAACCCAACGCTCTTCCAGACACGAGTGGCGTTACAGGTGAACTCCAAAGTATTTATTTCACCAATGGCCGTCAGTGGGTAGGCTCAGGAAGCGTGGAAGGAGGCTTCGCTAACGCGAAAGGCTGGGGTTGGCGCGTTCAAGGAACAATCAAAAATGGAGGAAATATTCATTCTGCCAACTATTATTTAGCCAATACTGGTGTGCAAGAGCAAAATTTTTCTAGCCAATTAGGTTATAAAACACGTCAATTGGGAGCTGACCTATTCTATAGTCGATTCCATACTGTTCTCGGTATCTTTCTTGGCTCTCATATTGGAAACGTAAATGATTTAGAAAGATCAATTGAATTGTCTAGGCCTTTAGAACAATTTACTCCAAGGGAATTTATTCGAAGCATCGATCGACCTAACCAAGATGTGATCCATGATTTATTAAAGTTTAAAAGCTTTTATCAAGTTTTTACCCATTATGCTTTGCGACTCACCCTGGCTCATCAAACAGATGAACGTTTAGAACTGGATGTTCTGCGGGCAGGAAAAAACATCAACACCTTAAGCTTTCAATTAAGTACTTGGAATGGAGAACTCCTATTGGACGGAGCTAATTCCAGTCAATTATGGAAAGGGCAATTTGGGTTAACCTTTTCGCTACAAGACAATATCACTTCGGGAAATCGAGTAAATACTCCTACCTTGATCACCAGTTTATTGCCTAATTATGAACAAAATAACCTAGGATTATTTGCCATTGAGAGAATGGTCAAAGAAAAATGGGAATTGGAATTAGGGCTTCGATTGGATCAAAAGCAAATTGTGACCCACCGACCTATCAAAAACTACTCTTTCATCATAGACCAAGATGTGAAAAATTTTACAGGCTTATCTGGTAGCGCAGGCTTAAAATACCATTGGTTAGATAATTTAGAAAGTCACTTTATTTTAGCAAGGGCATTTAGAGCTCCGGGGGCCAATGAATTATTCTCCAATGGTGTTCACCATGGAGCGGCCGCTTACGAAATTGGTCAACCCAACTTAAAAGGCGAAACAGCAACCAACTTAAGTCTTACCACTCAATATAACGTGGAAAAATGGGACATCGAATTAGGCTTGTACAGTAATCATATTCAGGATTTCATCTACTTACGTCCCATGGTGAATGATGGTCAAGCCGTCTATATCATAACGCTACGTGGAATTTTCCCCGGATTCACCTATGAACAAATCAATGCCCGATTCAATGGGTTAGATGGGCAAATTTCTTACCATCTTAGTCCCAAAATTTCCTTGCAACAGAAAACAAGCTTGGTCAGAGCTTTTAATACCAATAACCAAGAATATATGGTCAACATTCCAGCTGACCGTTTTGAATATTTGATCCGATATCAATTCAACAATAACAAACAATATATCAGCGCAGGGCTCACTCAAGTTTCACGTCAAAGTCGGGTGGAAGCAGGTTCCGACTATGCCGTGCCACCCGCTGGCTATCAATTAGTGCAACTCAACTGGGGATATCAATTCCATAAACTGGATGTGGGAATACGCATTACCAATGCCCTCAATGAATCGTATCGAGATTACTTGAATAGATTCCGCTATTATACCGATGACCAAGGACGAAATATCCAATTGAGAGTAGCTTACAAATTCAGTTAATTATCTTCTCAACCATTGCTCAGGATTCTGGCGAATGGTGTTTTTCCACACTTGAAAATTAATTTCTGCAGTACCGTCATCATCTGATGCCACACTGCCTATTCGCTGGCCTGTACGAACACGCTGTCCCGTGGAAACCGAGACATTATCCAACTTACTATAGACGGTAAAGTAATCTCCATGCTGGATAGCCACTACCATATTAATACCAGGTATATTCACCACCGACTGGACTATTCCCTCATAGACAGAATGTACGGGAGAGCCTGGAGCAGTTTGAATATCAATACCATTATTATTAATCATCACCCCTTTTAAAATAGGGTGTTTATGTACACCAAAGTGGTCTGAAATAAAGCCTGAAGGTACAGGAAAAGGCATTCTACCCCGTAAAGCTCCAAAGGAACTAGCTAGTTTAGCTTCTTCCGCATTCATATAGTAAATATTCTTTTCCAAAGGTACCGTTTTGATTTCTTCTACTTTCTCTGCCACTTTTGCCTTAGCTAGCTCTTTTTTATCCTCAGCGGTTTCAATTCTTGTCTCTGATTTAGCCTCATCTTTACCCGACTTTTCACTGTATTTGGGTAAGGTGCCATCTCCCTTTAAGGTCGGCAATGAAGGTTTATTAACTTCTAATTTTCTGGCTTGCTGAGCTAGTCGTAATCGCCTCTCTCTTTCCTGACTTTTTTGAATTTCTCTAGCCACAATACCCGCTATCAAATTGTCCAATTTGCGAATCGCTAATTTCTTTCGCTCTAATTCAATGCGTAATTTCTTTTCTTGCTGGGTTAAGACCGTAACTACTTTGTCCTCCTTGGTTTTCAGAACTTCCAAATTCTTTTTCTCCTTTTCCTTCTCCACCAATACCTTTTTTTCCTCCGTTTTCTTAAAAATCACCTGCTGCTCCTTGGACATCAAATCCTGACGGGTCTGAAATATCTTATGTGCTTGGGCTTTGCGGTTACTAGTAAACTGACGTAGATAATCAAAGCGACGCGTAAATTCCCCAAGGTTAGAGGAAAGTAACAAGAAACTTAACTTATTATACACCGTGGATGTCTTTTGAGCCTCAAATAACATTTGAGCATACATCCGTTTTAACTTTTTCAACTTGGCGGCCAATACGTCACTTTCTTGACGGAGCTTATTGGCTTCTTGTGCCAATAACTTTTGGTTCTCACTCAAAATACCGATTTGCTTTTTCTGAACCCCGATCTGCTCTTTCAATACATTCAATTTCCCTAATGAGGCTTTTTTCTTCTTGGAAGTACGAGAAATGATGCTGTTTAACTCTTTAATCTTGGCTAAATTTTCCTTCTTTTGACGTTCCAATTGCTCTCTTTTATCCACTTGGGCATCCATGGAAAAAGCTAGCAATAAACAGAATAGAAAAGCAATGTATTTCAAGGTTTTAGGATTTATTTGTTCAGGTATTTAGCTGGAACTTTAAAAGGAAATTCCAATGGGTTTTCTAACAATTCTACTTTAGAATACTTGATACTAATGAGTGTTTTTACCACTTTATTGTCCTTGTCCTTCACATCTAAGGTAATTTGACTGGAAAAAGGGAATAAAAATTGGTTAATCGTAGCAAAATCTTCATAATCCAAGGTCAATTTATTTTCTGTTGGACCATCATTAACCAATAATTTTTTCAACTTTCTATTAGGCCCTACATAATTATCAATTTGAATTCGACCTTCATCTTGCTTCAAAATATAATTTTCATTTTCCCGAATTACTCTGGAATTATTCTTCTTAAATGGTTGATTCCCCACAATTAAAGATTGTAAAATTTCATAGGTAATCTTAAAGCCCATTTTGGTACTTAAACTATCATAGGTCAAGTTAAAATACTCACTATTAATTTTATGAAAAAACTGAACTCGATCTTTAGAAAAAAGTCCTGTAGCTCCCGTAATCATGGACACCGAAATATTCATCCAGATTAAACTATCTTTTTTCATCCGTATATCCACCGTATAAGTATCTGAATTGGAATTGGTCTTCCAAAGTACCTTAGATTTTGCCTTTAGATAATTGAAATTCAAATCTTCAGTAGCAACTTTAGGTTCTTCTACAACCGGCTGAACTTCGACCACTTCTGGCTTTTTTTCTACTATGACCGTAGTATCTTTAGCAACGATGGTATCGCTTACAGCGACAGTTTCCACAGGGAGAGTCCCAACCTTCTTCCCACAGGATTGAAAAAGGATGAATAAACCAAAAAGTAAAATATTCTTCCAGTGGCTTAAATTTGGCATGCGATTATTTTTACAGCACAAAATTATCTCAATTTTCGATAATTTGCCTCTTCTCAATCTTTTTAAATAAATTAGGACTAGCCCCTTCTAAACTTTTTGCTTTTTCCCAGGCCTTCACGGCCTCCTCTAACTTACCTAAGCGAAACAAGATATCTCCATAATGTTCCCAAACAGTCGAACTACTTTGCTTCTCATCTTTCAGCGCTAATTCTATGTATTGTAAAGCTTTGTTATAGTCCTTTTGTTGATACAAAACCCAAGCAAACGTATCCAAATATGTCCCATTTTTAGGGAATTTATCGGTCAACAATTTGGCCATTTTAGCTGCCTTGTCTAATTTTTCCTTTCTTAACGACAAATAATAACTGTAATTATTTAAGACATGTTCTTCTTCGGGGCTTTTGGCCAATACCTTTTCGAAACTCATATCGGAATCTCGGTAATTTCCCAAAGCATGATAAGCATCTCCCATCAAAGCAAACAATTGTACATACCAAGAATCTTTCTCTTGTACATAAGGACTGGCCGATTCAAAAGAAGCTAATGCTTCCTTACTTTTTCCCTGCATGTACTGTGCAAAACCCATTTGGAACCACAAAAACCCTTGGTTAGGATAAGCTTCTAGAGCTTCTCGCGTATGTACCTGAACACTATCCAAGGCATTCATTTCAAAATCTAATTGAATAATTCTTGTCCACACCTCAAACTTCCCTCCCCCATTTCGTGCTGCTTTAATATAGGCTTTTTGACCTTCTTGAAACTTGGAAATACTCATCCACAAATCTCCCTGCATGGCCACAAATCTAGGCTCTTTGGGAAAAGCAGTCACTGCCCTTTGCAGAAAAGCATAGGCTTTATCCCAGTCACCTTGACCAGACATTAATTCAAATGTTTCTAGAGTTACCTGACTAAACAATTCAATGTGCATGTCTGAATCAGCTAAACAACGTTCCAAAAAGGAAAGTGCTTCCGCAAAATTCTTTTCATGTACTCGAACATTGGCATTCAACAAGGCTACTTGTCCATCATTGGGGAAATCTGTAGACAATTGTTCCAAAGCTAATTTAGCTCCTTTCCAAGTACTTAAATGCCACCAATATTCCATTTGTTCCCAGGCAAACAGGGGTTCTTCTGGGTTATTGGCTACAAAGTTCATTCCTTCCTGAATCGCCTCTTCCCACTGCTCATTCTTCAAATAAATGTATTGCTTCGTCCGAATGATCTCTGGAAAATCACCAATCCATGGCTCTGCTGATTTCAATGCCTTCAAGGCCTCATCGCCCTGATTATTCCAAAGGTAGGCCTGTGCTAATCGAAGATTCACATCTGGCTGCATGGAATCATATTGTATCAATTTTAAAAAACACGCAATGGCTTCTTTGGATTTTCGCTCCTGCAATAATAAATCACCATAAAGCAATCCATAATCCAAGGAATATGGAGAAAGCTCATTGGCCTTTTGAGCGTATTTTAATGCATTGATGGATTTACCTTGTGCTAAATAACATTTGGCTAAATAAAACGAAATGGAGGCTTCCTGAGGCATTTCTGCCAATAGTTGTTCCCATACTAAAATGGCCTCATCATAATCCTCTTTTAAATAATGGCGCATAGCTTCCGCCATCCACTCTTCTGCTCGAGCAGGAGAAAAAGCGGTGTTTTCCTTCTTGACTTTTTTCCCATTTTCCTGTGCGAACAGAGAACTGGAAAGCAAGCCAACTAAAAGTATTGGATAGAGGTATTTCATAAAAGTTCGAATATACCGAAATACCCCGAATCCTTTTCAAAATTTCGAATGAAATGCGCTGTATATGAGCAGAATTGAATAGATTCGTTAAAATAATTGATCAAATGAAATACCTATTGTTCTGCACATTGCTCGTTAGTAGCTCTTTATTGGCTCAAGAAAAAACCATGAGTTTTGAAGAATACGACCCTGTTTCTACCTTAAAAGTTCCTGAACATCTCATTAAACAAGCTAAATACCCCTTCATCGATATTCATAATCACCAGTTCAACATGCCCAATCAAAATTTGGCTTATTTGTTAAAACAAATGGATAGCCTCAACATGAAGGTCATGGTGAATCTAAGTGGCAAAGGCTCCCAACGTGGAGCTGATATAGCTGCAGGTACAGCATATTTAACAGAATCTGCTCGTGCAGGCCGAGAAAAAACCAACAACAGAGTGGTGGTTTTTACCAATTTGAGTTTTGCCAATATCGATAGTCCTGATTGGACTGCCAAGACCGTAGCTGCCTTAGAAGCAGAAGTAAAAGCGGGAGCTATGGGTTTGAAAATTTATAAGGATCTAGGCTTAGAGGTTAAAGATTCCAAAGGAAATAGACTATCCACCAATGACCCAAGATTGGATCCTGTATGGGCAAAATGCGGCGAATTGAATGTCCCAGTTTTGATTCATACTGGAGAGCCCATCTCCTTCTTTGATGTACATGACAAAACCAATGAACGTTGGCTAGAATTAAAACAATTCCCCGGTAGAGCACGCCCATCCTCCAAATATCCTTCTTGGCAAGTTGTGATGGATGAACTGACCGATATCATCCGCAAGCACCCTAAAACCAAATTCATTGCGGCCCACTTAGCTTGGCGAGGCAATGATCTTGCGGAATTGGGACGCTTATTAGATACCTACCCCAACATGTATACCGAAATTGGTGCAGTAATCCATGAACTAGGCAGACAACCTAAAAATGCCCGGAAATTCATGATTCAATACCAAGACCGCGTATTATTCGGAAAAGATATTTGGGCCACTTCAGAGTATTACACCTATTTCAGATTGCTAGAAACCGAAGATGAATATTTTCCATATTACCGTAAAAGGCATGCTTTTTGGCGTATTTATGGGCTAGGGCTACCTGACGAAGTCTTGAAAAAGGTGTATTATAAAAATGCCTTGAATTTATTACCTAAACTAGATAAAAGTCAGTTTCCAAAGTAATTAAGGCAGTTTGCTGAGCACTTGATTAAAGTCGTTCAACCAGATTTGCGCACCACGCAAGTTCCAATGTGAATCGGATGAATAAAAATTCAACAATGCATGTTGTTTCAAAGATGCGCTGGGATCCACCATTTTGACATGCAATTGAGGATGCTCAACAATCTTCTGAATAGCTAAATTGCTGGCTTTCCCTTCTGTTTCTAATACTGCTACAGGGTTAGGTATCAGAGAGAAAATCACTTCATCAAATCCATTCGACAGATAATAGGATTCTATTTCTTGGAGATGATGCACCATTAAATCGACGTCTTCCTTTCCGACAAATCTAAAAGATGATCCCCTTTTTTGAGCATTAAGCGTTTCTTCTAAATATAGAAATTTGCCATCTCGTGAAACTTGGACATCTGGATTCGTCCGACCCAAAATCTTCCATGTGAAATCAGCTTTACGCTCTTTTATCCATCCCAAAAAACCGAGATTGAATAAGACAAAATCCAAATTAGATTCCAAAGTCGGATGATACATGGCCTTCTTTACTCCTGCATCAAATCGATCCAATTGATCGATGAGTATTTGCTTGGTTGACTTATCAACAGGTAACGATTTTTCTTGTTGGACATCTAGACGTAACCTAGCATCAGCCAGATTCATTCGGTCCCACATATTTCTTTCTACACATTCGATTAACAATACTTGTTTTCTATTGGATTTAGCAAAAATTAGATGCTGCTGGCTATCCGACCACCGATAGAATTGCAGCATTTTCACCCGACTGAAATAGGCAGGATGTTCTTGAAAGGAGCTATATAAATAACTATCACCTAGAATTGTTAAGTCATAATCTCTTAGAACAGTATCGGTTTTTTGGGGTAGAGGCAATAAATGGGTGTCCTTAGCTATGCGAAAATCCGACAAATAAGAAACCCCATACAAATCTCCAAAACGGTATTTGTCTGCTCCCCAGGCATCATTTCTTGCATAACGCCCTTGGGTAATCCAATGCATACCTTTTTCCGAACTACTAATCACTAGTATACTGGAAAAGAAAATGAATAAGAAAAGGGCGATCAGTCGACGCATATTAGAATTGGAAGTAGATAAATTGTTTCAAACTAAATACTCCTAGAAAATAAATGGCTATGGCCAACAAACTAAACTGAATTAAAAATGGCCATGTATGAGCTCGATGTAATATCCTTTGACGGTATTCCCACCAACATAATGAGAAGATCAAGCCTATGGACAACATGATTTCAGGAAAGTTTAAGGCAAGCGGCAATCCATCTGACTTACCCATGAATAGTGTTTGGAAGAACTGCTTCACCTCGGTAAAATGCTTTAGCCTAAAAAATACCCAAGCTAATGTCACCAAGATAAATGTCAATAAACGATATGCCCACTGGGCCCAAATTTGTCTTTGTACCTCTGCTGCCAAACCAGGAAATACCCGATTAATACTTAATCCTATGACTTGGAATAGGCCGTGCAAGGCTCCCCAAATCACAAAATTCCAACTGGCACCATGCCATATCCCCGACAATACAAATACGACCATGATGTTCAAATACCATTTCGGTATAGAAACCCGATTTCCTCCTAAAGAGAAATACACATAATCTTTGAACCAAGTAGACAAGGAAATATGCCAGCGGCGCCAAAATTCGGGTAAAGATTTGGCAAAATAGGGCGCATTAAAATTATCCATCAATTTAAAACCCATGACACGCGCCGCACCGATGGCCACATCGGAATATCCTGAAAAATCACAGTAAATCTGAAAGGAATAAAAGACCGCTGCTAAAGCTAAAGCTCCACTCGATTGATTGGGTAATTGCTCGTAGGTAGGATCTACCAATAAAGCTAAGCGGTCAGCAATGACTACTTTCTTAAAAATACCTGCGGCCATTTGCAGCAAACCTGATTTTACTCGGTTCCAATCCCAGCTGTGTACTTCATAAAATTGGTGTAATAAATTTTGTGGACGTTCGATAGGGCCTGCTACCAATTGAGGATAAAACATCACATACAAGCTGTAAATCCCAAAGTTTCTTTCTGCTTTTTGATGACCACGATACACCTCTATGGTATAACTCATGGCCTGAAAGGTATGAAACGACAAACCGATAGGCAAAATCATTTCAAGTACAGGTAGTTGCACATGAGTTCCCAACTGCTCGGAAAGCCAAACTATATTTTGGTCAATGAAATGATAGTATTTGAACATGGCCAAAACACCTATGTTAGCAGCCAAACTTAAAGCCAAGAATAGCTTTTTCTGAAACCCTTGGAAGCGCTCTAGATATATTCCAGCAAAATAATCGATGACAATAGTGAAACCCAAAATGCCTAAATACATGGGCACAAAAGCCATGTAAAAGTAGCAGGAGGCTAGTAAAAGTAAGAGCCAACGAAATTTAGGATGTAATAAAAAATAAGCACTGGTAATAATTCCAAAGAAGACTAAAAACTGCAAGGAATTGAATACCATAGCTTCTTATTTATGAACCGTCACTTTGACTGATAAAGTAGTATCATCTATAGATATTTCAGATGCATTATCTATGGAATCTTTCCAATTGATGCTTAATGCCTGAACTTCCTGACAGATATATGCCCCAAATTCACGAATACTTTCTTCCCAAGCTACATCTCCCTTCAACACGTCGATATTAATTTTATCCACTACATCAAATCCCGAATCCTTTCTAAGATTTTGAATGCGGTTAACAAATTCACGAGCCATACCCTCTCGAACCAAGGAAGGACTCAATTGACTGTCTAAGGCAATCGTTAATCCAGATTCACTGGCAGTTAAGTAACCAGGCATATCCTCCGTTAAAATCTCTACGTCTGCTAATTCAATGGAAAAATTACTTAACAAAATAGTTCCATGGGCCTCCAGTACTTGTAAATTTTCCGCCGTCATGGAGCTAATGGCTTCTGCTACGGACTTCATGTCTTTACCAAACTTAGGACCTAAAGCTTTAAAATTAGGCTTCACTTTTTTACTCAATACCCCAGCAGCATCGTCCAAATAATTGACTTGCTTCACATTTACTTCCGATTTAATCAAATCTTCCACACGTCGAATTTGATCGCGGACCTGTTCTTGTAAAACAGGAACCAACACTTGAGCTAATGGCTGGCGCACCTTTAATTTATGCACTTTACGAATGGAGTGTACCAAAGAACAAATGCGCTGTGCTAAGTCCATGGATGCCTCTAAATCTGGATTCACCCAATCAGCATTCACTTGAACAAAATCAGTTAAATGAACAGATTCCTTATTGCTTAGATTCTTGAATAACCAATCCCCATAAAAAGGTGCAATCGGCGACATCAATTGAGCTACCGTTTCTAAACAGGTATACAAGGTTTGGTAAGCCGCTTGTTTGTCCGGATTAATTCCTTTCTCCGTAGACTCTGGATTCCAGAATCTTCTTCTTGAAAGTCTTACGTACCAGTTCGACAAATGATCGCATACAAAATCTTGGATGGCACGTCCAGCCTTGGTAGGCTCATACGTGGCATAGGCTTCATCTACTTCCTGAATCAAATGCATTAATTTTGACAATACCCAACGATCTAATTCTGTCAAATTAGCCTCATCTAATGTATTTGTCTTAGGGTCAAAACCGTCCAAATTAGCATATAAAGCAAAGAAATTATAGGTATTGGTTAAGGTGCCGAAGAACTTATTTCTCACCTCCGTAATACCTGCTAAATCAAATTTCAAGTTGTCCCAAGGTTGAGCATTGGTAATCATATACCAACGGGTTGGATCGGCCCCATACTTTTTCAAGGTATCAAATGGATCAATGGCATTACCCAACCGCTTGGACATTTTATTTCCATTTTTATCCAATACCAAACCGGTAGAAACGACATTTTTAAAGGCCACCGAATCTTCCACCATGCTGGAAATAGCATGTAAGGTAAAGAACCAACCACGGGTTTGATCTACTCCTTCTGAAATGAAATCGGCTGGATAAGATTCTTTAAACACCTCTTGATTCTCAAATGGATAATGCCATTGGGCAAAGGGCATAGCCCCTGAATCAAACCACACATCAATCAAATCCAATTCACGCGATAATACCGCTCCAGTAGCACTCACTAAATACACTTGATCTACAAAGGGACGGTGAAGATCTGCTTTACCAGCTTGAATAGCTTCTAAAAAATCTTGATTCCCCTTGATTTGCTCTGCTTGTAATTTTCCTGATGCTAATGCCTTATTTAACTCCGTTGTCAATTGCTCCAAAGAACCAATACAGATTTCTTCTGATCCATCTTCGGTTCTCCAAATAGGCAGTGGAGTTCCCCAATAGCGAGAACGCGATAGATTCCAATCTACTAAATTTTCTAACCAGTTTCCAAAGCGACCTGTTCCCGTAGATTCTGGTTTCCATTGAATGGTTTGATTCAAAGCAATCAATTTATCTTTTACCGCAGTGGTTTTGATAAACCAAGAGTCTAATGGATAGTATAAAACTGGCTTATCCGTTCTCCAGCAATGTGGATAGGGGTGATCAAATTTCTGTACGTTAAATGCCTTATTTTCCGTTTTTAATTGAATAGCGATTCGTTCATCCACCGACAAATACTTATCTCTTCCTTGTTTGATTCTCGCTTGTTCCTTCTCTTCTTCAGTCAGATAAGCTTCTTTGACAGGCTCTAATGCGTAATCACTTACTTCTTCTACAAATTGACCTTGACGATTCACCAAAGGTACTTCTTTGCCCGTAGCATCTAACACCATGATGGCAGGAATACCATTTTGTTGAGCTACTCGGAAGTCATCTGCTCCAAAAGTAGGCGCTGTATGAACCATACCCGTTCCATCTTCTGTTGTCACAAAATCCCCTAAAATAACTCGGAATGCCGGTGTAGCGGGTTGAACGTAAGGCATCAATTGTTCGTATGCTATTCCTTCTAAATCCGCTCCCTTACATTCTCCCATGATTTGATAGGGAATGGCTTGCGGTTTTTTATCAGCAGCTATATAGGCATCAAAATCCCCATTTTCAACTGTTGCATTGAAATAGTTTTTAACCAAATCCTTGGCTAAAACAACATGAACAGGAAGAAAAGTATAAGGATTAAAGGTTTTAACAAGCACATAAGTAATTCCTTTCCCAGCCGTCAAGGCAGAGTTGGATGGTAAAGTCCAAGGAGTGGTAGTCCATGCCAATAAATACACCGAATTTCCTTGACTTAATTCAAACAAAAACTGGGATTTTTGATTCTGAATGGCCTTAAACTGAGCCGTTAAGGAAGTGTCTTTGACATCACGGTAGCAACCTGGTTGGTTTAGTTCATGAGAAGAAAGCCCCGTGCCCGCTGCGGGTGAATAAGGTTGAATGGTATAACCTTTATACAGCAAACCTTTATCATACAGGCGCTTCAATAAATTCC
The DNA here is from genome assembly GCF_011090385.1 of Aquirufa beregesia. Lineage (GTDB taxonomy): Bacteria > Bacteroidota > Bacteroidia > Cytophagales > Spirosomataceae > Aquirufa > Aquirufa beregesia. The sequence continues at coordinate 87,326 of NZ_SEWW01000006.1, forward strand.
ATACACTTTCAATATAAGGAGTTTGATAGGTCACATAAGGGTTTTCAAGATCCACCCAATAGCCCATCTTTTCTGTTAAATCATTCCATTGTCCCGTGAATTTCATGACCGTTTCACGGCACTTTTGGTTGTATTCTTCGACGCTGATTTTCTTACCAATATCTTCTTTGGTGATACCTAATTCTTTCTCCACTTGCAATTCCACTGGCAAACCATGCGTATCCCAACCGCCTTTACGTTTTACTTGTTTCCCTTTTAGTGTTTGATATCGACAAAAAATATCTTTGATGGCGCGCGCCATGACATGGTGAATCCCAGGAGTACCATTGGCTGAAGGTGGACCTTCATAAAAAGTAAAGCTTGGATGACCAGCACGTGTGGAAATCGATTTCTCAAAAATCTGTTCTTGATTCCAGAAATTTAAAATCTCATCGGCAACCTGCGCGTAATCTAAATTTTTGTATTCCTTGAATTTCACGTATAAAGGGGATTTAATAGTATAAGCTAGGCAAAATTGAGGCAAAAATAGTAAAATTTGGGCTGAAATCGTAATGTCATAACCTTCACTAGCCAATTAATCCGTTTTATTTAACTGGCCCATTTCTTTTGATTTTATGCCATTATTATCCTAATTTGATTCCTTGTCGATTTATGAAAAAGCTTGAAATAAGAAATAAACACCTTGCCCTTCGGAAATCTTGGTCTCAGGAAGAATGGCAACTGCGTAATGAACAATTACATCAACTTGTCGTTAGCTACCTCGATTCCCTTCCTAAAGGGACTACAGTTCTTAGTTTTCAATCCATAGTAGAAAAGAGGGAGGTCGCTACCCAAGCTATCCATGAAACTATCGTCAATCCTCCATACGAATTTCAATTAGCTTTCCCTAGAGTGGAGGGTGAGGGAAAGATGTCAGCTTACCTGGTTCATGAAAAATCCACTTGGATTTCATCTGCGTGGGGCATCATGGAACCTGATCCAGCAACTTCCGAAAAAATAGAACCAATGGAGATACATGTAGTACTTGTCCCACTCATTGGGTTTGATTTGCAAGGTCATCGAGTGGGATTTGGAAAAGGATTTTATGATCGCTTTTTATCACAATGCAATCCAGACTGTTTGAAAATTGGCCTTAGTTTGGAAGGTCCCGTTCAACAGATTGATGATCTACATGCATTGGATATCCCCTTGGATGTCGTCATTAGTTCTGAAAGACTTTATACCATTCATTGAATTAGTCCAAAAATTCCTTTCTAGTTCGAGATATAAGCCCTAATTTTGCGTTCCTATAAACATTTTTCTGTGAAAATCAGGCTATTAATGGTGTTTTCCTTTTGCTGTGTGACCCTTACTTTACTAGGGCAAGAAGAAGTAAAACCTAGGTTATATCCTATTGAACAGACAGAGGGAGGTTGGAACAAAAAGTTTACTTACAAAAGACAAATTATAGAAAGTCCATTGGCCTTGCAAATTCCCTTATTGGAAGCGAAAGACCCAGAAGTGAGTTATGAATTTTTGACCTATAAGCGTCAGAAAAAAGGTGCCGAAATCATTTCTGCTTTTACCACAGGGTTTTCTGTGTATACTTTTTTGAGTAAAGGACAGGTATCTGATGGCTTTTATTGGTCAGTGGTTGGGAGTGCTGCCGTACTTAATTTATACTTAGGCACAGTGAGCATCAAGCATTTCAAAAAAGCATTGAAACGCTATAATGAATTAGCACAAACTGATAGTAAAATCAGTTTGCAAATCAATTCTCACGGAAGCTCTGGAGCTTCCATGGGACTAGCATGGAATTATCAATTTTAACGATTATACAATGAAAGTTGCAGTAGTGGGCGCCACAGGCTTAGTTGGCGGCGAAATCTTGAAAGTATTGGCGGAAAGAAATTTCCCGGTTAGCGAATTAATTCCCGTTGCGTCAGAACGCTCGATCGGCAAAAAAGTCAGCTTTAAAGGCAAAGATTATGAGGTAGTTGGCTATGACACAGCTATTGCCATGAAACCTAATGTAGCTATTTTCTCAGCTGGTGGAGGAACATCCCTAGCTATTGCTCCTAAATTTGCAGAAGCAGGTATTACTGTAGTGGATAATTCTTCGGCATGGAGAATGGACCCTACTAAGAAATTAGTTGTACCTGAAATCAATGCATCTACCCTGACTCCAGAAGATAAAATCATTGCCAACCCTAATTGTTCGACTATACAAATGGTGGTGGTGATGAACCCTTTGCATAAAAAATATAAAATCAAGCGTGTTGTGGTTTCTACCTATCAATCTGTAACAGGAACGGGTAAAGCTGCTGTGGATCAATTATTCAATGAGCGCGCGGGTAAAACAGAATACGATAAAGTTTATCCCCATAAAATTGACTTAAACGTATTACCGCATATTGATGTGTTTTTGGATAATGGCTATACCAAAGAAGAAATGAAAATGGTCAATGAGACCAAAAAAATCATGATGGATGATTCCATTCAGGTAACGGCTACTACGGTACGTATTCCTACCATAGGTGGTCACTCCGAATCTGTCAATATTGAATTTGAAAACGATTTCGATTTAGATGAGGTAAGAAGTTTATTGGCCCAAGAAGAAGGAATTATTGTACAAGATGACCCTAAAAACTTCTTGTATCCTATGCCAATCACAGCTCATGGAAAAGATGAGGTTTTTGTAGGACGTATTCGTCGAGATGAAACACAAGCCAACACCTTGAATCTATGGATTGTGGCTGATAATTTAAGAAAAGGAGCTGCAACCAATGCCGTGCAGATTGCAGAATATTTGGCCAAGCATCATTTAATTTAAAAAATTGGCCGGTTTATCCGGCCTTTTTTATGATATGACTAGACTCAGCGTAAATATTAACAAAATAGCTACTCTCCGAAATTCCCGGGGAGGGAATAATCCAGATTTAATCCAAGTAGCTTTAGATTGCGAGCGATTCGGGGTTGAAGGAATTACGGTACATCCTAGACCTGATGAAAGGCATATTCGCTATGCGGATGTTTATGCTTTAAAAAAAGTCATTCAAACAGAATTTAATATTGAAGGTAATCCCCTAGAAGATAAGTTCGTTGAATTAGTGCTGGCGGTAAGACCCGAGCAAGTTACATTAGTGCCAGATGCTCTTGGGCAAATTACTTCGAATCATGGCTGGGACACGGTAAAGCATCAAGATGTATTGATTCAATTAATTGCCCCGTTCAAGGCGGCTGGCATTCGCACTTCGATTTTTGTAGATCCGATTTTAGAGATGGTGGAAGCCGCCAAAACCACGGGGGCTGATCGTATTGAATTGTATACGGAACCATATGCCGAGGAATTTTTAAATCATCCCACTCAGGCGGTTGCCTCTTATAGAAAGGCCGCATTCAGAGCTCATCAAGTAGGCTTGGGAGTTAATGCAGGTCATGATTTAAGTTTAGAAAATTTAGCATTCTTTACAGCCAATGTTCAACCTCTGGATGAGGTATCCATCGGGCATGCCTTGATTTGTGATGCCTTGTATTATGGTTTGGAAAACACGATTCAGCTCTATAAAAGACAATTGATTTAGGACATTTCTGTTATTTAAAGCGTCCTTTAAACAACAAAAACATCCTTTTAAAATGATTGAACCCAAAAAATTCATCATTCTGGATTAAAAGCGGTTAGGCATTCAAAAGAACACCTAGCTAATCATCAGCTAATCAGCCTTTGCTGATTTCCTGTTCCTTGTAATGCAAAATTGAGGATATTTAAAAGAAATCGTCTTGCGATATATCAAGAAATAAAATTGCGATAAATCAATTTTTAAAGGCTTATTCGGGATAAGCATTTCAAGAACAACTCCTTACACTCATAAGCCTCTAGATAATTTTATCCGCTTGTGGATAAAAAAAGGGGCAATCCATTGATTGCCCCTTTTCAATGTAATTATTTCCATTAATCTCTTTGACCTGTTAAAACCACAGCTCCACCAGCTACTGATAATTTGATGGCAGCTACTTTCCCATCTGTTCTAGAGAAAATAACATCCGCATCATATCCTTGAATAGTTGCGGTAAACACATCTGCATCTTTAGAAGGTTTTAATTCAGCTGGCTCACCACCACCTGCATCAGAAGATAAAAATAGTTTGCCTTCTTTAGCTGCGATCAAAATTTTCTTAACATACTCATTTTCAGACATTTTGAATGAACCCGCAAATTCATCGCCTGCAGATTTAGTTACTTCTTTTTGACCAGCTAAAACTTGTCCTTGAGCATCAATTTTAATCACGCTCACTTGACCATTCACTCGTTCAAAAGTGATCGTTGCACCCATGCTTTCCATCAGAAATTCATCAGCTTTCTTACCTGCTGCTAATTCTGAATCTGGGAAACCTTCGGCAGACATAACTAATTTTCCATCTTTGGGAGTCAATTTAACTGACTTCACGTAAGGATTATCTTGTAATTTATAATTACCTGCATAATCTGTTACAGCTGTCTGCGCACTAGCTGTAAAAGCAAAAAATGCCAACGATAGCCCTGTGACAATATTTCTACATTTTTTCATTGGGTGTTAATTTTGGTTTGTTTGACAAATCTAATAAAAAAATGATGCTTGCATAACTCATTTAAGCTTGAAATGACAAAAAAAAATATTAAAAATTTTATATCTATTGCGGATAAGCATTTTGATTTATAAAAGTTTTATTTACTTTTGAATCGAAATCAATTCGCCAACCAAACAATAGGAGACCCTGCATGAGATAAAACTCTACGTTAACAATTTTGAATTTTTATGATCAAAAATCAAGTTAACGATGCAGCGTTGGTATCAGCGTACATCCAAGGCGACGACCAAGCGTTTGAAACGTTGGTTAAAAGAAGCAAATCTAAAGTTTACACGACCCTCTATTTAATCGTAAAAGATCGCTACATAGCAGAAGATCTTTTACAGGAAACTTATATTAAAGCTATCGACGTATTGAAGTCGGGCCGCTACAATGAAGAGGGTAAATTTCTGCCTTGGGTAGTTAGAATAGCCCATAATTTAGCTATTGACTATTTCAGAAGAGACAAAAGGTATCCGACCATTGTCCTGGAAGATGGATCTAAAGTATTCAACAGTTTTGAATTTGCAGAAGATTCTGCGGAGGAGATACAATTAAAGGAGGATCAAATCGTTAATATCAGAGAATTAATAAAAAAACTGCCTGATGAACAACGAGAGGTCCTTGTGATGCGTCATTACGAAGAATTAAGTTTCCAAGAAATAGCGGCACAAACTCAAGTTAGCATCAATACGGCCTTAGGAAGAATGCGTTATGCATTGATCAACCTAAGAAAAATGCTAGAAAAACAAGAGAATGCCTATGACGCAAAACTTTACCCCAAATGACCTAGTCAAAACCCTTTATGAACCCCAGCCAGGGTTTTCAACCGTTTTAAGCTTGGAAGACCAATCGGAATTGGCTTCCCTCCAAAAGGTCAAATTGTCATTAGACAATGCACTACTAGAACCTCCTAGTAGAACCATCGAGGCTATTTTAGCCTATTCAAAGCATCAAATGCCCATTCAATCCTAATGGATGGGCATCCAAGCTTGAAATTTTTCTTACCTTTGTAGAAAGCAGTTTTCATGCAAAGAAAAGAACGATTTCAAGCATTTGTAGACCATTTTTCCAGCTCTTTTCCAGAGGCAGAAACGGAATTACATTATAGCAATCCTTATGAATTGTTAGTCGCTGTGGTGCTGTCTGCACAATGTACAGACAAACGTATCAATCAAGTGACACCCGCTCTTTTCAAACGCTTCCCAAGCCCTAAAGAATTAGCAGAATCCAGCGTAGATGAAATATTCAGCTACATTCGGTCCGTATCTTATCCCAATAATAAAGCCAAACATCTATTAGGTTTGGGTCAAAAATTAATTGATTCCTTCCATGGGGAGGTTCCTGAATCTTTGGACGATTTACAAACTCTTCCAGGAGTAGGCAGAAAAACGGCCAATGTCATTGCTTCTGTTATATACAACCAACCTGCCATGGCAGTGGATACACATGTGTATCGAGTATCTAGAAGATTAGGCTTGGTCCCTCAAACGGCCACCACTCCATTAAAAGTGGAGCAAATACTAGTTAAAAACCTTCCTAACGAAGTGATAGCTCGGGCTCACCATTGGTTAATCTTACATGGCCGATACATTTGTTTAGCTAGAAAACCCATGTGCTCTAGCTGCCAGATTTGTCATTTTTGTGCATACTTTGAAAAAAATGAGCCCAAAGCATGATCATTCAATGGATTCAAGATAACATCTGGGAGTTTAGTGGTATTATTTGCTCCATATTAGGAGTCTACTTTTCCATCCAACAGCATTTGGCCGCCTGGATTTGGAACATCCTGGGATCGCTACTATTTGGCATACTATTTTACCAACATGGTTTGTATTCCGATATGGAATTACAAGGATTTTTTATTGCCATGGGGCTATATGGTTTTTACCAATGGAGAAAAGAAGATAGCCATTGGAAGGCTGAAAAAAGCAGCACTCCCTTGCTCATTTGGGGAATCCTATTTTCTTTAAGCTATGGTATGGTAGTCGGATTCCTACATACACGATTAACCCATTGGGTTTCTTTTGCTTATTTGGATGCCACCTTAACAGGGCTTAGTATTTTTGGAACCTGGTTAGCGATTAACAAAAAAATAGAGAATTGGATTCTTTGGATCATCATTGACATCATCTATGTGCTGATGTATATTCAGAAAGAACTTTGGGGAACCAGCTTGCTCTATACACTGTTTATCTTTCTGGCTATCAGAGGACTATATCAATGGAAAAATAGTCTCAGGTCTTAAAAATTTAAATTCAATTTTATGTAATAATTATCTATTTCAATTAGATAAATTTATATTTGTGCTACCATTATAAGAAACGAAACTAAATCACTGATTAACAAATACTTGCAAGAGCAAAATATTTATTCAACATTCAGATTAAGCATTATTTAGAACATGGGAAACGAAGAAAAGCAAAGGTATTCAGCAGAAGAATTAAAGGAGTTTGAAGATATTATTCTTAAAAAACTAGAAGAAACAAAAGCCGAGTTAACGTATTTGAGAGAAACCTTGAGTAAAAAAAATGATCCGGGTACAGACGATACTGCAGGGAATTCCAAAGTAATGGAAGACGGTGCAGATACGGCTGAAAAAGAAAACATGAACCAACTGGCAGTTCGCCAACAGAAGTTTGCAGGTAACCTAGAAAAAGCGCTTATGCGAATTAAGAATGGTACCTACGGTGTTTGTGTAGAAAGTGGCAAATTGATTTCCAAAGAGAGATTGCGTTTAGTTCCTCACACGCAACATTCGATTGAAGCTAAACTTAAACAAAAGTAAATGGGATTTTTCGATAACAATAGGTTAATCGATCTCTTGAGTAATTACCTCAAGACTCAATTCGAATTGGTAAAGTTAGACATCCAAGAACGAATCGAAGAACTATTGACTCGAATATTTACTTTTTTCTTAACTGCGTTTGCTGTCTTAATTACCTTGTTTTTTGCCTTGATGGGCTTGGCTAACTTTTTAAATGAATGGTTAAAAAGCGCTTATTTAGGCTATCTGATCGTGGCTGGATTCAGCACCATTGTCAGTTTAATCCTACTGAGTAATCTCAAAAAACAAGGTAAGAAAGAAGAAGTAGAAGAAATTGATACCCAAGAAACTGAAGAAGAGATCCAATCATGAACCGAGCAAAAAGCAAGAAAGAAGATTTAATCGCCCAAGCAGAGATCTATGAAAAAGAACTTTCAGAAGAGGTGGGTGAAATTAAACAACAAATCAAAGAAAAAGGAAGCCAGGCCTTACTTATAGGTGGCATCTTAGTGGGTTCCTACTTGCTGTATTCCCTGTTATCTGGCTCTGACAAAAAGACAAAATCAGAAGCTAAAGAAGGAGGTTCATTCATTAGTGGGGCCATTAAATCCTATGCCATAGCTTTAGCACTTTCTTTAGCAAAAGATAAATTAGTTGAATTTCTTCAGCAACTAGAAGAAAATAATCAAGAAGTTACATCTGAAAAATAAGGCTAAAGTGTAATTTAGTTTAGTATATCTTATGTAACGATTTGTAAAGATTTGACACTTAGATTTGACAACTTTTAAAAAGTTGTCAAATCTTTCCGAATCCAACCGAAATCAGATCAAAATCTAATATTCAATTCCCCATCAAATACGCTTTAATAAAGTCATTGATTTCTCCGTCAAGTACAGCATCCGTATTGGAGGTTTGGTGATTAGTACGATGATCCTTCACCCTTCTATCATCCAACACATAACTTCGGATCTGGGAACCCCATTCGATTTTTTTCTTACCTGCTTCCACTTCAGCTCTTGCCGCATTTCGCTTATCAATCTCAATTTGATATAATTTCGATTTCAATAAACGTAAGGCCACTTCCTTATTTTGTAATTGCGACCTCTCTTGCTGACAGGCTATAATAATACCAGACGGTCGGTGAGTTAAACGCACAGCCGTTTCTACCTTATTTACATTTTGCCCACCTGCTCCACCAGAACGAAACGTATCCCAATCAATATCTGCTGGATTGACATCAATCTCAATAGAATCATCGGCTAGTGGGTAAACATACACAGAGGCAAAAGAGGTATGTCGACGAGCATTTGAATCAAAAGGTGAAATACGGACTAAACGGTGAACCCCATTTTCAGACCTTAAATTTCCGTAAGCAAATTCTCCTTCGATTTCTATAGTTACCGATTTTAAACCTGCCACATCGCCATCATTAGAATCCACCAATCGAACTTTAAATCCATTCTTTTCTGCCCACATGGTATACATACGTAACAACATGCTGGCCCAATCTTGCGATTCGGTCCCACCGGCTCCCGCATTGATTTCTAAGACAGCGCTCATTTGATCACCTTCTTCCGACATCATCTTACGAAACTCCAAAGCTTCCAGCTTTTCCTCTAATTTGGCCCCCTCCTGATCAACCTCCATCTCAGATGCATCGCCTGACTCATAAAACTCCCAAATGGTTTCTAAATCTTCCATGGAAGTATTGAGTTTGTCGAAGCCTTCCGTCCAAAATTTCAAGCCCCGCATTTCACGCATAGTGCTTTCTGCTTTTTCAGGATTATTCCAAAACTCGGGATCCAGGGTCACTGTTTCCAATTCGGAAATCAAATATTTTTTGTGATCGTAGTCAAAGATACCTCCTTAAAGCCTCTATTCTGGCTTTCAGGTCATTGAACCTGTCTTTTGTCATACCTAAATGTGTAATTAAGCTACAAATATACCCGCTTTTGTGCTAAATTGCGGACAAATTCATTTAATTCAAGCAATACAATGGCGCAACAATACGATTTAATCGTGGTAGGATCAGGCCCGGGAGGGTATGTAGCCGCGATACGAGCTTCTCAATTAGGCTTAAAATGTGCAGTCGTGGAAAAAGAATCTCTAGGCGGAATCTGTCTAAACTGGGGTTGTATACCCACGAAAGCTCTTTTAAAATCTGCTCAAGTTTTTGAATACATCAAACATGCCGCTGATTATGGAATTACGGTAAAAGGAGCCGAAGCGGATTTTACTGCGGTGATTCAGCGCTCACGCGGAGTTGCAGATAGCATGAGTAAAGGAGTTCAGTTTTTGATGAAAAAAAACAAAATCGATGTGATCATGGGTTTTGGAAAAATCAAGCCTGGAAAGAAAGTAGAAGTAACTGATGCGGAAGGAAAGTCGACAACCTACGAAGCAAAAAATGTTATGATTGCTACAGGGGCACGCGCTAGAGCCTTGCCTAACATTCCGATTGACGGTGAAAAAGTAATCGAATACCGCAAAGCGATGAGCCTAAGTAAAAGACCTGACTCTATGGTGATCATTGGATCTGGAGCTATTGGGGTTGAATTTGCTTATGTATATGCCGCGATGGGAACAAAAGTTACCATCGTAGAATTCCTTCCTAACGTCGTTCCTGTGGAAGATGAGGATGTATCAAAAGAATTAGCTAAGCAATACAAAAAAATGGGCATCGATATCTTGACCAATTCAAGTGTGGAGAAAGTAGATACCAAAGGAAAAGGATGCAAAGTATCCATTAAAACCCCAACAAGCAATCAAGAAATTGAATGTGATATCGTGTTATCTGCGGCAGGCGTTATCGCTAACTTAGAAAATATAGGGTTAGAAGAAGTAGGTATCATTGTGGATAAAGGTAAAATCCCAGTGAATGCATGGTATGAAACCAACATGCCAGGCTATTTTGCCATTGGTGATGTGACTCCTGGACCAGCTTTAGCACACGTAGCTTCTGCAGAAGGCATTATCTGCGTAGAAAAAATCGCAGGTCATAAAACAGAAGCCTTAGATTATACCAATATCCCTGGATGTACCTATTGTACTCCAGAGATTGCTTCAGTAGGTATGACAGAAAAGAAAGCGAGAGAAGCTGGATACGACATTAAAGTAGGAAAATTCCCATTTGTCGCATCAGGAAAAGCCACCGCTGCTGGTGCTCGCGATGGCTTTGTCAAAGTAATCTATGATGCTAAATACGGCGAATTACTTGGTGCTCACATGATAGGTTACAACGTAACAGAAATGATTGCGGAAGCGGTTGTCGTACGTAAACTAGAGAGTACTGCTTATGAAATCATGAAGTCAGTACACCCTCACCCGACCATTTCTGAAGCATTTAAAGGTGCAACAGAAGCGGCCTATGGTGAAGCAGTAGATTTATAGAAGTCGAACTTTAATCGACTTATACATTACTTTAGATTTGGGATCATGTGCTTGTATAGCGATGGTCCCATTTTTTATTAGTCTCAACTCCTGACCCTTATTTCTTAAAGGGCTAGCTGGCTGGGTATAATCCACTACGGTGATTCCATTGATTTTAGTCACGATACGATTTCCTTTTACCGTAACCACCATGTCATACCATTCATTATCCTTCACATAGACTTCGGCTACGTCTACCACATTGTACAAACTAGCGGATCTTCTCCAATCTGTATGGGAATTGTTTACCTGAATCTCATATCCTTGCTTTGGCCAGTCACCAGTCAAAAAATCGGTGTGCACATACAGCCCTGAGTTCGCTCCTGGAAATGTCATGATACGAGCTTGAACTTCAAAATCTTTAAAATCATGGTTATTAAACGCTCCATCGTAATACAAATGGGCGCGTTGTCCTTCCACCACTAAATTTCCATCTTCTACTCGAAAAGATTCCGGTCTTTCACTGGCCTTCCAGCCGTCTAAGGTTTTACCATCAAATAATTCAACCCATTTCCCTTTTTGAGAGAATCCTACTGAACTAGCCAAAAGGCCTAGCATCACTGTCAATACAATCTTTTTCATGTTCATCTTTTAAATTTTTATTCCCCAAGTTTTGTTCAATTTTCTACCCAATAAAGCATTGGCTTCTGCATCATTGAATTTTTCCGTTTTCGGATTCCATTCCAATGATTTATTCACGGCATAAGCAATATTACCCATATTACACACAGAAGCTGTCCTGTGACCTACTTCTACATCACATATCGGCATCGTCCTATTACGTATGGCTTGAATAAAGTCTACATAATGGTTTTCACTTTTATACACATGCTTTTCATTCGGTCCAATGACACGGTCTTTCAGCTCTGGCTTAGAAGTTTCAAGCTTCTTTCTAGCACTACGTAAAGTACCTTCTGTACCCACAAATTCCACTCCGCTATTCCATTCCCAAGGCTGATGTGTCATGATGATTCCATTGGCATAGGTATAGGTCAAATAGGGTTGATCTTTCCCATTTGGTGCACTCACCTTGACTGGTCCTGATTGATCCATATCCAATGCCCATTGAACAATATCAAACATATGCGCTCCCCAATCTGTCATACCGCCTCCGCCAAATTCCTTGTATTTTCTCCAATTAGGGAATACATCTTGTGAAATAGGTGGTGCTAACTCAGCATTAAAAGCAACGGCTTCATTAGGGCCTAACCATTTTTCAAAATCCAATCCTTCTGGAATAGCTTGTGCAGGTAAATAATAGGCTTCTGGTGGAGGTCCAACATTGACTTTGATCGATTTTACTTCTCCTATATACCCATTACGAATTAATTCTACTGCCTGACGAAACTCCGGCCAAGAACGTTGCATGCTTCCGGTTTGAAATACACGCTTGTGCTTACGAGCAGCATTCACCATGGCCCGGCCTTCTTTCACTGTCAATGATAGAGGCTTTTCACAATATATATCTTTTCCTGCCTCCGCTGCTCTAACGGCCATGGCTGCATGCCAATGGTCTGGAGTCGCAATGACTACAGCATCCACATTTTTGGACGCTAATAATTCTCGGTAATCTTGATAAACGGGTATAGGAGAATAGGCTCCCCAAGAAGGATTCTTGGCATAATTTTCTTTAACACGGTCGAGGAATAAGTTGGCCTTAGCTTGGTAAACCTCACTAATAGCACTTATTCTTACTTGACCTGTCGACAAAAAGGAGTTTGACAATCCACGTCCTTGCTTACCCGTTCCTATAAATCCTACATTAAGTACATCACTAGGAGCAAGATAAGAGCTTCCATCTGGTCGCTTTCCTCCTAGCACATGCCTAGGTACAATCATGATAGACCCAAAGGCCAAACTGGCTTTCGAAAGGAAATCCCTCCGATTTAAGCCATCGTTATGCTTATTTTTCATTTTCAAATAGGTTAATTAATTGGCATAAATGTAAACGAAATTCACCAAATAAAAAACCTTATTTGTCTGCCCATAAATCGATTAACGGTTCGACTTCGCTGATCTAACATAATGGCGTTTTTTCAAAGCCGAATGATAAATCAATGGGAATACCAAAAGAATGAAAAGGGTAGCGGTAACCAGTCCTCCTATGATTACTACTGCCAATGGTTTTTGGCTTTCTGAACCAATTCCTGTACTCAAAGCAGCAGGCAACAAGCCGATTGCAGCCATCAAGGCAGTCATCACTACGGGGCGTGTTCGGGCACGTACAGATTGCTGAATCGCTAAGGCTAAATCTGGTAGTTCTTTTGCCTGTTGATTTATCTCGGAAATCAGAATTACCCCATTTTGTATACAAATACCAAACAAGGCAATAAAGCCCACTCCCGCTGATATACCAAAATTAATCCCAGTAATATGTAGGGCAAAAATACCTCCGATGACCGCAAAAGGCACATTAATTAACACATAGCCCGCATCTTTGGCATTGCCAAACATGATAAACAACAAGACAAATATCAAGATTAAACTAATAGGAACGACTTGTCCTAATCGGGTAGTTGCTCGAACTTGATTTTCAAATTCTCCAGCCCATCCAATGGTATAAGCCACGGGCAATTTGACGTTTTTTAAGACGTTTTTCTGAGCTTCTGCAATGGTACTCCCCAAGTCTCGATCACGAACAGAAAACTTGACTCCAATAAATCGTTTCGTATTATCGCGATAAATAAAGGCTGGACCTGTTGAATTTTCCAAAATAGCAATTTCCTTTAAAGGTATTTTTGTCCCTTTGATCGTAGGAATCATCAAATACATAATATCATTTTCGTTTTTACGGTATTCTTTAGAAAAACGAATGCGTATGTCAAACTTCTTTTCACCTTCATACTTTGAAGACGCCGTCTTACCTCCAATCGCCATCTCAATCACAGCTTGGGCATCGGCTTTGGTCACTCCATAAATGGCCATTTTTTCCTCATCCAACAAAATACTGATTTCCGGTTGACCCACATTTCTCAAGATACCCACATCTTTTACCCCATCCACATCTTTGATTTGATCCAATACTTGATTCGCTAACTCATCCAATTTCCCTAAATCATCCCCATAAATCTTAACTGCATTGGACGCATTCATCCCAGCAACGGCTTCAGCTACATTATCAATGATGGGTTGAGAATAGTTATAATTAATACCTTGAAAATTCTTCAAACGCTTATCCATTTCATTCACTAAGCCATCAACCGTCAACTTCCTCTCCCATTCATCCTTAGGTTTCAAATTCACTTGCATTTGAACATAATAAAAACCACTTGGATCCGTACCGTCATTACTACGTCCTACTTGAGACAAAACCCCATTCACTTCAGGAAATTTCCGAAGTTCATTCCGCAAGGTTGTCACCATTTTTACTGTTTCAGGCAAAGAAGAACTCATGGGTAATTTAGCCTCCACCCACAATGCTCCTTCATTTAGTGGGGGTAAAAACTCGGAGCCTAACCACTTGGTAGAAAACAAGGACAAAGCAAATAAAGAACCTGCCATTAGGTAAGTAATTTTCTTATGTGAAAATGTCCAATGAAATGCTTTACCAACTATTTTATTGATAAAATCAATAAAGAAATTATGCTTCTCCCTCACATTTTTATTCAATAATACCGAACTCAAAACGGGAACTAATGTCAAGGTAAAAATCAATGCACCCAATAAAGCAAAACCTAAAGTATAAGCTAAGGGTGAAAACATTTTACCCTCTACTTTTTGGAATGAAAAAATAGGAAGCAAGGCAGAAATAATGATTAGTTTAGAAAAGAAAATGGCCTTTCCTAACTCCGTCCCTGTCTTTTTAATCAAACTCATCTTGGCCAAACGATTAAAAGCTGGCATTCCTACTTTTTGTGCCCGATGATCTAGGGCAACAAATAAACCCTCCACCATCACCACGGCTCCATCAATGATAATGCCAAAATCGACAGCTCCTAATGATAATAAATTGGCACTCATTCCTTTTAACTTCAAACAGAAAAAAGCAAATAATAAGGCCAAGGGAATGATGATGGAAACAATGAGGGTTGTACGCCAGTCGGCCATGAAAACAAATACAATCACGGTGACTAAAATGATTCCTTCCAACAAATTATGCATCACGGTTTTGGTACAATAGGCCATTAAATTATCGCGATCATAAAAAGTAACCATCTTCACATCTGAAGGTAAAACACGCGTATTTAACTCTTCAATTTTAATCTTTAAGCGAGCCAACACTTCTGAGGGATTCTCCCCTTTTCTCATGACCACAATTCCCTCCACCACATCATCATTATCATTTAATCCCACCTGTCCTACCCGAGGCATATTACTCTCAATAACCGATGCCACATTTTTTACCAATAAAGGATTCCCGTTATTGTTATCAACGATGGTGTTTTCAATATCTGCTGTCGTTTTTAATAGACCTATACCACGGACAACAAATGCTTGTCCATTTTTTTCAATCACATCACCACCTACATTTAGATTAGACTTGGAAACGGCATCAAATAATTCCAAGGGTGTCAAATCATATTTCTGTAGTTTAACTGGATCTATAGCTATTTCATACGTTTTTTCTCTCCCTCCAAATGCTACTATATCCGCTACCCCTGGTACTGCTCTTAGCTGCCGGTCAATCGTCCAATTTTGAATGGTCAGCAATTCCCTAGAATCTCGGTCCTTACTTTGCAAGGTATAGCGAAATATCTCACCCGTTGGGCCATAAGGAGGCTGTACATCGGGCTCCACATCGTCGGGGAGCTTAACTGTTCTCAATAAATTATTGACTTGCTGACGAGCAAAAAAATCATCTACATCATCCTCAAAAATGACTTTTATGACGGATAAACCAAACATGGTGATGCTCCGAACATTGGTCTTTCTTTGAACACTATTCATTGAAATTTCTATTGGAGTTGTCACAAAACGTTCTACTTCCTCTGCGCTTCGACCGTTCCATTCAGTGACTACAATAATTTGAGTATTGGTCACATCTGGAAAGGCCTCAATGGGGATATTAAGATAGGAAACTACTCCGCCTAGAGTTAATAGACTAACCCAGAAAAAGGTAAAAAAGCGATTCTTTAAGGAGAATGCCAGTATATTTTTAATGAACTTATTCATAGCTTAAATATTATAATTCCGTATGTACGCGAAGCCCCCAAACTGTCAGTGGACCTCGATCAATATTATATCCTGGGTTAATCACCCATTGAAAATCTGGAGATAAGGTAAAAGGACTATGGGGAACTTGGAAACTATAAAATGCTTCCAAAATGCTTTCATGACCATAATTCAGATTCCCATCTCCAATCATAAAACCATTGCCTCCCAATTGCTGATACTTTTGATGAGAAGATGAAAGGCCATTAGCCACCCAGGCTATTCCTGCAAAATCCTGTTTTCTATGCCAAGACTTTCCCCAAAAATGAATGCCCAAAGAAATGGATTCATCAATTTCCGTAAAGGCCCAAGTCTCATTTTTCCCATCACTCCATCCATAGCGAGCAAATAGCCCCAACACATCAGAATAGCTTATTTCCGTGTTTAAACCATATCCAAATTTAGTCCTGAAGGAACTTCTCGTGGAAGTAATATCAGGTATTCCAACACGCTTATTGGCTAAATCATAGTTTCCCATAGCTGCCTGATTCCGATAAGCGAGCACACGGAAAAATCCTGACCATGCGGCCGTAAGCTGAAAAGGTTTGGTTATTTCTACATTGATACCATTCGCTTTGTCGTATTGATAATCCAAGTCAGGACCATTGGCGGAAGTAGGTACGGCAGAAAATGAACCTCGGGCTTCCATTTCCGGAGTTGTATAGGCAACATACAATCCAGAGGTATAACCACGGGTATTAGCTGCATAATCCCAACTCCCCTGATTCATTAAAGACCAATTCATAAAATGGGCCCTAGGGTCATGCGAGTATGCATTCAAATCAAAATAATCCGACAAGCCATATTTACCAATCACCAATTTCAAATTTCTGTGATGAGCAAGTTCAAAATTCTGCTCCAAAAGCAATCGAGCCACATAAACTACAGGTTCAGGGTTCCCAATTCGAAATGTTTCTCCGTTGGTAAATCCTCCTAATCCTTTCGCTTGTGAAAGTCCTTTCCCTCCCGACAATTCTGGGTTGAAAGTAAAGCTGGCTCCTTTCCATAAGGGAATATCCAAAAACAAGGTTGAAGTTAGAGACATGGCCCCTTCTTCCTTGTTTTGCAAGCTATTATCACCAGAATAGCTGGCATCAAAAGCTGCATGGTATTGATACACGGCTGTTTGTTGAAAATGAATACTCATTTTCCTTTGCGTAGTATCCGACTGAGCCTTTAAGCGCATTCCAATAGATAAAAACAATAAAATGATGATGCTAATCCGCATTTCTTCTTGGCAAAAAATTAATCATTCAGTGCATCATAAATAAGCATTCCATTCTTCGAAATCACTTTTTCTCCTTTTTGCAACCCGTGCTGGATGTAGGAAATATTACCTAATTGACGGTATACTTCTACTTGACGGGTTTCAATGTTGGCCCGATCTTTAAAAATCATCACCCAATTTTTACTCTTATCAAAAATGACAGAGGAGGAAGGAACGGCAATCATTTGGTCATGTTCGGAATATCGAACGTCCACCATGGCATTCATCTCTGGCTTTAATTTATACGTCGCATTGGGGATTCTAACTCGGACTTTCATGGCTTTCGTTTCGGGATCGATTGCAGAAAATATTTTATCTATCTTTCCTTTATACACTTCATCTGCATAACTCAATGTGCGCACATCAGCTTCATAACCCACCTGAACCTTAGGAATATCACTTTCATTGACATTGGCCATGGCCCAAACTTCATTGATTTCCGCAATGGAAAACAAGGCATCGGATTTATCAGGACGAATTTGCTCATTAGGGCTAATTTCTTTTTGAACAATAAAGCCACTCATGGAAGCTGTCACATTATAAATAGAGCCTTTTTTCAAATTATAAATACTGAAAACTTCATTGATTCGAACTAGCTCTGCTTTTTGTCGATCTAGTTCCCGCTCTGCAGCTACCACATCCTTTTCAGAGGATAACTTGCTTCTATATAAGTCACGAGCCACTTGAAGATTCTTTTCCGCCACAGCCACATCCCCTAAGGCATCCAAACGATCTCGTTCAAATCCGGCTACTTCACCGCTTCGTATCACAGCCAATACTTGTCCTTTCTTCACATAATCCCCTAATTCCGCATTGATTTTAATGACATTTCCGCCTACAATGGAATAAATTTGGGCGAGCTTATTATTGTCGGCCTGAATTTTACCAAACAAACGAATCTCATTTTTTACCTCTTGTAAATCAGCCGAATAAAATTCGCATCGGGCCATCATGGTATCACTCAAACGAAATGCCACGGCTTTATCGGATTCTGTGTTTTCCTTGTTACAAGAAAGCATCAGAAAGGTGGCTGCAACAGCCATCAATACTACATTTTTCATATCTAGAATAGTTCTTTACCTGTACTTAATTTTATTTGTTCGGCTGAAGTGGCTAATTGAATTTTAATCCGGGAGATTTCGGAAAGGGCATTATTGTAGGATTCGAAAAAATCCACAAATTCTATCACACTGACATTCCCCTTTTGGAAATTCTCCGTCATTCCTTTCAGGGTTATTTCAAAATCCTCATCGTAAAGTTTATTATTTTTCAAAAACTCCGATACAGTTTGTCTATACTGCCAATAGGTACTTTGAACTTCTGCAATCACCTGACTTTTCAGTCCTTCGACAAACAAATGCTTCACTTTAATTTGGGTCTCGGCTGATTTAATGTTTCCTTGATTTTTATTCCAAAACATCAAAGGAATGGCTACACCCAAATTCACTTGTCGCTGAAAAGCTCCTCCACGTTGATCATAAGATGAAAACAAGGTGATATCTGGTTTCGCTAATTTCTTTTGAAGTGTAAAATACTGTTCGGCAAAAACAGCATCTTTCTTCCCCAACAGTAAATCGGGTCTATTTTCTAATGCTTGATTGATTAATAATTGTACATCGAAAGGCTGAATGAAACTTTGAATATCAGCATCAGTTACTTTAGGAACTACAATACTTTTGGTTTGCAGCAAAGTCTGTACTTTGGATAACTGCTGAAAATAATCCCCATAAATAGTGGCACGTTCATTGCTCAGATTTAAATAAACCCCTTTCAAGCGGACCACATCTTTCAATGGGATATTCCCTTTGTGTGCTTGATATTCATAGGTGCTTAGAATATTGTCCACCATGGCCATTTGCTTCGTATACTTACCAATCAAGATTTGTTGTTGATTCAATAAATAGAGTCCTGTATGCAGTTCAAATTTCAATTGACGTATCAAATCCTGAAATGCCAACTCAGTCATTTCAACATTGGTCTTGGCTAAATCAATTTGAGCTTTTCTCTTACCTCCTAATAGAATCAACTGTTCCAACTGAACGCTTTGTTGACCTGAATTACCCAAATGGAAAATCTTATTATTTTCTGGATCAATGGCATTCATGTCCAGGGTCAAAATGGGATTGGGGTATAAAGAAGCTTGCAGAACCTGCGCCTTCTGAACGTCTATGTTCAAAGAAGTGGCTAATAGTTGATAATTGGTACTTAAAAAGACCTTATCTGCCTGAGCTATGGTGATCGACAAAGTATCTGATTGTGCCATGCTGCTAAAAGCTAGCAAAAGCATCAAAAAAAGGCTGCAAATTTTAACGTAGGACATAGCTAATCTTTTATGTCCACAAAACTGAAAAGATTAGACTTAAAATGAACTTAAAATGAAAACAAAACTCCCAAACAACTCATTATTAGCAATTTATGAGCTTATTTTTACTGGAAAGTGGAGTGTGAAAACATGACGAGAATCTGTATCCAACTGATAATCTATTTTACCTCCGTGCAGCTGAATGATTTTATTGACTAATACCAAGCCTAGACCAAAGCCTCTTTTTCCCTGACTATTAGAGCCTCTAAAAAAGTGTTGAAATAGGAATGGTACTTCTGAAGAGGAGATGGCGGGGCCTTCATTGGAGAAAAGAATCTTTAACTCTCCATATTGAAATAAAAACATGATTTCCGCTTTATTTGTCGGGGAATAATGAATGCAATTCAATAGTAAATTTTGAATGGCCATTTGAATCAAACGGATATTACCATCAATTAGCAGTTTGCCTTCTTGCTCGATATTCGGATGAATTTTAATGTCAAATTTAAACTGAGGGTATATTTTTTTTGCTTCCGAACAAGCATCAAATACGATTTCATCCAATCGTATACGCTGAAAACTCAGATTTGCATGTGTTTCCACCTTGGCTATTTCCAGCAGTGCATTAATCATTTCACCCAATAGCTGGGTATCCACTTTTTGGTCTTGAATCCCTTTCAATAAAAGAATTGGATCTTTTTCTTTTTCTAAATTCTCCAAATTACTCACTAATATGGCGATCGGCGTTTTTAGCTCATGAGAAATATGGTGAACGGCATGTTTTTGAAAGGCAAAAGAATTCTGCAAGCGTCGCATCAGTTCATTAAATCGCAGTGCTAATAAGTAAATCTCATCTTTGTTTTCAGGAATAGGTAATAGACTCTGAGGAGTTTCCATATTAATGACTTTTAACGCGGCTGCCATTTGAATGATAGGCTGAGTAATCTGCTTGGATAGGATAAAGGAACTGATTAAAATAAGGCCAGAAATCAATACAAAAAACACCCAAAGGATATTTTTCAAAAAGTCTAATTTGGAATGCCCAAACTTATCATAGGCCTTAGAAATTCCATAAAATTGTTTCCCTCGAATTCTAAACGTAACCCCAACTACATCCAAATCTCCTTCCACCGTTTCTATGATCGGTCGATTCGAATTTAATTCATTTAACAGTTCTGTGGAAAATTCTATTTTCGTATCATCAATGCTAGAATAAATTAATTTTTTTTGTGCGTCAAATAGTAAAGTCTTTTCTCTAAATAATTTATTGACCGTCAACTCTCCCATGGATTGGATAATATCCTGGTCTAACTCTCGAACCTCGGCTAAAATCCCCATGGTGGAGAAAATATGATCTTTTACCCTTTGTTGAAATTCTTCTTTTCGATAATTATTAAATACCGTATAAAGCAATAAAAACGTAACAGCTACCACCGTAATAGATAAAACAGAAAAGTAGATTAAGATACGTTGTCTAATGCTCATGAGAACTTAAGTAATAACCAAAACCAACTTTGGTTTTGATTAAGTTAGAAGCAAAAGGTTTGTCTATTTTTTTGCGAAGAAAGTTAATATACACTTCAATTGTATTGTTATTTTCATCCAAAGAACCTCCCCAAATATCGCGATTCAACTCCCTTTTAGTGACTAATTTACCCTTTGCGTTGGCCAATTTAAGCAATAAATTAAACTCTCGGGGAGTTAGATTGATGGCAGATTTTCCCCTACTTACCGACTGGGTACCTAGATCGATTGTTAAATCTTCGATATGAATGATACTGGCTATTTCGGGAATCGTTTGATTTTTAGATCGCTTCAACAGGGCTTTGATTCGGGCCATAACCTCCCGCATAAAAAAAGGTTTGGTTAAATAATCATCTGCTCCGACTTCAAATCCATGCATTTTATCATCTAAGTCATCAAATGCCGTCAACATCAAAATAGGCGTATGGGTATTAAATTGTCGAAATTCTTTGCAAAGGGTCAAGCCATCTTTATATGGTAAATTGATATCCAAAACGATGGCATCATACGACTTTTCTTCCATCAATTTCTGGGCCGTCAAACCTTCTCTGGCTATTTCCACGAGATAAGCTTCTTGAAAAAAATAGTCATGGATGTTCTGACATATCCGAGGATCATCTTCTACCAATAATATTTTAACTTGACTCTTCATAGGCACATGTACTGTATATGATGCGCTAAATTACTTTTCCCAGTTCTTTTTCATATAGTCCGCAATAAGCTGTTCCTGGGTGGAAGAGCTTTGCGACAAGGCTTGAGCAATTTGTACTTGTTCTTTTTCAGATCTATTCTGACTTATTTTCTTTTTGGCTTGAATTTCAGAAACTTCTATTTCAAATGCGACTATTCCTTGCATCATGTTCGATTTATAATTTTCGGATAAAGCTGCCCATTGCGTTTTATAGTCCTTTTCAAAGAAATCAATACTTTCTTCCAAAATAGCTTTAGTCTCTTCCATGGTATGGGCTATTCTGACCTTACCGTAAAGGTGAACAGATATGTAATTCCAAGTGGGTACATTTTGATCTTTCTCATAATGCTTAGGGGAAATATAAGCATGGGGTTCTTGAAAAATAAGTAAGTTTTCTTGATCTATGATATGCTGCCAATGTTCATTGGCTTTGGCAAAATGAGCTCGCAAAATAATCTTATCATCTATCAGATGGGAAACAAAAGGCAAATGAGTCGCCACAGGCCTACCATGTACCGTGGTGATAATCGTTCCAAAACTGAATCGTTGAATGAAGTGGATGATTTCAACTAGATCTGTCAATTGATTGACGGCAGGAATGTACATAGTTCAGCGGATTTATGTGAACAAATGTATTCATTTCAAACGGAGAGTGGTCTTTCTTAAAATAAAAAAAGACAAATCTACATCAGATTTGTCTTTTAGCAGAGGGGAAGGGATTCGAACCCTCGATAAGCTTGAGACCTATACACACTTTCCAGGCGTGCTCCTTCAACCACTCGGACACCCCTCTGTTTGGGAGGGCGAAATTAATCAATTTTTCCGAAGAATGGAAGTCGCCATTCATATCCTTTCTATTTTGTTACGATTTCAAGCTATTTTCATACAACTCAACACATAAAATGCTACTTAACTAGCCTGTATAGCTATTAGCTGCTGAAATGAATTTACAGAAATGACTTGATCAGCCATTAAATATTAGCTCCATATCCAAGATTCCCAAGCAAAAGTTTTTTACATTCGAATGAAAAATCCTTGGTCGAATAGCGTTGAATTTGTAATTTTGCCTAAAATCTATATATCATATAGAGTATATAAGATTGATATAAGATTAAAAATACGCCATTATGCAAAGCTTCCGCTCAGAAATAGAAAATCCTATAGTAGAAAAAGACATCATTGATCTTGCTAAGAAAATTGCTCAATTCAGAGCTGGTGAGATACATGAAGAGAAATTCCGTAGCCTTCGATTGGCCCGTGGTGTTTATGGCCAAAGACAACAAGGTGTACAAATGGTTCGTATTAAACTTCCTTATGGTAAAATTAAGTTTAACCAATGGCGACGAATTGCGGCTATTTCAGACGAATATTCCACTGGAAATTTGCATTTAACTACGCGTCAGGATATTCAAATTCACTTTGTTTCCTTAGACCGCACGCCTGAATTATGGGCTAAACTAGAACAAGACGATATCACCCTACGTGAAGCATGTGGAAATACGGTTAGAAATATCACGGCCTCTCCTACTTCGGGTATTGATCCTTTGGAATTATTTGATGTGAGTGCCCATGCCGATACGGCTTTCCGATATTTATTGAGAAACCCGATTTGTCAAGAAATGGGAAGAAAAGTGAAAATATCTTTTTCCAATACCGATGAAGATACTTCTCTTGCTTATTTGCATGATATGGGCTTTATACCTAAAATTCAGCAAGGTGTTAAGGGATTTAAAGTAGTAGTAGGTGGAGGCTTAGGTGCTCAACCCATGTTAGCTTATACTGCCTATGAATTTTTAGCAGAGAATAAAATCATTCCTTTCATGGAAGCTATTTTGCGTGTTTTTGACCGTCATGGAGAAAGAAACTCTCGCCATAAAGCTCGTATGAAGTTTTTAATTCAAAAAATTGGATTTGAGGCATTCATGGAT
The DNA here is from genome assembly GCF_011090385.1 of Aquirufa beregesia. Classification (GTDB taxonomy): domain Bacteria; phylum Bacteroidota; class Bacteroidia; order Cytophagales; family Spirosomataceae; genus Aquirufa; species Aquirufa beregesia. Next base: position 110,971 of record NZ_SEWW01000006.1, read on the forward strand.
TTGGTAAACACTGAAACCAAAGCATTAAAAAATCAGGTAGTAGAAATCCCAAGCGATGGTGTTTGGGAAGTTTCTATTCCAAGTAAATTATCTGACCTTTCATCCGATGGTTCTACTGAATATCAAACTTGGTTAAGCTCAAATACTTTTGAACAAAAGCAATCAGGATATTTTGGGGTTTATGTTCGCATTTTAAATGGCAACATATCCAGTGATACTTCTAGGAGCATCATGCAAGCTTTGGAAGGATATATTGGGGATGATGTCCGCATCACCATTAATCAAGGTTTATTGTTCAAGTTTGTACCTCAACAAAACTTGGCTTATGTATATCAAGTATTAAAAGAACACGACTTCGCTTCTCCTGGTGCGAATTCGGTGGCCAATATCACCGCTTGCCCTGGTACAGATACCTGTAATTTAGCTATTTCTGATTCTACCAATATTACTTCAAAATTAGAAGAAGTGATATCGCAAGATTTTCCTGAGTTAATTCATGACAGCCAAATGAAAATCAAAATTTCGGGTTGTATGAATGCTTGTGGGCAACATAGTATGGCCAGTATTGGATTTCATGGTTCATCTTTAAAAGCTCCAGACAAACGAGTTCTTCCGGCATTGCAGGTTCTTTTAGGAGGAGCAACCTTAGGAAATGGTGAAGGTAAAATTGCAGATAAGGTAATTAAAGTGCCTTCTAAGAGAGGTCCAGAAGTGTTGCGCGTAGTCTTAAATAACTATGAAGAAAATGCCTTAGAAGGAGAATATTTCCACCAATACTACGATCGTCAAGGAGAAAAATATTTCTATACCTTGCTAAAGCCAATTGCAGATTTACAAACACTTAGTGATGATGATTTCATTGATTGGGGTGCTGCAGAAGCTTTTCATACGGAAATTGGTGTGGGAGAATGTGCCAGTGTAATCATCGATTTAGTGGCAACTTTGCTCTTTGAATCCGAAGAAAAATTTGACTGGTGCAAAAGCGCTTTAGAAGATAAGCGCTGGGCAGATGCCATATATCATGCCTATAGCGTATTTGTTTCTGCTGCCAAGGCCTTGTTGTTAGATAAAAGTGTACAAGTTTCAACACAACATGCCGTTATTACGAAGTTTGATGAACAATATGTTCAAACAGGTGATTTTGATTTACAAGCCGATAGTTTTTCTGCTTTAGTTCTTCAAATCAACCAACATGAGCCTAGTGAAGCATTCGCTAAAGCATATGCACAGCAAGCTTTGAGTTTTTTAGAAACTGCTAGTTTATTCCGCCAATCAATCGCCAGTAATTAAGATGATCCAACAATTAAGTCGGTTTAAGTCATTAGAACCTCAACCTAAATTAAGTGTGGTAGGGGCTGGTCCTGGTGATCCTGAATTGATTACCTTAAAAGCCATCAAAGCCTTACAAAGTGCTCAAGTAGTTTTATTTGATGCATTAGTGGATACAAGCCTGTTGGAACATTGTTCTGATAGTTGTGAAAAAATATTTGTTGGGAAAAAAGCGGGAGAAAGTCATTCCCAAGATGCCATTAATGCCCTAATTGTAAAAAAAGCGTATGAATTAGGGCATGTCGTTCGATTAAAAGGTGGAGATCCTTTTGTCTTTGGAAGAGGTCAAGAAGAAATAGAATATGCGAAGCAATTTGGCCTATTAACTGCTTACATACCAGGTATAAGTTCGTCCTATGCCGCAGCTGGTTCAGCCGATATCCCCTTGACAATCAGAGGAGTAAATGAAAGTTTTTGGGTCATGACTGGCACAAAATCAGATGGCTCTTTAAGTAATGATTTACAGCTTGGCTTACAATCCACCGCCACCATCATTATCTTGATGGGCATGCATCGATTAACCGAAATTTCGAAAATCTGTCGGGAGGCAGGAAAAGCCAATTTATCGGCTGCTATTGTTCAAAATGGGACCATGTCCCAACAAAAAGTAGGTCTTGGTATTGCCGGAGAACTTGAAAATTTGGCTAAAAATGAAGACCTTCGTAATCCCGCAGTCATTATCATTGGCGAGGTTGTCCGTCATGCCAAGAAAGATATCTGGGAAAAAGTATCTCACCTAATTAAAAAAAATGAGCAATAGAATATCCATATCGAGTGGTTCTCCATTTGAAGACGTATTTGGTTACTGCCGTGCAGTAAAAACAGGAAATTTACTTGAAATCTCGGGTACAGTGGCCTTAGTAGATGGAGACAAAGTAAAAGAAGATGATTTATATGCGCAGACCTATAATATCATTGAGCGAATCGCTGTCGTATTAGAAGAAGCTGGCTCTTCCATCAATGATGTGGTTAGAACACGCATTTTTACCACGGATATTTCAAAAAACTTAGATATTGCCAAGGCACATGCTCATTTCTTTGGAGCGATTAAGCCCACCACGGGCATTTATGAAATTTCTGCCTTGATCGCGCCACAGTATAAAGTAGAAATAGAATTCACGGCTTGGGTTAACGAATAGCTTATCAGTTTCTTGATACAATAATTCAAAAATTGGTCCGTTAGACAAACGCTGTCAAGGTTTGGAACCTTGCCAGCGTTGTAAAAAACACCTTTACATCAAGTGGCTTTCAGCCTCTTTTTTCAATAATTCTTTATCAATAGGTACTACGCCTAAAGACTCACAGACTAGTCCGCCGCCCAAATTAGCTAAGGAAGCGATATGCCTTGCCGGTAAGCCCAAGGCAAGCGCACATGCGGCAATAGAAATCACCGTATCTCCAGCTCCTGAAACATCCGCTATTTGTCTGATGTGTGCAGGAATCCGTACTTGTTCTTGCCCCAAGTCCATCAATACTCCCCTTTCTGAAAGGGTTACAAATACCCCATCAAAACCCTGGCTTTCTTTAAATTGATGTACCGTTTCCAATAATTTTTGCCCTTCCAAATCTTCCGGGAATAAACCCAATCCGTCACGCAATTCATGTAAATTGGGTTTAAATAAGGTCGCTCCTCGGTAATTAAAAAAGTTTCGTTTTTTAGGATCTACCACCGTGGGAATACCACGTTTTCTTGCCAAGGTAATCACCTCTTGAATGAATTGCTCATTCAAAACGCCTTTGTCATAATCTTCAAAAATGATCACATCTACTTTCTGGATACAGGCTTTTACCTTTTCTAGAAGCGCCTGAGAACTAACCAATTGCACAGACTTGTCGGTTTCTGAATCAACACGTAACAATTGTTGAGAACCGGCTATAATTCTTTCTTTAATGGAAGTTGTTCTGCCTTTTTCCTCTACAATTCCGCTTAAGGAAATCCCTTCTCTTTCCAACAACGATTTTAATTGCATACCTGCCTCATCATCTCCTACCACCGAAACCACCCAAGGTTTAGCTCCTAAACTGGCTATATTCATGACCACATTTCCTGCACCACCTAATCTAGCTTCTTTTTTTATCACTTGAACCACAGGAACTGGCGCTTCTGGAGAAATTCGACTCACCTTTCCCCATGTATAAGCATCAATCATTAAATCACCAATAACCAAAACCTGTAACTGATCAAAACCCTTGAAAATGTCATTCACTGTTTTCATAACTATCCGCCAATACTAGTCATAGACTCGTTTATAATTCCTTTTCTATTTTTTTCTGCTTCAAAACCATCTTTCGGTCTACTACCAAATAAAGTAATGAAAGTCTGTCTAATTTCTTCGTCACTAACTCCTTGCCGAATAAATGATTTTAAATCAAATACCCCATCGTCATACAAACAGGTCTTCACCTCACCCATTGCCGTCAAGCGAATCCGATTACAGGTCCCACAAAAAGTCCGACTAAAGGCTGCAATTACACCAACATCCCCTTTAAATCCTGGTATTTGATAACGCAGGGCCGTTTCTCCATAAGTTACAGCCATCGGTTGCATGTTTCCAAAATGAGATTTCAAATGATCGACAATCTTACTAAAATCCCAGTTCAAAATGGCTGACCCTTTACCTGAGCCATTGAAAGGCATTTCCTCAATAAAACGAACTGAAATAGGGTATTGCTCCGTTAATTGGGCCAAAGTTAGAATATCTTGCTCGTTCTTTCCATCCATCACAACGGCATTGATTTTCACCTTAAAATCAGCCTCAATCAATCGCAACATGGCCGAGTAAACCACGTCAAAATCATCCCGACGAGTAATTTGATGAAAGCGTTTTCGGTCTAATGAATCAAGACTTAAATTAATGGAACGGATACCATAGTCTTTCAATTGTGGAATATGTTTCTCCAGTAAAACACCATTGCTGGTCAAACAAACTTCTAATCCTTCTAAACGACTTAGCTCTTCTAGAAATTCCATGATGCCCTGACGTAACAAGGGCTCCCCTCCAGTAATTCTAACTTTTCTTAATCCTAGGACGTACAATTGCTGTACGATGCGCAACATTTCTTCCCAAGTCAGTAATTGTTTCTCAGGCATATAATGGATTCCTTCCTCCGGCATGCAATAAAAACACCGCAAATTACATCGATCCGTGACGGCTAATCGCAAATATGTCATTTCTCTACCATGATTATCATAGAGAATAGGACGAGACGAAGGTAAGCTTTGAGAAATATCCAATATATTTGTATTATACACAAAGGTACAAAATAGCCCTCAAACGAATGCCAAACTATCGAATTCTACTTTTTGGTTTAACAAGAGATTTGCTTCAAAATAAGGAAATTGTGGTGAATTCGGAGAAAATACTCACTGCGGCTCAGCTTCTTCAAGAATTAAAATCCAGCTACCCGTCCTTAGCAAATCTTCCTTCGCTTCGAATAGCGGCTGAACATCATTTTCCAGAAGCCGATTTTATCTTGAATGAAGGCATGGAAATTGCCCTAATTCCTCCAGTAAGTGGCGGTTAAACGACAAAGAACTGTATATTTGCACATTAAACTCGTGTAACCCGATGGGCTTAACCCCCTTATTTATTGGCCTCCTCCTTTTCCCTTGGATTTCGGCCATGCTCATCGCAGTTTTTTCCAGAATTCCGAAAAGTTTTCTTTCTACCTTTTCTATCCTATTGTCCTTCATCCAATTCATTGGATTAATCTATTTTATTTTCCAATTACAGGGGAATCATCTGGCCATTCACCTTAATTGGTTTAGCTTAGGAGATTCCGAATTTAGAGCCAGTTTTGAAGCTAATCCATCAGCCCAATTAGTGTCTCTATTAGTAGCTTTAGTGGCTTTTTTGGTTCAAATTTTCTCCAGCTCATACCTGCAGGATGAACCTAAATTAGCTCGTTACTATTTGTACTTGCACCTATTTGCAGCGGCTATGTATGCCTTGCTATTTGCTGATCAAATTTGGATATTTTATGCCTCATGGGAAATGGTGGGTGCTTGTTCTTACTTATTAATCAGCTTTTGGTATCAAAAAGACGTGGCCATCAAAGCTGCAAAAAAAGCCTTTTTATTAAATCGTTTAGGTGATATCGGACTACTTATTGGTTTAATTGGATTGTCGATACATTTCGACACCATGGAATTTTCTAGCATGCAAATTGGTTCAGTAGGCCCCGCTCCTATTACCATTGGAATTGCCTTATTAGTAGGCGCAATAGGTAAATCCGCTCAGTTTCCTTTGATGTCCTGGCTTCCCGATGCCATGGAAGGACCAACCCCCGCTTCTGCCTTAATTCATGCCGCTACCATGGTAGCAGCAGGTGTCTATTTAGGCATTAAAATCTACCCTTTTACTGGGGAAGATACTCATCTTTTCATGGCTGTCATTGGAGCCATTTCTCTTGTGAGTGGTGCCATTTTTGCCCTATTCCAAAATGACATAAAAAAAGCACTGGCGTATTCTACCATTTCCCAATTGGGCCTAATGTGGATGGGTATGGGATCTGACGCTTCACTTTTGCATTTAGTGGTACACGGTATTTTCAAAGCAGGTTTATTTTTGGCTGCTGGATCAGTAATACATTATTTACACCATCAAAAATCAAGTCGTCACCTTGACGCCCAAAGTTTAAACCAAATGGGTGGATTAAGAAAACAGCTCCCTTGGACAGCACTCGGCTATGGTGTTTTTGCTGCTAGCTTAATGGGATTGCCTTTCACCAATGGTTTTTTCAGTAAAGAAAACCTGGCTGGACTTCTTTGGGAAAATGCACAAAACAGCCCATTTTACTCCTTCTATTGGACTTTACTTGCTTGTCTAGGAGTAGGTATGCTGTTAAGTAATTGGTATATCAGCCGGCAATTCTACTTGATATTCTTGGGAGAAAATCGATCAAAATTAGCCTTAGAAAAATCCTCAAAAAGGAATATTCCCCAACATTTCCCAGTGCTTCTATTAGCACTATTTAGTTTGTTTTTCTGGACTAGCACAAATTTTTTGCATATTCATGACTCTTCTTTGGTAAATTGGTTTCAAATAAAAACATTTGAAGTCCCTGCCTTTTGGCTAGTCATAACTGCCTTTAGTTGGGTCATCGGTTTAAGCTTAACCTGGTTTAGTAGACATTGGATTCCTGCAAAAAATTACCAGTTTTGGGCTGCATTTTGGCCTTCCATTTTCCAATTTATCCCTTGGAAAGCACGTTGGACACATGTCATTGACATCCTCTTTTTGGATCGATTTTTGATTTGGTTAGCGCAGCTACAAGTGGTGACAGGACATATCATAGCCTGGATAGACCAATCGTTGGTGGATGGTATACTTGTCGGATTTAGCACGAAAACTAGTCAAATCTCGGGGCATTTCTTAAGTAAGTGGCAGTCAGGAAAAGTTCAGCATTATTGGATATTGGTATTTTTAACATTTGGGCTATTTTTACTTTACGTTTGGATGTAAAAGTCCTTTTAAAATGAAATAATGGGTTTACCGCTACTATCATGTATTATTCTTTTACCATTAATCGGTTCCCTAGTGGCTGCCGTCGTGAAATGGGAAAATGGAATCAAACATTGGGCAACTGGAATTTCAGTCATTCAATTGTTAGCCTTAATCTATGCTGGAACGGAATTTGACCATTCTGCTACGTCTTTTCAATGGAAAGAAGAACTGCAATGGATTCAATTACCCCTTGGTTCACTCGGAGAATTTGTCATCAAATATTCCTTAGGAGTAGATGGCTTAAGTTTTTTACTGATTGCATTAACTGGTTTTATTTCCTTTTTAGCTATCATTAACTCACACAGCATTCAAGAGAAAAAAGGAGCCTACTTTTCTTTGGTATTATTGCTAAATGCCGCCTTGATGGGTTGTTTTTTATCCCGTGATTTATTCCTTTTTTATGTATTCTTTGAGTTTATGCTCTTACCCATGTATTTCCTCATTGGAATTTGGGGGGGGCCAAGAAAAAACTACGCATCCATTAAATTCTTCTTATACACGTTAATAGGCTCGCTTTTTATACTCATCGTGATGTTGGGCATCAGTTTAGCCTATATAGATCCGTATGAAACAGCTAAACATCTGGGCTTAATTCAAGAGGGGCAAAACTTTGATTTAGAAGCTCTGAAAAACATTCAAACAGCCATTGCCAACAAAGAAATTGCCAACATTGATTTGGTACATAGTTTTGATATGCAGGCTTTAAGTGATGTCAATAATTGTCAAACTACGAGTATTTTACACCCCAATTCAGGTTGGTTACTCAATGGCCTAAGTGCCAGAATGTGGGGATTTTGGCTTTTATTTATTGGTTTTGCCATCAAATTACCCATGGTACCTTTACATACTTGGTTACCTGATGCTCACGTAGAAGCACCCACTCCTATTTCTGTGTTACTAGCTGGTGTTTTGCTGAAAATTGGAGCTTATGGTTGGCTAAGAACTGCTATACCCTTTTTCCCAGAGGAGGCTTTAGAATCTGCCAACATTATGGCTGCCCTCGGTACCATATCCATCATTTATGGGGCTTATAATGCCCTAGCCATGAGCGACTTGAAGAAATTAGTGGCCTATTCATCCGTTTCGCACATGGGATTTGTGCTATTAGGTATTTCCTCGTTTCATGCAGAAGGATGGCAAGGCGCTATTTACCAATTAATATCGCACGGTATTCTATCTTCCTTGTTGTTTCTAGTTGTTGGGGTATTATATGAAAGAACTCACGATCGACAAATTGACCATTATTCTGGCATTGCTACTTTAATGCCACGTTTCACGTTGATTTCAGGAATTGCCATTTTTGCTTCCTTGGGATTGCCTGGTTTTTCTGGTTTTATTGGAGAGTTTTTCAGTCTACTAGGTGCTTTTACTAGTCCCTATATACATCCAGCATGGGCCGTTTTAGGAGCATTTGGCATTTTATTAGGTGCAGGATATTTCCTATGGACCTTTCAAAAAGTCTATTTGGGCAAGACTCTTCTATTTAATTCCACTTGGAAATTGCCCGATTTAAATCGCTTAGAAATATTTAGTTTGTTCAGCCTTGGTATATTAAGCATCCTTTTCGGTATATTACCACAATTAATCTTGGATTGGTCCAAATACTTTGTTTCCAATTTCCTAACAACCCTACCATACTAGCTAGCTTATGAACCCTAGATTTTTGCCTTTAATTTCTCAATTAGAAATAGAAGAAATGATTGCCGTCAAACAAAAATTGCAGGGCTTAAGTGATAGTCAACAAGAGCAATTTTTGGGTATTTATCTGGCTAGAAGGAGAGATACGCTATTAATTCTCCTATGTACGCTCATGGGTTTTGCAGGCTTCGCAGGTATACAGCGCTTTGTTACAAACCGAATCGGATTAGGTCTTCTCTATTTTTTTACAGGAGGCTTATTACTGATAGGGACCATAGTTGATTTAATCAAATACAAAAAGATTGCCCTGAAATACAATTTAAAAATTTTAGAAGAAACCAGTAGTTTAATTGGAAACTGGCAGGGCTAATACCATTTAATTAAGAAAAACCATGACGATGAAAACAACATTCACAAGAAGAGATGTCATTAAAAATTCCGCAGGATTAGCAGGTCTAGGTTTCTTGGGTAATTCCATGGAACACCGTTTTAATGAAGCGGATAAGCAAACAGGAATTGATTTAAAAGGCAAAGTCAATCACTCTGCCTGTCGCTGGTGCTATCAGGCAATTCCCTTTGAAGAATTAGTCATTAATGCCAAAAAAATTGGTTTACAGTCCATTGAGCTAACTGGACCAGAAGAATGGGATATACTGAAAAAGCATGATATGACTGCCGCTATTGGTTGGGGCAAATATCCCGAAGGAATGGGACTTCCTAATTTCTTCAATAAGATGAAAAACCATGATCAATTGGTCGCTTTTTATGAAGATTTAATCCCCAGAGCAGCTAAAGTTGGCGTTAAAAATTTAATTACTTTTTCTGGTAACCGAGATGGAATGAGTGATGAACAAGGCTTATTAAATTGTAAAAAAGGCCTACAACGCATCATGAAAACTGCAGAGCGTCATGATGTGACGATTTCTATGGAATTACTCAACTCCAAAGTAAATCACAAAGATTACCAAGCTGATCACACAGAATGGGGTGCTGTATTATGTGAAATGGTCGGTTCCGATAAATTTAAATTACTATATGATATCTACCACATGCAAATCATGGAAGGAGATGTAATTGCTACTATTAAAAAGCATAACCAATATATTTCTCATTACCATACAGGTGGTGTTCCAGGCAGAAATGAAATTGATGAAAGCCAAGAGTTAAATTATGCGGCCATCATCAAAGCTATTTATGATACTGGATACAAAGGCTTTATTGGGCAGGAATTCATCCCTGCTCGTGCAGATAAAATGGCTTCCTTGGAGCAAGCGGTTAAGATCTGCGATATTTAATTGCCAAAGTCTTGATATTTACGCAAGCTATTGTAAATCAATAGCTTGCGTATTTTTTTTGCCAACTTGTCTATTATTCCGCTTCTTCTGTCCACCTCGGCTTGATAGGTGCAGGCTTTATTTTCTGATTTGAACTCACATTCAATGAATTCAAGATGAAAAAGCATTATTTCCAATTACTACTCCTTTGCATTTGCGGGGAAATACAGGGGCAATGTCCTATCATTCAATCTCAACCATTATCACAATCAGATTGCGATGGGAATAGTATCCGAATGATGGTTAAAAGTGATGGCGATCTTTACCAATGGGAGAAGAAACGACCAAGTGATAGTCAATTCAGCCTGATTTCAGGTGCTACCAGTTCCCAATATCAAATATATCCCAGTGGAGGAACCTTACATCCTTCTGGCACTTTATATCGAGTAAAGGTCAGCAAAAATGCCTGCCAGCTGTATTCGCAAGAAGCAAGTATCACTTTACATAGCATCACCTCCATTGTCAATCCAAGCATCTGCGAGCGAGGATCTGGCACCTTGATTCCTCAAATTCTGAGTGCATCATTGGCACAGGTTCAACATTATCAATGGACTAGATCCATCAATGGTGGCCCATTTGAGGATTTAGTAGATGATGCTAATTTCAGTGGGACTAAGAGCAAAGAACTGGTCATTTCTCAAGCCATGATGAGTTTGAATAGTCAAAAAATCAAAGTACGAATCAATTTTTCCATTAGTCCAAACAATGATAATGAAGGCTCATTGACGAATGAAAACCAGACGAGCACCTGCCCCAGAACTTCCAGCGAAGTAAGTTTACAAATTAAAAATGCACCTATCCCTAGCCATGCCTCTACACTTTATAAAGGATGTATGGATAGCCCTATTTCCGTGAATTCCACAGGCTGCTCTCCATATAGTACTTACTGGTACGATACACAAGGACAAAAAATAGGCGAAGGAGCCCGCTTAAATGTCTCGCTTACTGACGCCACAGCCTATTTATATAAAGCAACTTGCTACAAAAACGGCTGCGAAAGCCTTCCTTCGGTAGGTACTTATGCTCAAGCCTACCCAGTCCCCTCAGCTCCTAGCAACAGTGGAACGCCTGCTCAAGTGTGCAGTGGTTCTATGATTACTTTTAAGGCCTCTGGAGGAAGTAATAATTTGTGGTATCTAAACTCGACAGATAAAAATACGATCAGTACAGCGACATCCATTACTGTAAGTCAAACAACAAATTTGGGACAAGATGTACTTGAAATAACCCGATGGGTCTCTCAAAAAATCAATGAATGCGAAAGTCCAAAATCAGCCATTCGGGTAAATATCTCCCCTTCCCTCTTGGTCGATGCAGGTGAAAATAAACAGCTAAAAGGAGATGAATTATATGATACCAAATCAATTATAACCGCTAGAAATGGAAATCCTCCCTACCAGTATAGTTGGTCTACATCCAACAATACGCCTATCCACTCATCTCAAGAAAGTAATCCCATCATTGGCCCATTTCGTTCTTCAGGCTATATCAAACTTCAAGTTAAAGACCAATTGAATTGTATGCTTAAAGATTCCGTATATATACAATGGGAAAATCAGATAATTAATATTCCCATGGATAGCATTTCATTACCTGAAGTTCCTAAAGACAGCATTACGGTAACACCTGACCCAGAATCAGACCCAGATACAGAGGTGGATAATCCAATGGAAGATGAAAAAGAAGATGTAGAAGTAGACGAAACAAAGGATATTCCTATTCCTGTATGGCATGAAATAAGCTACACCATGGATCCTTTATGCCAACAAGATGCCTACAAAATACAGGTTCAAGGTTGCCCAGGAAATGTGATGTATTTCAATCAGTATGGGCCTGAGCACATGAGAGCACAAGGCTCAGAATGGATCGTAGATGCTAGTTATGAATTATTCGTACAAATACGCTGCTCAGATCCGAATAGTAATACCATCAATTTGACTATTCCTGTATTGAAAAAACCCAATATCCCTATCATTAAAAATTTTGAAAGCTACGTATGCCATGATCAAATGGCACAAATTGAAATAGATCAAATATATAAAAGTCAATTCGTGGGATGGGAAAAAGATGGGCATTTTTTCTCTGAGGCATTCATATTACATCAAACTTTAGAAGCTGGACAATACCAGGCGTTAATTCAACAAAACACTTGTTTCTACCGAAGCGAAATTTTGGACCTTGAAGTTCGCATAGCTCCACCAGCATCAACCATCACTGCCTCAAAATCATCACTTTGTATCCGAGATAGTACCTTACTACAAACGGCACCTTCCTATTCATACATCCGATGGAAAACTGGAGAAAAAGAAAGCTTTATCAAATTTCGAGCGCATCAATCAGGTCATTTTGAATTTCAAGCTCAGGTTAGCCAAGATAATCAATGTTGGTCTGATTGGTCTGAACCATATATTATTCAAGTGCATGAAAATCCGAATCAACCGAATATTGTGGCTTGGCCAGCACTTGGCTTTTGTGAAGGTGATTCCATCCAATTAAAAGCTCCCACAAACTTTCTAGGCTATCAATGGAATACAGGAATGACAACACAAACTAGCTATGTAAAAAAAACAGGAAAGTATTGGCTGAAAGTACAAAATCAATATGGATGTTGGTCTATCCCAAGTGATTCTATCCAAGCATATCATTATCCCGAAGAACCCACTCCTATCCTTGAGGCAATTCCTTCTAGGCAGTTTTGCTCGGGCGAAAGCATTCAATTACAAGCAAGTCGAGCTCATGCTTACTTATGGAAAAATGATTCCTCCAATCCTAGTATTCAAATTACTGATTCAGGAAATTATTGGCTTAAGACTCAAAACCATTTTGGATGTTGGTCGAAAAGGAGTGAAGAAATTAGCATTTACCGCCGAGATAATCCCTTAATGCCTGCCATTAAAAAATCAGGTGTATATTTTCTTGAGGTCATTAGTGTGGATTATCCAGACGGATATGAATGGAAAAAGGATCAACAATTATTGAATGATAATCAGGCTTTAATAAAGGCTAAGAAAATAGGCCTTTTTGAGGTCAGAGCCAAAAAACAATATGACCTTTTTCAATCGAAAAGTATAGTATGCTATTCCTCTTACCAAAAAATAAGTATGTCGATTCCAGAAAGTATGCAAGGGATATCCATATTCCCTAATCCCAATAAGACTGGATTATTACATCTAGAACTTTTAGAAGACATTCAAGATGCCGAAGCAAAGATATTTGACTTCCTAGGAAATGAAATCATTAACTACCTCCTCCCTCCAAGTTCACAACCTATCAGCTTACAATTACCCACAATTCCGGCTGGAACCTATATATTAAAAATCATTGCTCCAAATTTCAGCAAAGAGAAAGTGATCATCATTAGCCCCTAGTAAGAGATGGGGCTCCATTAAAAATACAGGAAAAAACTTAGCTAATTCTAAACAAGCAAGGGCCCAATTGGACCCTTGCTAACGTAAATTCTGAGTTACATATTACTCGTAAATCCCCTTAGCTACTTTTTCACTTAGAGATTTAGGCATTAACCAAGCAAGGGTCGCTCCCAGTTTATTAATCAATCCTGTAATGACTTCTGGCTTGTGGGCAAACAGCCCTTCCACTGCCAAGCGAGCTACCTCTTTGGGAGTCATCACTACTTTTTCTGCGGCTCGTCTAGCCTTCTCTTGTAAATTAGCTCGATCATTAAAATTAGTAGAAGTCGCACCAGGACTTACTACAGTAACTTGAATTCCTTTAGGTTTCCATTCATGATATAAACCACGAGAAAAATTTAAAACAAACACTTTACTTGCAGCATATAAACTCATCAAAGGAATGGCCTGATAAGCAGTAGAACTCGCAATATTTAACACATAAGCTTGTCCCTTTCCTTGCAATAAAGGAAAGAATCGATAACAAGCTTCTGTTAATGCATTCATATTAACCTGCATCATTTGTTGGTTTTCCTCCCAAGTATATGATTCAAATGCACCCACTAATCCATATCCAGCATTATTCACCAAAATTCGCACATCCACTTGTCTCTCTACTACCCATTCATATAACTGGGCAACTGAACCAGGCTGTGAAAGATCTAATGGTAAATAATCCACTTCTAATGAAAAGTGCGACTTGATTTCATCGCTTACTTGATGTAATTCTTGGGCATTGCGAGCCACTAGAAACAAATTATATCCCCTGGCTGCTAATTCCAAAGCTATTTCTTTTCCTATTCCTTTACTAGCACCGGTAACGATAGCGTATGACATGATGTATATGAATTGATTGTTGATCTAATTAAAAATAAAAAGCTGCATAAAGCAGCTTTTTATTCAATTTATTTCTTTGGAGCCACAGCTGGTGCAGCTGGAACAGGATTGAAATAAGCTTTGATATCTGGATCATCTGGCTTAATCTCCTGAGCCTTAGTAAATAATTCTTTTACTTTAGCTTCATCCTTGGTAACGGATAAATGATAACCACCTAAGAATTTAAGCGCCTCAAATAATTGATTTTTATCCTCTTTGTACTGCGTACTTTTTTCCGCTTTTTGTTGCTCTACTGAAGCCAAGAACTTTTCATAATAAGGAGCTCCTAACCATTTTGTACCAGTGTAATCAATGAAGTTATTCGCACGGGCACGATTGATGTAAAATGGAGGCCACTTATCATTAATCTCTATGGCTTTAGCAAACATAGAATCAGCTCTCATAGCCATGGCTGGACGACCTAAGGTATCCGCACGATCCATATAAGCAGAAGTCAAATAATAGTCCATGGCCACTTTGAAATAGTCACCAGAACCTACCGTTTGATTTTTCTTCTTTTTCCAATCAATACTACCGATAGCCGCTTTGGCAGCATCAGCATATCTCTTTTGCTTGTAACGTACATCATGAATGATTGAATACACGTTGTTATTCGTATCCAAAGGAGCTGCTCTTTCTAGGTAAAGTAAAGCAATAGAATCTTTACCCAAACCTTGGTAACCCTTACCGAAATATAAATCGTCCATGAAATAAGGCTTAACTCCTTTTTTCACCATACCATCTAAGTTTTCAATACCTTGTTGAAAATTACCCATCTCCACATTGGCATATCCACGCATACGGTAGATATCATTATCTTTTACACCTTTCTTATCCGCTTCGTCAGTAAATTTCATGGCTCCTTCATAGTCTTTCGATAAGAACAATAATTTTGCCGTTTCTAATGTCACTTCAGGAGTAGCCTCCGCTTTCTCTAAATACTTTCTGAAATAACGCGCTGCATTTTTGTATTGATTACCCACAATTAAATATTCACCATAACGACGGTGTGCAGGAGCATAGTTAGAATCTAAATCGATAGCTTCTTTGTAACGAGCTTGCGTTTCTTTGTAGTTCTTACCACGTAAATACACAATACCAATTTTCACTTTTGCTTTTACGTTTTTAGGATCTTGTAATAAAGCTTGCTCGTAAGCAGTTACAGCATTACCACCATCATTTTTAATCAAAAATGCATCTCCTTTCACAATGTACTGAGCTGCATTAGGAACCTTCTTCGTCTTTTCTTGAATCAAATCAATCAAACGAATGGCTTCACCCGGATCATTATTACTAGCATTGAAGCTTTCTTCTTTTCCTAAAACATAAAACATCTCATATGCCTCTGCAATACGGTGCAAAACATCTGGATTTTTTTCCTTTGTCTCTTTGATGATACGGTCAAATTCAGCTTTAGCCGCCGACACCTTATTTTGACCAACCAAAATTGATGCTAGACCGACTTGATTCAAATAGTTTTTAGGTTCAGCTGCTTTACCTTTTTCAAAGGCTGCTTTGGCATTATCCCAATCACGTAGATTCAAGTAATAATAACCAAGAAAATAGTAATTCTCACCCGTAGGAGCTGTTGCTACTAAAGATTCGAATACTTGTTTAGCTCTACTTGGCTGATGACGATCTAAAAAATGCAAACCATCTTGGATTGTTTGCCCGAAGGCCACATTGGATACTAATAATCCCAAACCCAGTATCCACGATTTCATTTTCTTCATTGTTAATTTAAATTAATTGCGATTCTTAATAATTCTCAGGCCTTAAATTGAAATAATTCAATTAAATATCGTAAAAATTTAGTTTTTTACGAACTACAAAATTAATTATAATTCTTCAATATTTTATTAGACAATGTCAATTAAATATGGTCTATTGGCTAATTTGATACTGCCTAATCGTGATAGGTCGGGTCAGCGGAATTAATCCAGCTTTCAAAACGACCAATTGTCCCATATCACCACACACATAATTCACAAATCCCGTGCCTAAGCCCATGTGTGACTCTTTTAGAATAATCTTAACATCCCGACGTAGAGGATATTTCTTCAGTGCCAAATTATAACCAAAGGGTTGATAAAAATCAGATGGAGCGTTACTGTTCTTTTCGCTAATCGACATCACATGAACAGAACGAATAAAACCTAAAGATGTTGGATTATCTCCATCACTAATCCAATTAGAGCCAATTAAGCCCAAGGCATTTTTATGCGTTTTTACATATTCAATAACTGCTTTGTTGGATCCAGCAGCAAAAATGGGGAGTGGTTTATTGATATCAAGGCCAAATTTATCAACCAAAAATTTAATATTACTGGAATTGGCTTTATCCACCACTAAGGCCACTTGGCCATGGGTACTTTTAGCCCCTAAAGACTCCCAAGTGGTATGCTCTCCAGTTAGCAGTGATTTCAACGCTGGAAGAGACAATAAAGTATCCACATTTTGAGGATGTACCAAAAGAGCCAATCCATCTGCCGCAAAATTATAACTGCGGTAGCTTACTTTTTCTCTTGTAAAAATCTCCTTTTCCTTTTCTGTCAAATCACGTGTAACCACAACAGCCCGAACCTTCTCATTTAGGAGATCGGCTATGGCTTCATTTTCAGCATGAAAATCAAAATTGATTTTCGCAAAGTGATAATTATTTTCAAAGGCTGATTTTTCGGCTAACAATAAAGGCTGAAAAGATTCGTCAACCGCCACAGAAATTTCTCCTTGGGCTGGCCCATCAGAAAATTTACTATCCTTGGATTTACTACAAGAAACTATACTGGCTAAAACTAACAAGCAAAGCCCTAAAGATTTAATCTTCATAATTGCCATAATCTGGATCTTTTGTTTCACTAACATATAAAAAAGCACGCCAAATACGAAATAATCCGTAAAGCATAAACAAAATTCCTAGCCAAAAAGTGGTAGGCATCTCCATTAACATTCCTAATTGAAAATCTGACCAGAATCCAATGTAATAGCCTAATAAAAAATAAGCTAAAGCGGCAAAAAAGCGAAAAAAAACATTAATCCAAACTGCTGCTGGGCGTGCCATAGTCAAAATAGAAAAATTGTTAAACAATCAGACCTGCCAAATAAAAGAATTTAGCAGGTCTGAAAAATGAATAGAAAATCGATTATTCGGAAAGTACGAAAGTAATCGGCTGAGTGAATCGAGAACGTACCGCACGACCTGACTGTTTACCAGGAGTCCATCTAGGTACCGACCTAATTACACGCATCGCTTCTTCGTCGCAACCAAATCCTACAGATTTCAATACAGTAACATCTTGGATAGATCCATCCGTATTAACGACGAATTGAACATATACTTTACCGCCTACGTTGGCACGTTGAGCAGCAGATGGGTACTTCAAGTTTTTCTGCAAGAAACGTCCGAACGCCGCAGGTCCACCAGGGAATTCTGCTTGTTGCTCTACCGCTGTAAAGATTTCCTCCTCAGCAGGTTTTGGTGGCTCAACTGGCTCTTCTTTTCCTTTAGCATCTGGATCCACTGGAGGTTCGTAATTCTCGGTTTCTCCTTTAACTGTTTCACTAGCTGTGTTACCACGTACCTCTTCTGGTGGTGGCTCAGGCTTAGTCACCTCTTCATCATGCTTGATTTCAGGAGGCAAGAATTTAGTTGTCGTCACCTTAGGAATTTCTTTCGGTGGTGGCGGCGGTGGTGGCGGTGGCAACTCTACCTTCTTAGCAGGTGGTGGAGTGTCCAATTTCATTACTTCGGCTGTCACCTCTGTTTTCTCAGTATTAGAGGCAGTTAACTGTTTCCAGAATGCTGCCAATAACAATGCACCAACAAAAAGTGCTGAGCCTAGTAATACAGACCGCTTGATGACCTTAGGATACGTTGTCCTTAAAAGAAAAGCACCATACTCTCGGTTCTTATCTTTAAAGATAATGTCATCTAATGTAGCATCTTGGCTTATTACTTGTGACATAGTTTATGTTATTTAAAAATTAATTTAAAAGGCTTTTGACCAAATTACTTTCCTGAACGTTTGATTAAGGCTTCTGTATCTGGATCAATTTCTAATAATGCATAACGCTTGTTATTAGTAATTGCACATTCATCCAACATATCTACCATATTACGGTATTTCGCTTTTTTTGTTGGCTTAATTACCAGAGTAAAGTTGCTACCAACTTTAGCCTTCAAATCCGTGATAACTTTACGGATTCCCGTGTCAGAATAATCGGTCACCTCTAACTTGGTGCCTGCTTCAGTTGGGATACCTTGGTAGTAATACACCTTGTTCTCATCTGGACACACGGTAAGTGTTTCCGACAATTTAACAGGTGAAGTTTCCTTTGTATCCGTTTTATCAGGCATGTTTAATTGCATGGTAACGGGCTTTGCCAACGTAGTCGTCAACATAAAGAAAGTGATAAGAAGGAAGCCTAAGTCCACCATCGGTGTCATGTCAATTTTGGTTGACATTTTTTTACTTCGCTTCTTCCCGCCTTTCTTACCCCCACCGGAGCTATCTATTTCTGCCATTTCTTTTTCGAATTAGAATGTAAATTATTTTGGTTTATTCTCAGGAGATGTAATCAACTGGAAGATGTTAATGTTCTGAGCTTGTAATGTACCGATTACATCAGCAAATACTTTATAGCTAGAATTTTGATCTCCTTTGATTGCAACCTTCAACTCAGGATTAGACAATTTCGCGTATCCAACCCAATAAGACAGCTCATTATTTGCTGAATCAATTGGGATACCCTTAACAAATCCTTTATCCTTGGCTTCTGAAGGCTTCATATTCAACACCTGACGCATCGCACCAGCTGGGTATCCGACGATTTCAGAACTCATGTAGTTCTTCTTCATTTCGCCTGTTAAAGCAACTCCATAGCGATTAGCCATGCGCTCTAACATAAATTCCCTAGCCATTTGATCATCAGTTGCCAAATAAACCCCTCCCTCATTGGAAACACTGATGGTTAACATACCATCTTTCGCATTCAGAGCTTTCTCTGAAATAGAGGACGGTGGTGTAATCGTAACTGCCTCTTCTGGACGGAACTTCGCGGTTAACATGAAGAACGTAAGCAGAAGAAAAGCCACGTCACACATCGCTGTCATATCGAGTGAAACACTATGTCGTTTGGCTTTAACTTTTGGCATAACAATTTTTATTTTGAACGGTGAAAAAAATAATAAATCAGAATGAAAAACTCATTCTGCATTGGTTCAAATATTAATTGTGATGCGTAGCATAATTTTGGTTAACGCTCAAACCAATCTCATCAATGCTATAAGTCAACTCATCAATTTTAGATGTGAAAACGTTGTAAGCAATGATACAGATAGCTGAAGTACCAATACCTAATGCAGTATTTACAAGAGCCTCAGAGATACCATTTGCCAAAGCAGATGCATCTGTTGATCCTCCTGAGTTACCTAATGCAGAGAACGCCTTAATCATACCAACTACCGTTCCTAATAGACCCAATAAAGTTGATACTGACGCTAAAGTTGCAATGATCGTTAAGTTTTTCTCCAACATGGGTAATTCCAATGAAGTAGCTTCTTCAACTTCTTTGCTTAATGCTGATAATTTTTGCTCTTTATCTAAAGAACCATCAGTAATCAATTGCTTATACTTTTTAACAGCAGAAAGAGTTACGTTTCCTACTGAACCTTTTTGCTTTTCGCAAGCTTTCAAAGCGCCTTCTACATCATCTTTGTCTAAAGCAGCTTGGATACCACGAACGAATGCATTTACATCACCAGTTCCCTTTGCTTTACCAATTGTAACTAAACGCTCAATTGAAAATGTTAAAGCTGTCAAGAAACAAGTCATTAACACGGGCACAATCACACCACCTTTGTACACGATACCAAAGTAATCGCCTGGAATTGGGTGTCCTTCATTGGTTCCACCTTCGAAGTGAGAGCCATCACCCATAATGAATTGGAAAATCAATAATGCAATGACAAATAGGATGACAAGAATTAAACCAGCAGAAATTCCGCCAGATTTTTTTTGGGGTGCAGCTGGCTTAGCAGCTGGCTTTGGTTGTTGTGTACTCATTAGTTTGGTAATTTGGGGTTAAAGAATTATTTAAAAATAAAACTCACGAAAATACAACGTAGCAGTTTTCATAGATTTCTAAGCATCCGCTGTTTTTTTCAGTAAAGGCAAAAGTAATGCAATTCTTAATTAATTTTTACACGGGTTTATCTAAAAAGTTCTCATTTTTTTCATATCACATAGAGACCTATTGTACTATCCTGATATTTTAAACTAAATAAGTCCCTTTATTAGGTACTTTTTCGAGAATTAAAAAATTAAAAAAAAATGAAAAAAAATTAATTTAAACCGTTAAATCGATGAAAGTCCTCCCTAAAAATTCTAACTTTAAACTCCAAAACAACCTTTTATCACATGGATTCTCCCTTTTATCCAAAACGGATTAAACCCTCCACTCGCAAAGAATCTAGCCATTCTTTAAAGGAGGTTATCGAGTCCATGCTCAAAGTCTACAAGATCCAAGGAAAATACGAGGAAACATTTGTAAGTGCCCATTGGGAAGAAATCATGGGAAAACCCATAGCTGCTCGTACGCAGAAAGTTTATGTGCACCAACAAAAACTATTTTTACAAATAAATTCAGCCCCACTCAAAAAAGAACTCATGATGGCCAAACAGAAGATGATAGACCTCATTAATAAACACGCCAAATCTGAATTAATTAAAGATGTCGTGTTTCTATAGGCTCTTGTTTCAATAAATCCCAGGCAATAGCCAACCACACCAAGAACAAGGGCAAAATCATCAAGCCCAATGGGTTGACCCATTCATTTCTCAGCCATTGAGGAAATAAATCCGTCGGCGAAAAACTAGAAATCAATAAAGTTATCCCCAACAAAGCCCAGCGAAACTTCGTTTTCTCTCCTAAAACAAACCAAATTCCTACGCCAGGAAAGGCCATAATCAACGTGGGTGACTCCGTACCCGTACTGGCTAACATCAAATATATGCTCACAAAAGCCAGCATCCTCAGCTGAAATGACAAATGCTTCCATTTTTTAACTTGGAAAAAGACATATACGTTTAAAATCATGGATGGAATTAAAAACCATAAATTAGACAATGTTCCATCGCCTGTCCAGCGTCGAAACATGCCCATCACGCATACATCTGTACGTAAGTTGCGAATGTCTACGTTCAACTCGTTTTTGTGAGACAAAACTTCCTTCCATCCTATATACGTAGATAAACCATAGTCCCAGCCACCTAGCAACATGGGAATGCATAAGATAATCACCATCCAAAAAACCAAAAAGCCTGCCAGGCGGAGAGGTTTTTTAGAAAAAAAGAAAAATGCTAGTCCGACAATCCCATATAACTTGATACAAATACCTAATACAATCCAAAGGGCCGCCCAAGCATCTTGTCCTCTATTAATGCAGATATAAGACCATAAAATCAGCGCAATACACAATGGATGAAATTGGGTATTCAATAAGGCTGTCATGGTTGAATTCAAGATAATCCAAGATATAGCTACCCGCTTTTTTTGATCCAATGGCAGATTCCAAACCGCTAAAAATAGGGCTAAGGCATTCACTACATTCCAAACCGTGACACTGATGCCAGTGGGCAACCATGCAAACGGAGCCATCAAAATGGCAAAAATGGGCCCATATAAATATAAATCGAAATACTCCTTAGGGTACTCGAGATACAATGGCATTCTTTGTAAGAAATGTCCGTAGCTCGATTTGAATATGATAAAATTGTTGATATGTGAATTTAACTCTCCTAAATGATATTGCTTAATCCCTGTAAATAGGCCAGCAAACAACCATATTCCTAACAAAAACTCGTATCGAGCATAAAATGCGGGCTTATTTTCCATTCTCTAATTGCTTGACAAAATTTCCCATAGTCATAAACTCTCCCAGGCCTTCTTTTTGCAAATACAAAATCAAGGATTTCAATTTAGAAACCAACTCTCCTTGGGAACCTCGACTCACATGGGCTGGCAATGGGTATTTCGATAAATCAGCAAATTCCCAAGGATGAAAGTACAAGTTCAAAAAACCATGCTTCTTCAAGGTTTCCTTGCACATTTGCTTGTATACAAACAATGGAAAGTTTTTAAAAGCCAACCAAAACAAAGGTATTCTAAAATTCGGAGTAACCGATGCGGGTATATTCCAAAGTCCCTGTTCGAAAAAAGGCAGCTTAGAAGCCTTTAAGTGGTTATATCTACCTGGAATCCAAGTAGGATTCAAAGAGGAATGATACGAATAGCCTGCTTGTAAGATATCGGCCTCCTCCACATGCTGCATTCTAGCCATTCTAAAACCTACTACCTTTCTTCCGCTAAGTTCTTCCAAAAGTACTCGGGAAGACAGCAGGTCCGTTTTCGGATCAAACTTACTATGATAAAATCCATGGGAAGCCAATTCATACTGGGCATCTAAGGCCTTTATCCATTCAGGATTATGTTGCGCATAAACACCTGTACAAAATATGGTACAAGGAACTTGTGTTTGCGAAATAACCGACATGAATTCCTGTAAGCCTTTTCTTGATTGCTCCAATTGTTCTTCCAAATCCAGGGAATAACCATACTCCAAAGGAATATCACATTCTTCCACATCAATGGTCAATAAAATGGCAGGGGCATGTTTCATTTAAAAAAGACTCCTCGGATTAAAATAGAAACAAAATTGAATAATTCCGTTAGGATGGTTTTGGGTTTCATGGTAGAAAAGTGAATTCCTTCACGTACCTGCACATAAATCCATTCCATCTGAATATCCTTTTGCTTGGACACTAAAACCAAAAATTCCATATCAAACAGAAAAGCTGAAATCGTTGTTTTTAGAAAAAGTTCTTTCCCTTTGGCATTAAATCCTTTCAATCCTGATTGAGTATCCTTGACTTTTAAACTAGGGAAAAACAAGTAGTTCATCAATTTGAGAGAAAGTGAAAAAATCTTCCTTCGAAAAGGCAATTGATCATAATATTGTTCATCTCGGACACCTACTACGACATCCGCCTGACCTTGCTCCAACCTTCGGTACATTTCCCATGCATTTTCCATACGGTAGGGATAATCTGCATCCGTATAAATGACCAAATCCCCTTGGCATTGGCGAATTGCATGTCTCAAAGCACCCCCTTTCCCTAGGTTTTGACTTAAGGGAATAAAGGTGAAATAAGGGATTGCCTGTTGTAAGGCCGCTATATCCTCTGAATGAACCCCATGCTTGCTCCCATCATCCACCACATAAACATGTACCTCCACATCGGAGGGAATACGAGACATAAATAAGGTATAATGGCGAATCAAATCCTCGGCCCAGCCCGGATGAGGGTTGTAACATGGATGAACCAAGTCTAGGCTTTTATTTGTCTTTGGAGTAGTCAAACAGGGATATTTTTTGCAATAATACAAAAATTAAGCCTTGGGTTAAAGGGAAAAATAATTCATATTTGTTTACCATTCTATCAAATATGAAAACTCCTCCTTTATTACGTCCCGGCGATGAAGTGATTTTGGTATCTCCTGCCTCGCATCCAAAGAGCGATCAATGGAAGCAAGGTGTAGAAGTATTAGAATCTTGGGGTTTGAAAGTTCGGCTAGCCCCTAATGCCTTATCTCATTATTTTGGATTTGGAGGAAACGATGAGGAACGATTGAGTGATTTTCAGTTAGCTCTAGATGACCCCAATATCAAAGCCATTTTCCCCATACGGGGAGGTTATGGATCTAGCAGGATTTTAGACCGTTTGAATTTTGAAAAACTCCTTCAACATCCTAAATGGATCATTGGATTCTCAGACATTACAGCTATTCTAAACCACGTAGCCCAACTAGGTATAGCTAGCATACATGGTCCTATGCCGCATAATTTCTGCCAAGTAGGTGGAGATGAAGCATTGGAAAATTTGCGAAACTTACTTTTTGAAGGTAAAACTCACATTGAAATAGTAGCAGAAGCGGACAATAGACTGGGCCAAGCAGAGGCAGAGATCATAGGAGGAAATTTATCTCTGATTGTACATCTATTGGGTAGCAAAAGCCTTCCTGATTTCACGGGTAAAATACTTTTGCTGGAAGATGTCGGTGAAAATTTATATCACATTGATCGCATGGTCTTACAACTAAAAAGAGCAGGTTTGTTGGATCATTTAGCTGGTTTGATTGTAGGTGGATTTAGCGACTGTAAAGAAGCAGGTCTTAGTGTGGGGAAAAATGTCAATCAAATTATCCTAGAACACACAGCAGGCAGTCAATATCCCATTGCCTTTGAATTTCCATCGGGGCATATTGCTCAAAATTTTCCTTTGGTTTTTGGCAAAAAAATCAAGCTCTTGGTAAATGCCGATAATGTCCAATTAACTGATTAAGTCCTACAGGTTTTCCTGCTAATTTGCCTAACAAAAAACCATGTTAGCCAAAACGTATGGATGCGCTGTATTCGGTGTATCTGCCAACCTAATCACTATTGAAACGCATGTAGGGCAAGGAAGTAAATGTTACTTAGTAGGGCTTCCTGATTCCACCATCAAAGAATCCATCCAACGAGTAGAATCTGCCCTAAAGAATAATGGATTCTTTTTCCCAAGGAGAAAAGTCATCATTAATTTAGCTCCTGCCGATATTCGAAAGGAGGGCTCAGCTTACGATTTACCCATTGCTCTTTCCATTTTAGAGGCATCGGAACAAGTGGAATTAAAAGGGCTAGATGACTATGCCATTATGGGCGAATTGGCACTTGATGGCACTATTCGTCCTATTAAGGGTGCTTTACCCATTGCTTTAGAGGCCAAAAGTAGGGGTATTACCAAACTTATTTTACCAGAAGAAAATGCCATGGAAGCTGCTATGGTAGAAGGTATTGAGGTATTTGGACTTAGCCATCTTAGAGAAACCATACAATTTATTCGGGGTAAAATAGCCCTAGCTCCTACTCAAGTCAATGTTCATGCCTTGTTCCATCAATCGCATGATGTATTTGATGTGGATTTTTCGCAAGTTCAAGGTCAGGAAAGTGTCAAAAGAGCCTTTGAAATTGCTGCCTCTGGTGGGCATAACCTCATCATGATTGGACCTCCAGGAGCAGGAAAAACCATGTTGGCCAAGAGGCTACCTACCATACTTCCCCCATTTTCTTTAACTGAAGCCTTGGAAGTAACTAAAATTCATTCCGTAGCAGGGAAATTAATGGGCAAGCATTCCTTATTGACCCACCGCCCTTTTAGGTGTCCACATCATACCATTTCCAATGCCGCTCTTGTTGGAGGAGGGTCATTTCCTCAGCCAGGAGAAATATCCTTAGCTCATCATGGTGTCTTATTTCTGGACGAGCTTCCTGAGTTCAACAGAAATGCCTTAGAAGTGATGCGTCAACCACTGGAAGATCGCAAAGTGTTTATTTCAAGAGCCAAATGGTCCTTAGAATTTCCCGCCAATTTCATGCTCGTGGCCAGCATGAATCCTTGTCCATGTGGTTACTATAACCACCCCAATAAAGACTGCGTTTGCGGCCCTGGGCAGGTTCAGCGCTATTTAAATCGTATTTCAGGCCCATTGCTAGATCGTATTGATATGCACATTGAAATTGTCCCTGTTCTATTTGAAGAAATGAGTGCCGGTCGCGCCGCCGAATCAAGTGAATATGTTCGAAACAGGGTGATGGAAGCCCGGCAAATTCAACAAGATCGATTCATCCCATTCCCCCAAATCCATTCCAATGCCATGATGTCTAGTCAGCAAGTCAATGAATTCTGCCAACTGGATGCGCCATCTCAGCAATTACTTTCTGTAGCTATGGACAAATTACAACTATCAGCGAGGGCCTTTGATAAAATTCGTAAAGTGGCTCGAACCATTGCAGATTTGGCACGATCAGAGAATATTCAATCAGAACATATTGCAGAAGCAATTACCTACCGAAATTTAGATAGAGAAAATTGGGCTGGATGATGTATTTTTGAAAAAAAATATCTTTATATGCGCCTATCTTCCTTGATACTTTTTCTTTGTTTATGTCTGTTGCAACCCACATTAGCACAAAAAATTGGTCAAAATAAATCCTTTAGACCTTTCATATCGATAGATGAAATATTTAAAAAAGCCGCAAAAGAAAACAAGCCGGTCTTTTTTGAGGCCTTTTTGCCTACTTGTTCGCATTGTATCGCCTATGACAAAACCTTAAGTCTTCCTACCATCAAGACCTATTTGGACAAAAACTACCATGCCTATCAGTTGGATTTAAGCCAGCGAGAAAACAATGCTTTTTTACGTTCGCGTAAAATTTTCATTCCATCTACGCCGTCTTTTATTGTTTTTTCTCCACAAGGAAAAGTTTGGAATATTGAACCTGTAGGAGAAACAACGAATTCCGTGAATGGCATTATTCAATTATTGAATGCTGCAAAAAGCCCGATGCAGAACCAAGCTCAATTGCTGGAACGCTATGGAGCAGGTGAAAGGAATAAAGAAAACATGATTTCTGCTGCCTATTTCACTCGCTTAAGTTTGGATACCCTGAAAAATGTGGCATTGGTCAATGACTTGGTTCAATTGATTAAGCCTGAAGAATTTGAAGGACAAACCAGTTTTTTGCTCATCCAAAAGGTCATGATGGACGATGACAATGCCCTTTTCCAACATTTCATTACTCATCTAAAAAACTACGAAGGCAAATTTGATAGTTTGGAAGTCAGACAAACTGCAGAAAATACCATCATGACTAGTTTATATAGCGGCCGCGCTAGAACCTACAGTCCTGAGCGCCTTCAACGTTTAAAAAATGGCTTACAGGCCATTGGATTAAAACCTCAACAAATCGCCGCTCGATTTATCTACCTAGAAGTGTTGATCGATTTAGATAAAAAGTGGGTGGAACAAGCGGTAACTCGGGTAAAAAATTACTATGGAGGAAAAGCTATTCCAGAAAAAGAAAAAGAGTTTTGGTGTAAACTTTTAAAAAAGCCGGGTAGTACGGAGTGCTTACTTCCATAAATACTCATTTCTTTAAAAACCTCATGGAACGAATTGGTATTTTGCTCAAAAAAAAGTAAATTTCTGAATCGTAAGCCTTCATCCTATTTAAACTAATCCATGAAGAAAAGTATATTATCCATCTTTGTCTTTGTTTTCTTAATCACTTCTTTTGGCTTCACCCCTACTATTGGTGGGGAAGAGAGTTTAGAGTCTGTATTTAAGCGTATCAAAGATGAGGTTGATCAAAATTCCTTGGCTTATTCTTCATTAGGGACTGCCTGCCAAACCCTAGGCCATCGCCTGACAGGGAGCGAAAAAGGAAAAAAAGCGGAAGAATTTGCCTTTAATCTCTTTAAGAAATATGGCTTTCGTGATACTAAATTTCAGGGTTTCCAAGTAGAAGCTTGGGCCAGAGATACTGTAACCTTATCCATTGCCCCTCCTAAATCTGATGATTTCAGAGAAGTACCCGTGGTTGCTTTAGCGATGACTCCCGTAGAAGCGAATATTACGGGGACCATGGTGGACATGGGTAATGGTCTTGATGTGGATTTTGAATCAAAAAAAGAACAAATCAAGGGTAAAGTAGCCGTGATGAATATTGGATTGATTGATCCTAAGCCTGGACAAAAGAACCTACACCGGTCTGAAAAAACGGCTTTAGCCATTCAATATGGCGCCATTGGGGTGATTTTTGTCAATACTGTCAAAGGACAAGTTTTATTAACCGGGACAGCCTCTGTTACTGGAAATTTAATTTCAATCCCTGCCGTGTGTATCAGTTGGGAAAGTGGTGTTGAAATCCGTAAATGGATGTTGGAACAACCTGGACTTTTGAGTTTAATTGAAATGCACAATGTGAGCAAGCCTATCAAGGCTCGCAATGTAGTGGCTACGTTGAAAGGTGATAACAAGAAATACCGTCGGGAGAAAATTATTATTGGGGGTCACTTAGATTCTTGGGACTTATCCACGGGAGCGATCGACAATGGTATTGGTTCTTTTTCGGTCATCGATATCGCCAGAACATTTAAGGCATTAGGCTTAAAAAACAAAAGAACCATTGAATTTGTCGCTTTCATGGGTGAGGAAGAAGGTTTACTTGGTTCCAGAGCCTATATAGAAAGGGCCAAAAAGACTGGGGAGATTGATGAAATCGTGTACATGATTAATTTGGATATGACAAACAATGTCTCTGGTTTCAATGCAGGAGGTAGAGATGAATTGGTGGCATTATTAAAAGAAATTGGTAATAAAATCAAGTCGATTGACCCTGCTTTTGGAAATGAGATTAGCAATAGTGCTGGATTACATTCTGACCATCAATCCTTTTTATTAGAAGGAATTCCAGCCAGCGCACCGATAGGCCGATTAGAAAAACGGGTCTTAGATTGTTATCATGCAAACTGTGACTCTTTTGATTTAGTTAACAAAAAAGAATTAGAAAATACCGTAAAATATACAGCTATGTTGTTGTATGGAGTGGCCAATGCCAATGCCATACCAGCAAAAAAACTAGATTTTTACTCCACTCGTGATTTCTTCATCAAGCAAAATTTGAGGAGAGATTTAGAACTAGGCAATGACTGGCGCTGGGGTAAAGATTGATAGCATACATTTTTGATTTCACTTATTAGATTATTCCCTAAAAGCATTGTAACATTATGAATAACCAGAACCCTTCCTTTTTCGATCATAAAATGGAAATTGTTCCTGAATCATCCTTCAAATCCATCATCAAGGTTATTGGTATTGGTGGTGGTGGCTCCAATGCGGTTCGCCACATGGACAACATGAAGATCAAAGGAGCGGATTTGATTATTTGCAATACTGATTCTCAAGCTTTAGCTTCTAATCCTGTTAAGACTAAAATCAAACTAGGAGAACAAGGGCTAGGGGCTGGTACAGATCCAGAAGTAGGAAAATTAGCTGCCCTAGATAGCATTGATAAGATTAATGCCGTTTTAACCAATGGCACTGAAATGCTTTTCATTACCGCAGGTATGGGAGGAGGAACAGGAACGGGGGCTGCCCCAGTGGTGGCTGAAATTGCTAGAAAAAGAGGTTTATTGACCGTAGCTGTAGTGACTGCACCTTATGCTTGGGAAGGTCGCGAAAAAATTCAGTATGCCTTAACAGGGATTCAAGAATTAAAAACCTATTGTGATACCGTATTGGTTGTCATGAACGATAAGCTAGCTCAAATATATGAGAAACTAGCCGTCAAAGATGCTTTTGCTAAAGCGGATGATGTATTAGCCAAAGCGGTAAAAAGTGTGGTGGACGTCATTGCTAAACCCGGAGATATCAATACGGACTTCATGGACGTAAAAAAGGTATTGAAAAATGCAGGTCAAGCCATGATGAGCTCCGCTTTAGGAACAGGCGAAGACCGGGCATTTCAGGCCATTGCTGAAGCATTAGAATCTCCCTTATTAAATTCTCAGGAAATTAAAGGAGCAAAACGCATATTAGTAACCGTATCTACTAGTTCGGAACATGCTTTAGTCATGAGCGAACAGAATATCATCATTGAATACCTAAATGGTCGTATCAATGATCAAGCCGACATGGTGAAATTTGGTTTCTCCACAGACGATGATTTAGGAGAAGATTTATACTTAACGGTGATAGCTGCTGGATTTGAACATGAGCAAAATGCCTTGGATGATTTCTTATTCAGTGATACGAGACATTACGGCACAGCCAATAAACCAGCCTCATTAATCTCAGGTGCTACTGTTGAATTTGATGAGTTTGGAACCACAAGTTCAGCTTCCACGGAAAGTGAAGAAGTACGTTTCCAAAAAATGGTAGACCACTATAAAAAAGGTGGGCCGGATGAAAGCGACTTCGCCATTCCTACGTATCAAAGAAACCAAATTCCTTTGTATGATTTGGGCCGAATTCCTCAAGAAGAATGGATTGAAACTCCTTTATACGAAGATTAACAATTTTTGATTTTCTGCACTGCTTCGCGAATTATTTCTTGACTGGAGTAAGCCACCTCAAATTCCGAAATTTCGGCCACTCCACCCATGGAAATACCTGGTCTACGGTAAATCATGTCCGACTCACGCGTGGTCCTTGCACTAAGATGAACGGCATCGACACCAGCATCAACTAGTTGTAAGCAATTTTGAGGATTGACTCCACTTCCCGCCATGATCTGAATTCGGCCTTGAGCAGCTTCTACCATGGTGGCTATCGCTTCAATTCCTTCCATCGCCTTGTTTTTTTGACCCGACGTCAGAATTCGATCAAACCCTAAATCAACCAAAGCTTCCATTACTTCCAATGGCTCCCTAGAAACATCAATAGCTCGGTGGCAGGTGAGCTCCGCTGATTCTCCAACAATATATTTAACCTCCTTTAAAAAGTTCATATCGATATCGCCATGTGAGGTAAGCGCCCCAATAACCATACCATGAACTCCCAAAGAAAGAAATTGATCAATCTCGGCTAACATGGTTTTTTTCTCCCAAGTATCATAACAAAAATCTCCACCGCGAGCCCTCACCATCACATGAATTCCTAAAGAAGTTTGGGATAATGCTTCTACAACTAGACCAGCCGAAGGACTTGTACCTCCTTCCCAGGGTGAGGCACATAATTCCACGCGATCTGCTCCTGCTTGGTCAGCAGCTAAACAAGAAAATAGTGAATAGCTACAAACTTCAACAGAGATAGTACGGGATTTTGACATAAAAAATAGGGCTCTATAAGCGTTAAAACGAGTTTATTTTTATTTATTCAAAATTTAAAAAATAAATCTTTCATAAATATTTTTTTATTTTACTTTTGCAGTCCGATAAATCTTTGATTCTTAAGAATCTAAAAGAGAAAAGGACCAACATTTGAATCTTTAAGAATTAAAATTAAACATATGTACTGGACACTAGAACTTGCCTCCTATTTAGAAGATGCACCATGGCCTGCTTCAAAAGATGAATTAATTGACTACGCAATTCGTACAGGATCTCCCTTAGAAGTAGTGGAGAACTTGCAAGAATTAGAAGATGATGGACAACCTTTTGAAAGCATCGAAGAGATTTGGCCTGATTATCCAACCAAAGACGATTTCTTCTTCAATGAAGACGAATATTAATGAAAGGAGGCGAAAGCCTCTTTTTTTATATCCATGATTAATTGTCCCTTCGCTTGATCTCTCAAACTAATCCCCCAGCGTCGGTACAAAATATCTTCCCAGCATTCCGCCATTTCATCATTTTTCAAATAATTCAGCTCGCCTTGTAAATAAGGTAATGAGCTATGGATTAATTCCAATCCCTCTTTTTCATGTTCACAATGCTCCAGTACTTTCAGTGCCGTGAAACCATATATTTCTCTTAGGTGTTTGGCACTACGTTCACTTATATGCAACTCAGCGATACGTTGCTGCCAATGTTCTTCGTCCATTTTTTCTCCCCCAAAAAGTAAATAGTCCTTTGTACGGCAAGTCTGTTTATAACGATGCAGTACTTCTTCCTCCACAATATTCATCGTATCCTCAGCCATAACACGATAAGTGGTCCATTTCCCTCCCATGATGCTAACCAACTTACTTCGTTGGTCTACCTCTACTTCATGATCACGTACCAAAGACTTGGTGTCTGATTGCATAGCATCAGAAAGACCTACTTGCAATAAAGGTCTTTGACCGACAAAACCAGAACAAACATCTTCTTGCTTAGCCTTGTTCAAGGCAAAACGGTTAAAATAGTCTAATAAATAGGCTTCTTCTTCCGCTCTGATCTTAGGATCTTCCATCAATTCATCAGGCTCATCGGTAGTTCCTACCAGCACATAATCCCTCCAAGGAATAATGAAGACAACCCGACCGTCGTCTGTTTTGGGAATTAATAAGGCCGTATCACCCGACCAAAAAGATTTAGGTAATACAATATGGGCTCCTCGTGAAACTTTCATTCTAGGTTTCAATTTAAGATTAGCCAATTGGCGGATATGATCGGTAAAAGGTCCTGTGGCATTCACCACGACTTTACAACTTACTTCATGTTCCTCCCCAGAAATTAAATCTTTGAAATGAATCTTTTTAATTTTTAAACTTTTGGGACTTAGACCAAAGTGACTCAATTCACAATAGTTTACAATGGCGGCTCCTTCCTTTTCCGCCGACTGCAAAATAGCCAAGGCATAGCGTGCGTCATTGAGTTGCCCATCGTAATATAAAATCCCTCCTGACATACCCTTCACCTGCAGATTAGGTACTAGGCGCTCCATTTGTTGATTGCCTAATCCTTGACTGTTTTTCAAATTGGTCGCTCCCGATATTCGATCATACAACCACATGCCAATGCCATAATAAATCCGATCCCACCAAGAATAACAAGGAGTCAATAAAGCCAAAGGATGAGCTAAATGTGGGGCATTTTGCAGCATCACTTTCCGCTCATGCAATGCCTTATACACCATTTTAAATTGTTGCCAATCGACATTCCTAACAGCTTGTTCTAGGTAACGAACGCCACCATGAACTAATTTGGTCGATTTCGAAGAGGTTTGTCCAGCGAAATCCCCTTTTTCTATCAATAAAACCTTATAACCACGCAATACAGCATCCAGGGCCACTCCGGCACCTGTTGCCCCACCACCTATGATACAAATATCATATTCAGATTCATTTGCTTTAATTTTTTGAAATTGATCAATCCGGGAAAATGCCATGAACTAAATTTAAGCTTGAAAAATCCGCAATCCGACGAATTTACTAAAGAATCAGGAAAATAAAACCGAAAAGATTCCATTAATATTGATATAAATGAAAGAGATTTTATAATTTTGCAAACCTTTGATGGGTCTGTACCCATTTAATGAAAGGTCAATACAATTAGACTCCTGAAATAAGGACGTAATATGGCAAAGAAAGAAACTAAAGAAACGATTGAAATTATTGAAAGCCCAGAGGCACTACAACAAGAATTAACCAAGGTCTCTGGATTTTTTGAAAAAAATAAAACTTCTGTGTTAGGATTAGGCGCCATCATCGTGGCCTTAGTAGTAGGAACCTTAGGTTACAAGTGGTACACGCAGACTCAGGATGAAGAAGGTGAGAAGAAATTATTCAAAGCCGTTTACGCTTTTGAATCTGATTCTTTATCGAAAGCAACAAAGGAATTAAATAAAATTTCCGACGAATTTGGTGGAAATACACAAAATTTGGCCGATTTATATCAAGGTATCGCCTTATTGAAGCAAGGTAAATTTAATCAATCGATTGAAAAATTGAAGAACTTCAGCAGCGGTGATTTACTAGTGCAAGCAAGAGCTTATTCCTTAATTGGAGATGCGTATGTAGAAAAGAAATCGTTTGGTGAAGCCATAGATTACTACAAAAAAGCCGCTGATTATAAGCCAAACAAATTCTTTACTCCAACGTATCTTTTGAAATTGGCTACAGCTTATGAAGCTAATAAACAAGGTAAAGAGGCATTGGCAACCTATACGGATATCACGGAAAAATTCCCAGAGTCGGCAGAAGCTGTACCTGCTAAGAAATATAAAGCTCAATTAGAAAGCTCTATCTCTGAATAATTAGATAAATTTTTATATCAGGAAGGGATAAGAGCAACAGCTTTTATCCCTTATTGTTTTAATCCATCCAAGATGTCATCCCAACATAAAAATTTAAGTGATTTTTCGACAGAAAGCCTTCCAGCCATTCAAGATAAGCAATTTGCCGTTGTCGTTTCTGAATGGAACACGGAAGTGACAGACGCTTTGTACCAAGGCTGCGTGAAAACGTTACTTGCCCATGGAGCTAAACCTGAATTCATTCATCGAGTACAAGTACCTGGTAGTTTTGAATTAAGCTTAGGAGCTCAGAAATTAGCTCAAAAACCCGAGATTGATGCAGTCATTTGTTTAGGTTGCGTGATTCAAGGCGAAACACGTCATTTTGATTTTATCTGTGACGCCGTGGCAAAAGGAATTACTGATGTAAGTTTAAAATACGACAAGCCTGTCATCTTTGGTGTGCTAACACCCAATAGCCAGGAACAAGCGATGGATCGTGCAGGTGGAAAACATGGAAACAAAGGCGATGAAGCTGCCATAACTGCTATCAAAATGCTAGCTATATAAACCCATAATATAACCTATATGCAAGTTTGGAAATTTGGAGGGACCTCCGTTGGAAAACCAGAAAGAATGAAGTCGATCCGTCAATTAATCACAGAAGACGGAAAAGCGAAAATCGTGGTATTATCAGCTCTTTCAGGAAGTACCAATTCCTTATTATCAATTTCAGAATCCTTAAAGGCTGATCAAATTGCAGAAGCAAAAGATAAGGCCAAAGCATTACGTGATCACTACGATGTTTTTTTGTCAGAATTATACCAAACAGAACAAGGTTTAGCTAAAGGGAAAGCTATAGTTGATAAAGAATTTGCTTTTATTAATGAACTAATTGCAACGAGCCCATATGGCACAAAGCAAGAAAAGGAAATGGTTGCTTTAGGTGAGTTATTATCGACCCAAATATTTGAAGCATATCTACAAGAAGAGGGAGTTAATTCTTTATTACTTCCTGCTTTGGATTTTATGGTGATTGATGAAGACAATGAACCCATTTTAAAGAAAATCGAGGCGAATTTGGGAGCAATTTTGGCCAAAGAGCCTGGTAAGCAAATTTACATTACCCAAGGTTTTATCTGCCGTAATCCGCAAGGAGAAGTGGATAATTTGAAAAGAGGTGGCTCGGATTATACGGCTTCATTGATTGGTGGAGCTATTGCTGCTGAGGAAGTCCAAATCTGGACGGATATCGACGGCATGCACAACAATGATCCGCGTATCGTGAAGAATACCTTCCCTATCCGTGAACTATCTTTTGCTGAAGCAGCAGAATTAGCCTATTTCGGGGCAAAAATTTTACATCCAAGTACCATCACTCCTGCCAAACTAAAAGGTGTTCCTGTACGTTTGAAAAATACCATGGAGCCTAGTGCTTATGGAACATTGATTTCGGAAAAATCTACCGATATAGAAATTAAGGCCATTGCTGCCAAAGATAATATTACGGCCATTTACATCCATTCAACACGTATGTTAAATGCCTATGGTTTCTTGAAGCGTGTATTTGAGGTATTCGAGAAATATAAAACTCCAGTGGATATGATTACCACCTCGGAAGTTTCTGTTTCTGTTACCATTGATCAAACCACCCACCTAGATTCCATCATGAGTGAATTGAGAGAATTTGCGGAATTGGAAAATCCAGATAAAGACCAAGTGATTATTTGTATCGTGGGGAATTTCTGGGCTGATAAAGAAGGAATAGCCCTCAAAGTATTGAATGCGATGAAAAACATCCCGATTCGCATGATTTCTTATGGTGCTTCGGAACATAATATCTCCCTATTGGTAGATGCCAAACATAAAAATGAGTCATTAAATGCCTTAAACGAAGGTTTATTCTTCTAAAATTGATCCTATGCTAACGCTTGCTTTTATCCGTGCGAATACAGAAGTAACCATTCAAGGTTTACAGAAAAAACGTTTTTTTGAAGCTGAAAAGGTAGTTGAGCAATTGATTTCCTTAGACGACAAGCGTAAAACATTATTGCAGCAAGCAGAGCAAGCTTTAGAGAAATCCAATGCCGCGGCAAAGGAAATTGGGGCCTTGATGAAAAATGGTCAAGCTGATTTAGCTGAATCCAAAAAAGCAGAAACGGCGGCTTTAAAAGCAAGTATCAAAGAGTTGGGGGATGCTGCTAAAAATGCAGAGCAAGAAGTATATGAACTTTTGGTAACCCTTCCTAACCTACCCCACAGCTCTGTACCTGAAGGAAAAACTGCTGAAGACAATGAAGTGGTTTTAAGCTGGGGATCTATTCCCAATTTAGGAGATGCTGCGCAGCCTCACTGGGATTTGATCAAGAAATATGATATCATCGATTTTGATTTAGGAAACAAAATCACAGGAGCAGGTTTTCCTGTATACAAAGGTAAAGGTGCTCGTTTACAGCGTGCATTAATTAATTTCTTCTTAGATGAAGCCATCAAGATCGGTTATTACGAAATTCAACCTCCCATTTTGATCAATGAAGATTCGGGGTTTGGTACAGGTCAATTACCTGATAAAGAAGGTCAAATGTATGTGACCAAAGAGGAAGGGCTATATTTAATCCCTACGGCTGAGGTGCCTATTACCAATTTGTATCGGGATGTCATTGTAAATGAAAAAGAATTACCGATTAAAAATGTAGGACACACACCTTGTTTCCGTCGTGAAGCGGGTTCTTGGGGTGCTCATGTACGTGGTTTAAATCGATTGCATCAATTTGATAAGATTGAGATTGTACAGATTCACAAACCTGAAACATCATATCAAGCCTTAGAGGAAATGTCTCAGCATGTCCAAGGCCTTTTACAGAAGATGGAATTACCATACCGTGTATTACGTCTTTGTGGGGGAGATATGGGTTTTGCTTCGGCCTTGACCTATGATATGGAAGTATGGTCAGCGGCTCAAGGACGTTGGTTAGAGGTGAGTTCTGTCTCAAATTTTGAAACATTTCAGGCAAATCGTTTGAAACTACGTACCAAAGTGGACGGAAAATCCATCCTTTGCCATACCTTAAACGGATCAGCCTTAGCTCTTCCACGCATCGTGGCGGCTATTTTAGAAAATAACCAAGGGCCAGATGGAATCAAGATTCCTCAGGTTCTAGTGCCATATTGTGGCTTTGAATACATTAACTAAGCCCTTCTACGCTTAGTCGAAAACCTTCGCCGTGCAGATTCATCAGCTGCACGCGGGGATCTTCTTTCAACATTTTACGCAGTTTGGTCATGTACACATCCATGCTTCGCGCATTGAAATAGGTATCATCTCCCCAGATTAATTTCAGGGCATAACTTCGACTAACTGGTCTACCTAAATTTTCACATAAGAGTTTCATTAGGTCATTTTCTTTGGGCGTGAATTTCTGTTCTGTTTGACCCAAAATCAATTTCATTTTTTGAGGAACATATATAAAATCCCCTAAAGCTATTTCATCTGCTAAACTGGGTACTGATTTACCGGAATGCGTTCTACGTAAAACGGCTTCAATACGTGCAACCAACACATCCATGGAAAATGGTTTGGTCAAATAATCATCAGCCCCTACCTTAAATCCCTGTAAAGTATCTTCTTCCATGGACTTGGCCGTTAGAAAAATAATGGGTACGTCTAGGTGAGTCGCACGAATATCTTTGGCTAAAGAAAACCCATCCTTCTTGGGCATCATGACATCCAATAGACAAATATCAAATGATTCCTTAACAAACATATCCAAGGCTTCATCACCATTCTGAGCCCATTGCACATCGTATCCTTTCTTTTTTAAAAATTCCGACAACAATAGTCCCAAATTCGGGTCGTCTTCGGCCAATAAGATAGATGGGTGACTATTTTCCATTTTTGATGACATTAAGCAGTTGGATGAAAAGGTAAATTAATTTCAAATGTACTTCCTATACTGGGTAAGCTAGAAACTTGTACAGAACCGCCATGTGCTTCTACAATTTTTTTCACATAGCTCAATCCTAAGCCGAAGCCTTTTACATTGTGTACATTTCCTGTTGGAACTCGATAAAATGGCTCAAACACAGAACCTAGTACCTCCTTGACCATGCCAATGCCTTGATCAGAAATGCGAATACTAAGGAATGTGGGGCTTGAATTAGTACTGATGGTAATTTCAGGTTTCTCTTTGCTGTATTTAATGGCATTATCGAGTAAGTTGAAAAGGACATTGGAAATATGCACTTCGTCTACCTCTATTTGAGCATTCTGAGCATCTAACAACAAATTCAAATGTCCTCCCTGGGATTGAATCAAAGGTCCATTCATATCCGCTACTTGCTGAACTAAAGTATTTAAATTGATTTCCTTCTTTTTCAACACAATATTTTCCTTTTCCATTTGTGCCGTTTGCAATACCCGTTCCACTTGTCGGCCTAGTCGGATATTTTCTTCTTTGATGATTCCCACATACCTATTGATGGATTCATTATTGATACCATTGGACTCTTCTTGAATCAATTGGGCCGCTAAAGAAATAGTAGAAATGGGCGTTTTGAATTCATGAGTCATATTATTGATGAAATCATTTTTTACTTCAGCTAGCTTCTTTTGCTTTAAAATTGTCATTACAGCGATGTAGAAGCAGCCTATCATGGTCAACAATAATAAGGCCGATCCCAAAAAACTAAAGCTCATGGCTTCCCAAACCAAAGCTTCCTGGTTGGGAAAATAGATTTGCAAATATTGACCACTAGGACGTAAATCATTGGGAAATAATGGAGTTATGAACGAGGCTGATTGCGCCCTTGGAGTTTTCATTAATCCAGCAGAAGTATATACCCAGTTTTTATTTTTGGAAGATTCTTTTGAACCAATCCCAAAAACATAAGGCATCGTAATACCCTTTTCAGCCAATTCTTGCTTGATTAAACTATCAATATGTTTGGTGGAAACTCGCTGAGTAATGGGTCTTTCTTTAAATAGGAAATCAGCAAAAACTTCCTTCGCCATTTCTGTCTTTTTTAATACTTTTTGAAGCTCGGCCTTTTCTTCTTTTAACTTTTCGGCATCAATAGTGAGGGCATTGATTTTCTTGGTTTTTTGTTGATCTTCTTGATGTAATTGGGCTAAAAATTTAGGACGCATTCGATTCAAATCACTGATTCGCTTAGCCTCCCGAGCTCTCAATCGATTGGTCTCTTTGATCCGATTCAGCTCTTGTAAGACCCGAGGTTTTACAGCACCCATCATTTCATTGAGCTGCTTTTCTTCTCGTAATCGACGATTGATTCCCTTCAAATCGGCATTGATTTGGTATTCTTCAGTTACCTCAGCAATTTGGCCATTGGGTAACATAAATGACTTCCGAACATACAAGATGTCATTGGGCATCTCATTTTGTTGGAATTTTTTGAATGCTTGAAGCTCTGCTTGATTAAATCTAAACTCGTGGGATATATCCTCTGCAATGAGTTCCATGGGGTCATGCTGAGCCAACATAGGATCCTTCATTTGAGGAGGACGTGGAGGACTAGGAATGGCTTTAGATGCTAACTTCTTTTCCAAAGCAGCAATTTCCTTTTGCTGACTTTCATATTCTCTTTGCTTTTGAGATAGGACATAAAGCTCTTGTTTTTCCAACTTACGGACAACTTTTTCCATTCCATCTCGTATATCGGCAGCTAATTGCTCCTTTTTGGTTTCTAACATAAAACCAAGCCAATACGATTGAAAGGAAATTAAGCCAATCAATGCCAAAGTCATCAAGCCAATTATGAGTCGTATTTTCTTTTGGGACATATCTTTTCAAACCATTGAATGACAAAATTAAACGATTTATTGGTCCATTTTTCGATTCAAAGACCACTTAACATTCTTTAACAGTCAAGTATTGAATGCTTTATCTAAGTTTGTGCCGTCACAAAAATTAAAATTTTATGAAAACATTCATTTTATCGGCCCTATTGGGAACGATGGGAACCTTGGCCTTGGCACAAGATGCGCCAAAATCGGAATCTACCATTAAGATTGTGGTAGATGAAAATGGCAAACAGAAAGTCATTGAGAGGACATTTGCCAATCCTGACTTAGCGGAAGCTGGTATAAAACAATTGAACGACTCATTGAATAAGGAGATGGGGAAATCAGATGGAAAAACGAAAATCATCACGATGGATATCCGCAAAAGAGGTGGGAACAGAATGCAAATGGATGCTATGGGTTCTATGCCTCATTTGGATAAAAAAGCAATGGCTAGAGTCGAGAAACGTATGAGAAAATTAAGGACCCAGATGGATGACAAGCAGGTTCGAATTTTCCGTCATGGGCCAGATGATATGGAAATCCATATGGAAGATATGCCAGGAGGGAAAAATTTCAAATTTGATTTTGATGAAAATAGCCCTGAATTTCGTGGACTAAGAAGACTTCAGGAAGATGGATTTTCGATGGCTGGGCAAAATTCTGCCTGGGGTCAAGCATCGAGCACGATCAAAGGTCTCTTTGCCAACCCGAATCATCCATTTAATGGTAAATTAAATATTCGTTTCCATGCTCCTGAAAAAGGAACTGTGGCCATTACGGTAAGAGATGTGAATGGAAAGGAAGTGGCTTCTGAAACTGTCAAAGATTTTCAAGGCCGCTATTTAGGTCAAGTCGACTTAAAGAAAGCAGCATCTGGAGTATATTTTGTGCAAGTTACCCAAGGAAATGATGGAGCTGTAATCCGAGTAAAAATTGATTAATATTCAATCCGCTTAATAGAAAAACGCCTAGTTTCAACAACGCTGTCAAGGTTTAAAACCTTGACAGCGTTAGGCAAATCTAACTCTTTCCTTTCCCCAATCAGTTTTAAAAACTGATAAATATTGGACAAAATCAATTCATTGATTTTGTCTGTAAATTACCAAGAAACTGTTTAAGAATTTTAGTAAAAAAGTAGACTTTTACCAACGCTGTCAAGGTTTAAAACCTTGACAGCGTTATTAAAAAATAAAAATTAAAACAAAGAACCCGTTTGAGATTTAGGCTCAATACCCACATGTCGATAGGCCTTTTCAGTAGCTTCTCTACCTCTGGACGTTCTTTTCAAAAACCCCTCCTGAATTAAAAACGGCTCATATACCTCTTCAATCGTTTCTGCTTCTTCTCCACAGGCCGTAGCAATGGTGGTTAAACCTACAGGCCCACCTTTGAATTTTTCAATGATGGTTAACAAGATGCGATTATCCATTTCATCCAACCCATTCATATCCACATCCAAAGCCTCCAAAGCAAATTTGGCAATCTCCACATCAATATTTCCAGTCCCCTTCATTTGAGCAAAATCACGTGTTCTCCTCAATAAATTATTAGCAATACGAGGCGTTCCTCTACTTCTTCTAGCTATTTCAAAAGCACCCGTTTCATCAATAGGCATATTCAAAATAGTTGCTGAACGCTTCACAATGGTCGTTAATAATTGGGCATCATAATACTCCAACCTGGCATTGATTCCAAATCTGGCTCGTAAAGGCGAAGTCAACAATCCCGCTCGGGTGGTCGCTCCAATCAAGGTAAATGGATTCAAGCCTATCTGTATACTTCGGGCATTAGGTCCCGAATCCAACATAATATCAATTTTATAATCCTCCATGGCCGAGTATAAATACTCTTCAACTATCGGATTTAAACGATGTATTTCATCTATAAATAAAACATCATAAGGCTGTAAATTGGTTAATAAACCCGCTAAATCAGATGGTTTATCCAATACTGGCCCCGAAGAAATTTTTAATGCTGAACCTAATTCATTCGCTATAATATGTGAAAGGGTGGTCTTTCCCAATCCCGGAGGGCCATGCAACAACACGTGATCCAAGGCCTCCTCTCTGGCCTTCGCAGCGCCCACAAATATTTTTAAGTTCTCAACAATCTTACCCTGTCCCGTGAAATCAAAGAAACTCAAAGGGCGTAATGCCTTATCTATTTCTTTTTCTTGCTGAGGTAATGACTCAGAATCTCCCTTCAAATAGTCTTCACGCATAAAACTTGAAAATTTATAATCCTTAATCAAAGATAAATTTAAGCCTGCAATAAATGACCATTTCAAGCAAAATTAAATTCGGGAAATAAAATCTATACTCTAAAAAAAAGCCTATTTTTATTGATAAATTTCATATTTTTGAAGGTACTTAAACCTTACATAATGA
The DNA here is from genome assembly GCF_011090385.1 of Aquirufa beregesia. Classification (GTDB taxonomy): domain Bacteria; phylum Bacteroidota; class Bacteroidia; order Cytophagales; family Spirosomataceae; genus Aquirufa; species Aquirufa beregesia. The sequence goes on from NZ_SEWW01000006.1 coordinate 152,791, forward strand.
GTTCTATTTTTATTGGAGAATTAGCTGGAACAGCCAGTTTGATTTATTTAGGAAATGGTGTAGTTGCCAATGTTTTGTTAAAAGGCACAAAAGGCCATCAAACTGGATTACTGGCTATTGCTGCCGCTTGGGCATTTGCAGTCACCATTGGTATATTCATTTCAACCTATTTTGGTAGTCCTGGAGCTCATTTAAATCCCATTGTCACCATTGCTGGATGTGTCAAAACTGGAGATTGGTCTCTTTTTACTACGTATGTAGGTGGCCAGTTAATAGGTGCTATGCTAGGTCAACTATTAGTTTGGATTCATTACCATCCCCATTATCAAGTAACGGAAGATCCAGGAGCCATCAAAGCTTCCTTTTGTACGGACCCCGCTATCAAATCGTGGCCATTCAATTTTATCTCCGAAGCTTTTGCCTCCGCCCTCATCATTGTTGCTTTAGGTACTTTCTCTAGTATTGAACATGGCCTAGGCCCCTTTTTAGTAGGCATTCTTGTATGGGCGGTCGGATTAGCCTTAGGTGGAACTACTGGTTATGCTGTAAACCCAGCGAGAGATTTAGGACCTCGTATCATGCATTTCATTTTACCTATTCCAAACAAAGGAAAAAGTGACTGGGAATATGCTTGGATTCCCGTTTTAGGCCCATCAGCGGGTGCTTTAATTGGCGCCTATTTACTTACATTAAACTCATAATGACGCATGTATATCGGATCCATTGACCAAGGAACAACAAGTTCTAGATTCATTATATTTAACAAAGGAGGAGAAATTATCTCCATGGGCCAGAAAGAACATGAGCAGATTTATCCTCAAGCTGGTTGGGTAGAACATAATGCTGAGGAAATTTGGCAAAATGTACAAGAGGTCATTGGGTTGGCACTTGGTAAAGCCGGATTATCCGCCCGAGATATTGCTGCTGTTGGGATAACCAATCAACGAGAAACTACCGTAGTTTGGAATAAAAAAACAGGAAAACCCTACCACCATGCCTTGGTTTGGCAAGATACTCGTGTTGGAGCTGAATTAGCGGAACTCGCCCAAGATGGCGGAATGGACCGTTTCAGAGCTAAAACAGGTTTGCCTTTAGCCACCTATTTTAGTGGACTTAAATTGCGTTGGTTACTCAATCATGTTCCAGGTTTACGGGAAGATGCCTTGCAAGGTGTAGCCCTATTTGGAACCATGGATACCTATATTTCTTGGCAATTGACTGGTGGAACCGAAGGTGGAATTCACATTACTGACGTCACCAATGCCAGCAGAACGCAATTAATGGACTTAGCTACTTGCGCTTGGGATGACGAAATATTGAACGTGCTGAGTATTCCCAAAGCTATGCTTCCTGAAATTAAAGCGAGCTCTCAGGTTTATGGAAAATCAAAAGGGGTTTTAGAAGGCGTGCCATTGGCTGGTATCCTAGGCGACCAACAAGCCGCCCTAGTTGGCCAAACCTGTTTTGATCCTGGCCAAGGAAAAAACACGTACGGAACAGGTTGTTTTCTATTGATGAATACGGGTACACAAGCCATCCCTTCCCAATTTGGTTTACTGACCACCGTAGCATATCAATTGGGAAATGAACCCGTACATTATGCCTTGGAAGGATCTGTGGCCATTGCTGGCTCCCTTGTACAATGGCTTCGAGATAATTTAGGCCTCATCCAAAACAGTCCGGATATTGAGAATTTAGCTAAAGAAGTGGATGATAATGGAGGCTGCTATTTTGTCCCTGCTTTTTCAGGCTTATATGCTCCATACTGGAAACAAGATGCCAGAGGGGTTTTAGTCGGTCTAACTAGCTATGTCAATAAAAGTCATATTGCTAGAGCAGCTTTGGAAGCCACAGCATTTCAAACCTGGGAAGTTTTAGAAGCCATGGAAAAAGACGCTGGGATCTCCATTTCTTCTTTGAGAGTAGACGGAGGAATGGTCGTCAACCAATTATTGATGCAATTCCAGTCTGATATATTAGGACAGGAAGTCATTTGTCCAAAAATTATAGAAACTACTGCTTTAGGCGCTGCCTATGCTGCAGGTTTAGCGGTGGGCTATTGGGAAAACCTTGAAGATCTGAAGAAAAATTGGGCAATCCAACACCGTTGGAATTCCCAAATGGAAGACAGCAAACGTTCCCATATGAAAAAACAATGGAAGAAAGCCGTCTCAAAAAGCTTTAACTGGGAGGATTAACCTCGCTTCACCTTAGGGGCATCAGCACGGGTAGTTCCGTAAGCTGGACAATTGGTATTTTGTGAACATGCAGCACAAACAAAAGTGGCAAGCAACACGATGGCCAATACTTTTTTCATATAATTAGTTTTAAACAGATGCTAATGTAGTTTTTGATTTAATCTCAAGCTCAATTCTTGCTTTCAAATCCTCCTCCTGTTGTATCGTCACCGCCTGGTTATAGCCTAAAATATTCAACATAGAGCTACTATTTTGCTCCTCAGAAAACAAGCGCGTTGTCACGGTTCCATCCTCCAATCGGTCAATGATTACGTGTTTAGGCGCAGGGATTAAACAATGTTGAATACCACCATATCCTCCCAAGGACTCTTGATAAGCACCTGTGTGGAAGAATCCAACGTATTGTCGCTCAGTTGCTTCCTCAAAAATAGGTAAATATAAATCAGAACTATGCGCTTCCGTATTATAAAAATCCATGGAATCACATGTTAAGCCACCCAAATTTACTTTTTGGTATGGAGAACCCCAATTATTCACTGGAAGCATGATGTACTTTTGATTCATTCCCCAAGAATCCGGTAATTGAGTAATGAAAGAACCATCTATCATATACCAAAGCTCCTTATCATTTTGTAATTTTTGATCAATAATCTCATACAAAACGGCTCCACTTTCCCCCACTGAATAAGAACCGAATTCGGTAAATATATTTGGCACAGGTACGTTATTCTTATTGCAAATCCAGGAGATAGATTCCACAATTTCATCCACCATAGCCTGATAATCGTAATTGAATTGCAGTGAAGTCTGAATTGGTAAGCCTCCTCCTAAATCAATGGAATCCAATTCAGGACAGATTTTTTTGATATCACAATATTTGTAAATAAATCGACTTAACTCCGACCAATAATAAGCACTATCCTTAATTCCTGTATTGATGAAGAAATGTAACATCTTCAAATTAAAACGAGGATTAGGCTTAATTTTCTCCAAATACAAGGTATTTACATCGGAATATCGTACCCCCAAACGAGAGGTATAGAATGCAAAATCAGGTTCCTCATCCGTCGCAATACGAATCGCTAAGTTCACCTTATCGGCCGTTACCGATTTCTCATAAAAATCAATTTCCTTCAAATTGTCCAAAATTGGAATACAATTGAATCCTTCATTGATAAACTCTGAGATGTATTGGGTATACAATGGCTGCTTATAGCCATTACATAAAATATACGTTGATTTAGAGATTTTTCCACGCTCATACATATCACGGATAATCGGTATGTCAAAGGCACTACTTGTCTCTAAATGCACATGCTGCTTGATCACTTCATCCAATACAAAAGAAAAATGGGAAGATTTCGTACAATAACAGTAGGTATAATTTCCCTTATAATTGTATTTCTTAATCGCGTTTCTAAACAATAATTTGGCATTATCTATATGCTCCCCTATCTTGGGCAAATAGGATAATTTTAATGGCGTACCATATTGTTTAATAATCTCCATCAAGGGCACATTATTAAACAATAACTCATTGTTCTCATTGATATTAAATTCCCGAGTGGGGAATTCAATGGTTTGATCAATTAGATCGATGTAATTTTTCATGGATACTTACCAAATTAAAAAACGAGTACTCTCGAATTGTGGAAAAACGTGCAAAACTGCAATAAAAGTATGTACTTTGCAAACTATTCTATACAATGTTACATGCCAAAAATTCATTTTATCGCTATAGGTGGTGCGGCGATGCATAATTTAGCCTTAGCACTTCAGGTTCAAGGATATATAATTTCAGGTTCTGATGATGAAATCTATGAACCCTCTAAAAGCTTGCTTGCCCAACATGGCATTTTACCAGAAAGTTTTGGATGGTTTCCCGAGAAAATCACCTCTGATGTAGATTGTGTGATTGTAGGGATGCATGCCCGTGCCGATAATCCTGAATTGCTAAAAGCACAAGAATTAGGTTTACGTATAGAATCCTATCCCTCGTTCTTGTACGAACATAGTAAAAACAAACAGCGTATTATCATTGCCGGTAGCCATGGTAAAACCAGTATTACTTCCATGGTGCTCCATGTGCTAAAGGCACTCCATAAAAAATTCGACTATTTAGTTGGTGCTCGAATTGAAGGTTTTGACTTAATGGCATCTTTATCTGATGCACCTATCATCATCATTGAAGGGGATGAATATTTAGCCTCTCCTATTGACAGAAGGGCAAAATTCTTATTGTACCAAGCACATATTGCCCTGATTTCTGGCATTGCTTGGGATCATATCAATGTGTATCCCACTTTTGAATCTTATACAGAATCGTTTGAAAAATTAATCCAGTCCATGCCAAAGGCTGGAAATTTATTTTTCGACCAAACGGATACCACACTTGAACAATTAACGGAATCCTGTCCAGATCATACGGAAAAAACAGGCTATGCGGCTCATCCTTCTTACATCAAAAATGGGCAAACGATTTTAAAAGGTTTGGATGGTAAAGAATATGAAATCCAGATTTTTGGAGAACATAGCTTGAAAAATCTGAATGGAGCGCGTTTACTGTGTGAACAAGTGGGTGTGTCTACTAGCGATTTTTACCAAGCCATACAATCGTTCAAAGGTGCGGCAAAACGACTAGAGCTGGTCGGGAAATCGGATTCTTGTTTATTCTATAAAGATTTTGCCCATGCTCCATCAAAGGTGAAAGCCACCACCCAGGCGGTCAAGAATCAATATCCACAAAGAAAACTGATTGCTTGCTTAGAATTACATACGTTCAGTAGTTTAAACCCTGCGTTTTTACCGCATTATGCCAAGACATTACAAGCTGCTGATGTAGCTGTGGTCTATTTAAGCGAACATGCGCGTGAAATCAAAAGAATGGACCGAATGGAGGATAATCAAGTGCAGCAATATTTTGAGCACCCTAATTTACTCATTCTAAGAAATCCCGCTGACTTAATGGCTCATCTACTAAAACAATCCTGGCCCCAAAGTAACCTGTTGATGATGTCATCAGGCACATTTGATGGGCTAGATTTTATAAGCTTAGCCAAACAGATGGGACTAAGCATTGAGTAATTGATCCAATTCAGCTTTAAATCCAGTCAAGAGAATCTCCTTCATGCTGATTTTACGTTTCTGCGTATTAATCTTACTTTGAATGGGCTTCTCTTCCATTTGACGGTCTTGCTCAGCCTGGGCGATAAAACTTTCCAATTCACTGCGCTCTTTTTTCGTCATGTAATCCATCTGATTAATCATGATTTTCAATTGCTCAATTCTTGGTTTATCGTTCAAAGCTGGATGGCGGTATGAAATTACCCGTAACAAGTAATTCATTTCGAATATCTTATCGCAAATATTTCTGAAACGCTCAGCCAAACTACGATCCAACGATTTCATTTGAGCTGTAATTTCTTTCCATTTAACTAAATAGGCCTTAGCCATATCTGCAATGGCTGGCATGTTAACCTGATCGCTCAACTTAGACTCTAATTCTTGGGTCATAGCAACTAACTCCTGAACGCGAGGGTCGATACGCGGCTTAACTTCAATTCCTTTAATACGATTGTATTTTTCAAAAAACATATCGTTTGCCTTTTTGAAATTCTTCCAAAGCATCGATTGTTTTTTAGGAGGCAAGCCTAGTACTGTCTTCCACTCCCTCTGTAATTCTTTTACCTTTCCCACAGAATCATCGATATCTGGTGCTTTTCTCAATTGATGCACCCCATCGATAAACCCTTGAAGTTTGGCTATTTTCTCATCTATGATTCGATTCTTTTCTTCAAAATACACTCTTCTACGCAAGAAAAATGCTTCTAAAATAGCTTGAAAAGTATCGGTTAATTCGTCTTGAAATTGGCGATCAACAGGACCTGTTTTAACCCACTTGGATTTAATCTCCACCAATTGTTCTGTGGCTACCAATACATCATCTCCATGAGCCGCATTTTTAGCATCCTCAATAAGAGCTCGTTTAATCTCTAAATTCTTTACTTGATTTTGATGAATCAAAGAGCGCAAAAACTCTTCTACTTTTTCTAATTCATCAAACAAGGGTTTGAAATCTCCTAAACCATCAAACTCAGCCAAATAGGCTTTCATTTGAACTACCTTAGTCAAAAATGAACCTTTGTTTTGAACTTCCTTGACTTCACTCGATAGATCAGTCACCTTTTTCTTTGCCAATTCAAATCGATTGACAAAATACTGAAGTGCTTCTTGTTCTGTATTACGAACAAAACCTATTTCACGCTCGGGAAAGTTTAGAAATGCTTTGATATAAACTTTGCCGTCTCGACAAAATCCGTATTCATTGGAGGTGGTTGCTTCCATCTTTTTGATATGAGAGAGCTTCAAGCAAATGCTCTGGCTCAAAAATTAGGTGTGGTTTAAATAATCTTATTACAAAGCCCTAAATTATTTAAATTTTAATAAATCTCTAAACAATTTGAATTAATAATCTTTTTAAAAATATAAGCAAACCGAAAATAATCAAGAAACTGTTTCCAGCTTTTTCCGATATTTGTAGCTTATTAAAATTCCAAACCCCGCATGAGCAACGAAACAATCATATTTTCCATGGAAAGGGTCTCCAAGACTATCCCTCCTCAGAAAACTATTTTAAAAAATATTTACCTGTCTTTCTTTTACGGAGCTAAAATCGGTGTGCTTGGTCTCAATGGTTCTGGTAAGTCTACCTTGCTTCGAATTATTGCGGGCATCGACAAATCCTATACAGGTGATGTGGTATTTTCTCCTGGTTATTCCGTGGGTTTATTGGAACAAGAACCACAAATAGACCCCAACAAAACGGTATTAGATGTAGTAGAAGAAGGTGTAGCCGAAATTAAAAACTTGTTGAAGGAATTTGATGAAATCAACGAGGCCTTTGGTGATCCAGATGCCGACTTTGACAAATTACTGTCGCGACAAGGCGAAGTGCAAGAAAAATTGGACCACTTCAATGCCTGGGAACTTGATAACCGTTTGGAAAAAGCGATGGATGCATTGCGTTGTCCTCCATCCGATGCTCTCATTAGCACCTTGTCTGGTGGAGAAAAAAGACGTGTAGCCTTATGCCGCCTCTTACTTCAAGAGCCAGATGTATTATTACTCGATGAGCCTACCAATCACTTGGATGCCGAGTCCGTTTGGTGGTTAGAAGAACACTTACGTCAATATAAAGGAACAGTCATTGCAGTGACCCACGATCGTTATTTCTTAGATAATGTGGCTGGTTGGATTTTGGAACTAGACCGTGGTGAAGGTATTCCTTGGAAAGGAAATTATTCATCTTGGTTGGAACAAAAGCAAAATCGTTTGGCCCAAGAGGAAAAAACGGAGTCCCGGCGTCAGAAGACTTTACAACGCGAATTAGAATGGGTGAGAATGGCTCCAAAGGCACGTCAAGCTAAATCTAAAGCGCGTATAGGTGCGTACGAAAAACTCCTTTCAGAAGAAAACAAACAGAAAGAAGATAAATTAGAAATCTACATCCCAGCAGGTCCACGCTTGGGTAATAAGGTCATCGAAGTACAAGGGGTTTCCAAAACCTATGGTGATAAGCTACTTTTTGAAAACCTAAGTTTTTCTTTACCTCCAGCAGGTATTGTAGGTATTATTGGACCCAATGGTGCAGGTAAAACGACCTTATTTAAACTAATCACGGGACAAGTTCAACCAGACACAGGAAGTTTTGAAGTGGGTGAAACCGTACAACTGGCTTATGTGGATCAGGAACATCATCAATTAAAAGCTGAAAAATCCGTTTTTGAAACGATTTCAGATGGAAATGATTGGGTTATGTTAGGCGGAAAGCAAAGTAATGCACGTGCCTACGTGAGTAAATTTAACTTCAATGGCGCTGATCAAGAGAAAAAAATAGGTAACCTATCCGGTGGAGAGCGTAACCGAGTGCATTTATCCATGATGTTGAAAGAAGGGGCCAACGTATTGCTTCTGGATGAGCCAACCAACGATTTGGATGTGAATACCCTTCGTGCCTTAGAAGAAGGTTTGGAGAATTTTGCCGGTTGTGCGGTAGTCATTTCCCACGATAGATGGTTCCTTGACCGCATTGCTACACATATTTTGGCCTTTGAGGGTGACTCACAAGTTACTTGGTTTGAAGGTAATTATTCAGAATACGAAGAAGCTAGAAAAAAACGCTTGGGCAATGACATTAATCCTAAGCGTATCCGATACAAGAAATTAAACTAAATGAGAGGAGTCATCACCATTGCAATGCTAGTACTATCCAATGTCTTCATGACCTTGGCTTGGTATGGGCATTTACAATGGAAAGAAAGTTCCTGGCTGAAGCATGCGGGTATATGGTCCATCATCCTGTTCAGCTGGGGACTAGCTTTTTTTGAATATATGATGCAGGTTCCTGCCAACCGAATTGGATTTAAAGAAAATGGAGGACCATTCTCTTTTTTTGAATTAAAGACTATTCAAGAAGCTATATCCCTGATAGTCTTCACCCTTTTTCTTATTTTCGTTGTCAAGTCCGAAAAACTAGCTTGGAATCATTTCTTGGGATTTGGCCTGATACTTCTGGCAGTTTATGTTATTTTTAAAAAATGGTAAACTCCGAAGGGATAAAAAATTACTGATACAATGGAATCTAGAGAAAAAATAAATGCCCTGTTAAACGAGATGAGTAAAGTGGTGGTGGGCCAAGAAAGGTTGATCAATCGACTTTTAGTGGGCTTATTCACGGGTGGCCATGTGCTTTTAGAAGGCGTTCCAGGTTTGGCAAAAACATTGACCATCAACACATTAGCCAAGATTCTCGATCTCAATTTTCACCGTATTCAATTTACTCCAGATTTATTACCTGCCGATTTGGTTGGGACTATGATTTACAATCCCCTAAAAAATGAGTTTGAGGTAAAAAAGGGTCCTATTTTTGCACAAATCATCCTAGCTGATGAAATAAACCGTGCTCCAGCCAAAGTACAATCTGCCTTATTGGAGGCCATGGCGGAAAAGCAAGTAACCATTGGTGACACAACCTATCCCTTGGACAAACCCTTTTTGGTTCTAGCTACTCAAAATCCAGTAGAACAAGAAGGAACATTTCCCTTACCTGAAGCTCAAGTAGATCGCTTTATGCTGAAAGTATTCCTGAACTATCTGGATAAAGAACAGGAATTAGAAGTGATGCGTAAAATGTCTAACATGGACTTCCAATATGAAGTGAAGACCATCATGAATTTGGAAGATATTCAGAAAATCCGAAAGGAAATCAACCAAATAACCATTAGCGAAACCTTAGAAAAATACATCATTGAGCTCATTTTTGCCACTAGAAATCCTGCGGAATATGGATTAGTCCAAGAGGCCAATTACATCCAGTTCGGTGCCTCTCCACGGGCAAGTATCCACCTGAATCTGGCCGCCAAAGTGATGGCTTACTTGGAAGGACGTGATTATGTGTTGCCAGAAGACATCAAAGAAATGGCCCCAGATGTGTTAAATCATCGTATCATTTTAAATTATGTGGCTGAAGCAGATAATATAAGTACCCTTCAGATTATCCAATCTATTTTAAGTAGCGTTGCGATTAATCGTTAATTAAACGGGTAAATTTGATTGTCGATTTTCTTTTATAGACAATGAAATCCCTGTCTATGAAAACTCGCCTATTATTCCTTTTTATAAGCCTTGCTCTTTTTAGTTTCCAAGCCTCAGAACCATTGCGGGTTTTTCTCATTGGGGATTCTACCATGGCCGACAAAGTCCCAGCCGACTATCCTGAAACAGGCTGGGGTATGCCTTTTGCACATTTATTTAATGAGGCTGTTGAAGTGCAAAACCATGCCTACAATGGTCGGAGTACCAAAAGCTTTCGTCGAGAAGGAAGATGGGCCAAGGTATATCAACAAATCAAAAAAGGGGATTATGTGTTCATCCAATTTGGCCATAATGATGCCAAAATTTCAGATACGAGCCGATATGCCGCTGCACAAACAGATTACCGAGAAAACCTGACTCGCTACGTAAAAGAGACCCGTTCCAAAGGTGGAATTCCCATTTTACTAACTTCAATTCAAAGGAGAAAATTTGATTCTACGGGAACATTTGTGGATCAACATGGAGAATATCCGCAAGTGGTACGCGAAGTGGCCAAACAAGAAAAAGTATTGCTGATTGATTTAGAAAAAATTAGTCGTGCACAGATTGAAAAACTAGGTCCAGACCTTTCCAAAAAAATATACCTACACTACCCAGCGGGGATCTTCAAAAAGTTCATGAAAGGAGTAGTAGATGACACTCATTTTTCTGTTTATGGTGCATCTTGGATGGCACAAGCTGTAGCATCTGCCATATTTGACTCCAATGAAGCGCTGAGAAGCTTTCTTGAAAAATCAGCTTTCAGTCAAAAGTTCCAATATGAATTGCCTCTGGTAGCAGGAACTGCATTTAAAAAAGATACCTTTTCGATTGTTTCTTATGGGGCAAAATCTTCTCCAACGCTACTGAATACGGCCGCTATCCAACAGGCCATTGATCTCTGTTCTGCCCAAGGAGGTGGCGTGGTCAACATACCTACTGGATTTTGGTTAAGCGGCCCTATTGTATTAAAATCTCAGGTTAATTTACATCTTGAATCAGGTGCCTTATTGCAATTCAGTCATCAAAGCAAAGACTTTCCTTTGGTTAAAACATTTTGGGAAGGTGTAGAAGCTATTCGGGCTCAATCTCCCATTTCCGCATTTCGGGCTCATAATATTGCCATCAGTGGTGCAGGAATCATTGATGGGGCAGGTGAAGCTTGGCGACCAGTAAAGAAAGGAAAATTAACCGCAGGGGAATGGACCAACTTAGTTAAATCTGGAGGAGTACTGAATGAAACAAAGGATACTTGGTACCCAACGACTGGTGCATTAAAAGCTGCCAGTTTGGACCGCCCAGGGGTAGTCGCAGCAGGTTGGACAGTAGACAAAGCGAAAGAAATTAAAGAGTTTTTAAGGCCCAACATGATTAGCTTGATTGAATGTGAGCAAATTTTATTGGAGGGTGTAACCTTCCAAAATTCACCTGCTTGGAACATCCACCCATTACTTTGCAAGCACCTGACTGTTAATCAAATAAAAGTAAAAAATCCTTGGTTTGCACAAAATGGAGATGGGATAGATATTGAATCTTGCGAATATGTTTTGGTTAAAAACAGCAGTTTTGATGTAGGAGATGATGGGATTTGTTTAAAGTCAGGTAAGGACGAAGAAGGCAGAAAACGAGGAAGACCCAGTGCCCATATCTGGATTGACCATTGTCAGGTATTTCATGGTCATGGTGGAGTAGTGGTAGGAAGTGAAATGTCTGGCGGGGTCCATGATTTATATGTTTCCAATTGTCAGTTTTTAGGAACCGATGTAGGTCTTCGTTTTAAAACAGCTAGGGGCCGAGGTGGAATCGTAGAAAACGTCTATATCCGAGATATATTAATGAAAAATATAGCTGGAGAAGCCATACTTTTTGACATGTATTACCAAGGGAAAGACCCACTGAGTACCTTTGGCAATGGAGAAAAAAAACCGGTGATAGCGGCAATGCCCATGAATGAGGGCACTCCTCAATTTAGATCCATCTGGGTAGAGCACATTCGGGTAAAAGGAGCTGCTACAGGTCTACTCATTCGGGGCTTACCCGAAATGCCGGTAAAGCAAATCAAATTACTGGATGTTGATATTGAATGCGATCAGGCTTACCGAGCCATCGAGGCAGATGGCATTGATTTAGAGCAGGTTATATTCACAAAAACCCAAGATCGTAAAAGCGAACTTTATCATGTTCAGCATTGGAAATTTTCTGGGAAAGAGCTAACATTGGAAAAAGAAAACCACTAACATGCCCTATCTATCCATTTTTAACTCCGAAACTAGTCAAGAAATTTTTATCCGAATTGATGCCCTGCACCCTGACTCTCCAGCTCTATGGGGGAAAATGAATGTGGCCCAAATGCTAGCACATCTCTGCGTTCCATATGAGCAGATTAAGGGAGAAAATACCCAGCAGGTACCTTGGTTCATGAAATTCATTTTGAAATTGTTTCTCAAAAAAACCTTAACCAATGAGGTTCCCTATCAAAAAAATGCCCCCACAGCCCCGGCATTTATCAAAGTAAATCAGCACGAATTTGAATGGGAGAAAAATCGACTAAAAGCCTACATCTCGGAAATCGAAAAAATGGGCGCTGAACAACTTTGTCAGCAGCCTTCTCTCAGTTTAGGGATGTTGAATGAAACAGAATGGAATAACATGCTTTACAAACACCTTGATCATCATTTAAAACAATTTGGTGTTTAATTAAAATGATCTAACTGCTATAACCCGCATGTTCAAGCGCTTGAAATAATTTGTTTGCATACCTGTATTGAGATTATGCGTCACGGCGTGTTCTTTATCTATTTCAGTGGAGGTCCAATACCATGCCGATTTAAACACATTATTGGACTTCATCTTTTTAAGATTCAGTTTTTGATGAATTAATTCAAACTCCTCTTGAGTGGGTAATCTCCAATCATCAAATCCATTCAAACTGAGATTTTCGCAGGCTAAAAGTGCATTAGGATAATCGAATTGCCCAATATCTTGGGTGGTTGCTATTAAGCCATGAGTATCTTTTTCAAAAATCAAATAGCCCCCTAATTTTTCTTGAGGGGCTTTGACATTGGCTCTTTGACCCATGGAAAAAAAGATCCCACTAAAAACAAATAATAAGATGGTAAAAAATTTCACTGACATATATTGGTTTTTCCATTTCAAAGTTCTGAAATAATTCCAATAATCATTTCATCATTGGGTAAATTGAACGTATTTATTGAATATAATTCCCCGACTAAATGATCTGGGCCATACTTAATTTAGGTCGATTGGTCTATACATCTTGCAATTAAGGCCGAAAAGCTGTATTTTGAAGTAATTTTACTTTGAACTTAACAAAAACCCAAATAACCATTACTTAGATTTGACCTACCTACGGAATTTTAGGAAAGGAATTGATGGTAATTAGATGATATTTTCCCTAAATACCCTTTTTGTCTATGGTCATTTTATAAGCCTTGAAATTTACATTTTCAAATGGACATGATTAAACTAAAAATTTCAAAGGAAATATATGATGGTTGCAGACGTTTTATTACATAAAGCCTATTCCCAACCTCCTAGCATTTTTTGTTAGCCAGATTAATTATGTCAGCAAATTTAGAAGAACTTACTACTTTAGATGAAATCGTATTTCAGCATAGAAATCAAGAATACGGCGCATTTCAATTAAGGAATAGCTACCCTTCTACACTAAACAAATCAGCCTTAAAAGGAGCTGCTATATTTACCTTAGCTATTGTTTTGATGTTTTGCGTACACCTTTGGCTAGATTCAAAGCAAGAGAAAACCGATTTAAGTAAGGAAGTAACCGCTGAAGTCATGCGATTGGCCCCAGCTCCTCCAGTTAAAAAACAGGATGAATTAGCCCCTCCTCCTCCAAAAGAAATCCCTAAAGTAACCAGCACGAAGTTCTTGCCCCCTGAAATTAGACCAGATGACGATCCCACGCCAGTAGTAAGACCTCCTGAACAAGATAAAATCAAAGGTAACCCGGGTAGAATTGATGCGGTTGGAGATGTCAACGAAGGACAAGCAGATGGCCCTGAAATAGAGGAGGAACCAGCTGTTATTCCCTTTCCAATTAATAATGGTATTTGGGATTGGCCAAGTGGCAAAAGCCTACAAAGTCTAATCCCTAGCGGTTCTACCGCATGTTCCATTGATTTTAGAATAAAAATTAAGGCCGATGGAACCGTAAAAGAAATTCAAGCCAATAGTGATTGTGAAAGCAATGTGGAAGGAATACTAACGAATTATTTTAAGAACCACCGTTTTGTTTTGCAAAACACCAAAAAAGTGGGGACCGGAATAGCTGTCACTTCAAAAAAAGATTACATTTTGAATTAGAGCACGATACCCAATTGAAAATTGACATGATGACGGCAAATAAATCAGCCCTTTTTTATACCCCCATTTACCTGTTTTTCTTCCTCATTGGAATGGAAATCATGATGCCCTATCAGGGATTTTCACAAGATTCTAATATCAACAAAAGTCCTTCCGAACAATTTAGAATTGCCAAAGATTATTATATCGCTGCCAATTATGCGGCAGCTAGAATGGAATTTTCTTTATTCTTGGAAAAAAATGCCAAGGACTTTGACCGTAATTCCAATGAAATAGTGGATGCTGAGTTTTTCATCGTTTTATGCGACTTTTATATCAATACTACTCGGGCTAAAGTAGCTGTAGAACGCTTCATTGCCAATCATCCATCCAGTTTAAAGACCTCCATCTTGGTCAAAGAAATAGGCAGTTTTCTCTATAAAGCTGGTCAATACCAAGATGCAATTCAATACATTGAACAACGAGTTTCCATTTTAGACCCTGAAATACGCTTTCAGTTGGCCATTTGTTATTTACAAGTTGGACTAAATACCAAAGCCCTCAGTTTGTTTGAATTATTAAGCAATGATGATAATGAATCTGTAGCCTATGCTGCCTCCTATTTCTCCGGTTTATTAAAACTAAATCAAAAACAATTTTCGGCAGCCGTATTTGATCTTAAAAAAGCCGATGAAGCTCCATTTAAATTGGCTCAGGTACCTCTTTCTGATTCTGTTTGGGTGAGGATCAAGCGACAAATTCCCACCATGATCAGTCAGGCCTATTACCAAATGGGTCCAGAAAAGTACGCTGAATTAATTGCCTATGCTGAACCAATGGTCTTACAGGATACGAGGGAAGTGGAAAAGTTAGACATCGCAAGGCTCTTGGGGGATATCTATTTTAACCAAGGCAAATTCAGCAAATCGGCTGAAATATATGCTAAGTATTTGCTAATGAATGAAAGCAAAAGATCTGTGCATCAAAGCAATACCGAGGACATTCCTCTGAAACAAGCATTTTCATTGTTTAAATCTGGGCAATACCAAGCAAGTGAAATACTACTTAGTAAAGTCGCCAACAACGAAACCCTCATTGATTCTTTAAGTCAATTAGTTCACTACCAAATAGGAATGTCTCAATTTCATCTGAAACAATATGAATCGGCCAGCAATAGCCTACATAAGGCCATTCAAATTAATTGGAATAAATCCTTATCCGAAGACGCCTATTTCAACCAATTAGTTGCCTTAGAAAATCAAGGGACTTTTGATCCATTAATGAGTAAAATAAAGGGCTTTTTGCAACAATATCCTCAAAGCAAGCACCAGCCCAAACTGAATAATATGATTATTCATGCCATCAGTGAAAGCAGTATTCAAGCCACTGGCATATACCAAGTGAAGGAATTTTTTACGTTTAATTCCCTACCAACAGAAGAATTTAAAAAAGCCTATCAAGAACGAGCATATAGCTTAGCTGTAGCACTTTTTGACCAAGAAAATAACCTAGCTCAGGTGGATCAAATGTTAGGTTTACTAGAAGAAGTTTTAGCTTTTCCTTACAATCCTCAATTGGTCTTTTTAGCGAAGGTCTTACAGGGAGAAACCCAAGGTTTATTAGCCAAGGCTTACCAGCAAAAGAAAAATCGGGTATTGAACAAGGAGGAAGAAAAAGTTCATCAATTTTATTTGACTAATCTCATCCAAATCTATTCTTCCTTACACCAAAATCCAATTCCAAGTAATCCTGGAAGAGAATTGGCCTTGGATAGCTTGGCCTTAAAATACCAAATTAAATCAGCCTTATTGAATGCTTTGATTGACCTAAATCAAGAAAGACCTGTTCAATTGGCATTAGCTTCTTATTTGTTCCATTCCCCATTAGCAGATGCCGCGACGCGTAAAAAGGTGATTGAGGTCTGGAAATACAATTCCACCAAAGAAGCAAGTGAATACCAGGAAAACAACATTTTGGCTCAAACCATCGGACTGCTAGAAATCGCCTATGAAAAAGGTAATCCGCAAGAAAAAGAAGGTTACTTGTGGGATAAAATCAAGATTCTAGAGAAACTCCGTCGCTACGATGATGTCAGTGATTTATATGGAAAATTCTTACAGGAATTTCCTAATTCAAGGAATAAAGAGGTGGCCACCTTAAACCAGTGGATCAGTTTATATCAAAAAGGTGGGCGAGAAAATTTCGCACAAGCCATCAAAGGCTTCTCTGAAATTTTGCAAAAAAATGCAAAAACAGCCCTCCATTATAAAAGAGCATTGGATTTCAGATCACAGACTTACGAAAAGCTTTCCATTCTTTCCCAAGGGGAAGAGCAAATGTCATTGGGAAGATTAGCTATTCAAGATAAGGAAGAACAGTTAGCAAGCAGTCAAGGTGATACCATTCGCGTTAGTGTAGTCAATAAGCTTAAAAACTTATACAAGCGATTGAATCTTGAGGTAGAATGGGTGAAAAAGCATTACCAAGAATATGGAAGTGAAGATAAATTTTGGGAAGATTGCCTAGAACTATATCAAAGTAAACGCTGGGATGTAGCCCGAACTACCTTCTTAGAATTCCAAAAAATCTACCCTAATTCTGCGAACAGTAATACCCTGTTAAAGAATCTAGCTGCTTGTTCTGATAGCCTACATGATTACCCTGGGGCAATCGAGTTTTACCAACAAATCATTAGTAAAAAAGATAAATTTAAACAAGCGGAAGTCATCAGTGCGGCCAAAAGAGCTGGAGAACTAGCTTTGGAAAATCAACAAATAGATGTGGCGATACGCTCTTTTCGGTTTATTAAGTCCTATACCAAAGTCAGCCGCCACCAAAAAATGGCCGATGAAAATTTAGTCAACATGTATTTGCAATCGAAACAATTGGATTCCTTGTATGACTTAACTTCCGCATGGGATGAGTTGTATGAAGTGGATGAAAAAAATGTTCTGTATCAAAAATACCTCCAAATAGCTGTAGACGCCCAACAGTCTGACTTAGTAAAAAAATGGCTACAGAAAATCAGTGTCAATAACCACTTAAGTCCTGTGGTTCAGCAGATCGTAATAGGAGCTGAGGCGGAGCTAAAATTTGCACAGCTCTTATTCCAAGAAAAGAAACACCAAGAATTGGATGAATTATTGGATAAGACCTTGATTCGAAAAATTATTGCCACAAATATCCGTACCAAAAAAACCTATTTCAGGGGCCTGTTATTGTATGCGGACAATTTAATGGCCTTAGACCAAAAGGATAAAGCCATGGGATATTACACCGCTTTGTCCCAAAATATGGCCAAAGAAAATGATGTTAGAACCTTAGCCAAGAGTCGATTAAAATAGATTGAAACAACAATGAGCAATTCATACCTACGCTATATTCTTATTTTCATTGGCTTCATTTTAAAGGCCGAAATGGCCATGTCTTTTGTTCCTCAGACAGTAGATACGATACGAATTTACCGTGAGGTCAATTTGGGGGAATTAAAACTTTCTCATGATAAAATTAAACTTCCCACTTTTCGTGATAAAAAAAGCAATCAAAAACCAGTAGAGGTCCCTTTAGAATGGAATAGCCATGAGGAACATTCCTTGAAATGGTCCAAAATCAATCCAAGAGAAGGGGAAGTTTTTGGCCTAGATTCCTTAAACAACAATATCATTCGGGTAGGTGCTGGAAGTTTTGGATATACGTATTTAAACTTAAACCTCAATAAAGCCGATCAACGATTGGGTTTTTATTTATCTCATGATGCCTATGCTGAAGGACCAGTGGCGGATATCTTTTCTCAGAAAAAACTGAATAATATCAAAGTATGGAGCCGTTCTAGAGCAGATAGTAAACTAGAATTAGAAACACATGTAGCTTATTCTCAATTGGGAACCAACTACTATGGATTTGAACCTGGACAAAAAATTCCTAGCTTCCGAGATCAACGTTTAGTATACGACACATATAACTTTTTTGGGAAATTTGGCACCAACATTCCCAAATCTACCTTTGATTTTAATGCCAGTATTGATGTTTCAAGAATCAGTAATTTGAGTGATGTCAGTGAGTTAACCAGCAATGGCTCTTTCTATTCCAAGATTAAATTAAAGTCGAACTCCTTCATTAATTTAAGCGGCGAGATGATACTTTCAGAATACAAAACGCCTGCCATGACCCTCACTAGGAGTTTTTCTAGGCTTAGACCATTTTATACGTTCTCCAATTATTTTGTAACTGTTTCTGCAGGAGCCCATTTCTTACAAGAAACAAGCGACGGCCCTGAACCGGCCAAAACAAGCTTTTTCCCTCAATTTTTGATTGACTTTTCTAGCTTAGATTATATCCACTTTTTTGCAGGCTTAGGCGGCGATGTACAATTCAATACCTATGCCAATTTTGTGAAGCAAAACCCATGGATGGCTCCTACTATCCTGCTGAAAAACTCCTCTCAAGTAGGTAATTTATATGCTGGAATTAAAGGAACGAACCGAACCGATAAAGATAAAGCAGGGGATATCGATTTTGAATTTAAAATTGCCTACTCTGAATACACAGATCTACCCATCATCTCCAATTCCGAACTTGATCCCACTCAATTTGTCCTAAATTATGTGGGTGGCCTAAAAAAAGTTCAGGTTACCACCTTTTCAGGAAACTTTGACTTACAAGTGAGTAGATCGATCAAAAGTGCTGTTCGATTTAATTTTGACAGCTATGAATCTCTGGGAGATTTGGAAAAAGCTTTCCATAGACCTGCTTGGAAAATAAATTGGAATGGCACTGTCCTATTGGGTAATAAACTCTCGATCATTCCTACTATTGAATACATCAATGGTTTGTATGCTTGGAGTCCTACAGAATCAAAAGTGAAAACCATGGATGAGATATTTGATTTAAATTGCCATGTCAACTTTAAATTTAATGAAAAGGTTGCCTTGGGAGTTAATCTAAATAATTTATTGAATAGAAATTTCCAGCGTTACCTTAATTACCCCAGCCTAGGTTATAATTTTGGTGGAGTACTCACTTATTCCTTTTAATCTAAACTCATTCCATCTTTTTAAATTAATTTTGTGCTATGAGTCAAATCGAGGAACTTAAGAAAAAAATCCCTACCCACATTACTGTCTTGGGAGGAGGAAGTTGGGCAACTGCTCTGGTCAAAATATTGTCTGAAAATCAAGTAAAAATCAAGTGGTGGATTCGTAGAAAAACGGATGTTGATTTTATCAGAAAATACAACCATAACCCGAGTTATTTAACGGATGTGGCCATTAATCCACGTAAAGTTAAGACATACCACAAAATGTCAGATGCCTTGCATGGGGTAGAATACATCATTTTAGCGGTTCCTGCAGCATTTATACCCAGCACCTTAAAAGACTTAAATAAGAAACATTTTGAGGGCAAAAAAGTAGTCTCAGCCATTAAAGGTATGATTCCAGAGGAAAACATGCTGGTGACCGATTGGATCGAACGAGAATTTAACCTTCCACTGGGTCAAACCTGCGTGATTGCGGGACCTTGTCATGCGGAAGAAGTGGCTTTGGAGAAACAGTCATATTTAACCATAGCCTCTCCCAACTTGGCGCTTGCTCAGACCTTTTCAAACTTATTGAATAGTCGTTTTTTACAGGCCCATGCCATTGAAGATTTATATGGAGTGGAGTATTGTGCGGTTATCAAAAATATCATTGCCATGGCCTGCGGTATTACCCGTGGACTAGGTTTTGGGGATAACTTCCAAGCCGTTTTGGTTAGCAATGCCATGCAGGAAATTAAGCTATTCTTGGATGCGGTTGATCCAGAAACCAATCGTGATTTAAACAGTTCAGGATATTTGGGCGACCTTTTAGTTACTGCCTATTCTCAGTTCTCTAGAAATAGAACATTTGGAAATATGATTGGCCGAGGATACTCCGTCAAATCTGCTCAGATAGAAATGAATATGGTTGCAGAAGGATATTATGCCGTGAGAAGTATTTACCATATTTCTAGACAGCATAAGATTCACTTGCCTATCATAGAGGCCGTTTATGCCATAGTTTATGAAAAAGCCAACCCTCAATTGGAAATGAACAAATTGAAGGGCTTCCTAAAGTAATTACAAAAAAGAGCGAATCAATTCAGCCGTTTTAGCTAAAGATTCTTGACTAAATGACAATTTAGTGCGGGTGAAATTTAAGTCATTGGCTGTCGTCATGGGCACTAAATGCACGTGTGCATGTGGCACTTCTAAGCCAATCACTGCCACCCCAATACGTTTACAAGGAATGGCTTTTCGGATGGCTGGGGCAACGGATTGAGCAAATTTCATCATGTCACCTAAATGATCCGGTTCCAAATCAAAAATATAATCAATTTCTTGCTTTGGAACGACCAACACATGTCCTTCTACCAAAGGCATAACATCTAAGAATGCTAAAAACTGCTCATTCTCGGCAATTTTGTGACAAGGGATTTCTCCTGAAATTATTTTACTAAATATTGTGCTCATATTAGTCTACGCGTCTCAAATTACATTTTGAAATAGGTTTGATGATCAATGGTACTTTCTCTAATTTTACCGCATCACTATCCAAACCAAACCATTTATCTTCAGAATTCATAAACTGTTTTAAGAAGAAATAAAACTTCATCACCAGCCTATCCATCAAAGGCAATTCATTGTCGAACGACAAGAACTTCTCTAAAACGACAAAACGGAAATCACCAATCACGTTTTGCTCATTCAGGGACTTGTACCGAGACGTGATATCCACTTCTCCCCGGGCAACCATTTCTTCTACTACTTTTCTAAAGTACAAATTGATTCTTTGTTCTACCCGGAAACCTAATTTAAAATTCACTTTAATGATATCGTCTGGTTCAATGACAGTCACCTTATAATCCATGGTATATGGCTCATCCAATGTATCCACGTGTACAAACCAATAAATATCTGCACGCTTTGGTCTACGTTGGAATATGGAATAAATAATCTTGGACTCAATATCCGAAACACGACCCGCATTGGACATAAATACCAAGTGGGTGGCATATTTGGGAATGGTTTCATCACGACTAAGCTCTTTCAAGGGCTCTACATAATCAGACAGTTTTTCGTATTCCGTTAAGTCCTTTTTAATACGAGTGGCTCTAAACCAAACATACATGACCAATAAAATGACACCCGCAATAAACAAAGACACATAACCCCCATGGGAGAATTTCTGCAAGTTAGCCACCAAAAATGCCCCTTCTAATGATATATAAACCACTAAAAACAAGAGTATCCACCACATGTCAATCTTCTTGATGTGCAGGTAATAAGCCATCAAAGAAGTAGTCATTAACATGGTTAAGGTAATTGCCAAACCATAGGCGGCTTCCATGTTGGAGGATTCTTTGAACCAAAGTACCACGCCTACACAACCTAACCATAAAAAGATATTGATGGAAGGAACATACAATTGTCCCTTTTGATCTGATGGATAAATCAAACGAACTTTTGGCCAAAAGTTCAAACGAATGGCTTCTGAAATCAAAGTAAATGACCCAGAGATTAATGCCTGGCTGGCAATCACAGCGGCTGCCGTAGCGATACAAATACCAGTAAACAAGAATTCTCTAGGTAATAATTCGAAGATGGGTTTTCTACCTCCAAGCAACATCCCTTGGTGATGTAATAACCAGGCCCCTTGTCCAAAATATTGTAGCAATAAAGCGATCTTAACAAAGATCCAGCTGATACGTATATTATCACGGCCGCAATGTCCCAAGTCAGAATATAATGCCTCCGCTCCCGTAGTACATAAAAATACGGCTCCCAGAGTCCAGAAACCAGCAGTCCCTGCTTGATGGGAAGTTAATAAAGCCCAGGCATAATGAGGCGATACAGCTCTTAAAATACTCCAGTCATGTTCAATCCAAAGCAATCCCGTAATGGCCAACATACTAAACCAAAGTAACATAATGGGGCCAAATAGCTTACCTACAACTTTGGTTCCTAAGATTTGGAAAATAAATAAACCAGTTAAAATAACGATTACGATGGGTACCGTGTCTGTGACGTAAGGTAAGCCCTCCTTGGTTTTCAGCATTTTTAAACCTTCTACGGCAGAAGATACAGAAATGGGCGGGGTGATAATTCCATCAGCCAACAAGGTGGCCCCACCAATGATGGCAGGTAAAGTCAACCATTTGGCATGTCGACGAACCAAAGCAAACAAGGCAAATATTCCTCCTTCACCTTTGTTGTCAGCACGTAGAATTAAAATAACATACTTTAGGGTGGTCTGAAGAGTTAGTGTCCAAAAAATACAGGACAATCCTCCCAATATCATCAATTCATTGATAGGATCATTTCCGATGATGGCCTGCATTACATACAAAGGAGATGTCCCAATATCTCCGTAAATGATACCCATGGCTACGAGCAGTCCAGCTGCACTAGCCGTGTTTTTGTGTTTTTGTTCCATTATAATGTGTGGGAGCGTAAAATTATTGCCAATCGAATCTGTTTATCGTAAGAATGCAAAAATTGCAAAAAATTGTACTATTATTGGTTAATTTCTTGACATATTTCAAGAAACGGCAGCAAATATACCTTCAATTTTGATATAAAAAACAGCTATTTTTCATTTTCTTAAAAATGACCTAAAAAATTGATTTACAGCGTCTAATTCTCACATATTCATAACAAATAAAATTAGTCAAGCCCCGCAAAGTCCATGAAAATGGGAAATATTTTTCCAATAATCAGATTCTCTATTCCAATAGGCTACAAAAAAAAGGGAAGCTTTTCGCTTCCCTCATTTATGACTATTTCAATGTTTGGTCAAATAACCCCATGGTTCTTGTCCAAGCCAACTTAGCCACTTCGGCATTGTAACGTGCTGGTGAAGAATCGTTATTAAAAGCATGTTGCGCTCCTTCATAAACAAAGATTTGATAATCCTTCTTATTGGCCTTTAAAGCTTCCTCAAAAGCAGGAATACCCGCATTGATTCGCTCGTCTAGACCAGCATATTGCAACATCAACTTGGCTTTGATCTTAGGAACATCGGCTACTTCAGCTTGTCTACCATAATAGGCCACAGCAGCGGTCAATTCTGAATCCATCACTGCCATGGAATTCACCATGCCTCCTCCCCAACAAAATCCTACTACTCCTGTTTTCTTATTGCTGTTTTTCAATCCTCTTAAATAATCCAAACCACTCTTAATGTTTTCCAAGTTTTGAACTGCGTCCAATTTGGCAAACAGTGCTCGTCCTTCATCTTCATTGACAGGAGTTCCACCAAAGGGAGAAAGCGCATCAATGCCTAAAGCAATGTATCCAGCTTTGGCTATTCTACGCGTTACATCCTTGATGTGTGGGGTTAATCCTCTGTTTTCATGAATGACTAAAACAGCTCCTAATTTCCCTTTGGATAATTTTGGCTGTACCAAATAACCTTTCATGGTGCAATTTTTGGAAGGATAAGAAATATCCTCCATCAATAAATCAGCATCTTGAACAGATACTTGATTCGCCATGGCATAATTGCCTTCTAACATGGGTAAAATAGCTAATGCAGCCGCTGTTCCTCCAGCTAATTTGCTCAACTTAGCTAAAAACACTTCCCTCTTTAATGGTTTGTGGGTGTACTCATCAAACAGGTTAATAATTTTCTGATCCATAAATTTTCATTTAAGCATGTGAGTGAATATGTATGTAGGGCTCTGTCTTAAAGTGCATAGTAATATCCAAATATGATATCCATCTCATCTTCGGAAGTTAAACCAAAGCGAATGATGCGATTCGTATTATTATCATAGGTCACCACCGAAGTTAATCCTTCTCCTGTTTTTAACTCAATTACTTTGGAGAAATTAATGACGGTCGGATGTGCCCAATCTGTACTTTCGTAAATAACCTCTCCATTTCGGGCTCCTCCTTTAATTTTAATTTGAAATAATTTCCCCCATTGATGTGTATGAGAGGTCAATGACACAATGGCAACGGCCTTATCAAAGATAAAATCCTTGGAAATGACTATCTTTTGATTGGCTGGTAAAGTCAGATTGGTGTTATTGAAATCTATCATTTGCACCACCTTTTTCACCTGATCTGCTTTTACGGTATAAATATTGACATAGTTTTCACCAAATATCACCTCCTTGGTTTTATTAAAATAATGAGGGTTCAAATCCATGGAACTATTGGCAGGAAGCAATAAGGCCGTTCCTTCAGGAAATGAATAGTCCGAATTAGGATCTGTTCCTCCTCCTAAAAAAATGTGATTTTGCATTTGCAAAAAGGTAAACACATTGATACTATTATCACTATTGCGCAAATCCCTCACCTCGTTCAGCGTGGGCAAAGACTGTTTATTTTCGAAATCATACAATACCATGTGGTGACTATTTGGCCTTGACTTCAATTTGATGCGGGAAACATAAATAGGTGATACATTATTCAATGGCTTTCGCACAAACAACTCACGTTCAAAATTGGGAGCGACCGAAAACTTCTCCACTTTCAATTGAATACCTTCTTTTCCTTCGGCAGATGGCTCAGTTAATGGACTAAAGTCTGAACTGACCGCATAACTTGGGGTTGTATCATCCAATAATTTAGCATCGGCTACTTCTCCCTTTTCGGGGGCTCCAGCTTCTATCCAATTCTGGATAAACTTAAGCTGACCTATAGATAATGGCTTGCCGCCTAAAGGCATGGGTACACCATAATCAATACTGGAATGATGGGCAACATCCCAATTTAATTTGTGGTAGAGTAAACTTTGCGTGGATTGAAACTTGGTAACTCGTAAGATCTTATTGAGTAAAGCATTCGAATTTTTTGCCGCAACACCTACCAGCTGAGCGTATGAAGTGGATTTAGCAAGAACCAATCCATGTTGAGCAAAAGAAGCATCTGTACTGGAAAGGTGACACCCAGAAGTAGCACAATTGGGGGTAAATATTCGATCCTGAATTAAATCAAAAGAAGAGGTAACAGAGCTGGCTGGATTAGTGGAATTATCGGGCTCCACTGCTTGCTTCGTGCAAGCAGAAAAAAGCAGGCTTAAAGCAAACATCGCCCAATAACTGTTTTTCATCTCAAGGTATAAATATCGTATACTTCGCCTGGCAAAATGCGTAAAACTCTTGCCAAAACTAATAGAACTAATTTTCGAGAAGCTAGCCATATTGGCAAGGATTGCTTCTCCGCAAACAAAGCTAATGTAATCTGTTGATTTTCATGCAAATACTCCATTAACCATTTTTCAGATGACCCAAAACTAAATTGTATCCCCTCTTCCTGTTCCCTCCGCAAAATTTGCTTCATTTCTTTGCTTGCTTGTACGGTACGATCTTTAATCCGCACATAACACTTGGGCTGTGGTTCATCCGCCAATTGCACTAAATGCGGTTTATCGATACTTGGAAATATATGATACACTAAGACAGCCCTTTCAGAATCAATTTCCACGCGATAATTGGTGTATGAAAAAACGGGAAAACAATACTTTTCAATGGCCCGCTCTAAAAGAAATTGTTCCTCATCTACAAACTTTACCCCTTGTACTTGACCTTCATCACTAACACCTACTAATAGCGTCCCTCCGTCTGTATTGGCAAAGGCTACCATTTCTTTGATAATTTTTTCGGGGAATTTCACTTTCATTTTAAACTCCAAGCGCTGACCTTCTCCCTGTTTGACGATGTTCTTAATAGCCTTCAAGTCCAAAAAAGGGGATTTATCTTCCCCCATTCCCTCATTCCACCAGATCTCTGAGCCTTGATGCATCCTGAATTTTTATCGTTATGAATTTACAAAAGATTTATTGCCTTCGTATGCATCATGTAAATCTTTTTAAAATCAAGTATAGTAATTCAATAGACATTATGTATTTTTGTGAAAATTTTAAGAGTATGGATATTTCAACCATTGAGAAAACCTTAGTAAATCTCTCTCTAGAAGAACGATTGCACGTATTGACCCAACTATTCCCAGAAGAGAAAATAGTATTTTCCACTTCTTTTGGACAAGAGGATCAAGCCATTTTATATGCCATTGCCAGTCAGTCTTTAGCCATTCAACTATTCACGTTAGATACGGGTCGTCAGTTTCAAGAGTCGTATGAGTTAATGGATTTGACTACTCGAAAATATCAAATTACGATTGACACCTTTTTTCCTAATACGGAATCGGTGGAAAAGTTAGTGAAAGAAAAGGGCTTCAACTCTTTTTATAGCTCGGTAGAAAACAGAAAAGAATGTTGTTTTATTCGTAAAATGGAACCTTTATCCCGAGCTTTGCAAGGTGCCAAAGTTTGGATAACTGGTCTACGAGCCGAGCAATCTGAAAATAGAGCTAATATGCCCATCGTAGAATGGGATGAACAAAGACAATTGTTCAAAATAAATCCATTAATTGATTGGACATTTGACGAATTAAATCAATATTTATTAGACCATAAAATACCTCAAAACCCGCTACACAAAAAAGGTTTTATCTCCATCGGTTGTGCACCATGTACCCGTGCCATTGCTGAAGGGGAGCATCCTCGAGCTGGCAGGTGGTGGTGGGAAAATTCCCAAAAGGAATGTGGTTTACATGCCTAATTTATTACCCATTTTATGACAGATTCAACCATTAAAGACAAAATAGGACAGTTTCCACGAAAATTGGAAGATGAATCTATTTATATCATGCGTGAAGTTGCCGCTCAATTTGAGCGTCCAGCTTTATTATTTTCTGGAGGTAAAGATTCTATTACCTTAGTTAGATTAGCCCAAAAAGCATTTTTTCCCGGGAAAATCCCTTTCCCTTTGGTACATATTGATACAGGCCACAACTTCCCTGAGACGATTGAATTTAGAGATTGGCTAGCCAAAGAAACGGGTGCAGAATTGATTGTACGTTATGTACAAGATTCCATCAACCAAGGAAAAGCCAAAGAAGAAACAGGCAAATATGCTTCTCGAAATGTCCTCCAAACAGTAACCTTGTTAGATACGATCGAAGAATTCAAATTTGACGCTTGCATAGGTGGAGCTAGAAGAGATGAAGAAAAAGCCAGAGCAAAAGAACGCATCTTTTCTGTTCGAGACGATTTCGGTCAGTGGGATGCGAAAAGGCAAAGACCCGAATTATTTGATATGCTAAATGGCCGAATCGCTGTAGGTGAAAATGTGCGTGTTTTCCCTATTTCCAATTGGACAGAATTAGACGTTTGGAATTACATTAAGGAAGAAAAAATGGAAATCCCAAGTATCTATTTCTCGCATCAACGCCAAGTCATTGAGCGTGATGGCATGTTATGGGCGGATTCAGAATACCTGAATAAAGAAGCCGATGAAATTCCTTTTGAAGCCACCGTTCGCTTTAGAACCGTAGGTGATATGACTTGTACTGCTGCCGTAGAATCAGATGCTGTAGAAATTGACATCATCATTGAAGAGATTTTATCAGCGGAAATTTCAGAACGTGGAGCACGTATCGACGATAAGCGCTCCGAAGCAGCCATGGAAAAAAGAAAGCAACAGGGATATTTTTAACAGGAGAGAGAAAGGAATATGGATATTTTACGCATAGCTACTGCAGGGTCTGTAGACGACGGAAAAAGTACATTGATTGGCCGATTATTATATGAAACCAATTCAATTACCAAAGATAAAATTGAAGCATTAGAAAGTGCTTCCAAAAGAAAAGGATTGGATTTTTTAGATCTTTCTCTTTTAACGGATGGTTTAATCGCGGAAAGAGAACAAGGCATCACCATCGATGTGGCGCATATATATTTCTCCACTCCCACACGTAAATACATCATTGCAGATACACCCGGTCACGTGGAATATACCCGTAACATGGTCACTGGTGCTTCCAATGCCAAAGTATCATTGATTTTAGTGGATGCTCGCCAAGGAGTCGTAGAACAAACAGCTAGGCATTTATCCATTGCGGCATTACTCCGCATTCCCAAAGTCATCGTTTGTGTGAATAAAATGGATTTGGTCCAGTACGACAAAGCCAAATTTGAAGCCATCAAAGACAGTTTAAGTTCATTGGTAGCTCAAACCACATTTGAAGGTCAAGAAATTAGCTTTTTGCCTATTTCTTCCCTGTTTGGACAGAACATTACCCAAGCTGCTGATAAGATGCCTTGGTATCAAGGAAATACCTTATTGGGGGAATTAGAGGCTTTTGAATTTGCAGAAAGCTTAGCCCACGCCCCAGCACGCTTTCCTGTTCAATGGGTAATACGCCCTAAGACAGAAGAATACCACGACTACCGTGGTTATGCTGGGAAAATTAGTTCAGGTACTTTTCAAGTTGGGGATGTGATCAAAGCCTTGCCAACTGGCCAAGAAAGCACCATTGCTTCCATTGAAAAATTTGGGGAGCAATTAGAGCGTGCCGTGGCGGGAGATTCGATAGTCATTACCTTAACTACCGACGTAGATATTTCGCGTGGAAATTCTTTGGTATTGGCCTCCGATACTCAAGCACCTCAATTAAAAGATTTTACCGCCCACATCTGTTGGTTAGATCATCAAGCTTTAAGTCCTGGAAAAACCTATTTATTACAACACGGGGTAAACCTGACTAAAGCCAAAATTTCACAAATTACCGAGAGATTGGATGTGGTAGCACAAACGTCTAGCCAAGACGTGGACTCATTAAAACTCAATGAAATTGGAGGAATACAGTTGCGTACAGCACAGCCCATTATGGCAGATGTTTATGCTGAAAATCCATCCAATGGAGCATTTATTTTAATTGATGAGTTTTCTAACTCAACTGTTGGAGTAGGTTTCATCAAATAAACCTACTCGTATTTTGGGGGGGCGTACAAGAAACCAAAAGCTTCTGCGCCCTCTTTTTCATGCACTTCATGGTGTACATAGTGGGCTTTAATCAAGCGCTTTAAGTAGCTATTCTTTGCCTTAAACTTGATTTTTATTCTTCGATGTACGATGATATCATGAAAGATAAAATAGCATAAACCATACGTCGCTATACCCAAACCTACCCACAATAAGGGCCTGTAAGCTTCTACTTCAGCCCCTATGATGATGGTTAAGGTCGACAACACGCCAAATACAACCGAAAACAAATCATTTTTTTCTAATGCATTTTTATGATGGACATGGTGCGACTCGTGCCAATTCCACATGATTCCATGCATGATGTATTTATGGGTAAACCAGGCCATTCCTTCCATGAGCAAAAAAGTCCCTAGCCACAATCCTATTTCCATGATTTCAGTTTTCAATTTGAACCGAAATTACATCGAATTGTTTTAAATTTCCACCTTCCTCTTTGAGCTAAATCAATTATCTTTGTAGGCTATAATGAAACCGTTCCAAGAATACGGCCAGACCCTTCGTTTATGATTGACAAAAATTACGCCCCCAAAGAAATAGAGCAAAAATGGTATGCCTTTTGGTTGGAAAATAAGCTTTTTGCTTCCAAACCCGATCCCAATAAAGAAGCCTATACCATCGTTATCCCTCCTCCCAATGTAACAGGAGTTTTGCACATGGGGCACATGTTAAACAATACCATCCAAGATGTGTTGATTAGAAAAGCACGCATGGAAGGAAAAGAAGCTTGTTGGGTACCTGGTACCGATCATGCCTCCATTGCCACCGAAGCCAAAGTGGTAGCGATGTTGAAAGAAAAAGGCATCGAAAAAAAGGATATTAGTCGAGAAGAATTTCTGAAATATGCTTTTGAATGGAAAGATAAGTATGGCGGAATTATCTTAGATCAATTAAAAAAACTAGGCGCTTCGTGTGATTGGGATCGTACCCGATTCACCATGGAGCCTACATTATATGAGGCTGTTATTGATACGTTTGTTCGTTTGTACAACAAAGGTTTGATTTACCGTGGTGTAAGAATGGTCAATTGGGATCCTCAAGGTAAAACGGCTTTGTCTGACGAAGAAGTTATCTACAAAGATGTTCAAGCCAAATTATACCATATCCAATATCCTCTGGTAGATGGTTCTGGACATGTAACCATTGCCACCACTCGTCCAGAAACCATCATGGCCGATGCTGCTATATGCGTCAATCCTACGGATGAGCGCTACCTTTCTTTGCACGGCAAAAAAGTCTTTATCCCATTAATCAACCGTGAAATCAGCATTATTCCTGATGAATATGTAAGTACCGACTTTGGAACAGGTTGTCTAAAAGTAACTCCTGCTCATGATTTGAATGACTATGAACTGGGCATCAAGCATAAATTACCTGTCATTGATATCATTGACGACAATGGTGCTTTAAATAAGAAGGCCGTCTTATTTGTGGGAGTGGACCGTTTTGAAGCCAGAAAGCGAATTGTCAAACAATTAACGGAAGAAGGTTATTTGATTCAAACGGAAGAATACAAATCGACCATTGGTACTTCGGAACGTACAGGAGCGGTTATTGAACCCAAGCTTTCTTTGCAATGGTTCTTGAAAATGGAAGAAATGGCTAAACCTGCCTTGGAAAATGTCATGAATGACAACATCCAATTGCATCCCGCCAAATTCAAAAATACGTATCGTTCTTGGATGGAAAATGTACACGATTGGTGCATTTCGCGTCAATTATGGTGGGGGCAGCAAATCCCAGCATTTTACCTTCAAGATGGAACGCTGATTGTGGCAAAAGATAAAAAAGAAGCATTGCGTATTGCAAGAGATAAATACCAATTGTTTGCATTAGTAGAAGATGATTTAACACAAGATCCCGATGTATTGGATACTTGGTTCTCTTCTTGGTTATGGCCAATCTCCGTTTTTGATGGTATCGAAAACCCAGATAATGAAGAAATTAATTACTATTACCCAACCAACGACTTAGTTACGGGACCCGATATTTTATTCTTTTGGGTAGCTCGTATGATCATGGCAGGGTATGAGTGGAGAGGTGAATTACCCTTTAGGAATGTGTATTTAACCGGTATTGTTCGCGACAAGCAAGGCAGAAAAATGTCTAAGTCTTTAGGTAACTCACCTGATCCTTTAGAATTGATTGAAAAATTTGGAGCGGATGGGGTTCGCTCTGGTTTATTGTTTTCTGCGCCAGCTGGAAATGATTTATTGTTTGATGATAAACTCTGCGAACAAGGAAGAAATTTTTCTAACAAAATTTGGAATGCTTTTCGCTTGTTAAAAGGTTTGGATGTTCAAGAAGGACAATCTTTGCCTGAACATGTATTAGCCACAGCATGGTTTGAGTCTAAATTGTCTCAAACGATCCTAGATGTACAAGATCATTTCCAAAAATTCCGTATCTCGGATGCCTTATTAAGTATCTACAATTTGGTGTGGGATGATTATTGTGCCAAATATTTGGAGATTATCAAACCACCTTATCAAAGCCCAATTGCTTCAGAAACCTTAGCCGCGGCCTTGGGCTTGTTTGATCAATTGATGCGTTTATTACACCCATATATGCCATTTATTACAGAAGAAATTTGGCAAAACATGGAAGAAAGAAAAGAAGGCATCAGTATTTGTAAAGCTGAATTTCCTACAGCAAAAACTATTCAGGCTCCAATCATTGCTCAGTTTGATGCCATGTTTGAGGTTGTGACTAAAATCCGCGAGATTAGAAATACCAAGCAAATATCTCCGAAATTAGCCTTGAGCTTATGCATCAAATCCGAACATCCTCAAGCTTATGCATCTCTAGAAGCTATTCTAATTAAATTGGCCAATTTAGATTCGGTCACCTACATTCAAGAATCCTTGGCAGAAGCGCAAACTTTTGTGGTAAAATCTGACCAGTTTTTTGTTCCATTAGCTAATGACGAAGATCCCGCTGTATTAAAAGAAGAATCGGAAAAGGAATTAGTCTACTTGGAGGGATTTAAAAAATCCGTTGAGGCAAAATTAGCTAATGAAAAATTCGTTCAACATGCGAAAGCTGATTTGGTAGAAAGAGAAAGACAAAAACTTTCTGATGCTGAAAACAAAATCAAATCCTTGAAAGAATTATTAGCCCGTTTAAGCTAAATGAAAAACAATAGGCGCTATGTAGCTTTTTTTTGGGTAATACTCATCCCTTTTTTCTTTGGTTCCTGTGGTAGTACAGATGACAAAAAGGAAATTAAGGCAAAGACTCCTGTCATCCATTTGGATATACAGCGTTTAGATCGTGCTATTGCGAATTGTCAAAATGAAAAGCAAATAGACAGCACCCTTCAAAAGCACCCTGAAGTCTTACATGCCTATTTTTCTGTTGGGACAAATCGGTCAACAGAATTAGCTAAAAACTTCTTTGCGCTTTTCCAAAACCCTGCCCTATGGAAGTTTTATGAACAAAGCCAGCAACATGCTTTTTTTGGTGGTCAAGCGCTGGAAAATGAGTTACAAGCCGCATTTCAAGAAATAAAAAATGAGTTTCCTCAAGCTAAAATACCCAAAATCAGAACCGTATTTACTGGATTTGGAGCTGTGGGAAATTTCAAAACCCAACACTTAGTAGTTAGTGATAGCCTGATTATCATTGGATTGGATTATTTCATGGGAAAAAAAGGAATGTACCTTCCTCAAAATGTGTATGACTACCAATTAAGGCGCTTAGAACCTAGAGCGCTAGTTGGACAAATTTTATTATTGTATGCTGGCTATTTCAATAAGCATGAAGCAGAAAATGCCACCATGTTGAGTGATATGATTTGGTATGGGAAAAGCTATGCATTTGCAAAAAAAATGGTTCCAACATTAGCGGATAGTTTGTTATTTGGATATACTCAAACAGAATTAGCGGAATCAGACATGTTCCAACAAGAAATTTGGGAACATTTTATTGATCAATCCTTGTTGTACAAGCAAGATGAATTCATTAAAGCCAAATATTTAGGGGAAAGACCCAAAACCATTGAAATTGGTCCGGCTTGTCCGGGTTCTATTGGTCGATGGCTGGGTTGGAAAATCATTGACGCATACCAAATCAACCACCCAAAAGAAAGTTTGGCAGAAGTAATGGCAAAACCAGATGCCAATCAACTATTCCAGGCCTCAGGATATAGAGGCAAAGCGAAAGAATAATCATATGGCTAAGAGACACGAGAAATTTGGAGAAGGAGCAGATCCTAAAGATGCCAGAAAAATCAATAAAGAGGGAATTCGCAAAGCATTACGCATTTACAAATTCATTTTACCTTATAAATGGACATTCATAGCAGGAATGTTCTTTTTGTTTTTTTCCAATTTAACTACCTTAAGTTTCCCTTTGCTGATTGGAGAAATGACCAAAGTGATGGAGGGTAAATCTCAATTTTCCATTAATCAGGTAACCATCTTCTTTTTTTCCATCTTAGTCATTCAGGCAGTATTATCCTTTTTTAGGATCTATACCTTTGCCCAAGTATCGGAAAAGGCGATGAAAGACGTTCGTCAACATCTCTATTCTAAAATAATAACTCTCCCTATTTTTCAATTTGAAAAACGTCGTGTTGGGGAAATGATGAGTAGAATAACCTCAGATATTACTCAATTACAAGACGTACTTTCCATTACACTGGCTGAATTTTTCAGACAAATATTTACCCTAGTAGGTGGTATTGCCTTGATTACCTATATATCCTGGAAACTGACATTATTCATGTTGGCTACATTCCCTGTCTTGGTCATAGCGGCATTGGTATTTGGCCGTTTTATTCGCAAGGTTTCCAAAAAATCTCAAGATGAATTGGCATCCACCAACATTATCGTTGAAGAAACCTTTCAATCCATTCAGGCCGTTAAGTCATTTACCAATGAAAAATGGGAAGTTAATCGGTATACTCAATCCCTAAATTTAGTTGTAGAACAAGCTTTAAAGGCAGCAACCTTTCGAGGAGGATTTGTTAGTTTTATCATCTTTGCTCTTTTTGGGGGTATTGTAGGAGTGGTTTGGTATGGTGCTCAATTGGTTTCATCTGGGGATTTAATCTTAGCTGAACTGTTAACTTTTATTTTTTATACAGCATTTATAGGGGGATCAGTGGGTGGACTAGGTGACATTTATGCTCAGTTACAAAAAACCATTGGGGCATCTGAAAGAATTTTAGAAATTCTGGATGACCAATCAGAAATAAGCATTGAAAATGAATCCGAGGCAGAGATTCCATTTGGAAGAATAGAAGTAAAAGATTTACATTTTACCTATCCAGGTAGGCCGAATGTCCCTATTTTGAAAGGCATTAATTTCTCCATTGAACCTGGAGAGAAAGTAGCCATTGTGGGTAGTTCTGGAACAGGTAAATCAACATTGGCACAATTGTTCATGCGTTTTTATGAACCCAATGCTGGAAAAATACTATTGGGTGAACAAGATATTCAAACTTTTGATGTGAGTGATTGGAGAAAATTAGTGGCTTTGGTACCACAAGAAGTTTTATTGTTTGGAGGAAGTATCCGTGAAAACATTGCCTATGGTAAGCCGGGGGCATCTTTTGAGGAGATAGAAAAAGCTGCTGAATTAGCGTTTGCGAAACAATTCATCGAATCGTTTCCTGAGAAGTGGGAAACCTTGGTTGGGGAAAGAGGTGTTAAACTATCTGGAGGACAAAGACAGCGCATTGCCATTGCACGAGCTATTTTGAAAAACCCTAAATTTTTATTGTTGGATGAGGCGACTAGTGCTTTAGATTCTGAATCGGAAAAATGGGTTCAATCCGCTTTGGAAGAATTAATGAAAAATCGGACTAGTTTAATCATAGCTCACCGCTTATCTACGATTCGTTCTGCTGACAAAATCATAGTCATGCAAGAAGGTCAGATTGTTGAAACAGGGAATCATGAGGAATTGATGAATCTGAACGATGGAATTTATCAAAAAATGGTCAAATTGCAGTCTGATCATATCTAAGAAGATGGAGCATAAAGCACCTAGTTTGTCTGACTTTGACCTTAGACCCACACCTTGTAGAATGGAGGTACTGGGTTTATTGCAATCACATGAATACGCCTTAAGTCAGGGCGATATTGAGCAGGAATTAAGTAGTCAATTTGACCGTGTAACGGTGTATCGTACGCTCAAGACATTCTTAGGTCAAGGGCTTATCCATAAAGTCTTGGATGATATAGGAGGCATCAAATATGCCCTGTGTAAGGAATTGTGTCATCAGGGGGGACATGCTCACCAACATGATCACGTACACTTCAAATGCAACCAATGTGGACAAACTACTTGTTTGGAATTAGTGCATATTCCTAGCATCAGTTTACCTGCAAATTTTACAAAAAAAGAAAGCAATTTATTGATTCAAGGAATTTGCAATCTGTGCAATCAAGCTTAATTGACCAATTTCCTTTGAAGTAATTCCAGGCAGTTAGGGTTAATCTTATAGCGCTTTTGTCTTCGGTCCTCCACTGAATTCACCCGAATGATACTACTCCTTTCCCCAGTTAGTAACGTAAGCGTTTGGTTCACCTGATTGATCATAGCACTTCTTCTATACCGCTGTGTATCAAATGCTAAATTCTCAATATCCAAAATCCGATTCACCTCATCAATGGCTAATCCATCTTCATTTTGATTTTCAAGTATAGATTTCAAAAGTCGCAATGAAGTAGGATCTATATCCAATTTGACATCCTGAATTTGAGATACATGAACTACTTTCTTTGTACGTTTTGACTTAATTTTTGTCATGATAACAATGAGAACTGATGCCAAAAGGATTAAGAGAATTCCATAAAACCAGTCACTTTGATACCATGGCAAATCAGTCAACAAACCAATGAAGGTAGCATCAGAAGCCAAATCGTCAAAATTAATCAACAAAAAACTATCCGTAGATGAAGGGTTAGGATTTTGTAAAACGGTTAACAACCAAGGACCATTTCTAAAAATACTAGGTTTTTGAGATTGAGATGCACCTAAAGTAATACGAGCATACTTAAGCTCTAGATCATTATATTCGAAGACTTCTAAAGTCCGTGGATTAACAAAATAATATTTATGAATTCCATTTTTATTGCTGGAAGGTTCAAAGACAAAATACTTACCAGTATAGAATAAATGCTGCCTATCAAAGTAGCTATATTCTTCCAAAACTTGTTTGATAACTGGGTGGGTAATTTCTCCTAATTTCTTCCAGGTTTTGGTAAAAAATGAAAACTGGTAGATAGTCTGATCCAATTTTAGTTTTCCATAATCATCACTCACATCGGTGAAATAATTCGAAAAAGAAACGATGACATCCTTTTCTGGGATATAAGAAATAAAGCCATGGTACATACCAGGAGGAGATTGTCCTTTTGCATTGGTCGCTTCCCATTCTTTGGTTTTTTTATCAAAATAAATCAAGTGATTATTTGTTCTCCAAAATCCATACCCGCCTAAGGAAAAGATCTCATTCCC
Source organism: Aquirufa beregesia (assembly GCF_011090385.1). GTDB lineage: Bacteria > Bacteroidota > Bacteroidia > Cytophagales > Spirosomataceae > Aquirufa > Aquirufa beregesia. The sequence continues at coordinate 189,267 of NZ_SEWW01000006.1, forward strand.
TCTAAAAAAGCGGTAAGCTAAGCAATTAACGCCTCGGTAATAGGTATCATCTTTACGTTTCAATTGAAAATCGGTTAGGTCAACCACATAAATTTGATTGGTACATTCCTGAAAAATGTGAATGCGGTTGGTATTTTTCTTTTGCAAGACAGTAAACACAGCTGTCTTCATGAAATCAGGATGATAAGTAGAATCAGTACGTAGACTATGATAAAAGACCCAATTTGAGTTGGAGTCTAATCGGGCAATCTCCTTTTTATATAAATCGATTCGATATGCTTTATGATCTGAATTGCTAAGGTAATAAGCAAACTGATTTGCCTTGAGGAATTCAGGAAAAAGAAATAGAAGGAATAGGGACAAAAAAAGCTTCATGCCGCAAATGTATTAAATATATAAAGAATGCTCCTATGCTTTGAAATTAATAGGTAAGCTATTCATACATGTAGACTAAAGAAGGAAATGAAAAATTATAGATTATAAATAGACTTAGGATTCAATTCATAAGTCTTCATACTACATTGTCAATGCCTGAAATAGGTTGACCGTTTAAAAGTAAAATTTTAAACATAAAATCTATTATCCATGGCAAACAAAAAATCATATCTTCAAAGTGTGTCACAAAGACGGCTCCGTCATTTTAGTGATA
>NZ_SEWW01000045.1 GCF_011090385.1 Aquirufa beregesia
CCGGATTCACCGTGATACTGGAACTTGTTACTGCAGTTCCTGTCGCTGGGGTAAAGGTAAATGTTCCTGTACCTGAGGTTCCTGTGAAGGTCAAACCTAAGCTAGTTAAGTTCGCTACTCCGCTAGTAAAGTCGCCTGCTTGATTCAGTATATTATTTCCTCCCGATCCTAATCCACTAATGCTTCCTGTTAGGCTTGTACTTACTGTAATATTATTCGCGTTCGCATTAAAGCTAGTTACCGTGTTTCCATAAGCATCTTGGGCCGTTAAGGTATTGGTTCCTGTAAAGGCTGTGCCATTCACT
>NZ_SEWW01000046.1 GCF_011090385.1 Aquirufa beregesia
TGTGAATGCCTGAATGACGTTGACCGTTTTATGTCACTTATACTTGATTCATATTCAAGTACTTTAGTTGTTTAGCCTATAGCTTGATTTAAATTTAGTAGTTTTTTCTCAAAAGCAATAGGTGTCATTTTATTTAATCCAATATGAGGCTTTTCCTGATTATAGAGTGATACAGCTCGGTCAACTTCTTTGACCAGCATTTCGAAATTATGGATTTTTCGATGCCGTAAATAATTGTTTTTTATAATTCCATTGATACGCTCTGCTTTCCCATTTTCCCAGGGGTATTTACACATACTGT
>NZ_SEWW01000047.1 GCF_011090385.1 Aquirufa beregesia
TGTGAATGCCTGAATGACGTTGACCGTTTTATGTCATTTATACTTGATTAGTTTTCAAGTATTTTTTTGTTTAGCATATAGCTTGATTTAAATTTAATAGTTTTTTTTCAAAATCAATAGGTGACATTCTATTTAACTCAATATGAGGCTTTTCCAGATTATAAAGTGATACTGCTCGGTCAACTTCTTTGACCAGCATTTCGAAATTATGGATTTTTCGATGCCGTAAATAATTGTTTTTTATAATTCCATTGATACGCTCTGCTTTCCCATTTTCCCAGGGGTATTTACACATACTGT
>NZ_SEWW01000048.1 GCF_011090385.1 Aquirufa beregesia
CCGGATTCACCGTGATACTGGAACTTGTTACTGCAGTTCCTGTCGCTGGGGTAAAGGTAAATGTTCCTGTACCTGAGGTTCCTGTGAAGGTCAAACCTAAGCTAGTTAAGTTCGCTACTCCGCTAGTGAAATCTACCGCATTGTTCATCACGGCACCATTGGACAATCCACCAATGCTTCCTGTTAGGCTTGTACTTACTGTAATATTATTCGCGTTCGCATTAAAGCTAGTTACCGTGTTTCCATAAGCATCTTGGGCCGTTAAGGTATTGGTTCCTGTAAAGGCTGTGCCATTCACT
>NZ_SEWW01000049.1 GCF_011090385.1 Aquirufa beregesia
ATACACAAGAATTGTTACTACTCAAGAAAAAAGTGGCTGAACTAGAGCGTATTGTAGGTCAGAAGCAAATTCTACTTGATTTTAAGGATAAAATGATTGATCTAGCCGAGCAGGCTTATGGGGTTGATATTAAAAAAAAATTCGATTCAAAACCCTCAGATACTACTGGCTTACCCGAGAAAAACATCCCTTCAGTTTGAATGAATTATATCGAAGCCTTGGCATGAGTAAGCAAGCTGTCCACCAACAGTTGAACCGACAAATCAAGCAGGAAAAAGTTCAGCATCATTTAT
>NZ_SEWW01000050.1 GCF_011090385.1 Aquirufa beregesia
TGACACCTATTGCTTTTGAGAAAAAACTACTAAATTTAAATCAAGCTATAGGCTAAACAACTAAAGTACTTGAATATGAATCAAGTATAAGTGACATAAAACGGTCAACGTCATTCAGGCATTCACACATTATAACTCTACATTTCACATTGATCATTCTACATTAAAAAAGCCCACTAGAATCTAGCGGGCTTAGGGTAATAATAACTTGGAGCTTACTTACTTTCCCGGGTTTGATCCCAGTATCATCAGCGGTGCGGGGCTTAACTTCTCTGTTCGAGATGGGAAGAGG
>NZ_SEWW01000051.1 GCF_011090385.1 Aquirufa beregesia
AGTACATCGTTACTTCTTCGTCTTCTTCTCCTGTGGCGGGTGCTACCGTAATCATTTCGGCTCAGTTAGCCGATGCCAATGACAATCCAGTTGCTACTTCGGGACAAACCGTTACTTGGACTAAGTCTGATGCTAACGGTAGTTTTGCTTCTGCTACTTCAACCACCAATGCTAGTGGGATTGCTACGGTGGTTTTCACTTCGCATACCGTTTCAGGTACTGCTACAACCGTGACAGCTACTACTTCGGCTATTTCTGGTACTTCTGCTTCCATCACCACGGTCGCGGGTA
>NZ_SEWW01000052.1 GCF_011090385.1 Aquirufa beregesia
AGATTTGGATTGATTTTAAAAGGTCTTCAACCTGTTGGTGTACTTTATCAACGGGATGTCTTTCAGCTCCTTTACAAAGGGTACAGAAGTAGTAGTGGTATAGGTTTCCTTTACGACCTTTTGAAGGTGCAGCAGTTAATGAACGATGTGGATGAATATGACATTTCATGAATGGTTTTAAAGGGTATAAGTCAGTCTTATCACTCTCAAAATCCCAGTTCTTTCTACGACCATCTAACACCGCATTGGCACGATGAAATAAATCCTCACTAACTAAAGGTGGGT
>NZ_SEWW01000053.1 GCF_011090385.1 Aquirufa beregesia
ACTTACTGTAATATTATTCGCGTTCGCATTAAAGCTAGTTACCGTGTTTCCATAAGCATCTTGGGCCGTTAAGGTATTGGTTCCTGTAAAGGCTGTGCCATTCACTTGTGGACTCGCCAAGCTCACCGCTAGTTTACTGAAGCTAGATTCAGAAGCCGTTACCGATAAACGATCAGCACCAGCAGCTACAATTGATCCGTCTGTGGCGGCAATAGTAGCAGATTCGGCTTTGTACAATACCATGGAAGCTGTCGCTACCCCATTCGTAAAGGTCAAGCTTGT
>NZ_SEWW01000054.1:1859-4383 GCF_011090385.1 Aquirufa beregesia
AATCCGTTATTCTCCACACTGTTGAATAACAGAGATTAATAGCAGGGGTCAACGGAATTGCATTCTGCGTTGAATCCTTTATTGTCCACTTAGAGTAAAAACATTAAGCGAACGAGTTTAATGAAAACATTAGAGTAGAACTTAAAAGATAAACGATGATGTATAATTCATCATTTATAATTTATCCTTTAAGTATTGCCTCCCTCCTACTTCAACGGAAGTAAGGAAATAGGGAAACGATGTAATTGATTGGTAGGCAACTACTAAGAGATTACACAAGGTTCTTTGACATATTGTGAGAATAAAGTAAAGAGTAAGAGCAAAAATAGATAGCGATTGCCTTCGGGCATGAAGATATTAGAGAGTAAGTGAAATAAGGGCGTATGGGGGATGCCTAGGCTCTTGGAGGCGAAGAAGGACGTGTTAAGCTGCGATAAGCTTCGGGGAGGTGCACAAGACCCTTAATCCGAAGATTTCCGAATGGGGCAACCCACTAGATTGAAGATCTAGTATTCTATTTAAATAGAAGGCAAACCTGCTGAACTGAAACATCTAAGTAAGCAGAGGAAGAGAAAACAAAAGTGATTCCGTAAGTAGTGGCGAGCGAACGCGGATTAGCCCAAACCAGTGTTGTTGCGGCAAGACTGGGGTTGTAGGACTTCGATATCGATGGATTAAATGAACGAGAACTGTCTGGGAAGGCGGGCCGTAGAAGGTGAGAGCCCTGTATTGGTAAGTTTATTTCATTGTAGGAGTATCCTGAGTAGGGGGGGACCGGAGAAATCCCCTTTGAATCTGCCGGCACCATCCGGTAAGGCTAAATACTACCAAGAGACCGATAGTGAACGAGTACTGTGAAGGAAAGGTGAAAAGTACCCTGAGTAAGGGGGTGAAAAGACCCTGAAACCATACGCTTACAAGCGGTCGGAGCCCTTTCGTGGGGTGACGGCGTGCCTTTTGCATAATGAGCCTACGAGTTACTTTCACTGGCGAGGTTAATCACATAGATGTGAGCAGCCGGAGCGAAAGCGAGTCTGAATAGGGCGCTTAGTCAGTGGGAGTAGACGCGAAACTTTGTGATCTACCCATGAGCAGGTTGAAGCTCCGGTAAAACGGAGTGGAGGACCGAACCAGTTTACGTTGAAAAGTATTTGGATGACTTGTGGGTAGGGGTGAAAGGCCAATCAAACTGAGAAATAGCTCGTACTCCCCGAAATGTTTTTAGGAACAGCCTCGGGGTCAAGTTTTAAGCAGGTAAAGCTACCGATAGGACTAGGGGGAGTCAAATCCTACCAAATCCTGACGAACTCTGAATGGCTTAAAATATACCCGGGAGTGAGGGTTGGGGTGCTAAGGTCCCAATCCGAGAGGGAAAGAACCCAGACCAACAGCTAAGGTCCCAAAATCTTTACTAAGTTGAACTAAGGAAGTCTGATTGCAGTGACAGCCAGGATGTTAGCTTGGAAGCAGCTATTCATTTAAAGAGTGCGTAACAGCTCACTGGTCGAGCGAGGCGGGCATCGATAATAAACGGGCATCAAGTAAAGTACCGAAGCTTTGGATTATATTTATATACTGGTAGGGGAGCATTCTGATTGCGGCGAAGGTTGAGCGACGAGCTTGGCTGGAGCGATCAGAAAAGCAAATGTAGGCATGAGTAACGATAATGAGGGCGAGAAACCCTCACGCCGAAAGACTAAGGTTTCCTCAGCTATGCTAATCAACTGAGGGTTAGTCGGGGGCTAAGGGTCTAGCGAGAGCGACAACCTAATGCACAACAGGTTAATATTCCTGTACTTACTTATTGGGCAAATAGATGACGGAGAGAATGGGTTACCAGATACTGACGGAATAGTGTCTTTGAGAGGCGGCAGCAATGCCAAAACGAGTGTAGCGAGTGATCTTCCAAGAAAAGTCTAGGCGTGTATAACTAATAAGTAACCCGTACCGTAAACCGACACAGGTGGTCGAGAAGAATATTCTAAGGCGCTCGAGTGAATCACGGCTAAGGAACTCGGCAAATTAACCCTGTAACTTCGGGATAAAGGGAGCCTCGAGTAATCGAGGCCGCAGAGAAATGGCCCAGGCGACTGTTTAACAAAAACACATGGCTTTGCAAAATCGAAAGATGACGTATAAGGCCTGACACCTGCCCGGTGCTGGAAGGTTAAGGGGGGATGTTAGCCGCAAGGCGAAGCATTGAACTGAAGCCCCAGTAAACGGCGGCCGTAACTATAACGGTCCTAAGGTAGCGAAATTCCTTGTCGGGTAAGTTCCGACCTGCACGAATGGTGTAACGATCTGGGCACTGTCTCAGCCGTGAGCTCGGTGAAATTGTAGTAACGGTGAAGATGCCGTTTACCCGCAACGGGACGGAAAGACCCCATGAACCTTTACTATAGCTTAGCATTGAGTTTTGGTACTGGATGTGTAGGATAGGTGGGAGGCTATGAGCCGGTGTCGCTAGGCATCGGGGAGCCAACGTTGAAATACCACCCTTCTTGTACTGGAATTCTAATCCCTA
>NZ_SEWW01000007.1 GCF_011090385.1 Aquirufa beregesia
GTTTGGAGATAATTTGAGAAAATAAACTTATGTTTGCCATGGGAAGAGGGTTAGTTTTTTTGTGCACCTCAAAGTTAATTGAGTTAAAAAACTTCTCTTCCTTTTTTAATCGTTTAGGACGCTATTGAACAGAAATCATTAATTATATAAGATTCTCCACTAAACCTGAGTACTTCAAGTTGTTTGAGTGGACGTTTGATCTTTATAAAAATTGTATTAGTTCAGACAAGCAACAGATCATTAAAGTCCTAGCAGATTCATTTGACGACATTTCAAGTACCGACATGAAGTGGATGACAAATGTATTGACACAGCCAGACGAAAAAGAATTTTCAGAAAGGGACAAAATAAGTTACTACTTCAAGGTAATTGACGAAACTTTGGAAGGAGCTTTTAAACCTCGCCTCAAATTACTTGACAAGCTTGTTAACTTTAAATTACACGGTAATATTCCTGACAATTCAGGAGCTGACTTTGGGAAAGTAATAAGAGATTTTCCAACTCAAGTAAAAAGCGATACTATTCTCTTTCTAGAAGACCCTTTTTTTTCAATCTCGACAAACCAGTGGAGAAATATAGCAGCCCACAAATCCTTTACCATTAACAAAAATGACATTGTAGTTGAATATGGAAGAAACACCATACAATCGCTTTCATTATCATATGAGGATTTCTATAAAATCGTTCATTGGACTCAAGACATATATCGAGTAATCCGATTTGGGCAAGTATTAACAGACCTAAACCACATAGAAGAAATAGTTTCCGAATTGGGTGGCACAGAAAATATGAACATCAGATTCGAGTCCTCGCTTCTGCATATTATACATAACATGCAAATTGTAGGATTTGAATTTGTATCAAATGAAGAACAGAATGAGATATTTTGTCTAAATGTTAAAGGAAAAAGCGATCATGACGTGAAATCTTCTTTAATTCATGCTTCGCAGTGTTTAGACCAACTTTCATGTGCTATTTACGATGACAAGTTTATCAAAGACAATTTTAAAAAAGCTAAAATATGTATCGTTGACAACAACAGAAATACACTTGCATCTGCGACAATATCTATCGAAGTAGCGGTAAATAGGGCAAAAGGAAGGCTGACCCTTGATGAATATTTGAGCAAAATGGAATTCGACATTAAAAACCCCGCCTAACACGGGTTTTGCGTTAGGCGGGGTTTCGTACTCCGTTTGAAGCTTTTGCATATATTTGAGTTCGGTTCTTCGTATCAAGTTCAGTGCTGACAGACAGTTTTGTGCCTCGAAATCGACAACTTCTTGTCGCTGCCAATCGTCAGTAGTTACTTTTAATTAACATTCAACTAAGAAAATAAAAATGAGTCATTCCATCAGAACTAAGTTTGCCATATTGATTTTCAGTTTCATTTTACCGAATTCGGTTTTTTCTCAGTCAGACCTCAAAGTTATTGACTATGGAAATAATAAAGAAGCTGGAAACTTTATCAGTATACATGGAGTTAAACAATACTTTGAAATATATGGGCAAGGAACTCCTCTTGTATTAATCCACGGTAATGGAGGAAACATCGCTTATATGAAACCTCAAATCGAATTCTTCGCTAAAAAATACAAGGTAATTGTTATGGACTGCAGAGGAAGAGGGAAAAGTGAACTCGGAAAAGACAGTCTTACGTATAATCAAATTACAAAAGATATTGTTGGTATTTTAGACTATTTGCAACTTGACTCAACTTATGTTGTGGGAAGAAGTGACGGTGGAATTATTGCTTTGTTAATGGCAATTTATCATCCTGAAAAAGTAAAAAAGCTAGTTTCATTTGCTGCTAATCTTACGCCTGACACCTTAGCCCTTTATTCTTCTTTCTATAATGAAGTAGTACGTGATAGAAAATTAGCGGACCAAATGCTTGTGAAAAATGATAATTCTCAAAACTGGAAGGTGATACAACAACGAAATCGTATGATGGAGTTTCAACCACATATATCAGCCAGCGATTTACAAAAAATCAAATGTCCTGTATTAGTTATGTCAACAGATAGAGATGTAATCCGGGAAGAACATACTGTTTCTATTTACAGGAATATTAAAAAAGCAAATCTGTGTATCTTAACTGGAGAAAATCATTACGTTTCAAAAAATAATCCCGAATTGTTTAATACAACAGTTCAGAAATACTTAGAGGAAACTTACAAAGGGGAAGAATTGAGACAATGAAAAATAAAGCTGCTGCTTACAGCGGTTTGGCTTAATGGCGGGCTAAGAGTTTTGTGTTTCTAAATCCACCACCTTCGCCAAGCCGTTAGCAGTCATTGTAAAGTGACACCGAATTGAAATGAACATTCGTAAATTATGAAAACAGAAAACACTCTATTTGCTGACCTAAAACTTGTAAAAGAATTGGTTTATGACAAATGTGGTTTCGTGTTGACAAACCTAAAATTAAATTCAGAAAGTTTAGAATATGGAGCTTGCTCATTTGAGCTTAACGGACATAAAATAGAACTTTGTAACTATTTGGAAACGAAATGAAAATGGAATAACTGAACCTTTTGACATTTTGGACGACGTAGATTTTATCGTTATTACATCAAAAAATGGCAACAATACAGGACAATTTATTTTCCCAACATCTGTTTTGGCAAACAAAGGAATTATTTCACAAAATGGAAAAGACGAAAAGCGTGGAATTCGGGTTTATCCCAATTGGGATATCGTAAGAAATAAACAAGCAGAAAAAACTCAAAATTGGCAGAGAAAATATTTTGTAACAATTGGGAGTGACAATTCTGCAGAACTCGACTTGACCCAAAAAATATTTGACAAAATATACGAAAACGGATAGCGAAAATAATAACGAACGCTAATAGTATTTTGGCAAAAGTGTCGGCTGAAGTTAACTTAGGTTCTTGAAGTCAAATTTAATTTTTAACATGGGATTGCAAATCCCTATTATATGTCATTCGACATGACCCTTCGGAACATATCGAACAGCGGCTGAAGTTGGCTGAGGCTTTCGAAGCCAAATTAAATTTTAACACGGGATTTCAAATCCCTATTATCTATCGTTCGACATTACCCTTTGGAACATATCGAACAGCGGCTGAAGTTGGCTGAGGTTCTCGAAGCCAAATTAAATTTTAACACGGGATTTCAAATCCCTATTATCTATCGTTCGACATTACCCTTTGGAACATATCAAACAGCAGCTAGATTCCATGCATCTACATAAGCGGGGGGAATATCGATCTACTGATAATCTGTAAGATTTGCCCTTGTTTTTGGTCGAAAAATGTTAGGTTTGCGCCTAACGCTGTCAAGGTTTTAAACCTTGACAGCGTTGGCTGAGGCTCTCGAAGCCAATGTTTATTGTATGCGGTGAAAAAATAAGTTATTCACCGCAAATTTGCGGTGAATAATAGATATATTTGTCGCATACTATTTTTGAGCCATGGTAAAGTATATCTACGAAAATATAAATTGGACCAACTTTTCTTGGCAAGACAAAGCTATCAATACGGTGTTTGGCGAAGTGAAACTGATGCAAGGGAAAATCATCGGACAAATGAACGCTTTGGGATTTTCAGCTAAAGAAGAAGCTACACTTACTGCCTTAACATTAGATGTGGTAAAATCGAGCGAAATAGAAGGCGAATTATTGAATTATGACCAAGTTCGTTCCTCTATCGCAAGACGATTAGGCATCAACACCGCAGGAATTATACCAAGCAGTCGCCATATTGAGGGAATTGTAGAAATGATGCTTGATGCAACCCAATGCTACACATTGCCATTAACGGAAAAGCGCTTGTTTGGATGGCACGCAGCACTTTTCCCAACAGGATACAGTGGACCCTATCAAATAGAAGTTGGTAAATACCGAACAGGTGAAATGCAGGTTGTCTCAGGTGCCATGGGCAAAGAGAAAATACACTATGAAGCCGTAGAACCCAAATTGGTGAAATCTGAAATGGACAAGTTTTTAGATTGGTTCAACAACAACAATCAGCTTGACCCTGTTATAAAAGCCGCTATTGCTCACTTTTGGTTTATCATTATTCATCCCTTTGATGATGGAAATGGACGAATTGGGCGAGCCATATCGGATATGTTATTGGCACGTGCTGAAAGCAGTGGCGAACGTTTTTATAGTATGTCGAGCCAGATTTTAGTAGAAAGGAAACGCTACTATGAAGTGTTACAAAAAGAGCAACACAGCACAGGCGACATTACAGAATGGCTTGAATGGTTTTTACATTGTTTGAAAAACGCCATGTTAAACACCGAAAATACTACGCAACGCATTTTGCGAAAAGCCGAATTTTGGAAACTGTACGAAAACACAGCCATCAACGAACGTCAAAGAACTATGTTGAATATGCTCTTTGACGGCTTTGACGGAAAACTGCAATCATCAAAATGGGCGAAGATTACGAGGGTTTCAACTGACACGGCATTACGTGACATAAAAGACTTGATAGAAAAAGGAATCTTGCAAGTAACAAACGAAGGTGGACGAAATGCCAATTATGTACTTGTTGATTTTACACGCAACTAAAAAAACGGCAAAAAGAGGGCACCTAAGTCATTTCAAGGTTTTAAAACTTGGCAGCACTGATGGGGAAATTCATACTGTTGGCTAAAATGACCATTCAGTAAATAATCGGTCTTTGGGATTATTTATAAATTAAATTGCATATTTTTCGGGAGTAATCATTCGAAACAAAGCTTTAATCATTCGCTCAATGATTGGAGGGTGAAATGGAAGGTTATTATTGGGGTAAGTGAGTTATGGTCAATTAGTAATAGATATATATGGCAAAACCAAGAGTATTTGTAAGTTCAACTTATTATGACTTGAAATATATAAGAGAGAATTTAAAATATTTCATTAAAACTATTGGTTATGAACCAGTATTAAGTGAAGATGGAGATGTTTTTTATAATCCTAAGAATCACACGCACGATTCATGTTTGACAGAAGTTCCTGCTTGTCAAATTTTTATACTTATAATTGGTGGACGGTTTGGGGGGCAATACATAAATGGGAAAAAATCTATTACGAATATGGAGTATGAAATTGCCATTAAGGAGAAAGTCCCAGTATTCGCATTAGTAGAAATCGCAATTTTAGGCGAACATAAAGTTTACAGTGACAATGTAAAGAACAACAAAAAAGTCAAGGCTGAGGAAATTTGTTACCCATCGGTTGACAATGTGAAAATATTTGAATTTATTGATGAAGTTAGAAAACATACTGTAAACAACGCTATTGTGCCATTTCGAGATTTTACTGATATTGAGACCTATTTGAAAAAACAATGGGCGGGTATGATGTTTAGTTTTTTAAATGATAAAATACAAGAAAATCGAGTTGCAAATACCCTCGAAGAAATAAGTAAAGTGAATCAAAAAATAGAAGTACTAACCACTCAAATATTGAAGTCAGTTGGAAAGGATTTACAATTCGTAACAGTTCTATTATATGAAAGTATGATTGGAAACGAAAGCTATCGAGCCATGACACATTTCAGAGATGAAAAGAAAAGTGCTTATGTAAAAACGAATCCAATTGACTTCTTGAAATCCAATTCATTTGATGAGCTTGCAAAAAATCTTGGTGTAAACCTTAAAATTGTTGACTCTGACTTTACAGTTAGTTCATCAGGTGAAATAGACTCTTATTATTACAAACAATGTGTAAAGAATTATGAAATAATAAAAGAAGATTTTAATAGAATTTTAAATGAAAATAATTTGACCATCGAAAAATATATTAAAGAAATGAATTAATAAATAATTACGCTTGACTAATCTACCCAAAAGTAAAGGTTCTATGGTTAAATGAAGCTTTGTGTTTCGTATCAAGTTCTGTTCTAATTAAAAGTTTTGTGCTCTGAATTTACCACTGCGCCAAACTTCAAGCCGTTAACGGTAACTCTACAACATCAGTGAAAACATTAATAGGTAGCGATAAAATAAACAACATGGCAACTTCGTCAAAACAGTTTTGATTTTGCCTTACGCACTATCACATTTGTAACCAATTAAACTATAAATAAAATGGAATTCACTTTATCAAACATTGCAGATATTTGCGGAATATTAGGTTTCATCATAAGCTTATTAGCAATCGGTGGAGTAATTAGAATTAACAAAAGAATCAACTCAAACAAAGTAAGTGTTACAGGCAGTACTACAGTAGGCGGCGACTTTACGGGCAGAGACAAAACTACAAAATAACAAGTATGTCAAACAATAATATAGAAGTCAATGACTCAAGTGTTGGAGGACGGTTCACAGGTAGAGATGATAACTCATTCAACATATCTAACACCTATGAACGTTCATTTTACTTACATGACTTGTATGAAAAATTTCAGAAAGAAATGGAGGCAGACAAAGAACTAAAAGTGATTTGTGAAGATTTAGATTATTTAAACTCACAAGTTGAAAATGAAGAAATGATTGGACTTGAAAACAAATTAATTGCTGGAGCAAAGCCACCAATGATTATTAGATATGCCAAATACACTAAAGAAAAATTTCACAAAAAGCTAATGCTTACTTCACAATATTCTGTAGTTGCACAAGACATAAATGTTTACATCCTTTCAAAAATTCATAGAGGATTTATGATGGAAATTTACACTCTGATTTGCAACAATGAAGACGAGTCTAAAATACAAGCTGCGATTGCTGAAAGAATAATAAATCCAGTTAAGGCGGAATTGGGTTTAAATCTGTTCAAGTATGACGAAGATGATATTATGGGGATGATATTTTTTCTAACAGGGAATTGCCACATAAAATGGACTGCATAAAATGTTAATCTACCATCCTGCATTTGATATTTACAATTGTGTATTTCGTATACTTCAATTGCTTACGGAAATGAAGCAAGAGGAAGTTGAGTTAGACCGACTTCGTATTTGGGACTTTTATTTAACCTTCCCTAACGAAGCAAGAAATATTACTTATCCAACAGCACTTTCTGAATTGAAAGGTATATTTAAGAAGAAGGCACCAAATCCTTATGAAGATTTAATTGACCCAAAGAGAATAATTGAACGGATGAAATCATTTCAGCTTTCTGCACTTAAATGTCTTGCATCTTACGGGCTAATTGATTCAAAATTATTAGCGAAAAAAATTATTCGCAGAACAGACAAAGAAATTCCCAAAGAACTTGCAGAGAAGTTTAAGGAACTCTCTGTTGAAAAAGCAAACATCATTAAATTGATAATTGGCTTCAGGGAGTTACCTCTTTACGGAAAATTTGGTCTGAAAGACAGAACAGGTTTAATTGAATTCAAATATGACCAACGATAGACCATATCTATTTCTAAATCGTTTAATCGTTGTTACTCACAGCGGAACCGTTGCCTTTGATGAAAAATTTCATAGAGGTGTAAATGTTATTAGAGGTCAAAACAGTTCTGGTAAATCCACGATTGCTAATTTTATTTTCTATGCGTTAGGAGGCGACTTTAGCAACTGGACAACAGAAGCGTTGAAATGTAGAGATGTAATTGCAGAGGTAGAAATAAATGGTGCGACAATCACACTTAAACGACACATTACCCAAGGCGGTTTACAACCTATGAGCATCTTTTGGGATACATACGAGGAATCAAAAAAAGACAGCATCAATTGGCAAACATATCCATATAAACAAGGAACAGTAAGTAATACCGCAAGTTTTACGAATGTAATTTTCAATGCACTTTCATTTCCCGAAGTAAAAAGTGATTTGGATAGCAACATTACAATACACCAAATACTTCGACTACTTTATATTGATCAAGACACTCCAACTCAAAACCTTTTCAGGTTTGAGCGTTTTGATTTGCCTTTGACAAGACAGGCAATCTCTGAAGTGTTACTTGGTGTTTATGATGACAGTTTGTATACTCAAAGGTTAGCTTACCGAAATGCAGTTAAAGAAAATGACGAAAAGAAAAGGCAGTTTGAAGGAATTAATAGAGTTTACGGACAATCAGGAACTGCAACAAATCTTAGAAGTGTTCAAAAGGAAATTGAATTATCGCAAAAAGAATTAGAAAGCATTGATATAGCAATTTTAGAGTTAAGAGAAAAAAGTATAGTAAGAACAACAACTAGAACAGCTTTAAATTCAGAAAAAATTCAAGCCGACTTAATTCCAGTCAAAAATCAAATCAGTGACACGATAGCTAAAATAAATCAATACGAATTTGAGATTTCAGATTCAAAACAATTTGTTTCAACTCTTGAAAAGCGAGTTGAAGAATTAAATTATTCATTACTTACACGAAGAATTTTAGGAGAACTTCCGTTGACCCATTGCCCACAATGTTTAAGTCAACTTGAAAATGATGTTCAAGAAGGACATTGCTTTTTATGTAAGCAACCTTTGACAGAAGAAGCGGAAAAAGCAAACGCAAAAAGGTTGAAACAGGAAATGGAATTGCAAATCAAAGAATCAAAAAGTATGCTTGAAGAAAAAGACAGAATACTTGTTGAACTTTATGGTCAACTACCTGTATTTATTGAAAAAGCAAGAGCATTACAAAAACAACTTGATACTTCAATTGAAGCAAGCCAAACAACACGAGACGAAAGAATAGATGGTTTACTCATTTCTAAAGGTGGAGCTGAAAAGAAGATTGAGTTTCTTACTCAACAAATCGCAGCAGTAGAAATGCTTGAGCTTCTGAAAAAGGAGTTAGCTGAACTTGCCGCATTAACTGAAAGATTGAGAATAGAAATACTACAAAAGGAAGAACAGCAAAAGCATAAATTTCAAGAAGCACTTCAAAAAATCAAAGAATATACATTATTTATTTTGCGAAACGATTTAGATAGGCAAGATGAATTCCGTAAAGGACACATTATTGATGTAAATTTTCATAAGGACTCTTACTCCCTTGACGATGGGAACAACTTTTCCGCAAGTTCCAAAACTTACTTTAAGAATGCAGTATTATTTTCAATTTTCTTTGCCAGTTTAGAATTGGATTTTTTCCGTTACCCAAGATTTATCCTTTGTGACAATATGGAAGATAAAGGAATGGAGAAAATAAGAACTCAGAATTTGCAGAACCTTATTACAACAATGTCTGAGAGATTTGAAAAAGACCATCAAATAATTTTTACAACATCAATGATTGCTGACGAGTTAAATGATACAGATTATTGTGTAGGACAAAGCTATGACCGAGAACATAAAACGCTGCATGTTTAGCCAACGCACTGGATACAGTTATCTGGGTCTACATTGTATTAAAAATAAATCGTCTCCGTCAAAGAATGAGTAAACTTGACACGACACATCTTTGGACAGACAGAAGTGCTACTCTGCTGGTCTATTTCTATGATTAAAACGACACTATCCCATTAAGTGTGTAAGTAAAAAATAGTGGGTTCGGATTTACTTTTAAATTCGGACCCTTTTTTCAAATATAGCCAAAAACTGATTCAATATAATTCCCCAGTTCTGAATCGGCAGGCTCCATTTTTTGGTTGCTTCGTTAATGGCCAAATATACTGATTTCATCAGGGCATCATCCGTTGGGAATGAGAGCTTGTTTTTCGTGTATTTGCGAATCTTTCCATTCAGGTTTTCAATCAGATTCGTCGTGTAAATAATCTTGCGAATCTCGAGCGGAAAATCAAAAAAAACGGTCAACTCATCCCAGTTATCCTCCCATGATCGAATGGCATAAGGATATTTCTTGCCCCATTTAGCGCCGTAATCTTTCAATGCCGCTTCTGCTGCTTGTTTGGTAGGAGCATCATATATCTGCTTCATGTCCCTTGTGAACTCTTTCTTATCTTTCCATACCACATATCGACAAGCATTCCTGATTTGATGAACCACACAGATTTGAGTTTGTGATTCAGGGAATACGGCACGAATGGTTTGCGTAAAGCCATTTAAATTGTCCGTGGCTGTAATCAGAATGTCCTCTACACCCCGTGCCTTCAAATCAGTTAATACACCCATCCAGAAGCTTGAGCTCTCGCTTTTACCTAACCACATTCCTAAGACCTCTTTTCTACCCTCTCGATTTAATCCGATGGATAAGTAGATTGTTTTGTTGACGACCTTGGAATTCTCCCTGACTTTAAAGACAATCCCATCCATCCAGACCACCAAATAGACCACATCAAGGGGTCGATTCTGCCAGGCAATCGAATCCTCCATAATACGCTGGGTTACCCGTGAGATAGCTGAGCTAGATAGTTCGAATTGATAGATTTCTTTGATTTCTTGCTCGATATCACTTACGCTCATCCCTTTCGAATAAAGAGAAATAATGAGGTTTTCAACGCCTGTTGACTCGTGTTTGTCATAACCCAAATGTGCATCAAGTTCTCCCTCTATTGCTTTAAGAAAGCATCGGTTAATGAATCTTTTGTGTCCATTTCCATCTTAATAAGTGTTTAAATGTAAAAAAAAATAGTGAAGGCCGAAACCAACACTATTTTCTACTTACATACTTTTCGAGATGGTGCCATTAAAACAACTACTTGTTTTAATCATAGAAATCGAACAACGGATAGATTCCATGCATCTACATAAGCGGGGGGAATATCGATCTACTGATAATCTGTAAGATTAAACCTTTTTTTGGTCGAAAAATGTTAGGTTTGCACCTAACGCTGGCAAGGTTTTAAACCTTGACAGCGTTGCCTGAGGCTCTCGATTTGCCTGAGGTTCTCGAAGCCAACAACAGCGTTATTCAATCTACTCCACCGTCACACTCTTAGCCAAATTTCTTGGCTTATCAACATCCAATCCACGTAATACGCCAATGTAGTACGACATTAACTGGGTAGGAATGACCGTTAATAAAGGCGCTAATAATTCATCGGTTTCAGGGACTTCCATCACATGATCCGATACGCCTCGTATGGCTGTGTCGTCCGGATTGATGATGGCTATCACTTTGCCTTTGCGGGCTTTGATTTCCTGAATGTTGCTGACAATCTTATCGTAATATTTGTCTTTGGTAGCTATGAATAAAGTCGGTAATGTCTCATCCACCAAGGCGATAGGGCCATGTTTTACCTCTCCCGATGGATATCCTGAGCAGGGAATATAACTCACCTCTTTCAATTTCAAGGCGGCCTCCAAGGCCACTGGGAAATTATAGCCTCTTCCTAAAAACAAGAAGTTGTTCGCTCCGGCATAAACTTGAGCTACCTCCTTAATCAATTCATGGGAGGATAAAATCACCTGTACTTTCTCTGGAATTTGAGATAATTCCACTAAATAATGCTTGTAATCCGCATCCGTTAATGTTTGCTTGGCTTTACCAATTTTCAAAGCCATCATGGCCAATACGGTTAATTGGGCCGTAAATGCTTTGGTACTGGCTACCCCAATCTCGGGACCTGCATGCGTATAGGCTCCCGCATGGGATAGTCTTGCTATAGATGATCCCACCGCATTCACCACGCCAAAAATAAAGGCTCCCTGCTCTTTGGCACGCTCTATCGCCACCAAAGTATCGGCCGTTTCACCACTTTGAGATATCGCTATAATCACATCCCCTGAATGAATGATGGGATTACGGTATCGGAACTCAGAAGCATATTCTACCTCCACAGGAATCCGACAAATCGTTTCGATCATGTATTCGGCAATGAGTCCTGCATGCCAACTGGTTCCGCAGGCCACAATGATGATGCGTTTGGCTTGCGTGAAAACCGACAAATGTTGGTCAACCCCTGCCAAGGTTAAACTTAAAGTAGCAACATCCAGTCGACCACGTAAACAATCCGTTAAACTGGCTGGCTGATCAAAGATTTCTTTCAACATAAAATGATCAAAACCACCTTTTTCTATTTGAGCTAACTCCATATCCAATTGTTGGATATACGGTGTTACGGGCTCATTACCTAGGTTTTTTAAGATGATGTCATCTTTGGAAATGATGGCCAACTCATAATCATTGACATAAATAACGCGCTTGGTATATTCAATGATAGGGGAGGCGTCCGAAGCTAAAAAGTGCTCTCCTTCTCCTACACCGATCACCAAGGGACTACCTTTTCTGGCAGCAATTAATCTGTCTGGAAAACCATCTTCCAATACAATGATCACATAGGCTCCAACGACCCTTTTTAGGGCGATGCGCATGGCCTCTTCTAAGCTAGAATTATTGTTGATTTGGATGTCCTCAATGAAATTGACCAATACTTCGGTGTCTGTTTCACTTTGGAACGTATAGCCTTTTTGAATTAATTCAGCCTTTAATGAGGCATAGTTTTCAATGATTCCATTATGCACCAAGGTAATTTTACCACTATTGGATTGGTGTGGATGGGCATTGGCATCGGTTGGCTCACCGTGCGTAGCCCAGCGGGTATGACCTATTCCGGCATGAGCTTCGTGTAAAATGGGCGCATCCCAAGTCTCTAATTCACTGACTCGTCCCTTCTTTTTGTAGGATTCTATTTGTTTGCCGTATAAGGCAATTCCCGAACTATCGTAGCCCCTGTATTCTAATCTTTTTAAACCTTTTAATATGATAGGATAGGCTTCTTGATGACCTATATAAGCTACGATTCCACACATGCGATATAAAATTTATAATTGAATTATTTTGCTTTAGGCTATTGGGAGATAATTTTCCAAATAGCCAAATTACCCAAATTTCATTTATTTTACCAAGTTTATAGGTATTAAATTGCCGATTGGGGATTTCAATAATAGTACTTTTTTTATATGTTCGCTAAATGGCTTAGAGCAAATGCTAATGGTTTTTCAATATCTTCATTTTTCCTTAAAATGATACCATATTCCAGGCTATTTTCTTATTTAAAGGTCAAAATGGGCTAATCTTTTTTCTTTTTCTTCTTGAAAAGGCAATCTTCTGGCTTTGATTTAACAAAATAGGTTTTGTAATTCAAGGCCTCCGGATTCATGCAACCTTCTAAATTTAAAATTTCAATGTTCTTGAATTCCACGGGATGGCTTTCACTTTGTAAAGAAATACTACCTTCTTTGATGAGCTCACCTGATTTTCCAAAAATGATGTCTTGTCCACTTACATTTCCACCACCTACTTGCGGCCTCTGATAAGCTAAAACTTCTTTTCCATTGGAATAATGACGAATTAAAGAATCCCCTAAAACAAGTACCTCCGCTTGTACCCACTGGTCGCCATGAAAGGTTTCTGATTGGGAATTGATGCAATGTGGCGTAAATAGCTTCCCATTCATTTCTACATTGGTTCCCGGTGTACATAAATTACAGGTGGTTCTTTTATCCTTTCCGTTTCCTCCCAATAATTGTACTTCGATGGATACGGGAAAGTCTTGCTTCAAGCCCATGCTTTCTGCCGTTTGTCCATGCACCATGATTCCACTATTTCGAATAGCCCAACCGGGTCCTTTAATCGCTTGCTCTCCTACAAAGCGGTAGTTCAAGCGGATGCGGTAATAGCCAAATTTTTTCTTGTAAAAAAGGTGACCAAATCGCTCATCAAAATTGGGATAGGCCGCAGAATCATAGCGTACTACTAATTTTCCATCCTCCACGCGAAAGGTATTTCCATAGTTGACTCCTGCCGGAGAATTACGGATTTTTGGGGTCCAATTGTTTAGGTCCTTACCATTGAACATGGATTCCCAAGCTTCCTTGGAAGCGTTTTGGGCTTGTAATTGAAAAGCGAAGATGCTTAGGAGTAGAAGTAATTTAATTTTCATGTTTCAATAAGGTTAAAAAATGTTTGCCTAAAATTCGGCCTTGTGTTTGTCCGGCTTGTATGCCATCCATGTAATGAATACCGCCGTAAAATCTAGAAATACTCGCTTCTTCGGCAGCCGCCTCAAATGATGTAAAAGAACGATCATCTATGCCATACCGTTTTTCCACCGTATCTGTGTAGGAAAAATTAGGGCCCAAAAAATGCGTTAACACGATGGCCGCAGTCGTTGAAACGGTGGAATGTCCACTCGGGTATTCAGGAAAAGGGGGTGTTTGTAAAAAGGGTTTCCAAGTGGGGTCTATTAATTTCCGGATGGCTGTTTCAGGACGGATACGGTGACTGTGGTATTTCTCTCGCCAACATAACCAAAATGCATCCATTAAACTGGTGGATAAAGCCGTTCTAATGGCTAAACTTTCCCCAAATTTTAATTGTTTTTTAGCACTAGCTATCCCCGCAATTCCCAACCAATGTGCCCCTGGGGATATTTTTTTCATGCCAATCAATAAATGGCCTTGGTCATTGAGAGCAAAGGGATTACAATCCCAAAATGCCGCAATTTTTAAATTTTCTTCTGACTTATTCGCTTGGTATACCGCTTTGCATAAGGCATAAAAAGAAGAGGAGTTTGACTCGGAATAGGGAACTGGAGTCGGAATTTCCTCAATGTTGTTGGTATCTAAACTAAAACTTCGAATACGGTAAAAATAAGGTTCTACCGCGGGAAAATATCCAGGAGGCGTGCTGTACCATGAACCCGCTGTTTTCTTGGGAGTATACTTCGGGAAATTACTGAGCTTATTATAGCCATCTGCTTTGGCATAGGCTAAAATCCCTTTCGCCACGGCTTGCGCTTTTTGAGTAGATGTTTCAATCACTTGTTCCGATAAACCTAGTTGACGACAGGAGTCAATGTAACGCACTTCAAATTCCTTCATCCTAACACCAGAAGGTTGCATTTTTTGAGCCACTTCCATCATGGCCAACATAGCAGTAAACTCGGGTGCTTCAATGGATGAATCATTCTTGAAAGTTGGGTATCCATTGAACCGTTTTTGAAAAGCATGTAAACTAGTGTCTGCTTCCGTCATAACCTGATAGCCAGCTAAACAGGCATAGGAGAAAAAACGCATGGACAAAGGTGGATTACTGACATCATGAATCATCATTTCTGTCATTTCTTGTACCACTTTGTCTATTTCTGTTCCTGAAAATTGGATTTTCTTAGGCTCAGAATTGCAAGCCCAACAGGCCAAGAAGGAAAGAAAGAGGATGATTTTTTTCATCGTTTTGCCGCTTTATAGTGGATTAAGCCTCGTTGGTTTATACCTATGAACAATTGGTTTCCCATGACTTGCATGGACCTTACATCTCCTTGTAACCAAAGCCCCGTTTTTTGAGGGGAAAGGGCCTCGTATCTTAAATTTCCTTTCGAACGCAAAAGTAAACCTGCATTGGCATCCATTTTGCCTATCCGTAATTTAGCATGGTGCATATTACCTGCTAACACAATATCGGCATCTTTTTGACCATCTATATTCAGGATAGCAATGGCTGAAATAGGGGAGGATTGTACTTCCCAAGGTAATTTAACCGATTCAAATTGGCCTTTAGCATTCAATTGGAAAAGCGAAGTTTTTAATTCAGTAGCTTTCCAAACTTGCTCACCTTTTTGCTCTTCTTCCGTGATAATATCCGACAATTTAGCTTCTGCAAAACTTTGGTAATCCGTAAATCGAGTACGCATAATACTCATTTGGTCCAATAATTCATCCCTCGTCATAAAAGGCACAGATTCTCCTTTGACATAAGTACACAGAATGGGGTCTATGGAGCCATTTTGGTCATAATCCTTGAAGTGCAATTCCATGGGCTGCTCAAGGGAAGCTTTCCATTGACTGTTTAGGCCTAAATTACCTACCAAAATTTCTTTCTTCCCATCCCGATTCAAATCTTCGATGCGAATGGTATTCCATAAACCTTGAGGAGAATCTTCAAAGAAAGTGGATGTGCTTTCTTCAAAAGTCTTATTATGCAGTGTAAAAATCTTGATAGGCATGAACTCCCCTACCAATACTAACTCTTTTTTCCCATCTTGATTTAAATCATCCCAGGCCGCATCCGTAACCATTCCTGCGCGTTGTATGGCTGGGAATTGTGCACTGATATCTTTGAATTTACCCGCACCCTGATTGAGTAGGACAAAGGAGGCAGGACATTCGGGATATTTACCTGGAATCACCCGGCCACCTACGAATACATCAGGTAAACGATCTTGATTGATATCAATGATTTGAATACAAGATTTACTGACCCCTTGACTTGGCAATGGAACCCTTGATTTTTTGAAATTCCCCTTTCCATCATTGATGTATAATCGATCAGCAAGTTTAGCATCATTCGCTTCCATCAATCCTAAACCTCCACTTACGACCCATAAGTCTACATCTCCATCGCCATCTGCATCAAAAAATTGAGCATCGCTATCTTCAAAACCTATGTCTTGACTCATCGCCGAAGGCATTCGTTTCAATTCTCCAGAGCTTTGCTGCAAATATAAAGAGGCACCTTTGCCAGCTTGATTTCCGACAAATAAATCTACCAATTTATCTCCATTGACATCACCTGTACTTAGGCAGGGTCCCACATCAGATAAAGGAAGCGTGATTTGAGTTTGGCGTTTAAAATCATTGAATTCTTCCTGTGATTTTTCAAAGGATTGCAAAGTTTTCACTGAAACAAATAGCGGATTTTCTGAATTTTTGGCTTTGAAGGGAATAAGCTTCGCCTCTGATTCTTTTAAGGTAATTTTGGAAGTAGTCACCTTTTTTACCACTTGAGATTTCCCCGAATTCCATGTAATGACCAAGGAATCAATGGACGCTTTATGTCCTAAACCTACATGTAATACTGGAGAAACACTGGACTGATATCCTCGGTACAGGTTTTGTTCGAAATATTGGTTTTTTACCCCTTGGTATACCCAGATTTTAGCCCCTAAACCGAGGGTATTCAGTCCTTCACCTTGGAGTTCAATTTGAAGGTTTTTATTTTCTTTTTTAAGTTCGTTGCTTTTATTCTCAAAAATGTAGGCTGGTTTATTGATGTTATTTACAATCAGTTCCAAATCGCCATCTCCATCCAAATCAGCATAAGCCGCTCCATTACTATTGGAGGTGCTTTCCATTCCCCAGGCTTTAGTCACCGAATTAAAGGTGCCATTTTGCTGGTTCTTGAACATGTAATTACTGATGTTGGAGGCAGGCATTTTTTGCACTAGTTCCAACACGTTTTGCCTTTGAATCGATGCTTGGTTGTTTTGAACATAATCCCCCATGTATTTAAGGAAATCCAAATTGGTATAGTCCCTTAAATACCCATTGGTGATGTATAAGTCTTTCCAGCCATCATTATCATAATCCGCAAAGAGCGCACTCCAGCTCCAATCGGTATTGGAAATTCCAGCTAATTGTCCCAATTCATGAAACCTAGGTTCTTGAGTTGTTGGGTCAATACCTTGGTTGACTTGCAACATATTTCTCATGTATTGATGACCAAAGCCCACCGCCAAATTGAAATTGAATTTCTCGTAGTTATCTGGAGCCATCAAATTCTTTTGTCGCAAATTATCTTCTGGCAACATATCCAAGGTGAATATGTCGGCTAAGCCATCATTGTTAATATCGGCAATGTCATTTCCCATAGAAAAATGAGAAGTATGTCCCATGCTTTTCTGAATGACGTTTTTGAACGTTTTGCCTTGTTGGTTGATGTATAAATAATCTGGAATGGTATAGTCGTTGGATACATAGAAATCCAACCAACCATCGGCATTCATATCGGAGATTCCAACGGCTAAACCGTAGGAAAGGGAAGAACTGCTAATCCCTAGGGAGGTGGTCACATCTTCGAAATGACCTTTTTGTTTTTGTTGAAAGAAGCGTAAGCCGCTGTTAGGGTCTTCTTGTTGAAGCAAATTTGCTGTACTCGCTTCATCTAATATGGGTAGTGATTTAGGATTGTGATTTACCAAAATCATATCTAGATCTTGGTCTTTATCATAATCGAAGAAAACGGCCTGCGTGCTATTGGCAGGGCTATCTAGTCCGTATGCGGCTGCATCATCTTTAAACAATGGGACACCGGAGGCGTCATTTCCTTGATTGATGAATAATTGATTGCGTTTTTTATCGGGAGGTAAATTTCCAGAGTAGCATAAGTAAATATCTAATTTATGATCGCCATTGATGTCCACCAAGGAAACACCTGTTTTCCATGGCCCCGGTCTGCCTGTTACTCCCGCTATTTCGGCGACTTCTTTAAAAACTAAATCACCTTGGTTCAAGTAAAAATGGTTGTTTTCCATATTACTGGAAAAATACATGTCTTGCTTTCCATCTCCATTCAAATCTCCCGTGGCAACTCCACCGCCATTGTAGAAATATTCATACATCAGGACATTGGTATTTAAGCCTTCCTCAATTTTATTTTCAAAATTGACATGACTTTGCTCGGGACTCAGCAATTGGAAAAGTTGAGGTTCAGGATTGCTCTCTAATTCAGTTTTTGCCTTTTGGCAAGAAAAGCTAATGATGATGAGTAGGAGAGCAAAATAATTTTTCACGTGACTATGGCTAAATAATGAAAAAAGGAAATGGTAAAGCATTTCTACTTTACCATTTCCTTACAAATATACTAGATTAATATCCAGGATTTTGAACCAACTTATTATTGCGGTTCATTTCATCACGGTGGATTGGCAAGAAATACATCTTGTCTAACCATGTTCTGTTCTCTTTACCTGGGTCCATATCCACTACTTTGTATGAATAATCAAAACTGCTTGGATCATACTTGTATAGCGTAACGGTTTTGCCTGGCTTCAAAGAACCAAACACGTTGATGATTTTCACTTTAGCACCTAAGGTGTTGGTAGCAATCATCCAACGACGGGCATCATGGTAGCGATGTTCTTCAAAGGATAATTCCACACGACGCTCGTTACGATAACGCTCACGTAATTCGTTACCACTTTCTGTAACTGCTGGCATACCTGAACGAAAGCGAATTTTGTTCAACCACGTACGGGCTTCAGCATCTTGTCCTAATTCTATACATGCCTCTACATAGTTCAGTATGGCTTCTGTATAGCGGAAGAATGGCCATGGGATTTGTTGCCAAGTATTTTGATCAATAATCGATGGATTTGGATCGGTGAACTTACGGAAATAATATCCCGTGTAACTACCATTCCAGTCTTCCACCGTACTCTTACGAGTATCTAAACCGAAATAAGAAACTTTACCAGAGCCTGAAGAAAGTTCATATTGACCTGTTTGAATTTGGTTCAACGGATCTTTTGAAGCAACGTCAGCTGTTCTCGGTTTCCAGTTAGCACCATCATACAATAAAGTCGCATAGAAACGTGGATCACGATTGTCATACGGACTTGCAGCATGGTTAGGGTTAGACCAAGAGAATTTAGACCCATCCATCATTTCGTAATCATCTACTAAGTTTTGGATAGGGGCATTTCCAGCCCAGTTATGGTATCCATTAGGACCGTTAAATAAACCGATACGACCACCGTTTTCTTGTTTAGCATTGATGAAATAGCGAGCAAAGATTAATTCTTTTTCACCGCCATTTTTTGCTAAGGAGTTATTTTGATAGTTCGTAACAGCATCATTTTTCTCTGCTGGTGCAGATAGGTTTAATGCATTACCAAATCCAGGTAAATCCAATACTGCTTTAGCAGCATCTTTGGCTTTGGTCCAACGAGCAGCACGGTCGCCTGAAGTATAAGCTAGGATTGCTGGAGTAGCATAAGCAGCCATGGCAGTAGATTTAGATTTCGCTGTAGCTGCATCGTATAAATCACTAGCTCCATATAAAAGGATACGTGATTTTATGGCTAAACAAGCGGCTCTACTTCCTCTACCTGCTGCTAAAGATTTACCATTCAATAAAGCAGCTGCTTCATCGCAATCTTTCACAATAAAGTTGATACATTCTTCCATCGTATTTCTTTGAGTTAGGAAGTCAGTATCCGTTAGAGCATAAGCCTTATCTATAATCGGCACACCACCATAATAGCGAACTAATTGGTGATAGAAATAGGCACGCATGAATTTAGCTTCTCCCGTCAAACGCTCCACTAGGGCCGTTGGGAAAGTAGTTGCTTTTTTCAAGTTCGCTAAGGCCAAATTACATGCACGAATACGTGTGTACATATTTTGCCAGCTAAGTGTACCATTCACCCAACCAATATCAGCCGGGTTAGAGCGCGATTCCGTGATGGTGGTAATACCACGTCCCGGGTGAGTAAAGGATGCTTCATCCGTAAGAGAAGCAAGCATTTGCTCGTCAAATCCACCGTTTCCTAGACCTCCGTACAATTCTGTTACGAATGCTTCGGCCAAGTTAGGGTCAGTCCAAACAACCGATTCTGATAGTTGGTCCAGCGGCTTTGTATTAACAAAATCGTCATTGCAGCTGGTTAATACGGTACTAAAAAATGCTAGTGCAATGATTATGTTTCTTTTTTTCATAATGAATACGATAGTTTATGAGTTAAAAAGTAGCTGTTAAACCTACGTTTATGATTCTTGACTGTGGGTAATACTGTCCAGTAGCATTGGATGATTCTGGATCGTATACTTTCAATTTGTCAAACGTCAATAAGTTCAAACCATTCGTGTAAACACGGCAGTTTTTCAAACCTATTTTAGCCAAAGCAGAAGCTGGAATGTTATATCCAATTTCTAAGTTTTTCAAACGAATGTAGTCAGTACTACGTAACCAATATGTATTGTTATTTGAATAGTATTGGTCACTACGGTTAGCGATACGTGGGTGCTCGCTGCTTGGATTTTCTACTGTCCAACGATTTTGGTAAATATCCAATAAGAAGTTACCGATGTTTCCTGATTCACCAGCACTTACATATTGTTTTGCACCAGCTGCTCCTTGGAACAATATCGTTAAATCAAATCCCTTGTATTGAGCGCCTAGGTTAAAACCACCTTGGAATAAAGGCAATTGTGTGAAGTCATTACGCACTTGATCATCTGGAGTGATTTTTCCATCACCGTTGAAATCTTTGTACTTCATGTCTCCCGGACGTAAGGTATTTACGATAGCTTTGTAGTTGATGGTGTTGGCATCAATTTCTGCTTGATCTTTAAATACTCCATCGTACAAATAAGCTTGGTAGGTATACATTGGCTTACCTGTTGTTCTTTGCCACTCTGGTGCACCTGGAGCTTCATCCCAGAACAAAATTTTGTTCTTAGCATAACCCCCATTTAAACCAACATTGAATGTCAATTCACCAATTTGGTCACGATATCCTAAAGTAAAGTCAAATCCTTGGTTGGATACCTCTCCAATGTTTTGCGCTGGAAGGGTTAAACCCGTAGACTGTGGAACCGAGGCATTTTTTACCCAAAGGATATCTGTTCTTTTGTTGTAGAAATAATCTAATTCAAAAGTCAATTTATTGTTGAATAAAGCTCCTTCTAAACCGATGTCCGAGTTTGTTGCCACTTCCCACTTAATGTTATTATTCGGGATTTTCGTTTCGAACAAAGTCTTAGTTTCTACATTACCGATGATGTAAGATCTAAATCCATACGTAGACAAATATTGGTAAGTAGCGATTTGGTCATTACCCATTTGTCCCCATGAACCTCTTAACTTCAAGAAGTTGATCGCAGGCAATTCGTTTTTGATGAAATTCTCTTCAGACATCACCCAACCCGCCATAACGCCAGGGAAGAAACCATAACGAGTTTCTGGAGGAAAAATATCCGAACCATCATACCGCCATAGGAATTCAGCTAAATATTTCTCTTTGTAGTTGTAGGCCACACGACCGAAATAGTTCAAACGAGCTCTTTCATAAGCACCACCACCATTGTTTTTCTCTAAGTCACCACCGGCGAACATTTGATCCAAAGCAGTAGAGATGAAGAAACGACGATACGCATTGAAGTTATCTCCATTGATAGTTTCACGGTTAGTACCTGCTAAAACGGTTAATCCATGGTCATCGAATTTTCTTTCATACGTGAAAATACCTCCCAATAATACGTTTAACTGAGTTTCATTTCCTAAGGTCAGACGAGGTTCTGCTGGTCCACGCTTACTAGGAACTAAGATTGGCGTTTTACCATCTGCTTCGAAGCCAGTTCCTTTTTCATATAAAGTCCAAGGTGTTTCCCAACGCTTCGTGTCTCTGAAACGCTTGTCGATAGCCGCAGTTCCTGTAAATTTCAAACCTTTGATGAATGGGATTTTGATATCCAATTGACCATTGGTTTGGAAATAACTTTGCTTGTCACGGTCATAACCTGTTTGGTTGGTAGTAATAACCACGGGGTTTTCACCATTTTCAATATCTGGACCCGGACGACCATCTGGCCAGAAGGCTGGTTGGTTTGGTTTTCCACGCATTTGCATACGGAAAATGGCACTAGCTGGTTTAGTTGGGAAACGGCGGTTTTCTTCACGTCCTAAAATACCCACCGATATGTTGACATTTTCATTGATTTTTGCATCTAAATTCAAGCGAATATCATATTGCTGATATCCGGTAGCTGAATTTTTGTAGAATGCATCTTGGTTTTGGTATCCCAAAGAAGCCAAATATTTGATGTTCTCACTACCACCACTCATTTGTACATTGTGACGAGATTGTGGAGACCAATTCTTTAAAGTAGCACCATACCAATCTGTGTTAGGATGTAACCACGGATCAGAACCGTCGCTGTACAACTTCATATCGGTAGGAGAATAAGGGGCCTTACGGCCATTGTAAACGCCTGTTTCTTTGTAAGCTCTCGTAGCATCTGCCCATTGGCTTACAGGCAATTGGTAAATATCCAAGTCATTTAACATACCAGCATATTGTGCGGCATTGGCTAAAGCAGGAACAACTGTTGGCTGAGCAAAACCTTGGTTGAATGAATAAGATAATTCAGGCTTACCCGATTTACCTTTTTTCGTCGTAATCAAAATAACGCCGTTCGCTGCACGAGCACCATAGATGGCGGCAGAGGCATCTTTCAATACAGAAACTGACTCAATGTCAGCTGGGTTAATACGGTCTAAACCACCTGCTCTGTTAGGGATACCATCAATAACGATCAAGGCATCACTGTTGTTTAAGGTGTTAGCACCACGAATACGGATGGAAGATCCATCATAACCAGGCTCACCACTACGGTTTACAGCAACCACACCGGCCATTCTACCAGCCAACGAGTTACTTAGGTTAACACTCGGTGATTTCTGAAGTTCATTTCCTTTGACAGAAACGACAGAACCAGAAACAGTTGCTTTTTTCTGAACACCGTAACCTACCACTACCACTTCGGATAGACTTTTGGCATCTGGGTTTAAGCTGACATTAATGACACTCTGATTTCCTACAGTTACTTCTTTAGGTTCGTAACTCACAAAAGAAAAGAGTAATTTACTTTGAGCATTGGTAACGTTAATGGAATACTTACCATCAACATTGGTCGTAGTTCCTTTACTTGTTTCTTTGAGGATGATGTTGACACCGATGAGCGGCTCGCCTTTTTCATCAGTAACCTTACCAGTTACTGTAGACACTTTGCCTTGACCCATGGAAATCCATGACATCGACAGCAAAAATGCCAAAAGCAAAACCGCATTACTGCTAATAAATTTTGTTTTCATACAAGGAATGATTAAATGGTTAATCGACACAATAAGTTTACTGTTTCGACAGAAATTGATTTTAAATATAAGTCAACTTATTGAAAATTTTACCTGTTTTTAAGTGAGGTAAATCACTTATTTATCTAATGGAAAGGTTTATTTGGCGGTTATTTATCGGAATAGTACAATATTTAACTATTTTAATGATGTATGCTGTGTACAAATATGCGCCTCTAACTTGCCTTTTTTCAGCTACTTAGAGAGTTTTGAACGTATGTGTATATATGTGTGATTTATTTTGCCCTTAAAATTTTTCAAGAAATAGGTCAATTCTATTTTTTAATTTTTTTTAAGAAAGTGTTTGTAAAGTTTTTTCACATCATGTTACGAAAAGTCTAAATTAAATTTTACAAACCTTAATCGGACAAGTTCATCACCTTGGAATGGAATTTTTGAACTCACATTTCCGAATACTCTATTCTTGTTGAGAAATAGGAGTCTTTTTGTTATTTCAACTAACCTGTCATTTCAAGATTGATTCCATTTTCTTTAGTCGCCTAGATGGATAGGCAATCCCATCTGCTTGATTTTGAGGTAGATAGAATTTATTATTTAAAATAATTCTAAATAATAATTATTCTTATTTGGAATTACTCTAAATAAGGAATAGCTTTGTTTATTATTTATAATTAGTCTACATAAAATTAATACATTTGACATGCCTAAAAATAACTTGAAACTGCATTTTACATGGCTTTTAGCCATATTACTAGGGTTTTCTTCCTGTGAAAATAGTTCAGAGATAGTCCCTAATCTTCGTTCAAAATTAGACTATGGTCTATTAACAACTTCGACTCCCTACAAGCAATACTTCATCGATGCCAAAGGTGATACAACCGTCGATTTCAAATCAGGAAATACCCGTTATAAAATGTTCCAAGCATTGAACTATTATTTGGGAGCCGCCGTACGAGATAATAAGGCTTTAGATGCCAATTTGATGAAAGCGATGTATGCCAATACCGCCAATTCCTTTACTGACATTTCAAGTTTAAAAATTGTTGGAACAGATTTAAACACTTCTGGATTTGCTTTAAGAACTACTACTGCCTCCTCAAAATCCAGTACGGAAGTCGAATTAGCCCGTACTCGAATGGATGCATTATTTGGGGAAATGGCCAGCATTAGTAATTTTGTAGCCAATACTGCTTCCAAAGGAGTAGCGGGTAAACTAGGGACTTACTTGGTAGATGCCAAAGGCATTGAAACCGCACAAATCATACAAAAGTCCTTGATTGGAGCTTTCCAATTGGATTATATTGGAAATGTATTGCTTACTACTGGTTTAACTGCTGATAATTATTCTTTGGTATCTGGTAAAAAATACACGGCTTTGGAGCATAATTGGGATGAAGCCTATGGCTTATTAACATTGAATCCGATCTATTTAGCAGGGTCTACTGATGCCGTTCGAGGTACTTCTGAGTCATTTTTAGGTTCTTATATCTGGGAATACAATAAGGCTAGTTATGCTAATTTTCATACTGCTTTTCTGAAAGGCCGTGCGGCAATAGTCAACAATGATTTGATTGAGTTAAAAAAGCAAGCGGCTTTCATTCGAAATGAATCAGAAAAGGCCATCGCTTCAGCTGCTGTAGGGTATTTAGCCAAATGGAAATCTGGGACGACTGATGCTGCCAGAGCTCATGCCATTGGAGAAGGTTTGGGATTTATATATTCTTTGCGCTACTGTTCTTCTTATAATGTGGATGCCAAATTTTCAGATGATATTTTGAATGCCTTAATCAATTCGCCTAATGGTTTTTGGGATTTAACCAATGATAAAATTAATGCCGCCTCTCAGGCGATAAGTACCCAGTTTAAATTATAATAAACATCAAAAGGCCATAGAAACAGAGCTGTCTATGGCCTTTATTAACATGGTTTGCTTCATGAAAAAGTATTTATTAATTGTATTGACAGGATTGATTTGGGCCTGTGGAAGTAATGGGACAGGAACAGAAGATCCTACCCCACAGGAAGAGGGAAAAGATCGAAAAGCCATTCTAAGTCATCTAGCTGATCAAGTCATTATACCTGCTTATGCAAATTTCAAAGTGAAATTGGATGCCATGTTGGTGAAATCAGAAGCTTTTAGCAACCAACCTAATGCGACGAACTTAGCCGCGTTTCGCTCAGCTTGGATAGAGGCGTACATCGAATGGCAGAAAGTGGAATTATTTGATTTTGGTCCAGCAGAAAAGCAAACCATTCGTAATTTTTTTAATATTTATCCCGCCAATGAAAACGGGATTTTGGCTAATATAGCCGATCCAACTTCTAATTTGGAAGTACCTGCTTCTTATGCTCAACAAGGTTTTCCAGCGTTAGATTTTTTAATCAATGGTGTGGCTAAAACCGATGAGGAAATTGTGGCTTATTATACAGCCCCAAGTGATGGAGCCAAGAGAATTGCCTACATCAAAAGATTGACGAGTAGGATGAATACATTATTGGATAAAGTAATTGGTGAATGGAACACGAGCTATCGGGATACCTATATCAGTAAAACGGGTCTGGATATCTCTTCTTCAACTTCCTTAATGATCAATGGATTTGTGCTTCATTATGAGCGATTTATCCGATCGGGTAAATTTGGGATTCCTTCAGGAGCTATGCTCAATGGTGTCATAGCCCCAGAAAAAGTGGAAGCTTACTACAAAAAAGATATCTCCTTAGTTTTGGCTAAAACGGCCCATCAAGCCTACGTTGATTTTTTTAATGGCAAAGCCATAAAAACAGGCCTAGAAGGTCCATCTATCAAAACTTATTTGGATGCCTTGAAGGCTAAAGATAGTGCCACAGGTAAAAATTTGAGCGACATCATGAATGCTCAGCTAGAAGCGACCAAGTTAAAATTGGACCTATTGCGACCTAATTTGTTCGAAGAAGTTAAAAGCAATAATCAAGCCATGATAAGCGTGTATACGGAGATGCAAAAGACGGTACGTTTGTTGAAAGTGGATATGACCTCCGCCATGAGTATTACCATTACGTATACGGATAATGATGGGGATTAATCAATACGTTAAAAAAACAACCAATGCTGCGCCTTTGGCAGTGTTCAGGATTTGTTTTGGACTGATGTTGTTCGGTAGTATAATCCGCTTTTGGAACAAAGGCTGGATTGAATCCTTGTACATTAAGCCAACGTATTTTTTTACTTTTTATGGTTTTGAATGGGTTAAACCTTGGGGAGAATACACCTATGCCTTATTTTTTATTTGTGCATTGAGTGCTTTTATGGTGGCCATTGGGCTTTTTTATCGTGTAGCCATCAGTAGCTTATTTCTTAGTTTTTCCTACATTGAGCTCATGGATAAAAGTACCTACCTAAATCATTATTATTTCATCAGTTTAATTTGTTTGTTGTTGGTTTTTCTTCCTGCTCAGGTTTATTTTTCTGTAGATTCTTACCGACATAAACAAATCCGAGCCCAATTCATTCCTCAGTGGAATATTGATTCCATCAAACTGATGATGGCTATTTTATATTTTTATGCAGGATTAGCCAAAGTTAATAGTGATTGGTTATGGCATGCACAGCCTTTGAGTATTTGGTTACCTGCCAGAAATGATATGCCTATCATTGGATTTTTATTCAATTATACTTGGATTCCCTACCTTTTTTCCTGGTTTGGCTGTCTTTATGACCTAAGTATTCCTTTTTTACTTTGGAATAAAAAGACTAGAATTTGGGCATATGTAGCCGTGATTGTATTTCATGTGCTGACTGCCTTACTTTTCCCTATCGGGATGTTTCCACATATTATGATGGTGGCTGCATTGATCTTTTTTTCAGCTGAATTTCATCAAAATGTGATGAATCGAATGGTGGCTTTCTTCCGTTTACCTATAGAAAAGCAACAACCTAGCTCAGTTTACCAAGCACCTCGATTTCTTCATTGGGGCTTTGTCTTATTTTTTGCATTTCAGATCATATTTCCTTTTCGTTACCTGATTTACCCTGATGAACTATTTTGGACCGAAGAAGGCTATCGGTTTTCCTGGCGAGTCATGCTCATGGAAAAAGCGGGTTATGCTCAGTTTACGGTTAAAGGTGGACAAGGTCAACAAGCCGTGGTGAATAATAATGTACACCTAAGTACTTTGCAAGAAAAAATGATGAGCACTCAACCTGATATGATCTTGCAATATGCCCATTATTTATGCGATTATTATGCCAAACTAGGTTTCAGCTCCCCGCAAGTATATGTGGATTCTTACGTAGCATTAAACGGACGATTAGGAAAACCTCTGATTAACCCACAAACCGACTTGGCCAAAGAACAAGATTCTTTTACTCATAAAACATGGATATTACCCTTCAATGATACGATCAAAGGTTTTTAGCACATTAGTATGTTGTTTAATGGGATATGGGCTTTTAGCTCAATATAGCATTTCAGGGAAAATTCATGCACGCAAAGCAGCTATTCCAGTAGCTGGATGTCAGGTTTTCCTTAATCAAGGAAGTCCCATGACTCAAAGTAATGAGAAAGGAGAGTTTCTATTGAAAAATCTGGACAAAGGTTCCTATGTAGTACATACTTTATCTCCCAATTTTCAATCCATTCGACAAGAGATTTCCATACAGAATAAAGACATTTCTCTGGATATATATTTGGACTCCTTGAATGTGACTTTGAATGAAGTAGTTGTTACTCAAAAGCAAACGGATTTTGGATTTACCCGAATGCGGGCGGTAGAAAGTATGGGAATTTATGAAGGCAAAAAGACGGAGGTTATTTTACCGGAACAATTGGTAGCTAATTTAGCCACGAATAATGCCCGTCAAGTTTTTTCCCGAGTGGCAGGATTAAATATTTGGGAGAATGATGGGGCAGGTTTACAATTGAGCATTGGAGGAAGGGGCTTAGATCCCAATCGTTCCTCCAATTTTAATGTGAGACAAAATGGTTACGATATTAGTGCTGATGCTTTGGGTTATCCTGAAAGTTATTATACTCCACCCATTGAAGCAGTAGGAAGAATACAAATTGTACGAGGTGCAGCCTCTTTGCAATATGGGACACAGTTTGGAGGGCTGATTAATTTTGTCATGAAGAAACCTGTATTGGATAAAAAATTGGAGTTAGTAGCTAGGCAAAGTGTAGGATCATTTGGTTTTTACAACGCTTTCACGAGTGTTAGTGGTACACAAAATAAATTATCTTATTATACTTTTTTCCAGTACAAAAGGGCTGATGGATGGAGGGATAATTCGGATTTTTACAGCTACAATTTTTATGCGGATGTAGATTATCGAATTTCTGATAAAACGAGTGTGGGAATAGATATTACACACATGAATTATTTAGCTCATCAGCCAGGAGGATTAAGCGATGCCATGTTTGCAGAAAATTCTCGTCAAACGAACCGGGAGAGAAATTGGTTTAACGTAAATTGGAATTTATGGGCTTTGCATTTGGATCATAAATTCAATGTACAAAATGAAGTGAATCTTCGTTTGTTTGGTCTTTCGGCATACCGTAAATCCATTGGCTTTAGACCCAATCGAGTTGCGAGTGTAGACGATAATTCAGAAAGAGATTTAATTACAGGCGATTTTTCCAATTGGGGGGCTGAAGCTAGGTATTTAAAACGCTATTTTGTTGGGGAAAAATTAGTTGTCTTTTTAGCTGGTTCACGCTTTTATCATGGGTATAATCACAGCATTCAGGGATTAGGCAGTCGGGCTAAATCAGCTGATTTTGATTTTATCAATACGCAAGAAGGAATTGCCAATGATTATCGCTTTCCCAATAATAATACGTCTTTGTTTTTTGAAAACATCTTTTACTTAAGTGATAAATTCTCCATCACACCTGGTTTACGCTGGGAGTATATCCATACTCGTGCCGATGGGTTTTATGGCAATATTCAATTTGATTTAGCTGGCAATATCATTTCGGCCACTAGAACGAATGAATCTAGGACTAATGAGCGGTCCTTTGTGTTGGGTGGAATTGGATTTAGTTATAAACCCAGTTCTCATTTGGAATGGTATAGTAATGTTTCACAAAACTATCGATCAATTACCTTTAGTGACATGCGTATAGCCAATCCTTCATCAGTTATTGATCCAGATATGAAAGATGAAAAAGGCTACTCGGTGGATTTGGGATTAAGGACTTATGAAACCACCATCTATAATTTTGACATCAGTGCTTTTTATTTGAACTATAACAATAGGATTGGAGAAGTACAGTTTTATGATGCTAGTAACCGCGTAATGAGAAGAAGAAGTAATATAGGTCAGGCGGTCATTATGGGGATTGAATCTTATGGAGAAGTAGATGTTTTACGCTGGGCATTGCCTGAAGAACAAGAATCAAGTGCTGTTATTTTTGCCAATTTAGCCTTCATTCAATCAGAATATAAGGCTAGTCAGATAGCAGGAATCGTAGGGAAGCAGGTGGAATTTGTACCTAATGTCAATATGAAGACAGGTTTGAGAATAGGGAATAAAAAGTGGAAAGCCTCTTTTCAATACACGTATTTATCAGATCAGTTTACGGAGGCGACTAATGCAAGGGAGGGAGGAGTCTCAGCAGTCGTGGGTTTAATACCTGCTTATAACATCATGGATGCAGGAGTTTCTTATCAATTTAGTCGCTATAAATTAGAAGCAAATATCAATAATTTGGCAAATACCATGTACTTCACTCGTCGAGCTACAGGCTATCCTGGTCCAGGAATTTTACCATCTGATGGGAGAAGTTTTTATCTGACTGTTCAAGCGAAATTCTAACGCTGGCAAGGTTCCAAACCTTGACAGCGTTGGGAAAACGTTTCTCAATTCGATTTTATTTTATCGGTCATTTCATTTATCAATTTCTTGATTCTTCAAGGATACAATCCATTTTATTCCGATTAATTTTATCAATAAACGGATAAAATCGACCATCAAGCAAGAAGGGGAGATAATAGCTAGGTTTAATTCATTTTGAACTTGATATTTTTACAAAAAATAAAACCTGCTATGAGACTTTTCTTAATTTGTGTTACCGCAGTATGCTTGGGGATTTCCTGTAAAAATGCATCTGAAAATATTTCACCAGCATCTAGCACAGCCGTCCCAGAGGTATATTCCAAAA
Organism: Aquirufa beregesia; assembly: GCF_011090385.1. Taxonomy (GTDB): domain Bacteria; phylum Bacteroidota; class Bacteroidia; order Cytophagales; family Spirosomataceae; genus Aquirufa; species Aquirufa beregesia. The sequence goes on from NZ_SEWW01000007.1 coordinate 30,539, forward strand.
TTTATGGAGCCACCTCTATAACCAATGATGGGACATATATTACCATAAAAACAACGGGTGTTCCCGATCACAAGAGTGCCTATTTTGCCAGTACAAGTGCTCAATATGAGGCCTTTACAGGGAAAACATTTGGGGGGAATAATTTTGCTAAAAACCCCAATTCCATTTCAGCCCAATCATTTACTTTTAAAATACCTGTAAATCCCCAAGTAGACGCAGCACATAAAGCTACACCACTTGGTCCAATCGGTGTGGCTTTAAATGGGGTTCCATTATTTAATCAATATGCAGGCCCTAGTCAGCCTTTAACCAATGAGGTAAATGGTTTTGATCAATATTGGGGACATCCCCAGCAAACAGGCTCTTATCATTACCATGTTGAACCTTTGTATTTAACTCTGGTTAAGGTAAGTAAATCTTCTTTGTTAGGTTTTTTACTGGATGGATTTCCCGTATATGGACCTGAGGAAGGCGGGCAAGTGGTTCAAAATACTTTTTTAGACGCCTATCATGGTCATACCCATAGCACCACGGAATATCCTAATGGTATTTATCACTATCATATAACCAGTACAGACCCCTATATCAATGGAAGTGGATTTTACGGAAGTGCGGGTACTGTTTCTCAGTAGTATCTTAGCCGCTTTTCTTTTAAGCTGTCAACCTAAAGAAGAAATCCAAGTCAATGCCACTCAGGTGAAAGCCACTTGGGTAGCTGGTAGGATGACTGTGGCTCATGAAGTTTTTTCGGGAGTATTATTTCAAATATACCCTAATACCACAGATACCGCTAGTATAGAATATTATGTAAATGGGTTGGAAGATGGAATTTGGAGAAAGTATTATCCCTCCAGTCAGTTGTATGAAATTAGAGCATACGATCGTGGGAAGAAAACAGGTACTTATGAGGCTTGGTGGGATAATGGTAAGAGAATGAGGGTGTTTGAATTTGAAAATGATGAATACCAAGGGATTTGTAGAGAATGGAATGAGGATGGACAATTAATCAAAGAAATGCATTATGAAAAAGGGCATGAGCAAGGAGCTCAAAAAATGTTTTACGATAATGGAAAAATTAGATCCAATTACTTGGTTTTGGAAGGCAGACGTTATGGGCTTTTGGGCACCAAAAACTGTCGGAATATTTCTGAGAAAGTCTTTAGTAATTAGCTTTTTGGCTACTGTAATGGCCTGTCAAAATGGAGATCAAGTTTCGAGCATTCCTTATTATAATAGCCCGGATTTTAGTCCCCACTTTTTAGATAAAATAGAGGCAAAAGGTAGAATCAAGCATCATATTGATCATTTTTATTTAAAAGATCAACATGGTAAAATTTTTTCACAAGACAATGTCAAAGGGAAAATCCATTTAGCACAATTTATTTTTACTCGCTGTGGAAATATTTGTCCTGAAATGATTTCTCAAATGAAGATTGTCGCGAAAAAATTTAGTACCAACCCTGAAGTGGAAATGTTATCCTATTCTGTTACTCCTTGGATAGATGATGTTCCAACTTTAAAGAAATTTGCTGAAGAAAAGAAAATAGAAGCACCGAACTGGCATTTGTTAACAGGTTCCAAATCAGTTATTTATAATCTAGCCAGGAAGTCCTATTTTGCGGAAGAAGAATTGGGATATACCAAAGACAGTACGGAGTTTCTTCATACGGAACATATGATTTTAGTAGATCGAGATGGAAGAATTCGAGGAATCTATAATGGCACTTTACCTTTGGAAGCCGAGCAATGCGTCAAGGATATGGAAAAGTTATTAACCGAAAATTGAAATTCTGTTGATTAAGAGGAGGAAAGGGGCCGTTTATTTGCCAAATTTTATTTCCTTTGGACTAATAAACCTATTTAAATGATCGGCCAAGAATTTAGGAATGCCTTGCGAATGGGTAATCCTCTCTATGGAACACTCCTGACTTCTACCTCACCCAAAAGTTTCGATGTTGTATTGAGCCTGCACCTAGACTTTGTCTTTTTGTGTGCAGAGCATGTGGCCTATAATCCAGAAACCTTGAGTTGGATGTGTCGCGCTTTCAAAGCTGCGGGCATTAATCCCGTAGTTCGTATTTTAGAACCTAGCCCTTATTTGGCTACCCAAGCTTTAGATGCTGGAGCAGGAGCTATTCTAGTGCCTTATGTAGAAGATGTGGAGGAAGTTCTCGCACTTGTTGGAGCTGTAAAATACCGTCCACTGAAAGGGAAAAAATTAGCCAGAATTTTACATGGTGAGGAAAAGCCCTCTGCTGAGTTAGCGCTATATCTGCAACAACACAATCGAAATAATTCCTTATTACTCAATATTGAGAGTGAATCTGCCGTGCAAAATCTAGCCAATTTCGCACAAATACCTTCTTTGAATGGCCCAGGTGTAGATGGTTTTGTCGTAGGCCCTCATGATTTATCCACATCCTATGACATGCCAGAAAAATACCGTTCTCCTGAATTTATTAATTTGACAACTTCCCTGATCAAACAGGCGAAAGATTTGGGAGTGGCTGTGGGTGGACACACAGGTTACCGAGGTAGCTTGGATTTACAAAAAGATTGGGTCAAGGCAGGAGCTAATATTATTTTACACTGCTCGGATATGCTATTGTTTGCCGATAAATTACATGCCGATTTGAATGAGCTTCGATTGATTCAAGGTGCTGAGCAGATAACTCAATTTAAACCAGAAAGTATTTAATTGACCCAATTTCAGTATTATATCTAAACCTTTACCATAAAAACCATGAAAATTATTCATTTTCGAAATCTTCTCTTTGCCCTTATTTTACTCCTTCATCATGGAGTATTTTCCCAAATTATAGATCTGTCAAAAGCAAGTATCGTAGCCTCTTCCAGTATAGCTGTGCCATTTAGAGAAAAAATGATAGCTGTTTTGCAAGAGGAAATTGCGCTTAAAACAAACCTCAAAGTAAGTACTAGTCCACAGGAAAAATCGACTTTATTGTTCTTGGCTATGCAAAATAGCCAAGAAGTAAATGCTTATCCATTGCCAACATTGACCAAAGATGATCAGGCATCTATCCAAAAAGAAGGTTTCCGCTTAGTTCACCAGCAAATTGCGGGGAAAGATTTGCTTTGGTTTATTGGTGCAGATCAACGAGGACTATTATTTGCCATTGGGGAGTTTTTGCGAACGGCAGATTTGAGTAAGCAAAAGATTCTATTTGATAAAAAGTATGAAAAATCAAGTGCTCCTATGTATGCCATTCGTGGCCATCAAATAGGCTATCGAAATACGGCAAATTCATGGGATGCATGGGATTTTAAGCAGTTTGAACGCTATTTCAGGGAATTGGCATTCTTTGGGACCAATGCCATTGAAAATATTCCTTTTCAAGATGGGGCAGCTAGCCCACATATGAAAATCAATCGGGAAGAAATGCATATCAAAATGAGCCAGATGTGTCAAGCTTACGATTTGGATTATTGGGTTTGGACTCCAGCGGATGTCGACTTAGCCGATCCGAAAAAATTTCAGGAGGAACTAAAAGCACATGTTGATTTTTATAAAAATTGCCCTCGATTGGATGGCGTCTTTTTTCCAGGGGGTGATCCAGGTGAGAACCACCCGAAATATGTATTACCATTTCTAAAAGCAGTAGCAGCAGAATTGAAAAAGTACCATCCCAAGGCTGGAGTATGGTTGTCTTTACAAGGTTTTAATGATGAAGAAGTAAATTACTTTTATGAATATTTGGATCAAAATAAACCAGATTGGTTTACGGGTATTGTCACAGGGCCGAGTAGCCCAGATTTGGCAGCTACACGTTTTAGATTAGATAAAAAATACCAACATCGCCATTATCCTGATTTAACGCATACGGTACGTTGTCAATACCCCACGGAGAATTGGGATCAGGCATTTGCCTTGACAGAGGGTAGGGAAGTGACCAATCCTCAACCAGCTTATTATGCCAAAATACATAATCGGTATGCACCTTTTACGGATGGGTTTTTATCGTATTCTGATGGTGTACACGATGATGTCAACAAAGTTATTTGGAGTCAAATGGCTTGGAATACAGAAAAAGATGTTCGTCAAGTGATGGTGGAATATGCTCGGTATTTCTTTGGAAATTCTGTTGCTGAAGCTGCTGCAGATGGCATTTTGGCTTTGGAAAGAAATTGGGTAGGACCCATTGAAGAAAATGGTGGCATTGAAACCACTTTTGCTTTCTGGCAAAATCTAGAAAAGTCACATCCTGAATTGAAAGGGAATTGGCGGTGGCAGCAATTAGTGATGCGGGCCTATTATGATACCTTCATTAAAAGAAGGAAATCTTATGAACAAGGGTTGGAGAAAGAAGCCAATGCTATCTTAAGTCAAGCGAATATTTTAGGGTCTGAAAAGGCGATGACCTTAGCTTTGGAAAAAGTTAATCAAGCTGATATAAAGCCTGCTTCACCAGAATTAAGACAAAAGGTGGTGGACTATTGTGAGGCCTTATTTCAATCGATAGGTTTACAAACGAGCGTTGCTAAATACAAGGCTAGCGGAGCTGAAAGAGGGGCTATTTTAGATTTTATCGATTATCCTTTAAATAACCGGTGGTGGCTGCAAGATGAATTTGAAAAAATGCGTAAAATGACGGATGAAAAGGCGAAATTGGAACGTTTACAGATCATTGCCACCTGGGAAAATCCTGGGAAAGGTAGTTATTATGATAACATATCGGATCAGTTAAAAGGTCCTCGAGTGAAGACGAAAACAGAAGATGCTACTGATGTGGCTTGGTGGGATAATGGACTAAGTAGAAGGCGCTTATCTACCCAATTATTCCAAAATTTCCCCCAGTTGGAGTACACTGATTTAGATCCCAAAGGCTCCTATACCATTCGGATTTCTGGTCAAGGAGAAGCGCTTTTACGGGTAGATGGAGAGCGTGTTAGACCTGTTTTGTACAATAAAGGAGTGGAGGAGTTTAAAGAATTTCAATTGAATCCTACATTCATTAGCGATGGTAAAATTTCCATTTCCTTTGATGAGCCAGAAGAGTCACATTTAAATTGGCGACAACATTCCAAGACCTTTGATATTTGGTTATTGAAAAAATAAGTTCATAAAAAGACCCTCTAAAAGAGGGTCTTTTTCTTGTAATATGGAGTACACAACTAAATAAATACTTGAAACTGTAAGGTGATGCTATTCAGTCGATTCCCCGAACTTATGTCACCTTGCTTAACTTGGTAGGTCGGTCTGTTTTGAAAATCTAAGCTTAATTTCGATTTATGTCCTTGGATGAAATAATTTAAACCAGCATTGAATGTGGTGGTTGAATTATTTCCTAAACGGTCATATTGGGCAAATGTCGCAGAAATATAAGGCATAAATCGATTTGCCAAATCTGCCCGATGGGAGGGTAATAAATAACCAATTTGAGTATATACCACAGAGCCAGTGCCAAACATGGGATAACTATTTCCATAAACTGGCCCTTGTCCTGAGATGGAATTAGACGAGTTCAGGGTGCTTCCCGTAGCCGGGTTCATGGAGCCATTATAGCGTAAATAATTCGTGCCGTAATTGGTGTTGAAGTATCCTAAATACGCAGATAGTGCAGCATGATTTTGCAAGGGGATATCGACAAAGCTTTCTATAGCTACATGTTTCATGTCTTGATACAAGGTATCGCCTTGGACTGTTTTTTGCCACATAGCATTCGGTTGATAGGCCCCTCCAATGGCGACATTCACAATTTTCTTAGCGCCTAAATAGGTACCCGTCATATAGGGCGTGGTATGATTTTCATGATCAAAAAATTGATAGATTACATAGCCTTGCTGCTGTAGTGAATGCCCTTTTTGAGAAAAATTAGCATAGCTGGAACTGATGGCAGGCGGAGTTTGTCCATTGGATGTGATGGGAAAGGGATCACTTAAAATATATCGATAATCCCAATGACCTAGTTGTCCGCGTGCATAAATACTTAGCTTTCTAGAAAACTGATCGATTTGATCCACAGTAGTTTGTGCAAATACAGGCACGTCCATGGTCATGATAGTCCCAATACTAGGTTGAGAGAAACGAGAAATTCCTGAGATGATGCTCAAGCCGCCACCAATTTTCAATTGATTTCCGTTGGAAACACGGTATTCACCTAAAGCATCATGGAAAAACGGCGCAATTTTACGATTGCCCGTGGCATTGTATTGGGCATTGAAATTATTCTGACCAAATTGAAAATACATGAAAGTGCGGTCCGTAATTTGTCCGTACAATTGCATTCTTGTTCTTCTCAATCCAATGTCAAAGGATTGGTTTTGAAGACTTGCATTGACTATAGTACCTGGGTTATTATCAGTGAATCTAAACCAAGCTTGATTTAAAAAAGTAACTTGAAAATATCGTGATCCTGATTCATTTAGCTTGAGCTTAAGCGCTTCTGTATCAGGGTTTTTTTGTGCAAAGGTGGTAAAGCAGGCAAGCAAGCTCACCCATAAAATGATATTTTTTTTCATGGCGGAATACTGGTTTAGAACGGAGTTATTCCGTTCAAATAGAGAATAAAATGATAATCAAGGTGTTTTTTGAATGATAGAGACGAGTCTATATTCGGTAATTACCATGCTGCTTGAATAAAGCAAGGAAGTGAGATTTGATACTCGCAAATTTGTCTGAAAGGGAAATTCGAATAGGAGTTTCCGAAGCATAATAGGTAGCAGAAACAGCTCGTATAGGTAAGACTGAAGAAACTTGGTCTTGCTTTTCGTGCAAGTCTTCTGATATTTCTTCTTCCTCAATGGCATTGAGGTATTGTGTTTTGTTGCTTAAGCTTTGACTAAATTTGCATTTTATAGGGTTTGTGTGTGCGTGTGCCCAAGCACTTTTACCCACGAAAGTTAAGACTATCGAGGAAAAAATAATCAGAAAAATTTTCATTTTCTTATTTGACATGGCCCAAAATTGCATTTGGAATTTGAATAAATCAACTAATCGGTCTTTTTTTTGATTTATTAAGAACTTGAATCAATATGATTTTTTAGAGAGGATTATTCATTTCGAATGAAAAAACTTCCTGAATTCATTTCCTGTGCCATCTCTTCAATGGTTTGATGGTCAAATAATGAAACAAAGTCCTCTCGAATGGGTTTGTATTGATCATGCATCGGGCAAGGATTTTTTTCCGAACAGCGATTTAAGCCTAGTACACATTTATCAAATAATTCCCCTTCTCCCATCACTTCCACGATCGATTTGACCGATTTTTGCTTAGCTGCATCCGTGATATAAAATCCACCATTGGGTCCCCTGACAGAACTGATGACTTGATTATGTAAGGTTAATTTTTGTAAGATTTTAGCCGTAAAAAACTGTGGCGAATGTATCGCATCGGCAATTTCAGCTAAGCCTAGCTTCTGTTGTTCCGAACTTTTTTGAGCAATGAAAATTACTGCTCGTAAAGCATACTCCGTCGCTTTTGAAAACATTTTTCCCTCTTTGAAGGCCCAATTTAGTAAATATTATCCAGCAAAATGGGTCTTGTAAGCAGCATTTACCGGAAACAAAATAAATAAACAATAATAAAGGATAATATTGTCCTTTATTATATATTTGCTCTCACAATTCACCAGTAAACAAATCAGCATATGCCTACAATAAAAGAATATACCCTAGTGGTTCCAGACTTAGAGCCTAGGGTAAAGCATTCCACCATTTTTGCGCACTTTGACCAAATGGGTGAGGGAGAGTCATTTTTGATTCAAAATGATCATGATCCCAAACCTTTGTATTATCAATTATTAGCGGAAAGAGGAAACCAATTTAGCTTTGATTATATCGAGAATGGTCCCCATAACTGGTTGATTCGAATCCAGAAAAATGCTCAATCTACGTATAAGCTTACTTTGGGTGAATTAGTCAATCAAGACTTCCGACTAGCCTCTTTTTTTTCCAAGCTAGGGTTAGATTTTTGCTGTGGTGGCAAAAAGACGTTGAAACAAGCCTGTGCTGAAAAGCCATTGGACTATTTGGATGTACTTTTTCAATTAGAAGCATTTAAAGGAAGTACGCAACCTTCAAAAGTCCCTTACCAAGATTGGTCATTGGATTTTTTAGTAGATTATATTGTCAATACCCATCATAGTTACGTAAGAAATTACTTGCCTGATATTCAGCTTTTTGCAGCAAAGGTGATGCGAGTACATGGGGATAATCATCCTGAATTAATTCAAGTACATCAGCTAGTAGAAGAGATTGCGGATGAATTGAATCCGCATATGATGAAAGAAGAGCAAGTGCTTTTCCCATTTATTAAAGCGTTGGCATTAGCCCAGAAGACACAGGAAAAGTTAGCTCCTATTCATTTTGGAACTGTCCGAAATCCTATTCATATGATGGAAATGGAACATGAGCAAGTGGGTCAAAATTTTGAAAGCATTCGTCAACTAACTCAAAATTATCGATTACCGGAAGATGCCTGTGGAACCTATACTGTTCTATTTCAAATGCTTCAAGCTTTTGAAGAGGATTTGCACATGCATATTCATTTGGAAAATAATGTCCTTTTCCCTCAATCATTGGAATTAGAAAAACGTTTAAGTGAATGATATGCAACAAGGCAAGAAGTTTCTGAGTGATTTGAAATTGTATTCAGATTACTACAAATGGTTAGAGCCTCAAGGGCGCTATGAGCGCTGGGAAGAGGCCTGTGAAAGTATCATGGATGGTCACCGACTGAAATATGGTGCATATTTAGATGAGTTAGAACCCTATTTGGAGTCAGCTTTGGAAAGCATGCAAAATCAAACGGTTTTAGCTTCCCAGCGAAATTTACAGTTTCGATACGAACAAATTCAGCAACACAATACCCGTATGTACAATTGTACTTCTGGGTACATTGCCAGAAATCGTATATTTCAAGAGATCTTCTATTTAGGATTATCAGGTTGTGGATTTGGCGGAGGCTTGTTAATTCCTTTTGTGGATAATTTGAGTCGGATTCAAAAGCGCATCAAAGGCACAAAAACCTTTGTGATAGAGGACAATATTGAAGGCTGGGCAGATGCTTTAGGAGCTTTGATGTCATCTTATTTTGTTGATAAACAGCCTTTTCCTGAGTTGGCTGGTTTTGAATTGAAATTTGATTATTCTCAAATTCGAGCGAAAGGTGCTTATATCAAGGGAGGTTTTAAAGCCCCTGGGTCGGATGGGTTGAAGCAATCATTGGAAAAAATTGAGGACTTATTAGAAAAATGGATCGGTGCAGAAGGAGAAAAAATTCGCCCTATTTTAGCTTTTGATATCATCTGTCATGCTTCAGATGCAGTACTTTCAGGCGGTGTCCGTCGGTCTGCATTAAACATGATCGTAGATCCCAATGACCAAGAAATGATTCATGCTAAAACGGGAAATTGGCGACAAGAAAATCCACAAAGAGGAAGGAGTAATAATTCCGTTATTTTGTTGAGAAATCAGGTTCAACGAGAGCAATTTGATTATTTAGTATCTCTCAATGATGGAGCTAATGACATTGGATTTGTATTTGCCAATAGCTGGTTTGACATGTTTAATCCTTGTTTTGAAATAGTAAAAATCCCCATTCTTTTGCAGACAGATTTTTCTCAAATTGCTTATGAAGATGTAGGTCGTTTTATGTCTCAACATCAAGATAAACTGGGGATTCAGGGATGTAATTTATGTGAAATCAATGCGGAAAAATGCGATACGGAGGAGGCATTTTATCGGGCATGTATGGATGCCGCTATCCTAGGAACTTTGCAAGCGGGGTATACTTCTTTTCCTTACTTGGGACCAATTTCAGAACAAATTTTTCAACGAGAGGCTTTATTGGGAGTGAGTATTACAGGTTGGATGAATAATACCTTTTTGTTCAATGCGTCTATGTTACAGCGAGGGGCTCAGGTAGTGAAAGATACCAATCGGGTGGTCGCTGATATCATAGGAATAAATCCTGCAGCCAGAACTACCTGTGTGAAACCTTCAGGAAATGCATCAGTGGTTTTGGGTACAGCGAGCGGAATTCATCCAGAGCATGCTGAAAAGTACTTTAGAATCATGCAGTTGAATAAGGAAAGTACTACCGCCAATTGGCTAGTGGAAAATATGCCATTTCTTCTTGAAGAAAGTGTTTGGTCGAATACCAAAAGTGATTTTGTGGTTTTTGTGCCTATTTTGAATCCTATTGGGGGGCTTTTTAAGAAAGACATGAAGGGGGTTAAGCATTTGGAAATGATCCAGTTGGTTCAGGAAAACTGGGTAAATGCAGGAACTAATAGGGAATTATGTGCCTATCCACATATTAATCACAATACGAGCTGTACCGTGATCATGGACAATAAGGAGGAAATTATTGCTTATATCTGGCAGCATCGAGATGCATTTACGGCAGTTAGTTTTATTTCAGATTATGGAGATAAGGATTTTAATCAAGCACCTTTTACTTCAGTGATGGAATTAGAGGAATTAGTTCAGCAATATGGTAAAGGTGCCATCTTTGCTTCTGGATTGATCGTAGACGGATTGCACTATTTTGAAAATAATTTATGGCATGCTTGTGACCTTTTATTAGATCCCACTATGGCCTTGACAGGTACTCGAGAACAAGTTTTATTGCGAAAATATTGGTTGAATCGGGCCAATAAATTTGCGAAAAACTATTTTCATGGAGATTTGAAGCAAATGATTTATTGCATCAAAGATGTTCACTTATTTCATAAGTGGGAGACTGTGACTCGGGAATTTAAAGAGGTGAATTTTGGAGACATTTTAGATCAACCTCACTATAAAGATATTGGAGAAATGGCTGCTATGGCTTGTAGTGGAGGTTCATGTGAGATTACACAGTTATAGAATATGGGAGATTAAAAAAGGGGACTCAGAATAGAATCCCCCTTTTTTTAATTGAGGCGGAATTAATAAGCACTCCAACCTCCGTCTACTGTTAGAATTTCGGCATTAACAAAGCTAGAATCATCACTAGCTAAAAACAAAGCCGCTTGAGCAATCTCAGATGCTTCACCCATTCTTGGATTTAGAGCCATGCCTGTCATAATTCGATCATTGACTAGTGGTGTGATTTTGGTCATATCAATGGTCTCACTGATGCTGGTATTGACGGCACCGGGGGCAATACCATTGCAACGAATCCCAGATTTGCTATACAAATAGCCGGTACTTTTGGTTAGTCCTACCAAGGCATGTTTACTGGAAGTATATACCGCACCAGCGACTCCTCCTTTTAAGCCTCCAATGGAACAAATGTTGATGATGTTCCCTTTTCCCTTGGCTAAGAATAGGTTAACGGCACTTCTCATAGCTTTAAAAGGCCCTTCGAAATTAATTTTCATAACCTTTTCCAACATGCTATTTTCCACTTCACCTACCGGTTGGAAATGGTCCATGACGCCTGCATTATTAACTAATATGTCCAAGGTTCCGTAGTTGCTTACCGCTGAGTTGATGAGATTGTCAATATCAGATTCAATACTCATATTCGCAACCACAGTTGTGATTTCTCCTCCCGTAGCTTTTACTTCTTTAGACAATTCGTCTAGTCGATTTGGATTAATATCTCCAGCGATGACTTTAGCTCCTTGCTGGGCAAAAAGAATGGCAATGGCTTTTCCCATCCCTGCGCCAGCTCCAGTAATAATGGCAACTTTATTTTCTAGCTTTTTCATGTGAATTGATTTTTAGAAAATTACGTAATTAATGATGAAAATATGGCCAAATATGGCAGGTATTGGTGTAAAAAAGGATGATTTTGATTAGGTTTTTCCCCAACGCTGTCAAGGTTTCAAACCTTGACAGCGTTACAACGATCGGCGATTAAAAGATGTTGTCCAATAATTTGATAATGAATAATTTGATACATTCGTATTATCAAATCTACCTCAACACCTCTTCATTATGGACACAGAAAAAAGTTTATTTTCAGAGACTCAAAAGTTTAACCAATGGTGGCTTTGGGTCGTTTTAATAGGTTTTTGTGCCTATTTTTTGTTAGGTGCATACAAGCAGCTATTTCAGGGAATAGCTTTTGGTGATAATCCCATGAGTAATCAAGGTTTGATGATAACTAGCGTCTTATTTACCGGCATCGTTTTATTATTCATAAATTTGAAATTAGAAACACACATTAAATCGAAAGGGATTTATGTGCGCTTCTTTCCTTTTCACTTTCAATTTAAATTTTATTCTTTTGACACGCTTGAAAAATCCTATGTCAGAAAATATTCTCCTTTGTGGGAATATGGAGGATGGGGACTTCGATATGGAATGTTTGGAAAAGGGAAAGCATTTAATGTCTCGGGTAATCAAGGTTTACAATTGGAATTCAAGGATGGAAGTAAACTCCTGATTGGTACGCAAAAGCCAACAGAAATAGCCAACGTTCTTACTCTTTTAGGAAAGAGCTAATTCCAGATGCCTATTTCAATGGCCATTATCCTGATTTGTTTCAAAGGTCTAACAGGCATGCCTTACATCTAATTTTGGCTTGAGTGAATTTCTTTTGTATTATTAGGCTATGAAAACTTCTATCAACAACGTAACTTCTCGTTTAAGCCAGCTAGTACTTGGTTTAAGCCTTATGGCCTCTCCTTTGCTGGCCCAACAAAATCAATCATCGACCGTAAATGCTATCGTGAAAGAGGCAAAGGAGAATTCTCAACTCAAGCGCATGGCGCATGAACTCATCGATGGTATTGGTCCTCGCTTAGTGGGCTCAACCAAAATGCTTCAAGCTAGCGATTGGGCTATTGAACAATACAAGCAATGGGGAATTGACGCGCGAAGAGAAAACTATGGAACGTGGCGTGGATGGGACCGAGGGATCTCGTCCATTGATATGGTTTCTCCTTGGATCAAATCCTTAGAGGGAACTCAATTGGCTTTTAGTCCAGCTACCAAAAAACCGAAAACAGGGGAAACCATCATTTTGGCAGATGTAGCAGATTCATTGACTTTTAAAGCTTGGTTACCCCAAGTGAAGGGCAAATTTGTCTTGATTTCTATGCCTCAAATGACCGGAAGACCCGATTATAATTGGCAAGAATTTGCGCAAAAAGAGTCTTTTGATGCCATGAAGAAAGAGCGTGATGCTCAAACAGATGCCTGGAGAAAGCGGATCTCAAAAACAGGTCTAACCAATGCCAAATTAGCTTTAGCTTTGGAAGAAGCAGGGGCTTTGGGCATCGTTTCCAGTACCTGGTCAAATGGTTTTGGCGTGAATAAAATATTTGCTGCATTTACTAGAAAAATACCTACTGTCAATGTCGCTTTAGAAGATTATGGCCTTTTATACCGATTAACCGAGTCTGGCAATCAACCCAAAATTACGGTGAATACTCAATCCAAAGAATTGGGAACCGTTCCTACATTCAATACACATGCCGAAATTAAGGGGACAGAAAAGCCCAACGAATATGTCATGCTTTCTGCCCACTTAGATTCATGGGATGGAGCTACTGGGGCTACCGATAATGGTACCGGAACATTGGTGATGTTGGAGGCTATGCGAATTCTGAAAAAGGTTTATCCCAATCCTAAAAGAACCATTTTAGTGGGCCATTGGGGAAGTGAGGAACAAGGCTTAAATGGATCTAGGGCCTTTGTGGAAGACCATCCAGAAGTTGTGGTAAATTTACAAGCCTTATTCAATCAAGATAATGGAACTGGTCGAGTGGTGAATCTAGGGGGGTCTGGTTTTGCTAAAGCTAAGGATTATCTAAGTAAATGGTTGGCGGCTGTGCCGGATACCATCAAAAATCAAATTAAAACAAATTTTCCAGGTACTCCAGGTGGGGGAGGTTCCGACTTCGCTTCTTTTGTAGCTGTAGGTGCTCCAGGTTTTAATTTAAGCTCTTTGAGCTGGTCGTATGGAGCTTATACCTGGCATACGAACCGAGATACGTATGATAAAATTGTTTTTGATGATGTCAAAAGCAATGTCATGTTAACGGCTATTATGGTCTATATGGCTTGCGAAGAACCAGATAAAATTTCAACAGAGAAAGCTGAATTGCCTGCTGGCCCAAAGTGGCCAAATCAGGTGAAATCAAAACGGAGTGGTGGTACAAATTAATGTGTTAATCCTTAAATTTAAAATGATGAAACATCTGAAATTTCTGTTTTTAGGCTGTTTAATGCTATTGATGAATGGTGTAGCCTTGGCGAATAGTAAAACCGATTGGAAAGAAAAAGACCAATTTCATACAGTAATGAGTCAAACTTTTCATCCTGCAGAAGAAGGTAATTTGAAGCCCATCCGAGAAAGGAGTGAAGAGATGTTATCAAAAGCGTTAGCTTGGCAAAAATCACCTATTCCTACTGCGTTCAAAAAACAAAAAGATATTCAAGTACAATTGGATAAATTAGTGAAAGGGACCCAATCCATTCGAAATAAAATCCAGCAAGGCGCTAAAGATGAGGAGATTAAAGCAGACTTAACTGCCTTGCATGATATTTTTCACGAAATTGTGGGACTTTGTAAAGAATAAAGAGTGATCCAACAAAATCTATTGAAATGAAAAAAATACAGTTTCTCATTTGTTTACTTTTTTCTGTCCACTTGGCTTTTGCCCAACCCACAGAAAAACAAATCAAAGTTCAAGTATCAGCAGATCATCCTGATTGGCTGTATAAACCGGGAGAAAAAGTGAATTTCTCCGTGTTGGTTTCTAAAAATGGCAGCCCCATTCCTCAAGTCAAAATTCGCTACGAAATTGGACCAGAAAAGCAGGAACCTTGGAAAAAGGATATTCAGGTTTTAGCCAATGGTTCCATGCAATTAGACGGAGGTACTTTATCTGCTGCTGGTTTTCTTCGTTGTATTGTTATTGCGGAAGTGGATGGAAAAGAATATAGGAATTTAGCCACTGTTGGTTTTTCTCCCAACTTAGTACAAGCCACAGTAGCTAATCCTAGTGATTTTGATGCTTTTTGGGATAAAGCCAAACAAGATTTAGCTAAAATTCCTTTAGATGCCAAAATGACTTTGATGCCAGAAAGATGTACCGAGAAGACCAATGTATATCATGTGAATATCCAGAATTTCAGATTAGGGGCTCGCTTGTATGGTATTCTGTGTGTTCCTAAAAAAACGGGGAAATATCCTGCATTATTGCATGTCCCTGGAGCGGGAGTGAGACCCTATGCAGGCGACATAGCCAATGCTGAAAAAGGGATGATCACCCTTCAAATTGGTATTCATGGAATTCCTGTCAATTTGGATCCATCCGTCTATGCCGATTTAGGAGCGGGTATTTTGAATGGATACCCAACCTACAACATGGATGATAAAGATCGTTTTTTCTATAAGCGTGTCTATGTGGGATGTGTTCGGGCCAACGACTTTTTAACTTCTTTGCCCCAATTTGACGGTCAGAATTTAGCTGTTACTGGCGGTAGTCAGGGGGGAGCTTTATCCATAGTCACAGCCGCTTTAGACAATCGGGTAAAATATGTAGGCGCATATTACCCCGCTCTTTCGGATGTAACAGGTTACTTGTTTAATCGTGCAGGTGGATGGCCACATTATTTTGATAAGAACAGTCGGGCGGTCAACGAAACCAAAGCCAAATTAGAAACGATAGCCTATTATGATGTGGTCAATTTTGCCCGTCGATTGAAAGTTCCAGGCTTTTATTCTTGGGGTTTTAATGATGAAACATGTCCGCCTACTTCCATGTATGCAGCATATAATGTCATTTCAGCTCCCAAAGAATTGTATTTGGCCTTGGATACAGGGCATTGGAACTATCCAGAACAGGTAGAAAAAATGACGAATTGGTTAACCAATAATTTGATTAAATAAATCTCACTAGGATTTGCTTTTCACTTTAAATGACCAAGTCAACAAAAATTCAGCCACGATCATGCCTTCTTCGTTTCTAGCAGTAGACTTGCAAACCAATTTAGTTCCTTCACCACGTTGAATAGCTGTTTGAATGGTATGTTGAATGGCTTCGCCATCTTCACAAGTAAATAAAATGATGCCAGAGGCTTTCTTAATAAAGGAAGCCTCCATTTTTTCTATCAACATACTGATGGCAGGTATTCTTTCATAAACCTGGGAAAAGGCCAACATGCCACAACTCATTTCAGCAGCCATAGCCTCCACGGCAAAATACATGGAATTGAAAGGGTTTTGGTTAAACCATGATTTCTTTACTCGTACTACGCAAGTTTTTTCATCAAAATGCTGAATATTCAATCCAGCCCAAAAAGCAGCAGATAAGCGTTGAAGGATAAAAAACTTGAATAAAATGGGATTTCGAATGATGCGTTGAAACTTGTGAAATGATGGATTCATACAGCTTAAGATCTTATTTTATTCGGGTTGAAAGAGTTTTTTTCAAAGGTATTTCATTTTCTGTACAAACTTCAGAAGCGGTAGATTGAA
This sequence comes from Aquirufa beregesia, assembly GCF_011090385.1. Lineage (GTDB taxonomy): Bacteria > Bacteroidota > Bacteroidia > Cytophagales > Spirosomataceae > Aquirufa > Aquirufa beregesia. Next base: position 46,924 of record NZ_SEWW01000007.1, read on the forward strand.
TCCTATTTTGAAATGGGGGATGAGCGCCTTTGGACTTCCCAACCAGGATCTCATATAGGCCTTTGCGCTGCTTAATGGCCTCATCCCAATGGTAAAATAGATCCCACCAATTGCTTAGTTTTTGATTGTTATAGGTCAAACTATGATTCAAACCTGGAATAGACTGCCACCAAAAAATCAACCATTTAACTTGTGCATCTTGACTGTAATCCGTCGTTTGATTGCGGCCGTAATTTTTATTTACTAAGGAATATGGGTAGACGATGTTTTTCCATAAATCACGATTCACCTTGGTAGTAGCTCCTCCAGATGCTTGCCAATCTAAAATATCACTGCTGACTAAATTAGTATTATCATAATCATAATCAACCGAAGTATTGGGAGGGAAATGTGTCATCCCTACCCGATTTAAGGGTAAACCGCTGGAGGGCTTGATTCCCACAAAGAAGTTCTTAAATAAGGCATTTCCTAGAGAGGGCTTATGCACTAAATTCTCAATATAATTCATTTGAGCCTCTATCTGATGTCCCCGATTATGCAAATTGGTATCAGCCCCACGGTGGCCAGAGTTGCCATAGACCACATACGTATTGTTGTAAATGGGTAAATCATTCGGGAAATAATAGGAATTGGATACATCACCTGTGCTAGGGCTCGACATGTTAGACTCCGGAAAATTGTAATAGGTATTGGGGTCATTATATGGAGAATTGACGACTGAAGGAAATTTATCTTTAACAAAAGCATTGAACCAAATCTCTTTTACTTGGTATTGGTTGACCAAGGTGTCCATCCCTAGTTTTTGAAATAGTTTATGATAATCAAATGTTTTTAGACCCGTGATATATTGGGTAAATTCTACTTCATAGACATTGAAAAACTTGATGACCTGAAACCCAGCATAGGGTTTTGCCTCCTGAGTAGAATTAAATTGTCTAAAGCGAGAGCCTTCTTCTATGCCAAATTTGGTAATCTTCAATTCCCCTGTAAACCTATTTTTGGCCTCTTGTAAAGTCGAATTTTTTAATTCCCAGTAATCATCTGGCGCCAAATTCATATCTAGATTAATGCCATCCAACGTAGGTAAAAAACTAATGACCACAACGGGTACAACAATGCTACTAGAACTCACAGGAGTCTTTAAAAATACATCGTAATCTGTTACATCTTCTACAGGACTAATGGTGATGGGATAGGTCTGGCTTAGGTTCTCTAGTTCTATTTTTAACTGAATTTGCCCGCTTTTTATAGCTAGTAGGTTTTGATTCGTCAGCTTTGCCAAAGGACTATTGCTCAGGATGGAGCTTGAGAATCCTTGCTCTAGCACTTTCTTAGTACCTGATTTATAGCTTACTTCAAGCTTGATACTGTAGTTTTGAGACACAAATAAATGGGCGGGTTGATTGACTAATTTCAATGTAACAGGATAGTCCGCGACAAAAGTGGCTTTGACTTGAACCGCTTTATCTACTCGAATGGAACTGGGATTCGATTCACTAGTTAAATCGCCTGTCCAACCTTTAAACACCCATCCTTCTACTGGACTAGCTTTCAATTGTACCACAGTGCCCGAGGAATAGGGCGTGGAAGATTGCGTGCTGATGATGGTTTCTTGTACAGTTCCTTGCCCTTCTATTTCCACGCTTAAAGGGTAAGTCCTCTTTTCAAAATTAGCACGAATGGTTTTGTCTGAATTCATATTCAGGCTATATGGATTCGAGGAGCCTGAAATACTTCCGCTCCAATCTTTGAAGAGGTATTCAGGGGCAGGGCTAGCTAAAAGAGAAATAAGAGAACCTTGTTCAAATGATCCTGTGGATGGTGTAACGCTTCCACCCATACTGGGAACAGCCACTACGGATAATCGATGCTCTATGGTTTCTTTCGAGCAGGAACAAAGAAGTAAACTGAAAATGAAGAAAATGGCATGTTTTTTGAACATGGATGAAAATGCTGTAATAGCTTTGTTAATGAAAGGTCTTATAAATATCCATTCATTTATTGAAAGTTTACTAGATTCTGACAATTATCATTAAATTACCTGTCTAGCTGGATTCATCTCAAGGTGAGGCCAATACGGTATTTAATTTTTTATATTAACATAATATCACATGAAACGAGTTTTAAAAATCATTGCTTGGACTGTTTTTGGCTTGGTAATTAGCCTTTTTGCCTTAGGGGCATTGTTTATGTACAAAGTACAAAATGGTTTCCCCGTATCTTATGAGACAGAAAAACCTAATTTGTCATTAGCAGAAAATCAACCAGCTATTCTGTTGTTTTCTAAGACTACGGGCTTTCGGCATGGTGAATCCATAGATGCATCTAAGCCCATTATTCAGGCTATGGCCAAGAAAAATGGCTGGGCTGTGTATGAGACAGAAGAAGGTGGGGTTTTTAATGAAGAGCAATTAGCTCATTTTAAGCTGGTGATATTTAATAATTCTACGGGAAGAGTATTGAATGATGAACAACAAGTGGCCCTAGAAAAGTATGTGGAAAATGGAGGCTCATTGATGGGGATTCATGGGGCTGGGGATAACTCGCATCATTGGGATTGGTACGTAGCCAACTTGCTAGGTACTACTTTTTCCCATCATCCTTTAAATCCTCAATTTCAAAAAGCTCAAGTTCAGTTAGAATCAAGTGTTGATTCTAGTTTCAAAGCCAAGCTTCTTGCTACCTGGGTCGGAAATGATGAATGGTATGTCTTTTTTGATCAACCCAAGGACGCTCAAGTGGTATACTACATAGATGGAGAAAAGATTTTACCTAGTGGAAATATGCTTTGGATGAAGGATAAGAATTTTGGAATGGGAAAATATCATCCCGTGGCTTGGCATAAAATGGCTGGTAAGGGGAAAACGTTTTATACCTCTATGGGGCATTCTAAAGATGTTTGGGCTAATCCAGCTTATGTGAATCTGATAGAGCAAGCTATAGTGTGGTCAATTGGTGATTAAATTTACCAAACGTTCTATTAAGCAAAACGGGTCAATCAAAGATTGACCCGTTTATGTATAATATCATTAACCTACAAAAATCTTATTGACCCATTTGCATACCATCTTGGTTCTGATTGTTGTTTTTCTTCATGCTGTTCATGTTAAATTGTCCAAAACGAATAGACAATGTAAGACGAATCATTTGAGGGTTAGACAATCGATAGTATTTCTGAGAGAATCCTTCTCCGTATGAGTATCTTGTATTTCCTCTTGTTCTGAAAATGTCATTAGTTGCTAAAGTCAAGGATGCTAAATCGTTTTTCAAGAATGTTTTCTTGATGGCTAAATCCACTCCGTAGAATGGCTCGATGTACCCTTGAGATGAACTTTGTGCTTGTCCCATGGGTCCACCACCGCCACCTTGTCCTTGGTTTTGTGTAATTGGCATATTGGTTTTCCCTTGGTAATCCATTGAAAGTTGGATGGACCATTTTTTAGGCAATAGGAAGGTATTGTTAATTTTACCAAATACAGTCCAAAGACCATCTGTTATCTGTGCTTTATCAATGTTGGCTGTATTGATTTTAGAATTATACATGTTCACATTGGCTGTTAAATCCCACCAGTTTTGAAGTTTATTGGTATAGGTTCCTTCAATACCATAATTGATACTTGAATTGGCGTTCACAAATGTGTTAATCAAATCTAATTTGCCACTGATAGGGTTGATTTCTTGACTTAAATAACGAGTAATCAAGTTATCCGTATACTTATAATATCCTGACAATAAGAAGGTGGCTGATCCTTTTGTTTTACTATAAGAAAGCTCACCTGAGGTAGTAAATTCGGGTACTAAGTTGGCATTACCTCTACTGATATTCAAACTGTCGCTGTAGTCTACAAATGGAATAATCTGGAAGAAATTCGGGCGACTCACACGGCGGGTGATGCTTAATTGCAATTGATCCGTTGGTGTTAAATCTTTCTTTAAGAAGATGGATGGGAATAAGCTTAATGGATAGCTGTTGCTGAAAGTCTGGTTCGTGTTCAACAATTTACCATCGTAACTTGAGCTCTCTGCTCTCAATCCAATTTTATAAGAAATTTTGTTAGCTGTTTTTCCTGATACGGATACATAGGCAGCATACACATTGTTTTTGTTCTCGTAATTGGTAGAAGCAGATGGGATGGACTTGTACACATCAGAACCTACCGCTTTCAAGGTATTGTTATTTTCATTGACCAATTCAAAAAGCTGAGCTCTCACACCCATTTCAATATTGCCCTCGTTTTTCAAAGGCTTCACATAATCCGTTTGGAAAGTCATGAAATTATTACGTCCTGAACCAATGTTTTTCTGAATTTGTGTACCAGTAATGTTACCGTTATTCAGATAGTTAGTCGTATATGTTGCATCGTTTTTGTTAGTACCTCCAAAATAGTTGAAGTCCATGCTTAACTCTTCTCCTGCTTTCGGGTAAGTGTGTTTGAATCCTAATTGTAAACCACTTGGGTTAAATTCTCTTGATGATTCAGATAAACGATTGCTGAATGTGGTGAAATTATTTACTGTACTGGTGATTTTAATATCTTCTGTAGGAGAGAACTTACCCCCACCACCAAAGAATCCGGCTAATGACAAGGTTGTTCTATTTGTTACGGCATAATCAACACTGAATCGTGGGAAAAACATCGATCCTTTGTTTTTACTATTGATATCTTGGTATACGCTTGATTCCACCCCACCAATATTACTGCTTCTTTGACTGTTTCCTTCGGTATTGTTTCTCATGTTCATTTTCATGCCCATTAAGGTTAAGCTCCATTTGTTTTGTTGATAACTGAAGTTACCCATGATACTAGATCCACCAAAACGGTCAGCACTTAAGTTCAACATACCGTTGTAACCATTCTTTTTGTTTTTCTTTAAGATGATATTAATGATACCAGCCATACTTCCTGAAGCATCATATTTAGCCGAAGGGTTAGTGATAACTTCCACTTTTTCAATGATATCTGCAGGGATTTGATCCATGCTTAAGCTAGTAGGTCTGCCATCAATAAACAAGGTAGGATTTGCATTTCTTACTTTCACATTACCATCGATATCCACTTGAACGGATGGAATATTTCTCATCACATCTACGGCAGTTCCGCCAGATGTGACTAAGTTTTGACCCACATTGAAGGATTTTTTATCAATGTCCATTTCCAATAAAGCTTTTGTAGAAGTAACAACTACCGCTTCTAATTCTTTGGAATCAGATAATAACTTGATATTTCCTAAGTCTTTCTCAAAAGCGGCCATCATCTTAGCCATCACAGCTGGATCTGGGGCTTGTCCAGGCTTGGGAGCAGAACTTGGATCCATTTTAGGCATTTCAAATTGAACGGGCGCTTCGTAATTTTTATAACCGACAAAGCTGATTTTCAATTTAAGACGAACGTTCACAGGGATTTCTTTGAAGTTGAAATCTCCATTTAGTTCAGCTTGTTGAGCCTTGACTAAAATGTCTTTGCTTTGTTTTGTGGCAGGATCTACAACCGTCTTAAGTAATACAACAGAAGCAAATTCTACGGGTTTGCCTTGCTCATCGACTACCTTACCGAATATGTGACCACGATTAAAATTGGCTGCATTGTTTCCTCCTGCACCAGCGGGTCCTTGTGCGAAACTGAAAAAAGAGATCAGGGCAATGATGGATGTTAAAATGGAATTTTTCATTGGTTGATTGTTAAATGTTTTGTCTACTTAGAGGGAATATTTCTTGTCAATAATCTGGGTAGAGCGAAATTAATTTTTCTAATTTTTTATTTTAGGGTTTAATCGGTGGTTCTTTTCTTTATAAATGTATCGCAAAGGTACATCGGGCTTCCATGTTTGAAATTTTATTCTTCGCAGCTGGGAAATGTATAGATGAAAGATGAAATTGTTGAGAAAAGAAAATACATAAGAGAGCGGTAAATTGGATTTGTACTAATTTGATTTGTTAAATTCAATGCAAGATTTAGTCTTTCTTTTTATCGTTTTAATCTTTCTCCTTTGGTCATGAAATGAACGCAACTTCATGTTTATGCGCCTTTGGGATAACAAAGGTAGGGATGAAAAATTGAACAATTTACTTATGGCCTAAAATTGTGTCCAGTGGTTGAAATGGATTGTAGGGATTTGAATTTCTTATTTGGAATTTTTAAAAATGCCCTAATTTGAATTATTTGGATATTCTTGCCTCAATGATTGCCCAGCATTAAATAAAACATACGGCTAAGCTAGCAGGAGATGTTTCATCGTTTTATGAATAAATAATAGGATATTATCTATGGGGGATCAATTAGATATTCGTAGCTTAAAAGTAAACTTTCGTCGCATTTTAACGAAAGATTAACAAGTCTTAACAAATTTTTTTTGTTAAATCAAAAAATAGGTCAACTTCAAAAAGTTATAAATTTAATGTGCTAATAAGTTTACTTGGAGAACTACCTTCTTTTAGAGAAATCATGTTTGAAAATACAAGATGTAGACCTAAGATGATGCTATTAATTGGGCTCCATTGTTCGCTTATTGTGGAAATATAATCACCCTTACTTTATCCCCTAAATACCTTTGAAATTTTACTTAAAGTAGAGGATGAATTTCAAGGGATGACATTAATACTGAATTTTATTTACGAAATTTAAGTGACAGGATTCACATTGGAATGAGTACAAAGGGCAAGAAAAAATATTTATTGGTTTTGGGTAGGGAAGCGCTGGACCGAGATAGTAATTTGTATCAAGAAGTCTTAGGCAATTTGCAATTAAGTGGATTTGAAATTGTGTTTGATCCTATGGACCGCATCCGATTTGCCTTTATGCGTAAAGTCGGACCAGGCAAGTTTTTAGGAAAGCATTTACTTCTACCTTTGTTACGGGCAGTTTATGTCGTGTTGGTTCAGAGACAGCTGGTCGACTTCCTATTATTTATCATGAAGCGAATTTCGAGTTTAGAATTTCGTACAAGGGTGGTATCTACATACATTCAGCGTTTGTCCGATCAAACCTCACATCTAGTTGTTTTGGCCAGGTCTGCGGGGTCCATTGTCATTAGCAGCATCGCCAATCAGGTGGCAGTTGACTATATTATTTGTTTGGGATATCCATTTAAACATCCTGAGGAGGGCGAAGCAGCATTTCGTACAGCTCATTTGGCGAGGCTAGATAAACCAATGATGATTTTTCAGGGAGAGAGAGACCCCTATGGAGGAAAGGATATGGTCAATCAGTATAATTTTTCTCCACAGATTCAATTATCCTTTGTGGATGTGGATCACGATTTTAACTTGAATGAGCAGGATTTGTTGCGAGTTAAAACCGAGATAGAACGTGTCTTAATGAAATGGGAATAGTCAAAGTAATGATTAAGTGGCTAATTCATATATTCAGTAGCGTTCAAATATTGCATCGGTTCGGTATTTTGCCATGTTAGTAAAATGAATATGATACACATCACATGCTCAATGGTATATTTGATAAGCGTGTAAATATATTTTCAGGATATCATTTCTACTTTGTAATCCGAATGTACACAGGGATAAGATAATAAGGTATTAATTAGAGCCACTTTTTTCTTCGAAACCAGACAAAAATTAGTGCACTAATCAGGCACATGATGAGCAACAAGCTTGGATAGGCCCAAGATATTCGTAATTCGGGCATATAGTCAAAATTCATTCCGTAGATTCCTACCAAAAAAGTTAAAGGCATAAAAAAGACGGAAAATATGGTCAAGACTTTAATGACTTCATTGGTTTTTTGGGCTGAAATAGATAGATAGAAACTAACAAGGTTGGAAACATCTTCGTGTATTTGGTCATAAATATGAAGTAGTTTCTGATGTAAATCGCGGGCATCTTGTATTATATCGCCTTGGTTTTCAGGTAATTTTACGGAGCTAATTGCTTCTTGACTAAATAATAATAGTTTTTTGCTAATGAGCGCTTTACGTTTTATTTGGTATAGTTCGGATAGCATTTTAGGGCTAAGATTTTGAGAAAATACTTTACTTTCAAAATCATCCATTTCATTCGAAAGACTTACTGCCAGGGCTTCGTAGGAGTGTAATATATGCCAAAGCATTTTAGCCACGATGGATTCAACTTGTTCAAAAGTTCCTTTATCAAAATATTTTTCTCGAATGATATCAATAAAAGAATGGGGTAAACGGTGAACACTGATTAATAATCCAGGCCGATAGAAAAATGCTATTTTGGTGGACATGGACTGAATAGAAGCAGGTTGGTTTGATAAAAGGCTGGTTTGTACCCGAGTAATGATAAAATGTGTCCCATACATATCTTCATGTTTGGGTAAATGGTCAGGTTGAAGGCAATCAGAAAGAGCATATTTGTTCAATGAAAAACGATTACTAAGCTCTTCTAGCTCTAATTTGCTTGGGTTAGTTACATCTATCCAAAGCATTTGATTGCTTTTATTTTCAAAGTATTGCGTTGGCATAAATATATTTAATTTTGTATTTATATCTATTTGATAACTTACATATCAAAACTAATCAAATATGCGGATTCTCGTTTATTTCAGCCTCATTATACTTTTGGGAAGTTGTAGCATCATTAAAAATACCCCTAAATATGATTTGGTTGATGGTGTTTATCAACTGAATCATACTAACGTTTTAGTTGAGGTTACCGAAGATACTTTGCATCTGATTTCGGAGAGTAAGAATGCAACAAATGTAGAAAAAACGCTTCCACCGGTTTTGTCTCAAAGTACGGGTAATTTGATTTTACGAAAGGGAACGTTTGATTTAGATTTATTGGCTATACCCGTCAAAATACATGGATCGGTGAATGGTATTCCCACCCAGATGAATACAGAAATAAATGCATCTGTTTATTTTGGCAAACGTAGTGATCGATTCTACATTCGATACAATAAAACCCCTAGGAGTTTATTCAAAAGGGAAATTGATCATTTCGGGCTTTCTTATGGGGCCTTTGTGGGTTTTGGAAGTACGGCGATTCATCATGGAGTAAGTCAATCACAGATTTCATACGATTACCAAGGAATTGTTTTTTCCAAAGGCTTAGCAGGCATTATTGCCATCAATAATTTTACCTTAGGAATAGCCTATGGATTTGATCAGTTGATGGATGAAAATGCCTCGAAATGGATCTATCAACAAAAGCCTTATTGGGGAATTGCGATTGGTTTGAATTTGAATTAAGAAGTTTATTTTTTTAACTCAAATTGGATTAAGAATGGCCTTTGTACCTATTTAATTATCTAAAGAATAAAGTTTCATTTTGAAACTTTAAAGTAGAATAAGTTGTGCCCTATTCTTTGAAAAATTCAGCATTTAATCTACTTTAATTTACCAATTCTTAGTTTAAATTTAGTTTATTGAAATTTAAACTAAGAATGAAAGATCATTCGGAAGCAAAAGCTAAAGATTTTCAAACTCTTAAGACATGGTGCGGCCCAAGCTTGACTCAATGGGAGGTGGAAGAATCCATAGCATTAAATCCCCTTAAGTTTTTAGTTGAACTTTCTCCAATAAACTCTTAAACCTAGCTCCCTTGAATGGTTAATACGCACTAGATTTCGATCGATTAATAAAAATTGAATATAATTGGCAAAGCCTGAAAATTAGATTGCTCGGTTGAGTGCAAAATAAATATGACAAGGAGGATTTGGTCAAGAATTCCCCTTCTTGAAAATATTGATATTCTGATTTTATTTTTAAGCTTTTCTTTAGCCTTAAATTTTAATCAAATGGAAGATACTGAATCATTGAAAGATAACTCACAACAACCAAATCGTAAAAAGTGGGAAAGTCCCCAATTAGAATCTTGGAATACGGAAGAATTGCTAGCTTTGAATCCTCTACATTTTTTACTTAATAAGGATCAAACATTTGGCTCTTAGTATAATTTAAGTGTCTTCACAAAGACACCTAATTAAAATATTTTTAATTATAGAATGCATTCTCAAGAATAAACTGCCTGAATAATATATTCCTTGGGATCACAAAATCTTGTAATTTGTCGCCCCTGAACATCCTTCTGGGCATGCCTTTCTATACTTTTAAAAATACCACTATCATGTTTAATTTAATACTATCTGCGATTTAGGGACATTTAGATACCCACCTGTGTCACTAATTCTTCAATTGACCGGTTATCTAGTCCACAGGATGGTCTAAAATTTTCTGATACCAACAATATTTTCACTCCTCAAATTCATACTCCTGCTTTGATTAAACCAGGTTTGAAGTATGAAATTTTGCTTTTAGTACATTTATTTACTCAAATAATACAAAAAAGTTAGGGATTTTAAACTTTGAACGAACCTATGTTTATTATTAAATGATTTTCGTATGTCAAAATTAAAATATATTCAAAATGTCTAAAAAGATACAGTTGGGCTTATTGATAGTCCTAGTCTCTGTTTTTTCGCTGAGCTTTTTTCAGTCTCAATCTCCACGATTTATACCCATTAGTTTAAATGCTCATATATCTCTAGTTGGTGGTAATCTAGGTTCTAGAATGATTAATTATGATCATTTTGAAACAGAATTACATTTACGATATCCGGACAATAATATACGTGTTCGAAATTTATGTGATGGAGGAGATACACCTGGTTTTCGCCCCCATTCTGCGCGCAATCAGCCATGGGCTTTTCCTGGTGCAGGAAAATTTCAAGATGAGTTTGCCAATGCATCGGGAAGTGAAGGTCACTTAGAAACTCATGATCAATGGTTAACTCGTTTAAAAACAGATGCTGTCATTGGTTTTTTTGGTTACAGTGAATCCTATGAAGGGAAAGCAAAAGTAGCAAACTATAAGGCGGAATTGACTGCTTTTATTCAACATACTTTGGCTCAAAAATACAATGGGATTTCCGCTCCCAAACTGGCCATAGTCTCACCAATTGCTTATGAAGATTTAACTACATTATATGATCTTCCTAATGGTAAGGAGCAAAATGCGAATCTTCTTCTATATACACAAGCTATGAAAGAGGTGTGTGAGAAACAGGGAGTATTGTTCATTGATGCCTTTTCGGCCTCTCAAAAATGGTATGCACAAAGTAAAGAACCATTAACTATTGATGGCTTTCAATTAAATGAATTAGGGTATCAAAAATTTGCTTTGTTCCTTAGCAATCAGGTGTTTGGTCAAAAAAGCACAAAAATTGAATCAAAACGTAAGGCAATCTATGAGGCTGTTGCGGAAAAAAATTGGATGTGGCATACTGATTATAAAATACCCAATGGCGTACATGTATATGGTCGGAGATACAATCCCTTTGGCTCTGATAACTATCCTGCTGAAATTGAAAAAATTCGCCAAATGACTGAAAACAGAGAGAAAGCAATACAAGCGGTTTTGCATGGAAATACTTTTGACTTAGCTTTTGCAGATTCACAAACTAGGAAATTAGACCCTGTAAAGACGAATTTTAATCCAGATAAAAATGGAAGTTTGACTTATTTATATGGACAAGAAGCTTTGAATGCAATTAAGGTTGCACCTGGTTATAAGATTGAACAATTTGCTTCTGAAGCGGAATTTCCCAATTTGGCTAAACCAGTTCAAATGACATTTGATAACAAAGGCCGTTTATGGGTGGTTTGTATGCCATCTTACCCTCATTATAAACCAGGAGATCCCAAGCCGAATGATAAGATTATTATTTTGGAAGATACCAATAATGATGGAAAAGCAGATAAAGAAACGGTTTTTGCAGATGGGCTACATGTCCCCGTTGGTATGGAAATTGCTCATGATGGGGTTTATATTTCCCAAGGAACGAATTTAGTTTTCTTGAGAGATACGAATGGTGATGACCATGCTGATACCAAAGAAGTGATTTTAAGCGGTTTTGATGACCATGATACACACCATGAGATTTCTGCTTTTGTCACGGATGAATCAGGTGCTATTTATATGGGTGAAGGAGTTTTTTTACATAGCAATGTGGAAACACCTTATGGGACAGTTCGTGCCACAAACGGTGGATTCATGCGCTATAATCCAGCTAGGAAGCACTTGGAGCGAGTAGCTCAATTATCTATTCCCAATCCATGGGGAATAGCTTTTGATAAATGGGGTCAAAATTTCTTCGCGGAAACGTCAGGTCCCGATGTGCGTTGGATGATGCCAGGGACTACAAAAAATAGATATGGCCAAACAGGGCATAAATCCTTTACATTGATCGAAGAAAAACATTTGGTTCGTCCCACTTCTGGATTGGAATTTGTGTATAGCAGACATTTTCCAGAGGAGGTACAAGGAGATTTTTTAATCAATAATACCATCGGATTCTTGGGAATGAAGCAACATATTTTAACCGATGAGGGAACAGGATATAAATCAAAACACCGCCAAGATTTAATCGTTGGCGAAGATCGAAATTTCCGACCTGTGGACATGGAATTTGCACCAGATGGTTCATTATATGTAATTGATTGGCATAATATCTTAATTGGGCACATGCAGCATAATGCTAGAGATCCGCTGAGAGATCATTCACATGGAAGGGTTTACCGTATTACTTATCCTTCCCGTCCATTGGTAAAACCAGCCAACGTATTTGGTGCTTCAATTGATGAATTGTTAGAAAATTTGAAATTACCTGAATACCGTACCAGATATCGTGTTCGAAGAGAATTGAGAGGTAGGAAAGCTTCAGAGGTTTTGCCCAAAATCACTACTTGGGTAGCCAATTTAGATAAGTCGGATCCGAATTATGAACACCATGTCTTGGAAGCATTGTGGGTAAGTTGGGGACTTAATATAGTGGATCAAACACTATTGAATCAGTTATTGAATTCGAAAGATTATCATGTAAGAACAGCAGCTGTTCGGGTATTAAGATATACTGGGCATCAAGTTGAAAATCAAGCAGATTTGCTTGCCAAAGCTGTGGAAGATAATCATGGAAGAGTACGTATGGAAGCCTTTGTTGCGGCATCTTGGTTGACCAAAGAAAAGGCATTACCCATCTTAGCCCTTGCCAAAAAACACCCTTTGGATGATTGGATGAAAGATCCATATGAGATTGCAGTAGCCCATGCTTCTGGTCAAAACGCTGCCAAGAAAAAAGAAGCCAAGGTAGAATCGGATTTATTAGGAAATGATTTAGTGATGTTCAAAGAAGGACAAAAGTTATTTGCCAAAGATGGATATTGTAATACATGTCATCAGACTAATGGAAAAGGATTGGTTTCTTCAGGTTTTCCTCCATTGTCAGGTTCTATTTGGGTGACGGGAAATGAAGATCGTTTGATAAAATTGGTGTTGAAAGGATTAATGGGACCGATAGAAGTGGCAGGAGTTAAGTATCCAGGACAAGTTCCTATGACACCTTATGGAGGTTTGATGAATGACAAAGAAATTGCAGCAGTATTGACGTATGTACGTAATGCCTTTGGCAATAAAGCATCGGTCATTCGTCCAGAAAAAGTAAAAGCCGTTAGAACTACTATTGCTACTAAGAAAGATTTTTATAATGTATCGGAATTAGTAGAACTACACCCTCTTGAAAGTAAATGAAATATTTTAGTCGAATACTGTTGAGTTTTTGTCTGGTTTTTATTCATGTTCAAATGGGTTTTTCGCAGAAAAAATCCTCTAAAAAACCATTGATTGTTTTTGTATGCGGAGATCATGAATATAGTGGAGAAGAAACATTGCCACTCTTGGCAAAAACGTTGGAGTCTCAATATGGATTTAGAACGAAAATTCTAACGTCTTTTCCTGATCAAAATGCCGAAAAAGATATTCCAGGCTTAGAAATATTGAAAGAGGCTGATTTGGCAGTTTTCTTTTTACGTTGGAGAGTATTGCCAGCAGATCAAGTTGCTCACATACAAGCATATTTGAATTCGGGTAAACCTATTATGGGCTTTAGAACAAGTACTCATTCATTTAATTATCCCCAAGGAGATCCTCTAGAATCTTATAATGGCTTTGCAGAAAGAGCCTTTGGAGCTCCTCCAGGCTGGGGTGGTGTAGCTAAGCATTCGCATTATGGACACAATGCTAGTACCGATGCACGAATTATTTCAGAAAAAGCGAATCATCCCATTTTGACAGGAGTGGATCCTACTTTTCATGTCCGTTCTTGGCTATATCGAGTATTGCCAGATTATCCTAAAAAAGGAACTGAATGGTTGATGATGGGTAAGGCAGTTAATCCTGAAAGGCCTGCAGTGGACCAACCCATTGCGTGGACTTGGGAAAATGAATACCACGCAAAAGTGTTTTTTACTACTATGGGACATCCAGAGGATTTTTCAGTGGAAGGCTTCCAACGCTTAATTGTCAATGCGATTCATTGGGAATTAGGATTAAAAGTTCCCGAGAAATGGCTAGGCAAATTAGATATCAATATACCTTACCGGGGAATGGTGAAATCTAAAAATTAGATAATAAAGCATATACCTTCTGTTTTGAAAGTATATACCATACCGTTCAGTTGATCATTGCTTGAAATATTCTTAAAAAATGGAGGCTTTGATATGGCCAAGATTTTTTAACCAATTAAAAAACAGGTTAAAAAATCAAATAAAGGATAAAAAAGGTCAGCTAGAAAAAATTTAAATATTAAAATATTTTTTATAAATATTTAGGGGTTTGTTCTGACAGTAGAACCTATGTATTTAAAGTGTAGAAAAATTATAAATCTATTATATATGGATTATTCTCAAAAACCAGATAATGAATTGTGCCAATTATTACATGAAGATGATTCAAAGGCTTTTGAAATAATTTATAAACGTTATTTTAAATATTTATACAGATATGTCAATTACTCTTTAGGGGTTAAGGAAGACTCAGAAGAAATAATACATGATTTGTTTTTGAGCCTCTGGCAAAATCGAAAAAAGAACTTAATAGGTGATTTAAAAGTATATCTCTACGTATCTACGAGAAATCTTATCAACAAAAATTTAAGGATGAAGTTGAATTTCTCCAAATACAGAGAATTTGAATTATTTCATAAAGTATTAATAAGTAATGAATCCGAGGAAATTTCAAATTCCAATGATTTCAATACAAGGTTGAATTTAATTCTAGATTCAATGTCTGGAAAAACGGCCCAAGTATTTAGAATGAGTAAAATCGAAGAAATTTCCGTAAAGAAAATTTCTGACCAATTAAAAATATCAGAGAAGGCAGTTGAATATCACATTACGAAATCACAAAAGATTTTGAGAGAAAGGTTTAAAGATTTTTATTCAGAAAACTAAAAGAAAATGACAAATAAAGAATTTAAATCTATTCTGGAAAAATTCAATGAAGGCAAATGTTCAGAGGAGGAAATGCTAATTCTTAAGAAAATAGCTAACTCTAATTTACGGTTTGATGACCAAACATTTTTGAAATCAACTGATGAATCAGAAAAATTAATTTGGGAACAATTAAGTGAACAAATTGACAATGAAAATAAAATTTCTACAAAAAAATATTATTTGATAGCAACAAGTATAGCTGCTACTATTCTACTAGTAGCAAGTTTGGTTTTATTCATGAATATTGATGAGGAAAAAGTTAATGCGACCCAATTAAATAGAGGTGTTGAAACCAAAAATAATGCGAAGTCAATGCAAAAAATCACTTTGCCTGATGGTAGTCAAGTAATATTAGGAGAAAATGCACGAATTGTTGTTTCTGAAAACTTTGGGATTAAAACAAGAACGGTTTACTTGACAGGCGAAGCTTTTTTTAAAGTAAAGCGCAATGAAAAAATCCCATTTTTAGTTCATGTAGGTAAGTTAATAACGGAAGTATTAGGCACTTCTTTTAAAATAAGTAAACCTACTTCTGACAAGCAGATTGAAGTTTCTGTTAAATCAGGGAAAGTATCTGTTTATTCCCAAAACGATAAATCCAGTAAAAAATCCAACGGCGTCATTTTAACCCCAAATCAAAAGGCGGTATTTAATATTCAAAATAATACAATAAACGAGAGTATCGTAGATACTCCTGCCATACTTGTTGCCAATACACCTAAAAGTGATTTCGTGTTTGAAGATATGGGAGTTGAAAATATAATGAAAAAAATGCAAGCCATTTACGGAATTGAAATCATTTTAGTCAATTATAATTTAAATAAATGTGTCTTTACTGGAGATTTAAGCGGATTAAGTATGTTTCAGCAAATTGAATTTATTTGTTCATCGATTAATTCCTCCTATGAAATACGAGGCTCATCTATTTTTATAAATGGGGAAGGTTGTAAGTGATTTAAAACCTTATAGATTAAAATTTTATGATAAAAAACAAAAAAGAGAAACCCAGTATGTGCAGTGGTTTACAGATGATTACTTAAGCACAAGAAAATCAATATTTCAAAATTAAAACTATAATACCTTTAACTATGTAAAATTATGAACAAAAAATATGCATCCCCTAAATTGCTTTTAAAACTCATGAAGATTTCTTTTCAACAAATATTTCTGAGTATCATGTGCTGCACCTTTGCTTATGCAAACAATGCATTAAGTCAGGTTGAATTAAATGAACCTGTAACATTGCAAGCAGAAAATACTCAAATTAAAAAAGTACTCTCACTGATTGAACGTCAGGTAGATTATCGTTTTATTTATAGCTCAAGTACCATTAATGTAAATCAGAAGGTTAGTCTCAATGTGACTAACAAAAAATTAGAATCTGTTTTAAATGATTTATTCAAAACCATTTCTGTTGAATATTCTATAAGGGATAAACGGATTTTGCTAAGAAATAGTAATCAAAATGTAAACATTTCGACAGAGCATAGTATTAATGCAATTGATAAACCAGTTAAAGGTACCATTAAAGATGAAAATGGAGAAGCTTTACCTGGGGTTACTATTCAAATTCAGGGTACTCGACAAGGAACGCAAACTGATGTTAATGGAAATTTTGCTTTTTCATCTCTGAATGAAAAGGACATATTACTTATTTCATTTGTGGGTTATGTCAGTCAGAAAATTGAAGTAGGGAATAAGTCTATTATTGAAATTTCATTAGTATCAGATAATAAATCACTTGATGAAGTAATTGTTGTTGGATACGGTACTCAAAAGAAAAGTGATTTAACGGGTGCTGTAGGTACTATTAAAACGGATGCGATTCAAGAGCGTCGATCTGCATCCTTGAATCAAGCTATAGCGGGTAGGGTAACTGGTGTAAATGTTTCAGTAAACTCAGGCCGACCTGGTGGACGTTCAAATATAAGAATTAGAGGAAACACTTCGGTAAGTGTCGCCAATAATCCACTTTATGTAATTGATGGAGTTATTTTAAATGCGTCTGAATTGGCAAATGGTAGTACACCTATTGATTATTTAAATGCGAATGATATCTCATCCATTGAAATATTAAAAGATGCCTCTGCCACAGCTATTTACGGTGCAAGAGGTGCCAACGGAGTCATTTTAGTTTCAACGAAACGAGGAAGCCAAGAGGGTGGAAAAATCAGTTACGATACCGATTTTAGTGTTAGTGTTTTACCTAAAAAAATTCCATTATTGAATTCTACTGAATTTTTAATGGTGGAAGACCAAGCCTATGTAAATGCTAAAAAATATGATCCAGTTGGCTTCGCAGGTGGTAAATATGTGAATCCTGCAACCAAAAGAACGAACCCTTTATTATTTGATTCAAGTGGGAAACCCTTGTACAATACCGATTGGCAGGATGAATCATTAAGAAAAGCGATGACGCAAAATCATCAGTTAGCATTTACTGGAGGAAATTCGAAAGAAAACTATGGTTTATATCTAGGATATCGAAATGAGGATGGAATAATGAATGCGTCTTGGTTAAATAGATATTCCAGTAGATTTGTCATGGATAGCCAATTAAAGCCATGGTTAAAACTTGGAGGAACTTTGAGCTATAATTATCAGTCTGAAAGTCAGGTTGATCCCCTTGGTGGTGGCGGAATTATAGCGATGAGACAAGTATTGGAAGCTCTACCTATTATACCTGTTAAGTATCCAGATGGTAGATGGGGGAGTAACGAAGATTATCCTGGAATGGAAGGAGGAGGTAGTCCGATTCAAGTTTCTGAAGAACGTCTTTACTATTTAAAAACTCAATCTTTACTTGGTAATGTCTATTCAAATATTAATTTGGCTCCAGGGCTTGAATTAAGATCAACTGTGGGTGTAAATATAATTAATCAAGAAACGGATTATTATGGAGGTCGCTCATTGAATTACATTTCAAGAAATCAAGGTGGAGATGCTTATTTAACGTCAGATAGACATAATTCTTGGCAAATTGAAAATTATTTAACGTACAATAAGAAGATTTCATCCGATCATTCCATCGTTGCAATGATAGGCCAAGCAATTCAGCACGTTGATCGTTTTAATTTTACAGCAAGAGCTCAAAGGTTTCAGGACGATTATTTTCAATTTAATAATTTAGGAACTGGTGCAGTTACTCCTGCATCTTCATCAAGTTTAACAGCTTATGGATTAGATTCCTACTTTGGTCGTTTAAATTATAATGTTAAAGATAAATATTTAGTCACTTTTACAGGTCGTGTTGACGGCTCATCTAAATTTGGAGCTGCTAATCGCTACGCGGTATTCCCATCTGCAGCAGTAGCTTGGAAAATCATGGAAGAAGATTTTATGAAAGACGTTCCTTTCATTTCAAATCTGAAACTTAGAACGAGTTACGGATTTACGGGTAATTCAGAAATCACGGCATATCAATCACTTGCTGGATTAGGTAATTATGCAGTAATCTTCAATAATTCAAGACAAGTTGGTATTGGTATCAATCGATTAGCTAATCCAGATTTACGCTGGGAAAAAACGGAACAAATTGATGCTGGCTTAGAAGTTGGATTATTGAATAATAAAATAAATTTTGAAGTAGATATCTACAGAAAGCTTACTACTGATATGCTTTTAAGTGCACCTGTTCCTTCTAGTAGTGGATTTACAACAGTTAGTCAAAATGTGGGAAGTATGGAAAATAGGGGAATTGAATTTGCCATAAACACAGTAAATATTTCAAATAATAATTTTACATGGAATACGACTTTTAATATTTCTTTAAATCAAAATAAGGTACTTGCTTTAACAGGAGGTGCAGATATTTTTGTTGGTCAAACAGTCATCAGAGAAGGAGCTCCAGTGGGATCATTTTTTGGATTTGTTCACCAAGGAACTTGGAGCACCGCTGAAGAGTCTATCGCAGCAAAATATTTAAAAAAACCAGGTGATATTAAATATCAAGACACAAACAATGATGGAAAGATTAACGATAACGATCGAGTTATAATCGGTAAAGGTATTCCTGATGGTTTTGGTTCATTTATAAACACATTTAAGTATAAAAATGTAGAATTAATGATCGATATGCAGTATATGTATGGTAATAATGTACTATTTAGAAGTAAGCACTCTGCAGAAGATAGAACAGGAATTGCCAATAGTTTCAAAACTGTTCTAAATGGTTGGACCCCAGAAAATCAAAGTGCTACACTTGCTGAATTGCGACCAGTTTCTGCTGGCTATAATACCAATAATGATACAGACAAGATTCAAGACGGATCATTTATAAGAGGTAGAAATGCTGTTATATCTTATAAATTCCCTAGTGAAGTGACTAAAAAACTAAAACTAAGTCGCTTAAGAGCTTTCGTATCCGTACAAAATTTCTTTTTGTCTACGAAATTCCCAGGGTATGACCCAGAAGTTTCTACCTCAGGTTCCGCGTTTGATCAAGGTTTAGATTTATATGCCTATCCAAAAGCTAGAACATTCATGGTGGGTTTAAATATTGGTTTATAGAAAATTGTTTGACTAAAACATACACAAAAATGAAATACGTAATTAATAAATATTTGATATTAGCTCTCAGTTGCATAATGATTGTAAGCAGTTGTTCCAATTTTTTGGAGGAGCCTGATAAATCCAATTTTACCAAAGAAAATTATTTTACAAAACCTGAACATGCAGAGAGTATCATAAATTCAATTTATGAAAATATGAGAAACGTGCTGGGTGGAGGATTTAATGGAGGACCATGGATGATGCTTGAATTTTCTACTGGCTTAGCCAATACAGAATTGGGGCAAGCTCAAAATAGCATATTTGTTAGAAACTTGGTCAATAATTCAGATAATGCTTATGGCCAAACTTATTGGACAAGCCATTACAAGGGTATTGCTAATGCAAATTTAGCTATTGAAAAAATCCCAGGGATTAAAATGGATGAAGTTGCAAAGAAAAAGTTTTTAGGTGAAGCAAGGTTCCTTAGAGCTATGTATTATTTTGATTTAGTTAGAATATTTGGAAATATCCCTTTGATAACATCTTCTATTGATTTGCAATCAAAAGATCTTTATCCTGAACAATCTTCTATTGAAAATGTCTATAAACAAATAGAAACTGATTTGTTGGAAGCTGAAAAATCGGGTTTGCCTTTTAGAGATCCATCAGGCAGAGTATCGATGGGAGCAGTTAAATCATTATTAGCTAGTGTATATTTAACAATGGCAGGATTTCCATTAAATAAGTCGGAATATTTTGCTAAAGCTGCTGAAAAATCATTAGATGTGATTAACTCAAATCAATTCTCATTATTTACATCTTATGATGATCTTCATATTGCATCGAGGAAAAATAATGGAGAAAATATTTTTCAAGTTCAATATTTAGAAAACATTCTACCTTCAAATTGGCAGACATCCATTATTCCTTATAACCAAGGTATTTCAAACTATACGGATGAAACGGGTGCTATTTTCGCCAATAAAGAATTTGTAGAATCTTATGAAAAAGGTGATAAAAGAGCAGCTGAAAAACAATTTTATTATTCTAGCTACTCATTAAGAAGTAATAGAAATCAAACCAAAAATTTGGGTGGATATTATCTCTATAAACATTTTGATATTATTGCTCAAACATCCACGACTAGTAGTGGATTAAATTGGACACTTTTTAGATATCCAGAAGTCCTATTAACATATGCTGAAGCAGCGAATGAAGCTGGTGGTCCAAGTTCACTTGTCTTGAATGCAGTAAATTTAATTAGAAAAAGAGCAGAATTGCCTGCCCTAGAGGGTCTTTCAAAAGATGAACTTAGAGAGGCTATTTGGAAGGAAAGATGGTATGAACTAAGTTTTGAAAATAAAACTTGGTATGATATGGTTCGTTTACGTAAGGCTTTTAATGTTTTTACAAAAAAGTTTGAACCATATGTTGGGCATAAATTTTCATATGGCCCAACTTTATCTGAAAAGGAACTACTTTTTCCAATTCCAACAGCTGAAATTAGAAATAACAAAAAGTTAAAACAAAATAAAGGTTATTGATGAAGTTTCTCCCATTATAACCATTTACAATTTTCATAAAGAAAAAAAATAATAAATAAAACCCTTTGTATTTTACAAAGGGTTTTATCGTTTAATTTAAATTTGTAAGGCCACTTTTTTTATGACAAAACTAAAGAAGTGGGCATATCAACAATGTCTTTTTTGATCTAATTGATTTCAATTTATTACTGGTTTTTTCTTCAATTTTAAACCTTCCTCATAGGGATAATACATTTTTCATTGATTGGAATAGGAATACCATAAAATTGGATTTCGAATGGGAGAGTTTCGAATGACTTCCTGGTTGGTTGGGAAATGGTCTAATTTTCTCCAGATATTCATGGCGACTTGGTTGCCGTGAATGCCTGCGAAAAATAGGCAGGATTGGGCAATTGGCCATTGATCAAAATACATAACATCCGCAGGATATTTCCACTGCGATTTGTCTTGGATGTAGGGTAATAAAAATTGAATGCCTTTTTGTATACCTCGACCATCGGGCATTTTCCAGTCCCACATCTGAAGTACATGGGCCAATGTGGCCATGATGTCTAAATTAAAGAGTGAATATCCGTAGGGTTTGGTTCTTTTAAGTTCAAGGGGGAAAGAACCATCAGTGCCCATTTGGTTTGGGATAAAAACCTGCATGTAGCGTTTTCGACAAAAATCGACCAAGCCTGCATTACCCGTAAAAGAGGCAAAAACGGCTACTTGAAGCGCCCAGCAGGTACCATGGTTATTTAGTGCGTCGCGTTCTGCGAGGCCATAGGGATGGGTTGTCAGCCATTGGGTATATTCTTTAAACCAGCTGACGATGCGCGTGTAATCCTCAGCAGGTATGTGGAATTTTAGAGCTTCGAGGGCTTTGATGACTTCTAAGAAATGTATTGTATCGATGATGCCGATACCCCGACCGGTCATTCGACCTTTAATAGCCTGTGCATAAAGCAGTGAAGGATTCATACGCGTTTCGGGGTCGATGAACCATGCCCGAAAATGAGGTAGAGCGGCGAGAGCGAAGCGTTTTTGCTGAGTTAATTTATATGCGGATGCTAGGGACCCAACAATGTCGCTGAAGCGAATCATGGCAAGTCGGTGCGCCACAAAATTTTCCGGATTTGTTTCACCGTCGCGCTGAATATAAGGTCCGTCTGGATTGGCTGGATCGGGCCACCAATAATCTCCCTCAGAGTAGAAATCGTGGATATCGCCGGCGGAACGTGGACAAACGGTTGCGGTGACTGTGATGGGTTTTAGGCCTATTTGTTTATTTGCTTTTTCAATCGTCTTTACGATTAATTCCTTGGGGTAAATGTCTAAAGCAAAGCTAGAGAACGAAAGGCAGAGCAAAACGAGTATCATTTTCATTTGACGCCGAGGCTTTGGGCCCATTGAGTATATTTGTTCAAGAGATCGTTACGTTTTTCGGGCATTTGTTTTGCTAAATCATGTGCTTCGATGCGGTCTTTTTTTAGGTTGTATAATTCCCATTGTTTGATTTCGTCATCCCAAACCAATTTCCAATCACCCTCTCGGATGGCCCGATTTCCTTGGTGTTCCCAGGCAATGAACGGATGTGCGGCTCTGGTTTTTTGATTTAAAATAGGCAAAAGGCTTTTGCCTTGCACTGGTTTCGATGGGGTGCTGTGACTGACGTCTAAGAAGGTTGGGAAAAGATCCATGATGTGGCCCACTTGGTTTGTTCGAAAACCTTTTTTAATCAGTTTTGGAAAATGGACGATTAAAGGAGTGGAGATGCCACCTTCGTGCATCCAATGTTTATACATACGGAAGGGGGTGTTTCCGGCGGAGGCCCACTCTTTTCCATAAGTGGTGTAGCTACCTTTGGCACCAACTGGAGTAATTAAGGATTGTTGGTACCCTGCTTCACCTAGGTCACGCACAGAGCGGTCGTCTAAGATTTCGTGGCAGGCGCCATTGTCTGATAAGAAAACAAACATCGTATTTTCCCATTCGCCTTTGGCTTTGACCTCTTGCATAATTCGGCCGATTCCTTCGTCCATGATTTGCATCATAGCGGCATAGGTGGCCATTTTGTCGATGTAGACTGAAGGGTTTTTTATGGTGTCAAATCGGGCAATAGCCGGATCGATGGGTGGTAATTCGTGAATGTTTGTTAAAAGGCCTGATTTTTGTTGGCGTGCAAATCGATCTGCTCGTAGTTTTTCCCAGCCTTTTCGGTAGGTTTCTCGGTACTGGTCGATGAGTTTTACTGGCGCATGCAAGGGCCAATGCGGTGCTGTGTAGGCAACATACAGAAAAAAGGGTTTTTGAGCTTGAGCGGATTTCACGTAGGAAATGGCTTTGTCGCTGATGGCCTCGGTCATGTAGAAATGTTCGTTGGGCACGTATTTTTTATTATCCTCGACGAGTTGGCGTCTAGACAGCACTTCGTAATAGCTATTCGCACCAGAAATGAGGCCAAAATAATGGTCAAAGCCCCGTTGGTTCGGCCAGTCTTCTTGTTGTTCACCGACGTGCCATTTGCCCGACATGAACGTTTGATATCCATTTTTCCGTAATTCTTCCGCAATAGTTGGCGTTTCAAGGCTGAGAAATCCTTGGTAGGGTTGATAGGGTTTCGTATGGTCATACTTTCCCGTGGTCACCATGAGGCCCATGCCGGCTTGATGCGGATACATCCCGGTGAGGAGGGAGGTGCGGCTTGGGCAGCAGCGGCCTGCATTGTAAAATTGGGTGAAGGCAGCACCTTTTTGGCCTAATGCGTCAAGGTTTGGGGTTTTGATTTCGGAACCAAATAGGCCGATGTCGCTGTAACCCATGTCGTCTGCCAAAACCACAATGATATTCGGTTTTTTCTGGGCGAAAAGGGGTGTGCTGATTAAAAAAAGGAATAGAAAGAGATGTTTCATTTTTTATTTTTTTGACGAACAAGTGCTTCGAGGAAATAGTAGTCGGCGTAGATAATAGGTGCATCCACCTCAAATCCGTTGGGCAATCCTCCAGTGCTGTGTAGGAGCAACATGCCGTGGGCAGAGCCTACTGGGGCTAAATACGCAGGAGAGCTTAAGGAGCTAAGGATTTGGTCGGCATAGCCTTGGTAGTAGGCTTTTTTATCAGGTTGTAGTGTTGCTAAATCGTAAAATGCGGAAGCCATGATTGCCGCTGCAGAGGCATCACGGGGTACATTGGGAATTTTGGGGTCGTCAAAGTCCCAAAAAGGGACTAAGTCCTGTGGCATGCGAGGATGCTTGAGGAGGAATTGTGCGATGTTTTCAGCCAATTGGAGGTATTCTTTTTTGCCAGTTTCACGGTAGCAAACGGTGTAACCGTAGAGTGCCCAGGCTTGGCCGCGGGCCCAAGAGGATTCATGGGCGAAGCCTTGATGGGTATTTTTTTTGAGGACTTGGCCGGTATTGGGATCGTAATCGATGACGTGATAAGAGCTAAAATCAGGTCGAAAATGGTTTTTCATGGTGGTATTCGCATGAGAAACGGCCACCTTGTAAAAGGCTGAATCACGGGTTTCTTTGAAGGCCCAAAAAAGGAGTTCGAGGTTCATCATGTTGTCGATGATGGTAGGGTTTACCCATTTATCTCGACTATGGTCCCAAGAGCGGATGACTCCTGTATTAGGATTGAACCGCTTGATGTTAGTTCGAGCAGATTGAATGAGGATTTCTTTGTAGGCAGGATTTTGGTCGATTCGATAGCCATTTCCAAAACTTGTGAACATTTTAAATCCCATGTCGTGGGTACCCGCATTCATTTTTTCTTTTTCGAGCGGATTGGTAAAATTTTCAGCTTGGGCTGCCCATTTTTTTTTGCCCGTTAATTCATACAAGTACCATAGATTTCCGGCGAAAAATCCGGAACACCAGTCTTTGGGTGCAACTAAAATCAAAGAATCGTTGCGAACGGTTCTTGGGCTTACTTTATTTCCAGCTGTTTTACTCAGTCTAGATAATTCATTTAAAGAGAAATCTACTTGGGCTTCCAATTTATTTAGGAGGACATTTTGTGCTAACAAATTACTCGAGACAAAAAGAAAAAGAAGGATAATCTTATTCATATTATTGAATCAATAGCGTCCTAAACGTTTAAAAAAAGGAAGAGGTTTTTTTCAACTCCATTAACTTTGAGGAAAACCCAAAAACAGAGCCTCTTTCCATGGTAAACATAAGTTTATTTTCTCAAATTATCTCCAAGCTTGACGGAGGTAAATTTTCTCAATTAGTATTTAAAAAACATACTGACAAGCACAATAAAGGCTTTGATTTTGGACGCATTTAGTTTCCAGGCTTTTTTGTTAGTTCGCCAAGAGCACCTCGGTTCGAGATATTAGTAATGGACTACGTTCTGCAACAGGAAATCTAAATTTGGGTATTCAAAAAGCCCCATCCAAGTCCTCTGTTAGCTATCAAAATAAAAATCGGGATCATACTTTATTTAAGGAATATTATTTCAGCCTGTTGGAAAGTATAGGACAGCTTAGACAGTTTAAACAAGTTAAGTTTAGAATTAAGTCTAAGATCTTTCTTTTGGATTCGACTACCATAAGCCTTTGTCTTTCTTTATTTGACTGGGCTAAATACAAGACTGCCAAAGGAGCCATAAAAATGCACACGCTGCTTGATTATGTTACGTGAATATCACCGATGATAAGACTGCTGACAACAAAGGATCTGTTGATGTTCCTATGCAAAAAGGAAGCGTTATCGTAGCTGATCGCTATTACAATGATTTCAACCTATTAAATACTTGGGATAGCCATCAGGTGTTCTTTGTGATTCGACATAAACAAAACTTAAATTACCTGACCATAAAAGCAAATAAGTTACTTGAAAGTCCCAACTATAACCACGTAGTTAAATTACTCGACAAAACATTCAAGCAACACAAGCAAACCTCCAATCTAATCCTTCATTCAGATTAAGGGTGGCATTCCAGATGAAGCATTATTAAAAGAAATTAGCTAGTCAACAAGTGACACAAAGTATGTCTAGAAAGTGGAACTGCTTGGATAATGCAGTCATTGAAAACTTCTTTGGCATACTAAAATCAGAACTTTATTACAACAATAAATCTTAATCAATACAGCAATTAAAAAAAGAAATCAAAGCTATATTAAATACTATAATCATGAACGAATCAAAATGAATTTAAAAGGAATGAGCCCGGTAAACTACCGAGCTCATTATCTAAAATCAATTGTTTAATTTTGTCCAAACAATTGGGTGCAGTTCATTATTGCCTGAACCCATTTTTTGTGTTTATTGACGTATTTTGAGGATTTTGTGTGCAGCAATTGGTGTGTTTTTGGAGGTTTGCTGCACAAATTCAAATATCTAAAACTTCGTGTAAATTGGAGGAAGTAAAAAGAACTCTTCCAATGTTGAAAATTAACAATTTATCCCGCAAAGAACTTTACGATCTTGTTTGGTCAAAACCAATATCAACGCTTTCAAAAGAGTTTGATATAAGTGATTTCGACTTGAGGAAAATCTGTAATTTTAAGATTATAGACTTTTACTCATTAACCTTCAAATAGGGTTCAATTAACATATTTGAAAAGAAAAATGATTCCTATTTTAAATTTATATTAGATGATAAATACAGACTCCAACGACAAGCATAACTCAAACGTAACTGATAAAATGAATTGTTGTTCGGAAGAAGAAATTTATACGAATGAACGAGGAAAACAATTGTTAAATAAAGAGCAGAATATTAGAAGCGTTGACCGGTTACCAAAAGTAAAAAATGTGGGTATCAATTGGAAAGAATACCAGACTTCCATCATAAGTTTTGCGATGCTCAGCATTGGTCTTATATCGGATAACTACTTCAAATTTTCTTTCTTTACAAACTATGTTCGACTTGCATGGTATGCAATTGCTTATCTTCCTGTTGGACTGCCGGTAATCAAGGCAGGTTGGAAGGCCATTGTTAATAAAGATTTTTTCACTGAATTTACATTAATGGTATTGGCTACAGTCGGTGCTTTTGCCATAGGTCAATATGCTGAAAGTGTGTCAGTAATGTTGTTCTATGCAATTGGCGAATTGTTTCAAGGTGCTGCAGTCAATAAAGCTAAAAATAACATTAAGGCTTTACTTGATGTAAGACCCACTTCAGCAAGCGTTCTTAGAGCCAATAAATATGAGGAAGTAAATCCTAATTCGGTTCAAATAAAAGAAATCATACAAATAAAGGTTGGTGAAAAAGTGCCGCTAGATGGTGAAATGTTAAGTCTTGGTAGCAGCTTTAATACGTCAGCTCTTACGGGTGAAAGTAAACCAAAATCTATATATCAAGGAGGGCAAGTTTTAGCCGGTATGCTGAACCTTGAAAAGGTAATTCAACTGAGAGTAACAAAGAAGTTTGCGGATAGCTCAATTTCAAGAATTTTAGATTTGGTACAAAATGCAACCGCACGTAAAGCACAAACCGAATTATTCATTAGAAAGTTTGCCAGAGTCTATACCCCAGTTGTTTTCTTTTTAGCAGTCGCATTGGTCGGGATTCCTTACTTTGTTTTGGATACTTATGTATTTAATGAATGGCTTTATAGGGCATTGATTTTCTTAGTAATCAGTTGTCCGTGTGCATTGGTTATATCTATACCATTAGGCTATTTTGGTGGAATTGGCGCTGCTTCAAGAAACGGTATTTTGTTTAAAGGTTCTAACTATTTGGAATTAATGGCAAAAGTAAATACTGTAGTAATGGACAAGACGGGAACACTTACGGCAGGTGTTTTTAAGGTACAAGAAATTGTAACAAAAGGTATGGACAAGATAGAGTTCATGAAGACGCTTTCTGCAATTGAAAGCAAATCTACACACCCCATTGCAAAAGCGATTGTCGAGTATGTAAAGAATGAATCATACACATACGTGGTAGATGAAGTACATGAGATTTCAGGTCATGGACTTAAAGGTAAAGTGAATAAGATAGACGTATTAGCCGGTAACACTAAGCTGTTAAAAAAATTTAATATAGAATACAATGAGGATATTGATAATATTGTTGAAAGCATTGTGGTAGTAGCAATCAATAATCAATATTCAGGATATGTGATTGTTGCGGACGAAGTGAAGGAAGATGCGCTAGACGCTATAAGACAAATGCATAAAAATGGGATTTCTCAAACAATAATGCTAAGTGGGGACAAAAATGCTATCGTCCAAAAAGTGACAAAATTCTTAGGAATAGACACTGCGTTTGGCGACTTATCACCCGAGGATAAAGTACAAAAAGTAGAAGAGTTAAAACGGGATAAAACAAAAACAATAGCATTTGTGGGCGATGGAATAAATGATGCTCCTGTATTGGCTTTAAGCGACGTAGGCATTGCTATGGGGGCGATGGGAAGTGATGCAGCTATAGAAACGGCCAATGTAGTTATTCAAACAGACCAGCCATCGAAAATTATAACTGCCATCAAAATTAGCAAAGCCACAAGAAGTATTGTATATCAAAATATCATATTGGCCTTTTCAGTAAAAGCAATTGTTTTAATCTTGGGAGCTGATGGATTAGCGACCATGTGGGAGGCCGTATTTGCAGATATGGGTGTAGCTCTTTTGGCAATTTTGAATGCCGTAAGAATTCAAAGGATGATGTTTTAAATTTATACTTTTTAAATGAGTAGATTAAATCTTATCAATTTTATGATTTAATATTCTTTTTGATAAATTCAGAAATCATCTTACATAAAAAAGGACATCCCTTGTTGAAATGTCCTCTCGTATAACTGATTCATTATTTTGTGACCCCGGAAGGAATCGAACCTTCATATTAGGTACCGGAAACCTACATTCTATCCATTGAACTACGGAGCCAAAGGGCCAAAATTACGAAAACTTCTCCAACTGTTTAACAAGCACTCCGAAATCTTTCGGGTAAGGTGCCTCTACCGTGATAGGGCTACCATCCAATAAATTGAAACTCAAACTATGCGCATGCAAGGCTACCCGACGAATTAAGGGCAACTCTTCCGTATCTTGTTTGAGATGAAACTTCTTTTTTAATTCCGATAAATAAATATCCTTACCGCCATACATAGCATCCGCCACAATGGGGGCCTTTAGGCAAGCTAAGTGAATACGTATCTGGTGCATACGTCCCGTGATGGGCATACACTCCACCAAGGTATAATTTTTGTACACTTTCAAGGTTTGAAACCAGGTCTCGGCATGTTTTCCTTTCGCTCGGTCTATGACTACAATCCCATCTTTCAAAGGGAGAATGGGTAAATTGACCAACATGCCATCCCAATCATGCATGCCTTCCACCACGGCATGGTAGCGCTTGGCCGTTTCTCGATGCTCAAATTGCATGGAAATATGTCGGTATGCCTCTGGGTTCTTCGCAATCACCAAAGCGCCCGAGGTCTCTTTGTCTAAGCGGTGTCCCACCTGCGCATCATCCGAATAGGCCTTGGCCAACCGTAAAATGTTGGGAGCAAACACATCTTTGCGCTCATCCAAGGTGGAGATTCCAGAAGGTTTATTGATGACAAAAAAATCGCTGTTTTCGAAAAGGATAGCGTCCTCTATTTTCCATTTCATAGACAAATTTAGTTCGGTAGGCTAATTTTTCCTAAACTTAACCAAGGGGAATCCCCTAATCGTCTATTCGCTGCTACTTGATCATCCATCAATGTCTCGTTGGCCAACAAGGCAAAAAGCACAGCTTCCTTAGCTTCAGAGGCTATCCCCAATTGATCGCTTTCGCTTACTTGCATATGAGGATTAATCTTGGCAAGGCGCTCCATCAACAATGGATTTTTACTTCCTCCACCACTGACAATCAATCGACAATCCATCGTTTGAATCGCTGGAATATAACGTTGCATGGCCTTGGAGATGCTTTGGGCCGTCAATTCAGTCAAGGTTCTTAGCGTATCTACAGGGGTCAAAGAATATCCATTTTCTTGAATGACCTGATTTAATAATGCCAAATTGAAATATTCAGGCCCAGTGCTTTTGGGGAAAGCTTCTTGGAAAAAAGGTAAATTCAACAAAGAGTCCAATAAAGGAATATGCAAAATCCCTTGTCGGGCTAGTCGCGCATCTTTATCATAATGAAAACCTGGGAAATGTTGGCGCACATAAGCGTCCAACAAAGTATTACCAGGTCCTGTATCTGTCACTAAAATGTCTTTGGGGTCTTGACTGGCCGACAAATACGTAAAATTTCCAATGCCGCCAATGTTCAACAAGATTCGATGTTCTCCTTTTTTAGAGAATAAAAAATAGTCGCCATAAACAGCCAAAGGTGCACCTTCGCCACCACCTGCGATGTGTTTTTGTCGGAAGTCGGATAAAGTAATGATACCTGTCAAATGCGCGATATGGTCCCCATCGCCAATCTGCAAGGTAGAGTCGGGCAAATTCCCTGAACGCATCGGGCGATGCATCACGGTTTGTCCGTGAGAGGCAATGGCGTCTACTTCTTGTGGGGTAATCCCCCAGCTTTGTAAACTGTCCAAAATATATTGCGCATGTAAGCGAGCTATTTGCGCATTCAAAGTCGATAAACTAGGAAAATGAATCTGCTCCTTGGCAAAAACCTCGCGAATGGCTTGCTTGAATTCCTCAGGATAGGCAATGGTCTGGTGTTTGACTAATTCCACCTGGGTGTTTAGGCCAAATCCACTAAACCGACAAAGCGCTAGGTCTAATCCATCCAAGGAGGTACCCGACATCAAGCCTAGAATCAGTCGACTAGGCTTTTGAGCAATCTGGTATAATTGGGCGATTTGTGGATTCAATTTTTATTGATGGTTTAAAATAGGTGTACAAGTAATTCTAATGAATATCATCATAGGTTGGTAGATTTGACAACTTGAACCTTCCATTTGACAACGAGATTTGACAACTTTTCAAAAGTTGTCAAATCTTAGTGCCATTAACTTAACTTAATGACTAAACACAAATAATAAACCTAAGAACAACTAAACCAGTTATCTTAACCCCATGCTTAGCACTAGCAAAGCTACAAAAAAAGAGGCTTTCCCCTTGACATAAATTATCAAGCTAGTGATAATTAATTGATAATTCCACCACCCGATTCTGTATATTTGTATCATTTTTAAACAATTTGACATTCATGGCTTTAGATGTAATTATTGTGGGTGGTGGTATCGTAGGTCTGGCAACAGCCCATCGATTATTGGAAGCAAAACCCGATTTGCAAATCGCCCTATTCGAAAAGGAAAATATGGTTTCTCTGCATCAAACAGGGAACAATTCCGGCGTTATTCACTCAGGATTGTATTACAAACCGGGCTCCTTAAAAGCCCAAAATTGCATCGAAGGTTATCATCAATTAATTGAATTCTGCGATAGGGAATCTATTCCTTATGAGTTGACAGGGAAGATCGTGGTGGCCAGTAATCACGAGCAGAGAAGTCAATTGGAGAATTTATATCAACGAGGCCAACAAAATGGTTTGGAAGGTTTAAAGAAACTTTCTTTGGCTGAAATGCAAGAACATGAACCTTATGTGACGGGGGTTGAGGGGATGTGGGTGCCACAAACGGGAATCGTGGATTACCGAGTGGTAGCTGCTAAATTAGCCGAAAAAATCCAAGAAGCGGGTTGTAGCATTCATTTGAATGAACAAGTAATTGGTATTACCAAAGGCATCAGTTATTCCATAGTAGAAACGGTCAAAGGGGTTTATGAAACCAAATTGATTATCAATTGTGCGGGTTTATATTCTGACGAAGTTGCCCAATTGTCGCAAAGAGAGCCTCTAGACGTACGAATTGTGCCCTTTAGAGGAGAGTATTTTAAATTGAGAAAAGAGAAAGAGTATTTAGTTAAAAACCTCATTTATCCCGTGCCAGACCCTAATTTCCCGTTTTTAGGGGTACACTTTACACGTATGATGCGAGGTGGCGTGGAGGCGGGACCTAATGCGGTATTGGCCTTTAAAAAAGAAGGTTATAAGAAATTAGGGGTCGATTTCAAAGAACTTTGGAATACCTTAACTTGGCCAGGCTTTCAAAAAGTGGCTGCCAAATATTGGGAAACAGGTATGGGAGAAATGTATCGTAGCTTCTCCAAAGAAGCTTTTACAAAAGCCTTGCAAGTGTTAATTCCCGAAATTCAGGAGCAAGATTTAGTGGAAGGTGGTGCGGGAGTACGCGCCCAAGCT
Organism: Aquirufa beregesia; assembly: GCF_011090385.1. Taxonomy (GTDB): domain Bacteria; phylum Bacteroidota; class Bacteroidia; order Cytophagales; family Spirosomataceae; genus Aquirufa; species Aquirufa beregesia. The sequence goes on from NZ_SEWW01000007.1 coordinate 79,359, forward strand.
TGCGATCGCAATGGAGGTTTATTGGATGATTTTTCCATCGTTGAAGATGCCAAAATCATTAACATATTAAATGCACCTAGTCCGGCAGCTACTTCTTCCTTATCCATTGGTAAGACAGTGGCGGGGATGGCATTAACTAGATTTTAACAGTTTTATGGGCTTGGGGAACCCAAATTCGCTTGAACACGTTCAAGATTTTTACCTTCACCATTAGACAATTCCCGATGAAATTATTATTTACCTATTTAAGTCATTACCGATGGCGTGTGGTGGGAGCCTTAGCGCTAGCTGCTACCAACCAGATTTTTTCATTGATGGACCCCTATATTTTTAGGAAAATCATTGATGATGTGGCGGCCGTATATCGTTCGAATACCCATACCATGGACCAATTCATTCAGGCTATTTGGCCTTTAGCGTTGGCTTCTGTCGGAGTGGCATTCGTTTCTCGAGTAGCCAAAAATTTCCAGGATTACGTCATCAATACCGTAACACAAAAGGTAGGAGCCAATTTGTATTCCGATGGTATTCGTCATTCCTTGGAATTGCCCTATGAAACCTTTGAAGATCAGCGTTCAGGAGAAACATTAGGGAAATTGCAAAAGGTGCGTATCGACGTGGAGAAATTAATCACAGTTGGTATTAATATTCTATTTCAATCGGTCATTGCCTTGATTTTTATCTCAGTCTATGCCTTTTCAGTACACTGGATGATTTTGCCTCTGTTTTTATTGACAGGACCGCTAATCGCCTTTGTTTCATCCGTGCTGAGTCGGAAAATTAAGACCATACAGATACAAATTGTCAAAGAATCCACCGCCTTGGCAGGTTCCACTACGGAATCTTTAAGAAATATTGAGTTGGTAAAATCCCTTGGATTGGCAGATCAGGAAATTCGTCATTTGAATGCCACCACAGAGAAAATCTTATTGTTGGAGTTGAAGAAAGTACGTTATGTGCGTTCTATGGCCTTTGTTCAGGGAACTTGCGTGAATTTATTGCGTATGCTCATGGTAGTCGTCTTGATTTATTTAATTTATCAAGGTCAAATCACTATTGGTCAGTTTTATTCCTTAAATATCTATTCCTTCTTCTTGTTTAATCCATTACAAGAGATTGGTAATGTGGTGAATACCTACCGAGAGGCCGAGGTATCTTTGCAGAATTTTGAACAGATTTTGAACATTCCCGTAGAGAAGAAGCCAGAGAATCCTAAGGCCATCTCTTCGATTCAAACCTTGCAATTTGATCAAGTCAGTTTTCAGCATCAATCCGCTAATTCGGAAGCCTTGAACAATATAAGTTTTGATGTCAAAGGAGGTGAGACCATTGCTTTTGTGGGTCCATCAGGTGCTGGAAAATCGACATTAGTGAAATTGCTGGTAGGTTTGTACCGTCCAAAAAAAGGAAAAGTGTTTTACAATGGCGAGGAAGGGGAACACATCGACTTCGATCAATTGAGAAAGAAAATAGGTTTTGTGACCCAGGATACCCAATTGTTTTCAGGCTCTATTCGTGAAAATTTATTGTTTGTCAATCCGAATGCTACTGATGCCCATTGTTTAGAAGTATTGGAAAAAGCGGCTTGTCAAACGTTATTGGCCCGTGCCGACAAAGGTTTGGATACCTTGATTGGTGAGGGTGGAGTGAAGGTGTCAGGTGGAGAAAAGCAGCGTTTGAGTATTGCCCGGGCATTATTGCGTGATCCTAATTTATTGGTTTTTGATGAAGCGACCTCGGCACTGGATTCCTTAACAGAAGAGGAAATCTCGGAAACGATTCGGGCTATTTCTCAGGAAGCAGAGCATTTGACTATTTTGATTGCGCACCGTTTATCGACCATCATGCACGCGACTCGAATTTATGTGCTGGAAAAGGGACGCATAGTCGAACAAGGTTCGCATGAGCAGCTCATTGAAAGCAAAGGTTTATATTATGCTATGTGGCGCCAGCAAGTAGGAGAAAATAAATCCAGCGAAAGCTTGTAAGATACCTTTAAAAAATTTTGCAATTCCTTGATTACCCATACATTATTTGGGAATCTTTTGTTTCAGACAAATAGGATTGCGTATATTTGTTGTTTGAAAAAATTTCATACCAAAAGACTATGTCATTAAATAAATTCTCCAAAACGCTTACTCAAGAGATTACAAACCCTGCAGCTAAGGCGATGTTGTATGGAATCGGATTGACTTCTGAGGACATGCAAAAAGCACAAATTGGTATTGCTAGTACAGGTTATGAAGGTAACCCATGTAACATGCACTTAAATGGTTTGTCGGTCCATGTGAAAAAAGGAATTCAGGAGAACGGCATGGTGGGTTTGATTTTTCACACCATTGGGGTGTCGGATGGTATGACCAACGGAAATGATGGCATGAGCTATTCTTTGCCATCCCGTGATATCATTGCAGATTCCATTGAAAACGTGGTAGGAGCCCAGTGGTATGATGGTGTTATTGCTGTCGTAGGGTGTGATAAGAATATGCCGGGAGCTATGATGGCTTTGGCTCGTTTGAATCGTCCAGGCATGCTTGTTTACGGAGGAACCATTAAATCAGGTTTATACAAAGGAGAGAAATTAGATATTGTTTCGGCTTTCGAAGCTTTAGGAAAGAAATTTGCGGGAAACATTTCTGATGAAGATTACGAAGGAGTTATTCGTAATTCCATCCCAGGCCCAGGTGCTTGTGGAGGTATGTATACCGCTAACACTATGGCATCTTCGATGGAGGCCATGGGTTTGGTATTGCCTAATTCATCGACTTACCCAGCTACGCACGAAGGTAAAAAAGAAGAATGTTTGGCCATAGGTGCGGCCATGAAGGTTTTGTTGGAGAAGAATATTTGTCCACGGGATATCATGACACGTCATGCCTTTGAAAATGCTATGACTGTGGTGATGGCATTAGGAGGTTCGACCAACGCAGTATTACATTATTTGGCCATTGCACATTCGGCGGGGATCAAATTTACCTTGAAAGATATTCAGGATATTTCGGATCGTACTCCATTATTGGCTGATTTGAAACCTTCCGGTAAATATTACATGGAAGATGTGTTAGCTATTGGTGGAATGCCAGCTATTTTGAAATATTTATGGCAGCAAGGCTTTTTACATGGAGAATGTTTGACCGTGACAGGTAAGACTATGGCGGAGAATTTAACTGAGGCTCCCGATTTGAATTTTGAAACACAAAAAATTATATATCCTGTAGCTACACCGATCAAAGCTACGGGTCACTTGCAAATATTATATGGCAATTTGGCTACGGAAGGTGCTGTTGCAAAAATTACAGGTAAAGAAGGAGAGCGTTTTGAGGGTACAGCCAAAGTGTGTGAGCGCGAAGAAGAGGTGATTGAGTTTATCTCCAAAGGAGAAATTAAGCCAGGGCATGTGGTGGTCATCAGAAATGAAGGCCCTAAAGGTGGTCCTGGAATGCCAGAAATGCTAAAGCCAACTTCTGCTTTGATGGGAGCGGGTTTAGGAAATAGTGTGGCGATGATTACGGATGGACGTTTCTCAGGAGGAACGCACGGTTTTGTCGTAGGTCACGTGACGCCAGAGGCGCAAGAAGGAGGAAACATAGGATTGGTTAAGGACGGGGATAAAATTACGATTGATGCAATAGATAATCGGATTATCTTGCACGTATCGGATGAAGAATTGGCAGAACGCCGTAAATTGTGGAAACCTTTGGTTTCTGAGCACACTTCTGGAGTTTTGAGAAAATACATCAAAAATGTGTCATCAGCCAGCTTAGGTTGTGTCACAGATTTGTAAAAAATGACCAATTCAATTTTTTTCTAGATGCGTATGACTTAAATTAGTCGAACCATTTAACTGAAACAAAATAAAGACCAATTGTTACCATGGGAAAAACCCAAATAGAAGCTACTCAACCCACATCAACTCAATCCTCAAATTTTAAAACTGGGGCTCAAGCGGTTATGCAATCGTTGGTTGAGCAGGGGGTGAGTACCATTTTCGGATATCCAGGTGGGGCCATTATGCCTACCTACGATGCTTTGTTTGATTATCGTGATCAATTAAAGCATATTTTAGTGCGCCACGAACAGGGTGCTGGTCATGCCGCTCAGGGCTATGCCCGTATGCTGAATAAGGCGGGGGTTTGCTTAGTAACTTCAGGCCCTGGAGCTACTAATTTAATTACACCTATTGCCGATGCCATGTTGGATTCTACTCCCTTGGTCTGTATCGTAGGTCAAGTGAAAACCAATTTATTGGGTACCGATGCTTTTCAGGAATGTGATGTGATTGGCATGTCCATGCCGATTACGAAGTGGAATTATCAAATTGTGGACCCTAACGAAATCCCTGAGATAATTGCGAAAGCATTTTACATAGCGGAAACGGGTAGGCCAGGACCTGTTTTAATTGAAATAACACGTTCTGCGCAAGCAGAAATGATGTCGATTCCATTTGAATACAAAAAATGCGATTCGATTATATCCTACAAACCAAGATTAGAGCCAAAAGAAGAACATGTGGAGGCTGCCGCTAAGTTGATTAATGGAGCTAAGCGTCCTTATATTTTGGCAGGTCATGGAGTATTAATTGCTCAGGCAGAAAATGAATTAAAGGAATTTGTAGAGAAAACAGGTATTCCCGTGGCTACAACCCTATTGGGGATGTCAGCCATGGATGCAGATCATCCGCTTTTTGTGGGTTGGCCAGGTATGCATGGAAACTATGGAGCCAATGTGTTGACCAATTCATGTGATGTTTTGATTGCTATTGGGATGCGTTTTGATGACCGTATCACTGGTGATTTAAGTACCTATGCCAAACAAGCCAAAGTGGTGCACATTGAGGTGGATCCAAGTGAGATCGATAAGAATGTGAAAGCTGATGCACCCGTAGTTGGAGATGCCAAAGCTGCCTTAAAAGCTTTATTGCCCTTAGTGAAAAAGGCCGATCATAGTGAGTGGAGAGTGGAGTTCAAGAAGTATGACGACGAGGAGTATGAAAAGATTACCAAGAAAGATTTATATCATGAAGGTAATCAAATCAAAATGGGAGAGGCCATAGCCTTATTGTCTGATAAGACTAAAGGAGAAGCAGTAGTGGTGACGGATGTAGGTCAACACCAAATGATTACCAACCGGTATTACCGATTCAAGAAGCATAATTCCATTGTAACGAGCGGAGGAGCAGGGACCATGGGCTTTGCCTTGCCTGCTTCCTTTGGAGCGAAAGTAGCCGTTCCTGATCGTGAGGTCGTTGCAGTGATTGGTGATGGTGGATTCCAGATGACTTTGCAAGAATTAGGGACAATCGCACAAAGTGGTTTAGCTGTGAAGATTATCATCTTAAATAATAATTTCTTAGGCATGGTTCGTCAGTGGCAATCCATGTTCTTTGATAATCGTTATTCCTTTGTGGAATTACAAAACCCTGATTTTATAACCATCGCTAAAGGCTTTGGAATCGATGGGCATACGGTGAGTGACCGAAATAATTTAGGGGAATCTTTAGATACCTTATTGAACTCGAATAAGCCTTATTTATTGGAGATTATTTGTGAAAAAGAAGAGAATGTATTTCCTATGGTACCTGCGGGTGCTTGTGTGACTAAAGTAATGCTTGAGTAGAAATTATATGTTGACAACTTACACTATATCGGTATTTACTACCAACACGATTGGTTTATTGAATCGTATCACGATTATATTTACGCGCAGAAGGCTGAATATTGAGTGTTTGACCGTTTCAGAAACCGAGCGTAAAGGGGTGTCTCGATTTACCATTGTGATTCGCAATGAGAACCGGGAAATTGTGGAAAAATTGGTGCGTCAAATACGCAAGATCACGGATGTATTGGCGGTATTTGGTTATTTAGACGATGAAATTGTGTTCAATGAAATCGCCTTATTTAAAATAGCCACGCCTTTGGGCTCACCCGCTTTGGATGTAAAAACCATTAATTTGGATTGGAATGCCAAGGTGGTTCATTGGGGTTTAGATTATGTGGTGGTAGAAAAAAATGGATCTGAAGAAGAAATCAATGAATTCTATGCTTATTTGAAGCAATGGGAAATATTGGAATATATTAAGTCAGGCCGTGTAGCTGTAGGTAAAACAGAAAAAGGATTAGTGGAGTATTTACCGGAAGGTGACTGGGAAATTGTATAAGTATAGAAAGTATAATAGATTAGAAAAGAATATAAATTAAACAAAAACGAAAATGGCAAAGATTAATTTCGGTGGGGTTGTTGAAGATGTAGTAACAAGAGAAGAGTTTCCATTAGAGAAAGCTAGACAAGTATTGGCTGATGAAACAATTGCAGTTATTGGTTATGGAGTTCAAGGTCCAGGTCAAGCATTGAACATGAAAGACAATGGTCTGAATGTGATTGTAGGTCAACGTAAAGGGAAAACCTATGACAAGGCTGTTGCTGACGGCTGGGTTCCAGGTGTAAACTTATTTGAAATTGAAGAAGCGCTTCAAAAAGGAACGATTATCTGTTATTTACTTTCAGATGCGGCTCAAATTGAAATGTGGCCAACAGTGAAGAAATATTTGACAGCTGGTAAGTCATTGTACTTCTCTCACGGATTCGGTATTACCTACAAAGAGAAAACAGGTATTATCCCTCCAGCGGATGTGGATGTATTCTTAGCAGCTCCTAAAGGTTCTGGTACTTCACTTCGTCGTTTGTTCGTAGAAGGTAAAGGGTTGAACTCTTCCTTTGCTGTATATCAAGATGCAACAGGTAAAGCTCGTGAGAAATGTATCGCCATGGCAATCGGTGTAGGTTCAGGATATTTGTTTGAAACAGATTTCTACAAAGAAGTAACTTCTGACTTGACAGGTGAGCGTGGAACATTGATGGGTGCTATCCAAGGTATTTTTGCTGCACAATATGAAGTATTGCGCGAGAACGGTCACTCACCTTCAGAGGCTTTCAATGAGACGGTGGAAGAATTGACGCAGTCATTGATGCCATTAGTAGCGGAGAATGGAATGGATTGGATGTATGCCAACTGTTCTACTACGGCTCAACGTGGTGCATTGGATTGGTGGAGACCTTTCAAAGAGGCTACTAAACCTGTATTTGAGAAATTATATAATTCAGTAAAAACTCAAGCGGAGGCTGCTCGTTCAATCGATTTGAACTCAAAGCCAGATTACCGTGTGAAATTAGAAGCTGAGTTAGCGGAATTACACGACTCTGAAATGTGGAGAGCTGGTGCTGCGGTACGTAGCCTTCGTCCAGAGCGTAGCTAATATAGCGATGTTTAAACAAGGGAAAAGGGGCAATTTATTGCCCCTTTTTTTTATGGTAAAAAGCAAAAAACGCTCACCTTTTCCTAACGCTGTCAAGGTTTCAAACCTTGACAGCGTTGAGCGTTAAACGATTTTCAAAACTTTTTTATTGCCAATTTTCTATCAAGTTATTGATAAATCAAGCTTTTAGTTAACCGATATAGTTGTATCAAACAATTTCGGGATTTGAATTAGGGATCATTAGTAAAAAATAAAATTGATTTTATTTAATAAAATTTTATTCTAGACATAACTCGTATAAAAGGTGATTATTCTGAATTTTGCATATAATTTAGATTTTTATTCTTAATTAATCTGTTTATTTTAATTTTTACGGATTTTTAATCTAAAAATTTACCATCGTGGCATTTTTGTTTTTTGGTTAATAATGTAATTAAAGCTAGTTTTGCCAACTAATTAACAGAAACAAACCTATGAATAATCGTATACAAATATTTGATACCACTTTACGCGATGGAGAACAAGTACCCGGTTGTCAGTTAAACCGTGAGGAAAAAATCGAAGTAGCAAAAGAACTCGAAAAATTAGGTGTCGATATCATTGAGGCGGGTTTCCCCATTTCTTCCCCAGGCGACTTTGCTTCGGTAAAGGCCATTGCGGAAGTGATTACAGAGGCTACAGTCTGTGGTTTAACACGTGCAAGAAAAGAAGATATTGACGCAGCTGCAGAGGCTTTAAAGTCAGCACGTAAGCCACGAATACATACAGGAATTGGTGCTTCAGATGTACACATCAAGCATAAGTTCAATTCAACTCGTGAGAAAATTATAGAGCAGGCTATTTGGGCAGTAGAATATGCCAAATCCTATGTGGAAGATGTGGAGTTTTTTGCAGAAGATGCTGGCCGTGCGGATTTGCCTTTTTTAGCTCAACTAACCCAAGCAGTGATCAAGGCTGGAGCCACGGTGGTCAACCTCCCTGATACCACGGGTTATTTATTGCCCCACCAAATGCATCAGCGTATTTCGTACCTGTTTGAGCATGTTGATAATATCCATCAGGCTACCATCTCCATGCATAATCACAATGATTTAGGTTTGGCTACAGCCAATACCATCGCAGGAATACAGGCGGGTGCTCGTCAAGTGGAGGTAACCATTAATGGTATCGGTGAAAGAGCCGGAAATACTTCTTTGGAAGAAGTAGCCATGATTTTAAATGTACACAAAGACCTAGGATTTACAACAGGAATCAATCCAAAATATTTATATCCCATTTCTAATTTAGTTTCTAATTTGATGGGTATGCCTGTTCAAGCTAATAAAGCGGTTGTAGGAGCAAATGCTTTTGCTCACTCATCTGGTATCCACCAAGATGGCTTCTTGAAACATGCTCAAAATTATGAGATCATGAATCCTGAAGATGTAGGAGTTCCTTCTTCTGCTATCTTATTGACTTCACGTTCTGGCCGAGCTGCCTTACGTCATCGTTTGCAGTTACTAGGTTTTGAATTGGAAAAATCGGAATTGGATAAACTATACACTCGCTTCCTATTGATGGCAGATGAGCGTAAAATGATACATGATGAAGATTTGAAAGAACTAGTTGGCTAGTTCATATTAGGAGCCGCTGCACTGCTTACTAAGCTAATTCCCGCTTGATGTAAACAGGTTAAAATGCCTAAATTAATCTCTTGTTTGACGCTTTGGAATTTGCCAAAATCACTCGTTTGGACAAAAAATGTAATGGAGATATCTAAAGAATACGTACCAAAGCCCTCAAATATAATTTTGGGGGCTTTTTTCTTGCATAGTGGTTCTGCCAAAATAAGTTGTTCGATTTGAGGTAAAACTGTTTGAATTTGTTCAGGTTTACTTTGAAGCGAGCAAGACAAGGTATATTTCGCCCGACGGAAGTTCCGATCGCTCATGTTTTCTAAGGATTGGGACGTTAATAAACGATTTGGAATCATGATTAAATTGCCATCCAAAGCTCTTAAGCGGGTACTTCTAAAGCCAATTTTTTCGACATCTCCTGATATACCCCCCACCTGAATGCTATCCCCCACCACAAAGGGTAAATCAAGAAAAATAGTAAATGATGCAAATAGATTTTCTAAGGTTTCTCGTGCCGCCAAAGCCAAGGCCAATCCTCCTAATCCTAATCCTGTAATGAGGGCCATGACATCTACTTGAAACACTCGACCCAATAAGACAAATCCAGACCCAGCAATAATAAATACCATACCTAAGTCGTTCAGGAATGGAATGAATTGTTGTTTTGACTTTTGCTCTACCCCCTGCCATTTTTGTTGGGCAATCAAAATAATCACCTTTAACATCCGGACCACTAACCAAGTGAATGTAATGATGACGGCTGTTTCAAAGGCTTTTTGCAATAAAAACAACAAACCAAATTTTTCAACTGGATTGAAATGCCAAGCGCTAGGAACATGCAAATATTGAATACTGAAATACAGAAAGATCCAAAACAGCAAAAGCTCTACAGGTTTTCTCAACAATTGGATGCAATCTTGAACCTGGATAAACTGATTTGGCAAAAAACGGAAAATGATTTTAGAAAAGGAATTGGAAAAGAACCTTCTCAGTACTAGGCCAATAACCAATATCCCACCAAAAAATAATATATCCTCCGCCGAATTTTCCAATAAATACCAATTAGCCAATGCTGCTCTCATCTGAATTATCAATTTTGCCCCCAAATATAGAGAATAACTTAGTCGAATGTGAAAAAAAAGTACGACCTTTGCAGACTTACAGGCTAAGCTGTATGGTAAATTATTTTATGATTCTTCGTCCTTTGATTATCCAAAATTCTAAATTAAAAGCAAGCCGAGCCTTGTTTTTAGCACTTAGCTTATTATTTAGTGCCATTTATAGTTTTCAAACTTCTGCCCAAACTATTTTGAATTCGCCACTTTCCTATATTGGGATGGGGGAGTTGGATGAGGGAGGAAGCCCAAGTAATGCCATGATGGGTGGTTTAGGAGTATCCAATTCCAATGGAATTTATACCAATATGATCAACCCGGCTCTATTGGCAAGAAATAGATACACCGTTTTTGAAGTAGGTGCCAAAACAGAACTAAAAGAATTACAAGATACGCGTCAGCGCCAGCAAATTTTTGGCGGAAATTACCATTCCTTAAATTTAACATTACCCATTTCTAGTCGCTGGACAGCATCTATCGGAATACGTCCTCATTCTTCTGTGGAATATGCAACCCGATCGTTTCGTCGTTTAAACTTATTAGGCGTAGATAGCTTAATTTATAGCTACGATGGTAGTGGTGGTGTGACTAAGTTGACATTCAATAACGGTGTCCGAATTGGCAAAGATTTTTATGTGGGTGTCGGTATCGATTATTTATTTGGAACGGTCAATCGTAATGTTTCTACCCAGAATTTATCAGATGGACAGTACTACAAAATACAATTAGAAAATAGGATAGATTATTCAGATTTTCTTTTTAGAGGTGGTTTGGCCTATCGCAAACAATTGAAAAATGACCTTTATGTCAATCTGGGGACCTCCTTTGATTTAAGTTCTACCCTTAGCTCGAAGCAATTGAAGCGTTTCGCCATCATGGATCTTTCCGGAATTACGGCCATCAATGCGGATACCTTAAATAAGTCAACTCCATTTACTCAAAACCTTCCCGTTACTCAACACTTCGGTGTCAGCATAGAAAAATTAGCCAACTGGATGATTGGGATAGATTATTCCAGAACAGATTGGACCAAAGTGGAAAATAATTTAGGACGTTCTACCAAACTACCTGTCAGTTCACGCTGGTCAGTAGGTGGAGAATATACTCCTGATTTTGAAGCTATATCCAATTATTTTAAAAGAGCGACTTACCGTGCGGGATTCAGTTATTCCACTACCCCGTATGATTACTTAGGAAATGGCAAATATGCTGTGGATAAGTATGTCAGTCTAGGGCTTGCTTTGCCTTTACGAAATCTTTCTTACTTGAATATCGCATACCAAATTGGTAAACGCGGCGTCTTGGCGGATAATGGTTTAGAAGAACAATACCAACGAATTACCATTGGCTTAACACTTAGTGATCTTTGGTTCCAAAAGGTAAAACTCAACTAACACGTCCCATGCGCGATTTGAGAAATCTCTTTTTGCTGCTTGTACTGTCAATTGTTTCTCTAGCTTGTCGAGAAGAAAAAACAGCTAAAAACCTGATGTATGTTGGCCCGAAATCCGAATTAACGGATATCGATATGGTCTATTCTGATTCGGCAAGAACCGTAGTCCGAATGGTGACACCCTCCCAAATCACTTTATATTCTGAAGATCGAGTATATCCCAAAGAAGTAAAACTTTGGTTTTACGATAAAATGGGAAATGTTACTTCGCAGATCAGAGGCGACTCCGCTCATTTTTTTAAGCAAAAGAATTCCTATAAACTGATGGGGAATGTGCAGATTTTTAATGTGCAACAAGAGGAAACGTTAAAGACGGAAGAATTTACTTGGTTGCCTGAAGAAAAGCGCGTCTTTACGGATAAGCCCGTTCAAATACGTACTAAGAAAGAAATCATTTACGGTGTCGGTATGGATGCCGCTCAGGACTTTACCCACTATTCCTTACGTCACGTAACCAATTCTGTCTTGACGGTGGAGAGTTTCCCGACCGACTAAGGACAGTTTTTTAAAGCCAATCGAGCACTATCTAAAGAAAAAATCCGAGGGTCATTTCCCCATTTATCACGAAGATAGGTAACGATTTCAGCTACATCCAGTGCTTCTAATTTATTGTTCCCTGGCATGTAATTTTGATATGATTTTTGATTCACTAGAATGGCTTCTTTTTGGCCATTTTTGATGATGCAGGCAATTTGACTCGCATTTAATCTTTTCCAAAGGTCTGTTTTGGCTAAAGGAGGGTATAAATCTTTTAATCCTGAACCCTCTTTCTGATGGCAATTTTCACAGTGTTTCTCGTATTGCATCATTCCTTCCACCACATATTGTTGCCTGAAAATTTCCTCCTTGCTTTGGCAAGATGACTGAATAAGGAGTAATGTGCTTGCTGCCAATAGGCCAAGAAAGGCTTGATTGATTTTCATTTATTTTTCTTTCAATAATAGTTCTATGTCTTCCATTAAATGGTTAACCTCTTGTTCTTGGGTTCCATCATAAATACCCCGCACATGTCTTTGCTTATCCACTAAAATAAAAGCCCCACTGTGAACAAATCCACCGGCTTCATTTTTGTCTTCTTGGGCTGTGACCATAAAACTTTTTTGCCCTAATTCGTAGATTTTAGCCTTTTCTCCTGTGACCATATTCCATTTAGGAGATTGGACCTGTAACCTAGATGCATATGCCTTCAACACATGCGGCCGGTCAAAGTCAGGGTCTATACTAAACGATAATAAAGCTAATTGGTTTTCATGGGCATAGCGCTCATACAAACGTAGCATCTGCGTTTTCATTTTGGGACAAATCGTAGGGCAGGAGGTAAAGAAAAAATCAGCAACATAGATTTTCCCCTCGTAATTTTTGTCGCTTACCCAAGTGGAATCCTGATTTAAAAATTGAAAGGAAGGAATCTGGTGATAAACAGTATCTACCTTTCCGTTTTTTACGACCGTATCCTTATGACCCATTATGGGCAACGTTTTTTTCTCCTGACATGCAGTAAAAAGTATAAAGGAGCAGAAAATGAGTCTCCCCAACTTATTTTTTATATTGATTAGCGGCATGTAGCGTGGAGTCTGTCAATGTTTCTATCGTCTTTAATTTATTCAATTGCTCATGGAGGTAGCTCAACTTAGCTTTGAAATCCATGGTCGACAAGGAGTCGATGGAAAATTGATGCATCCAATTCATCATTTCACTATCCGCCTTATCCAAAGATTGAATCAGCTTTTTTACATGTACCGAATCTGGTCCTTTACTTAAACTATCCAAACTCGTTTTTAACTGAATGATTTGTTCCGTTTTTGGCATTAATTCATCATGCAAAGTCATGACTGAATCATTTAGTTCTTTTACAGCGGTATCCTCGGTTTGGCTACAAGATGCTAGAGCTATAATTACTACAAATAGGTGGAATATAGTTTTGGATTTCATATAGGAATTTTTCTACGATGGATTAATCTTCATAAGTTTGCGGACATTTTCTTTCAAATCGACGTAACCAGAATGTCCACCAATCATTTTAGCAATTTCATCAATTCTTTCTTCCCCCACTAAGGTTTTAATGCTGGATACCGTTTTTTCACCTTCGTGATTCTTGTATACAAACCAGTGGGTTTGGCCTGTTACGGCTATCTGTGGCAAATGTGTGATGGCAATCAATTGATGCTTTTGGCTCATTTGAGTTAGCATTTGACCCATTTTGATGGCAATTTCACCCGAAACACCTGTGTCGATCTCATCTAATATTAGGGTAGGCAAGGCTCTTTTTTGAGCTAATAAATGCTTGATAGAAAGCATCAATCGACTTAATTCACCTCCAGAGGCAATTTGCTTAAAGGGTTTAGGAGCCAAGCCTTTATTGGCTGAAAAAAGTAATTGGATTTTGTCTTGCCCTGTTTTTGTCAATTTTGTGGTTTGAACCTCCCAAGCCAAACGGGCATTGGGCATTCCTAATTGTTGTAAAGAAGACATGAGGATCTCCTCAATGGCATCCAAGGATTGTATCCGACTGTTTTGTAATTCAAGCGCTTTTTCTTGTGCCAAATTTTCAGCTTGTAGAAGGGCCTTATTCGCTTCCTCTAAGGCTTGGTCTACATTTTCATATTGGGCCAATTCTTCTGAAAATTGCTCTCTCAAGGCGATCAAGCTGACTATATCTTTCGTTTGATATTTTTGCAAAAGGCGATTCAAAAGATCAAGCCTTTTTTGACATTTTTCCAACTCTACGGGATCCGACTGGAATGATTCAGCTTCTCCTTCTACTTCAGCTGAAAGGTCTTTTAATTCAATCCAAAGGGATTGAATTCGTTGATTCCATTGTTCAAACGATTGCCCCCACTTGGATAAACTCTGACTTAACTGCCGGGCTTGCCCTATTTGTTCCAAAGCTGCAGATTCCGATAAACTCAAGTAATTGGCTAGTTGAGCAAGCTTTTCCTGTATCTGTTCTGAATTCTGTAGTTTCTGTAATTGCTCAATGAGCCGTTCATATTCTCCAATGTCTAAATAAGCCTTTTCTAATTCATCCCATTGAAATTGTAAAAAATCGATGGCTTGATTCCCTAGTTTGGATTTTTGAGCCAATTGTTCTTGATGATGATGGGCTATTTGAAATGCTTTAAACGCTTTTTCATAAGATAATTTTAATACTTGATTTTGAGCAAAATCATCCACCAGCTCTAATGCAAAATCAGGATGCCCCATCCAGCCATTATCCTGCTGAGAATGGATGTCTACCAGTTCTTGGCCAATCCGTTTCATGCTTTCCAAGGTGACAGGCGTGTCATTGATAAAACTTCTGGACTTTCCCTGAGGGTTAATTTCTCGACGGATCAGGCAAGGGTCATCAAAATCAATATCTTCTTGCTGGAATATCTCCTTTAAATGAGGATAAGCAGCTACGGAAAATGTACCTTCAATCACACATTTTTTTTGGTTGTCATATAAGCTTTTGCTATCGGCTCTTTGTCCTAAGAGCAATGAAATGGCACCTAATAGGATTGATTTTCCTGCACCCGTTTCACCCGTAATTACAGTCAAGCCCTCAGCTAGTTGTAAATCTAGCTGATCAATCAATGCATAATTTTGAACCTCTAAGTGCCTAAGCATGTATCTGAAATAGAAGCTTAAATTTACGGAAAATTATTTGTTGAAATATTTATTTACTCGCTCTTAAAGCTTTTTAAATTAATTTATCAATAATTTGTACCTTTGGAAAAATTTTTCGCCTTAGAATAATTAAACCAGACAAAATGAGTGTTTTAGTAAATAAAAATTCCAAAATTATAGTTCAGGGTTTTACCGGTACGGAAGGAAGTTTTCATGCCGAGCAAATGATCGCTTATGGAACCAATGTCGTAGGCGGTGTTACTCCAGGTAAAGGAGGCGGGACACATTTAGATCGTCCTATTTTCAATACCGTAGCCGAAGCTGTTGCTAAAGCTGGAGCTGATACATCCATTATTTTTGTTCCGCCTGCATTTGCTGCTGATGCCATTATGGAAGCTGCTGATGCTGGAATTAAAGTGATTATTTGTATCACAGAAGGTATTCCTACTAAAGACATGATCATAGCGAAGGAATATATTTCTACTAAAGAGTGTCGTTTAATTGGACCTAACTGTCCAGGTGTGATGACAGCTGAAGAATGTAAAGTGGGTATTATGCCAGGCTTTATTTTCCAAAAAGGTAAAGTGGGTATCGTTTCTAAATCAGGTACTTTAACCTATGAAGCGGTAGATCAGTTGACAAAAGCTGGTTTAGGCCAAACTACAGCCATCGGAATTGGAGGAGATCCTATCATTGGAACAACAACCAAAGAAGCGGTCGAACTATTAATGAATGATCCAGAAACCGAAGGTATCGTGATGATTGGTGAGATTGGTGGTGGAATGGAAGCTGAAGCAGCACGTTGGATTAAAGCCGATGGAAATAGAAAGCCAGTAGTTGGTTTTATTGCTGGTCAAACAGCTCCTAAAGGTCGCCGTATGGGTCACGCAGGTGCCATTATTGGTGGTGCTGATGATACGGCAGAAGCTAAAATGAAGATTATGCAAGAATGCGGCATTCACGTGGTGTACTCCCCAGCCGATATTGGAGAAACCATGTTGAAAGCATTGTCTGCTAAGTAAAATACCAAAGGATGATTCCTTTTATTGAAAAATCTGCTTCATTTCACGCATTCGTGCTACGATGGAGCAGATTTTTTTTATGGGCTTTCCTGCTTACTTCAACGGCCCATGCCGCTGTTTGGAAGCCCATGCATTCCATTGAAAAAGAATGGTTGGTTTATCAATCATCTTGGAATAGTTTCTTGCCCTATATTCCAAGTCAACATTATGCTTACCATTCTAAATCCATACAGCTCAGTAATCGGGATTATTATCAAGCATATTTGACTATTAAGCCCAAAGAAACCTATCATTTGTTTATTGATGGTGCATTTCAGCGGAAACTAGACAAGGGCGAATTGGTCAGAATGTCTTTGGATAGCTTGCTCAAGGA
Source organism: Aquirufa beregesia (assembly GCF_011090385.1). Classification (GTDB taxonomy): domain Bacteria; phylum Bacteroidota; class Bacteroidia; order Cytophagales; family Spirosomataceae; genus Aquirufa; species Aquirufa beregesia. The sequence continues at coordinate 95,800 of NZ_SEWW01000007.1, forward strand.
ACATCATAAGGAGCAAGTGATGGCTACTTTTTATAGCAGTACCTTAGAAGGTCTACCGGGAGATTTAAGTATTGAAAAAAAATTTGACCAGGTCATTGCTCAAAATCGAGAAGTGCAATTGTTCTTGAATCGAGCCCCGGCTGTTTACACCCATTTTTTTACCTTAGGTTTTTTAGTGCTCTTGGCGTTTTTGGGTTTGCTATTTGCCGGATTCCCCCGATATTTTCAAGTGTATTTTCGCTTTAGCGATTGGATCAATTGGGAAAGCAAAGAAAATGCCATGGTCAAAAGCCCTTTTGCCTTAGCCAATTTATACGTGCTTTTCATATTAAGCCTCCTGATTTCCTTAATGGCATTTTATAATGGAATCACCTATCGTTCAGGAGATGCTTTTTTTGTGAATGAAGAAAACTATAGTACACTAATGCCCTCTTTGTGGTTTGTTTTCTCCAGAACTTTGCTGGCCTACCTCATTTTTATTTTGCAGTATTTTATATTTCAACTTTTTGCCAATTTATTTAAACTGAAATCAGTTGCGAATTTACATTTCTTCAAATCCATTCAAGCTAATATTCAATTCTTTATCATCGTATTCATTGGAATTGGATTGTATGCCGTATACCAAGGTCCAGCCTATTCCATTGATATGGAAATAGTTTCATATGTACTGAACACATATTTACTCATTCGTTTTGTTTATTTTACTCAAGTTTTTAATAAAGTTCTATCAGTCAATAGGTTATCTCTATATGCCTATTTGATTATTACAGAGGCCATCGTCATTTTGTTTGGAATTCGGGAATTGATATTTCCACAATACACCTAGACTAAAGAGAGTGATTATCAAGATTTTTTTTTGTATATTTGCCACATAAAGTTGACTATTCTAGATTGTCGAGTTAATACAAATTTGATTTATGAGTGAAATAGCTAACGTTGCTACCCCGGACATCAAGCGGTTAAAAAAAGTTAAAAGTATATTAGTTACTCAAGCAGCGCCTACTGATGCCAAGTCTCCTTATTTTGAGATCGAGAAGAAGTATGGTGTTACAGTGGATTTTCGTCCATTCATTGAGGTGCGCGGTATTGCCTTTAAAGATTTCCGAAAGCAGAAGATTAATATTTTAGAGCATACGGCCATCATCTTTACTAGCCGTAATGCCATAGATCATTTCTTCCGTATTTGTAAGGAAGCAAAAATTGAGGTGCCTTCGGATATGAAGTACTTCTGTATCACCGAGCAAACAGCCAACTACCTGCAGAAATACATTGTCATCCGTAAGCGTAAAGTGTTTACTGGGACAAAGACGGCATTGGATTTATTGGAAATTATCAAAAAACATAAATCGGAGAAGTTCTTATTCCCTTGCTCTAACAAGCGCCAAAAGGATTTACCAGATTATATGGGAACGAATGATTTCCAATTGACAGAGGCTGTGATGTACGAAACGGTATCAGCTGATTTGTCAGATCTAGAAGAAGTATTTTATGATGTGTTGGCATTTTTTAGCCCATCAGGAATTACCTCTTTATTTGAGAATTTCCCAGATTTCAAGCAGAATAATACGCGTATTGCCGCATTTGGCTCAACAACCGCTCAGGCTGTAACCGATGCTGGTTTACTATTAGATATTCAAGCACCCATGCCCAATGCCCCATCCATGACGGGTGCACTGGAACATTATATCAAGCAAGCAAATGCTTAACAAAAAAGCCCCGATTCGGGGCTTTTTTGTTAATATGTGTCACGGAGTTTTCTCGTTTGAAAATAATGCTTATTTTTAGCCATCAAATCGCCTAACAAGCTAAAAATTGAACATGCGCTTCAACAAGCAATCAGTCATTTTAACCTCTTGGATTTTTGTGTGCTTTGGCATAGGACTGTTGTTTTGGAGTCCTAGCATGTTGGCTCAACAAGATCCAGGTTTAAGCATGTTCCAGCTCAATGCGATGAATCAAAATCCTGCCAATTCAGGATTAAGGGGAGCATCATATGCTCAATTGCATTATCGAAATCAATGGACACAATATGAAGCTAGTATCGAAGGACCAGGAAATCTAGGAACTCAATTGCTTAGTGTTTCCCTGCCTATAAGTAAATGGAATCTTGGTGTTGGTTTGTTGGTTATGTCCGACAAAACTCCATCTGGAGTCGGTCAGCAATCCATGAAAATTCAGTTGGCATATCATTATACCATAGGAGAAGCCATTTTTTCAGTTGGGTTACGAGGAGGTTTACAAGGAAAATCATTTGATGGCCGTGTGTATCGAATAAGAGATGATAATGATCCTATAGCTAGCCAGTTGTCAGGAAAAGTAATCAGTCAAAACCAATTTGATCTTGGTTTAGGCATGCTTTATTCCAAAGATAATTGGCAAATTGGGTTTTCAGCAGACCACCTAACTTCTCCTAAATTTACCATGGATACGCCGCAAGGTAATTTGCCGGTTAATCTGGTGGCCGCTATACACGGTTCAGCTGAAATTGTCTTGTCAGAGAATTTGGCTGCCATGCCATTTGCGCAGGTGCGCTATTATTCTAGTGAAATTTTACCTGAGTTAGGAAGTAGATTCGGGTACAAAGATTTGTTTTGGTTAGGAGGATCCTATCGATTAAATGATGCCGCTATTGGTATGGCTGGAGTTTCCTTATTGCAGCAAAGGTTAGATATTGGTTATTCATTGGATGTATCCATGGTGCAAGCATCGGTAAAAGCACCATTGACTCATGAGATATTTGTGCGCTTTCAATTACCTTCATTTCAATCTAGTGGAATAAAGGGCCTTCCAGTGAGAACACCTAGGTTTAAGATTTTATAGGAATTCAATATAAGGCATAAAATTTTGTACTTTTGCTGAAATATTCCTAGAAAATGCTTTAAATTTGAGGAATTTGAATGAGTGTGAGTAGGGTATATGTGTGTAATAACAATTTTTTAAACCCTGTTACGTTAACAAACAGTAATTTTAATTTGCTTCTATGAATTTTCAATTTGTTGAAAAGAGATTAATAGTAGGACTTTCGATTTTGGCGATGGCTGTCGTTTTGAACAGTTGTGGATCCAAAAACTCAGGTGGTTCTAAGACGCTAAGTAGTAAGAAAGGCTCATCGGGTAAAGGAATTTTGGGAATTGGCAAAGCTAATAAAGAGGTTCCTGGTGTTCAGAATGGAGAGATCGTTGCTACTACACGTAAGGGATGGTCACAACCTACTCCTTATGGCATGGTATTAGTTCCATCAGGAAGTTATATGATGGGTCAAGCAGATGAAGAGGTTTCACACGCAGGCGTTAATTTTAACAAGCGAGTGACCGTAGCGGCCTTTTATATGGATGATACGGAAATTACCAATCATGAATACCGTCAATTTACCTATGCTTTACTGAAAGATTCGGTCTCTGTTTTAGGAGAAGATAAAATCATGTCGGAATATTATCCTGACACTACCGTGTGGAAGCGTGATTTTACATACCATAACGGCGACCCGATGACAGAATATTATTTTTCTAGTCCAGCCTTTGATCAATACCCTGTGGTAGGTGTCAGCTGGGTGGCTTCCAAGTATTTTTGTTTGTGGAGAAGTAAATTGATGAACGATTATCGTAGAAAACAAGGTCAATTTATTTTACCTCGCTTTGAGCTTCCCTCAGAGTCAGAGTGGGAGTGGGCAGCACGTGGAGGAAGAGCATCAGCTAAATATCCTTGGGGTAATCCTTATATTTCCAATGCCAAAGGTTGTTTGTTAGCCAACTTCAAACCACATAGAGGTAATTATGATGCCGATGGTTATTCCTATACAGCTCCAGCCAATGCCTATGATCCCAATGATTTTGGATTGTATAATATGGCAGGTAACGTAGCAGAATGGTGTGAAGATGCTTATGCGGATAATGCTGTAGCAGTCACTTGGGATTTGAACACGGTCAATAAAGATTCAGATGAACCAAGAAAAGTAACTCGTGGTGGTTCATGGAAAGATATTGCTTATTACCTTGAAACAGGTACTAGAGCTTATGAATTGGAACAAAACAAACGTTCATACATTGGGTTTAGATGTATGATGCGCTATTTGGGTCGCCCTAAACAAAACTAAATTTTACTCTTTTTCTAAAATTATATTACATTCTTTTTAACATGGAAAAATCAATCAATGTCATCGCTAGTTTTGGTGCGGCAGTCGTAATTGTAGGAGCCTTATTTAAAATTGTCCACTGGGATGGAGCCAACGAAATGTTGATGGTTGGTATGTTCACCGAAGCGGCCATTTTTATTTTGTTTGGGGTATTGTACTTACAAGCAAAACCAGAAAAATCGTATGATTGGGAAAAGGTTTATCCCGAGTTAGTAGGCGGTGCTCCTGTAGCTAGACCAACTTCTACCGGAGGTGTTGATGCCTTAGCCAGCTTAAAAGGTTTGGGACCAGAGGTGGTAGAAGGTTTGACAAAGAGTTTGAAAGGTTTGACAGAAACAGCGAATAGTTTGCAAGATATTTCTAAGGCTACCGTGGCGACACAAGATTTTGTAAAGTCTTTGTCATCTTCTTCGGAATCATTAGGAACATTAAATAAATCTGTTTCTGAAGCAGCGAATTCATTAGGAGCAATTTCGGTATCTTCAGTAGAAGCAGCTAAATATGCACAACAATATGCCAAAGCAGGTGATCAGTTATCTACTTTGAATACGATTTATGAAACAGAGATCCAAGAGGCTACCAAGCACTTGAAAGCCATCAACAGTTACTATGGTAATGTTAATTTGACAGTGGAACAAATGGCCGCTACCCAAAAAGATGCGGAGTTGTTCAAAACGGAATTAGCCAAATTGAATGCGAATATTCAATCATTGAACCAAGTGTATGGTAGTATGTTAACAGCTATGAAAGGCTAATTTTTTCCACTTTAGCTTTGATCTCATAAGTATATGGCAAGTTTAAAAGAGACCCCCCGGCAGAAAATGATCGGGATGATGTATTTGGTACTCACCGCCCTGTTAGCTTTACAGGTGAGTGATGCTCTTTTACAGAAGTTTACCTTGTTAAATAATAGTTTGGAAATTGCAAATCAATCAGCAAGTTCAAAGAATAAGAGTATGGTTACAGGAATTGAAGAGCGAATTAAAGATCTTCCTAATCCTGCTGCCTATGCTGATATTCTTAAGAAAGCCAATGAGGTTCGCAAATTGGCAGATGAATTAGTGAATCACATTGATGGATTAAAATCCAAAGTGATAGAAACAGGTGGTGGGATAGATCCAGAAACAGGAACGATTAAAAATCCAAAAGAAGAAGAGAAAGTATTCGAATTGATGGTTGGAGCTAATTCCAAAGGAGAGGCATATCAATTGATTCCGATGTTTGATCAATATGTAGCTAAATTGCAGACTATCGCTGATCCTGGAACTAAATTTCCATCGCTAGCCTTAGCTGCCAAAGATGATCCTGTGGCTAGTCGTGATGCAGCACAATCCAATAAAGATTTTGCGGAATTGAATTTTGAACAAACACCAGTACCAGCTGCGTTGGCTACTTTAAGTCAGAAGCAAGCAGAGATTAGACGTTATGAAACAGAAGTGTTAAGTCAATTGGCTTCCAAAGTAGGAGCTAAAGAAATTAAGTTTGATAAAGTTTTTGCTCAAGTGTCAGCTAATGCCAATACCGTAGTAGCAGGTATGGAATACCAAGCGGAGGTGTTCATTGCAGCCACATCATCTGGTTTTACGCCTCGGATGAGTTTTAATGGAGCTTCTATTCCCGTGGTGGACGGACGTGGTCAAATTAAATTTAAGACTTCGGGTGGAGGATATGATGCGAATGGACTTTCTAAAAAGACTTATACCGCTACGGTGGCCTACATGAGTCCAGCTGGTCCAAAAACAGAATCCATCCAAAAAGAATATTTTGTTTTAAAACCCACCTATAATATTGAAACAGCCACTTTACCAGCTCTTTATTTGGGTTGTGCCAATCGCTTAAGTGTGGTGAGTCCAGGTTTAGGTGCATTATGGAATCCACAGTTCTCTGCAGAAGGTGGAGAGGTTATTCCTGGTCAAAATAGAGGTAAGGTGACAGTTGTCCCTTCTTCTGCAACCATTACGTTAAATGTGAATAACGGAGGTACTTTATTAGGAAAAGAGACGTTTAAAGTACGTCGTGTTCCTAGACCAGATGTGCGCATCTTTGGAAATGGAGGGGAGTTAAATGAGAAAAAAGGAACTAGCGCTTCTGGTTTAAGGACCTTAGATGCTAGAGCCATAGCAGACGAATCATTTAAAGCTACAAACCCTGATGATGCCAATTATCGTGTGGCTCAAGTTTATGTAGCTCTAGTGCGTGGTCAAAGAAAAATTGACGAAATAGCCAATTTGCCTGGTTCAGGTTCAATTGCTAAGTTAGCTTCTCAAGCACAGCCTGGAGATCGCTACTATATTGAAGTGAAAGAAGTTCAAAGAAAAAATTTCAAAGGAACCATTGAAACCATACCAGTATCAATGGTCAAAAATATTCCTTTGAGTGATTAGGAAAACCCTGTATATGAAATCAGTCAATCAATTTTTATTGTTAGTTTCTCTGATCTGTGGATTTAGTGCCATGGCTCAGGAGAAACCAGTTGATGAATCTAAGTTGAATTCAGTGCGTCCCATTGATCCAGCTAACATTCATTACAAAGCTCGTTTATGGCGCAGGATGGATTTAAATGAGAAAATCAATCAGCCATTTTTCTCTGTTAATAATGAGATTTCTAAATTTTTAGTAGAATGGGTTGAAGCAGGTATCTTAGTGCCTTATGTGAACGATTCATTAGTTACTAAATTAACAGCTGCTCAGTTTAAAGAAAAACTACGTATGGATGATTCCATAGGAGAAGGAAGTCTTTCTGAAGCGGAGAAAGCAGCTGGTTTTGGAGCAGAAGGAGGAGATAAAAAGGCCGCTGTAGATGATGGATGGGGAACAACAACCAAGCCTGGAACTGCTGCTAAAAAAACAGATGATTTTGATACAAAACCTTCAACGAATCTAGATTCTTATTTTTTCCCGAAAGAACTTTCCATTATAGAAATCAAAGAAGATGCCATCATCGATCGTCAACGGTCAAGATTGTATTTTGATATTCAGGCATTTACTTTAATTATTCCTGCTTCTAAAACCAAAGCTGGATTTGATAAACCAGTTGCTTCTTTCCGTTACAAAGACGTATATAAGCTGTTTAGAAGTAACCCCAATTGTATTTGGTATAATGCAGAAAATGAAACTCAACATAAGAATATGGCGGACGCCTTTGATTTGCGAATGTTTCAAGCCAGAATTATCAAGAAGGGTAATCCCGAAAATAAATTCTTAACGGATATTTATAGTTCTGACCGTGAAGGGCTTTTGATGTCTCAGCAATTGGAATATAAGTTATTAGAAATGGAACATGATATGTGGGAAAATTAAAATAGAAATAGGCTATAGGAAAGGAGGCATAGGCCTCCTTTTTTTTGTCCAATACCTTGATATTTCTTGCGTATTATCAATATGTTTATTCAATGATGTTAGTGAAAAGGAGAAATTGTATCATTAATTTTCTCACTATGCAATGTCTTAAACAATTAGAACGCTTACATCGAATTCATCGATTAATTCAACACGAATCCACAGGTTCAGCAGCCTCCTTCGCGGAGCATTTACATATGTCGCCCCGTCAACTAGGTACGTACATGGAAGTTTTGCGAGATATGGGAGCACCCATTACCTTTTGCTCAGTTATTAAGAGCTATAAATACAGTTCGCCCGTCAAGTTTGATTTTGAATTACGTCTTTTTGTGTCTGATAAATTGGTTTATTCTTTAGATTAGTCAGATTACAACTAATTTTGGATATGATTTAATACAATTATTCAATTTTTTGATGACTAAGCTGTAACTTGCAGGGTAAATTGAACAATTAAGTATATATGTCGTATCAACGCAAGACAAAAATAGTAGCCACTGTAGGTCCAGTATCTGAATCAAGAGAATCCTTAATTCAATTAGCAAAAGCTGGAGTAAATGTATTCCGTTTGAATTTCTCACACGGAACTCATGAAGATCATCTGGAACGTTTAAAAACGGTTCGTTCGATTAGCGAAGAGCTAGGTTTGAATTTATGTATTCTTCAAGATTTGCAAGGTCCTAAAATTAGGACTCAGATGGTGGAGAACAATGGTGTTTTATTAGAAGCAGGCAAACAACTCATCTTTGCAATGGATGAAAACTTGCTAGGAACATCAGAGAAAGTGGGTACTACCTATACATCGATGTATTTAGATGTAAATGTAGGGGAGCGTATTTTGATGGATGATGGTAATTTAGAAGTAAAGGTTCTTGCCATCGATAAAGAGAAAAAAGAAGTCCTTACGGAAGTGGTTTATGGGGGTATTTTGAAATCTAAAAAAGGTATTAATTTACCAGGAACGAAGGTTTCTTTACCCTGCTTAACTCCTAAAGATGAGGCGGATTTATATTTTGGTTTAGATCATGGAGTTGATTGGGTTGCCTTGTCATTTGTACGTAAGGCTTCAGATATCATTGATATCAAAGAAAAAATTAGAGCTTACGGTAAAAATACTCGCGTGATTGCCAAGATTGAAAAGCCAGAAGCGATAGATCATTTAGATGAAATTATTGAGGCTACTGATGGTATCATGGTTGCTCGTGGTGATTTGGGTGTGGAAATGGATGGAGCAGTAGTACCTTACTTACAAAAAGTAATGGTGGAGAAATGTACAGCAGCAGGTAAGCCCGTTATTGTGGCGACTCAGATGTTAGAATCCATGATTCAAAACCCTGTTCCAACCCGTGCTGAAACTTCTGACGTGGCCAATGCTGTGCTTCAAGGAGCTTCTGCAACTATGTTAAGTGGTGAATCTGCCTCAGGTTCTTATCCAATAAAAGCGGTGGAGACAATGGCGCATATTCATGAGATTGTGGAACAGCAGCAAAATGCCATTTCTGTTATTAAAGGAGATGAAGTCGCTATTTATTTCAAGAACCATGCTTTAGCACAAAGTTCAAAAGAAGTAGCACTAACCGATCGTTTGATTGCAGGAGCTTGTCGTTTAGCACGTGATTCCAAAGCCAAAGCCATTCTTTGTATTACTAATTCAGGTCATACGGCTTTCCGCTTATCTGCACACAGACCTAAAGCAGACTTATATGTCTTTACTTCTGACAAACAGTTGATGTCCACCATGGGCTTGCTTTGGGGGGTGAAAGTATTCTTTTATGATCCATCAGCAGAGAGCGCAGAAAAAACTGTAGCTGCTATGGTGGATAAATTAAAACAAGATCAATTATTATTAGCAGGGGATGTCTTTGTAACGACCTTGTCTATTCCTGCACATTCGGGTAAGAAAACCAATACAGTACAATTAGGGGTGGTTGAATAAAGCCCCTAATTGTTTATTTTTGGGTGTTTAAAGCATGAACAAAAAGAATCCATTTTTTTCTAATCCTTTCGTAGGTCTTTTTACTCTTTGGTCCATGTTTTGGTTCATTGTCGTTTTTCTGCTTTTTTACCCCTTCATTTTTGTTTTACTTCAAAAGCTTAGTTACCGGAAATATGCGGCTAAATTGGTGCGTATATGGGCTAAGTGCTTCTTCTTTTTTAGTTTTATTCGCTTTGAAGTAAAACACCATTTTGTGCCTGATAAAAAACAGAATTACGTTTTTTGCGCCAATCATTTCTCTTTTTTAGATATACCCGTGATCGTTTACCTATTGGAGCATTATACCTCTTTTGTTGGTAAAAGTTCTTTAAGCAAATTACCATTGTTCGGATATATGTATGCACGATTGAATATTTTGGTTAATCGATCCGATAATGCCAGTCGAGCTGGTTCATTAGCTAAAGCTTTAAAAGCATTGCAATCTGGCAGAAGTATAGCCATATTTCCAGAGGGAGGAATTGTGTCAAAGAAATATCCGTATATGGCTAAACCGTTGAAAGATGGGGCATTGATTATGGCAATTCAGCAGCAAATACCTTTGGTGCCTATCAGTTTATTTAATAATTATCAAATATTCTCCGATAAACCATTGATGATCCGACCAGGAGTAATTCGTGCGGAGATTCATCCTCCTATCATAACGAAGGGATTGAGCATGGATGATGTGCCCATGTTACGAGAGAAGTTGTACCATATCATTCAAGATCCCATCTTGAAATATTATTCCTTAGATGAACCTCAATAAATAGGGCTATGCGCCACTGGATATCCATCGTAGTTGTAAGCTGGTTTTTCCTTGCCTGTTCAGATAAAACGGCTGAACAGAAGGCTGATTTACCTCGTCCTAAAGGATACAATCGAATTATTTTGCCAAAAGCTAAGTATCAAGATGTGGAAAAAGGCCACCCTTTTACTTTTGAAGTATCCCAATATGCCCAAGTGATGCCAGATACTGTTTCATGGGCAGAGCCTCATTGGTTATATATTTACTATCCTCAATGGCATGCTTTTATTCAGTTGACCTACAAGCCTTTGAACAAGGATCAAAAGAAATTGGCTAACCTAATCAACGATGCCTATATTTTGGCCGCTAAACATCAAGGTAAGGCCCGTGGAATTCAGGAGTATGTGATGACAACCCGCTCAGGAAGAAAGGCCGGAATCATCGAGTTGGATGGAGAAGTGGCCACTTCGTTTCAGTTTTATACCACGGACAGTCTTAATCATTATTTGAGGGGAGCTGTTTATGTTAAAACGGCAACACAAAATGACTCACTGGCTCCAGTCATACAATTTTTAAAAAAGGATGCCATGCATCTCATTCAAACCTTGCAATGGAAACCTTAATTTTTTAGGTTAAACCAAGGTTTGCCAGTCCACGAATCTTTCCTTTTCTTTGTAGCTAGCATGAACGAGTCAACAGCATTGTCGTCTTCAGAGGAATCAACGGTTTTTGTGGATGCCTTAATCCCTATACCCATACCACGATATTTTACGTATCGAGTACCTCGGGTATGGTCAGATTTAGTGGATGCAGGGATACGAATTGTGGTACCATTTGGATCCTCCAAGGTTTTAACTGCAGTCATTGTTCAGGTTCATCATCAGCCACCTAAGCAATATCAAGCAAAATATATTTTAGAAATATTAGATGATAGTCCTTTAGTTACGGCTTCTCAAATCAAATTATTTCATTGGGTAGCGGATTATTACATGTGCTATCCTGGAGAGGTTTTTCAGATTGCCTTACCTGCAGGACTGAAAATATCCAGTCAATCCAAAGTACAGATCAATCCTGCTTATTCAGTTGAAACAACCTTGAATGAAAAGGAACAACTGATTTTTAATGCGATTCAAGAAAAGGGATCCATGTCATATGATGAAATAGCTCAATTGGCTGAATTGAAGAGCCCTTATCACTTGATTAAATCTTTAGTAGGCAAGCAAGCCATATTGATCTTTGATGAATTGAAAGATCGGTATACGCCTAAGGTGATGCGTAAAATTCGTTTGGCAGTACCATACGAAGAAAAGGAAAAATTAGTAGAGCTAATTCAGCAATTGGAATCCAAGCCTAAGCAATTGGCCATAATTTTACATTACCTTCAGTTTATTCCTGTTTTACGAAATGCCGAAATCAATCAAAAGGGTCTTGAAAAATCTAGTTTTTCTCAAGCGGAGCTGTCTGAAAGTTCTTTGCAAACGTTGATTAAAAATCAGGTTTTTGAAAGTTTTGAGGTGGTTGTTTCTAGATTTGGACAAGATGCTGAAGATTTTATTCCAGCGGTATTTGATTTGAATCAAGCTCAGAACAAAGCTTATCAATCCATCTTGAATCAGTTTCGGGAAAAAGATGTCGTTTTATTGCATGGCATCACAGGAAGTGGAAAAACAGAAATTTATATTAAACTGATTCAAGAAGCGTTGGCCAATGGTAGTCAAGTGCTTTATTTATTGCCTGAGATAGCCCTAACCACCCAAATTGTGCTGCGCCTCAAACGAATTTTTGGAGAGCAGGTAGGCATTTACCATTCTAAGTTTTCAGATAATGAGCGTGTAGAAGTTTGGAAATCTATCGTAGAAGGAAAATATCCATTCGTGGTGGGTGTACGTTCTTCTGTCTTTTTGCCTTTTTCCAATTTGGGTTTAGTGATTGTGGATGAGGAACATGAGTCTTCATTTAAACAAGTAGACCCGGCTCCCCGGTATCATGCTCGTGATGTAGCGATGGTCTTGGCCAGACAGCAGGGAGCCAAAGTCCTTTTAGGCTCAGCAACTCCTTCTATTGAGTCCTATTTTCAAGCCAAAGAGGGCAAATATGGTTTGGTAACGCTCAAGGAACGCTTTGGAGCTGCATCTTTGCCTCAAATAACCCTATTAGACACCAAGTATGCTCAAAAAATGAAGCAAATGAAAGGGGGCTTTTCGGTCGATTTGATTGCTGCTTTGGAGGAAAATTTCAATCGTGGAAAGCAAAGTTTATTGTTTCAAAATAGGCGAGGCTATTCTCCTTATATTCAATGCCAGGATTGTGATTGGATTGCTACTTGTAATCAATGTGATGTCAGTTTGACTTTTCATGCCCGAGATCAAGAGTTGCGTTGCCATTATTGTGGATATCGGGAAGGTTTATTAAGGCGCTGCGCTGCCTGTGGAAGTACGCAATTGAAGACTATGGGCTATGGTACTGAAAAATTAGAAGAAGAATTACAGCTTCATATGCCAGATGCGCGTATTGGTCGGATGGATTTAGATACCACTCGTTCGAAAACGGCATTTACCAGTTTATTAGCAGAAATAACTTCTGGTAATATCGATGTTTTGGTTGGAACTCAAATGGTGGCCAAAGGATTGGACTTTGAAGGATTATCCATGGTGGCCATTTTTGATGCTGATAAGGTGATTAACTTTCCAGATTTTAGAGCACATGAGCGAGCATTTCAATTGATTTGTCAGGTGGCAGGTAGGGCAGGAAGAAGAGAAGAACAAGGACACGTATATATTCAGACCAATCAGCCAACACATCCCATCTTTGATCATATTTTGCAAAACAATTTTGAAGCTATGTATGCGGAAGAAATCGTGGAAAGAGAAGGATACCATTATCCTCCCTTCAGTCGATTGATTAAATTGACACTGAGAAATATGGAGGCGGCTCGGGTAGAACTGGCTGCGAGGCATTTGGGAGCAGCATTAAAAGAGAAATTTGGCCATGGTCGAGTACTAGGCCCTGAAAAACCTTTGATTGAAAGAATTAGAAATCAATTTGCCATGGAGATATTGATTAAAATCGAGAAAGGTTTGGCATTATCGAAATTTAAAGAAGCCTTGAGAGAGGAAATAGATATTCAATCTTCCCATTCGGCTTGTAAGGGTGTTCAAATCATTATCGATGTCGATTGTTTATAATCAACGTTTGAAAACCACCTCATCTAGCGGTAAACGATTTCTTTTGCCATAAATTCCTTCTTCGGTTCCTTTGCCAACCGCCACGATCATGTTGATTTCGGCTTCATTGGGAAGATCTAAGGCCCTTTTAACTAAATTGGCATCAAATCCCTCCATAGGGCAGGTATCAAACCCTTCAGCGGCAATAGAAAGCATAAATGTTTGTGCAGCTAGGGCACATGATTTATGTACCATAACTCGCTGATCTGCCAATCCAGCAAATCGCATGAAAGGATTATTAAATCCTTTGACAAAAGTAATACCCCTTCTAATTAAGGTACTTAATCCCAGGATATCCGTTCGATACAATATGGGCATTAAAATGCCATAATAATCCAAGGCTCTTTTTTCAGACTTGCTAGGTTCACCTGTCATAGACGCTTTAATCTTGTCTATGTTCCATTGAGCATGTTTTTTCCAATGATCTTGCCTAGTAACGAATACGACTAAATGAGCAGCAGTTCGTGCGGCAGATTGACCTAAACAGAGTTTTTTATATTGAGCTTTTTCTTCTGGACTGCTAATCCAATAAAATTCCCAAAGTTGCATGTTGCTACTATTGGGGGAAAGAATGGCACGTTCTAGACTTTTTTGAATGACTTCATCAGGGACTTGAATAGCTGTATCAAATCGCCTGTTTGATCTTCTTTTTAGTACTATTTCGTCAAATGCTTGTGATAGATTCATCGACATATATTTCGATATAAATATACACAATTACGTGATGATTAGGGGTTTTTGTCTTCTAGCTCATAGCGAACATAGGCAAATTTAGAGCCATCTGGTGACCAGGATGGGACATTGATACTACCTTGTCCTCCATAAAATTCTTCTGTTAAATCTTGAATTTTTTTAGATTTCAAATTCAATAATCGAAGTTTTACTTGATGCCCAAAGGGGTGACCTTGTTTTTGATCTTCTGTATAACTGATCACAACTGCTTCTTTACCATTGGGTCTAATATGGGCAAACCAGGTTGAGTAGGCATCAAAGGTCATTTGTTCAGGATTACTTCCATCATGATGCATACGCCAAATTTGCATTTTCCCAGAGCGGAATGAGTTAAAATAGATGTATTTTCCATCAGGACTATATTCTGGGCCATCATCCAGTCCTTCTTCTGTAGTGAGTCTAATTTCTGCTCCGCCTTGGGTATCCATGGCATAGATATCGTAGTTTTTGTTTCTTTCTGCACAGTAGACCATGGTTTTGCCATCAGGAGATATTCCATGCCAATAGGAGGGGCCTTGGTTGGTAAGTCGAATGGGTTGTCCACCTTGACTAGCTACTTTAAAAATGAGAGAACCACTGATTCCTGAACTTGGGTCAGAACTAGAAATGTACAGTGTTTTTCCATCAAAGCTATATCCGTGATCATTATTGCATTTCTGAATACTACCTGTGGGAATTTGACCTAATTTAGTGCCGCTTGGACTGATTTTTTCTAATAAGCCCAAACTATTGATGAGCAAATGTGAGCCATCGACGGACCAATTGGGTGCTTCAAAATGGCGATGCTCTTTGAGGATTTCGGTACTTTTTTTTGTTTTTACATCAAAGATGTGCAGAGAACTAATGACACTTTTGCCGGAAGGAACTTGTGAAAAACAAGTCCAGCTAATACATAGTAAAGCGAAGATAAATGGATATTTCATAGTAGTAATATTTGATGTGAAAATGTACAAAAAAAAAGTCAGGACTTCTGTCCTGACTTTTTTAAATAACATGAAATAAACGACTAGTAGTTGTTTTGTTTCAATGTTGGTTTTCCGTCTTTCTGAGAGTTTAATATCTCATCATTTGGTAGAGGGAAATACTCATTTTTACCAGTAGTGAATGTTTTTCCAGCTAAGTAACCTCTCTTGGTGTAGGTTCTTCCTGCCATATCAGTACCATTTTTAGCTTCTTCAGCCATGTATTTGTTTAAGTAAGGAGCAGCAATTCCCCAACGAACTAAGTCGAAGAAACGGTGACCTTCCATAGCAAATTCTAAACGGCTTTCCATACGAACTGCATTCAATGCATAATCTTTTCCTTTAGCTTCGAATGTGCCAGTAGGATAAGGATTAACAATATAAGTAACAGTTGGATCTTGTACAGAACCATTCTTAACACGATTACGGATAATGTTTACATAAGTTTCAGCACCACTTAAGTTGCCTAATTCTGCTTCACACTCAGCTAACCATAAGATCACCGAAGATAATTTTAATAAACGGTAGTTGTTATTAACTGCACGTTTAGAAGTAGAGTGAGTTGAGCTACCTTCATCAGCTAAGTAGTACATCCATTTTTTACCTGTATAAGGACCAGAATAGTTTTGGTCACGAATCCAAGGGAAACCTGGCATTGGACCCCAATCCAAGAATTGAACGCCACGACGACCTACTGTCCAGTCTAAACGAGGGTCAACTGGAATAGATTTATTCAAGTTGAATTCAACTGTTGCTGAACGAATACCTTGATCGTTTGGAAGGTCAACTTGGTTGTAAGTATCTGCTGTTCCATCCGCTTTATCTCCAATTAATGGTAGACCATCAGAAGAAGTTTTGAATGCATTTACCAAGTTTTGAGATGGTAAATAGAATCCGCAACATCCACGACCTGGAGCATTGGCAGCATATGGCCAGTTCAAGTTATCACCAGCATTACCGTTGTTACCAGTTGAACCATCATTGATTGAGAATTCAACTTCGAAAATTGACTCGACGTTATTGTTAGTCGTATTTCTGTAGTTATCGTGGTAGTTAGTTACTAACTTCTTACCAGAGTTTTTGTACACATCTTCTAACAATGTTTTAGCAGCAGCCCATTTCTTTTGGAAAATGTAAACTTTAGCTAAATAGGTCATTGCAGCCCATTTTGAAGCACGACCTTTTTGAGCTTGAACAGCTGGAAGGTTTTCCATTGCAAATTTGAAATCTGCCTCAATATTTGGCCAAATGTCTTTATCATTTGGAATTTTAGTTGAGTTTGGATCATCACGCTTGTAAATAGTTTCATCGATGTATGGAATCATGTTCCACATCTTTTTACCTTCAAAATGATAGTGACCACGTAAGAAACGAGCTTCAGCTACTACTTGAGTTCTTTCAGCATCAGTCATGTCTTTTACGTCAGTACTTTTTGCTAAAAGGATAGCCTCGTTGGCACGAGCTACACCATCATACGTGTGTTGCCATTTTCCTAAGAAATAGGTGTTGTCAGACAACCAGTTGAATTGCTCGATAAAACTTTGTTCTGGTTGGTCACCAGCATCCGTTCCTTTAACAGCATCACCTGAAGTGATACCACCAAATACGTAATTGGAAATAGTTGATTGACGACCCGTATTACCAGCACCAACGCCGTCTAATAATGAGTATGCTCCAATCAATAATGCATTCACTCCATTCTTGTTGCTCAAGGAGGTTAATGAAGCCGCTCCTTGTGGCTGAATGTCGAAGAAACTATCCGAGCAAGAAGTGCTCAGTCCGACGGTCGCTACTAACGCGAATATGATTAACTTTTTCATTTTTTTATGATTTATTTTCAAATGATATCTAGATTAAAATCCTACTCTTAAACCAACATTGTATGATTTAGCCACAGGGAATGAACCTTCATCAATACCCATGTGGATATCTTGATTGTCATTACCTGAAGTTCTCAAGTTGATATCTGGATCT
Source organism: Aquirufa beregesia (assembly GCF_011090385.1). Classification (GTDB taxonomy): domain Bacteria; phylum Bacteroidota; class Bacteroidia; order Cytophagales; family Spirosomataceae; genus Aquirufa; species Aquirufa beregesia. The sequence goes on from NZ_SEWW01000007.1 coordinate 112,880, forward strand.
AGGCCTTTGTATTTACTAAATGTGAACAAGTTTTGACCTTGAACATACACTTGTAAAGAGCTTAATTTTAACTTCTTAGTAATGCTAGATGGTACCGTGTAAGTCAATTGGATGTTCTTGATACGAGTATATGATCCATCTTCAACGAAGTAAGTAGAAATCTGCTGACTGAATGTGTCATTTGAGTTCAAACGTGGCAATTGAGCTACGTCACCTTGTTTCTTCCAAGAGTTGTATAACATATCCTTAGAACGGTTTCCTTGGAATGTGTTAAAGTCTGTCCAGTATTTCAAGTAGTTGAAAATTTCATTTCCTTGAACACCTTGAGCAAATACAGTTAAGTCAAAGTTTTTGTAACCTACGTTTAAGTTTAAACCGTAAGTAAAGTCAGGGTGAGGGTTACCGATGATCGTTTTGTCATCTGCCGTAATCTTACCATCACCATTCACGTCTCTGAATTTGAATACACCTGCACGAGTATAACCAGCGATTTGAGTCGCAGAAGCTGCTTCTGCATCATCTTTGATTACACCATCCACGATATAACCGTAGAATGATGCGATTGGTAATCCAGCTTTAGTAACTGAAATTGAAGGAAGACGAGTTGAGAATCCAAAGATTGTAGCCTTAGGATCATCGTTCAACTTCACTACGTTGTTTTTGTATTGGCTATACTGACCTGAAATCGAGTATCTAACGTCACCAATTTGGTTACGGTAAGTTAAGTTGATATCAATACCTGTATTGTTTACTTCTCCAATGTTTACGTAAGGAATAGATGCCGTTCCAGCTGTTTTTGGAATAGGTACCTGAGTTAACATGTCTGATGTAGTACGAGTGTACCAGTCAAATGCGATATCCAATTTGTTGTTGAACAAACTACCATCGAAACCAATGTTGGTAGATGTGTTAGTTTCCCAACGTCCAAATGAGTTACCAAACTGAGCAATATCAAAACCTGCAGCAATGGAGTTACCAGAACCAGAGATATCATATGCGTTGTTGTTTGGATCTGGAGTAAACAATGTATAAGCATTGTATACGTTTGGAATCAACTGGTTACCAGTTTTACCCCAACCAGCACGTACTTTCAAGTCGTTGATGAAAGTCAAATCTTTCATGAAAGCCAATTCTGTCAAACGAGCACCCACAGAGAATGCAGGGAACGTACCATAACGGTAAGCAGAAGAGAAACGAGATGAACCATCACGACGTAAAGTAAAGTCAGCCAATAAGAAATCCTTATATGAGTAGTTTACTTTTCCGAATTGAGAGAACAAAGCTGTTTGAGTCGCACCTGATCCAGCATTGGATAAACCAGCAGCAGAACCATTGTTCAAGTAACGGTAAGATAAATCATCGAAAGCAAAGTTTGAACGAGCAGCATTGAAACCAAATGAATAGGTAGAAACTGCTTCAGTACCTACTAATACGTTGAACGTATGATCGCCAATCGTTTTAGCATAATTCAAGGTGTTATACCAAGTTACAGCACGATCGTATGAGTTAGAAACAGTTAAACTGTTGGATGATCTTGGCTCAGCAGCTTCGATATCACGGTTGAAATAAGCCGACTGGTTGTAGTTATTGTATTCAAAACCTAAACTAGTACGAGCTTTCAAATCTTTGATGATTTCATATTCTAAGAATACGTTACCAAAAATATGGCTACCTTTTGTAGGGTTATCTTTCTCTCTCCACTGACGAGCAAATGGGTTAGGAGCATTACCTAAGTTAGATCCACGAGAACCAGCAAATCCATTTAAGTCAGATGAGTTAGTACCACCTAAACCTACTGGACCACCCGTGATATCATATACTGGGATGATTGGTTGGATACGAATCGCAAACATAATTGGGTTGGATTCGTTGTTGTTACCTGAAGGCACACCTACTTTTTCATCATAAGATACAGTAAAGTTCTCACCGAAAGTCAAGCCTCCTTTTTTGAACTCGGTGTTAGCACGAACAGAGTAACGTTGGTAGCTAGTATATTTCAAAATACCATCTTGGCTGAAGTAAGAACCTGAGATCGCATATTTACCATTTTTTGATCCACCTGTAGCTCCAATTTGGTAATTAGAGATTTTAGCTGGTCCAAAAATAACATGTTGCCAATCAGTACCTTCTTTATTTGCTTTAGTAATGTTCCAAGCCGTTTTACCTAAGTTTGGATCATTGATATCATTGGTATACGTATAGTTAGCTGGTAATGTACCATATACGTTAGGATATATATAATCAGCGATAGTTTGAGTACCATCAGCACCGAAACGGTATTGAGCCGAAGGAGAAGTTCCAGCAGCCTTACCTGCACCGATTTCAGACTGATAGTAATACTGACCTAATTCTTTTGTGTTCAATAAGTCCAACGTTTTACCAACATCTTGTGTACCTGTGTACATATCAAAGTTGATTTTTGGCTCACCTTCACCACCACGCTTTGTTGTGATGATCACAACACCATTCGCAGCACGTGCACCATAGATAGAAGCCGCAGAAGCATCTTTCAATACTTGCATTGACTCAATATCACTTGGGTTGATTTGGTTCAAAGTACCTTGAGTGGGAACGCCGTCAATTACATACAGTGGACTGTTGTTGTTAATCGAACCAAAACCACGTACACGAACCATGGTACCACCACCAGGAGAGTTGTCATTACCCACTGTCACACCCGCCGCACGGCCTTGTAACATTTGAGTAACTGAAGCGGAAGGAACAGCGGTTAATTCTTTCGAACTAACAACGGCTACCGCACCAGTGATGTCTTTTTTACGTTGTGAGGCATAACCTGTTACAACGATTTCGCTTAATTGGCTTACATCTTCATCTAATGAGATACTGATGGATGATCTGTTTCCTACTGGAACAGTTTTAGCCACATAACCTACTGAACTAACTGTCAATTCAGCATTGGCTGTTTTTACTGTGATGGAGAATGCTCCATTACCATCGGTTGTTGTTCCGGTGGTAGTACCTTTAACTAAGACGGATACTCCTGGAATACCGTCGCCTTTAGCGTCTTGTACAGTACCAGATACTTTTCGGTCCTGACCCCAAGCTACCCATGAAACGGATAACATTAAAGCCATTAAGAAGACCACTCTGCTTACGTAGAAATTTGTTTTCATTTAGTAAAAGATTTGAGTGAAAATTTGATTTTGTCGATAAAAAATAGCCTTTTATCCACTTAATCGCCTGCAAGTTAGGCCATACAAATTAAAGATTAGCACATATAGCTAAAAAATTTTCACTTATTTGATATACCTTTCTTGAACTCAGTAACTTATATAAGAAAGGTATATTTTAGATAAAGGTGGTTTTATCCTTTGGCATTGATTACCTTTGTCCTTCAATTTTTATTCTTGTTTAACAGTCAACCATTTACATTTTTTATGTTAAATCTTGTACTATTTGGGCCTCCAGGGGCTGGAAAAGGAACTCAGTCAGCCAAATTGATTGAAAAATATGGTTTAATTCATTTATCCACAGGAGATTTATTACGGGCTGAAATTACCGCTGGTACTGATTTAGGTCTTGAAGCAAAAAAATTAATGGATCAAGGAATTCTCGTTCCAGATTCTGTGGTGATCGGAATGATTGAGAATAAATTGAATGAAAATAAAGGGGCTGCCGGATTTATTTTCGATGGTTTCCCTAGAACGGTAGCTCAAGCTGAAGCTTTGGATACTTTATTAGAAGGTCATCAATTATCCATCAAGCACATGATTTCCTTGGAAGTAAACCAAGAGGAATTGACGCAACGTTTATTAGAACGCGGAAAGACTTCGGGAAGACCCGATGATCAAAACGAAGATCTAATTCGTAAAAGAGTACAAGAATATGGAGAAAAGACGGCTCCAGTTGCCGGATACTACGCTTCCCAAGGAAAATTCCAAGGAATTGATGGTATAGGTGAAATAGAAGAAATATTTGGACAAATTGTCCGCATCATTGAAGGTTAATAACCTTGTATCATACCTTATGACATCCAATTTTATAGATTACGTAAAGATAAACGTCCGCTCCGGTAGAGGAGGATTTGGATCGTCCCATTTTCGCCGTGAAAAACACGTGCCTAAAGGAGGACCCGATGGAGGAGATGGCGGAAGAGGTGGACATATCTATTTGGTTGGTAATTCTCAACTTTGGACTTTACTTCATCTGAAATACCAAAAACACATTATCGCAGATAATGGCAAAGGTGGAGAAGGTGGAAGAAGATCTGGGGCCGAAGGCGAAGATATTTACATCGAAGTTCCACTTGGAACCATCGTAAAAGATGCTGAAAGCAACGAGTTTTTAGCAGAAGTGACTGAAGAAGGACAAAAGATATTATTACTTCCAGGGGGAAGAGGAGGCATGGGTAATACCCATTTTAAATCTTCTACTAATCAATCCCCTCGCCATGCTCAACCCGGAGAGGAAGGGCTGGATCGCTGGGTCATCATGGAATTAAAAGTATTAGCCGATGTTGGTTTAGTAGGTTTCCCCAATGCAGGTAAATCCACATTACTTTCAGTTCTATCAGCCGCCAAACCTGAAATTGCCGATTATCCATTTACTACATTAGTTCCTAATCTAGGCGTGGTTGCTTACCGCGATTATAAATCTTTTGTGGTAGCCGATATTCCTGGTATCATCGAAGGAGCTTCCGAAGGTAAAGGTTTAGGTTTACGTTTTTTACGTCATATTGAACGAAATTCAATCTTATGTTTTTTAATTCCTTCCGATGCCAAAGAATGGGGTAAAGAATACGAGATTCTTTTGGGAGAATTAGAGAAATATAATCCAGAACTACTTCAAAAACAGCGTGTTTTGGTCGTTTCCAAGATAGATATTTCGATTCCAGAAATGCAGGAAGAAATTAGAGCTACTTTGCCTTCAGATTTGCCAGTGGTATTCATCTCTTCCATAACTCAGGAAGGTATTCAAGAATTGAAAGATGTACTTTGGAAAACCTTACAAGAAGAAAATGCGAAGTTTCAAGCAGAATCCTTAGTAGCTAAATCTACTCAAGAGGAAAATGATTTACCTTTATTGGAAGAAGACAGGCCTTTATTGGAAGATTAAGCGCGAATTTGTTCCGCTACGATAGCAATTCCCTCATCAAAACTCCTAGGCTGATATCCTAGGAGTTTTTTTGCCTTGTCCAAAATAAATCCCGTTCTAGGAGGTCTTTTGGCCGCTTGTTGAAATGTAGAAGAATCGGCCTTTTTTATTAAATCTAAGGGAAGCTGGAAGAAATTAGCCGTTTTGATAGCCATTTCATAAGGGGTTAAGAAATCAGAACCTGAAATATTAAATATACCCTCTGCTTCTTTTTGGGCAATTAACCAGCAGCCAATCGCTAAATCTTCGGCCAGGGTAGGGGTTCGGAATTGATCCGTAACGACTTGGATGGATTTACCTTCTTCTAAAGATTTTTTCACCCATAAAATAATGTTGGTACGGCTCATATCTTGAACAATACCAAAAACAAGGACCGTTCTAGCAATCGCCCAGCGAATGGAAGATTCCTGAAGCAATTTTTCTGCGGCTAGTTTACTTTCTCCATAAATGGAAATAGGATGCGGTTGTGCTTCTTCATCATATGGGCCAGCAGCTCCGTCAAAAATGAAGTCAGTAGATAAATGACACATAAACGTGTCATGCGCTTCACAGGCTTGGATTAAATAATGGACAGCTGTGACATTCAATAGTTCACAACCTGCTGGATCCACTTCACAGGTGTCTACATTCGTCATGGCCGCCGTATGAATTAATACGTCAGGTTGGTATTCCTGAAAGACTTCCATTACCTCTTTTTCTTGGGTTATATCCAAGGATACATAGGTGTAGCCTGAATTTGACACAAGACGATTGGGGCCTTTAGCTGTTGCTATTAAGTCAATGTCTGCCTGCTTGACGAGCAATTGGACTAATTTTTGACCTAATAAGCCATTGGAACCAGTAATTAAAATTCTCTTTTTCATGCGAAATTTCAACAAGATTATGGATTTAACTCTGCCCTAATGGCTTGTAGGATTTTTCTAGCACCCGAATTTACCAAATCTCTTGCTAAATGTTCGCCTAAAATTTGAGGATGAGTACCAATTTGCGTGAATTCTATTTTTTGTTGACCATTTAAACTTAGCACTCCGCCCGTTAAGTGGAGCGAATTCTCATGTAAAATAGCATGTCCATATACAGGAACACTACAGCCGCCCTCTAATTGAAATAATAGACTTCTTTCGGCCAACAGGCATTTTTCCGTGTCTACATGATTACATGCGGCCCTAATTTGTTCTTTGAGGCTGGGATTCAAATTAACGGCACACTGAATGGCTACAGAGCCTTGTCCTACCGCAGGAACAAATTCAGAGATAGCTAAATGTTGCGTGATATACGCACTCATATCCATGCGATGAACCCCTGCATAAGCGAGCAGCATAGCATCACAAGTGCCTAGCTTCAATTTTTCTAAGCGCGTTTGTAAATTGCCTCGCATTTCCACCGCCTCATGTTGCGGATAGAAATGCTGTAAAAATGCTCTTCTTCGAGTAGAAGAAGTACCAATTTTTAATTTTTTATCTGTTTGTAAATGAAGACTAGGGTCTAAACTAAGCACCACATCATGTGCCGCTTCTCTTTCCGTGTAGGCTATTAATTCTAAATCTTCGGGTAGAAGAGAGGGTAAGTCTTTGGCGGAATGTTGGGCAATATCAATTTCCCCCTGTCGGAGCATGATCTCTAGCTCTTCCGTAAAAACACCTTTAGAGCCTATTTTGGATAAGGAACGATCTAAGACTTGGTCACCTTTGGTACTGATGGCCATCAGTTCATAGCTAAATCCAGCCTTCTCTAATAAATGACCAATATGATTTGCTTGCCAAAGAGCTAATGCTGAATTTCGGGTTCCAATTCTAATATGCTGCATGATTAGGCGTTTTTTTGTGCATGATATATGCGAACAAATTGTAAGGATAAGTCCAAATGAACCATTTTGGCTCTAGCGTTTCTTTCCAAATGGTAGTGAACATCCGAAACTTTATTGGACATCTGTTCTATTTTTTTTTGACTTAAGGTCTTGGAAAAATTATCGATGAATTTCTTTTCCTTTTCTAGTGATTTTATCAACTGAGGCGTCTCAGATATTTGGTATAAACATTGCCTAAGTACATGTAGGCTATATTCCAATAAGCCTTTTTGGTCTTCTTTGGCAAACCCGTCAAACTGATCCGCTAAAATGACCAATTTACTTAAGTTTTTGGAATACACCGCTCGCATCCATTCCGCAAACCAGGTAGATGTGCTTAGGTTCTCTGTTTTTGACTTTTCTAATGCCCAAGAAATGTTCCCTTCTGCACTTTGGGCTAGTTGTAATGCTTTTTCCGAGTCAATAGCGGATTGTTTTACTAAAAAATCGGCCAATACATGTTCTTCCACCGATGGGATTTTTACTCGTTGGGTTCTAGATAGGATGGTGGCGAGTAATTTTTGGGGCTCAGAACAAACCAGCAAAAACAAGGTAGTCGATGGAGGTTCTTCCAATGTTTTTAATAAGGCATTTCCAGAAGAGGCATTTAAAGATTCTGGATTCCATAAAATAACGACCTTAAATGGAGCCTCAAATGGCTTTAAGCTAATTTTGGGAATTAATTTTCGGGTTTCTTCCACAGGGAAATTGCCTTGTTTATTTCCTTCTGCTCCCAAATAAACGAGCCACTCGGGTAAAGTTCGATACGTTGACTCGGCTATGAAATTTCTCCACTCCGGTAGAAAGATATCAGATTCGGGCTCTTTTACTTTTTTAGTAACAATGGTAGGAAATAAAAACACCAAATCGGGATGAACCGCTCTTTTCATTTTTTGACAACTCGCGCATTCTCCACAGGCATCATCCCCTTGTCGATTCGTACAGAATAAATACGTGGTAAATGCTAAGGCCAAGGCTAATTGTGGACCTCCATATGGACCATGAAACAATTGAGCATGCGCAATGTGCTTATTTTGCACGGCTGCACTCAATGTTTTTTTGATATCAAATAAGCCCGGAATATCCTTAAAAAGCATGCCTTTTGGAATGAGTAAACGAAAAGGCTAAGTTCGGAAAGAAGCCTCCTCTTTCCAAATTTCTTCCATGACCTGAGCTAGATTTTCAGGAATTGCTTGCTGTTTTAAGCTAATCCATTGGCTAGCTACTTGTTTCGCCTTTTCCATTTGATAAGTTTGAACCTTTGGATATTCTCCCCAAGTGAAAGAAGGAATGAATTTGGGTAAGAAACCCTGACTACTAATATTCGTATGGCAACCGATGACACTCCCAGTATTGAATTTACTATGAATACCTGTCGTCACAAAATCCCCCATGATGAGACCTAATGCCTTTAAACCCGTATTCCGTTGTTTACTTTGGCTATAATCAAAGATAGAAACGGGCTTTAAGTCGTTTTTTATATTGGAGTTGCTGGTAAGTGCTCCCATGTTGACATATGAACCGATGACAGAACTTCCAATATATCCTTCGTGTGCTTTATTGCTGTAAGGAAAAAAGATGGAATGATTGATTTCCCCACCTACTTTGCAGCCAGGGCCTATGGTAGTGTTGGGTCTAATTTTTGCTCCCAGATTGGTGGATGAGCCTTTCAAAAAGGCTGCGGGCCCTTGTATGATGGTTCCCATTTGCAGGTTGACCTCTTCTCCTATATAGATAGGTCCTTGGCTGGCATCCAACATACATCCTTTCAATTGGGCGCTTGGATGTATATAGCAATTGGTTGGGGCTAATATGATATTCCCTAAAGCTTGGTATTTCTCAATATCAAAAGGTGCAGGCTGTATTTCATGACGTAGGACTGCGGCTTGATGTACTAATAGATCTTCTGGATGCTGAATCCATTGAGCCTTACCTATGTATTCAATTTTGTTTTTAGCCAAAGAAAGAGGGGTTTGATGTTGGCCTTGTTCAGTGGTGAAGGCGAGCACTTGATTTCCTTGAACTAAGACGGAATTTGGATTTAACTGACGGATGGCTTGGGTAATGTCGGCATCCGGGATTAAGGAGCCTAATATTGACATTTGAGCAGAAGGATGAGGTAGGGGATAAGCCTTCCATTTATCCTGTATCGTGCTGGTGCCTAGCCACAACTGATCTAAAGATCGATAGTAGCTTAGGGGTCTCATTGCTTGAACAAGGAGAGGGTCATTAAAGAAGTTGACGTTTTCCAGCATGAGGCAAAAATACAATAAAAAAGCCTCCTTGAAATAAGTTCGAGGAGGCCAAGGTAATGTTTTTTGTTTGGATTAGTTTTTCTGAGCGTAACGCTTGTTGAATTTATCCACACGACCAGTAGTATCTAATAACACATTTTTACCTGTGTAAAAAGGGTGTGATTGAGAAGAAACCTCAATTTTAAATACTGGGTAAGTAGCTCCTTCGAATTCAGTTGTTTCTGTTGTATTAACGCAAGAACGAGTTATAAACTTGTAATCTGCTGATAAATCGTGAAATACAACCTCTTTGTATTCTGGGTGAATGTCTTTTTTCATGTTGGGTAGTAAAGTGACGATTCCCTGCCGTCTTGTTGTTTTATAAAGAAACCTATGGGATGCAGGTTTACGTAATTCGGGATGCAAAATTAAAGATTTAATAAGGAAATCCAAAAAAATGCATAACAATTTTTCAGGGTTTTTGCCAATAATTGAGAGCTTAAAAAAATCTTAAAAAATATTTTCTGGTACTTTTCAAAGACGCAGATGTCGTAACGAATTGACATGAGGTTAATTGAATGTTGTATTTCAAATAAGCCTTATTTTTTTATTTTTTTTGGAGAAAAAATAGTTTGCAAGCGGTGTTCTTTTTTTCTAATTTTACGTAGTGCCCAACCCCCCAAGGAGTATGCAATCCTTGGATGAAGTTAAAGCTTAAAACAAAACCGCCAACCATTTTTCAAGTGATATTTGCTTGAATGTTTTAGATAAGAAATTTTCTAGAATGGGAATCTTTTGTGCTTTAACAAGGTTGTAACTTGAATTATATAGACGCTAATTTTTCTAATATATAAAGTATGTACGTAATTAAAAGAGACGGTCGACGTGAATCTGTTAAGTTCGATAAAATCACAGCAAGAATTGAGAAGCTTTGCTATAGCTTGGATCCCTTTTTTGTTCAGCCTCTAGAGGTTGCTAGAAAAGTGATTACAGGGCTTTACGACGGGGTTAAGACCACGGAGTTGGATAACCTAGCAGCTGAGACAGCGGCTTCGTTAACCACCAAGCACCCTGACTATGCTGTTCTGGCAGCACGTATCGCTATCTCTAACCTACACAAGAACACATTGAAGTCCTTTTCAGCTACGATGAAGCGCTTGTATACGTATGTAGATCCGAAAACGGGACAAAACGCAGCACTTCTTTCTAAGGAAATCTATGATATCATTAAGAAGAACGCAGTGGAGTTGGATGAAGCCATTATCTATGACCGCGATTTCGGTTATGATTATTTTGGTTTCAAAACATTAGAGAAATCTTATCTATTAAAATTAGAAGGGCAAATCGCTGAGCGTCCTCAGCACATGTTGATGCGTGTAGCTGTAGGTATCCACGGTGCGGATATTGCTGCTGCTATTGATACATATAATTTATTGTCGGAGCGCTGGTTTACTCACGCTACTCCAACCTTGTTTAATGCAGGTACTCCAAAGCCTCAAATGTCTTCGTGCTTCTTGTTGACAATGCAAGATGATTCCATCGAAGGGATTTATGATACCTTGAAGCAAACGGCTAAGATTTCGCAATCTGCTGGTGGAATAGGTTTAAGTATCCATAATATTCGCGCCACAGGATCTTACATCAAGGGAACCAATGGTACATCCAATGGTATTATCCCTATGTTGCGTGTATTTAATGATACAGCACGTTATGTAGATCAAGGAGGAGGAAAGCGTAAGGGATCATTTGCGATATATCTAGAGCCTTGGCATGCCGATGTGTTTGACTTTTTAGAATTGAAGAAAAATCACGGTAAAGAAGAAATGCGTGCGAGGGATTTATTCTATGCGCTATGGATTCCTGACTTATTCATGAAACGTGTAGAGGAAAATGCCGAATGGTCATTATTCTGCCCTCATGAGTGCCCAGGACTTTCTGATGCCTACGGTGAAGAATTTGAAGCTTTGTATGAAAAATATGAATTGGCTGGAAAAGCTAGTCAAGTAGTGAAAGCTCAAGAATTGTGGTTTAAAGTATTGGAGTCACAAACAGAGACAGGTACACCATACATGTTGTACAAAGATGCCGCCAATAAAAAATCAAATCAAAAGAATTTAGGTACCATCAAGTCGTCTAACTTATGTACAGAAATCATGGAGTATACCTCCAAAGATGAGGTAGCTGTATGTAACTTAGCTTCTTTGGCATTGCCTAAGTACGTTCGTATGAACGAGCATGGTGCATTGGCTTTTGATCACGATAAATTATATGAAGTAACCAAGGCAGCAACTCGCAATCTAAATAAGATTATCGATGTGAACTATTACCCAGTACCGGAAGCAAGAAATTCTAACTTGCGCCACCGTCCTATTGGATTAGGGGTACAAGGCTTGGCCGATGTTTTCATCATGTTGCGTATGCCATTTGAGTCAGAAGCAGCCAAACAATTGAATAAGGATATCTTTGAAACGATTTACTACGCATCCATGGAAGCATCGATGGAGCTAGCGAAAGTAGAAGGGCCCTATTCTACTTGGGAAGGTTCTCCTATCTCCAAAGGTATTTTCCAATTCGATATGTGGGGAGTAACACCAGAATCAGGTCGTTGGGACTGGGAAGCACTTCGCCAATTGGTGGTTGAAAATGGAGTTCGTAACTCTTTGTTAGTGGCTCCTATGCCAACGGCTTCTACTAGCCAGATTTTAGGAAACAATGAGTGTTTCGAACCATATACATCGAATATTTATGCACGTCGTGTGTTATCGGGAGAGTTCGCTGTCGTGAATAAACACTTATTAAAAGATTTAATCAAATTGGGATTGTGGAATGAGAGTATGAAGAACAAGTTAATCTCTGCGAATGGCTCGGTTCAAAATATTCCTGAAATTCCTCAAGACTTAAAAGAGTTATACAAAACCGTTTGGGAGATTAAGCAAAAAACTATTTTAGAAATGGCCGCTGACCGCGGAGCTTATATTTGCCAATCACAAAGTTTGAACATTCACATTCAAGATGTCAACTTTGGTAAGTTAACATCCATGCACTTCCACGCTTGGAAGCTTGGTTTGAAAACAGGTATGTATTACCTACGTACTAAAGCTGCTGCCGATGCCATTAAATTCACCATCGAAAAACAAGCAGAAGTGGCAATTGAACAAACAAATAATGTGCATGAATCAGAAATGCAGTATGCGAGACAGCAAGCCGCATCTGCTGCTTCATTCACCGAAGCAGAATCGCAAAATAGAGCCGATATGACTTGTTCTTTAGATAATCCTGAAGCATGTGAGGCCTGTGGTTCTTAATCAAAAGCTGTTATTCAGTTTCAAATGGTGTGTAAAATCACTTGATGGTAACATCAAGTGATTTTTATGTTTTCCAGCTAAACGTGTTCGATGAAAAATAAAGGCCTTTTTGTTTTGAGTTTTTTTGCTTTGATGCTCTTGGCATTGGGCTTAAGAACCTATCATATTGGCCAATTTGGCTTGTTTGGGGATGAAAAACAAAGTGTACTCTTAGCCGTTGGTAATACCAATTTTGGCGGCATGACCGATTTGCTGGCCCCACCTAAAACATTTACTCCAGAAGATTTTTGGAAATCAAGAGGGATTAAAGCTTGGCTAGATGCCGATGCCCGAGGTGATGTCAGTGGAAATAGCTTAGTTCACGACATGATGCTCAAACTCTTTGCCTTTTTATTTGGCAAAGAAGATGGTGTCCTGCGTTCTGTTTCTGTCTTATTTAACATGTTGACACTTTGGCTCCTTTTTTATTGGGCCAGAAAAATTCGCCCACAAGCAAAAGGTTTCCCCATCCTCATATTAGCTTTAGCCGTCATTGAACCCTTCTTTGTGATATATAGTCAACAAGCCAGAAATTATACCACCAGCATTTTTTTCACCACAGCCTCTAATTTCTACTTCTGGTCGGCCATGCAAGCTGAAAACCAGCAAAAGAGCGCTCGAAAAAAATGGATTATGTGGATGCTCACTAGTTTGGCAGCTTTATTTAGTACCTACTTGACGGCCTTGGTCTTTGTGGGTCAAGTGATTTTCTCTTTACTACAAAGAAATACCTGGCGATTCTGGCAAAAACATATTTTGAGTGGCATCATCGTCATCATTCCATTTGGCTTATGGATGGTATGGGGGCCAGGACAGTATTTTTTGGCGTACCAAGCCGATGCCGCCAAACAATACCGAGAATTTTTGGAGCAAAGTGGCCCCATTGCTGGTTGGATAGAGCCTGCCAATGCCAGTAATTTATTCAAAAGAACCGTTTCCATTTTGTCGGACCAATTTTTGTGGACCAATGACCTGTATGTTCGTCATGGATTTAAAATAGGAGCCATTTGTTTATTGCTTTTGGGAGCTGGGGTGTTTTCTTGGTTGAAGAGCCTTCCTAAAGACGCTAGGTCCATTTATATATTCGGAATCATACAAATTGTATTTCCCATATTGGTATTAATTTTTTCGGCAGTAAATGCTGGTTCCACAACTGGCTATTTCTTGCGGTATGCCAGTTTTGGATTACCTTTTGGGCTATTTATATCCCTTGGCTTGGCTGAGTATGCATTCCAACAAGTAATCTGGATTAGGATAGTGGCTAGTATATTTTTATTCATTCAGGTGAATTATTTAGTGCAAATATTTTTGCCACTTTATTCGGATAAAGCACAGAAATACACCTTTGCCCATGATAGGAGATCTAACCCCTATATTGAAATTGCCCAACAGGTCAAACGGCTGTACCAGCCAGGTGATACCGTGATTTATCCTTCAAAAATGAATAATTTTTTGAATTCAACACACTTGCAAGTTCGAGCTGCCGATGTCAGTGATGCTCAATTAACCAATGTGTACTTTGAACCCACGGATTTATTCGTTCAGAAAATAGATACCTTAATTCAAGATTCCGTGCTTTTAAAGAAAAAAAATGGCAGAAGATTGCTTATTTTTGACTTCAAAAAAGGGAAATATAGATATTAGACGCATGACAAATGGAATTCCCCAGGTATCCTTCGTGATTCCAGTTTATAACGAGGAAAGTAATTTACCCACCCTTGTAGAGCGATTGACCAAGATTATGGATCAATCCAAAATAACGCTAGAAGCTGTATTGATTGACGATGGTAGTCGAGATAATTCACGAGCCATGTTAAAGCAATTGGCCTTAGCAGACCCTCGCTTTCATGTTGTATTATTATCCCGTAATCACGGACATCAATTGGCACTAACTGCTGGATTATCCGTAGCTCGTGGCTCAGAAGGTGTATTTGTTCTAGATGGCGATTTGCAAGATCCACCTGAATTATTGGAAGAGTTTTATGCCAAACACCAAGAAGGCTATGAGGTAGTTTATGCCGTTCGAGAGAAAAGAAAGGAACCTTGGTATAAGCGCATGGCTTATTTTATTTTCTACCGAATATTGAAGAAAATAGCCAATGTCGATATTCCTTTGGATAGTGGTGATTTCTCTTTTATGGGAAGAAAAGTAGTGGATATTTTAAATCAAATGCCAGAAGAAAGCCGATTTATTCGAGGCATGAGAACTTGGATAGGGTTTAAGCAAGTAGGTATCTCATATAATCGTGAAGAAAGGGCTTTTGGAGATTCTAAATACACCTTTTCCAAACTAGTCCAATTGGCATTAAATGGAATTTTCAATTTTAGTGAATTCCCTATCAAATTTGTCTCTTCAGCAGGTTTCTTGGCCATTGCCTCTTCTTTATTGTATTTCTTTTATGTGGTCATCAAGAAATTATTCATTGGTCAAGTAATCGAAGGGTTTACCTCTCTATTATTTGTTATCATTTTATTTGGAGGTATTCAATTATTAGCGATTGGGATTTTGGGAGAATATATATTACGCATCTTTTTTCAGTCAAAAAGTCGTCCGAATTACATCATTGACCAAGAAATTTGTGAAGGTAAATTATTAAAATAGAAAAAATGAAAGGGCCAAGATTGTTCTTGTTGCTGTACGTAATTGCCGCCGTCATGGATGTCATTATTCCCATGCTCTTTCCATCCATTTCTCCAATTCGATATGTAGCTAAACCGGCTCTCATGCTATTGTTGATGGCCTACGTCTTCGTTTCAAAAGATGTGGAACGTAAACCTTCTATCCTTTTAGCTTTGTTTTTTGCTTGGTTAGGAGATGTGTTTTTGATGATTCCTGGTAGTAATCCTCTGTTTTTTCAATTAGGACTTGGTGGTTTTTTAATCATGCAATGGATTTACATTGATATGTTTAGAAAGCAAATTAATAAAGTGTTGAGCCCAGTTAATGGAATGACTATCGTGGTGGCTATCTATGTACTTGGTTTATTGAGTCTTCTATTACCTCAAATGAACTTGGCATTGGCAATTCCTGTTGTTATCTATGCAATTAGTTTAGGAACAATGCTGTGGTTTGCCTTACAGAGAAAATCTAGTGTTTCTCTGTGGAACTATCAATGGATACTAGGTGGTGCCATATTGTTTGTTTTGTCTGATAGTTTATTGGCCATAAACAAGTTTTATTATTCATTTCCAGGGAATTCCTTTTGGGTAATGTCCACTTATATCCTAGCCCAATTGTTACTCACGCAAGGTTTGGTTAAATTGCGTTCTTAATTAGATATAATTTCATGCTTTCAACTGTTGAAACAACACCTGTCTTAGCTGAATTGGCTGAGAAAATTCAAGGTTCATTATATACCGATTCCGTGATGCGTACGTTGTATGCCACAGATGCTTCTGCATATCGTGAAATGCCTTTGGGGGTTGTTATTCCAGAAACAAAGCAGGATTTAGAAACCATCATTCGATTTGCGGATCAGCATGCTTTGCCTTTGATTCCAAGAACGGCAGGGACTTCTTTGGCAGGACAAGTGGTAGGGAAGGCCTTAATTGTGGATGTTTCCAAATTTTTTAATCGCATTGTAGAAATCAATCAAGAAGAATCCTATGTGTGGGTTGAACCTGGTGTGGTTCGGGATGTATTGAATGTCGAGTTAAAAAAGCACGGTTTATTTTTTGGACCAGAGACATCTACTGCTAACCGGGCCATGATAGGCGGCATGTTGGGGAATAATTCTTGTGGTTCCAATTCTGTCGTGTATGGTTCCACTCGCGACCATGTACTGGAAGTGGAAGGGTATTTATCTGATGGAACTTTGGTCAACTTTAGTTCAGAAAACCCTTTTGAAACCCTGAAAGGTTTGAAAGAGGGGACTCGATTACATCATATCTATGCTAAAACCTTAGAAGCTCTTTCCGATCCTAAAAGACAACAAGAGATCCAGGATGAATTTCCAAAACCGAGTATACATCGGAGAAATACCGGATATGCCGTGGATATGCTCTTAAATTCAGATGCTTTTGATTCCACGAAAGCCCCATTTAACTTTTGTGCATTACTGGCAGGATCTGAAGGAACTCTTTGCTTTGCTACGAAAATAAAATTGCATGTCGACAAGCTTCCACCTGCTCATTTAGGATTAGTTTGTGCGCATTTTAATACCATTGATGAGGCTTTACGGGCTAATTTAATTGCCTTAAAATTTAACCCATCAGCCTCTGAATTGATGGATCATTATATTTTAGAATGTACCAAAGCCAATCCCGAACAAAGACAAAATCGATTTTTTGTGGAAGGCGATCCAGGTGCAATTTTAGTAGTAGAACTACGTTCGGAAGACCCTAATGAATTGGCAGCTCAAGCCAAGGAAGTAGAAAAAGCCATGTTAGCGGAGAACCTTGGATATCATTTTCCTTACGTCACGGGAGAAAATGTCAAGAAAGTGTGGGATTTGCGAAAAGCAGGCTTGGGTTTATTGTCTAATTTACCGGGTGATGAAAAAGCGGTAGCCGTTATTGAAGATACGGCCGTGGATGTGAATGATTTGCCTGCATTTATTGCGGAGTTCAACGAAATCCTTTCGGAGAACAATCTGTATTGCGTGCATTATGCCCACGCTGGTTCAGGGGAATTGCATTTAAGACCTATCATCAATTTAAAGACACAAGAAGGGCATAAGATGTTCCGACATATTGCGGAGGAAATAGCTCGATTGGTCAAGAAATACCACGGTTCCTTATCAGGAGAGCATGGAGATGGAAGACTTAGAGGAGAGTTTATTCCTTGGATGGTGGGTGAGTCCAATTACCAATTGATGTGCGAATTGAAATCATGGTGGGATCCCAAAGGAATATTCAATCCGAATAAAATTGTGGATACACCTCCTATGGACAGCTTTTTGCGTTATGAGGCAGGTCAAATAACACCGGAATTCAAAACCGCTTTTCGTTACCAAGATCAAGATGTGTTGCAGCACGCAGAACAATGCAATGGTTCAGGGGACTGCCGTAAAACGCCTGTTTCAGGCGGCACGATGTGTCCATCTTTTATGGCAACGCTTAATGAAAAAGAAACCACTCGTGCTAGGGCCAATATCCTTCGTGAATTCTTAACTCGTTCTCCTCAAGAGAATCGATTCGCACATGAAGAGATCAAAGAGGTAATGGATTTATGTCTTGCTTGTAAAGGATGTAAATCGGAATGTCCATCCAATGTGGATGTGGCCAAATTGAAAATGGAGTTTTTATATCAATACCAAAAAGAAAAGGGTTTGCCCATTCGCAGTTGGTTGGTGGGCCATTTCTCCAGCATTTCTTCGTTGGCATCTAAAATCCCATTTGCCTATAATTTAGTGATGGGTACTCCATTTTTACGTCGAATCGCGAATCAAATTGTCGGCTTCCATCCTAATCGTACGATGCCATTGTTGGCCAATCAAACCTTGAAAGTTTGGTTGAAAAATAGACCTAGTATTTCATCCAGCAAAGCCGTGTTTTTGTTTGTGGATGAGTTTACCAATTTTAATGATGCAGAAGTTGGGAGGAAGGCTGTTTTATTACTAGAAGCTTTAGGATATGAAGTTAGAACCTTGGATCATCCTATTTCAGGGAGATCATTTTTATCCAAAGGGATGTTGGATGAAGCAAAAGAGTTAGCGCAGAAAAATGTGGAATTATGGAGTGATTTGGTGAGCCAAGATGTACCATTAGTGGGTATTGAGCCTTCTGCCTTATTAACGTTTCGAGATGAATATCCAGATTTAGTAGCAGAAGCTTGGGTAGATCGAGCTAAACAATTGGCTAAAAATGCTTTATTGTTAGAGGAATTTATCGCCAAAGAATTGGAAGCTAAACGGATTTCTCCAAATCAGTTTACGCAGGAAAAGCGCTTAATTAAATTGCATGGTCATTGCCAACAAAAATCCATTAGCTCTTTAGTGCCAGCCAAGAAAGCTTTATCCTTACCTGCTAATTATGAAGTTCAATTGATACCTTCGGGATGTTGTGGTATGGCTGGTTCTTTTGGATATGAAAAAGAACATTATGATTTGTCTATGCAAATAGGCGAATTAGTGTTGTTTCCAACGGTTCGAGCACAGGCACCGGAGGTGATTATAGCGGCTTCAGGGACAAGTTGTCGTCATCAGATTCACGACGGTACGCAACGCGAAGCGAAGCATACCGCCGAAATCTTATTTGAGGCTTTGGTTTAGAGGATTGTTTTAAAATCTCCAGCGAACGAATGCTTCCATGGCTTCGTATTCCGCTAGTCCTAATTTATTGTAAATGCTTGCTGTTCCACGGTTACGCTCTTCAGCTCTTTGCCAAAATTCACGGGAGTCATCACCTTGGAATACCACACCATCTTTTTGAGATTGGTGTTTAAAAATACCCATACGCTTTTGAAATACCTGATCAGGTGACATCGGTACGGCCATTTCTATTTGATCAATATCCCACTCCGCCCAAGCTCCTTTGTATAGCCATACCCAGCAATTTTTCATGTATTCACGATGCTTTAATCGCTGTACAGCCTCTAAAATGGCGTCCAAACAAACTTTATGAGTTCCATGTGGATCCGCTAAATCACCTGCAGCATAGATTTGGTGAGGTTGAATTTCCTCAATCAAATTCATGATAATCTGCACATCTTCTTCGCCAATCGGGTTTTTACGAACTGTTCCTGTCTCATAAAATGGCATTTCTAAGAAATGGGTATTCTCTTTTTTAATACCGACGAATCGACACGTATTTTTGGCTTCTCCTTTTCGGATTAAACCTTTGATTTCTCTCACAGAAGGAATATCAATTTCTGAATCGCGTTTGCTTTTTAAGAACTTGACCGCTTCTTTGTAAATTTTATTGGCCTTGGGATTGGAGTTTTCAAATTTTTCATTGAAATCCACCACAAATTCGGCAAAACGAAGCGCTTCATCATCCGCTACGGCAATATTACCTGTTGTCTGATAAGCCACATGCACTTCATGTCCTTGGTCATGAAGACGTTGGAATGTACCTCCCATGGAGATGATATCATCGTCTGGGTGTGGACTGAAAATAATGACTTTCTTTTTGGCAGGAAAGGCTCTTTCTGGGCGGTGTGTGTCATCCGCATTCGGTTTCCCACCTGGCCAACCCGTAATGGTGTGTTGTAAGTAATTGAACACTTCAATATTGATATCATAAGCCTGGCCATAAAGAGATAACAGTTCTGAAAGGCCATGTTCATTATAATCCTTACTCGTTAATTTTAAAACAGGTTTATCCAATTGTAATGCCAAATGGGTTACTGCTTTTTTAATCATTTTACGATCCCAAATTACGGAATCTACCACCCAGGGAGTTTTGATCCGGGTTAATGCTGCAGCAGCTGTTTCATCCAAGATGAAAGTAGCATTGTTGTGTTGTTGCAAATAAGATGCAGGGATATCAGAAGACACGGCTCCTTCTACAGCACGGGCTACACTTTCGGCTTTATGTTCACCCCAAGCTAATAAAATCACACGCTTAGCATGCATGATTTTATCAATACCCATGGTAATGGCTTTCTTATGAACTTTTTCTAAACCTCCAAAATCAATAGCAGCATCAATTTTGGTGCTAATGTCAAGGGTCATTAAGCGAGTTTTAGAATTGATCAAGGAACCTGGTTCATTAAAACCAATATGTCCGTTTCGGCCAATTCCTAATAATTGAAAATCTAAGCCACCCAGTTTTTCGATTTTTTCATCATAATCCCGGCAAAACTCAGGAATTTTTTCAATGGCAAGAGTTCCATCTGGGATATTGATGTTATTTAAGGCTATATCGACATGATCAAACAGTTGTTCCTTCATGAAGCGAACATAACTTTGAATGGCATCCGGCTGCATCGGATAATATTCATCTAAATTGAAGGTAATCACATTTTTGAAGCTTAATCCTTCTTCCTTGTGCATTCGGATTAATTCCTGATACACTTTTTTAGGGGAGGAACCCGTGGCTAATCCTAAGACAGCGGGTTTCTTTTCTTTGGCTCTTTCGCGAATCAGTGAAGCAATTTCCTGTGCTACTGCTTTAGATGCATGTTCCGAATCTGAATAAATGCGAGTGGGTACTCTTTCAAAACTAATGGCCTGTTCCATGGTAAAAAAATTAAGGTTTAGAGGCTATGACGATTAAATCTAGTTCCAGTATATCAAACAATCGGAGTATGGTTTTGATGGCGGGATTTCCTTTTCCCAATTCGATGGAATGAATAGTTTTAATAGCAACTCCGCTTTTTTCACTCAATTCGTCTTGGTTCAGTCGAAGTGAGCTTCTTTTTTCTCGGATGATTTCGCCAAAAATTTTCAAGTCCATCGCTTTTTCTCTTGATTGTTATGTAAAAGTAGTACAAAATTTTAAAATAAAAATTAATCGGAAATATATTACCGAATATATTTAAAAAAATAAAATATGCTAAATTTTCACATTATCAGTTTTTGAAACCTTATTGTCACTTCATGGGTTTATCTTTGTGCCAATCAGTATACTCAAGTGTTCAATAATCTAATTCAATGAAATTTCGACATCTTATTATCATCATATTTAGTCTGTTTTACAGCACTTTATATGCACAAAAATCTACTTTAAGCGGTTATATCAAAGACAGTTCCAATGGAGAGGGACTGATTGGAGCCAATGTTTATGTCAAAGAGCTCAAAGTGGGAAATCAAAGTAATACGTATGGATTTTATAGTTTAACCTTAGCTCCTGGGGAATACACTTTAGTATTTTCTTATACAGGTTATGAAAGAGTGGAGAAGAAAATTCAGTTTTCTAATCAGTCTCAGCAGTTTTCAGTGGAATTGAAACCCGCCGATAGTGAATTGGCTGAGGTTCGTGTAACGGCCAAGGCCATAGATGAAAATGTCAAGAGCATCGAGATGTCGGTCAATAAGATTGATATAAAAACCATTAAAAGAATCCCTGCCTTGTTAGGTGAGGTGGATTTAGTCAGAGCAATTCAACTATTGCCAGGTGTAAGTACAGTAGGCGAAGGTGCTTCAGGATTCAATGTTCGAGGCGGTGGTGTAGATCAAAATTTGGTTTTGATGGATGATGCACCTGTGTATAATTCATCACACTTATTCGGTTTTTTTTCCGTCTTTAATCCAGATGCCGTAAAGGACGTCAAACTCTTTAAAGGAGGTATTCCTGCTCAATATGGGGGTCGGGTTTCATCTATTTTGGATGTGAAAATGAAAGAAGGGAATACGAAAAAGTTGGAGGTCAATGGTGGGATAGGTGTTATTTTCTCCCGACTTTCCATCGAAGCACCATTGATCAAAGATAAAGCATCCTTCATTGTGGCAGCCCGTAGATCTTATATTGATATTTTAGCCAAGCCTTTTCTAACTGGGAATAATGCCAATGCTCAATTTAATTTTTATGATTTAACTGCTAAGGTCAATTACAATATCAATTCGAAGAATACCGTGTTTTTATCTGGCTATTTTGGTCGAGATGTTTTTGGAACTGGATTTGGGTTTAACTGGGGTAATGGTACTTTATCAGCTAGGTGGAATCACGTATTTTCCAATAAGTTGTTTTTAAATGCCACCAGTTTTTATAGTAATTACGATTATTTATTGGATTCTGATTTAGAAAATAAAAGACCAAATGATTCCTTCCGTTGGACTTCCAACATTGTTAATTTAAGTTTTAAACCAGATTTCACTTATTATATTACTCCTGACAATACCTTAACTTTTGGAGGTCAAATCCTTTCCTATGAATTTAAGCCAGGAAAAGCAGTAGCCTCATCTATTGGAGAAAAAAGAGAGTTTGGGCAAGCCAATAAAAGAGGATTAGAAGCTTCATTTTATGTAGGAAATGAATTGAAATTTTCTCCGCAGTTTTCAGCACAGTATGGTTTACGTTATTCTCATTATGATTATCAAAGTCTAGATGGAGAATATTATAATCGAATAGCTGTACCTATGTCCGCGCAAAATCCATCTGGATATGTTTTGCAGATTAATCAGGTGAATCCAGATCAGGTTATTGCATCATATGGAAATTTTGAGCCTCGTTTGGCATTGAATTGGACTTTGAATGAGGCGTCATCTTTAAAAGCAAGTTTTAATCGATTGTCGCAATATGTTCATTTGATGTCCAACACAGCGGCATCCACCCCTTTAGATGTATGGACAAGTTCTACCAATAATATCAAACCACAAATTGCCGACCAAGTAGCTTTGGGATTTTTTAAGAATTATGGAGAAAGTGGAAATGATTATGAGGCTTCGGTAGAGGTCTATTATAAAAAGATGCAAAATCAAATTGATTACGCAGACCGGGCAAATTTGTTTTTAAATCCATATTTTGAAAAGGACTTATTATTTGGAGATGGGCGTGCTTATGGATTAGAAGTCTTTGTGAAAAAGAATGTAGGCAAGCTGACAGGCTGGTTAAGCTATACCTTGGCAAGAACGGAGCGTAAGATTGAAGGAATCAATAATAATGAGTGGTATACAAGTCGCTACGACCGGACGCATACCTTAAATTTGATAGGGCAATATGCCTTATCTGAAAAATGGTCATTTGGAGCAAATTTTGCTTACATCACCGGAGTTCCTTATTCTATTCCCGTACAAAAATATGTTTATGAAGGAATAGCCTATCCACAAACAATACCAGGTACGCGAGGTAATATTCGAGTGCCTGATTATCATCGATTAGATATATCAGCTACGAAGAAAAACAAGAAAGGCCTATTTGGAAAAGGAACGTCAGAGTGGGTATTCTCTGTTTATAATTTGTATAATCGAAAAAATCCTTTTTCTGTTTATACCCGTCCGAACGAAACAAATTCGGCTCAGACTGAGGCTGTTCAATTATCGATTATTGGTTCATTCGTTCCAGCAGTAACATATAATTTCTCGTTCTAATATGAAAATCAAAGCTATTTATATCATAAGTATTCTTTTCATTGTGGCATTAAGCTCTTGTGAAGACATCGTTCAGTTGGAAAGTCCCAAATCCAATAATTATGTAGTAGTTGAAGCTACATTAACGAATTTACTGGGTCCTCAAAAAATTATGCTGACTAAATCTCAAGCCTATTTTGACAATTCAGCTGTGCCTAAAATTAGTGGAGCCGAAGTCAAAGTTCGAGATAATACAGGCCAAGAATATGTATTTGTGGAGCAAAAAGATCAAGCGGGTACTTATGTATGGCAACCTAAAACACCTACAGAAATATTAGGTAAAATGGGTATGACCTATCAATTATCCATTAACTGGTCCAATGAGCAATTTGCCGCTTCGGCAACGATGCGCAGAGTACCTACTATTGATTCCTTATTATATCAATTTGATGAAGCATCGGGTCGACAAAGAGGGGATGATAAACCTAAGGAAGGGTATGATGCCCAATTTTTTGCTAAGGATTTTTTAGGTTTGGGGGATTGTTATCGCGTTAAGACCTTTAAAAATGGGAAGCTATTTAATGATCCATCCAATATATCTGTCATCTATGATGGTGCATTTCAGCAGGGAGCAGCTTCTGATGGATTAACCTTTAACCTACCCATCCGCCGATCTATTTCTCCAGAATTGTATGTAGAAAATGATTTAATCAAGGTGGAGCTTTATTCCATTTCCCAGGATCAATTCAATTTTTATTCTCAGGCTCGACTGGAATTAAATAATGCAGGATTATTTTCAAGACCAGCAGCTAATATCCCTACCAATATTCAGAATTTGAATAGTAATTCTTCTTTCCAAGGAGCAGGATGGTTTGGTGTATCGGCTGTCAGCGTATTTGAAACGAAAGTTGACCCTAAGTTGGCAAGAAAAGGCTTGAAGTAATTATTCGAAATTAATGTACAAGGTGACGTTGTGGGTATTAATTCGACTTACTTTGAAATAAGGATTGGTGGAAACAGAAGGTGCTGAATATAGATTGGCTATTCCATGTGAAAATCTGATTTCGGGCGTGAATTTGAAGTATTTAAAAAATCCTTCAAAGCCGAAACCATATTCTAAGGCAAAATCCACCGTTTGAGCACTTAAAGCGGCACTATTTTTCTTCACATTAGCCTCTACTCCAAATTTGGATCCAGCCAAAACATACATCCGATGGTTCATTCGTCGGATGGATTTATATTTTAGTAGCACAGGAATTTCAAACCAAGTAGATTCTCTTGCTATATTGATATCTTCTGCTGGTTTAGGCTGGGTAAAGGTGATTTCCCGGTCATATAGGGCAATATTAATTCCAGATTTTAATTCTAAAAACCGATTAAAGGAATAATTTGCCAATCCCCCAATTTGAAATCCAAAATTTCTGGGAGAAATACTTGGGGCTAGCGTGGGATCAGCCTCCATGCTAAAATTGCTAGAACTTAGGCCAAAGAGGAATCCAAAGTGAACCCTTTTGTCGTCATAATACTCATTATTGATGCGAATGTACTTGTTTCCCTGGGCCAAAGAATAAAAGCCAATCAAGTTGAAAACAATAAGTGCCAATAGCTTTTTCAAATTCCTATTTTGATTTTTGGCCTAAATAAATAGAACAGATACCTCCCGTCATGGGAATCCATTGGGTATTTTCATAACCCACATGATGAAAAATATCTAAGAAGTTTTGACCATCAGGAAATGCTTGAACTGATTCTGGTAAATAGGTATATGCCGCCGGATCTTTGGAAATCATTTTCCCTAATAAAGGAAGGATGAATTTGGAATAGAAGGCATATAATTGCTTCATCGGGAACGTTCTAGGATTAGAAAACTCTAGAATAAGGCAATATCCTCCAGGTTTCAACACACGTAACATATCACTCAAGCCTTTTTCAAGGTTTTCATAATTTCGAACACCAAAACTCACAGTAATAGCGTCAAAGCTTTGATCCGAAAAAGGTAGCTTTTCGGAATCGCCCAATTGTAAGTGTATTTTATCTTGTAAGCCCAGTTTTTTGATTTTCTCGATTCCCACATCTAGCATTCCTTGGGAAATGTCAACCCCTATGATTTTTTCAGGCTGAATTTTTAACGCTTCAATCGCAAAATCTCCAGTTCCTGTAGCAATATCAAGCAAGGATTTTATACCCTTGTTTTTCAACAAATTAATCGCTTTTTTTCTCCAGATAATGTCGATTCCTCCGCTAAGTAAATGATTTAAGAAATCATACTTGGGTGAAATGGAATTGAACATTTCTGCTACTTGTTCCTTTTTTCCTTGCGATTGATTTTTGTAGGGTACTACCATTGTTGATTGATTGCTTTAATCCCAAACGTAAATTAGGGTCATTTGTTTCTGCAAATTACCAAAATTATTTGGTTAGGCGGTAGCCATTTGGAATACAGCTACCAATATCCACATGAGAGCAAAGCTGATCAACATGGAAAAATTAACTAATGCACCCGCAATGGAGGTGTCAAAATTTAGTTCGTCTGAATAGGTGATGAGCGTCATACCCACGGGAAGAATGATACAGATTAACATCATATTTCTAAAATGAGCATCAAACGGTAGACTGTAATATAAAAATAAGCCAATGGATAGACCCAAAAGGTAGCGAATACCGAGTACTTGAAATACCTTAACAAAGGATTTTTTAGGTAATCGTACACTGAAATAAATTCCCATTAATAGCAATACCAAGGGTTTATTACCTTGTGCAATGGTATCCACTATGCTAGTTAGGAATAAGGGCAAAGGAACTTCCAGTAAATTGACAAGCAATCCAATGATCATGGCTTGAAAAGGGAAAAGAGACATAATACGCTTAAATACATGTTTCCACATACTACCTCTTTTGGCTTGAGCCGATAAATAATTCCCCATTCCATAAGTCAAAATGAAATTGATAAAGGAGTTACCAATGTCAAACATAGCTGCATAAGTTAATCCCTTCCAACCCCAAATCCCTTCAATCAAAGGGTAGGCAAATAAGCCAAGGTTATATCCTGAGCAACCCATGGTTAAGATTCCCCGGTATTCTGAGCCTTCTTTTTTGAAAATATGAAAACCTACAAATGAACAAAGCAGGGCAAATAAGATACAGATTAAGGGCAGCCATAATAGTTCGGAGGTGAATTGTACCTTGATCATGGTGCTAAACACCAAGGCTGGGAAAGTGGTGTGCATCAAAAATTTCGAAATATTTTTGGCATCATGGGTTGTTACATAACCTAGGCTTTTCAGGATGTAACCTATGGAAATGACAACGAGAGCTGAACCAAAAACAAAATTAGGGGAATTCATGCGTGTATCGGTGGCTTAGGCAAGGAAATTCGGAATGTACTTCCTTTGTTAATTTCTGTGGATTTTAAAATGAGTTTACCCTCATGATAATTTTCGACAATCCTTTTAGCTAATGTAAGTCCTAATCCCCAACCTCTTTTCTTGGTACTAAATCCTGGGGAAAATATTTTGGACATATTCTTATTGGATATTCCTTTTCCCGTATCAGAAATATCAATGTAGATGACATTGTTTTTCCCTTCTGAAAGTACAATTTGAATATCTCCGCTACCACTCATGGCATCCACTCCATTTTTACAAATATTTTCAATGACCCATTCAAACAAATATCGATTGACTTTTGCCACTTGGTCTGGGGCCAACATGCTGATGACTTCAATGTGAACTTTACTTGAAATACGGTTCTTTAAATATTGCAAAAAGGTACTGATTAACTCTTCTAGATTCTCTTCTTTCAGGATAGGGGCAGAGCCAATGTTGGAAAATCTAGTGGTGATGGTTTCTAAGCGTTGAATATCCTTGGTTAATTCAATGACTATATTAGG
Organism: Aquirufa beregesia; assembly: GCF_011090385.1. GTDB lineage: Bacteria > Bacteroidota > Bacteroidia > Cytophagales > Spirosomataceae > Aquirufa > Aquirufa beregesia. The sequence continues at coordinate 140,200 of NZ_SEWW01000007.1, forward strand.
ATCAATACTAGGTTCATTTCGAAGGATTTCAACCCATGCTGTCAAGGAAGAAAGAGGCGTTCCTAATTGATGAGCTGTTTCTTTGGCCAATCCTACCCAAACTCGATTTTGTTCAGCCCTTCTCGAATAAGAGAAAAAGATATATCCTAAGAATCCAATAATCAATACAACAAGAAGCTGAGAAAGGGGATAATACCGTAGTAATTTCAACAATTTGGAATTTCCATAATAGATGTATTCTTTCTGAAAACCCATGTCCATTTCAATGGGTTTGTTGTTTTCAGAAATTATTTCGGTCAGCTTTTGTTTGAGTATAACTTGCTTTGCCTCAGTAGAGAGCTGGTTGGGCATTGGGATATTAATGGAATTTAAATGCCCTGAACCATCTTTCCATATAACGGGGATGGTATTGTTTTCATTGATTTTTTTAATCCTTTCAAAAAAGAAATTGATATCAGCATTCTCATCACTTGTCATGACGTAGCGAATAGTTTCTGCATATAATTCGATTTGCTGCTTTTCTCTTTCTTCTAATTTAGTGACTAAGCCGTCTGTAAAGTAGAGCGAAAAACCCGCCATGAAAACACAAACAGCAAAAAAAGCCACCTTAAGCCATGTGTCGCGGTTGTAAAAGGCTAGGGGTAAGGAGACTTCTTTGAACATATGGTGATTTTTCGAACCTAAAAAAGGCTATTCATCACAAAATAGTCACCGTTTATCCAAAAATCAAAAAAAAGTTTCTAAGGTACTATGTAATGCAAAGTACCTTACGTAGTTTTGTATCACATTAAAACACAGAAACCGATGGATATTGAAAATGCCAAGGTGCAGATGAGGAAAGGAATTTTGGAATTCTGTATTCTGCAGATTATTTCGCGAGGCGAGGTTTACGCATCCAACATGTTGGAAGAATTAACCTCAGCAAAAATCATGGTCGTGGAGGGAACCTTATATCCTCTTTTAACCCGCCTAAAAAATGCTGGGTTTTTAGATTACAAATGGGTGGAATCTTCCTCAGGCCCACCACGTAAGTATTACGTATTAACAGAAAAAGGAGGAGAATTTTTAGAAGAACTTCATTTAACATGGGATGAGTTACAAGGCTCAGTACTTCAAATAACCAATCCCGTCACCCCCAATTCATAAATCTATTATTGTATGAAAAAGACCCTTTCAATTAATATCGCAGGGATTATCTTCCACATTGAGGAGGATGCGTTTGCAACATTGGATGCCTATATCAAATCCATCCATGCTTACTTCGAGAATTTCGAAGGTTCAAAAGAGATTATTGCTGACATTGAAGCAAGAATTGCCGAAAAATTTTGGGGCATTCGGGAGGACGAGAAAACCGAGGCCATTTCATTGGAACATGTGAATACCTTAATCGCTTCTTTAGGAACTGTAGCAGATTTTCAGGCTTTAGAAAGCGAAGAAGATAAGAAAGAAAGTAACTCATCTCAGACTCATTCGACTCATTCAGAAAAGTCTAGTCCTCATCAAAAAGTATTTAGAAGAGATTTGTCAAGGAAAATGATTGGTGGTGTGGCTTCGGGTTTGGCTCGTTATCTACATGCTGATCCTATTTGGGTTCGTTTATGCATGATCGTTGGATTCTTTGGTCTTATCCCATTATTCCACGTAGCTAATGTCATTTTCTGGGCTTATGTCATTTGTTGGATTGCTATCCCAGGTGAAATCAATTTAGAAGAGGATAAATCCTTCCGTAAGTTTTACCGCGATCCTGAAAAGAAAGTAATTGGAGGTGTTATCTCCGGATTTTCTGCCTATACAGGATGGGATTTAGGTTTATTGCGTGTGTTAGCCGTACTCTCTGTATTGTTTTTTGGAACAGGAATTGTAGCCTATCTGGTGATATTAATCATAGCACCAGAGGCTAAAACCCTTACCGATAAAATGGAGATGACAGGTGAACCTATCACACTTGAAAATATTGAAAATAACATCAAAAAGAACTTCCAAAAGGAAGGAGAGGCTGAAGAAAGTGCTTTGACACGTATCTTATTAGTTCCTTTTCGACTGATTGCTGCTTTCTTTGGTGCATTTAAAGGCTTTTTTATAGCTCTTCGGTGGATTGTTCAAATAGCATTTGGTATCATTTTAACCGTTTTTGGTTTGGGTAGTATCATTGCCTTGATTACATTTTCTTCTGTTGGATTCTCAGGATTCGATCATGGTCAAGTTCAAATTGCCTTTGGTGAAGCTATTCCATTATATTTATTAGCTAATGACTTGCCTTCTTGGACTTATTTAGCCTTCATTGCGGCAATTCTACCTATTCTGGTTTCCATAATTATTTCTGGAGTGTCCTTATTAGCCAACCGTAAATTTTATAATAGAACATATAAATACATTGCTACTACATTATGCATTATTGGTTGGGTTGGCTTATTTGTGGCCTTACCAACAGTTGGAAGAAATTTTTCCAGAACAGCTTCTGTCAATCAAGTAAAAGACATTAGTATTCCGACAAAGCCATTTGTATTTGATATCAAAAAAGAATCTCAAGAGTCGATTTGGGAAAAGATGTTAGGTAGTAGAGAACTGGTAGATGAGATCTTGGATGATGAAGATATGCATGACTATAATCGCGAAGGATTTACGCGTACGCAAATCACCATTGAGGGATATTCAGGAACAACGATTCAAGTCATTGAATTTTCAAAATCAAACGGAAAGGACCGTTTAGATGCGGAGAAAAATGCCAGAAGTATTAAATACGATTACTCCATTCAAAATGATAAAATCATATTTGATAGTCATTTTGGAATTACGAATCAACGATTCAGAAATCAGCGAATGCGTGTTAAGGTGTTGATTCCTTTTGGTCAGAGTTTTGGAATGACCCGTGATTTTGCTTCCTATATTGAAAATGAAATTCATGGAGGTTACTTCAACGAAAGTACAGGTGACTTATTTGTTGGTTCGATGTGGAATTTTACTCCTGAAAAAGGTTTGACTTGTATTAACCGTGAACCGATTGAGGATAAGAATGAGTCATTCCATGAAGATCGTTCTTCCGATGAAATAGGAGTTAATTTTTCTATCAGTAAGGATTTGGAGAACTTTCAAAGTATAGAAGCCTTGAATACCGAAGGTGCCAGCATTCGCATCGTGTCAGGTGATAAATATGTCATTCGCTTTGAAGGAAATGATAAGCCTAGTTTTGTAACGGAAGCTAAAGTGGTGAATGGTATATTGAAATTGGATAAAGTACAATCTGGCGTTCAGATTGAAATTCAATCCCCTAAGCTCTCTAAAGTGGAATTAGGAGGAAATGCTAGAACTGAAATCAAAGGATTCAATCAAGCTAAATTAGAAGTTGTCTTGCATGATTTCCATAGTGTCAATGTTGACGGTACTACGGATTTATTGATTGCTTCATCTGATCAAAACTCTGAGCTTATTGCTCCAAACTTGGTTGTTCAAAAGGCCATTGTATCCTTAAAAGATCAATCTAAAATGGATTTACAAGTGATCAAAAGTATTACAGGTAATAAATCCATGGATGCCAATTTAAGTTATCCAACCATTTCCAACTTACAAGTAAACCTTAAAACGCAAAAATAAATAGAAGATCATGCAACCATTTGATCATTCATTTCATCTTCTCTACATTCCAAAATAATAACAATCATGAAAACAAAATTCAATTTATTCATTTTCCTGGGAGCATTATTCATGTCAATAGTGGCATTCGCATCTCCAGAAGATTATTCAAAAAAGTTTAAGGTATCGGGTTTTCAAAACCTAGACTTAGGTCATGCTTTTGAAATTAAGGTAAGCAAAGGAAGTGCCTTCTCTTTGGCGGCTTATGGACGTCAAGAAGATGTAGATGACTTAGAAGTAGACATCGACGGCAATACCTTGAAGGTTTCTTATAAAGATAGAAATTGGGGTTTTAGCTGGGGTAAAAATCGTAAAAGAGTACGTTTGGTTATCACGATGCCTCGTTTAGCCAATGCAGAATTTTCTGGAGCTTGCCGCGTAGATGTGGACGGTTTCTCGAACGAAGAACAAATGAATTTTGTGTTTACTGGAGCTTCTAAGGGGCAATTAAATCAAATTAATGCCGATAAGTTAAATGTTGAATTATCTGGTGCTTCCAAATTAAATATCAGCGGACATGCAGGAAAATTAAATGTAGATGCTTCAGGTGCAAGTCACTTGGAGGGTACTAATTTGATGGCCCGTGATGCCGATGTCGAGGCAAGTGGCGCTAGTCATGTCAGTGTACAAAGCCAAAAGACTTTACGTGTTGATGCCTCTGGAGCTTCAAAAGTATCTTATAAAGGAGTGCCTACTATCAGCAAAGATCTGTCAGGTGCAGCTTCCATTAACCAAGTAGACTAGTTTTTTTCACCAGCGGGTATCCTAAAGTTTAGTTGGTTACTTGCTGGTGGTACAGGGCAAGCATATTCCGGATTGTACGCACAAAAAGGAAAATAAGCCAAATTAAAATCCGCCTTAAGTTTTTTACCGTTTAGATTTATTAGGGGTATATCTAAGTACCTACCGCCTCCATAGGTTTCTGTGGAGGCGGTTTTGTCTTTAAAAGGAAGGAAGAAATCACCATTATCATGTTGATAAAGCTTTAAGCGAACATCTTGTCCATTTATTTGGGCTTTAATATCTCCAATATACAGGATGTCTTCCTTCGTGCCATCATTCATCGGCAAGGCGATTTTATCTGCTTTTTTATTTTTTTCTAATTCAAATTCTATTTGCCAGGCACTAGAGAAAGGAAAATAGCTTAAGCCCTTAAAGTTTTCTTTATTCTTGATAGGAGAATCTTCTTGCTCTTTCATCGAAATGTCTTTTTCTTGTCGATGTTTCATTACCGCCAAAGAATCTTCATGAGATTTACTAAGGCTAGGAATATTATTTTTGGGTAAACTGATTATCACCAAAGCGATAGCACCAAGTATAAGAATCAAAATCCATTTATTGAATTTCATAAGATTGGGTGTAATTTTGAGTTTAGGCAAAAATATAAAATTTAATTCGATGTTTACAGGCATAGTGGAGGCCATGGGCACCTTAGAGAATAGATTGGTTCAAGGAACAAATATCGATTTTTGGTTTAGTTCACCTTTTACCCATGAATTAAAGATAGATCAATCTTTGGCGCATAATGGAGTTTGTTTAACTGTAGTCGAAATTAAGCATAATCAATACCGAGTTACTGCCATAGAAGAGACCCTCAATAAGACTAATTTAGGAGCACTTAAATTGGGGCAAAAGGTTAATCTAGAGCGTTGCTTAGCGGCTACTGGTCGATTTGATGGGCACATTGTCCAAGGTCATGTGGATACCAAGGGCGTATGTACTCAAATCGTTTCTAAAGAAGGCTCTTGGGAATATTATTTTGAATATCCTCTTTCCAAAGAGCATATCACGGTAAGCAAAGGTTCTATTTGTGTGAATGGAACTAGTTTAACCGTAGTCAATTCTGGTCAACATGATTTCTCGGTGGCCATCATCCCCTACACCTATGAGCATACCGTCTTCCACCAATTAAAAGTAGGTGATTCTGTCAATTTAGAATTTGATATTGTAGGAAAATATGTTCAAAAAATGCTAGCTAGCAATTAACCGAGCAATGGCTTGATTAACTTTCTCAAATCCAAATCGTTGGAAAGCAGTATCTTTTTGGGCTTGAATTTGATCTAAACCTAAATTACCTATACTTCCTAAATGGGTGTGATTCAGATTCCTTTGGCTACCATCAAACTGTTTATCTTCAATCATTTTACCAATTTGTTGGTAAGCTTCCCGAAATGGAACACCCTGAACTACTAGTCGATTCACTTCTTCTACGCTAAAAAGTAAGTCATATTTATCATGATTTAATAAATCAGATTTTACTTTCATGTGCTCTACTAGGTAGTGAGTAATTTCCAAACCATCTAAAATTTCTTCAATAGCAGGCATTAAAAGTTCTTTGGTTAATTGAAACTCGCGATGATAGCCTGAAGGCAAATTGCTGGTCAGCAGGTGCAATTGATTAGGGAGTGCTTTGAGTTTATTGGCCTTTCCTCTCAATAATTCAGCCACATCTGGATTCTTTTTATGTGGCATGATGGAACTCCCTGTAGTAAGAGAATCAGGTAATTCAATGAATCCAAAATTTTGAGAATTGTATAAACACACATCCATGGCCAATTTACTCAACGTACTAGCAATTTGGCTGATGGCAGTTAATAAATAAAACTCTGTTTTACCACGGGATAACTGGGCATTAACTACATTGACATGAGGACTTTCAAAGCCTAATAAGTCGGTGGTTAATTGGCGATCCAAGGGAAAGGAAGAACCGTATCCTGCACCTGAACCTAGTGGATTTTTATTAGCTAATCGAAAGGCTGCTTCTAGTAATTCAACATCTTCTACCAAACTTTCTGCATAAGCGCCAAACCATAAACCAAAAGAGGACGGCATGGCAATTTGCAAGTGGGTATAGCCAGGAAGCAAATCTTTTTTATGGGCCTCACTTTTGGCAAGTAGTAAATTGAAAAGCTTTTCAACAGCTTCAGCAATTTCTTGAATTTCAGCACGCATGAATAATTTTAAATCCACTAACACTTGGTCATTTCTAGAACGGCCCGCATGAATTTTCTTTCCTAAATCACCTAGCTTTTTTGTTAGTAAATATTCGATTTGAGAATGAACATCCTCCATACCAGATTCAATTTCAAATTCTCCTGCATCAATGGAGGCTAAAATGACTTTCAATTCTTGGTATAAAGGGCTTAGTTCTTCTTTTTTTAACAGTCCGACTTCCGCCAACATGGTTATATGGGCTAAAGAGCCCAATACATCGTAGCGAGCCAATTGTAAATCATAGATGGGATCATTCCCTATCGTAAATTTTTCAATTTTAGCATCTGTAGTCTGATTCGCTTTTTGCCAAAGTTTTGCCACGTTTCTTATGATTTATGTTGGTATTGAATAATCGTTTGCATTAATAAATTTTGGTAGGTCTGAATACCCTGTTTGATTTCATCTAAGTAAATGAATTCATCGGCAGTATGAGATCTACCCGAATGTCCAGGGCCTATTTTTACGGAAGGGCAGTTCAATAAGGATTGGTCAGAAAGGGTGGGTGACCCAAAACTTACTATTCCTAATGCTTTGGCTGCTTGACAAATAACATGATTTTCATCGATACGGCTTGGCTGTAATCGGATGGATCTGGGGCTTAAATCAGAGCTAAGTTCATGTTTTAATATGTCAAGAATTTCTTCCAAAGTATAACATTCATTTACCCGGCAGTCAATGCTGAATTCACAGGTATCTGGTATGACATTATGTTGTTTACCTGCATGGATGATGGTGACTGTCGTTTTAACAGGTCCTAATACTGGAGATATTTTTTCAAATTGAAAGTTTTCAATTTTTTGAATATCCTTCATCGCGACGTAAATGGCATTTATTCCTTCATTTCTAGCGGCATGACCAGCTTTTCCATGAGCTATGGCATCAATCACCATGAGGCCTTTTTCTGCAATGGCTAATTGGCAATCTGTGGGTTCACCTACAATGGCCCAATCAATTTTGGGGAAATTGGGGGATTGAAGAAGAGCTTCAATGCCGTTTTTTCCTGAAATCTCTTCTTCGGCAGTGGCTGCTAACACGATATTGAATGGTAAGTTTTCTTGTGCGTAGAAGGAACAAAATGTTTGTATTAAACAAGCTAAGCTGGCACCTGCGTCATTTGAACCTAGACCAATGAGTTTGCCTTCTATTTCTGTGGCTCCCCATGGATCAAATGTCCAAGAGGCATTGGCCTTGACTGTATCGTGATGAGAGTTTAATAAAATACTTGGTTTATTTGGGTCAAAATTCACGTTTTTTGCCCAAATATTATTCAAATATTGATGGGATTCAATACCCTTTTGGTGCAGAAAATGCTGGATAATGTTAGCTGTACCTGCTTCTTCTTTACTCAACGATGGACAAGCAATCAATTGAGAAAGTAAAGAAAGGGCCTCTAAAAAATCAGATTCTCTATACATCTATGCTGTTATTCTTGTGCCACCTTCTTGGAGTAATACTTGACTTGCGTGACAGAGCTTGACCGTATTAACACCTTGAGAAATGGCTTTTATGGCATTTTCTAATTTGGGAATCATTCCAGCAGTTACAATTCCACTTTTTTTCAATTCCATGAAGGAAGATTGATTGATGTGAGGAATAACAGAATGATCATCATCTGGATTACTTAAAACCCCATTTTTTTCGAAGCAATAGGTTAAGGTTACTTCAAAAAACTCGCTTAATGCTATGGCGATGGCTTGTGCCATGGTATCTGCATTAGTATTTAATAAATTCCCTTCTTTATCGGCAGTGATGGGTGCAAAAATGGGGCAATATCCTTGCTTGATGAAGTCGCTTAAAGCTTTTCCATTGACCTGGTCAATATCTCCCACCCAACCATAATCGATGGGTAAAGGATTTCTTTTTTTACTTATCACTAATCCTGCATCTGGTCCTGTAAAACCTAATGCATTTTTCTGTTTGGATTGTAGTTTCGCAACCAGGGTTTTATTAATCCATCCAGCATATACCATCGTAACAATGCGTAAACTGGCCGTATCGGTGACGCGGCGCCCATCAATCATTTGACTCGTAATACCTAATTCTTTAGCCATTTCAGTAGCAATTTTACCACCGCCATGTAGGAGAACAAAGGTTTCTTTAATGCTAGCAATATCACGTAAAAAAGCTTCTAACAAAGGAGGATTATCGATGACATTTCCACCTATTTTTATTACCTGAAGCGTAGGCAGATTTACACTCATAACATTAGAATAAGTAAGGGCTTTCTTTTTTAGCAAGCGATAATAGCATCTCTTTTAGGACAGTTTGAGCAGCCCAAACGCGATTCCCAGCTTGTTGAATGACAATGGAATGTTCTGAGTTTAAAACGGCATCTTCCACCACTATATTTCTGCGTACAGGTAAACAATGCATGAATTTAGCCTGATTGGTTAAGTTCATTTTTTCCATCGTTACCATCCAAGCTGGATCAGAGTTTAGGATTTTACCATAATCTTGATAGGATGACCAGTTTTTGGCATAGATAAAATCTGCTCCTTCAAAAGCTTCCTTAGGGTCATAACATATTGGGGCATTACCGCTAAATTCAGGAGCCAGTTCATAACCTTTGGGATGTGCAATGGTAAAGTCCACTTCGGAGTGATTCATCCATTCTGCAAAGGAATTAGGCACACATTGGGGTAGGGCTTTTACGTGAGGAGCCCAGGTTAGGACCACTTTAGGGCGGGCCGTTTTTTTATATTCTTGGATTGTTATTAAATCTGTTAACGACTGCAAAGGGTGTCTAGTAGCTGACTCTAAGCTTAATATGGGTTTACCTGTATATTTCATGAATTGATTTAGTACCAATTCGGAATAATCTTCCTCGCGATTTACTAAACTTGGGAAACTACGAAGTCCTACAATATCGCAGTATTGACCAATGACGGCTGCGGCTTCTGAAACATGCTCTGCTTTGTCGCCATTCATTATGACACCTTCATTCATTTCTAATTGCCAAGAATCGGCACCTACATTCATCACCATCACGTTCATTCCTAGATTTTGGGCGGCCTTTTGGGTAGATAACCGAGTGCGCAAACTGGAGTTAAAGAACAACAATCCAATGGTTTTATTCTTGCCAATGAAACAATCGGAATAAGGAGCTCTTTTCATTAAAAGGGCTTCATTGACCAATTGAGGAATGTTGTAAGCGTCACGGATGGAAGTGAAATGATGCATATGATTGGGTCCTTAGGGACTTTGGGCATTTATAATTCAGTAAAATTACCGAAAATTGCTCGAAAGGAAATAAAATCCAAGAATTAAGTTCTTGGGGATTGTATAGGACGTTTCCAAGTAAACACTTCCATGCCTTTGGGTTGCGTGAGTATTTTTTGTCCAGTTTGAAAAAAGCCATTCTTTAACAGGACTGATTGGGAAGCCAGATTTTCGATGGGAGTATCGGCTATTAAGTATTGTAGATCTTTATCTTGACTGGCCCATTCAATGACACGCTGTAAAGCCTCACTAGCGTAGCCATGTCCTCTGAATTTTTTGTCTAAGCAATAGCCAACCTCTGTGAAACCTTGGTCATTGGGTAAACCTGCTAGTCCAATTCCCCCTATAGAACAGGACTTTTCTGTTAGGATTATTTCCCAACTTGTATACCAAATAAAATCGAAGGGGAATTTTTTTGTCATAGGAAGCCAAAAGTCTTGTAGGGCCATTTGGGTTTCTTCTTGAAAAAATGCTTCTATTTCCCAGGTATTATGTTGTAAACCTATTTGAATTTCTAGGGCATCACGTCCATGTTCTGCCCAAGTCGACAATAACGAATGGTCTAGCGGAATTAATTGTAAACGTGGTGTTTTAATAGTAATCATGTTTTATGGTCGTTTTGTATCTTTGAAATTGACCTACAAATTATGACTATTGGTCGCAAAAAAGAAATTACTCAAAGGAATTACCTCAGTTTTGCATTCGATTTTACTAGTTTAAAATCAATTAGCCAATTTAAAAAAACTATGAAAAAATTATTCGCTCTTATTGCCTTAGTAGTTTGCGCTATGCAGGTTAACGCTCAAGTTCCAGGTGGAGCAGGTGCACCCGCACGAAGAGAGGTGGCAGCCCCAGTTGCAGCTAGCCCTAAAGGTTCTGCCAAAATTGTGGGTTATGCTTTAGATTCCACGGACAATAAGCCCGTTGAATTTGCTTCCGTTGCTTTAATTAATAAAGCTACTAATCGCCCAGTGGATGGAACGGTTGCCGACCAGGTTGGAAAATTTACGATGACTAAAGTGGCAGTAGGAAGTTATAAAATTGTTATTTCTTTTTTGGGTTATGAAAGTAAAACCTTATCCATTGATGTAACAGACAAAAAAGATAACCATGATTTAGGTGTTATCAAAATGCAGTCATCGAACAAGATGTTACAAGAAGTAACCGTAGAAGGTCAAAGAGCCATGATTGAAGAAAGAGTGGACCGTACGGTATACAATGCTGAACGTGATCAAACCAATCGTGGTGGTGATGCGACTGATGTATTAAAAAAGGTGCCGATGTTATCGGTTGATTTAGACGGTAATCCTTCACTCCGTGGTTCTACTAATATTAAAGTGTTGATTAACAACAAGCCATCTTCTATTATGGCATCCAATGTGGCTGATGCTTTGAAGCAAATTCCTGCTGACATGATTAAGACGGTGGAGGTGATTACTTCTCCATCAGCTAAATACGATGCAGAGGGTTCTGCTGGTATTATTAACATTGTTACAAAGAAAAATACCTTGCAAGGTTTGACTTTAGGTTTTGATTCAAGTGTGGGTGTTAGAGGTTCTAACATGTCTTTGAATGGTAATTTCCGTAATAAGACTTGGGGTATGTCATTAGGTGGTTTTGGTCGTTCTCAGTACAACGTGACAGGTAAATATGAAAATACACAAACTACCAGAAGTCAGGGTGTTGAAACAATTAACGTTCAAACAGCAGAAAGCAGAACCAATAATTTATTTGGTAATTATCAAATAGGTTTTGATTGGGATATTAACAAACATAATTCCATTACAGCTTCATCTAGATTTGGGGTAAGAAATGGAAATAACTACCAAGATAATTTACAACAGATTCGTAATGGCTTGCTTACTAGCTTAAGAAACACAAACTCTTCCGATGTATCGGGCAATGTGGATTTGAATATTGACTATTCTCATACCTACGATACGCCACAAAAAGAGTTTAGTATTTTGTCGATGTACAGCCGCAGTAATCGTACCAGTGATTTCTACAATGATATCATGAATCCGAATGCGACGATGAGCCAAATTTTGAGTTCTATTAAAAATGAGAACTTAGCTTATAATGAAGAGGCTACGTTCCAATTGGATTATCAGACACCAATCTTAAAAAATCAGATACTTGAATTTGGAGGAAAAGGTATTTTGAGAAATGCATCTTCTGATTACAAGTCATTTATTAATCCTACAGGAAATAATCCAGCGGGATACAATCAAGTTAATTTAGCTTCTTTGCCAACCAACGTTTTTGATTATAATCAAAATATTTGGGGTACATATGCTTCTTATACCTTAACCACTAAAAACAAATGGAGTGTGAAAGCGGGTGCTCGTTATGAGCATACGGACATTACTGCTAGTTTCTTGAAGAAAGAAGGACAGAACTTGACCATTCCTCCATATGGAGTAATTGTTCCAAGTTTTAATATGTCCAAAACATTTAAATCGGGAACTTGGAGATTCAGTTATAATAAGCGTATTCAACGTCCATCGGTTCAATTCTTGAATCCTAACGTGAATTCGACAAATCCTTTAAATATCTCTACGGGTAATCCAAATTTAGCACCGGAGTATACCAATAACTTTGAGATTGGTTACAGTAAGTACATCAAATCATTCTATATTTCTTCTGCTGTGTTTGTTAGAAATACAACTGGGGCCATTAACCAAATTCGCGAAGTCATTGGTGATACCGTGAAGACTCGTTCTGTGAATATTGGAAATGAGGATGCATATGGTATGAACTTGAATATCAATGCCAATTTAACGAATCGATTGATGATTGGTGGTGGTGCAGATTTCTCTTATTTGAAATTGGCTAATAATGTACCAGATCCATTGTTGAATGCGAAGAATGAAGGCTTGGTATCTAACTTCCGTATTTTTGGTAACTATAACTTAGGTGGAGGCTGGGGAGCGCAATTATTCTCTTTCTACCGTGCGAACGAGATTCAGTTGCAAGGAAAGCGTGGAGGATTTGGAATTTACAGTTTAAGTTTCAAAAAGGATTTCAAAAACAAGAAGGGAAGTATTGGATTTGGAGCGGAGAACTTCTTTACTTCGGCTATGATCATTCGTAGTGAGACCACAACACCCGTTATTTCGCAAGTGGGATATAATACCATGCGTAATATGAACTTTAAGGTTAATTTCTCTTTCCGAATTGGTAAAATGAGTTTTGAAGGAACGAAGAGAAAGAAATCCGTGAATAACGATGACCAGAAAGATGGGGGAGGAGAAGCTACACCTACACCACAACCCGTTCAAGCTCAACCGGTAGGAATACCAGGTGGCGGTAGAATGGGCGGCGGAGGAGGTAGAATGGGCGGCGGCGGCCCAAGATAGATTTTGTTTTAAAGTAGTTTAGTGCTTAAAGCTGGAAACCGATGGTTTCCAGCTTTTTTTGCCCCTGAAAATAAGATAATTTATCGGAACAGGCTATTTATTTCTTTCAATAGTATATCCCAGTAAATCATGGAGTGAGTTACGATACGTAGATTCTGGGAATTTATGTAAGATTTCTCGAGCCTCTTGAGCAAACTCATGCATCCGTAGGGTAGCATATTCCAGCCCCCCCGTATTTTTGACAAATTCAATGACTTCACGCACACTTTGTGGATTTTCAGAATCATGTTTAATCAAATGTATGATTCTTTTTTTCGTGCTGGAGCTGGTATGTTGTAAGGAATAGATCAAAGGCAAGGTCATTTTTTTTTCCTTAATGTCAATACCTAATGGCTTACCTATTTCAGCATCACCGTAGTCAAACAGGTCATCTTTAATTTGGAATGCTACCCCTACGCGGTCCCCAAACTCTCGGGCAATTTGTACATATTCCTCGCTAGCTCCCACGGATTGAACACCTATGGCGCAACAAGCTGAAATAAGTGTGGCTGTTTTTTTGCGGATAATATCAAAATAGATGTCTTCTGTGATGTCGAGTTTACGGGCTTTTTCTATTTGGAGTAATTCGCCTTCCGACATTTCTCTTACCGCAGTGGAAACGGATTTTAATAAATCAAAATCTTCGTTTTCAATGGATAGTAATAATCCTTTGGATAATAAATAATCACCGACTAAAACGGCAATTTTGTTTTTCCAGATGGCATTGATGGAGAAAAAACCTCGTCGATAATTGGAATCATCGACCACATCATCGTGAACCAGAGTAGCTGTATGTAATAATTCTATGAGTGCAGCGCCACGATGTGTTTTTTCGTTAATTTCACCCATTACCCCAGCAGAAAGGAATACGAACATAGGTCGCATCTGTTTTCCTTTGCGTTGAATGATGTAATTCATGATGGTATCCAAGAGCATTACTTTGGAGCGCATGAATTGGCGAAACTTGCCTTCGAATGCTTTCATCGGTTCCGCAATGGGCACTTGAATGGATGAAAGCGAATAGGACATAATGTAAAGAGTAGAAGCTTTAAGCTTATTAATTTTGTAAATTTAAAACAATTTGGGACAAATAGTCCTTACAATATTCAAATTTATGAGTAAGATATTGGCATTATCTGGAGGCTCTGTTAAGGGCGCATTTCAAGCAGGAGTCATTAAAGCATTATTTGAAAGGGGATATGAACCTGATTTGATTTATGGTATTTCTGCTGGAAGTTTAAATGCAGCCTATTTGGTCAATCAGTTAGGTCGACAAAAATTGAACGGAGAGCCATTGAATTTTCCTCAGGCAGGACAAGATTTATGGGATTTTTGGGAAACAAGAATTACACATCCAGAATGTTTGTCAAAACCTCTAAGCATATGGGAATTAGGCTGGACAGCATTAACTAAGAATTTTAGGGGATTAGTAAGCACAAAGCCATTAAAAGAATTAGTGGAGGGAGTTTTAGACATGCGAAATTTACAAGCTAGTCCCATTGAAATGCGCATTGGGGCAGTCAATATCATTGATGGGGGAATCCTGTATGTTGATCCTAGTTATGATCATTTTTATGACTATTTATTAGCTTCCTCGGCTGTGCCCATTTTGATGCCAGTAGTTCGAATCAATCTGGAAAAGAGGCGCAGTTTTTTGGATGGAGGTTTACGGGATGTTGCACCTTTACAAAAAGCCATCAAAGATGGCGGAAAACACATAGTTTGTATCAGTTGCCATACACAAACCATTGAAGGTGGAGTTTTTGAAACGGGGGATTTGTTGGCTTTGGTAGACCGTGTCATGGACATTGCTGTCAATGAGATTTTAAATGCAGATTTAAAGGAAGCATTATTGATTCAAAACCAACGAAGTGATTTGGCTATTTATTCCATAAGGCCGATTCAGCCCTTATCAATCGATATTCAGCATTTTAATAAATTGGATATTCGTCGTATGCTGGAAATTGGTTATGCCATGGGTAAGGCAGAGGAGTATTTTTAAATCATGGCAATTTGAATGACAGAATTGGGTATAAAAAAAGCTGATCGTCTAGATCAGCTTTTTTTATGTGGGTAGTATGAGCTTAAACCGACATGATATCTTTTTCTTTGTCCAAAAAGATTTGATCAATTTTGGACACAAATGCATCAGTCAATTTTTGGATTCGATCTTCGGATGCTTTGATATCATCTTCTGCAACACCTTCGCCTTTTAATTTTTTGATACTATTGTTGGCATCTTGGCGGGCATTACGAATATTGATTTTAGCGGTTTCAATTTCTTGTTTTACTCGCTTGACTAAATCTCTTCTACGTTCTTCTGTCAATGGAGGGATGGATAAACGGATTAACTCACCGTCATTCATGGGATTTAAGCCTAGGTTTGAATTGCGAATCGCTTTTTCAATTTCGCTAAAAATATTTTTTTCAAAAGGTTTGATAGCAATGGTTCTAGCGTCTGGTGTTGTAATGGATGATGCTCCGGTGATGGGTGTGGGGACACCATAGTACTCAATCATTAAACCATCCAACATGCTAGTGCTGGCCTTTCCTGCTCTAATTTTTGAAAGTTCAATGTTTAGGTGCTTGATAGCACCTTCCATGGTTTCTTGTCCGGCTTCTATATAAAATTCTAACTCCTCCATTTAATTTAATTGCTGATTAACTAATTAACGTTCCTACATCTTTTCCAGAAACCAAATCACACAGGTTTCCGTTTTTGTTCATGTTAAATACGATGATAGGTAATTTATTTTCTTGGCATAAGGTAAATGCCGTTGTATCCATGATTTTTAAACCTTTCCCAATAGCCTCTGAAAAACTCAAATGGGTATATCTTGTGGCGGTAGGGTCTTTTTCTGGATCTGCTGTATAAACGCCGTCGACACGAGTGCCTTTTAACACCACATCCGCTTCAATTTCGATGGCACGAAGGGAGGCTGTCGAGTCTGTTGTAAAGTAAGGATTACCTGTACCTGCACCAAAAATAACGATTCTGCCTTTTTCTAAGTGACGCATGGCTCTTCTTCTGATGAAAGGCTCACAAACGGCTTCCACTTTTATGGCAGTCATCATTCGTGTGTACAATCCGTGTTTTTCTAAAGATGCTTGAACCGCCATACCGTTGATAACCGTGGCTAACATGCCCATATAATCACCTTGTACTCGGTCAATACCCGCTTTAGCTGCGCTAGCTCCACGGAAAATATTTCCTCCTCCAATCACAATGGCTACTTCAACTCCCAAATCATGGACTTTTTTAATTTCTGCTGCGTATTGATCTAAAATGCTTGGATCAATGACTTCCGTAGGAGTGGAAAGGGCTTCACCAGAAAGTTTTAATAAAATTCGCTTGTATTTGGGTTCTGACATTGGAATGTGATGGGTCGATTATGTGCGCTGCAAATTTAGAAAAAATATTCATCTATCTGCTAGAAATTTGGCTGTTTTGCTCCTTGACTTCTGCTAATTTCCACCAAGGTAAATAGGGTTTATCGTGATGTTCATAATGATAGCCAAAATTGTAACAGGAAAGGAAAGCCCAAATATGATTTTTTTGTTGGCTTCTTGACTGGTGTTTATTATCAGGTTCATGTACTCCCCGATGGGGTAGATAAGTCCCAAAATAAAATAATTGAAGTGTAGCTAATATGGCGGGCAATTCCCAAAAAAGTATGATGTTTTCCATGGGAAACCAAATTTTTAATAGGTTGTAGGTGATGGCCATGGCCAAAATTTGTGTCCAATGTACATATTGAAACAGGAACTTAAACCACCAGATAAAAAAGTTTCCTTGGTGTACATCAGGATCGTCGGCGGTATTCACATAGGCATGATGATGTTGATGTTTTTTTCGTAGTATCGTATAATTATTGAAGGCAAAAAGGGTAGCGCAGAGTCTACCTATCGCATGGTTTAATTGGGGATATTCTTTAGAAACTACACCATGGATGGCATCATGTGAACTTATGAATAAACCTGTATATAAATGAGTTTGGACTAGAATAGCCAAAAATAGAAATGGATTTCCCCAATCCAGTGGCATTTGTATCCAAAAGGCTAGATGTAGAATCCAGAGCAATATGATTATCCCTGCACTGAATATACCGGTATATTTTTTCATAGGGGATCTACGTGTCTTTGTCTTTGTAAAATTGGTATTTTTATCGAGATCAATGTGTATTTTGGACAATAATTTCACTGCGTAAAAATGAAAACTAGTTACTTAACTTGGATTTTTGCCATTTGTTTGGCTTTAGGATTCAGCAATATTTCGGCTCAAAATACCTATTGTAATCCCATGAATCTGGATTATGGTTTTACACCTATCCCCAATTTTTCAGAAGCTGGGCGGCATAGGGCTACAGCAGATCCAGTCATCAGCTATTTTAAAAATAAGTATTATTTATTTTCGACCAATCAATGGGGCTATTGGTGGAGTCATGATATGTTAACATGGAATTTTGTCTCCCGCCGCTTTTTACAAGCATACCATAAAGTCTATGATGAGCTTTGTGCACCTGCGACTTTCGTGATGGGGGATAGTTTGTATGTTATTGGGTCTACTTATGCCAAAGATTTTACGCTTTGGTCCAGTCATTCACCTGAAACAGATACTTGGAAAGAGTCAGTTCATGCGTTTAAGGCAGGGGCTTGGGATCCAGCTTTTTTTGTGGATGATGATGGTCGGATATATTTATATCATGGGTCAAGTAATTTTTATCCCATGTATGGACAGGAGATTGATCGCAGGACTTTGCAACCTATCGGTGAAAGAATGGATTTAATCCGTCTGAATGATGAGCTACATGGTTGGGAGCGATTTGGAGAATATCAGGACAATACATTTTTAAAGCCCTTTATGGAAGGGGCTTGGATGAATAAATATAAAGGCAAGTATTATCTCCAGTATGGTGCTCCTGGTACGGAATTTTCTGCCTATGGAGATGGTGTTTATACAGCGGATAAACCTATGGGGCCATTTACTTATCAAGCGCATAATCCTTTTTCATTTAAGCCAGGTGGGTTTACTCGTGGGGCCGGTCATGGCGCTACTTTTGAAGGTCAATATGGAAATTGGTGGCATGTGTCCACCATTACCATTGCTGTTAAAAATAGCTTTGAGCGTCGATTGGGACTATGGCCAAGTACCTTTGATAAAGAGGGAATTTTGTATACGGAGACGGCCTATGGGGATTACCCATATCGCATGCCTACTTCCAAATTCGATAAACCGGCTGATTTATTTACCGGCTGGATGTTGCTCAATTATAATAAGCCTGTGAAAGTATCATCAAGTTTAGCTGGATACGGTGCTAATTATGCAGTAGATGAGCAAATGAAAACCTATTGGTCAGCTAAAACATCCCAAAAAGGAGAATTTATTCAGTCGGATTTAGGAGAAATATCTACTGTGAAGGCTATACAAATTAATTATGCTGATCAGGATGTGGACTCCAGTTTTTTAGGTAAAATACCAGGAATTTATCATCAATATCGAGTATATGGAAGTAAGGATGGGAAAAAATGGCAGTTGATGATTGATAAATTAAAGAATAGAAAGGACGTTCCGCATGACTATGTCGAATTGGCAAAGCCAGTGGAGGCCAGGTATATCAAATTAGTTAATGAACATATGGCAGTAGGGAAATTTGCCATCAGCGGTTTACGGGTATTTGGAAAGGGGCATGGCCAATTGGCTAAGGAGGTCAAGGATTTTGTAGTACTTCGAGGGGAACATGATAAGCGATCTGCTTGGTTGAAATGGCGACATGATCCACAGGCTACGGGTTATGTGGTTTATGCGGGTATTGCTCCAGATAAGTTATATACTTCCGTACAAGTTTTTGGTGCCAATGAGTACTATTTTAAATCCATGGATAAGGATAAGACCTATTATTTTCAAATGGAGGCATTCAATGAAAATGGAATTGGTAAACGAGGGGCCATCATTAAATCAGAGTAAAATGTGCTGCCCAACTTGGCAGGTGAGACATTTTTTTGTCTGACAGTAATTTTTGTACCAATGTAAACAAGCTTGAGAGTCGTGGGCGTTTTTGATTTTTAAACCCATTTGAGTATAAATCCGGGAAATTACATTGTTTTCTGCTTCCATTTCAAATAGCCAACGATACGCTTTGTTCGCATATTTAGGTTCTCTTTTGCTTTGAGCATAGGCCAATAATATGGGAATTAAGGTGTTGATGCACAAGGAGTGAAAGGTAGATTTACCTAATTGTCCATGAGGTTTTTTGCTTATTTTACCAAAATGGTAATGCTTTTGCCAATAGGAGGATGGACTAATTTCAAAGAGGGTTTGTATGACATTGAGCTCTTGGATTTCGAGCAAAATGGAGAGTAATGAACAATTGTTTCGAATGACCTCGGCAAACTGGGCCATCCGAATGGTGGGGAAATTGGCGGGTCTTAATCGAAGAAATTTCCAGTCGGACATATGTAAATAGGCATTCTCCCACTGATGTTTTTTCTTGAGATGGATAAATTCTCTTCTTAATTCCCATTGGTATTCATCTTTGATGGGCTCTTCTAACATGCCTGCTAGACCCATCATGGCTGCTTCAATGCCCCAGGGGCGATCTCTATTTCTTAATATGAGTTTTAGTGGTATGGCTTGGGTAAGCCGGAGCATGGGTTCCGCATTTAATCCAAAACCAAAACTTTTACCTAGAGATTGGTAAAATGTTTCTTCCCAATCTTGTTTATTTTTATTCCATAAGTCCAAGATGGATTCATATTTGATTTGCATGCGTTGTTCTCCACAACGGTTCAGCATTTGTGTTTTTATCTCATGAGGGATTTCATGAAAAAAAGATTGACATGCAATGGAATCAGTAGCAGGAGCGAGCGATTCAACGAAATTTATATCTTGTACTCGATGGCATAATTCAAGGGTAGGAATTTCCCGTCCATCTTGATAATAAATGGGTAAATCGGCTTTCCAGACAACATGTAAAATGACATTTTCAAAAGAGGTATCCTGGTGGTGAGCATGAAGCAACCAATCAGAAGCTAAAACGTGCAATTCTACGGATCCAATCCAAGCATAATCACTGAGAAGGATATGCGCTTCTTGAAAATCTGCCCCGGCATGTTTATTTAAAAATCCAGGGTGGATGATTTGAAGGTATTCCCCTTGTTGGCTACGTAAGTTTTTACGATCAAAAAGCTGTTTACTCCAAATTTGACTTAGGATTTGTTCATTCATAGGTAGGACATTTTGACCTATTTAAAAGGTCTAAGCAATCTACCATCCATTCTTAAAAGTTATTTGATAATCTCTAATAGGACTTTGGAGATTCAAATTTTATCAAGATTTTGAATTGTTAACTTGGTATACTCCCCAAAGTAAAATGAACATAAATACGATTTGTGCCCAATAAATGGTTTCCCCGTCAAAAAGCCCCCAGGCCACGGCCACGATGGGGATTAAATAGGTAACTGAACTTGCCACAATGGCACTGGTCCATTTGATTAATTGATTAAATAGGACCATCGCAATAGCTGAACCAAATAGTCCCAGAGCAATGGCAGCTAGTAAAGGCCACATTTGTGCGTGGTCAGACCAGGGGCGGTTGAAAAATCCCGAATAGGCTAATAGTCCTAGGGCTAAGGGTCCTATCATCATAAACACGCCAGCAGTGGATGTAAGTGGGTGTAAATCGGCAAATTTTGATTTGACAGTATGTGAATTTATGCCGTATAAGAATGTAGCTAAAATAACCCAAAGAGTATGGTAGTTAAATTGAAAGGAAAAGCTTTTTCCTGCAACCAATAACCCAATGCATCCAATTAAGCCCAAGATGATGCCCCCAGTTTGTTTTAAAACGAACTTTTGATGAAATAAAACAATCCCGATGATCAGTGTGAATAGGGGAGTGAAAGCGTTTAACATGCCAGAAAGAGCACTAGGTAGATGTTCACCTGCAATGGAAAACAGAATGGCAGGAAACAAATTTCCCGTTAAACCTGCTAGTAAGAAAGAAGGCCAATGTTGTTTTTGAATGTATTTTCTCCTATTAAAAAAGAATGGGCTGAAAAATAGTGCAGCAGAGGCAATGCGCAAGGCACCCACTTCCATGGCAGAATAGGTGCTCAGGCTTTTTTTGACCAAAATGAAAGAGCTACCCCAGATTAATGAAATGGCAGCTATGGCTAAAATAATCCAAAGGGAGGGCACTTTTTGTGTTGATGTCATGTGTTATGCTTGTAAAATTGCCTGGTAATGTTCGGCAATTTCCTGTAATATTTGATTGATTTCCTCGTAAGATAAAGAGGTAACTAATCGGCTTCTAAATGGTTTGAAATGATCCATGCCACGGAAATAGTTGGCATAATGTCGGCGCATTTCTACGATTCCACCATGATTTCCTTTCCATTTGATAGAAAAATCTAGGTGACTTTGACAAACGCGGATTCGTTCTTCTAAAGTAGGAGGAGCTAGGTGTTCACCAGTTTGGATGAAATGTTTGATTTCATTGAAAATCCAAGGATAACCTATGGTGGCTCTACCAATCATGACTCCATCAACCCCGTATCTGTTTTTATATTCCAAGGCTTTTTCTGGAGTATCAATATCGCCATTTCCAAAAATAGGTATTTTGATGCGGGGGTTGTTTTTGACTTTGGCTATTAATTCCCAATTGGCTTCTCCTTTATACATCTGGACTCGAGTTCGGCCATGTATGCTTAATGCCTGAATACCAATGTCTTGTAGTCTCTCTGCTACATCTTCAATGTTTTTGGTAGACTCATCCCATCCTAATCTAGTTTTTACTGTGACAGGTAAATGAGTCGCATTGACCACAGCTTTAGTCATGGCAACCATTTTGGGGATATCTTGTAAAAGTGCAGCTCCGGCACCTTTACAAGCGACTTGTTTCACTGGGCAACCATAATTGATATCAATTAAATCAGGGCCAGCTTGGGTAGCTATTTCTGCGCAGGAAGCCATGGTTTCAATGGATGACCCAAAAAGTTGAATACCTATGGGGCGCTCATATTCGAAGATGTCTAATTTCTGGATGCTTTTAGCAGCATCTCTGATTAAGCCTTCGGAGGAGATAAATTCTGTATACATCAAGTCTGCTCCATTTTCTTTGCATACTGCACGAAAAGGAGGGTCGGATACGTCTTCCATGGGTGCTAAAAGCAGGGGAAAAGAGCCTAATTCGATGTTACCTATTTTTACCATTCTCATTAAAAATTCAGTAAATTTACGACCATTATGGAAGAAAACTACATTTCTGGACCCGCGCGTTGGTTTGGTCTTTTTTCGAAGCTGCTTAGCTTATTTGGATTTTTTCTGCTTGGAAGCTTTTTAGGGCAGTTTTTGGGTCTGGTAGCGGTGGTTTTAATTATGGAATTTCCTTCGACAAATGTAGCGGAGTTTCAAAAATTGCTTTTGGATTTTATGGCAAATCCAGAAAAATACCAAGGAGCCTTTAAGGGAATCATGGCCTTGCAGTGGTTTGTTTCCCTATTTACCTTTGTGGGGGGCTCATGGGCATATTTGAAATTTATAGAAAAACGTACTTTATATGAGTTAAGTCCACTAGAAGTACCTTCTTGGCGGGTTTTTTCTTGGGCCATCGTTGCTTTGTTGGTTTCCATTCCCTTGATGGAATATATCATTCAATGGAATCAATCCATTGTTCTTCCAGCTGGATATGAAGAAGTGGAGGCTTGGATGAGATCTTCGGAAGATAATATGGCACGTTTGACCAAGTTTTTATTGCATTTTGAAACTCCATTGGATTTTGTGACGGCATTAGCCGTGATTGCAGGCATGGCGGCTATTGGGGAAGAATTATTTTTCCGTGGGGTTTTGCAAAATTTGTTTGAGCGATATTTGGTCAATGTACATGTGGCTGTTTGGTTATCAGCGGCCATTTTTAGTTTTATCCATTTTCAATTTTATGGGTTTCTACCTAGAATGTTATTGGGAGCCTTTTTTGGGTATTTGTACATTTGGTATAGAAATATTTGGTTACCCATTTTAGCCCATTTTTTTAATAATGCATGGACATTAACATTAACCTATTTGCATCAAGAAAAGCTAATTGATTTAGATCCCGAGCAAGTAGGCGAGATGATTCCCTTATGGTCTGCGGCTGTTTCATTGCTGTTCCTTATTTATTATATTCGTTTAATGTATCAACAAAGGGAAGAATTATGATCAAGGACTGGACTTTGTTAGGTAGTTCTCAACATGGTATTGATTTGGAATTACAAAAATTGATGCTCACTGAAAGTTATGAGATACCTGCAGTTGTGATTAATAAGAAAATTAGTCCTTATGACTTAGGAGTATTTGAATTGTATGTACACCAAGATAATTTCGAGCAGGCTAAGTTAGCTATTATCGAATCCAAGAATTAAAATCAACCTATGGGATTGTCCAATTTGAGTAATTTATGGCAAAGGGTTATTGCGGCATTGATTGCCATCCCGTTTTTGTTGTTCTGTATCAATTTTAATGACTATACTTTTTTGGGATTATTCCTGTTGATTGGTGTTTTAGCCCAACTGGAATTTTATAAGTTAGTTGGGAGTTTGGAAGGTAATTTACCTTTAACTTTTTATGGGACTTTTTGTGGGGTAATACTTCATTTACTAACCTTTTTTATTGAAAAAGGGATGATAGGTTACCATAATTACTATATTTTGTCGCCCTTATTAACGATTATCTTTTTTATCAAATTGTATAAATCAGGAGATGGCAAACCATTTCAAAATATTGCATTTACATTTTTAGGAATTATTTATGTAGCGCTTCCTTTTGCCTTATTGACGGTGTTAGCCTTCATGAGGTCAGGAAACTATGATGCGAACATTATCATGGGTTGTTTATTCTTATTATGGGCGAGTGATTCCGGAGCTTATTTTGCCGGAACGTATTTTGGAAAGACGAAATTATTTGAAAGAGTATCTCCCAAAAAATCATGGGAAGGATTGATGGGAGGTTTATTGAGTGCCATGATTGCGGCATATATTATTTCGATATATTTTACGAATTATGAAGTATGGGAATGGTTCGCCATTGGAGTAATTATCGTGGTAGCGGGAACCTATGGAGATTTGGTAGAATCTTTGTTTAAGAGGAGTATTAATATTAAGGATTCGGCGAATACTATTCCAGGACATGGGGGATTTTTAGATCGCTTTGATGGCTTACTTTTATCAATTCCATTTATTATCACCTTTTTGAAATTATTTTAGGCTTCATTCGTTTAACGAATATTATAAGAGAATCATTAAAAAAATATTATTTGCAGCTCAATGAAAATTTGCAAACGAGTCATATTGGGACTTTTCTTTTTTGTTGCATGTATGAGTCAAGACCTATTGGCTCAAGGGCAGGATAAAACAGTATTATTTCTTGGAAGGGTCGTTACCGCGACCAAAGCAGAGGATTTGCCTTTAGCTTATGTCTACAATCCAAAGGCGGGCCGAGGGGCATTGAGCGATAATTTTGGTATGGTAGAGATGTATGTATTTCCAGGAGATAGTTTGGTATTTACTTATGTGGGATATCAGAAAAAATATTACATTATTCCTAAAAATACAGATCAGGTTCATCGAGCGATTATTTCTTTATCAGAAGAATCTAAAATGTTGTCCGAGGTAAAAGTTTTTCCGCATAGTACCGAAGATGAGTTTAAGCAAGCTTTCTTAAATATGCGACTGCGAGATGAAAAACAGAGGGGGATTTTGGCCAATAATCTGGAACAGTCGAAGCTCAATGTCTTTGCTTTACAGGCAGGTATGGGGGCCTCATCCAATTTTAGAAATTTTTCGGATCAAATGGTTTCTGCTCAGGCAAACAAAACATTTTATGCTAGCCCTATTTTATCTTTAACCAATCCTTTTGCTTGGATTAATTTCATTCAATCAATTAAAAATGGGGATTTAAAGAAAAAAGAATGGAAGAAAGCGTATGAATTTTTGCCGAAGGAAAATATCTCTAGACAACAGTTTTTAAGGGAAACCAACGCCAATAAATAGAATTACCACCTCATCTGTACACCTATATAAATAACTCTTTTCTGAAAATATTCTTGGAAAGACTGTTGATAATCCCAGCTATAATTAATGGATTTGACATTGTCATGGTTCAATAAATTGCTTATAGATAAATAGGTAATCCAAGAGCCATGATTTGTTTTATGGATCATTTTACTAAGCATAGCATCTATTCTCATGTAGGGAGGTAAGCTTTTCGATGCTGTTGGTTCATATTGTGGAATATACATTTGCAATTCGGTTGAATAAGTAGATGAACTTAATGTTCTAAAATAATTCCCTATCCTAAATAGGCTACTCATACTCAAGTCAAAATGTTTCCATTTCCATTGCGAAGTTGTTCGTAAGAAAAAGGGAATTTGATATGGTGAATTTTGAGTATTTATTCCTGTTTTCAGTTGACTCCAATGACTACCTATACCCCATTCATGTTTTGATTTTGATTTGATTAGGCTGAAGTTAATTTCTGCCCCCCAAGCTTGTCCTGTGCTTATGAGTGATTTTTCTGACTTATAAAAGGCATGGAAACTCCATTTTTTTAGTTCTTGCTCCTGCACGATATCCCAAGACACCTGCTGAGTATTGACCCATATGTAATCATTTTCTTGGGTAAATAAACTGGCTATTTGTTTGCTCCAGGCTAGATTAGTATACGTATAGGAATCATTTAAATACCATCGGGTATGGATTTGGTGGGTTAATTGCATATCGTTTAGCTGAGGGAAATGGGTCAGTTTCATTCCAACTCCAATTCTGAATGGCTTGGAAAGAGTATAATTATTAGAAAGAAATAATTCATGTTGTGATAAGCAAGGATTGTTTGAAAACGAAACAAATGCGGATTGTGGACGGTAGTCAAAATTATAGTAGGGTTTTCGGATTTGGTATTGTGTTTGTGTTTGAAACCATTGATAACCTGTTTTTATCGTCCAGTTTTCATGTGGAAATAGTTGTAAGTCAATACCACTGAATAGTTGATGTGCTTTTGGGTGATAAGCATAATTACCCGTGCTGTCATGTTGGGTGGATTCATGAAATCCAAACTTGAAGGTCCATTGAGCATGTTCTAGGAGTTTGGATAAATTGATGGTTTGAACATGTCTGTATTTTTGATAATCAAAAGTGCCCTCAAAAGAAGGATGTCTAAATTGGCTAGCATATTTTTCCGTCATAAATAGACTAAATAACTTCAAACGCCATAAATTTTTTGTTTGGAAATAGCCATTTATCCCCCAGTCGCTTTCACTAAAATGAGGTAAATCACTCAAAGAGTTAGGGTTGACGAATTTTAGCAATGAGCTAAATTGATGGTGACCAAATAGGCCGATCCCATTTTTTTCTTTTGCCCATGGGGTCCAATGAAATCCTGCTTGCCCTAGGCTAACATCTATTTCAAGGTTTTGCTTTTTAAATGATTCATTACTCTGAATTTGGACAACCCCAGTGCTGGCATTCATCAGTTCGAGCGGTGGGTTGCTTGGGAAAATTAGTAAATCCTTGATGGTGTTGATAGGGATGAGACTGAAAGTACCCAAACTTGACATTTGAGTAAATTTGATGGGTTCGGGTATGGGGATATCGTTGATGTATATTTGAGTCAATTGTGGGTTACTTCCTCTGAAACTAATGGATGCTGATTCACTAAAGGGACTGGCAGCTGAGGTCGACTGAACGGCTAAAAGAGGATCGGCTTTGGAGGAGGCATTTACTACAACATCCAAGAAATTGATTTTTTGATTGACAAAATCTTCTGACATAGGGACACTTGCCTTTACTTTAACTTCAGCCAGAGCATTGGGTTTATCTAGTTGTAAATGAATATGTTGGAAGTTGTTTTCAAGTATTGGGATATTCCGTTTTTTGTAACCGATTATGGATACTACTAATGTATCTGGAAGTCCTTTGGTAAGTTTTTGAAATTGAAATGAGCCAGTTGAGTCACTTAGTAAACTGAGTTTATTTTGGACTAAATATAGACTTACACTTTCCAAGTAAATTTGGTGATAAGCATCCAGAACTCTCCCTTTTAAACTAGTTTGAGCCATCGAACAAGATGAAATGAGTATGAAATATAGGAGCAAACTTTTTCTTATCATGGTATGATACTAATGAAATATGGAACGATAATCCAAAGAGCCAACAAGCAGTAGTAGGCCGTTATAAAGCAGTAGCTCATGATTATATAGCTTACATATAAATAGTCTTTTGGCTTTAATTTGTTTACTTCCTTTCGGAAGAGAGTCGATTTACATTTGTTCAGTGCGCGGCTAGCCTCATGGAAAAGTGCGGGTTCATGTAGATATTCTGAAAGAAGAAAATAGCCATCTGTTCCTGGAATAAACGGAATGGCATTGAAGGCGATCCGGAAAGCAATAAAGCATTGTAGAAATTGCCAGTGAGACATCCAGATTGTATCAATATTCCAGTTCAAGATGATATTAATTCCCATTAGCAAAGAAATATCTAATATGATTCCCGCTACAATGACCTCAATTCGGTGTCTTTGATTTTCCCAGAAATGCAGGGAATTGGTATTAATATGAACAAAAGGAATGAAGCCTAGAACGAAAGAAAATCCCAAATCAGCGACTAAACCTCCATGTTTCAAATAGATGATATAATGGGCAAATTCATGTAAAAAGGTAGAGAAAAGAAGTCCAAGGAGCAAAAAGGGGAGGAGATATGGACTGCTTAGTAATTCAAACTCAAGCCAATGTTCTATGAACTGAGGCTTAAATATGACTTGCCCAATTCCGATTACCATGATGAATAAGGCCAAAATCTGACTTAGGTTTTGTGTCCAATAATTCTTGGCCCATGTTTCCATCCAAGTTTTCTCTAAAGGGATTTTGGCAATTTTATAAAAACGAAGATTTCCTCTACCAATAAATTCAATAGGAATAGATATATAGGAAAGCAACTGACTAATGCCCATTTTCCAAGTGGAGAGACTTTGTTTTTGAAATATAGTTTTCTGTTTTTGGTACTCTTCCAATGCATCCTCGAGTATGAGTAATTCGATTTCCTGTGAATACTGGATTAATTGATTTAGTATACTTTGGTCTGCATCATAGCTTTGCATCATGTATGCTAAGGTTTTGTTTTCATCTCGATTGTTTACTAAATGAGATAGTATTTCCCATTCACATTGACTGATTTGAATGAGCATATCTTTCCAAGTGTGTTTGAAAAATAGTTCTTCCGTGCTCTCTTTAGCATAGATTAGTTTAAAATCAGGATTAATTACATAGTTCATATTTATTTACCTAGGGCTAGAGCTAAGAGGGTAATCTGACTGGGATTCTGGTAAGTAATTAATTGAGCCAGCGCTTCATCATTGAATCCACCTATGGCACAATTACTCATGTCAAGTGATGCACCAGCTAGATACATGGCTTGTACAATCTCGCCTGCTTCTAGCATGGCCCATCGTATACCTCTATCTAAGTATTTAAAACAGGATCTTTCTAATTCTGCACCCAATACCATAAAAGCACTAGCATTTGTATAGTCGATGTCATTTTTTTGCTCGGCAAATAGTGTTTTATTTAGAGCTTTATTTAACTCATCTCGATCCTTGAATGCATAGATTAATTTGAGTTTATAGGTAAAGAGATCATAGATAAAAACACCCAAGGGAAGCTCAGGGATGTGTTGATTAATCACATACACATCAATCGGGTATAATCCGCCACCCGAAGCAATGTTTCTTCGAGGAGGAATTAGTAGGGACGGATCAAACCCTTGAGTAATGGAATAACTTAAATGAAGAAAATGAGAAAGATCTTGTAAGGTGATTTTGTCCTCTAGATCATAATTTCTTTGGCTACTTCTTAGGTGGTTTAATTGATTTAATGCTTGAGCCAAGGGGGGCAATTGGTCATTTTTCAACAAGTCATATTCATCACAAAAGCCCAATTCAATGCTATGTTGACTAATGTTTCTCATGAAGTAGTCACTGGACATGACCGCATGAAGACGTTCGCTGTATTCTTTAGCCTGATAGCTATATAATTTACTTTGTTCAAGGAAATCATAGGAAATGTCCGAAATACAGGGTTCAAATAATAGATTTCTAGTCTTAGCCATGGAGTTATAGTTTATACTGAAGGAATGTGGTATTCTCAGGGAATTTGGTTTTGGCCTCTTGTAAATAATGTTGTGCCTTGTTTTTTTGATTTTCTTCTTTGAAATATCGGATTAGAAATAAATAAGATTCGATGATGCACCATTGCGGTTCTTTGGAGTTTTCGGCTACGATAGTTGAGAGAGATATGGCTTTAATCAGGTTAGATTCTACTTGTTTTCTCCCTCCATACATTTTTGGGGTATAAAAATCATAAATCGCTAATGCATAATAGGCTCGTGGATTTTTAGGATTTAAATCAATCGCTCTTTCAGCTAATTTCCCCACTTTCCCAGCTTTGATTGGCAATAGGAAAATATTCGTAAAGTTGAGTTTGAGTCCATCTATTAGTGATTGTAAAGCCATGGTTTCCGAATTTGGCTTGGTAATTTGGCTAAGAATTTTGGATGCTTGTTCTAGACATTGATGTGCTTTTTTCTCTTCAGCGGGTATTGATAATTTGTAATTGAAGTAGTTCATATAATGCGCATAGGCAGTCCAGTACAGATAGTAATAATCGTTGCTTGGGTGATTATTCATGTATGTGATGATTTTTTGTAAACTATCCTTGTGTGTTTTCCATGAAATTTTTTGAACCTCATGAAACATGTTTTCCTGTGCCCAACTTAAGGCAGGGAATAGAAGAGTGGTCAATAGAACAATTAGTCGTTTTTTCATGGTTTATGGGAAAGGATGTGGATATGTTAGAAATAGATTTTCACCTGATTGAGCTCTTAGATTTTTTAAGAAGGGTTGTGTATGTACTCCTGTGAGTAAATTCCAATGGGGGACAATCACACGAACAACTTCGAAACCCTGTGATTGTACATCTTCCGTACTTAATGGAATGACCAAAATATGATTTAAGCCCATTTGATTTATATCTTCCCAAGAATGGATTTTGCTTTGAAAAGATGCCTGGTCTGGGAAAAAAGAATCTTTGCTTAGTGCAGCCTGGAGTATGGGTGATTTTTTCCTCCATAGAGGGAATCGATTGTAGAATGCAAAATGCTTGTCAAAACTATTGATGCTTTCAAATCCTGGCAGATTTTGAATCCAGTTTTCTGGTTTCTGACTTAGCCCAATGGCATATTCAATTCCTTGGTATGCTTCTAAGCAAGCTTTTATGATGGATTCCTCTTGATTAAATCGACTAGCGCATCCCATGGATTGGAATAGTTGACCTTTATATGGAAAATAGAGAACAACCACATGAGTTTCTATGGGGCTAATGGGAGATAAATCAAAAAGCTTTATTTGAACTCGGTTATTATCAAACAAATGTTTGATTTTCGGATGTTTGTGTGAACGAAGTACATCTTCTTGATTTAACATGGGAATCTGCTGAATCCATTGCTCCTGCCGGTACCAAAACTCCGCAAAGGCATTTCTTTCTGCACATTCTAAAAAGCCTCCAATCGTGGCATCTTGTAGATTTTTACCTGCCGAAATGCCTGTGGAAGTTTGAAGGATGTAATTCTTTTTTTGATCCCAATCTGTATTGTGTGGTAAATGAACAGCGAAAGCAGGGACCCAAACGGACTGTTGATTGAGTATGTTTTTACTTTCAATCCAACTAGTTACATCTTCTTTTTCCCACATTTGATATGGGAGATTAGTGCAATACTGATCTGAAATAAATGGGATGAATGTTTCAATTGGCAAGAAAGTTCTACCTTGATGATTCATGTCTGATTCACTGGCAAAGATGAGATTCTTGATGTCCTGATGTGATGCTGCATATCTTTCTATCCATTCTCCTATGGCGGAATTATTAGCTTCTAGTTGACTGAAACCTATCCCTGAACCTTGTAGCATATGGGTGTTGGAAGCTAATAAGTCTAGGTGCGTTGCCTCAACATAGCTTTGATATAAACCTGAAGGTAAACACCTTCTTGTAGGAATCGGATATTGATTTCCGTGGATTAAATCATCTTTTAATGGAGTCATGGTGAGCTTATCAGGTTTATACATTGAATGTCATGGATTGATTCTTTTGACTACAAATTGGGCAGTGTGGTACTTTTAGGATGTTGTATTTTTGTATTTCGATTGGACTGCCATTGACAACATAACTTTGACTTAGTAGTGGAGAATAGGTTAAGCCCGACAAGAAAAATTGGTGTATTTCTTCGTTGATGAAATTGATCAATGCAGGGAAGTACTTTTTGTTCTCTACTAAGGGAGTATAGATGTACTCTTGGTTTTGTTTTTTTTGTAGGATGGAAAATGCTTTTGGGTTCTTAAGCTGCACTTGTTTTCGATCAGCATAGCAATTCAAGCATGGACTTAATAATTCTGGAGAAATAATCGGCCCAAGGGTGAATGATGAGCTGTCAATTTCTGTATATAAAAGGGGTATTTTTGCCTCATAACTAAGTTGTGCAAGTTCTTTTATGCTGCTTCGATGAGTAAAGAGAGAACCCATATAAAGGATTAAATCTGAGGCCTTTAGGTTGTCTTCCAATAGATACTCAAATGAATTAAGGCTTAGTTGATTCAGTGAGTTTATGATGGATGATGTTGATTGATTTGAATACGTAGCGCCAATTAGTAAATGGATTTTTATTGTTTGGGGACTTCTGGGTTGTTGGATTACTTGTTTTTCCTTCATCCAAGAAATTAATTCCTGAAATGTTTCAATATCATGCCCAAAATCCCTTTTATGGTTTTCATAAATACGTTCTAAAGGTTCCTCTTGCTGTATTCCTTTAAGTATCTCTTTGATTAATGGAGTGGATTCTCCATGAATTTCTATCAGGTTCTGATCTCCGTTTACGATGAATAGCGTATCTGGACCACAAAATATGGCTTGGTGGGGTATCGTAGTTTTCATGTGTGGGTAGGTATGTATGTAAAATGGGTAGAGAAAATCTCTACCCATTTATCCAATTAGGCTGTAGCTTCTGCTGGAGTATCATTGTTTGATTTGCAACAGGTACATGTACATGTGCAAGTCGAACCAGCAAGAGCTACCTCGTTTGATCCTCCAAAAGAGGCATCTCTGTTTTCTAAAACAGTCAGGGTTAATTTTAACTTTTTCATTGTAATTAGGGTTAGATTGATTGAATTATTTCGAAGGCAATTTCAAAAAAATGTCCTAATTACAAAAGGCTTGTTCATGGTCTAGGAGTACATTATCAGTTTGTAGATAATTTGTGAGAATAAATGGGCTTGGGAGCTCAATTGAAAGACAATTTGGTATAATCACCAGATTTGAGATTCCAAATACTTGATTAAAATTTAGGACTGAAATCCAGCAAATGCCAACATTCTACCCGTCAAACCTTGCTCTTTTCTATGTGAGAAAAAGTGTTCGTTATGCTCAACTGTACACCAAGGGGAAATTTCTATGTGTGAAATCCCCAATTCAACTAATTGAAGTACGTGGTGTTTTTTCAAATCCACATGCCATTTATCGGACAGTTTTTGTTTAGAATTCTCTGGAAATTGGGCAGCTACTTCATCACCCACTTCAAAATGTTGTACACTGATGCAAGGCCCAATATAGGCCAATATGTCCTTTGCCTGACTTTGATATTTGGAGAGTAATACTTGAGCTGTTTTAGGGACAATTCCTAATACCGAACCTTTCCAACCAGCGTGGATGGCTGCGGTGATTTTTCGCACTGGATCCACTAGAAGGACAGGGCAGCAATCTGCAATGCCTACTGTGGGAAAAATATTCACTTGGGTGCTAATGATGGCATCATATCCACTGACATAATCAGGTTGATGACATTCCCAAATAAGATCTTGGTGGGTTTGAAAAGACCTAGCTAATTGTTGAGGGATTATACCTAAAGATTGGCATAAAAGAGAAATATTTTCTTGAATGATTTCAGTTTGATCGTCGGTATGAACACCTAGATTTAAGGAATAATAAGGAGCTTGACTTTTTCCTCCGTGGCGGGTGCTGACACCCGCCACTAAAGAAGGAATATGTTTAAAAATGTCCGGTTTAAGGTATAAATCGGAGTGTTTAATCATCGTAAGATAATCCGTATTGCTTTAATACATCATCTGGTACACCTTTCCATTCATTCGGTGTATTCCCTTTATAAGCTAAATCATCTAAACCAATTCTGGAAGTGTAGAATCCCGTAGCTGTTAGGTTTCTCATCAAAGTGAAGAAATTTACACCTTGTGAAAACTGAGGTTTCACTTTTTCAGGATAAGCAATATCTTCTACAATTTCGATGCGTTGTTTGGGTGTGATTTCGGTAAATAATTTACTAAAACGACGCTTAGACTCACCGTCTAACCATCTTAATCCACCTCGCATTGGTGTTTTAAATTCAGGTTTATCCTTAACAATAAACTCAATAAATTTAGTGACTCCTGACTGAGAAGCACTTCCTGATTTACCATCAGCAGGAATAATGATATCCGATAAGATGGTGATGGTAGCTAATTCATGAACATTTAAGAACTTTTCCGCCATTAATTTGGCATCACGTTCTGCTTCATCCATGGTTCTACCATTGGGAACTTTTAAAGGAGCTACTTTTTTAGGATCTGGTGCGCCTTCTAAAGCCTCCATGGCTTTTACTTGAGGATTCAATGCAGCTAAGCCCAATGAACTTAAGCCGATATTTTTTAAATAATCTCTTCTTTTCATTACAAATTGGCTTTTTTACGTTGATCAATAATATATTCTGAAGTACGCATGGATAGAGCAAGGATTGTCCAAGTGGCATTCTTATCTCCCTGAGAAACGAATGGTGCCGCATCGGCTAAGAACAAGTTCTTCACATCGTGGGCTTGGCAATTGGAATTTACTACGGATGTACTTGCATTATTACCCATTCGAGCTGTTCCAACTTCATGGATAATTCGACCTGGATCAGCTAAACCGTAATTGGTATCAGCACCTGGTTTTTTACCCATTGGCTTTCCGCCCATCGCATCAATAATTTGCTCAAAGGTATCTTGCATGTGTTTAGCCTGCTTGATTTCATAATCACTCCATTTGTAATTGAAGCGTAATACAGGAATACCGTATTTGTCAACCACATTCGGGTCAATTTCGCAATAGTTATCTTCTCTAGGTACAGGTTCTCCACGACCAGCAAAGCTGACATAAGAACCGTAGAAACGACGATAATCTTCTTTCAAGGTTGCTCCATATCCACCTGCAGCTTTTTTCAAACCATCGCGGGTGAAGTTTTCGCGTCCATTTAATCCCTCAATACCCCAACCGAAACCGTAGCTAGGCATACCCATACCACCACCGTATTCGATGTGGTATCCACGTGGGAAATCTAATTTACTATTATCTCCCCACCATGGTGAGTAAATATGTGAACCACCTACACCATCTTCATTGTATGTTTTACGATCAAATAAGGAAGGAATAATAGCAGAACGAGAAGCACCTGTAGAGTCGTTGATATACTTTCCTACAACACCACTGGAGTTCGCAATACCATTCGGGAAGCGAGAACTTTTCGAGTTCAATAATAAACGAGCTGTTTCACCAGCAGATGCGGCTAAAACAACAATTTTACCTTTCACTGAGTACTCTTGTAAAGTACCTGTATGAACGTAAGAAACACCTGTTGCCAATCCTGAGATTGGATCGGTTGTTACTTCTCTGGCCATGGCATAAGGCAATAAGGTCAAATTACCTGTGGCTGCTGCCGGTTTAACCAAAACTGAAGACGAAGAGAAGTCAGCATAAGCCTGACAAGCTCTTGAACATTGTGCACAGTAGAAGCACTGACCACGTTCATTATTAATCGGCTTTGTTAAAATGGAAAGACGAGAAGGATATGTCGGAACTCCGATGGCCTTATTCGCTTTTTTAATCATTAATTCGTGTAAACGAGCTTTGGGAGGAGGTAAGAAAATACCATCAGGGTTATTTCTTAAACCTTCATTCGTGCCAAATACACCAATCAAGCGATCTACTTTATCGTAATAGGGCTTCACGTCATCGTAGCCAATAGGCCAGTCGTCACCTAAACCATCTATACTTTTTCTTTTAAAATCATCAGGTCCAAAACGTAAGGAAATACGTCCCCAGTGGTTGGTTCTACCACCCACCATACGAGATCTGAACCAATCAAATTTAGTTCCTTCTTTACGTGTATAAGGTTCGCCCTCAATATCCCAGCCACCATAGGCAGCATCAAAATCACCAAATGGACGTGTGGTATTAGCACCGCGACGAGGGGATTCATATGGCCATTTTAATTGGGTAATGTTTTTCGGGTCAGCGGGGTCATAAGGTTGACCTGCTTCTAATAAACAGACTTTAGCTCCTGCTTTGGTTAACATATGGGCAGCCATACCACCACCAGCACCTGAGCCAACAATCACTACATCAAAAACCTCTTGTTGAGATTTGATGTATATGGAAGAATTAATCATAGTTATGGGTTTCGAAATTATTTGGCAAAATAGGAAAATAATTTTTCAATTTCTAATTTTATTATCCTGAAAATAGCTTTATGAGGAATATTGACGTGTTTTTCGCTGATTTAATCCTTGTTGATGTATTAAGCGGATAGTGGCTAATCTGTTCAAATGGTGATTTATTTTCAGACCGAATTTATTCTAAAAATAATCCTTCCTCTTTTGTTTTTTCCTTGGTCAAAATCTGGCAATATGGTGTAATAATTCGGGCAAAATTCTTATTTTTACACCCTTTATATAATTCTAGTTTGGCCAGAAAAGCAGCAGATGGACAAGAACCTTTAAAAAAAGGTGAAACTCCACTTTCTCGACAATTTAATCAGATTAAAGCCAAGTATCCTGGAGCAATTTTGCTATTTAGGGTAGGGGACTTTTATGAAACATTTGGGGAAGATGCCGTTAAAGCTTCCAAAATATTAGGTATCGTTTTAACGCGACGGAACAATGGAAATGCCGATGATCATCTGGCAGGTTTTCCCTATCATTCCTTGGATGTGTACTTGCCTAAATTGGTTCGGGCAGGACAGCGAGTGGCTATTTGCGATCAATTAGAGAATCCAGCAGAGGCTAAAGGTATCGTGAAACGAGGGGTGACGGAATTAGTTACTCCTGGAGTTTCGTTTAATGATCAAGTTTTAGACAACAAAAGGAATAATTACGTTGCCTCCATCGCTTTTCCTGAAAGCACACAAAATCTGTATGGATTGGCTTTGTTAGATATCTCCACGGGTGAATATATGTGCTCCCAAGGGCCTTTGGCCTATATTCAAAAGTTGGTTCAAAGTTTTTTACCAGCTGAAATTCTGTACCCAAAAAAGTTCAGGAATCAGTTTATGGATTCTTTTGGAGATCAGTTTCATTCCTTCAGTTTAGAAGAATGGATATTTACTCATGATTTTACCTATCCCTTATTAACTCAGCATTTTAAAACCCAAAATTTAAAAGGTTTTGGAATTGAAGAAATGCCTTTGGGAATCATTGCTGCTGGGGTTATTCTCCATTATTTGGCAGAAACGGAACATAAACAAGTAGCCCATATTTCTTCCATTCAACGCATTGAGGAGGATAAATATGTTTGGCTAGATCGATTTACTATTCGAAATTTAGAATTAATTCATCCTTCACAAGAAGGCGGAGTCCCCTTGATTTCCTTGATGGATCAAACGCTCACAGCCATGGGAGCTCGTTTGCTCCGAAAATGGATGGTACTTCCACTCAAGCAATTGAGTGAAATACAAGATCGTCAATCAGGTGTGGCAGAATTAGTTCAAAACACGGATTTGCTAGATTTATTGATTACTTATTTAAAGCCCATTGGAGATTTAGAGCGTTTAATTTCTAAAGTTGCAGCTAGCAGAATTAATCCTAGAGAGCTTGTTCAATTGAAAAAAGCCTTGCAACAAATACCCTTAATCAAGGAGTTATTGTGGGATAATAGTGAAGGAAGTTTGAAGAAATGGGCAGATAAATTAAATCCTTGTGCTTTATTAGTAGAAAGAATAGAAATAGCCCTACGAGATGATGCTCCCATGTTAGCGCATCAAGGCGGCATCATAAAAACAGGGTTTCTCCCTGAATTGGATGAGCTTCATTTACTATCATCGAATGGTAAGGAATACTTACAAGACCTGCAAAAAAGAGAGGTAGAGCGTACAGGAATATCCTCTTTGAAAGTGGCTTATAATAAGGTTTTTGGCTATTATTTGGAAGTAACGAATTCCCATAAAGACCGTGTTCCTCCTGAGTGGATTAGGAAGCAAACGTTAGTCAATGCAGAACGCTATATTACTGACGAGCTGAAGGTTTATGAAGAAAAAATTCTAACAGCTGAGGATCGGATTTCTCAGATTGAATATGGGATTTTTCAAGATTTGATTCGAGAAGCTATGGATTACTTGGAGCTTATTCAAGTGAATGCACAAGGTATTGCGACCCTGGATGTATTGCAAAGCTTTGCGACCATAGCCCAAAAAAATCACTATGTTCAACCCAAACTGTTGGATACAGATACCATTGATATTAAGGAAGGGCGCCATCCTGTTATAGAACAACAATTGCCTGTGGGGGAAGCTTATGTTCCCAATGATGTTTATTTAGATAATGAATCCCAGCAAATCATCATGATTACAGGGCCTAATATGGCGGGTAAATCAGCTTTGCTACGTCAGACGGCCTTGATTGTGTTAATGGCACAAATGGGTTCTTTTGTTCCTGCTCAAGCCGCAACAATCGGATTGGTAGATAAAGTATTCACGCGTGTGGGGGCATCTGATAATTTGTCCAAAGGAGAATCTACCTTTATGGTGGAGATGACTGAGACTGCGGCTATATTGAATAATTTGTCGAGCAAATCACTGGTGTTATTGGATGAAATAGGAAGAGGAACTTCTACATATGATGGGGTTTCTATGGCTTGGGCCATTGCCGAACATTTACATAACCATCCCAAGAGTCGAGCTAAAACACTTTTTGCCACGCACTATCACGAATT
This sequence comes from Aquirufa beregesia, assembly GCF_011090385.1. Taxonomy (GTDB): domain Bacteria; phylum Bacteroidota; class Bacteroidia; order Cytophagales; family Spirosomataceae; genus Aquirufa; species Aquirufa beregesia. The sequence continues at coordinate 178,520 of NZ_SEWW01000007.1, forward strand.
GAATCAATTGGCAGATGATTTTCCTAGGATCAAGAACTTCCATGTTTCTGTGAAGGAAATGGGAAATAAAATCATCTTTTTAAGGAAGTTACTGCCAGGTGGATCGGCACATAGTTTCGGTATTCATGTGGCTCAAATGGCTGGAATGCCCACCCCATTAGTGCTTCGTGCCCATGAAATTTTAAGGCATTTGGAAAAAGATCACATCAAAGAAGATCATGATCAAAAGCTCAAAGATATGCCGAAGGTGAATTATCAATTAAGTCTATTTGGTGCTGAAATTCCGGCTGGACTTAAAGAGATTAATGATCAATTAGAAAAATTGGATGTCAATTCCCTATCGCCAATTGAAGCTCTGCTAAAATTAAATGAGCTAAAGAAGATGATAAATTATAAATTATAAGGTATAAATTATAGATTATAAAGTGTGATGTGAATGCCTGAATGACGTTGACCGTTTTATGTCATTTATGCTTGATTAGTATTCAAGTATTTTTTTGTTTAGCATATAGCTTGATTCAAATTTAATAGTTTTTTTTCAAAAGCAATAAGTGACATTCTATTTAACTCAATATGAGGCTTTTCCAGATTATAGAATGATACTGCTCGGTCAACTTCTTTGACCAGTATTTAGAAATAATGAATATAACGATGAAAGGTTAATCCCAACGAAAGATTGGAACAAAGCTTGAGCGAAGCGGCAGGCGGATATTTGACCCTGAGCATAGGTCATGTGTGTTAGCGTCAAAGATTAAAGCCGTAAGCGGAGAGACAATCGGTTCCGCAAAGCGGAATTCGTCTTAGGATTAACCGTATTTCTACTGTTTTTTTGTTTCTTTTTTTATAAAAAAAGAAAGACCACGAAAAGTATTATTCCAACAATGTTAATGAAATAAATAAAATTTAACACATTTACAATTCACCATTTATTATTTTTTTCAATTATTAGGATTTTCTTTTTTTGAAAAAAAAGAAACAAAAAAACTTCTTTTTTTGTCGTCCAGCAAAGGCGAATTCCGCTTTGCGGAACCGTGATTCACTCCGCTATCGACTATATTTTTGACGCCGACGCACATCTCCCATGCTAAGGTCAAAACCTCGTCTACCACTGCGTTCATCACATTTCGCTCGTGCTGGCCGACGGTGGTTTCTATCAACAATTCTACATTTTCTATTCTGCATTGAATTGTTAATCCTAACGAAAGATTGGAACGAAGTTTGAGCGAAGTGGCAGATAAGCAGGAAATTGTAAATGATGAATTATAAATGGATTTGTGTGAATGCATGAATGACGTTGACCTTATAATATATGTCAATGCCTGAAATAGGTTGACCGTTTAAAAGTAAAATTTTAAACATAAAATCTATTATCCATGGCAAACAAAAAATCATATCTTCAAAGTGTGTCACAAAGACGGCTCCGTCATTTTAGTGATA
>NZ_SEWW01000055.1 GCF_011090385.1 Aquirufa beregesia
GCTCGGTCAACTTCTTTGACCAGCATTTCGAAATTATGGATTTTTCGATGCCGTAAATAATTGTTTTTTATAATTCCATTGATACGCTCTGCTTTCCCATTTTCCCAGGGGTATTTACACATACTGTTTTTAATTCCTCGTTTTTGAGTAATTCGTAAAAACTCCTTGGCATAATATTGACCACCTCCATCGGAGTGAAGTACTAATTCATCAAATCTTTTCTTTTTTCGAAGCTTGATGGCCATTTGTAAGGCTGGAATGGTGGTATG
>NZ_SEWW01000056.1 GCF_011090385.1 Aquirufa beregesia
ACTTACTGTAATATTATTCGCGTTCGCATTAAAGCTAGTTACCGTGTTTCCATAAGCATCTTGGGCCGTTAAGGTATTGGTTCCTGTAAAGGCTGTGCCATTCACTTGTGGACTCGCCAAGCTCACCACTAATTTGCTGAAAGTGGCTGGCAATACCGTTACCGATAATTCATGTGAATTACCTGTCGCATTAATCGTTCCATCGGTCGTTGTTATCAAAGCACTCTCTGCTTGGTACAAGACCACAGAAGCCGTTGCC
>NZ_SEWW01000057.1 GCF_011090385.1 Aquirufa beregesia
TATAGCTTAGCATTGAGTTTTGGTACTGGATGTGTAGGATAGGTGGGAGGCTATGAGCCGGTGTCGCTAGGCATCGGGGAGCCAACGTTGAAATACCACCCTTCTTGTACTGGAATTCTAATCCCTATATGGGAGACATTGCTTGGTGGGTAGTTTGACTGGGGTGGTCGCCTCCAAAAGAGTAACGGAGGCTTTCAAAGGTTCCCTCAGCACGCTTGGTAACCGTGCGTAGAGTGCAATAGCAAAAGGGAGCTTG
>NZ_SEWW01000058.1 GCF_011090385.1 Aquirufa beregesia
TTTGAGTAATTCGTAAAAACTCCTTGGCATAATATTGACCACCTCCATCGGAGTGAAGTACTAATTCATCAAATCTTTTCTTTTTTCGAAGCTTGATGGCCATTTGTAAGGCTGGAATGGTGGTATGAGTTGTTAATAGCCTTTTAGAGGTGTGGTGGCCCACTATATGACGCGTATAAGCATCTACAATAAAAGTGAGGTAATAATAGATGCCATTGACTTGATAATAACTAATGTCACTCTGCCAATATTGGT
>NZ_SEWW01000059.1 GCF_011090385.1 Aquirufa beregesia
ACCAATATTGGCAGAGTGACATTAGTTATTATCAAGTCAATGGCATCTATTATTACCTCACTTTTATTGTAGATGCTTATACGCGTCATATAGTGGGCCACCACACCTCTAAAAGGCTATTAACAACGCATACCACCATTCCAGCCTTACAAATGGCCATCAAGCTTCGAAAAAAGAAAAGATTTGATGAATTAGTACTTCACTCCGATGGAGGTGGTCAATATTATGCCAAGGAGTTTTTACGAATTACTCAAA
>NZ_SEWW01000060.1 GCF_011090385.1 Aquirufa beregesia
TCCTGCAATGTGAACCTTTTTTGCAGAACCACCATTGATGTCGATACCTCCACTCGCCACGGCCGCTCCTCCCGCTGCGGTGATCGTGAAGGCGCCTGCACCTCTCGCCACCGTATATTTCAAGCTTACGCCCGTCAAGGTGAAGGTGCCTGAACCTACCGCTCCCGTATATTTCAAGCCTAAGCCCGTCAAGCTCGCTACTCCACTACTAAAGTCGCCGGCACTACTTAATTTATTCGTTCCTGATAAGCCTGT
>NZ_SEWW01000061.1 GCF_011090385.1 Aquirufa beregesia
TCTTCAATATCCAATCCTTGTTGTTCACAAATAACCTCTAAGGTGCTTTCCGCAATAACTCGGTCGGTGACAATGTCTGCAATAGACATCTTTAAGCGCTTTATTTCTAGCTTTAAAGCAGCGATTTTATCTTTTTCTTGGGGAGTTTCCACACGAATAGTTTTTGGTATGAGATTAAAATTACCACTTTTTCTTGCCCAACAAGCAATCGTGGTTGAACCTTTAATTCCATAGCGCCGCTGTAATTCATTGGCA
>NZ_SEWW01000062.1 GCF_011090385.1 Aquirufa beregesia
TCTAACCACCTGAGCTACAAGCCCGCTTGTTTCTTCTCTTTTTCTGTTATACTTACGAAAACCTATCTTGCTAGGTTTTCCTTTAGGCGTGTGATAAAAGTACTCTGGAAGCATATAAGAAACCTTACATACTTAAGTTAAATAGCTTCTCCAGAAAGGAGGTGTTCCAGCCACACCTTCCGGTACGGCTACCTTGTTACGACTTAGCCCCAATTACCTGTTCTACCCTAACTGGCGGTTTAACGGCCAGCTTCA
>NZ_SEWW01000063.1 GCF_011090385.1 Aquirufa beregesia
CTGAAAGCATCTAAGTGCGAAACTGACCTGAAGATGAGTATTCCATGAAGGGTCCGTGTAGACGACACGGTCGATAGGCTACAGATGTAAAGGCAGTAATGTCAAAGTCGAGTAGTACTAATTACCCAAAAGCTTACTTTTATTAAAAACATGCAACGACTGTTTATTTTATCTCACAATATGGAAAAAGGCTAAGACCTTGCAAGATTTATGGAGCCGATAGGACGGGTGTTCACCTCTTCCCATCTCGAACAG
>NZ_SEWW01000064.1 GCF_011090385.1 Aquirufa beregesia
GAAATACGGTAGCTAGCTTTGATGCGAGTGCGAATAATGTGACAGTAACAACAACCTTAACAGGAGCCATCACGGGATTATCAGGCACGAATAAACTAAGTAGTGCCGGTGACTTTACAGCCGGCGTAGCGAATTTGACGAGCCAATTGATTTTCACAGGAACAGTAGGAACAGGAACCTTTACTTTCACCCCACAAAGTGGAACAGCGGTAACCAGTGGAACGGTACAAATAAATTCAGGAGTAGCCAATCACT
>NZ_SEWW01000008.1 GCF_011090385.1 Aquirufa beregesia
TCAAGCCTAAGCTTGTCAAGTTCGCTACTCCACTCGTAAAGTCGCCTGCTTGATTCAACACGTTGTTCACTCCTGAGCCTAAACCTGTGATTGCTCCAGTTAACGTGCTCGTTACTGTTACATTATTCGTATTGGCAGCAAAAGTTGTGACCGTATTGCCATAGGCATCTTGGGCTGTCAAGGTATTCGTTCCAGTAAAGGCTGTGCCGTTAATCTGTGGACTCGTTAAGCTAACAGTTAACTTGTCAAAAGCTGCTGCACTCACTATGACACTTAAATTATCCCCGCCAGTTGAACTGATGGAACCATCAGTCACTGAAACTGTAGCCGATTCAGCCTTGTACAAAGACATAGGCACAGAAGAAGCCACCCCATTGGTGAATGTAATTACCGTTCCTGTTCCAAAATTAATGTCAGCCGCATTTTTATCAGTAACAGTAGGATTAGTCGCTGGGTTAGTAGAAATATTAGCTCCAGAAAAAGTCAAAGATTTATCACCTGTATACGATGTGGCTACGTTACCACTAACATCATAAGCCGTTAAGGTAATATTTTGACTACTTCCTGCAGTTTGAGTACCCGTACCTGTTATAATTAGCTTAGTCGCTACTCCAGGATTCACCACAATAGACCCACTGGTTATGGCAGTTCCTGAAGCAGGAGTAAATGTAAATGTTCCCGTTCCACTGGTACCCGTATAAATCATACCTTGGGTTGTCAAATCTGCCACCCCACTGGCAAAATCTCCTACTTGATTCAATACATTATTAGCCCCTGAACCTAAACCACTTACGGTACCTCCTAAGGAATTGGTCACCGTAACATTATTGGTAGAAGCATTGAAACTGGTTACCGTATTTCCATAGGCATCCAAAGCCGTTAAGGTATTGGTTCCAGTAAAAGCAACCCCATTGGTTTGAGGAGTGGCTATACTGCTGCCCAACTTGGTCATGGTAGACGGGCTGACGACAATCGACAATCTATCTGCACCAGCTGCTGATAAGGTACCATCAGTAACAGCTATCAATGCAGTTTCCGCATCATATAACTTTAAGGTCGTAGTGGCAACACCAGATGCAAAACTATCTGCGGTAGTTGAACCAAAAGCTATATCGGCCGCCGAACTATTTGCTGCTGTTGGAGCTGTTACTGGGGCTGTTGAACTAGTCGCTCCTGAATACGTTAAATTTTTAGCGCCTGTGTAGGCTGTAGCTGTATTTCCGTAGGTATCTTGGGCCGTAATAGTAATCGTTTGACTTCCTCCTGCTGTTTGAGTACCTGTTCCCGTTACTACTAATTTGGTGGCGGTACCAGGTGTTACCGTTAAAGTAGCCGTTTCTATGACATACCAACCAACGGCATTTTTCAATTCACAATTAAAAACAGTTGACCCATCATTCGTATCAGAAACAGTTACTGCCGCTTTTCCCGTATTACCACCAGAACCAGCGGTAGTACCCGGGTTTGTTCCTGTAATGGTAGCCGTTCCAGAAGTTGAACTAAAGGTTGCTGTGATTCCATTAACGTTGGTACCTCCTGTATTTTTAGATTGTGCTGTTAAGGTTGTAGTTACACCTGCACCTCTACTTGTATTTGATAAAACCAACGTTGACCCCACCCCAATGGCTGCAGAAAATGTTTGTACAGTAGTACCTTCACTACCATTAGCGAAGGTATAGGCTGTACTTGCTAATAAGTTTGTGGTTGAATTAGGTAATTCCAATAAATACCCCGCTGTACCAGTACCACCCGTTAAAAAACCCATAACCGAGTTGGCAGGCGTAGCTGCCGTCATCTGGTAATTGATTGTACCTGTAATGGATGTTACTCCATTCCAAAATTTAGCCGAAATTGACCCCGTAGCAACATTCCAGGCATTTGCAATAGTAGCCGTTTCCAATCGTAAAGGTGTATTGGTCGATTTCGCCGCCCCAGTTGTCCAGGTTGTTCCACCGCCTGAAGCCGTAGTCGCAGGCCAAGCTTCTAATAAGTACACCCCTGCATCTTCTACAAAGATATTTTTTCCAGCAATAATAATCTTGTTGTGGTCATTACGTACCAAAACAGTTTCGACGTACCTTTCGGTAACGTCTAATTTCAATACCCGCACAGCAAATAAATCCCCCTCATCACCCGGCGAATCATCTAAACCATTTAAATAATCATCAATGGCATGACCATATTCTTGAAATAATAAAGAAATCATTTGAGAATCCGTGGCTTCTGGGTACAAAAAGTTACCCTGCCCTTCCGAATACTCTTTATTCATATAAATGCGTGGACGACCGTCTGGACCGATAGAACTATAACTGGCCATGGCACCATGCATGTTTTCCCATTTCACAAATTGAATAGGCACATACAATCCATTGCCTAAAACCAAATTTTTCAAGGCTTCTGCTTTCTCATCAAAAGAAGCATCCATCTGCTTACGCTTGCCTGGAAAAAATGCAAATAATTGATCGCGATAATTAGCCTGTGTGAAAAATGACCTCAAATGAAAATCAACACCATTTTTTGCTTTCGATACTCTTTTCCTGACCAAGGTATAATCTAGACTATCTGCTTGATCAACAAATATGTCTTGAGCATAAGGCATGAAAGCAGCATTAGAATAAGAAGCAGAAACTGGCGAAAAGTTACGCTGGGCAATTAAATCAACATGACTAAAGAATAAAAATAGGCCAATAAAGATCCCTAAGGCAGATTTACCTTTTAACGAAGTTTTTTCAGAACAAAGTAGAAAAAGAATTTTAGTAATTCTTTGTAGCATAAATTTAAATAATAGAACACAAACACACTAGATGAAGACTTTCCTATATTCTTTCTTCTAATGTAATTCGGTATAGGTCTGATGAATAATAAAACACTAATGAATAACCGCAATTAAACACTTTAAAGTTACTTATAATTTTTGAGCAGGACACATAAAAAAATACATAACATGTTCTCAATTTTAAATTCCACTCTTCATATCTTTCAAATATTCAGAAGGAGTTTTCCCTGTATTGTATTTAAACGCTTTAACAAAATTAGATCTTGACAAAAAACCAGAAGAATGTGCTAAGGCCTCTAATGTGTTCTGTTGAGCTCTTCCCGATTGAATCAAGATGATAATATGCTTAACCCTCAACTCATTTTTCCAATCATTAAAACTCACTCCCAAATGATTGTTAAAATAATAAGATAATTGATAATAAGGTATTTTAGTATCCTCAGCGATCATAGATAAAGAAAATCTACTTCTCAAATAAGGTTCATCTACACAATATTTAGCTATTTGATGACCAATTTCCTCTAAACGGAAATAAGGAACTTCATAGGCCGTAGAAACCACAGCTCGTTTCACCGGAGGAGCAAATGTAGACAATACTAAATCGCTCTGAGCACGAGATGTGCTGTGTTTTTTCTTTTTATATTGTGGACTAAACAATACATATGGAATAAATAAAATGGACAAATTCTGTAAGGAATAAACCCAATATTTAATATCAAAACAAATTTGCAAAACCAAAGGACCCAACAAGTTCTGTTGTGACTTCCTAAGCTCAATAGTATTTATCAGTACTAAAAGAGAGGCTGTATTCAGCAAAATATACAACACTATTATTAAAGCAATCCAAAGAATACTTACTTTATGTGTCACAAAGTAATTCTTTATCCTGCAACGTTTATACAAATAAAAACCCGCATACAAGAAATACCCAATGGTAAATATGGGCCTAATCATGGACTGAACAAAAGTGGGGACAAACAAATATTTTGCATCATACAATGCCTCAGAATGTTCTGCTATTTTGTGAGCCAAAATCAACTTCTCGTCAAAAGAAGAAAATAAATGAGGTAAAATATTGAGGAAAAATACCCCTGCAACCACAGCATGTAACCAATCCCCCGGAACTAGCCTCTCCCTACCAATAATAACCTTAACGAATAGAAAGAAAACGGGGCCCATTAGGAAATATAAAGGGCTAAAATTAATAGCAAACAAAGAAATCATGAATTCTGAACGAGGCGTACTAGTCACATCATGAACGATACCAAATACACTCGTTAAGAAGTAAAAAATGGCTAAAAGTATCTTAGCATAAGCCTTGCCCTCTCGATAAATGTAGAGCAGAAGCGCAACGACCAATCCTAAAAAAGAGAGATTTAGTATCATGAAAAATTATAGAACACGGAACAGTTTTAATATTTTTTTTAGAACACGGAACAGCCTATTTGAAAGACTTATTACAAAAGTAGGATGAAAAAATTTAAATACAAGAACTTTTAAACTATTTTTTGTTCTCAATTTCAAATTAACTACCCATATATATAATTTTTCAACTATTAAATATAATATTTTCAAACAAGTATTATATTTTCAAAAAACAGGAGAAAAATAATTTAAACTTTATTTTACAAAATTTTAAAAAAAACAATCCAATTTCGGCATTATAAGAGACAAAAAAACATATATCCCTTTCATTGACTACAACGATATAGGATGTATTTTTTCCAAATTCAATCCCAATGAATATCAAACGAACTTCTCATTTCATAAAAACTCGCCTAAATTCTAAGCCCTGAGAATCGCGTATTTAAAAACAAACTGAACATTCATTCGAAATAGCAAAATCTCAAGCGCATCAAATTATGACCAAAACTAGAATAGTTTGCAGATTCCCTTACTTACTTTCTATTTTTGATTATCGTAAATAATTAAATATTTAACTAAATAAACAATAAACTAACAGGTTTCTGTAAGTTCCTGAATCACAGAATGATATCCATTTCTCTTATCTCACCCCGAATAATTAACTCAGCCTCAGTAGCCGATTGAATTTGCTCCACACTTATACCCGGTGCGCGCTCTACCAACAAAAAGCCTCCTTCCTGCAATATATCAATGACGGCTAAATCCGTCACCACCCGACGAACACAAGCCTTTCCCGTTAAAGGCAAATCACAGGATTTCAATAGCTTAGATCGACCGCTTTTGCTTTGATGTAACATCGCCACAATGATATTCGGTGCAGACGCCACTAAATCCATGGCTCCCCCCATTCCCTTGACTTGTTTACCCGGAATTTTCCAATTGGCTAAATCTCCTTTTTCTGACACTTCCATACCTCCTAAAATCGTCACGTCTATATGTGCCCCACGAATCATAGCAAAACTATCCACTGAACTAAATAAAGATGCTCCTGGGATCATCGAAATGGTCTGTTTCCCCGCATTAATCAATTCTGGATCTACCTGATCTTCATCAGGAAATGGCCCTATGCCTAATAAACCATTTTCCGACTGCAGAATTACCCGCATACCCTTCGGAATGTAATTGGCTACCATAGTCGGAATTCCAATCCCCAAATTGACATAGTCTCCATCCTTAATTTCTAATGCCAAACGCTTGGCAATGATTTCTTTTTGAGAATCCTGAACTGATAAATGAACTAAATCCTTGGTCGTGGTGCGATGTTCAATTCTTTTTTGATAATCTTTTCCCTGAAAAATCCGCTGCACATAAATACCTGATACATGTATCTCATCAGGATCCAATGCACCTAATGGAAGTAATTCTTCCACTTCCGCAACGGTAATTTTCCCAGCTTGAGCCATCATAGGATTGAAATTTCTGGCCGTACCATGGAAAATCAAATTGCCTTCCAAGTCTCCTTTCCATGCTTTCACGAGCGCAAAATCAGCTGATAGCGCCTCTTCCATCAAATAATCTTTCCCTTGAAATGTTCGTATTTCTTTGCCTACAGCTACCTCTGTACCTACACCAGCAGGAGTAAAAAAGGCGGGGATACCTGCCCCCGCAGCGCGAATTCGCTCAGCCAAAGTTCCTTGTGGAACTAGTTTCACTTCCAAATCCCCTGATAAAAGCTGTTCTTCAAATACCTCATTTTCCCCAATAAAGGAGGAAATCATGCATTTTATTTGTTTGTTCTTCAATAATATTCCTAAACCAAAATCATCTACGCCTGCCTCATTGGATATACAAGTCAAACCCTTGACACCTTTATTGCTTAGCTCAGATATGGCATTTTCAGGAATACCAGCTAGACCAAAACCTCCAACCATAATCGTAGCTCCTGATGGAACATCAAACAATGCCGATTGCGCATCTTTAAACACTTTATTCTTCATACCTACCGAGTTTAAGCTACAATACTAAAGAATAAAGCTTATGATAAAAATGAAAAACCAAGGTTTTGACCCCTTCAATGGGAGACATTCATCAGGTTTTGTAATCCCAAAATCTGCTTCACGCCGCAAACGCTGTCAAGGTTCTAAACCTTGACAGCGTTAAACATTCCTGCGTGAAACGATTTTCCATTCATATAAATTGTCCAACAAATTGATAATGAAACGGGCAAATAAACATCCTAGAAGCAAATTTGTATTTTGAGCTTTGGACATATTTTTTTAACTTAAAGTCTTATTACTTATTGCCTCTAAAACCTTTATAATGAACCCAGAAAAGGAACCTGGATTAAAAAGAACCTTAAGCCCACTCATGTTGTGGGGACTAGGTGTCGGATATGTCATATCAGGCATGTATTTTGGATGGAATCTTGGACTAGAAAAAGGAGGAACGCTGGGTCTTGGACTAGCTACCCTATTGATCATTCTATTATATACCACATTTACTTTTTCTTATACCGAACTAGCCTGTGCTATACCTAAAGCTGGTGGAGGTTTTGACTATGCGGGTAGAGCTTTAGGACCAACCTGGGGATTTGTGGCTGGAATGGCCCAAACCATTGAATTCATCTTTGCCCCTCCTGCCATCGCATTCGCTATTGGGGCATATTTCAATTTGTTTTTCCCTCAAATACCCATCATTAGCATTGCCATTGCCTCGTATTTTTTGTTTACCGCACTCAATGCTTATGGGGTCAAAGCAGCTGCCATTTTTGAATTAACCATCACCATACTAGCTGTGGGAGAATTATTGCTTTTCGCAGGGATAACCTTACCAGCCTTTGAATTAAAACACCTTCAAAGTAATCCTCTACCCCATGGCTGGTCTGGTTTTTTTGCAGCCATCCCTTTTGCCATTTGGTTCTTTTTAGGGATCGAAGGAGTTGCTAATGTGGCCGAAGAAGCCATCAATCCTCAAAAAACTATATTAATAGGTTTTGGATCCGCTATTTTGACCCTAGTACTTCTTTGTATGTTAACCTTTTTTAGTTCCATTGGTGTCAATGGATGGGAATCCATTGTCTATCAAGCAGATGGCTCCTTATCAGACTCTCCCCTTCCTTTGGCATTAAAGCACGTAGTAGGTGACAGTAATCTATTGTATCATTTATTGATTTCGGTGGGCCTATTTGGCTTAATTGCATCCTTTAATGGCATCATTTTAGCTGCTGGACGGTCAACCTATGAATTAGGCAAAGTCAAAGCTGCCCCTCCTTTTCTTGGTCGTGTTCATTCCAAATTCCAAACGCCTGCTAATGCCTTAGTAGTCAATATGTCTTTAGGTATTCTAGCACTTTTAACCGGAAAAACGGCTGAAATAATCACCATTTCTGTGTTTGGGGCCTTGACTCTTTACCTTATCTCTATGGTTTCTATTTTAGCGCTTAGACGTAATGAACCCGAACTCGAAAGACCTTTCAAAACCCCCTTTTTCCCCTATTTCCCGTGGATTGCGCTCATCATAGCAGGCATATCCATGATCTCCATGATGTATTACAATCCCATTCAAGCGGGCATTTATTTCCTGATTTTACTAGGCACCAGTATCATATATCGATTTTTTGGCCCTAAATTGACCCATAAACCCTAATTTTCAATTTAGAAAATGACCTCTACCGAATTAAACAACTATTTATCTGCCCATCCTACCTCGAAAGTAAAAATTGCTTTCACGGATATCGATGGGATTTTGCGTGGCAAATACATTTCCACCGAAAAATTCTTATCCATTCTTGAAAAAGGTACCACATTCTGCGATGTCGTTTTTGGCTGGGACGCTGCGGACGTATTGTATAGCCAAGGCAAAAAAACAGGCTGGCATACCGGTTTCCCTGATACTCCGGCTCAATTGGATTTAAGTACTTTTCGACAAATCCCTTGGGAAAACAACCTACCCTTTGTACTGGGAGATTTTCTAGAACAAGATGGAGCACCTTCAACGGTTTGCCCTCGACAATTATTGAAAAAAATCATCTCAGAAGCTCAGGCCTTACATTTTACGCCCATATTTGCGCAAGAATTTGAATGGTTCAATTTTGCTGAAACGCCTGATTCTGCCCAAGATAAGAATTACAAAAACCTGAAACCCTTAAGTCCAGGTATGTTTGGATATTCAGTTTTGAGAACCACGCTGAATAATCCTTTTTTCGATGATTTATTTGAATATCTCAAAGCCTTCAATGTTCCCATAGAAGGTCTACATACTGAAACGGGGCCTGGTACCTATGAAGCGGCTATTGCTCACTCAGGTGCCTTAGAAGCTGCCGACAGAGCCGTTTTATTCAAAACTGCCGTTAAGGAAATTGCTTATAAACATCAAATCATGGCCACTTTTATGGCCAAAATTGATGAAAACTTACCCGGCTGTGGCGGTCACGTTCATCAAAGTCTGTGGGATGCCGAAGGCAAAACGAATCTCTTTTACGATGCCCAAGACCCCTATCATTTAAGTAAAACGGCTAAACATTATTTGGCAGGAATCCTGCATTGTTTACCCCATATTTTACCCATGTTTGCCCCCACCATCAATAGCTATAAAAGGCTAGTGGAAGGCGCCTGGGCTCCAACCACCCTTACATGGGGACTAGACAATAGGACTGTAGCTTTACGTGTGTTAAGTGCAGGAGCCAGCTCGGCCCGCATAGAAACCCGTGTCATAGGGGCAGATGTCAATCCTTATTTAGCCATTGCTGCCTGTTTAGGTGCTGGATTATATGGCATTAAACATCAATTAGACCTGCAAGAACCTACCACAGGAAATGGTTATTTAGATTATTCCCATGGAAGTATCCCGCATACCTTAATTGACGCAACCAAAAACATGCAGCAATCAGCCGTAGCAAATGAAATCTTTGGCCAAGAATTTGTGGAGCATTTTACCATGACAAGAACCTGGGAATGGCAACAGCATTTAAAGTCTGTAACCGACTGGGAATACAAACGTTATTTCGAAATCATTTAATCAAGCCTATATTTTAAACACATGTCTTCATCCATTATACAGTATAATTTCCCTACAACCATCCGTTTTGGTGCAGGAGCCATCAACGAAGTAGCCGATTATTTAATAAAAAATGATCTCAAAAAGCCTTTGGTTGTAACAGACCCTGTGGTGGCTAGTTTGGATTTTTTCAAATCCTTTATTCAATCGCTTGAAAAGAAAAACATCTCGGTAGAAGTCTTTTCTCAAATTCATAAAAACCCGGTAAAATCCGACGTTTACTTAGGTGTAGATTCCTATGATGCCAACCAAAGAGATTCCATCATTGGAATCGGTGGTGGAGCTGCTATGGACGTGGCGAGAGCCATGGTATTACGAGTAAACCACCGCGAAGACCTATTTAAATACGATGATTTGATTGGTGGAGATATCTATGTCACCAACGACGTTCCTCACTTTATAACGATTCCAACCACCGCTGGAACAGGTTCAGAAGTGGGCCGAAGTGCCATCATTGCCGATGACATCACACATCAAAAAAAGATTCTATTTTCCCCTAAATTATTGGCTAAAACAATTTTTGCTGATCCCATGTTGACCATGGATTTACCCCCAACCGTGACAGCAGCAACAGGCATGGATGCCTTAACGCATAATTTGGAGGCTTATGTGGCTAAAATGTCGCATCCGCTGTGTGAAGGAATCGCTTTAGAAGGAATTTCTTTGATTGCTAAATCCATGGAAAAGGCGGTTAAAAGCCCCGACATTGAATCCAAAAGCAATATGCTCATAGCTTCCTTAATGGGCGCTGTAGCCTTTCAAAAAGGTTTAGGAGTGGTTCACTCCTTAGCTCATCCGATGTCTTCATTATTGGATACCCATCATGGATTGGCCAATGCGGTCAACCTACCCTATGGTATGAAATTTAACATTGCTGGTTTTGAGGAAAAATTCCGTCGCATCGCTCGTACTTTGGAAATCAAAGATGAAAGTGGAGAAGGTGTCGTAAATTTCTTATTTGACTTGAATAATCGAATTGGAATCCCTCATAAATTACGTGAAGTGGGTGTAAAAGAAGAGCATGTAGAGACCTTAGCAGATTTAGCCATTGCCGACTTTGCTCATCCCAACAATCCAAAACCGGTTAGTCGAGAAGATTTTAAAAACCTGTATTTAGAAGCTTTGTAAGTCATGAAAATCCGTTTGGGCATCAGTTTTAGTAGTACTAATTTCCAAAATTACCGCAAATGGTTTGATCCAGAAGTCCATGCCGGGAAAGTAGAGCTACTGGAACTGAATGCTGACTCTAGTACGCTTTCTGATTTTGAATCATGCGATGCTTTTGTTCTGAGTGGTGGATGTGATATAGATACCGAACTCTACCAAGGAGAAGTTAATTATCCACATAAACCTGAGGAATTCGAAACCGAAAGAGATCATTTTGAAGCATCAATTTATCTGTTTGCTAAAGAACATCAAAAACCTCTTTTGGGGATTTGTCGAGGTATGCAATTAGTCCAAATAGTAGAAGGAGGAAAACTCATTCAAGACTTGGGAGAAGAAACTAATTTGATTCATAAAAAAGCGGGAAATACTGACCGAAAACATAGCATTCACATAAGCGATGGAAGTCTTTTAGCGTCCATTAGTCAGCAATCCTCAGGAGAAGTCAATTCAGCCCATCATCAGGCAGTAGATCCTACTCAATTAGGAAAAAACCTACTTATTTCAGCTTGGTCCACGGATAACCATAGCCCAGAGGCATTGGAATACCAAAATAAAGAAAACCTAGCTTTTATGCTCTGCGTGCAATGGCATCCAGAACGTATGGAAGAAAAGGAGAAAAGCCCTTTCTCCGAAAACATAAAACAAACATTTTTAGCCGCGATTATTCATTCATCATAACCTATGCAAGTTATTAACCCCGCCACCGAACAAGTTATTCAGGAATTAACTGAAGATAGCACAACTACTTTACAACAAAAATTATCCCAATTACAAAAAGGTCAAATTACTTGGGCTGCCAAACCCTTATCTGAGCGAATTGAAATCATTTTGAAATTCGCAGCCCTTTTAGAGGATAATCGAGAAGAATTAGCCGCTATTTTAAGTTCAGAAGTGGGAAAGCCACTACAACAGTCTCGCAACGAAATCAATGGCGCGAGAGGACGAATTCAATGGCTTTGTGATCATGCTACGACCTATCTAAAGGAGGAAATCATGTCGGATGGATCGGGCATGCAAGAAAAAATCGTCTATGAACCCTTAGGTGTCATCTGCAATATTTCCGCTTGGAATTACCCATATTTAGTAGGAACCAATGTATTTGTTCCTGCGCTTTTAGCTGGCAATGCCGTGATGTATAAACCATCTGAATATGCTAGTTTAACGGGTTTGTCCATAGCCCATTATTTCCATCAAGCTGGAGTCCCTGAAGATGTATTCCAAATAGCCATTGGGGCAGGCTCTGTAGGTGCTAGTCTCTTGGACATGCCTTTTAATGGCTACTATTTCACAGGATCGTATCAAACGGGTCAAAAAATTTATAGCCAAGTAGCCCCTAAAATGGTTCCTGTACAATGTGAATTAGGGGGTAAAGATCCATTATACATCACCGATGAAGTTCAAGACATCGCAGGAATTGCCGCAGGTACCGCCGATGGCGCATTTTATAATAATGGGCAAAGCTGCTGTTCGGTCGAACGAATTTATGTGCATGAAAAAGTTTATGACGCTTATGTGTCCGAATTTGTGAAAGAAGTAAAATCATGGAAAATGGGTGCTCCTACGGAAGATGGCGTTTATTTAGGTCCTCTTTCCAGAAAAGCACAAATTTCTGTTTTGGAACATCAAGTGAAGCAAGCAGTAGATTTAGGCGCAACAATACTAACTGGAGGAAAAGCGGTTTCAGGTACAGGTTATTATTTTGAACCCACCGTTTTAGTGAATGTCAACCACCAAATGGATGTCATGAAGGAAGAGTCTTTTGGCCCGATCATTGGCATACAAAAAGTCAAAGATGATGCAGAAGCGATAGCTTTGATGAAGGATACCGCTTATGGCCTTACCTCATCTGTATACAGTGTAAATTCAACTAGAGCGAATCAAATTTTAGCTCAAATGGATTCAGGTACTGCCTATTGGAATTGCTGCGACAGAGTAAGTGCTGCCTTACCATGGAGTGGACGCAAACATTCGGGCTTTGGTGCTACCCTATCGCATCAAGGGATTCGTGCATTTACCAAGACAAAAAGTTATCATTTGCGACAGCCTTAGCAAGTCTTTTGACCCACAAAACCTATGAACTATGAAAATTTTCCGGTTTTTCGCTAGTCTACTTATTATTGGTGGCCTTCAAGGCACATTAATGGCCCAGAAATCGGCTCTAAATCCTTTGGCATATGAAGAGATTCCCTTGGGACAAATTCACCCGACTGGTTGGTTAAAGCAACAAGTGGATATCATGGTTAAAAACTCCACAGGGCATTTGGATGAAAATCATAAGAAAATTAAAACGGATAACGGTTGGTTAGGAGGCAAAGGCGATGATTGGGAAGAAACACCTTATTGGCTGGATGGAGCCTTACCTGCAGCTTATTTAAGCGGCGATTCAGTCTTAATTAAAAAAGTACTGAACTATGTCAACTGGACCTTATCACATCAGCGACCTTCTGGATTCTTTGGTCCCTACAGTAAATACGAAAAAGAAACAGGTAAAATGGCCGAAACGGGTGACCAAGCAGCGGATTGGTGGCCGAGAATGATCATGCTGAAAATATTGCAACAATATTATCAGGTAAGTCATGATCCTCGGGTCATTCCTTTCATGACCCATTATTTCCAATTTCAACTCAAGAATTTAAAAAATACACCGCTGGTTAAATACACCGAATGGGCACAGTCTAGAGGTGGAGATAACCTGATGGTGGTTTATTGGCTATACCGACAAACCAAGTCCCCTTTTCTCTTGGAATTAGGTGATTTAATCTATTCCCAAACCACCAATTGGACTGATTTATTAGGAAAAAGGGATTGGGCTATTCAGGCAGCGTACCAACAAAACGACCAACGCTGGATGGACCGACATGCCGTAAATGTAGGGATGGGAATCAAATTGCCCGCCATATATTCCCAATCGAAGAAAAATCCTTATTATTTGAAAGCATTAAAAACAGGCTTCCGAGATTTAATGACCTTACATGGTTTGCCTCATGGCATGTTTTCTGGCGATGAAGATTTACATGGAAACGACCCCATTCAAGGAACCGAATTATGTGCCACCACGGAAACCATGTTTTCTCTGGAACAAGTCATATCCATTACAGGGGATACCGAATACATGGATGCCTTAGAACGCATGACATTCAATGCTTTACCTGCCCAAATCACCGAAGATTTTAATGGGAAACAGTACTTTGGTATGGCCAATCAAGTCGAGGTAAAAAGAGGCGTCTATAGCTTTTCCCTACCATTTTGGAGAGGTATGAACAATGTTTACGGCCCATATAGTGGATACACTTGTTGTACCGCCAATATGCACCAAGCTTGGCCAAAGTATATATCGCACTTATGGTATGGAACTCCCGAAGGTGGCTTTGCAGCACTGGTATATGGCCCCAATAAACTAGCATCAACCTTGGCCTCAGGAGTCAAAGTAGAAATTGAAGAAAAGACCAATTATCCATTTGAAGATCAAATCCTGTTCATCATTAAGCCTGCAAAAAAACAATCTTTCCCTTTAGAATTTAGAATTCCTTCTTGGTGTGAAGAAGCAATTTTACTCCTCAATGGACAAGAATTGTTAAGAGAAAAAGGAGGAAAAATAGCTAAAATCACTCGAGCATGGAATCATGGCGACCAAATTACCTTGCAATTACCTACCAAAATTCGGACTCAAAACTGGGGGAAAAATTCTAGATCGGTAGAATATGGTCCACTCATCTTTGCCCTTAAAATTCAAGAAGATTTCCAAAAAAATGTTCACCCTCAAGAAGGAGAGTATGTTGAAATATTACCTAAAAGCAACTGGAACTATGCCGTTTTAAAGAAATTTGTGGATAAGCCCACTGAAAATGCTGAACTAATCAAGAAATCCTTCCCTGCCAACTTTCTCTGGAACCAAGCGAGTGCCCCTATGGAAATCGTATTGGAAGGCAAAAAATTACCTGATTGGAAAACAAATGCGGGCGTGGCTCACCAACCTGTAACCACGCGAAATGGAGATTATTTAGGGCCCACCGAGGAAAAGATCGAAAAAATCACCTTAATCCCTTTTGGGTTTACGCGATTGAGAATTGTGGCATTTCCTGTAGTGAAATAAAAAAATCAAGCTCTTGATTTTATGAAAAAGCAGGATAAGCCTTTGGCCATTTCCCCCTAGATTTGTACCACTCAGCTTCAATTAGCTTTGTCAATTAGCTTTGTCAATTAGCTTTGTCAAATTTTGAAAATTTGACAAAGCTTACAAAAAGCTTACAAAAAACTTAGAAAGTTTAATTCATTACCCCTTTAAAACAAAAATGCTATGAATCCAGTAAAAAGTTATGGTGCAATCAACAAAGATTCGGCCATTGCTCCTATGCAAATTGAACGAAGAGCATTAGGCGCTCATGATGTTTCCATTGATATTTTATACTGTGGTGTTTGTCACTCAGATATCCACATGGCCCGTTCCGAATGGGGGCCTTCTGTATATCCTATTGTACCTGGTCATGAAATTGTCGGTATTGTCAAAGCCGTAGGTTCAGCCGTGACTCAATTTACAGTAGGGCAAACTGCCGGTGTGGGAGTGTTTGTGGACTCTTGTCGGACTTGCCCTTCTTGTCAAGGTGGTCAAGAACAATATTGTGATAACAACTTCACTCCTACTTACAATGGTTTCGAACGAGATGGAAAAACCCCCACTTTTGGTGGCTATTCTTCCAACATAGTCGTGGATGAAAAATACACCTTACATATCCCATTTACAAAACATTTAGATCAAGTAGCTCCTTTACTTTGCGCAGGAATCACCACCTATTCTCCACTTAAATTTGCTGGCGTAGGCAAAGGCCATAAAGTAGCCGTTTTAGGTTTAGGTGGACTTGGACATATGGGCGTAAAATTTGCCGTTGCCATGGGTGCGGAAGTGACCATGTTGAGTACCTCCCCTTCCAAAGAAGCCGATGCCAAAAGATTGGGGGCTCATCATTTTGTGCTGTCGACAGACAAAGAACAAATGAAAAAATTGAGCAATCATTTTGACTTTATCCTGAATACGGTAGCCGCGCATCACGACATGAATGCATTTCTTCACCTTTTGAAATTAGAGGGTAAAATGCTGATTGTAGGTATTCCGCCTGAGGACCACCGAATTGCTGCGGCTAGCTTAATATCCAAAAGAAGAAGTATCATCGGTTCCAACATTGGGGGAATTGCTGAAACGCAAGAAATGCTTAATTACTGTGCGGAACACAATATCCTATCGGACGTGGAATTGATCCCCATGAATCAAATCAATGAAGCATATGAGCGAATCATTAAGTCGGATGTCAAATATCGATTTGTGATCGATATGAAGTCAATTTAATCTCGAATCCAAAAAAAGAGCTTAACCACCTAAGCTCTTTTTTTATGATGATTCTCATATAATAGCCAACAACTATTTAGTAAATTGTGGCATGAAATGGATTTATCTATCAGTTTTCATTCTTAGCCTAAGTGCTTGTAAGAGTAAAAGCGAAACTACACATCCGAGTGAAGGGCCAATTTCCGAGTCAGTTTATGCCTCTGGAACATTGAAAAGCCAAGATCAATACCAAGCCTTTGCACCTGTCAGTGGCATTGTAGACCGCGTATTTGTTCAAGAAGGTGACAGTGTCAAAATCGGGGATCCTATCCTGTCTATTTCTCATGTAACCCAGCAATTGAACCAAGAAAATGCAGCTTTAGCAGCCAATTTTGCTGATGCTACGAATAATCAAAGTAAGATTCATGATGCCCAATTATTTGTTGATTTAGCCAAAAATAAATGGAGAACAGACTCCACCTTTTTGGTTCGCCAGAGGACCTTATGGAAACAACAGATTGGGACCCAAGTAGAATTAGAACAAAGAGAACTGGCTTATGAAAACTCCAAAACAGCCTACTTGTCATCCATTTTAAAATTGAAGGATTTAAAACGTCAAATTCAATTTAATGCCAATCAATCGATCAAAAATCTTTCCATTTCAAAACAATTAAGTGCCGACTTCACTTTGAGGAGTAAAGTGAATGGCATCGTGTACGATTTATTAAAATTAAAGGGGGAGATTGTGAGTACTCAAACGCCTTTGGCTATTGTAGGAAATCCCTCCCAATTCATTTTGGAAATGCAAGTAGATGAAGACGATATTTTCAAAGTTAAGGTGGGTTTACCTGTATTATTGACGCTCGATGCCTATAAAGGACAGGTTTTTGAAGCTTCTGTAAGTAAGATTTATCCCATCATGAATGAAAGGAGTAAGACATTTTTAGTGGAGGCCTTATTCACTCAAAAACCTGCCACCTTGTTTCCCAATGTCACTTTTGAAGCCAATATCATTCTGTTCAAAAAAGAAAAAGCCTTATTAATTCCTAGAAATTATCTCATTAAAGATAGTTTGGTCATTAAAGCTTCAGGAGATACCATACTTGTGAAAACGGGTTTAAAAGATTTCAAAAAAGTGGAAATTATCCGTGGGCTAAGTGCTCAGGATGAAATCAAAATGCCTGGCAAATGAATTTTAAACTAATTCAAAATATTGCCATTTCTCTACTTTTAGCTCGTTGGAGACAAACCTTGGTGGCCGCAATTGGCGTTACATTCAGTATCACCATGTTCATCACGTTATTAAGCTTTATGTCGGGCCTGAATGATTTATTAGATGGCCTCATACTCAATCGTACACCTCATGTGAGATTGTACAAAGAAATCAAAGCTTCAGATTACCAACCTGTAGACATACAATCTAAAAAGACCAAGCAATATAATTTCATTCGGTCCATCAAACCCAAATCAGAAAGATTAGAGATTCAAAACAGTGCAGCCATCATTAAAAATTTAAAGACTGATTCGAGAGTTCTAGGAGTGGCTCCAAAAGTTACGGCTCAAGTTTTCTATAATGTAGGGGTGATCGAAATCACAGGAGTCATCAATGGCATTGATCCTGAAGCAGAAAACAAGCTCTTTTTCTTCAATGATTATGTGACGGAAGGGAATTTCATGGACCTCAAGAACATTCCCAATAGTATCATTTTAGGTAAAGGAGCCGCCGAAAAAATGCTAGCCCAAATTGGGGATGTTGTTCAAATAACCTCGAGTAAAGGCGAGCGTCTCTCTCTGAAAGTGGTTGGATTTTTTCAATCTGGTTTACAGGATATTGATAATATCCAAAGCTATGCATCCATTTCAACCACCCAGAAACTGTTAGGGGAATCCAATAATTACATTACCGACTTACAAGTTAAATTAAACGATATTCTCATGGCCCCAGATGTGGCAAAAGAATACCAAAGGGTGTATGAAATTCAGGCCATTGATATACAAACGGCCAATTCACAATTTGAAACGGGAAGCTCTGTCAGAAGTCTGATTTCCTATGCGGTAGGAGTAACCTTACTGATTGTCGCTGGCTTTGGCATTTATAACATCTTGAATATGATGATTTATGAAAAAATGGACTCCATTGCCATTTTAAAAGCCATCGGATTTTCTGGGAAAGATGTGAATCGCATTTTCATTTTAATTGCCTTGAGTATTGGGGTCTTTGGAGGTTTTTTAGGGCTTTTGGGCGGATTTGGTCTATCAGCCATCATCGATCAAATTCCATTCAATACTAGTTCCTTACCTACCGTACAAACATATCCCATCAATTATAATCCCAGCTACTACCTGATTGGGAGTATATTTGCCATCATCACGACTTATCTAGCTGGTTATTTCCCTTCTAGGAAAGCCAGTAAAATAGACCCTGTCATCATCATTAGAGGAAAGTAGCATGAGCCAAATCATTTTAGAAGCGCAGGGAATCAGTAAAAGCTTTCATGATCCAGTGACGATACCGGTGCTAAAGAATATATCCTTCACACTAAATCAAGGTGAATTTGTTTCCATTATTGGAAAATCAGGTTGCGGGAAATCCACTTTATTGTACATCCTTTCCACCATGGATACCGATTATGAAGGAAACTTAATCATTAATCAAGTGTCCATGCAAGGGAAAGATGAAGGAGAATTGGCCATTGTTCGAAATGAAAAAATAGGCTTTGTATTTCAATTTCACTATTTACTCAATGAGTTTTCTGTGCTAGAAAATGTGATGTTGCCCGGTCAAAAATTGGGCAAATATTCCCCCAATGAAATCAAAGAAAAGGCCTATCAAAAATTGAAAATTTTAGGAATCGAAAATGAAGCCCTAAAAAGCCCTAATCAATTATCCGGAGGTCAAAAACAACGTGTAGCCATTGCTAGGGCCCTTATCAATGACCCATTGATCATCATGGGTGATGAACCTACGGGGAATTTGGACAAAAAAAACAGTGAAATTGTATTCGATATTTTCAAAGAATTGGCAGAAGTATACGGTCAATCTTTGTTAATTGTTACCCACGACAATGAATTTGCTTCACGTACACAGCGCATCATTGAAATGCAAGACGGCTCCATCATCCGCATGTAATTAACCCGAGACCTTGGCTCCCCCTGGAATTTTTCTGAGTAGCCACACAATAGACCCTGAAATCAACAAACAGCTAAAAGCCGTCAGGGGTATACCTAAACTTGGATGCACCAATTTATAATGTATCCCGATTTTAGCGATGTAAAATAAGACCAAAATATGGACTAAATATATCCCATAGCTATGGGAGCTAATCCATTCTCTCAAAGGAATCAAGACACGAATCTCAAAAGGGAAATACTTACATAGTAAGAATAAGCCTGCCGTTGAAAGAACTACAGAAGGCGAAAAATTGGCATACAACAATCCATAAAACTTCCCATCTCTTAGGGATAATTGATAGGTCCCTATCAGTGTCCATGCCGTACCCAAAACAAATAAGACCATTGCCCAAATCCGGATTTGATTTAGGTTTTCAAAGTCTTTATGACGCAAATAATAACCCAACACCAAATAACCCAAATAGCCAGTAAAATACGGCAATGGCACGGGTGAATCTAAAACGGGGAAATGAGGATTATTGAAAATGATGGTCAAAATCCAAATACCCAAAAAATACTGGATTTGTCGTTCCGAGGCCTGTCGAACCCAAGAACTAATGATCGGAATAAACAAATACAAGCCCATGACCATATACACATACCAAAAGTGATAGGAGCCACCCGTAAAATATTGTTGACCTATCCAGCGAATTAGCTCCTCCAATGAATGGAAGGCTTTACCCCGCAATCGAACAGCCCAATTGAAATACACAAAAAAGATATTCCAAAATAAGAAGGGTACTACAATCCTTTGAAATGATTTAGAAACAAATGACCCATAAGGCTCCTCTTTTCCCAGAACCAAGGCACCTGTTAGCATCACAAAAATGGGTACAGCAAAGCGCATGCAGCCATTATAGACATTGGCATTCCACCATAAAGCATCAGGAACTTTATGAAAACTCAGCAGCAAATTAGCTGCTGAGTGTATCAAAATCACTGCGAGAATCGCAATGACACGTAAATTAGTTAACCAAATTATGGGGCCATTGGCCTTAGAGATTTGCATTATCAGGACCTGCAAAAGGTTGACGATACAAGCGTTTCTTGGTAGCTGCAAATAAGGCATTGGCAACTGCACCACCCGTTGGAGGTAAAGCAGGCTCACCCAAGCCGGTAGGTGCTATTCCATTATTCACAAAATGAGCCTCCACGGTTGGGATTTCATTTCCACGAATCAATTTATACGTATCGAAATTCTTTTGCTGAGGAACGCCTTTATCAAAACTCAATTTGCTAAACATGGCATGTCCATACCCGTCAATAATACCGCCTATCACTTGATTTTCAGCACCCGAACGGTTAATAACCTCACCGCAATCAGTAACTGCAATAACATGGGTCACCTTGGCCTCTCCATCCACCATTTTGGCTTCCGCTATTTGAGCTACATAAGATAAATGAGAGAAATATACACTAAATCCTTGATGCACATTGGCTCCTTTTTTGCCCCATTTGGCCTTCTCTGCCACTTGTTTGATCACTTCAATGAAACGATCTGGCTCGTAGGTAATCTTTCCAACGGGGTTTGTTTTCACTTTTTGTAACCAATCCAAACGCATTTGAATAGGATCTTTTCCTGCTGCCATAGCCACTTCATCTAAGAACGACTGTTCTGCCGAGGCCAAAAAATTGGTAATGGGCGCACGCCAAGGTCCCGTGGTAATGGCTGAATTATAATTAAATGATTCAATCAACACGTTTTCGATAGCACCTACTGGAAAATTATCCTGACGAGTACTATTACCGGCATTCAAACCTACCCCACGTAAATAGAAGGCTATCATCTCGCCTTTATCATTTAAACCTGCTTTAAAGTGATATCTAACAGCTGGTCGATAAATACCTCCAGTCATATCATCTTCACGCGTCCACATCACTTTAACAGGCATTTTAATGATACTGGAAAGTTCTGCTGCTTCTAGCGCATAGTCGTTATTTAATCGACGACCAAAACCACCTCCCATTTTAGTCAATTCCACCTGAACTGTATTTTCAGGTACGCCTAATAAAGTAGCTACAGCTTTTTGGGCCGATTGAGGAACTTGAGTTGGACCCGCTAATAAGACTGAACCTGGACGAACATCTGCAAAGAAGTTCATCGGTTCCATGGGTGTATGCGACAAGAAGGGACATTCGTACGTGGCTTCAATCACCTTCGCAGCTTTAGCTATGGCGGCATGAAAATCGCCATCTTTACGTTCTACCTTCGCCTTGTCGGTTTTCATCCCCTCATCAAACCATTTCTGATGCGTACTATCACTTTCTAAATTGCTGGTATCAGAATAAGAACAAACGAGTTTCTTTCTGGCTTGTATGACCTCCCAAGTAGATTTTCCTACGACAGCCACTTTATTTTTGAAAGATACTACATCAATGATTCCAGGCATCTTTTTTACCTCAGCCGCATCAAAGGACACCAAAGTAGAACCAAAAGCTGCTAGGCGAACTATTTGAGCTACCACCATACCAGACTTTTGGGTATCTAAACCAAATTGTGGTTTTCCAGTCAGTACTTTATAATTATCTACTCCCTTAACAAAACTACCAATTAATTGATAATCGGCCCGACTCTTAAAACTCACCTCTGCTGGAACAGTCAGCTTAGAAGCCGCATCTACCAAAGCACCATAGGCTAATTTTTGACCTTTGTTTGGGCCTATAACAAATCCTTTGGAAGTCTTACAAGTACTCGCATCTACACCCCATTGCTGAGCTGCAGCTTGAATTAACATGTGTCTGGCAGTAGCTCCTGCTTTACGCAAACGCTCCCATGAATGTTTCAAGGCCCCACTACCTCCCGTCAATTGACGTTCGAATAATTGGGTATCTAAATTTGCTTGACGCACTTCTACTTGTTTCCAATCTACATCTAGTTCTTCTGCGACAACAATAGGAAATGCCGTTTTGATACCTTGGCCAATTTCTGGATTGGGAGAATACAGAATTACTTTTCCTGTACTTTCAATGGATAAAAAAGCATTGAAACGATTGGTATCCAATACCGGATTCATCTGTTGCATGATGCCCGAATTGGCCTTCGATTCAAACCAATCAAATCCTAATGAAAAAACGCCACCCATTAGGGCCGTTTTCTGAATAAATGATCTTCTCGTCGTTTTCATCTTTATTTCTTTTTAGAAGAGTTGGATGCAGAAGCTATTTCAGAAGCACGTTTCACTGCATTGTGAATGCGGTGGTAGGTACCACAGCGACAAATATTCCCCGACATACCAGCCACAATATCATCATGGCTAGGTTTCGGGTTTTTCTTCAATAAGGCTGCCGCAGTCATAATTTGACCGGCTTGGCAATAGCCACATTGAGGGACATCTAGTTCATCCCAAGCTACTTGAACTGGGTGTTCCGCTTTTTCATGTAAACCTTCAATCGTCGTCACAGCTGATTTACCCACTGCAGAAACAGGTAAAACACAAGAACGCATCGGTTCTCCATCAATCCAGACGGTACAAGCGCCACATTGGGCAATACCACAACCATACTTGGTTCCTACCAGAGATAAGTGATCCCTCAGAACCCATAGCAAAGGTGTATTGGAATCCACTTCCACTTTCACCTTTTTACGATTAATCAGTAATTCGATCGACTCCATTGTTGATTGGTTTAAAAAGATAAACGAAATTCTATTTACGTTTTTTTGATTTTGTTTCTACAGGAACAAGCTCTCTTACTCGAATGTTTCGGAATTTCAATTCATTTCCATGACCTAAAAATCCGATATGTCCCTTGGGATTAAATAACCCTGGATGTTCCTTATGATCAGGAATACCACCTTTGGTAGCTTCTGCAATATCTCCATCCAAAATCACTTCCCCATTCAAAATCACTTTGATGTGGTTTCCTTCAGCAATAACTTCTTGTTGATTCCACTCACCCACAGGTTTTAAGAATCCCTTCTTCGCAGGAATAATTCCATATACAGATCCATGATATTGGTAAGGTTGTAAATTGGCATAAACCTGAGCTGTATTATCCAAAATTTGTAATTCCATACCTACATAAGCGGCATCTCCTGTTAGAGGGGCACGAATTCCCAATCCATTATTAGCACCTGGGGTTAATTGGAAGTCAAACTTAAAATGGAAATTGGCATATTCATTTTTAGTGAACAAATTACCCTTTCCTCCACGCTTAGGATAAATCACCAAATTACCGTTTTCAGGTACATAATCAGTGGTATTTCCTGTCCATTTAAATAAAGAGGAACCATCAAACAATAGCTCAAATCCTTGCGCCTTCTCTTCTTCTGAAAGTGTCTGCAAGGCTTGAGGTGCTAATTCTTTGACATAAATATTTCGGTAAACAATGTGATTACCATGGGCTTGTAATTCAATGGCATCTTTCACAAAGATGGGGATTTTACGATCCCAGTAGTTTTCTAAAATAGTGTTATCTACCACTAATTCCCCATTCAAATAAACCGTAACACGTTCTCCCACCATTTTAATGTAGAACGTATTCCAATCTTCTATCGGATTATCCGCTAATTTTAATGGATTTTTAGCATTGATTTGATTGTTATACAATCCTCCTGAACCTACATTGGCTCCTACATTAACGCGGGCGATATCCCAGATTTGAACTTGTGGAGCACCACGTAAATAAATACCAGCATCACCATCTTTTTCGATTTTCCAATCGACATACATTTCAAAATCTTGATAATCTTTAACGGAACATAAATTATCTCCATGACCAGTAAAATGCAATTGATCTTCTTTGGCATACCATCCTGTACGCATGTTTTCGTCGGCTTTCACTTGCTTGATGGCTAAGCTATCGGCTGACATGGCACGGCGTTTTACGGGATTTCCCACTAAACCTTTCCAACCTGACAAATCCTTACCATTAAACATGGAATAAAATCCTACTTTATTTCCTAAAGCATCGATGGCCTTTTGAGCAGAAGCACGTAAATCTGCTGATGAAATAAATGGCATGGCTTCTAAAACCCAGGCCTTGGTCATTTGACTTTGCAATTCTGGATTTCCAACAAATAAATTAGCTAATCCATCAGCCGCTACTGAACGAGCATTGGCTTCTTGTAAACCAATTTGCAAGGTTCTCATAGCTGATAAACTTGGGCAACGGCCCAAACCTCTAAATACCAAAGCGCGAGTATCCATATCTTGGGTTAAATCCAAGGCATTCCGATAACGTAAGATTTGTTGAGTGACATTCTGAGTCGCTTTGCCATTACTCTTTACATAGGCTTTAATGGCTTCCAAATTCTTGGATTTTTTCACTAAGTCACCCAACCAAACCAATGATTCTGCTTCTGAAACAAAAGGAATCCAGTTTAATTGATTTTTTGCTTTCACCGCATAGCCATTCACTTTGCTAGCCACCGTAGGATCTAGTTTTTGAATTTGTGTTATGCTGCTTTGTAAATGCTTTACTTCACTTTCTGAACTAGCATTGGAAAGTTTTTGAGCAATAATATCAAAATCAGCAGCGCTAACCCATCTAAATAATACTTGATAAGCTGCGGCACGAGTTGCCTCATTGGATTGTACGGCATTCCAAACATGTGATTTGATGGCAGGCCATTGACGGTAAGAAGCATAAATCAACAAGATAGTTTGTTGGGAAGCACTTAACTGCGAGTAGGAAGCCAGGCTTTTTTCAAAGAAGCTATTGGCAGCTAAATTACTTGCTACCTCACCTACGGCAATACCATCTACTTCAGTATTAGCAGCTGTAGCCCAAACCTTGGCTAAACCAGTAGTTCCTTGAATTTTCAAACGAGCTATCGAAGCAGCTGTTCTTAATCCTGCATTTTTAGATGTTTCTGCTACTGTCACTTGAGATAAAGCCCAAGCTACTTTGGCATTCCCAGCAGCCTGAACAAAAGATGTTTTCTTTGCATCGGACCACTTAGCAAAAGCAGCTGCTATCTGACTAGCATCAGTGGCTTTAGCATGTTTAATGAGATTTTTGACTAAATAAGCTTCCACTTCATGATTAGAAGTTTTCGCAAATGCACCTATTAAATAAGCCACGGGAGTTTTAGACTTGGATAAAAGCACCTCACTGACCTTGATTTGAGAACCCGCTGGCCAAGTAGTTACGTTTAAAGAACCAAGACCATTAGCATCTTTCGAAGCTTTAACAAATGCCAAATAGGATTCCAAAGCCTGTGTAGGCTCGTACGCACCATTGGCTTTAGCAGCTTGTTCTTTTAAGATTTTACTGGCATTGGGCGAACCTAAAGCAGCTATGGCTTTTAAAATTAATTGATTCGTACGCTGATCGGATGACGGCCATAAAGCTTCAATAGCTGAACCAGCGGCTTTATAGTTGATGTCTGTCAAGGCCTGAATCATATCTTTTTGATAAGCCGCATTGCCTTTTTGCAAGGTTCCTAACAAAGCCTTACCTACTTGGTCTTGACCAAAAGGTGCCAGTTTAACCAATAAACGAGCAGCAGGACCTGCCAGGTGATTCTTTTGTAAAAAAGGAATAATCACCGAAATAGATTCCCCACGAGCGATAGGTTGCAATGCCAACATGGCGATGGCTTGCGTATTGACATCATTGGATTCTTGAATGATTTTCAAATTCGCTTGTACACGAGCCGCACGATCAGCCTCATTGGTTCCTGTCTTAACGGAGATTGGTGCTGACTGCTTTTGTGCTAGGATTGTCCCTTGCGAAAGTGCCGCAATCAGCAATAAATTAAGTATTGAAGTAGTATATTTTTTCATTGTTATTACATAGTAAATGGTGCACGCATTGGTTGGTTAATCAAACGATTAGCCTCTTCATCTCCAACAAACTCTTGTTTAACGGGATCAAATTTCAGGTTTCTGTTCAAACGCATGGCGATTAAACCCATATTGACTATGGTGCAAGAACGGTGACCATTTTGATCGTTTAAGGCAAAAGTCTTTCTTCCTTTAACAGCATCCACAAAATCGGTCTGCTGTGCTGGAGGTTCTGGAAATTCAGCCAATTTGCGCTCTAAATCAGGTATATCTGTTTTAAATCCGCGGAATACTTTTCCCTTAGGACCTTCGATATAGGCTACATTTTCATCTCTACCTTCACCATCCAAAACGATTTGACAACCATCGGCAAACGTGTAGGTAATCCGACGGAATGTACCCACCGCATCAGCATCTTGTACTGGGGCATCTACTTCTACATAAATAGGGCTAGTATCATCTTTGCCTAATAAATATTGAACGGGATCAATATAGTGTTGACCCATATCACCTAAAGCTCCTCCATCATAATCCCAATATCCACGGAATGTCTGATGTGTACGGTGCACGTTATAAGGTTTGTACGGAGCTGGCCCTAACCACATATCATAATCCAATTCAGCAGGAACAGGCTGTTGAGTCAAACCCGTTTTACCTACCCAATAGAATTTCCAATCAAAACCAGTATGTCTAGAAATGGTCACTTTTAAAGGCCATCCCAATAAACCAGAATCAACTAATTTCTTGATAGGTTTGATGGTGGTATTCATCCCATAGAAATTACCTTCAAAGCGGAACCAGGTATTTAAACGAAAGATTCGACCGTGCTGCTGCACTGCCTCTGTCAATCTTTTTCCTTCACCAATGGTACGAGTCATAGGTTTTTCACACCAAACATCTTTACCTGCCTTGATAGCATCAGCAGCAATAATTCCATGCCAGTGAGGCGGTGTAGCCACGTGAACAATATCCACTTCTGGCAATTGAATTAATTCGCGGTAATCACTAAAGGATTTAACTCCTTTCTCTACCTCATTTAAACCTAATTGTAGGTTCTTTTTGTCCACATCACATAAGGCCACTACGCGTGTCCCTGCATAAGGAATATGTCCACGTCCCATTCCACCAGTACCCACAATGGCCTTGGTCAATTGATCACTAGGGGCTAAATAACCCTTACCTAATACATGGCGAGGAACAATACTAAAAGCGGCAAATCCTAATGCGGATTGCCCGATAAATTTTCTCCGAGAGACTTTCATATGATAAATAAGCTTATTGGGACAAGATAGAAAAAAAAAAGCTTTTTGTTGGGCTTTGCTGTCATGGATTTATCTATTGGGTAGAATTTTAATCCTGTTCAATGTGAAGCACATAAACGTTGATAAAAAATATCAATTTTCTGAAAAGAAGTTACTGAATTCGTATGGAATAAATCTTGTAAATATCAATAAACGAATCAAATAATGGCGAAAAAAATCGTTGACCGAAGGGCCTTTGCTTCGAAAGTTAATCATCACCCAACGCTGTCAAGGTTTCGAACCTTGACAGCGTTTAGCATTCGATCAACAAATCTCTAACCATCTGACAACAAATACATTACACTAGTATTTGAAAAATGTCTATTTTTGAGAAAAGTGCTCTATAAACCCTCTATCATGAACAGACATGAATTTCTACTAAAATCAGGAATGCTAGCTGCATTTACTGGTATCCCCCATTCTTTTACAGATACAGGCTCCATTTCTACTGATCCAATTAAATCTTTTTTACTACCTCCTTTACCTCCATTGGACCATAAAGGATCTATGGATATACGTGTTCGAGTAAAATCATCCATGACTCAAGGTCTCTATTCCAACGTAGAATGTGCAGTTGCTCCTAAAACCATGGGGCCCGCTCCGCATTTTCATAAAGAATTAGATGAATTAATGTTTGTTTTAGAAGGCACAGCCAGTGTTATTGTTGGTGACGATGTTGTCCAAATTCAAGCTGGAGGCTAGCATTTAAGACCTCGTATGATTGAGCATACCTTTTGGAATGCCGGCGACAAACCTTTGTTATTTTACGATATGTATTTTAACCAACCTTTTGATGAGTATCTTGAACGAGTATTCCATCAACTAACAGCGGAAAATGGATATGCCAATGGCTCTGAGGCAAAGAATAATGAAATGAGAGTCTTGCGTGAAAAATTCAGCCTGATGGATGCCCCCAATGCTGTAGCTAAGCGCTTAGAAATTATTAAAAAATATAACCTTAAATAATTGAGAGGCCAATTTTATTATCAAAAAATAGATAAAATAAAGTAGAAAAAAATTCGTTGACCGAAGTACCTTTGCTTCGAAATTCGATCATCACCCAACGCTGTCAAGGTTCGGAACCTTGCCAGCGTTTAGCATTCGGTCAACACCACCACCAAACTCCTAGCACCATGAGCTCCAATCACTAAAGATTGCTCAATGTCTGCCGTTTTGGATGGTCCAGATAAAAAGACACCAAAGCCCGTTTGCTTATCACCCAAACGGATATATGCTTCCTGTAATGTGGGTAAAAGATTATTTTGAGATAAATAAATCACTAAATGCTGGCAAATAAAAGGTGCCACCCGATGGGGTAGATTAGAGTCATCCAACCAAATTGCCCCATTTTCAGCTACCCCAAAATCACCCTCTATTTCCAATACATCGATATCCGCTAAACTTAATCCATCTGCTAGCGGGTTTAAATGTACTCGCTCCATGTTGGGAAAATGTTTATCCAATGCTGGGCTGGCATCTGCTGCTTCTTTCACTTGAATGACTGTGGTACTAACTACCTGCATGGAATAAAGAAAGTCCGCCAGGGTATCTTCCCCAATCACTTGAGCAGTAAATGCCCCTGGATAAGCCTTAGCAGGCACTTTTACTTCTTGCAAGGCCTTGATTATTTCTTCCCGACTGCTCATAATCGATTCGATTTATACCATTCCTGAAAACTTTGTTTGGGCGGTGCAGGCATTTCCCTTTGCTTGTACCAAGGATTCAATCCATTGTTCACTAAAAAAGGAAACCAATTCATCACTTTTCTTCCCATTCCTCCCGCCATTCTAAAAATGGTAGGGTTTGCCATCATCCACGCCATAAATTTCATACCCAACACTTTACCCGCAGGCGCCAATCCTTCCTTCATTAAATCTTGTCTCCAAAACCACAATTGTTCATGGATATTGATTTTGACCGGACAAACATTGGAGCAACTTCCACATAAGGTACTGGCAAATGGCAAATCGACATTCGCTTTTTTATCAAAATTGGGAGCTAAAATGGACCCAATAGGTCCCGCCACTGGCTGGTGATAACTGTGTCCACCGCTTCTCCGATATACTGGACAGGTATTGAAACAAGCAGCACAACGAATGCACTTTAACGAATTTCTAAATTCGTCTCGGGCTAATTGTCTAGATCGACCATTATCCACTAATACTATATGCATTTCTTGGCCTGCCCGCGGTTTGGCAAAATGACTGGAATAAGTTGTAATCAATTGACCGGTTGCACTTCGTGCCAACAAACGAAGAAAAACACCCAAATCCTGTCGCTTAGGAATAATCTTTTCAATCCCCATGCAGGCAATATGCACATCAGATAAATGCGCCCCCATGTCAGCATTCCCTTCATTGGTACATACCACAAATTCACCCGTTTCAGCTACCGCAAAATTGACTCCAGTAATGGCTACTTTAGCTTCCAAAAACTTCTCTCTCAAGTGAATTCTAGCTGCCTCAGTTAAAAATTGTGGATCCTTATTGCCCTTAGGCGTTCCTAAATGTTGATGAAAAGTTTCACCGACATCCTCCTTTTTCAAGTGAATGGCGGGTAATACTATATGACTAGGTACCTCTTTTCTAAACTGAACAATGCGCTCTCCTAAATCCGTATCTACTACATCTATCCCCCGCTGTTCTAAATAGGCATTCAAATGACATTCCTCGGTCAACATCGACTTGCTTTTCACCAAGGCCTTGTCCCCATGTTTTTGAATAATGGAATACACAATTTCATTATGTTCATGTGCATCCTTGGCCCAATGAACTTGAACGCCATTCGCTTGTGCATTGGCCTCAAACTCCAATAGATATTGAGGCAAATTACTGAGCATATGCTCTTTAATCTGGGATGCCTGCTCGCGCAAGGCCTCCCACTCAGGTAGTAATTTACTTGCCTTATCCCGTTTGGCTCTGACAAACCACAAGGTATCATCATGCCAATCCGTTCTTTCTTGATTGGCTATGAATTTCTCAGAAGCTTCCGCGTGACTAAGCATGTGCATTCAATATTTCGACAATGTGTTTTACTCCTACATTTGATGCTGAACGTTTCAGAATCCCTTCCATATGCATTAAACAAGAAGTATCAGCTCCAACAATGTATTCCACCTCATTGGCCTGATGTTCCTGTATTCGATCTTGTCCCATTTTGACGGAGACAGCTTCTTCTGTCACACAAAATGTACCGCCAAATCCACAACATTCATCTTGTCGCTCTGGATATTTCCACTCACAACCTTCCACCAAATCCAATAAATAAGTCAATTTAGAAAAGGGCTTTTCATTCAACTCTGTCATGGAGGAAATACGTAATCCTCGTTGACCATGACAACTTTGATGTAAACCTACCTTATGCGGAAAATAAGCGGGTAAAGATTTTACTTTCAAGACATCCACCAAAAATTCACAGATTTCATAGACTGAAGCCCGGATTTTGGCATCGGGATGATGTTCTTTCAAATGTAACACACAAGAACCTGAAGGTCCTACGATATAATCAAAACCCGAAAAATTTGTTTCAAAATTGGTATCACAGCCCCCTGTAATATGCGCAAATCCTGAATTAGCCATGGGCTGACCACAGCATGTTTGTTGAGCAGGAACAGTGACCTCACATCCTAATTTCTCCAACAATTCTAAACTAGCAATAGCTACTTGCGGATAAAATTGATCAATGTAACAAGGAACAAATAAGGCTACTCGCATGCTTCATATCTTTTTAGGCTTACCAAATTAATGGGTATTTCTTGATCATTCCATGTTGAATGAATAGCTAGCGCAGCCCCCAAGGAACTGGCTTGTGCTACTTCTGCTCCAAATATGGCCACCTTAGGAAAAGCATAAGCCAATAAGTGCATATAAATATCATTCTTACTAAATCCGCCGTCTACCAAAATTCTGTCAACTGGTGATGAGTCCAACAAGAGGCGTAAAGAATAAATCTGCTGAACGACCAAATCTACCATAAACTGCTGATATGCCTGTTCAAAACTTTCAAAAATGCCCAAATCTCTAGCATCAAAACCTGAATTGGCTAAAAACGCCGCGTTGGCCTCTTGCAGAGAAGGCATATGGTGTGCTATTTGATGGCTCAAAAGTGCATTCAAATGCGTTGAGTATGGTACCGTCAAATGTGCTTTTTTATCTACGTCAAAATGAGCTTGCAATCTTTTCAATTGAATTTCATGTTCATTCCCAGCAAACAATCTGGCGGCCTTGACTGGCTTGCCATTGTATTGTAAAAATGACAAGACATCATTTTTCAATTCTACTGGTGTCAAAGGTTGTGCATTGAATGGATGCATAGAAATACACCATGTTCCCGTAGATAACAACAAAAATGGCTCCTTAAATTGAATCAGATATGGAATCAAGGCAGAAGAAGAATCATGTAAACCTACCCCAACAGGTAAATCCGATGAACTCATCGAAAAGGTTTGATTAGCCAACACCGTAACTGGCAACAAAGGTCTTAATCCTTCCTTTTCTACCCATTCATGATAACGCTGATGATCAAAGTCCCACAAATGCGTATGACATCCAACAGAGGTTAATTCTGTATAAAATTGATGGGTAAACAAACTAGACAAATAATTTGGCCAATGTAATACCCAGCGTATTCCCATATCTTGATTTTTGGTGGCTTTCGCCATCCAATACGCCATCATGCCCGAATTCAAACTCCCCAAAATAGGCGATGCTGTGGCTCGAGCAACTTCAGATTCTCCGCCATAACGAGCATAAAATGAAGCAGCTAAGTCGACAGGAAATGGTTTCAAATAGTTATATAAAGGCAAAACAGCTTTTCCTTCCGCATTCACAAATACGACGGTAGCTCCGTAACCAGAAAAATTTAAGGCTAAAATCTCGAATCGAGAATCTTGCTGTACGTCGGCAAAAGAAGCTAAAACCCACGATTGAACTGCAGCCAAATCTTCACCCATGAATCCATCTTCATCTGGAATCTCGGCGAAATTTTGACTTTTCTCCAATACAATCTGGTAATTTTTATCCCAAAGGAATAACTTCTTATTGGTTTTGCCAATATCAAAAATTGCAATAACGGGAAGTTTCTCCACCACTGACATCTTATAATCCCGTAGCTTGGGTTTTGGCGCCTCTTTGTTGAATCAATTGATTTCTAATACCTAATTCGCGGAATAAAGCCAAAGGATCTAAGGCTCCCCCTAATTCTAATCTAGCTTGTGCCACCAATGAACGAACATCCGTACGGAAAGCTGTTTGCAAAATCTCCTGACAAACCACCACATCATTAGCATTTCTAGCCGCTTCTAAAGCCTGACGATCCACCAATAATGCCTGAGCATAAGCCATTTGAATAGCTTCCACTGATTGTAACAAATCTTCTAATGGATCTTTCACATTATGTGAAGCATCAATCATCCAACCTAAATCTTGAGCATGATTCATTCCTTTGGCATCCATTCCATCCACTAATTCATTGAAAATCAAGAATAACTGATATGGCTTGATAGAGCCAGCGGTCAAATCATCATCTCCGTATTTGGAATCATTGAAGTGAAAACCACCCAATTTACCTTCCATCAACAATAAAGAAACAATTTGCTCGATATTGGCATTCGGCAAATGATGGCCTAAATCCACTAAAGTATAAGCTTTTTCGCCCAATTTGTTCACCATGGAGTAAGATTGGCCCCAATCTCCTACCGTAGTAGAATAGAAATTAGGTTCGTAAGCTTTGTATTCTAAAAACAACTTCCAATCACTTGGTAAAGCGGCATATATTTCTTTTAAACTATCAACTGTACGTTCATATGCCTTTCTAAAATTCAACTGGCCAGGGAAACAGGATCCGTCAGATAACCAAACGGTTAATGATTTAGAACCTAATTCAATACCTTGTTGAATCACCTCAATATTATGCTGAACGGCTTGCTTTCTTACCGCTGCATCCACGTGTTGCAATGAACCAAATTTATAGCTCAATGCTTGATTCGCTTGATCCTGAAAAGTATTTGAATTGACTGCATCAAAGGCTAAACCATGCTGCGCAGCTAAGGCTTTAATCGCTGTTGGATTGGTAGTACTATCCCATGGAATATGCAAGGAAATGGCACCTGAAGTTTGGTTCAATGCATGTAATAAACCCACATCAGAAATTTTTTCTTCTAAATTCCTCGGCTCTCCTCCTCCTGAAAAACGACCAAATCGCGTCCCACCTGTGCCCAAGGCCCAAGATGGAATCGCGATCTGAAAATCTTTCAATTTGGATATCAAATCAGATGGAATGGCTACCTCTGAATTAATAAAAGCATATCTTCTTTCGTGCGCCGCCAAACGAAGCGCATTGTGGTCATGTAATTTTTCTCCAACAAACATGTAATTCTCTCCGATTTAACGTAAAAATCCTGCTGCTACTCCTCCGTCAACATTCAATGCATTTCCGGTAGATTTATGCAACAATCCGCCAACAAATGCATAACATGCATTGGCAATATCTTCTGGTAAAATAGATTGGTTCAATAAAGTACGCTTTGCATAGAAAGCAGGCAATTCTTCTACTTTAATTCCGTATGCCTTAGCACGTCCTTCTGCCCAACCTCCGGCCCAAATATTAGAATCAGCAATCACCGCATCTGGATTCACTGTATTCACTCGAATGCGATCTGGTCCTAATTCAGCAGCCAATAAACGCGTCATGTGAGCCTGTGCTGCCTTAGCCGAACCATAACCTGCGTTATTTGGCCCTGCCACAAAGGCATTTTTAGAAACGATATTAACAATATCTCCTCCTAAGTTTTGCTTGCGCATAATAGCCACAGCTGCTTGGCTAACCAAGAATTGGCCTTTTACTAAAATATCAAATAAGCGATCCCAATCTTGTTGAGTATGCTCTAAAATACCTTTTGAAATACTGATACCTGCATTGTTTACAATCACATCCACTCCACCAAAAGCTAAACAAGCTTCTCCCATCGCATTTTCAATGGATTCTTGACTGGTAACATCGGCTAAAACGGTAGATACTGAATCTTTACCAAATAAGGCCGTAAATTCTTTCTTTGCCTCCTCCATGCGCTCAGCATTCACGTCGTTAATCACCACGCAAGCACCTTCTTGAGCCATTTTCTTGGCAATAGCCTTTCCAATTCCACCAGCTGAACCTGTCACAAATACCACACGGCCTGACATGCTCTTTGGTTTTGGCATACGCTGTAATTTCGCTTCTTCTAATAACCAATATTCAATATCGAATGCCTCTTGGCGTGGTAAAGAAGTATATTTTGAAATAGCCTCCGCTCCACGCATCACATTGATGGCATTGGTATAAAATTCTGCCGCTACACGAGCCGTTTGCTTATCTTTAGCAAAGGTAAACATCCCAACTCCTGGATATAAAATAACCACCGGGTTTGGATCACGCATAGCTGGGCTGTTCGGACGAGCACAAGTCGCATGGTATTCTGCATACATCACACGATATGCCTCAAACAATGGCTGAATTTGCACCTTAATTCCGTCAACATCCGATAAATCTTGATCTGGTTTCAAATTCAATACCAATGGGGAAATTTTGGTACGTAAAAAGTGGTCAGGACAAGAAGTTCCTAATGGAGCCAATACATCTAAATCATTCGAATTAATGAATTGAAGTACACGCTCATCATCTGAGAAATGTCCAATCATCTGTACATAAGATGAACAAAAACCTCTCAACACGGGAGCAATAGCTTTCGCTTGAGAAATACGCTTATCTGTGTCTAAAGAAGTTATTTTAGGACCTCCAAATACAGGTCTAGTCTTGCCTTCATTTTGTTTGATGTATTCTGCACACTTTTCAATGACGTCCAATGTGTTTAAATAACAATCATATGAGGTATCTGCCCAAGTAAACAATCCATGTGAACCTAACATGATACCACGCAATTGAATCCCATTGGCTGCTGCCTCTTGCAAGCAAGCTCGCAATTGCAGACCTAAGTCAAATCCCGGACGCTGCCAACCAACCCAACCAATCTGTCCTCCGAATAATTCTTCTGTGATTTTCTTGCCATCCTTAGCTGCTGCTATCGCAATAGCCGCATCAGGATGCAAGTGATCAATATGTTTGAATGGCAAAAAACCATGCAATGGAGTATCAATAGACGGTGCTTTAGATGCTAAATCAAAAATGCAATGGTTAAACAATTCCACCATTTCATCTTCATGCTCTAAACCACGATACACATTTTCTAAACTCAATAAACGATCCAAATACAAGGCTGCACATCCTGATTTTTTCAAAGTACCGATGTCTCCACCAGAACCCTTAATCCACATCACTTCTGTTTCTTGTCCTGTTAAAGGATCTTTATCTTTTATTTTTACCGAAGTGTTACCACCTCCATAATTTGTAATTCTTAAATCTGCTCCAAGAATATTGGATCTGTAAATAAATAAATCTACCTCGTTTCCAGATAAAGACGCTGCTTTTGAATCCTCCCATAGGTAGGATACATGCTGATAATTTTGGGACATATCTCCGTTTTTTTCAGTAAAATTAAATCTTGTCAAGTTAAAACCGTCCTAGTCTTTATAAGGACAGTCCTATTTTTATTTCTTACTCTTTTTTGCCATAGGTATGGCTTGCTCAAAATAATCGACCACTAAATGGCTCAATGCTTTCACTCCAAGCTGAAATCCAGACTCATCTATCTGAAAATCAGGAGTATGATGACTTGCCACCGGTACGCTCAGCTTATCCAAAGGTCTTCCTCCCAAAAAGAAAAAGAATCCAGGGATTTTTTCTTGAAAAAAACTAAAATCTTCTGCACCCGTATGAGCAGGCTTTAAAAGCACCTTCTCTCGGCCATTCAATTCTATAAGCGAAGGAAGCATTTTATCTACTAAGTTGACATCATTGATGGTCGCTGGATAACCTGTACTTATGTGTACATCAGCCACGGCTCCTCCACTTTTAGCAATGTTGGTCGCAATGTCTGTAATACGTTGATGCACTAATTTTCTTTGCTCAGTTCCAAAAGTCCTAATCGTTCCAATCATACTCGCACTTTCAGGAATAATGTTATATCGAATACCACTATGAATAGCTCCTACCGTCACAATGGCTGGATCTTCAGGTAAATTAACGTTACGACTAACGATTGTTTGTAAACCCAAAATGATTTGAGAAGAAATGACAATAGGGTCTATCCCTTGCCATGGATACGCTCCATGAGCTTGCTTTCCTTTGACTTGAATATCCAATTCATCTACTGCAGCCATGGTGGCTCCCGGACGATACTGTATGGTTCCAGTTGCAGCTTCCGCCATAATATGCAATCCAAAAATGGCGTCAACTTTAGGATTTTCTAACACCCCTTCCTGAACCATTAATTCTGCACCTGATACGATTTTCTCTCCCCTTGCTCCATATACTCCTTCCTCTGCCGGTTGAAAAATAAATTTCACGGTACCTGCTAAATTGGCTTTTTCAGAAGCCAAAATTTCTGCCACGGACATCAAAATAGCCATGTGGCTATCATGCCCGCAGGCATGCATTATTCCCGTTTTCTGACCATTGTATTCGGTAGTTACCGTCGACTTAAAAGGCAGTTCTCCTCGTTCTGTCACTGGTAAACCATCCATATCAGCTCGTAAAGCTACTACAGGCCCTGGCTTTGCCCCTTTCAAAATTCCCACTACTCCTGTTTTAGCCACTTTTTCCTGTACTTCTATTCCCAAAGACCTCAAATGCGCCGCTATGATGCCTGATGTACGTATTTCATTATTTCCTAATTCAGGATGTTCATGAAAATCCCTTCTCCAAGAAATGGTTTTCGACTCCATCGCTTTCGCTTTTTGATTGATGATGGGCTTAAGTGAAGCTTGTGAAAAGGCCAATGGACCCATGAGTAATAAGGCAGGTAAAGAAATAAATGCTTTCATATCCGTGTTATTTTATAGCAAACAAAAGGAAAGAGCAGAGCTCTTTCCTTGACAAATTAGTGGATGCAATATACAAAAAATCAAATCTTAAGATAGCTTCATTATTTCTAAGCCATTTAGCTCAGCATATTAAGAGACGTATCCCCACTTCTTCATGATTTCTAAATCTTCCTTCACGCAATCAATAGGTTTTTTACCTTGATATGATTCTTGCTCAATGATAAAATGCTTGGTTCCACCTTTCTTTTCTCCCAATTTCACCATATCCAAAACGGAAATAATTCCTGTACCTAAAATCGTACTTTCATATTTTTCACCATGACCTGGAGCTGCAGCAATCTCATCTTTTACGTGCATGGATACAAAACGACCCGGATATTTCTTCAATATATCAGCTGGAATACCTCCTCCATTAATCATATTACCTATGTCTAATTGCTGAGCGACTAATTTCGAATCCGTGTTTTCCATAATTAAATCAAACAAAGTAACACCATCCAATTTCTCTGAAAATTCAAAATCATGGTTGTGATACCCAAAACGCATACCCGATTTTTGGCATAACTCACCCGACTTATTAAACACATCCATATAGGTTTTGAATAGGCTAGAGGATGTACGAATCAACTTATCCAAAGAAGGACTGATCACAATCTCTTGTCCACATACCGCTGCATCTTCTACGGTATATTTCCACAAATCGGTAAATTCCTTTTTCGACTCATCCCAATGTTGTTTACCCATCACGGTATGACCACTCGGCATTTTCATACCTAATCCGTCCAATCTCTTTCTAAATTCTTGGGCCGACCAGCCATAAAATTTACGGTTCACATAATTAGCATGCTCTACGTATTTGTAGCCCATTTCTGCCAATTTCGTTAAAGTACCCATAGGGTCTGCTTTCATGTCCTCCCGAATGGAATACAATTGAACACCTACTATTTTTTTGGCTTTGGC
This sequence comes from Aquirufa beregesia, assembly GCF_011090385.1. GTDB lineage: Bacteria > Bacteroidota > Bacteroidia > Cytophagales > Spirosomataceae > Aquirufa > Aquirufa beregesia. The sequence continues at coordinate 37,761 of NZ_SEWW01000008.1, forward strand.
ATTGGCTAAGGCCTCCCATGTCGATGAAGTAAAGGCTGCTGCTCCTAAAGCAATAGCTCCTTTCTGTAAAAATGATCTACGCGATGAATTCATAATTATTTAGATTTATTTATCTTTCAAAATTAGAATTCTAAATGAATTATTTATCCTTTTCTGAGATTATTTATCCTGATTCACCAAAAGCCCATCTCGGGTTTAGTTAAAAAGCGTAACTTCGAATTCTATGCAACCGCTCGCCGAACGAATGCGTCCTTCCCTATTGGAGGACTATATTGGACAAGAACATTTGATGGGATCTCAAGGTCCACTTCGAAGGGCTATTGATGCCGGACATTTACCTTCTTGTATCCTGTGGGGGCCTCCGGGCGTCGGTAAGACAACCCTAGCCGTATTATTAGCTACCGCCTTAAAAAGAACCATTTATACACTTTCTGCGGTATCTTCAGGGGTAAAAGAGGTGCGAGAAACCTTGGATCTAGCTAAGAAAAATAGGATGTTCGACGTGAATTCACCCATTCTTTTTATTGATGAGATTCACCGTTTTTCTAAATCCCAACAAGATTCTTTGCTCGGTGCAGTAGAAAAAGGAATTGTTACCTTGATTGGAGCTACAACAGAAAATCCTTCATTTGAAGTGATTTCCGCTTTGCTTTCTCGTTGCCAGGTTTATGTACTTCAACCACTGCTAGAAAGCCACATGGTTCAGATGCTGGAAAAAGCCCTACTAGTTGACCCACTTTTCAAAGGCAAACAAATCACCCTTCAAGAGACCGACGCTCTGTACCATTTTTCAGGAGGAGATGGCAGAAAGTTGTACAATTTGTTTGAATTACTGGTGAGTTCAGCTAATTCCAATGCATTGACCATCACCAATGCTTTAGTAACAGAAAGGTTACAAAAAAATCTAGCTCTGTATGATAAAGATGGGGAGCAACATTACGACATCATTTCAGCATTCATTAAATCCATTCGTGGCTCAGACGCCAATGCGGCTATTTATTGGTTGGCCAGAATGCTTCAAGGTGGAGAATCCTTGGAATTTATCGGTCGACGATTACTAATTTTAGCCTCAGAGGACATTGGTTTAGCTAATCCCAATGCGCTTTTATTAGCACAGGCCTGTTTTGATTCCATCCGTGTCATTGGAAATCCAGAATCACGCATTATACTCTCACAAACGGTTATTTATTTAGCCAATTCCCCAAAAAGCAATTCAGCCTATTTGGCCATTGATGAAGCCTTAGCTTTTGTCGAAAAAACCGGCAATTTACCCGTTCCCTTGCATTTAAGAAATGCCCCTACCAAACTCATGAAGGAGTTGAATTACGGGGCTGATTATAAATATCCGCACAATTACCCCGGACATTGGGTGGCTCAAAGCTATATGCCAGAAATGGATGGAAATCCCACCTTTTATCAGCCTGCCAATAATCCTGCGGAGGACAAAATGCGTTCAAAAAATGCTACTAAAGAAGATTAATCGTGGCACTCCATCAAGAGTAATTGTCCGCTTTCGTAGGTGATTTTCACCATTCCATCGGCTTTTGTCACATTGCTAGAGCCTGTACGAAAACCAATACAAAGGTCCAAGCGATCCAATTCATATAATAATCCTGAACTGGATATTTGTTTCGCCTCCGCCATGGGCATAAGTGAGATGGAGGTTCCTTCTGGATACCACTTTTCAAAAACAGGCGGCAATAAATAACTCACAGAATAATCGTCAATCATGACTATTTTCAACTCTCGGCCATACTTAGCCATAGAATGAAAATTATTGAGGGTATGGTCCATCCGTTTTCCAGTAGCCCAAACCACATTCACACTAGGATAACCTTCTTCCATCAAATAGTCAAATGCCTTTTCTAAATCCGTCTTGTCTTGGTCTGGCGTATGAATTTTTTTCAATGGATAATCATCATAATTATTCCCCGAACTAAACGACCGATCAAAATCTCCTAACCAAACATCTACTTTAATGCCCAATTCAAGCACCCGCTCTAGGGCTCCATCCAAGACAATAACCGTAGGAGACCACTCAAGCAACTGCTCCAACATATCGATGGAACAAGCCTCTCCATTCGCAATGATTAAGGCGGGTTCTTGCTTATCTCGGATGATATGATGTGAGGACATATTAGGCTTGGAAGTCTGATTTACCACCGGATTTCGACAATAATTTGGTTTCTCGAATAACCAAACCCTTGGAAACAGATTTACACATGTCGTAAATGGTTAAGGCTGCAACACTGGCTCCCACTAAAGCTTCCATTTCTACACCTGTTTTGGCATGTAGTCGACAAGTACAGGTGATGATGATCTCTTCCGCTTGAACATCCATGTCAAAAGTACAAGCGTCTAAACCTAAAGGATGACAAAGCGGTATTAAATCTCCAGTTCTCTTCGCTGCCATTGTACCAGCTATAATGGCCGTTTGCAAAATACTACCCTTTTTATTTTGCCAGCCTGCTGCTTCAAAATGCTGGATGAGATCAGCCCCTAAATACACAATAGATTGAGCTTTTGCTTCTCTAGTCGTACTATTTTTAGCTCCTACATCCACCATTCCAGGTTGATTTTGTGAGTCCAAATGTGAAAATTCTGCTGCCATATTGATGCTTATTGAAAACAAAAATACATCTATTGAGTCATTTCAGCGATTTTTTTAGAAATTTATAGATTAAGCCCAAGGAAAAGATATGTTAAAGCCTCAAGAAGCATTTCAAATTTTACAAGAAATCCCTGTTCCTAGACAAAAAGTCCATCAAGTCCTCATCCAATGTTTGGGAGGGATATTGCTGGAAGATGTATTGGCAGATCGAGACTTCCCTCCTTTTGACCGCGTGATGATGGATGGTATTGCTATTGGAAATGTGGAAATCAGAGAATGGAAATGGGAAGGGATAGTTTTTGCAGGTGAAGCTCAAAAAACACTAGTACATCCAAATGGGGCTTGGGAAATTATGACGGGGTCCCCTCTTCCTAAAAATGCCGTGGCTGTTGTCAAGGTGGAAGACCTTGAGTTTTTTGAAAAAGAGGGAGAGAAGTGGGTTTCCTGCAAAAATGAAAGCATTGAAAAAGGTAATTTTATTCACCAAAAGGGGATTGATATACTTCAAGGACACGTTATTTTAAAAAAAGGTACCCGATTAAAAGCCAATCATATTGCCATTGCTGCCAGTGTCGGTTATTCCAAATTATGGATTGAAAGTCTGGGAGAAATCCATGTTTTTTCAACAGGAGATGAATTAGTTTCCATAGAATCAACACCCTTAGATCATCAAATCAGAAGCTCCAATTCCATCATGATGCAATCTGCTTTGCAGCATATGGGTATACCATCTTATCATCTGCATTTGCCCGATGAACCCAGTATCATTCATCAAGCAATAAAGTTTAGTTTGGAAAAAAGCGATATCCTATTGCTGTCTGGTGGAGTTTCCGCAGGTAAAAAAGACTATATTCCAAGTATTTTAAAGGACTTAGGCTTTGAAGCCAAATTCCATAAAATTGCCCAAAAACCAGGCAAACCCCTTTGGGTAGGAAGTCGAGATGACGGAAAAGTTATTTTTGCTTTTCCAGGAAATCCCATCTCTACCTTAGTGTGTTTTTCTATTTATTTTTTATCTTGGTTACAAGATCAACGAACTCCTTTTCCTCAAGTTAAAATTACTGGACTGCCAGCCCCATTAGCTAATGTAGATCATTGGATTCCAATACAGTGGACGAGTGAGCATGCTGCTGAAATCTTGAAACACAATGGTTCTGGCGACTTAGTTCATTGGCAACATGCCGATGCCCTAGCTTGGCAAAAAGCGAATGATACGAGTGAAGAATTAATCTATTTTCCTTTGTAGCTATGGAATTGCACATACATACTTTTGACTTGCCTTTGAAGCATACCTTCACCATCACGCATGAATCTAGGGATGTGCAACCGACACTCATTGTGGAGTTAACCTGGCATGGAAAAAGTGGATATGGAGAGGCGACAGAAACACCCTATTATGGTGTCACCATGGAGAAAATGATTTCTCAGTTGGAAAGTATTCGTAGCTTTTTGCCCAGTGATATACTCCCCCACCCCAATGATTTCTGGAAAATGATGTCCAAAACCTTGTTGGATGATCATCCTTTTGCCTTATGTGCTTTGGATGTGGCTTATTGGGATTTATGGGGCAAAACACATGATAAGGCCTTATTCCAATTATGGGGTTTAGACATTTCACATAATCCCATTACAGATTATACCATCGGCATGGATACCTTGGATGTGATGGTGGCTAAAATGAAAGAAATGCCTTTTCCTTTGTATAAAATTAAATTAGGGACTCATCAGGATATTGAAATCATTGAAGCACTTCGAAAAGAAACAGATGCTGTATTCCGGGTGGATGCCAATACCGCATGGACCGTCGAACAAACCTTGGAATTTGCTCCTAAATTAAAAGCCTTGGGAGTGGAATTCATTGAGCAGCCGTTGAAAGCAGACAATTGGGAAGGTATGAAACGCTTGAAAAAGGAATCTGCTCTACCAATCATTGCCGATGAAAGTTGCATTACGGAATCTGATGTATCTCAATGTGCTGAATATTTCCATGGGATTAACATCAAACTGATGAAATGTGGGGGTATTACACCGGCTTTACGTATGATTCAACAAGGTCGAAATTTAGGTTTAAAAATCATGGTGGGTTGCATGACGGAATCTACCATTGGTTGCTCGGCCATTGCCCAATTGCTCCCACTATTGGATTATGTAGATATGGATGGATGTTTATTGGTAGAAGATAAAATTTCACAAGGTATACGCATCGATTTTGGCCATGTCATCTATGCCAAAGAAGGAGGAACTGGAGCAAAATTGATTCAACATGGCTAATTTTACTCATTTTGCTGATTCCATTCCCGGGAGAATCATATACATAGAGGGAAAGCCTTTTCGTTGGTTAGGAGGAACCAATTATTTAGGAATTGGAGAACATTCTCTATTTAATGAAAAACTGAAAAAAGGGATTGAATTATTTCCTCAAAACTGGGGTAGTTCCCGAAGAAATAATATTCAGTTTGCTGTTTGGGATGATTTAGAACAAGCTTTGGCGGAAAAATTTGGGCATGAAGCGGCGGCCCTTTGTTCATCTGGTTTTGCTGCAGGTCAGATTGCCCTGCAACATTTGCTCAAACAATTCCCTCAAGCTACTTATTTCATTGCCCCACACAGTCATCCAGCTATCACCACTTTTCTTCATACTCCTTGGGAAGGAACTCGTGAGTCTTGGATTCAAGCTAGCTTATGGGGGAATGCTAACATCTTAGGGACTGATGGAATCAGAACTCCTTTTGTTGAATTATTTGATTTTGAATGGACAAAACAACTCCTACCAGATCAATATCTTTTGGTAGATGAATCACATCGAATAGGTGTTCAGGATATTCAAATAACCAGTTCGGCTCAAATTATCCAAACAGCCTCCCTATCTAAAGCCTACGGAATTCCAGCAGGTATTATTCTTGGCCCCAAAGACCAGATTGAAGAAATCAAAAAAGATCCTATCTGGATTGGAAGTTCCCCCCCCAATTTGGCTTTTTGTTATGCCTGCTTGCATGCCCAAAAAGCCTATGAAGAACAAAGAGAGAGGCTAAGGGAAAATATGAATATCTTTCAATCCCAGTTGGCAGGTTCACCCATTATTTGGGCTCCAGGTCATCCTTCCTTTTGCACAGATAATGAAAACATCATTCAACGATTAGAAGCTCATGGGTTTAAAATGAATCAATTTTCCTACCCCAAATGGAATGATCCAGCCATAGGTAGGGCCTCGATTCATGCAACATTAAAAAAAGCTGACCTAGTGGAATTAAGTCAGCTTCTTCAAGAATAATTACCTTATTATTTCAAAGGGCCTGCTTTTTTTTGGCATAAAGTAATACCGCCACCCCAAATAGCATGGCGGGAATCGACAAGATTTGACCCATATTTAAGGTCATATAATTTTCAAATTCACTCTGATTTTCTTTCAAAAATTCATAGAAAAAACGTAGGGCGAACAATATAATCATGAACCATCCAGTAATGAGGCCTTCAGGTGTTTTCTCCTTTTTCTTGGACCAAAACCACATGATGACGAAAAATAACACCAAACAGGAAAGAGCCTCATAAAGTTGAGATGGATGCCTAGCTAATACGTCAGCATTACCCATGGAATTAAATTCAGTATCTCGATAAAACTTGAATCCCCAAGGTAATTGAGTGGGTTTTCCTACAATTTCTGAATTCATTAAGTTACCCATACGGATAAAAAATCCACCTAGCGCTACCGTGGGTACGACTCGGTCTGTTACATATAAATAAGATTGACCAGGATATTTTCTAGTATATAAATAAAATGCTGTAAAAAGCCCGATTCCCGCTCCATGTGATGCCAATCCTGAATAAGGAGGAATAATCATTTGAGTAAAAAACCGAATGGGATCTGCTTGTAATAAAGGGAATTCATAGAAGAAATAATGACCTACTCGGGCACCAATCACCGTGGCAAGCATGGCATAAATCAATAAATGATCTGCTTGCTCAGTAGGTCTACCTTCTTTCTTGAAAATATAGCTTAATACCTGGAAGCCAGCTAAAAAAGCCATAGCAAAACAAAGTCCGTACCAACGAACTGGAAAACCGAAAAGTTCAAATATGGTTGGATCGGGATTCCAATCAATAAACGATAAAATCATGGGATTGACGTTAAATATAGCAATCCAAATTTAAGACAAAATTTAGGATAATTGCCAAACGTCGAAGATGCTACAAATTATTTTTGTACTCTAGGAATCACTAAACTTACTGCCTTCTTTAACACTTTAGCAGGAAATAAACGATGTGGAAAACCTAAAGCAAAAGAATCCGAGGCGAAAAGAACTCCTAAAATTAATAGAACAACTAGTTTCTTTTTCATATATTAATTTATTGATAGGCAAATGTAGCAAACATATAGTACTTTGCAATACAAGGTACTATAATTATTTATTTAATTGTGATGATTGGTAGTCAAGATGCGCCCATTGGTCGATTGGTTGCATGAGTGTACCGAAACATCTCATATTTTTGATACGAAAACGAAATCACTCTCCGTTTAACTGTCAAAATAAAATTTAATCATATGAAAAACCCATTGCTTACATTCGCCCTAGTAGCCTCTATTGGCCTAGCAAGTTGCTCTAAAGAAGATGCATTAAATCCTACATCGGATGCCACTGGCTTTGTTAGTCAGAATTTCATTCCAACTGCTGTTAAAACAACTGTTTCAAACACCTATCCCTCTGCGCAAGTAGATTATTACGTATTGCAAAGTAATTCATTGTATGGTGCCAACATTGTAGTAAGTAATACCGAATCACAAGTGGTATTAAACAAAAGCGGAGAAATCAAAGAAGCATTTACTCGTATTACGGAAGCTGAATTACCTGCAGCAATTACTAGCTACTTAAAAGAAAAATATGCTGGTTATACCTTCATTCATGCAGGTAAAAAGACTTCTAGTACTCCTATCACTTACCGGGTTGAGATTAAAGTTGAAGCTACTGTATATTCCATTTTGTTTGATGAAACAGGGGCGATGATCTCCACTATTGAAGGTAAAAAAGGAGAAAAAGGAGGAAAAGGCATGGGAGCGGCAGTAAGTCATTTGGCTTTAACGGAACTTCCTGCTGCAGTTCAAGCGACCATTACAGGATATACTTTCAAAAATGCGGTAATGCGTTTAGATGGAAATGGGGTTGCTACATACCATATTCACGCTGAAAAGGATGGTAAAGTCTGGGATTTTAAAATAGATGCCACTGGAAAAATTCTTTCAAGCGAAGAAGAAAGTAAAGATGATATCAAAATAACGAAAACTGAAATCACCACACTTCCACAAGGCATCATCGATTATTTAAATAAAAATGCGGCTGGTTGGACATTGAAAAATGCCATTTCGATTCAAAAAGACAATGTTATTATTCACTACCATGTAGTGGTAAGCGTTGGAGGAAATTCACAAACTTATATGTTTGATAAAGATTTCAATTATGTAGCCAATGCAGGCAAAGGCCCCAAAGACAATCCAAATCCAGCCAACTTCACAGTAGCAGAAATCACAAAAGATCAAATCCCTTCCACAGCAATATCTTACTTAGATAAAACGTATGCTGGTTGGGCATTGACCAAAGCTGTATCTGTCAGCAAAGATGGATCTGCTTATGAAATTGAAGTAATCATTACGCTTGCAGATAAAAAGTATAAAGTTGAATTTGACCTCTCTGGAAATTTCAAGAGTGCTCATAAACTTTAATTATTAGGTTGATTGTTTAAAAAGGCTTGCTCTCGCAAGCCTTTTTTTGTTATTTCGAGTGATATGCAAGAAATTGAGCCTTCCTATCAATGGGAATCCATATACAATGCTTCCCATGACCCTAAATCTCCATTTTACGGGAGAACATATTCCAATACCGAATATGTCCATACGATTTATAGTTATTACATTCATCCACTATGGGATGAAATCGATTCAGAAACACTCTATTGTAAGATTCTTTTCACCGATTACTCCTTACAGTTTACCATTATTGAATTGATGGGAGAATGGAACGACACCTTGCACAATGATATCATGTTATTTAAACGAGGAGTCATAGACCATTTATTAGCAGCTGGAATCAAATACTTCATCCTTGTGGGTGAAAATGTCTTTAATTTTCATGGTTCCTGGGAGGATGATTACTATGCTGAATGGTTTGAAGAAGTGGAAGATGGATGGATTGCCGGACTTTGCTTTCCTGAATTCATTGAAAAAGAATGGAATAAATACAAAATCGATTATTACATCAATTTTGGAGGAACCTTGCAAATCCCAAATTGGCGAACTGCCAAACCTGAAATGCTTTTTATGGTAGTCCATAAAATCCTTTCGAACCGACTAGGTAGCTAAAATCCAAGCACTTGATTAAAATAATCAGAAAGCAGGATAAAAAACTTGTTTCAAATCATACCTTTGCCTCAAGATTAATCTAAGTTAATTTGTCAAGTATTAACTTAGATTTGTCAACTCTTGAAGAGTTGACAAATCTGAGAGCTAAACTATTAACAAAAACAAACACATTACAACCATTTTACCCCAAAATTACCTATGAAAAAATTATTTACTCTCCTCCTATTATTCGTCTCCATTCAGATGATTGCGAAAAAACCTGACAGCCGTTATTACGAATTACGTGTTTACTATTGCCACCCAGGCAGATTAGATGCGTTAATCCAACGTTTTACTAACCATACCACCAAAATTTTCGAAAAACATGGTATGACTAATGTGGGTTATTGGATTCCCAATAACAATGAAAAAAATGCACTTTACTACATTTTATCCTACCCTAACCAAGTAGAACGTGATAGCTCTTGGAAGCGTTTTGGACGTGATCCAGAATGGAAAGAAGTAGCTAGAAAATCAGAAGAAACGGGTAAAATTGTCGCCAAGGTTGAAAGTACGTTCATGATGGCAACGGATTTTAGTCCAAAAATCAAGCCTTCTTCAAAGAGTGCTGACCGGGCCATCGAACTAAGAACTTATACGGCTACGCCTCATAATATTGACAATGTCTTAGCGAGATTCAGAAATCATACCACCAAATTATTCAAAAAACATGGTATGACGAACATTGCTTATTTTAAGACCATCGAGAAAGATCCCAATGTTCAGCCTCGTTTAGTCTACCTATTAGCTCACGACAGTGAAGCTGCGGGTAAAGCTTCTTTCGATGAATTCAGAAAAGATCCTAATTGGATTAAAGCACGTGACGAATCAGAAAAAAATGGAAAAATTGTCGACAAAGTAGAATCTATCTACATGCATCCAACGACATTTTCAACTATCCGATAAAGCTTTGTATCTTTGTTGTCCCGAAATTTCGGGACAACAAAGAAAAATTATGCGTTGGAATAAACAAGGATTACTCTTTTGTCCAGACAGCCAATCTGAGTGGAATCAAAAAAAATATGCACATGTCGTATGTGCTGACACAAATTATTCGGATCGAATCCGATTATACTACTCTGCCCGCGATTCCAAAGGGCGTTGTCAAGCTTCCTTTATTGATTTAGATTCCAATAATTTATCTAATATCCTGTATGTTCATCCCGAGCCAATTTTAGCATTAGGGGCTCCTGGAACCTTTGATGATTGTGGAATCATGCCTACTTGGTTTCTGCAAAACGGTGAAGAAAAATGGTTATATTATATTGGTTGGACGGTTAGAAATACCATTCCCTACCACAATGCCCTAGGTTTAGCCTCATCTACGGACGGCATACATTATACCAAAAAATTCCACGGGCCTATCATCAGCACCACGGCCACTGAACCTTTTTTCAATGGCTCGGCCTGTTTTCTTTTTGACCAGGGTAAATACAAAGTCTGGTATTTAAATTGTACACATTGGCTTCCTGATGGAAATTTAATGGAGCCTTGCTACCATATTAAATATGCTGAATCTGTGGATGGCATCAACTGGGACAGAAAAGGACAAGTAGCCATCGATTACCAAGATGAAGTAGAAGGAGGTATCTCCAGACCAACGGTTTTAATTGAAAATGGTATTTACAAAATGTGGTTTTCAGCGCGTGCCTGTACTGATTACAGAACCAATCGTGCACGATCCTATCGGATTTATTATGCGGAATCAACCGATGGAATCCATTGGAAAAGACAAGACGGATTAGCAGGTATTGATGTAAGCAACAATGAGCAAGATTGGGATTATGAAATGATTGAATACCCTTTAGTTATTCGTCATCAAGAAAAAACCATCTTGTTTTATAATGGAAATCATTTCGGTCAAAGCGGTGTAGGTTATGCCATTTTAGAAGAAAAATAATGGATTTTAGCTACTTGAATCATCATCTTTATCGTAATCCTCAAACGGCCAAACAACCTAAGGTTTCCGTTTGCCTAATTACCTATAAGCATGAGCATTACATCCAGACTTGTTTAGACAACATTCTGCAACAAAAAACGGATTTTGAATTTGAAATCATCATTGGAGAGGATCACTCACCTGATCAAACTGCTTCCATCATCCAATCCTATGCAGACCTATATCCTGAGAAAATTAAAGCTTATATACGACCAGAAAATGTAGGAGCAAAGGTCAATTTTCTACATTGCTTTTTTGATTGCCAAGGGGAGTATATCGTACATATTGAAGGAGATGATTATTGGACATCTCCAGATAAACTCCAAAAACAAGTCGATTTTTTAGATAACCATCCAGAAGCCTCTGCTTGTTTTCATAATGCCCAAATCATTTATGAAGATGGCACTGAAAGAGAACCCTCCCTCATTAATCCCATCGACCAAGCTCCTTGGATTAATTCAACCGATTTATTAAAAGAACGAGAAGCATGGTTCATGGCTACTGCCAGTGTCATGATGCGAAAAAAGCTAGTCAAGACCTTACCCGATTGGTTTTTTCATTCCAAAAGTGGGGATATTCCACTGTACGTCATTCTAGCGGAAGAAGGATCTATCGCCTATTTACCAGAAACCATGTCCGTTTATCGAAAAAATGAAGGCGGCATGAGTTATACAGATAGTAATAAATCCGCTACATTTATATACAACCGTATATTCATGTATTCTAAAATCAATGAATATACCCATTCAAAATACCAAGATTTAATCCAACCCATCCTCTTTGAATATCATTTACTTTTAACGAGGATTACAGAGAATGAAAAGTCATTCCTTAAAAGATGTTATTATTTATGGAAAGCATCAGCTCATTCTCCTCAAAAGCTCCATGTAGAAGATTGGAAAAGACTGTTTAAAGAACATGTTTTTACGGCTGATTCCTTTTTAGCCTATTTAGCCTTTCGTAAAAAAATGAATCGATTTTTAGGAATTCGGTCATAAATCAGGATAAGTCCATTAGGATTTTACAGGGTTTTAATTGAAATTTATAGGTATCCTACGGAAAAATATATACTTATGAATTGGACATCTTCTAAAAAGCCTTTTTTATTGACGGCATTGTCTCTTTTTGCCTTATTATTTGCTTCTTCATTTTATAAAAACCAATCTTCCCGCTGGGGACAGGTTTTATTGGATTCCTTAACTGAGTCACAAAAAAGACAAACAGAAAATGCTTTAAAAGGATTAAAAATACATCCTGAATTAGAAATCACCTTGTTCGCATCCGAACCGATGCTACAAAATCCTACCAACATAGATGTAGATGCTCAAGGTCGTATTTGGGTAGTAGAGGCCTACAATTACCGTCCTAACATCAATGGAAACCCAACTAATCCACAAGGTGACCGGGTCTTGATTCTAGAAGATACCAATGGAGATGGAAAAGCCGATTCAAGAAAAATATTCTACCAATCTCCCGAATTAAATGCCCCTCTGGGCATTGCGGTACTTGATTCTATGGTCATTGTTTCTCAAAGTCCGTATATCTGGAAAATGTTTGATGATAATCGCGATGGAAAAGCTGATCGTAAAGAAGTGATGTTTCAAGGGATTGGAGGCGAGCAACATGATCATGGCGCTCATGCCTTTACTTTTGGTCCAGATGGAAAACTGTATTTCAACTTTGGCAATGAAGGAGGACAATTATTGGACGCTCAAGGAAAAGCCGTTTTAGATCAAGATGGTGACCCGATTGGTCCTAAAAAATACAAACAAGGCATGGTGTTCCGCTGCAATGTGGACGGTTCACAAGTGGAAGTGTTAGGTCATAATTTCAGAAATAACTACGAAGTAGCAGTGGATTCCTATGGTGGACTGTGGCAATCGGATAATGATGATGATGGCAATAAAGGGGTACGCATTAATTTCGTCATGGAACATGGAAACTATGGGTATCGGGATGAGATGAGCGATGCTGGTTGGTCAGCCAATCGTACAAATATTGAACCGGAAATTCCAAGAAGACATTGGCACTTAAATGACCCAGGAGTAGTTCCCAATTTATTGCAAACAGGCTCAGGTTCCCCTACCGGAATGATTTTATATGAAGGCAATTTATTACCTAAGGCATTCCAAAATCAAATGATTCACTGCGATGCAGGTCCTAATGTGGTTCGCAGCTATCCTGTTAAAGCTCAAGGTGCTGGCTTTGAAGCTAGTGTTTTACCTTTGGTAGAAGGAGTAAATGATCAATGGTTTAGACCCGCTGATGTAACTACAGCTCCCGATGGATCTGTGTTTATTGCCGACTGGTATGACCCAGGCGTGGGTGGGCATCAAGCAGGTGACCAAACAAAAGGTAGAATTTATCGAGTAGCTCCCAAAGGTCATGCTTACCAAGTGAAGGCCATGCCGATTAATACGCCAGAAAACGCTATTCTTGCCTTAGAAAATCCTAATTTAGCACAAAGGTATTTGGCATTTAAAAAATTAATGAGTTGGGGTAAATCAGCCGAAGCTGCCTTAGAAAAATCCTACCAAAACAATTCAAATCCACGCATGAAAGCGCGTGCTTTCTGGGCATTGATGAAAACAAGTCAAGCGCAGAAATACTTACATTTAGCTGCTAAAGATGGATTGGCCGACATACGTATGATGGCTATTCGTCAGGCGAAAAGAACTCCATTCAGTCAATGGAAAGACTGGGCTGCCGTGTGGGTGAAGGATGAAAACCCACAGGTGCGTCGAGAATTAGCGATTGCTTTACGTCATATCAATGACCCCCAGGCAGATGCTCTTTGGGCACAATTAGCCCAACAACATACAGGTCAAGACCGTTGGTATTTGGAAGCCCTGGGTATTGGAGCTGATGGTCTTTGGAACTCCCGATTGAATACCTATTTGGCTCTTTCCGTTAATCCTTCTTCGGCAGCATTCCAAGATGTGGTTTGGAGATCCAGAACAGAAAATGCTCTTCCTTATATCTTTACTGTATTAAAAAGCAATCAAGCTCTGGCCCAAAAACTTCGTTATTTCAGAGCTCTTGACTTCATTCCTAGTGATAAAAAATCAAGTATGTTAATTGATTTGATTTCTACAAACTTCCAAGGACAAACTGAGGCTCAGTTAATTGGATTACGACATATCAATCCAACATTTATCGCTTCCAATGCTGATGCGAAGAAAGTATTACGCGATCTACTACCTAAAACCTCCGAAGTGGAATACTTAGAGTTGGTCGAGAAATACGAACTTGCTGAAGAGAAAGATAAGATATTACACATGATTTTGACTGGAAAACAAAGTAGAAAAGCTGGATCTATCATGTATAAATTGAATGGTGGGGCTGCCTTGATAGCCAAAACCTTCCAAACAGGTAATGAAGATCAACAAAAAGCCATCGTTGAGTCCATTCGCTGGATTGGCCAACCTAGCACTTTGTCGCTGTTATATGATGCCATGAATCAAAAAAACCTTTCCATGAGCATTAGAAAAGAAGCTGCCAGAAGTTTGGGAAACTCAGCCAATGGAGAAAACTACGTGCTAGATATCTTAAAAAATAAAAAAGTAAATGCTGAATTTATTCCTTCGGTGGTAGAAAGTGTGAGTAGAACTTGGAGAAAGGCTGTTCGCATGGAAGCCAATTCCTATTTAGGAGGAAATATCCAAAACACCAAAACAAAGCATCCTGATTTGAATACCCTCTTGGGACAAAAAGGAAATGCCCAAGCGGGTATTAAAGTATTTGTTGACCAATGCTCCATGTGTCACCAAGTATATCAAGAAGGTATCGATTTTGGACCGAAATTAACAGAAATTGGCTCTAAATTATCCAAGGATGGTATGTTCGTTTCTATCATGCACCCCAATGCAGGGATCAATTTCGGATTTGAAACCTATGAAATATTGACCAAGTCGGGAGAGACCTATCAAGGAATCATTAGTTCCAAGAATGAAACCGATATCATATTAAAATTACCAGGTGGTATGGTACAAAATTTCAAAACCTCTGCCTTAAAATCAGTCAAACAATTACCTAATTCCATGATGCCTGAAGGATTGGCTGATGCCATGAGCACCACGGATTTAGTCAACCTTGTCGAATATTTAACTACATTAAAAAAGAAATAACCTATGGATCGTCGTTCCTTTGCCCAAATGATGGGCGGAAGTCTTTTGGGAGCAGGTATTACGCATACCCAACCTACTTTAGCTAGTAATTCTAATCAATTACATACTTTAGCAGCAGAGCCTGCTTTTAGCTTAAAATATGCACCTCATTTTGGTATGTTTAAAAATCATGCTGGTCCAGATGAGATAGACCAATTGAAATTCATGCATGAGATGGGTTTCCGTGCCTTGGAAGACAATGACATGATGGGCAAAAGTCCCGAGCTACAAGCAAAAATTGGTGAGACTTTGACCAAACTAGGTATGACGATGGGGGTATTTGTGGTCAAGTTTGATGGTTTTTTTGATACCCAACACATGACTACAGGTAAAAAAGAAGCAACAGAAATGTTCGTAAAAGCCTGTAAAACAGCCGTGGAAACAGCTAAGCGCTGCAATGCCAAATGGATGACCGTTGTACCAGGAAACTTCAACCGTAAACTACCTCTAGGTCTTCAAACGGGCCACGTGATTGATAATCTAAAACGTGGAGCTGAGATTTTTGAACCCCACAATCTAACCATGGTGTTAGAACCATTAAGTGATAATCCTGATTTATTCCTTCGTTATTCCGACCAATCCTACATGATTTGTCGAGCTGTAGGAAGCCCTGCGTGCAAGATCTTGTTTGATATGTACCACATGCAACGCAATGAAGGTAACATGATAGCCAATATGGATTTATGCTGGGAAGAAATCGCCTATTTACAGATTGGAGATAATCCTGGTAGAAAAGAACCTACCACAGGGGAAGTGAATCACGCCAATATATTCAAGCATCTAAGAAAGAAAGGATATACGGGAGTATTGGGCATGGAACATGGTAATTTCTATCCAGGCAAAGACGGAGAAGTGAAATTGATTGAAGCGTACCGTAAGGAAGACAGAGGATAATTCCATAGATAATTTGGAATACTACCTTTATATTTAAATATTTGTTTAATTATTTAAGATATTATGGATATTGTATTCAAAGCTATCAATGATCCAACTAGAAGAGAAATACTTCGCTTTTTGACTCATGGCCCACAAAATGCAGGGACTATCGCCCAGCAATTTAACATGACCAAGCCTAGTATTTCTCATCACTTGGATTTATTGAAACAAGCCCAGTTGGTCGATTTCAGCAAAAAAGGACAATTCTTAGTCTATACTCTCAATAAGTCGGGCTTCGAATCCATACATGCTTGGTTTCAGCCCTTTACTCTATTTTTTGAATTGCCTAAGCCTAAAATCCGACTTTAAATTAGGTTTGACATAAGCCAATCTTTCCTTAATTTCGTTTTCAAATTGCCAATCCTATGAATCATTCACTTCCAGCATCATTATCTTTTCTTCGTTCAGAACTTCCCTCCCATTGGGTTGGACTTGGAGTAATCCAATTACCTAAGCGTAATTTCTTCCAATCCATCGGAGATTTTTTTGCAGAGAAATCGGGTAAGCAACGAATTTCTTTTGTGGTTGTGAATGAAGAATCCTTAAAAACACTTCATTATCAGGGATCTAGCTTGATAGCATCAGAATTCATTGATATTCACAATTTAGATCACTTCTATTTCTCCGAAGGAAATACATCGGATGGTTTAGTGTCTTTATTCAATTGTGAGGCTAGCATCGTGGTATCCAAAAACAAAAAAGGCGATTTGAAACTAAAGGATTATTTTCTCAAAATTATGCCCGCTCTATTAGGCGAAAATGCTGAGCCGATTCGTAAAATAGAAGATATTCAGTGGGCTCAAGAAAGCAAAAAGCATATTGCAGATGTCTTAAAACATTGGCCTGAACACATCAAAGAGAGAAAAGATAAAGAAGAAGCCGAAGAAAAAGCTAGATTAGCCCAAGAAGCGCATATAGGTTAATCGGCGGATTCGACTTTTTTTGCCACTTGTAGTTTCAGCAAATCTTTCGAATTCAATGCTACCAAGCTAACAATCACTAAGG
Organism: Aquirufa beregesia; assembly: GCF_011090385.1. GTDB lineage: Bacteria > Bacteroidota > Bacteroidia > Cytophagales > Spirosomataceae > Aquirufa > Aquirufa beregesia. The sequence continues at coordinate 54,806 of NZ_SEWW01000008.1, forward strand.
TAGCAGTAGCTCCTACCAAAACCGACGGAACCGTTCCCATCAGTTTGGCCATGACTCCAGATTCAAAAGCCCCTAGTTCATTGGAAGAACTGACAAAAATCCCATTGACAGAAGAAACCCTTCCCCTCATCTCATCAGGTGTATAAAATCGTAAGACGGTTTGTCGAATGACTACACTCACCGAATCAAAAGCTCCAGTAAAAAATAGTGCCCCCACCGAAATCCAAAAATTGGTCGATATGCCAAATACCATGGTGGCAAGTCCAAACCCTGCTATAGCAATCAATAAATTTCTCCATGCTTTCTCTAGCGGTGGAAAATAAATCATGAAGGCCATGGATAATAAAGCCCCAATGGAAGGTGCTGCGCGTAAAACACCCAATCCTTCTGCCCCTACTTTCAATATATCTTCCGCAAAAATGGGTAAAATAGCAATGACACCACCGAATAAAACCGAAAATAAGTCCAATGAAATGGCATACAAGATGATCTTCGTTTTAAATACATAAACAATACCTTCTTTCAGGCTATGCCAAATGGATTCATGAGTAACTGCTTTAGGAGGAATAGGTCTTTTCTTAATAAAAAACAAACAGGTCATCACACCCAACAAAAACACAATCACCGTTTCTAAAGAACCTGCCAAGCCCAAATAGGCATATAAAAAACCTGCCATTCCTGGACCTAAAATAGCACCCAATTGCCAAAAGGAGCTATTCCATGTAGCGGCATTTGCAAACACCTCTTTAGGTACTAAAAACGGATTTAAAGAAGAAGCGGCTGGACTAAAAAAACCTTTGGCCAAGCCAATCAGAAAAATGACAAAATAAATAGTATATATATGAAAATCAGGACTTTGTGAGTCTAATTGAAGGCTAGAATAGAGCAACAAAAAAGAGCCAAAAATGATGACAGACAAAGAAATTTGCATGATCTTTACCTTATCTCGATTATCAGCATAATGTCCCCCAAAGAGCGCCAAAGAGATGTACGGAATCACTTCCGCCAAACCGATTAAACCCAAGGCCAAAGGATTGTGGGTAATCTTATAAATTTCATAAGAAACAATCACTTCCTGCATCAAAAGCGCCATGGTAAATAAAGTATTACCTACAATAAAGGCTCTAAACTCAGGAAATTTCAATGCGCTGTAAGCGTCCTTATTTTGAAAAAAACTCATAGGCGAAGTACAGTATGGGGCTACAATAAGCTAGTTCTCCCCAAATACGAGATACCAGCTTATTTTTTGAAAAGTAATGAATCCAACTTTGTATGGCAAATGTAATGGCAAATGGGAGAAAAGCGATTTTTTCATCGAAGTAAAATAGCGTCCCTAAAAGTAGTGACAAAAAAAGCCCCTCCACTCCTAGTAATACCCATTTCCAACGATGTACGGATTTCAATGGACCCTCTTCTTCCCATTCCCATAACGTATACATACCTAAATTTTGCAATACTAGAAGAAACATCAAAGCAGCTACTAACAGCGTCCATAAAGTCAGGGGTATTCGATACCAAGTACTAGCCCCTACGCCTAAGGTGTAAATCAAGGCGGTCATAAATTCCTTGGATGCAATGCGATTAAATGCTCCATAAAACCAAAATATCCAATAAATCAGCATCAAGGAACATAATCCCAAGCCAAAATAAATCAAACGGGGCGCTAAATATGTGATACTAAAACCTCCCAACAGAAGTAAAACAAACAAGATTATCTGTAAGGTGAACACATGCTGAGCTTGAAACAAATGTCGTTCATCTTGATAAATTCCTTTTTTTCGATCGATCATCCGGTCTATTAAATAAATGCCCCAAACAGCACAAGCCAAAGATATCTGTTCTGGCAAACTAGGCATTTCCTTCAAAAAAATCTCATGGAGGAGAGCTTGAAAAGCTAAAGTGCCCCAAACTACGTCTAAACTTAAAAAGTGGGCTATTTTAATATACCGCATCTTGTTGAACTTGAACGCTGATTCGATCCCCAACAGCCAACTTGCCTAGCATTTGTGGCACGAATTGCTGACCAAAATATACCTTATTACCCATCTTTCGAATCTGGGAAAGTGCGCCTAACACATCCTTGTTGATCGTTCCTTGCTGTGGATGTACTGTAATCAATTGACAGCGCGCACAGGGTTTAGCACCAAATAATTGAACATCCCCTATTTGTATTTGCTTCCAGCTATCTTCTTCAAATGCCTCTGCACCAGAGACAATGATGTTGGGGCGAAAACGTAAGCGATCGACGGATTCACCCATTTGATTATCTAAAGCTTTGAAAGATGCTTCTGAACAAAGTAAAATAGGTAGCGCGTCAGCAAAGGAACTTTCTTTGGATAAGGATGTATGGTATTTTTCCTTCATAAAACGTGGGGATGCCGCTGTCAAATGCACTAAAAATACCTTTTCATTCAACAATTGACTAAACCATTCAGACCAAGCATCTAACACGATGCGAGCCTCAACAAGATCATCCCATATTTCAACGGACATCAATTCCCCTAGTTCAATCGAAGCACATAGACATTTGTTCTGGCCCGTTTTCTTATCCACTACCAAAAAACCATCAGGATGGACACTTAATTGAAATCGGGTTAAATCCGGACGAGTACGCTGGGTGATAAACTTTCCATGCTCATCTACCAACATATATCGGCGATCTCCAGCTAGGCCTTGAATTTCTACATGAGCTTCCTTCATAGCCAGAGCTCCTAAAGATTTTATGGGATAAATGTATAGGTGGGTGATTTCTAAAGTAGGCATAAAACAAAAATAGCTAAAAACATCTCAAAATAGCTATGGGTACTTGTGTGGTTTATGTAGCGAAAAATGCTTCAAAATCACTATGTTTGTTAATTATATATGCCAAATAGATTACCTTATGAAGATATCAGGCCTAAGCATTAGCCTCCTAGTTGCATTTTCTGTGAGTATATTTACATCTCAAGCACAGAAAAACTTGAGTTTAGAAGATGCGATTCAACAAGGACTACAAAACCACTATTCAATACAAGTTGCGAAGAAAAGAGAAAAACAAGCTCTGAATGACAATACATTAGGGAATGCAGGGTTTCTACCTACCATTACAGGTAATTTCAACAAAAACTACACTATTTCTGGCTTAGATCAAGAGTTTTTTGGTGGGGTACGTGCTCCCTTAGTTCAGTCAGGAGTAAACTCCAATTCATCCAATACAGGGGTTGCCATGGTCTGGACTTTGTATGACGGAAAAGGCATGTTTGTTTTAAGAGATCGATTTAAAGAATTACAAAATTTAGGCACTAAGCAAACTGAAGCTACTATTGAGAACTTAATAGCCTTAATCAGCGCATCTTATTATGATATCATCCGTCAGGATTTACGTGTTAATAACTTCAGAAAAGGATTAGAGATTTCTAATGACCGTTTGAAACTAGCCAAGGATCGTTTTGAAGTGGGGCAAGGTTCAAAAGTTGATTTTTATTCGGCTCAGGTTGATTACAATGAAGACAAAGCGCTTTTATTAGCCCAAGAACAATCTTTTTTAAGTACTAAAATCAATTTCAACACACTGTTGGTTAGAGATCATATGATTGATTTTGATGTGGTTTCAGCCATTGAATTATTGCCCAAATTAAAATTGGAAGAATTAAAAAATCAAGCCTTACAGCAGAATCCCAATTTGATTACGGCTTTATTAAACAAAAAAGTAGCTGATTTGGATATCAAAAATCTGCAAAGTCAACAACAGCCGGTCATCGATCTAGTAGCAGGTTATAACTACAATACGGTCAATAACGGGGCTGGTTTTGGTGTGTCTAAAGGTAGTAGTGATGTGATGAACTATGGTATTCGTGCCTCCATCAATATTTTTGACGGGAGTAACCAAAAGCGTCGTATTCAAAACGCCAAAATCAATGCTGAAATAGCTGATTTACAAGTTGCAGACTTGAAAAACACCTTGGTTTCCAACATTGAAAAAGCCTATGTCAATTATGAAAATGCCTTGAATTTAATCAATCTGGAAACAGAAAATTATGGTATCGCCAAGCAAAACATCGACATTGCTTTTGATCGATTTAAAGTCGGCATTGCCACTTCTTACGAATTAAGAGAAGTACAAAGAAATGCCGTGGCTGCCGAGACTAGATTAATTGAAGCAAAATTTGCAGCTAAAACGGCTGAGATTGAGTTAATTCGTTTGAGTGGAAACTTGCTCTAAATCTTGCTTTTCTTGATTTAATTGTTGCTGATACAACTCGTAATAACTACCCTTCTTTTTCATTAAAGTAGTATGGGGTCCCTGTTCCACAATACGACCTTCATGCAAGACAAATATCCTTTTCGCTAATTTAGCAGATGAGACACGGTGTGAAATGATCACACAGGTTTTACCTTCCATGATGTGTTTCAAATGATTTAAAATCTTATGTTCGGTGTGCGTGTCGACAGCTGATAAACAATCATCCAAAACCAACATGCCTGGATTTTTGGCCAAAGCTCTAGCCAAAGAAACTCGTTGTTTTTGTCCACCCGATAGGGTAACTCCTCTCTCTCCCAAAATGGTATCAAAACGATCTGGGAATTCCATGATGTTTTCGTACACATCGGCATATTTGGCAGCTTGCTCTAAATCTGCCTGACTCAAGTCGGCTTGACCAAAACGAATATTCTCCGCAATACTGGTAGAAAACAAAAAGACATCCTGCGGCACAAAACCCAAATTGGAACGAACCAATTCCATATCCCAATCTTTCAGTTCAATCCCATCCAATAATATCCGACCAGCCGAAGGATCATAAAAACGAGCCATCAAGGCTGCAATGGTACTCTTACCAGATCCAGTAGTTCCTAATAAAGCTACCGATTCTCCAGGTTCTATTTCTAGCTGAATATCACGTAAAACAGGACGATCCGTACCTGGATAGGTAAAATCAACATGTTCAAATGTCCAACGTCCATGTATCTTTTGTCGAATTTGTTTGCCCGTCAATAACTCGGATTTCACTTGCAAAAATTCATTGATTCGTCCTTGAGAGGCTGCTGCTCGTTGAATTTGAGAACTAGTCCATCCTAAAGCCGTCACGGGCCATGTCAGCATGAATACATACATGATAAACTCCGTAATATTCCCAATAGAAATTCTTCCTGCCATCACTTCTTGAGAGCCGACATACACGACTAAAAGTGTGGAAAAACCCACCAACAGTGAAATCAAGGGGGTAAACAAAGAATCCACCTTCACCAAGTCGAGGGATTTCTTCCGGTAATGGGCCGAGGCATCAGCGAAAGATTGAACGGATTCTTTTTCTCGGACAAATGACTTCAATACGCGAATACCAGAAAAGGCCTCTTGAGCAAAGGTAGAGATCGTGGAAAGACCCGCTTGAATCTCTTCCGACTTCCGCAAAACGAGGGAATTTACATAATAAATACTAACAGAAAGTATGGGTAGCGGCAATAAGACATACCACATCAAGGTTTGATTGACATGCCACATATAATAAATCACTAATACAAATACACAAATCAGGTTTAGACCATACATCATACTGGGTCCAACGTACATGCGTACCTTACTGACATCCTCGGATATGCGAGCCATTAAATCACCCGTATTCTGCTTTCTGTAAAATGATAAAGGTAAAGTTTGATAATGCTCATAAATTTCATTTTTCATATCGTATTCGATATGCCGCGACATCACGATAAGCGTTTGACGAACCATAAACAAAAAGACCCCTTTGATCAGTGCCATCAAGATAATTAAGCCCCCATAGAAAAATAAAGTAGCGGCAAAAACCTCATAAAACGCTCCTTGAAGTGAAAACTGCTTAAATAAAAAATATACGTGGATGGTCTCTGTCACTAAATCCAAGGCATATCGCACGAGTTGAGCAGGAACTACACCAAAAAAGTTCGAACAAAAGGTAAAGAGGATGCCCAGGAATAGCAGCCATTTATACTTCCAAAAATATTTATTGAGGTGACTTAGTGCGCCCATGCTTAATTTACTTCTAACAAAGATAGAATCTTTATCAATTAAAATCCTTAATTTTGTGTTTCAAACAACAAGAACGCTCTTTATTTTCGGATGGTAAACAGGAGATTACTTCGGGTGAAAGCATTTCAGCAACTGTATGCTTACAACACGCAAGAACGTGCCCAATATCAATTGGCATTTGACGAATTAGCTGTCATTTTTCAGCCAGATTTATCACTCATGGTAGCAAAGGAGGAACAAGCTCCTCGACTGGAAGGCCTTAAAAAATTGGCCGAAATCCAATTAAACGAGTTTTTCCAAGAAATTCCAAGTGAGGAAAGCATACCACCGGAATCCATGGCCGCGGCTAAGTCCGTTTACCGAACTTATCAAAACAATACCAAAAAAATTGCGGAGAAGTTAAAAAAGGACATGGTTAAGGAAGTAGAGTCTATCTACAAACAATACCTGAAAATCCTCTTTTACTTGCAACATCTCTCGAATATTGCCGTTTGGGATGAAAATCGACGTTTATTAGAGAATCCCATCAAGACTTCTCAATTGAGCAAAAATAAGGTCTTGGCCATCATGCCAAAATGGAAAGCTTTGCAACAAGCTTTTGAAGATCAGCACATTGGATGGTCTGAAGATGAGGAGAATAGAATTAAAAAATTATTCTTAGATGTAATTCTTCTGGATCAAGCTTTTGTCGACTACCTTCCCAAGGCAGGAAAAAGCTTTGAAGATGATATCGAAATGATTCGATATATTTTAAAAACATTTATTCTAAAACACTCGAGTATGACCGAGTATTTTGAAGAAAAAGATTTAAATTGGCATCTTAATAAGGATGTAGTTAAAAGTTTGTCGACAAAAACATTTAAGGTGGATGCCTTAGAAGATTTGAGTCTACAACCCTTAGCTCTTCAGTGGGAAGATGATCAATTATTCTTCGAAGAGTTGTTTGAAAGTACCATCCAAAATGACAAAGATTTAGTTCTTTGGATTGGTGATCAAACAAAAAATTGGGAGTCTGATCGTTTGGCCATGGCTGATTTTATTTTATTAAAAATGGCCTTAACTGAAATGATTAAATTTTCCAGCATACCGGTTAAAGTAAGTATTAACGAGTACATTGAATTAGCAAAAAATTACTCTACACCCAAATCGGGGCAATTCATCAACGGTATCCTAGATGTGATTTCTCTGAGATTGATTCACGAAAAAATAATTACTAAATCAGGTCGAGGATTAATCGACATAGCTAGCAAATAATATGAGTAGATCATCAAAATCCTTTTGGGCATTTGTCGTAGGAGCTGCCACAGGTGCTATTATTGGAATTTTATATGCCCCAGATAAAGGTGAGAACACCCGTAATAAATTGTATTTTCAGTTAAACAAATACAGAGAGCAATTGAAACAATTGATCAATGATATTGTAGAAGGCAAGGAAGTACCTGAAACATTAGCTAAATCAGAAGGTAAAAAGGTAGTAAATGACACTAAAGTTAAAGCTGAAAAGTTGTTAGAGGATGTGGAAAAAATGATGAGTCAGATTAAAGCTAAGCCTTAACATGAAGTATTTCATTGCCTTATGCTTTTTATGTCTCTTATCTTGTACCAACAAACAAAAAGAGGCTAGAAATTCAACGGAAGAATCCATTCCTATGGAATTGAGACCTTCAGTGGAAAAGCATCCTGTCATGAAATTTGACCAGCCCGTAGTTTACCTAGGGAAAATTACTGAAGGCGATAGTATCTCGTATACCTTTCATTTCAAAAATGAAGGAAATATGCCTTTAAAGATTTTAACAGTGAATGCTTCTTGTGGATGTACTACCCCGAAATGGAGCAAAGAATTAGTTATGCCTGGAAAAAAAGGCTTCATCAAAGTAAGTTTTGATTCTAAAGGCAAAGAAGGTAAAGTACAAAAAACCGTTACCGCCTATTGTAATACGATGCCGTCCGACAATATGGTAGCATTTAAAGTAGAAATTGACAGAAAAAAATAATTAATAAACGAACAACTATGGCTAACAATCCTCAAATCATGCAAATCCTCCTTTTCGGTGGAATCTTTGTCGTGTTTTATTTTTTCATGATTCGTCCGCAACAAAAAAAGGCGAAAGAAGCGAAAAAATTTATTGATGAATTAAAAACAGGTGATAAAGTAGTAACCATTGGCGGAGTACATGGAACAGTGGTTTCCATTCGTGAAAAAACTTTGGTAGTAGAGATTGACTCTAGCAAAGGTGTTCGCGTGGTTTTTGAAAAATCAGCTGTTTCAAAAGATGCTTCTTCTCGCTTAACAGAAGAGTAAACCTATGGAAAAAAGCCTTCGACCTCTTTTAGGTATCACAGGCGGTATGGGATCCGGCAAATCAATCATTTGTCGGATTTTTGCTTGTCTAGGCATTCCCATTTTTGAAGCCGACAAGGTAGCCCACCAATTGATTGAAAGCAATCCAATCATTCAACAAAAACTCATTGGCATATTTGGCCCTGAAAGCTTTGATGCTCAAGGTGCTTATAATCGAGTCTTCATTCGAAGCAGAGTTAAAAATAACCCCGATTTATTAGCTGCTTTAAACCACATCATTCACCCTGCTGTTCGAGAGGCGCTTCAGCAATGGGCTCAGATCCCTAGCTCTGCTCCCTTCAAATTGTATGAGGCAGCCCTATTGACGAATAAAAACAAACCAGACTATATACACCACTTAATTGCCGTGGAATGCCCCATGAATGAGCGCATCGAACGATTACAAAAACGAAACCATTTAACCTTTGAAGACAACATGAAACTTTTACAAAACCAACCAAGTTCAGAGCAATATACGGAAGGAGCTGACTTGGTTATCCATAATGGCAAAAACGACCGCGTTTGGCCACAAGTAGAGGCCATTTTCAAACGCTTATCCATCATCTTGATTGCCTTATTACTTTTCAGTCAAACAAGCATAGGGCAGATTAAAGCCATGACTTTCAATATCCGCATGGATACCAAATCAGATGGTATTAATCAATGGTCCAATCGCAAGGACCACTGCGCTGAATTAGTCAAATATCATCAAGCTGATATTATAGGCATGCAGGAAGCTTTTATTCATCAAATTAAAGATTTTGCTGAAAGATTACCGGGCTTTGCCTGGTTTGGACGGGGACGTGACGACGGAAAAGAGGAAGGTGAATTTTCTCCCTTGTTTTACAATACCAAGAAATTCAAAATTCTGGAACAAAAGACATTTTGGTTATCGGATTCTTGCGACAAAGTAGGTTTTGGCTGGGATGCGGCCTGCCGACGTGTCGTAACCTGGGGGCATTTTCAAGATTTGAAAACAAAAAAGAAATTCTATGTTTTCAATACCCACTTTGACCATTTGGGCAAAGTAGCCCGCAGAGAAAGTGCCAAATTAGTATTGGCTAAAATCAAAGAAATCGCGAAAAACAACCCTGTTATTTTATTAGGAGATTTTAATGCCAAGCCAGATGATGAACCTATTCAAATCTTGGTAGACCCTAAGAACCCTGACCGATTAACGAATTCCGAAAGCATCAGCCAAAAGGGACATTATGGTCCTAAAAACTCATTCAATGCCTTCAAAGAAGAAAGAGAAAACAGTCAAATCGATTATATTTTCGTGAAAAATGGAGTTCGTTGTGAACAACATGCCACCCATACAGAGACATGGTCAAATCGTTATCCTACGGACCATTTCCCTGTCAGTGCCACCCTCCTAATCCCTTAAATCGATTTGGGTTTTATGACCTCAAATTGTAACTTGCAGTATGGAAAATTTTATTGTTTCTGCTCGAAAATACCGTCCTACCCAGTTTGATTCTGTGGTAGGTCAAAGCCACATTACCACGACACTGAAGAATGCCATCAAGTCGAATCACTTGGCTCAGGCTTTTTTATTTTGTGGGCCTAGAGGGGTGGGTAAAACCACTTGTGCGCGTATTTTAGCCAAAACAATTAACTGTGAAAATCAAAGTCCCGATGGTGAAGCCTGTGGAACTTGTTCTTCCTGCCAGTCTTTCCAAGAAAATACCTCGCTGACCATACATGAGCTCGATGCCGCATCGAATAACTCGGTGGATGATATCCGAAGCTTAATAGACCAAGTTCGTTATCCTCCTCAAAATGGACGTTACAAGGTCTACATCATTGATGAGGTTCACATGCTTTCTGCTCAAGCTTTCAATGCCTTTTTGAAAACATTGGAAGAACCTCCCTCCTATGCCATTTTTATCTTGGCTACAACGGAAAAACATAAAATCTTACCCACCATTTTGTCGCGCTGTCAAATCTTTGATTTTAACCGCATCAAATGGCAAGATATGGCCATGCACTTGGCATCCATTGCCGAAAAGGAGCATATCTCGGCCGAACCCGCAGCTTTGGAATTGATTTCCATCAAAGCCGATGGGGGTTTACGCGATGCTTTGTCGATGTTTGATTTAAATGTCACCTTTTCTACCGACAATACCCTGCGCCATAAAGCTGTCTTAGATAATTTACATATTCTAGATAGCGACTATTATTTTAGTCTGACGGATCACTTAGTAGACCAAAACCATACGGCCGTTCTTTTACTTATAGAAGAAATCATGCGAAAAGGTTTTGATGGAATGCAGTTCATTTCAGGGCTCATGGAGCATTTGCGTTTATTATTATATGCCAAAGATCCTAAGACCTTAGCGCTAATGGAAATGAGTGATGAGACCAAGGCTAAGTTTAAAAAACAGGCGGAATTAACATCTACCTCGTTTTTACTCTCCGCCATGAATATATGTGCGCAATGTGAAGTAAATTATAAAAGTGCCAAGAATCCAAGATTGCATTTGGATTTGAGTTTACTGAAAATCAACTACTTAAATTCAGTATTCAAGCCTAAGCAAGCACCTGTGGTGGAGGACAGTGCTGGAAAAAAGCTTGAGGCTTCGGCCAATCCACCAGTTGAAAATAATGTTGCACAAGTACTAAATACTCCTGTAAAGCAAGAAGCCCCTGAACAGGAAGTCCCAACTCCATCCGTAGAAATGAAGGAGGAAAAAATGGAATCTCCTGAAAACATCCAAGCTAGTCCTGCTCCTAGCCGACCAAGTATTCAGTCTACGGGTTTGCGAAGTGCCAAAAAACTAGTAGAGACCAAACAGGCTGAACAAAAGGAAGCCACTTTGCTGACAAGCAGTGCCACAGGAGCAGAGAACAAATCATTTCAAATAGAAGATATTAGTCGGGAATGGGTCCGAATAGCTAAGGCCTATGAAGCCAATCAGGACATCAATAAATTTGTCATGATGAATCGGCCAATTGAACTAATAGGTACGGTATTACATCTAAAAGTAGAAAACGAATTACAAATTCAGCAGTTTAATGAAGCCATTCGGATGGAGGTATTAAACCAACTGCGCTCTTCACTACACAATTTTGATATTGACATTGAGCTAGACATCCTTATTCAAGAAAAAAGCGACAAAAAAGTATTGTACACCCAATCTGACAAATACGAATACCTTTCTGAGAAACATCCCATTCTAGTAGAAATGAAACAAAGGATGGGCTTGGATTATGAATTTTAAAAATCAATGGATATGTGAAGTTGACCACCTAGACCTACTTCTACAATCTTTTTCAAGGTAAACAATCGGACTTCTTTCACATCATTTTCAATTTTAGAAATATACGATTTAGTAGTACCTACTTTCATGGCCAATTCTTCTTGGGTTAATCCCTGATTTTTTCTGGCTTCTTTAAGTATATGTTCCAATTTGAAATATTGAAAACCCACATCGAAATCATATCTTGAAATATCATCTGGATTTCCAGTATTTAATTCCACCAACTGTTCCAAATTCACAAATTCACTCTTATTCGCTTTCATAGAATTCTCCGTTTTTATTTATTTCACTTTCACTGAACATTTCAACAAAAGAAAATAAATAATATGTCAAATTACTGCAGGAAATGAATGAACATAATAATTATCAAGTAACTGATAATTTAAATAGGTGGAATTTACAAGCTTTAAAAGGTTACCTAAAACATATCAGATAAAGTCAACATCGTCTTCCAATTTCGCGTAGTAGCAGAAACCTTGAGTTTATTCTCTAAGAAATTATTGCTCAACTTCGCATTTCCATACCCCTTAGGTACATACAAATAAACGGCCTGGCCAATGAGTTGATATGTCTCCTCCTGAAAAACAAAACTAGACAATTTCTCTACGTTTTCAGACAATGGCACGGTCGCCAATAAACTCACGTATAATTTGGCTTCATCTAAATTTTCCAGAGCTAGAAATGGATTTTTAGCCACAATTTGATTCCAAACCTGGGCATCAAAAACTTGAACATCTACCTCAAATCCAAATCGTTCTAGAATGGCTGATTGAATCTTTTCAATGAGTTCTTTTTCAGAAAAACGCTGGTCTTGAAAAATCACATTCCCACTTTGAATATAGGTTTGAACAGCTTCAAATCCTAGTGATTCAAACATGGCTTTTAGCTCCACCATTTTGATCATCTTCTGACCAGACACATTGATTCCTCTCAGCAAGGCAATATAAGTAGTCATTAAAATTGAATTAGATATCCACAAAAAAATAAATAATATTGCTAATTTGACTCACCATTAATTATCATATAACCAACCACTAAATTGAAATGAAAAGTAAATTCAACTGTCCACATTGCCAAAAACCTCAAAACTTAAAGTATTTATTATACATTCATAAAGTAATAAAATGGGAATGCCCCAATTGTAACAAGGAAATTACTCCTAAAAAACTATCTGCTGTGGCAAGTATATTAATAGGAATAAGCTTTTACATAACTTGTTATGTGCCTTTGATCATATTTAAATGGAATATTACGAATTCAATTCTATTAGGCGTAATTAGTGGCCTTTTTACCTATTTCATGACACTCGTATTTTATTACTTTACCAAAGAAATCGAATAAATTAAAAATTATCATAATATGTGAAATCCTGGACAATCTTACCGTTTTCAATGCGGAAAATGACAGCTATTGGCAATTCAAATTTCTTTTGATCGGCTCCTGTACCTGTGGAAACAAACTCCACGGCCACGTGCTTATCCCCAGAGGGATAGACATTCTCCACCTGATCATGCACATCCGGAAACTGCTGTTCTAAGCCCGAATACTCCTGCACAAACTGGGCTTTGGTCTTTTTAATCACCTTCATCTCGGAAGTTGGATCTTTAAACTCAGCTGAATCAGCATACATCTCCGATAAAGCCTTCCAATCATGCTGATTAAATAAGGTAAAATACTTGTCAATCAGCGCCTTGTTCCTTTCTTCCATAGTAGGAGAAGAACTTTGGCATGCCGTAAAAAACAGGCTGAACACAAGTAGAACTAGTATTTGTTTCATAGAACATTCATTAGAGTGAATTATTAATCCATCAGAACACGATCAGTTTACTCCCTCACATGCCCATTCCCCACTAGCACCCATTTTTCTGTCACCAATTTCTCCAGAGCAAAAGGCCCCCTAGCATGCAATTTCTGGGTTGAAATACCAATCTCAGCCCCTAATTCAAATACACTCCCATCGGTAAATCGGGTGGATGCATTCCAATAAACAGCTGCCGCATCAATGGCTTGTAAAAAGTAATTCGCCTCTTCTGCATCTTCCGAAATAATGGCTTCCGAATGACGAGAAGAATAATTCGAAATATGTAAAATGGCCTCTTCTGTACTATCCACCACTTTAATGGAACAAGCAAAATCCAAAAACTCTCGACCAAAATCCTCCTCGCTAGCCTCGAATAAATAAGGATATGCCTGTGCCTTTAACAGGGCATAAGAACGAGGATCGGCATGAATCTTGACGTGATATTGAATAAAATCATCCTGAATCAAACTTAAAAAGCGAGATAATTTACTCGCATGTATGACAATGGTATCCAATGAATTACAAACGGATGGTCGGGTTACTTTGGCATTGACCACTACCGGTACCGCTTTAGCCAAATCTGCTGTCTCGGCCACGTAAGTATGGCAAACTCCCGCACCTGTCTCAATGGTAGGCACCAATGATTCTCTACGCACTCGCTGAATTAAAGCATCAGAACCTCTTGGTATGATGACATCAATGTATTTTATTGCCGTCAATAAGGTGCTCACATGAGCACGATCCGTAGGCAATAAGCGTACTAAATCTTTCGAAAACCCATTTTTTTCCAAGGCTTGGTGAATCAAGGAAACCAAAAATGAATTACTATTCCAAGCATCCGTTCCACCCCTCAATACGGCAGCGTTTCCTGAGCGAATACATAAGGCTGCCACATCAATGGTGACATTGGGTCTAGATTCATAAATTACTCCCACCACACCCAAAGGCACAGCCAGCTTCCGTAAATGTAAACCATTCTTCAGCTGTTTCTCTAAAATAACCTGTCCAGAGGGATCAGGCAATAACATGATATCCCGTAAACTGTCTGCCAACGATTGGATGCGCTCTTCTGTTAACAACAAACGATCACGCATGGGATTATTGGCATCATAATTTGCCAAATCTTGGGCATTCGCTTGAATGATCCCCAATTTGTTTTCTTCCAACAATAAGGCTAAATCAGATAGAATGGTATTTTTCTGATCACTGCTTGCCATGGCCAGCGAGATGGCGGCATGTCGGGTAGCGGCTAAGGAAGCTAATAGTTCACTCGTATTTTCCATGAATTAATGTAGGCTAAAAATCGTAACCAAATGACAAATAGGTTACTGGTGCTTTAATTTCTTTATTATCCATACCAAAGGCATAATCCAATTTAATGAAATAGCCCAACAAGTACGCTCTTGCCCCCAAACCATATCCCACTAAGAATGGATTTCTAAAATCCGTAACCGTAGCTAAAAATGGATTAGTATTTCCACCATAGGTATTGGTATTAAATCCATTGGTTCTGGCAAATGGATTAGATCCAGTCCAGGCGCTTCCTATGTCGGTAAAGCCAGCAAATTGAAATGAATTCATGAATCTAGATTTGGAAAAATCTGGACCCATGAGGGATTTCAAAGGGACACGTAATTCTAAATTCAACAAAATATGACTTTGTCCCGACAATTTATTGATATTAAATCCACGTAAAGGGCTAGCCACATCACTCATAAATACATCACGCTGCGCTATACCTGCCGTACCCATAGGGTTCTCTTTATTTCTTCCTTCGCGCTGAATAAACAACCAATTATCGACGCCCCCTAACATGGTTTGTGGAGCGGCTGAACCCAGGGCATTGGAAGCTGATAAACGAGCAGCTAAAATAAAGCTATTGGTCAACTTCAAATACCGACGCATATCCAAGCGGATACGACTAAAATTTTGAGCTAAAGCTAAGCCTGTTTGATACTCAGCAGAAAGATTCATCCTAAATCCTGTTCGTAGATTTTCATCCAAATACACCGTATTATCAAAGGTATATTCCAATTTGGCACCAGCATAAGTTGCCAAGTTTTCCGGCGTAGTCAGACTATATTGATCAATAGCCCGATTGGAACTAAAAGATCCAGTAAAACTAACTTTGCTCAACAGATTAAACGGATAAACTCCTTTTACCTCGATTCGGTTATACCGTACTTTTTGAGAAAAACTTTCATTTTCTTGATCCAGTACCTTTCTATCAAAACGAACAAACCAATCTACTTTATTGGCTAAATAGCCATATTCAGCCCACAAATCAGCATTACGCAAATTGGAAGTCACAAATATCCCTGTCCTCACCAAATGATTCTCCAAAAGATCATTCATCTTCACTTCAAAAGAATAACCCAAACCTCGAATGGGATCCACCATGAAATTCCCTTCTGATTTGTTGACCACAAAAGAATTTTGATAATCCACGGGCCCCAATAATTTACCCGGATCTTTTCTTAATCGTTGACTTTGCTGCCTTAATTCAATCCTAGCTCGTCGCTGATCTGCCCGACGAAGCAATGGTTTCTCAAGACTATCTTTCGAAGTCAAAGTAGCCGGATCTGCGGTAGATATTTCATTGAATTGTGGATACCAACGACTTTGACCCGCACTAACTAGTGAGCTAACAGGATAGGTACTAATCATTTGCGTTAACATGTCATTTTGCCGAACGACCAATTGATCTTGGGTCCATTCAGCTGATCTCCATGGACCTGAACGTGCCCCATTTTGATAAAAAGTAGTATCTGCCCAGCGTAAACTAATCAAATTAGTCCCTGATGTTTCTTCACTTAAAAAGTTCCAAACGGAATCAGACACTTGTCTAATATTGTGTATGTAACCACGATGAGCAAAAATACGGTTTGGGTTGGATGGATCATCCGCTTTCCAATGATATAAGGAATAGATACCGTCCTTGGATACGGATGCTTTCCAGGTTGAATCCACATATTTCTCGGTGATATAGGCCACATCGTTACCATTATTCCACCAATGGGCTTCTATTTCATCATTGGCGTCCTGGGTCACTGCCGTATAACGATTCCGCCTCAAATCATAAATTCCTACATCGACCTGGCCATTTCTTAATGCCCTAACCAACATCCGCTGACCATTAGAGGCTATCTCAAAATCCAAGCAATTTAAATCCACCAATTTCTTTTTAGATTCCACCCGGAGGCTAAACTTATTCGCTGTCAGGGCAGAATATGTTTGCAAATAGGAATTCCCCTCAGCACTATAAAGAATGGATAATACGTTGGATTTACCCCATGACAACAAAGGGCCACGATCTGTAGATATTCTTTCTGAATCTTTTAAACCAGTTTGAAAAATACTTTGTGATTTTTGATTACTCAAATTCATCAAATTCACTTGAAACTTCCCTGATTCTCCTAGTACATAGGCTAACCATTTACCATCTGGACTTATTTTAAAATCTCCTAGTATTTGATCATTTAGCATATCCACCGATGTCAAATTTCTCAATCCATTCAAGGCAACCGTATTCACCTCTTCTTGTTTGGACTGATGCATATAATACTCAAACCATTCTCTCAAAAATTTACTGAAAGGCTTTTTGATGGTACTGGAAATACTGGATTGCTCATTTCGAATGATTCGAGTCAAGTTCAAGATATTGCTAACTGGCTGCTTACCATAGGTCTTAACCAAGTATGCCCAAATAGAATGTCCCAACCAAACGGATTCCTTTCCCTGAGCTAAATTAGGTTTGCGAACACGATTATTCACCACTACTTGGTACATAAATTGGTTCATTTCAGGAGAATCACCCTCGGCAATGTAGGCCGCAATTCCTTCTGAAAACCACTCAGGAACTGACAATAAGAGTGAGTTTTGAAGCGCATCTTTAATACTTCCACCAAAAAGCATGTCGTTCACATACACTTTAGTTACCTCCCTAACCAATTCCTTTTTATACTTAGAGGCATTCTGTTGAAAAGCAATTTCAACTTTGAACTCGGCAAAGTTTTCCGCCTTAGCTTCTTCCGCATTATCTAAACTAATTCCCGTATTGGATTGTATCCAATCTTGATGTGAAGGATAAACAAAGAGTTTTATTTTATTGAATGGACTATACCCCAAGATATCGGTGATTCTGGGAAATTCAGATTCCAAAATTTGAATGGTATTTCTGGCTAAGGCTTCATTTTTACCGAAATAATAGACTTCAAAATTTTGACTGGTAAAAAACTTCCAAACAAATTTTTGATACTGAATTCGGGTTTTATCGAATTTCTTTTGACTTGGATAGAAATCTTGCCCAGATAGCATGAAGGAAAAAAGCAGCAAAAATAATAGCAATATTCTTTTCATCCTGTTTTCAGATTAATAGGCAATTTCAATAAAACCAAATTTAATGATTTATGTGGAAAATAAATGGTAAAATCGACGAATTGATGCTTCCGAATTTATCTGTCCCTCCGCTTTCCATTCAGCTAACCATTGGTGGGCAAAATAGGGACTCAAAGAAACTCCTTTGGAACCAAATCCATTGAATATGGCTAAGGGTAAATGAGGGTGAAAACCAACCAATGGCCTACGGTCTTGGGTGGCTGGCCTGACTCCTGTAGACATCTCTATTTCCTCATAGGAATTTAAGCCCAATGATTTTAGTTTATTTCTCAAATCCAATTGGGCCGATATACTAGGCTGATTAGAAAAATCATCCCATCGGTAGGTTGCCCCTACTTTAAATTCATGATTACCTAAGGGTAATAGGAAGCCATTTTTATTTAGAATATATTCCTGAGAGGGCTCCAGTGAACTAATTTTCATCAATTCTCCTTTGGCAGGTAAAAAATTCAAATGCCCAAAAAACGGATTATTCTGCTGGGCATGATAGCCTTCACAAAATATGACACAGGCATAAGTCTGTTTTTGAAAAGAAACCACATCTCCTGAAATTTTCAAATCAGTTGCTGGATGAATGGCTATTTCCTGATATATGTTTTTTGTTTGAAAATAACTTTTAGAGCATCTCAACAAGCTATCCACATCTAACCATCCTGCCTTTTCTACCCAAACTCCCTCATCTGTCCACCGAAGGTATTCATTATCTATCCCCTCTTTTCTTTCTAAAAGCCAACTTTTCATTTCCTCATTGGCATAGGGCCTAAACAAGGGCATCGGATGAAAAAATGAGCTGGATAAGGTTTTCTCTAGAGCAGTATAAAATGGAAACAGATATGAAAAAAGCTCATCCACTAGCCAAGATTTCTCTAATTTCCGACCAGTAACAGGGTTAAAAATCCCTCCTGCCGCATAAGATGAAGTGAAAAAGGTTTTGGGAGCATCGACCAAGTAAAAAGGCACACCTGCTTGATCCAAGGTATGAGCTAGTATGGTTCCAGCCAAACCTTGCCCAATGATTAAAACAGGAAGCGAATGCTTATTTTTTAGCATGTTGAACTCGTCGAACTTGTTCTAAAACAAAAGCTACTTGTTCATCCATGGATTTGTAAGATGTATCTAAATCAATGGCGTCATCGGCACGTTTTAGTGGCCCCTCACTTCTATTGGAATCAATTTCGTCCCGTATTTTTAAATTCTCTACAATCTGCTCAATGGGCAGATCCTCTCCTTTTTGCATTAATTCCAATTTTCTTCTTTGCGCCCTAATCTTAGGATCAGCCGTCATGAAAATTTTCACTTCAGCATCAGGAAAAACCACGGTCCCAACATCTCTACCATCCATCACAACTCCTTTCTTCTTCCCCATTTTTTGTTGCTGCGCTACCATGGCATGGCGCACCGTAGGAATAGCACTTACTTGACTCACGATATCAGAAATGTACATTTTCCGAATTTCATTCTCCACATTTTCACCATTCAAAAAGGTATCTGAGGCTTGCCTTTCTGGATTAAATTCAAAAGTAATGTGCAGCTCTTCCAAAGCCTTTTCTACAGCACGTATATTAAAACAATCCACCTGATTGCGATGAAAATAGAGAGCTACAGCTCGGTACATGGCCCCTGTATCCACAAAAGCATAATGCAATTGGGCTGCTACACGTTTGGCAGTTGTACTTTTTCCACAAGAAGAAAAGCCATCAAGGGCAATGATAATTTTAGACATGAACGGAGTTTAAAAACGAAATAATGGCCAAATATACCTCTTTGGGAGCTTCATAAGCGGCTTGATGGCCTGCCTGAAGTATTCGCACTACATAATGAAGAGAAGAAAGTGCCACCGCTTTTTCCACATCTTCCAGAGGAACTAATGCATCTAACTCACCGTGAATAAATAAAAAGGGAATCTGTGTTGATGCCAATAAGTCCAATCCTGCCGGTCGGTCGCGCATGGCTTTAGAAGCTGCCACCAAACCTGAGGCGGGTAATTCCTGATATCGGTCAATTAAGCTTTTGATGACCTCAGAATTTTGTTGAACAAAATCCGGTGAAAATAAATTGGGAACAAATGGCCCAATGAAGGCTTTTGTTCCCAATTTATGTAAAAACTCAATCGTTTTATTCCGGTTCAATTTCTTTTCCTGAGAATCCGACATGGCTGTTGAATTCAACATGACCACGGCTTTCACTTGTTCAGGAAATAAACTGGCTAATGCTAGGGCAATATAACCACCCATCGAATGCCCAATGAGATACCAAGCTTGATCCTTAGGTAATTGTAAGGCAATTTTTTGAGCGTATTCCGACATACTTGAACAATCCTCCCAGCTAGCATAATCAGGCATAATTACTGGAAATGGCCAAGTATATGCGGGTATGAAATCATCCCAAACACGGTGATCTTCACCAAATCCGTGTAAACAGACGATGATTCCTGTCATATTAAAACGTATGCAAAAGGCCTAAGAGTACAAATATCAAACCAATGAAAGCAGAAACGGCTCCAATGGCTCCCAATCCAAAAATGGAAAGAATGATACCTATAATCAATAAAATAACCCCAATTTTCACTTTGGAATCCCAAGATGAAGGACTGGATGCTTGTTTTTGTTTCTTTGCTTGAACTTTATATTCCTTAATTTGGGCTTTAAGCTGAGCTTTGAACACTTTTTTATGTTGAATCAACTCCTTTTTCTCCATGTGTTTCATGGATTTAACTCCCTGATGTAAGGAATTCAATTCTGTTACTAGCTTTGCTTCTTCGGGTGTGCTGGCTACTACTGGTACAATTTCTTCACTTAGTTGATTGGATTGACTAACTATTAAGCTAGGTTCTTCTTCTTTCACTGGACTAACAATGGCCTTAGTAGAAGGCTGAGCTTGCTGGTAAACAGCAAAATACGCTCCTTTATGTGAACAAGAAGCAATGAATAAAGTAAGGACGAGAACGATTAGATTGTTTTTCATAATTAGGCTACAACTTTCATTTGATGGAACACTGTTTTTTCGAATTTCAATTTAGCATAAGCTAAGTCCACTTCAAAATTTGAAATGTCCGTTTGAGAAGGAATATCAAACATGGCATCTGTCATGATGGCTTCCATAATGGATCTCAAACCACGCGCACCCAATTTATATTGCATGGCTTGTTCCACCATGTAACTTAAAGCCTCTTCTGTAAAAGTCAACTTTACCCCTTCCATCTCAAACAATTTTTCATATTGTTTGACCAAGGCATTTTTAGGCTTTGTCAAAATGGCTAATAAAGCCACTTGATCCAATGGATTAAGGTAAGTAATCACAGGCAGTCGACCTAATAATTCAGGAATTAAACCAAATGATTTCAAATCTTGGGCGGTCACATATTTCATGATTTGATCTTTCTCAAAGGAATCATGGAAGGTATCGTCCCCAGAAAATCCAATTGGACGGGCATTTAAACGTTTAGAGATATGTCGACCAATACCATCAAAAGCACCCCCGCAAATGAATAGGATATTCTCTGTATTCACGGCAATCATTTTTTGATCGGGATGTTTTCTTCCTCCTTGAGGTGGTACATTGACGATGGAGCCTTCTAGCAATTTTAACAAAGCTTGTTGAACACCTTCACCCGATACATCACGAGTAATGGATGGATTATCTGATTTGCGCGCAATCTTGTCGATCTCATCAATGAAAACTATGCCACATTCTGCTTTAGCCACATCGTAATTAGCGGCTTGCAAGAGACGAGTCAAAATGGTTTCCACATCCTCTCCCACATAACCTGCTTCTGTAATGACAGTAGCATCGGCAATACAAAAAGGTACTTGAAGTTTCTGCGCCAAGGTGCGGGCCAAATAGGTTTTACCCGTCCCTGTTTCTCCCACCATAAGGATGTTTGATTTCTCAATTTTCACATCCTGCTCATTACTAGGCTGCATCAAGCGCTTGTAATGGTTATACACCGCTACCGAAAGATGTTTTTTAGCTTCTTCCTGACCGATGACATAGAGATCCAAATGTTCCTTTAAGTCTTTAGGCTTAACTAATTCAAATTGCTGCTTTGTATTCTTTTTATTGACTACTGGAGCCCCTAATTCTTCTTTAATGACCTCGTAGCCTTGTTGCAAACATTGATCACATATGTGTCCATCGATACCGGACAACAAAATTCCGACCTCCGATTTATTTCGGCCACAAAATGAGCAATTAGTATTATTCTTTTTGGGATTTGCCATCCTTACACATTACGGGTTAAAATTTCATCAATTAAACCATATTCTTTGGCTTCTGCCGCTTTCATCCAATAATCACGATCGGAATCACGCTCAATTTCTTCAAATGTTTTACCTGAATGCTTGGCCAAAATATCGTACAATTCCTGACGGATTTTAACGATTTCACGGGCTGTGATTTCAATATCGCGGCTTTGACCTTGTGCCCCACCAGAAGGTTGGTGTATCATCACACGCGCATGCTCCAAAGCAGAGCGTTTTCCGGCAGCACCTCCTGCTAATAATACCGCACCCATGGAAGCGGCTAAAGAGGTACATACGGTTGCTACTTCTGGACGGATGTAATTCATGGTATCATAGATACCTAAACCGGCATACACAGATCCACCGGGACTATTGATATACATTACTATGTCCTTTTTGGCATCGGTAGATTCCATAAATAATAATTGAGCCACAATGATATTGGCCATATAATCATCAACAGGTACACCCATGAAAATAATACGGTCCATAATCAAACGTGAAAACACGTCGATTTGAGCGAAACGCATTGGACGCTCTTCAATGATATATTGGGTCATGTCGTCAATACGGTGATTCACTTGGCTACCCATTTGATTCATGTATTGATCAACCGCTAAACCGTTTAAGCCTTTATGGTGTACCGCATATTTGCGAAACTCGTCTCCTGATAATTCCTTGGGATACATAATTTTTAGTTTAAGATTCAAATTTAAAATAAATGTCGGATTAATTGCGAGCAATTAGCTGGTAAACCAAATTTTGAAATGCTTAGTTCACACAAAACCCCGTAAAAACGGGGTTTTGAAAATTCCAACAAATATCCTGTACTATAAAGCTGCAGCGATTTCTTTGAATTTATCCACATCGATTTTAGAAACCTTGTGTGGGATTTTTTCTACAATCACAGAAGATACTTTATCCGCAAAAGCTTGATTATATAAATTCATGAAATTGTCTGACTTCGATTTATCACTCAAATAACCCATGGCTATTTTTTCAATCATTTCTTCGATACCCGGTTGGTCAGCCGACAAATAACCGCCAAATTGTTGACGTACCATGTCTTTCGCTTTTTCTACCACTTCCGCATATTCTACTTTCACTTCAAATTTCTCAGCAATTTCATTTTTGATTAAGTTCCAACGGATATCCTTTTTCACATTATCAAAATCTTGATCAATTTGCTCCGGTGTAAATTTATCTTCATTGATACGTACTAACCAGTTACGCAAAAATGCCTCAGGCAAATCTATTTTCACTTGATCTAACAACGCTTTTTCTGCATCAATACGCAATAAGTAATTAGCTTCACGCTTGTAGTTATCTTGTACAATTTCAATCAGTTGCTCACGGAAACTAGCTTCATCTGTAGCTTTACCTGCACCCAACACTTTATCGAAAAATGCTTGATCCAAGCTCGCTGGAACCGAACGAGTGATATCTTCTACGACATATGAAACCTCACCAGTCAAATCACCTACTTCTTCTTCCTTCTTGCCTGTAGCTAATGCCAAAGATTTGGCATCATTGAATACTTTATCAATAGCAAACTTTAGGGTATCTCCTACTTTCGCTCCTATGAAAATCTTTTTCGATTTATCATTGATCGAATGCAAAGGAATAGCTGATTTCTCCACCCAGTCTCCTTGAGTGAAAGTTCCAAAAACCAAATCCCGATCTTCTACCGATTCTGGATGAGTCTGCTCTCCGAATTGCTTCTTCAAGTTCTCAATCGTTTCTTCGATTTCTTTTTTATCTGCTTTGATTTCGTAAGAATTAACTGTTTTAATTTTATCTAAATCAACAGAAAACTCTCCGTGAAAACCTAAATCATAATGGAAGGTAAATTCCGTATCTTTTTCCCAGTCGATAGCATCTGCTTCTTCTACTGCAGGCATAGGCTCTCCAACAAGGTTCAATTTATTTTCTTTAATATAATCACTTACCGCATGACCTAATAAATGATTGATCTCTTCCACTAAAATGGATTGTCCAGCCAATTTTTTGATTAATGGCATAGGCACCATACCCGGACGAAAACCTTTGATGCTCGCCTTTTTACGATAATCTTTTAATTTAGCTTCTACTTTTTCTTGGTAATCAGCAGCTGAAACGACAACGGTCAAACGACCTTCTAAATCATTTGAATGGTTGAGCGAAATATTCATATGGAAGTATTTAAATTTTTTAATTAAAAAAAGCCCCCAATACCTTTTGGTCTTGAGGGCTTGCCGATGGTACGGGCGGAGGGACTCGAACCCCCATGCCTCGCGGCGCCAGATCCTAAGTCTGGTATGTCTACCAATTCCACCACGCCCGCTTGCATTTGGAGGTGCAAAGGTAATTAGCAAAATTAAGTATTCCAAAACACTTGAAGAATTTATATTCAGTCACTCTTTTTCGTCTCAGGATTTAAAAAAGAAATCGCAAAATTTAACAGCTTTTAAGATTAAATGTGATTATTGTAAGGTTTTCTAAGCTATTTTTAGAAATTCAATTCAACCATGAAACAAGAAACACCTCACCATCACACCCATTGGAAAGTTTGGTATATCGTACTTGGCCTATTCGTTGTATTCATCGTTCTATTTTTTATGATTTTTAGCGCCATATTCCAATAAACATGCATCAATTAGACTGGATAGTTTTACTATTGACCATTGGAGGAATTGTGCTCTATGGAAGTTGGAAAGGAAGAGAAGCTAAACACTCCTTGAAAGGCTTTTTATTAGCTGATCGAGAGCTCCCTTGGTACCACATTCTATTATCTGTGATGGCTACTCAGGCCTCAGCCATTACTTTTTTATCGGTTCCAGGACAAGCCTATACCGATGGGATGCGTTTTGTGCAGTTTTATTTGGGTTTGCCCATTGCCATGATTGTGCTGTCTGTCACCTTCATTCCTCAGTATTATCAATTAAAGATATTTACCGCATACCAGTTCCTTGAAGAACGGTTTGATTCCAAAACGCGTATTTTGACCAGTTTCTTATTTCTGATTCCTCGGGCACTTTCTACCGGGGTCACCATTGCCGCTCCTTCCATTATTCTATCTACTTTATTAGGATGGGATTTAACCTGGACCAATTGCGTCACAGCAGCCGTGGTAACCTTTTATTGTATATTTGGAGGGTCCAAAACCATCTCCTACACACAACTATTACAAATGGGAGTGGTCTTAGCTGGCATGGTCATTGCTGCCATTTACATCATTCAGGCCTTACCTCAAGAAATCGGCATGAAGGAATCCTTGCAGCTGGCGGGAAAAATGGGTAAAATCAATTTAATCGATTGGAAATTTGATATCAATAACCGATATACCATTTGGTCGGGTATCATTGGGGGATTCTTTTTACAACTCTCCTATTTTGGCACGGATCAAAGTCAAGTAGGGCGTTATTTAACTGGGCAAACTGCTAATGAAAGCAAGAAAGGGCTATTACTGAACGGTTTCCTAAAAATCCCGATGCAATTTTTCATCTTACTCGTCGGTATTTTAGTCTTTGTTTTTTATCAATTCAATCAGGCACCGCTCTTTTTTAATAAGACGACCGAGCTGAGTTGGAATACAGCCAAGGGACATGAAGTCATTGACCAAGAAAACAAACAGATTTTCACTCAGAAAAAACAAACGGAAAGTGCATTAATTCAGGCAATATCTCAAGAAGAAACAGCCAAGATACCTGTATTAAAATCTCAAATCATGGATCTGCATGAGAAGCAGGTTAAGGTCAAAGAGAAAGCGGTTGAATTATTAAAGTCGCAAGACCTCAAAGCGGAAAGTCAAGATACCAATTATATCTTCCTCCGCTTTATCGTCGATCATTTACCTATTGGCTTGGTTGGATTTCTAATAGCGATGATTTTATTAGCCTCCATGGGCTCGATGGCTTCTGCTTTTGGTTCATTAACTTCCACCGTAATGGTGGATATTTACCAGCGATTCATCAATCCCCATGCCAGCAATGAGCATTATTGGTGGTCTTCCAAATTAGTCACCTTGGCCTGGGGCATTTTCTGTTTGGTGGTGGCCCAATTTTCAGTTAATATGGGTAGCTTAATTGAAGTGGTCAATATCTTAGGTTCGTGGTTTTATGGCACCATTTTAGGGGTATTCTTATGTGCCTTTTACTTACCAAAAACGCAGGGAACTCAGGTATTTTGGGCTGCTTTAATCGCTGAAGCATTTGTGATATATGCTTGGAAAATCGACTTAATGGCTTTTTTATGGCTGAATGTACTGGGTTGTGTATTGGTGGTGACTTTAGCTTTCCTATTCCAAGGTATCAGTCGGCTATCTAAGGCAAAACCTTGATGTCGAATTTTACGGGAATGACAGGTATTTCGTCATAAGACTTGGCATTAAATATGGCATCAACCACCTCCATACCTTTGGTTACTTTACCAAATACCACATATTTTTTGTAAAACCTTGCTGCTTGTTCTGTATCGGTTACGATAAAAAATTCACTAGGAGAGGATGCTTGTTCGGGGTTTCCCTCATCATAACGAGCCATGGCTAAACTTCCTCGTACAGGCTTTAATTCGTCGATGTATTCCGCAGGCACTAAATAATTCAATCGATCGCGATATTCTCCTCCTCCTTGAATTCCTGTGACATAAACTATTCTATAAAAATATCGATCTTCAAAATAACCCGTCTTTACTAATCGTATGAAATTCAGTCGGTGCAATGGGGTCCGTGCATCCAATTCCATCTCAAAGTCCCCAAGGCGGGTACTGACTAGTACTTTATTTTCAGTCCATTGATCAGCATCTTTTTGCAAAGATTCCTTCACATGTACAGGGTCCAAATTCCAATTGCTTTGACAGGAAAAGAGGCAAATGGCAAAAAGTAAAATAAGTATACGCATAAAAAAAGGGGGCCTAAAGCCCCCTAATTTAATTCAAATATCTGGTTTATGCAGAATGGTTCACTTTCTTTCCAAAGAAGTATAATCCAATAAAGGCTACAATTAAGATAGCAGGGAAAATCAACATATTAGAAAGAGTAGCTTGTCCAGCAGCTAAATCAGCTGCGTCACCTACTAAACCTGTGGCTTCAGCAGTTACTTTGTTTTCTTGAATCCAAGCACCAATAATGGGTTGGAACATAGAAGAAGAGAACATACCAATACCGCCAAGAATAGATAATCCTAATGCACCCGTTTGAGGCATAGTCTCACTCACATATCCTAACATGTTTGGCCAGAAGTAGCAAATACCTAAGGCAAAGAATACAGCAGCTACGTATAACATAGAACCGTCCATGGTAGACATCATGTATAAGCCAATCACACCAAAGATGGCAGACCCTAATAAAACACCTACTGTATTTAATTTATGAATGATTGGACCTGCGAAATAACGACCAACGGCCATTAAACCCGTTACAAGAGCTAAAATCAACATAGGACTAGCACCTGCTTTTGCTAAGATTGGGCCAACCCATTGCTGAGGACCAAATTCAGAAATAGCCGTTAAAGCCATACAAGCCGCCATAAATAAATACAATGGATTTAACATAGCTTTGAAACTATCCAAAGCATTCTCAGCACCTGCACGTGGTTTAGGGAAAGCCTGCCCGTAGAATAATACGGCATAGATAGCGGTAGGGATCAAAATAACCCAAATTTGCGCTTGCCAAGGCATAGACGCATCCGTCATAAATTTAGAAATCAATGAACCAATCACAATACCACCTGGGAACCACATGTGAAAACGATTCAATTTGCTGTTGAAATCCAATCCTGAATAAGAATCGGCAATCATAGGATTACAAGCTGCTTCGGTACAACCGTTACCTAAACCAATCAATAGAGTTGAAATCAACAAAGTATCATAACCTGTGGCATAAATAGTTAATAAAATACCAATGGTGTGAGCAATCAAAGCAATTTGCATGATCAATTTAGGTCCAATAGCTGAATAGAAAACCCCACCAAGGATCATGGATATCGGGAAACCTAAGAACCACATTTGGTTGATATGTCCTAATTGGACAGTATCTAAGCTTAATTCTGCTCCTAACTGCGTTAGAATTCCTGCTCTAATGCTAAAAGAGAAGGCCGTCGTGATAAGCGCAAAACAGCTAGCATAAAACAGACGATTTGCATTAATGGTTTGACTCATAGTTGTTTAGATTTAGTTAAAGGGTGAAACAACGTTTTTTCTTGAAAAATTAAAAATTAACATTAGAAAAATCATGTCAAAAAAACGAAAAGATTTTCAAAGTTTCCTATTAAATTGAAAATATTTTTAATATTTCATTAATTCTACAGCGCTTTTGGCTCAAATTAGTATATTTAGAGTCAATTTTTTAAAAAAATCTAAATCAATATAGATATGATTCAGGGAGGATCTTCCACACAGGCTAAAAACCGTCAAGGCAGAAAAATCCGAATGGGGATGATTGGTGGTAGCTTAGAAGCATTTATAGGTGCCGTACACCGCCGTGGTTCTCAATTAGACGGGGAAATAGAATTAGTATGCGGAGCGTTCAGCTCAAGTGCAGAAAAATCCAAGGCAACTGGTGCAGCATTGTACTTAAACCCTAGCCGGGTATACGGATCATATGAAGAAATGATTCTTAAGGAAAAAGCTTTGCCAGAAGGAGAACGTATGGATTTTGTGTCCATTGTTACGCCCAATCACTTGCATTTTCCAACGGCCAAAATGGCTTTAGAAAATGGTTTTCACGTCGTTTGTGATAAGCCGGCAACATTAAACCTAGCCGAGGCTAAGGAATTAAAGAAAGTCATAGATGCATCAGGCTTGATTTTTGCTTTAACCCATAATTATACCGGATATCCGATGATTAAGGAAGCGAAGCATTTGGTAGATTCTGGGGAATTAGGCGAAATACGAAAAGTGATTGTGGAATATCCACAAGGTTGGTTAATCGACCTAGTGGAGGCAACTGGTCAAAAACAAGCGGCATGGAGAACAGATCCGGCGCGTTGTGGAGCAGCTGGGGCTGTAGGAGACATTGGTACTCATGCTGAAAACCTGGCTAAATACATCACAGGCTTACATATTGATGAATTATGTGCCGACTTAACCATCTTTGTTGATGGCCGTCAATTGGATGATGATGGTAACATTTTAATTCATTATAATAATGGCGCAAGAGGCGTTTTGCATTGCAGTCAAATTTGTAATGGAGAAGAAAATGACTTAAACATCCGTGTTTATGGCTCAAAAGCGGGAATCGTTTGGCATCAAATGGATCCCAATACCCTGATAATCAAGTCGAGAGACGGTGGTAGCAGAACAATACGTACTAATGTGGGTAATCTGTCTGCCCAAGCGCAAGCACATACGCGTCAACCAGCAGGACATCCGGAAGGATACGTAGAAACCTTTGCAAATATTTACCGTAATTTCGCTTTTGCCCTTCGTGCACGTTGGGAAGGTAAAGACCAAGATCCTTTGTACGATTTCCCAGGAATCGATGAAGGGATAAACGGGATGGCATTCATAGAAAATGTGGTTAGATCATCCAGAGATAATACAAATAAGTGGACCAAATTTGAAATTTAATATAGAATAACATGACAAAAATTAAAGTTGGAATCGTAGGAACAGGCTTTATTGGACCTGCTCATATTGAGGCATTAAGACGATTACCGAATGTGGAGGTAGCTGCACTTTGTGAAGTTACCATTGAATTAGCAGAAGCTAAGGCCAAACAATTAGGGATTCCTCGTTGGTATACATTTGATGAATTAATGAAACAAGATGACATCGAATGCGTACACATTTGTACACCTAACTTCTTACACTATTCTCAGTCGAAGGCTGCTTTATTAGCTGGCAAACATGTGGTTTGCGAAAAACCATTAGCTAAGGACCTACATGAGGCAGAAGAATTAGTGGAATTAGCGGCTAAATCAGGTAAAGTTAATGCAGTACACTTCAATTTGCGCTACTATCCTTTGGTACGTCAAATGAAAACCATGCGTGAAAAAGGTGATTTAGGTGAGGTTTATTCTATCATTGGTTCTTATTTACAAGATTGGTTGTTTTATGCAACGGATTACAACTGGCGATTAGAACCCGATAAATCAGGCGATTCACGAGCTATTGCTGATATTGGTTCCCATTTAATGGATATCATTGAATACATCACAGGTCTAAAGACGGTAGAGGTGATGGCTGATTTTAATACGGTACACCCTACACGTAAGAAGCCATTGAAAGCTATTGAGACTTATTCTGGCAAAATGCTTCAACCTGAGGATTATGCTGATGTCAATATTACGACGGAAGATCATGCCAACGTGTTATTACGTTTTGACAATGGCAACCGTGGATCTATTACGGTATCCCAAGTTTCGGCTGGACGTAAAAATCAATTGAAATTAGAGATTTCTGGTTCTAAGAAAACCTTTGCTTGGAATTCAGAAGCTCCCAATGAAGTATGGTTAGGTAATAGAGAGCAAGCTAATCAGGTTTTAATGCGTGATCCGTCTTTGGCATATCCTGAAGCTTCAGCGATTATGACTTTCCCTGGAGGACATAATGAAGGATTCCCTGATACCTCTAAGCAGTTATTTAAGGAAGTTTATGCGGCCATTGAGCAAGGTAAACAACCAGAGAAGCCAAGCTATCCAACCTTTGCGGACGGATACCGTGAATTATTAATTTGTGAAAAAATTCTTGAAAGTACCCGCAAGCAAGCGTGGGTTAAAATTTAATAACTATGCAAACCATCAAAGGACCTGCTATCTTTTTAGCCCAATTTTTGGGTGATGAGGCTCCATTTAATACATTAGACGGAATTACCACCTGGGCTGCAGGATTGGGTTATAAAGGAGTTCAAATTCCTTCTTGGGATCCTCGCTGCATCGATTTACAAAAAGCGGCGGAATCAAAAACCTATTGTGATGAATTGAAAGGCATGCTTGCAGCTAAAGGCTTGCAAATCACTGAACTTTCTACACACTTACAAGGACAATTAGTAGCAGTGAACCCTGCTTATGACATCATGTTTGATGGATTTGCTCCAGATGCTGTGAAAGGCAATCCAAAGGCCAGAACAGAATGGGCGATTCAACAATTAATGTATGCGGCTAAAGCATCTGAAAACTTAGGTTTGACTGCGCATGCGACTTTTTCCGGTGCCTTAATGTGGCATACCGTTTATCCTTGGCCTCAGCGTCCTGCAGGATTAGTCGAACAAGGTTTTGCGGAATTGGCTCGTCGCTGGACACCTATTTTGAATAAATTTGATGAATGCGGTGTAGATCTTTGTTATGAAATTCACCCAGGTGAAGACTTGCATGATGGAGTTTCCTATGAAATGTTCTTGGATGCAGTAAAAGGTCATAAACGTGCCAATTTATTATATGATCCATCCCACTTTGTATTACAAGCTTTGGATTATAAACAATACATTGATTTCTATCATGAGCGCATCAAAATGTTCCATGTGAAAGATGCTGAGTTTAACCCAACAGGCAAACAAGGTGTTTATGGAGGATATCAATCTTGGGTAAACCGAGCTGGTAGATTCCGTTCATTGGGAGATGGCCAAGTGGATTTCAAAAGTATCTTTTCCAAATTAACTCAATACGGATATGACGGTTGGGCTGTTTTAGAATGGGAATGCTGCATTAAAGATCCAGTACAAGGCGCAACAGAAGGCGCACCGTTCATTGCTAATCACATCATCAAAGCCACTGAAAAAGTATTTGATGATTTTGCAGGTGGTGGCGCTGATGAAGAATTCAATAAGCGTGTATTAGGATTATAGGAATATAGCTATTCATGCTTTTACCAGCTTTTTTGCTTAAACGCTGTCAAGGTTCCAAACCTTGACAGCGTTGTAAAAGCATGAACGATTTAAAAAGGAATAAAATTATCTTATTCCAAGAATTACCAATTAACTGATTTCTTCAGCTAATTATCAATCCAATAAAGTCTTTTTTGATTAAAATTCCCTAGCTTTCGGCAAGGCTGTCAGCGTTTGGAACGCTGCCAGCCTTAGGGGAAAATCAGCTATTTTTCGATCACTGTTCCCAATTCTTGGGAAATGTTTTTCTGAATTTCCTTATAATGTATGAAATCCAACAATAGTGCATTCATGGCTTCAGCATCTCCCTGAAAAGATTCCATTTTCTCTAATGTCTCATGCAAATATTGATCATTATAAACTTTACGTAATCGTAAGACGTTTTTAAATGCCAAATCCTCTAGCATCTCATCTTCCAACTTCACACGAATATCATGCTTATCTTTCCAAACATCGGATAAGCTATGCTTGCCTGCGCTGATGTCTATAGCAAACTTTTGGATATCTTCATTTTGATGATGTAAATAAAACTCAGGTGCTGGGAACTGATGCTGGTTAAATTCCATTTTGCAAATCTCCAATATCTCTTCAAATAATGGGGTTTGAAAATGTGTTCCTTCCAACTCTTCAATCAAATACTGCATGAGTGTAACACCTGGAGCTTTCAATGGACTAATCTCCAAATGACCAAAACTAACGAGTAAGCGTATGCATTCTGACTCTTGGTAATAGGCTAAATTGGCTTGAGTTTCTGTAGCAATTTGCCCCGTAGGTTCAATGATTTCCTGAATCTCTTGCCACTGTTGATTCGAAATAGATTCCGAAGCATTGGCTCCTGCTCCACCCCGCTGCTTCAGATTTTTTAAATGAATTTTATTTAATTCAGCCAACAAGACATCTTCATCCAAACGCATCAGCGATGCTGTTTTCTGAACAAATAAACTTCGCTGAATGGCATCAGGTATCTTGGAGATACTTTGAACCATTTCCTTGATCAATTCAGCTCGCTTAAAAGGATCATCTCCAGCCTCCTTTAAAAACAAATTAGCCTGGAAGGAAATAATGTCCTTAGATTCTGATTTGATGTATTCCAAAAATGCCTCAAAACCCACTTTTCTGACAAAGCTATCTGGATCTTGACCTTCCGGAAAAACAACTAAATTAACTTGTAATCCTTCCTCCAGAATCAAATCCATCCCACGCAAGGCTGCCTTGATCCCAGCGGAATCCCCATCGTATAATACGGTTACATGTTGGGTAAATCGACCAATCAATCGAATTTGCTCCACCGTCAATGAAGTTCCAGAAGAAGCTACTACATTCTTAATTCCTGCTTGGTGCAAAGAAATAACATCCGTATACCCCTCCACTAAGTAACAAATGTCCTTAGCTCGAATTTCATTTTTAGCCTGTGAAATACCATATAAGGTGGCCGATTTATGGTAAACCTCTGTCTCAGGTGAATTCAGGTATTTAGCTTGATTTTTGGCATCCGATTTTAAGATTCGAGCACCAAAGGCAATTACTTTACCTGCTACACTATGAATGGGAAAGATAACTCGATTGCGAAAACGGTCATAAACCTTACCTTCTTCGTTCTTTTGAGTCACTAAGCCCGCTTTTTCAATGATTTCCTGACTGAATCCTTGTTTGATGGCTGTTTTATAAAATACATCCCAAGCTTCTGGACTATAGCCTAAATCAAAGGTTTGCAAGGTTGTATCTGAAAATCCTCGCTCTTTGAAATAAGGAATCGCAATGGATTTCCCTTCGGGTGTTTCAACTAACTGTTTCTTGAAAAATTCTTTGGCATATTCCAAAATGATTAACAAACTCTCCCGCTCATTCTGACGAACGATTTGATCATCTGTTAATTCTTCTTCTTGAATGTCTATGCCGTATTTTTTGGCCAAATGCCGTAATGCCTCTCCATATCCCAAGCCCTCAATATCCATGATGAACCGGACAGAATCTCCTGCTTTACCACAACCAAAACATTTGTAGATTCCTTTACTTGGCGAAATGGAAAAAGAAGGAGTCTTTTCCCCATGAAATGGACAACATGCCCAATAATTCGCACCTTTCTTCTTCACTGTCACATAATCTCCCACCACGTCTGCTACTGCAGCCGCTTGTTTGATTCGTTCGACGGTTTCAGGATCAATGCGCATAAAATTATAATAATAAACCCGCTAATGTTGCTGATAAATAACTAGCTAATGTGCCAGCAATTAAGGCTTTAAAACCTAATTTGGCTAAATCACTTCTACGAGAAGGGGCTAATTCTCCAATTCCCCCAATTTGAATGGCAACTGAACTAAAATTAGCAAATCCGCACAAGGCAAAGCTGGTAATTGCGATGGTTTTAGGGTCTAGCGTATCTTTCACCTTCATCATATCTAAATAAGCTACAAACTCATTCACCACCATCTTTTTCCCCATTAAAGCTCCTGCTACTTCTATATCCGCAGAAGGGACTCCCATCGCAAAGGCAAAAACGGAAAAGACCTTCCCTAAAAGTAAATTCATGGATAATGTTGGCATGCCAATCCAATTTCCTATATGTCCTAATCCTAAATCCACCAAGGCAATCAAAGCAATAAAACCAATTAACATAGCTATTACATTCAAACCTACCTTCAATCCTTCGCTTGCGCCCGCTGCGATGGCATCCACTAAATTGGCATGCGATTTTTGTTTTTCTAATTTTACGGCTCCTTCCGTTTCTGATTTCTCGGTTTCAGGAAAAATTATTTTGGATATCACCAGCGCCCCAGGTGCCGCCATTAAACTAGCCGCTAATAAATAAGCTGCAGGTACACCTAAAGAAATATATACCGCCATAACCCCTCCCGCAATACAAGCAAAACTACCTGTCATGGAAGCCATTAACTCACTGTTCGTCATGTTTTTCAAATAAGGCTTAATCATGATCTGAGCTTCAACTTGGCCTACAAAAGTGGATGCCACATTGGACAAAGCTTCTGCTCCACTAACACCCATTAACCAGTGCACCACCTTACCAATAGCTGCAACTACTCGTTGCAATATTCCCAAGTAATAAAACATATTCACCAATACCGCCACAAAAATGATGGTTGGGACTACTTTAAAAAAGAAGATGTAATCGTTTCCTGAACCAAAAGCGCGTGACATTAAGTCGCGGTTCACCAATGATCCAAACACGAATTGAGCGCCTTTATCAGCTTGCCCTAATAAAGTATTGATGGAATCACCCAACCATTGGAAGATTGCCTGACCTGTATCCGTTTTAAGAATGAATACAGCTAAAAATATTTGTAAAAGCAAACCAACACCCACTGTACGGTAATTAATCGCTTTCCGGTTATTTGACATTAAAAATGCAACTCCCAGAATTAAAACAATCCCCAATAGCCCCGTAAATCTTTCCATAATATATTGATGTTCGTGTATGCCTAATTTTTACCTTCCAATGTAACTGTAAATTGATCAAATGGCAATTGACTGACCAAATCATCTTCTTTTATTTCATAAAATGCCTGATGGATATTGAATGGGTCATTACTTTCCACTTTCCAGTATGAACCGTCTTCTTGCATTTCATACGAATTAACGGTATCTCTTAAATTCCATAACAAAATGGTAATGGCCATGTTCTTTGCTCTTGGATTGACCAATTCAAATAAAGACTCTATTCGGCGGTCAAAACTACGCACCATTACATCTGCCGAACCACCATATACTTTAGGCTCTCCGGCATTGTGAAAATAAAATATACGCGTATGTTCCAAATAATTACCCACAATGGATTTGATGTAAATATTTTCCGATAAACCATTTCTTTGGGGTCTCAAACAACAAATTCCTCGAACAATTAGTAATATAGGTACACCTACTTGGGAGGCTTCATACAATAACTCCATGGTTTGAGTATCTTGCAATGAATTGATTTTCAGGCATATACTAGATGGTAAACCATTCTGATGATTTACCATTTCCGTCCGAATCATTTCCAACAATCGATTTCGCATATCGCGTGGAGCGGTAATCAAATGCTCATAATGCGTCGGCATGGAATGCCCGGTTATAACATTGAAAAACTCAGAAATATCTTGGGTAATCCGACTATCCGTAGTTAATAATCCAATATCCGTATACAGCTTGGCTGTATCTTCATTGTAATTTCCTGAAGAAAGATGCGCATAACTCATCACATAATATCCTTCATTACGAATGACTTGTAATAATTTGGTATGCGTTTTTAAACCAGGAATACCATAGATAACAAAACATCCAGCCTTTTGTAATTTAGTGGCTTCTCGGATATTGTTTTCTTCATCAAAACGAGCTTTAACCTCAAACAATACAGAAACGTGTTTTCCTTGTTCGGCCGCCCGCAACAAAGCATGTGAAATTCGAGAATTTTTCGAAATACGGTACAACGTAATTTTGATTGCCAATACATTCGGATCATCTGCCGCCTGATCGAGTAATTGAACCACCGGATCAAAATTATTATACGGGTGATGAAGTAAAATATCCCCCCTTTTCATGGTCTCAAAAATATCATCAATCTTCACTGATTTGAGTCCTAAAGCTGGGACAACAGGAGGATTTGCGGCCATTTTCACCTTGAATTCTGGGTGTTTTACTATTTGCCAAAATGCGGTAAAATCTAAAATGGACGACTTAATGAAAATATCTGATTTCTCTAATGACCAGCGTTTCAACATTTCTTCCAACAGAAATTCGGAATGCTCCTTCTCCACCTCTACGCGCGTCACACGACCCAAACGGCGATCTTTAATTTTCTTTTTAATCTCATCCACAAAATCGATTTCAGCATCTTCATGCTCCACCACATCAAAATCACCATTCCGGGTAATTCGGAATAAGGTAGTAGACTCAATTTCTACATTACGATACAGAACTTGTAAGTGATGACGGATCAATTGTTCAATCGGTAAGAAAAGAATTTTATCGTCTCTTTCAATCACATAAAAACGGGCCAAATTCAAAGGAATTTGAACAAAAGAAATCTTTTTATCTTTTTCTGACTTATGCTTTCCATGTACCTTTTTATCGGAAGCACCTATGGTCACTACCCCAAAAATCAAGGTTTTAGCCAATAAACTTGGGAAAGTATGGGTATGGTCAAAGACCATGGGAGTTAACATGGGATAAATGGTACGGTGGAAATACGTTTCCACTTCTTGCATTTCTTCCGATGTTAGATCATCCAAATTAGCCAGCAACAGACCATTCTCAGGAAAAAGAGGTAGTATTTCCTCAACAAACAGGCGGTGTTTCTCCTGACTAAACTCTTGAGCAGAAGCAATCAAGGTTTGTTTGAATGGTACTTCTCTCAAACCAGAATAATCCGTCCTCTCTTTTCCAAAATCAATGTAATTATACAAGGACCCAATGCGAATCGTAAAAAACTCATCCAAATTGGAAGCTGTAATAGCTAAGAATTTTAAACGATCAAATAAGGTTCGTTGATCATCTCTCGCCTGATCTAAAACTCGCTCATCAAACTTTAACCAAGACAAATCCCTGGAGATAAATTTCGACTTTGCAATGATGTCCTTCGACTTTTGCATCGCCTTCTCAATTTTCCACGAAGAATCCTTAGGAGCGACCAAATTGATCTTCCAATTCTTAGGCTTTAGTAATGACAAAAGATTCCCTGTGGAGGAATCTTTTGTATCGCTATGTTTGACTGCTTTATTCGAATGATCCATTGTTTATTTAGGCATTTGAATGTTTAATTGCTTCGTAATCTGAACCCAAGCGGCCTACTTCGTGAAGTAGATATCGTTGAAGCTCAACATTAAAAACTTTCTTTTCCTCTTCATCTAAACTCGCATAAAAGTCCTTCAATTCCTGATTGATGGTCTTTTTCTCCGCTTGGTCAGCCGCATTGATGGATCTGACGTGATACGATTTAAAATCAAACTGCATACTACTAAACGTCTACTTTTGCGTATTTAGCATTTTTTTCAATGAAATCCCTACGAGGAGCTACTTCATCTCCCATCAACATAGAGAACAACAAATCTGCCTCTATGGCGGAATCGATGGTCACCTGTTTCAAGGTTCTAGATTCAGGATTCATGGTTGTTTCCCATAATTGCTCGGCATTCATCTCTCCCAAACCCTTATAACGCTGTACTCCCACATTATCTTCTTTACCACCTCCAGCTAATTCCTGAATGGCTTGATCACGTTGATTTTCAGTCCATACATAACGCACATTTTGTCCTTTTTTAACTTGATATAAAGGAGGCTGCGCAATATAGATGTAGCCATTATCTACCAATGGACGCATATAGCGGAAGAAGAATGTTAAAATCAACGTACGAATGTGGCTTCCATCCACATCGGCATCGGTCATGATGATGATTTTGTGATAACGTAATTTATCAATATTCAAGGCCTTCTCATCTCCATCCTTACCAAAAAAGACTCCCAAAGCGGTCATCATATTCTTGATCTCCTCATTCTCATAGATTCGGTATTCTTGCGCTTTTTCTACGTTCAAAATTTTACCACGCAATGGCAAAATGGCTTGAAAGGCACGATTACGTCCTTGCTTAGCTGTTCCACCCGCTGAATCTCCCTCGACCAGGTATAACTCACAAACTTCAGGATCTGAATCGGAACAGTCGGCTAGTTTACCAGGCAAAGAATTAGAACCTAACACTGTTTTTCTTTGAACCATTTCACGAGCCTTACGAGCCGCATGTCTCGCTTGAGCCGCTAAAATAACCTTAGCCACAATTAGACGAGCCTCTTTAGGGTGTTCTTCCAACCAAGACTCTAACATGTCTGACATAGCCGAAGAAACAGCTCCAGACACCTCTCCATTACCTAATTTGGTTTTGGTTTGACCTTCAAATTGAGGCTCTGCTACTTTCACAGAGATAACGGCTGTTAGACCCTCTCTAAAATCGTCCCCTGCAATATCTATCTTTAGCTTTTCTAAGGCTCCTGATTTATCTGCATAATTTTTCAAAGTACGAGTTAAGGCTCCTCTAAAACCAGCTACGTGTGTACCTCCTTCTATGGTATTGATGTTGTTTACATAAGAAACCACATTTTCAGAATAGGATGTATTATACAACATAGCTACTTGAACCGGAACACCATTTTTATCACCCTCCATATAAATAGGCTCAGCAAATAATGGCTCACGGGTAGCATCTAAATAGGATACGAACTCGCGTAAACCGCCTTCCGAGAAAAACTCTTCTGATTTGGCTACGCCATTCTCATCTAAATCACGTAAATCCGTTAAAAACACGCGAATACCGGCATTTAAAAAGGATAATTCACGCAAACGACCAGCTACCGTCTCATATTTGTATTCGGTAACGGTGAAGATGCTTTCATCTGGCTTAAACAAAACCGAAGTACCTGTTTTATCTGTAGTGCCCACTTCCTTTACTGGATACTGCGGCACACCGATTTTATATTCTTGTTGGAAAACCTTTCCTTCTCTTTGAACGGTAACTTTCAAATCCGTCGACAAAGCATTCACACAGGATACACCTACCCCGTGAAGACCTCCAGAAACTTTGTAAGTATCTTTATCAAATTTACCTCCAGCGTGAAGCACCGTCATAACCACTTCCAAAGCAGAACGCTTCTCCTTGGTGTGCATACCCGTTGGGATACCCCGACCATTATCTTCAACCAAGATTGAATTATCGGTATTGATGGTCACCTTAATCAAATCACAATGACCTGCTAAAGCCTCATCAATGGAGTTGTCTACCACCTCCCAAATCAAGTGATGTAGACCTTTAAATCCGGTATCACCGATGTACATGGAAGGACGCTTACGAACCGCCTCTAAACCTTCTAAAACTTGGATATTATCTGCACCGTAATTTGCTCTATCTAGAGCCGCCGAATCTTGTGCTTCTGACATAATGATGTGTAAAAGGGTTAAATGAAGAACTCCCTCATTGCATAGGGCAGTCCTCTAAAAATTCTAGAATTAATTTTTTAAAAATAAGGATTTTTTCCCTGAAAAACTAGTAATTCCTCAGGGAAAAAATGCACAGAATCTTAATGTTTGAAATGACGAATTCCTGTCATGACCATGGCCATTTGATGGGCATCACAGAAATTGATGGAATCTTGATCCTTGATAGATCCTCCTGGCTGAGTCACGGCTACTACGCCTGCTTGACTAGCAATCTCTACACAATCTGGGAATGGGAAAAAGGCATCAGATGCCATCACAGCACCTTGCAAATCAAAGCCAAATTCTTTGGCCTTTTCTATCGCTTGTTTTAAAGCATCCACACGAGATGTTTGGCCTACTCCTGAAGCCAGTAACTGACCTTCCTTGGCTAAAACAATGGTATTGGATTTGGTATGCTTACAAATCTTCAAAGCAAATGCTAAGGCTCTTTTTTGTTCTTCCGTAGGTGCTAAGGCAGTCACTGTTTTAAAATCCGCGACACCTTCCATCACTAAATCTTTATCTTGCTCCAAAACCCCATTCAATAATGTCTTGAACATCACCTTAGGGAATTCTACTTGATTTCTTTTTAGAAGAATGCGATTCTTCTTCGTTTTTAATATCTCTAATGCCTCCTCAGAAAAGGATGGAGCAATTAAAATTTCACAGAATAAAGGATTGATGGATTCCGCTGCAGCTTTATCCACTTCCTGATTGGTTGCCAATACCCCTCCAAATGCCGAAACGGGGTCGCAAGCCAAAGCCTTATCATAGGCTTCTTTCACCGAATTGCCTGTTGCCACGCCGCAAGCATTCATGTGTTTAATAATAACAAAGGCTGTTTCTTCAAACTCATCCAACAAGGATAAACAAGCATCCACATCCACTAAGTTGTTATAAGACAACTCTTTCCCATGCAATTTGTCAAACAATGCAGCTATATCTCCATAAAACTTACCTTGCTGGTGAGGATTTTCTCCATAACGTAAGGTATGAGAAGGCAATGCCGTATAATTGGCTAAATTGGCGGTTTCTCCAGCGAAATAACGCTGAATAGCTCCATCATAATGCGAGGATACCGTAAAAGCCTTTTGAGCAAAACTTCTTCTTTGTTCCAACGTTGTACCTGCTCCATTCACATCAAAAATGGAAGATACCTCCGCATATTGATCTCTCGAAGATACAATTAGCACATCAGCAAAGTTTTTTGCTGCACCACGAATCAAAGAAATACCACCAATGTCTATTTTTTCAATAATGTCTTCATCAGATGCACCAGAAGCAACTGTTTCTTCAAAGGGATACAAATCCACCATGACCAAATCCAACGCTGGAATTTCATATTGCTTAGCTACTTCCACATCGGAAGCATGGTCTCTACGGTACAAAATACCACCAAAAACTTTGGGATGTAAGGTTTTAACACGACCTCCAAAAATGGAAGGGTAGCCTGTTAAATCCTCTACTGCAATGACCGGAATACCTAATTCTTCGATAAATGATTGAGTTCCACCGGTAGAATACAAGGTCACTCCTTCTTCATGAAGTTTTTGAATGATAGGTGCTAAACCATCTTTGTAATAAACAGAAATTAAGGCTGATTGAATTTTTTTAATCGACATGGGGCTTGGAAATAAATGAAGCCACAAAGGTACGAATTAAAACAAAAATCGACTAATGAAAATGTGAGTGATTATTTAGGGAAATGGTTCCTATATGTAGAGAAAAATCAATAGACCATCCTTAAGGTATAAAAAGGAATCCATGAAAATCATGGATTCCCCGAATTCATTTCTCTTAGATTTACTTTTTACTTTTCTTATTCAGAGCCGCATAGCGCAAAAGGCCTTCTAAATAATAGTAATCAGCATAAACCAAGGGCACATCAATTTCAGAGTTTAATGATTTTGCCCCTACACAATGCTTGATCAGAAAATTATTATTCTCTCCCAAAGCGGCCCGATAAGCTGGACTCGACAAAGCACTTAACATGGTCACAGCGTCTTGGCAATAACGTTTACCCTTAGCTCCTGAATAAGTACTCAACTCAAACAAGGCTGAAGCGGTAATAGCCCCTGCAGAAGCGTCTCGCTCTTCATGGGGAATATTGGGAGCATAAAAATCCCAATAAGGTATTTTATCTGCGGGTAAATTGGGGTGATTCAAATAGAAATCGGCGATTTTTTGAGCAAAATCCAAGTACTTTTTATTCTTGGTTTCACGGTACATGGTGGTAAAGCCATAAATAGCCCAAGCGTGGCCTCTAGTCCAGGTGGACTCGTCTTGATAACCTTGATGCTGTTTCTTGGCTAAGACCTTTCCTTCTTCATCATATAAAATAACGTGATAGCTAGAATAATCGGGGCGAAAATGGTGTTTGATGGTATTTTCAGCATGGGTGATGGCTATATCATGAAATCGCTGATCACCTGTTTCTCTGGAAGCCCAAAATAACAAGTCCAAGTTCATCATATTATCAATAATCACAGGGTATTTAAATCCACCTTTAAAGCTATTCCAAGATTTAATGAGTCCCACTTTTGGATCAAATCGGGTTGCTAAAGATTTAGCTGACTGAATTAAAACCTGTTTAGCTTGTGGATCTTTGGTTAAGCGCAATTGATTTCCGAAGGAATCAAACATCATAAATCCTAAATCATGCGTACCAGTATTGTACTGCTCTTTCTTGACGGCTGCAGTCCAAAGTCGGGCTGCTTTCTCCCACTGAGGATCTTTGGTTTTCTCGTATAAAAACCAGAGACTACCAGGAAAAAAACCGGAGCACCACCAACTAGAAGGCATATTTCGATAGGTTCCATCTGGCCGAGCTGAATGAACCGTGGTGCTGGTATCTGGGTGATCCGCCAGCATGCGTTGGTATTGTTGACCTGCCAAAGCAAACTGCTTGTTGACATCCATTTTCTGAGCAAAAAGCCCTGTACTGAGGAAGCACAAAATTAAATAAACATGTTTCATAGGTTTGTAATTTGTTTCAAAGATGTTAGCTATCAAATTTATGCCCCATCATTTATAACTTATAATTTATCATTTATCATTTACAATTTATCACCTACCCATCCATCCTCCATCGACAGTCAGGATTGTTCCATGCACATAATTAGATGCCTCTGAAGCCAAAAACACCAAAGGCCCTTTAAAATCATTAGGATTCCCCCATCTTCCAGCAGGGATCCGACTTAAAATAGAAGTACTCCGATCTGGATCATCCCGTAGTGCGGCGGTATTATCGGTTGCGATATATCCTGGAGCAATAGCATTGACATTGATTCCTTTAGATGCCCACTCGTTGGCCAAGGCCATGGTCAACCTGGCAATTCCTCCCTTACTAGCCGCATAACCTGGCACATTAATTCCTCCTTGAAAACTCAGTAAGGAAGCGGTAAAAATAATTTTACCAGAGCCTTGTTTCAACATGATGCGACCAATCTCCCGACTCAAAATAAACTGTGAAGTTAAATTCACTTCTAACACTTCATCCCAATATTCATCGGAGTGCTCTGCCGCAGGATCACGTAAAATCGTTCCTGCATTATTGACTAATATGTCAATTCTAGGAAAATCATAGCTGACATTTTTGATGAGCTGATACAAAGATTCTCGATTGGAAAAATCGGCTTGATAGGCTTTGAATTTTCGTCCCAGTGAAAGGATTTCTTTCTCGATTTCAGATCCTTGTAATTCCAAATTAGCTGATACACCAATAATATCGGCACCAGCTTCTGCCAAACCTATGGCCATAGCTTTACCTATACCTCGTTTACATCCAGTTACTAAAGCTACTTTTCCACTTAAATCAAACATCTTGGTTTCAATTTTACATTCAAAAGCTGAATCTTGGATAAAATTACTCAAAGTACTAAAATACGTCTTAAAAAGGATTTTAATCGCTTTTCATCAATCAATTGATATTTATTCAAAACTTGATTTAGCGCAAGTTTTTTAAAAATCAAAAGTTGCAATTTTAAATTTCAAATTGACAACAATATGACAAAAAAATCGAATCATGTAGTTCCTACGCTTTCAGGAGGTTGGTCAGTTAAAAAATTAGGCACTTCCAAGGCAATTAGAAATTTCGATAGCCAAGAAAAAGCCATCGAGTACGGGCAAAAGCTAAGTCAAAATCAAAAAACAGATTTTTACATCCATAAAAAGAATGGCATGGTAGAGAACAAATACTCCTTTAGTGCCAATAAATAATAATGGATTTTGAAAAGAATATTTTCATTAATTGTCCATTTGATGAAACATTTAAAAACGATTTGTTAAAGCCTATTATTTACATTGTTTTAAAGAACGGTTTCAATCCTAGACTTTCTCTTGAAGTATCCGATTCTGGACAATCTCGGCTTTTAAAAAT
Organism: Aquirufa beregesia; assembly: GCF_011090385.1. Taxonomy (GTDB): domain Bacteria; phylum Bacteroidota; class Bacteroidia; order Cytophagales; family Spirosomataceae; genus Aquirufa; species Aquirufa beregesia. The sequence goes on from NZ_SEWW01000008.1 coordinate 98,967, forward strand.
AACTGAAATTATTAAGCACTGTAAATTTAGTATTCATGACCTATCAAAAGTAAAATCAACAAAAGCAAATGAATTTGCTAGAATGAATATGCCTTTTGAACTCGGCATTGATTATGGCCTAAGAAACTCTGAAGTGAAACCACTGGGTGAAAAACATTTTTTGATTCTAGAGGCAAAAAAGCATGATTATATGAAGGCTTTATCAGACATAAATGGTCTTGATACAAAAGCCCATAAAAATGAAACAAAAGAGCTTTTCAAATGCCTATATTCTTGGTTTAGTGAAACATTAAGAATAAATAAACAAGATCCACCCAAGAAAACATTTGATGACTTTATGCAATTCAATTCTTGGCTATTTGATGAAAAGTTAAATCGATTTCAAAATGAAATTATAGCTTTGGACTACATTCAAAACATCACGATCCCAGAATACATTCAGGAAATAAAAGATCAATTTTAATTCAGTTGAAAGAATCTTAATTTTCAAAAAAAACTATTTAAGAATCTTCTTCCTATATTGATTCGGGCTTTCTCCAATGGTCCTGGTAAAAATTTTAGTAAAATACGACAATGACTCAAATCCACAGGCAAAAGCAATATCGCCTATACTTTGATCCTGTACTAACATTTTCTTTGCTTGGGTGATGCGATATTGATTCACATAATGGCTAAAGGTGAGTTGCGTTTTTGATTTAAAATACCGACAAAAGGCTTCTTTCGACAAATGACATTTCTCGGCTATTTCATCCAATGGAATAGATTCCATATAGTGATTTTCAACCCATTCCTTCACGATTTTCCAACGCTGCTGATTCTTTTGTGAAGGATTTTCCCAGGTCGCCATTTCATTCAAATAAATGGGTTTCATTTCCTTAGCCAACACTTGAAAAATCGACAAAATCTCAATAAACTGTTCAAAATGCGAATACTCAGGTAAAGCTATCAAACGCTGACCCAATTCCACTTTCCTGTCTCCTTCAAAAACGATTCCCGTTTTTGCCCTTTCAAATAATTCCTTGATTGCATGCAATTCCGGTACTTCTGCCCAAGTCCTCCCCAAAAAATCTTCCTTCATCTGAACCACTATTTTACGGTAGGGTACTTTCAACCCATAATCAAAATTTAAATGAGGAATGTGCGGACCTATAAACACTAAATCACTTTGTTGGTATTGACTCACATGACTTCCTACCCTTCTAGGGCCTGCCTCCGCTTCGATATAAAGTAATTCATATTCTGGATGAGAATGCCATAAATAAAAATCTTGCAAATGGGGAGTCTGCAAAATCCGAAATGAACTTTCCTCCTGGATTTGTATCGCTTCAAACTGAACCTTCATTTTAACCAAATTGATAATTTAATCTCTATACTACACAATAAATATCAATATTGTTATAAAAGTGGTTAATTCTATCTTAAAAATAGAAATTGACTCTTGCTAATTTGCATCATTCAAATTTCAAACAAAACATGAATACAAGGAACACCCAACACACCACGATGGCAACCATGAATGCTCATTTAAACATACCTGGTAACCCATCTCTTGCGAAAAGTAGTATCAGTCAATTGAATGATGGAAACTCAGCAAAATCTCTGAGAGCATTAAGCGAAGAGGAATTTAAATTCTGGAAACGTGAAGGCTATATCGTGGTAAAAAATGCTATCTCCAAAGAACAAGCTGCTCAAACGGCACAAGCCATTTGGGAATTTGAAGAAAAAGACCCCAATGATGCAAGCTCTTGGTATACTCCACCTAGAGCAGATATGCAAATGAGGGAACTAATTGGTTCAGGAATGGTAGAAATGTACAATCATCCTTTGCTTTGGGCAAATCGACAAAGCCAACGAGTTTATGATGCTTTTGTGGATGTATGGGGAACAGATGATTTATGGGTGACCATAGATCGATGTAATCTCAATTTTCCAGTTCAACCAGATAAACCATTTAAAGGATTCATTCATTGGGATTATGATCCAGAAACAAAACCCGTGAATGTACAAGGAGTGTTGGCTTTAGTAGACCAAACAGACGAAAACATGGGAGGCTTTCAATGCATTCCCGAGTTGTACCGCACATATGATACTTGGAAATTAAGTCAACCCGAAGATCGTGATCGATTTAAGCCCGACACCACCAGATTCCAACTCACCAAAATTAAAATGGAAGCAGGAGATTTACTTATTTTTAATAGCCTGTTGGCTCATGGAATCAGACCTAATCTAACCCAAGATAAAGTACGTGTTGCTCAATATATTTCCATGATGCCGGCAGAACCCGATAACCAAGCTTTACTTGATTGGCGAATTAATTCATGGAAAAACAAAATTGCGCCAGAAGGTTATGCTTTTCCAGGAGACCCAAGAGGGAAGGAAAAGACACAGCCAGTAGCTGAGCTAAACGAGCTTGGAAAAAAACTGCTGGGCTTCGGATCTAACTACCTCAAATGAATAGCAGAATCTTTGATCTCAAACGAATGATTTTTCATCATTTCCCACATGGCCGCCCCTGCTAATAATACTGGGCCATACCCATGCGCTGCAAAAGGTGATATCGGTCGATTGAAATAAAAAGCAGGATCCCAAGCCAATCCTGTACCCACACAAGTTCCATCTACTTGTCCTTGTGCATTGACTTTAGAGGCTGTAGCTTGCCAACCTAAAATGGCGGCTGGCCCATAAGTTCGAGGATCCAACCAACCTTGGTTTACTCCTTTAGCTAAGACATAGGTATAAATAGCCGTCGCTGAAGTTTCCAAATAAGAATCATTCCGATCAATCAATTGATGCCAAAAACCAGTACCATCTTGATGCGCCATTAAGCCTTTCAAATGCTTTTTTAATTGACTTAATAAAGCTGGGCGGGCAGGATGATTCGCAGGCAAAAACTCCAATAATTCTGCATTGGTCAACAAGGCCCAACCGTTAGCTCTAGCCCAATGAAATTCGGGATGCTCCTCCGATCCTTCAAGATAACCATGCATAAACAAACCTAAACTAGGATTGAACATACGTTTTTGATAGGATTCAAACTGAAATACCGCTTCATTAAAACAATTCACATTCACCGAATCCTTACCTAACTGTAATAAGGCTGGAATAGCCATATATAAATCATCTAACCAAATGGTATTGGGCAATGGACGCATACGAGCCAAGGTCTTATCGGGTAATCGATGTTCTTCTTTTAAGATAAAGTTCAATGCCTTTTGGGTAATTAAAGAATCATCTCCATCGAATCCAGCACGTTTTGCTTTTAAAAAAGCCATGGACATCGCTCCAATATCATCCAATGCTTTTGGATTAATTAAACCACTCAACACATGAGATTTAGTGGGATTTTGCTGCGTATATTGATAGGCCTTGGGTAAAGTCTCAAGGATAAATTTCAATCGCTTAAATACAAACTCTTTGTATTTGGCATCACCACTAACCTTTTCTAAGGCCAACATACCATGGTATGTTACTCCAAACTCATAAGAAACAGGTCTAAAATCCCCTTTGGCAAAGACTAATTGATCAGAATAAATTTGGTATGGATTCCAACCTTCTCCAGAAGCTTTATGAATCAAATTGGCAGGTGTAGCCTTTTCCAAATACGTATAAACCTTATCCACCGTTGCTTTGATTTGTCCTTCATTAGGAACGACATAGGGTGTAGGATAATCGGGTTGAAGGGCATGCAAAGGGGCATTAGCATCAGAAGCTGCCGTAATATTTTTTTGTGCTAAACCAGGAATGATGTAGGAAACGAATGCTCCCAAAATCAAGATTACTTTTTTCATATTCAATAATTTACACATGGAATAAAGACCGATGGCCCACAAATCTACGCATTAACAAACAAAAAAAAGGAGTTTTCTTCCGCTGTGAACGTGTAGAAAACTCCTTTTATATGGATTTATTGTGAGCTTATTGCTTCACTTCTATTCCTGAAATCTGCACGACAATTTGTTGGGGTGCTGTTTGAGGATTAACTGCTACAAAATAGATATCGTGTGAACCACTTACGGCCTGAATATCTACTTTAACTGGAGCCGGACCACCCATTCTTCTCTGCCCACCACCTTGACCAGCTGGTGCCCCAGCTGCTGGAGCTGTAGTAGGAGTTCCCAAAGGTGCACCTTTCTGTTGTGAATTAGCTGCTGCTGGAGGAGGACCAAAACCAGTAGCCTGAGAAACAGCAATTGGTGTTGTTTTTCCAATTAAGGTTCCAGTTGGTGAATCCAAACGAATTTCAATGACCCCACCAGTAGCATTGGTACGTGCTTGTGCCGAAGCTGAAATTTCCATGGATTTAATTCCAGTCAAATCCAATTGCCTATACGCAATGTAAGGATTTTGTCCCACCATGTTGGTAGCACGTGCTGGAGTAATCAATTGTTGAATTCCAAAACGCAAATCAGCTTTCTCTGGATCTAAAGACGGATGACGTAATAGCAACCATTTCTCCGATTGTGCAGGAGAAATCTTATTATTTCCCTTGTCTAAATAAGTGGCCCGTACCACAAATACTCCTTTAGAACCTACATTCTCTTTCGGGATAACAGCATCAATTTCACCAGCCAATGGAATGTTATTGTTGGCTTTTTTATCCCCTAAACTCAAGATATAAGTAACCATGGATTTAGCATCCGCTTTGGAAATCTGTGGGTGAGCACTCATGGCATGTTCTCCCCAAACTCCCATTCCACCAGCAACCACTTTAGTTGCCAATTGATCCACCACATTTTGTCCCTTGTATTTAGCAGCCACTTCTTGGTAGCTAGGTCCAACTGAACGTACATTTAAAATATGACATGATTTACAATCACTTTGATTGATTAATTTCAAACCAGCAGAAGCAAATAAATCACTGTCTGCTTTACGGTGACTTTGAGACATCTCAATTGGATCATATCCTGAAGCAATGTAGTCTACCGTAGCAGCTACTGATTCTGGGGCAATCCCTTTTCCTAAAACTCCGTCTTCTTTATCTTCTACCTGAATTTGGTATGCCAATTTTTGACCTGGGAAATAGAATGATTTATTACCACTTGGAACTACAATGTCCACTTTAGGAGATTCATTACCTACCTGAACTTCCAAAGAAGCAGTATTACTCAAACCTTTAGGGTCTGTAGCTTTCAAACTAACTTGGTATTTTCCTGATTGACTTAATGCTAATTCTGGAGATTCACCTGTCAAGGTTTGTACCACTTTACCCTGTTTTTTAACAGTCCAAGTATAGGTCAATTTATCACCATCATAATCTTTCGTTCCTTCTGCAGACAATTTTGTTTTGAACGGTGCTGCACCACTTAATTTGCCAGCACTCACTTCCACAGATGGTTTTCTATTTCCTCCTTGGTATTCGATCTTCACTAATCTAGCATTATCATTCCCTTTGAACCAAGCAGAACCATATTCTAAGACATATAAATCTCCATCTGGACTAAACTTCATGTCAATAGCACTACCAAAACTTTGATTAGGCAAGAAACGCTCCATGGATTTATAGTTACCATTTTCGTCTAAAGTAACTGACATAATCCATCCGCGCATAAACTCCACGATCAACCATTTTCCTTCATAATACGAAGGGAATGCGCGTTTTGAGGTGATAGGAAAATCAGAACGATGATAAACAGGACCACCAGTTGCACTTCTACCAGAAGCTCCTACTAATGGGAACTCTTCCGAAGTACCGTATGGATACCAAATAAATGCTTTTTGAGCAGTAGGCAATTCCTTTAAACCATCGTTGTTAGGAGATTCATTCAAAGGTTTAACTGGATTAAAACGAGGTCCTGAAGTAGAATTCTCAAAATTATAATCGGCATAGGCTTTGTTGTCTCCAATAAAATAGGGCCATCCAAAAAATCCTGGACCCTTAGCTTGGTTAAATTCATCATACCCTCGGGGTCCTCTATCTGAATCAACAGATGCATCAGGGCCTACCTCTCCCCAATAGATATAACCTGTTTTAGAATCTATACTAACTCTCCAAGGGTTACGATGTCCCATCGTGTAGATTTCAGGACGTGTCTTGGGAGTTCCAACTGGAAATAAGTTTCCTTTGGGAATCGTATATGATCCATCTTTCTCTGGATGAATACGTAAAATTTTTCCTAATAAATTATTAGTATTAGCCGCTCCACGTTGATCATCCCAATAAGCTTGTCCGGCACGCTCATCAATAGGGGCATATCCATCTGAATTACTGTTACTGGTATTGTTACCTACGGTCAAGAATAAATTTCCAGATTTATCAAAAGCCATGCCCCCACCTGTATGACAACATTCCTCACGCTGAGTAGGCACTTCTAAAATAACTTTTTGCTGGTCTACTAATAATTCCTCGCCTTTCAACTCCATACGCACTAAAATGTGCTTACTTTCAGTTGGATGAGCATAATATACATACAACCAATGGTTCACTTTAAAATTAGGGTCCACTGCAATACCCATTAAGCCTTCTTCAGCTTCACGAACCATACCCACACGGTTCTTGTATTTTGTATTGACAACAATGTGCCCTATGACTTTCGTTTCTTTGGTGCTAGGATTGTATTGTTTTACATCCCCTTTTCTTTCTACAAATAAAATGCGACCATCTGGTAAAAAAACCATTTCCATAGGTTCATCTAATTTTTCCATTAATACAGACTTAACGAATCTATTTTCATCAGGAGCCTGTGCATTTCCTTGGAATGACCAAAGAGCAACGCAAGAGAGCATTAAAAGGCGCGTTAACCTGCCCATTGTAAAGTGTTTCATATATGTAAGGTTGTTCATTTTACAAAAATGATACAATAAGTCGAATGAAAAAAATGCATATATGCTTTTGCTACCAATACGCACTATTTGTCGACAAAGGCTGAAATAGCTATAAAAATCATCATAAATCCTGAAAAAAATCCCTAATTTTCAAAAAACCAGATTCACATGATGGGTAAAATATGTTTACTTTTCTTGCTTTCATTCAGCAGTTTGGCTCAAACAAATTCAGATGAAGCTTCCATCCGAGCCATTTTAGCTACACAGAATAAATTATGGAATCAAGGTGATATTTCAGGCTTTATGGCTTATTATCACCATTCGACAGATTTAAAATTTATCAGTAAAAATGGAATAACCCAAGGCTGGGATGCCACCTTAGCTCGATATCAAAAAAGCTATCCCAATCAGGAAGCCATGGGGCAATTGAGCTTTGATATTTTGGAAGTGGACGTGACGGCTTCTAAAACGGCTTGGGTTATTGGAAAATGGAATTTAGTTAGACCCAAATTAGGAGATGTTGGCGGGCATTTTACTTTACTCTTGAAAAAAATCAAGGGGAAATGGCTCATTTTCAGAGATCATACGAGCTAAGAATTTCAAAGGCATAAAACAATTCTGAGGCTATTTGGGCAGAACGCTCGTCGTATTGAAATGCCTCCTCCAGACTATCATCATACATTTTTGGATCCTCGTATCTTAAAGGAATCCTGACTGAAGCCCCTGAAATGTAAGGGCAATTTTCGTCGGCATGAGCACATGTCATCACCGCAGCAAATTGCTGATGTGGATTGATGGGATTATCGTAAATTTTAGAAAAAGCTATCATAGGTTGGGCATCTTCTGTATGAAAAATAACATATACAGGATTAGCATGTCCTCGTTTGATGACCTGAAAACCAAAGCGTTGCATAGAAGCCACAGCCCGCTCATTACAAGCCGTTTCCTCCACTCCTCCCGAATACGCTTGCAAAGGAATACCAAAAAAATCGGCGGCCGTTTGTGCCCAAATCTGAGAAAATTGACTCCTCCTAGAATTGTGTGTACAAATAAAATTTAATCGCAAAGGCTTTCCTTGTTGTAAACAATCCTTCATATAGGCCACCAATACAGCAATCTGTTCTTTTCTCTCTGCTGAAATTGGTCGTTCACGAATGGTTTGAATTTTTGCCTCTAAAGCTGGATACATGGTAAATTAAATTTTATTGTATCGCAATATTACGATAAATATAAGGGTTGAAAAACAGATGAATGAATATTTAAGGAACGATGACATGAAAATGACCAGGCAAGACATGAAACTCAAAACGATTTGAGACTATTAATTCACCATCTATTTGGGCTTTCAGCTTCCGCTCAGACAGTATGGTAACTTGCTTAGCTTGTTGAAAATGTAGAAATGAAATATGTTCATGTTTGCCTTGTTGGATCTTCGGCAAATACCATATTCGTTTAAAAATAGATAAAGGTTCACAAAGCAATATATCCAATTGGTTATCCCAGATAGATGCATTGGGGATAAAATGAAAGCCTCCTCCCGCTCTAGAAGAATTAAAAACCATGCATAAAAAAACACGGCGCTCTATCCATTCGCTGCCTAAACTCATGCGAATGGGAAATGACCGAAAGGTGAAAATCTGAGGTATGGCCGCCAAAAAATAGCCAATTAATCCACCAATGGCTCGTATGGCATTCATGGACTCCAAGACCTCTCCTTCCAAACCCATGCCCACTCCATTTAAAAACAATTGACCATTGCACATTCCCGCATCTACGGCCCGACTTTTTTCAGACAAGATGATGTTTAAATGAGCCTCCTTAGTGACATCTCCATACAATTTCCAATAAAAATCATTTCCTGTGCCCCCTTTGAAAAAGGCAATGGGAAGATGGCAGTTAGGATAAGCATTTGCAAAATAATTGTAGGTCCCATCCCCACCCAGCACCCAAATTTGATTAAAACCATCTAAATTTGGAGGCCAATCTTGAAAAAACATGACCACGCGTAGCGTACCTTGAGTCTTTAATTCGACTTGTTCCTCCACCCAATGCGCATACGTTCTAGTTCTTTTGGAACAAAAAGGATTAATCAAAAATGCGATATGACTTATCTCCACACCCAATCCTTACATTTGTATGTAATTTTTTAGATGCTCAATCGTATCCAAATGGTCTTGGATAGTAGCTGTAATCAAATCATTGACAGAGATAATTCCTGCAAAATGACCATTTTCTAAAACAGGTAAATAACGTATGTTTTTTTCTGATACGATAATCATACACATCTCGAGCGTTGTTTCTCGGTTGATATGGGGTAAATCCGTGGACATAATTTCCTTGACAGAGGCATCAATCGAACTTTTGCCTAGTAAAATCACCTTGCGAGCATAGTCCCTTTCGGTCATGATACCCAAATATTGGTTTCCTTCCATCACAACCACAGAACCAATGTTTTGATCTTGCATAATTTTTAATGCTTCAATCACATGCGTATCAGGTCCTACGGTAATCGTATCCCTTTTTCTTTGCGATAAAATGTCGTTGACTTTTTTCATAGCTTTAATTTTGTGTTGGAATAATTTAAATTAATACAAAAATATTACAAACAAAAAGCTTTGAACATAAAAAAAGAGGCAGAAGCCTCTTTTCCATCTAGGAACAAATCTAAACGGCTATAAAAATCGTATGATTTAAATCATACCCTCCTGATGCATTGGACTTTACACTAGCCAACTCATTAGACAAAGAGTCCTTAATAATGGAATCCGTGGTGTTTTTAGTCGAATTTTGCCCATGAGCTTTATATAAATCTGTAGTATACACAGCCGTATTGATTTCCTCTGGAAAAGCAATTTGCGTGGTTAATTTCAATACGTTATTTACATAAATTTGGGCATGTATGTGAGTCACACGACCTTGATACCAACCTGGATAAATGGTGGTGAATTTAGCGATACCATTGGCATCAGTGCTAGCAATTCCACGACAGAAGGTTTTCGCCGTATTGTCTTGAGTGCCTAAATAACCCGTATTTGTATAACCAGAATAATAACCATCTTTATCACAATGCCAAACATCCACGCGTGCATTGGGTAATAAAGCACAGTTAGCGCTCACGTTTTTAATGGCAATGACCATGTTCAATGGGATTCCCGTTTTACCTTCGGTGATATCCGCATGAGTAATCGTAGCATCCCGCTTATTGTATAATGGGTAAGGGCCATCCGTTTCAATATCACCTACTTTACAGGTGCTGGATGAACTACTAGAAGAAGAATTATTACTTGAACTTAAGGTACTGGATGGACTCAGCGTTTCTTCTGATTTACAAGCTACCATGGCAACAGGCCCCATCAATACGGAGGCACCTGCTTTTAATAAAAAATCTTTCCTTTTCAATGTATCATCAATTTAGGGTGGTGTAGAACTATGTTTAAATTAAAGGAATGATTCTTGAAATATGTTCAGCAATCGTTAAATACCGAAAACAAAAAGTCGAAATCAATAATTATGTCGATATCCATATCAGCTCAATTCCTTATCTTAGAAAAAAAATAGAACCATGTCACAAAAACCACTTGTTGCCATCATCACTGGTGCCTCTAAAGGAATAGGAAAAGCCCTCGCCTTATTATTAGCAGAACACAACTTCCAATTAGGTCTCATTGCTAGAAGTAAAGGCGAATTAAAGGATCTGGCGGAGAGTATTGCAGAAATTGGGCACCGCCCTTTGTATTTTGTGGGGGACGTCGCTGATGAAAGCTTTGTAAATTATGCCGTGGAAAAGACAGCACACACCTTCCAAGGGATTGATTTTCTCATCAATAATGCTGGTTCCGGTGTTTTTGGGCCAACAGAAAGCTATACCGTAGAAAATTGGGATCAAATATATAATACCAATGTCAAGGGGACATTTCTTTTCTCGAAAGCAGTATTAGCCAGTATGAAAGCTGCTAAAAAAGGACATATCATTTCCATTGCTTCCGATGTCGCTAAACGCGTTTTTGATGGTGGTTCCTTATATTGCTCATCTAAATATGCCCAACATGCCTTTACAGAAGCCCTTAGAAAAGAAGTGAGAAAGGATGGAATAAAAGTTTCTACGGTATATTCAGGATTGGTGGATACCATGTTTCATCCAGAACCTCAAGGAGACCAAAGTCATCAAGCCTGGTTGACATGTGAGAATATGGCTGATAGCATCTATTTTATCATGAATCAACCTCCACATGTAGTAATCGATGAGTTAATGGTTCACCCCTTATCCCAAGAATATTAAATTTTAATTCAATTATTTCCATAAAAAAGCAGGTTTTATACATGGTATTATTTATATTTATTTTTGCAATAAATACATTATGCCCCTAGTAAAACCTAGTTTAAGCTTCCAACAAATCATTAACATGAATGTTGGATTTTTTGGAATTCAATACAGTTTTGGATTACAGCAAACGGCCGTTGGACCACTTTACAGCTTTTTAGGAGCACATGAAGGAGAGCTTCCTCTCTTGTTCCTAGCTGGCCCAGTCACTGGATTACTTATTCAACCCATTATTGGAGCATTAAGTGACAAGACCTGGCACCCCAAATATGGCCGCAGAAAACCCTTCTTTTTAATTGGCGCTATTGCCTGCAGTCTTTGTTTATTTGCTTTTCCATTTAGTCGGAGCTTATGGATGGCTGCCGGCTTATTGTGGATTTTGGATGCAGCAAATAATACGGCCATGGAGCCTTATCGGGCATTCATTGCGGATAAATTACCGAGTGAGCAATTGGCCACAGGTTTTCTCACCCAGAGTTTTTTCACGGGTCTGGGAATCACCTTAGCCAATGTTTCCTTATTTGTATTTCAAAGCTTCATCAAAGGGCAAAGTGAAGTCGGGATACCATATTGGGTATATGGATCCTTCTTTGTGGGCAGCTTTTGCTCCATCACCTCCGTCCTATGGTCAGTGGTAAAAACACCAGAGATTCCACCATCTGACGAAGAATTAATTCACATGCGTGCCCAAAAACGCAATTTCTTAGATCCTTTTTTTGAGATCTTTGAGGCCATTGGTGATATGCCCCGTGTCATGTGGCAACTCGCCTTAGTTTATTTATTCCAATGGTATGCCCTATTCATTTACTGGCAATATGTTCCATTAAGCATCGCGCGCTCCGTTTGGAATACCAGCTCGGAGGAAAACATCCAACTATATGAAGAAGCCGCAGCATGGACTGGTTTAGTCAATGGTTTTTATAATGTCATCACCTTTTTATCTGCCTTTTTCTTAGTGGGCCTAGCCAAAAAATTTGGGCCAAAATGGGTACACATTGTATGTCTTCTAGCCGCTACCGTATCCTTGCTCATTTTACCCACCATTCATGATAAATATTTATTGTTTGCTCCCATGATAGGTTTTGGGGTGGCCTGGGCCAGCATGATGGGCGTTCCTTACTTATTAGTCGTTGAAAGTTTACCTAAGGAACGTTATGGCGTTTACATGGGTATCATCAACATGATGATTGTGATTCCTATGATTATCCAGACCTTAAGTTTTGGCGCTATCTTTGAAAAGATATTAGGTTCCGACCCAAGGAATGCTATTTCCTTCGCAGGAGCTTTGCTGGCTGTAGCCGCCATAGCCACAGCTTTTATACCTACGAATGAATCTAAAATGTCCCAATCATGAGTGTACTCTGTATCGGTGAAGCCCTGATAGATATGATATGTACCGATAAAGGATCTACTTTATCGGCTGGTGAAAATTTTCTTAAAAAACCGGGAGGAGCTCCCACCAATGTAGCAGCCGCTATAGCAGCATTGGGTGGAGAAGTCTATTTAAGTGCCAAGGTGGGGAATGATCCATTTGGCAAACAATTACAAGAAGTCATGAATAGCTTTGGGGTAAATACCCAACATGTTCATTTGGACGATCAATACTTTACCACCTTTGCCTTTGTTTCCTTAATGTTGGATGGAGAAAGGGACTTTGTCTTTAACCGAGGAGCAGATGCCCAATTAAGCATTGATGACATAAAGTCCATCGATTTAAGCCAACAACATATCATCCACTTTGGATCGGCAACTGCTTTTTTAGATGGTCAACTGAAAGACGCTTATTATCAATTATTGAAAGAAGCTAAAGCGATCGGTAAAGTCATCAGTTTTGACCCTAATTATAGACATCTTTTGTTTGCTGATAAACAAGAAAGTTTCATTCAACAATCCATCATTTTTCTCCAGCAGGCCGACTTCGTAAAGCTGAGCGATGAGGAAGCTATGCTGATAACCCGCACTACTACTCTGGCTGAGGCTACCGAAAGACTACTCCATATTTGTCCAGGGGTATTTGCCATCACCTTAGGAAAAGAAGGAACGCTATTAGGTTTGTCAGGTAAAACTTGGACCATTTCGAGCATCCCCATCCAACCGACGGACACTACGGGTGCAGGGGATGCCTTTGTGGGTGCGGTTCTGTATCAATTAGATCAATTTCAGGTCAAAGACCTTGTTCAATTGAGTCCGGCAGAATGGACAAAAATCATTCTTAATGCCAATAAAGCAGGAGCCCGCACCTGTGAATACATGGGAGCTATGGAAGCTTTCCGTCATTTAAATTCAGCTATTTTTAATTAAGTAAACGTGTATAATCCTACATTACAACCCTTCATTGATTCAGTAAGTCAGTCGAAAAAATTAAGCAAATCGACTCAAGATTACTATTTTCTACATCGTTTAATTGCCAATATAGATGATATACATACGCTATTTGCGGGTATATATGGGCATTTACCCCAGGCAAGAGATATGTTTGGGCAATTGATTCAAGTCCTTTTTCAAGCACATCTGGATAGAAGCCCCTCACTAAAAAACAGGGACGAGGCCAAAGAGAAAAAAGGGAAATGGTTTTTGAGCAATGAAATAACGGGTATGAGCCTGTATGTAAATCGCTTTGCTGGGAATATTGAAGGATTAGGAAATAAATTAACTTATTTAGAAGATTTAGGGGTCAACTTACTGCATTTGATGCCCTTATTTAAAAGTCCTGAAGGAGAAAGTGATGGAGGTTATGCGGTGGAAGACTTTCGTGTAATTGAAAATAAACTGGGAACTATTGAGGATTTAAAAAGGCTTCAAGCTCATTTATTAGAAAAAGATATGTACTTGATGATTGACATGGTACTCAATCATACTTCGCATCACCATGAATGGGCTAAAAAAGCCAAATCGGGTAATCGTGAATTTCAAGATTATTATTATTTCTATGATGATCGTACTATTCCTGATCAAATGGAAAATACGATGCCCGAAATTTTTCCAGAAAGTTCTCCTGGCAGTTTCACCTTTCAAGATTCTGTACAAAAATGGGTAATGACCGTGTTTCATCAATACCAATGGGATTTAAATTATAGTAATCCTAAAGTCTTGATAGAAATGCTGGACAACTTGCTTTTTTATGGCAATTTGGGTGTGGATATTGTCCGTATCGATGCACCCGCTTTCATTTGGAAACAAATGGGTACTAGCTGCCAAAATTTACCTGAAGCGCATTCTTTACTTCAATTGATAAAATTATGTACGGAAGTGGCCACACCAGGTATGGCCATTTTAGGAGAAGCGATTGTGGCTCCTGCTCAAATCATGGAATATTTTGGAAAAGACCGCTATACCACGCATGAATGTGATTTTGCCTATAATGCTACTCATATGGCATTACAATGGGATACTTTAGCGACAGGAGATACAAGAATTATGCTAGAAGCTCAGCACGAGCTAGCAAAAAAACCTTTAGGTAGCTCGTGGATTACCTATACCCGCTGTCATGATGATATTGGCCTGGGATATGACGACTACATGATTGCCAATGTTGGATTTACTCCTTATTTACATCGCTTTTATTTAAAAAATTATTACGGAGGTATACAAGCTGATTCTCCTGCAGCTGGAGCTCTTTTTGCGATTAACCCCAAAACCCAAGATGCCCGTATATCGGGCTCCTTAGCTTCTTTATGTGGTTTAGAAAAAGCGCTAGCAGCCAAAGACCCTAGATGGATTGAAGAATCCATTCAAAAAATTCTTTTGATGGAGGCGCACTGCCTATTCTTAGGTGGCATTCCCATGTTATTTTATGGGGATGAGGCCGCTTATACAAACGATTATTCTTACCTCCAAGACCCTAGTAAAAGTTATGATAACCGTTGGATGCATCGTCCCATCATTCATTGGGAAAAAAATGCGCTGGTAAAGAAAAAAGGAACGGTGGAAAATAAGGTCTATGCGTCTCTGAAAGAATTAATTGCTTTGCGCAAAAAACTAAAGGTTGTTGCCGACTTAAAAAATCTGGAATGGCTTCCTTGCACCAATAAATCCATTGTGGGATATGTTCGCTATATAGGTAATGAGCGTGTCTATTTCTTGTTCAATTTCTCATCTTTGGAACAAATAATCCCCGTGCATGCCATAGAACCAAACAAACAAAATAAAAACTGCCTTTGGTCCAAGAAACAAGTTTCTTTAGAAAAAGGCAGTTTAGGTTTTCAACCGTACCAGTTTTATATCTTGGCGGATTCTTAGGGGATTTTTAGGTATTTTATAAAATTTTATCCAAAGCACTTTTACCTAAACGGATGCTTTCAAATGCATCTTTCGGCATATCATGCTCTAGGAAGAAATGTTGTAAGCCTCCTATGGAAGCTGCTTTGAAAATAGGTTCGTAATTCACGATACCTTGTCCTACAGGAACTATATTTTTGAAATCTGCATCAAAATCTTTGATGTGGCAAAGTGGGAAACGACCAGGTTGCTTTTTGAATAATTCAATAATGTTCTCTCCAGCTTTGGTAGCCCAGCCTAAATCCAACTCAAATTTTAATAAATCGGAAGAAATTTGAGTTGAAAATACATCAAAAGCTCTTTGTCCATCGATTACTTTAAATTCAGCATCGTGGTTATGGTAACAAAAGGTAAGTCCAGCTTTCTTAGCTAATTCAGCTGATTTCCCTAATGTATCTACCGCTTCGGAAACTTCAGATTTAGACTCAATCGGGATGTTGGCACATACTAGATAGCTTAAACCCGCCTCAGCCACATTATCCACAATCTGACTAGCATCCGTTTTTAATGTTAAGAACTTAGGCATCTTGCTCACATCAAAACCAGGACGAGGTTTCAAAGGAGCTCCCATCACATGGTGAGAAACCCAATTCAAACCCAAATTATTGGTCAATGATTTGAATTCCTTGCCAGTATAGCCATAAAACATAGGCTTAAAACTAAAGGCAGATTCTAATTCCTGAATTCCCAAATCAGCTACTTTCTTCAAATTTCCTGGTACATCTTGATCAATAACATTGAACAAAGTAAATAATTGAAGACCCAAAGGTTTAGAAGTCAACATGCTATCCACATTAGCTGCTTTGGACAAAAATAAAGAGGAGGCTAACAAGGTACTTGATTGCTGAATAAACTGTCTTCTTTTCATGATTTTTGGGTTTTATTTCCACAATTATAATGTATTGTTTTGATACAATAAAATTTATTTCGCATGAATTTACGATATAAGACCCGAATGGAAGTTTGAAGGGAGAAAACCCGACAGCCCCCTTACTATTTATCCCTCTTTCTTTATAATTTCACGATTCAAATAAGGAAGACCAATGAGTTCAACAAATAAATTACGTGTATTAGTAGTAGGTTGCGGAAATATGGGAGCCTCACATGCCATGTCTTTTCATACCCATGAGGGTTTTGAAATTTGTGGTTTAGTTTCTACCGGAGCTAGTAAGGAAAAATTAAATCAAGCTTTAGGCGGCCAATATGATCTGTTTTCGGATTATGCTACAGCTTTAACAGCTACCAAACCTGATGCAGTTTGTATTTCAACATATCCAGATACCCATGAGGCATATGCCATAGCTGCCTTGGAAGCAGGTTGTCATGTGTTTTTAGAAAAACCCATAGCTGATTCTTTGGCTGGCGCAGAAAGAGTGGCAGAAGTAGTTCGAAAAACAGGCAAAAAACTCGTAGTAGGCTATATACTTCGTCACCACCCCTCATGGATGAAATTCATAGAAATCGCCAAAGAATTAGGAAAACCCTTGGTGATGCGGATGAACTTAAACCAGCAAAGCCACGGATACATGTGGGATGTACACCGTAATTTAATGAAAAGCCTTAGTCCCATCGTGGATTGTGGCGTACACTACATCGATGTCATGTGCCAAATGACGCGTTCTAAACCTATCCGAGTGTCAGCTATAGGTGCACGATTGACAGATGATATTCCCGCAGATAATTATAATTACGGCCAACTTCAAATCCATTTTGAGGATGGTTCTGTAGGCTGGTATGAGGCTGGTTGGGGACCTATGATTTCTCAAACTGCTTATTTTGTTAAAGACGTATTCGGCCCTAAAGGTTCAGTATCCATTGTGGCTAAAGATGCAGGAGGAGAAGGGAAATCGGATTCTGTAGAGTCGCATACCAAAACCGAATCTCTTCGAGTTCATAAGGCCAACATCAATGCACAAAATGAGTTTACCCAAGAAGATGAATGGGTCAATTTATTGGATGAACCTGATCATCAGGGTTTATGCGATCGAGAGCAAGCTTATTTCTATGATGCGATAACTCAAAACTGGGATTTAACAGACCATGTTGCTGACGCAGTAAATAGTCTAAAAATAGCTTTTGCTTGCGACGAATCCGTTAAAACAGGCAAAATGATTGAGCTCAATTAATATCTTAAAACTGACAAAAAGGAAAATCAAAAAAAGCCCAAGCACGATTTACATGCTTGGGCTTTTCTGTGCTATTTCAAATATGTAGCTAACCAATTTCGAATTTCCTGGTAATGAAAACGAGAATTTTCTGCCTTTAACACCCAGTGATTTTCTTCTGGAAAAACAATCAACTTACTCGGTACTTTTTGTCGCTGCAAAATACTCCAGTTTTCCAAGGTATTATTGATGGGCACTCGGAAATCATTTTCACCTACCGTTAAGAGAATCGGCGTTTTAAAATTAGCGGCAAACCGCATGGGATTCTGTTCTTTCCAAGTTTTAGTTGGTACCCAGGGTGCTCCACCATTCATCAATTCCCTACCCCAAATATAATCAGAGGTGCCCCATTGGGCTTCTGAATTGACTAAACCTGCATGGGCAATCAGGCATTTAAAGTGGCTCGTACTGGCCTGCATCCAATTGGCCAAATGTCCCCCATAACTGGCTCCACCAGCCGCTTGTCGACTTCCATCAATAAATGAAAAGCGTTTAATGGCATCATTGGCGGCATCCAATATTTCTTGGCCTGGACCTTTAAATGGGTCAAACTGAATGTCTTGAGCAAACTTTTCTCCATAGCCTACGGAACCCGTATAATCTGTCATAACGATAACGTATTCCGTTCCGGCTAACACATGTGGATTCCAACGATAACCATACGCATCTTTAAAGGAAATAGCAGGACCACCATGCATCAAAACAAAAAGCGGGTATTTTTTGGCTGGATCAAAAGAAGCTGGCTTCAATAGAAAACTTCGGATTTTTTTACCCCGACTCATCGTCCAAAATACTTCTGGATCTTTCACATCATAGTTTTTCAACCATGCCATATTGGCTTTTGAAATGGCTACTTCCTTGTCAGAATGATGTACCAAAACTTCAGGAGGGCTAGCCATACTATTGAATTGATAAGCAAACACATTTTCTAGATTTGAAAGAGATACTTGACTATAAGACCCCTGCTGCCCACCCAATACAGCTTGATAAGTTCCATCTTGTAAAGAAATCCGGATTAAGCGATCTACCCCTTGGTCTTCTATACTGGCCAAGATGTACTGGTTAGACACCTCCATTTGATTGATAGGTCGATCTAAGGAACTGACTAATTCCGTTTTATTTGACATATCTGGCCATGAAAAACGGTACAAGCGATTTAACTGATAAATCTTCGTTTGATTAAGCGGAGCTCCTAGTGCCACAGCATACTTCCCGTCTTTGGAAAAATCTATCGAACTGTAATCCCCCGTATCATCTACTAATAGCTTTTCCTTTCCGCCTTGTATACTTACTTGATATATTTTCGAAATGGAATTTTGATAGGCTGTGGTATTCTGGTCTATCGTCGCAGTAAAAACAACAGACTGCTGGTCTGGAGCCCAAGTAAAAGAGCCCAATTGAAAACCTTTGGATTGAACTAAGCTGATACCCCTGAAAACATTTTGGACTTGTTGGGTTTTAAAATCCAGCACAAATACGTGCGACTGTTTTTCATCCAACCAAGAATCCCATAAACGAATAGGAAATGTGGTATACACTCTGGCTTTATATTTTAGCTTCTTCTTTTCATCCGCTTGTTTTCTATTCAGTGAATCGGTAAACATGCCTGGAAAAACCTTGGCTGAAAACAAAATTTTATTTCCATCGGCACTAATTTGTGGACTTCCTATTCCCAAAGAAAAATCACTTAGTCGTTGGGCATCTCCTCCAGAAGATAAATCCAAAGTATATAATTGTGCTGATTCATCTCCTTCCCTCTTGGCAGTAAAAAATAGTTGATTCTCTGATGGATGCCAAAAATAGTTGTCTTCTCCTGCTTTGGTTTGCGTAATTTTTCTAGGAGATTGTGATCCATCCGCAGAGGCTAACCACAAATCACTCTGGTTGGATTCTGTATCATACGATACCGATTGCTGGGAATATATGACCCATTGACCATCAGGACTAATTTTAGGTGCACTCACACGTTTGAGTGACATCATCGCCTCATGGCTTAAGGTTTTCAAAACTGGCTGCTGAGCTAGAGATGAGCATACTGAAAATATCAGTACGAAAGAGAGTGATAACAATTTGTTCATTGAAGAAGTTATATTAAATTGAAATGGAAGTTATAAAAAATCAATAAACTAAATAAAATATGAAGACAATTTACCATTGTTTGGTATTATCTGGCTTACTACTAAGTTCGGGTAAACTGGCCGCTCAGAGCCCAGAAAAATTCATTGATAAGTCCAACATGAATACGAAAGTGAAGCCTGGAGATGACTTTGCTGAATATGCCAATGGCACTTGGGTAAAAAATAATCCCATTCCTGCCAAAGAAACTAGATGGGGAAGCTTTAATCAATTAAGGGATTTCAACATCAATGCCGTTAAAACGATTTTAGAAGAGGTCAAATTAAACCAAAAAAGCTATCCCGCAGGCAGTATTGAAAAACGCGTAGCTGATTTTTATACCGCGGCTATGGATAGTTTAGCCATTGAAAAATTAGGCTATACTCCTATCAAAGCAGATTTAGATCAGGTAAATGCTCTTTCAAGCAAGAAGGAAGTATTAGATGCCTTAGCTCAATTTAGAGTTTCGGGTATTGGCTCTCCATTATTTGGTTTTGGCGTAGGACAAGACCGAAAAAATGTAGAAAAAATGGTACCTCAATTAGCGCAAGGAGGAACAACCCTACCTGATCGTGATTTCTATTTAAAATCGGATATGAGAAGTGCCAAGGTTCAAGAAGTATATAAAAATTACATCAAGACCTTATTTGAATTAGTAGGAAATCCTGCTGATCTGGCTAAAGCCAATTCCGACATTGTGTTTGGTTTAGAAAAGCAATTAGCTAATGCGCAAATGTCTCGAGTAGAAATGCGAGATCCGTATAAAACCTATAATAAGTTCACTTGGGATGAATTTCAGCAAAAGACCAATGAAATAGATTGGACAGCTTTTTTTGCGCAACTGAATGTACCTAAGCAAGATTCTATTTTAGTTTCAGCGCCTAAGTTTTTCGAAGAAGTCAATCGAATGGTCAAAGAAACTCCCATCAACCAATGGAAAGTATATTTACAATGGTCCATTTTAAAAGGCGCTGCGCCGAATTTAAGTAGCCCTTTTGTCAAAGCTAATTTTAGTTTCAACCAATTATTGACAGGTCAAAAAGTTCAAACTCCACGTTGGCAACGGATGTCTAGTCTAACCGATGGAACCATCGGTGAATTATTGGGTCAATTATATGTAAAGAATTACTTCAAACCCGAGGCCAAGGAGCGCATGAAGGTGTTAATTGAAAATTTGAGAAAAGCCTTTGAAATTCGAATTCAAAAATTGGATTGGATGAGTGATGTAACCAAGCAAAAAGCCTTGGATAAATTACATGCCTTTACCCCTAAAATTGGCTATCCCGACAAATGGAGAAATTATGATGGTTTAGAGATTTCAGGAGATCACTATTTTCAAAATCTCCGAAATGCTAGTGCATGGAGCTTTAAGGAGAATGTCAGTCAAGTAGGCAAAAAAGTAGATCGTAGCCGTTGGGGTATGACGCCTCCTACTGTGAATGCCTATTATAGCCCAGTAATGAATGAAATTGTATTCCCAGCAGGAATTTTACAGTTCCCATTCTTTGACCCTAAGGCAGATGATGCGGTGAATTACGGAGGTATTGGAGCGGTTATCGGACATGAGATGTCGCATGGTTTTGATGACTCAGGTAGTAAATACGATAAGGATGGAACCTTACGAAACTGGTGGACAGATGATGATTTGAATAAATTCAAAGCGAAAACAGCTCTTTTAGGTGCCCAATTTGATGCTTATACCATACTTGACACCATTCATGTGAATGGCAAACTGACTATGGGTGAAAATATTGGAGATTTGGGTGGTTTAAATATGGCCTATGAAGCCTTTAAATTGACGGAGCAAGGAAAGTCGAAAAAGAAAATAGATGGATTTACACCAGACCAACGATTCTTTTTATCCTGGGCACAAGTATGGCGAGGTACTACCTTACCAGAAACAGCGGCACAGTTGATCATCACAGATCCACATTCACCCAATCAATACAGAACAATAGGTGCACCAGTGAATATGGATGCTTGGTATGAAGCTTTTAAAATTAAACCAGGAGACAAATTATACAAGAAACCTGAAGACCGAATTAAGATTTGGTAATTGGTTTCCGTTCTTGAATTTAATCGCCTCTGAGTTTTCAGGGGCGATTTTTTTATGTCAAAAGTTTGAAACTCTTTTACTGATTTCCAGCATTGTTACTAAATCTTGAAATTGAAAATCATGTTATAAATCCAAATAAAAACAGCTCATTTAATCTTCGAATTATAGAGGGTCACCAAAATCATCAAATGCAGATTTAACAAGCTTAGGGTAAAAAAATAGAATTGCCCCCTATCAACTGCTATTTTGATGATGTTAAGAGAATATTATAAAGTTAGCAAACCCATTATTATTTATTTGAAGGACGAGAGCCAGGAATGGCATATGATGACAGAAGCTTAAGCGAAGTGTTGAAACAAGCTTTGGAGAAAGCAAAAATAAAAAAAACAGTTACCTTGCATTGCTTGAGGCACCGCTATGCTACACACCTCTTAGAGAGTGGTACAGACTTGAGGTATATTCAGGCGATATTAGGACATAGTTATAGTAAAACCACGGTAATTTACACACGTGTTAGTACGAAAAGCTTACAAAACGTAAAAAGCCCTTTTGATGATTTATAAAATTAATATATTAGAAAAAAAATACGCATCCCCCCCACAAGTCAACCAAAAATGGGTGTATCATGGGGGTCTTATTGCACATATACAAGTTGAGCGTAATTCTAAAAACGACAACTGACAATTAAAAAAACAAATATGAAAGCAAAGACTTTAATAATAAACAAGCTTTATGGCTACTTGTACAAGAAAATTGATTTTAAAGACAACATTAATTTATTGGTTGGGATTAATGGTTCTGGAAAAACAAGTATCCTCAACATAGTCAATTGGCTTTTAACACCTTCACTTCCTCATTTGTGTGTGACTGAGTTTGAAAGTTTGGAACTATTTTTCGAATATAATAATACAGAATACTTAGTCGAAGTTTCTCAAGATTCCAAACTCTTGACATACAAAATCAAAAACATAACACAGAAAATAGATTTTCACCCATTAACAGTAAGATTAAAAATTCCGACTTCGAGGTTAACTCAAAATGAATCCCAAAAAGAAAGATACTATTCTGAATATTTTGGTTTAGGTCCTGATATGGAAGAAACAGAAACTTGGGCTTTAGTTTTTAATCAACTTCCAAAACCAATGGTTATTGGATTAGATAGATATTTATTTACTGAAGAAAAAAATGAAGCTGTTTTATACCAAGATGAAGTTCTTCAAAGACTTGTTAAAAAAGAGAATACTGGCAGAGTTTCACCTTTAGACGAAGTAAAAAGATTAGCGAATCGAGAATATAGTATCTACAAGAGTAAAATTGTAGAATTGAATCGAGTTTTAAACAATAAAATTATACTTTCAGCATTTGATGAAATAACAATTGACACATTAAAAGAATTAGAAAGTGCTTCCAACATTTCTTTAGAGCAAATTGAAAACCTGCACAAAAAGGTTGAATCATTTTTTAAGGAAACTATGTCAGAAAGCAAATTAGAAAGACAATTAAAAAGAAAAGACCCAGATCTTTTAAAAATTGAAAATTACTTCAACCATCTTAAAGCAATAATTTCAAAGGAGGAGAAGAGTAATGATAAAGAAAGATTTTCCTTACTTTATTTATCTAACATTAGTCAGTTTAAAAAGCTAAAAGATTTAATTAAAGAATTTGAAATTTTTGAAAAAAAATCTCAAGAATACTATTCTGACATTAAAACCTATTTAGAAACTGTAAATAATTTCTTGACCGATTCAGCAAAGCAACTATCTTTTCAAAAAGCTTTGTCCGAACTAATATTCAATGTTTTAGATAAAGACGGTAAAATTCTTTCAAAAGACAGAGATATAAAAACTTTATCATCTGGTGAAAGACAAATCTTGATATTGTTTACCTACCTTAAATTTCATAACAAATCAGGTACAATATTCATCATAGATGAACCTGAACTTTCTCTACACCCTAAATGGCAAGAAGATTTTCTGAAAGCTGTTGAAACACTTACACAAAAAAACACCCAAATTATCATTGCAACTCATTCACCTATAATAGTTGGAAACAATGTAGAATATTGTAAAGTGCAACTTCCTTATAATGATTGATTATGATAACCGTTGAACAAAGCATACCAACAAAATCAGAAGCTTTCCTTAAAGGGATTGATATATTTTATACGCAATTTAATGATGTCAATTTTTATATTGAAGATGAATACCAAGAGAATTTTTATCATTCAATATTAAAAAAGCTATTCCCAGAAATACGACTTGAAAAAATATTTCCATTACGTGGAAAAGATAATGTTCTTGAAAAATCAAAAAGGCATATTGGTGATAAAAAGAAAATCTTTATTGTTGATAAAGATTTTGATGATTTACTAAACAAAAAAGTAATTCAGAATAACCTTTTTTACTTGACTGAATATTCAATTGAAAATTACCTTTTGGATGAAAAAGCTATATTGGAATACATAATTGAAGAAAAACCTAAGATTAAGAAAAGGTATATAAATACAAATTTCAAGTTTGACAAGACATTCAATGAGTGTTGTAAGACCTTCCATGAGTTAACATTACTGCATTTGTTAGTGCAGTATAAAGGGTTAGGTTTACAAAACACATCTCTCCCACCTGAAAAATTTGTCCAACTAAATAATGTGATTTGCTTAAAAAATTCTGAAATCAATAAATACAAAATTGAAATAGAGAATAAACTTAAGGCAATAGACAAAAGGTTTACACTTAAATCTCAGATTCAAAAAATAAAAGAATTATTCAGTTTAAAAAATATAAAAGACATCATTAAGCACATCCCTGGGAAATATTTAGTTAAGTATTTTAAGTGTAAAATAGAGCATTTTTTTAGCCTAGCAAGTCGTAATATAGACTCATTTAATTTCAGACTAGCAAAAGCAAATGAGTTTACCAAACTAGACTTTTTAAAAATAAGTGTTAATAGCTATTTAAGTGGAAAATAAAGCATATACGCCCAACAGCACTTACCCAAAAGGCGGGGTTTCATGTTCCAAAAACTATTTTGTGGTTAATCAAACATTAGTTTTTCAAATCAAGTTTTGTGGTAAATATCCCGCCCCTCGGGTAGCTGCCAAAAGTTATGAGTCATGCTTGGGGACACTTCTACCCCGAACATTTTACATGAAACAAGCAGACAAAATTAAACATCAATAAATGATTTATAATAAAATAGAAATATTAGGATTAAGAGGCTTCAGCGAAAAACAAACATTGACTTTTGGAATACCAAATGGAAATATTGGAAGCGGCTTGACAGTAATTGTTGGACCAAACAATTCAGGCAAGTCAACAATCTATGAGGCGTTCAGAGCAGTTTCATCAAACACCCCACCTGGTTTTTCCTCTGGACAAAGAAACACGAGTGCAGGAAGTAAAATTCAAATTAGTATTACAAGATCTGATTACAGCGTTTTGTCCTTAGTAACTTCTAAAATTAGTGGTGGTAGTGAGACACAATTTGAACCAGTTCCTTCCCAAAATAACAAACTGAATTTTTTTACTCTGCCATCAAGAAGAGGATTTCAACCTTTTTTTTCAAAAGATACTTGGACAAGACAGCAATACACTGACTATACTTCATTTACACCTGTAAGAAGTATTCAGCATGACAATTTTTTTCGTAGACTTTTTAAAATTCAAAGTGAGCAGGAAACATTTGATGCGTATAACGCCATATTAGCCAAAGTGCTTGGACACATTCCTGTTTGGTGTATTGAATTATCAGATACACAACAACACTTTTTAAAGTTTGATAATAACGGTTCTGCACACAACAGCGATGGAAGTGGCGAGGGATTATTAAGTGTCTTTACTATCACTGATGCTCTATACGATAGTAAGCCTGAAGATTTAATTTTCATTGATGAACCAGAACTTTCTTTGCACCCGTCTTTGCAGAAAAAATTATTGAATCTTATTTTAGAATATGCCTCAGATAGACAAATAATAATCTCAACTCACTCTCCTTATTTCATTAGTTGGGACTCATTAGAAAATAATGGAAGAATTGCGAGAACCGTTAAAGAAAAGACAGGGACAAGGATTTGTGAATTGCAACAAAAAAATGCTGATGGAATTCTAAGTTTGTTGAACGACTTAAATAATCCTCACACTCTTGGCCTAGATGCGAAAGAAGTTTTCTTCCTTGACGACAATGTAATTTTAGTGGAAGGACAAGAGGATGTAATTTTTCTAAACAAAATACTTGAGTTGACAGATAAGAATTTAATAGGAACTTTTTACGGTTGGGGAATTGGCGGTGCTGAAAAAGTAGAAAAGGTTCTTGCTATGCTTACCGATTTAGGGTTTAAAAAAGTGTCGGTAATATTTGACAACAATAAAAGAGAAAAAATCCCTGCATTGCAGGAAAAATATCCGACCTACTTTTTTACAAGCATTCCGACAGACGATGTAAGAGACAAGCCCGATAAAAATATTAAAGGCCTAATTGACCATGGAGGAAAAAACATAAAAGAGGAATATTTGAATGACATTAACAAACTATGCCATGACATCAACAATTATTTGACTTAATAATTATCGTATTAAACAAAGTGCTTGCGGACTTCGAGCTTACGAACTCCGAACGAGCATTAGCACGAACGCATAACACGGGTTTTGCGTCAGGCGGGGTGACGTGCAAACTTGAAGCTTTGTTCTTCTATTCAATTTTAGTGCTGGTTGACAGTTTTGTGCTCCGAAACCCGCCATCGCCAAGCGCCAAATCGTTAAAGGCCATAACTGAATAGTCACAAAAAAGACTTATATTCGAAATATGGAAAAGGTCCTAAAAATAACGACTTTAAAGGAACATAAATCAGACTTTGCCTATTGGTCGACTAAAAGTTTCAATGAACGTTTAGACACAATAGAAATCCTCAGACAGCAATACTTTAGTTTAAAAAAAGATGTTCAGCCAAGACTTCAGAGAGTTTGTCGAATTGTTAATCAATCATAACGCAGAATATCTAATTGTTGGAGGTTATGCAGTCGGTGTTCACGGACACCCTCGTTATACAGGTGACCTGGACATTTGGTTGAATCCGACCCCTGAAAATGCTGAAAGAATTTTAGCGTGCGTTAACGAATTTGGTTTCGCTTCCTATGGACTCAAAAGAAGTGACTTCACGAAAGAAGGTAACATCGTTCAATTAGGATATCCCCCACTTAGAATTGATTTATTGACACAAATTGACGGAGTGACATTCAACGAATGCTTTCAAAATAAAACTCAAGTCGAAATAGAAGGTCTTATAGTTAACTTTATTGGTTATAACGACTTACTAAAAAACAAAAAGGAATCAGGGCGACTCAGAGACCTAGACGATATAAATAACCTCTCCTGAGAAATTACAGCCTGTAACAGCGGCCTTGCGCTAGTCATTTTAATAACACGTTGAATAAAAAAAGGGCTTACCGATGGCAAGCCCTTTTGAGAATACATAGATGTAACAACTAGTTTCCGATACCCGGGTTAGTTTGTGTCTCAACTAATGGAATTCCATAAATATAACGTGGATCAGATGGAGGAATCACGGCTCCTGCACCAAATGAATTAAGAGACTCACCTCTGCGCAATACATCGTTAGCACG
The DNA here is from genome assembly GCF_011090385.1 of Aquirufa beregesia. GTDB lineage: Bacteria > Bacteroidota > Bacteroidia > Cytophagales > Spirosomataceae > Aquirufa > Aquirufa beregesia. The sequence goes on from NZ_SEWW01000008.1 coordinate 126,282, forward strand.
GAAACCTTCAGCTAAGAATTCGATACGACGTTCAGTTAAAATAGCCTTCACCACATTGGCTTTAGAATCCAATCCTGTAAATACATAAGATGCATCAGAACGCTTGTGAACAGCATTCAAGATGTCAATAGCACGATTGATATTTCCACCTTCTGCTTCCGCCTCGGCTAAGTTCAATAATACCTCAGCGTAACGAATGTTCGGTACATAATCAATGTACGGAGAAACACCACTAAACTTCGTAGAAGAAGGGAATTTAGCAATAGCCGTTGTAGCCACTGTCAACTTCGTTTTACGGTCGTCAGTAGCAGCAAACTGAGGGTTGCTATAGATACCTGTAGAACCGGTATTCAAATAATACTCTACGTTACCTGCATTGAAGTAATATCCCAATTGGTTTTGAGTACCTGGAGCATTGGTTGCATCCATTGGGAAAGAGAAAATGGATTCTGTAGAAGTATATGGCGCCTTGAATACAGAAGAAACATCTGCTTGCAAGGTATGAGCCACACGTGTATTGGATTTGAATGGAGCTGTGGCAGAAACAATTTTGTTCGCTTCTGTGATCACACCTGCATAATCTCCTTTCGCTAACAACACACGCATTTTCAAGGCGATAGCCGAGTTCTTGTGTGCGCGTGTTGTATTCAATAAGGCAGATGCATAGCTATCAGGTAGCTCTGTTTCTGCTTCATTCAAATCTTTCAAGATTTGATCATATACTTGGGCAACGGTACTTCTAGCCAAGTTATTATTCGCTGAAGAAGTTTCGCCTTTCAAACGTAATGGCAAACCAGCCGAAGCACCTTTGTCTAAGATATAAGGCTTAGCAAAGAACTGAACTAAGGAGAAGTAAGTCAAAGCACGAATGAATTTAGCCTCACCACGGTAATTAGCTGCCAAGGCAGTTGAAACGGCATTCGGATTAGCTGTAAGACCTACCAAGAACAAATTGACACGGTTGATTGTCAAGTAACCTTGAATCCAAAACCCAGCTAAATAGGTATCAGAAGGATCTTGGTTACCTTGATACGTGGAATAACCTGTTACCGAGTTAGTCGTACGGTTAACAAATTCTTCGGCACGAATATCATTATAAATCAAGTAACGACCTCCGAATAAGCTACCACTTTTAGCTGATCCATATAAACCGTTCACTTGAGAAAGCACGCGAGCTGGGGAATTGAAGACTGTCGCATCAGACAAGTCCAATTCTGGAACTGCACTAAGAAAATCCTTACTGCAAGAGGATACTGTCAAAGCTAAAGCGATGGTCAGATATCCAATTTTGTTTGTGAATAATTTCATTTTATGTATCCTTTAAAATTATAAACCGATGTTAATACCAAATGTGAATGCTTTAGCTTGAGGGATGGTATTTCTTTCAATACCAGAAGCTAAGTTAGAATCTCCATTGGATGAGATTTCAGGGTCAACACCTTTGTAAGGTGTCCATAGGAACAAGTTCGTCGCTTGTGCGTAAACCCGTAAACTGGTGATTCCTAAACGACTTAAATCAGCTGGAATTTTATACCCTAAAGTAGCTGTTTGCAAACGTAAGAAATCTCCTTTTTGGATGTTCGCATCAATCAAGAAAGAAGAACCGTTGGATACGTTATCTCCGTAAACCGCACGAGGAATCTCCGTGATATCACCTTCTTTTTTCCAAGAAGTCAATACATCTACTGAGTTATTCCAAACACGTTGGTCACGTAATCCAGCTTGAGATCCGTTATAAATGTAGTTTCCTCCTGAGAAAGTAAAGTTCAACCCTAAGTCAAAACCAGCATATTTCAAGGTGTTGTTAAATCCACCATAGAATGTTGGCAATGTGTTTCCTAAGATTTGTTGCTCAGATGATGGAGATGTTGTTGCTTTTCCGTCCAATGTAGTCCAAGCCAATGCACCACCTAAGTGCTGGTACTGTACTTTTGTTCCATCACGCTTGATAAAAATACGACGACCATTGGCAGGATTAACACCACCTGTTTTTACCCCATAAATCTGTGCTGCAGAATAACCTACTTTGGTGATAGAAGTAGCTTCCAAACCTGATGTATTAGTTAAAATAGGTGTATTAGCATCTACTAAGGATGTCACCAAGTTTTCGTTCGTAGCAAAATTCAAGCTTGTATTCCAGCTGAATTTACCTGTATTGATTGGAGTAGCTGTGATAGCAATCTCAAATCCCTTGTTATACATGGATCCTACGTTAGCTAAAATGGAGTTACCTGGAATACCTTTTGAAGGAGCTTGAGGCACGTTCAAAATCAAATTATTAATATCCTTGTAGTAATAGTTAGCTTCTAAGGTGATACGATCGTTTAAGAAACTCACATCAATACCTACGTTGGTTTGTGCGGAAGTCTCCCATTTCAAATCCTTATTTCCAGCTTGGTTAAATGACAAAGTTGGAATTGAACCATATAAACCAGAACCAAAAGTAGAATAAGATCCGTAGGCATTTGGTACGTTACCATTACCTACTTTACCGTAACTAGCTTTTAATCTCAAATTAGAAATGGTGTTTCCTAGGTCCATACCTTTGAAGAATTCTTCTTCAGAAACTGTCCAACCTAAAGATACTCCACCAAAATTCCCCCAACGGTTCTCAGCAGATAAAGCCGAGTTACCATCACGACGAAGGTTACCACTCACGAAATATTTTCCTTTGAAGTTATAACTTAAGTTAGCAAAATAAGCTTCATAGGCTACTTGAGAAATTCCATTCCCTGCTGCCAAGTTAGTCCCAAAGTTTCCTTGGAAATCAGTAAAGAAGAAGTCGGCCAACGTTTGACGCTGAGCACCCCAGTTCAATACGCGAGTTTTTTGAACATCAGAACCTACAATGGCTGAAATATTGTGTTTTTCAGCTAAAGTAACATTGTACTGTAAGGTATTAATCCAGTTCCAGTTATCAGAACGAGCAGTATTGTTGTAGGCATCACCTGAAGTAGACCAACCGTCACCATTGTATGGGTTAAAGAAACGAATGTTCTCTGTATTTCTACGATCCCATGAATAAGAGGTCTTAGCACTTAAACCTTCAGCCAAACGTACTTCTGCACCTAAATTGGCAATTAAACGGGTGTTTTCAGATGTAATTTTATCTAAATCACGAACAACTGCAGGGTTAGGGAACTGAGCAGGCAATAAGTTATTCAAACGACCGACCGTATTGTTCTCTAAGTTGTAAGAACCATCCGGTAAATATGCTGGTAGGTTAGGTACTTGAGCTACAGCGATACGACCCAAACCCGAAGTATTGAATGCTCCACCCGAGTTAGAACCTGACATAGGAGCTTTGTTGAACGTATTCGAGTAATTGAAATTAGCTGTCAACTTCAACCATTTAGTAGCTTGGTGATCCATGTTGAAACGACCCGAGCGACGTTGGAAGCTATTGCTTTTCAAGAAACCATCTTGATCTGAATACCCCCCTGAGAAGTAATAGGTAGTTTTATCATTACCACCAGAAATGGTCATATTGTGATTTTGAGAAACACCTGTTTGGTATACTTCTTTGTACCAATCGGTATCGATCAAACTTCCATCTGGATTGTAATTCGGTAAAAATGATTTATTCTCTGAATTACGCTGTGTGGAAGTAACCGCATTGGGATTCAATAATAAGGCATTACCTATCGCCATATTTTTGTGATCCATGTATTGTTGTGCGTTTAACACATCTGGTAAACGAACAGCCTGACTTACACCAGCCCAAGAATCAATGGATACTTTTGCTTTTCCTGATTTACCACGTTTAGTCGTAATCAATAATACACCCGCACCAGCACGAGAACCATAAATAGCGGCAGAAGCTGCATCTTTCAACACGTCAATCGACTCAATATCAGATGGGTTAATATCCGCCAATGGGTTATTGGTTGTTGAGTTCGCTGAAACGTTGTCTGTACTGATAGGTATACCATCAATAACCACCAATGGAAATGAGCTCAAAGATAATGAGCTAAGACCACGAACACGGATTACTGGAGGATTATTCAATAAACCGTTAGGTTGTGTGATGTTCACACCGGCTGCTTGACCTGTTAATCCTTGAGAAAAACTTTGTACTGGTCTTTCAGCAATGGTTGCTGCTTTAATGGTAGAAGCAGAACCTGTAAATTCCGTTCTTTTCTTGGTACCATAACCTACTACAACGACTTCACTTAATTGCTTAACGTCAGAGGCTAAAGATACGTTAATCACGGAGCGATTTCCAACTGGGATAGTTTGGCTAGTGTAACCAACAAAACTATACACCAATGAAGCTCCATCGGCGACCTGAATGCTATACGAACCATCAGCGGAGGTAGTAGTTCCTCGCGTGGAGCCTTTTGCACTCACACTAACTCCAGGTAATGCACTCCCATCGTCTGATGAGGTAACTTTCCCCGTAACTTGTTTGTTTTGAGCTAATAGTGAACTGAACACAGTTGTCACTAATACCCCAACGAGTAATAGTCTTTTCATTTTTTTTAGTTTGATAAATGAGAAATAAATTAAGAATTTTTTCCGCTTATAAGCTTTTAAATCCGTTTATAATTTAGTTAAACACGTTCATATATAAAAATGTTTTGTAAAATTTTAAACAAAAAAAAGGGACCTTCTTTCGAAGTTCCCTTTTAAAAATAGGTAAAATCTAAATTTGACTAGAATTTATCCCAATACAATTTAGTTGTAACAACGTCTCCTCCAATAGCAGAAGCAGCAGCTGTATAATTAGCACCGTTCAAAGTCTGCTCATTAGCTGCATAAGTTAAACGCGTTGGGAAACCAGACTTTGCACCTACTGGAGCAGCAATCTTAGGTTGGTCTAAACGACGAATCTCAACCCATCCTTCGTATGGTCTGTTGTATAAAGCAAGCCACTTTTGAGTACCGATTTTTTGTTTCCAATCACCAGCAGCCGTTGCATAAGCCACTGAAGGCTGTGCTAAATAAGCATCAGCATCAGCAGTTGTACCACCCCAATAGATAATAGAAGCACGAATCGCATTGTTGTAGTGGGATTCAGCAGTACCAGCTACATTAAATCCTCTTTCTTTAGCTTCAGCACGTAAGAATTCAGTTTCAACATAATCCGCTAAAACACATGGAGCCGAAGCGTCAATGATTTTAGTACCAGCACGAGAGAAATCAACATAGGTATTTCCTTTTCCAACAATACCACCAGCGTAAACACCTGCATTGTTTGGAGTAAAGTAAGCACTTGTACGAGGATCATTCCATCCTAATAATTTGTCCATCAAATCTTTCGCAGCGATATAGTCAGAACGACCACCTAATACGATATCCACATATAATGGATTTTGGTTAGGTGAAGCAGCCATGTAAGTAAACAAACCATTATCAGCTGCTGCAGAGATTGCACCAGCATCAGAAGCTTCTACTGCAGATTTTGCAACAGATGCATCAACATCCGCTTGAACCATACCAATCTTCATACGAAGCGTGTTAGCAAACTTCAACCATTTAGCTACTGATCCTTTGTAAATCAAGTCTTCTCCTGAAGCAAATCCTGCTGCTGAAGTATTGATTTTAGTAATATCAGCATTCAAACGATTGATTAAATCCGTAGAAATGGTTTTTGCATCATCGTATTTTGGAAATAAGATAGCAGGATTTAACGACTCCGAGTAAGGAATATTACCAAAAGTATTCACTAAAATACTGTAGGTATACACTTCCATGATATCGATAATCGCTAATTTATTGGCTTTCTCTGCAGGAACTAAAGATGCATCAGCATTGATCAATTTAGCAGACTCACGTAAATCCGCAATAACATCACGGTACATCGATGTCCACCATCCTTGAGGAATGTTACGTGTAGCAAAATCATATTGAGCTTCATCTTGATAAGTTGACATAGCCCAGTGACTCACAGTAAAACGGAATACGTTGGTATTCACACTAGGAGAAGCTAAAGAACCAGAAATGGTCTTAACTGCATTCGAGAACAAGGTAGGAGCTGGCACTGCAGCTGGCCTTTTAGTCTCAATATTTAATTGAGAAATATCTTCTGTACAAGCCGATGCAAGAAGCAAAAGTGGTACAAAAACTAAAAATATTTTTTTCATCTTTATCAAATTTTAGGATAATTAGAATAATAATTTGATGTTAAATCCAATCGAACGAGTAGTTGGATATGCACCCGATTGATTTCCTTGGACGTTACCAGCAGAAAGGTTTTCTTCAGGATCAGCATAAGGAACATATTTCTGGATGATCCATAAGTTTCTTCCGAAAATAGACAGATCAACACCTTTAACACCTCCCAATTTACGTACAACTGAACTTGGCAAAGAGTAAACAATGTTTGCTTCTCTTAACTTGATATAGCTAGCATCGTAAACGAAAGCAGCTGCCGGGTTATATGCATAACCAAAAGTACCATAATCATTCTCTACACGAACTGTGTTAACAGAACCATCAGCTAAAACACCTGGCATGATTACACCACCACCTTCAGCGATAGATGAGCGAGATGGGTTGCCTTTGTCATTGATAACCACTGACTCAGGATAAACTCCTGTTGCTTGACCGTAGTATTGATCCAAAGAAAATACACTACCACCACGCTTCATATCAATCAAGAAGTTCAATGTCACATTCTTGTATTTGAATGAGTTGTTGATACCACCGATCCAATCTGGATTAACATTACCGATATTATTCGTTGTTGTAGCAGTTACATCGTAACGTCCATTAGCTTTCACTAATTTTTGACCGTTTAACGTCTTCCAAGTTTTACCTTGTAAGATACCGTAAGGTTGACCTACTGTAGCATTTAAGCTAACACCACCTTGGAAAGAAGCTAATTGTAAGTTTTGGCTATCATTGTACAAGCTCAATACTAAACTTGTATTCTTAGTCCAGTTTACATTCACATTCCAAGAGAAATCAGCTGTTTTGATTGGGCTAGCATATAAGCTAACTTCAAAACCTTTGTTTTGGATGTTACCAGCATTTACATATGTACTAGAGAAACCTGTTGCAGAAGAAACGGATGCAGGTAAGATTTGATCTAATGTGTTTGTGTGGTAATAAGTAAAGTCAAAACCTAAACGATTTTGCAAGAATGACATTTCTAAACCAATCTCTTTACTTTGAGTTTGCTCTGGCTTCAAGAATGGGTTATTCTGAGTCGATGGAGCTGAGAACAAGATGGTTGAACCAAAAGGATCTGGTTTGTCATATACGTTCTTAATTGATCCCCAAGGAGCATCATTTCCTACTGTTGCGTAGTTCATTCTCAATTTACCTGATGTCAACCAAGGAAGATCTTCAATGTGGTGAGAGAATAACCAACTAGCTGAACCAGCATAGTATAAATAAGCATTATTTGCCACAGGCAAAGTAGAAGACTTATCCTGACGGATAGTTCCATCTAAGGTTAAGAAATCTTTGTAAGTGAAAGTCAAACCTCCAAATACACCAAATACCTCACGTGGATTATAGTTTTCTGTCGGAGCAGAAACGGTACCTCTTGAGTTAGCAATCGAGTATAAACCTGGTACGATCAAACCACCATTCGTAGCAGCCGAGATCGAACGGATATATGATTTACGTAAATTCAAACCAGCTAGTGCTTTCAAATTCAAGCCAGTTAAAATTTCCTTATCAAAGTTACCCATCAAATCGTAGTTAAGCTCTTGGAAAGTACGATCGAAACGGCTGTAAGCTGGAACACCTTGGCTACCAACTGCAATACGCTCCTCTTGGAATTCATTGTAAGTATCTACAGTAACACGACCCATGAAATTCAAGAAGTCAGCTGCTTTGTAGTTCAACATCGCATTTCCGAAAAGACGAGAACGAGTATCATTCTGGTAGTTTTGGTAACGAGTCCAATAGTAGTTATCTGTATAGATAGGTTTCAAACCTGCTGCAGAAGATGGATCAGACCAGTTCCAAGTTACGTTTTGTTGATTTCTGAAATAAGCTTCTTTTTGGTCTAAGATATCTACGTTAGTCTGATACCACTGACGGAAGTTTTGGTTAACGTTCAAACCACTATAACCAGAACCATAACGGCCTTTTCCTTCAATAACTGAGAAGTTAGCAGCAGCTGATGCGGTAATTTTCTTCGAAATATTGTAAGAACCCGCTAAGTTCATGATGTTCTTCGTCACATTTGAGTTTGGTAAAGTACCACGCTCATCGTTACGTGTGTAACCTAATTTGAAAGTACCTTGATCAGTAGCTCCGTCTAATTGCACGTTCACGTTATTTGAAATAGCCGTCTCATAAAATTTAGCTGGGGTATTGGTAGCAGCTACATAAGGCTTCGCTTTCAAGTAGTTTGAACCAGCTGGATCAAATGAATCCCATTGGTAAACCATTAAAGCAGGATTAAATTTAGTTCCATAAGAAGCATCTTCTGCTGTATTGATAACTAAATCTTTTGTACCATCACCATTGGCATCAAAATACAAGAAACCGTCTTTTTGATATGGATCAGAATAACCAGCACCATATTGGTTTTGGTAAGTAGCAAAAGTAGATTTGTCGATAGTTCCTACGGTTAAACCAGCATTAACTGTCAATCCTAAACCTTTCTTAGCTTTCTTGCTTGTAATCATGATAACACCATTCGATGCACGAGAACCGTAAAGCGCTGTTGCAGCTGCACCTTTCAATACCGTCATAGACTCAATATCATCTGGGTTAATATCTGCTGCCGCATTACCGTAATCATAACCTCCACGACCAGTCTGCTGGTTGGTGGTATTTTTGTTTGAATTATCTACTGGCACACCATCTACCACAAATAAAGCCTGGTTGTTACCAGTTAAGGACTTATTACCACGAATAACGACGTTGGTAGAACCACCAATCGCGTTACCTTGGATAATTTGAAGACCTGCTACTTTACCTGACAAAGCAGAAAATGCATTACCTGATCTAACACGAGTTAATTCATCTCCCTTAACCTGCTGAGCAGCATAAGGTAATGAGTTTTTAGTACGTGTTAAACCTAAGGCTGTTACAACTACCTCACTCAACTCTGCTGCATCAGTTACTAACACTACGTTAATAGTGCTTTGACTTCCTACAGTAATTGTTTGTGGCTTGTAACCAACAAAGGAGAACTGAAGAGCCGCTCCGTTGTCAACACTGATTTTGTAAGAACCGTCAGCGGTGGTAGTAACACCACGCGAGGTACCTTTTAGACTAACACTAACGCCTGGAAGCGCAGTGCCATCCTCTGAAGCAGTTACTTTACCGGTAACCACCCTTGATTGGGCTAGCAACGAACTGCAAGCAGTCGTTACTAGTGCCATCACTAGTAAGAGTTTTTTCATGTTGATTAGTTTATTTAATGAAATAATAATTTGAAAACTTTGGCAAATTATAAATTTTCCAATAGATACCAAAGAAAATTGCGCATAAACACAATTTTACAAGCCACAAAGCGTTATAACACGCTATTTGACAAAATTAGATTTTGAATTTTTCCGAGGAGAATTAATTCTACTCTATTTTATATTAAAAAATTACAAATTCTCCATTAAATAAATTGATTCAAAATTAGTACTCCGATAAGGCCAACAATGGATACAATACTTTCCATGAGTGACCAGGAGCGAATTGTCTCTTTAACCGAGAGATTAAAGTATTCTTTAAATAACCAGAAGCCCGTATCATTGACATGTGAAAACATTAGACTTCCTGCTCCTATACTCAATACCATCAAGTTAGGATTGACTAAACCCGTGGAAACAATCGGGTAAATCATGCCCGCTGCTGTTAAGCCTGCTATAGTCGCAGAACCCACACAAACTCGGATAATCGCCGCCATAAGCCATCCTAATACCAAAGGAGGGAATGGTAATGTTTGCAAATAACCCGCTATTTCCTTACTTACACCAGAAACCAGTAATACTTCTTTCAAAGATCCAGCACCTGCAATAATTAATAATATCATGGCGACATCTTTTACCGCATCCGTATATATGACCATAATCTCTTCCATTTTTTTACCCATGCGTAAACCCAAAGTATAGGTAGCTACACAGATGGCAATCAACATCACCATGGATGGATCAGCAATTAAATGAATCAATGGAGTCAAAGCCGAACTTTTATCTATTTTCAAGTCAGCTAAGGTTGTAACCACCAAAAGAAATACAGGAAACAATGCTGTAATGAAACTTGCAGCTCTGCTTGGTAATTTAGATTCAGGAATAGGTTCCCCCTGAAATGCTTTTAATGAACGTATCGGCAATTTTGTTAATGTTTTAGAAAATAGAGGTCCTGCACAAATGATGGCTGGGATGGAAACGATAATCCCATAAAATAAGGTAGTTCCCATATTGGCATCAAACTGAGCCACTAAGGCTGCTGGAGAAGGATGCGGAGGAAGAAAGCCATGGGCCACGGATAAGGATGCCATCATGGGGATTCCTGTCACTAAAGGATGTAATTTAAATTGATGAACCAAGGCAAATATCAATGGAATCATCAACACAAAGCCTACATTATAAAACAAAGGAATTCCAATGATAAAACCAGTAAGCATTAAACCCCAGGCCATGTTTTTTTGACCAAATGCCTGAATTAAACTACCCGAAATTTGCTGAGCTGCTCCACTACTCGCTACCAGTTTCCCTAACATGGCTCCTAATACGATGATGGTAACTAATGACCCTAAGGTGTCGCCTATTCCTTTTTGAACTGATTTAGCTAATTCCCCAAGTGGCAAACCCAATAAATAGCCTGTCGTTAAACTAATGATTAAAAATGCGATGAACGCATTGACCTTTTGATACGTAATTAAGAACACTAAAAGGCAAATACATAAAACGACGATGGCGATAGTCATAAGGTAATGGTATAGAGTGATTAAATGGAGTATTGGAATTATTAGTAAAAGCTTATTTTTTCTTCAAAATACTCCATTTGATCCCAAATATATAGAATGGATCCTACATTTCAGCATTCTTAATTCGAATGCCGACAAATCCACGCTATTTTTAACCTCACAATTGATTAAAAATCACCATAAGTATCTTCCAAATATTTTTGCATCACTAAGATGTCTTCTTTGGAAGTTAAATCTGGTACATTTTCTGCTAAAGGAATAGCAAAAAATCCTTGACCAGTACCCTCACCAAATAAGGCAACTGAAGTAGGTAATTCCTTTTCGTTTCTAATTGGATGAAAAGGTGTTTTGGCTAAATAGGGTAAAAAGGTAGAAGCTTCAAAGACGAAAATATTCATACTAACTCCCAATCTTCCTTGTTGTGCCATTAACTCTTCGGCTTGCTGTGCAGTAGGTTTCTCAATGATTTCCAACAAATAGCCAGCGGCATCTGTACGAATCAAAGCAAAGGCTGAAATTCTTTCGGCTGGATACAATAAACTATCCCGATGGTAGGAAATCAAAGCTTGAGCATGGTCTGTTGACCAAAGCGTTTTCAAAGCATGAACGGAATATAAATTATCTGAGTTACACACAATCACGCGACCATACTGCCAATCTGCATGTTGCATTAAAGCTTGGTAAACCGCATCTGCTGTTCCTGCTGGCTTTTCACGATCGGCAGGTATTTGTTGACGAGCAAACACAATTTTCAATCCCCAACAAGCATCACGAGACATTAAATCCTCGCAATACTCCTGAGTAATTTGATCTGTAGGATGCAATAATAACAACACTTCCTCTATCCCTGCCAAATGTGCATTGTACAATTGGTAATCAATTAATGTCTTCCCATTTTTCCCTACTTGAATCATCCCCTTGGTGACAGAATTTGCTTGTGCCACCAAATTTGGATCTAAATCGCTCCCCTCTGACAGGGCTTTCTTCATGCGAGAAGCCATCCCTCCTGCTAAAATCAATAATCTCTTTTTCATGTCTTGGATTAATAAAACAAACTTTCTTTTTCCACTTTGGTACCTTCGTCTACTCGAATGATGTAGGCCTTTCCTCCTTCTTTTTCAATGGCCTCAACCACTTTTTCTGGATGTGCTGGCGCATAAGCAAACATACAGCCTCCTCCTCCAGAGCCATTGATCTTAGCTCCTAAAGCTCCAGCATCCAAAGATGCCTGTATCATTCGATCAATTTTTGCGGTAGAAATCTTCTTATGCTCTCTTAAGTTTACTTGATGGCGATTCAACAAGTCTCCTAATTTCACATCACTCCAATCCGATTTACCTTCAAACATCTCTTTGGCTTCCAATAAAATATCACGATCGGAGATATTGGCTTGTAATAATATCCATTCTGATGCTGTCAAAATAGATTGATAAGCTAAACAATCTTCCAAACTAGCTTTTTCTAAATCAAAATCAGCATTTACTCGTTGTATTTTCCCCAATCCACTCAACATGCCAAACTTCACGTGGGCTAAAATTTTCAAGGTATCTTTGGCTTCTAAAGAATCCCCCAGTACAAAAGTGCCTAAATCACGTGCGTAGGTTTCTATCGCTATTTTGGGTCTACTTTCCAAAAATATCACATTTCCCACGGCAGTAGAATATTGGTCCATCATCCCCCCAGGCTCGGTAAATTCCAATACCTCTGCTTCATAGGTTATTTCCCCTATTTCTTTTTGCGTAGCAGGTATTTGATACATTTCACATAAGAACTTCACCCAAGAAACAATCATGGCGGAGGAACTTGACGTCCCTGAATTGATAGGAATATTGCCTCGCACTTCGATCTCTAAGCCTTTTTCAAGGGAATGCCCTTTACGATGTAACACATTGCATACACTCTTGAAGTAATCCCTCTCTTTGGTATATGTCAAAGGAAAATTCAATTCAAATTCTTCAACAGCATCTACATCTGGCAGAGAAAATCGAACGGTTTTATCGGCCCTAAATTGGCCTTTCATCTGTATTCTTTTCGAAATTGCCGCCGCAATAACAGGTAATCCTAAATAATCTTGATGTTCGCCAAACAAGCAAATCCGACCGGGAGTTGAAACAATCATGCTAAATTTTAATGTATAACAAAAGTACAAATTAGATTTAAAAAAATACCTTACCTTTGAAACACTTAAATACTATCGATGATTACGAAGCGCATCCCATCCGTCGATTATTTCCGAGGCTTTATCCTATTTCTACTTGCTGCGGAAAGTACCGATTTGTACCATAATCTGGACAATCTCTTCCCTGACAATTTCATCATTACTCAATTTTTCCATGTTAAATGGCAAGGATTACATTTCTGGGACTTAATCCAACCTGGATTTATGATGATTGCCGGGGCCGCCTTGTATTTTTCTACCTACAAAAGGTTAGATAATGGGGATACATACCTGACGCTTTGGCCCAAGGTTTTAAAGCGTTCCTTATTATTATTTTTGTTTGGAACAGGATTACATTGCCTAGGCAAAGAAAAACTCGTTTTTGAATTATGGAATGTGCTTACTCAGCTGTCGGTTACTACCATCATTGCCTTTTTTTTATTGCGTTTTTCTATTCCGCTTCAAATTGCTGCATCGTTGCTTTTGCTTTTATTATCTCATAGTTTATACGTCTTTAGTGATATTTCTGGATACAATGAACCATATACTCCCGACAAGAATTTTGGTTCTTATATGGATATGCTCTTAATGGGTAAATTAAGTGGGGGGCATTGGATAGCTATTAATTGCATCCCCACGGCAGCACACACCATTTGGGGAGCATTAATTGGTCGAATCATTCATCGAAGCACTTCCCATCAAATAGTAATCCGCACTTTACTTGGACTAGGCATTTTAGGCATCTTAGTAGGCTATGGACTTGATTTTGCTGGCATCCCGATTATCAAAAGAACAGCGACACTTTCCTTTACATTAGCTTCTGGAGGTTGGGTTGCCTTGATGATGGCCGCCTTTTATTTGAATTGGGAACGAAGTAAACCCATCATACCAGCCCCTGATTATATTTTATCCTTTGGAAAGAATTCTATTTTCATCTATTTGTTTTTTGAATCTGTAGGCCCTCAATGGTTAAATAAAGCATCCTTGGTATTTGTGGGCGGTTTTCTAGAGAAAATTCATGTCACAGAAAATATCGCTGAACTAGTAAATTCCTTAGTAGTCCTTGGTATCATTGGAGGAATTGCCGTTTGGTTTGATAAGCACAAAATCTACATCTCTTTGTAGTAATGAACAACGCTGTCAAGGTTTAAAACCTTGACAGCGTTGTTTTAAAACTCTTCAAAAAAAGCAAAAATACCGTTTTTTTTCTTCTACTAATTGATAATCTACTTATTTATCCAACTTGTTCATATAATCAAACTTATATGCCCAAGTTTGCGCTATATTGAAAGCTTTTGTCTTAGCTTCTTCTGCCTTGGGCCCCTCAAATAAAGCATCTATTGTTTTGGTAAATAATAAAATCCAATGCTCAAAATGAGCCTTGGTCAGTGGTACAATTTGATTTACTAATAAATGAGGCTGCATGGGAGCACCTTTGTAAGAATGGCCATCCAATAAAAGCATTTCCCAGAAGTCATACATCTTAGGCAAATGATGGTCCCAGTCTACATGCATCACATCTAAAAAAATATGCCCTACCAAGTCGTCCGATGTCATACTTTTATAAAAAGCATTAACCAATATTCGAATGTCTTCTTTTGAAGCAATATCACTTTTAATCATGTGTCTTTATGGTTTGAATCAACCAAGATCCTACTTTGTGTCCTTGTTTTGCCCCTTCATCCAAAGCTGGCCAAAAGTGAATTCCCCCATAAAGTCGACTGATCGAAGCCTCATCTGAGGCCTGGGTAAATGATGTAAATTTCCTTGGAGGCAATCCATAAGGAATTTCTGTAGAATCATTAAATGCTACATTTTCCCCAAAAATCTTAGTTAAAACCACAGCGGCAGAGCCAGATATGGTACTATGACCGGAAGTATATTCAGGAAAAGGAGGTGTTTGTAAAACAGGCATCCAAGTTTTATCAATGGAAGCGTTGATTACCGTTTCAGGACGGATTCGAATTGAACGATACTTTTCATCCCAGCAGGAAATAAAACCATCAAAAATGGCAATGGAAGTTAAAGCAAAAGCTTCAGCTGTCTCTATGTAATTCTTTTTCAATTGTCTAGAAACTTGTCCTGCAATCCCCAACCAATGCCCCCCTGGCGACATCTTCTTGGTCGCAAACATGGCATGTCCGGTAATATTCATTTTGAAAGGGTTACAATCCCAAAAATTAGCTATATCCCGCTGTTCATTGGTTAGATTCTTACCTGTTTCATAAACTTGTATGACCTCCTTATGATAAGGACTGCCTTTAGTCAAATCAAATTTACTTGGTTCAGGCGCTCTGAATTGTGAAGAAGAATCCAATACAGCTGGCCTGATTTTGGTCCAGTATGGCTCCACGGCATCTATGTAAGCTGGTGGTGTTGGTGTCCAAGTTCCTGGCAAATTGGTTACGGTAAATCGAAAACCTCTGGTTTGCTTATAATTATCCTTCGAAGCATACTTCATGATGGATTCTGCCACCGAATCTCCAAACGCAATGGAACGCTCATACACATCATCCGGAATACCAATTTTCTTATAATCCGCCTCTAATTTTTTGTCAAATTCCTCGTATAGTTCTTGCGCAAAAGTTAACTTTTTGCCTACCGCTAAATAAGCTCTAACGGAAGCTAAAGAAAAGCAATATTCCTCCCCAGCCTTTGGTTGAGCTACTTTCTCAAATCCATTCAATTGACCTACTAAAGAATGATACCCCTTGTTACCGTGTACAGCTGCTTCATAACCCGCTATACTGGCATACATGTAAATTCTGGATGAAACTGGCGGAGCAAAAATATCATGAATGATACTCTCTGTCAGCATAACCTCAGAACGAATCAAAAATTCAGGATTAGCAGCTTCTTCCTGATAATTTGAATTATCCGATTTACAAGCAGAAAACCATAAAGCAACAAACAAAATAATATATCTCTTCATTGGGCTTAATTTTTCAAAAGACAAATATACCAATACTTATAATTAGAATGGAAACATTGACAAAAATCAGTTAATGGCCGCCTCAGCTGCCAAGCGACCAGAGGCAAATGCGGCTTGCAGAGATGGATATTGTGTGTAATCTCCCGTGAGAATAATACTTTTTTTATGGGCTTTCTGCTTGATAAACTTCCAAAATCCTTGTTTAGACAGCGATTCTGGTATGGAATAAGCCTTTAAAAAATCCCAATTCAACTTTTCTTGTCCTAAGTATTGGCTCAATTCCTTTAAAACCTCTTTTTCTGAAATATCCGTTTTCAAAGTAGTCACAGAAATCAATTCCTTCCCTACCGGAGCATAATATGGATTGACCTTACTTAAACAAGCGAAGTGCAAAATGTTCGATTCATCCGTTTTAGGAACCAAGTGTAATAATTTACCTTCATTAGGAAAAGTATCGGCTGAAAAATAGAATGTTTTACTCTGCAAAATAGCTCCTTTGGCCAAAGGAATGTCCAATAAAGCAGCTGCCGCTGTTGGGTTTGCAGCCAAAATAATTTTAGAACATGCTATCACGTCCCCATTTTTCAAAACCACCTTCCCATCTAGAATACTTTCCACTTCAATATTCAACCGAACAGAGTCTGCCGGCAAAGCCTTCAACAATTGCTCTGAAATAGCCCTTATACCACCTTGTGGAAGTGCGGCTCTCCCTTCTAAAAATTGCTTTAAATAAAAGACAAATAAAGAAGCAGGTTGCGATAAAGTCTCATCAAGGAAAATTCCATAAAAAAATGGCTTTAAAAATCCTTCTTGGAATGTTGGAGAAAAATGAAGCGAATGTATATACTCCATGGTACTTAAAGGACTCGTAGATAATGGCTTGGCATCCAATTGAATTTGCAACCAAAGTTTAGCCAATTTAACCAAATCAGGTATGCTGATGATTCCATCTCCTAAGGCTCGGAGTAGAGAAAATGAATCATGCCAAGGACTAAAAAAACGATGCCAAGCATTTTCTTTCCACCAATATGCACCCGAATCAAAATAAGATAAATCCAAATCCGGCAATCGCAAACTTTGCTGAACTTCGGGATAAGAAGTTTGTAAAACTTGAAATCCATGATCTAAGGTAAAACCTTGAAAATGTTCACTTTGCACCCTACCACCTACATGAGCTTGTTTTTCGAGTAAGACAAATGAAATCCCCGCTTCATGCAACACATTGGCTGCTTGTAAGCCTGCAATACCCGCCCCGATTATGACGATTGGTTTCATGATAAATTTATATTTAAACAAACTCTTTGAACTTACAAAAGTTTAAAGTCTTTTTTATTACTTTGCATATTAAATGATTCCCTGGAATGAATTACAAAATTAAGGAGGAAAACGGTTATCACTATATCGACGAGGGTAAAGGGGAAATATTATTGATGTTACACGGGCTTTTTGGAGCTTTAAGTAACTGGGAAAGTGTGATTTCCTACTTTAAATCAAATTACCGCATCATTATACCACTTATGCCCATTCACGAGATGCCCATCAAAGAGGCGGGCTGTGAAGGACTAACCGCTTTTATAGAAAATTTTGTTGCCTTAAAACAATTGGATAAATTCAGCCTGATAGGAAATTCTTTGGGTGGCCATGTGGCATTAATTTATACCCTTAGACATCCAGAGAAAATACAAAGACTCATTTTAACGGGTTCTTCTGGACTTTTTGAAAATACCATGGGTGGTTCCTATCCCAAGCGGGGCAATTACGGATACATCAAAGAAAGAGTAGAATACACCTTTTATGACCCTAAAACGGCCAGCAAAGAATTGGTGGACGAAGTTTTTGAAATTACCAATAGCATACCTAAGGTGATGCGCATTATTGCCATTGCTAAATCAGCTCAAAGGAATAATATGGCCAAGGATATTGTCCGTATTAACACCCCTACTCTTTTGATTTGGGGATTAAATGATACCATTACGCCTCCGCAAGTTGGACATGAATTCAATCAATTAATTCAAGGTTCAGAACTTCAGTTTATTGATAAATGTTGTCATGCTCCTATGATGGAAAGACCAGACGAATTCAATGCCATTTTAGACAAATGGTTACAAAAAACGAAAGTTTAACTATGCTAGTCTTATCCTATTTATCCTTTGACTATCCCACGCTTTCCTTGCAAGATAGCCTCCAGAAGGCTTTAAAGGCCATGGAGAGGCATAAAGTGCCCGCATTAAGTGTTTTGGATGGCAAAAAATGGGTCGGCAACATTACTGCCTTGCAAATTTCACAGCAGCTTACACAAGCCGCCAAATTGAAAGATATTCAGCCGGAATTCCAAAACGACAAATTGGAATTGGAAGAAGATATTTTAGCTAGTCTTCCGCTTTTTGAAAGTACAGGATTTAGCCTATTACCTGTTGTGAATGAGGAGGGAAATTGGATGGGCTATATTCATCAGGATGTGATTACTCACATGTTTCTCCAATCAGGATTTACGGGAAGAAATGGAGGGATTTTACGCATCCCTTTTCATGTTCAACGTGATTCCATGAGTGTCATTTTACGGATCATAGAAGAAAATAAAGGCCTCATGGTACGTAGTTTCTTTCATCGTTCCGAAAAAAATCCACAGGCATTACCCGAATGGGTAATACAAGTTCAGACCGATCAGTTTTCTCATCTGGTAAAAAGTCTGGAACGACATGATATTGTCATAGAAAAAGCATTTGTGTTTGGACAACAAGAAGATGTTGATCAAATGCGATTTGATTTACTTTTGAAATACTTAAACCCTTAGTTTTGAGTTTACGAATCGCTATTCATGGAAAACCATTTACAGGTGAAACCAAAAACCTGATGGAGGACCTATGGGCAGATATTCAGTCAAAAAACTGCCAGATTACCTTATCCGATGTTTTCAAAGCGCATTTATTAGAACATGATTTCGATGTAGACCAAATTCCAGCCTATTCTTCTACCGAGGGGCCCAATCAAGTGGACATGGCTTGGAGTATTGGTGGTGATGGTACCTTATTGGAAACATTAACCCATATAGGTCACAAATTGATACCTATTTTAGGTATCAATACTGGTAGATTAGGCTTTTTAGCTACCATATCCCCTCAAGAAGTTTCTCAAGCCTTGGATTTTTTAATCGAAGGAAATTACCGCGTAGAAGAACGCGGTTTAGTGGCTGTCAAAACAGAAGTAGATTTGTTCGAAAACAAATCTTTTGGCCTCAATGAAGTCGGTATTATGAAAACAGATACTTCTTCCATGATTGTCATTAAAGCTTATGTAGACGGAAATTACCTGAATTCCTATTGGGCAGATGGCTTAATTGTATCCACTGCAACAGGCTCTACAGGTTATTCTTTGTCGGTCGGTGGCCCATTGGTGATGCCTACCTCAGATATTTTCATCATTGCCCCTATGAGCCCGCACAACCTCAATGTACGACCTTTGGTGGTTTCTAGTGATACCCATTTACGATTTGAAGTAAGTAGCCGTAGTCAGAATTTTTTGATTTCCATTGATTCCCGCTCCAAAGTGGTGGATAGCCAGTTTAGTATAGAAGTCCAAAAAGCACCTTTCCCCGCTAGATTAATCAAAATACCAGGAGACGATTTCCTTCAAACCCTTAGAAACAAGTTAAATTGGGGATTGGACGCGAGGAATTAAATGATAAGTTATAAATTGTGAATGGTTTATTGTGAATGCCTGAATGACGTTGACCGTTTTATGTCACTTATACTTGATTCATATTCAAGTACTTTAGTTGTTTAGCCTATAGCTTGATTTAAATTTAGTAGTTTTTTCTCAAAAGCAATAGGTGTCA
>NZ_SEWW01000065.1 GCF_011090385.1 Aquirufa beregesia
AAGTAGTAACCGTATTTCCACTCGCATCTTTCGCGGTAATCGTAATCGAATTACTCGTTCCTGCCGTTTGAGAAGCGGAGCCTGTCACTACCAATTTCGTAGCTGCACCTGGATTAACCGTGATACTTGAACTGGTAGCTGCTGTTCCTGAAGTTGGAGTGAAGGTAAAGGTTCCTGCTCCTGAAGTTCCCGTGAATTTCAAGCCTAAGCTTGTCAAGTTCGCTACTCCACTCGTAAAGTCGCC
>NZ_SEWW01000066.1 GCF_011090385.1 Aquirufa beregesia
TTGAAAAGAACTTATTATTATTCCAACTTTCTTCAAAACTTACAGGGCTTAATTTTCCATTATTATTATGTGGTCTTTTGTTATTGTATTGATAAACTGCTTTATCAACACACTTTTTTAATTGTTCTATTTATTCGTTCAGCATATGCATTATCTTGAGCACAAATAGCCATAGAGATTTTACATTTATTAGCTTTTAATAACTCTATATAGGGCTTATAAATATATTGAGCTCCTCTGTCA
>NZ_SEWW01000067.1 GCF_011090385.1 Aquirufa beregesia
TGTTTTCATTAAACTCGTTCGCTTAATGTTTTTACTCTAAGTGGACAATAAAGGATTCAACGCAGAATGCAATTCCGTTGACCCCTGCTATTAATCTCTGTTATTCAACAGTGTGGAGAATAACGGATTCGAACCGTTGACCCCCTGCGTGCAAGGCAGGTGCTCTAGCCAGCTGAGCTAATCCCCCGTTTATTGGCTTTCATCTCCAGCTTGCCCCAACATGAATTTTGTTGGTGGGC
>NZ_SEWW01000068.1 GCF_011090385.1 Aquirufa beregesia
TGGGCACAGCGACAAGCCTTACTTTCAGCAATGGAGTAGCGAGTGCGAGCTTGAGCTTGTTCCAAGTAGAATCAGCGATGATAGCAGCCACAGATGGAAGCATCGTAGCTGCAGGCTCAGACCGCTTATCGGTATCTGTAAGCGCAGGGTCATTCAGTAAAATGACAGTGAGCTTAACGAGCCCCCAAGTGAGTGGCACCGCCTTTAGTGGCAGCAATAGCTTAACGGCCT
>NZ_SEWW01000069.1 GCF_011090385.1 Aquirufa beregesia
TTTAATTGTTCTATTTATTCGTTCAGCATATGCATTATCTTGAGCACAAATAGCCATAGAGATTTTACATTTATTAGCTTTTAATAACTCTATATAGGGCTTATAAATATATTGAGCTCCTCTGTCAGAATGATGTATTTTGGGTGCTTTATTGTTTTTTAAAGCCATTTCCATTGCTTTAACATTTGCATCAGCTCTCATACTATTTGAAAGTTGATGTCCCA
>NZ_SEWW01000070.1 GCF_011090385.1 Aquirufa beregesia
AATAGAACTTCTCTTCCTGCTTCACATAAATATATGTGATATCAGATTGCCAAATAATTGACGGCGCCATTACTTCCATTCCTTTTATCAAATTCGAATAATGAACAGATGCAGGATAAGTTGTCCGTTTATAATTCTTTTTTGTTTTCAATCTAAAACCTAAATCCATAAAGACATCGATAAATCTATCTCTACCAATGAAATCAGGTTTTAGTGTATGAT
>NZ_SEWW01000071.1 GCF_011090385.1 Aquirufa beregesia
TCAAGCCTAAGCTTGTCAAGTTCGCTACTCCACTCGTAAAGTCGCCCGCTTGATTCAACACGTTGTTCACTCCTGAGCCTAAACCTGTGATTGCTCCGGTTAACGTGCTCGTTACTGTTACATTATTCGTATTGGCAGCAAAAGTCGTGACCGTATTGCCATACGCATCTTGGGCTGTCAAGGTATTCGTTCCAGTAAAGGCTGTTCCAT
>NZ_SEWW01000072.1 GCF_011090385.1 Aquirufa beregesia
CAGATACTTCGTATTGCTTACAAATTTCTGAAACACGAGTTCGACCTTGTTCTATTTCTCGAACTTTCTCAATTTTAAAACTATCACTAAAATGACGGAGCCGTCTTTGTGACACACTTTGAAGATATGATTTTTTGTTTGCCATGGATAATAGATTTTATGTTTAAAATTTTACTTTTAAACGGTCAACCTATTTCAGGCATTGACA
>NZ_SEWW01000009.1 GCF_011090385.1 Aquirufa beregesia
GTGAACCCCCAAAAGAACCAAACGATAAATATGTACAGGGGTTACTTTTTTAAAAACAATAAAATACCTCCAATTTCATAGCAATCAAGTAGTTTTACGGAAATCAAAAACGTTTAGGACAGTATTGATTCAATACCTATAATTTCTTAGATGTTGATTACGAAGAAAGACCCGGCTCAGATGCAATCAAGACTCAATATGCTATTTCGGATTTTTCGCATGTAGAAATGGTCTACAGTCGGTCTTTTGATCGAAAAGACATTTTTGCACTTAAATATTTCATCAATCAATGGAACTATGATTTTCAATTCATTGCAGGATCTTACCGAGGATTAGGTACTTGGGGACTAGGCTGGGCAGGCAATATTAAAGACGCTGGGTTTAAAGGAGAAGCGCAGTATTTTTCTGATGGACAAATCAATATTTCATCAGGTCTGGATTATATGTTTCCCAAAGGATGGTATCTAAACGCTGGCTTTCTATATAATAGTGAAGGCTTGAATGAAAGTGTCTTGGTTTGGCCTCAGGTCAACCTAAACTTCTCTGCCAAAAACTTAATGCCCGCCAAGTACAATTTCTTGTTCATGTTCAGCAAAGAAATTAGTCCGCTCCTAAGTGTTTCTATGAGCACCGTTTACTCTCCTCGTTTGAATTTGTTCATTGCTATACCGAGTATTCGATATAGCCTAAGTTCTCAGATCGACTTAGATATTATAGTCCAAAACTTTTTCCTAAATAATACACATATCGGTGATATGGGAATGTTGAGGGGCCGTTGGAGTTTTTAAAAACAAAGGGGCCTAAAGCCCCTTTATCTCTACATACTTATCAACTTATTCTTTGATACGTTTAGCTTTGGCTTCAAACATGCCACTCAAAATATCACCTTTCATATTATCATCATCTACTTTATTTAAAGTCATGGTGATATCCATACCCTGTGCTTGGAAAAACACTAAAATCTGATTTTCCTTTTCTTCCACACTTGCATTCATATCTGGGTTTTGTCCTTGTGGATCTTTCAATAGCGCGGTCAATTTACCATCTACTCGCTTAATTTCACTGATCATTTTGGCATCTCCATTGGGAGTTCCTACTATGACCAATTCCCACTTACCTGCAAAAAAATCAGGAGCTATGGTTGATGTAGAAAAACTTTGAAAGCTTACAAGGAAAGCTAACACGGCAAAAAACATACTTACTTTTTTCATTGGTTGGATTATTTAGATGTAACAATTATTTACAATTCCATTTGATTTCTTACTGGAGTTAAGCACTATACATTAGATTTCATCCCTTTGCTGATTCCCAAGGAATTATCTCTAATTTGTGCTCAAATATAGAAACAATTTTAACATTGTCTATTTTTTAGACAATAATTTATTACATTTGATTAACAATGGATGAGCCTATGTCTGAAAGCTATAAAGGAATAAGTACGCAGAATTATATCGCGCAATTGTCGATTGATTGTGTCATTTTTGGCTACCAAAACGGAACATTGAATGTCCTTGTACCTAAACTAAATTTCCAAGGTGATTTCTGGGGATTACCCAGTGGATTTATCTACCAACATGAGGATGTGGACCAAGCAGCAAAACGCATACTGGAAGACCGAACTCAGATGAAGGACATCTATTTGGAGCAGTTTCATGTATTTGGTAATGCCAACCGAAACAATGCTGAATTTATGAGTTCTCTCTTAGCACAAAACCCTCAATTACAAGGCTCTAAGGAAGAATACGACTGGTTTGTTCGTCGATTCGTATCCATTGGTTATTATGCCCTGGTAGACATCAAAAAAGTAAAACCTCAAACAACACCTATTGACGAGAGAATGGAATGGGTGGATATCAATCAGCTCCCTAATTTGTTGCTGGATGGAAAGGAGATCATTGCCAAGGCACTTCAAGCTTTGCGGGCTAATTTTGATGATCATTTGGTCGGGTATAATCTCTTACCTGAGACTTTTACGATGAAAGAGCTACAAAAATTATACGAAACGATTTTTGATAAACCTTTCCGCAGAAACAATTTCCAAAAAATGATGCTGGATTTAAACATTCTCGATCGATTAGAAAAACAATTTACTGGAGCAGCCAACAAAGCTCCCTATTTGTATAAATTCAAAGAAATTTGATACTATCCAATATTTTCATTCGTTAACGAAGCATTAATTTCCATGACAAAACTGCCTTATTGTAATTTTCTTCTTTTGGATGTTTTTACCCAAAACAGCCATCTTCAAAAAAGGATTATACTTCACTTTGGCAGGTATCGTCCTCACTTTGATCATGTTGTTTATATAATTTGAATAATAAGCTTGTTGATTAAAAAGCTCTAGGATTCTGGGGCTTTTTTTGTGGGGAATGAGGATAGTTGTAATATTTATTTCTAAAATAAGCTATCTTATGATTATCAAATTTCATTTTATATGCAACAATCAGAATTAGAAGATTATCAATACAACAGAATAGTTATCATTGGAAACGGATTTGATTTAGCCTGGGGATTACCAACTTCATACAGTGACTTTATTTTAGATTTTTTTAAAGAAAAACTAAAAGAATCTATTAAATCTGAAAAGTCTAAAGATTCATTTCTAATTAAAATCATTGCTAATCAGGTATATATATCACAAATTGATGATTTTTTGAATAGATTTAAAAGTACTTCTGAGCTAATTGAAAACTGCAAACATCGATTCACTTTTAATATAAAAAGTGAATTACTAAAGTTGATTTTGGAAAAACAAAATTCATTAAACTGGGTAGATATTGAATCTTTATATTTCAACTTACTGCTATCGAAAATTGAAGAAGTTAAAAAACTTCCTCTTATAAATAGAAATTATTCAAAAATTGAATTACTCAATAATGAGTTCGAAGAACTATCCACAGAATTAGAATCATATATTTCAAAAGTCAATTCAAAGTTTAATCCATTTTTTAATGTCAATAGTAACATGTCATTGCTTAATGACAAAATGATTGAAAAAGATGACTCTAGAAACAACTTAATTATTCATAAAAAGAATCAAATCCCCAACCCTTCTAAAATTCGATTTTTAAATTTCAACTACACCAATAGCTTAGAAAAAGTTTTAATGAACTTAAGAGCAAATTTTGATATTCTTAATATTCATGGAAAAGTAGGATCTCCCAATAACCCTATTATATTTGGATATGGAGATGATTCACACCCTAAATATCAAGAAATAGAGGATGAGGATCACAATCAATCCTTAAAACATATTAAATCATTTTATTACTTTAAATCGAATAATTACCTTGAATTGGATAAGTTTATGGCTGATAATAAATATGAAGTTGCCATTGTTGGTCATTCATGTGGATTATCTGATAGAACCCTTCTTAAAACTGTTTTTGAAAATGAAAACTGTATCTCAATTAAAATATTTTACTTTAAAGACCCAGAAGATTATTTTCAAAAAAGCATAGCTGTTTCTAGACATTTTTCAAATAAGCCTTTATTAAGGCAGAAAATGATTCCATTTGATTCTCGGTATAATATACCACAGTTCAATTCTATTTAGTATTCCAATAAATCTGGATGTTATAAACCTATTGAAATTATTAAATTTACAAGACTTATATATTTATCCTTAAATCCCATCAAAACTCACCCAAATCCTGCTGGATTTTAGCGCAAATAGTATCGGGAATGGATAATTCTCTCATTTGCTGAAGGAGAAAAGGAATGGCTTGCTGAATGTGTTGAATGGACTTTTCGGGTGATTTGATGGCATATTTATCGGCCAACAGCATAATATCCTGCTTAGTAATCTGATTCCGTTTATGGTTGACCGACAAGGCTCGATTGGTCTTGAGACGGTTAAGTTTCAAGGAGGCAGAATAGGTAACATCATAGGCAGGTGCCAAATGCCAATGGTCTTTGTCAGCATCATAACAAAAGGAATGATTTTTTAAATGATCATCAATATTAAAAAAGACCAGATTAAAGACCATTCTTTGAAACAGCTCATCAATTTCAGCCTGAGGAATTTTCAAATACAGCGCCAGGTCAAACAAGTTTTCATAACTAGACACGGAACTATCCAGAAAATCCCAACCCGTTAGGCCAGAAGCCGACAGCACATGAATTTTTCTACCACCGACTCGGTCAAAACGCAATGTCGCAAAATGTTTATCGTCAATGAGTTTTGAATCCATCATGTGGATTCCGCATTGTCGGGCCGTCAAATAATATGCATATTCAATCTTAGCTCGATAATAATCCAAATCAGATGGATCTTCTAGCGTCAATTTGACCAAATAATGATGATACGAATCTGATATTTCTAGATCTCCCGGAATGATTTTCTGTGATTTTTTATGTTCTGAAATTAAGATTTTGGGTCTAATACCACCCGCCGAGGTGCCTATTTTAAAAATGGTCAATAATGCCTCATGGTCCAAGTTCTCAGCAGATGTACTAGCCTTATTATCCAGCACTTTTTTCAAGACCTCCACTACTTCATCCAATTGGAATGTCACACGAGAAGGTAACTTTTTCGCAGGTTTAAATTCCAAGGCACCCATACCTCGATTGGCCAAATAGGTTAATTGCTCCAATGGACCAATTTTCGATAATCCCTGACTCTTTGATTCCATCCACTTATTGAAAAGCAGATTTCCAAACATGTCGGGCAAGGAGTCCGCAATCATAGGTGGCAAACCTCGAAAGGTATTCCCTTCAAATTGCTTAAACACTTGAACTACTTCCGTCTTTTTGATCAATAGTGGAAATATATGGGCAAAATGAGCTGACTGAAGAAATTTTGGATGATACTGAAAATAAGCATTCCGATGCTCTTCATCGTATCCAAGCTTACCAATCTCTTCTCCCCAGCACCATATTTCAATCAATAATTCCGTTCCCATGACTAGTACAAGGATTTAGGTGATTGGCTGACTGATTTCGCCTGGATATACTGATACAACTCATCCATTTCTTGAAAATGATTTAACACCTTCAATAAGGTATCTAAGGTGGAGTTTCGACCTGATTCTAAGTGCTGGATGGTTAATCTGGATAAATTCAATTGTTTCCCCAATTCTTCTTGAGATAAACCCTGTTGTTTTCGTAATGATTTACACCATTGACCCAATTGATCTTTGACATCACTTATTTTAATCACATTAAATAATACCTTATCCATAATTTGATAATTAAAATATACATATTGTATAAATTCATCAGTAAATGTATGTTTAAATATTCAATTTAAACATATCATCAAATAAATAGTATAATATATTATTTATTTTTATCCATTATGACAAATAATGTATCATATAATTAACAATTATTATCATTTTTAATTATGCAAGTTAATACCTTTCCGTAGTTCAAGATATTTCGAAAGGTTATCTCAAACATAGATCAAATGATTCAACATCGCCCTGCGGAAGTTGCAGAATAGCCAGCAATTTCAACTTTGAAAGTTTATGGAGTATTGCATTGACCCAATTTAAAACTCAATCTTACACGCTCTTCTTCCTTTATTTTGGGCAAAAGTTAGAAGTACTTTGGAGATTTGAGTGGAACATCTATTTAAACCTTTGCAGTTTTCTGATCTATGATAAACTTTTGAACTAGGTCCATTACACAGATAAACATAATTTTCAACAACGGTTAATTTCCCTTTTGCAAAAGATTCATCAGAAAAAGAAATAAGGAATAATACAAACGAAAATTTGATTAATGTTCTCATAATTAACTATTTACACTTCCAATCTAGTATAAATCTCCCCCTAATAGAAATAGTATAGGTATTATATTGCTTAATCGAATCGAAATTGTATCAAATTGGGTGGTTCTGCTTCGATTTTAGTGCCACTCTACCCTATTACTTGTGGAATTTATTGTTTGGCCCTAAGTTTAAATTAAAGGAAGTTAAAATAACTAAGTCCACTCAAGTTACTTTAAATGGAATAATCATAATATCACTTTTAATAATTTAAATAAAATCCGACTCCATACCCCATGTCACTATCATAATGTGATCTTATTCCCATATTCTTATTGAAAATATACCTAGCACCAATCATAAACTCTCTGTCTGTATTCACCATAAATTCTCCTCTCATTCGTTTTGATAATGGTATATCCTCTCTCATTAATTGTAATCTTAGGTTGCCGTCTTGATAAATCTCAGTTTGGAAAGTTACTAACATTGGTAGAACATAAGCAACACCTAAACTTAATTGTCTTCTTTCGTCTTTGGAATTAATTTGTCCAAATAGATTTTTCTCAGATTCACCATTATGTAATTTCCTGTATCTCCAATCAAATCCAATAAAAGGCATTAGCCACTGCATTTTTCCAATGTATCTACCTATATGTGTCTCAGATTCATATCCGTGCATATTATCATATCCTAATCTCCATTCAGATCCAATACTCCATCTTGTATTTTGAATCATAACCATTCCATCATTACCGTTATTAGCAAAGTCGTTCTCAGCCATGAAATGAATCTTTCGATCCTCGCCAAACAACTTCCTTTGAGCTAATTTCGGGTTGGGTATTAATGGGTTTGGGCTTTGATTTTGGTATGTAAACACTCTGCCCATCCCACTCATCATGTGGTATAGTATATGGCAGTGAAAAAACCAATCTCCTTCCATATTGGCATTAAATTCTAGCGTGTCCGTCTCCATTGGCATAATATCAATGATATTTTTTAACGGAGCATTTTCACCTTGACCATTAAGCACTCTAAAGTCATGGCCATGTAAATGCATTGGATGCCTCATCATGGATCCATTGTAAATAATCATTCTAACGTTTTCACCCTTCTTAATCAAGATCTTATCAGCTTCAGAAATAACTTTGTTGTCCATGCTCCAAACATACCTATTCATATTGCCTGTTAATTCAAACTTTAAAATTTTCACGGGTACATTTTTCGGCAAACTAGTATTATGGGGAGATTTTAACATTGAATAATTTAATGTGACAATGTCTGAAAGTGCATTACTATTATATTGATTTTCGGAATTGCTTTTTAAAGTTGTATTGCTTGGACCAGTAATCTCAGGATACATCACCACATTCATATCCATTTGATTTAAACTCATATTCATACCCATGTCATCTAAATCTCCATTCATTTTCATCATGGAGTTCATCATTTTCATTCCCTCAAAGTATTTCAACCTGGATAATGGTGCCATGTCTTGTTTTGCACCTTCTCCAATATACAATAAGCTTCGATTGATTCTATCTTCTGAAGTAGCTTGAAAAGCAAAGGATTGATTATTCTCAGGAACCATTACTACAATATCATAGGTTTCGGAAACAGCTATAATTAATCTATCCACTTCAACAGGTTCTACATCATTGCCGTCATTGGCAACAACTTGAAACTTTCCACCTCCGTAGTTTAACCAAAAATAAGTTGATGCTCCCCCGTTTGAAATTTTTAATCTTACTTTTTGCCCAGCTTTAAATTGAGTTAATTGACTTTCTTGATTACCATTCAATAAGAATTTATCATAATAAACGTCACTCACATCCATTGCTAACATTCTCTTGAATTCATTCTTGACTTTTGTTTTCAAATGACCTTCTCTAATTGCTTCAGCATAACTTTGAGTTGCCCCTTTTTTAATGGCAAACCAATCTGTCGCATTGTGTAACATGCGATGCACATTATACGGGTTATAATCAGTCCATTCACTAATTACAACTGGAACGGTTGGTAAGTCGTCTATCCCTTTTCTAAAAGTTGGATCATCTTCTTTCTTATTTAAAATCATAGATCCATACATACCAATTTGCTCTTGCAAACCAGAATGACTATGATACCAATGAGTGCCATATTGTGCAATTGGAAATTTATATATGTGAGTTGTACCTGGCTGTATAGGCATTTGAGTTAAATAAGGAACGCCATCTTCTTTATTGGGCAATATAAGTCCGTGCCAATGTAATGAGGTCGACTCTTTCAATTCATTGTGTACGTGAATTTCAGCTGTATCTCCTTGAGTGAAGGTTAATGTTGGCATGGGAATTTGCCCATTTACGGAAATAGCTCTTTTGAATTTACCGGTAAAATTTACAGTTGTATCTCTTACAAATAAATCATAACGAACCAATTTCTGTGCATTTATTTCAATGGACAGCAAAACAAAAAAGTATAAGAAACAGGATGCCCTTACTATTGGTAATATCATTATGTTACTTCTTTTTATTGAATAGTTTCCACTACTCTACCACAAGACAACATTTGATTACCGTAATATGGGTTTTTGATTTTATTCTCTACACTTAACCAATTTGCGCCTTTTCCTTTATTGGCCATTGGACAAAATTGATAAAATACAGGAGTTCCAATTTTTGAAACTTTGATTATAGAATACAAGTTCTTTGACAGTGTCATAAAATGATCTCTTTGATGTGAAATTTCTTTTGTTTCATTAATATGTTCTGCATCTTCTATTAACTCATTAACCACTTTCATCCATTGAGTGTGCGTAGTTACATCCAATTCATTCATTTTTACAGCATCTATTGATGTAAGTAAATCTTTGGCTAATACTGAAGCATTTACACCATCGGTTTTAACAAGTGCGTCCTTTAATGCAATATAAGAATTGAACACTTTAGTAATATTTGAATTAGTTTGAGCACTCAAATTGAATGCAAATAGGAGAATGGCAGTTGCCATTAATAATTTAGTAGATTTCATCATTTATTTATTTTTACAAAGTAAAGATATTCGAGTAATATACAGGGATCCTAATTAATTGGTTCTTTACCATATATAGGTGAGTATCTGATCTAAATATACACATCGTTAAGTCAAAATAATTTATAAAAGATATGCAATTCAAGGTTGAGAAAAAAAATGGATAACACTATTTGAAGATTAAGCGTCATATCAAACCATTTATTTAAATACAATTATTCAATATCTCCACTTTTAATAATATCATACCCAATACCTTTTGGCAGGTTGATACAGCCATTTGATTGAATAAGCTTTGACCTTTTATAATATTGATTTGAATTTGATCTATTTAAACAACTTTATTCTACAATTGTAAAAGCTCAAATTTCAATTTGAGTAAAATTCAAAATATTACTGATAAAAAATAAAGATTATATAATTCAAATTTCCATAATCTCAACTCACTGAAATAAAAAAGTCTCTGAAAATGAACTGCACCCAAAAAGTTGTCTAACTTTTTGGGTGCAGTTCACAATACCGAGCTCATTATCTAAAATCAATTGTTTAATTTTGTCCAAACAATTGGGTGCAGTTCAAAATCAGGGACTTTTTTTATTTCAGCGGTTCCTGAGGCATGAATACTGCGAATCGAACTTTAATGTAATCGATCCAAATCGTCAAACACAGTAACAAAATAATTATTAAATTGGCAAGTCTAATTGTACTAAATTACATAGTTCTACTCCGGTTTTAGAACCACCCAAAATCTTACTTTAACTATTTAAAATAGTATCTTCATTTTATTTAAAGTGAAGATACTATTTTAAATTTTGTTCAATTTGTACTTTTCAATTACAATAAAACACAAAGTTTCTATTGTAAATTCTAAATTATCCACGACTTAAGGATACTTAAATAGTATCTAGTTCAATTAATGATTACTATGCTTTTCATGTTTTTTCATATCCATTTGATTTTGAAAACAATGCAATGCACAAGCGACTCCTTTTAACGACTTATGAACGTTTCCAATTACAATACCCTTACTATCTTTAATATTACAAGTTTCTTTATCATAATCTTCAATCGTAAACAATATATTATCATTTGCATCAAAATATGTTTTGCCATCCTTACCCAATTTACCCATTAACTCTCCTTTTTCATTTGACAAAATACCATTTGAATTGACAAAACCGAGTTTTTTTCCTTTTGAATCTCGAATAATTCGATCCTTAGAAACCGTTCCTGTTTTTACTCCATCAAAATAAACATCCCCTTTTGAGTTTAAAATAATGTGACCTTTGCTGTCCTTGGGTACTTGAGCCACTGAAGAGAACACAAAAAGACAAATGGCTAATACGGCTAAATAAACTGTGAAATTTCTCATGATACTTAGTGTTTTAATGTTAAAAATATAAATGCTGTCTTAAACAAATATAATACTATTTAATATTTGTAGAATAGATTGAAGTGTTTATTTATTATGGAAAGTTTTTTATCCAAAGAGAATTAATCATTTTAAATTTCAAGCCTTTGTGTAAAAGGTTAATTTTATCAAAAAAGTGTCCCAAAATTTCAATCACGAATTTGAAAGTAATTATAGGACTAAGGTTTTATGTCTCTTTTAAGTCGGGATACCACCGACTCCCGGCACCACGGGTAAGGGTACCTTTTTCTGGTAATCATTAAATTTGTAAATATTACCAGGAAGTTTTGAGTGAATGAAATTACCCGTATTGTTTTATTGATCATCGGGAGCCCAATTCTTATCTACTTGATTTAGTTTGAGGACTCCCAATTTCTATTGCTGTTCGAGATGACCCTGCGGAAGATGTCGAATCGCGAATTAGTAAAATCACCAATTGCCATAAAACAAAAAAGCCTCAGATTTCTCTGAAGCTTTTCTTTGTGTTGGCGGTCCGGACGGGACTCGAACCCGCGACCCCATGCGTGACAGGCATGTATTCTAACCAACTGAACTACCGGACCGTCTTGTAATGTGGCACAAAATTAGCTAATTTATCCTTTCAAACAAATGCCGAAGCAAAAAAAACCTAAAAAATATGTTCCCTCCCGCCTCTTACGAATACCCAAAAACAAGCTACTTCGCTGAATATCTGAATTTTGAGTCAACCGAAAATCTATTCGAGGTACTCGATAATCAATCAAAAATAATTCAATCCCTCTACCAAAACCTTAGTCCCGACAAATGGGCCTATGCCTATGCTCCAGAAAAATGGACTTTGCAACAGCTTTTAGGTCACATGGTTGACACCGAACGCATCTTATCTTACCGAACTTTATGCATCAGTCGCGGAGAGCAACAATCCCTTCCTGGTTTTGATGAAAACGTTTATTTGGAAAATGCGCATTATGAAAACCAAAACCCCGATCTAATCCTCCAACAATATCGATTGACCCGTCAAGCTACCACTGCCTTATTTCAGTCCTTTTCACCAGATCAGTGGAATACCATGGGCAAAGCTAATGGTAACTCCGTATCTGTCCGTGCCATTTCTTGGATGATCGCTGGCCATGAAAAACATCATTTGCGGGTGATTGAGGAGCGATATACTATGTAGAATGTAGAATTTAACGTGTATAATTAAAGTTGTTTGAACGGTTATTGATTGATTATTGATACAATTATTCTACATTCCTCATTCTACATTCTACATTGAATTTCCCTATCTTTGTCCCCATGAAATTCTACAAATACCAAGGCACAGGAAATGATTTTGTGATCATCGATGACAGAGAAGGAACATTCCATCTCGGTCAGAAGGAGATTGCCCATTTATGCCACCGTCGATTTGGTATTGGGGCAGATGGACTCATGCTGCTGCAAAAAGCCGAGGGTTATGATTTCCGTATGGTCTATTATAATTCTGATGGCACCGAAGGAAGCATGTGCGGTAATGGTGGGCGTTGTCTCGTACGTTTTGCCGCTGACCTAAGTATTGTACAAGATTTCACCACATTTATTGCCATTGACGGCGAACACCAAGCCCACATTGATCCAGATAAAATCTCTTTACACATGCAAAATGTGGCCGAGATCGAATCTGTTTCTTCTGACTATTTTGCCCAGACAGGCTCTCCCCATCTAGTACGTTTTACTTCCCAAGTTCAATCCGAAGATGTCAAACAAACAGGTGCCCAAATCCGCTATTCCGATACGTTCAAAAGTCGCGGGGGTACCAATGTTAATTTTGTGGAATTACTCCAACAAGGTCTGTTTGTTCGTACCTATGAACGAGGGGTTGAGGATGAAACCTATTCCTGTGGAACGGGCGTGACAGCGGCAGCTCTTGTAGCCAATGCCATTCATGGATTAACAAGTCCCGTGGCTATCCAAACCATCGGAGGAAATCTATCCATTGAGTTTAAAGGAAATGCCCAAACAGGCTTTTATGATGTCTATTTAATTGGGCCGGCTGTACGGGTGTTTGAAGGGGAAATCACATCCCTTTAACTGGAATATGGGGCAAAACACCCACTAAATGGGTTTGGTTGTCTTCCACCCTCATTATTTTCACTCGGTAATCACCATCAGGCAGGTAAATGAAAGGCAATATTCCTTCGGCTTTTCGTACATAAATGGCATCGTGAAACTTGATTTGTCGGGCACGATCCAACTCCATAAAATACAAACTGAATACCCAATTTTCTTTTTTGGCATTTTCAAAGACCACATACATCCCATCCGATCCATAGGACATTCTTGCCCGGGTCTTTTCTCCCATGTACCTTAATCCATTTTTTTCTAGACTAAACTTCAACAAATCTTTACCCGAAGTAGATAATGGAATACTAGGCAAATCTGCTTGAAAATCTTTCTCTAAACGAGCCTCGCGACTATCTAAGGCAAAAAATCCTTTCTTGAAAGTCAAAGAAACAACATCATTGGCATATTTGACAGAGGCTGGTAATTCAGCCGTAAAGTCCACAATTGGCCCACCTAATTGCGACAATTCTTTCAAATCAGGAGCACCCAAATCAGCCTTTTGACCTAATGAATCTCGAAAGTAATAATGCTCCCGGTGTTGAATGCTATGTTTAATGATGGCCGCTGATTGAGCACTGGTGAAATTGATTACAGCCAACAAATTATTCCAATAAGATAGGGCAAAATATAGGATAGAAAAACCCACAAATCCCCAAGCTCTCCACGTTTTAATGCCTGGAAATGCATGCCAAAGCATCATACACAAGCTCATCAAAAACAAGGTACTATTAATGGCATATCGACTTTCAAACACAAATTCTATCGGTAAATTGGCACGACCGACGGAATAAATAAGTGCTGTAGCAAGGATAAACAATTGAATAGAAAGCATAAAATCTAAGGAAGATTTTTGGCGGATTATTTGGTATATATGTTGAAATACAAAAATACACCATGCCAAAAACACCCCTATTCCCAAGCCCAAGCTTAATTCAATCCGAAACGCTGAACTTGTAGAAAAAAACACTCCCACAAAAGATCCTAGGTAAACGAAAAATATTTGAACGATGGACCCTATCAAATACAAATTATCCGTCAAATGTCCCCGTTGAAATGGATGCTGATACCCCCACATGTACAAGCTGAAAAAGGCAACTCCAGCAGTCGACCACATGACCCAGTAAGTCCATCTGTAGTTTTTCAGAATGGGGAAAGCGGCCACAAACAATAGAAACCCATTTCCACTGGTAAAAACAGCTATAAAAGCCAGTAAAATGGCCCATATAAATTGGGTGGATTGTTTTCCTTTTCCATCCAAAACATACAGCACTGCCAAGATGAAAAACACAATACTATTATGTTGCAAGGCACAAACAGGCCAAAATATATTGTGAAAATAGGCTGCATTATACCAAATAAATGCCAGTGGAATAATCCACCAATGAGGCAATTGATAACGATGTAAATAGCCATTCAATAAGACATGAACACCTAGAGTGGCCCCAGCTCCAATCAAATTCAAGGTCATGTAATTGATATGACCCGAGATCAGGTATTGAATTAAACTGATGATCGACAAATAACCCTCCCTGTGTTCGTTACACTGGGAAGCCAACAAAACTATTTTTTCTAAAAAGCTATCATCTCCGTGAAAAAAGCGAATGATGAAGCCATTGATGGCACTCCAGTCATCAGCAAAGGGAGCATTTATTCCAAATTTCTGAAGAAAGAAATAGAAGAAAATAGCGGGAGCCAGAGAAAGAAAAAAATAAAAATGCCGCTGGCTAAACAAGTTCATCAATCCAATTATAATTCTTGCGAAAATTTTCTAATTTAGAGGCAATGTGTTCGTATATCCACAAAAGTAAGCAAATAATTTGACAGCCCTATTTGAAAATTAACCCTATGGCATTACACCTTGACAATACCACTCAACAAAATGTGAATCAATGGCTTTCTGGAGCCTATGATGCAGAAACAAAATCTCAAATCCAACAACTAATTGATCAAGAAGATCAAATTACCTTAACCGATTCCTTTTATAAATCCTTGGAGTTTGGTACGGGAGGAATGAGAGGCGAAATGGGCGTCGGATGCAATCGTATGAACCGTTATACGGTAGGTGCAGCTACCCAAGGCTTTGCGAATTATTTATTAACCGTTTTAGGCAATCAGAAAATCAAAGTAGCCATTGCTCATGATTCTAGGAATAATTCTCCGGAATTTTGTCGGATTGCCGCCGATATTTTCACGGCCAATGGTATCGAAGTATATTTATTTCCAGCGCTTCGCCCAACACCTCAATTATCCTTTGCGGTGCGTCATTTAAGTTGCCATGCTGGCATAGTGATTACTGCGTCCCATAATCCGAAAGAATACAATGGCTATAAAGCCTATTGGTCTGACGGTTCGCAGGTGGTGGCACCACATGATAAAAACATTGTGGCAGAAGTGAATGCCATTCTTTCGGTGGATGATATTAAGTTCCAGGGGAACGATGCTCTTTTACATGTTTTGGATGAACAAATTGACTCAGAATACCTAAAGACCATTCAAGCCAATTGTCGTCAGCCGGAGGTAATACAGCGCCAAAAAGACTTAAAAATTGTCTTTTCTCCAATTCATGGAACGGGGATCACTTTGGTACCCAAGGCACTTGCGCTGTTAGGTTTTACTTCGGTTCATGTGGTCAAGGAGCAAGCGGAACCCAATGGAAATTTCCCTACGGTAATATATCCGAATCCGGAAGAAAAAGAAGCCATGACTTTGGCCTTAGATCAGGCAAAGGCTTTGGACGCGGATTTGGTGATTGCTACGGACCCAGATGCTGACCGCGTTGGGGCTGCCGTGAAAAGCCCAAGTGGTGAATGGCAGTTATTGAATGGGAATCAAATGGCGAGTTTGATTTTGTATTATTTATTGAAGGTCGACAAAAAACTAGGTCGATTAACCGGTAAGGAATTTGTGGCTAAAACCATTGTGACCACTGATTTGATTGATAAAATGTGTGCTCAACAAGGGGTACCCTGCTATAATACCTTAACGGGATTCAAGTACATCGCTCAAGTAATTCGTGAATTAGAAGGTAAGGAGAAGTTTATTGGTGGTGGAGAGGAGTCTTATGGCTATTTAATTGGAGATGCAGTGCGGGATAAAGATGCGGTGGCATCATGTGCCATGATCGCAGAATTAACCGCTTATGCGAAAGATCAGGGCAAATCACTTTTCGACTTTTTGGCGGAAATGTATATCGAGAATAATTTCTATTATGAGGGTTTAATTTCTTTAACTAAAAAGGGAAAGGCGGGAGCTGAGGAAATCAAGCAAATGATGATTAATCTTCGTTCCAATGTACCTGCCAGCGTAGCTGGAAGCAAACCAGTGAAGGTATTGGATTATGAGGGCTTACAATCCACCGATTTGACGACTGGACAAGTTAGTCCTATTGTTGAGGGTAGAGGTATTGAAGCATCCAATGTAATTCAATTAATCTTAGCAGATGGATCGAAAGTTTCGGCAAGGCCGTCGGGTACGGAGCCTAAAATCAAGTTCTATGTGTCGGTCAATGCCCCTTTGGCCTCCGCTGCCGACTTTGATGCTACTTTTACTGCCTTGCAAGAAAAAGTCAAAACCATTCAGGAGGATTTAGGTCTTAAATAGTGGCATGGTGTCATTGAAAAATGACGCAATATTTTGGTATCAAAAAACCCAGGCAGAATTGTCTGGGTTTTTTGATTTTTCTTGGAATTCAACGCTCTTTTTCCTAACGCTGGCAAGGTTCCAAACCTTGACAGCGTTGAGCGTTGTAACGTTTTTCGAACAAAATATATTGTCCAAGAAATTGATATTAAGCTAATTTGAACTCCGAAGTAAAATGGAATTCAATCTCCGGGTTATTCGTTTGGTTCATGCGCAAAATCCAGTCGGACTCTGCTAAAAACACGTAGTTACCATCTTTATCCTGAGCAATATTTTGTCCTTTCAAACGAACAAATTCTTGTAGTTTCTTAGAATCATCTGAAGTAATCCAGCAAGCTTTACTAACCTGCATGCCATCAAAACGACATTTGGCGCCGTACTCATGTTCCAAACGATATTGAATAACTTCGTATTGCAAGTCCCCTACGGTTCCTACAATTTTACGATTACCTAATTGGGGTTGGAGGAATAACTGAGCTACCCCTTCATCCGTCAATTGATCAATTCCCTTTTCCAATTGTTTGGCCTTCATCGGGTCTAAATTGATCAATTCCTTGAAAATCTCTGGAGAGAAGTTGGGAATACCTTGGTAGTTCAGTACCTCTCCTTCTGTTAAAGTATCACCAATTTTAAAGTTTCCCGTATCGTATAATCCAATCACATCTCCTGGGAATCCTTCTTCAATCACTTCCTTCTCCTGAGCCATAAAATTATATGGATTGGCAAAGCGGACATTCTTTTTCAAACGGATGTGTTGATAAAAGGTATTTCGTTGAAATACACCCGAACAAATGCGCAAAAAGGCAATTCTATCTCGATGTTTCGGATCTAAATTGGCATGTATCTTAAATACAAAACCTGTAAATTTCTTTTCTGATGGCTCCACTACACGCACATCTGTACCACGTGCCTGCGTAGGTGGAGCAATCTTGGTAAACGTATCTAGCAATTCCTGTATACCAAAATTATTGACTGCTGAACCAAAAAATACGGGGGCAATTTCTCCAGACAAATACTCGGCTCGGTCAAATGGTTCATAGACTCCTTCGATCAAATCCACATCTTCTCGTAATTGAGCCGCATCCTTTTCCCCTACTCGAGCATCTAATTCTGGCGTATGAATATCCACCGCTACTACATTTTTTTCAATCTTCGTTTTATTGGCAGAAAACAAATTCAATGAACGATCCAATAAATGGTATACTCCTTTGAAATTAGAACCCATATTGATCGGCCAAGTTAATGGACGTACACTAATGGAGAGTTTTTGTTCCAATTCATCCAATAAATCAAAAGGATTTCGACCTTCACGGTCCATTTTGTTGATAAAAATAATCACAGGTGTTTTACGCATCCGACAAACCTCCATCAAGCGCTCCGTTTGTTCCTCTACCCCTTTCACACAGTCAATCACCAATATAACGGAGTCTACCGCCGTTAGGGTTCTATAGGTATCTTCGGCAAAGTCCTTGTGACCAGGAGTATCCAAAATATTGATTTTCACCCCTTGGTAATCAAATGTCATCACGGAGGTAGCCACGGAAATACCTCTTTGACGTTCAATTTCCATGAAGTCGGAAGTTGCCCCTTTCTTAATTTTATTGGACTTTACTGCACCAGCCGTCTGAATTGCTCCTCCAAAAAGAAGCAATTTTTCCGTTAAGGTAGTCTTCCCGGCATCGGGGTGAGAGATAATTCCAAAGGTTCTTCTTTTGGCAATTTCGGCTGCGAGCTTACTCATTCAATGAATATTTTAAATCAAGATGCAAAAGTACAGCAAAAAAAAATGGCACCCAATTGGGGTGCCAAATATTACCTGTCAAATGACTTAGTTCTTTTGATTCAAATTACTATGCTTTCTACTGTAAGCAAAGTAAACGATGATACCCAAAGTTCCCCAAATTAAAAAAGACAATTTGGTTTCGGTGCGTAATCCCCACATCAAATACAGGTTACACAAGATACCCGCAGTGGCCACAAATGGCAACCATGGAGCACGGAAAGGGCGTTCAATATTAGGCTCGCGAACACGCAATAACCATACCGCTCCGCAAATCATAGCGAAGGCTAACAAGGTTCCCGAACTACACATTTCTGACACTTTATCAATAGGAGTTAGCGCCGAAACGACAGAAACAATTCCTCCTACGAAAATCGTACTTTTCCAAGGTGTTTTGAATTTCGGGTGAATCGCACCAAATAATCCTTTTGGTAATAAACCGTCTTTGGCCATACCCAAAAAGATGCGTGTTTGAGATAACATCATCACCAGCATCACCGAAGTTAAGCCTGCTGTAGCTGCTATAGTAACAATGTACATGGCGATTGGTAAACCGGCACCTTCAAAGGCGGAAGCTACTGGTGCTTTCAAATCCAAAGTATCATATTTCACCATACCTGTTAATACCAAGGATACCAAAATGTACAATAAGGTACAAATCAATAAAGAAGCAATAATGGCAAATGGAATATCTTTGGTTGGATTGATGGCCTCTCCTGCTTGCGTAGAAACTGCATCAAAACCGATGTAGGCAAAGAAAATAATACTTGCAGCTGTAACCACACCATTGAATCCATAATGCTGAGCTCCTGAATCATCAATCACTGCTTCTGGAATAAATGGATGCCAATTTGCGGTATCCACATAAAAAGCACCCACGACAATAACAAAAATAACGGCTGCCACTTTCATAATAACGATTAAGTTATTGGTGCTAGCAGCTTCTTTGATCCCTTTCACTAATACCCAAGTAACTCCCCAAACAATTAAGAAAGCGGGTAAATTAAAAGCAAAAGCAAAATCGGGTACCACTTCTCCAGCTGCACGAAGCTTTTCAGCTTTTTCTGCTGCCGTAATAGGGTCATTGGTGAGATAAATCGGTAAGTTAATGTTGAAGAGATGTAATAGTTTTTCAAAGTACCCAGACCAGGCCACAGCCACCGTAGTAGCTCCCATCATGTATTCCAATATCAGGTTCCAACCTATGAACCAAGCAAAAAATTCCCCCACTGTACCATATGAATAGGCATAAGCAGAGCCCTCTACAGGCAAAATCGAAGCAAATTCAGCATAACATAATGCTGCAAACGTACAGGCAACACCTGCCATCACAAAGGATAATGCCAAAGCTGGACCAGCCCAATCATGGGCAGCAATTCCCGTTAAGGTAAAAATACCTCCACCAATAACGGCTCCAATACCTAAGGAGGTCAAAGCCCATTTTCCAAGAACACGTTTTAATTGATTGTTTTTTACATCAGCAGCATAGGCTTCCAACGGTTTCTTTCTCCAAATACTGTTGCTCATAGCATCAAATTTTTAAATGGAAATCATTAAAAAGCCGGTGCATTTTTTGCACCGGCCTAATGAATTTATTTCTTTTCTTTTTTCGACGTACCTAAGTCGATTACAATAGGTGCAGCTACAAATATAGAAGAATATGCACCAAATACAACACCAATAAACATGGCGAAAGAGAAACCTCTTAATACTTCCCCACCGAAGAATAACAAGACTGTTACTACTAAGAATACGGTGGTAGCTGTCATTACCGTACGCGACATCGTATGGTTAATGGATTCATTGATGGTTTTAATCATCAATGGCTTATTACCCATATCAGGGTTTACCCCAATTTCCTCACGAATACGGTCAAATACAACCACGGTATCATTGATGGAATAACCAATAACTGTCAAAATCGCCGCAATGAATACTTGGTCTACCTCCAATTCAAATCCAAACAAACGAACGATACCGACCATACCTAATACGACTAAAGTATCGTGTAACAAGGCGATGATACCTCCTAACGAGTACTGCCATTTGCGGAAACGTATCAAGATGTAAACGAAGATGGCGATCAATGCATAGAAAATAGACATAAATGATTGAGTCAAAATATCATCCGCTACCGTTGCCCCAACTTTAGATTCAGATAAAATCTTAGGATTGCTTGCGGAAAACTCGCTCAATCCCTTTTCCAAAGCAGTTCTCACCGTTTGATTCGCTTGGATAGATTCATCTTCAACCAAATAAGAAGTAGTCACCTTCAATTTAGTTTGACCATTATAGGTCTTTACTTCTGAACCAACACCATTGAAATCATCTTTCAATGCTTCTTTCACTGAACCTGCTTCTACCGGCTTAGAGAACTCAACTACATAAGAACGGCCTCCTTTGAAGTCAACACCTAAGTTGAATCCACCTTGCATAAACAAGACTATAGCTCCAGCCGTAATTAAACCCCATGAAATCCAGTATGAATATTTACGCTTTCCGATGAAATCAAAATTCATGCCTCTAAATAAGTCCTTTGAAATAAAGGTCTCAAAAGTCATTTCTTTTTCTTTACCTGCTTTAATCGCACGTTTAGCCATCCAATCGATGAAAATATGCGATAAGTATACCGCAGTAAATACCGAAGTAACCAAACCAATACAAAGTGTTACTCCAAATCCTTTGACAGAACCTGAACCGAAAATAATCAAAATAACACCCACTAAAACCGTAGTAATGTTACCATCCAAAATCGCACTTAATGCTTTCTCATAACCTAAGTTAATAGCTTCTAACAAGCCTTTGCCTTTTCGCAATTCTTCTCGAATACGCTCATTGATCAACACGTTAGCATCTACTGCCATACCTAAAGTCAACACGATACCGGCAATACCTGGTAAAGTCAAGGAAGCTTGGATTTGAACCAACACTCCTGCAATGAAGAATAAGTTGAAGAACAAGGATAAGTTAGCCATCCAACCTGGAGTACCATAATAACCCACCATGAAGATGATCACCAACAATAAACCTAATACCATGGATAAATACCCTTGGTCAATTGCTTCATTTCCTAAAGATGGACCTATAAATGCATCTTCCACAATACGGGTTGGAGCTGGTAATTTACCTGCTTTCAATACATTGGCTAAGTCTTTTGCTTCTTCTACTGTAAAGTTTCCTGAGATGGAAGAACGCCCACCAGGAATCTCCCCATTAATCACTGGTGCAGAATATACATAACCATCTAAAACGATGGCAATACGACGGCCCACATTAGCGCCAGTTAAGTTTTTCCAAATACGAGCACCTGTTCCATTCATGGACATGGTTACTTCCGCACGACCTGTTTGATCAAAATCTTGAGCTGCATCCGTAATCACATCTCCTTCTAATGGAGCAGATTGTCCTTCTCCTTTTTTCAAGGCTTCTAAACTCAAAATTTCATCTCCATTGGTAGCAGGAGTACCTTTAGCAGACCAAGCAAATGTTAAATTAGCTGGGAAGAAACTTTTAACCTCTGCACGACGGAATAAAGCATTCACACGAGCGGTATCTTTACGATACACACCAACACCATTTCCCATTTGAACAAATAATTTGGTTAAAGCATTTCCTGCTGCGGTATCAGCCTTCGCTTTTCCAGAATCCGCTTTAGGAGCAGATGTTAATTGTGAAGCCAATGCATTAGCTGAAGTATCTTTACTTGCTGCTGCAGGGGTGCTAGCTGCTGCCACAGGTGCTTTTGTTTCTTGCTCTAATAAAGCTCCTAGTGCATTTAAGCCAGCCCCGTATTCGTTCAATTCATAGCACTCAATAAACTCCAATTTAGCTGCTCCTGATAATAATTTGCGAGCACGCTCTGGATTATCCACACCTGGTAATTCTACCTGAATACGGTTAGAACCTGGCAAACGTTGAATATTCGGGTTAGCTACACCAAATTTGTCAATACGTGCTTGAATAATTTTATACACACGATCCACAGCACCATCAATTTCCGAATTAATGACTTTTTTCACTTGAGAATCCGATGATGTAGAACTGATTTTACCACGGTTAACCGAGTTAGCAAAAACAGATGCTAAACTTTGGTTAGGAGCAATTTTAGCAAAAGCAGCATAAAACAACTCATTGAAAGGGAGAGTTGAATTTACTTGTTGCTTAGTGGCTTCTGCAATGGCCTTCTCAAAGGTTGGGTCATTACTCTTTCCTGAAAGTGCACGTAAAATTTCATCCGGTGAAACTTCCAATACGGCATGCAAACCTCCTTCTAAGTCAAGACCTTTTTGTAAGGCATATTGAGTCACTTCTTGAAACGTATAACCTAAATAAACAGGTTGCTTCCAAAGAGAATCAATGAAATGTAAACGTTTGGCTGGATCATACTTACCGTCTTTGGTAGTCGCATAAGAAATTGCTTGATCTCGTAATTGATTCGCTTTCCAAGTAAAGGAAAGGAAAAAGATACATAGGGCTGAAATAATCGTAGACAGCCATATAATGGCACTTTTGTAACGCATGATTGTAAATTAAAAATGAAATAAAATAAGAATATAATTGTCCAAATTTTCAGACAATTCTCAAGGGGCCAGAGTGGCTATAAATTGGGTAAATAGTATGCTCAGTATTTGAGCACGTGGCAGAGTAATAGGTAATTTAAAGGCATGTAGGGTTTCCTGAAAACTAGGAATACTGATTTGCTGAAAGGCCCAATCCGTTGGAAAATCCAATTGCAAATTACTACTAACCTGATATACAGGTTGTTCAGCTTTTACAATCGTTTCAGGAATTGACTCTTTTTTGCTTGCTGGATACTTTTTATCCGTTTTTACGACTTTATTTTCTGCAGAAAACAG
Source organism: Aquirufa beregesia (assembly GCF_011090385.1). Lineage (GTDB taxonomy): Bacteria > Bacteroidota > Bacteroidia > Cytophagales > Spirosomataceae > Aquirufa > Aquirufa beregesia. The sequence continues at coordinate 22,488 of NZ_SEWW01000009.1, forward strand.
AGAAATAGGATTCGCTACCAACCAAAATAAGACCGGTAGGAATAAAAACAATTGAAAAAAGTTGACCTTCTTTTGCATGATGGGGAGCAAAAATAGGATATTTTTTTTACAATTCCATTTCCCGCAGGATAAGATTAAAATTTGTAAATTTGCCAATCAAAACCCATGAGCATGTTGGCATACCTGGATCCTATTCACATTCATTCCTTTATTCAAGCAGCCTTGAAGGAGGATGTTGGCCCAGGAGATTATACTTCTTTGGCCACAGTGAATCAAGATGCCCAAGGAAAAGCTCAATTATTGGTCAAGGATGAAGGTATTTTAGCAGGCGTAGAAATGGCTCTTCAGATATTTGAAGAAGTTGATCCATCTTTACAAGTGCAAACCTTTATGACAGATGGGGCAAGTATCCAGCATGGGCAAATCGTATTAGAAGTACAAGGAAATGCTCAATCGATTCTAAAAGCCGAGCGTTTAGTCTTAAACTGCATGCAAAGAATGTCGGGAATAGCTACCTATACCAAACGTATGGTAAACCTACTGGAAGGTACGCGCAGTCAATTATTGGATACGCGCAAAACAACACCCAATTTCAGAATAGCTGAAAAATGGGCTTGTAAAATAGGAGGAGCCGTGAATCACCGTTTTGCGCTATATGATATGATCTTGATTAAAGATAACCATGTAGATTATGCAGGTGGAATCAAAGTGGCATTAGAACAAGCGATTGCCTATAACCAAAAGCATCAATTGGGATTGGCCATTGAAATCGAAGTTAGAAATGAGTCGGAATTAGACGAGGTACTGGCGATTGGAGGGGTGCAACGTATCATGTTGGATAACTTCAGTCCGGATCGTCTCCGAGATGCGATTCGAAAAATCAATGGAAGATTCATTACTGAAGCTTCTGGAGGAATTACAGAAAAAACGTTGCGAGCCTATGGCGAAACGGGCGTTGATTATATATCCATGGGAGCACTAACCCATCAAATCAAGAGTTTAGATCTTAGCTTAAAAGCAAAAAAAGCATGAATTTAAAGGAAGAAGCAGCAGAAGTTGGTTATATCAGTAGATCCGCACCCAAGGGACCCGAATTGATTGAAGCCATCAAAAAATTAAAAGCAGAAAAAAATGCCGTGATTTTGGCTCATTACTATGTGGATGGGGAAATTCAAGAATTGGCTGATTTTGTGGGAGATAGCTTAGGTTTGTCTCAAGCTGCTGAAAAAACAACGGCCGATTTAATCGTTTTTTGTGGAGTTCATTTCATGGGGGAAACTGCCAAGATTTTAAATCCAAGTAAAAAAGTCGTAGTTCCTGACTTCAATGCAGGCTGTTCCTTAGCTGATTCGGTACCTGTAGAAGAATTCGCTGCATTAAAAGCCAAGCATCCGAATGCCGTGGTAGTGAGTTATATCAATTGCTCTGCCGAAATTAAAGCTATGACGGACATTATTTGTACGTCATCCAATGCTATACAAGTGGTAGAATCTATTCCCAAAGATCAGGAAATCATTTTTGCCCCAGATGCGAATTTGGGAAGATACGTAGCCCATAAAACAGGGCGAGAATTGATTTTGTGGGAAGGCGCTTGTATGGTGCATATTGATATCTCGCTCGACAAATTGAAGCAATTGCGCATAGAGTTCCCAGATGCATTATTGATTGCCCATCCTGAATGTAAAGAGATGATTTTGCGGGAAGCTGATTATGTGGGGAGTACAACAGCACTGTTGAATTATGTAGAAAAATCAGACCGACAAACCTTCATTGTAGCCACAGAAGCAGGTATTTTACATAAAATGAAGAAGGCTGTCCCGAATAAGCATTTAATTCCCGCTCCTGCCAATGAGCAAAACTCTTGTGCTTGCAGCGAATGTCCTTATATGAAAATGAATACCTTGGAAAAATTGTACAATGCCTTGTATTATGAACTTCCCGAGATTCATTTGAGTGAAGAAATTCGAATTCCAGCTTATAAAGCCTTGAAAGCCATGTTGGAGATTTCTAAGTAATGATTGAAAGAATGAGCTTGGTGGATCTAGGTTAAGGGATTGGTTTTGAGCGATTAAAGCCTATTGCGTACAACTCCTTCCGATTCATTCAATTACCGTTTTCCCCCTAGATTTGTCAACTTTGACAAAGTTGACAAATCTAAACTGATAATAAAAATCAGTTTATTGATGTAATTCAAACAAGGCCTCTATTTCCACAGGTATATTATCAGGCAAAGTGCCCATCCCCACTGCGCTACGAACACCAATCCCCATTTCCTCTCCCCATACCTTAGCAAATAACTCGCTACATCCATTGATGATATAGGGATGACGCTCAAAATCGGAAGTACAATTGACCATACCCAGCACCTTCACTACCCGTTTTACTCGATCCAAACTCCCTAATTGTGCCTTTAATGTGGCCAAAATAGTCAATCCAACCTGTTGAGCTGCCTGTTTCCCCTCTTCCATCGTGAATGCATCACCTATCCGACCAATAATCAACTGACCATTGGTTTGAACAGGTCCGTGACCGGAAACATAATATAATTCGCCCATTTGAAGCCCTGGCTTATAAACACCCAATGGGCTTGGTGCTGGTGGTAATGCCAAATTCAAGGCAGCAAAATTTTCTTCTGGTGTACGCTTATCCATATAATTGATGTATTATTTCTGAAATTAATCCTGTCCATCCTGTCTGATGACTGGCTCCTAAACCTTTTCCTGTATCTCCATCGAAATACTCAAAAAACAACATAGAATCCCTAAAATTCTCGTCCTCCTGCATCTTTTCATAAGTACCATACATCGGTATCCTACCTTCTTTATTCGGAATAAATAAATCCAATAAACGCTTAGAAACACCCTCTGCCGCATCCTTGATATTGACCATCACGCCAGAGTTCGTAGGAAACTCGACTTCATAATCCGTTCCATAATAATCGGAGAACTTTCTTAAAGAATCAATAATCAAGAAATTCATCGGGAACCAAATAGGACCTCGCCAATTGGAATTTCCACCAAACATATCTCCTGTCGATTCCGCTGGATCATAATTCACCTGAATCGTTCCTCCATCATAAATGAATTTATACGGGTGTTCTTGATGGTATTTAGACAAAGTACGAATGCCAAAATCGGATAAAAACTCCGTTTCATCAAACATCCGCTTCATGATCATTTTCATCCGATGACCCCGCAAAATCGACAATAATCGACTTTCTCCTTTGCCAGGTTCATACCAACGAGAAATCAAATTGGCCAAATCCGGTCGGTTATTCAATACCCATTCCACCCTTCTTTTAAACTGAGGCAGTTTTTCCAACATATCAGAAGTCAATACCTCCACCGCAAACAAAGGAATCAAGCCCACCATGGAACGCAATTTCAACAACATCAGGCTGCCATCTTCTTTGTGCAACATATCATAGTAGAACTGATCATCCTCATCCCACAAATTCAATTTATCTCCTCCAATGGTCTGCATCGCTCCTGCAATGTGCAAAAAGTGCTCAAAAAATTTGGAAGCCATGTCTTGATACACAGGCTTTTCAATAGAAATTTCACAGGCTATGCGGAGCATATTTAAACTATACATCGCCATCCATCCCGTCCCATCTGCTTGCTCCAAGTGCCCCCCCGTAGGCAAGGTCGAGGAACGGTCAAAAACCCCGATATTATCCATCCCCAGAAAACCTCCACCAAAAATATTATTTCCTCCTTCATCCTTCAGGTTTACCCACCATGTGAAGTTCAACAAAAGTTTATGGAATATTCTTTCCAAAAAGGTAAGGTCACCCTTGCCTCCATTCATCTGCTTATCAATCTCATACACTTTCCAGGTCGCCCAAGCATGTACTGGCGGATTAACATCCGAAAATGACCATTCATAGGCTGGAATTTGACCATTGGGATGCATGTAGTATTCCCGCAGGATAACCGCCAATTGACGTTTCGCAAAATCTGGATCTAACCTAGCCAATGGCAAGGTATGAAATGCCAAATCCCAGGCCGCAAACCAAGGATACTCCCATTTATCTGGCATAGATAAAATATTGGCCGCATACATATGTCGCCAAGTACTATTCCTCCCCACCTTTCTACTCGGATGAGGTGGTGGCATGGAAGGATCTCCCTTGATCCATTCAAATACATTATAATAATACCATTGCTTCGTCCAAAGCATACCTGAATAGGATTGACGTTGAATATCACGCAACTTTTCCTCCTTCACATTGCCATGCATATCATCATAAAAGTCATTGGCTTCCTTAATTCTGGCTGAATAAACAGCATCAAAATCTTCAAAAGGATGATGCATGGATTGGCTCGTCAATCGTAGTCGAAATACCTTTTTACCCCCAGCAGGGATTTTTGCCGAAAAACGAACGGCCGCCTTACTTCCTATATTATTAGGATTGATGGTATTCTTGGCCTTATTGACGATATAATCATTGATTCCATCTTTCACAAAATGACTCAAATTGGGAGAATCATGCAAGCGACGGAAATTGGTTTCATTATCACAAAATAAAAACTCATCGGCATTCTCCGCATACAGCTTAAAACGACCCACTGCCCGATGATCCACTTCGATAAAAGAATGTCCAACACCCGTCAATAAGGGTTTGTATTTGTAATTCTCATAGCCCCAACACCACGTATTTCGATACCAAATGGTTGGCAAAACCGTAATGGGAGCAGCTACTTTCGCTCTATTTTCTACGGTTACTTGAATTAATATATCTTGTTCATCCCCTTTGGCATACTCCATTTTGATATCAAAATATTCATTTCGATCAAAAATACCCGTATCCAATAACTCGTATTCAGGCTCTAAACGTGTCCTCTTTTTACTTTCATCAATCAGTTTTTGATAAGGAAAAGCTTGATGAGGGTACTTATAGCTCATGCGCATATAGGAATGCGTTGGGGTAGAATCCTCGTAATAATACAATTCTTTCACATCCTCCCCGTGGTTAGATTCCCCACCAGTTAGACCAAAAAAACGTTCCTTTAAAATATGATCTTTATGGTTCCAAAAGGAAAAAGCAAAGCAAACATGCTGCTTATTATCAGAGATTCCTCCTATACCTTCCTCCCCCCAACGGTAGGCTTTGGAACGCGCCATGTCGTGAGTGATGGAGTCCCAAGCATTTCCATGAGCTGAATAATCCTCACGTACCGTACCCCATTGTCTTTCTGTTAAATATGGTCCCCACTTCTTCCAACCTTTATTATCATTCCGAGTTTTTAATCGTGCACGCTCCGCTCCTAGTTCCGACATATCCTTTAATTTGTATGAATAAATGCAAATCGCAAAGTTATTGATTTCAGGCAGATTCGAAATAGAAACCAAGACGAATTCAAAACTACCGCTGAAAAATACTATTGAAGATTGAAATTAGTCCATAAACAGGTTTAAATCCTACCTTAAATTCTTCCAAAAATGAATATATTGCTAATCAAATGGCTTGATTTTAATTCGTAATATCAAAATTGATTCATTTCTTTGGTTTCAGCTTACCAATCCTTCCATCAGCAACATGAAAAAATATTTCCTCTTCCTTTCCCTAACAACTTTAGTCTGTTTTCAATCTTTAGCTCAGGCTCCTAATGTTGCTTTAAACCAATTGACAGATTCATTCTATGAAAATCAAATTCAAATGAATCCCATTTCCGCCACTCAAAATGGAGATAATCGATTCAATGATCAATTGACTTTTGATTTTACGGACGATTATCGGGCTAAACAAAAAGCATTTTCGCTAAAGACTTTAGCCAGCTTAAAAAGTATCCCAGTAAAGGACTTGAATGAAAACGACCGACTGAGTTATGAAATTCTAAAAAATGCGCTGGAACTAAACCTAGAAGGATTAACATTCCCAGAAAATCACATCCCTCTCAATCAATTTCAAGGATTTCATTTAACCTTTGCCCAATTAGGCTCTGGATCGGTTGTTCAACCCTTTAAAACCGTCAAAGACTATGCCAATTGGGAAAAAAGAATGCATTTAGGCGCCGCTTGTTTAGACAGTAGTATCGTCTATTTCAAAAAAGGGTTAAAGGCAAATTATGTTTTGCCCAAAGCTTTGGTCCTTAAATTAATCGGACAATTAGAATCCTTTGACAAATCAGATATCACCCAAAGTACTTTTTATGGACCTTTGAAAAACTTCCCAGCGAGTTTTAGCCCAGCAGAAAAAAATCAATTTATTACATCCTATTCATCCATTATTCAGCAGGAAATCATTCCTGCCTACCGTCGATTAGCTGTTTTTATCAAAAACGAATATTTACCGAAAGCCCGTGCTACATCTGGTGCACAAGGACTACCCAATGCTGCAAGGTTTTATCAATACAAAATCCGACAAATGACCACGACCAACATGTCGGCCAACGAAATCCATGCCATAGGACTGAAAGAAGTGAAACGCATTCAAGAAGAGATGGAAAAAACCAAAAAGTCGGTGGGCTTTTCTGGCGACCTAAAAGCATTCTTTCATTTTATAGAAAACGATCCACAATTTATGCCTTTCAAAACGGAAGCTGAGGTTATTGAGGGCTTTTATGCCATTTATCGGAGAATGGAAAATAAGGTAAAAGGCATGTTTGGTGTGATCCCTAAAACCCGATTTGAGGTGCGAGCAACCGAGGCTTTCCGTGCTGCCAGTGCCGCTGCTCAATACAATCCGGGTTTAGCGGATGGATCTAGACCGGGCATTTTTTATGTGCCTATTTTGGATGCTACTAAATTCAACAATAGTGGGATGGAAAGCTTATTCCTCCATGAAGCCATTCCAGGCCACCATTATCAAGTGAGCTTGCAAAGAGAAAATGCCAGCATCCCAGCCTTTCGCCGCTTTGGATTCAATGCTGCTTATGGTGAAGGCTGGGGTTTATATGCAGAAAGTCTAGGGAAAGACTTAGGTTTATATACTGATCCATACCAATATATGGGAGCTTTAGGACACGAAATTCACCGTGCCATTCGTTTGGTAGTGGATACCGGTATCCATTCCAAAAACATGAGCCGAGAAGAAGCGATTGAATACATGATGGCCAATGAACCCATTAGTCTTCAAAAAGCCACCGCCGAAATTGAGCGCTATATGACCTATACAGGACAAGCCCTTTCCTACAAAATTGGTGAATTGAAAATCAAAGAAATTAGAGCGCGCATCGAGAAAAAACTGGGTAAAAAATTCAACCTCAGTCAATTTCATGATGAACTCCTAAAAGATGGGCGCTTACCATTAGATCTACTATCAGAAAAAATGGATCGCTGGGCCAATAAACAATAAAGTAATCAAAAAAAATAAACCATAATTCAATGAAAAAATTAATCACTTTACTGGCATTGTTCCTATTTTGGGGCTGCCAAAACAAAGAAAATACGGCAACGATGCCCAGCCATGATGCCCTTGGAAAATTAGTTGATACATACTATGAAGATCAACTAAAACTAAACCCTGTCAATGCCACGGTAAACGGCGACAATCGTTACAATGATCAATTAACTTTTGATTTCACAGACAGTCACCGTGCCAAACTAAAAGACCTTTATCAAAAAACATTAGTACAACTGGAGGGAATTGATCGTGAAACATTGAATGATAATGATCAACTCACCTTTGATATTCTGAAACGAGAATTAAACCTAAACTTGAAGGGATTGGGCTTTAAAGATAACTACATACCACTAAATCAATTTTATAGCTTCCATTTAATTTTCGCACAATTAGGCAGCGGCTCTGTCATACAGCCGTTCAAGAACGTGAAAGATTATGATAATTGGCTGAAAAGAATGGAATTAGGCGCTGTTTATTTAGATAGCACTCAAACCTATTTTAGAAAGGGAATGGCCAACAAATTTGTATTGCCTAAAATTTTAGTGGAAAAAATGATTGGTCAATTGGAATCCTTTGCGACCAAAGACATCACTAAAAGTACCTTTTATGGACCTATTACCAATCTTCCCAAAAACTTCTCAGCTGAAGATAAAAAAAGGTTAACGGCAGCTTATACCTTAGTCATTCAAAATCAAGTAATTCCCGCCTACGAAAGAATAGCAGCATTCTTAAAAAAGGAATATTTGCCTGTAGCTCGAACAAGCGCTGGGATCAGTGAAGTGCCAGACGGGCAAGCTTATTATACCTATTTGATTGAAACAATGACCACAACAAAAAAACCTGCGGAAGAAATCTACCAAATGGGTTTGAAGGAAGTCAAACGTATTCAATCTGAAATGATTCGAATCAAAAACACCGTTGGGTTCAAAGGCGATTTACCTGCATTTTTTGAGTACATGAAAAATGATCCAAAATTTTATCCATACCAAAAACCAGAAGAAGTATTGGCTGCCTTCCATGCTATTCATAAAAAAATGGAGCCTAAATTGATGGAAATGTTTGCTAACAAACCTAAGACGCCCTTTGAAATCAGGCAAACTGAAGCATTCAGAGCCGCCAGCGCTAGTGCCGAATATTTCGCAGGTTCAGAAGATGGGACTCGTCCAGGTATCTTTTATGTTCCCATATTAGATGCCAAAAATTTCAACTACTCCAGTGGGATGGAAAGCTTATTTTTACACGAAGCCATTCCTGGTCATCACTATCAAATTAGTTTACAACAAGAAAATAAATCAATCCCTAAATACCGAAGATTTGGGGGCAATTCAGCTTATGCAGAAGGATGGGCCTTGTATACCGAAAGTCTAGGAAAAGAATTAGGCCTTTATACAGACCCTTATCAGTACATGGGTGCTTTAGGAGATGAAATGCACCGAGCTATCCGACTAGTAGTAGATGTTGGAATTCATGCTAAAAAAATGACTCGAGAAGAAGCGATTGACTACATGATGGCGAATGAACAGATCAGTATGCAAGGCGCTACAGCAGAAATAGAACGTTATATGGTCATTCCAGCTCAAGCTTTAAGCTATAAAATAGGCGCCTTAAAAATCCGAGAAATTAGAGAAAAAGCTAAAACCCAATTGGCGGATAAATTTAATCTAGCGAAATTTCATGATGAAATACTTAAGGACGGTAATATGCCCTTAGAGGTGTTAGAGGCTAAAATGGATCGTTGGGTACAAAAGCAATAATCATTCATGCTGTTTACTACTTCATTTTCCATCCCAGAATCCTCCCATAAATGGGAGCCTGATACGCAAGCACTCAGTATAGGCTCATGCTTTGCCGAAAACATGGGCAAAAGGATGGAAAATTTACCTATAAATATCATCAACCAACCTTTTGGAACTCTTTTTCATCCTAATGCTATCCTAAAAGCCCTTCAAACAGACAAGCTTTCTCCGATAGAATTAGTCAATCAGCAGGGAATATGGTTACACCCAGATTATCATTCTAGTCTATGTGCCACTGACCCTTCTGATTTGATGGAGCTGATTCAGCAGCGACAACAGATCGTTAAAAAAAGCTTGGGCCAAAGCCAGTTTTTACTCATTACTTGGGGAACAGCCTATTACTATTGGGATAAAAAATTAAAAAGACCCATTGCCAATTGCCATAAACAAGCGGCAAATTCCTTTGAAAAACGAATATCCACCCTGGATGAAATCATCACCCCTTACCAGGAGTTTATTCAAAAAATAAGCAAGAAAAACCCTGAGCTCCGCATCATATTGACAGTTTCCCCAGTCCGCCATACCAAAGACGGCATACCAGAAAATGCTGTCTCAAAAGCCCTGCTTCGTTTGGCCGCTGAAGCCTTGAAAAATAAGCATCCTCAAGTAGACTATTTCCCTGCTTATGAAATCATGATGGATGAATTACGTGATTATCGATTTTATGCTGCTGACATGATTCATCCCAATGACATGGCAGAGGAATACATTTGGCAAAAATTCACAGAAAGCTATTTCAGTAAGGAATTATTGAGCATTGAGAAAAAATGGAAAGCCGCATTCCAAACCATACATCATCAATTTCACCCAGCCAAAAAAGCACTTTATGTACAAAGTTTAGAACAATATAAAATCGAATTTTCAAGCCCTTCCCTCAGCTATGATACGAGCAAAATAGTACAAGCCATCCAAGCTCGAATTTTATCAATTAGTTAATTTTGAAAGGCAAACAAAGGTGAAAATACCTTATATTTGAGGTTTGATAGAGATAAAGCATTCATGGGAGAATTAAGCGTAAGTAAAGAAATCATTTTAGGTGCCTTAAGTACCGTTCAAGAACCCGATTTGAAAAAAGATTTGGTCACTTTGGGCATGATTAAAGATGTGGAATTAGGCATTGGTGAAGTTCGTTTCACCGTAGTGTTAACTACTCCTGCCTGCCCTTTAAAAGAAAAAATCAGACAAGATTGTGAGGAAGCGATCCACCGTTTGGTGCATCCTGACCTAAAAATAACCATCAACATGACGGCAGAAGTGACTAGTTTAACTTCTTCCGACCCATTGATTCCCGGTGTAAAAAATGTGATTGCTATAGCTTCTGGTAAAGGAGGAGTAGGTAAATCAACGGTAACGGCCAACCTGGCTATGGCATTAAAACAAAGCGGTGCTAAGGTCGGAATTTTAGATGCAGATATTTCAGGACCCTCCATACCTGTGATGTTCGGTGCGGAGGAATTACAGCCATTGGTTCAAGAGGTTAACGGTAAAAACCGTATTCAACCCATCATGCAATATGGCATTAAGATGATTTCCATGGGCTTCTTAGCCCCTAGTGATAGTCCGGTGCCTTGGCGAGGTCCCATGATGACTCAGGCTTTACGCCAGTTTTTTGGAGATACGAACTGGGATGAACTAGATTATTTATTGATTGACCTTCCTCCAGGAACTTCTGACATTCACTTAACCTTGGTGCAATTGATTAAATTGACAGGTGCGGTGATTGTTACCACGCCACAAAAAGTAGCCCTTTCGGATGCCACCAAAGGTTTGCAATTTTTCAACCAAGCAGGCATCAATGTACCCATTTTAGGTTTAGTAGAAAATATGGCCTATTTTACACCGGCTGAATTACCTGATAATAAGTATTATTTATTTGGTAAAGATGGAGGTAAAAAATTGGCAGAAAAATATAAAGTACCCTTCTTAGGAGAAGTTCCTTTAATTCAAGCCATCCGTGAAGCGGGGGATGAAGGAAAGCCTATTGCAGCCACAGAAGGTCCAAGTGCCACGGCATTTGCGACCATTGCCGCTAATTTAGCCCAACAAATTGCTATTAGAAACGCTTCTACGCCACGTCAATAATCCATGGAAAACCATCCTCTATACTCGAAAGTACAAGCAGCCCTTGATTCCATACGGCCCTACCTCATTGCCGACGGTGGAAATGTGGAAATCATTGAGATTACGGAAGACAATCGCCTAAAGCTTAATTTACTAGGTGCCTGCAAGTCTTGCAACATGTCTGCCATGACATTTAAAGCCGGTGTAGAAGAGGCCATTCGCCGAGAAGTTCCCGAAATCACATTCGTAGAAGAGTTAAGTCAAACCGTACAATCTTAAGTTGCATGATGCGCATTGGTATATTTTTTGGGGGGCCGGCTCGTGAACGTGAAATTAGTTTTGCTGGTGGAAAAACTGCCATGGCACACATCAATAAAGCCCTTTTTCAGCCTGTACCTGTTTTTGTGGATAGTTTGGGGAATTTCATTTTGATCCAAGAAGAACTGATTCATGCCAGCTCTATTCGGGATTTTTTCCCTCCTAAACGATTTCAAGACGATATTTTCTCGGTGTATATTGAATCTTTGAGGGATTTATCGCAACCAGCATACCAACAAATTATTTCGGAAATTGGGCAGCTTATACAGCCTCATGAATTCTCTCAGTACTTTGATTTTGCATTCCTAGCCATGCATGGGCCTGCTGCTGAAGATGGCAGTATTCAAGGATTATTGGAATGGTTTGGCATGCCTTATTCAGGACCTGGATTATTGGGGTCTTCCATTGGTATCGACAAAGCCAAACAAAATGATTGGCTAAAAAAGAGTGTTGGATTGGACAAAAAGTACTTTGTCCTTCAGCGAGAAGACTACGAGAAATACGGTAGAGAAACACTTTTTGAACAAGTAAAAAAAGAAATTGGTATTCCTTTTGTAGCCAAAGCTCCCCACCAAGGCTCTTCCATTGGTTTAGCCTTTGTCAAAAAAGACTCTTTGGAGGATTTCGACAATGCCATCAAGAAATGCTTATTTATCCAAGAGATTTACCGAGAAGATTGGTTGAATTTGACGGAAGAAGATAAATTAGTTTTATTACAAAAAATGGTGAACCTAGACGAAGGAATAGGTTTCCCTGTTCGATTTAATCACCAAAACTATCAGCATCCTGCCGATTTACTCGCCAGTTTGCAAGAGTATTTCAAATTAAGTGTCACCAAGGCAAGCATACATTCTATCCATTCGGAAGATGCCATTTTATTGGAATCTTTTGTCCATGGAAATGAATTCAGTTGCGGCGTCATTCAAAGTCCCAAAGGACGAACCGTTGCCTTACCTCCTACCGAAATTGTCATCGATGAATCCGTAGAAGTGTTTGATTTCAATGCCAAATACAAATCGAAAGCTACGCGCAAACGCATTCCTATGGATGCTAGCTTAGCTGACTTGCAGCAAATCCAAAAAATGGTTTGTCAGGCATTCAATGATTTAGGCTTTGGGGTATGTACCCGAATTGATGGGTTCTTGTCTGATGATGGTGTCGTGGTTTTACATGACCCGAATACCATTCCGGGCATGTCGCCTAGCTCATTGATTTTCAAACAAATGGCCGAAATTGGTTTGACAATAACCGATTCGATCACTTATTTCATTCGTCAATCCTTACGAGAGAGAATGCGCACAGGTAAGAATTACCATGCCATTCGCAAGCAGTTGGAAGCACTGGATTCGGAAATCAAATCAGAACTAGAGGCACAAAGACAACAAGAGAAAATTATCTTAGAAATTAGAGGAAATAATTCGACTGAACTAGAAGCCAGTTTTGAAGCAGTAAAAAAACAAGCGCATGCTTTATCAGCTTCAGGCAAACAAGCTTTTCAGGTTCAAACACCTGTTATTTTAGAAGAAGGGGAAATTTTGATTACAATCAATATTGCTCAATGGAACAAAGATTCTGCTGCAGAAATGCTGGAATCTATCTCCAAAGGAGTACATCCATTGATCGCACAAACGCATCAATTAGCACAGGAAATTACGGAGTTTTACACCAACATTAAAACGGCTTAATCTTATGGAAATCAACCCATTGCAATATCCCATTGGAAAATTTGCAGCTCCTGAAACGATCACTCCAGAAATTCGAAAAGCTTGGATACAGACATTAGCTGAATTTCCAGAAAAACTAAAACAAGCAGTAGCTAGCATGTCGGATGAAACCTTAGCGAAACATTACCGTCTTGGTGGATGGACAGCGCGTCAAGTGATTCATCACGTCAATGACAGCCACATGAATTCATTTATTCGATTCAAATTGGCGCTAACGGAAGAAAATCCTATCATCAAACCATACTCAGAAGCAGATTGGGCGAATTTACCAGATGGTAACGAAGCTCCCATCGAATGGTCCTTGGAAGGAATCAAATACGTTCACTTACGTTGGGTGTATTTATTAAACACCTTACAAGAATCTGATTGGAAAAAGGCCTATATCAACCCAGAAAGAGGCATTACCTATCCATTAGACCGAGCCTTGGGTATCTACGCTTGGCATTGCGACCATCATTTGGCACATGTTTTATCGGTGAAATAGCGAAAAGAAAGAGCGTATTAACTCTCTTTCTTTTTGTTTTGTTTGATAGTTTGCAACTGGTTGACACTCATCATTTGCTGCATGGTTCTTTGCATATTATCGGCAGAACCATCTAAGAAAATCACGTTTCCGTTCGACTGCTCTCCAAATTGTTTGATGGCTTCCGTCCACATGGAAAACAAAATCACCGAAGTATCTAAATTTGCCTGCTGCATTTCTCGGGCGGCATCCGTCATCCCTTTGGCTACTTCTTGACGGAAAAGGGCAACACCTTGACCACGCAATTGAGCTGCTTCTCGCTCCGCATTGGCAGAAATTTTGATGGCATTACCTTCTGCCTCAGCCGCTTTAGTTTTGGTAATCAATAGGGCTTGACCTTCATTTTCAGCAGCGGCTTTTAAGTTATTGGAAGCTACGACTTGGCTCATGGATTTTAGAATGACCTCGTCAAAAGTGATGTCATTTAATTGTAAATCTTGTAAGTGATAGCCCCATTCTTCCATGACTTGGTCGATTTGGTCTTTCACATAAGAAACAATTTCCTTGCGTAAACTTAAGATTTCACTTTGACGTTTAGTGGCCACAAAGGAACGAATGGAGCCTTCTACCGTTCTGACCAAAGTTTGCATGAGGCTTTGGGCATCAATGAATTTATAGGCCACATTTTTGATGGTTTCTTCTTCTTGGTTGATGACCGAATACAGCAACATGGATTTAAAGTACACATTGGCTTGGTCAATGGTGATCGCCTGAAATTCCAATTCTATGGAGCGATTTTGGATAGAAATGACTTTGTAGACACTTTCTATCAGCGGAATTTTAAAGTTCAAACCTGGATGAAGGATGCGCTGGTACTTACCAAACATGGATATAACGGCAATATTACCTTGTTGGACAGTCACTAAACTAAAGAATATCAGCACGATGCCAATGATTCCAAAAATGAGTAAAGTAGTCATGGTTATTTAGGGGGATTATAATTTACAAAAACAGCTTAAACTAGGGATTTTCCCCGATGATACTGGGCAATAAATGATGAATGGTTTTGGGGTTAGGGAGATGGGCGAGTGGCTTTTTATAATTTTCTCGTTTCTACAATTTCCTTTATTTCCATCAAAATAATTCCTAAATCGGCTACTTTTCTATCCTTACTAAGGATATCTTCAGAAACTTCTACAGAAGGAGTATAGACCATTCCATTTACATAATTTTTAAAATCCCCTTTTAAAAATTTTTTAAATTTTCCTTTAACCAAATAGGTTTTCCCATTCTGAATCATTTTAATTTTCTCTGGAGATATCAGACCAATTATATCAAAATTTGTATTTTGTAAAATATTATTAAAATCCAAAGAATCACTTTTGATATAATGCGAAATGAATATAGCGGCATATTTCCCTTTTTCATACTCATTTATTTCCCCCAGTTCAAGTGGGAAATCCTCGAGAATCCCGTTTTCAATTTGATTTTGTATCTCTATTTTAAACTTTTCATTTATCTCTTTATGAATAATATCATTTTGATTCCAATTAGGGTTGCTTTCGAAAAATCCATTTAAAAATACTTCAAGTTTGATTTCTTTTCTCTTAATAATTTTAGATTCATTACAGCTGTAAATTATTATTGAAATCAGTATAATGCTTAAAAACTTGTAACTTATTTTCATATCTAATTTATAATTTAATTGACATATTGATACAATATATATAACAAGTCTAAAACTCGTGTAAAAATCAGAATAACTAGAAAATCAAATTTCTTTTACGTTTAGTGAATTTTCAACCCCATTTTTTTGTCATATGAGATTTCTAATCTTTGCCTTCAATATAATCACCATCGATAGATTCAACATTTTTCCAAACCCAGTCGCACATTTGACGAGTATTTGATAATTCAGGGGAACCCAATAATCTTGCTATTGGCTTAGCCATTTTAAGTTCATATACTTGATATTCATAATTATTCAAATGGTTATCCCAATATCGATGCACCATATAAGTTCTTCCACTTTTGTCTTGATACTGTCTTACAAAGAATTTTGGTGTTGGCATATAATCAATCAGATAAAATATATTTGCATTTGTTTGTAAATACTTTTGTCAAAGTAAAGCGCACTTACTTTGAAAGTAATTTTTTCTTAAGAGCATCATATTCCTCCTTTGTTAAAACTCCATCATCCAGAAGCTTTTTGAGTTTAGCTAATTCATCACCAATGCTTAATTCATGCTTAATTTCAACAACAGTTCCATTTGATTTATTTGGTCTATATTTTTCTGGAACTACTACCTCCCCAAATGCAATTGCACTTTCTATATCACATTCATAATTAACTATATTACCTCCCCCTAATATAAGGTAATAAGTAAAACCTCTTTTTTTCGTTCCTTCTTTTCTGAATTTTTTAACTTTAAAAAGATGTCCATTCCACTTTCTTCCAACAGCACCTTGTGAAGGAGCTCCTGCCGTCAACCATGATGTAGTCGAAATTGTAATGTACTTAAAATCTCCATTGGGTAATGATCCCGAACCTAATTTTAAGTCTTGGCCTTCATAAATTTTATATCCACTTAAAGTATACAAAGTGTCATTTTCAATTTTGGGCAATTCTGTTTCTTGAGCAAATGAATTAAAAGAAGTCAAAAAAATGAATATTGCTAACAGCAGAAATTTAAAAGTCATTTTCATTAAATATATTTTAGATGTTTCCCAAATCTATTTAAAAATGATTTATAAAAATCTACTTCTAGTATTTTATTTCCATTTACAGATTTTTATTAAGTTTTAACCAAGTAAATTATGAACAAATTAGACAATGCTTACAATCACTAAACAAAATCCCTACCTCCCCTTCTCTACCTTCTTCTTATTCCAAGGAGCCGTGGTATTTTTAGCCATATCAATCGCTAAGGCCACCATCAATAGCGTGAACAGAATGAGTACCCAACGGAAAATTTTCTGATTTTTATTCATTATACCACCTGTGGATTAAAATGAAAGACTAGATCACCCGCTCCTTTACTTAACTCAACAGGTGAGTCTGCATACTGAAAACGCAAATAACAACAGCCACCCGTTTCCATTTGAATCAAAGTCCCAGAATAATAGGATGCCACATAAGAAATAGAAGGGTTATGTGCCACCAAATAAATCACCGGTCTACTTTGCTTTTCTATCATGTTGACATAATCTGGGCCAGAGGCTTGATACCAACAAGCATCCAAATTCAATGGTCCCACAATCCCCAGTTCACTTCGCAAGGCAGTGGCTGTTTCCATGGTTCTTTTGGTATCCGAACATAACCACAAACCAGAAGGTAAATGAACCGATTTGAACTTTTGGGCCAATAAACTAACCTCCTCCATTCCTTGCAAGGATAATGGACGCTCTTTGTCGGGCTGATCGTAGGGTCCTGAATGAGCATGACGTATTAATATGAGATCAATCATGATTCAAAATCTGCTTGAGTGATGAGTGGATATTCGCCTTTCGCATGTTTTTCTCCCATGTTAATGTAATGGGGTGGACCGTATTTTAATCGCTCTATCTGCGATTCATTCAGTGTTTTTACCACTTTGGCAGGTGTCCCTAAGACTAAAGAATAATCGGGTATTTCCATCCCTTCCGTCACCAAGGCATGTGCCCCAATCAAACAGTACTTACCTATTTTAGCCCGGTTTAAGACTGTGGCATGCATGCCTATCAAACTCCCCTCTCCTACTTCTGCTCCATGTACAATAGCCGAATGTCCAACGGTCACAAATTTCCCCAAAATGGTTTTATCTCCCTCATCAGCATGTAATACGGCATTATCCTGCACATTACAACCTTCCCCCAAATGAATTTCTTCTACATCTGCTCGGATGACAGCTCCATACCAAATCGACACGTCGGGTGAAATAAAAACTCTGCCCATTACTGAGGCTGTTGGTGCAATGAATATCGCCATAGGAGATTATGTAGGTTTAAATATAGCTACTTCCGAAAATTACTGATTAATTTCTGTCTTTCCATTTCCTTTAGTATTTTCTGTTATTTGAAAATAGGAAAAACCCTTTAGGTCGTCTAACGGTTGAGATTCTGTCTTGTCCTGATATAGGTTGACAGTTTTTAGGACGACTCAGCTGGTAGTTATCGAACATTAATATTTTGGATTTTCCGATATGTATTTATTGAAGCAATACATGTTATTTTATATCGCACTCTACTTTAATGCGATTACTTAGGTATTTCTTTTTTTTAAAAAAAAGAAATACCGTAAAATTGGATTTTAAGTGATGTTATTTATGAGCTGATTCAAAAGAACTATAATCACACCATTTACCATGGCCTTTAATTTTTATAAAAAGAAAGACTTTGGAGGTTTTGAAACTGCTAAATTTTTATTTAAGATGTATTATTAATAAACCCAAAGTCAACCTATTTCAGGACAAGACCACATTTAGCTTTAAAAATGAAAAAGCCAGTTGATTTATATGCAGCTTAATTTATATTTACAATGAATTATTAATAAACCCAACTTTCAACCTATATCAGGACAAGGTATTCTACATTTTACAATACTAGGTTGATCCCAACAAAAGATTGAAAAGGAAATTATAAAGTATAAATGAATGTGGCGCCATTCTACAATCTAAATTCCCCCTAATCCCTAATAACTAAACCCTAATCACTATATTTCTACATTCTACATTTCCACAATAACTACTAATTATTTTCCTTTTCTTTGATGCATGAAACAATTGTTCGAGCATTTTTCCTGGAAGCCATCTGACACCTTACTTTCCTTAGGTTGTGGGTCTGCTTGGTGGGAAGTAAATCTCTTGCTGCATCGGCCTTGTCGGGAAATCATTCTTGTTGACCCCAATACCCAAATATTGAGCATGGAAGCGGTACAAGAAAGTATTGATTACTTCGAAAAAAAACAATCCTTATCCTTTTCCATTCAAGTCCAAATTTTCCATAAACCCATTGCTCAGCTTCCCATTGCCCCCCAAAGCATTGATGGTATTTTCGTATTCAATGCCTGGCATGAATTAACCCCTTTGGAAGAAATTCTTCCAGCTTTGAAACGTATAGTAAAACCCGGCGGATGGATTTTATTAGAGGAAGAATTGTCCCTTAATCATCGTCGTATCCATGAAGGATGTGCCAAAGACCTGTACTTTCAAGAAGAAATAGACCTTCAAATGGCTCGAATACAATTTCAAATCAGTCAAAAACTAGTCAAGGAGAAGCAGACCTTTTACTTAAAATACGTAAATCGCTGAAAACCTGTCTTTTTTTGAGGTATAATTAAATGCTTTTCGCAAATTTGTATTCGAATTCGCTACATCAATGACCCCAACCAACGAAAGACCCTATATCATCGGAATCACCGGTGGAAGTGCCTCAGGAAAAACGCTGTTTTTGCAAAAACTCATGGCCCAGTTCCCTTCCGAAGAAATCTGTCTTTTATCTCAAGATAATTATTACCGTCCCAAGCAAGACCAAACCAAAGACGAAAATGGTATTGAGAATTTTGATTTACCAGGTGCCATTGATGATGAAGCTTTTGCCAAAGACGTAGAGAAACTGCGGTCAGGCGAAATTGTGACACGGGAAGAATACACCTTCAATAACTCGACTAAGATCCCCAATATCCTACATTTTTACCCACGCAAAATTTTGGTAGTAGAAGGCATTTTTGTTTTCCATTTTCCGGAAGTAGCCAAACTGTTGGACTTGAAAATATTCATTGACGCACAAAACAAAATTAAATTGAAACGTCGAATCAAGCGGGATAACGAAGAAAGAGGGTATGATTTACAGGATGTGATGTACCGCTGGAAATACCACGTAAAACCGACTTATGAAGAATTCATTCGCCCACATAAAAAGAGCTGCGACATTGTTATCCCGAACAATATCCATTTTGAAAAAGGACTTGAAGTGATTGTTCACTACCTAAAATCACGCACTAAGTAAGTCCAAATTATAGTGCAATCCCTTATTTTCTCTTTGCGCACGAGCATGCTTGATGATCAAATAAGCCACATTAATCATGTTTCTTAATTCACACAGTGGCACTGTGATTTTGGATTGTTTGTACAATTCTTCGTGTTCCAAATAGATTAACTCTAAACGGTCATAAGCCCGTTTTAAACGTCGATCCGTACGGACAATTCCTACGTAATTACTCATGATCGACTCCAGTTCTCGAGTCATCTCTGTCACCAAAACCATTTCCTCTGGATTTCGGGTACCATCGTCATTCCAATGAGGTATACCTGCTGGGATGGTTTGTGTACCGAATTCACCAATGGATTTTTCAAAGGCGCGATGTGCATATACAATGGCTTCTAATAGGGAATTAGAGGCTAAACGGTTGGCACCATGCAAACCTGTATGCGAACATTCTCCAGCGGCATATAGGTGCTCGATATTGGTTTGGCTATATTCATTAACAATGATCCCACCACATAAATAATGCTGGCATGGTACCACAGGAATCATTTCTTGCGACATATCTATCCCCAGATGATCCAAACAATAGTGGTAAATCATAGGAAAATGAGCGATTATTTCTTCTTTGGGAATATGCCGAGTATCTAAGTAAACATGATCAGTACCATTTTTCTTCATTTCTGAATCGATGGCCCTAGCCACAATATCCCGAGGGGCTAAAGAAAGACGTTCATCGTACTTTTCCATGAAGGTTGATCCATCCAGATTTTTCAATATCCCGCCATGTCCACGGACAGCTTCCGATATCAAGAAATTAGGTTTTTTCCCTGGTTGATACAAAGCCGTTGGATGAAACTGGATGTATTGCATCCCTTTCACAAAACCTTTAGCCCGATAAGCCATCGCTATCCCATCTCCAGTGGCAATGGTCGGGTTGGTGGTAGATTGATATACTTGACCAATCCCTCCGGTGGCCATTAAGGTCGTTTTCCCAATAAAGGTTTCTACTTTTTTGGTTTTCTTATTTAAGACATATACCCCAAAACATTTTTTATGGGGGGTATCTTTGGTCACCTTATCCCCTAAATGATGTTGGGTAATAAGATCAACAGCAAAATAATGCGTGAAAAAATCCACTGAGGCAAAAGACTTGACTTTTTCCAATAAAGCCCGCTCTATTTCATTGCCTGTGGAATCTTTGTAATGTAAAATGCGCTTATCGGAGTGTCCCCCTTCTTTGACTAAATCAAAACTTCCATCTGATTTACGGTCAAAGTCGGTTCCGTATGAAATTAACTCTTTCAGCCGCTCAGGAGCTTCTTTTACCACCAATTCCACCACCTTAGGATCGCTTTCAAAGTCGCCAGCTACTAAGGTATCATGTATGTGTTTCTCGAAAGAATCTTGATTATCCCAAACGGCGGCAATTCCACCTTGAGCGTATTTGGTATTGGTTTCTTCGGCAACCGTTTTGGTAATTAAAGCAATTTTGATGGGGATTTGTTTATCCTGGAAGTATTGGGCTACCTTAACTGTGTAGGATAAACCAGCGATTCCAGAACCCACCACAATAAAGTCATACGTAGGCATATTCATGTCTTTCAGAGGCGCAAATTAACCAAAAGCCTATTTAAAAGAAAATATTGAATATTAATGTTAAATTTGCGAGGAATTAAACCCTTAAATAAACATTTGAAGCAAATGGAAACCTCCAACAACACCTCAAAGATTGCCTTGATTGTATTGGCTGTATTAACTGCTGTGCTTGGCGTCTTATATTTTCGTTCCAACCAATTGACACAAGAACAGGCCGTCAATATTGAAGAAAAAGCCACTGAATTAGCGAATACGCGCATGAAATTGGATTCCATTTCTACTCAATTGGATGCCAAGATTGAAGAAATCAAAGCATTAGGTGGGCAAGTAAGTGATTTAGAAGCATTGAAGGTCCAATTAGAGCAAGATAAAAGCTCTTTGAAGAAAGCGAACCACGCCACCATTGCCTCTTACGATGCGAAAATCAAAGAATACGATTTAGTATTGACGCAGAAAGATGCAGACATTATAGAATTGAAAAAGCAAAATGGTATTTTGACGGAGAACAACCAAGTGTTGACAACTCAAAACCAAACCTTGAATACCGAAAATACGGGCCTTAAAACGGAGAACAAAACCTTAGTAGATACTTTATCTGAAGTAACGGAAAAGAACAAGGAATTAGCCAGAAAAGTAAGTATTGCCGCTGCACTAAAAGCACAAAGCTTACGTGTATTGTCGGTTAGTAGTAAAGGTAAAGAAGCTGAGAAATCTCGTTTCAATGGTAAGAAAATTGAGAAGTTGAAAATCACGTTCAACTTAGCTAGCAACCCAATTACTAAATTAGAAAACAAAACCGTTTTCGTTCGTGTATTAGATGCCGAAGGAGCTATCGTATCTGACGAGGCTGCAGGATCAGGCAAGTTTACTCATGATGGAAAAGAAATGGTCTATACGGCTAAGCAAGTGGTGACCTATTCCAACAATAACCAGACAGTCGATGTGTTCTATTCTCGTGGTGGTGTGGCTTATAAACCAGGTAAATATACCATTGAATTATATTCAGAAGGCTTCGCGATTGGAACGGGTGGATTTGAGGTGAAATAGGAAAATAGGTATTAGTAATTATACATTAAATGAAGGAACTGCGCGAGTGGTTCCTTTTTTTAATGTAGAATGAAAAGTGTAAAATGTAGAATGGGGGTTTATAACTTTCCATAATGCTGTTCGTAAAACACCAGGATAATCCCTAAAAATGGTGCGTTTAGTGCTAGCACAATACGAATCAATTTATCAATGGGGGAATAATACCTTGATTTTAATGTGACAATTGTAGCTATAACCAGTGCCATTAAATACAGCACAATAAAGGATAAAACTACAGCAGGGAATAGACCTAATAATTGGATGAACGAAGTACTCATATGAATAAGAAATGTATACTAGTGGGAATTAAATTCCAACAAGCATGGATTAAAAAAGTCAAAATAAAAGCCTTGTTAGCATCAAATTCCTTTTTGGTAAAATAATAAACCATAGCTAATACGATACCTGAATCAAATACCAAAAAAGGATAATAAGGATCATTGAAATAATGAGCTGCAGCAAACATGATGCTTGAAATACCGATGGATAATATTCCACATATACGTTCAGAGAACGTAGAAAATATACGTTGACAAACGTTAATAATTAACCATTGACATAACCAAGTTTCTATAAAAGGTCCAACAAATACACTTAACAACAAGAAAGCTGAATCCAACTTATATAGAGCAAAAAAACTATTCATTCGATACCTCAGTACGAACTCAAGGTAAAATAAAATGGATCCAGAAATTAGAAAATGTAGAGGGGAAAAATAGGTAAGAATAAACCAAATCCTTAGCCCATACAATGGCTTACCTTGATATATCTCCACCCATTGATACAATTTATTCTTCAACATAAAAGCTAAATCTGGCTTAAATATTGACTAATTATTCTTAAAAAAACTTGCGAAAACTCAAGAAATTTGTATTAAAAAATGTCATGGGTTAAAAAATAATGCACCTTCCATATGAAGGAAATTCAATTCCTAAGGCTTTTCTTTTTTTGAGGCACCACTCGAAAAGTGTGTAAATAAAATATAGCAAGTTATGATTTCTTGTAAAATTTAGAATGAATAAATTCTAAAAAAACCACTTCTTCCTTATTTAATCTTTTTTCCTTTGTTCCTTCATGTGCCCATAAATTTCTATAAGAATTAAAATTTGAAATCCATTGAAGTTTTTCACTTTTACTATTAAACCCTTTACTTATATCAATTGAAAATTCTTTTTCGAATGTTACAAATTCATTTGTTGAAATATCTGGTTTTTTAATCCAGTTCTTTTCTATAATTGTTTTATAATCATTTATATTAAACATGTCCTTCCAATCAACAGCCTCTTTTGAAATTCCTTCTTTATAATTTCTTTCATCCTCTTGTAGTGCTCGTTCAACACATTCCCGTTTTATACTACCTATTTCTAATTCCCAATTCTCACCAAATAATGCTTGTAACTTACTTAAAGTTGACTTTTTAATGAATTTTTCAATTTCAACACCCAATTTTCTGCCATGATTTTGAAGATCATCATTTTGTCTTTCTTTCCAATCTTCAAGATCTTTAGGACTATACAACTGCTCTACTTTGTTTACTAAACTTTGAAAAAAACGTAACCATTTTACATTTGCTCCCGCTCCTAATAACTCTAATTGCCTTTTCTCTTCTTCTGGACTTAGATTTAAAATTTGTTCACATAGTATACCTAAATAATATTTAATAAAATTAAATCTTTCTTCTGGTGAAGATTCTCTTGAAATTTTGCCTGAATCAATTAAATATGTATTCAAACTCCCTATTAGACATATAAAAGCATAAGTCCCCCTATTAGACAATATGAAATATTTCTCTTTGTTATAAATTTCACTATAATTAGTCTCAACAAAATCATAGCTCAATGATATTAGTTTTTCAATATTTCCTTTTGCACGATCCATTTCTTCCAAATGATTTAGATTTAATGGATTATACATTGAATATTTGTGAGACTCCTCAGAAAATTTATTTCCAGAAACTTTTGGTAATAACCCCGAACTCAAAAGTGCATCAGAAAAAGGCTTAAAAGTCAAATTTGAAGTATCCTCTCCAATTGAAATTTTATTATAAAGAGGACTACTACTTTTATTTCCCAATGCTCTAATTATTGAAGACCTTAGAGCTTTAATTCTTGAATCTGCTTTTGTTGAATTAAGCAATTCGACATGTTCTAAATGGCATGTCGAATTGTTGATAAAAAGTATCTTCGATTCGCTTTAATCAGAGTATATAGGATGTTTTAAGTTACAATTGGTGGGATTGTAGAACCCGTTGATTTGTAGTTCGACATAACATATGTCGAACAGCGGTTCAAAAAACGATACATCACATTTTCTACATTCTACATTGAACGGTTAATCCTAACGAAAGATTGGAACGAAGCTTGAGCGAAGCGGCAGGCGGATATTTGACCCTGCGCATAGGCCATGTACGATGGCGTCAAAGATTAAAGCTGTAAGCGAAGAGACAATCGGTTCTGAGAAGCAGAATTCGTCTTAGGATTAACCATATTTCCTCTGTTTATTTTGTTTCTTTTTTTATAAAAAAAAGAAATACCATATGAATTAAATCTTCGGTAAAGCTATTTTGTAGGACTCTTTCTTGTTGTTTCAAAATAACACTTCGTTTCAGCATATACTTAGGCCTTTCTTTTTTTTATCGTTCAGCAAAGGCGGAAAGGAAATTGTAAATGATGAATTATAAATGATAAATGGATTCCATTCCTAATTCTCCATTCTACATTAATTTCACTTCCCAAATAGCTTATTAAAGCTTCGGTTATACAACAAACTAGCTCCTATCGTTTGATTAATTTGGTAGGAGTTTAAAGACCCAAGAAGGGTGGTTTGCACGTTGCGGTTATAGGTCTTTAAGCGAAGAGATCCATCTCGTTTCACAAAATATTCCAAGGCCCAGTCGCCCAGTAAGATCAAAGGACTCGTCTGATTTCGGGCATCAGTGAAGCCCCCACTTCGGGTAATGCGTAAGCGGTCATTCACATTATACGAAGCCCGTAATTGTAAATTAGATAAGATATCTTGATTCAAATTCCCACCTCCTAAATACACATCGATGTTCAAATCCTTATTGATTTGAGAGGCCAAATTACTCAATTGATTAGAAAGCATTTCGGTAAAATTACCTACTAAACTACCCAAGGCAATACCACTGCCTCCAAAGGGTGAGACCAATTGTCCGAACAATAGGACATTGGAAACTTGTCGGGTTAGCTCCTGCTCATCCGTCTTAATGCGATTGGTAAAGGCCGTAACGGCACCATTTAAGTGAACATCTTTGGGATAATCCCGTATGCCTATATCAAAGGAAATATTGGGTGATAATAAGCGATTTTGCAAGCTGATGGTCACATCCACAGGATAGCGTCTTTTGAACTCAGGTAAGTTGGATTTATTCGTCGTATCCAATAATATCGGGAATAGAGAGGCGTACTGGGTATAGATGGCTTTGATATTCACATTGGCCTCCAAAGGATCGCCTGTCCAAGAAATCTTAGAGCCTCGCTGAATGGCAAATCGCTTATTGATTAAATTTTGCAGGGTAAAAGTATAGTCCCCTTGGTCAATGGCATAGTCGCCAATCATTCTAAACTGCCCCTTTTTGTCCAAGGTCATATTGATATTTCCTGTACCATAAATCCGCATCAAATCCCCCTTCTTTTTATCGATTTGCACCTCGCCATAAGCTTCAGGAGTGAAGGCCAAATCCAAATCTAAACTGATACCACCCTCCTTTAATTTGGAAGTCAGTTGCTGGTTCACCGCATTAATATCTACCTGCAAGGACTTACTAAAAAACTCATAATCCTCCTCGTTTTCCGTGCTACTTTCGCGGTCTAAAGGAATATACAATCTAGTACCTTTTTCACTTTTCAAGTGAGCGGTAATCAATAAATCATGCAATGCTCCATGGATGGAAATAGGCCCAGAGGTATAACCTGTCCCATAATAAAAGGAAGTAGGATCACGCTGAGTATTCAACAATTTGAAACGATTTAACGTAGCCTCAATATTCATTTCAAATGGGCTACCTACGGGAAAAACAAAGTTGGCATTCAGCTTGGCCGAATTACCCTCTGGGTCTGAAATCTTCCAATTTCGACCAATGATTTGTCGGGTTTTAAACTCCACTGTATCTGAAAAAGCCATGCTAGTTTTTAGGTAATCGAAGAATAATTTAGCTTTCTGAAGCACTATTTTCCCTTCTATATCCGGATCATTTAAGGTTCCTCTAACCTTTAATTTACCCGATGCATCTCCTGCTAATCCAGAAAATACGCCTTGGGTAAAGGGCTCCAATATACTGAGGTTGGTCTTATTCAACTCCGCTGTGATATCCAGCTTATTTCTCGTTTCAAAGGGTTTATAGGTCCCATCTACCTCCACTACGGACTCGCCCAAACGATTTAAATGGTAGTTCAAATCCATCGTTTTCAAATCCGCATTGTAGGTTCCTACGCCTTGCAAGTTACCTATGTAAAACGTATTCAGATGTAGGGAATCTACCAGTAGCCAAGTATCTAAACGGGTATGCTGATACCAATCTTGAATGTTGATTTCAGCATTCAACTCTCCTTGTACTTTCAAGGAAAACAATGGTGCTAAGGTGCCTAATTGAAACTTATTAGCCCTTAGGCGTAAGGTCTCTGTGGAGTCCATGGATAAGCTTCCTTGCAAAGCAATAGACTGTTTTTGATTCGAAATCAAGAAATGTTCGGCATGCAACTCCTTGCCTTGAATGGATATTTTATTCTCTGGGTCTACCGCCCAATCTTGTCCTAAAATACGTAAGTAAGTATCCTTAAAACGAAGCGATAAACCATCTTTTTCAAAGCGCCAAACACCTCCCAAATGCGCAGCATTGTCATCTCCTTGTTGCTTAAAATCCAACTCAAAGTTGATACGATCTTGATCCCAAAGACCATCCAATTTCAAATTTTCCGTAGGAGTCAAAAAGTTCAAATGCTGCCTTCTAGATTGAAAAACCAAGCTACTGGAAACCTCTGGCCCTCCTAAAAACTTAGAACTTTGGAAGGAAAAAATGGACTGATAAAACTTATAACCACCTAAAACCAAAGTATCTGGATAGGACTCCAAACTCAGAGAAACGGATCGTCCTTTATTAACACTTCCTGAAAAAACCGTGTTCTTGGCTAAGTCGATAGTAGGAAACCAGCGAGTTAAAATAGGTTTTGCATCATGGCAAATGACCGTAAAATCGGACACATATTTCCGACTTGTCTCATGTGTTTTGGCGGCATAGTAAGCTGCTCTCTCACTCTCGTTTTTGGTGAAATACAAGGTGTATTCTTCCCACAATTGACCTAAATCTTTTTGCAATTGCGAAGGGACAAAATCCCCCTCAGCCTCCACGGAAATCAAATCAGAATTTAAGCGATAGCGACGCTTTGCCCCTTTTAAATCCGAACTAAAAGTCAACAAATGTATGGGCAAATCCATCTTCTTAGGCGTCCCTAAAATGGCTTCAGAAAAAGTGGCTTTCCCCTCTAAATCATCCAAATCATTCATGGCGATATTGACTTGAAAGTCACTGACTAACTGCATAGGAGTATCCGTAATCCGCAATCTTCCCAAATCAACATGGTCAATGCGTCCTTCCAAATTATACAGGGGTTTTTCCTGCCTTAAATTGATTTCACCACTCATTTGAGCTAGTAAATTGCTATCCTTGACAGAGACTAATCCCTTGAAAAGTTGACGCTGCAAATTCCCTTTCAAACTTACTCTACGGTAAGCATAATGTTTGATATTGATTTCAGAAACTTGGCCATCAAAATCCACTTTGGCAGAATTACTTGAAAAGCCTGATCCTTTAACTTGAGCTTCCAAATCAACTGTTCCCAAATACTCTTCCAAACTAAACAATTTACCCAGCTTAAATTTTTTCAATTTCAGTTTACCTTGGTATTTAGAAAAGGCCATAGAATCATTCAGATTCATTGTCACATCTCCTTCCAAATAACCTAAACCCGTGTTTAATTTACCGGATGTGTTGAAATCTTTATTCGTTCCTGAGAATTTCCCGCCAAAAGAAACGGGACCCAAAATATTCATTTTTTCTACGGCAGATTTCGACAAAAAGACTTGTAAATCTTGTGGGTGAAATTGGGAATTCACCATGTCAAAATTCATCACCGTTTTGTCAATTTCAGGTAAACCCTTGAAACTAAAATCCCCACGCAGCACACTTTTGCTACCAAATGCCATCTCAAAATTCTGGAGATTTAAACGGGCAACGGGACCCTCTAAATTGCCTTTCAATTTGTACATACCTTTGTATTGGTACATATCCTCCACAAACCTTCCCAAGTCTTCACCACGAATAAGGCTATTGTCAAAATGGGCTTTCATGCTGACTTTTTTGTTCCAAAACTTGAAGTCCTTAGTACTGGAATAATCGAAAACGATTTGATTTTTAATTTGGGAATCATTGAAGAATAAATTCAACTGATCAAAGCGCATTTGCTTGTCGGCATACATGAATTTAGTATCCAAAGCCTTGATATTCAATCCACTGACAGGATCCAATGCTTTAAGCCCAATAGTCTGTAAACCCAGTGTATCTCCCTGCACATAAAAATTCTTAACCTTGGCATTGATGTGCGTAAAAATCAGGTGATTCAAATCGAAATGCCTAGCCGTAGCTTCGCTCTTAATTTGTTGATCATCCAACATAAAAGAACCATCCACTACTTCGGCATCTAATATTTCAAATTTTGAACTAGGTCCTGCCACACTAGGCCCCGGATTTAACCAATGATCAATTCGAACAATAAATTCATCCAAATTCATTTTTCCTGATTTTTTTTCAAAAATCAAATGAACTTTGGGTTGATATAAGCGGGCATAATCTAGGTGAGGGTTGCTTCCTTTGAACAATATATCGGACAAATTAAAATTAACATCCAATCGTTCAATATGGATCATTTCCTTGCCCCAAGGGTCTTTGACGCGCAAACCCCAAAAACTTATTTCATCAAAAAACTTCAGTTGGATGGCGCGAACCGTGAGTGGATAGCCAATGGCTTTCTCCATTTTGGGGGCAAAATACTGGGCTAGTAAGGTTTGATTAGCGGGTACACGAAGCAATAAGACCACCATAAAAAACAACAAAAAAATCCCTACCAAACCGTAAAGAATGGATTTAGTGAAGATTTTGGTTGCTTTAATCATATTTTCTTTTCCAGAAAAACCAACGATTACGGCATATTTTGCCTTATTTTTGCAGAGTTTTTATCCGATATGAATCTACTGGCTATTGAATCTTCTTGCGACGAAACCTCCGCTGCCATTATGGTAAACGGTGAACTTCGGTCGAACATTGTATCCACTCAACTAATCCATACCCAATGGGGTGGAGTAGTCCCGGAATTGGCCAGCAGAGCTCATCAAAAATCCATCATTCCAGTCGTTCACGAAGCACTGCAAAAAGCAAATATAAACAAAAATGAACTGAATGCCATTGCCTTTACGCGTGGCCCAGGTTTATTGGGAGCGCTATTAATTGGCACCTCATTTGCCAAGGCTTTGGCTTTGAGTTTACACATTCCGCTCATTGAAGTAAACCACATGGAAGCTCACGTATTGGCCCACTTTATTGAGGACCCCAAACCGCGCTTTCCATTCCTTTGTTTGACGGTCAGTGGTGGACATACTCAACTCGTTTGGGTGAAAAGTCCATTAGAAATGGAGGTCATTGGAGAAACTCAAGATGATGCCGTGGGAGAGGCTTTTGATAAGACGGCCAAACTCATAGGACTCCCCTATCCGGGTGGCCCCATGATTGATAAATTGGCGAAGGAAGGTAATCCCAATCGGTTCCCTTTTCCTTTGGGAGAAATGCCCGGTTTAGACTTTTCTTTCTCCGGAATCAAAACGGCTATTCTTTATTTTTTACAAAAAGAACAAAAAAATAATCCACAGTTCATTGAGGAAAACAAAACGGACATTTGTGCTTCGGTACAGAAGACCTTGATCGACATGTTGCTTCGCAAAGTGAAAAAAGCGATGAAAGAAAAGAACTGTCAACAGATAGCTATAGCCGGGGGCGTTGCCGCCAATTCGGGACTAAGAAATGGAATTCAGGAACTGGGTGCTCAGCAAAACTGGGATGTATTTATTCCTGCTTTTTCATATTGTACAGATAACGCAGGCATGATTGCCATGGCTGGTCACTTCAAAGCAGAGGCCGGTATTTTCTGTGGTCAAGACGTGAGTCCACTGCCGAGGATGGACATGAAATAAATTATAAATTATAGGTTATAAATTGTGAATGCCTGAATGACGTTTACAGAAACCCCATTTATAATTTATAAATTATAATTTATAATTTCCTTCACGCTATTCCAAAACGCCAATTTCAACGGTTTTTCGGAATCTTTTAAACTAGAGATATATCGAGGGAAGTAATAGATAGCATTATTTCCGATTTGGCTGATTTTACCTTCTGGCAATTGTTCTTTCCAAGCTGGGATTTGGTCACCTAGGAATACATAGATTTGCGCTTGAGTGCCTTCTACAAATTCGCTTAAAGAAAAGGAATCCGTAGGTTCTAAAACCTGCCAATCACTAGGTTGAAGAGAAACTGGAGCCGCCGATAATACCAATTGCAACCTTTCTTTTTCAGTAGGATTAATCTTACCCACAACGACCAGTCGACACGTGACTATGGGTAACTCTTGGAGAACCTTGGGTTCTATTGACTTTACTTCATCTATGAGGCTGGCTTGTAAGCCTGGTCCGGAAGGGGCACTAGGTTTTTCTTGTACAGGTATACTGACTTTTCCCTCTACCACAGACGTTTTCGCGGAGGGAAGCTCCACTTCCAAAGTGGATTGTGGTGTTTCTCTGGGCGTAAAAGGAGCTTCGGATGGAATGGCAGGCCGATCTGCTGGAATCCAGTAAATCTCATCGAACTTATACAATTCTGCCAAATCAATTCGATCCGAAGCCATCATCTTGTTATGCCAATGATCCTCTCAAAACACAAGCCTCACGATCTGGGCCTGTTGAAATGAAGTTGATCGGTAAGTTCAAATGCTTCTCTAAAAAGGCAATGTAATTGGTCAGTTCAGCAGGTAATTCGTTAAAATCACGCATTCCTTCTAAACTGCAATGCCATCCTGGTAGACTTGCATAAATGGGTTTTACTTTAATATCGGTTATCTCAAATGGGATTTGATCGGTAACAGTGCCATCCGGCATTTCATAGGCAGTACAAACCAGAATCTCTTCAAAGATATTCAAGACGTCAGCCTTCATCATAATCAATTGAGTCACCCCATTGATCATCATGGCATATTTTAAAGCAGGTAAATCAATCCAACCACAACGACGAGGACGACCAGTCGTAGAACCAAATTCACGACCTTCTTGGCGCATGGCTTCTCCAACTTCATCTTCTAGTTCGGTAGGGAAAGGACCTGAACCGACACGCGTAGCATAAGCCTTAAAAATACCGAATACTTCTCCAATGTTTTTAGGAGCAACACCTAAGCCCGTACAAGCACCCGCGGAAATGGTATTGGAAGAAGTAACAAATGGATAAGAACCAAAGTCCACATCCAATAAAGAACCTTGAGCTCCTTCGGCTAAAATAGTCTTACCTAAATTAATGGCATTATTCACTGAATACTCCGAATCCACTAAGGCAAATTGTTTCATGAATTCTACTGCTTCAAAAAAGGCAGCTTCAGCCTCAGCCAAATCGTATTCGTATTTATATACATCCAAAATCGCTTTATGGCGATCCACTAAGGTTTTGTATTTTTCTGGGAAATTAGGCGAAATCATATCACCTACACGTAATCCCTGACGAGAAATTTTATCCGTATAGGTTGGCCCGATACCTTTTAAGGTAGAACCAATTTTTTCTTTTCCTTTGGCCAGCTCGTAAGCGGCATCCAATAAACGGTGAGTTGGTAAAATGATGGATGCTTTCTTAGAAATCTCTAAGTTTTTCTGCAAATCCAAGTTAAAATGCGCCAATCCTTCTATCTCTTTCTTGAAAATGATGGGGTCTAACACCACGCCATTACCAATGATATTCTGCACTTCCTGACGGAAAATACCCGATGGAATCTGATGCAAAACATGCTTAAAACCATCAAATTCCAATGTATGACCTGCATTAGGTCCTCCTTGAAATCTTGCCACAACCTGATAACGAGGTGCTAAAACGTCTACAATTTTACCTTTCCCCTCATCACCCCACTGTAAGCCTAATAATACATCAACTGCCATAAAAACTAGTGTTAAAATCTTTTATTCTTGAGACCTCGCCTGGAAATTAGCTCGGTGTTCACAATTCTTGTTGGTACATGATCCGTAGAAAATCAAAGAATGGTGCATCACATTAAAATGCAGCATTTCTCCTACTAAACTTTGGATGGTTTGAACGCGTGGATCACAGAACTCCGTCACTTTGTGACAATCTGTACAAATTAAATGATCATGCTGCCTACGTCCATAAGACTTCTCAAACTGTGCCTGATTACGTCCAAATTGGTGTTTCACCACCAAATCACATTCTACCAATACATCCAATGTATTATATACGGTGGCACGGGAAACCTGGTATTTCTTGTTTTTCATGGAGATATACAACTCCTCCACATCAAAATGATCGTCGCGCAAATAAATCTCCTCCAAGATTGCAAATCGCTCGGGTGTCTTGCGCAGACCCTTGTTTTCCAAGTAGGCTGTGAAAATTTTCTTAACCGAATCGAACTTATCTATTTCTGTGGACATTTAGCGAAAAAAACGACGTAAAATAAGCTATAAAAACTGAAAAAAGCTATTATTCTTCCCTAGCAACCTCAATTACTCCTGCCACTCGTTCCAATTCCCCTACTAGGGCGACCAAGTGATCCGTATCTTGAATCATTAGGGAAATTCGACCTTCAAAAAGTCCATCTTTCACCCCGATATTCAATGCTGTAATGTTCACTTTGAGTTCATTGGAAATTACCCGAGTCACATCATTCACTAAACCTACCCGATCAATTCCTCGAATCACCAAATCTACCACAAATGACATGGCTATTTGACTAGCCCATTGTGCTTTGATCACTCGGTCACCGTGTCTCGATAATAATTCGGGGGAGTTAGGGCAATTGGTTCTGTGAATTTTAATCCCTTCATTGATGGTCACAAAACCAAACACATCATCACCTGAGATGGGGTTACAGCATTTAGCCAAGGTATAATCCACCTTGTCCATATCTTCCCCAATCAACAAAATATCAGCATCCTTACGGTCATGCTGTACACGTTTCATTTCTTTGGTGAAACTCTTATTATCTACTATAGGAACTTGGATTGCCTTTTCTGCCTGCTTCCGCTCGTGCATTTCTTTGTCGGACTTCCAATGTTTTAACTGCTCTATGGCGACATATCCCTTTCCAAAACGATAGAAAAGATCATTGGCATCCTTGGCATTGTAATAAGCACGTAGTTGATTGGTAATCTCCAAAGTCAAACTTGGGTAACCCAAAATTTTCAATCGGTGCTCAATCATATCACGCCCTTTAATGACGTGCGATTTATTCTCTTCCTTGATAAAATCTTTAATCCTAGCCTTTGCTTTGGTTGTGGTTACAATGCGTAACCAGTCTTCCGATGGTTTTTGCTTAGAAGATGTTAAGATTTCAATTTGATCACCATTGCTCAACTTGTGCGACAAAGGCACTAATTTTCCTCCAACTTTGGCACCAATACACTTCGCTCCTACTTCCGAGTGAATGTCAAAAGCAAAATCCAGTGCTGTGGAACCCACTTGCAAGACCACCAATTTCCCTTTTGGAGTAAATACAAAGACCTCCTCATGATACAAGGAGTTTTTGATATCATCCACCAATTCCACGGCCGACTGGCTCTTGTCGTTGGTTTCCAAGGCTTCACGGACTTGACTCAACCAAGACTCAAATGCTTGACTTGTGCGGGTGTCGGTCCCCTTATATTTAAAGTGTGCTGCTACCCCTTTCTCGGCAATCTCATCCATCCTTTTGGTACGGATCTGGACTTCCACCCAGCGCCCCTCTTTGTCGTTGCCATAAGGCAAACTCATCACCGTGGTGTGCAATGATTCATATCCATTGGATTTAGGGGTAGACACCCAGTCTTTCAATCGACTTGGATTAGGACGATAGTGATCAGTCACGATGGAATAAACTTCCCAGCAATCTGCTTTTTCTCTTTCCAAAGGCACATCAATCACCACCCTGACGGCAAATAAATCATAGATTTTGTCAAATGGGGTATTGCTGCTTTTGATCTTATTGTAAATAGAATAAATCGACTTTGGCCTGCCTTTGATGGTATAATTCAAATGCAATTCATCCAGAGATTTTTTGATAGGACGGATGAAATGATCGACAAAGCTTTCGCGGTTACGCTTATTTACTGTCAATTTATTGGCTATCTCTTTGAATGCTTCAGGTTCGGTATATTTCAAACCCAAATCTTCCAATTCCGTTTTGATGGCATTTAAACCTAAACGGTGTGCCAAAGGAGCGTATAAATAAATCGTTTCCGAAGCTATTTTCAATTGCTTTTCCTTGGCCATGCTAGATAGAGTTCGCATATTATGCAAACGGTCAGCTAGCTTGATTAAGATCACTCGGATATCATCGGATAGGGTCAACAGCATTTTTCGGAAGTTTTCCGCTTGCTGGGATGTTCCATATTCAAATGTCCCAGAAATCTTGGTAAGCCCATCAATGATGGAGGCTATCTTGGAACCAAAATCTTTCTCGATATCGACTAAAGTGGTATCCGTATCTTCCACCACATCATGCAACAAAGCAGAGACAATGGAAGTGGTCCCTAGGCCAATCTCTTCGACACATATCTGAGCTACAGCCAAAGGGTGGTAGATATAAGGCTCCCCTGATTTTCTACGCATCTCTTTATGCGCCTCCGCGGAAATCAAGAATGCTTTTTTGATTTGCTTGGCATCATCATCTTTTAAAAAGGGTTTGGCGGTCCGCAGCAACTTGCGGTACCTTTTTAA
This sequence comes from Aquirufa beregesia, assembly GCF_011090385.1. Lineage (GTDB taxonomy): Bacteria > Bacteroidota > Bacteroidia > Cytophagales > Spirosomataceae > Aquirufa > Aquirufa beregesia. The sequence goes on from NZ_SEWW01000009.1 coordinate 57,871, forward strand.
AATCTCTAATCGCTCTTTTTCTAAATTGATAGGCATAGCTTACTCAGCAGTAATTAGAGCCACTGCCATGGCCGATATTCCTTCTCCTCTTCCAACAAAACCCATCCCCTCTGAGGTGGTTGCTTTTAAGGTTATTTGATCCAATTCCACTGCCATCACGTGGGCCAAGTTGGCCTGCATGGCAGGTATGTGTGGATTTAAATGAGGCTGATCCAAAACGATCGTCACATCAACATTGCCCACTTCCCATCCCTTTTCTCGAATCATTTCTAGTACGCGAGTCAATAAGGCAATGGAGGAAACACCTTTCCATTGAGGATCTTTATCTGAAAAATGAAAACCGATATTACGTAGGTTGGCCGCTCCTAATAAGGCATCACAAATCACATGACATACTAAGTCAGCATCTGAATGACCTAAGGGGCCTTTCACTGAATCAATTTCAATACCCCCTAAAATACAGGGTCTACCCTCAACCCAGCGATGCACATCATATCCCTGTCCTACGCGTATCTTCATGATTAATTCATTTCCTTCCTATACCATAAGGTATTCGTTTTCCCATCAATAAACAAGCGTTTTGCCCAAGATTGTACTTCAGACAAAGAAACGGCTTGGATTTTTTCGGCTTCGGTATTTACTCCATCAGGGTCGCCTGCATTGGCGGCCGTGGCTAGATTCATAGCGCGGTTCAAGACCTCTACTTCCATAAATACTAAACTGGCCTCCGCTTGATTTTTTACTTTTTGTAACGCTTTTTCTACGATTCCTGATTGAACAAATTCCTGGATAACCTTTTCCAAAGCCTGATCCGCGGCTTCTATGTCCACTCCTTCACTTACTTGTCCTTGAATCACCAAAATACCCGGATCGACGGAGCCCATTTGATATGCGTTTAAGGAGTCAAAAATACGCTCATTATGAACCAAATGCTCATATAAATAAGAGGATTCTCCCCTACCCATCAAATCTGCCAACATATCTATGGCATGAAAACCAGGTTGATAGCGCCCAACCATGGGGTAGGCTTTATAAATTCTATCAGAAGGCACATTGGCTGTAATTTCCATCTTACGATCTTCTTGCTGCACCTCTTCCTGTATCAATTGACGCACCGGCTTCACACCACCTGGGATAGGTCCAAACCATTTTTCGGCTAAGACTTTTACCTCATCCAATTTCACTCTACCTGCCACGACCAATACCGCATTGGCAGGTACATAATGTTGATAAAAGAATGCCTTTACGTCTTCTAAAGTCGCTTCCTCTATATGCTGAATATCTGCCCCAATGGTGGCCCATCGGTAAGGATGTTGTTGGTAAATCAAAGGTCTAAACTTCAACCATAAATCACCATAAGGTTGATTTAAATAGCGCTGTTTGAATTCTTCTATGACCACTTTTCTTTGAACTTCCAGGGAATTGGGGTTAAAAGCCAACTGCTTCATGCGATCAGACTCCAACCAAAAAGCTGTTTCCAGGTTTTGGTATGGCAAACTGATGTAATAATTCGTCAAATCGGGCGTGGTAAATGCATTATTTTCGCCTCCCACTCGTTGCAAAGGACTGTCGTAATTGGGTATATTTTCCGAACCTCCAAACATCAGATGCTCAAATAAATGAGCGAATCCTGTTCGGATAGGGTCTTCATCTCGAGAGCCAACATCGTAAATCACATCCATCACTGCTAGTGTAGTGCTGGGGTCTTCATGTACGATCACACGTAAGCCGTTGTCTAAGGTAAATTCTTGAAATGAAATCATTCGGGAAGTTTAATTATTAAATAGAAACAAAAGTAAAAAATTAGGCCCAAAAACCACAGTACTTACGTATTTTTGCAATTCAAATGAGCGTATATGCGGCGAATTTTTACAGTCCTTCTTTGTCTCTGGTCCTGGAGTATTTCTGGACAAATATTAGCGGACAATCAAGCTAAGGAATGGATTTCAAACGGCTTGAATCACATGTATAACCACGAGTTCAAAGAAGCTACAGAGGTATTCAATGCTTTAAAAACAAAATATCCCAAGCACCCTAGTAGTTATTTATTGTTGGCCATGCAATGGGAAAAACAATACTTCCCCTTAAAAGATCATCTCAATCAAAGTAAGGCCTATTTGGCTTATTTAGAAAGAAGTTTTGAATTGGCAGAAGCCGCCTACGAAAAAAATGAAAATGATTTGGAAGCTGTCTTCTTCTGCATCTCTTCCACCGGTTTTTTAGCCGCATATGAGGCAGATAATCAAAATTTCATGAAGGCCGTATCTTATACACGCAAGTCCTATTCTTTCTTGAAAATTGCCCTAAAAAACACCGACAAACAACCGGAATTTTTGTATTCAGCTGGTATATATAATTATTACCGCATTGTTTACCCAGAATTACATCCAGTGATTAAGCCTTTGATGGTCTTTTTTGAAGATGGGAATAAGCGGGCTGGATTGAGTTTCTTAGAGCAAAGTACACGTAAAACGATTTTCGTAAAAAATGAAGGGCGTTTTTATTTGGGATATGTATATAACAAATACGAAGGGGCACCCGCAAAAGCCTTAGCTCTCAATCAATCGCTATTGGAGGATTTTCCGGGTAATCATCTATTTTTACTTCAAAGAGCAGAACTATTGGCATTGACCAGCAATTTCGAGGATGGAGAAATCTACAACGAGAAATTAGAGAAATTTAAAATACCCTATTACACAGGCGCTGTCTGTGTGTTTAAAGGTATGGCGGATGAAATTGGTAAAAGAAAATGGGCTCAGGCTGAAGCACATTATTTGAAAGCCTTGGCTTATCCTTTTGAAGAAAGGTTTACCAAAGATATCCGTGGATTAGCTTATTTAGGCTTATGTCGGATTGCTCATAAGTCGGGCCAAAAGGCCAAAGCAAAAAAATATTTGCACCTATCTAAGGAATTTATTGAATATAAAAATTCGCAGGATGAGTACCATCGCTTATCCAAACTATTGTAATTATGGAAAGTAGAGAAGCAGGAGTGGAACGTCTTTATCCCAAAATTTGGGGAAGAATGTCGGCTCGCTATTATTATCTAATTCAATTGAGAAAGCAATTAGAAAGAGTCATCGAACTATTTGTCAAAAACTCCCCTCACCAATTACTGGCAGATTATGGCTGTGGCAATAAGCCCTACGAACCTCTATTTGGTCCCTTTGTGGAACAATACATTGGTTTAGATTTGGCCATCAACACCAAAGCCGATGTGGTGGTAGATCCCAAAGGTATCATTGATATGCCCGATGAAAGCGTAGGCTTTGTCTTATCCACTCAAGTATTAGAACATGTAGAGGATCCCAAATCCTATTTAAACGAGGCTTGTCGAATCTTACAAAAAGATGGCAAATTGATTCTTTCCACTCACGGGTATTGGATGTTTCATCCAGACCCTACCGACTTCTGGCGGTGGACCTCCACGGGTTTACAAAAGATTGTCAAAGAAGCTGGATTTGAAATTGTTTATTTCGAAGGAATTCTTTCTCGCTCTTCCATGGGACTGCAATTATTCCAAGATGGCCTTTTATTCAAATTCCCAAAAGCCATCCGTCCTCTTTGGTCCATGCTCTTACAACCTTTCATCATCTTCTTCGACAAAATCGCTGGTAACAAATCCAGGAGAGAGGATGCTTGTACGTTTATTTTAGTTGCGAAGAAATTATAGATTCATTTTCAATCTTTGATTGGGATTAGACTTTCAATGTAGAATGAAGAATGTCTTGTCCTGATATAGGTTGAATTGCGGTTTATTAATAGCTTATAGTAATTATTAATTTTGCTGTATCAAAACTTCCATGGTATTTCTTTTTTTTCATAAAAAAAGAAACAAAAAAAACAGAAGAAATACGGTTAATCCTAAGACGAATTCCGCTATGCGGAACCGATTGTCTCTCCGCTTACGGCTTTAATCTTTGACGCTCACACACATGGCCTATGCGCAGGGTCAAATATCCGCCTGCCGCTTCGCTCAAGCTCCGTTCCAATCTTTCGTTCGGATTAACCGTTCAATGTAGAATGAAAAATGTAGAATTTTAGATAGAAAATACCGTCGGTCAGCACGAGCGAAAGGTGATGAACGAAGCGGCAATATTAGTGATTAGGGTTTAGAATGTAGAATGCTACATCCATTTATAATTTATAATTCATCATTTACCATTTCCTTCTTCCCATTTCCACGTTCTTTCCAGCGCTTCATCAAATGGCGTTTTTTCAAATGAAATGAGGGATTCTAGTTTTTGGATATCTAGGCAGACGTGGGGTACGTCGGTAGGTTTTGCTTCTTTAAAAACAACCTGAAAACCAGGAATTAGGCTTTTAATCTTCTCTAAAATAGTCAATAAAGAGATAGCTGAACCATATCCAATATTGATGGTATCATTTTTGTGGCCAGACTGCCACAGTTGAAATATAGCCTTGGCGATATCCTCGGCAAAAATATAATCTTTCGTTTGGCTACCATCTCCCCAGACCGTAAAAGTCTCTCCACGCAATGCCTTCCGTAAAGCAATATTGATGACTCCTTGTTGATCTGAATGATGGAAATACCCAAAAGGGTTCGACAAGCGCAAAATCAAATAATCAATCTGATGGATTTTGGAATAAAGCTGAATGTAATGCTCCACGGCCAATTTGATAATGCCATAAGAAGAAATAGGTCGACAGGCCTGATTTTCATTCAAAGCCTCAAATCCGGCATGTCCATACACCGCACCACCAGAAGAAAAATAAACTAAGAAGCGACAATCATGTTGCTTCATTACCTCCAATAGTTGAATCGTAGGATTCAAATTGGCCTCTAGATCTTCAGATACATTTTGGGTAGAAGTGGCAGGAACAATGGTACTAGCAAAATGAAAAACCTGAGTAAACTTTTCTTCCTGAAATAAACGATTCAATACATCGAGGTCACCATAATCTCCTTGTATAAATTTCACCTGAGGAAATAGAGCTAAGTCGGCATGATGATGCCTCGATAGGACGGTCAATGCTACATCTCGGCTAGCCACTTGATTTTCTAGAAATTGAATCCAATTCAATCCTAAAAAGCCTGCTCCACCAATGAGTAATATTTTTTCCATACCTGTAAATGCCTTGCAAAAATAGAGCTAAGATTTGATTAACCTAGTCGGGAAGGCTTTAAAATAATTTCGTATTTTCGTTAATTCATTCACCTCGAACCCCATTCGATGAAGCTTCTTATTGCTCGATCCAATTACTTTTCTTATTCTGAAACCTTCATTGATGAGCAAATCAAACAGCTTCAACCACACACGGTTCTATATGAAGGTTGGCAGCCGAGTCGATTGTACAACGGTGGCTCCATTTACCCCTTCCCTTTGAATCAGCTTGTGGTTAGAGGTAGTCTCCGTCGACTTTTACCTGATTTATACCAAAAGATTTACACGTATTTCCTAAGAAAATACCTCCAAAATAATCAAATAGAAGCATTTTTAGCCAATTATGGCCCATTAGGTACACATATTTTTGAAGCTTGTCAGGCCGAAAATATTCCCTTTGGAATTGTCTTTTTAGGTTTTGATGCCAATGAAACCAAAACCTTGGAAGACTACGGTGCTAGGTATGTCCAGATATTACCTAAAGCCAAGGCCATTATTGTGGTAGCCTCTGCCATGAAACCGACCTTGGAAAAGATCTGTGGGCCTTTGCCCAATCTACATGTCATTCCTTGTGGGGTAGATCTGAATCAATTTTACCCAGCAAGCCAAAAGAAAAAATCTGCTGCTTTCCAGCTCATTTCAGTAGCGCGCTTTGCAGCCAAAAAAGGCTCTTTGCTAAGCATCAAATCCTTTGAAATACTGCTGAAACAATTTCCTGACGCTCAATTCAATATGGTCGGCGATGGTCCACTATGGCAAGAAGCCAAAGACTATGTCTCAGCTCAGCATCTGGAAAAGAACATCCATTTTTTAGGAGCTAAATCGCCAGCGGAATATTTGCCTTTATTGCAAGCATCTGACACCTTCATCCAGCATTCCATTGTTACCCCTTCTGGAGATTCTGAGGGTACACCAGTAGCCATTTTAGAAGCATCAGCCACGGGTTTGGCCATTATATCTACCCGACATGCCGGAATTCCAGAAGCTGTAATAGAAGAAGTAACAGGTATTTTAGTGGATGAGCATGATGTAGAAGCCATGGGAAATGCCTTGATTCGCTTGGCTTCGGATGCTGAATTATGTCAACAAATGGGAATAGCCGCAAGAAAGCATATGCAGGAGCATTATGAAGTGGGGAAATTAAGTCAAAGCATCAAACAATTATTGTCCTAAAATTTGAATTCGTTCAATGAAGGCAATTGTGTAAATTTGTTGATTATTCTAAAAAAATCGCATGGGGATCGTCATCCGACAAAGTTTAAAAGGCTCAATTGTTACCTACTTAGGTACGGCCATCGGGACGTTCAATGTCATTTTTCTCTACAATAAATTTCTTAGCCAAGCCGAGGTTGGTTTGATAGCCGGTGCTTTAGTCAGCATTCCCTTGATTTTTTCCTCTTTTACCCATTTTGGTATACCCCATATTGCCGTTCGCTTTTTTCCTCATTTCGATAATCCGGAAAATCAGCATGGTGGTTTTTTTACTTTTTTGCTGCTTTCTCCATTGGTAGGACTGAGCTTATTTAGTTTGGGCTATATCGCGCTTAGGGGAGTTTTCAATCAATTTTATGCTGAAAACTCTCCTTTACTCCCGACTTATTTTTATTACATCATACCCTTAACGGCTAGTTTTCTATACATGAGTGTATTAGAATCCTATGCCCGAGTACATTTACGCATCGTAGTACCAGCCATCATTCGAGAGCTCTATTTACGAATCGCCAATGCCTTGTTGATTGTGGCTTATGGATGGGGCTTTCTAAATTTCCATCAATTAGTTCAAGGTATTACCGTTTCCTATATCCTAGCCGTTGTGGCGCTTTTACTCTACATTAAACAGTTAAAACGTTTTTATACCAAAATGGATTTTTCCTTTTTGAGAAAACCTATTTTCAAAGAAATGATGGGCTACGGGGCTTGGGTTATATTGGCAGGTGCTAGTTTTACCTTGATTCAACATGTAGAAAAAATCATGTTACCTGCCTACGCTGGAGGTTTAGGTACCACAGCCATTTTTGACATCAACTCCCGAATGGCTTTGATGATTGCGATTCCGAGGAATGTCATTGCAGCTATTTCTACCCCTTTACTAGCCCAAGCTTGGAAGCGCAATGATAGCAGCCAAATAGAAGAAATTTACAAGAAATCGTCTTTGAACTTACTCTTAGTGGGTTGCTTTTTATTTCTATTGGTATGGGTTAATCTGGATCAAATCTACCAAATCATCCCTAGAAGTGAGGTATATGAAACAGGAAAGTGGGTTGTCTTGATGGTGGGTATTAGTAAAATCATAGACATGGGCACAGGCTTAAATTCGGAAATTTTAATTAATTCCAAATTTTACCGCTACGACTTACTTTTTTACATCATTTTGGCGAGCATTGTGGTTATTGGAAATCTAATATTTATCCCACTTTATTCATTTAATGGGGCAGCCTTTGCTAGCCTATTGGCTTTATTTATTTACAATGCCCTCAAATACCTGTTCATTTGGGCCAAAATGGGCCTACAACCCTTTGAAATACGCACCTTAGGTATTCTAGTGGTTAGCGGAATTATTTACCTGTTAGTCAATCAGTTACCTATCATTGGTGGGGGAAAATGGATGAGCTGGTTTTTCAACTTAAGCTTAAAGACCATCAGTGTTAGTACCTTGTTTTTATTGGCCGCCTGGAAATTTAATTTATCTCCAGATATAAACCAATTGATTAAAAATTATTGGAAAAAATGAAATTAATGTCCTTGGCCGGAGGCCTTCCTCATTATTATAATTTGGTGCTGAATAAACTTCAGCATGAATTTGGCGTGGAGGTAGTGGTCGTAGTTCCATCAGGCAATGGTGCCACCTTAGGTGCAGGGGTATTTGAAAGTAAAAGTGGCATAGAATTCAAAGTGATTTATGCGGAAGAGTACACAACGTACTATGGTAAAAAGTTCTTTAAGAGCTTAAAGGATTTAATTCTTCAAGAAAAACCTGATGTATTGATGGTCAATTGGCCATACCAACTGGCTTATGTTTTTTATCCCACTTGGTATCGCTTTTTACGCCAGCAACATGTAGCGCTGATTTCCAAAGAAATTCCTTTTCAGGTTCCAAGCTACCCTGAAGCCATTGATTACTATTTACGGGGAGGAGGAATTACCGAAAATAACCAACAACATCAGAAAAGTCCATCGCCCCTTGCTTACTTAAAATATTGGATGGTGAGGGAAAGTCGGAAACGTTTTGTTAATCTGGTAGATGCCCACATCAATTATTTAGATGAAGCCAAGCAAATCCATGCTAGCTATGGGGTACCCACAGAAAAAGTCTTTGTAACCGCCAATTCTCCAGATACCGATTACATAGCCCAGCAATACGCGGCCATAGAAAAGGAAGGATTACCGGAAATGCATCCATATCGATTATTGCATGTAGGCAGGTTAGTGAAGTGGAAGCAGGTCGACTTATTAATTCATGCAACAGTACAACTTAAGGCTCAATTTCCACAGACAGAATTGCACATTGTAGGTGATGGCCCTGAATTAGTCTCCCTAAAACAACTGGCCGAAAGCTTAGATGCAAATGAGTATATTCACTTTTGGGGAGGAATATATGATATGCAAGAATTAGGTAAAATCACCTTAGCATCTGGCATTTATGTCCTGGCAGGCATGGGAGGTTTATCCATCAATGAGGCCATGTGTTTTGGCAAGCCCGTGGTTTGTTCGGTGGCCGATGGCACAGAAAAAAGGTTAGTCAAGGAAGGCATCAATGGTCGATATTTTGAATCCGGTTCATTGAAAAGCCTAGTGGAAGTGATCGCTGACTTATTCCAAAATCCCGAAAAAATCACAGCCATGGGATTAGCTTCCAAAAAGATTATTGAACAAGAAATCAATATCCATACGGTTTTAACTAATTATATGGAGGCTTTTAAATTTGCCATCAATCATCAAAATAAGCGGTAAGAAATTCATCTAATACACAACAAAAAAATGAAAGTATTACAAATAGTAGGTGCCAGACCTAATTTCATGAAAGTAGCACCTCTACACCGTGCCATCCAACAAATGGAAGGTTGGGAATCCAAAATTGTACATACTGGTCAGCATTTTGATGCCAAAATGAGTGATGTATTTTTCACTCAATTAGAACTTCCTAAACCCGACTTTTTCTTAGGTATTGGAGGTGGTACACAATCTGAAGTTACCGCCAAAATCATGTTGGCTTTTGAACCCATCGTTCAAGCCGAAAAACCGGATTTGATTATTGTGGTGGGCGATGTAACCTCTACCCTAGCATGCACCTTGGTGGCCATCAAAATGGATATCCCTATCGCCCATGTAGAAGCTGGTTTACGCAGTGGCGACCGCAAAATGCCTGAAGAGATTAATCGAATTTTAACGGACTCCGTAGCTAATTACCTTTTTGTCACAGAAGAGAGTGGCATGCAACACCTTAAACATGAAGGTGTGGCTCCCGAAAAAGTATTCTTTGTGGGAAATGTCATGATAGATTCCCTAGAGCGCTACCGTGAAAAGGCCAAACAGAGTACCATTATGGTGGATTTGCAGGTTCAACCCAAGCAATTTATCGTGGTGACCATGCACCGTCCAGCCAATGTAGATACCGAACAAGGGCTTCATTCCATCTTGGAATTATTAGAATTAAGTACTTCTCAAACCAAGGTGGTATTCCCTATCCACCCAAGAACGAGAGCCCATATCGATAAATTTCAGTTAACGAATCGACTGAATCAAATTCCGAATTTAATATTAACGGAGCCTTTGGGTTATTTGGAATTCATTCAATTGATGTCCAATGCCTCCGCTATCTTAACGGATTCGGGGGGAATCCAAGAAGAAACTACTTACTTAGGTATTCCTTGCTTAACATTCCGAGATAGTACAGAAAGGCCGATCACCGTTACTTTAGGAACCAACCAATTATTGGCAGATTTAGATCCTAAAAAAACCTATGCCGCCTTACTTGCCATTTTGAATGGTGAAGTCAAAAAAGGGGAAGTACCTCCTCTTTGGGATGGAAATACAGCCGACAGAATTGCCGCCATTATTCACCAATTGTTCCCTCATTCATGAGCCTAGATAGACCCTTGAAAATCGTTTTACTCTCTTACCATAATCACAATGGTGGAGCGGCGATTGCCTGCGGTCGACTCCGTGATGCTTTAGAGAAAGCAGGGCATCACGTTAAACTGTTAGTTCAAGAGAAGTCGGGTGAAGATGCTAGTATTTCTCTCGCTTCCTCTCCTTGGAAAAAGTGGCTGGCCTTCCTTCGGTTCGTGGCAGAAAGACTCTATTTTGCCAGATTTGAACGAGATAAATCCATTCGATTCCTATTTAATCCTGGCATTTTTGGCCAAGATATATCCCAGCACCCAGCCGTCCAAGAGGCTGATATCATTCATGTACATTGGGTCAATTTCGGATTTCTCTCCATTCATACAATAGAAAAACTCTTGCTGTTGAATAAGCCCGTTTTCTGGACACTGCACGACATGTGGACATTCACGGGTGGATGTCATCATAGTGGAACTTGCCTAGGCTATGAACAGGCTTGTGGAAATTGTAAGTTTTTAGCTAAACCAGAACCTCAGGATTTGTCAAATCAATTATGGGTCCAAAAATTCAAGCAGTTTCATTATCCCAATTTACATATCATCACTTGCTCTGATTGGCTGGGTAATCGGGCTAAATCAAGTAGTATTTTACAGGGCGCCAACATAAAAACTATCGCCAACGCCATTGACATAGAAATCTTCCAACCGGGTGATGCTACTCAAGCCAAAATTTCTTTGGGACTCCATCCCGATAAACAGTATTTATTGTTTGTAGCCATGCGTGTTTCTGCCCCTGAAAAAGGCTTTTCTTATTTAAAAACCGCTTTACAACAATGGGCGGAAGAGCATCCTGACTTAGCACAACAAACCGAACTTTTGATTGTAGGTGAAATTTCAGATCCAGATATCATGCAATCTTTGGCATTGCACATCCATACCTTAGGCAAGGTGCAAGATGTGGCAACTATGATTTTGGCTTATCAGGCCTCTGATATGTTTATTACCCCTTCTTTAGAAGAAAACTTACCTAATACCATCATGGAAGCCATGGCTTGTGGAACTCCGTGTCTAGGTTTTCAAGTGGGTGGAATCCCCGAAATGATTGATCATCAAAGCAATGGATATGTAGCTCAGAAACTTCAAGCAGCAGACCTTTGCCAGGGTATTTCTTATATACTTCCACGTTCCCAAGCCCTAGGCCTGGAGGCAAGAAAAAAAGTAGCATCTCATTACGAGGCCTCTATCATTGCACAAAAACACCTACTGTTCTATCAAACTTGCCTATAGTATGTCGAAACTTCTCAGTATCATCACGGTCACTTACCAAGCGGAAGCCTACATTGAAAATACTTTACGCAGCATTTTTTCTCAGGATGAGCAGGACTTTGAAGTCATCATCATGGATGGGGGCTCCCGTGATCGCACCTTGGAGCTAGTACAAGCTTATGCCACGCAGATAGCCTATATTGTATCTGAGCCAGATAAAGGCATATATGATGCCATGAACAAAGGAATGAAATTGGCCACAGGCAAATACCTGTATTTTTTAAATGCAGGTGACACTTTTGCTGGTCCAGATACCCTTAGACAAATACTCATCGACTTAAAAAATAATCCCGACGTACTATATGGAGATGCCATATTTGTGAATCCTGCTGGAAAGGCTATTGGCTTACGTTCGGAAGTTAGTCCTCATCCTCTTCCCGAGCACTTGACTTGGAAAGATTTTGACAAAGGAATGCTGGTTTGCCATCAATCTTTCATTGCAAAAAGGGAGCTAGCCCCAGCTTTTTCCATGGACTATCGGATGAGTTCCGATATTGATTGGGAAATCAATTGTTTGAAATTGGCTCAGCATATCCAAAAGACCCAATATCCCATTTGTCGGTATTTAATGGGTGGAGCTTCCGTTAAAAATCTAAAAACGACTTGGAAAGAAAGATTTCAAATACTAAGTAAGCATTTTGGTTTTTTTACCACTTGCTTTAACCACCTGATTATCATCACTAGAGGCCTACTTTTTACCTGGCAAAAAAGAGGTAAATACTGGTAATCTTTTTTAATTTTACAGGAATATGAAAAAACTAAGCTACTTACTACTACTATTTTTACTTTTTTCCGGACCCATCAGTTGGGGGCAAAAGTTCAAATTAGAAACCAGTGTGGGAAGTAGCTATGTCATGTGGTATGAAAATCAACAAACCATTGATTTCTCCACTCAAATCACCTTTCAAAAGCCCAATTCCAATAAACTATTTTTCCTTCGCTTAAAAACCTATGGAAACACGCATCATTCTCCTGTAGACTTAGCCAATTATAGCTTTATTGAACCGCAAAATGCCCCAACTAATTTAAATGATTTAGAATCTGCCTACCGAGGTGGTGAAGCTGAATTAGGCATAAAATGGCAACATAAAGCCAAAAAAGTAGATCCATTCTTCTATCCCATGCTGAGTATTTATAGCAAATCTTTGGCTAGAAAAATTTCTACTCCTTCCTATAAATACATTGAAGAAGAAAAATACAGCTTACATGGCATTACTGCAGGTTTTGGAGTAAAAATTCCTGGTAAAAATGCCTTCACTTTTTCTGCACAAGTATTTGAACCTATCATTCGGGAAGTAACTTTGTTTGGTCGATATGTCGGTGTCCCCTTTCAAACCTTAAGTACGGAAAATGACTTTTCATTCAAAGGAAAAATAGAATATAAACGCCAACAAATCGGGGCAACATTCATGTATGAATTGCTTAACTTGGGCTCTTCCTCGAATCCAAATTCTAAATCGATCCCTGCTTCGAGCGTACATTTTCTTTCTGCCTACCTTACCTATTATTTTTAATGAAATTACTCATTGCTTCTATCACCAGGATTTGTATTTTTTTGCTTATCCCTACACTTGCTTGGTCACAAACCAAGGATGAATTTTCGAATAAAACATTAGCGAATGTAGAAGTTCAAGCCTTTGAAAAGAAACGCAATCCACTTCGCTCTCCAGATGCCATTGTACTACTAGATTCCAGTAAACTTCTAGTAGGCAATGCCCTAAGTTTTTTACCCGCATTAAATTCCCAAGCAGGTATTCGTATGGAAGAACGCTCACCAGGTAGTTATCGTTTAGCCATCCGCGGTAGCTCGCTTCGTGCTCCCTTTGGAGTCCGAAACGTAAAAATATATTGGAACCAAATGTCCTTTACTGATGCGGGAAATAATTCCTATTTTTCCTTATTAGATCCTGAGCAATTTCAACAAGTGGTAGTTTCCAAAGGACCTAGCGGTGGTCTTTATGGAGCAGGAACTGGTGGTGTCTTGCTACTTTCTAGTCAGGCATACCGTGCCCCTTCAGTTCAGCATCAAGAAATTGTTCATTCCTTAGGTGGATACAAACAATCGTGGGATATCCGATTGGGAAAGCCAACAAGCTCCCACCGCTTTTATACCTCATTTTGGCAACAAAAAGGATACCGAGATCAATCTGCCATGAAAAAGCAATGGTTTTCTTATGAGTGGAATAAAAGTTTTGGTACCACAGGTGCGATTAATTTAATTGCCTATTATGGAGATTTAGCCTATCAAACTCCAGGTGGATTAACCTTAAAGCAATACCAAGAAAACCCTACTCAAGCCAGGCCAGCGGCAGGAATCAACAAAGGAGCCGTAGAACAAATGGCTACGTTTAAGTTGAAAAGTTATTTTGTAGGTGCTCATATCTCCAATGCTTGGAATTCGAACTGGGCTTGGGATGCGATTCACGCAGTCCAAGTGAATAGCATAGAAAACCCAACCATTCGAAATTATGAGTTTAGGGAAGAGCCCAACCTAAATAACCGAGGTGTCATTCATTATAAACAAGCAGCTGGAAAAGGACAATTTACTTGGGATTTGGGATATGAATTTCAAGTGGGGCAATTTGATAGCCGAACTTATGGCAATCGAAAAGGAGTGAAAGATACCTTACAATTTGAGCAAAATACCCGGGTACAACAAGGTGGTATTTTCACCCAGTTGGAATATGATGGCATAAAAAACTGGGCTTTTACTTTAGCAGGTAGTTACAATAAACTCTGGACCGAATTCCAATCCAGCGAAGGTATTTTTTCTCCAAGATTAGCCATTGTAAGAAAATTGGGAGCTAATCAGCATATTGTAGCCAAAGTAGCTCATGGATTTTCTCCTCCTAGCATAGCTGAAATCAGACCTTCAACCAATGTCATCAATCGTTCGTTGAGAGCAGAAAAAGGCTGGAATTATGAACTTAGTTATCGAGGATGGATTCCTTCCTCTAATTTAACTTGGGATCTAAGTCTATACCAATTCAATTTGGACGAAACCATTGTATTGAGAAGAGCCGCCGACGGAGCTGATTTTTATGACAATGTAGGAAAAACGACCCAACAAGGGATGGAATTAAGTTTACAATGGACTGCATCCTCTTACCTGCAAGTACTTTCTGCGACCACTTGGCAAAACTTTAGATTCACCGATTACAGTAGCGCAGGAAAAAGTTTTAACGGCAATTTCTTAACAGGAACCAGTCCATTCCAACAATCCCTACTTTTTGTTTGGAAATTATTACCCGGTTTAAGCTGGAATCAGCAATTCTTAATGACTGACTATGTATATCTGAACGACGCCAATACAGACATCCTTCCTTCCAGTCGAGTTTGGAATAGTAAGATCTCCTACCGAAAAAACAGGACTAAATACACCTGGGAATTATGGCTAGCCGCTGATAACATCGGAAATGAAAAGTACAGCGCTGGGCCCGACTTAAATGCGATAGGTGCCAGGTATTACAATGCATCACCTGGAAGAAATTTCTCAGGAGGCCTTACATTGAACTTCTTTTAATTAAGACGGACGAGTAAAATTCAACTTCTCCATTAATTCACTAGCATGTGAATCACTTACAGGTATCTCAAAAGTACCTATTTTGATTCGTTGCTGTTTGATGGACTCAATTTTCCTCATGTTGACAATAAAGGACTTGTGAACGCGCATAAATTGATGATTGGCCACTTTTGCTTCAATGGACTTCATGGTTAGCTTCGTCAAGATAGGCCTTTTCTCACCTTCCAAATAGATTTTCACGTAGTCTTTCAATCCTTCGATATGCGTGATTTGAGGGATAGAAATACGAACCAAAGCATACTCTACATTCACAAAAAAGAAATCCTCTTGAGGAAGCTCGGGACTGGCAGCTTTAGGACTAGTTTCTAATTTACTTTTCTTACTTTGAAATAACTCCAAAGCCTTATGCGCTGCTAAACTAAATCGCTCAATACTAACTGGTTTCATCAAATAATCGACCACGTCCAACTCATAACTCTCCACGGCATAATGATCATAGGCTGTGACAAGTATGGTTAAAGGCTTTTCTTTCAATGTTTGTAAAAACTGAGTACCTAACATACCCGGCATTTGGATATCCAGAAAGATTAAATCAACGGTTTGCGTTTGTAAAACTTCCATCGCTTCAAAGGCATTTTTGCATGATGCCACCAAATGCAAGAAAGGCAATTGTCTGACATTCTCTTCCAATAACTTTCTGCCCATGTTTTCATCATCGACAACAATACAATGTAACTTTTCCATAGCTTATAATTTATGCAATTTCAACCTTAGTCCAACTTTAAAGTCCTTTTCTAAATCCTCAATGACTAACACATGTCTTCCTTGATAGAGTAATTCCAAACGTCGACGAACATTTTTCAAACCTATGCCTGAACTCTCATCCTTTACATTGGGATCATGATCTCCTTTTTTATTTTCTACTTTAAAATCCAAAATACCATCTTCAATCCCAAAACTAATTTTGATTACAGGGTCAACCACAAATCCAACCCCATGTTTAAAAGCATTTTCTACAAAAGGAATCAATAGCATCGGTTCAATGATGCAATTATTCACTTTTCCAATTACCTCAAACTCAATCTTCACATCATCATCAAAACGCATTTTTTGCAAATCAATGTAATTCTTTAAGTACTCCAATTCCTTGTTCAATGGTATCATGGATTGATCCGAATCATACAACATATAGCGCATTAAATTCGACAACCGAATAGTGACATCCTCGGCTTGTTTATCGGCTTTGGTACGTATCAAATACACGATACTATTTAACACATTGAAGATAAAATGGGGGGAAATTTGAGACCGTAGAAAAGATAATTCCGACTTCATTTGCTCATTTTTCGACTCTTCATTTCTCGCTTCAATGGTAATGAATTCCAATAACAAACCATAAGTAGAGGCAATTCCAGTAATCATGATCAAAGGAAAAAAGCCCTTCAAAGTTGGCCATTCCAAAGCCCTATCGTCAAAAGGCAATACATAAGCCATGACGAAATACTGAATAAACCAAAAGGAAATCACTAATAAAATAACGGATACGATGTAGGAGAACACGCCGCCTTGCCTAAATACAACGGGTATCAACACTAAAGTAATGGTATAGAACAAGGGCACTACGGTGCAAATTTCCACCCAAATATGCTCTGTGAATTCCGGGTTTTGATGCGGGTGAGGATGATCATTGGAGTGCGACTGGTGCACAGGACTTAATAAGGGTAAACCTATCCACAAGCCCCATAAAATGAGGTTGAAGAGTATTTTAAAAGTTCGTTGAGATTTAGGTTGTAATAAAGCCTTCCACATAATCGTGATATATTCCTTACAAAGCTAGCCAATCTGCATCAAATTAGAAATCCACTCTTCTACCAAGTAAAATGCATCGACGAATAAACGAATTTCGACTTCTAAAGAAAATATCCACACTTATCGACAAAATAGGGGTATACATCCTCCTTTCATCTAGGCTAATCGAATATAAAATTTTAGATCAAAAATGCTTTCTACTTTCGTTCCATCATTACAAACCACCATTATATGAAACTTTATTCAATCCGCCCCTTACTATTCTGTTTCTCCCTATTCCTATCAAATATTGTCTTGGCTCAAACAACTCTATCTGCACAAGATAGAAAAGAAAGCAAAGATGCATCCGAAAGCAAAACTTTATTTAAAGGAGGCTCCTCTCCTAAAATTAAAAGTTTTGGTTTATCCTTTTCACCCCTTGTCCAATTTGGACAATTGGGCCCTCAGCAAGGTGGTATATTGGCCTTGCATCTCAACAACAAATGGGAAATTGGTGCTAGCTTTTTAGGAAGTATGCGCCACAGAAATGAAATTTATTCCAATGATTTAAGACAAAATTTCTCCGCTTTATCCTTGGCTTACACACCCAATGCAAATAAATTAGTTCATTTAAGTTTTCCGTTGATGATTGGAGTAATTCGGTATCAAGACGAAACTATCTTAGCTAGCATGTCTGGCTCGGGTGGACGATTTGATAATTTTTATTGGAGAAATGGACGAAATGCTTTTGGCTTACAACCTGGAATCAATGCTGAATTAAATGTGCATAAATACATTCGTTTATTTGCTGGAGCTAATTACCGATTAGCAATTGGAAATGACGAGCTACCAGAACTATCTGGACTTTCGGGTCAAATAGGATTAAAAGTGGGATTCTTTAATCATAAGATTCCCAGTAAAAAATAATCTGCTCTCTGTACAAAAAAAGGCGAACCAATGGTTCGCCTTTTTTTATCGTGTGTCCCGTCCTAAAATAGGTTGACTCAGTGTCAATATATTTCTTAAAAGTTTCTCTCTCCTGCTTCCCTTTTACCTAACAGCACTGCACCTACCATGGCTACAAAGAACAAGATCGAAACCAATTCAAATGGAAGTAAAAACTCTCCGTATAGTACTTGACCTAGGTTTTCGACCATACCTGTCTGTGAGTTAAATTTCTCCAAGGCAGGACCAGGAATGGTATTTTTACGAATGATCGCAATAAGGATCACCAATAAGGTCCCTGCCACTACGGAACCCGCTAATTTGGTTAATGAACTCTTGGATTCAGGTATGTTTTTCTTTAAATCAAACATCATAATCACAAACAAGAATAATACCATGATGGCTCCTGCATAGACGATGATGTTTACCGCCATCAAAAACTGAGCGTTCAGCAAAACATAATGAGCTGAAATACAGAAAAAGGTAAATACTAAATATAAGACGCTGTGGATGGGATTTTTAGAAATAATCACCATCAGCGCACTCAATAAAGTCAAGGCCGATAAAAAGTACCAAATATTAGAAATCTCCATAATCCTATTTATTTCCAACCATCGCGTAAATAGCGATGATCCATTTTTTCAACTAATTTATCTTTACCCCAAATTACCTCATCACGTTGATGGAATACGGGTACCATCGTGTCATGCCGTAAGAAAATAGCCTCTTTAGGACAAGCTTCTTCACATAAGCCACAGAAAATACAACGCAGCATATTGACCTCATATACTTTGGCATATTTCTCCTCTCGGTATAACGTTTCCTCTCCTGCTTTTCTTTCCTCTGCTACCATAGAAATAGCTTCCGCTGGACAAGCCACAGCGCAAAGTCCACAAGCGGTACAACGCTCTGCTCCTGCCTCATCACGCTTTAAAATATGTTGGCCACGGTACACTGGACCTAAATAGCGTGTTTGCTCAGGATAACGAATTGTTACAGGCTTCGAAAAGAAGTGTTTTAAGGTAGTGGCCATACCCCCTACAATGGCAGGTAAGTACATGCGCTCAGCTAGGGTCATTTCCCCTTGCTCCAACACCTTGGTTTTATTGCTTAATTTCATATACCTAAGCTATTTTTTTCTTTACTAATAATTGATCATACACGAACAAAGCCGCGATTAACACCACCAATCCAGCGATGGATACCATAAATGGTTTTCCTACCAAAATACCAAAGCCTGTGACAACCACATTGTACATGGCTAATGGAATCAAACCTGTCCAACCTAAGTTCATCAATTGGTCATAACGGAATCTTGGGATGGTCCAACGTACCCACATGAATACAAATACAAAACCTAAGGACTTGCCAATCAAAGCACCCACACCCACAAAACTGGCCACATTACTTCCAAACTGCTGAGTAACGAACTCGACGCCTGGATAATCATAACCCCCAAAATATAAAGTTGCCATCACCGCTCCTGAAATGAACATGTTGATATACTCAGCAAATAAGTAAAACCCTAATTTCATGGATGAATACTCGGTATGGTAGCCCCCAATTAATTCTGTCTCACATTCTGGTAAATCAAATGGCGTACGATTACACTCAGCAAAGGCACAAATAATAAAAATTAGGAATCCTAAAGGCTGATAGAAAATATTCCAATGTCCATTTTGTTGCACTTCTACAATCTGTTTTGTCGATAAAGAACCCGTAATCATCAAAATAGTGATGATGGCCATTCCCATGGCCAATTCATAAGAAATGTTTTGAGATGCAGCACGAATAGCTCCTAAAAGAGCAAATTTATTATTAGAAGCCCAGCCACCAATCATGATGCCATAAACCCCTAAAGATACTATTCCGAATACCCACAAAATACCGATGTTCACATCAATACCTTGTAAATCAAAAGTAGCTCCTCCAATGGTTACCGAATCACCAAAAGGAACCACCGCTGAGGTCATCAAGGCAGTTAGCATGGATAAACAAGGTCCAGCGATGAACAACCATTTATTGGAATTTGCTGGAATAAAATCTTCCTTCATGAACATCTTCACGGCATCTGCCAAAGGCTGCAAAATACCAAAAGGTCCTGCACGATCTGGACCAATACGGTCCTGCATGAACGCGGCAATCTTTCGTTCAAAATAAGTTGAATAAGCAGCAATCCCCAAGGTAATCGCAAATACGACTCCTACAATAATGGCTTTTGCTATAAAAACGGTATTAAGTAATTCCATAATTATTTCTTTTCTGAACTGGGAAGACTCTTTTTAGCAGGTAAAAAACTACGATCACGATCATCATCAATCAGCTTATAAGCCAAAGCCGCTTGTTTGATTGAGAAGGATGGTTGAATCAAATTAGCTCCGTATTTATTGGCTGAAATAACCGAATGACGCGCTATTTTAGTGGGTCCTTCAATCACCCAATCCGAGGTTTTTTTACGCTCGAAACGACAAGTATTACAAATGAATTCCTTCACTTCTCCCCACTCATTTTTACGTCCCGTTACCCGTATCACTTCATCTCCCCGATACCATAAAGTCACATTTCCAGAGCATTTGTCGCAGTCGCAATGCGCATCTTCAGGTTTGGAGAACCAAACACGACTCTTGAATCGGTAGGTTCTATCCGTTAATGCTCCTACTGGGCACACATCAATTACATTTCCCGAAAAATCATTGTCAATAGCCTTTTCAATGTAGGTACTAATCTCTGCGTGGTCACCACGGTGCATTACACCATGGACACGGCCTTCGGTCAACTGATCTGCGGCATACACACAACGGTAACATAGAATACAACGATTCATGTTCAGTTTGATGTAAGGGCCTAAATCTACAGGCTCAAACGTATTTCTATCTTCGACTGTACGCGTGGAAGAAACTCCATGCTCGAAAGAGAAATCTTGTAAATGACATTCTCCAGCTTGATCACAAACAGGGCAATCCAATGGGTGATTTAACAATAAAAACTCCACAATACCTTTTCTAGTCTCCAATACCTGCTCATTGATGGTATTTTCCACAATCATTCCATCTTGAACCGTTGTGATACAAGAAGGAACTAATTTAGGCATAGGACGAGGGTCCTTTTCAGAACCAGCCGTTACTTTCACTAAGCAACCGCGGCATTTACCCCCTGTTCCTTTCAAAGGCTCATAGTAACACATAGCAGGCGGAGCAATCTCTGGACCAATCATCCTTGCTGCCTGCATGATGGTAGTACCTGGTTCTACCTCTAAAGTGATGTTATCAATTGTTACTTTCATTTTCTATTTTTAAGGGTTTTGGCCCTTGATCCATGTTCAATTAAAGATCTTTTTCTAGTTCAGCCCATCGCTCCATAAACGCTTTCACGGTATATTGGGTAGATCTAATTTTCAATTTTTCACCTATGGCTGTTCGATCAGTCTCCGAGGCTTTCAGCCAATGTATGATTAAATCAGCCATTTGGCCTTCATCCATATAATCCACTAACAAGTCCGCTAAACCCTGTGTGAAGTCAGCAATGCCTCCACTCTCCTGAAACCCTAACACAGGTTTCGCTTGGTGGCCCGCTTCTAACATCACCAAAGGAAAAGGATCTTCGCGAGAAGATAGGAAAAACAAATCCATGGCCTCAAAATAGGCTCTAGTATCTGCTTTGGCAGGAATTAAATGCACTTGTGCACCCACATCCCATTTCTCTTTCTCTTCTATGAGCTCCGCCGAATACAGGTTATCACCCATGCCTAACCAGACAAAATGAACCTCAGGTTTCAAACGAATCACCTGTCTGGCTACTCGAATAAACACATCCGTTCCTTTTCTCCATTCTGCCAATCCACAGCCCAAAACCATAGGACTTGAAGCAGGGATATTCAACTGTTCCCGAACTTGCTCGGAAGAGCTTGATTTAGCTTTTGCCAATTCAGCTACCGGAGGCAAAAGGGCCAATTTATCGCTTGGAATCTCGTATTTCTCCTTCAATAATAACCTCACTTGTTCTGAAACCGCATACACATGCTTCACTTTTTGTGCCAAAAACTGCATATCTTTTTCCGAGGCATAGGTCTCGCAAGAAAATTTCAATTCATGTACATAAGCGCCAAAAGCTATTTTTAAGGAAGTTAACTGTTGCATCAAGGATAATGATGCCACCGTATTTCCTAAAATCAAATCAAACTTTTGTTGGCGAAATTCGCTCAACATCGACTGAATTTCTGCTTTGTTGGGTTCCCGATCTGGTGAACTTTCCTCTCTTTTGAGAAAAGGTATTTTCTTAAATATATTTCTAGACTTGTTATGCTCTCTCCTCCAAACCCAAACTTCCGCATACTTACGGTAGCTGGCTAGTAAATCTCCTCCCTTTTCTAATAACAAATAGCCTTTATGACCATTCGCCGCATTTTCCTTAAGCCAATGCAATAAAACCAATTGTGCTCCTGCACGGTTGGCATCATGCCCTACAAAAAGAATTTTGGCTCCCATCATTAATTAGACCAGCTAGCACCTGGACGCATGTAAACAGCACCGGGTTGAGTCGCTAATTCAGGATGTTCAATATGCCATTCAAACTCATCTCTAAAATGACGAATTGCCGCTGATACTGGCCAAGCAGCCGCATCACCTAATGGACAAATGGTATTCCCTTCAATTTTCTTAGCCACATCCACTAACAAATCAATATCTTCTTTTCGGCCTTGGCCTAATTCTATACGCTTGATGACTTTATCCATCCAGCCCGTACCTTCTCTACAAGGAGAACATTGGCCACAAGATTCATGGTGATAAAAACGGGCAAAGGTCAAGGTATTATGCACAATGCAAGTCGTTTCATCCATCACGATAAATCCTCCTGAACCTAACATCGTTCCTGTAGCAAATCCACCATCTGATAAAGACTCATAAGTCATCAATCGCTTTTCACCTGTGGCAGTGGTTAAAATCATCTCCGCAGGCAAAATAGGCACCGAAGAACCTCCTGCCACTACGGCTTTTAATTTATGCCCATCCCGAATACCACCACACCATTCATCGGAATAAATGAAATCCTCCACGGTAATTCCTAATGGAATTTCATACACCCCAGGCTTGCGAATATGCCCTGAAGCTGAAATCAATTTAGTACCTGTACTTCTTCCTACGCCAATCTGCGCATACGCATCACCACCGTTATTCACAATCCATGAAGTAGCTGCAATAGACTCCACATTGTTTACCACGGTAGGGCATTGCCACAGACCTTTCACCGCTGGGAATGGAGGCTTATTACGAGGATTACCTCGTTTACCTTCCAAAGACTCCAATAAAGCTGTTTCCTCACCACAGATATAAGCACCACCGCCGGACTGAACATATAAGTCCAAATCATAGCCTGAGCCTAAAATATTTTTACCCAATAAACCTTTATCATAAGCTTCTTGGATGGCTTTTTCTAAAATATGAATCACATACATCAACTCTCCACGAACGTAGATGTAAGATGTATTAGCACCCAATGCAAAGCTAGAAACAATCATTCCTTCGATTAAGGTATGAGGTGATTTCCACATCAAATAATGATCTTTGAACGTACCTGGCTCGGATTCATCGGCATTACATACCAAATAACGAGGCACGCCTTCTGGTTTCGCCAAAAATGACCACTTCATTCCGACAGGGAATCCTGCACCTCCACGACCACGCAATCCCGATTTTTTTACTTCTTCAGTAACTTCATCAGGAGTCATTTTTTTCAATGCTTTTTCTACCGCTTGGTACCCACCATGCTTACGATACACATCAATCGTTTCTATTCCTGGTACCTCAATATGTTCGGTTAATATCTTCATCCTCGCTTATTTTCCTAATTCATCAATGATTTGATCTACCTTCTCCTTGGTCAAGTGCATGTAAAACTTCTCACGAATCTGAAATACAGGTCCCCAGCCACAAGCTGCCAAACACTCCACTTCTTTCACCGTGAACTTGCCATCAGCGGAAGTTCCTCCTGTTTCCACGCCCAAACGCTTTTTTAAGTGGTCATATACTTCTACTCCACCCATCAAGCAACAAGGGCCCGTCCGGCAATACTCAATGACATGTTCTCCTACTGGTTCCAAATGGAACATGGTATAAAAACTAGCCACTTCATACACCTCAATAGGCTTTATGGACAACAAAGAAGCCACATAATCCATCACTTCTGAACTGCACCATTTCCATTCAGCTTGGGCTACATGTAAAATGGGCAAAAGTGCCGATTTCTGTTTCCCTTCTGGGTAACGAGCGATGATTTTCTTCACTAAATCCAGCGTTTCTGCTGGAAAAACTATGTTATTCTTACCTTCCATGTATTATGTATCTAACTCACCTGCAATCACGTTCATCGATGACATTGTCACAATGGCATCAGATAAGGTCGAACCTTTGATCATCTCTGGGAATGCTTGGTAATATATATATCCCGGTCTACGGAATTTCAAACGATACGGTGTACGTCCTCCATCCGAAACCAAATAGAATCCTAATTCTCCATTACCTCCCTCTACCGAGTGGTAGACCTCACCTACCGGTGCATCTATTTCTCCCATCACAATTTTGAAATGGTAAATCAATGCTTCCATATTTCGGTAAACCTCTTGCTTAGGTGGCAAGTAATAGTGCGGTGCATCTGCATGATAAGGTCCTTCAGGCAAATTATCCATCGCCTGCTGAATGATGCGCAAACTCTGCCACATTTCCTCTTCACGAACTAAAAAACGATCGTACGTATCTCCTTTGGTGCCTACCGGAATTTCAAAATCAAAATCCTCATAGGACGAATATGGATTTAATGACCGAACATCATAATCCACACCAGCGGCTCGTAAATTAGGGCCTGTAAAACCGTAGTTCAAAGCACGTTCCGCTGAAATAGCGCCCACGTTTTGAGTACGATCCATGAATATGCGGTTGCGAACCACCATACTTTCAAATTCTTTCAAAGCAGCTGGTAATTCGGCCAATAATTTCTTGATTTTCTCGATGGCTACAGGGCTCAAATCCCTTTCCATACCACCAAAGCGACCCATATTGGTCGTTAAACGAGCCCCACAAAGCTCTTCATAAATTTCATAAATAAACTCTCTCCATTGGTATACATACAAGAAACCTGTCAAAGCTCCCGTATCTACTGCTAAGATAGAGTTACAAATAATATGATCAGCCAAACGAGCCAACTCCATCATGATGACACGAATGTATTGTGCCCGTTTAGGAACTTCAATCCCTAATAATTTCTCTACCGTCATGTGCCAGCCCATATTGTTGATTGGTGCTGAACAGTAATTCATACGGTCAGTTAAGGTGGTAATTTGATAGAATGGACGACGTTCTGCAATCTTTTCAAATGCGCGGTGAATATATCCCACCGTTTGTTCTGCATCCACAATGGTTTCCCCGTCCATCGTCAAGATATTTTGAAAAATACCATGCGTGGCTGGGTGTGTAGGCCCTAAGTTCAGGGTGGTCAACTCGTTCACATAAGGACCGCTTTTAGGCGTCTTATCTAGACCTACGTTGGGGTTATTTACTAATGCTACTTCAGACATGTTTCGCTCGTTGAAGGTAGTTTATCTACCAAATAATTCATCTATTTTATCGTGACGGGTGGCATCCTCCAATGGATATTCCTTACGCATCGGATGGTAATCCATGTCCTCTACGTTCAAAATACGGATCAAATTCGGGTGACCTTCAAAAATAATGCCGTAAAAATCAAAGGCTTCACGCTCCATCCAGTTGGCGGTAGCAAACAAACCTGTCACGGTAGGAACTTCTGGCTTTTCAATAGGTACATAAATTTTGATCCACAAACGCACATTGTTCTCTAAGCTGTGCAAATGATATATAACTCCCAATTCTTGTCCTTTCGCCTCAGGGAAATGAATTCCACCTAAATCTGTCAAAAATTGAAATTTCAATACCGGATGTTGGTATAGAAAATGAAGCATCGGAACGATGTGTTCCACTTCAGTAGTTACTTGTAAGATTCCATGGGATTCAGCGATTCCATACATGGCCTCTTCACCGAATTGCCCTTGTAAGGCATCTATAATTTGTTGATTACTCACGTTTTCCATGCTCGATTTACTTATTCAATACCATAAGATTCCAACAAAGCCTTATACTCGGGTTGGTTTCTACGACGAATAGACTCATTTTTTGCCAGCTCCTGAATTTGCATAAAACCATCCAAAATTTGCTCTGGACGTGGGGGACAGCCTGGCACATATACATCCACAGGAATGATGCGATCAATTCCTTGCAATACCGAGTAAGTATCAAAAATACCTCCAGAACAAGCACAAGCGCCCACGGATAAAACCCAACGAGGCTCAGCCATTTGCAAATACACTTGCTTCACTACAGGAGCCATTTTCTTAGCTATCGTACCCATGACCATCAACACATCGGCTTGGCGCGCAGAAAAACTTAAACGCTCTGCACCAAAACGACCAATGTCATAGTGAGAAGCCATGGTTGACATGAATTCAATACCGCAGCAAGATGTAGCAAAAGGTAATGGCCAGAGCGAATTCGCTCTAGCCATCCCTACTAATGAATCTAAACTGGTAGCAAAAAATCCCTGACCCTCTAAACCTGCCGGCGCTTCTACGATATTAATTTTTGCATCACTCATATATAATCTTCTTTTCTATTAAAAATAAACCAAGCAAAAAGCTAAAAGTTTATTTTTCCCAGGTTAAAATACCTTTTTTAATTACGTAGATAAATCCAGCTAATAATAAGCCCATGAAGACGATCATTTCATAAAAACCGTTCCATGCCAATTGCTTAAAATTCACTGCCCAAGGGTACATAAATACAATCTCCAAATCAAACAAAACAAACAAGATAGCCACCAAGAAATACTTCACCGAAATAGGTGTACGCGCATCTCCGATGGACTCAATACCACACTCAAATGAATCATCTTTTTTCGCAGAATGGCGTTTGGGACCTAAAGCATGCGTAAGGACCATAACCAGTACGATAAAAGCCAAAGCCGCTGCTAATTGAACGAAAATGGGTAAAAAATCTTGAGGTTGATAGTTCATCTTGTACTTCGCTAAATTTGAAGCGGCAATTTACTCACTAAAATCTAATTTTGAAGATTATTTTATTAAAAATACTTGGTTTTTCCTGGCACTGCTACTGGGTACAAACCATTCGCATCTGGCTTCAATGGCATATCTGCATCCCAAGCAAAGCGGCTCGGTGCAATATTAATACCTGAGTTAATTGCTTTGTCCCATTCAATAATCTGTCCAGAATAGGTAGCCATCCTTCCTAAAATAGAAGTCATAGTGGAATATGCCCCATTTTCAGCATCTGCAAATTTGTATTCTCCCGCTGCCACAGTAGCCCACAATTCATCATGCTCAGTTTGATATGGATTATTCTCTTTTGTCTTTTTATCAAAAGCATAATTCACATTCCCCTTTAAATCCAAAATTTTAGCTGAATCAAAAAGCACTTTACCCTTGGTTCCAATCAAATGCTCATCTACTTTAGTCCAGGTTCCTGGAATATGACGGCATTGACTATTCAATATCGTTCCATCAGCATATTCAAATTCAACGATATGGTGATCAAAAATCTCGCCATACTCTTTTCCTTTTCTCACTTCTCTACCACCTGTTCCTCTAGCTCGTACGGGATACCCGTTTTTCGCCCAGTTGATCACATCAATATTGTGAATATGCTGTTCCGTAATATGGTCACCGCAAATCCAGTTAAAGTAATACCAGTTTCTCATTTGATATTCCATTTCTGTCTGACCCTCCTTACGAGGCTTAACCCAAACTCCATCATTATTCCACCAACATGAGGCCGAAACCACATCACCAATTTGACCATCCTGCACCCGTTTCATCAAATCACGGTACGAATTTTGATAGTGACGCTGTAAACCCACCACCACATTCAATTTTTTCTCTTTGGCTATTTTCGCAGCAGCTAACACCCGTTGGATACCCGCAGGATCAGTTGCCACCGGTTTTTCCATGAATATCTGCTTACCTAAGCGAACCGCCTCCTCAAAATGATAGGGACGAAAACCTGGAGGCGTCGTTAAAATCACCACATCTGCCAATGCCATGGCTTGTTTGTAGCCATCAAAACCAACAAATTTATGATCTTCAGGTACATTGACTTTCTGATTTACCTGAACGGCTTTGGCAGAAGTATCTTTGGCCCGGGAATTCATGACACTTTTATAGCAATCATCCAATCGATCTTTGAAAGCATCAGCCATAGCTACCAATTGAATATTTTCTTTCGTACTTAAAGCCTGAATAATAGCTCCTGTACCTCTACCACCACATCCAATCAAGGCTACTTTTAAGGTATCACCCACATTACTCTGACTGAAACTTACTCTAGGGTTAGCTTGGGCAACTAGCGGGGCGGCTAGTAGTGCTCCAGCTCCAAGGCTCGACTGCACTATAAATTCTCTACGTGAATTTTTCATGTTATTAGGTATATTTTGAAGGTTAATAATCTTTTAAATACTGATCAAAAAAGGCCCGAACTTCTTCAGGACTGGGTTGCTTAACAGGTCGCATGATCCGGAAGCCCACAAAAGGCGCATCGGCATTCCACCATTTACTCTTAGGTTCTTGTGGATCTCTTCTGTTCCAAACTGGGTCCGCGGCTAACCTACTCGCGCTTCTGGCCATTTTGACCTCATCTCGATAACTGCCACCTCTCACCACGGCATCAGCATATTTATCCTTAAAGATCGCATGATGAGCTTGTTTATTGCTTGAATAGGTCGGTTCATACTGATCCAATACCCATTCATGGACATTTCCTAACATATCATACAATCCCCAGGCATTGGGTTTCTTCTGGGCCACCAAGTGATACTTATCTCCCGAATTAGTAGCAATCCAAGCATAATCCTCTAGTTTTTCATTTACATTCAGGGAAGAATAAGCGCCTTTGCCGCCAGCCTTACAAGCATATTCCCATTCTGCTTCCGTAGGCAAACGGTAAAATATTTGGGTTTTGGCATATAACCATTTACAATACATGAGAGCAGCGAAATGCTGCATGGAGTTGGCAGGATAACCTCCCACTTTACCCATACCTAAAGTAAAATCAATGTAGGGAGGACTAGGGCGAGTAATGGCATCTGGGCCTTCTTTGGCTGGCTTAGGTGCTGGATCACGATCTTCCTCAAAAAACAATTGGTATTCATCATAGGTCACTTCAGTTTTTCCCATCCAAAAAGCTTCCAAATTGATTTTTTGTTGGGGACCCTCATCGGCATTTCTACCCACTTCAGCATTAGGGCTACCCAAAAACAAGGTTCCTGAAGGGATGGCCTGCATATCAAAAGCCACAGTAGAATTAGGGATGACTTGTCGGTAAGATTTTAATGTTTGCCCCCATCCTATCTGACATATCCCAACACAGCAGGCAAGTACTATTACATGTATTTTTCTATTCATTCTTGCATTAATTCTATTCGACTTTCAAGATACCATGATTCAATAATATTTCCAATTTCCCTCTTTGGTATTCCCATACAAGAACCTGCACTTGGGGAAAGCGTTGAAGCATGACTTTTAATTCCTCCAATTCCATGATGGTGGCGGCTGTCGCTATCCAATCGGCTCTGGCTCCATCAGGTGCTATGGCAGTAGCCGAACGAGCATGTTCTAAACCTATACCAGTTTGGGGATCTAGGACATGAGAATAATTTTTACCGGCAATTTCTACTTGTTGATATGTTTTACCAGAACTGGCAATCGACTGATGTTTGATTTCCAAAAAATCGGTCGATACTTTTTTGGAATTAGGCAATTCCAAACCCACTTTCCAAGCATCTCCCTGCGGATTCACTTGGCTAGCACTTACTTTACCTCCTGCATCGACCAAAGCATATGGATATCCGGATTTCACTAAATAATCCAAAACTCGTTGGGCTACAAAACCTTTTCCTATCGATCCTACATCCAATTGACAGGCAGAATTGAGCAATCGAATAGCACTACTATCGGCATTAAATTCCAAACAAGGACTTTGCAATGCCTTCACCCATTTTTGAAGCAATTCCTGTTCTGGCATTAATTGGGTCTTGCGAGCAATTCTCCAGGCTGCCACTAATCTCCCAATGAATATATTGAGGTCGCCTCCACTCTGGCGATAGGCCAACAAAGATTCTTTCAAAATAGCGCGAAAGGGTTCTTGAATGGTATAAAATTGACCTGTGCCAGCCCTGTGATTCACCTGACTTAAATCAGAATTTGCCTGATAATCACTCAGTTGCATTTCCAAATTCTCCGCCAAAGCTTGGGCCTTTTGAATAGTTTGAGATAAACCCACAGAATCTTGGCAAGAAACAATAATGCGAAATGGAGATCCCATTCGGGCAGTTTCAAATCGGTATTTGATCCATTGGGCTTGGGTTAAAAAGCCACAACAAAGTAAACAGACCGTGATGAGAAGGGATTTTTTATTCATCATTCAAATATTACGAAAAATTATTGTAATTTTGTCTGGCAAATAAGGGTACGGTTCGCCTTCATCCGATAAATCCAATTCCCATTCAATTTATTTGCCATGCTTGATTCATCCAAATTTCTTTTCGAAGCACTTACCTACGACGACGTCCTGTTGCTTCCTGCCTATTCTGAAGTCTTACCACGTGATGTGAAGACTCAAACTAGATTGACCAAAAACATCAGTTTGAATATCCCGATTGTTTCTGCCGCCATGGATACTGTGACGGAAGCCGATTTAGCGATCGCTTTGGCGCAAGAAGGAGGTATCGGAATCATTCATAAAAACATGACGATTCAGCAGCAAGCAGCGCAAGTTCGTAAAGTGAAGCGCTCCGAATCAGGAATGATCATTGATCCGATCACCTTACATGATACTCAAACTTTAGGTGACGCACAGCGCATCATGAAGGAATTCAAAATCGGGGGTATACCAGTCATTAATACACAAGGAATTTTAGTAGGGATTTTGACAAACCGGGATTTACGTTTCCAAAAAGAAACGGCCAGACCGGTACATGAAATCATGACTAAGGTGAACCTGATTACAGCCAATGAAGGAATCAGCATGGAAGCGGCTGAAAGTATTTTACAAGAGCATAAAATTGAAAAATTACCCATCATCGACAAGAATGGTCGATTGATTGGATTAATTACGTATAAAGATATTTTAAAACGCAAAAGCCACCCTTTAGCATCCAAAGATCCTTTGGGACGCTTACGGGTAGGTGCAGCCGTGGGAGTAACACATGATTTACTAGATCGTGTTCAAGCTTTAGTTCAAGTAGGCGTAGACGTTATCAGTATTGATACCGCCCATGGACATTCCAAAGGAGTGATAGATGCCTTAAAAGCAGTGAAAACTTCATACCCAAGCTTGGATGTGATTGTTGGAAATATTGCCACTGGCGAAGCGGCTAAAGCTTTAGCAGAAGCAGGAGCCGATGCCGTAAAGGTAGGTGTGGGACCAGGAAGTATTTGCACAACACGTATTATTGCGGGTGTGGGAATGCCCCAATTAACGGCAGTTTACGAGGCGGCAAAGGCCTTAGAACCTTACAATGTCCCTTTAATAGCAGATGGAGGAATTCGTTTTTCTGGAGATATAGCCAAAGCCATCGCAGGTGGAGCTAGTACCGTGATGATTGGTTCATTATTAGCTGGTACCGATGAGGCCCCAGGTGAAATGATTATTTTGGAAGGACGTAAATTTAAATCTTACCGCGGAATGGGTTCATTAGAAGCCATGGAAGATGGGTCTAAGGATCGCTATTTCCAAGATGCGGAAGATGATATTAAAAAATTAGTTCCGGAAGGAATCGTTGGCCGTGTACCATTTAAAGGTTCGGTGACTGAAATTTTATACCAAATGGTGGGTGGTTTGAAAGCAGGAATGGGCTATTGTGGAGCAGGGACCATCACTGATATGCAACAAGCAAAATTTGTCAAAATCACTTCTGCAGGAGTGAAAGAAAGTCACCCACATGATGTTAGCATTTCCAAGGAAGCACCAAACTATAGTGCTAAATAAAACAACAAGCTCTGGATTTAAAACCATGATTGTCATAATCAAACAAGCTCTGGATTTAAATCCAGAGCTTAATAATAGAAAATAACTGAAATTCTGTACCCTATGGTAGATGGTTTAAATCCTTGATCGCATTAAATAAACAACAAGCTCTGGATTTAAATCCAGAGCTTGTTAATAGAAAATAACTGAAATTCTGTACCCTATGGTAGATGGTTTAAATCCTTGATCGCCTGGAATAAACAACAAGCTCTGGATTTAAATCCAGAGCTTGTTAATAGAAAATAACTGAAATTCTGTACCCTATGGTAGATGGTTTAAATCCTTGATCGCCTGGAATAAACAACAAGCTCTGGATTTAAATCCAGAGCTTTTTTCTTTGAAGGTATATAGCCTAACTCTTATACAGGATAATTATGTACCGTATCCACAAAACATTTCACCTTATCTGGGTGAATATCGGGATAAACACCATGGCCTAAATTGGCAATATAACGCTGAGTGCCAAATTGATCAATCATCTTTTTCGTCTCAGTTTCCACCGTTTTAAAATCTCCATAAAGAGCACATGGATCTAAATTACCCTGAAGGGTTCTATTGGGCCCGACCAGCTTTCTAGATTCCTGAATATCCATATTCCAATCCAATCCTATGGTAGCACAGTTTAATTGAGCCATTTCCTCTCTAGCAAAAAATGCTCCTTTAGCAAATAAGGTAACAGGAACCTCCGTCAAAGCATCACAAATTTGCTTGAGGTATGGAGTAGAAAAAGCACTATACTGGGCCGGAGACAATATACCTGCCCATGAATCAAATACCTGAATCAAATTGGCTCCTACTGCCACTTGAGCTTTCAAATAGGCAATGGTCGAATCCGTTATCTTTTGCAATAAAGCGTGAGCTAATGCTGGATCAGCATATAACATTTTCTTAGCCTGGGAAAACGTTTTTGAGCCTTTGCCTTCCACCATGTAACAAAATATAGTAAACGGGGCTCCCGCAAAGCCTATTAAAGGTATTTTGCCTGCTAAGTCCCGCTTGACTATTTTGATAGCATCCAATACATAAGCTAAATCTTCTTCAGGAATGGCCGTTTTCAAAGCTGCTACATCTGCCTGAGAGCGAATAACCCGAGGAAAAATAGGACCTTTTTGCTCTTCCATGACATAGGGTAAACCCATGGCTTCAGGCACAACCAATATATCCGAAAATATGATGGCAGCATCTACGTCGAATCGATCTACTGGCTGAATTGTCACCTCGGCTGCCCATTCTGGATGCGTAGCCAAACCAATGAAAGAACCTGCTTTGGCCCTCACTTCTCGATATTCAGGTAAAATCCTTCCCGCTTGACGCATCACCCATACAGGGATTCTATCAACAGGTAATCCTTTTGCAGCCCTAATCAGGCGATCATTTCGTAAAACTTCCATATGATTATTCTAGCCACAAAGGTAGGGAAGAAATGCTAAATGATAAATGGTAAATTATAAATTGTGAATGCCTGAATGACGTTGACCGTTTTGTCTATTTTTGGATTCTACATGTTTCTTAATTAGGTTAATCCCAACGAAAGATTGGAGCGAAGCGGAAGGCGGATATTTGACCCAGCGCATAGGCCATGTGCGTAATCGTCAAAGATTAAAGCCGTAAGCGAAGTGACAATCGGTTCCGCAAAGCTGAATTCTTCTTGGATTAACCGTATTCCTTCCGTTTTTTTGTTTCTTTTTTATAAAAAAAGAAATACCATGAAAAGTATTATTCCAACAATGATACTGATAAAAGGAAACAAAATAAGCCAAACCTTTATTGTTTCATCATTTCACTAGGATTTTCTTTTTTTGAAAAAAAAAGAAACAAAAAAACTTCTTTTTTGTCGTCCAGCTCCAGCGAAATGTGATTCTCTCCGCTATCGCCTATATTTTTGACGCCAACGCGCATCGCCCATGCTCAGGGTCAAAACCTCGTCTACCCCTGCGTTCATCACATTTCGCTGGAGCTGGACGACGGGGTTCTCTTTCTTAAGAAAATTCGACATTCTTCATTTCTAGGTTAATCCCAACGAAAGATTGGAGCGAAGCGGAAGGCCGATATTTGACCCAGCGCATAGGCCATGTGCGTAAGCGGAGTGACAATCGGTTCTGCAAAGCAGAATTCGTCTTGGATTAACCGTATCCCTTCTGTTTTTTTTGTTTCTTTTTTTATGAAAAAAAAGAAATACCATGAAAAGCATTATTCTAACAATGTTAATAATAAAAGGAAACTGAATAAACCAAAATTTTATTGTTTCATCATTTCACTAGGATTTTCTTTTTATGAAAAAAAGAAAGTATTAGTAAAAAAATGTAGTTAGTAAATAAATCACTAAACTATTCAATTTTACGGAACATCAATTACTTAGGCTTTTCTCGATTATAGAGTGATACAGCACGGTCAACTTCCTTGACTAGGATTTCGAAATTATTGATTTCACGAGGCCGTAAATAATATCTAATCCCTAATAACTACTAATAACCTCGTATCTTTGTAGCTCTTTAATTTTTACCCTATGCAAGTAATTAGTGCACAATTCATCACGAGTAATACCGATTACTTAAAATGTCCACCCGACAAATTCCCCGAATTTGCCTTCATTGGCCGTTCTAATGTGGGTAAATCTTCCTTAATCAACTCCATCACCTTTCATAAAAAACTAGCTAAAACCTCTCAAACTCCAGGTAAAACGCAATTAATCAATCACTTTTTGATTAATGACAACTGGTATTTAGTGGATTTACCCGGTTATGGATACGCTCAAGTGAGTAAAGAAAAAAGAAAGGAATTCGAAAAAATGATTTTGGATTATCTGATCAACCGTAAAAGCCTAACATGTTTATTTTTGCTGGTCGACTTACGGTTGAAGCCGCAACCGGTGGATATTGCCTTCATGGAAAGAATGGCGGAAGAGCAAATCCCCTTTTACCTAGTGTTCACTAAGGCTGATAAATTATCTCAAAAACAGGTGGATGATAATTTCAAACATTACCAAGATTTCTTACTGCAATCTTGGGAAGCTTTGCCAAGATTGTTCATCACTTCTGCCGAAAAACACCAGGGAAGAGAAGAAATCTTGGCCAGCATTCAGGAATTAATTGACTCATCTCCCTATAAATCAAGGAAATCTTAATATTTTTGCGACCGAATTAAACATCACACATGGAATTATTAAATGAAATTGCCCA
This sequence comes from Aquirufa beregesia, assembly GCF_011090385.1. Classification (GTDB taxonomy): domain Bacteria; phylum Bacteroidota; class Bacteroidia; order Cytophagales; family Spirosomataceae; genus Aquirufa; species Aquirufa beregesia. The sequence continues at coordinate 92,920 of NZ_SEWW01000009.1, forward strand.
CATCTCAGGCAAAAGCGGATTATTTAGAGTATTAAAACCCACACGTACTGGGGTTATTGTAGAAACATTAGATGCTCTAAAGCAAAAGTCGGTTGTTAGCGGTCAAACACGTATCTCGGTTTTAAAAGATATTTCCCTTTACCTAGATGATCACCAAGACAGCACTTTGCCATTAGGTGACTTATTTCAATTGATTCATTCCGTTTGTCAAGGTTCATTGAATATTGAACCTAAAAAGGCCAGTGATTCGGAATTATTTGGTTTATTAGCCAGTATCGTCCCAAACTACGATTCCGATCGAGTGTATGCCTCGGATATCAAAAAAATCCTTTCTTGGTATTTGATTTTAGTCAACAATACACCTGATATGTTCCAAACAGCCCCTGCTGCAGAAGAACCCAAGGCTGAAAAAGTAGCTAAAGCACCCAAAGTGGCGAAAGAAGAAAAAGTAGCTAAAGCTCCTAAAAAAGCAAAAGCGACTAAATAAGTCGCTTTATCTATAATCAAAAAAAAATCCCGATTAACTCGGGATTTTTTTTTATTTCAATGAGTTGATCCAAGAAGCAATTTTCATCGCATCCGCTTTGGGCACATTTTTCAATGCCATCATCGGTGGGTAACCTGGCCAATTCTCAGGCTTTGGATTCGCAATTAATTCAACAATTTTTGCATTGCTATACTTTTTCTTAGCTACATCCATGTAAGCGGGTCCAACTAAACGCGCATCTACCTTATGGCAAGCAAAGCAAGTATATTTTTGCATTAATGGCTTGATATCAGCAGGAAAATCCTCGGCATTGGCTTGGAATGCAAATGTTCCTAATGTTACAGCCAAAATAAATTTAGATATTTTTTTCATTTTGATTGAATGTTTTAATTAAACGCAAAATAAGGGATTAAAACGTTATTTTCTATATGCTCCTACGCATATTTCTCCCTTTTTATTAAATAGAAGCGTGAAATGCATCCACCGCGGCTCTAACACTTCCATGTTGATCCAACAATTCCGAAGCTTTATCTTCCGATACACCTGTGGCTTCCTTCACCATCCGAATGGCTCGTAATACCAATTTGTGGTTACTTAACGCCATATCCACCATTTTATTTCCTCTTACCCTTCCCAAACGAATCATAACAGCCGTTGAAATCATGTTCAATACCAATTTCTGTGCCGTTCCTGATTTCATACGGGTACTTCCAGTGACATATTCGGACCCTACCACCACTTCAATCGGATATTGAGCCACTTGGGCAATGGCACTTCCTGCATTACATACAATACATGCCGTTAAAACACCATGGGCATTGGCATCTCGCAAACCTCCAATGACATAGGGAGTCCTACCCGAAGCTGCAATACCAATCACCACATCGTTTTTATCAATATCATAGGCTTTCATATCCAACCAAGCCTGTTGTTCGTCATCTTCAGCATTTTCTACTGCCTTCCGAATAGCTCCATCTCCTCCCGCAATCAAGCCTATCACCCAATCATGGGGAACTCCATAGGTTGGCGGACACTCTGAGGCATCTACGACTCCCAATCGACCACTAGTACCGGCACCAATATAAAATAACCTTCCCCCCTTTTCCATACGAGCCACTACTTGCTCTACTACTTTTTCTATTTGAGGAATCACCTTTTCTACCGAATAGGGTACTGTCTTATCTTCGGCATTGATTTGTCGTAGAATCGTATCCACGGATTGTTTATCCAAATCCAAATAATTGGAGTCAGATTCGGTTGCTAGCTTACTTAAATTCTCGGCCATTATTTCGTAGAAAGTGCGTAAAAATGTTTAAAAAAGTGAGGAATTGTTTCTATCCCTTTGTAAAAATTAAACAAACCAAAATGCTCATTGGGTGAATGTATCGCATCCGAATCTAAACCAAATCCCATCAAAACCGACTTAATTCCCAATTCCCTTTCAAAAACAGTAGGTACTGGTATACTTCCCCCGCCGCGTGTCGGCACGGGTTCCTTACCAAATGTCTCTGTTAGGGCTTTGGAAGCCGCTTGAAAGGCGATTGTATCCGTAGGCATCACATAGGCCTCACCTCCATGATGCGGCGTAACAGTCACCTTCACGCCTTTGGGAGCAATGGACTTAAAATGCTCCGTAAATAACTGTGTGATTTTTTCTGAACTTTGATTAGGTACCAAACGCATGGAAATCTTGGCATGAGCCAAAGATGGCAATACGGTTTTAGCTCCTTCTCCTATGTATCCACCCCAAATTCCGTTAACATCCAATGTAGGACGAATAGATGCTCTTTCTAAAGTCGAATACCCTTTTTCTCCATGTACAGAAGCTATTCCCAAATCCTTTTGATATGCCTCCAAATCAAATGGAGTCTGCGCCATAGCTGCTCTATCTGAGGCGCTCAATTCCTGAACTGCTTCGTAAAAACCTGGTATGGTGATTTGATTAAATTCATCGTGCATGGATGAAATCATCTCACAAAGTATATTGATCGGATTAGCTACTGCTCCGCCATAAACGCCTGAATGTAAGTCGCGGTTGGGGCCTTGCACCGTTACTTCTAAATAACTTAATCCTCGTAAACCTACATCTATGGATGGAACATCATTAGCTATGATGGATGTATCTGAAATCAAAATAACATCCGCTTGAAGCAACTCCTTATTATTAGCAACAAAAATGGCCAAATTATTGGACCCTATCTCTTCTTCCCCTTCAATCATAAACTTGATATTACAGGGTAAAGAGTCCGTGGCTAACATGGCTTCAAAGGCCTTCACGTGCATGAAAACCTGACCTTTATCGTCACATGACCCACGGGCATAAATAATTTCGTCTTTTATAACTGGCTCAAAAGGAGGACTTTCCCATAAATCCAAAGGATCCGCTGGCTGCACATCATAGTGCCCATAAACCAATACGGTGGGAGCCTTAGTATCAATGATTTTTTCTCCATAAACTACGGGAAAACCGGCCGTTTCTTCCAAGCGAACATGCTCCGCACCGGATTGGCGTAAATTATTGGCTATAAATTCCGCTGCTCTTCGTACATCACCCGCATAAGTAGGGTCCGCAGAAATGGATGGAATACGTAATAAATCGAGTAATTCTTCTAAAAATCGTTGTTGATTAGCTTGAATATAAGCTTGTGTTTTTTTCATATCAAAAGGCGAATGGGATTAAATCATCCACACACAAAGATAAAAAAAAACGACTTAGGATTGTTTCTTTCGAGGGATTAGATACATCCGATTTTCTGTTCCTTGAAGGATGCGGGCAATATTCTTACGGTGCATAAAAATCACCAAAAAGGCGACAATAAAACCAAAGTATATCAAAATAGGGAATTCATCTCCAAAGACCTTAAAGACCATCAAGAATGGAAAAACCAAAGAAGCCACCATGGACCCTAAAGAGACGTAATTAGAAAGATAGAATACCAATAAAAACACAGCTATACTGACTAGGGCGGCTTCTGGATGTAAGGCCAAAACCATCCCCATCAAAGTAGCGACTCCCTTTCCTCCCTTAAAATCACAAAAGACAGGTAATAAATGACCCAAGACAGCCAAAAAACCAAATACGATTTTTAATGACACACAGGTTTGCCAATCAATCAAATGAAGGTAAAACAAAAAAGTCGAAAGGGAAGTCGCTAAAAAACCTTTAAAGGCATCCACAAATAGCACGATACTACCCGCCTTTTTACCTAGCACTCGAAATGTATTTGTGGCGCCAGCATTCCCACTTCCTAAGGTACGGATATCTACCCCATGATAGGCTTCACCATACCAAATGGCCGTTGGAATTGAGCCCAAAATATAGCTCAATAAACAAAGTCCAATGAGAATTAAAATCATAATAATATTAAAGGTCACCATAATTTAAAAAAGGCGCTGAACCCAAATATAGGGGGGCTTAAACCCAAAATCAAGAAGATTAAAAACATTCTTGAAATGTTTAAATTTTCATCTTAATAATATACCAAAAAAGCCTAAAATGAGAAATTAACCGAGGCCATCAAGCGAAAAGCTTTGGGTGAACCATGATCCATATATGACAGTCGATGGAATGCTTGAATCCTGAATAATTTAAAAATATTATCGATCCCATAACCCACTTCCGCATAGGGTACATTGGGGTTTAAAGAATCAAAGGAATACATATCTAAAAACTTTGATTTCAATGGATTATTAACATCCTTCATGATGTCCTTATTTTCCTTTCTTTGACTCCCCCACAATAAATTCCCGCTGGCAATAAATCGCCATTTCAATTTCTTGATTAATGGTATTCGATTGAACAATAAACCTTCAAAATTATGATTGTATTGCAAGGAGACGAATTGATCACTCACAAACTCAAAATAATTCATGGTAGAGAAGGCACTTCTCACAAAAAACAAGGTCTCATTGCCTAAATGAGGAAATAATAAGGGTGCAGGTAAATTGGATGGTGTATACCCCAAAGAAAGTGTATAATCAGACCGACCAAAGGTTCCTAGTCTAAATGTTTGATAGGCTTTCAACGTAAAACGTTCATAATTAAAATCGCCTCCCAAAAAGCCTTTGAATCCACGCTGATAGCGGAATGTCACCACAGGAATTCGTTTGGTAGCCAGAGTAATACGCTCATTACCATTCATAATAAAGGTCTCTCCTTTGGCAAATCTAGCCTCTAAGGTGACGAAGGATTCCTGGTAATAATCCTGTACCGGAGAAGCATTCCCTAACTCAGGGTTCAAACGATATTGGAATCTAAATAATGGATCAAAAGAACGTGTATTCATTTGAGCTGTAAAACTCAATCCTTTGGTCACTTCTGTACTGAAAAAGGCTTCACTTTCTCTTCTAAAAAAGGCTCCAGAAAAGGCCCCCCAACGAGTGAATGCATAAAATAAGCGATTATCTCCAATCAACTCGGGAGTTAAACCGACCCGTTCTATATCATAGGAATGTCTCAAACCAGCTATGGTCCACTTGGCCTTTGAAAACAGATAATTGACTTCGATCGAATATTTTGGAACTAAATCTCTAGTTCCAAAACCCACATTGCCTCGTAAAATCCAATGCTTATCAAAATTAGAGTTTGTTCGAAACCCCAATCTAAAACGAGCTCCTTCCAATCGATTCACAGCAATACTGCTCAAATAAGGCCCCACTTCAATATCATTGAATTTCTTATAACCACTTAAAGCTATCTCCGCAATTTCCACATAGGTCCGAACGATTGGTAGATTCTTCACCGAATCAATCAAAGCAAAGGCCGTTAAATCTTGCCGACTTAATGGCTCGTAGCGAGCATATTTCCAAAACTCAGGATCAGGCTCCTTGGCATCCTCGGCTACTTCGGAGGTTAAATCGTAAAATTCCAAAGGTTTAGGTCGATTCACGACAAAACCTTTATTGGAAATATACATCTTCAACAACATTCCAGCCGAGCCTTTAGTCAGCTCTTCAATATCAATTAAAAAACGGGTACGGGAAGGCAACCAAGCCCCATCTGTCACCTGCTCTAATTCCTGAGATATTTTAATCTTATCAATGAAATTCAAATTTGCCTGCTTGTCGATGGCTGCATCTATTTGAACCAAAGCAAAACTGGTGGTATCTATCCACATTTGACCAGTAAAAACAAGGTCCTGCGCATTTTTTGGATCAAAATCCAACTGATAGCAAACATGACCGTCGACATTTACAGTATCCCCCAGAAAAAACTTGTAATTTCCTTTCCAATTATCCCCTATAGGGCTGGCAAAATCTTTACCAAAAAAGGGCACATAATTTTGGTAAAAATTATAATTGGCAATCAAGTTCCCGCCTACCAATTGGGAAATAAAGCCTCCATCCTGTACACCAACACCCTTTATATTGGTCTTGATGATTTTCTCCTTCTTCCGTTTTGGAGACTCCCGATAATAAAATTTACTAATGGATTCGGAAATGTAAGTCGGAATAACAGGCTTTCCATCTTCTCCGGCTTCTTTCTCGAACTTTTTGATGGAAGATTCAATCTCCCTCATGATTTTTGAATTCCTCAATTTCTCTGAGATGTTATCCACATCCAATTCCATTTTGGTATAAGAATCATACTCGTAGGCTGATAATTTATTACGATCATTCACGTCACGTTGCTTAACCACTTGACGCAATATTTTAAAGGCTGGATTCTCTCCTGAGTACACAATAACCTCTTGCAAGGCCCTTTGGGCAGGATCCATTTGAAAATCAACTTCTTGAAATGCTTTCTTTTTGTCAATGAATTTGACCCGTTTTTTATATCCAACAAAGGACACAAAAAGGGAATCCGTCAACACTTTGGAATGAAAGGTATATTCTCCTTGAAAATTAGTGGTTGTCCCTAAATTTAGACCCACCAAGCCTACCGAGGCGAAGGGTACTGGATCTCCATTAGAAGCATCAGTTACTCTACCTTTGATCACATATTGAGCTTGAGCCCAATGTACACCCACCAACAGAATTAGTAGAGCCAAAAAAACACGACTTTTCCAATTCATTAATCTACCGTTGAACAAGGTTAAAGCTAATTAGCACACTTAAACAAAAATACAGATTGATTGGAACAATACCACTATTTGTCGTGAGATTTTCCAATTTCGTCGACAAATCTTTTGAATTTTTGCAAAGCACGGGCTCGATGAGCCATTTGATTTTTTTCAGCTAAGGTCATTTCAGCAAATGTCCTAGTAGAGCCTTCGGGTTGAAAGACGGGATCATACCCAAAACCTGATGTCCCTCTAGCTTCTAGGGTAATATTGCCCTGAATTTCACCCTCAAACTGAACATACTCACCTTGGGTATGATAGGTTAAAACTGTCACAAATCGGGCTTTTCGGTGATTTTCTGTACTCAAATTTTGTAACAGCAAATCTAGATTTCTTTGGTCATTTTTAGGCTCCCCTGCATACCTGGCTGAATAAACACCTGGAGCTCCCCCTAATGCTTCTACCTCTAAACCTGAATCATCGGATAAGCAAGTAACTTGATAGCGATTGGCGATGAATTGAGCTTTCAACATGGAATTCTCTTCCAAAGTGCTTCCTGTCTCTGGGATTTCTTCGGCTAAGCCTAAATCTTGAACTGTCCTAACCTCAAACTGCCCATTCAACAAGGCCGCAATCTCTTCCACTTTATGGAGATTTTGTGTAGCTAGATACAATATGGGCAGCATGAAATTATTGAATAGGAACCTCTATTTCAAAACACAAAGGCGAGTTGGCAGGAATCGATCCTTGGTTGTTAGCACCATAACCTAATTTAGAAGGCAAAATGATAATGGCCTTTTCACCCATTTTCAACTTCATGATTCCCTCATCAAAACCAGCGATTAACTGGCCCGCACCTACCAACATGGATGCACCTGTACGAGAATCAAAAATAGGATCATAAAGAACCTTGCCTGCGGCGTCTAATTTTAAGTAGCTATACCCTAATCGACCCGTATAATTCACCAAATAGGACTGAGTAGGAGTCAAAGCTTTTCCCGTAGGATTGGAAATGGTTTTTTGGAAGATCAAACCTGTAGCGGTCACTTCAGGATTATTAACGTTATAGGTTTTCTTCATTTCTTCGATCACCTGATTTTCCGTTTGAATAGAAATTAATTCAATATCAATTTTAATGACAGAAAATGCTGGAATTAACCCATTGCCATAAGAACTTCCACCAAAGGCTAAATTAGCTGGTAAAATAAAAACGCCTTTATCGCCTTCTTTCATGTACCGCAGAGGAAGGGTAAAAATACTTTCAAAACTTCCTATTACATAGCCCCGTGACTGATTTAAGATACGAGAAGTAGAATCCACTTTAGATCCATTTAATAAAGTCATCACATAGTGAAACTTAACTAAGTCGGTATAATTGGCTTGTTTACCAGTAGTACCGGCAGATAGAATGGAATAATACATGCCTTCAGGTGTCTTTTGGGCATTTAACTTATTACTCGCAATGTATTTTTGAATATCACTTTCGTTATTTTCAACTTGTTGGTCTATTGCATTGAAATTGCAACTTGAAAATCCGAAAAGTGCAACGATGAAAAATAAACTTAGGTAAAATGTACTTCTATTCATGGTAACTACTCATTAATTTTGGCTAAATAAACTTCAAACATCAAAGGTGTATAACCTGGAATGCTTCCTGAACCCGATTGACCATATCCCAAAGTGGAAGGAAACACTAAAATCGCTTTTTCACCTAAACGCATTTTTTCTATCCCTTTTTGAAAACCTTGTACAGTTTGTGTCCCTCCGATGGTAACGGAAAGGCTATCCGTTTTCAACATATTACCATCAAAGGCAAACCCGTTCAAGAAACGACCTGTATATTTAATTTTAACTACTTTTCCTGTGGCAGGAATATCCCCTGTTCCTTTCGCTAACTGGATAAAGCGTAAACCTTCTTCCGTAGTTTCTGTCACATTATATCCACGCTCAGCAATAAACTCATTGATATTATCCGTTTGTGAACGAACCTTATAGTATTTAATAGTGACTTTCATGGGCGTATAGGCCGGAAGTCCAGGGAAATCTTGAGCCGTCCCTGGCAAGGCCATCACGGCTTGCTCGCCTTCACGAACAAAAGCCATTAAACGACTAAATACCGGATTGGTAAAACCATAGCGATAGACATAAGGCGAATTCAATTTACGATTTGTGCTATCCAAAATTTGTCCTGTCACCAAGTTAGCAAATTCATAATGCACCGAAAGCGTATCTCCTTTGGTCGCTAACTCGCCTACGGGATTACTCTTGGTAACCACATAATAGGCCCCATTTTCCATGGCAATCGGGCTTTGGCCTTGTTTAGAAAAATAAGAAGCTATTTGAGCTTGATTTTCCTTCGCTCTAATTTCATCCACCAATTCCACATTGCTTAAACAAGCCCCCAAACCCAAAGTCAAAGCCAAAAAAGCACTAATTCTAACAAACATTCGATTGACCATCATCATATACATTCACTAATTCACTCGATTTTATTCCACACGTAAACGAATAAGCCTTCGGATTCGTATGGAAAAAGAAAAAAGGGGACCGAAATCCCCTTAAAATTTATTTTTTGTTCAATAACTCAACTTCAAATACCAATATAGAGTTAGCCGGAATAGGGCCACGCTCTTGATCTCCGTAACCTAAAGCCGATGGAATCACAAATACGCCTTTTCCTCCTTTTTTCAATAAAGTTAATGCTTCATTAAACCCTGGAATCATTTGACCTAATGGCATTTCAGCAGCACTACCTTTATCAAATTCTTTTCCGTCTAAGAAAGAACCACGGTAATTCACGGTCCAAGTCTCACCCATTTTAGCCGAAGCACCAGCACCCGGGCTTAGAATTGAATAATATAAACCTGAAGCCGATTTTTGGAATGTCTTACCCGATTTAGCTACATAGTCAGCAATCACCTTAGGCTCTTGCGCCAATTTTCCAACAGCAGCTTGCTTGTTAACAGCAGCTTCTTTTTCCATTTCTTTTTCAAATTCAGCACGAGACTGTACTTTCAATACTTTCACCGTGTATTTCAAATCAGAACCTGGCTTCAAGAAAGGAGGAAGTGGAGCTTGAATATTTTTTGTTAAACTATCAATAGGAACTAAAATAGTAGCACTATCACCTAATGCCAATAAACGTAACCCATTTTCAAAAGTACCTTTGAAAGAACCAGGGGCATTATTAGGCGCTTGGATCATTCCTTTGCCTGGTTTTCCTTCTTTATATGTATCCTGTAAAACAGAATCCGTTGAATTTTTAATCACTAATCCAAAAGTAATGATGTCACCATCTTTCAGTTTTTTGGCTTTGTCGTCATGACTGTGAAATTGAATTTTTACGCCATCGATAACCTCGACTTTGTTTTGATTACATGCAGACAAAAATACGACTGCTGATAAAAGACCAATGAGTTGTTTACGCATGATTGTTTTGTTGAGACCGAAGTCTGTTATGGATTGTTTTAGATTGATTCGTTTATAAATTTTTAACTCGATTTATTTCAGAAAGGTACAAAGGTAACACTTCTTCCAATTTTTCCTTCGCTCCCTCGATGGAGCTAGAAGAAAATCGACCACCTGAGGCATTTTTATGACCACCCCCTTCAAAATACCTGGATGCAAACTCATTTACGGCAAATGGTTCGATGGAACGGAACGACAATTTGATGCCATCCGGCCGCTGTATCAATAAGATAGCCCAAATGGCTCCCGCAATCTGCAAACCATAATTCACGATTCCCTCCGTATCTCCTGCCTGTGAATTAAATTGTTTTTGATCTTCCTCGGTAATCCACATCAATGACAAATGGTACGCTGGCAAATAATCCAATCGATTCGCCAATATATGTCCTAAAAAACGTAAGCGATCTATACTGGCAGAATCAAATATGTTACGATGTATGGCATTGGTATTGACCCCCTTTTGAATGAGCTGAGCTACGACCTCATGTACGTGTGCCGTGGTATTCGGGTGGCGAAAAGAACCGGTGTCGGTCATGATACCCGAATAGAGGCATGAACCCATGGCTTCATTGATGCGAACATCATCTCCCCACTCTTGAATTAAATCAAAAATCAGTTCGCAGGTAGAGGCAGCAGTGGTTCGATGGTAATAGTAATCCGCAAAATCTTCTGGATTCAAATGATGATCTATCACCACTTTTGTTCCACGAGCCGCTTTAATCCAATGACTTAAGCCATGCAAACGTTGCATACCTGAAAAATCCAAACAAAAAACGAATGCAGCCTCCCTCAACAAGGCCTCTATTTGAACTTTATGTAGAGTATCTTCAAAATTGAGAATATGCTCTGCTCCAGGCATCCATTTCAAGTTAGCTGAAACCGCAGAAGGCACAATGACGCTCACGTCCATGCCAAGCTGCATTAAATAATTTTGCCAGGCTAGTGATGAACCGATGGCATCTGAATCAGGATTAAAGTGCGTCGTGATGACTGCCTTAGTACCAGAGGTTAATTGTGCTTGAAGCGCCGAAATGGAAGACATAAAATTGATAATGCGCCATAATAAATTTGGGCGTTCGCAAAGTTAAAGATAAATTTGAATAAAAATTTTACTATGCCTACAAATCGCACCTTTACCATGATTAAACCAGATGCTGTTGCTGATGGATTCACAGGACCCATCATTCAGCAAATTGAAGCGGCTGGATTTAAAATCATCGCTCTTAAAAAAGTACAATTAAGTAGTGAAGAAGCTGGTAAATTTTATGCCGTTCATGCGGAGCGACCTTTCTTTCAAAGTTTGTGTGATTACATGTGTTCGGGAGCCATCATTCCTTTGGTCTTAGAAAAGGAAAATGCGGTAGAAGATTTCCGCCAACTCATTGGTGCCACCAACCCTGCTCAAGCAGCGGAAGGCACCATTCGCAAACAATTTGCCAGATCATTGGAATCCAATGCCATCCATGGTTCTGATTCAGATGAGAACGCCGCTATTGAAGGAGCATTTTTCTTTACGGAAAAAGAATTAGCCTAGTTATTTGTGTTTATAAAATAGAAATCCATTTTCTTCTTTCATGAAAGTGATATTAGGATGATATTTCAATGCATCATCCACATCATTTTTCATAACAAAGTAGGTGGGTCTATCCACGCGTTGAATCCGTAAGAGTGTTTCTCCATCAGGGGAAGCACTCGATTTTTGGAAATACAATAGCTGAGCGAATGATTTGAAACCAACGGTTTCGATATACACTTTTTGCCCCACCTTGGATTCATAAAAGTCGATTACCGTAGCCTGTGTATAGCCTTCAATTTTGGGTACCACCAAAGCCATATACATCATAACAATGGCTATGCCAGTAATCATCAACCCATACATGCGCTTGGGAGATACAGCTCCTTTGCTAGCAATCCAATAGATAATAGCCAAAGCAAATACAATTCCTATCAAAATCTCAAAACCTGACCAATACACAGGTGCCTGCAAATTCCCCTGCACAAATGCATCTTGAATCAAAGGAATAAATTCAAAAGAATGGGATCCAATATAAGGCACTAAAGATAAGATGAAGGAGAACAGTAGACCGATAACCAGAAGTCCAATGCTGTACCATTTTTTCCAAGTGCTAAAGCCCAATTCCCAATCGTACAAAACTCTGGCTGAAAAAAAGCTCAAGGGAATCCAACACATGGAGGAATAATGCACGATTTTGGTCTTAACCAAACTGAATAAAATCAAAACCACCCAAAATAAGATTCGAAACCAAACACTTAAATCTCGCTCTTCCTGCGTGGCTAAATTCGCTTCCGATTTCCGCGAGACCAGTGGACTGATGGCCCAAATGGAAATAGGAAAACATCCTACTAATAATACCAGAGCATGGTAATAAAAAGGTTGGCCATGACCCGCATCACCCGTAGTTAATAGGCGAATTTGATACGCAAAAAAGTCAGAAATGATTCCCGAGCCGAATTTCAAAGCGATAATTCCATACCAAGAAGCAAAGAAAAGAATCGCAATGAGACTTACCCAAGTCATTGCTTTCAACCAAGCTGCTAGTCGGCTCCATTCTTTTCGATGAAGTAAAAAATAAACCACAGCGGTTAATCCCCATATCAACAAGGCTACAGGTCCTTTGGTTAATAAAGCGAATCCAATAAAAACGGCAGAAATGACTAATTCTTTACCCGCAAAATTTTTCCAGAAGGACTGAATTAAATAATAAACCCCCAAGAAAATCAACAGATTAAATAAAGGGTCAATGATTCCTGAACTAGCATAGACATGTGGGGTGATGGCAGCGAGGTAGGAAAAAGCCCACAAATGTCCCATTTTGGGCGAAAAATGCTTGGCCCCTAAGCGATACAAAGTCAAGAGCGTGGCTATACCAATGAGGGCATTAGGAAAACGAGCAGCAAATTCCATGCTGGTCCAAGCCTTCTCCGTAAAAGTACCGAAGAACTGAAAACTCAAGGCTTGTAGCCATATAAATAAGGGCGGCTTCTCCCAAAAAGGCATAAAATTAATTTGGACGCTGAGGTAGTCTCCAGTTTTGATCATTTCTCTGGCAGACTCCGCAAAATTGATTTCATCCCAGTCAAATAAATGGCTAGCCCCTAAAAATGGAATATACACCAAGGCGCCTAGGACGAACCAAAAAAGATAAGGTTTACGCAGAAGGAATGGACTCATTAGCCGATTTTTTAAAGATGGTCAAATAATACACGGGGGCAGAACTCAGCACACCGATGATCGCCCCGACGGCGGTATCAATGGGGAAATGTTGAAAAAGATAGATCCGAGATAGGGCTACTCCCGAGGCCAAGCAGGCCAGGAAAATACCCCAACGAGCCGTTCGGGCAGCTAAAGCCATCCAGAAAAACATAAACCAAGCCGCAGCGGTATGTCCTGATGGCATGCTGTTAAATTCATTGATAAATACTCCAGGTACGGTATACCAGTCATAACTTTCATTTCGAAAATAGGCGAATGGTCTCAAGCTCCCAGCAAAGACAAAATGCTTCAGCGCTTGGGTAATCAAGGTGGAAAGCAAGTAAGAGCCTAAATAAGGTAAAACCCATTTTCTTTGTTTAAAGAATAAAAATACAGCAAAGAATAAAGGCAGAAAGACTTCGGCTAAACTGGTGAAAAAACGAAATACTAGATCCCAAATGGGTAGGTGAAATTCGTTAATCCAGCGTATTTGATCAAAACGAGTAAATGCTAGCGCATATATCCAAACAATGACTTCGAAGAACAGCCAAGTACGGATAAACGATTGGATAGAAGCAGGTATTTGATTCATGAATTCAAAGGTCGTAAGATTTTATCAAATTGTTCCAGCATAGCCTTGCTGTTTCCAAAAAAATGACTAATTTTGCAATCCTTTTTACCCGAGAGACAATGAAAGTATTGGATGCCTATCAGATACCCATCATTTCCCTAGAAGACAAATCGTACCGATATAGCTTTGAGGGCGGAGATGATTTTTTAAAGGCTTTTGAGCAGGAATGGGTACAAAAAGGCAAGTTTCAGGCAGAAATAGAGTTACATAAATCTGCTACGATGATTCAGGTTTTGATGAAAATCAAAGGCCATTTGAATTTAATTTGTGATCGATCCAATGAGGAATTTGAATTCCCCATTGATATTCAGGAAAAGTTAATTTACAAATACGGGGATCATTTTGAAGACTTGGGCAACAATCTGTTTTTAATTGACAGGAAAGAGCCAAAACTTGATTTATCGCAGGATTTATATGATTTCATAGCCTTACAAGTACCTATGAAAAAATTGCATCCTCGGTTTGTTAAACCGGAAGATGAATCAGCTGAAAATGAATTTTTATATACCACCGCAAAAGATACGGACATCCCTAAAACAGAGGAAGAAAGTATGGACCCGCGCTGGGCAGCATTAAAAAAATTAACAGACAATAATTAGAAATTAATTCAATTTACATACAATGGCACATCCTAAAAGAAAGATTTCAACCACACGCCGTGACAAAAGACGTTCTCACGATTTTAGCACTCCAAGACAATTATCTGTGGATAGCCAAACTGGAGAAACTCATTTATTCCACCGTGCACATGTTCACGAAGGAAACTTATTCTATAAAGGAAAGATGATCGTAGAAGGTTATTCTTCTTAGTCTTATTTCTCTTTATCAAGGAAAAGAACTTATTTTTGCTACAAGTGAAAATATCCCGTTAAAATGCTATTTTTTGACTAAATTTAATACTATTTTTGCCTCAAGCTTTAGTAATTAAACATAATTAGATGAAAATAGCGGTCGACGTGATGGGTGGAGATTTTGCTCCAAAAGCAGTATTAGAGGGTATCCTTTTAGCGCTTCCCAGTCTTTCCAATAATGAAATAATTCTAGCAGTAGGTCCCCAAGATACCATCCAATCCATTTTGGATGAACATCAATATGTGGGAACGCAAATTCAGATCATTCACGCAGATCAAGTGATTGAAATGGGTGAGCACCCAACTCGAGCTTTATCCCAAAAACCCAATTCCTCCATCGGAATTGGGTTTGGTCTTTTAAAGGAGGGCAAAGCGGATGTCTTTGCTTCGGCAGGTAATACTGGCGCCATGATGGTAGGTTCTTTGTTCTCCGTGAAAACCATTGAAGGTATCCAAAGACCCGCTATCGCAGGTTTTGTTCCTCAAACAGATGGCAAATACGCTGTCATGTTGGACATTGGAGCCAATGCAGATTGTAAACCAGAAATGTTGGAACAATTTGCCTTATTAGGCTCTGTGTATTTCGAAGCCACTACAGGTATCAAATCTCCTCGAGTAGGACTCATCAACATTGGGGAAGAAGAACAAAAAGGTTCTATTTTAGCCCAAGCGACCCATGCTTTATTAAAAGCGAACACCAGCATTAATTTTATCGGTAATATTGAAGGAAAAGATTTCTTCAAGGGAAAAGCAGACGTCATTGTGACGGACGGTTTTACGGGAAACATCATGTTAAAAATGGGTGAATCCATCTATAACATCATGAAGGACCAAGGGATGACCAATGAATTTGTCGAAAACACCAATTACGAAAAATACGGAGGTAGTCCTATCATTGGAATCAATGGCAATGTAATCATCGCACATGGTGCATCCAGTCCAATAGCCATTAAAAATATGATTGGACTTTGTAAGTCCGTTGTGGAATCGAAAGTCTGCGAGAAAATCAAGGGCATCATCGAGAACAAATAAAAAAAAGATTTAGGTTAAAGAAACATGACCCATAAAATAAACGCAGCCATTACCGGAGTAGCAGGATATGTACCAGACTATGTGCTGACCAACGAAGAATTAGAAAAGTTAGTAGAAACTAACGACGAATGGATTACCACTCGTACAGGAATCAAAGAACGTAGAATTCTGAAAGGCGAAGGCTTAGGTACTTCCTATATGGGAGCCAAAGCAGTTACGGACCTTTTGAAGAAAACAAACACGAAACCTGAGGATGTTGATTTACTGATTTGTGCCACCGTCACTCCTGATTATTTCTTCCCTTCCTGTGCCAACCTGATTTGTAAATCAGTGGGTATCCGTGAGACTGCTTCCTTCGATTTAGCTGCGGCTTGTTCTGGTTTTTTAAATGCCTTAGGAACAGGTACCGCTTTCATCGAATCAGGTCGCTATAAGAAAGTCATTGTGGTAGGTGCCGATAAAATGTCGGCCATCGTAGACTATGCGGATCGTACCACGTGTATCCTTTTTGGAGATGGTGCTGGTGCGGTGATGTTGGAGCCTACAGAAGATGGAACGGGAGTACAGGATTTTATTTTAAAATCGGATGGTGAAGGATGTGAGAGCTTAATGCAAAAAGGTGGGGGAAGTGCCTACCCTCCTACTCATGAGACCATCGACCAAAAACTACATTATATTCGTCAAGAAGGTCAATCTGTTTTCAAATTTGCGGTTACCCGCATGGCTGATATATCAGAGGAAATCATGGAAAGAAACCATTTGACAGGGGATGACATTGCCTTTTTGGTTCCTCATCAGGCCAATAAGCGTATCATCGATGCCACAGCAAATCGCATGAACATTGGGGAAGACAAGGTGATGTTGAATATACAGCGCTATGGTAATACCACGGCAGCAACTATTCCATTATGCCTTTGGGATTATGAAAACCAATTAAAAAAAGGAGATAATTTAATTTTAGCAGCTTTCGGTGGAGGCTTTACATGGGCTTCAGCTTATGTGAAGTGGGCTTACGATCCGAAATAATTTCACATTATATACATGGCAACTACAGCAGATATTAAAAATGGAATGGTGATCAAATACAATGATGACTTATTTTCCATTGTCGAATTTTTACACGTAAAACCAGGTAAAGGTCCTGCTTTCGTTCGTACGAAATTGAGATCCTTAACTTCAGGTAAAGTGATTGACAATACCTTCAACTCAGGAGTCACTATATACCCAGTACGAGTTGAAAGAAGAAAATTTCAATTCATCTACAAAGATGAATATGGATATAACTTCATGGACAATGAATCATTTGAGCAAATCTTGTTAAACGACAATTTGGTGGTGATGGCAGATTTGATGAAAGAAGGTCAAGAAGTAGAAATTTTAATTAACACCGAGAATGATGAGGCTATTTCATGTGAATTACCTCCATTCGTTGAATTAAAAGTAACTTACACGGAACCAGGTGTTCGTGGAGATACAGCTAACTCTCCTAAAAAACCCGCTACAGTAGAGACAGGCGCGACCATCACCGTACCTATATTTATTGAACAAGACGAAGTGATCAAAGTAGATACACGTACTTACGCGTATGCGGAACGAGTAAAATAAACAGCTTATCTCATTTTTATTACATTTGTACCATAAGTACAAGCAGGTAAACCTAATACTATCAAGAATGGACACCAAAGAAATACAGCGATTACTGGATTATATCGCTAAATCACCTCTAGCAGAAGTAAGTATTGAAACTGAAGGATTAAAAGTTTCTGTTAAAAAACACGGAGAAGCTGCTCCAAGCGTACACGTTGTACATACTCCAGCGCCTGCACTAGCACCAGTGGCTGCGGTAGCTGCGGCTGCACCTGCAGCACCAGCTCCAGTGGCAGACAATTTATACACCGTTAAATCACCCATGATTGGAACCTTTTATTTAGCTCCTGGGCCAGATAAAGGTAATTATGTAGAAGTTGGATCAAGCATCGAACCTGGTAAAACAGTTTGCATGATTGAGGCTATGAAATTATTCAACGAGATCGATGCGGAAGTATCGGGTAAAATCGTGAAAATTTTAGTGGATAATGCCACACCTGTTGAATTTGACCAACCCCTTTTCTTAGTAGAAAAAGCATAATGAACGCTCGCCTCATGCGAGGTAGGAGCGCGCCAAAAAAGAATTACTATGTTTAAAAAAATACTCATTGCGAATCGTGGGGAGATAGCCCTTCGTATCATTCGTACCTGCAAGGAAATGGGCATCAAAACGGTGGCTGTATTTTCCACCGCAGATCGCGACAGCTTGCATGTTCGTTTTGCGGATGAGGCGGTTTGTATTGGCCCCCCACCCAGTAAACAATCTTACTTAAGTATTCCAGCCATTATTTCAGCGGCAGAAGTTACTGGTGCTGATGCGATTCACCCAGGTTATGGCTTTCTATCAGAAAATGCCGAATTTTCTCGCATTTGTGAAGAACATGGAATCAAGTTCATCGGTGCATCCGCTGAAATGATCAATTCCATGGGAGATAAAGCTACGGCCAAAGATACCATGAAAAAGGCAGGTGTCCCTGTTATTCCGGGTTCTGATGGTTTATTAGATACCGTTGAAGAAGCAATTGAATTAGCCAAAATAATTAAATATCCGGTCATCATCAAAGCTACGGCGGGAGGCGGTGGACGAGGAATGCGTATCATCCGTGAAGAATCGGAATTTGCTAAGCTTTGGGATGATGCCAAAATGGAAGCTGCTGCAGCTTTCGGTAACGATGGCATGTACATGGAGAAATTTGTGGAGGAACCTCGTCATATTGAAATTCAAGTAGTTGGAGATAAATTCGGAACGGTTTGTCACTTATCTGAACGTGATTGTTCCATCCAACGTCGTCACCAAAAACTATGTGAAGAAACACCTTCACCCGCTTTGACAGATGATTTACGTACGCGTATGGGAGCCGCTGCTGTGGCTGGTGCTACTGCAATTAAATATGAAGGCGCTGGAACCATTGAGTTTTTAGTGGACAAAAATGGCGACTTCTATTTCATGGAAATGAATACACGTATTCAAGTAGAACACCCGATTACGGAAGAAGTAACGGATTTCGACTTAATCAAAGAACAAATCAAAGTAGCGGCAGGAATTCCTATTACGGGTCAAAACTATTTTCCGAAATTATTTGCCTTGGAATGCCGAATTAATGCGGAAGATCCAGCCAATGGCTTCCGTCCATCACCTGGTAAAATCACCAATTTACATTTACCTGGTGGACATGGCGTACGTATTGACTCACATGTTTACTCGGGCTATACCATTCCTCCCAATTATGACTCCATGATTGCGAAGGTTATTGTAAGCGGCCAAAGTAGAGAAGAGGTCTTGTTACGTATGAAACGGGCTTTACAAGAGTTTGTCATTGAAGGAATTAAAACGACGATTCCATTCCATATCAAATTGATGGATGACCCTGGTTTTCAATCAGGTAAATTCACGACTGCCTTTATGGACAGCTTTGATTTAAGCGATCTATAAGATCGAAAATAGTCATTCAAGGAAGGAGGCATGTGCCTCCTTTTTTGTTTATGTACATATATTATTATTTTTTGAGATGTCGCTTGGATATTAGTCTTTGAATTTCTAAATTTGCACTCCCATTTTTCGATTGAATGCCCGTTTAGTTGCAAAATAGGTCATAATCAAATCCTTAAGACAAATTCCGTGGTCTTGATGGTGCGATTCAACAGTTAAACAACACTATAGTGGATACTTTAAGTTACAAAACCATCTCCGCCAATAAGGCTACAGTACAGAAAGACTGGGTGGTGGTAGATGCTGAAAATCAAATTTTAGGACGTTTATGTTCTGAAATCGCAAAAATTATTCGTGGCAAACACAAGCCTTCATTTACTCCACACGTAGATTGTGGTGATAATGTCATTGTGATTAATGCGGAGAAAGTTCGCTTGACAGGAAAGAAAATGACTGACAAGGTGTACATCCGTCACACAGGATATCCAGGTGGACAGCGTTTTGCTACTCCACGTGAGGTGTTAGTTAAGAACCCACGCGGTGTGATAGAATCTGCGGTGAAAGGTATGTTACCAAAAAATCGTTTAGGACGTGAATTATTCACTAACCTATTTGTATATGCTGGTACCGAGCACCCACATGCAGCTCAACAACCAAAAGAAATAAAGTTTTAACGGACAATATGACCCAAAAATAGGTCAATCCTCAATCAAATGGCAGAATTAACAAGCAAAATCGGTAGAAGAAAGACGGCAATCGCCCGTATTTCAATGACCCCTGGTAAAGGCCAGATTAAAATCAACGGCCGTACGATGACTGATTACTTCCCATCTGAAATTCTTCAGATTGTCGTTAATCAGCCTTTCGCATTAACCAACACATTAGGTTCTTTTGACGTAACCGCTAACGTAGATGGTGGTGGAATCAAAGGCCAAGCTGAAGCTTTACGCTTAGCTATTTCTCGTGCATTGCAAACGCAAGACTCGGAATTACGTTCCCCTTTGAAAAAAGAAGGTTTCCTAACGCGTGATCCACGCATGGTAGAACGTAAGAAACCAGGTAGAAGAAAGGCGCGTAAGAGATTCCAATTCTCTAAGCGTTAATCCCAAATTGCGTGGAAAGGGCTTGTCTGTTGCCGATGCCTTTTCCACATTTTCATTTTTCCTCATTCTTAAACTCAAAAAATGGCACAATTAAGCTACAATGAATTATTAGATGCAGGTGTACACTTTGGACACCTTACCCGTAAGTGGGACCCTAAAATGGCTCCTTACATCTTCATGGAGAAGAACGGGATTCACATCATCGATCTTAATAAAACTCTTTCTTGTTTAGACGAAGCTACTGCAGCCATGCGTGCTATCGTTCGTTCTGGTCGTAAGATCATGTTCGTTGCTACTAAAAAGCAAGCTCAAGAAGTGGTATCTGCTGAAGCAGATAAATTAAAAATGCCTTACGTAACGGATCGTTGGTTAGGTGGTATGTTGACAAACTTCGCGACGGTACGTAAGTCCATCAAGAAGATGTCTAGCATCGACAAAATGTTGAAAGACGAAGTAATCGTTAAAACTCTTGCTAAGCGCGAGCGTTTAATGATGACTCGTGAAGAAGAGAAATTGAAGCGTGTATTAGGTGGTATCACTGAATTAACTCGTCTTCCAGCTGCTCTTTTTGTTGTTGACGTGAAGCGTGAGCACATCGCAGTAGAAGAAGCTAAAAAATTGGGTATCCCAGTTTTCGCTATGTGCGATACCAACTCCAACCCAGATTTAGTTGATTTCCCTATCCCTGCTAATGATGATGCTTACAAGTCAATCGCGGTTATTACAGCTGCTATTGGTAAAGCCATCGAAGAAGGTTTAGCTGAAAGAAAACAAGATAAAGACGACGCTCGTTTAGCTGAAGAAGAAGAATCTAAGCGTATTGCTGATGAGGAATCACAAGAAGCAGCTAAAGTAGCCGCTAAGTACGAAAAAGAAGCAGAACAAGAATAAACATATTCATAAAATGTCAATTACAGCCGCAGACGTTAATAAATTACGCCAAATGACTGGCGCCGGAATGATGGATTGCAAAAAAGCCTTGACAGAAGCCGATGGCGATTTTGAAGCAGCCATTGATTTTCTTCGCAAAGCTGGTCAAAAGGTAGCCGCAAAACGTGCTGAAAATGCAACCAACGAGGGAGTAGTACTCGTAGCTCTTTCAGCCGATCATTCCAATGGTAAATTAATCGCATTAGCTTGTGAAACTGAACCTGTTTCTAAAGTACCCGATTTCAATAACTTAGCTCAAAGCATTTTAGAAGCTGCTGTGAAATCACATGCTCCTAGTGCTTCTGCTCTTTTAGCTGAACCCCTTTCTGATGGTCGTTCAGTAGAAGGTCACATCATTGAACTAACAGGTAAAATTGGTGAAAAAATCACCCTAGCTGCCTATGAAAACATTGATGCAGAGAAAATTGTTTCTTACATCCACTCCAACAACAAAATCGGTGTTTTAGTAGCATTTGAAGGTGTTGAAGGAACAGACGTAACAGAAGTAGGTAAAGATATCGCGATGCAAATCACTGCGATGAAGCCTGTAGCTTTAGATAAAGATGGTGTTGATGCAGAAACTATTCAACGCGAAATCGAAATCGGAAAAGATCAAGCTCGTCAAGAAGGTAAGCCTGAAGCGATGTTGGAGAAAATTGCCGTAGGTAAATTGGAGAAATTCTACAGAGAATCTACTTTATTGAACCAACAATTCGTGAAAGATTCTTCGATCAACATTCGTCAGTTGTTAGAGCAAACTCAAAAAGGTTTGACTATCTCAACTTTCAAACGTGTGGCTTTGGCTTAATTCCAATCCAGTCGAAATATCAAAAGACCAGCTGCATTAGCTGGTCTTTTTTTGTCCTCTACTACCATAAAAAATGATTGATTAACACATCATTCTACTCAACGTTTATCCAGCTGAATCTTCAAAATTCGTTGAATTGCCTGATTTAAAAAAATGACAATTTTTATCCCAGAAGTCAGCTCTAGCATTTTCATTAGTCCGAGACATTTTCTAACTTGTATTAGTTTATATCTTTAATTTTCCTTTCTTTTTTAAGCGAATGTCAAAAATCGTAGTCCTAGGCGGAGGTGAAAGTGGCGTGGGGGCTGCCCTGTTGGCCAAACATGAAGGCTTCGACGTATTTTTATCTGACCAGGGGCAATTAAAACCCGAATACCAACAACGTTTATTGGATGCCCAGATTCCTTTTGAACAAGGAACTCATTCCATGGACAACATACTTGATGCTCAGGAGATTATCATCAGTCCAGGTATACCCGAAAAAAGCCCAATTGTCAAAGAAATCAAGCAAAAGAACATTTCCTTAGTTTCAGAAATTGAATTTGCCTCCCGATATACCCAAGCCAAAATCATCGCCATCACAGGAAGTAATGGGAAGACAACGACCACGCTTTTAACCTATCATTTATTGAAAGAAGCGGGATTTAAAGTGGGTCTAGCGGGAAATATTGGACATAGCTTTGCCAAACAAGTCATGGAAAACCAGCATGATTATTATGTTTTGGAGATTTCCAGTTTTCAATTAGATCGTTGCTTTCATTTTGCCCCTGATGTAGCCGTATTATTAAATATTACTCCGGATCATTTAGACCGCTACGAATACCAATTTGAGAATTATATTCAATCAAAATTCCGGATTTTTCAGAATGCCAAACCGCATACTACTTGCATTTTTTGGTCTGATGATCCTGTATGGCAATCACATGCTAACTCGATGCCCCATCAAGCTCAGGTAAAAACCATCAGCTTTGACGATGAGCAAGCAGACATGCTAATTCATAATAATGAAATCAAAGGTTCTTCCCATTTTCATGTAAGTCTGAATGAAGTGCCTCTCAAAGGCCCTCATAATGCGATTAACATGTCGGCCGCTATTCTTGCTGCTGAAGCGGTAGGAATCAGCTCAGAGTCCATACATTTGGCACTACAGACTTTTGAGAATGCCCCTCACCGACTGGAACCTTGTGGTACTTGGAAGGGCATACAGTTCATCAATGACTCGAAAGCAACTAACGTAGATGCCGTATTCTATGCCTTGAATAGTTTTAAGCAGCCAATCATTTTATTGATAGGTGGAGTTGACAAGGGTAATGAATATGCGGTATTAGATGATTTGGTGAAAGAAAAAGTCAAAGGCATCATTTGCCTAGGAACAGACAATCACAAATTAGTTTCTCATTTTGGGCCCATCTGTTCCTCCTTATTTTCAACCGATAATTTACAAGCTGCTGTCCAAAAAAGCTTGGATTGGGGACAATCTGGTGATATTGTACTACTTTCTCCTGCTTGCGCTAGTTTTGATTTATTCAAAAACTACGAAGATCGGGGAAATCAATTTAAAGCTATGGTAAAAACGCTCACCGATGGAAAATAGAATCACGGAATTCATCAAGTCCAAACTAGCTGGCGATTACCAAATTTGGTTCATCGTATTTGTCCTAAATGCCTTTGGATTACTGATCCAGTTTTCTGCTAAAGGGCGTATGGTCATGATGAATCCCATGGACCCTATTTTTAGTTTCATCAAGTCCATGGTGATCTTGATTTTCTCCTTCATCTTGATGTCTTGGTTTTCCCGACAGAACTATCTGAAATTTGCCCAATACAGCCATGTAGCTCTACTTTTCTCTTGGATATTGATTCTCATTGCCTTTGTTTTTGGTGAAAGTAAAGGCGGGGCTAGTCGCTGGTTAGAAATCGGCCCCATCTCCTTCATGCCTTCTGACATGGCCAAATTGTGCCTGATTGGTAGTCTTTCCAAAGATTTCTCCACTCGCCAATCAAACCCGGAGGCCTATAACTGGCAGTTTTTCCTTTGGTTATTAATTAAAATTGGAATCACTTGCTTTCTCATTATGCTTTCAAACTTCTCAACGAGCATTTTGATCTTCTTAACCAGTATCATCCTAATGATTTTTGGTCGAGTACCTTGGAAGCAAATTGGCTATATCATAGCCTCGGTAGCCATTTTGGCTAGCATGGTGGTTACCCTAGAAATTGGTCAACGAGCAAAAACCGTTAAGGCCAGGATTGCCAACTTCAGTAATCGTGTCGGAAAAAAAGACGGTAAATCCGTCGATAAAAAAGACGAAGATTATCAACTTTACCGCAGTTATTATGCCATTGCCACCGGCGCATTAAGTCCCAAAGGCCCTGGCCGTAGCCAGCAACGGTACTTCCTTTCCCAAGCAGAATCTGATTTTGTCTATGCGATCATAGTAGAAGAATATGGTATTGTAGTGGCCATTTTTATCCCGCTCTTTTTCCTTTGGCTCATGTACCGAGGTGCCAATGCCGTCCGGCATAGCGGTAAACCCTTTGGGGGATTATTATCGGCCGGCCTCACTTTTTCCATCGTATTTCAAGCCTTTATCAATATGCTGGTAGCCGTAGGTGCTGGCCCAGTAACTGGTCAACCCATGCCTATGGTTTCAGCGGGTGGTACTTCCTTGATATTTACAGCCATTAGTATTGGACTTATCTTATCCGTAAGTCGGGATAAAGAACAAGAAACCAAAGATTTAAAAACAATTATTTAGTGATACCAAAAAGAATCATCATTTCAGGAGGAGGTACTGGTGGACATATCTATCCCGCCATTGCTATTGCTTCTGCCATACAAGAAATAGCACCTAATTGTGAATTTCTATTCGTGGGGGCAGAAGGCAAAATGGAAATGGAAAAAGTACCTAAAGCAGGTTTTAAGATCGTGGGCTTACCCATTGTAGGGATCAACCGCCAGCACATGATGAAAAACTTGTTGTTTCCCTTCAAATTAATCAAAAGTCTAGCCAAAGCTTTTTCTATTTTGAATGAATTCAAACCGGATATGGCGGTAGGTGTGGGTGGTTATGCCTCTGGGCCTATGCTATTAGCCGCTTGGATAAAAGGTATTCCTTATGTGATTCAAGAACAAAATTCATTTGCGGGTATTACTAATAAGTTTTTAGCTTCCAAAGCCAAGTGCATTTTTGTGGCCTATCCCCACATGGAAAAATTCTTCCCAAAGGAAAAAATCCAGTATTTAGGTAATCCCGTACGAAAAGACCTCATCGATCAAACAGGTAAAAAAGAGAAAGCCATAGCTCATTTTGGTTTACAGCCTGACTTGCCTTGCATATTAATCATTGGTGGCAGCCAAGGGGCTAGAACCATTAATTTAGCCATACAGATAGGTCTAGACCAATTGGCCAATTCCAACGTACAAATCATTTGGCAGACAGGTATTCCATTTGAGAAAGAAGCCCAAGCTTCCGTAGAAAAGCAAGCGGGTTTACATGCCTTTGTTTCTGCCTTCATTTACGAAATGGATTTGGCCTATGCAGCGGCTGATTTAGTGATTTCCAGAGCTGGAGCCTTGTCTGTTTCCGAAATCTGTTTAGTGGGGAAAGCCAGTATTTTAGTTCCCCTACCTAGTGCTGCTGAAGACCATCAAACCCAAAATGCCCAAAGTTTAGTGACCAAAGGGGCCGCTATTTTAGTGAAAGATGTAGAGGCTAAACATAGGCTCATGACTGAGGCTCTTTCCTGCCTACAAAATAAAGAGCTCATCACACAAATAGAAAAACAAAGTAAATCCATGGCCAAACCTTCGGCCGCTCACGATATAGCCACCAACATTTTAGCCTTGTTGACCCTGCATGAAAAGTAATATTCAACTGAAAGATTTAAAATATGTCTATTTCCTAGGAATAGGAGGAATTGGTATGTCAGCCATAGCCCGTTGGTTTTTACACAATGGTTTTCCAGTGGCGGGTTATGATAAAACCGAAAGCCCGTTGACAAAAACATTAAGTCAGGAAGGCATGCAAATCCACTATGAAGATGATATTGCTTGCATCCCAAGCGACATTTTATCCGATACAGCCCATAGCTTATTCATCTTTACTCCAGCCATTCCTTCGGATCATTTGGAGAAAAACTATTTATTGGGTTTGGGGATTCCTTTGTACAAAAGATCGGAAATTTTAGGTTGGATCACGGAACAAATCCCCACTTTAGCTGTGGCAGGAACGCATGGAAAAACCACGACCTCTTCCCTATTAACGCATTTACTCCTACATGCCAACAAAAATGTAACCGCTTTTTTGGGAGGTATTACCCAAAATTATGGTACCAACTTTATTCCCAACAAGGATAAAGACAACATCATTTGTGTGGTGGAAGCAGATGAATATGACCGTTCCTTTTTAACCTTACATCCCTATGCGGCGGTAGTTACTTCTACCGATGCCGACCATTTGGATATCTACGGAGCTTCCGAACAAGTGATTGAATCCTTTCAATTATTTGTCAGTCAAATTCAAGACAAAGGTTTTTTCATTCAAAAAGTAGGTTTAGGCTTAGCCTCCAATCAGAGAAATGCCACTTTTGGTATTGAATCTGGGGATTTCCAAGCGGTTAATATCCGTATTCAAAACCATCGAATGGTGTTTGATATGCTTTATCCAGGTGGAGAAATTAAGGATATTCCTATGCGAATTCCGGGTTTTCACAACATAGAAAATGCCCTAGCTGCCGCGGCCTTAGCCATGCAAGTTGGTTTAACGGGTGAAGAGATAAAAGAAGGAATTGCTAGCTTCAAAGGCGTTAAAAGAAGATTTGAGTACCATGTAGAAACGGCTGAACATGTCATGATTGATGATTACGCCCATCATCCTACTGAAATAGCAGCTTGCCTGAATTCCGTTAGAGCCTTATATCCCAATGAAAAAATTGTGGCGGTCTTCCAACCACATTTATTTTCTAGAACCCGAGATTTTTTAGCTGATTTTGCGCAAAGTCTATCCTTGGCAGATGAATTATATTTGCTAGATATTTATCCAGCCCGAGAACTACCTATCCCAGGTGTCAGTTCAGAAAAGCTATTGGAATTAATTAGCCTAGAAAAGAAACAATGCATCAGCAAAGAAGGTTTGAAACTAGCTATTCAGGACCAAAAGCCAAGATTACTGGTGACGATGGGAGCAGGAGATATTGACTTACTATTGGCCGACTTAAAAGGCTCATTACAATAAATTAAAACATAACACATTACATGGCTCTATTAAACACAAGTAAGTGGGCACTAATCAAACGATTAATCAGCTTAATCATCTTGTTGGGCATGGGTATTGCTGCGGTCATTTATTCGGACTTATCTTATAATGATATCAAATGCACCGGTATAGTAGTCAAATTAGATTCTGAAAATGAAAGACCACTTCTTGGGAAAAAAGACATTAACAATGTGATCACTGAACAAGGAACCCGGTATTATGTAGGTAAATACTTGCAAAACATATCTTTGCACCAAATGGAAGAGCGCGTCAAGCGCATCCCTCTCGTAAAATCCTGTGAAGCACATTATGATTTCTCGGGTAAAATCATCATTTCTGTCAAAGAATATAGCCCCATTGCTCGAATTCTTAGAAATACCGTAGGAGATTCTAATCTAAGTGACCAATACGTCACCCAAGATGGAAAATTCATCGGTACGAGCCCTCTGTTTACACCTAGGATATTGGTGGTTTCAGGAGCATTTTTTAAAAAGAATCGAAAAAACCTGAGTGATATCAAGGGAAAACATTTGATTCAACTATTTGAATTCATCAATAACAATGAATTTTGGAGAGCCCAAATTTCACAATTGGAAGTGGCTGAAGATGGTGGAGTGGTGATGATTCCAACTTTAGGTATTACGCGGGTCGACTTTGGATTACCGATTAACATTGATACCAAATTTAAAAAGCTGGCCCTATTTTATAAGAAAATTATCCCCAATAAAGGTTGGAATACCTATCGCTGGGTACGCTTAAAATATAAGAATCAGGTTATTTGCGATTATTAGTCAAAATAGCTATTTTTAAACCTTTATGGCCTCCTTGTAGGCTAGAGTAATCTTCAATAACAAATTATGCGGAACGATTTAATCATCGGATTGGACATTGGTAGCTCCTTCGTTAGAGCGGTAGCTGGCAGACAAAATGCTTCAGGAAAACTAGAGATCATTGCCTCAGGCAAAGCCAATACTGTTGGACACATTTTACGTGGTGAAATTGTTAACATCAATAAGACCTCAGCGGCTATTGCAGAAGCTTTAAAAAAGATTTCTGGAGCCCTAGAAGGGAAAAATACCGATTATTATTTTTCGTCTAATTTATCAGGCAGTCACATCAATGTGCAGCCTTATACTAGCATTAAAGTCCGTAAAAACCCTCGGGAGGCTGTTTCTCTTCAAGAAATACATGCACTCATCGAAGAAGCTAAAAAGCCCGTTTTAGAAAAGAATCCATGCTTGTTGCATACACTTCCTATTGGTTTTAAAGTAGATAATTTACCCACTACCACTGACCCTGTGGGGCAAATTGGGCAAAAAATCCAAGCTGATTTCATGGTAGTCACGGCTAATCCAGATAAATATAGTTTGCTGGTACAATGCTTGGTGGCTGCTGAGTCGGATCATATCAAAAAGGGTAATGTCTATTTCAGCCCGATTGCTGCCTCTACGGCCGTATTAAGCCCTGAAGAAAAAGAAGAAGGAGTTGTTTTGGTCGATATTGGAAGTGGTACTACTGAAATCAGTGTGTATCAAAACAAAGTCCTAGTTCAAGCTAGTGTATTGAATTGGGGAGGCGATCGCTTGACAGAAGACATTAGAATCGGTTTGAATGTTTCATTAGAGAATGCCGAAGCCTTAAAAACGACCTTTGGTTCAGCCATCAGTAAATTGATTGATATCAATGAAGTGGTCATGATTCCAGGCATTGCTGGTCGTAAACCTACACCTGTATCCGTGAAAAATTTGGCCATCATTTTAGAGGAGCGCCTGAAAGAGTTAGCCGCTAAAATCCTGGCTGAAATCAGTAAGATTGGCGACCCACAATCATTCAAGAGTGGTATTGTTCTCTGTGGGGGGGGTGCCCAATTACCGGATATTGCTGAACTTTTCCAAAAAATAACTGACCTAGAATGTCGTGTCGGTGTTCCTATGGTCGTTCAAAATTCCCAAGCTTCTGAAGAAATCCATGATCCTTCTTTTGCTACGGCTATCGGCTTAGTTCAGGTGTATTATGAACAATTGGACCAAGCCATTCCAACAGAAGAACACGAACCTACGACCATCGGAGATTCGAGTGGAGACTCTGGAAAAGGCGGAAAAGATAAACCTGGTATTAAAAATATTTTCTCTCGCGTGGTGGATGTCCTTATGGGAAGCAATGAAGCAGATGGAGAATACTAGAAATAGCTCAATAACGCAAAAAGCCTCTGATGTCTCAGGGGCTTTTTTATAGAACCTGTCCCGTCCTGAATAAGTTGACAAAAAAAGCCTTAGATCATCAAATCTAAGGCTTCTGTTATACATAGCTTGATTACTATTGTCGACCGAAAAGATGATACTCCACCAATTGAATCATAATATGAATCACCTTAATGTGAATTTCTTGAATACGATCCGCAAAACCTTCATGTTCTACCCGTATTTCCGCATCTCCTAAATTAGCCAATTTACCCCCATCTTTCCCTGTTAGTAAGATGACCTTCATTCCTTTTTGTTTAGCTGCCGAAACGGCTTCTATGATACTAGCTGAATTACCACTGGTAGAAATCCCTACTAAAACATCTCCCTCCTGTCCTAAACCTTCAATGAAACGGGAAAAAACATAGTTATAACCAAAATCATTGCTGACACAAGTGATATGAGATGGATCTGAAATCGCCATTGCCGCCAAAGCTTGACGGTTTTCACGGTAACGGCCTGATAGCTCTTCAGCAAAATGCATAGCGTCACAATGACTCCCCCCGTTTCCACAAGAAATAATTTTATGACCATTTTTTAGCGCATCCACCAATAATTGAGCCGCTGCTTCAATGGCCTGTATTTGTTTGGGATTATTCACAAATCGGTCTAATACCGACTGCGACTCTGCCAATGAATTTTGAATTAATTGTTGTACCATGTTATTAACATCTATTAAAAATCTCCTCCTGCTCCTCCTCCACCAAAATCACCCCCACCAAATCCACCGAAGTCAAAACCGCCTCCGCCACTATTTCCACCAAAACCACGCCCTGAATTTCCTCCACCTAGAAAGATGGGTGGAAAAAACATGCCACCGCCCCCAGTTGAACCTGGACCAGAACCACCTCCTCTATTTTTGATTGCTCGAATGATCGCTATGATGATAAACAGCACTAAAATAATGAATACCAAAGGTATTCCATCTTGCTTTTCACCTTCACCATCGGATTGAAAAGTACCGCTGGCGCGCTGCATCATTTCTGTGGTAGCCGCATCAATACCCCCGAAATAATCCCCTTGCTTTAACGCAGGCTTTAAAATACGATTGATGATACGTTTACAAATGGCATCAGGCAAAACAGATTCAAGCCCTCTACCCGTAACAATCCTGATTTTTCGTGTTTCAGAGGTAATGAGTAAAACTAAACCATTGTTTTTATCCTTTTGGCCTACACCCCATGATTTTCCTATTTCCATAGCATAATCATAAGGATCGGTATTACCAGTGGTCGGCACTATGACTATTTCCAATTGAGTGGATGTACTATCTGCATAGCCCCTCAATTTCTGTTCTAAGTTTTGTTTCTCCTCTGGGCTTAATTTATTGGACAAATCTAGTACATAGCCATTCGGCTTTTCTGGTATGCCAGATTGAGCCAAAAGCACAGGCATAGACAGGCTCATGAAAGCCATGCCCAACATAAATAAGCGTATAATTTTAAGCCCCAAAGGACAACTCATCCGTGAGCTCATTGATATCGTCTTTTTGGTAAGGAAAATACCTGTTTAGTACTTCGCCAATGCGGCGAACACCCCAAGCTAATCCTGCTCCTATTTCATTCTTTGCCAAATATGGCCTCATTTCATCCCGTATCGTCTCCCAAAACTCGGGGTCTACACGGGCATCAATCCCCTTATCCCCAATAATGGCATATTTACGATCTTTGATGGCTAGATAAACCAAAACTCCATTTTGCAAATCGGTCTGATTCATGCCTAATTGAAAAAAGAGCACCTTCGACCTTTCGATCGGGTGCCCTTCACAATGACTTTCTATATGCACACGAATTTCACCAGAAGTTCCTAATTCAGCTTCCTTGATTGCTTGAATAATTTCAGCTTGCTGTTCCTGGCTAATGTGCATCCTTATTTCTTCTCGTCAAAATTAACTTCTGGAACTTTATCTGAGCCAGCTTCTGCTTGAAAAAACCCTTTTTCTGTAAATCCAGAGAATGAAGCAATTAGGTTATTCGGAAAAGTAACCACCTTACTATTGTACGATTTAACCGATTCATTGAAACGATCTCTTTCTTCTTTAATTCGGTTTTCTGTTCCTTCTAATTGAGCTTGCAGTTCAGAGAAATTCTCTGTGGCTTTCAACTGAGGATAATTTTCTGCAACTACCATCAAACGAGATAATGCTCCACTTAATGAAGATTGAGCCGCTTGATATTTCTGCATATTTTCAGGACTCAAATCCTTGGCATCCAATTTCATTTGGGTAGCACTAGCACGTGCTTGAATCACGTCTGTCAACGTTGATTTCTCAAAATTGGCCACTCCTTGTACGGTTTTAACTAAGTTAGGAATCAAATCAGCACGACGCTGATATGCCGATTGTACATTGGCCCATGACCCTTTTACTTCCTGGTCACTAGTAGCTAATCCATTACGTACGCCGACTCCCCAAAAAATCACAAGAGCAATGACGCCCAAAGCAATCCAAAGTTTTCTGTTCATTGTTGATATTGTTTTAAAATTTTTGCTCTGCAAAGGTATACAAATTAACATCTGTCCTTCGCAAATTTCCATTAAAATGCTTTTTAAAGGATAAATGTTCCATTTACCTGACAAATGTATGATTCCTTATTTAAATATCTTTCTGCGCTATGACAAAACGGTCTTTTCCATGAAAATCTTGCTTCAATTCCACGTTTTTCCAGCGCTCATTTTCAAATAGGGCCTTCGTTTCCTTGCCTAAAGCTTGATTTATTTCGACCAGCATCCAACCAGCACGTTTGAGGTGCCGGGAAGCCATACTTTCCAATACTTGATAAAAAATCAAAGGGTTAGCATCTGGAACAAACAAAGCTAAACCTGGTTCAAATTCCGTCACATGCCTTTCCATCTGCGCTGCTTCCTGAAACATCACGTAGGGAGGATTGGATACGATGATGTCCCATGTTTCGGAATCGCTGCGAGTAGACCATTGAAACACATCTTGTAATTCGATGGCAAGGTCTGCCCCAAGAGATTTCGCATTCTGCATGGCCTGCTTTTGGGCATCGGGGGAAATTTCCCAAGCCGTGACTTGAGCATGGGCTGCTTCTAAGGCTAGTGAAATGGCAATACACCCTGAGCCAGTACCCACATCCAATATGCGACAAGGGGAATGTGTCGAGGATATTTTTCCCAAAACAAGATCCACCAATTCTTCTGTTTCAGGCCTCGGAATCAAGGTATGCGAATTTAATCCAAAAATACGATCTCGAAACCACCCTTTTCCTAGCACGTATTGCCAAGGTTCCTGTTCTGCCAATCTAGTTAGGATATGTTCCCAGTCCTTCGGCTCTTCCACTTCTTTACCCAAATGGCAATCCATGCGCGTGGCACCCGTGCTCATTTCCACCAATAAATAGGCGATAGCTTCTACTTCTTGGGCTGAATATAACGATTGGATGGCCAACTTCACTTGACGCACTAAATCAGCAGCTAAAATGGGCATATACATGAATTATAGCCACAAATTACGTAATATTTTTTTTAGAAATGACCTCCAAGACCCACTAGTATTTTTGCTATAATTGTATATATTTGAAATCCGTATGGAAAAAATTGAACTATTTCAATGCATTAACCTTGAATCCTTATAAATTAATTTGAATATGAACATTAACCGTAGAGAAGCTGTACAGCGTGTGGTCATGTTAATGGGTGGTGTTGTTTCTGCCCCTGCCATGGCTGGACTGCGAGGAGAAAAGTTAAACCATGGTGCATTTGTCAGCGTGACAGCTGACCAAGAGTCTTTATTAGCTGAAGTGGCCGATGTCATTATCCCCACCAGTGGTACTCCTGGAGCCAAAGCCGCTGGGGTAGAAAAATTCATTGTTCGCGTGGTACGTGATTGCTATCCCAAAGAAGACCAAGAGCGTTTTTATGCAGGCTTAGCTAAATTAGAAGCCAATTGTCAGGCCAAGACTGGCAAATCATTTGCACAAGCCAGTGCCGTTGAAAAGAAAGAAGCCTTAACGAGCATCATGTTGGAATCTGATGCAGAAAGAACCGCCAACCGTGGCAAAAAAGCTTCTGCACCTTTCTTTTTCATGATGAAAGAATTAACCACTACTGGTTATTTCACTTCTGAAATTGGTGCTACCAAGGCTCTGGAATACCTTCCAATCCCAGGAAAATTCGATGGCTGTATGCCATTAGCACCAGGACAAAAAACGTGGGCTCTTTAATTTTCATGTCAAGACTAGAATAACAATGAACTTAAATATAGATTCAATAAAAAATCAAACGTACGATGCCATCATCGTAGGCTCAGGAGTATCTGGTGGATATGCTGCCAAAGAATTAACGGAGAAAGGCTTACGCGTCTTGGTCCTAGACCGCGGTCGTCAAATGGAACACGTAACTGGGTATACCCCTAGCTACAAAGATCCTTGGGACTTTAAATACAATGGTTTATTAACCAACGAACAAAAAGCCACTCATCCGAAATTAGCGCGTGATTATCCTTACAACGAGATGACGGAAACCTATTGGTTTAATGATTCTGATTCGATGTACAAAGAAGAAAAACGCTTCGACTGGTTCCGTCCCAATATCGTGGGAGGAAAGTCCATCATGTGGGGACGTCAGACGTATCGTTTAAGTGATATCGATTTTGAGGCTAATTTAAAAGATGGTATTGCCGTGGATTGGCCTATTCGCTACAAAGACATTGCTCCTTGGTATTCTTACGTAGAAAAACACGTAGGTATTTCGGGAGAAGCCTTGGGATTACCTCAATTGCCCGATTCGGAATTCTTAAAGCCGATGGACATGTATTGCGTAGAAAAGGAAGTGAGAAAACGTATTGAGAAAAACTTCCCAGGACGTAACATGACGATCGGTCGTGTAGCTAACTTATCCGAAGCTAAACAAGCCCAATTGGGTGTCGGACGGAGTGCTTGTCAATACCGTAACAAGTGCCGTTTAGGTTGCCCATATGGTGCCTACTTCAGCTCGCAGTCTTGTACTTTGCCTCCAGCGGCCAAAACAGGTTTAATGACGCTTCGTCCAGATTCTTTGGTATCGGAGATTCTTTACGATGATCAAAAACAAAAAGCCAAAGGGGTACGTGTGATTGATACCGTAACCAAAGATGTGCGTGAGTATTATGCCAAAATCATCTTTGTTTGTGGATCTACCGTAAGTACTACTGCCCTATTATTGAATTCTAAATCTCGCCGTTTCCCGAATGGTTTCGGTAATGATTCAGGTGAATTAGGACATAACTTGATGGACCACCACTTTAAAATTGGTGCTAGTGGAGTTTGGGAAGGTGATGAAGATAAATACTACATCGGTCGTAGAGCTAATGGTATCTACATTCCTCGTTACCGCAATATTGGCAACGATAAGCGTGATTATTTACGTGGATTCGGATACCAAGGCAGTGGTTCTCGTCAAGGCTGGAACCGTGGAGTAGGTGATTTGAACTTCGGAATCGACTACAAAGAATCCATGACGAAACCAGGTCCGTGGATGATGGGATTAAGTGGTTTTGGGGAAACCTTACCATACCACGAAAACAAAATGTATTTAGATGCGAATACCAAAGATAAGTGGGGTATACCGGTAGTGGTATTTGACGCAGAATTCAAGGAAAACGAGAAGAAAATGCGTAAAGATATCATGGAAGATGCTCGTGAAATGTTGGAAAGCGCAGGCTTGAAAAACGTGAGAGCCTTTGATAATGGTTCTTATCCAGGTATGGCCATCCACGAAATGGGAACGGCACGTATGGGTCGTGATCCTAAGACATCGGTATTGAATGGCAATAACCAAGTACATGCGGTGAAAAACGTCTTTATAACTGACGGAGCAGCCATGACATCCGCATCTTGCGTGAATCCTTCCTTGACCTATATGGCATTAACAGCCCGTGCGGCCGATTTTGCTGTGAAGGAAATGAAGAAACATAATCTATAAGTTGATTTTTTCAATGAAATGTGGGCCCAAGTAGCCCACATTTTTTTTCTCAAGACCATGAAAAAAAACATCTTTTACCTCTTTTGCTGTTTAACAGGCAGCCTATTTAGCATGAATGCACAGGAAAAAAGCTATCCGACCATAGGTAAGATCCATCGATTGGATCCTGCATTGGACAAATTACTGGATGTCAATTCGCCCATTGAAATCTTGGGAACAGGCTATACGTGGTCGGAAGGACCGGTATGGGTGAAAAAAGGGAATTATCTACTTTTCTCGGATGTCCCAGAAAATGTCATTCACAAATGGGCTCCAGGCAAAGAAGTGGAAGTGTTTTTAAAACCATCGGGCTATACGGGAACCGTTCCTTATTCAGAAGAACCTGGTGCCAATGGATTGATTATCAACAAAAAAGGGAATTTGGTTTCATGTGAACATGGCGACAGAAGGATTGCCGAAATGCCTTTGGACAATCTAGCCAAAAAGAAAACCTTGGCTCATTTATTTGAGGGGAAAAAGTTGAATAGTCCCAATGATTTGGTGCAACACAGTTCGGGAGATTATTACTTCACTGACCCTCCTTATGGATTGCCTGGCCGAGGCAAAGATGAACCTGCCAAAGAATTGCCATTTCAAGGCGTGTATCGATTAAACAAAAAGGGAGAGTTGAGCTTACAAGTCAAAGACATGACCCGTCCGAATGGATTGGCCTTTAGTCCAGACGAGAAAATCTTGTATGTGGGCCAGTCTGATCCAAAAGGATTAATCTGGAAGGCATTTCCGGTCGACAAAGACGGTAACTTGGGCGAAGGTAACATCTTTTTTGATGGCGCGGAATTAGCCAAAAGCGGCTGGCGCGGAGCACCTGATGGATTTAAGATTGACAAAGCAGGCAACCTATGGGCTACAGGACCAGGTGGCGTGTTGATTATCAGTCCAGCAGGTAAACTATTGGGCCGCATTGAAGCGGGCAGTGCCACAGCCAACGTTGCTTTTGGCGAAGATGGTTCTACCCTATTCATCACGGCAGATATGAATTTATTGAGAGTTAGAACGAAGACGAAGGGATGGTAGGAAGTTATAAATTATAGATTATAAATGTGTGAATGCCTGAATGACGTTGACCGTTTTATGTCATTTATACTTGATTAGTTTTCAAGTATTTTTTTGTTTAGCATATAGCTTGATTTAAATTTAATAGTTTTTTTTCAAAATCAATAGGTGACAT